>NZ_CAXXDL010000001.1:0-3919591 GCF_963668415.2 uncultured Methanospirillum sp. | reverse complement strand
TGTCCCCCTTGCCGTTCTTATCGGAATCCCGCTTTATATGAATGCAGTTGGCATGATTCCGATATTACAGGTTCTGACAGAAAAAGGTGTTGCCATGGGTACAGCTCTCGCATTTATGATGGCTGTGATAGGCCTTTCAGTGCCGGAGATGATAATTCTCAGGAAGGTTCTGAAGATTCGGCTGCTTGTGATTTTCGCCGGGATACTCTTTGTTGCGATTACGATAACCGGGATTATTTTCAACATGATATTAGGATAAATATCAGTATGATCACAAATAGAGAAAAATTAGAACTTTTCACATGAATCAATCATCCCCATGCAGATAGCTTATCCACCCACACAAACCCGCTCTCCTTTTTTGCATGAAAAAGTCCTTTTCACCGGTCCTACCTGGGGCCCCCAACGGGGCACCGTTGGGGTTTTTACCGGATGAAAGACCCCTCATTCAGATAACCTTTAAAACATTATTCAAAATAAATGGAGATTATATCAAAGAGAAATTTTTGAAAAACCTGTGCCATAGTTTATTAATAGGAATGCATTTCATATTTAATTGAATTTTTGAAAATACTCATGAATACAAACCCAAGACTACCGGTATGACACATTCATGAAATCAATTGATATACCCGAACGGGTTCAGGGCATTCTGGATTCTGTAATAGGAGTGGATGAACTTTGTGAACGTCTCCCTTCTCTAACTCATATCTCACAGATGAGTAGCATCCATCATGCACTGTCAGATCCAATTCGGCTAAAAATCCTTTATCTTCTTGCAATCCAACCGCTCTGTGTCTGTGTCATCAAAGAATGCGTAAAAATCGCAGATTCAAAACTCTCATATCACCTTACCGTGTTGAAAAAAGGGAATCTCATTGAAGGAGATCAACAGGGAACATGGATAATTTATCGGATCACGGATCTCGGAGAGCAAATGCTCACTCCGGAACATGAATAAGGGGTGAAAATGATGAGATTTGGATATGTTCAATCTCCGAAAATCATCCCTATTTACCTGTTCTTTACCAGCGGTCCGATATTATGAATAATATCACTGCTTCCTGAAATCACGACGTCACCGATAAAACGAGTGAGGATTTCTTACAAATCATGTTCATACTTGTTTGATATTTTCAATGAATGTGATGTCATTGTGCTGTTCACTCCGGATGACTCCGGACCTCTTCGACAACTGAACAGGTCGTGCAGACGTTGCATTCAAACTCCAAGGTCGAATAAAGAATCTGATACTTCCTGAGCCGTTCCTTGATCTCCTGTTTCATCTGTTCAATCTGATCCACATCACGAACGCAGGAGTAGACATGGGTATCGAGGACATGGATGTTTGAACAGAGACTCCAGAGGTGGAGATGATGGACATCCTCCACACCGGAAACTGATCTGATCTCTGCAATCACCTCATCGAAACTGACTGATCGGGGAGCGAACTGGAGAAGAATTGCGATCGTCTCTCTGAGTAATCCTACTGCAGTTCCGATGATGATCACTCCGATAATCACTGAGAGGATGGGATCGATGAGCACCTGACCGGTGAAATAAATCCAGACTGCTGCCCCGATGACCGCAACAGATGAGAGCGTATCTCCCAGTACATGAAGAAATGCACTCCGCATATTCAGATCATGACTCCCATGGAGCAGACGGATGATTGCAAGGTTTGCAATAAGACCGATGATAGCGACTCCCATCATGATTCCGCCCTGAATGGGAGTCGGGGAGAGAAACCGCTGGTATGCCTCCCAGATAATGATCCCACTGATGACCACCAGGAGAACCGCATTGATAAATCCTGCAAATATCTCTGTCCGGTGCAGTCCGTATGTCCGTTTTTTGGTGGCAATACTCGTTGCAAGGATCATGGCCACGAGTGAGAGGATCAGCGAGAGGAGATCGCTGAGCATATGACCGGCATCGCTCACCAGGGCAAGTGAGCCGGAAAGTAATCCTCCGATGACCTCGACGAGTAAAAAGAGAGCCGTGATCAGAATTGAGAGTTTGAGTCGGTTGATATTTGGCGAATGGGTATGCTCAGTCATAGAATGGTATGAAGACTACAGGACTGGTGAGGTCTACTCCGGTGTTCTTACATCCTCTCTTTTCGTGTTTCTTGTTCCCGTTTCTTCCTGGCAGACTCTTTTATCTTTTCCATCAGGTCGAGAGCCTTCTGCTTCGCCTCACGCTCCTTCTCATCCTTTGGTTCTGCCCAGGGCTGTGTCACTTTCCAGGTGATCTTCCCGTTTAATGGAGGATCAGGATAAGCTCCGGGATCATAAAGCGAGTATGACATAAACTCTGTCGGAGTTTCCTGGTAACAGGACCAGACGGCCTGCCTGATAACCGACTCATTCTGATGCTGGCAATCTACCAGAGTGATCTGATCTCTGAACCGGGCGATCATCTCTTTGGAAATATTATACAGGTTTGCCGTGAGGGCATCGGTCCCGATAATCTTGTTCTTTTCATCGACCCCGTTCTTGATCAGAGCTTTGATGGCATCCCCGGTCCGATGACCTTCGGTTTCAGGTCCTCCGAGAACAAGATACCGGATGTTCGGGTTCGCGACAATGTTGCATACAATCTTCTCAATGCCGATATTTGCCGTCTGCACCGTTCCTGATAATGCTGCACCGGACTCTATCCCGGTCCTGACCAGGCGTTCAAGTTCTGGTGGGATCTTATCTTCATCGGTGGTGAGGATGATCACAACCGCAACCGGGGAATAATCATTCCCTCGTAGATATCGTCCTTCCTCGGGAGGATAATCCGGATGAGAAGGTTGTTTATATGTCATATTATATGCCTTCAGACATACAGGAATGATTCTCTGACAATTTAATTATTGTTGAAATATTCGAGAGTTCATCCAAAACATCACGGATACTTCTCGCTATCAGTGAGACACCCGGTATCTCACGAGGAGAACTGGCAGACATTTTAGGTATTGCCGGTTCATCAGTAACCAAACAGGTCCAAAAACTTATCGCCGAAGGATTCGTGTCTGCTCAAAAGGACAAAAAGTTCACGAGATATTATCTCATGGATATTTCTTCCAAACTCCCACAGAACATCTCACCCCTCAACATGATACCATACCAGATGATCCGGAAGATTACCTCCGACTAAAGAACGGAGCGAATCACCTGGATAGTAATTCCCTTTATGCAATAGGGGTACATAACACAACGAGCACATTTCATACAAAATAGATTATTATGCATAATCCACGAGATCAAATCACCCTTATCCTCATCTGTTTTGCCTGCATCCTCGTCACCGGCTGTATTACAAATACCGGGGATGGTATATCGAAACAGAAACCTGCACCCACTGCCGTTTCCGAAATTGAGTGGATGACGATTCCGATCACCGACGCAGTGACTGGTAAACAGACTTCAATTGCAGAACTTGGATCGCAGGGAAAACCGATCATAGTGCATACCTTCGCAGTATGGTGTCCGGCATGTTCTATGCAGCTTCGTGAAACAAAAAAACTTAGTGAAAATAATCCTGATAAATTCATTATTCTCGGGGTAGATATCGATCCGAGAGAGAACACCGCTCAGGTTAAGAATCATATTGAAAAGAACAAGTTTGCCGGTATTTTTGTGACTGCTCCTAAAGAGTTTACTCAAAGTCTGATTCAGACCGTCGGTACTCAGGTTGTTCAGTCACTTCCCCAGACTATCATCATTTCAAATTCCTCTGCGACATACATCGGAGACGGAGTATTTCCTGAGAAAAAACTGGAGTCAATACTCTCACAACTCCCCTCATAAACAGGAAAAAAATACTATTTTTCCTGAACGATCATTCACACTCGTGCAAATCAGTGAATTAAAGGAAACTTATTATTTCAAGAAAAATAAAATTCAATGAATGTTGAAATAATTGGTCTGATTATTTCTCATCCATGGAGTACACAAATTATGAAAACCTCATCATCTATACGGTGGATCCTGGCATGCCTGCTTGTCATCGGATTATATCTCTCAGTGTTCCCGGTTTCGGCGACGATCTTTACCAAAGAGGTATCCAATCTCACTGAACCTGAACTCTATGAACTGACGAATGGTACTGCTCCGACAGAAGTGAAGGAACCGGTTTATTTCCTGTATGATCCTGAATGTGGTTCCTGTGCTCCGGCACATGAATACCTCCAGGCATACCTGGAGCAACACCCGGATGTTAACGTAGAAATGCTGAGCTTATCGGAAGGGACTGAAGGAAAAGACAAGTATGACGAGCTCAAGGCAGCATTCCACCGGGAAAAGGTGTACATACCGGTCATGTACATCGGACCGATAGCCTTGGAAACATCTCATGACATCGAGGCGAATTTTGAAGATGTATACCGGTGGTATACTCAGTAACTCGTTATTTTTCTTACCTGTCCGAATACGTTGCCCTCATGACCAATCCCAATTAATGAGAATCCAAACCTGAATGAGCATGATACGATCACATAATTTTCCTGTAGGAACCCTGATGGCAGTCTTCATCCTTATCGGAATGATTCTGTCAGTCTTCCCTGCCTCTGCAACAATCTTCTTTGAAGACGGTGCAAACCGCACTGTATCAGATGTCTATACCCTAATGAATACCACGAAGCCGGCTGATGATGGCAGGCCGATTGTATTCTTTTATGATCCCGATTGCGGATCCTGCATTCCGGCACACGAGTATCTCACCACGTATATAGCTGAGCATCCGGGTACCCCAGTTGAGATGGTAAACCTGTCATACAACCAGGAAGGAGAAGACCGGTTGAATGATCTCTTACACACCTATCACCGTGAATGGATGAACATCCCGGTGATGTTTATCGGCCCGGTGGCACTTGAAGGGACTGATGAGATCATCAACGGATTTGAAGATGTGTATTCATGGTATACCGGACGTACACCAGCTGCGATGAATATTTGGGATTCATTCCTGAAGATGCTTGGATTTGTGTGAATACAATCGAACGATAATCAATTAGGAGGTGAGTTTCTCATATAGTCTGGTGAGGGATGCGGTATACATCTCCCGGATGGTCTCTTCATGGGGAACCTGTCAGATCCCATAATCGAACGAAATTTTATTCTTCTCCTAATTATTTATCGGATTGTGCGTAAAATAATACAAGATTACCGCGGCAATAAGATTACTTTTAAAGAGGCAACGTAATGAATGAAACGAATAAAACGTTTCTCATAGAAGATTCGTATTATATCCCATTTGCAGATAAAACACACCTGTCTATTGAGAAAGGCGATGGTGTGTATGTCTGGGATGAAAACGGCAAACAGTATCTTGATTTTACTTCTGGATGGGGTGTTACCTGTATAGGTCATGCCAGTCCGATAATCACTGAAGCACTTTGCAATCAGAGCAAAAAGATCATACAAAACCCGAATTCGGGAGCAACATATTCACCAGCACGTTCCCGATTAATCCAACTCTTCCATGAGATTCTTCCAAAGCACCTAACCCGGATATTCTTTGCCAATAGTGGAGCAGAAGCGAATGATGCAGCAATCAAACTCGCCCGAAAGGTTACCGGAAAGAAAAATGTAATCTCCACTGAAATGAGTTTCCATGGGAGGACCATCAGCACCGTTTCTGCCACAGGACAGGATGTTCACCGGAATAAATTCAATCCGCTTATGCCGGGATATTTCTTTGTGCCGTTTGATGATATTTCAGCGGTAAAGGAGATCATCGACCAGGATGTGGCTGCGGTCATCGTGGAGCCAATTCAGGGTGAAGGTGGCGTAAATATCCCTTCTGAATCATATCTTCTGGAACTATCGGAAGTATGCCGGGAACATGGCGTTCTTTTTATCGCTGATGAGATCCAGACCGGGTTTTTCCGGACCGGTCCGCTTTTTTATTCCACTAGCAAGGGAGCTAAACCTGATATTATCACGATGGCAAAAGGAATTGCCGGAGGGTTCCCCTTCTCTGCATTTGCAGTTACTGATGAAGTTGTTAATGGTATCCAGAAAGGTGATCATGGAGGAACGTATAACGGAAACCCTCTTGGCTGTGCAGTTTCTGAAGCAGTTATCAGATATCTGATTGATTCGGATATCGAATCTCACGTCTGTGATCTGGGAACTGAGACGATCAAACGTCTGAATGAATGGAAAGAGAAGTACCCAAAGGCGATTACTGAAGTGAGAGGTCAGGGTCTGTTGATTGCTCTTGAACTGACCGACGACTCAAAATCTGCGGAAATCGTAAAACGATGCCAGGATAATGGTTTAATCTTAAATCTGAAACATGGTCATATTATCAGGATTTTTCCTGCTCTCACGATTACCAAATCGGAGATGCAATCAGGGCTTGATATTCTTGAAAAAGAAATTGTTACCTGTTACTCCTGACACCCTTTTTTCCATACTTCGAATGGTTCCCGCAGCCTAACCTGATATCTTTTTAAACCGACTTTAAAATCAGGACGTAAGTTTTGCATACATCCCGGTGAGGGATGCAAAGCACATCCGCTTACCGATCTCCTCAACGAATTATAATCTGGGACTAGTGCCTCTGGTCACTTTATTAATAAAACCTTTTCCGAGGATTCTACCAACAATTTACGATGACGGAGAGGACTATCGTGGTTATGAAAACATGCCGAAATTACCTAATGAGAGGATTAATATTTGTTTTTGCATACAATCACTATAGAACATGGATCCCCTCATCGCATTCGTCATTACTCTTGCACTTATCACTATCGTCAGTATATGGTACCGGATCTCTCCGTTCTTCACCCTGATCGGTGGAGCGGTCTTATTCGGTCTACTGGCAGGAATGTCGCCTGATGCGACCATGCAGGGGATCATTGCCGGAATCGGGAAGGTGTTTTCAGCATTTGGAATCATCATCCTCTGTGGGGCAGTCATCGCAAAACTTCTGCAGGAACAACATCATATCGAGGAGATCGTTGCAGATATTCGCAGATATGTAAAGAATCCACCAGTGATAGCAGGCTTGTCCGGATATCTCTTATCGGTCCCGATCACCTGTTGCATCACCGCATATATCATGTTGAATCCAATCCTTGACCAGCTTGAAAAAGACACCCGGAGGCGAAACGCCCTCTTGTATCTCGCTGCAATCGGGGGAATCATATCCTATGCCCTCGTGTACCCGACTCCGGTTATCATTCCGCTATACACCGCGTTCTCCGGAGGAATGAGTCCGATCCTCTTTGATGCTGTCTCCATTCCACTCTCACTTCTTATCCTGGCAGGAATCTTTCTGTATTTCAGGTTTGCATATCCGGATCTTATCCTTCAATCAGGAACCGGATCTCCTCCAGATATCTCCCATTCTGATCACTTTGATATGAAGAATGGGTTCCACTGGAGAGCCTGGGCACCGTTCATTGCGATCCTGGTTTCCATTCCTATCGCCCTCCTGCTCCTGAATCTCTCTCAGGGGAGTATGATTAACTTTATCATGCTGGTCGGAACAGTCACCGCCATTGGTCTCGCTCCTACATCGGTTCGTGCACATGGATTATCACAGGGAGCAAAGCATGCCGGTCTCATTATATTTGATATCTGTGGTGCTGGAGCCCTCGGTTTTGTAATCGTAAAAAGCGGGTTTGCACATGTTGCTCTGCAACAACTGACCCATCTGATTCCGATCATTTTCGTCCCATTTGTTCTTGCCGCATTGATCGAGACCGCTCAGGGATCACGGGTCGTTACAGCCGTAATTACTGCCGAGGTTCTGGCTGGTTCTGAAGTCATCACCTCGATCCATCCGATTCCTCTCATCCTTCTGATCAGTGCAGGGTCATGTATTGTTTCTTATGTAACAGATCCGTTCTTCTGGCTTGTTCAGCGGACGACCGGGGATGACATCAAAACCGTGGTAAAAGAATACACTCTTCCGATAGCATTCGCGGGAATCGGAATATTCATTGTTGCTGTTATGATGGAATATCTGTTCTTTGGTACCATATCAGCGTCGTGATAATAGAGGGGAGGAACATTATGATGTGTAATTGCAACGACGTCGAGAAAGAGGTATTGAATAGACAACAACCTCACTGGGAGGAGACGAATTCTCCTCCTCCATATGCAGAGCACCAAGCACCTCGCTTGCAAAGATGAGCGATTTATATGCCAGTTTCCGGTACATCATCCAGGTCATCAGGAGCCCGATTCCATTCAGAACGGCTGCTCCGGTTGAGACAAGAGCCAGAAAGAGACTACCATCCAGCATATTCACCTCCTCCCAGAGCAACCTCTTCAGAGACTTGAATCGGACCGGCGGCATAAGTCGGCTGTTTTAGAGGTGTAATTATTCCGGGTTTCGGTTGAGAGAGACACCTGGTCGGTTCCGTTGATCAATGTTCTGGACCGGGTTCCTTCCTCTCCGACCTGTTTGACCGAGATGATCAGTCCGTTCTGCATCAACCCGAATGTAACTAGTTCTTCGGATCTCCTCTCCTCATTCTTCACTCCCATAAAGGAGCAGAGGAACGGGGAGACATCCGGTATCCGGTAGTTTCCGGCTTACTCATCATACCCGATCGCCCCCGAGCCGTTCACCCGGATGGTGGATTCTACCGGTCCGGTGAACCGGAGATCCTGGGAGAGGACAGCCCGGTCATCAGTGAAGAGGTGCTGACTGTACGATTGGTTCAGCCCTATGAATGATCCGGACAGCAAAGCCGCTCCATCACAACTGATGGAGGTAGAGATCATATCAGCCTGAGAGAACTGCCATCCGATAAAGAGGCAGATCGCTCCGGCTATTATGTAAATCCAATTCATTCCCATACCTCAGAAAGGGAAAAAGGGGATATTGTGGTTTATATGCGAGTATTCCGACTGTGTCAGCCTAGGTTTAAACCCGGTCCTGATGGCATCAGCCTCATAGGACGAGAGGGTGACTGATTCACGGGTAAACCTGACCGAATACAGTTCACCATTTGAGTGATGAGCCTTGATGGTGCAGCTGAAGAAGCCCTGCGGGCGGTCATGGGATGGAGTTCCACCCATAGCGGTGTTCAGGGCGGTGGTTGCAACGATCGTACTGACATCAGTGATAGGCTGTAGGCGTTGGAGCCTTGATACTGATGGAACCGACGGTCTTTGCCTCGGTGTTTTCGTAGATGACCCGGCCGGAGTAGGACTCAGAAGATTTTGAGACCGCAGGGGGGGTTACTCCGGCTTTTTCATAGGACGTACAGCCTCATGGGTTGTTATCCAGGATATCCTGGACAAGAGCAGTGAAGGAGGTGAGACTGCCGATCGGAGCTGCAAGCTTCCGGACTGCAGTCTTCACCGTTGCAGTCTGTGTGAAATCTGCCTTATTTGATAGACCCCTGCCGTGATCTCTCACGGCTGAATAGAAATTGGGGTGAGTATATAAATGGATAATCCAAAATCTGAAACCGGAAGATGAAATGAGAGGGATGGATGATTGGAGCGACAGAAGCGACAATTTGGAGTGAATCATCATCCAAAATATCTTTTAAACCGGTTTTGTTTTTTCAAGTCATTATTAAAGAGATTCAATATTATCTCTTGATCATCTATTGTCAAAGAGTATTTCTTTAATATAGGTATAGTAATATTAGATCCATTATCTAAATCCATTATCCAGTTTCCAATTTGATCCTTTATCTCTCTATTTTTAGAATTAATCAACAATGTAAGCAAAAATTTCGAAAATTGACTTAATTCATGATCATTAGAAAATATTAAAGAGATATCTTTTTTATTAGAGATAATTTCCATTTGAGTTTTAATCAATCGATTATCACTAAATATCGATTCTATAATCGACATTACTTCAGAAATATTAAATAAATTTATCTTATTTATGATATTAGTCCAAATTCTTGCAGCGTTTCTATCACTATTGATTGAGTGATATATCATTGAGGTTAATATATTGGAGATTTGATCATGAGGAAGATTTTCAATCCATAAGTGAAATGCTAAATCAGGATATGAAGGATTACCAATTGGTTCTTTTTCAAGTATTATAGATGCATTATTAGTATTATCCTCAAGTGAATTTGTTGATGCGATATAAGAAAAAACTTTAGATATGTCATCAATATCTGAAGTTTCAATTGAGTCATAGGTATCTAATAGAGACTCAAATTGAGAAGTAGCAATTTTTATTTTATCACTGGTAATGATAGAAATTGCATCTTTCTGAAAGTATGGCCAAATATTAAGAATTGAATCAACAATAGATGATTCTGCCTCTTCAATTGAAATTAATTTATTTTTGTAAAAAAAACATTGAGTTTTTAGGACTGATATTACATTAGTATTATTTGGATTGTTTAGAATAGAAGAAGAACATAAATTAAAAATTTCATCATAATTAATACCTCCTAAGGCATTAATTGGCCAAACTCCTAAAAATTCGCTAAGAATCCAATGAAAAAGATCTCCTTTCGAACTCGACTTGATAAAAATCCGGTTTAACATTGTTCCAAATTCAACTGGTAAAATTGAGAAGGGAATAATTTTGAGGATTGGAAAGAGGTCTTTTACAATTTTTTCTGATTTTGAAATGTTATTCTCTATTTTTGTCATTAAATAGGTTAGATGGTTTTGAAATATTGATGATATAAATACTGTATTATCTAAGTTTTTATAGAATTGATTATATTTAGTGATAATGTTAGGAAGTATCGGTTCTGCCTTTAATTGCTCTTCAGTTGCATTAATAATTATTTTTTGATTGTTATCACCAATCGTTGAGAAATTTTGAGATAACCAAGTGATTAGAATATCATTATCAATTTCATATGACTTCTCCATCATTAACGTGACAATTTCATCAGCACATTCTTTATCAACTATTAGTAAAATCTCAACAATCCTACAACAATATTTAATTAAATCATCAATTTCTAAACAATTAGTACAAAATTTTTTTAACGATAAAATTGCATCTGCCGATAAGTAAAAAGAAGAATTCTTGATGATCGAATATTGGTTTTCTAGGATTTTTTCTAATTCACTACTAAGAACAATATTACCTTCAGATTCTTCATCGAATAAATCAGTCGGAAAAATATTATTTATGGATTCTATTATGAATAAATTAAGATTTGTAATATTTCCAGTTGTCTGATTTATTAAAGCAAAATTTGTACAAAATAATAAAACTTCATTTAATCGAATAGAACATAGACTTACTAATTGATTCCAAATATTGGAGTTAACTTCATCACTTTTATTTAATAGGAAATTGAAGACGTTATTGACATCATCTAATAAACCTTTTACAATTTCATTAGAAATATCTGGTTTCCTAATTTCATCAATTACTAATCGACTGTATGCTGTATTTAATTCTTTAATCAATAGCCCATCTGACTTATGGACCCATTGATATAATTGATCAAATGAGACATATCCATTATCAGTTCCATTACTGATATTTCGTTCAATTAGCCATTTAACGACAATTTTTAGATCTTTTGGATTAAGATCATATTCCTTCCAAAAATCTAAAACAATATCGGTTATTAATATAGAAGATTTCTTGACATCATCAATTATTAAGTTTTCTCCGTTTGGTGTTGTTAATAGAAAATGATCTTCTGAAAACGCATCCTCTATTAATTTAGAGACTAAATTTGATTTGTCAATTTGATGAAATAATGGAAAAATATGCACAATTTCCTGAATCCCGACTCTAGATCGAAATTCACGGGAGATAACAATATATGAGGATATCCGTTCGATGATTCTTTTATTATAATATTCAGGGATTTTGTCAATTATTTTAATAATTATTGAATATGCATTATTTTTTCTAATAGGAGTTTCACTGCTAATATCCTCTAATAACAAATATATAAATTCAGAATCATTTGAACTAATTTTCTTCCCATCATAAACTCCTAATTCACTAAGTAACTCATTATAATCATTACCCACCAAAGAATTTTTTATTTTATTTGCTTTATCACCATACTTACGAGTCAATGGATCCTGAGAAATCTGCAAAAATGGGAGTAGGTTTTCAGGCCAGTGATGACCTTCAAGACTTCCAATAAACCGTTTCAATGGATAATATTGTTGACTTACTTCGATACTACTTGAACTAACATGCTCTATATTCAAATTTAATTTGTTACAATACTTAAGTAGGATATGTTTAATCCTTTCAGGTAACTCAGAATATGAATTTGGTGTATCAATAAAAGTTTTTTTAAATGCTTCAATTAATCTTGGCTCTTTTTCCAAATCAGAAAAAAAAGTTGGATGGTCAACATGAAGAGCACACATAATAGCTAATGTCGTTGGATTGGATGTAACAATTCCTTCATTAAGGGAACCTGATTCATCTATACCAATAATATTTTTTTCGCGATTTAGAGCAAGCCACCATGTAAAAAAGAAGCAATTAATTAGTTGAATAACGTTTCGAGGACTTGAAACATCAATATGGATTAATCGATCGATAACATCGTCAATATTCCCTCCTTCATTTTCTATATGTGAATTTATTTCAGGAAAATTCTCTACTATTATCTTTTTCCCATATTTCCGCATATCTACTTTTGGTAAAAGCGGAATATCAATTCTATATTGAAAAATTCTGTCCAAATATCGTCTTGCGTCATTATTATTAGAAATTGCGCCTGGTAGTCCTGCATCTGTATCTCTTAATAATAATGCATGTGCAATTTTTTCTTCATCACATGATATTACAAAAATAATGCCAATATCGGGCAGATCCTTTTGAGGTATTTCCATGAATGTTCGGATAGCATCTAATCCTACAATCATTTCATGAGAAGATAGCCGATCTAGATCATCAACAAATATTACTAATCTTTTGACGTTTTTGTTTTTTTTGCAAAATTTTCGAATTTCAAATAATAATAATCGTTCATATTCCTCTGCAGTCCGTTTAGGATAATTCGTGAGTTTAAATTTACCAATTCCATGAATAGAAAATCCGTCTTTGCTATTTAGTATAATTGATACAATAAAAACTAAAACCGTAAAAATTGTGATTAAACAAATCTTAATAATTAAATCGGGGATTAATTTAGTGAAGTAATCCAATAGGAAGATAGTAAAAAAAAATATACTAAATATGATGAAAATTTGAACTATCCTAAAGAGAATTTCTTCAAGAGTGGAAAAAATTCTTATTTTAAATCTCTCAATGAAAGAATGAGAAATAGTCTTTTCAACTTCCTTTTGTTGAAATAGTTCACTATTTAAAATATCTTCATCTCCCCCTAATCCTAAAAAAACACTTCTTAATAATGCTCTTTTAATATCGGATTCTCCTCCAAATCTCCATGCGTTAAAAGTTAAACAAATAATTTCGTCTGATCTTTTAACATTTTTTGAATTCTTAGTTAAATCATCATCAAGTGATTTGAGGTAAAGGGATTTTATAGTACTTTTCCCAGATCCCCATGAACCTAACAATCCTATCGAAAAGGGAGGCTTATTACTTTTTGATTCTATTAATCCTTCCAATAATTTTGAAAGATCCTTATGACCAAATGAATCATCTTCAATTTTTTCGATTTCTCGATCTTGAACAAAAGGGATTATTGAATAATAATTCATTCACTCACTATTAAAAACGCAATAGTAAACTATTTAAAGTCTTTTAATTAAACGCCACCCCCTTTTTCTCCTTCCCTCCAGTAATCTTTTCACCCTCTGCACCGGAGCAACATACTGCTGACCCAATATCCTCATTCTTAATCCTCGTTCACTTTCAGATAGACTCATCACTCCTGCTTCTCCTCATGCCCTATCCCGGATAATCTCATCGCTGAGCCCAAGAATTACAGTAACTACATGGGCCTTCCAATCTGAAATGATCCAACCCATCCAAGTACATCACAACAGTATCGCCCTCCACCCGGAACCAGCCAACCTTCTCCAATAGATGAGACGACCGTTCACTGGTCACAATAAATCCGAACATCAGATTACTCCTGCTACTCTTCGGTTTCACATCACTGAAACCAGACTCTTCGCAAAATGGCAAAGATGTTTATTGCCTTGCAAGTAAGATACTACAAAATAAATCATAATCATCCTGACAACTATGAAACTAACAATCCTCTGTGAAAAAGATGAAGAAGGGCATTTCGTCATGGAATGCCCCGAACTTCCAGGCTGCCTTTCTGAAGGTGATACCCTCGAAGAAGCTCTTGAGTCAATCAACGAGGCTATTGCCGGATGTATCACCAGCCGGATAAAGACCGCCACTTGCACCCTCCTGAATAATACTCCAGATACATTCTCCTTCTCGCTTGAGATCCCTGAAACCTCTCATGCCTAAATAACCCCGGGCATCAGGAGATCTCCACGTCGCTGCATTCAAACGGGCCGGATGGATGGTAAACCATATCGAAGGTAGCCATTACATCCTGATCAAAGAAGGCAGTCCTGTTCATCTTTCGATACCCGTTCACTCAGGCAAAGAACTCGGACCTGAATTACTTCGTAAGTTAATCCGGACAGCCGGATTAACCCCTGAAGAATACCTTGAGTTCTTTACCCGTTGATCCCTCCTCTCTCTCCTCTTCTGTAATATCCTGGCCCGGTTACTCCGATAATACGCCCGGAAATTCTTCCGATGCTGGGAGATCTGGTGTTCTTTCCGAATCAACCGGAGAACCTCAATAAGATGTATGCTCCTCCTCAAGTGGACACACCCGGAGATACCCGATCCCTTTCCCGGATAATTCACAGATCCGATTCCTCTGGACTGAACACTTCACGAACTTGAGATATGGGCACCGTTTCGTGAAACAGGTTTCAATAGTCGGCCTCCGGGACAGTCTCATACAGTTCCTCCGTACACAAGCCTTCTGACAAGGAGGTACCGATCACACGACTGACAGTTCATCTGCCTCCGGTGGAGTGGGCACTGTCCTAGTGTATTTGGATAGTAAATCCCCCGGAAAATTGGTGTCCGGTTAACAGCCATCTGGGTGATCATGTCATCCCCTCTGACTCGCAGAGTTGGGACTAATTGGTCTACAACATCCCAACGTGATCACCCGGAACCTGCCAGGCGATCGCATCATCATTCAGAACAAGAAATAGAGATATATTTGATAATATCTCAACTCTAGGAAAACCCTGATGTAAGCGTTTTAAGTAAAAATGCCGGGGATTTCATAATTTTCCATAAAAATAACGACAAATCGCAGATTTCAACCCCTCATCATATCCTGTCGCTATTCCTGTTTTTCCATGTGAGACATATAACCGTTCATGTTACCTGACCTTGAAAATAGCGGCCTGATATAAATCGATTATTTTTCGGAATATTCTAAAATGAGAGCCTGTATGGTGCTATTTTTGAACCGGTTTATTTATCAAAATCAGGCTGATCAATTTACCCGTTAAACCCGAAAATAAGCGCACTGCACTGAGTTTAAATGTGAGAATAGTATCAAAGGAGAATAAGCGAACGGTTGGTAAAATAATATGCTGATATGGGGATTTGAACCCCAGTCGATGGAGTGAGAGTCCAACATGATTGACCGAACTACACTATATCAGCAGACGCTTTAGTACATCTGCATCTTGTCCTCATGAATTTATCGTCACGATCTCTCTACTTTACACCACAAGTATATGAGGAGATTCTTCATAATTAATAAGGATATATGGCAGGAATTGAGGATCAAATAAAAGAAATAGAGGACGAGATCCAGAAAACTGTCTATAATAAAGCTACTTCCAAGCACATCGGGCGCCTGAAAGCAAAGCTTGCTAAGATGAAAGAGGACGCCGTAAACCGGGCTATGAAAGCCGGTGGCGGTGGCGAGGGGTACGCTGTCAAGAAATCAGGAGACGCTACTGTTGTCCTCGTTGGGTTCCCATCTACCGGTAAATCCACGTTACTGAATAAACTGACCGGTACAGAGAGTGAGACCGCCGCATACGCATTCACCACCCTGACCGTTGTACCAGGTGCCCTTGAGCATAAGGGCGCAAAGATTCAGCTTCTTGATATCCCCGGACTCATTGCTGGTGCAGCGATGGGGAAAGGGCGTGGGAAAGAGGTTATTGCCGTCGTCAGAACGGCTGACATGATAGTCATTCTCGTGGATGTCTTCAACGAGAAACACGTTGATGTCCTGCTTCGTGAGCTCTACGACGCCGGTATCAGGATTAATGTGCCAGAGCCTGATATCACCATCAAGAAGACCTCGCGCGGAGGAGTTCGGCTTAATGCTGTCGGTGCTCTCGACCTTGACATCGAAGAGGTCCGGTCTATCCTGACAGAAAACCGGATAGCAAGCGCTGATATTCTTATCCGTGGTAATGCAACCCAGGATGACCTCATTGATGCTCTGATGGGAAGCAGAGTATATGTACCTGCCATCGTGGTGGTCAACAAGATCGATCTCATCGATGAAGCAGAACGTACACGGATCGAGGCTGACCTCACGGAACGGTTCGATATGGAGCCGGTGATGATATCAGCTGCTGCCGGATATCACATGGAAGAACTCAAGGATGCCATCTATGACAGCCTTGGATTCATGCGACTCTACCTGAAACCGGTAGCAGGACCTGCCGACATGGATGAACCCCTGATCATGCGTCTTGGTGCAAAAGTAGAGGATGTCTGTAGAAAACTGCACCGGGATTTTTATGATAAGTTCAGATATGCAAGAATCTGGGGAGATTCAGTCAAACATGAGGCACAACGTGTCGGCCTGACCCATACCCTTGCAGATGAGGACATTCTGCAGATCGTTATTGAGCGGTAAGACGTTCACGAAGTATCTCAAGCGGGGCATCAGTTTTGATGCAGTATCCAGAATAATGCACCCGCGAAGCAGAAAATCCCTCTTTTTGGAGTGACTCAAGCACTAAGGCTATCGGCCCGGGCGAGACCCGGTATGCCTTGGCAAGTTTGTGATAATCGTATGAGTATGAGATCGCCGGCTCGTTCCTGCAACATGTCAGGATCTTTTCAAGTTCATCAGGCTCTGCAAGACCGCTGGCAGGGAGCCGTTCTGCGAGAGTTGACAGGAAGTCTGTATCCTGGATTGCTCCGGTCCAGAGCGGGCCGATCGGACTGAGTGGTTTACCACAGTGTGGGCATTCCTGCTGTTCAGGAAAAAGTCCGGTCCCCTCGGTCCGGTACGGACATGACGGGCACTGGTAGATGTACCCAAGCCTTGCCACGGTCTGATCTGCTGCCTGGGTCCCTCGTGCCAGCCTGAGATGCAGCCTGACAAAGTGTTCGTGGGCAAAACAGAACTGGGGGAGTATCCCCCTGTCGTACCGTGCAGTCATCCGGGCTGCATACCCGAGCAGGATCCGAAGCCCGACTTCTGCATGGTAGTCGGTGTTCATTGGCCTGGCCATGTACCTCCTGATCCCTGCCTTGAGATGAGCACCGCAGAGGGGCGCCGTATCGGTAGCCGTGATCCCGATCATCCTGATCGAACTCCTGATCCCTGCATCGATAAATGGTGCGGGTGTTCCAAACGGGTCGAGATCGACAAAGTCGAACGGTTCTTCTGACATCAGAGCATTGGCATCACGACAGGTGACGGTGGCATCAAGACCGAGATGATCAGCATTTTTTCTGATAAGTGAGGCCGCGTCGGGATCGCGGTCATTAATTGTGACATGGGTCCCGGTCTCGTGCCCTACGCGGCATCCCCTGATCCCGCTTGCACCCATCGCATCAAGGTAGGTCCTTGGATCTGTACAGGCAGCAACAAGTACGGTTGCATCACGATTCAGAGCCATTCGTGGATTGTAGAAGATTGGAGCACTGCCTGGTGGAAAAACTGCGGTACTGTCATGCCTGGGAACCCACAGAGAGGTACTCCCTTCTTCTATCAATTCCAGTTCCATTCTTTCAGAAAATGGCCGTTCGATAGACTTATACCTTCCCGTATGCCACGTATTAAGGCAGGACGTGTGGCCTAGTCAGGATATGGCGTCAGCCTCCTAAGCTGAATGTCGGGGGTTCAAATCCCTCCACGTCCGTATCTTTTTTGTGATAGTATGAAACCTGCTGCATTCTTCAGGATTATTCGGCCTCTCAATGCAGTTATGGCCGGATTTGCCGGAGTTCTGGCATTTGTCATCGCTACCGGCACGCTGATACCACCGGTTCTGATCATCTTCTTCATGGTTTTCCTGATCACCGCTGCCGGGAACGTGATCAACGACTGCCACGATGCGGAGATCGATGCGATTAACAGGCCGGATCGTCCGATTCCTTCCGGAGAGATCAGCAGGAGAACAGCGTTTGTATATGCAGTGCTGCTCTTTCTTGCAGCAAATATCATCGGGTTTTGCTTTGCTCCTCTACCACTCATCATCATTGCGGTTGTAAACTCAGTTCTGCTCTGGGGGTATGCATCTCACCTGAAAGTGATGCCTCTGTTTGGAAACCTCGCAGTCTCGTATCTCTCTGCAAGCATCTTTCTCTTTGGCGGTGCCCTCCTGGGGTGGGAGGGTGTGATAGCAAATCTTCCTGTAGCAGGTGCTTCGTTCGGTGTTATCCTGGCACGGGAGCTGATCAAGGATACAGAAGATATGCCTGGTGACCGGGAACAGGGAGCACGCACCCTGCCGATCCTCTATGGGCTCCGCATTACAGTCCTGGTTGCATCAGCAGCAGCAGTGATCGGGGTTATCATATCTCTCATGCTCTTCTTCAGATGGGGAAATTTCTATCTTACCGGAATAGTTCCTGTCGATCTGGTTATCCTCTTCGGTGCATTTCGCGCATTACGATGCAACACTCCTGATGAGATAAAAAAGTCCAAAAGTTCCCTTCTCATTAAGGTCGGGATGTTTGCATCGCTTCTGATATTCCTGGTATCTGCAGTGCTCTTTAGGTGAGAAAAAACCCCAATGGTGCCCATTGGGGGCCCCAGGGAAGATCGCTCTAATGTTTTTCACACAAAAAGATTACGTGGTATATTGCTGGAGTTCTGTCGGGATGTTCTTCGGGTCAATGCCGAGCAGGGCTACCTGGTATACCTCATCCCAGTTAACAGCGGTCTCAACACACCCGTCGCGGCTGGTAACAATTCCCATGGAGATGAGATTGAGTTGTCCTGCCATCTCTGTGCCCTCCTTGATCTCAATCAGACATCCGATTCCGATGATGCCTTTAGGTCTGTACCGTTTCACCATCCTTTTGATGAATGAAGAGCCAGGCACGATGAAGAAATTGTATCCCATCTGCTCAAGCAGTGGTCTGGCTACTCCTATCTGGCACAACCCGCAGGAGCGACACTTGAGTCCTTCCTCATGCAGATGGGCAGGGCAGGCTCCCGAACGAAGACACTGGGGAACAAAGATAGCCCGCTGTGAAACAGGGATGTCAGTGAATGCCTTTCGATTCAGGGTGTTCTGCAGCGTGACCATGATGCGCAGAAACTCCTGATCCTCAACTCCGAAGAGTTTGAAGAGACCACGCATCATCCCCTCCAGAAATATGAGGCCTGCACGCATGAACTTCGGGAAGAGCAGGTTTCCTGAACGGATTGCGTGTATCGTCAGGAAGAGCAAAATGAATCCGCAGATCAGGCACCCGAGTACAAAGAGGACGGTAAGTTCTCCGATGATGGTGATAAAATGGGGATATAACTCAAATACAGAGGTCATAATCCTATAGTCAGCTCCTCTGTCTGATAGCCCTGATATCAGAAAGATCTTCAGGCAGCCTGAATATTCCGTGTTCTGTGATGATTCCGGTTACCAGTGAGACAGGTGTTGCATCAAACGCCGGATTGTATACTTTCACTCCATCTGGTATCGTTTTTCTTCCTCCAAAGCATGCGATCTCATCCCGGCTTCGTTCTTCAACGATGATATCTGCTTCGGCAGACTCCTCGTCAAAAGTTGAGAACGGGGCTGCCACATAAAACGGGATATGATGTGCATCCGCACAAACGGCGTGCATGTATGTTCCGATCTTGTTGAAGACAGCATCTTTTGTGATCCGGTCAGCCCCGACGATCACAACGTCAATCATCCCTTTCCTCATGAGCGATGCAGCCATTGAGTCGGTGATAACAGTGACATCGATCCCGTCCTGTGCCAGCTCCCATGATGTAAGCCTTGCACCCTGCAGAAGCGGGCGGGTCTCGCAGGCATAGACCTGGATTTTTACTCCTGCCTGAACTCCGGATCTGATCACCCCGAGTGCTGTTCCCCACTCCCTGCAGGCAAGTGCTCCTGCATTACAATGGGTGAGAATCCTGCACGAAGGTGGAAGAATGTTCCGGCCATGTTCTCCGATGGCATGACAGGTTCTGCTGTCATCATCTGCAACCGCTTCTGCCTCACTGACCGCCCGTTCACGGGCCGACGATACTGTCTGCTCTGCCAGCACAGCATTCAGAACGCGATCAATCCCATAAAAGAGGTTGACTGCCGTGGGACGAGTTGACCTGAGCAGGTCTGCTGCATTTGACACCTCCTGCCTGAACTTCCCTGGTTCTGTTGCGGTGGATGTCAGGGCTGCGAGAGCAATACCATATGCACCGGCAACACCAAGTGCCGGAGCTCCCCTGATGTCCAGACATCGTATCGCTTCAGCCAGCCTTTTGATGTCATGTGCGGTCTCTTCATGATATTCTTCGGGGAGCCGTGTCTGTGCAATGAACTTTATTGCAGGAATATCCGGGTAAAAAATTACTGGTCTGAGCGGGGTATCAGAGGGTTGCATGCTCCCCCTTCATACTGGTGATGACTGCCCGCATTGCTGCAGCCCCGCCCTCTGCGACCGTGTCAGGAATATCCATCGGTTCCCGACAGGTGCCTGCGAGGAATATGCCGGGTCTGATCGATGTGATATGTTCTGACTTCTGATCGAGACCGGCAAAGAATCCGGTCTCGTCAAGGGTGATTCCGTACCGTTCAGCAATTGCTGCTGCATCGGTTTGTGGCCGTATTCCGACCGAGAGTACAACCAGGTCAGCATCGATCTTTACCAGTTCCCGGTTTTCTGTATTCTCCACATGCACCCTTACATGAGCATTATTCTGGTAAAGATCTCCTGGGAGTCCCCTGACAAATCTGACCCCTGCATTCTTTGCCCGCTCATAAAACTCCTCATATCCCTTCCCATATGCCCTGATGTCCATGTACAGGATTGTCACCTCGGTCTCCGGTGACTTCTCTCTGATGAGGAGTGCATTTTTTACAGCATACATACAGCAGACTGCAGAGCAAGACGGGGATCCTGCTGTACAGTCACGCGAGCCCACACACTGGACGAAGACGATCTTCTTCGGCTTTGTACCGTCAGAAAGCCTCTTCAGGGCACCCTGGGTTGGTCCGCTGGCGTTGATCATCCGTTCGAACTCGATACTGCTGATTACATCAGGGATCTGTCGATAGCGGTACGAAGGCTTCTTTGTGGCATCAAACACCTCATATCCTGTCGCAATAACCACTGCAGCAGCCTTAATGTATGCCTGCTCCTCTCCATCCTCATTATCCCTGAGGATAGCCCTCTTCCCACAGATACTATAGCAGAGGCCACAGTTGATACAGTGTTCTGCGTCACGGATCACGATATTGGGGACTACCTGCGGATGTGCCTTGTAGATCGCCTTGCGAACGCCAAGACCAGCATCGAACCGGTTGTACACCTCAACCGGACATATCGCAACGCAGTCATCACACCCGGTACATTCAGACTCTTTGATGTACCTGGGGTGTCTAGTAACATGTACCGTGAAGTCACCGGATTCTCCCTCAATGCTGGTGACCTCTGTGCAGGTGTGAAGTGATATCTTTGGATGCCGTGCAGCGTCAACCATCTTCGGGCTGAGAATACACATCGAACAGTCGTTGGTCGGGAAGGTCTTGTCCAGCATTGCCATATGTCCGCCGATGGTCGGCTCCCGCTCGATCAGATGGACGTGAATCCCATGATTTGCCAGATCGAGAGCAGCCGTGATCCCGGCAATACCGCCGCCAATGACAACAACTTCACTCAATAGCATGCTCCCGTGCGAGCTGTACGTATGATGAGGCGTTCTTGAGAGTAGCGGCAACCTCCTCGTCAGTCACCTGCCTGACCACCTTTCCGGGCACGCCGAGTACCAGTGAACGGGCTGGAATCTCCTTGCCTTCTGAGACCAGGGCCCCTGCCCCGATGATACTCTCCTCTCCGACAACCGCACCGTTCAGCACGATTGCCCCCATGCCGACAAGTACCCGGTCCCTGATCGTACATCCATGCAGAATTGCCCCGTGTCCTACCGAGACATCATCACCTACGATAACCGGATGACCTGCTGATGTGTGTACAACACAATTATCCTGAATATTTGAGCGTGCACCGATTGATATCCGATCCTTGTCTGCCCGTACAACCGCTCCGTACCAGACCCCGAGGTCAGGGCCTGAAACGACCTCTCCGATCACGGTGGCGTTTGGTGCAACAAATGCAGCCTTTGGAATATGCTGATGGATATTCATACGTTGGTACGGTATCTCCCTGTGGTCCAGACATACCACGGGAACACATCCGTTCACTCCTGTGTACATATCTGTAAGAAAGGCATAAAAGGATCAACCACCTCTCTGCTTCCCTGCGAATGACCCGGTAATTCTAAAACTGAACATCCTCTGCGATGAATATCCATAAACGTATGTGAACATAACCATGTTCAGACATGAAGGTGATGGTTGGGGGAACCTTTGACCCTCTGCATGACGGGCACAGGTTTCTTATCAGTCGTGCCTTTGAGCTCGCCGGGCCTGAAGGGACTGTAACCATCGGCCTGACCAGTGATCAGTTCGCGGATCGCAAATCTCATCCTATCCACCCGTATAAAGAACGGGAGGCAGCCCTTCTTATTTTTCTTGAAGAGAAGGGATTTCCCCGGATCTGGATCATCGAAGAACTTCATGACCGGTTCGGGTCAACACTTGATTCAGAGTTCGACGCACTTATCGTGAGTGAAGAGACATTTCCGGTTGCAAAAGAGATAAACCAGTTACGCAGAGACAAAAAGCGTCCCTGCGTTGAGATTCACCAGATCAGGTGCGTGCTCGCAGAAGACGGGAAGTGGATATCCAGCACAAGGATCTGGCGTGGTGAGATCGATGTGCATGGTCACCTGATCGATCACCAGTCCCAGATCTGATCAGATGATGTGCGACGAGATATCAGACCCGATGACTGTGTCACAGTAGGTACAGATAAGCCGTCTTCCCTGAACTGAGAACCTGCTGTTTACCGGCTCATTGGTATTGGTGATGCAGCACGGGTTTGGACATTTGAGCACTCCTATCAGGGTATCAGGAATATCAACACCCTTCTTTTCTACGACCCGCCGTTCCCTGATGATATTTATCGTCGCCCTTGGCGCGATGAGGGCTATCCGGTCCACCTCCTCGTCCTTGAGTTCCCTGTTCTCGATCTTGACTACATCTTTCCTACCAAGGGCACTGCTCACGACATTGGTAGCGACGCTTACACATTCATCTGTACTTCCTGTGATCCCAAGGATACGGAGCACGATCAGGGCCTCTCCACCGGTGATATGATCGATCACAGTTCCGTTCTGGATCGCATTTATCAACAGCCCTTCCTGGTACTTGTCGCTGTTCATTGCATCACCTCGAGAAGCATCGCCATCCTGACGGGCACACCGTTGCGTGCCTGCTGAAAGTATCGTGCATATGGAAGTGCATCCACTGCAGGATCGATCTCGTCAACGCGTGGGAGCGGGTGAAGGAGGACCAGGTGATCCTTCACGCCGTTCAGGAGAGATGGTGTGATCCGGTACCCTGCTGCAACGTCAAAGAATGAGGCCGGGTCCGGGAACCTCTCACGCTGGAACCTGGTTACATACAGCACATCAAGTTCGCGGATGATCTCTTCTATTGAGTCATGCTCTATGACTGCGCACCCTGTCTCCCTGAGATCATGCTTGAGTGACTCTGGCAGGCCAAGTCCTTTCGGAGAGATTGCATGGATCTCGGCGTTGTATCTGGTCAGTGCGTAGGCAAGAGAGTGGGTGGTCCTCCCGTACATGAGATCACCGATGAGACCGATTTTGATTCCATCAAGGGGCATTGACTGATGAATGGTATAGAGATCGATGAGAGTCTGTGACGGGTGCTGACCTGCACCATCGCCCCCGTTAATGACCGGAACATCTGCAAACTCACTTGCGAGCCTTGCTGCCCCGACCTTCGGGTGCCTGAGTACGATGGTATCTGCGTACCCGCTGACAACCCTGATGGTATCGGCGAGTGTCTCCCCTTTGGCCATTGAACTGACCTCGACACCGCCAAGGTTCATGCATGAACCCCCGAGTCGCAGCATTGCAGACTCAAATGACATTCGTGTCCGGGTACTGGGTTCAAAAAAGAGAAGTCCGAGAATTTTTCCTTTCAGCGGCTGTGCATCAGCACCGTGTTCAGCGATCCTGGCTGCCCTCTCTATCAGGTGATCAATCTGACTGCGATCCAGATCTCTGATTGAAATATAATGTCTCATGTGAGATGCCCTGCCGATTGTCATAAACCGGTACGGTGCGATCTCACATCAATCTGATCAAGTTCAGACAGTTGGCAGTCTGCTCTTGATCTGTTTCAGGGCCTCACGGCAGGCATTACTCACTTCAGGATCAGAATCCTTTAGCCCGCGGGCAAGAATATCCATGCTCGGTGGGCCTATTTTCACGAGAGTATCCCAGTCCTCGCGTGCAAAGAGGTAACTCAAACGATCCGTGGTGTACTTTGGTTTCCAGCCAAATCCCTGGAGCAGCCGCACCACATCCTGCCGCACCCTCCGGTCAGAATCTGTCAGGGCCTGGATCAGCATGAACATGGCAGGCTCGCCGATCTTTCCTATCCCGTTGATGGCTGCTGCCCTGATCTCTCCATCCTCATCTTTCAGAGCACCAAGCAACTGGTCAAGAACCGGAAGCCCGATATCTCCCATCGATTCGATGGCCGCGACCCTGACCTCCCGGTCCTCATCCTGTAATGCACTGGTGAGCGGGTCGAGTGCCTCCCTTCCGAACTTTCCGAGTTCACGAACCGCAGCGATCCTGATCCTGCGATCAGAATCTTCCAGTGCCTTGAAGATGATCGATGCAGATGAGGGATCCATGAGATCGCCGAGCAGGTGAATCAGTGGAATTCTTCTGAGGTCACGATCCGGGAGCTGCTCCATCACCTGGTGGACCCGGGTGATAACCTGTCCTTTCATGCTTGCAAATGTCTGCAGCACCAGTGTTGGTGTCGGCCTGGTCCAGCTCAGCAGGGCACCGATCAGGGGATCGATGACGGCGGTACCTTTGCTCACCAGGATGCCGGTGAGCATCCTCTGCATCTCGGGATCATTCAGGCTGAAAAGATGGTGCATCTGTGGCGCATCATTCATCGAGATGTCCAGGATCATTGACATCAGTGAGATTCCACGTTCACTACCCTGCTCACCTGTAGTCTCAAGTGCCTTGAACTCATCAAGGAGCCGCGGTAGCGCCACTCCACCCATATTGGCAAAGATGCTGCTGATCAGAGGCACCATTGATTTGTCCTCGTTGAAGAGGCTGAAGAGTGCAGGTATTGCTGGTTGTCCTATTCTAGCCAGGGAGAGGCCTGCATAGTTGACAACCTCCTGATCCTGATCACGCAGCAGGTTCATCAGTGTGGGGACCGCAGGCTCACCGATTGATCCGAGTGCTGCCACTGCATATACCACGAGCATCGGATCTCTCAGTTCCTCAATAAGGGCAGGCACTGCTGCCGGTCCCATCTTTACCAGAAACGACGTGAGCACTAGTTTCTGCTCTTCATCTTCTTCCTGGCGCAGGCTGTTGATCAACGGCTTGATTGCTGCATCTCCGAACTTTTCGAGAAGGTCGCCTGCAAACTGGATCTGATCGGTATCACCGGTGTTTATCAGTTCGATGAGATGGGGAATGACCTGTTCAGGAGAGGCCCTGATGATCTCGCTGACCGCATCCATGCTTGCGCCTGATCCCTGCTTCATCATCTGTTCGATAAAGACTCCCGGGTCCTGTTCAAACGAGATCGCCAGAAGTTCTTTGATCCCTCTTGTAAGATCAGGCCCTGCTGAGCCGAGTGCATCGAGGAGTTCAGGAACAGCCTTTGCTCCCTGGTTCTTGATGATCGCGTATGCCTGAATCTGCCCCTGGCTTCCCGGCACGATCATAGGGATGAGGTATGGCACAGCGTCAGTCCCGATATCAGAAAGGATAGAACTTATCTTTGAGGGATCTGCAGAGAGGGGGTCACCAAGCGCATCTGCAAGGTCAGGTGCAGCATCAGATCCCATCTGCCTGAGCGCCGTGTCTGCGAGCATTGCAGCGTTCTCATTTCCTGAAGAGAGAACATGAATGAATCTGGGTGTGACCATGTCACCCATCTGCATCAGTTCATCCATCGCTGCTTCCCGAACTCTGTTGTCGTGGTTGGAGAGTGAATCGATCAACGGATCTATTGCCCGTACCGGATCGATCTCTCTGAGCATCCTGATAGCAAAAGTGGCAGTCTTCCCTCCCCGCGTTGGTATCGCCTCTTCAAGGATTGGAAATGCCAGTCTTCCCATCTCCCTGAACACGCGTGCCACCGGGCCGGTGGCTTCATCACCTTTCTCTTCAACTGCCAGGAGTAGCCAGGGAGCCGAAAGCGAGCCCAGTCTTGGAAGAATTCCTGATACTGTCCTGGCGATATCTGCCGAGGGATTAAAGAGTGCCTGGGTCAGTTTGGGAAGTCCCGGCTCTCCTATCCTGATCAGAACAGAACTGATCTGCTCTCTGTCGCTCTCTTTATGCAGTGGAATCTCCCTGATCAGGTGCTCTACAACGGGCTCTCCGATTCGTATCAGGGCGTTCTCCGAGACGGCGCGGATCTCAGGATCTTCGTCATATATTCCCCTGATGAGCGGCACGATGGCAGCGTCCCCGATCTCCATGAAGACTTTGAGTGCCATTGAGGAGGTGACCGGGTTGGGATCCTTGAGTGAATCATATAATGGCTCAAGGGCTGGTCTGCCGATCTCCTGTATGATATAGAACTTGAGGTCACGGGTTTCGTCCCGATCCTGAGCACATGAGGAAAGCAGATCGACAACCACCTGATCTCCGAGGAGGATAAGAAGTGCTGCTGATCGCGCCCGGACTTCATCATCCGGACTGTCGAGGGCCTGAATGAGATAGGGAACCGCATCCCGCCCGGCAGTCTCGACCATGGCTTCTGCCATTCGTGCAGTCCGCCGCTCTTCTGATCCCAGAGCACTGACTATGATCGGAAGTACCGGTTTGCCATAACTGAGAAGAGTATATGCAGCCCGTTCTTCACCTGCCTCATTCAGGATGGGGGTACACGCGAGGATCTCCGGAACAACCGAGGGGCCGAGCCTGAGCAGTGTCCGATGCAGCCAGCGTGTGACTGTTTCATCAGCGCTGTTGAACGTCTCAATCAGGGGACGAACTGCTGGTTTTCCGATGAACTCAAGAGCTTCAGAGGCTGCATCCACAACCCTGGGATCCGGATCTCCAAGGAGTGCGATGAGTTCAGGTACTGCACGTGGTGTCTGCATCCTCCCGAGGGCCAGGGCAGATTCTACCCGCATGGGCGTATCAGGAGATGTTCTGACAATTTTTATCAGCCCGTCAAGATCCCCTTTCAGTCGCATCCGTTCAGGATCAGGTCTGAATAATGTGATCATACTCCTATACCCCCCATACTGGCATCATCTGTATAAGGATTGATGTTTCAGGAAATTATTAATAGATTCTTAAATCAGATCCCGGTTAATCATATTTTCCGCGGAGACCCGACCATCCGGTGTATCCGCAGTACAGGCATCCGATCCCGTTGCAGTGCCTGCACATACGTTCAGGAGTTGTAACCTCAACGGTACCTTTCTTGTCACAGAAGCAACATCCTTCACCTGCGCAATGCTGACAGGTCACCCGGACATATTCTGTAGTATCTGTCATACGGACTCAGACGAGGTATAATCAGATAAATGCAACGAATTAAAAAGTTAACAAAAGAGCGGGCCTGAAGGGACTCGAACCCCTGACCTACAGATTAAGAGTCTGTCGCTCTACCGACTAAGCTACAAGCCCTTGTGCCTTATCATATAGGATCGTCCGGCATATGAATATTTCGTATATCCATCTTCGATCAAGGTGTACTGCTATATCCGGTTTAAATGATCTATCCGAAAAGAACTATGTAAGAAAAATTAGAGCAAAAATAAAAAAAACGGGCCTGAAGGGACTCGAACCCCTGACCTACAGATTAAGAGTCTGTCGCTCTACCGACTAAGCTACAAGCCCTTGTGCCATAACATGTTGGTATATCTGCAATAAATATATTTCGTGGCCTGATTTAAACGTATAAACGCTTAATATATTATCGTTATGCAGGATTATCGCCTCCCGGGAGTTCCCGGCAACAGAACCTATCTGATCTGCGGGTGCGGGAGTGTCGGGTATCTCATTCTGGAAGAGCTTAAGAAGGAAGGTGGAAGGCTCCTCTGCATGGATAATAATCCCGAACGGGTTCAGGAACTGAGGGAACAGAAGATAGAGGCATTCCTGCGTGATATGCTTGATGCTGAAATGCTCCATGGGATCGCTGATTTTAATATTGCATTCGTAGTCAGCGACAGTCACGAAGCAAATAGTGCGGCAATGCGGACGATCAGGGAGAAGTACCCCCGGGTCCATGTGGTTGCACGTGCGGTTGATCCGATCAGTGAGAAGGATCTCATCCAGGAAGGTGCCGACCTGGTTCTGTATCCACAGCAGGTTGTAGCAACCGCTGCAATCGATCATCTTCAGAAATTTCAGAAGCATCACCTCTCAAAGCAGCTTTTTGATATCCTGAGATCCTGGACCGGGATTCTGGGAATCATCACTCACACAAATCCGGATCCTGATGCAATATCCAGTGCCATGGCCCTTGCTGCAATAGCAAAAAAAGCTAATCCGGATCTTGAGACCCGCATTCTGTATGACGGGATCATCGGTCACCAGGAGAACCGCACCCTGGTGAACCTGCTTGATATCAAGATGGAGAAGGTTCGTCCTGAAACGCTGGCAGAGTGCTCGCACCTTGCTCTTGTTGACAGTAAAGGACCGGGCATCAACAACGGTCTGCTTCCTACCACCCCGGTTGACATCATCATCGATCACCATTACGAGCCCCAGTCCGGCAGTATCATCAGGGCACCGTTTGTGGATGTCAGGCAGAGTGCCGGTGCATGTGCAACTATCCTGACCGAATATCTGATAGAACTTGAGATCGAGCCAGATCAGATGGTTGCTACCGCCCTGCTCTATGGCATCAGGGCTGACACCAAGCAGTTCAGAAGAAATGTAACACCACGGGATCTTGAGTACTCAGCATTTCTGCTCAAGTACAGTGACGAGGATCTGCTTGAGAAGATCATGTCACCCCAGTATGCCCATGAGACGATCGATATCATCGGCGATGCAATCAACAACCGTAAGACCAAGAACGGGTACCTCTTTTCAAACGTCGGATATGTCCGTAACCGTGATGCCCTCCCTCAGGCTGCAGATCTCCTCATCAATCTGGAAGGGATCAGCACGGCACTCGTGTATGGAATAACTGACGATGCGATCATCATGTCAGGCCGTAATCGTGACCTCAGGTTGAATCTTGGCAACGTGATGAGCGAGGCCTTCTCTGATCTCGGGGATGCCGGTGGCCATGCAACGATGGCTGCAGCGAGTATTCCGCTCCATGTCTTCTCGTCAGTGAGGGAGAAGAAAGGGCTTTTAGAGATGGTTATCGAGCCCATCCTGCAGAACTTCTACCGGCTTGTCGGGCTTCTGGAGGACGAGTCCGGTGAGGTATGAGGAGTGGGAACCCCTCTACCACGAGATATGTGAGTACTTCTCTTTTGATCCTGCCGAAGATGAACGGGCAGCAGTGATAGCAGCCAAACTCTCATCTGCTGATTCAACGGTTGAACTTGTGAGCCTGATATCTGGCAAACCTGTTACTGTGTGCGGGAATGCCCCATGTCTGAAGAGCCAGGTCCAGACCGGAGGGGTATCCGGAGTTGTCATCGCTGCTGATGCGGCAGCAGGTGTACTGCTGACCTGTGGGGTCAGACCTGATGTCATTGTCACCGATCTCGACGGGATCGATGAGTACGCCTGTGATCTGAACAAGAGCGGGACTGTAATGGTAGTTCATGCTCACGGTGATAACATTCCCCGGGTTCAGGCCTGGGTTCCCAGGCTTTGCGGTCCCCTGATCCTCACCACTCAGGCCAGACCTTTTCAGAATGTTCATAATTTTGGTGGCTTTTCTGATGGGGATCGTGCGGTGTATATGGCACAGGAGTGCGGAGCATCATCAATTCATCTTCTCGGGTTTGACTGTGATGATCAGACCGTCACTCCTGTCAAGAAAGGCAAACTGATCTGGGCACGCAGACTTCTCTCTGAGATCGGATATGACTGCTGAATCCTGGATCATCGACGGGTATGTAGACGAACCAGCCTGCCTTGGTGTACCTCCATATATATCACCATACATTAGGACCGTAGCCGGTGTCCTCACCTCTCGCGGGTTCTCGGTCAGGTACTGTACCATCGATCAGATCAGGGCTGATTATACATTTCTCAAAAAAGCAGGTGGATCTGACCTCGTTGTGATGATTGCCGGGGTGACTGTTCCAGGGAAATATCTCGGCGGAACTCCCGCAGGGTATGGCGACATCAGGCAGATCGGATCGTCACTCAAAGGACCGGACAGTCCCGACACATTTCTGGGAGGACCGGTTCTCTTCGGCTCATCTCAGGGAGGAGGGATGAAAGCCATACGCCAGGAGGAGTTCGGTTTTGATCACCTCCTGTATGGCTCACCTGCCCAGGCACTCGATTCGTTCCTGGATGGATCTGATAAGGTTAGTTCGCACTCGTATTCTGCCGAGGACGAATGGGCCACAGCCGGAGCCGGTATCGTCAGGGATCATCCTCTTTATCCACATGTGCTCTGCGAAATGGAGACCTCTCGGGGTTGCTCGCACGCTGAGTCAGGCGGATGTTCGTTCTGTACTGAACCGTTCTACGGCAAACCTGAGTATCGGGATGTATCAGGCATCGTAGCAGAAGTGAAGGCACTTTCTGATCAGGGAATTCTTCATTTCAGACTCGGTCGCCAGCCTGATCTCCTCACGTACCATGCAGGACCCGGGGAATATCCTGCTCCAAGACCCGAGATCCTTGAACGGCTCTTTACCGGGATCAGGGCTGCTGCACCTGATCTTGAGACCCTCCATATCGACAACATCAACCCCGGAACGATTGCACGACATCCGGATGCATCACGGGATGCACTTTCAGTCATCGTGAACGGCCATACTCCCGGAGACGTTGCAGCGTTCGGGATGGAGACCGCTGATCCTGCGGTGGTCAGGGCGAACAATCTCAAGGCAGATCCTGATATGGTGATGGAGGCTGTGCGGATTGTCAATGAAGCCGGAGGACACCGTGATCGTGGCATCCCCCATCTGCTTCCCGGTCTGAACTTTATCTGTGGACTAGCAGGTGAGACCGCTGACACCTATCGTCTGAACAGAGAGTTCCTCAACCAGATCATGAATGAGCATCTCCTGGTAAGACGGGTGAACATCAGGCAACTGATGCCGTTCGAAGGGACCCGGGCCTGGTCAGAAAATGCTCTCCCGGTGAATGATCATCTCTTTCATCAGTTCAAGGAGGAGGTTCGTAAACACTTTGACCTGCCGATGCTCCGCCAGGTCTATCCGGTGATGACTGTGCTCCGGAATGTTATCATTGAAGAGTCGGCCGATACCTCGTTTGGAAGACAGTTCGGTTCGTATCCGATCCTGGTGGGCATTCCCATGAACCTTCCGCTCCGAACAATTCTGGATGTTGTCATCGTGGATCATGGGATGCGATCGGTAACCGGTCTGCCATGGCCGATTCCGATCAACGACCTTCCTGCAAAAGTTATCAGATGGATACCCGGCCTTCCTAAATCTGCACAGGGCCGTGTTCTTACAAAACGTCCGTTCAGGGATCTGGCATCATTTGAGCAGGCAGCAGGAGTATCCTTTCCTCCCGGCCTCTTCTCGTTTACATCTCACGCAGTTCCATCACGGTGAAGATATCTGACTTGGTGATGATACCGGTAACAGTCCCATTTTCTATCACTGGAATTCTGCCGATATTATACTGGGTCATGATCCTGAGTGCATCAAACACCGGAGCTTCAGGTGGAAGGGTTATTACATCGGTGGTCATTGAGTCTTTCACCTGCATTGCATCACGGTCAATTGATGAGACACGCGTAATATCATCAAGGGTGATGATACCAACCAGATAACCCCGGTCGATGACCGGGAATCCAAGATGCTTGGTCTGGTACATCATGGCAATCACTTCTGTGAGCGGCATCCCGGGCTGGACTGACATAACCGGCTGTGACATGATCTCCCTTGTTGTAACATCCTTGAGCAGGAACTTGTACCTGGTGACATTTGATTCCTGTCCTGCGCCGATATAGATGAAGAAGGCTATCAGGATGAGGATGGGTGAGAAGATAACCAGACCAATGAGACCGAAGATGACTGCAAACGCTTTTCCTATGGTTGATGCGATGCCGGTTGCCTTATGAAGTGGCATCCTGAGTGCAAGGTACGCTCTGAGCACCCTCCCGCCGTCCATCGGAAAGGCAGGGAGCAGGTTGAAGATAAAGAGCAGAATATTCAGGATTGCCAGGTATCCCCAGACGTACGTGACCATACCGGCGAGAGCAGGATCTGCTATAACCAGGGGTGTTCCATAGAGCAGTGCGATGCATACAAGGCCGAGAGCCAGGCTCATGGCCGGGCCAGCCAGGGCCATCCAGAATTCGACCCTTGGATCAGTATCCCGATCCTCAATAGATGCAACACCCCCAAAAAACAGGAGTGTGATACTGCCGATAGCAATACCTGCCCGTCTGGCGATGAGTGAATGGGCTAGTTCATGAACAAATACGCCCAGGAACAACCCAATGGCGATCACAAATCCGAGAAGGTACGGGATGTACCCCTGCGTGATCAACTCGTCATTGAGCTGAACATGGAAAAGATCTGATACCATGGAGACCGTGAATGTGATGTCGGTCCCGATCAGCCAGGCAAATATTGGGATTATCAGAAGGAAGGTAAAATGTATCATGATCGGAATACCAAACAGTCGTCCGATTCTGAATGATCCATCCATAATACAGTATTCACTGAGATCAATAAACAGATGGTGATGGCTGAGGATCCGGAGATCTCTTCATCAGGTCTGGCTGCTGTCCTGCAGGTATACCATGAGCAGGCATAGATCCGGTCAGTGTGGCCCGTTCCTGATGAGGATAAATACCTACTTTTTTATGGATATGATATAAATGTCAATGGAGTATGAAGAATCAGATTACTGACCTTATCGGCCTTAAGATATACTCTGAGAACGGTATGTTCATCGGTGAGGTGGAAGACCTCGTTCTTGACATTGATTCAAAGCGAATAGACTCAATAGCGGCAGGAAAACTGAATCCTGATGTTATCGAAGTCAAGACCCATAAGGGTATCAAGATTCCGTTCAGGTTGGTCAAGAGCATCTCTGATGTGGTTGTGATACGCCATATTCAGAATATGTTCAAGGATGATGCTGACCTCTGATCACTCCAATATTGAGCATTTAATCAGATTCTTAATCAACCTCTCCCGAAACATAAGATCATGTATGGTCCAGGGCAGGATTATCAGTGAAAGAGCGGGAGATATACACTGGGATAAAAGCCCTTGCGCCCGTTATCGTCAGGCTTGATGGTCGAGCCTTTCACCAGTTTCTTGCACGTCAATCTCTTAAACGTCCCTTTGATGACGGATTTTCTCTGGCGATGGTGAATGTCTGCTCTTCTCTTCTTATTGAAAGCGGGTTCGCACCTCTCTTTGCATACACCTTTTCAGATGAGATAAGTATCTATCTTGATGAACTCCCGTTTGAGGGGCGCGTTGAGAAACTTGCCTCGGTGATCGCCTCACTGGCTTCAAGTTCTCTGACTATTGCTATGAAACCTCCATCACCGATCTCATTTGATGCACGAATCATTCCTGTTGAAAAGGGCATGGTTACAGAGTACCTGAACTGGCGACAGAAAGAGGCATGGCGCAACCATATCAACGGGTATAGCCAGGCACTTCTCCTGCAGGACGGAGTTGGCAGGACTGAGGTTCAGCGCCGGCTGAATGGCATCAGTGCACGTGAACTTCATGAGATCTGTTTTCAGCACGGTGTTAATCTTGCACAGACTCCCGCATGGGAACGCCGGGGGATTATGGTGTACCACACTCAGTATACAAAGGAAGGATACAACCCGGTGACACAAGAGAAGACCGAGGCGATCAGGAGAAGGGTGTATGTTGATCGGGATATCCCAATTTTTTCATCAGAAGAAGGGCAGGCGTTTGTAGAGAGGATACTTGGTCATTGACCTGTTTTGATTTAACTCTAAAAAATTATTGCAGTTTCCGTGTGATGGTCAGATCTCTGATACCCGGTTCAGCACGTACTCGTACACCTGCTGACAGTTCTCAAGCATAGACACCGGAACCCGTTCATTCACCGAATGGAGAAGGTTCAGATCACCGGGACCATACATCACCACTTCTGCCCCAAGTATCCGCAGGTACCGTGCATCAGATCCAGCCTGGCTTACTCCCGGTTCTGCCTGTGTCTGGAGTACCGACCCAATCCCTTCACACAAAAGTTTTGTAAGATTTCCTGGTCTGCTGAACGATGGTTCTGAAGACTCCAGCACCGTGATAGCAGCATCGGGTGCTGCAGCCTTCATCAGTGGGATCACTTCGTCTACTCTGCATCCCCATGGAATGCGCATGTCCAGTGAGAGATCGCAATGCTGGGCAACCACGTTCATCCGTTCACCACCCTCAATGAACCCTGGATTGTACATGATTCTGGAGAGGACCCGATCTGCGTCAGAAGCAGAAAGTCCGGTCAGGCTCTCCAATGCTTTCCCGGTAACTCTGATAGCATCGGCAACTTCAGATTCGATCGGCCATTCCCGTTCATGAAGTCTCTGGCAGAAATGGAGGTACCTACATGCCTGGACGATCGCTGAGTTCCCGATCACCGGGTGTAGGGATGCATGACCGGATTCTCCTGAGAATGTAACACGTGTTCTGAGTACTCCTTTCTCCCCGATGATCGGTGATGCAGGGGGTGTGGGTTCAGCAATGATCGCGTCGCATGGCTTCAGGATCCCTTCCCCTACAAGCTGTTCCATCCCGAACTCGCCTTTCCCTTCTTCATCTGCAACAAAGGCGACATCAACCCCGGGATCACCCTCGGTGTCTATTGTATTTCTGAGTGCAACAAGCAGGGCTGCACACCCGCCTTTCATATCGGTGGACCCACGCCCGTGTACAAACCCGCCTTCTATCAGCCCGGCATACGGTGGATGTATCCATCCCTCATCACGTGCAGGAACAACATCGACATGACCACAGAGGAGAAGTTTTCCTTTTGGTTCTGCAGAGAGCAGGTTATGTCTTCTGCCTCTTGTGACAGTCCGGGTCTTCAATCCGATATCGTCACAGAACTCCCTGATGTATGCGATCACCTCGTCTGTGTACCCGGGAGGGTTTTCAGATCTGATCTGTACCAGGTCTGAACATATCTCTGTGACATCAGCGCTGCTCATCTGCAGGTCCCGATATACTCGTTTAGTTTCGTTGCAACTGGAGAATTATTGTAAAGGGCAGAGAGGTAGGATCGTTCAAACATCTCATCAATCATGATCTGAAAGGTTTCAGGAGGCATCGGTCTGCGATCATCAGGGTTTAGAATAATTCTGAATGACCTGTACGAAGCAGGATCAGATGATGAGTATATCTTCTGAACAAATAGTGGAAACTTCTGATACTCATCCGGATGGTTGGCTTCAAGCCATACCATAAACTTTGGAAATATTCCCAGTTGATCTGTCTGTGCCTCGTCTGTCCTGTGTTTGAGGTACTCACGGCTCATCTGATTACGGGGCGAATCAGCATTGTACGCGAGAACCGATATTGAGTAGTCAAGATGAGCCATTGCGTCAAAATACCAGAACCTGAGAACCGGATGAAAGTCAGATGTGTCTTCAAGAATGAGAGATTTGTTGTAGAGTGCCTGGAGTACCCGTGCATACTCGTTGACTTCCAGCATACACAAAAGTAGGTGGCAGAAGATTAAAAGCGTCTCTGCCGGTCAGGAATTATATGGTTCGCGAAGGCCTATTGCCTGCCTGAAGAGGGCGTCGAGTTCTTCCCCTTTCTTCCCCCTGATATCAACAAGATTATCAGACCTGAGCAGGCAGGGTTTCAGTTTTCCGTCAGACGTAACCCTGAGCCTGTTGCAGTGTTTGCAGAACTCTGAGTTATGAAATGGCCTGACAAACTCGATCTCGGCCCCGCCGTAACAGTATTTTTTCCGGTGGTGCATCCTTCTGGTGATCACCCGTTTGGACGAGGCAGCGATATGATCCTCGAGCTCTGACAGATCTGCGTGGTACGGACAGTCACCAAGATCCATCAGTTCGATGATCTGCAGGATCATATGCCGTTCATCTGCTACCAGTCTGATGAAATCATCGATCTCGTTCTCGTTGATCCCTTTCAGAAGGACCATGTTGATCTTTATCGGTACAAGCCCGGCAGCCTTGGATGCTTCTATTCCTGCGAGGGCATCATCAAGCATGTCAACGCCCGTGACCATCTTGTATGTTTCCGGGCGGAGACTGTCAAGGCTGATATTTACCCTGGAGAGGCCGGCATTGTGAAGGTCCATTGCCATCGGACCGAGCAGCGTACCGTTGGTAGTCATGGAGGACTCGATACCTGCAGGTACGCTCCTGATGATCTCAAGGATATCTTTTCTGAGCAGTGGTTCTCCCCCGGTGAACTTCACCGACCTGATCCCAAGCCGCTCAGATGCAAGCAGGACCTCCCTGATATCCTCAAGTGACATCGGGTTCTCAGGCTTGCACTCACCTTCCCGATGACAGTATATACATCTGAGATTACACCCTGCATTCAGACTGATACGGATGTTACTGACCGGGCGCTGGTGATTATCCCGAACTGCCATCGGTCACCTGGTCCGTCTCTTCCTGATTGATCTCATCATAGAGATCATCCCGGCCTGCGATGAAGTTGCGTGCTATGATGTAGACCTCAGCACTTCCTTTCCTGCTTGAATGGGTCTTGTGCGTAGTGACCCTGAAGAACTCCTCTTTCACCTTCCGGTAGATCCACTGGAAGTCTTCACCCTGGAACGACTTCATCACGAGGTTTCCGCCTGGACAGAGCACCTGTATGGCAAAGTCGAGTGCCATTTTGTTGAGATCTATTGCTCGTGCCTGGTCGTACGACTTGTGCCCTGATAGTTTCGGTGATGCATCACAGACCACCAGGTTTACTTCAGGCAGGAGATCGAGAACCCGTGCAACTATTTTGGGTGTTGAAAAGTCCCCGACCAGGGTCGTAACACCTTCAAGAGGCTGTATCGGATTCAGGTCAATTCCGACGATCAGTCCAGAAGTGTTCTCTTTCAGAACCTGAAGCCAGCTCCCTGGGGCTGCACCAAGATCAACTACGTTGTCCTGAGATCGCAACACAGCATTTTTTTGTAAAATTTCTTTTAACTTAAATGAAGCACGGGAACGATATCCCTGTTTCATTGCTTGCTGGTATACCTTGTCCCTACCCCATTGAGAACCCATAAGTCGCTCGTATCCACCTTATTCGTAAATATTGCTCAGACCAGCACTTATATGTGCGTCAAACTAATATTGTTAGAATAGTAGGGAGCGCAGATGCTGAAAGGAACAATAAACGCCGATACTTTTCGTGATTCTATCGACGCCGTCGCTGCTCTGGTGACCGAGTGCAGAATGCATTACTCTGAGCAGGAGGTATGGATCAGATCTGTCGATACCGCAAATGTTGCAATGGTTATCCTCACCCTCCAGCGCGAAGCGTTCAACACATATGAGGCTACACCGGGCGAACTTGGTCTTGACATCACAAAGATGAAGAACATCTTCACCATGATGGGAAAGGCAAGCGAAGTAAGCCTGGATTACCCTGACGGGGCTAACAAGATAGAAGTCAGGTTTGAAGGATATCACTACGCCATCACGTTGCTTGACACTAGCACCATCAAGAAAGACCCAAACTCTCCGGGTATTGAGCTCCCCGGTGTGGTTACTGTGGCGGGTGCTGACCTCTATAATACCATCAAGTCGGCTGCAGTTGTTTCAGACAAGATGTGGCTTGGAATAAACCCTGACAAGAAGGTCTTCTATATCATAGCCGAAGGCGACAGCGATCATATCGAACGTGAGTTCACAGCCGATGAGATGATCTCCTGTAACTTTTCACAGGCACGCTCCCTCTTCTCCATCGATTACCTCAAGGATATGGGAAAAGTGATGTCTCATGCAGCAGAGGTCACGATTCATCTGGGCTCTGATCACCCGGTTAAGTTCTCCTTTGATATCGCTGGCGGAAAGGGCCATGTTGAGTATCTGCTCGCACCCCGTATCGAAGCAGACTGATGCATGGTAGCACTTGACCTCAGAGATCTTGCAAAATATTCTTTTTTAAAAGAAGCTCAGTCGTTCATCAGCGCGAATACGTCTTCTCTTGATCAATACCTTGATTCACCTGCAGGGCGTCTTGCAGTTAAAGAGGCATATGAAATTGTATCAGCGTCACTCAGGTTCAATCCACGTCAGCCTCCAGAAACTCTTCCTGATGTCCCTTCAGAGGCTGCTGCGGTCAGGATAATTATCTCTGCATATCCGGTTAGCAGGCTGCTTGTATCCTGTTCAGGTGACCGGATGCTTGTCGACAGGCTCTGTCGGTATCAGTCCTGGAAAGTATACCGGTACCTCCAGGAAGAGGATCCCAGGAAGAAGGAGGTGATAGCAGCCAGTCTCGGCCTCTCCGGGAGTTCAACAGAGATCCCGGTGATTCAATACGTCGAGATCGCTTCCCGGCTCACTGATGATAGATGGAGGCTTGTGAACCGTGTCGTGGAGAAAGGGATTGTCAAAATCCATAAGGATGAGATTGATGAGATCCTGAGAGAACGCCTGAGGGTTATCATGAGCCAGAACCTGCCGCTCAAAGTCCCTCCCTCTCTCTGTATCTCTCTCCAGCCGGTGCTTGACCGGATAAAAGTCACGATACAGGAGCGGATGCTTGAAGAGTTCGGGTCTGTGGAAGAGTCAGCATTCCCTCCATGTATTCAGGCAATTATAGCCGCACTCGTGCAGAGGACGCATCTGACTCACATGGGCAGATTTGCAGTGACCGCTTTTATGCATAACATCGGGATGCAAAACACCCAAATTGTTGAACTGTACGGTCATGTTCCTGATTTTGATCTCTCAAAGACCATGTACCAGGTGGATCACATATCAGGACAAGGAGGGAGCGGTACAGAATATACTTCTCCGCTCTGTTCAACCATGAAGACACATGCACTCTGTGTTCATCCCGATGCCCTCTGCAGCAAGGTAACCCATCCGCTCTCGTACTACAAACAGAAGAAATGGATGATCACCAATCCCAAAAAGAAGAATAGTTCAGCCGGATCGCAATCAGGGGGTGACGTTCCGGATCAGGTACCCGCCACCGCTGATAACGGCGATAAACATGAACAACGCAATGAGGTACGAAGTACTGCCCTGCAGGAAGATCGGAAGCACGATGAGGACCGCAAGGAAGATAATAAGGCTTAAGACACCAACCACGGCATCAAGCATCCACCGTTTCATAATCTGACCATACTATCTGCTCATGACCATAAGTAAATGCCTGATCCGATGAAGTTCGTAACACGTTACCTGTGTCCGGTTCAGGTGGGAGATCACAGAGTCCGAAAGAGAAAGAGCCATGAACTATACTCATGAATCAGGGGAGAAGGAGATGCATCCTTCGGGTGATAACTCTTGTGGCAATACGCTAATAATCCGTGAACTGGAAGCAGTACTGCCTGTCCTGAATGAAATCTCACATCCGTTGATCGGGCCTGCCAGGGGAATATCAATGGCATATGCCAGGCAGGGTGCCCGGACAACCGGTGACACTGCTGCCATATCAGAAGGTACTGTTATCATTGCAGCAGATCTGCCGGTCTGCAGGATGACTCTCACTGCCATACGGTTTGACCCTGCCATACGGTGTGCAGCTGTCCTTCCGTATGATCCCCAGATCATAACTGCTGCTGAGGCTATGCTCATGGAAGTCACCACTTTCAACCGGGCACAGGAACCACCCGGGGACCCCACTCATGACTGGGGGGTTGCCTTCTGTTGTGAGAAGAGTGAAGGTGTTCCTGATGTCATCTATGACCTTGGTTATGCAGAAAAAGATCCTCTGATCCGAATCTTTGGTGAGAATCCGACCCGGGTTTTAGCAAATATTAATAGGATCTTATCGCGCATAATAAATACAAAATTTACAGAGGAATAATCAATGGGTGTTAAACCAAGTTATATCAAGAGCATCGGTACCGAACTTCTGGAAAACCACCGCGAAAAGTTCTCAGGCGACTTTGATGAGAACAAGAAGGCCGTAAGTGCATCAACTGATATCCCTACCAAGGGTGTCCGTAACCGTGTCGCCGGATACATCACAAGAAAGGTAAATACCGGAAGAACCGCATAAATAACCCTCATGTTTGAGGGCGTTTTCCCTGCGCTCATTACTCCTTTTCAAAGGAACGCCGGGAAAGATCTTGATGTGGATGGACTCAGGTCCAACATAGCTTTTCTTCTGAAATCAGGAGTTCACGGGCTGGTGCCATGCGGCTCAACCGGAGAATCAGCCACACTCAGTAGTGCAGAGCACGAGAAGGTTGTGGAGGTTACCCTGGAAGAGGCCGGAGGCAAGGTTCCTGTCCTTGCAGGTACTGGTTCAAACAACACTTCTGAAGCTATCAGATTTACTAAGGCTGCAAAGGATGCCGGAGCAGATGGTGTCCTTGTCATCAGTCCTTACTACAATAAGCCCAACCGGTCCGGTCTCGTCAAGCACTACCACGCCCTGGCTGACCTGGACATACCTGTTGTCATCTATAATATTCCGGGACGTACTGGTCAGAACCTTGCACCTGATCTGATTGCAGAACTTGCAGATCATCCAAGCATTGTGGGTGTTAAAGAGGCAAGCGGAGATATCAATCAGATCTCAACCATCATTGAACTGACCCTTGACAAAGATTTTACCGTGATATCAGGTGATGATGGGATGACTCTTCCGATCCTCGGTCTTGGAGGTGACGGAGTGATATCAGTTGCAGCAAACATTGTGCCAAAGCCGATGATTGAGATGTATAACGCTGCAAAGAAAGGGGACTATGAGACTGCTCGCAGCATCCATTACAACCTTGCACCCTTAATCAGGGCACTCTTTGTCGAGACCAACCCGGTGCCGATCAAGAAGGCATCTGAAATAAGAGGCATGGCAGCTGGTCCGGTAAGGCTTCCGCTTGACGAAGCTGGTGAGGCAACGGTTCAGAGATTACAGGAGGTGCTTGCACACTATGATTAAAATCGCTATTTGTGGTGCATTCGGTCGCATGGGAACGACGATCGGTAATATTGTCACAAATGATCCAGAGATGAAACTGGTCGGAGGAGTGGATGTCCAGGAAGGAGAGGTCTTCGGCGTTCCGGTAGTCTCTGCCGAAAAGTTTGCAGCTTTTCTTGTAGAAAAGAAACCTGATGTTGTCATCGACTTCACTGTGGCTGCAGCCTCGGCCCAGAATATTCCGGTTGCAGCTGCAGCGGGATGCGCCATCATTCTCGGAACGACGGGCCTGAATGCTGATCAGCGCAACCTCATCAACGAAGCTATCGTAAAGGGAGGAGTTCCTGCAGTAATCTCCACGAACTACTCTATCGGGATGAACATTCTCTGGCTCCTTGTCAGGGAGGCTGCACAGCGGCTTGGTGACTATGATATCGAGGTCACCGAAGCACACCACCGGTACAAGAAGGATGCACCGAGTGGCACTGCCAGGACAATCCTTGAGATCCTTCAGGAAGAGGTCGGTCCCAGGGAAGAGGTATACGGCCGTGAGGGTATGACAGAGCGTGGGAACGAGATCGGTGTCCATGTCATCAGGGGCGGAGACATCGTCGGGGATCACGCAGTGATGTTTACCAGCAACTTTGAGACCGTGACCCTCTCACACCGGGCATATGATCGTGGCGTCTTTGCCCAGGGAGCCGTCAGGGCGACGAAGTGGATTGTCGGAAAGAAACCTGGTATTTATGGCATGAAAGATGTTCTCGGCCTCTGATCAACGTAAAAACCAGGTCGAAAATTTTTTTATATTAATGAACAGAGTCTTTAGAGATTTTCATGACTGCAATAATAAACAAGGATACCTGCACCGGCTGTGAGACCTGTGTCGACGAATGCCCTGCCGTTGCCATCTCCATGAAGGATGACAAGGCCGATGTAAACGCCGACCTCTGCGTAGATTGTGGTTCCTGTGTGGATGTCTGTCCTGCAGAAGCCATCTCAATGGATTAAATCATCCATTTTTAATTACTATTCTCTCCAATGTACCGGTATGATCAGTGTAGGGGTTCTTGGTGCAACCGGAGCCGTCGGGCAGCGGTTTGTGCAACTCCTTGCAGGTCACCCGAATTTTGAACTCTCAGTTCTGACCGCATCCAAACGGAGTGCTGGAAAAAAATACCGTGACGCCTGTTCATGGCGTCTGGAGGTTCCGTTTCCTGAGGATGTCGGCGACATCATCGTGTCTGATACCACGGTTGAGAGTCTGAAGAAGGTTGACCTCGTCTTTTCTGCGCTTCCTGCCGACCTTGCCGGAGATGTGGAGATGCAGTGTGCAAAGGCGGGAATTGGAGTCTGCAGTAATGCAAGTACGTACCGGATGGAACCTGATGTTCCACTGGTAGTCCCTGAAGTCAACGCCGATCATCTCGGTATGATCGATCTTCAGAGGGACAAGGGGACAGACGGGTTTATCGTCACAAACCCGAACTGTTCAACCATCATGCTCACCTGTTCACTGGCACCCCTTCGCAGGTTCTCATTCTCTGATCTCAGGGTAGCTACGATGCAGGCAATATCCGGAGCAGGGTTTGAAGGAATACCGGGTATGGCCATCTTCGACAACCTGATCCCCTATATCGGTGGGGAAGAAGAGAAGATGGAACGTGAGACCCTGAAGATCATGGGCACCTTTGACGGAGCCGAGGTTCAGAAGGCTCCGTTCTCTGTAAGTGCCTGCTGTAACCGTGTCCCGGTCATTGACGGACACTCGATGTCTATATGGATCGACATCAAAGATCCGGTCGAGAAGGTCGAGCAGGCTTTCAGGACATGGAAGTCCACGCTCCCTGATCTGCCCACTCTCCCGGCAAAATCCGTTGATTTCATCGATCTCCCTGACCGGCCGCAGCCACGGCTTGACCGGATGAAAGGTAAGGGAATGACGGTATCAGTCGGCAGGGTCAGGCCGGGAATCCGGTACCAGGCGATGGGTCACAACACCATCAGGGGAGCTGCAGGTGCCTCGATTCTGAATGCAGAAGTGATCTGTGATCGTGACTACCTGTAATCCAGTAGCCAAATGACATACGTGCAGGACGATAACATCATCTTCGTGGGTAACAAGCCGGTCATGAATTATGTTCTGGCTGTTGTTACCCAGTTTACCAATGGTGCCCAGGAGGTATCTGTCAAGGCAAGAGGCAAGGCAATCTCCCGGGCTGTTGATACGACAGAGATCGCACTTGGCAGATTCCTGCAGAATGTTGAGAAGAGATCCATCACGACCTCGACAGACCTTGTTGATACTGAGAACGGGAAGACCAATGTTTCAAGCATTGAGATCGTACTTGGATTAAGGCCGGATACAACCCGGACACCGGTCTGAATCCCGGTTTTCCCGAAGGTTTTTAAGGATCCGAGCCGTACCATATGAGAATGATCAGGAACTGGCGGGCGTTCCTCCTTATATTTTTTGTTCTTGCCGGGGCCACCCATACGCTTGCTGCAGAACCTGAAACACATGGATACATTGATATTCACAACGTCACGATAACTCTGAAGCCGGGATATGCGGATGTACATGTCGCATATACCCTTGATGATGCATTCAGGTTTCTCATCCTTATGTTTGGAGAGAACGATGTGAAGACCAAGCTCTTTTCGTTGCTCAACTTTGAGAATGCAACACTTGAGCGGATGGATTATGACTCTGCGGATCTCAAAGTCTATGAGACCAAACCTGTCTACGGAGATGGTCTGTACTGGTTCCCTGCCCATCAGTTCGGAACAACGATTCGGAATCTGACCATCATCTCAAATCAATCGACCCAGCATCTGCAGAACGTGTCAAAGATACCAAGCGGGATCGTCTATTACTAATATTAAATCAGGGTGGAGATTCTCATGGCAGATGATCTGATCAGCCTCACACTTTTTACCCTCTCTTCGATCCTCATCGTGGTAGACCCGATCGGAGCCATGCTCGTTTATAACTCCCTGACCGGGCATATGGATCAGGCTAACCGGAGAAGAGTGGCAGTATCCGCCTGCAGACTCTCAACTGTTGTGCTGCTCTTCTTCACGATCTTTGGTTCCAGCCTGCTGTCGTTGTTCGGGATCACCATTGAAGCATTCACGATCGCCGGTGGTGTTCTGCTCTTTGGGATCGGTATGGAGATCGTCTATGCCAAAACTTCACGAGCCAGGATGACTGAAGCCGAAAAACACGAGAGCAGCGATGCAGACGAGATCTCATCAATGCCACTCGCTTTCCCGATGATTGCAGGACCGGGCACTATCACCACCGTGATAGTCCTCTCAAAAAATGCCCCCCTGATGTCAGAGCCTGTACACCTCGGGATTATTCTTGGATCAATCCTGGTTACCATGGTCCTTACATGGCTTCTGCTCGTCTCTTCGGATAAGTTCACCAATCGGATTGGGCAGCGTGAGTACCGGGTAGTAAGCAGGCTTATGGGGATCCTGCTGATGGCTATTGCTGTTCAGTTCCTGATAAACGGGATATCCCACGCATTCCCCTCTCTTGTCGGGTGAATACTGCTGAATGTATAAATGACTTACTAAAAAAGAGTTCAGGCAGGAAATGCTTCTTCGCCAATGGCTTCATAGCACTGTTTGAACAGTTCACGTGTCTCAAGTGCTTCGTCCCGATCAATCTTCTGGATTGCAAAGCCGACATGCACCAGAACAAAGTCCCCGATGTTGGCATCGATAAGATCGACCCGTATCTCCTGCTTTAAGTTACCAAAGTCAACAACTGCAACGTTTCCTTCTTTTATTTCAATTATTTCAGCGGGCACGGCAATACACATGGATGAACCTCTGGTCAGATATACAGGAAAATTATTCCTGATACAGTCTTCAGATTTTTGCTCTGTTATGATATATATCTGATTATCCGGTGTTCCCTGTTTAAAAGTCCGGATTTATTTTTCCTTGTGAGCATGAATACTGGAACTGCGGTAGATGAATACCAGATGAATAATAAAGAGAGGGGTCTGGTTATTCTTTCAGGTACTGATCCAGATCAAAGAGCAGGAAGAGATCCACATCAGCACTTGATCCCACTCCCACCTCAAATGGATCGTCCATGTCCTTGATCAGGGAGAAGAGACCGGTGATCATCGCCGTGATAGCGGCGATAAGGAGTACGCTCTCCACGAGTGAGTCACTCTTGATGAACAGGAGAATAAGAATTACAAATGAGATTGCCATCTCTGATATTGCATACGCTGCAGGAATGAAGTCGGTGTCCTTGATCTGCTTGATTCGGTTGAATGTTTTATCGATGATAGTCAGTTCATTGCGCATTTTCACAAGGATCGGCGGTGCCACATTCTCTATAGAGAGAGCTGAAATATCCTGATTTATCTGATCTGTTGCCTGGTTCAGAGAAATAAGGTCCCAGTTGTTTGACCTGAAATTATCAACTACCTCTCTGTGAAGATCTCTGATATGAGATCTGAACCGGTCGGTCAGTTCTGGTTTCACAGTTGGAAACATGCAGATATCATGGTACAGGGATTTTATTGAAGCAGCGAGTTCACCTGGTATTTTTTCACTCTCTTTGTAATCAGTAAGCGTTCCGGTGAATATTACCGCGATGGTAAATATTACGCCGGTCACCAGGGCAGAGGTTACTGAGTTTATTGTGATGATATCAAGGCTGTAATAATCAATGATGATCCTGGCAATGATCAGAATCACGATGAGACAGAAACTCTTGAGCATGAGTTGCCATTTTCTCTTCAGCATTGTCATGTCTTCTCAGTTCTGAGTCAGTTCTTGTAAAAGAACCTCCCGGGATCGAGATGAAAAAAATGGGGACCGTTTTTATGTGATCTCTTTTTCCGGTACTGAATCGACAGGATCAGTCCAGGTGGAACCGTTCAGGTATGCATTGAGGTTATGCGCATCAACGACAGTCGACGGGGTCTCCAGGTACATGGGAACCTGTTCTCCCTTCAGAATCTTTACAGCCTGCTGTACAACCGTGCTGCCCATCCTGTCCGGGTATACTCCGAGCGTTGCTGTCATGGTACCATTTTTGATCATCTCCAGGGTAGGGGTATTCCCGTCAACACCAAGGCAGAAGACTGCTGAGTTCACCTTCTTTCCCCGCTCCGAGGCTGCCATTGCCGATCCGATCGCCATCTCATCACTATTTCCATAAAAGATACTGATGTCTGGATGATCCTTGAGAGCCTGAACAGCGATCGTTTTTGCAGTCTCCCTATCCCATCCTGCCACTTTTTCGTCTGCTATTGTTATACCCGGACTCTGGGAGAGGCCGGTTTTGAATCCTGAGGTTCTGTGATCTGCATGAAAGCCTGGCAGTCCGCGAAGAATGAAAACTTTCCCCTGGACGGTGTCAGGTGCTTCATTCTTCTTCTCAGCTAGGATTCGGGATGCATATGATCCGAGCTCGGCTGCCCCGGTGAACTGGTTGTACCCGATATACTCCGCTACATTCAGATTCTGGGCAGGAGTCAGGGTGTTGTAAAGCAATACCGGAATACCGGCATCTGATGCTTCCTGTACCTCGGGAGCGAGGGCAGATGTGTTCAGTGTGTTTAAACCAATTACCCTGACGTGCCTGCCGATGAGATCCCTCATGGCCTGTTTCTGTGCTGTTATGTTCTCTTCAGAATCCGGTGGAAGGACAATGACAGTCCAGTTGTGGTTTGCTGCTTCTTTGGTAACTCCTTTTATCAGTTCCATATGAAACGGACTGGTGTTCCCCGATGGGATCAGACCGAGAATTATTGGTTCTGATGAATTCTCTACCTGGTCTGCAGCCAGGCCACAAACCGGTACAAAGATCAGAATGAGAATGGAAACAAGCAGGACATATGCAGGATCTCTATCTGGCATAGATTATGATCAGACAACGGGAAAGAAAAAAATATGGTTTTTGATCTGATCGATGATCCGGATTGTTCGCACCTTCCCATCAATCATACAATCACGGATTTGTGAACACGGTCGTGAGTTATTTTTTCAGTTTTGCAGCTCTGATCAGAATGTCTTTCATAAATTGATTTGAGACATCATTTTGATCGTTGATGGAGAGAGACTCCTGAAAATGTTTTTTTGCTTGGCTGTAATCTTTCAACTGGTACATGACAAACCCCATTGCAGCATGGATATCGTCCACAGATTCTGCCTGGAGTCGTTGTTTTGAAAGACCAGCGCAGTGATCGATGAACTCTCTGAGGACCTGTTCTGCCTCTTTAAACTCTCGGGCATCGATAAGGGTTTGTGCCTTTTTACCAAGTGCATCAAGGATTGCAGAGACGTTGTCATCGCCAGGCTTCGCAGCTTTTCCTTCAGCAGGCTGCTCCTCGTCATGTTCTGATGCAAGTTCCTCAGTCAGCAGTGCCGGGTCAGGACATTTTTCAGAATCAGCGCCTGCATTTTTTTTACACAGGATATGTGATCTGATCGTCTCGATCTTTTTGATCTCATTCTTATTTTTGCAGAGTGTGTGTGCCTGATTCAGGTCTTCGAGTGCCTGATCATGGAGACCCAGATAATACCGCGACATACCCCTTAAGAAGAGGGCCCTGTAATCACCAGCATTTTTCTCGGTCATGGTGGTGGAAAGGAGAATTGCTTCCTCGTACTTTCCCTTCACGATGAGGAGTTTTACTTCCCTGTTCAGATCACTGCCGTTCTGTTCTTCTGTTCCAACAACCGGAAGAGGTGAAATTGTTGATATAACTGATGGGATAGGTTCTGGAATTGCCTGTGGGGAGGACTCTGCTGTGACATGTGAAGTTACCGTCTCATAGGTGTTTTTTACTCCCCCAGAGGATGAGACCGGGCTTATCGAATAATTTATCTGTAGTTCTGACTCTACTCCGACATCACCGGTATCTTCCTCACTGCCCATCATATTCCCGCCGCCTGAATACAGAAAACTGGATCGTCCTGACTCCGGAACTGCTATTGGTGGAATTGGTGGAGCCAGAAGATCTGATATGATTGATGACGAACCGGACTGGCCCGTATCTGTTGCAGTGAGAGTCTGCCTGCCTGCAATTGGGGGAAGTTCGGGGAGATCACGGATAGTGTGCAGAGCTGATGATGAAATCTCTAAAGCCGGCGTTTGAATGGCTATGTTTTCAACAGGAGTATCTGGTTCATTTTTTTGCCCGGTCTGTTGACTGGTCTCTTTAATTGGAGTTGATATTTCCGGTTTTTCAGGTTGTATCTCTGTACCTGCATTCTTCAGATCAGGTACTGACTCAATGGTCTTTACTGAGCTCTCTTTCTCGGGTTCTGATGTACGTGGTGAGAAGGCTGCAGGAGCCTGAGCCTGGACCGGGTCAGCCCCTCCTGGAGACTGGTTCATTGCCTCCTGCTGGAGGGAACTGGTATAGTCTGTACACAAGGATACGATCTCTTCGTACTGTTCTGTAGAAAGATCTCCCTGTGCATACCTGTTGTTGATTATCCAGAGCGGTGTAGACTGATCATATACAAACTGTTCTTTTGTCAGGTTCGCATACATCTCCTCATACTGGGCAGTTGTGATCTCGCCTTCTGCGTACCGTGTGTGAAGAATATGAAGTGGAGGAGACCAGGGATGAAGATAAAGTTTCTTCATCAGGTTTGCCATCTGTTCGTGATATTGCTCTGCGGTCAGTTCGCTCTTTGCATATCTCATCTGAAGAACATTGATCGACGAAGTCTGCTGGAACGAAGAGACATTCCTCATTATACGCGAGATAATCTCCCTGTACTGAGCAGTAGTTATCTCACCTTTTGCAAGCCGAATCTGAACAGCAACAACCGGCCCGTCATGCTCCATAAATCCCCATCCTACCATGTCGTCTTCTGATGTTTCCATATATTTGTATGCAAGGCAATTCTATGACCCATCCATAATCCTTCGTCCATTTGTGTGATCTGAATAACGGGCCTCGCATCTCTGAAATTAATTAAATTTTTACGCGCTAATATTACCCGTCCTCTCATTGTAGCAGGAATTCTTCATTAAGGGTTTTTTTCAGGTGATCAATGTCAGGTCTGCTGAAAGGGAAGAAACCTCTTCAATTCCCTCTGTCAAACCAGATAGTGTAGATGATACAGAATAGTAACGCAACTTCTATGAGTAATCTTTTTGTTCAGGCCGGTTTTGCGATTCATGCTTTTTGCTCAAACCTGAAGGACCTGCCATCTGGTTTCGGGGCAAGGGTCATTGGGTCTGGAATCTGATCTACCTCCGGGAAATTATTCCATAATTACTAAAAGCAGTTTGCTTTCTGTCGTCAGTATGAGAACAATACCAGAATTACGCATTTTATCACATTCATGAAAACAATCACCATATCATGGCTTTGCATAGAGGCCATAACATTCATCACTTTGCTAGGAATTGCCAGTGTCTCTGCCGGAGTGACCTCTGATACCGGGTGGACTCTCACGCTTTCAGGTGATCACGCCTCATCGGTAACTCAGGGCGAGTATGAAAAAGGGATCAATGTAGAACAATCATCAAATTATTTTGCATCTGTGGTTGATGCTACAGGCCAGGTCTGGGACGGTATGCCACTCTGGCGTCTTGTCAGCCGGGTGAACGATGCCGGGAGTCAGGATTATTCGGTAACTGTCACCGGTACAGGTGGAGAAACGGTAACTCTTCCGGGTTCAGATATTGCCGGGAATGATGCCTTCATCCTTGCGAATACAAAGAACGGTGTTCCGCTCGGACAGTCCGATCCGTCGTACCCACTGGTGCTTGCAGGGAAAGGCCTTCCTATTGATGAGATGATTCCCGGGGTCTCATCGATAACCCTGAAATTATCAGACTCTCACTAACAATGTATCAGGGCCTGAAGAGATTGCCATCCTGTTTAAGGCGGGCTCTGGTTAGCTTATAATCAGGAAGCATATCTTCGACTAGTTTCCAGAATCTGGCTGAATGGTTCGGATGTCTGATATGACAGAGTTCGTGGACCACCACGTACTCAATCAGGTCTTCCGGTGCCATTGCCAGTCTGATATTCAGGGTAATTCCCCGCGGTGTGCAGACACCCCAGTGGGTTTTCTGCTCACCATATCTGATCCTCGGTGGCTGAATGCCAAGTCTTGATGACAACCCGGGAACGATCTCATGGACGTTCTTTTCAAGGGTCTGCGTGAGGATCTTTTTGTACTCTTTCTTTACCAGCTCGCGGGCTGTAAGGGGATCAAGCCCATCAGGAATCTTGACCGTTAAAATCAGGTCTGTGAGATCTGCAACGGGTTTGGATGCCCCGGTCTGCACAGAGAGACAGACTTCCTTTCCGAGTAGAGGAAGTATCTCTCCGTCTTTGTACTCCCTTGCCTGCAGAATCGGTCTGCTACCTGAAGTTTTCTTCAGGATCCAGTCTGCCTTCTCAGTGACAAATCTGTGAATCAGGGTTGGATCGGTTTTGGGTGGGGCAACCACCTCAACTGATCCATCTGTCAGTACCTTCAGAACAATGCGTTTTGCCCGTCTGCTGGTCCGGATTTTATACGGGATAGTCCGGTCTCCAGCCATAACGGTGGCAGATGGTTCCTCATTTCTTCTGAGGAGATCTGTTCTGCCGGTCTTATCAGCGATCCACTCTTTGCTGGATTCCAGAAATGTGAGGAGATCGGATGTGGAATAGCCGGGAGGAACAACCACCGTGATCTGAAGTAAGGGACTTATCTTCAGAGTCATTCCTTTGGCACGTACACTGATGCGGATATGGTATGGGATCTCCTCGTCTCCTATGAGAAGAGATCTGCATTCTGATTCGTCACAACTGGTTGGTCTATCTTCCCGGATTCTGAAGAGTTTCTTCCCGTCGCGACGGACGATCCTGCATATCTCTTCTGATGAGAGAGAGGGAGGAGCAATAATCCTGAGTTCACCTGATTCAGAGATATCCGGTGTAAGACGGGAGATCTCCCGATCATAGATTACTCTGTACCTGTACTGGATATCACCAGCAGGAAAGTGGTCAGAATAATTTTCAGGAAGAGGGGGGAGTAAAAAACCAGGTAGAGGGGTCTGCATATATTATTTACAGGGGTTTCTGCCCGCTGGCGATGAGATTGTATGCAAGATATGGGATATTTTCTTCGATGAACGGTTCCACTTTTTTGGCTATCCAGAAGAGTGGGTCAGACAGTGTAAAGTGTGCGAATGAGCACCGGTAGATCGAGATATCGGTAAATCCTGCTGCTTCAAAGAGTTCACGCATCTCTTTAGCGGTGTAATAATGCTCAGTGAACTTCCCGACACCGACTCTGCGGATCTTCATCTTTTCTCCAATCGTGAACATGACCGGCAGGCTGGATGTAAAGACATTCTTCCCAAGTGTGCAGACTGCGACCCTGCCACCAGGTTTTAGTATTCTGAGGCAGTCTTCAAGAGTCCTCTCCGGTTTTGTGAGATAGGAGAAGGCGAGCAGACTTGAGATAGAGTCAAATGAATTTTCACTGAAGGGCAGATACTCGGCATTTCCCACGAGGAACTGAACTGATGGAAAGATCGTGGTGGCACGTTTGATCATTCCTGAACTGATGTCGATACCGATGACGTCACCGCCATGTTTCAGGAATCTTCTGATAAAAAGACCGGTTCCGCATCCTATATCGAGGAGTTGCCCCCCGGTGCCGATCTGATCCAGCACTCCCTGGGCGATATGATCGTAATACTGCTTCCCTCTGTCCCTATGGTCATACCGCTGGTCATAGACGTCAGCGATCTCATCGTAATGTGATTGAACCTTCTGTTCGCTTGGTAATGCTGACTTCACAAAAAGACCTCTCCGACAATTCGTGCGGCAAGTGCGTTCATCTGCAGGTATTCATTTCCTGCATGGGTCATGATGTAATCTGTATCAGCGATGCTTGAGATAATATCTGGATGATAATATTCTCTTCTGACAATCAGCATCAACTCCTGAAGAACCTCTCGTGCTGAAAGCCCATACTCGATCATCAGCCCTTCAAGCCGTCTCTGTGCGGTGCCTATGTCCTTTGCCTGCATCGCCATAAACGCTGCCGCTGCAATCTTCCTCGTCTCTCCCTCGTCAAAGGATGCCGGGGTGATCTCTGTTCCGGTGGCGACCCGTACCTGCAGGTACATGATAGCCTTACGCAGATCCCCTCCGGCAGCTGCCACAAGAAGACCAAGTTCATCCTCACTTACGGTGCCTGCAGGAACGTTCATTGAGATAAGGATCTCATGGAGCCTGGCAAGAATCTGGTCTCTTGTGAGAGGGGTGAAGAAGAGTGGCAGACATCGCGAACTGATTGGCGGGATCACCGATGATGCCTGTGTTGTGCAGAAGATAAACCTGCAGGTAGCACTGTATCGCTCCATGATCCTGCGGAGGGCATGCTGGACCTCATGAGAAAGGGTGTGGGCATCTTCGAACCAGAGTACTTTGAACTCGGCATTTATCGGCCTGATGGAGGCATACGAGTTGATCGCATGTTTCAGGTTAGAGAGAAAGGATTCATCAGATTTGTAGAGATGCATGAACCTCTCATCAGTCTCCAGGTATGATCTCCCCCGCTCCATCAGGTCTGCAGTCTGGAAGATGGTGACGTTGTCCTGCCATGTGTCACCATAGAGTGATTTCAGGGTTGATTCCACTGCAACACTCTTTCCCGTTCCGTGTGGCCCGGTGACGAGAAGGTGCGGGAGCATGTGGCTCTGTGCAAACATCCTGAGGACCTCAACGACCCGCTCCTGCCCGATGATCTGGTCAAGATCCGAGGGCCTGAACTTCTCAATCCAGAAGGCCATCAAGTCTGCTCCGTATCGTCATGATCGCATCACGAAGGTATTTTTTCCCATCAGGATTTTCTGCCAGCCGTTCTGCTTCACCGGGTTTCAGATTCCTGAGGGCATCAGTGATCGCCGGAACTGCCCTGGTAACCTCATCGATGATCGGAAGAGTTGCAGTCTGTGCAGTCCGTGAGAGTGGATTGAGATCTATCGCGATCACTTTCTTTCCCATTGCAACCAGTGCTTCAGCCCTGTCCCCATCCTCGAGGGGGACAAGGATAACGTCAGCAGAGGCCATCCCGTCAGCATGGCAGAGCCCGCGGTCGTGATCGAGTGGAATAAACCTCTCCACCGGACCATTGATCACCTTGCATCCTGCATCTTCCAGGATCCTGGTGATGGCAGCAACCCGCTCTTCTGTCCTGTGAAATAGATTCACCTCAACAACTGCTCCTGATGCCTGTTGCAGTGCTGCTATCGTCTCGGCACATAGGGCTGCCGTGTTGCCGTTTACTGAAATAACCGGATGAGTGGCAGTCTTCAGGAGTGCTGCTGTCACCTGTTCTGCCTCTGAGGCACTGGCACTGGTCTTCTCACCAAGAAGATAATCAAAAGCCTCTCCTCTCCCGTGAGCTGTGAGTCCCTCAAGTGCAACAACCCCTGAACGTGCAGCCTCGGCCATTCGTTCGCGGGTAACCAGGGAACGATATCTCGGGTGACTCTCCGGAATCAAGATTTCTCCTCCAGAATCCTGGGCCCGGTCTGTGCTATCTGCAGGGAATAAACCTCCCCGTATTGGCTGAGAAGGTCTTTCGCATGGTTTCCCAGTGCAAATATTCCATTTCCGAGCATTGTCATACTAGCTGGGATATCATTGGCGTCACAGGCGATTAGGACTTTCCATATGTCAGGTGAGATGAGCCCGGATGCTTCGGCAAAACTTCGCGAGCAGGCAAAAAAATCTGAAAGATTACCTGGTTGATCAGCTGGAAATGCAGCAGTTATCCTGGTCAGCATTTCAGGAGATGAGAGAACAGATGAGGTCTTTAATGGCCCGAGGGTAAGGGCATGAATTGTCTGGTTATTTAGGAACCTGATAATCCCGGCCTTTACGCCCGGCCCTTTTCGCACAACCCATCCGCCTCCCTGGCATGCGGCTATGTCACCAAGCCCGGTCCGGCATGATACCTCTACCTTGTGAGCCTGCAATGCACACTCATCAGGAGAAAGCCCGAGATCAAAGAGCCGGTTGACAGCATGCACAGTCCCGAGCAGGGCTGCAGCTGAAAGCCCGTATCCTGCTGAGAGCGGTAGTGTACAACAGGTTCTGACCGATGCTGTTACGTTCAGTTCTTCGAGAAGTTGTCTGATCACCGGAGAGTCATTGGACACAGCATGTGGTGAACCATCCCGATCCGATCGCATCACACATACCGACGACTTCTCTGCCGGGCGTGCGATGACAGTAACACCTGAATCAATTACAATACCCCCACCACAACTCCCTGATGTAACCGGATCTCCTGTTATCACGGGTCTGAAATATCCAGATATATGGCCGGGACAGAAGGCAGTGACTTTTGAAAGAGTCATGATTCAAGAGTTGGAAGGTACTGGTGGAAGGGATTGGATATGGCGGAAGATGACCAGTTCCAACATCCGGTGTGCAATCTCTTCTTTCGAACCTGACACCGATATTGCCCCTGATTGATCGATCAGTTCGTATGTTCCCCCGGTCGAGCCCATGGTTTCAGGTCTGTTTGCTGCAACAAGGACGACACCCCGCTTTAGAAGGGCGTATGCATCATCACTACTCTCTTCACCAAGTTTGAAGCCAATTGTAAGTCCGGCTTTGGTGATTGCGTGGTCAAGGATCTTTGGGAGGGGATGCAGATGGAGTACCGGGCTTTGCCCTGATGGAATCTTCCCCTCGCACCGGGCCGGGGCATAATCAGAGATTGCTGCAGCACTGATATAGATATCAACCTGATGGGTGTCCAGTTCCAGCATGACAGCATTCAGCATCGATTCTGCAGTGTCTGTCCTGATATTTCTGATTCCGGGCAGATGATCGTGATGAATGATCGTCACCTCAGCTCCCAGACGGTATGCAGCCTTTGCAAGTTCCTGTCCCATACGTCCTGATGACCGCGTCGTGAGTATCCTGACATCATCAACAGGCTCTTCGCATCTGCCACTTGTGATTAAAACATGCTGGCCGGCAAGCGGTCTACCGCAGAGTTCACGCTCACATGAGAGAACGATCTCATCAGTTTGTGCGATCTTTGCTTTTCCTTCTTCTATCCTGGGGCCGATAACCTGAACGCCCCACGATTTGAGGCGTTCAAGATTCTCCATCACCGCGATGTGGCGAAACATGGCCTGATGCATGGCTGGGACGACGATGATCGACATCCTGCTTCCAAGTGCTGTTGTTGCGCAGGTTGTGACAGGGGTGTCGTCTATCCCGCATGCTATCTTTGATATCGTGTTTGCAGTGCAGGGTGCGATGAGTAGCAGGTCTGCCTCCCGTTCATCACCGCAGTACTGTACGTGCTCAACCATCCCGCTGATCCTGGTGATTGCCTCACGGTTACAGGCGTAGGTGAGGGCATCTGGATGAATTATTCCTGTGGCGGCCTCGCTCATCACTGCCTGGACAGTAGCACCCCGGCGCCTGAGAGCATGGGCCAGTTTTACTGTCTCAACCGCGGCGATACTCCCGGTTACTGCGAGCAGAATGACCTTATCCTGAAGAAGATTCATGCGATCACCACATCGGCCACCATGTGCCAGGTCCGGGGCCCTGCCTTCTTGACTTTGTGCATAGTAATTGAGGCATCCATTTCAGAATTACAGAGGATACTTCTTATCTCTTCTGACCGATCGCCGAGCATATGAACATGAAGCACCGTTCCAAGATGTACATGATCGAGGGCGACTTTGAAGAATGTGACTGCATCGAAGTGACCCATATGAATCCGATCATAGAGTCCTGATATACAATCACGACAATCCCCTCTCTCAGCCCGGATCACTCCGTCCAGCCTGTTAAGTGAGATGTTCTCCTCCAGAAAACCGTATGAGACTGGATTTATCTCTATGGCATGAACCTCTGCACCAGCCCGGGCCATCCCGAGGGTGAAGTACCCGATACCAGCGAAGATGTCAGCAACGAGCTCCCCTTGTCGGATCATTTTGGAAACTCGTGACTTTTCTTCTCTGTTTCCCTGCGAAAACATGACCTGTTCCACGTCCAGGCGATAGATGATCCCTGACTCCCGATGGGTGACCACTCCGCCGGGGCCTTCAAGCCTGATGATATTCGGTCTCCTGATCACCCCTTCATGACCGGTGATCCAGTATATCGTCTCCGGGTTTTCACGCCTTCTGACTTCGTCCAGATCTTCCCTTGTTGGACGTTCCCCGTGAAAGATCAGTGCATCACCGAGTTTCTGATACCCTCTTCCTGATCGTCTGCGTGAAGGGAGGAGATGTGTTGAGGGGTATCCTTTCCGTACCGGAATGTATACTCCGTCAGTCGAGACAAATGGGCGCCTGCTCTGATCCACCCAGGGTTCACATATGATATCAGGTATATCCGTGAGTGAAACCAGGCGGGCTCGCATTATACCACGATGGTACGCTCGTTATCGCGAAGGATCTTTACCGAGTCCCCAACTTCCGGATGGCGCCAGGAGACCCTGCTGATCTCTTCAGTCTTTCCGGTCTCGGGATCAAGTATCCCGAGAATCCCCGAATCCTGGTAGATGACAGAAAAGACAGCAGCATCCCGCACGTTTGCAACAAACCGCGATTGTGTTGACTCGGGAACTGTCCGTGGTATTCCTGTCTTCAGATCCAGGTATGTGAATGTCTTTCCCTCGCGATTGAGGATCTCTCCATAGGTATTGCGAACAGCGATAACATCTCCCCGTTGCAGTTTAGGGAGACGGACTGCGTAGGTGATCCGGTAGAGTTTCTGGCCGTTCTTCTCACCAATGAGTGTGGGATGGAGTGAGAATCTTCCACCGATCCGTCTTGTGATCTCACGTGAGATCTGCTCACCAATTGCCTGGGACCCAACTACTATGTCGAGACCTTCACGTCCCTCATCAAATCGCGTGATGAATGAGAGACGTTCTCCATCGTTCTGCATCTCGGTCTCGACCTGCACAGCGATCCGCTGGGACTCTTCCTGCTCCTCAACGGTTGCCTTTCTCCCTTCAGCCCGGATCTGGACTACTCCTTCGTAGTAGTTTCCATGTTGGCGGTTGCACCTGTCACAGGATTCATTCTGCCAGACGACCTCAAGTGAACAGTACCCTTTGAGTTCTTCATCGTACAGGGTGCCGTTAATCTCAAGATCGGCATAGGTACGGTTGATGCTGAGATGATCAAGTTTGACCAGAATGTTCGGTTTTTTTACATCCTGATGGAGTTTTACCGCTGATATTGCAGCATCCTCTTCAAGATCCTCCCGTTCCCGAGTACAGTCTCCCCATCCGGCTGATGTTTTGAGTGAGCCGCAGCCACCACACCTGACGATAAATACCCTGGGTTCACAGACAAACCAGGGTATCTCCCCGGTGAGACATTTTCCACAGAGGCTTCCGTCTTTTGAGGGACCTCCGCATTTTGGACATATTGCGTCGTGTAGATCCATAGTTCTAAAAAGAAATTAAAGAATAATTGCGTGGGGAACGCCGGCTATCATCCGGCACGATTCCCTCTCAACAAATCCGTGCCTGACTGCAAGGTCTATGCACCGCTCACCAAACATATTGATATTTCCACAATCATGAAGTGCTGCAAGAATTTCCTCTTCGGTTGCAAGGTGCTCACCGAAGAATGATGGACTGATTACCATGTTCAGGTCTCCTTCAGCCAGTGTGGTGCCAAGTAACTCCTGGTCGCAGATTCCTACGACCTCCTGACAGCCGGCTGACCGGTGAATCCTGATATACATCTGATATATATGAACCGGCTGATGACGTAAAGTCATTCCCTACCGGGACTTGATGGTTTCGTCTCCCGACAAAAAAGCATTCAAACGTACTGATACGTATATAACTGCAGATCTCACATGAGAGAGACAGCAGATCTCAAAACAATCTGGTGATGATACTATGGAAAATGTGGGTTTGGCTTTTATACAGAGTCGTCGTGAGAAGATTCTCTCAATTGCCTTCCTCCATGGCGCACATAACCTCCGGATATTCGGATCCTATGCTCGAGGCGATCAGAGATCAGATAGTGATCTTGATATTCTGGCGGATATCGATCCTGACCGAAGTCTGCTTGATCAGGCAGCTCTGATTCGGGAGTTACAGGAACTCCTGAATATGAATGTCGATCTAGTAGAACCTGCATGCCTTCATACGTTCATCAGAGAGTCAGTCCTTTCTGAGGCGATCCCTCTGTGAAAGATGATCGGTATTATCTTACCCTGATAGGGGAGTATATCGAAAAGATTAATGAATATACACAGGAGGGGCATGACCACTTTCTTCAGGATGAGAAAACTCAGGATGCCGTCATCAGAAAATTACAGATTCTAACCGAAACAACTCAGCGGCTATCTGATGATATTAAATCGATGGAACCTGCGATTCCCTGGCAGGATATTGCAGGATTGAGGAATATTCTGGTGCATCAGTACACTGATGTCAACGTTTCAAGGATCTGGTTGATCCTCAGGAACGATCTTCCCCGTTTATCTGAATTTGTAGATTGTGCTCTGGATATGCTGAACAAGGAATAAGAGAATACGGATCCAAGTCAGATCCTGATCTCAACCCCGTACACTTCTTCAGGGGTTTTCTGGTGTATCCTGAAAATATCCTCTTCAGAGATCTTCCCTGCCTGCAGGAGACTTGTTGTCTGTCTGGGAACCGAACGTGGTCCCATCACTGCTCCCGGGCGTTCATTCTCATCCATGTAGTCACTCTCCATGGTAAACTTCCTCTTCTGCTGACAGAGTTCAGGAATACTCTCATGTTTTGCGACCAGAGATGGCATGAGCGGGGTTTCTGGAGAACCAAAATGCTTGACAATTCGTGTGGCATCCATTCCCGCTGATCCTGCCATCTCAACAACGTCATCACATGGCCCGGTCTCCGCATGGATCTGTACGGCACACCCGAGTTCTCCACCAAGTGTGAGGGCATGGAAGAGGATCTGATTTGATGCATTCAGTATCTCGGGTGAGGTCTCATAGTGTGGCCTTCCGCTCTTCAGCCCCACTGCTCTTCCATCTTTCACATATGCTGCTGCGCAGTCGAGACCCTCTTTCATCACCAACGTTGCCTCCTCTAATGTGAGGCGGGGAGTCAGTGCCGTGATCTCGGCGGGATGAACACCGAGAAGTGGAAAGACAACGATTCCTTCTTCCTCGATCAGTTTTGCTATTGCCAGTGTCTCATCGAATACAGCAGCAAAATCCTCGCCTGAAGATGGATGAACATCGAGCGACCAGGACGGTTTAGTAACAAGGCAGATATGGGTCCCGCCTGATCGTTTGAAGTCCTTTATAGCATCAATCCCACGACCGTTTCTTGGATCGATGTGGATATGATCATCAAGAACTGGAAACTTCGGACTCTTCATCAATCCACTCTATCCGCATCATCGGATATTCACCTTCCCGTGAGAGCGATACATGGCAGGCAGCCTGGTTTACCCTGACCGTCATCTCCACATCAAGCATTAACCCTGCAAGTTCACTGTACCCGAACGAGTTCGGGATCATCGCTTCACGATCAAGACCCACCGTGATCTCGGTGACATACGGCTGCTGGATATGGGCATTCTCGATAGCCCGCTCAAGGGAACCGGCTGATTCACGTGAGACCGGTGTCCCCACCCACTGGTGATAGAGGGCTCCGAGCTTAATGCCAGCCTCGAACGCTGCACGCTCACGATCAGATATCATAAGGCCTCGCTGAACACCTGACCACAGGATTGATATTGAAAATCATGACCAACACTCAGTAATTGTTTCGATCATAACGATTGTATTCTCCGGTATATAACAAAGGATGACATGGCTGATGCCTGTCTGACCCGTCGGCCATCTGCATCAGTCTTTCTTAAATGAGTTTGATGACTCCCTGTTTGGGCTCCATCGCCTCTCCTGATCTGAGCATCGCCCTGATCTGCTTGTCAACATCATCCTTGTCAAAGCCCTGGCTCCGCACCCGCTCGATTACATCCTCAATGTGGGCACGACCGTTATCATCAGCAGTATCCCTGATAACCTGTTTGATGGTTCTGATCAGATCCCTCTTCCCCTTTGAAACCCCGGTTGCTACCATATCGATATCAAAAGAGCCGCTTGAAGGATCATAGGCTACCTGGCGCAGACAGGTGTCGATGATCCTGATCGTGCGGTCTGAATCGCTCTTTTCAATGACCGGTGATAGCCTGATCTTCGCACTCGATTCTGCAAGTCTGATGATGGCCTCAAGCTGACGGGCAGTGACCGGTACCGGCTTATTCGCATCTGCAAGGTCACGCAGTTTCATGTAATACTCGATCAACGCCTCTCTGGCCTCTGTCCCAAGCCTTGGGAAGCAGTTTCGCTTCGCATATGCCACATATTTTCTGAAGAGCGTGGGATCGATCTCTGGTGTGACCGGTTTTAACTGTTCAGCGATGTACTCGTCGGTCACGCCGTCGATCGGTGTCCGGCTGTGTTGTGCAATCAGTTCTCCCACGCTGTGGGCCTTGATCATATGCTCTGCGATAGCAAGGTCACGTTCATGTTCCGGCTTATCTGCGAGGACAAAGATCAGGTCAAAACGTGAGAGCAGAGATGGTGGCATGTTGATCTGCTCACCGATAGGTGCGAAGTCATCAAAACGCCCGTACTTCGGGTTTGCTGCACCGAGCAGAGCACACCGGGACTTGAGTGTGGCGGTGATGCCTGCCTTTGCGATCGAAATGGACTGCTGCTCCATAGCCTCGTGAAGGGCAGAGCGATCGTTCTTGTCCATCTTGTCCATCTCATCCACACAGGCTACACCCATATCTGCCAGCACGAGTGCTCCTGCTTCAAGTGTCCACCGACCATCACCGAACTCGTCCTTGACAGCCGTTGCAGTAAGGCCCGCAGCAGTCGATGACTGACCTGATGTGTAGATAGCACGGGGAGAGAGTTTTACCACGTACCTGAGCATCTGCGACTTTGCGATACCAGGATCACCGATGAGGAGGACGTGGATATCACCCCTGAGCCTCGTACCATCAGGCATCTCCTTGGCTATACCGCCAAAGAGCTGAAGAGCGATCGCCTCTTTCACATCATCCACGCCAAAGATTGTGGGAGCTATTGAGTGGGCGATCTTCCGGTAGATCATCGGGTCCTGAGAGAGTGCGATGATCTGTTTCTCATCCTCTTCGCTGATGTTGACCTCTTCAAACTCTTTCTCAGCAACCTCGATGGAATTGCACTCGATGTAGATATCAAAGATTGTGGATTTTGTTCCGTATGAGTTGCGCTGAATGGATCTGAGAATCCCATTAATCACAATTCTGTCCCCTGCCGTGACGATTCCGGTGATATCATCCACAGCATCAACATCGATCGTCTGAGGCTGCTCGCCTCCTCGAAGCCCTTCGGGCGACTCCTGGATACGAAGTTTCTGTGAATCAACGAATCGGGAGAAGCGTGGAATCAGTTCCAGTTTCTTCTGAGTACAGCCGTCTGCAGTACAGCCTTCAGGTTCGATGAACGGTCCATACCCCTGTGCCTTTACGGTCCTGTGCCCTGACGGGCACCTGAAGACAGCGAGTGTGATCCTGGGTCTGACTTCGGTGGTCTTGCGCAGGATGCCTTCAACGCTTATCATCTGTCCGATATGATCAGACCTGATCTCCCTGATTGCGATCTTGCGGGGAAGTGAGAGGAACCTGATATTGGCATCGGCGGGGTCCTTCTCCTTTTTTACTTTTATTAACCGGTGATTCTTAATTGCATCCCTGATATCGCCAATAACCTTGCCCGGGTTCTCCAGGAGTTCATCAGCCATCTGGGTCCCGGTTTTTCCGAAACTCTCGATATCGTGATAGTTAATATAGAGAGAGCGTCGGAAGGGGTACTCACGTGATATCTCGTCAAGTTCTTTCTTGTATCTGCTTTTCAGGAATTTATGCCAGTCAGCATCCCGGTCAGTTATCTCGATCTCGTCACTATTGTCTGCAGGGGTCATGATTGATGAAGGGTCCTATACTATTCGCTTGCATGGATGATAGTTGTTCATTGCTATGAAACAGCCAAAAGAGCGGTCTGTAAGATAATCAGGCAGGGATTATGCGGAACGCATCGGTGGGGATTATCAGTTCAAAGCATGCACCCTCTCCTTCTCTGCCGATCTCGGTTATTGATATATCAGTGATCGAGAGGATCTCACGTACCAGAAAGAGGCCAAGCCCTGTGTTTTTTCCATACCCCCGCATGAATATCTGTTCTTTCTCTTCGTCAGTAACTCCTGACCCATTATCGTTTACACACACTCGCAGGTTGTCTCCATCAGGCTCTGCAGAGAGGCTTATGCAGGTTACACCGCCGCCATGCCTGACTGAATTTTCAAAGAGGTTGTAGAATACCTTCTCGATCAGCGGATCTGCAAAGATCTCATATTTGAGAGCTTCCGGGGTGATGGTAAGATCGATTGCCTGTGACTTAGGAAAGACGATACCCTTCACCATGCTGAGGGGAGTCCAGACAGCTCCATAGGTCCCGAGTTCTTCATAGAGTTTTGTGAACTCGATCTGGTTAGCAAGTTTGGCAAAGAGATCCGTCTCCTTGTCAAGATACGTTTTAAACGCTGGATCAGGATTACCTATTATCGAAAGGTCGTGATACCCCCGAATCGCCATGAGGATATTCTTCATGTCATGCCGTGTGATAGAGGAGAGGAGGTTGAGCTTGGAATTTGCCTGTGAGAGTGCACCCTCAATTCGTTTTCGCTCGGTGATCTCATAACTCAGATCATCATTGGCTTTCTGAAGCGTATCATTGGTCTCGCTCAACTGCTCGATCTGTGCAGCAAGCCTGTCCTTGGTCTCTGCCAGTTCGTTGTTCTTCTGAATTGCTATCTCGTAGGTTGAGAGAAGTATGTTGAGAATCTGAAGACGGTTGGATGTTATAAAATGACGTTTCCCTGCAAAGTACACCTCGATACCGATGTTCATCGTCTCGCTCTGCTGAAGGAACCGGTTTGCGATGATGATCTCGATGCGGGAGAGAAGATACTGATTTTCGTACGGCTTGATGATAAAATTGTCAGCGCCGCATTCAAGACCCTGAATAACATCCTGGGGATCATAAAGCTGGGTCACCAGAATTACCGGGATGGATGATGTTCTTGGATCACTCTTTATCGCAAGACATAGGTCGTATCCGCTCATCCCTGGCATCACGATGTCGGTCAGGATGAGCGAGGGGCGTTGCCCGGCAAGGATCTGTAGTGCTTCCTCACCGTTATTTGCAACAAGGGCCAGGTATCCGGCAGACTCAAGCAGGTGCTGGAGCATTGTTGCCTGTGTTTTGCTATCTTCAACGATGAGGATAGAGACATCTGAGTGAGGGATGGATTCCATCAGTGTTTCTCCATTTACTGAATCACCGTCTTGGGAAGACGAACCTGAAATGTCGTTCCCATGCCTTTTCCAGGGCTTGAAACCGTAATACTTCCACCATAAAACATGACAATACGCTGGACAATCGAGAGACCGAGACCATGTGATGAGTGATCATGTCGTGAGGGATCAGCCTTGTAAAACTCCTCAAATACCCTGTTTGCCTCATCCTGTGTCAGTCCGATCCCGGTATCTGCGATTGTAACCGCCCAGAATTCGCCTTCATCAAAGACCCTGCAGGTAATGGTTCCCCCCCTGATATTGTACTTGATGGCATTGGAGATCAGGTTGTCAAAGATGGTTGTGACATGAAACGGAGAGATGTGAGCGATACATTCGGATGGGATGTGATTGTGAACAAGGAGATTAAACTGTTTTATAGAGAAGGCATACCCGTCTATCACTTCGTGAACAACACGGCTGAGTGAGATATCAGTCGTTTCCATGGAGAACGATTCCTGGTTGAGATGGGAGAGTTTGAGAATCTGTTCAACCAGCCCTTTCAGTACATTCACATCATTGACAAGAACATCCAGGATCTCTTTCAGTTCTGAGTCCTGTTCATGCTTCAGAACGTGGGGTAAAAGTGCAACCAGGGGAGTGAGCGGAGTCTTTAGATCATGCCCGATCTTGGTGATAAGTTCGTTCTTCTGCATGAGCAGATGTTCAACTGTGTCAGTTGTTCGTTGCAGTGCCATTGTCCGGTCAACGACAAGTTCTTCAAGGCTGCCGGTCAGCACATTCATCCGGTCTGTCGCCTGTTCAAGTTCCACATTCTTGGTGACCGCTGTTCCGTAGATCGAGAGAAGAATATTCAGGATGTCATTCCTGTCAGATCTTACTGTGTACTGATTCCCTTTGTACTGTATGTTGATACTACCGTTCTCATCTGCAGGAGTCTTCCGCGGATGAAGAACCGCATCGATACCGGCAAGTAGGCCGGTTGAGTCATATGGCTTTATGATAAAGTTGTTGGCTCCGCAGCTGATGCCCCGAATCACGTCCTCAGGGTCGTAGAGTTGTGTGACGAGGATCACTGGCAGGTGGGAAATGGCAGGATCAGAACGTATGGCCGAGCAGAGTTCGTACCCGTCCATCCCTGGCATTACGATATCGGTAAGGATCAGATCAGGCATCCGCTGTCTGACTGCAACGAGGGCAGCGGTTCCGCTCTCAACAACACCGGTCTCGTACCCAGCCTGGTTGAGCAGATAGCAGAGCATATCAGCCTGAGTTCTGCTGTCCTCTGCAATCAGAATATATCTCCTTGTATCGTTCATCTCTTCTCACCGCTATCCGGCCAGTACTCGGAGTTCCTGTGCGATCTCTTCAGGAGAGAGGACAAGCGATGCAGCACCGATCCGCATGGCCTCTCCCGGCATTCCGTACACTATAGAACTGGCGCGATCCTGAATAAGGGTTATTGCACCTCTCTTTCTCATCCCAAGCAGTTCCTGTGATCCATCTGTTCCCATACCTGTCAGAAGCACTCCCACTGCTGCAGGTCCGATGTTTCCTGCAACAGATCTGAACAGGTATGAGACTGAAGGGCGGAGATTATGTTCAGGCGGAGCATCTGCCTGGAGAATTCGCAGATCGCTTGACACCCCTGTCTGGATATTGTCAGGCGCCACGTATAAGACTCCAGGGAGAAGTTTCTCATTCTCCTCTGGAACTTTCACTCTGAACCCTGTTGATTCGGAGAGCCATTCTGCAAATCCATGGATGAATCCCGGTGACATATGCTGAACCAGAACCAGAGGCAGAGGAAACTTTGGATCCAGCAGGCGCAGTATCGTCTGGATCACCGGCGGGCCACCGGTAGAGGCACCGATAGCGATCAACCTCGGGGGAACGCCCTTCGGAATTATTGTAAGGTCTGGGATATTGTGTTTCTGGCGATGAGTTCTGGCTCTCCTGATCACCTTGATCTCAACATATGTTCTGATCGCGTTGATGATCTCCTGAGATTTAACAGGGAACTCCTGACTTGTCGGATGTGGAGGTTTTGGGAGGATCGCCAGTGCACCGGCTTCCATGACCCTGAATGAGGCTGCTATCTCGGCGAGATTATCAACACCGCTTATGATAATGATCGGGACCGGCGACTCCTCCATGATCTGCCTGGCAGCCTCAAACCCGTCCATTCCCGGCATGTTGATGTCCATCGTTATGATATCGGGAGTCAGGATCTTTGCAAGTCTGACTGCTTCTGTGCCATTAGAAGCTGTTCCGATCACTGATATGTCGGGTTCTGATTCGAGAATACCAGAAAGAAGATCGCGTGAGACCTTCGAGTCATCAACAACAAGGACGTGAATCATGGGGATGCTTCTACAGGATATGTCTGCTGATCACTTCAAGCAGGTTACTTTGATCAAAACTGCTTTTAACTAAGTACGCTGTAGCCCCGACCGTGATCCCGTGCTCACGGTCTTCTCTGGAGTCGAGTGACGTGACGAGAATAACCGGGATCTCTGCAAATGCAGGATCAGCCTTGATCTTCTCGGTAAGGACAAACCCATTCATCCGTGGCATGTCCACATCAGAGACAACGAGATCAACCGGCTTTTGTTTTAATTTGATGAGTGCATCAACTCCGTCAACCGCTGTCTCGACAAGGTATCCCGCCCCTTCCAGGATATTTTTAAGAAGCATACGAGATGTTATTGAATCCTCTGTCACCAGGATGCTCCGCTGCCCGGTTTGTTCCTCCTGTATCAGGGGTGGCTGGGGCAGATGTGGCATACCCATAATTGTAGCAGCCAGGTCTTCGCAGTTGATGACCGGAATAACGACTCCGTCACCGGTTATGGAAGCGCCACTGATATGCCTGATACGTTTCAACTGAGGGCCGAGATTCTTTACTACGATCTCCTGTGCTCCTGTCACCTCATCAACAAGTAGGCCGAACCTGACTCCGGCTGCGGATGTGACCATCAGGTGGAGTGGTTTTTCTTTAGAGATCCCTGAATCTGGAAGTCCGAGTATCTGGGCCAGGCTTACCACCGCCAAAGGTTCATCACCGGTCTCCACTACTGTCCTGTTCTCGATTGTCTTCAGATCATCAGACACAATTCGCATAGCCCGTTCAATTGAGCGGAGTGGAAGAAAGTACTGATGACGGCTTGTTGTAACTCCGATTCCCCTGAAGGTAGCGAGTGACAGCGGCAAGGTCAGCACGAATGATGTCCCGCCAGGCCCTGACTCAACCCTGACATTGCCACCGATCTGTTCTGTTTTTTCAAGCACAATAGCCAGGCCGAGTCCGCGGCCTGATACAGTTGAGACAGTTCTGCTTGTAGAAAGGCCTGATCTGAAGATCAGTCGGTTGATCTGATCAGGGAGGAGATCATCTGCCTCTTCCTTTGTGATGATCCCCCTGGAGATGGCAGTCGAGAGAATGGTCTTTTGCTCAAGTCCTCCTCCGTCGTCAGAGATGCGGATCTCAGCCTGGTGACCCCGGAGGTGGGAGACCGTAATCCTGATCTCTCCCCGGTCCGGTTTTCCCTTTTCTCTTCTTGCATCCGGCGATTCGATCCCGTGATCAATGCTGTTCCTGATGATATGGAGGATCGGGTCTTTGAGTTCTTCGAGTATTCTCCGGTCGATCTCTATATCAGCACCAGAAATGGTGACATCAACATTCTTCCCGTGTTCCCGTGCCAGGTCGCGTGCCGCACGGGGGTACATCTCAAGGATTGAAGAGGCTGGTACAAGGATGACCTGTTTTATCTCATCGATAAGTTCTGTGGTTGCGGTATCAAGGAGATAATGATCTCGTGCCGCTGCCCTGGATATTGAGGTCAGTTCCTTCTCAAGATTCTGGATGAACCCATGATTATAATCCAGAAATTCAGCGATGTGTTCGGATTCTGCTAACTGAAATCCTGACGCTTCAGCATCGGTACGCAGATGCTCGATATCGGTTGTGATCTGTGTCCATGCCCATCTCCATGCAAGAAAACTCTGAAGCAGATCACGGATGGAAGTTGAGCGCTGGCTGACTGCCAGGCGTGCACCCATCAGATCATCTGCCCTTGCAAAGAGTGTTTCAAGGCGATCTGATGAGATCTTGATAGTAGGACCTACCCTTAGCCCCCCGGATGGCTGGGCCTTTTCAGATACAGGTATCTTCTGCTCAAGTTCTGTGGCAGGTCTCACCTGTGTTGGTTCGATCGGACGAATAGTGGCATGGGGGATCGCAGGAGTTTTCTCTCCGGACTGCCCTGACTGATGATCTGTTCTGAATGGTTCAGCGGGTTTTTCGGGAGAAAGGGTATGGGATTTTGGATATTCCTGTCCTGATATCCCGGGGGAAGAGATCGGCCGGGCAGGTGCTGGTTCTGTCGAAGTACCTGCTGAAATACCTTTCAACTTTTTGATCAGATCAGCGGTCTTGACTCCTTTCTCCTGGGCCAGCAGTTGCTCAACTGCATGAATGACCTCATGAAAAAGATCGAACGAGTCTGGCGAGAGAGTGAGACTTCCTTTCTTCACCGCAGAGAAGACACTCTCCTGCTGCTGGCAGAGGGTCTCGATCTCCCTGAGCCCGACCGCCCTGGCAGCACCTTTCAGACTGTGAGTCTCCCTGAAGACCTGTTCTATAACCCGATCATACTCATCGCGAGGGGTTCCGCTCTGTTCTAGCAAAAGCAGACCTGAAGCTATGGCTTCCAGGTGCTCCTGAGCCTCTCCCCGGAATGTCTCAAGCAGCTGGGCCAGAAACTCGTCCCCGTTCAGAGCCATGCCAGCCTCATCAGAGTTTGAACCGCTCGGTGATCTGCTTCAGGGTAATCCCAAGGTCATGGAGATCCTTGGCAGTCTTCTCAACCTGTCTGGTCACTTCGAGGTTGTTCTGCGCAGCCATCCTGATGCTCTCCATGGCTGAGGAGATCTGATCCATTCCGACGACCTGCTCCTGGCTTGAGGCCGTGATCTGGATTGCAGCTTTTGCTGCCTCATTGACATTTTGTGCAAGGGCTGCGATAGCATCTCGTGCCTCACTACTCAGTTTCAGACCGGTTGCCACAGTCTTGGTTCCCTGTTCGGTAGAGATCACAGTCGAGCTGATCCCTCGCTGGATATCTGTGAGTATAGTTCTGATGTGGGTGGTTGCAAGTTTTGACTGCTCGGCAAGACTCTTGATTTCCTGTGCGACAACCCCAAATCCCCGTCCGTAATCTCCTGCCTTTGCTGCTTCTATCGATGCATTCACGGCGAGGAGATTGGACTGTTCTGCAATGTCAGTCACTGTCGCGATGATCTCGCCGATGGCCTGGCTCTGTTCACTGAGTTTGACAACGCTTCCTGCAATTGATTCCATCTGCTGCTGGATGTGGGTCATGCCTGCAAGGATCTCGTCTACCGACTCCTGACCTGCCTGGGCAACCTGACTCACTGCAACAGACTTATCTGATACGTTTCTTGCCTTTGCATTGGTAATCTCGGTGGTCTTTCTGACCTCCTCAACGGTGGCTGAGGTCTCGTTGACTGAAGTTGCTGTCTGAGCGGTACCTGATGAGAGTTCTGCAGTGACCGAGAGGATCTCACTTGAAGCTGCCGAGAGGACGTTGACTGATTCAAAGAGTTCCTCATTGATCATCTTCATCATGCGTGAGAGCTCGATTCCGATCTCATTGAGTGCGTTTTTGAACTCAACGAAGTCTCCCTTCACATCAAGAGTCTCGTTCATCCTGGCACTGAAGTTACCTGATGCAAACTCCTGGGAGACACGCATCGCTTCGTGGAGAGGCTCGACAACCGCATCAAGTGTTGAGTTCATTCCCTCCACTATCTTCCGGTAATCACCTGTATGACGTCCGGGATCAGCCCGTGCCAGAAGTTCTCCCCGCACTGCCATGTCGTTTAGGGAGCCGATATCGTCTATAAGAAGATTGATCGCCTCGATACATGTGTTCAGGTTATTCTTGAGTTCATTGAAGTCACCGCTGTATGGGTCGGTTATCAATGATGGGATCTCACCTTTGGCAATCCGGTCTATGTACTCGGCCGTGACATTGAGCGGTCCTATTACAGCATCAAGGGTGGCATTCACACCTTCTACGATCTTTCTAAAGTCTCCCCGGTGTTTTGATGCATCTGCCCTGATGCTGAGTTCTCCCCTGATGGCTGCCTCGCTCTGCATGCGGGAGTCTTCTATCAGAAGATTGATGGCAGTGACGCAGGTATTCAGGTTGTTTTTGAGTTCATTGAAGTCCCCGTTATATGATTCGGTGATGATTGGGGGCATATCTCCTTTGGCTATCCTGTCTACGTACTCGGCTGCGATGTTGAGCGGTCCTATGACTGCATCGAGGGTGGCATTGAATTCTGATATTATAACCCTGAAATCTCCTTCATGCTGGGCAGGGTCTGCCCGGACAGAAAGTTCGCCGTTCAGAGCCGTCCTAGTGAGAGTCCGGGTGTCGGTGATCATAGCAGTGATGGACTCTCCCATCCGGTTTAGTGCACTTCCCAGTGTTCCGATCTCATCTTCACGTCTGAATGAGACCCGTGCAGAACAGGTTCCCCTGCCGATCTGTTCTGCAACAGAGACTGCTTCTTCGAGTGGTGTGGTAATGCTCCGGGAGAGGTAAAGTCCGAATCCGAGTGAACCAACTGCTACGAAAAGAGTGACGATGATGAACACAATTGCCGAAAAAGTGGCAGTCGCGTTGCTGCTCATCCTGATGTTATCTGCCTCTCTGACTGAATTGTCGATCCTGGCATCGATGATACTAAGGATCTCGTTGCGAATCATAACCGGTCTCCCTGATGAAGAGAAAGTCTGTACTGCCTCACTCTGCTTCCCGGCATCAGCGGCCTGGATTGCTGGCTGGTAGGACTGATTCAGATCCTTAATGAGTCCTGATAATCTGTCGATATCTGCACTATTTGTGGGGTCTGTGTAATTTGCTTTGTAACTATTGATGGTGGTCTCCAGAAGTGTAAATGAACTTGAAAGGTTCTCTTTCAGTGCAGCCCGTTCTTCTGGGAAAAGAGTGTATCTGAGTATATTTGTCCTGATGGTTCCTATCTGGACATCGACCTGATCCAATGTATGAACTGGCAGAAGAGCCTGCTCATACATGATATCGTTATTTTTGGCGATGTCCTGCATGTTTACAACTCCGAAGATTGCAATGGCAACCATTATCAGGCAGACTGCCAGAAATCCTCCGACCAGTTTATACCCTATCCGGGTGTTATCAAACAATTTCATAGAAATTCACAGATTTTTCCGAATTTTTTCAGTCATCGGTGTTCATTCATCTCCTACCACCATCGCGGGGTCAGAGAGCAGGACGTTAGCATCTATGATCATCAGGGGTCCAGGTAGAACCCCTGTCAGATATACTGCTCCGGGTCCGCTGATCGTGGGAGGCGGCCTGCTTACCTGATCTGTATGTATCATCCTGGTTCTTACGATTGCATCTGCCAGTACTCCGAATGTCATCTCATCTCCTGATAGGACGATGATGCGGTTAAAGTCAGTCAGTCCCTTGGGAGGCATGCCGAGGACTGTTCTGAGATCAATGATCGAGAGTATTGATCCATGAAGGCTGATGATGCCAAGGATGAACGGGGGAGCTCCCGGAAGATACGTGATCTCTTTCAGTAGGGCAACCTCCCTGATATGCTCCATACCTATTGCATAGTGCTCGCCTGAGAGGAGGAACTCCAGTACTTCAACCCCGGATTCGTCTTCACGCTCCTCACTGATCGGAGCTGCAAGTTCACGTGCCCTCTGCACCAGGATCTCTGCGGCAGAAAGAGTGGAGACGATTTCACCTGAAGAGACAGGGTCGGAGTCGGTATTTTCATTCATCAGGGTGTCACCCCTGCAAGTAGTGTCCGGACCATCTCACGGACACGGACTGCCGGCATCCCATCGGTCTCATCCACCGGTGCATCATCTGTCATAGATGAGAGGAGATCAAGTGCAATCTGAAAATGTCGTCTTGCCTCGGGTTGCCTCCCCTGCGACCGCAGGGCCGTCCCGAGCATCAGGTGTGCAGGAATGTAATCTGGTTCAGCATAGAGTGCCTGCCTGAGTGACTGGATGGCTGCAGGGAGATCGCCCTGATCCTGTTGGATCACTGCACGTAGGTGATACGCTCCGGCATAGAGAGGATCGACTGAAAGGATTCTGTCGCACCATCCGAGTGCATGGTCTGGGTCACCCTGATCCGCATAGATCTTTGCCAGCATTCCCATTGTTGTAATAATCTTTGGGGATGGGGAATCTTCATCCAGAAGTAAGAGTTCAGCCTCGTTCAGTCTGCCTGCCTGGATCAACAGATCAGGGTTCACGTCTTCTGTCGTAGGGTTCCTGCTTGCGAGTGGGGTCTGCAGTTTTTGAGATCGTATTACTACAGGATTCAGGGGTTGAAGGGGGCTGCCGAGATCTTGGATTGAAGACTTCTTTTTATGTAGCGATTTTGCTCTGACAGAATCCGGGATACCCTCTCCGGGCATCTCGTCCTGATCAATTTCAATCCCGGTAACCGGAGGGGTTAGGATTGTGTGGGGAGTATCTTTCTTCTCATCCTCAGTTCCTTTTCTGAAGAGAAAGACAGAACTACGTTTTACCTGAATGAAGTGCGGGTGCTGTGCATAACTGATCTCCTGGGGACTGACAACAAGCCATCCTCCCTCAATGAGTGCGGAGTTAAGCCGGTCAACAACCCCGGAAGCAAGTTCTGATGAGAAGTACATCAGCACATTACGGCAGAGGATCAGGTCCATCGTCATAGTACCGGTCAGGGGAGAGGGATACCGGTCATTGATGAGATTCAGCCTGCTGAACCTGACCATCCTTCTTATCTGATCTGAAACCTGGAATCTGCCATCGATGGAGGGGAGGACATACCGATCGATCGGAACTGGTGACTCTTCCCTGAAAGACCACCGTGAGTATATTCCTTTCTCTGCCGCATGGAGGGAACTGGGATTTATATCTGACGCAAGGATTGTGACCTCCCAGTCATTGATGTCAGGGAGCAGGTAACTGATAAGGATAGCGAGTGAGTACGGCTCTTCTCCTGTACTACACGCGGCAGACCAGATACGCAGGTATTTTCCTGATACCCGGCGTGTTCTGATAAGGTTCGGGAGAAGGTTATCCCGAAGCTGCTGAAAGAGAAATTTATCCCTGAAGAAGTAGGTCTCGCCGATCGTGAGTTTTTTTATGAGTGCCTCTTCAACAGCAGAAGCCCGGGCTGGATCATTGAGTGCCTGAATACACGAGGCAGGATCAATGAGTCCGAGATCCTGGCATGCTGTAAAAAAACCCCTTTCAAGATCTGACATCCGGTCCGGTGCGTACGCAAATCCGATCCGCTCGTTGACAAACCTGTACACTCTCTGAAGATCATCTGAAGGAAGTGTTTCAGGCATCAGGCTTTGCCCCCTGTCTGCCTGTTGAGTACTGTCGATAGTGTTTCTTCTTCATCGGGAAGAAGAAATTGGTCCGGGTCAGTGATCAGAATCATTCCCTCAGCGGTCTTTACCAGTCCATGGACACCGGTCATTCCCGGGAGTACTGAGTCGGCGTCTATAAAATCTTCAGAAATATCCGATACTCCGATCACCTGATCCGCGATCAGGGCTGCCTTTCTCCTGGTGGTTGATGTAACAATGAGCAGGTCAGCAGGATCAGGAGATCTGTCAGGAAGCAGAAACCGGGCACGGAGAGAGAAGACAGGGATGATCGTCCCATGATAATTGATGATACCTGCTACTGCCTCCGGAGCTGCAGACACCCCGGTGATCTCAACCATCCTCACCACATGATCAGCAACCGGCACTGGAATGCCAAATTGCCTGCCAGCAACCATGAAGATGAGGAACTCTGCCATTTCTATCTATTGTGGTGTTTTTTCCTCCACATATAGATATATGGTACCGGTACGATGAATCGTCAGATCTCTTTACCGCAGATCACAAACTTTGCGATCAGGGACTGCATCTGTATATCACTTGATGCACCTTCCGAGAGTCTGAAGTCTGTCTCTCCCAGGTGATCGATCATCTTAACCTTCACACCCTCGGGAAGATCCCGTTTAATGAGGGCCCGGTAGAGCTGGCCGATGAGTTCCTGTGGAGAGATCCCCCTGTCATGAAGTAACTGATCCAGAACCCTGCCTGCACCCTCAAAATTACCAGACAGGCAGAGGAGAATAAGGTCCTCGATCTCATCCGGCCGTGCGGTTGCCGTAATCGCGTAGATCATGACAGGTTCGATCGCCCTCTCCAGGATTGCTGCACCCTGTAATGCGTTGATCGCTTTGCGCATATCACCCTGGGCAACATAAAAGATCGCGTCCACAACTTCAGAACTTACTTCAAGATTCTGGTCCGCAGAGATCCGCGAGACCATCTCGGTGATCGCAGCCTTCGAGAGAGGTCGGAACCGGTAGATGGCACATCTGCTCTGTATCGGATCGATTATTTTTGAGGAGTAGTTACAGGAGAGTATGAACCTGCAGGTCTGGGCGTAGGTCTCCATCGTTCTGCGCAGGGCAGACTGGGCATCATTGGTCAGGGCGTCAGCTTCGTCGAGGAAGAGGATCTTAAAGGAAGAATTGCCGAAGGGAGAGGTTCGTGCAAACTGCTTGATCTGGGTACGCACCACATCGATACCACGCTCATCTGACGCATTGAGCTCCCTGAAGTTCATCTGCCAGTCATCGCCGAAGAACTCCCGTGCCAGGGCAACAGCAGCGGTTGTCTTCCCTACACCCGCAGTTCCTGTGAACAGAAGGTGTGGCATCTCGCCCTTACTGACATAGGATCTCAGCCGCTCGATGATCTCGGGCTGACCAACAATATCAGCCAGTTTTCGCGGCCGGTATTTTTCTATCCATATTGCATGAGTCTCATCCATATCTGCGATCCTTTGGTTGTACTATTCAACGTCCTTCATAATAGAATCTCGATTTTTCACAATGATATGAGGCGCCGTCTCTTCACCTTTCAGAATCCTCATACATGACTCTCTGCTCAGGTACGAGTCTCCGTCTTCAGGGTCAAGGTCCATTGCACGTTCGAAACACTGTATAGCCTCAACATGATCTCCTGCATCACGGAGAGTGTGACCCCGCATATTCCAGACCTCTGCATTTTCAGAATCTGCCTCCAGAGAGAGGGCATAGAACTCATCGGCACGTGAGAACTCGGTCAGGTCAGCCCAGGCATTCCCAAGTGCAAACAATGCCCGTGGATCCTGATGACTGAACGCTTCAGATCGCTCAAGACAGATCCGTGCCTCATCCTCTCTATCAATATCCATCAGAACCATTCCCTTTCCGTAGAGATCCCAGAAGTTATCACCTTTCAGGGAGAGGGCGGTATCATACTCTCTGATCGCTGCATCCCATTCCCCAAGAAAGAGAAGTGCATGGATCTTTCCTTCCCTGGCAGCATGGTCAGAATTGTCAAGTGCAAGTGCCTTATCGTATGCGATACAGGCAGCCCGTCCCTCCCGGTCAGATTCTAAAGCATCACCAAGCAGACGCCAGCATTCAGGGTTGTCAGGTTCTATCCCGGTTGCCCGGGTCAGGCTTCGGGATGCATCATGAAACCTGGAGCATTCGATCTCTGATCGCCCCTGAATAATCCATGCATCATACCTGTCTTCAGTGAGGGATGTTGCCTGTCGTGATGCGATCAGTGCATCATCTGCATTACCAATATCCAGAAGGATCCTCGCACGTGACAGCCAGAGTTCTGCATCATCAGGTCTGATTATCAAAGCAGAGGTGTACCGCTCAAGTGCTTTTTCAGGATCGCCGAGGGTTTCGTATGCTTCCCCTGTAAGGCGGAGTATATGGATGTCATCTGGTCTCAACTGGTGAATCTGTTCAAGGAACCCTGCGGCATCTTCATGGAGTCCACGTTCAGCAGAGAGTCTGGCAAGACGATACAGGCATGAAACTCTTCCGGAATCACGGGTAAGTGCATCCTGCAGGATCGTGAAGGCAATATCCTGCCTGCCGGTTTCAACAGCCAGATCTGCATGAGCGAGATCCAGGTGGTCATCATCGGGGATAATCGACCTGCCTTTTTCAAGTAGTGCAATGGCTTCATCAGGCTTACCAGTGTGCCAGCCTTTTACTTTTGCTTCGAAGAGGTACCACACATGGTTTTTGGGATCCCTGAGGCGACATTCTGAACAGATGCTACAGATCTCTTCCCACTCTTCGAGTTGAAAGAGAGCCCTGACTTTCCCATCATATGCCTCAAGCGAGTCAGGTTTCACCTCAAGTACCTGGTTGAACGCTTCTATCGCTTCCTGCGGCCGGTCAGAAGATCCGAGTGCCCTCCCTAGATGAAGGGCAATGTCAGATTCAGATGGTGCAAGTCTGTGTGCCTCACGGAGACACACAATTGCCTCCTCAAATTCTCCCTGGATCGCCAGGACCAGTCCTTTAAGAAGGAATGGCATATGTCCCGGGTTCTCGAGTTTTGCAGCGACTGAGAAACAGCTGAGCGATCGCTCGTACTTTTCGGCTACCATCAGGGCCAGGCCCTTTTTGAGCCAGGGATATACGGCCTCCGGACTGATCCTGATCAGTTCATCATAGCAGGCTATCTCCCCGGTTCGATCACCCATCTGCTCAAGAACCCGGGCTCGATGATAGAGTACCTGCTGATCTTCAGGGCTGATCTCTAGAGCCCGGTCAAAGGATCTGAGTGCCTCTTTAAGTTCACCTTCCCGCTGGCAGCAGAGACCTATCTGATCCCAAATTGCAGGATTTTCAGGATCAAAAACTGAGCCATGCTGCAGTGCTTCTTTCGCTTCCCTGAACCGGCCCAGTCCGAACATCGTAACCCCGAGTTCAAACCAGGCTTCAGAAGAGAAGGGGTGAAGCCGGGTGGCCTGAGTAAATAACGTGAGAGCCCGGGTAAGTTCACCGGCCTGGGCCGCGATCATACCGAGCTGGAGATGCACCCCTGGCGTGTGGGGTGAGATCTGTATAAGTCTGTTGAAAACTGTTCGTGCTTCCTCCTGACGCCCTGCCATGCGGAGGGTGAACCCCTTGTTGAACAGAGCAAGTGGATCATCCTGTTCTTCTTCAAGGATCTGATCGATACATGAGATCGACTGCTCATACTCAGAACGTCTGGCATGTTCGACTGCCCGGAGCATTATCAGGTCTTTTTCCTGCTCATCCATAAACGAACCTGTTCTTTGATATCGGCGATCTGGCTGATTGCCGGGAATGGCAGGTCTCTGTAATTCAGCCTTCTCTGCTGAGAAAACAGTGTACTGCTGGTGTATTATGGTTGGACACAAAAAGAGAAAAAAGGTTAGTTCAGAGAACTGGTTGTGTTCCTCTTTTATGAGGAATTAAATTCTGACTGAGCTCGGGTCGGTGTAGCTCCTACCGACTGTGTTATGTTCAGACTTTCATCAGATGTGGAATTGAATTTCTCTGATGGAGTTGTGTTGTCCGCAGAACCACCAGCCTTGCTGGTGATCTGCTCTTTGAGCTGTTGTGCAACTTCGTAGGTTGAATCAAGTTCAAGGGCTTTTTCTACTGCTGTCATAGCCTCATCGTACTTGCCGAGGTTATATAATGCTCCGGCCTTGTTGTACCAGAGAACAGCCAGTGACTCGTCGAGTTTCAGACCAGCGTCAAATGCCTCTAATGCCTTGTCATCCTGTCCGATTTTCATCAGAGCCATACCTTTGGACATGTAGACACGTGGCTGCGGATCGATTGCGATCGCCTCGTCATATGCCTTGACTGCATCCTCGGTCTGGTTCAGGTTTCTGAGAATGGCTCCCTTGTTGTAGTAGTATTCAGAGGTATCCTTGTCAATCGAGATCGCCTGATCTACTGCCTTGAGTGCCTCATCGTACTTCTTGAGGTCATTGAGTGAGATACCGTATGCATTCCAGCCTGCACTGTTTGATGCGTTGAGTGCGACTGACTGGTTGAATGATGTTGCTGCAGCTTCAGAGTCTCCGTTCTGCGTATTGATCATACCAAGAATCCACCAGCCATTTGCCTGCATTTCTGGTGTGAAGGTGGCTGAGGTGAGGTTCAGGGCACGCTCAAGTGAGTTCTTTGTATCATCGAGTTTGAGCAGTTGATATTCATCGAGCCCTTTAAAGTACCAGGCATCTGCGAACTCCGGAGATATTTCAGTGAGTCTGGTGAATGATGCGACTGCATCCTCGAAAGATCCTGTGTCTCCCTGAACTCCTCCAAGATAATACCATGCATCGGTGAGATTGCTGTCGATGGTGGTTGCATTCTTGAGTCCTTCAATTGCAACATCATACTGCCTGTCCTTCAGGTCAACACGTGCCTTCCAGTATACTGCGCTTGCAAACTGACTCTTTAGGGATAGTGCCTTGTCAAGGGAGGTTCGTGCACCAGCAAGATCATTCTGATCAAACTGGATACGTCCTTTGTAGTACCAGGCGTTGTGGTTGGTGGGGTCTAGTTCGACGGCCTTGTCAAAATCCTTTGCAGCCTCTTCAAGGTTGCCGTTGTTATACTGGATAACTCCAAGCCGGTAGTAGACTTCAGCATCATTTGCAGTGGTGGTCTTGAACGGTTCTGCATAATCGCCCTTGATGCCAAGCAGCGTGTTGAAGGATGTCTCAGAGTCGTTTACTTTTCCAAGGTATCCTTCTACATCACCCTTTGCAAACCAGGCGTCTTTATAGTCAGGTCTTAGTTCGACTGCCTTGCTGTATGCTTCGAGTCCTTCCTCTAACTTAGCGTTGTCAGATTTCGAGATACCTAGCCAGTACCAGGCACGTTCATTCTTGGGGTCAGCCTGGGTGATCTCTTCAAATGTTTGTGCTGCGCCTTCGCTGTTTCCGGTGAGGAGATTTGCGATACCGTAGTTGATCTTGACTCCCACATCATCCTTGAGAGAAGACTGTGCCTTTTCTAGTGCAGTCAGAGCACCTGCTGCATCTGGTGGGACCATTGCGTACAGAAGTGTGTATCCGATCATTGCCCATGCGTCTGCATAGTTGGGGTTGACCGTGGTTGCATTCTGGTATGCATCATAGGCGTTTGAAAAGTTGCCGTTCTGCAGATATGAGCCACCCAGTTTGAACCATGCAGTGGCATCCTTAGGATCGAGTTCAACAACCTGTTTGAATGCGGAGATTGCATCTCCGTATTTCTCCTGTTGCAGGGACTGGTTACCCTTCTCAAACAACTCGGTTGTTGAGGTATTTTCGGCAGCGGAGACCCCTGCAGTGAAACAAAGCAGGAGCGCCAGTGCCATGATCGACGCTATTCCGCGGATCTTCATGCCTTATATGTCACCTGTCCAGTGCAGATATACTTTCTTATTACAGGGAACCAGGCAGGAAGGCGAAGGAATCAGGAGTTGTCAGAGGTCAAGATTCCATGCGGGTGAAAGACTGGATATGAGCTGATCGCACAGGTCAGGATCACCGTCCTGAAGGAGGTAGATCATAACTTTCTGGTTCTTTTTTGATGCTTCGAGGATACGGTGGTTAACCAGACAGTTCTCAGGTTCTGAACCTTCATAACATTTTCGCGGTGATATGGTACCATAATGTTGATTCATCCGCTGGACAAGGTTCTGACACCATCCAATGAACACGATCTTTCCACCTGCCACAAGAATGTAGATGCCTGATCGATCCCTGAATCTTCCCGGCATCCTGAACCTGCAGAAAGGACCTTCACCCCACTCGTGAACCATCAGACCATTTCTATTAGGAAACCGGTCCCATGGATTATACTCGGTGATCCCTCCCCGGGAGTTGCGATCAGGATCGATGGTCCAGACAAGTTCCGGATTCAGATGAAATTCATGTGATAGATCCTGCAGCGTCGGTTCATGTCCTGAGGCCATTACTTATCCATGGCGGGTGTCTGCTAAAGTTGTTTTCCTGTTGTAATATTTTATTGTGGATTTATCATGGAAACATAAACTAAACCTTCAGTGGTTGACAGGATTTATCAGGACAAACGGAGAATACTGTGTCAGGTGAGATAGTATGTGCTCTGTCGGCGGCCCAATGGACATGGAACTTGAAGAAAGGCTGAACGCAAAAACCTACAGGTGTAAGGATTGCCAGGGAACATTCAAGGGAATTGGAAAGAACATTATCTGCCCTTCCTGTGGTTCTGATAACGTTACAGAATCTTCATGATTGTACCTGTTTCAGGTGCCGGTCTCCTGATTCAGGCTTCAACATCTTTTCTTCTTATTGGGACTGTTAGTGAACCGTTCACGCTCTTTATCGAGACAAATTCTGACGAGTACTGTCAGTACCTGAAGACTGGTGATCTTGTTGTGATCTCGGCTCCAGAAGGTGGTGAACTTCGACAGGCCCGGATCCTGCTGGAACTGGTAGTTGCCTGGCATGTACCTCTGGTAGTACTCCCCTCCGGACATCCCGGTTCATGTCGGCTCAGGATGGTTGTATCTGCAGGTGATCAGATCGTGATGAGTTGTCGCATTGAACGGGGGACTCATCCGGAGCAGACCGTGATCTGTTCATCAGAAGAACTTGCAGGAATGGAACTCAGATCCCATCCTGAAGGTATAGAGATCCTTGGACTTCCCACCAATGTCCAACTTTTCACAGTCTCTCCTGATGGAATTCAGAACCTGATTGAGATGATTGAATCATGAGCAACTTCATAAAAATCGCATCGATGAGGAATATGAGATGAACGTTTACTCTCTGATTACTGTTTGTATAATTGTGTGTATTAGTATGGGCGCTGTTCTTGTATCAGCCGGTTCACCCTTGAATGGGACAGATCTACAAGGAAACGGATCGCCAGGTGATACCTCTGAATTTTCAGAGTCTGCCGGCATGAACGTCACTCTGAATCAGGTGTCAGCCGGTGTGATACCAAACGAGACATCTGTTATCGGTACGAAGTCTCCCAGGTCAAACCTGACCTTCTCCTCCATTATGAACTCCACCTCAAATATCACTGGTACCAATACGTCATCAGATCAGGTTTCAGAAGGGCAGGAGAACCAGAGTAGTAATCTCTCTGCAAATGCATCTCTCTCAAAGTATGATTCACTTGGTGATATCATCAGAGCAAAAGACTGGAAAGCTCTGGGTGAGTACCAGTGCAAAATAAAAGCTGAAAACTCAGCGTCGCTCGCTGAGTCAGGTATCAATACCGGCGATCAGGAGTCAAAATGGAACGGCTATTTCAACTACCGTGAACCGGTGGCGGTCTCATATCCCTGTTGTGGGTAAAAAAATCACTTTTTTTGAAATATAATTAGATTCTGGTCCTGGTTTATTCTACGGTTTCACGTTGGTACCAGACAAGGGTGGCTGCGATTACGTCATGAAGCCCCTGATGGTACCTGGTATATCCGATACATATGAATCCGGCAAATACTATTATCCCTGATATAAATTTAGAAAAATGCCGCAGGGTTGCACGTGCAAATGTAAGCGGTTTTCCATGCAGGTCTGATACAACCACCCGGCATGCTATCTTGCCGAGTGTTGCCTGATTTCGTGATGATTCAAGGGCTGCAAAGTAGATCCAGGGGATCAGAATAAAAACCACTAGGATGAATGTGGCAGCAGGCATCGGAATGAGTGAGTGTATTGATGCTCCATCATCTGTTACAACAGCTTGTCTGCGGATTATCATCAGAAGCATCCTCCATCCTTCGCCAAGTCCCAGGTATGCCGCGGCTATGGCACTGATTATACAGAGAATAAGCAGATCAATTATCGCAGCAGCGAGACGACGCCAGAATCCTGCAAGTTCCCTGCCTTGAGAACTGCCTCTGATAAGCTCTGCCCAGCCTGATGATGAGTATGTATCAGCCACGATAACGTATATGAGATAAATCAGGCATCAACCTATCGAAAAAAGAAGTGTCTTCTGATGAACTGTTACGTCTCTGATGACCTTCTTGTGAGTGAACGGATCATCAACGTCAGTATTACGCAGAAGCAGACAAAGATGAGAAGAACCGGCCAGAAGAGTGGGGCAGGGGAATCAGAGGCGAGTTGGGCAATAATATTGAGTGGGTTTCCTGGAAATGCCAGCGTGAGCAGAAGAAGGATTACTGCTGCGGTTGAGAAGATGAACTGTGCCTTTGTACGGTCCCGGTAATACATTGCAAAGACGGCTGCGACCAGGATAAGTGCAGATGATACAAAGATCACCTGAAGCAGGATCTCTGGAAGTGAACCTATCCTGATCCGATTTAGAACAAGCAACACAAGCCACAGGCCAGATTCTGCGGGGACAAGAACAATACAGGCAGCGATCTTTCCCCAGACGATCTCGTTCATTGAAGCCGGGGTGGTACGCAGGGTATCGATCGTCTGTTGCTGGTACTCTTCGGTGATGAGATCGATAACCAGGCCTGCTGATATGATCGCAGGCATGAAGAGAAGGAGCGGTATCAGCAGAGCATAGATGAACTCGTAGAAAGTATTCGTGTTGACCGCTCTGGCGGAGGTGAGGGTGACTGGATGCTTTGTTATACGATCACTTCTGATATCACGAAGGATATCTTCGTACTTCAGAAAAACTTCCTTGAGTTTTACTTCGATGACAGCAGACTGAATATCATTTTTTATTGTATACAAAGTCAGGCTGACAGGGTCTTTACTCTCCGGTAGGATTTCTGATGTCCAGATTACTGCAGCGAGTTTTCGTTCTTTCAGTGCACCAAGTGCTACAGAGAGGTTCATCGGGTAGGGTCTGAATGAAGGATTTTCATCAATCAGCCTGGTCAGGATCGTATCATTGCCTACCACTCCTACTCCGAATTTGACTCCTGAAACGCTTCCGTATAACGATGGATCGTACATCGCAGAGAGACCGACCATCAGGAATGAGGAGAAGAGCGCAATAAAGAGCTGCAGAAGGATAGCAAGAAGGATAGTCTTCTCGTTTGCTAGTCCGCGTAGTTCCTTTTTGGTAATTGCCCAGGTCCTTTGCAGGTTCACCATACCCACCCCCTGAGCATATAGAGATTATAGATCAGATGAACAGCTGTTGCAAGAGCCAGTCCGAATGGCAATGCTTTTGGTCCCTTGTACAGAACCGAGGCCCCGGTGATACAGACTCCTGCCATATGGAGCAGGAACGGCATCCAGAGCATACCAATACTCAGAAACAGGGCTGCCCCGAATACAGAGTCTGATATCTGTGAGATGGTGACAAATAGCAGCAATTTTTCTCCGAATAAAAATCCCAGTGCGATGAGGGCAGAAGCTATTACCAGTATACGGGCATTCAGAAACCCTGGCATCGCTGTGATCAATGCAATGATACCTGCTCCTTTTGCCATCTCTTCGGTCCAGGCTGCAAGCAGCATGATCAGAATCAGTGAGAAGGGCATCGGGAGGTTGAAGAAGAGTACCAGGTACATCATCTGTGCCATGAGGACGAAGGGTATACTGATCAGGCCGATGAGAAAAAGGGAGAACCACCAGTGACGCGGCTGCACTAGTCCGGCAAGGTAGAGTCTGATTTTTGATATCATACCGGACTCTGTAAAGAGCTGCTCCTCCCTGAAGTTCCTGATACATATGAGAAAGAGGATGAGACTTGTCAGGTAGTACAGAGAGGTTGCGTACAGGTAATCCATCAGTGTGTACCCTGTTCCCTGCAGCACGTACACAACAAGAGTGACCGGAGAGAGAAGGCTCACAATATGGACATTTGCAAACAGGCTCGGGAAGAAGAGATAGGATGTGGCGATGGTTGAGAAGAAGATCGAGATAAACGAGAGTTCTTTATAACTGCGTGCAACCATCCCGATGAAGAGGGCAAATGCAAGGAAGAAGAGAATTACCGGGATGAGCGGCAGGATGGCCATGATGTCTGCCTGTACTGCAAGCAGGATTGCAGAGGCCAGCAACACCATGCCGATAGCATAAGGCAGCATCTTTCCGAATATGAGGACTGCCGGTTTTATCGGTGCAGCGACAAGCGCTTCTCCCTGCCTGAGGGTCCTCTCGTTCATGATACTCATCATGAAGAACTGGGATGTGAAGTAGAGCGGAAATATAAAGACAAAGATGAAGATGATGGTGTCGAACGGGAGGGGCGGAGAGAGCAGGGAGGGAACTTTGTATGGTATCTGGGTTGAGTCACTCTTTGAAAAAATCCCTGTGTACCTGCTCACCTGCTCCTGGTCTTTGCTCATCTGGTTGGCGAGAGTTAACCTAAGGTCTTCAGAGTCTGCGGGAACAGATAAGACAGGAGGAGCCACATCCTCTACCGGGAGATCAGGTTCAGGAGGCTCATTCTGTGCCTGCCCGGGAACACCTATCTGCTGGCCGCTCTGGGTTGCGAGAAAGTTCAGTTCGCTCGGTACATATTCGTTCTGAATCCAGAGAGGATACGCAGCGAAGAGATCATCCTGCTGCTGATATATCCTGTCAGAGTAGGCCTGATAATCGCGTTCAAAACTCTTCTGTGCAGCTCTGCCTTTCTCTCCTGATGATCGCAAAATTGTGCCGGTCTGGATCTTGAGATCAAGGCCGATGTTCTGTGGGGGGACTCCCTGAAACCCGCTTGTATCATGTACCGTGTATCTGGGATCTCCTCCGATGATCTCAAGGTATGCCGGACTGTCAATTCCGATCCGGTACAGTCCGTCCTGCAGATGCATCCCGTGTTGTGCAGTAAATCCACTCACCAGGACCAGAAGAATCACGAGTATCACCGATATCGGGAGCAGATCCCTGCTCATCGTGGTGAAGAAACGTCTGACCTCCCAGCATGAGAGAGTTACGAGCTGATGCAGCATCTGCATAGTGGTGAGTGATTGAACGCCACGATATATCAATCATCAGTCAGTGTGGTCGTGTATCTTTTATGGTATGCAGGGTACAGGAGAAAGAAGCATGATCGAGGCGTCACATCTCTCCAGGAGATACGGTGAGGTTACTGTTCTTCATGATGTATCCTTCACCTGTGAAGAGGGGCAGATCCTGGGAATTATCGGGCATAATGGAGCAGGTAAGACCACCCTGCTTAAGATCCTCTCTGGCCTGATAATGCCGGATTCGGGGAGCCTCACCATTGGCGGGGTTGATGTTCTTGCAGATCCCATGCAGATCAAGTGTCAGCTCGGGTATCTGCCTGAAGAGTCACGCCTGTATGAGACGATGCTGGTTCCTGATTATCTCCGTTTTTTTGGTGAGATCTACGGACTTGACCGGGTAACCATCGACGCCAGAGCAGGGATATTGCTTACCCAGTTGTCATTAAATCCTGATGGCAAACGGATCGGCAATCTCTCCAAGGGAATGAAACGCAAGGTTGCGATCGCCCGGACACTTATCCATGATCCTGCCATCCTCATCTATGATGAACCAGGATCAGGTCTTGACCCGATGACCAGTCGGTTCATAATAGAATATCTGAAAGAACTGCGCAAGCAGGGGAAGACGATCATCCTCTCTGCCCACAACCTCAATCAGGTTGAGGAGATATGCGACATGGTGATGATATTAAAACGGGGAGATGTGGTTATCAGGGGAACAATGCCTGAGCTCCGTGAGCAGTTCGGTTCTATCAGATATGAAGTCTGGTATCTCCTTCCTGACGAAAGTTCCATGATACTACCTGAAGGAACTGAAAAGAGTGGAAATCTCTGGGTGTCAACGGTTCGATCAGTTCCAGATCTCAATGTCCTGACCTCGGAGATCACCGGACATGACGGTGTCGTCCAACGTATCGAGTCCAAGTATCCATCCCTTGAAGAGATATTGATGAAGATCGGAAAATAGGAAGAAAAATTAGGTTATCAAAAAGTCCTTTGCGGATATTTTTGACAAAAAGAGGTTACCTGGAGTTTATTTTTTCTCGTATATTTTCACAGCATCTTCAACCGATGCATCCTGCACCGTGATTGCGTAGATGGCATTACACATCCGTACAGCTTCATCGAGGCTTTTCTGGTGAATGTTGCGACCTGTTGCGTTTCCTGCACATCCGCCGATATGGATCTGTTCCCAGAGTTGCTTCAGGAATATTTCTCCATCAACGCTGGAACCTCCTGCGCAGACAACCCTGGTTCTTCCCGCTGCCATTGTTGCCTCTTTCATCAGTTCGACAGATGAGGCCCCCTCTTTCTTTGGTGGGTTGACCTTGACAAAATCAGAACCCAGGCATGCTGCAATTCCCGCTGCCCCTGCGATCAGGTGCGGATCCTTCTCATCCTTGACTGCCTTTCCTCTGGGGTATATCCAGAGTACAGTGACAAGACCGTTCTGGTGTGCTTCAAAGACTGCATTTGCAGCTGCCGTAAGCATCTCTGTTTCAGCCTCAGATCCAAGATATATTGTGTATCCGATTCCGACGATCTTCAGACCGCTGGTTTTTCTGAATCTGACCACCTGCTCAATAGTGGTCAAAAGGCCTGATGATGGCTCCTGCTGAGAAGTTCCGACAAGGTTTGTCTTTGAGTTCAGTTTTACAAGATATGGAACATCGGGATAGTCTGCCCCATATCGCGCAATGAGACCGAGCTGGGTGGCAAAACATCCGATCTTTGCTTTTGCAGCAATACGGAAGAGGTGCTCGGGATCGTTGTCGTCCTCGTGAATCCCCTCACCATAAAAGTCTGCGTTCAGGTGTTCAATCTTCTGATCCCCGGCAAAGAGCATGAGCCTGCCTGTATCATGAGTAATAGTTTTAAAATTGCTGGTATAGGTTTTCTGTTGATCTTTTGGTACATCCAGAGGTACAGAAACGGATTTACTCATGCAATCTCACTCACAGTTGATGCAGATAAATTTTCCCAAACGTTATGGCTTGACACGGTTCTCAAAAGAGAAGATGTTGAAATTCGAATCGTGTCAGGCCTAAGGCATATTGGCTTTATTTACCTGACCTGAATCACTTTCTCTTCGCTGTTTCGCAGACGGGTCCGCATCCAGGTGACAGCATCCATCCGGTTCTTGAAGGCTGCAATATTTATCTGCTCCCCATCTTTCATCAGAGCTTTCAGTACAGCCTTCTCCACGATAACCTGACCCTTTACCTCCCGGGTCATCTCCACAACCTGGAATTTTGCGATAAAATCCAGGTTAAGCAGTTGCGATCCGGTATCCAACCATTTGGGCATGTATGTATTATGAAAGCCTGCAGACCGCAGTTCGCATCGTGTTATTTCACTCTTTGCGCTTCTGATCGAGAACCCCGGAGATGTATTCGGTTGCCTTTCTGGCAGTCTCCTCAAGCGTTCCCATGATCTCTGCACCTGCCTGATCCATACTTCTGCCGATATGTTTCCGGCCTTCCTCTGTGGTCAGCAGGTCACGACCCACAGCAAGGAGATCATCAAGGCCTCTCCCAAATGAAGCCTTTGCTACTGCCAGTCTTTCGGTGAGATCATCCCCTGATACAGAAGCAGATGCCTGCCCGGAAGGTTCTTCCACCCATCGCCCCTTCTCAAAACGGCCCCCCATCATTATGTAGTATTCTTTTCTTCATGGATTTATCAACTCTTTTGTTTCTCCTCCGGGATCTGATGGCCTGTTGCGCACCCGCGGTTAGAGAACCATAACCTCAATAATTATATAAATGGCTTCTTCCTGCTCATGATGAGCAGATCTTCTCCGGAACGGTATTTGATATTATATAAGGAATGATATTACTCAATGAACACCCTGCTGATATTTTTTATCATCATCATCCTGATCTCTGTGATTGGGATAAAATTCCGTGTACCTCCATTTATCACCCTTGTTGGTGGTGCGGTGGCATTCGGGTTTGCAGTCGGGGGTGATCCGGATGCGGTGTTTACCCAGGTTGCAATGGGTTGTGCCAGTGTTTTTAATAGTCTGGGTATTCCTATCCTTGCCGGTTCAGTCATTGCAAAATACCTTGTTGAACAGGGATACATTCAGCAGATTGTATCTGATATACGGAAAGTACTGAAAAGCCCGTTGTCACTATCAGGGTTTGCCGGATATATTATTGGAATCCCATCAACATGCCCAATCACGGCTTTTATGATCCTCTCTCCCGTGCTCTCCCATCTTGCGCCTGATAAGAGGCGCCAGAACAGCCTTATGTATCTGGTAGCTCTTGGGAGTGCACTTGGGGTTGCCTTTGTGTATCCAACCCCGGTGACGTTCCCTCTCTTTGATACATTCGGGCCAAAACATCTGTCTCCGCTGACTTTTGATATGGTTACAATTACGCTCTCGGTATTTTTCCTGGTTCTGTTTATCTGGTGGACAAGATGGAGAACCCCGAAAGCGACTGAAGAAATGTCTGCGGTGCAGAACAACCATGAAACACCTTACACATCCGGAGAAACGTCCGAAACAGATGAGGTAACCAAATCTGAAGGTGCTGAATGGGGGCTTGAAGGAAGTGGGTATTCTGATCAACAGCACCTGCAGCCTGGATGTGAGACTGATTCGGGTCTCTGTAGTGGAAGATTCCACCCCAAGGCATGGGCACCGTTTCTGGTGATCTTTGCTGCGATCCCGGTTGGTCTATTCCTTCTCCATCTCTCGCACTTCACGCTGGTTCAGTTCATCATGTTTGCAGGGATGATAACAGCGGTGATGGTAGCTCTTCCTGAAAACAGGTGGACCGGATTTGTGTCAGGAGCAAAGCATGCAGGAGTTGTAATCTTTGATATCTGTGGGGCCGGAGCACTCGGATATGTGATAACGCAGAGCACCTTTGCCCAGGATTCACTGCAAGTATTAGCAAGCCATGTACCCCTGATTCTAATCCCGTTTATTATGGCTGCTCTTATCCAGACTGCACAGGGGTCGCGTATCGTTACCTCAATACTTACCGCGCAGATAATTGCAACCACTGGTATTCCTCCGATGATGAACCCGCTGGCACTCTTCCTGATGATCATCGCCGGTGCAGGGGTCATCTGTTTTGTAACAGATCCATACTTCTGGCTGCTTCACCGGACAACCGGGGATGATGTGAAGACCGTCTTCAAGAGATATACCGTTCCCCAGGCGGTCTTCGGGATCTGTACATACATGGTTGCGTTTGCGATTCAGTACTTCTATTCCTGATTTTTTTTGGAAGGATAGCGGTTTTTTATTCTGAAAAAAACTGTTCCAGTGTACACTGCTTCGGATCATGGTACACAAGGCCGGAGAGCCTGATCCCAATCAGCCGTACCGGCTTTCCGGTCCAGAACTCTTCTGTCAAAGACCTAACTGCTTTTTTTATCACCATAAGATTGTCATCAGCATGTGGTAGTGAGACTGATCTGGTGCAGGTGATAAACCCGGTGTACCGTATGCGAATCCCGACAGTTTTCGTCCTGGCATGTGCCCTGAGAAGTTCGGCATGAAGTGAACATGCAAGAGTCTCAAGAGTTTCTGATATCAGGTCAGGATCATCGGTATCCTCTGCAAAGGTTGTCTCCCTTCCGATAGACTGACGCGGCCCCTGATCTTTGAGTCCGAATGTATCGAGGCCTGATGCGATCTCCCGAACCCGTACTGCCCATCCCCCGAATATCTCCTGAAGGATCTGAATATCGGCTTCTGCCAGATCGCGGAATGTGGTCATTCCCTGAGATTCAAGATGTGCAAATGACTTTCGGCCTATCCCTGGTATCTTTGCAACCGAAAGGGGAAGGATAACCTGTTTCAGTTCTTCAGGATGAATGACAGTCAGCCCGTCAGGTTTCTGCAGGTCTGATGCTATCTTCGCGTATGACCGGGCCGGTGCGATACCTATTGAACAACCCAGCCCCTCACGTTCCCGCAGGACATTTTTGATGTTCCTTGCCTTCTCTTCAGCCAGATCATAAGAACCACAGTCAGAAAAGTCAAGATACGCCTCATCGATGCTCACCTGCTCGAGGCGAGGGGTACACTCCTGCAGGATCTCCATAATCCTGGCTGAAACAATACTGTATTTTCCACTTGGGCGGATGTATACCGCATGGGGGCAAAGGTGCCATGCCTGTGATATTGGCATTCCAGAATGGAGTCCGTATCGTCGTGCTTCATACGAACATGTACTGATGACTCCGCGACCTCTTCCTTCCTGAGGATCAGACCCGACTACAACCGGTTTGCCAGCCAGAGAGGGATCATCGCGAACCTCAACTGAGGCATAGAATGAGTCCATGTCAAGATGGGCGATGATCTGATTATGCATGAGGTTGTCTGATCATATCACCGGGTGATACCCGATTATCTTTCCGGCAGAAAATCAGTGATCACCCATCATGATTTCTGGAAGATTTCCTTCTGGTGAAAGTGAACTGATTATTAAAATTCGCATCAGAATGCATGAAGTGCTGTTTCTATTACGTTAACCCTTTATTTTTATATCTTAATAAAATTAGGAAATACTTTCGCCCTGTTTCTTAAAGGTTCATATGTCACTCTTGATGAGATATATGTGTGCAACGCCACAGGCCGGGCGCACACGTCACCAGAATCAGCACTCCAAACCCCCCCACGAAATATTTCTGATCCATCCTGAACCCGGCTGCAGGCTGCACACAAAACCCCCCTTCTTTTCTTGATACATTCTTACCCGATGTAGCATTAGTATCAGATTACCTCTTCAGCATTCAGAGCAAACATGTATTAAATCGCTTTGTTAAGGCTTCGTTTTAATAACCAGTTAATGCAGGTGACTATTATGGAACAGGCAGAACATTCCGGGTGTGCCCCGGACAAATGTGAATCATGTACCGGTTGCGGTGGCAGTATTGAGTCGATCACTCTCAAGGTTGAATGGCGTCACAAGGATACTCCTGAAGAGAAGGTGCACGAAATTGAGGAGATCATTTATGCACTTGCAAGGGACCTTGCAGTCTCCGGAGTTGAACTGGTCTTCTTCAACAATACATTCAGTCCCGAAATTGTATCAGGCTCATCTGAATTTTTTATCAACACAAAGCCTCTTGCAAGTCTTACCCCTGTATCTGCTGACACACCAGTTTCAAGGGAAGTACTCAGGAAAGGGATCTTTCAGGCTCTTCTTCAGAATATCTGAACCTCTGTTTTTCACAACGCTTATCTGATCGGGTTGCCTATGGAGAGACATACGCAGGAGATATTATGGACAGGCGGCTGATCACTGAAAAGGATGGGTACGAACTGCTCACCAGGTACGGTATACCGGTTCCGGCATACCGGTTTGTGACCACCCATGAGGAGGCAGCAGTTGCTGCTGCAAGTATCGGTTTCCCCGTTGTTGTAAAGGTTGTCTCAGAACAGATTGTCCATAAAACTGATGCAGGAGGCGTTGTCCTGCATATCTCCTGTCCTGAAGCCCTTCAGGAGGCTCTTTTAGGAATTGATCAGAAGGTTGCTGCATACGACTCCCTTGCCGTAATCAGCGGATATCTTATTGAACAGGAGATGAAACCCGGGACAGAACTCCTCATCGGAGGAAAAACAGATCCTGCATTCGGAAAGGTGCTCACTGTCGGAATGGGTGGCATTCTCGTTGAACTTCTTCATGACTTTTCAATGAGGGTTCTGCCTGTTGATACTGTTGAATACAGACGAATGATTCATGAGATGACTGGATACCGGCTCATATCCGGGTACCGTGGGCACCGCCCGCTAGACGAGCAGGCACTTCTGGATATAGTTGAAAAGGTCGGCAGGCTCTTTCTTGAGGATGAGAGGATCATAGAATTTGATATCAATCCTCTCATACTCTGGGAAGGTGGGGCCTGTGCGGTTGATGCCCGATTTTTTATTAAAACAGCACCTGTTGAGCCCAGAACTGCCGCACAGATCCTGCCTCCAGTTCCTGATCTTCTTCATCCGTCATCTATTGCGGTGGTGGGAGCTTCCCGGACCCCGGGAAAAGTCGGGTATGCTGTCTTTCGAAATCTTCTGAACTTCCAGGGCGAACTCTACCCGGTCAATCCAAGCGCCGAGGATATTCTTGGCAAGAAAGTATACCCCACCATCAGTTCCATCCCTGGTCCGGTTGAGATGGTGGTTATTGCAACACCAGCCGAGTATGTTCCCGGTATCGTCAAGGAATCGGGGGAGAAGGGTGTCAAGTCTGCAGTAATCCTGACAGCAGGATTTAAAGAGACCGGGGATGCTGGCAGGATCCTGGAAGACGAACTCCTGAAGGTTGCCAGGGAGACCGGGATCAGAATCGTGGGCCCGAACTGCCTGGGTATCATCATTCCCCCACTTGATCTGAACGCAACTTTTGATGTCCAGTCCCCTCTTTCAGGACAGATCGGATTTATATCTCAAAGTGGTGCGATCATCACAACTGTTCTTGACTGGTCAATATCCCGCCGCATCGGTTTCTCATCGGTAATCAGCGTAGGTAACCAGACCGACATGGGATTTCTAGAGTATCTGCAGGTACTTGACCAGGATCCTCATACCTATGCCGTCATCTTGTATGTCGAAGAGATCCGGGATGGGCAGGCATTTCTACAGTATGCCGAAAGTATGCGGGGAAGAAAGCCGGTCATCGCACTGAAGTCAGGCTCCTCGGTAAGGGGTCGGGAGGCTGCCTCATCGCACACAGGTTCTCTTGCCGGGAGTTATGAAACATACATTGCAGCCTTTAAACAGAGCGGGGTGATCCCGGCATATTCACTTGCTGAAGCTTTTGATGTTGCCCGCCTTGTGGTATCTGAAGGATATCCGAAGGGGCGGAGAACGATCATTCTTACTAATGCAGGAGGGTTTGGTGTTCTTGCCTCAGACTATGCAGAAAAAAGCAGTATGGAGATGATCAATCTGCCTGAGCAGGTCGTTGAAGAACTGAATAAAATTCTGCCTGAGTCATGGTCTCATAAAAACCCGGTGGATCTACTTGGGGATAGCAATGCCTCCCGTTTCGCCAGGGTTTTTGATGTGATGATCAAGTACCAGCAGCTCTGGGATATTGCTGTGGTAATTACGGCACCGGTAGCTATGATGGATCCAAAGAACCTTGCCCATGAGATGATCAGGCTCTCCCGGTTCACCCATAGCATGGTGGTGGGCTGCCTTCTCGGCGGTGATTCGATGAAGTCTGCAATTGACATGCTGGGCGAGGCTCATATTCCAAATTATCAGGATCTTCAGGATGCGTTCAGGACTGTCGGAGCGATCCTGGAGTCATGTAATCTAGATGATATGAAAGAATCATCTCCATAATATTCAACAAAAGTACCAAAAAAGTCTGACCAGAATTCAGAATCAGGTAGTTATGCCCATCTTCTGGGCAAGTTCATCATACTCGCTCTTTATTTTTGTCCTGAATGCCTGAAAATCTTCAGGGCCGTATGATTCAGGATCCTGTTCACCTGATGATGTTCCATACCGATCCTCAAGAAGACGCATTAGTCTTGCAGATACATCATTGGCTCGATGAAGGGTGATGAAGCGATCAATCTCGCTTTCGCTATATCCGGCAGTCCGTGCTGTATCTATAACTGACTGGATTGAATTCAATTTTTCAAGGATCTCATTAATAAAACCGACACACCGTTTCGGGGTGATTGGTTTCATGATATAATCCTCGATATAATAAGAGAACTGTTCTGCCTCTTTGAATGTCAGGTTTTTTCCGGTCTGCATAATAACCGGAATTTTGCGGAAGTCCTGGTCTGCCTTGATGTGATGGAGGGTTTCCCACCCGTCCATCGGTTCCATCATCATATCAAGAAGAATGAGGTCAGGTCTGTATGCATCCTTCAGTAGATCCAGACATTCTCTGCCTCCGAGTACACCTTCAGTAGAAAATCCGTACTTTTTGAGGCCGATAACAAAAAGCTCGTTGAGAGCAGGTTCATCATCAACAATCAGGATTGCTACCGACATGGTTTCCTCTTCGATCAATCTTATTTGGCCTTGCCCCTTGATTAAATCTGTGGGATCAGGGGTATGAGAATATCAGATCCGTGATTGAAGACACTGCTCAAATCTACTTAGGATCTCGGGCATATTCCGTCTTCCATAGCCAATCCTGAAATGAGGAGTTTCTACATGGAACACCGATCCCGGAAGCAGAAGAACCCCCTGATCATCACGCACCTTGTCACAGAAAGATTCGATTGATGCATCTGTCGCAAGTCTGGGAAATGCTGTGGACCCGGCAGTCGGAGCAGACCAGGTTATCTGATCGGCATATGTTTTGAAAAAGGTGTGAAGAATGCTCATATTGTCATGGATGATCGCAAGGTTTCTTCTGATGATCTGTTCCTTCTGCCTCAGTGCAACTGTTGCAAGATATTCTGAAGGACCGCTGTTACAGATTGTTGTATAATCTTTGAATGCCTGGAATTTCTTCCTGAACTCATCATTCCGGGATGCTGCCCAGCCTATTCGCAGACCTGCAAGGCCGAGCGATTTGGACATAACACCTATTGAGAGGGCTGATTCATTAAGATCTGCCATCGGTTTGAGCCCCTTACTCGTATCATGTTCAATCCCCCTGTATACCTCATCTGATACGATGAATATCGAGTGATCGGCGCAGATCTCTTCTATAGCGTGCCAATCTGATTTTGAAAACTGGTATCCGGTTGGGTTGTGGGGCGAATTTATCACCAGTGCCTTTGTCTTCGGGGTGATATGTTCATGAAGGGCTTCGATATCAAGATGCCATGCTCCGTTCTTCTCTGCCATCTGCCAGGGAGATACGTGGCAACCCAGAGATTTTGGGATTTCGTGAAGAGATTGATAGGAAGGCATCTGAACAATGACATGGTCTCCTGGTTTGAGCAGAGTGTGCATTGTAATGAAGATCGTCTCTTCAGCGCCAGATGTGACGATTACTTCATCGTCATCTACTAATTCATACCATGCCGAAATCTCTTCACGAAGTTCAGGAGATCCAGGGGCCTCTGTGTAGCCTAGTTTAAAGGTTTGAAACTCTTGTGCAGATCCTTCTTCGAGTGCAAACAGTTCCTGAACTGAAAGTGTTTCACAGTCAGAGGAGCAGAGCAGGTATGGCGCGGAAAATTCATATTGTGCCATGTACCGCTCGAGTCTGAAATCCCTGATATCCATAAGAGATATTTGATATCAGGGTGTAAATCGATTCTGGAATTAATTAGAGTTACGCTGATGTTTGGTGCTCTCTTCTATGTCTGAACATTCTTGTAATACTGGTAACAAGCACGGCAACTGCAAGGCCATTATAAAAAACCCTGATTATGGGACTCTGGAATGTCGAGCCGATAAGATTTGCATGAATGATGGCGAGGAGAAGAGCCGGGTACACAAGCCGGTGAATAATCTTCCACCTGGTGCCAATTTTTATCCTGAAGAGTCCTGCAAAAAAGGCAGCATAGATGATGATGAGTGCAACCCTTCCTCCATTTACAAAGAAGAGATATGGTGACGAGAGATCGGGGATAAGGGTTGAAGGATCTGTAGAGAGGATCAGGAATAGTATTGGATGCAGAGTTATGAGCAGGAGTCCTGATAATGCAAAAAGATGGTGGACTGGTAAAAATGGTTGTCCCAACAGTTTCCTGAGTTCAGGTTTGAAGAGGTTCATTATCACTGAACATGATAACGAGAGAAACCCCCATAGTCCGGCTATGCGAAGAATTGTATAGAGAAGCTCTCCCCCCTTATCAGCATCGATCACGATCAATGCGATGCATATGTAGATTGCTACACATGAAAAGTACAGCAGAATCCTGGTTGGAACCCTCATAGCAGAAGATATGAATCAGGGAGATATGAGGGTTATGCCAGGTCCTGAATTATCTCCAGATCTGTCTCCCGGTTGACAATTTGATCAGTTTGCCCTTACCCGCCTGATATCACTGGTTGAACTCTGATACCCTTCATCTCCACCAAAGTATGTCTTGACTTTGTACTCTCCGCGGTCATAAGGAGTAAAGGAGATAGAATATTTTCCAGACGAATCAGTTGTCGCGGTTCCGTATGTCTCCCAGATCAGGTAATCAGAGTCCTCCTCTTCTGAGCAGAAGTCGCAGCCATATGGCGGTATTGCGACCAGGTATTTTATCTGCCTCTCTGGAACACCTTTCCCTTTTGAGTCACGCAAAAAACCAAAGAGGTTAACATCTTCACCCACACTCACCGGTGCACCATATGAGTTCAGGGTGTTGCTTGTTGAAAGCGAGATAGCACGGGGTGAAACTACAATGTCAGATGATGCACTGATCTCATCACTGTACCTGACTGATATAGTCCACGTACCGGTAACATCGGTCGGAATCGAATACGTGAATGTTCCATCATCTTTTACCGGTACCTGCGTGAATGCATCAAACTTGCTCTTTTGTGGTGCTTTTAAGATAAGTATGGCAGAACCTGGATTCAATCCCAGAATAGCTTTGTCAACCGTTGCGTGCAGAATGATTGGATCGCCTACTTCTATACTTGCTGACTCCGGAATTAGTGAAATATAGGGAGATCCAATCTGATTATTCTGGGTATTATTGATAGCAGTATTTACCACCGTATTTACGGTTCCGGTTGTACTGACATTTGCTGCCGAACTGACCGCTATCAGGCTTGCAATAAGAAGCAGGCTTAACAGGATGAATTGTTGAATATGTAATCGTGAATGCATTTTTTCCTCAACCAACACGTATAGGATCATCTCTGTTCTAATCTCATAATGTATCTGATCACTGGTTTACCATTAACCTCAGTTTTCGGTTCTAAAAATCTATTGTGAATCAGATATATTAAAAACACATGACCACTGATATTATTCATAATTCTGGAGATGGTTGGATTAGTCCTGTAGAGAATACCCCTGATGCTAATGCCACGCCCGAATCAGGGAGCATGAATTATGAGCGTCCGGACGGAACAGTAGAGACTATCCGCGTTCGGTTGCCAAAAAAGAATAATCGGGAACAGTTTGGTCTTGCAGAGTTGATGATGGGTGCAAATCACATCAGGATCCGTTGTTTTGACGGAGTCACCCGCATGGGCAGGATCAAGGGGAAGATCAAGAAACGTGCCTGGATCAGGGAGGGCGACATTGTAATCATAACTCCATGGAGTTTCCAGGACGAAAAATGCGACATCTCATACCGCTACACACCGCCACAGCGTGACTGGTTAAAGCGGAATAAATATATCTAATCTTTTTTCTTTTGTGCTTTGTTCTAACCTTACTGTTACGAACATTACGAATTAACTGTCAGGAAGCCGTGGTATCGTACTAATATAAAATTGAGAGAAAAATATGATATTAAAAAGAGTTCAGATGCGAGGAGCCGGATTTGAACCGGCGAACGACTTCTCGACTAGGCCCTGAACCTAGCTCCTTTGACCTGGCTCGGAGATCCTCGCGCTATTACAAGTGGACTCTTCTCTTTATTATAACTTTTGAAATAATAGGGGTGAGATGATATTAATGCAGATTATTGTGACTGCTGATATCGCTTCATTTCTCGGTCCCGAAGCTCGGCACGCTTGATCTTCCCTGACAGTGTTTTGGGAAGTTCTTCCATATATTCGATAAGCCGTGGATATTTGTATGGAGCAGTCACGCGTTTCACATGCTTCTGGATCTCTTTCGTCAGCTGATCTGACGGTTCGTACCCAGGCTTGAGCACGACAAATGCTTTAACCAGCATTCCCCTGAGTGGGTCAGGTGATCCGACAACTGCAGACTCCTGAACAGCCGTATGCTCCTGGAGAGCACTTTCAACCTCGAACGGGCCGATACGATAGCCTGAGCTTTTGATGACGTCATCGTTCCGGCCAACAAACCAGAAGTACCCGTCATCATCCATGTACGCTTTGTCACCGGTATAGTAGAACCCGTTCTGGAATGACTCTGCATTTGCTTCAGGGTTGTCAAGATACTCGGTTACAAGCCCGACCGGACGTGGATTGAGTCCGATTGCAATCCGGCCCTCAACGCCGGGCTCCACCTGTTTGCCTTCATCATCATGAAGTTCAATATGCCAGCCTGGGGAGGGTTTTCCCATGGATCCGGGTTTGTGGGTCATACAGGGAAATGTTGCAATACATGCACATGTCTCACTCTGCCCATATCCTTCATAGATTGGAAGTCCTGTCTCTTCTTTCCATATCCTGATAACCTCCGGATTCAGGGGCTCTCCTGCCGAAATACAATGTCTGAGTGAGCGGAGATCATACTTGGCCAGGTCTGCGATGATCAGCATCCGGTAGATTGTTGGAGGGCAGCAGAATGTTGAGATCTCATATTTTTCGATCAGGGGCAGCAGCTCGGTAGCTTTGAACTTGCCCCTTGCATCATAAATAAAAAGACATGCTCCTTCTATCCACTGACCGAATATCTTCCCCCAGGCACATTTAGCCCACCCTGTATCTGATGATGTGAAGTGAAGATCATTGGAGTTGAGATCCTGCCAGAGCCGTGCAGTAACAATATGACCCAGAGGATACCCGTGGTTGTGAAGCACCATCTTCGGCTCTCCCGTGGTTCCCGAGGTGAAGTATATGAGCATCGGGTCAGAAGAGTGGGTCTTCTGCAGTACTGGCATGCTGATTGCAGATCGTGAGACCGGAGCTGGATACAGAAGTTCGTACTTGTAACTGATCCAGTTTGGAAGTTCTCCGTCTATCAGCATCCTGTGCTTAAGCGATGGACAGAACCTGCAGATCTTCTCCACCTTGTCAGAGTTCTCCATGTCGGTGACAAGCATGCTGAACTTTCCGGCATTGACACGATACTGGAGATCCTTGGCGGTAAGCATCGTAGGTGACGGACAGACAACTGCACCGAGTTTGATCAGTGCGATGACAAAGATCCACCACTCCGGAACCCGGTGAAGCATGAGCATGACATGGTCACCTTTCTTGACCCCGTACTTGATCAGAATATTGGCTGCTTCGACCGAGAGGTTACGCAGATCACGGAAGGTGTACTTCTTCTCCTGCCCCTCCTGGTTCACCCATATCATTGCAAGTTTGTTTCGATCTACTTCAGCCCAGTGGTCGATGACATCAAAGCCGAAGTTGTAAAATTCAGGAACATCAATCCTAAAATCACGAACCGTATCCTCGTATGAGGTCATCCGGTGTGGAATCTCCTGCTTCATACCTTCCCATAGGTAGGTGGAGAGCAGTTAAGATACTATCAGGATGGTGTACAAAGGAACCATGGTGAGTATATGAATCAATATAAATAGCCGCTTTAGATCAAATGTCTGGTAATTCAGGTAAAATCGGATGATATGGGCTTTATTTGATGATAATTACCATTAGTATTATGATATGGCAGATCACATCATATCTGCAATGGAAGAGAAACAATACGAATCCCTGAAGATCGAAAATATTGTTGCTTCAGGGGCAATCGCTGACTCTATTGATCTTGAGGTGATCTCCAATAATATCGAGAACTGTGAACTCAATACCAAGCGTTTTCCCGGGGCAGTGTACCGGATGGAGAACCCCAAGATCGCTTCCCTTATATTCTCCTCTGGTAAAGTAGTCCTGACTGGTATCAGAGATAACCAGTCACTCGAGGTTGGGCTCAAACTTATTATCGGTAAGATGAAAGAAGCGGGCATTGCCTGTTATGATGAACCACGGGTTGCAGTCACCAACATCGTCTGTTCATATGATATTGGGAACAAGATCAACCTCAACAAAGTGGTTATGACCCTCAGTCTCGAAAATATTGAGTACGAGCCTGAACAGTTCCCGGGTCTTGTATATCGTATTGCAGACCCGAAGATCGTTGCACTCCTCTTCTCTTCCGGAAAGATCATTCTGACCGGAGGGAAAAATATGGAAGATATTAAGCGTGGGTTAGCCTTCCTTGAGCAGAAACTTGGCAGTATAATGTGACCGGCATAGCCGGATGATACCCTATCTTTTTTTATGACTGCCAGAACCTGTGAGTTCTGATAAAATTTCTTTCAGCTTTAAGGATCTCACGATACAGTGCATCCCCATCAGTCCAGGTTGCAAGGATTCGTGATGCGGTATCAGGGCCGACCCCTTTGGCTGCAAGAACCAGCACTGCCTTCTTCCCGCTTGACAGAACAATGTTTGCGTTTCTTATCAGGCGGCGTTCTATCTCCTTCTCCTGTGTATCTTTGTTCTTCTTGTTCGCCAGGTTGTACTGCTCCTCTTCGTATGGTTTGAGTGCTGCAATGAGTTTTGCATTGCAATGTCCGCATACCGGGTGATCAGGAACACGGTCTACCACGGTCCTGACTTTCCATTTCCTACAGTTCATACAGGCGAGGATCACTTCCTGCTTTGCAAGCCTGTGTTTGATTGTGGCGATGACAGCCTGATCCGCTGTAGGTGGTGGGATCTGGTCCCGGTGTGAAAAGATCCCTGAAGCACCGATCATACTTGGAGGACCCAGTACCAGACTGATGGTGCCGTCTTTTATAGCGGTAACGATCTCTGCTGCATGGGTTACGTCCATGTACCTGGAGAAGAGTTCCCGATATGTTTCTGCCTGAATTGCAGGCATTGAGAGGAGTTCTCCTAGCCTGTGCATACTCAGGCGTTCAAAATCAGCGTCAGCATCTATTGCACCAAACTTTTTTGCGATCTGCACAAGTTTCCACTTAAAGAGAGACGTTCGTTTCAATGCAACTTCGAGGATGGCTCGGAGGTGTTCAGGTTCAAGTCCTGTTATGATCGTCTGTACATCACCTGCCACAACTTCTCTTGGAAGTCTAAGCAGGATCCGGTATGCATCAAGTTCTATGCCGACTGTCGTTCCCCAACGGGCAGAGGTCAGGATCGAGATGACCCGACCGAATGCCTCGTTGGTCTGGTGTCCGGCACACAGGTTGATCACAACACCCTCCGGGATCTGTTCGAGGGTGATGATCTGGTCAGTAGGAATAATCCCCCTGTTGTTCTCAACCGCAGAAAGGTAAGCCTCTGCATACCTGGTTACCGCCGGGTCAGATGAGTAATCACTGAACATCCGGGTTCGTCTGAGTGCCCCAACCTCTCGAGCGACGTCGAACGGCACCGGGATCTGTTCACCTTCCCATGATGGAAGTTCACCCTCAGCATTTTTTGCAGGCTCGACAGTGATCTTTCCCTCTTCCATCTCAAGTACTCGCCAGAGATGACCCCGGGCGATGAAGACTGCACCAGTGTGCAGGTAGGTGACCACAAACGATTCGTCAAGAGAGCCGACGTTCCGCCTTGAGACCATATCATAGATCGGGAACTTGCGTTCATCAGGGATCATCGAGAGGTTGTTGGAGAGGTATTTGCGAGCTCTTCCAGTTGTGATAACCCTGCTTCCATCCCTTCTCAAAATATAATGTTCAGCAAGCTGTGAGATTATCGTGGGAACAACGGATTCAGCATCCAGACTGATGACTGCTCCCGAAAGGATTGAGATGATATCATCAGTCTGGATCTCGCCGTACTCCACCGCCATTGCTGCTATCTGGTTTGCAATTGCATCTCCTGCCTGATAGGTAGGTACCACCTCTTCCACCTGACCAGCCAGTGCCCTCTTTGTGATCACCAGTGATTCAGCAAGGTCGTCAAACCCGCTTGCGATGATAGTCCCCCGGGAAACTTTTCCGATCTGGTGGCCAGCTCTGCCGACCCTTTGCACGAGCCTGCTCACCTCTCGGGGAGAACCAAACTGGATGACATGATCCACGTGACCGATATCAATCCCGAGTTCCATCGAGGAGGTGCAGATAAGTGCTCTGATCTCACCCCTCTTGAACCGCTCTTCTGCTTCTATCCTGACATCCCGGGAGAGAGAGCCATGATGGACATCTATTCCTCCGTCTTTGAGAAGGTTCAGCCCTAATGATTCTGCTGTGGCACGGGTGTTGACAAAGATGAGTGTCGGCGGTCCTTTTTTTATGTGATTTCGGATGAGGTCGACCTGATCCTCGAACTTCTCGCTGGTGAGTTCTACTTTGATCGCGATATGTTTGGTAACCGGGACCTCGACAATAGTGAAGGGTCGTTTTCCGGTCATGAACCGTGCAACCTCTTCAGGATTTCCAACCGTTGCCGAGAGTCCGATACGTTGGAACTCACCAGCGTACCTTACCAGACGTTCCAGGGCAATACTCATCTGTGCTCCCCGTTTCGTTCCAGCGAGATCATGAATCTCATCGAGGATCACGAACCTGACCTGTTTCAGATGTTCACGCAGGCGCTTGCCCATATATATTGCCTGGAGGGTTTCAGGAGTGGTTACCAGGAGGTCAGGTGGTGAGAGTGTCTGTTTTCTTCGTTCACTCTGGGTTGTATCACCATGCCTGACACCCACCGTGAATCCGAGTCTGTTGCACCACCACTCCATCCTCATGAGAATATCACGGTTCAGTGACCTGAGCGGTGTAATATATAATGTAGTAAATCCCTTTCCACAGCCTGCGCCTGCAGAGAGCATCTGGTTAAAGACCGGGATCATTGCACTCTCTGTCTTTCCCGTACCTGTCGGGGCGATCAGAAGAAGGTGCTCCCCTGCCAGGACCCGGGGTATGGCACGTTCCTGGACCTCAGAGAATTCATCAAATCCACGTTCCGCAATGCATGCGGTTATTCGGGGATCAAGTACAGCCCGGGTGCTCATGTCTGATTACAGAGGAGAGTTCACCACCGTATGTGCCATCAGCAAGGAGGCACTCGGCGGTCTCGATCACAACTGCACGCGAGAGAGGGGAGAACGGGGATCTGAACGTCTTCTCGATCCCGTATCCTGAGAACTCGTTGAATGCAGGAACCATCAGGATTCGGGTCTTTGTATCATCTGACTGTGGAGAATCAAAGACTTCGTTACGTAATTCTGCCAGAACATAGCAGGGAGATCTGAGAGCAATCCCCACTTCATCAGTAAGGGATGCAACAGGGTGATGATGCCCGGTCAGGATCAGATGCCCGGCGAGAGACGGGTCCGGTCGGGTGTGCCCGTGCATTACTCCGACACCATCAAGGATTGAACCTTCTTTTGGAAGAAGTTCTTCGGGTTTCAGGAATTCCTCGATCCCGGGATCATGGTTTCCCGGGGTCACTCTGATCGTGGTATGTTTTCTAAGATTAGAAAAGAGGGATGGAAGTTCACGAAATTCCTGCCATGAGGTACCCGGAACCCGGTGTTTTACATCCCCAAGCATCAGAAGGATATCAGGTGATATCTCCTGCACCAGGTCACTCAGACGATCAATTCTTTCTTTCCCTCTGCTCTGAAGATGGACGCCATGAAGCCTCAAATCTGACTCGATACCCATGTGGATATCTGCCACTACAAGAATTCGCTGCTCCCCGGTGATCTGGATTGCCGGTCCTGAGGGAAAGTATTCAGTCTCCATGAACCTCTCAAAGGATCTTGATAAAACCTGAAGAGGGCTGGTACAACTCGTCCTCGGCAATCAGGGCTCTGATTGTATCGAGCAGGAGAGACTCGGAGATCTTCTCCTTCTGTGCAAATCCTGTCAGTTCCTGTACTGATACTCCTCGTGGACCCGAATGCTGCCTGATGAGTTGCACCACCTGCTCACTGACATTTTGTTCTTCAGTCGAATCCCTGCCTGAATCTTCGGTCTGGTCTGGAGCAACTTTGACCTGACCTGTAGCCCGTTCAACAACTCCTGCAAGAACTTTTAGTTGTCGTGTACTGGTCCCATACCTGGTCATGAGCCTGCGTTCCTCTTCACCCGGGGTTTCCCCGGCGAGGAGTTCTGCAAGCCGTTTCAATCTTTTGAGCGTGAGGAGTGATGTTCGAAGAATCCACTGGTCGCGAGCCTGCCGATCTGACTGGTGGATAGTATCAAGTATCAGTCTGAACCCGGATTCTCCCGGTGTGGAATCCGTTTCAATAGTTGCAGTTACCGAGACAAAAGTCGGTGTGGTGAATGTATCCAGAACCGCTATCAGGTCAGGTGTTCGAGATCTGATTGCAAAAACAAAAACACCGGTAGGATCTGCAACCCTGATGAACCACCCGGGTTTTCCGGTTCTGTTGATCTCTGTCAATGCTCCGCAGCAGTACAATCTGGATATATGTGCTCCGGAAGGAGTGATGAGTTCTACTGACCTGCTCTCTTTTCTCCTGACTACGAGGTCGGTCTGCTGAATCTCAAGGGCAAACACCCTGCTGCAGGTTTGAATTGTTGGGACAGACGATTCTGGATTTTTCATAAATTATGAGTTGAATTGCAGGTCTCTACTGCAATGATATTGCTTAGTTCATTCTCCCTGAGCAGATACATATCTTAGTGGCATCTCCCTCATGTATCGCTGATCATCTTTGCAATTTCTATATGAAACAGATATTTTCTCTTTCTCAATAATGAAAGAGGTGTTGAATACTAAAATCTGCGCTACTATATAATCCTAAAAATATTTTCGATCGTTAATATCGTATTTTGACTTCGGATATTTCGATTTGACGTTACATCTGCTCTAATTTCCAACAATTATATATATGTTCTGGATAAAACCAGTGGTTAAGTATCGCGGGAAAGCCGGGGGCATCATTGATACCTCAGGTGAAGTCAACTGCGTATACCGTATGTTCTGACGCGGGTTATTCATATGATGGGGAATGTTAAGCCAGTTTGGTACCTCGTTCTGACCATTCTTCTCGTTGCAGGTATGCTCCCTGCAGCAGTTATGGCAGAGGGAGGAAACAAAACGGCAGGGGAGGCTGTCATTGCCTCGATGCCCATTTTGTTCATTCCGAATGAAGGGCAGTTTGAAGATAATGTATCGTATCAGGCTCAGTCGTCACCTGATCAGGTGATCACGGTATTCAAAAATGGTATTGAATTCAGCCCCGCTGGCAACAATACAACGACAGTTAAACCAGTCTTTGTAAAACTTGTCGGAGCTGAAAACAGTACCAGTATCATCGGGTTAAACCCGGTGAATGGAACCGCGAACTATTATTATGGTTCTGACTCATCAGCCTGGAAAAACGGGATCAACCTGACTACTGAAGTCCAGTATACAGAGCTCTATCCGGGTATTGCCCTGAATTTGTCAGGGAAAGGAGGAAACCTGAAGAGTGAGTACGTGGTTCAGGCGGGAGCTGATCCGGCTGTAATTAAATTAGAATACTCAGGTCAGGAGTCTCTTTCCCTGAATCAGTCAGGAGATCTGATCATCAAGACTGCCGGACGTGATATTGTAGATCAGGCACCTGTTGCGTATCAGGTGATCAATGGATCTAAAGTTAATGTTGACTGTTCATACAAGATCGGAGCAGAAAACACAGTAACATTCACGCTGGGATCTTACAACAAGGAAGAGACACTGGTCATCGACCCGGTTTTGAGATATTCACTGTACTTTGGTGGAGAGGGTCGTGATCAGGGTAACTGTATTGCTGTTGACAATGATGGATATGCATACTTTATCGGGACAACCTGGTCTGACCACCTGAAGTACCTCAAAAACCAGACAATGACCTCTGGTGTGAGTGCACAAGGACTTGCTCCGGGGAGTGTCCAGCCATATTACGGTGGTGGCGACAAGGATGCATTCATCATCAAGATCAATCCTGACGGGACCGATCTCGTATATATCTCCTATATCGGAGGCAGCGGTACTGACGAAGGAACCGGTCTTGTCATCGATAAAGAAGGCAATGCCTATATCGGTGGTGGCACAAACTCCGCTGATTTCCCTGTCAAGAGTGCATTTAGAAACAAGATCTCAGGCGGCTATGATGCATGGGTAGCCAAGCTTGACCCAAGTGGTAAAGATCTAGTCTTCTCCACCTACGTTGGTGGAACATCTGATGACTTCGCGTACGGGATTGCGATAGATGATAAAAAGGATGTTTTCATTACCGGTGAGACCAAGTCCTGGGATTATCCTGTTGTAAACAGATACCAGTTATCCCCGTTCGGTGGCCTGAGTGACGCCTTTATCACCAAGCTGGTTCCTGAGGGCAACTCTATCGCGTACTCCAACTTTATCGGTGGGAGTGCAAACGAAGCCGGAAGTGCGGTAACCATCGATCCGAATGGGTACGCATGTATCGTCGGACAGACTGAATCACCCAACTTCCAGGTTATCAAACCGTACCAATCCAAGTTGAAAGGAACATTCAACGCATTTGTCACAAAGTTTGATCCTGAAGGAAAATACCCTGCAGCCTATTCCACCTACCTTGGAGGAAACAACTGGGATGATGGAAAAGGTATCATTGCACATCCCGATGGATCACTTACTGTTGTCGGTTCAACAAAATCATCTGACTTCCCGACTGTAAATCCGATTCAACCACAGTTAAAAGGACTTCAGGATGGGTTTATTGCAACCCTGACTGCTGATGGATCAGCATTAAACCAGAGTACATACTTCGGAGGTTCAATGGTTGATTCCATCAGTGCAGTTGCTCAGGATGCCACCAACAATATCTATATTGTCGGAACCTCCGATTCACCGGATCTTCCGGCTACCCTGGCATACCAGTCCAAACTGGGTGGCAAATCTGATCTGATGCTGACCAAGTTCAATCCAATCATCAGCCAGATCGAATACTGTACCTACCTCGGTGGGTCAGATATTGATGAAGGCAGAGGGGTTGCAGTCACGGGAGAAGGAGATGCGTATATGACCGGATATACCACCTCAATAAACTTCCCCAAGGTCTGGCCGTACCAGCAGAACTATGGTGATGGTGATCGCGATGCATTCGTTGCAGTAATCTCCAACCACGATATGATCCCGGTGACCGACTTTGTCGGTGTTCCGACCGAAGGAGACGCCCCGCTGACTGTGCAGTTTACTGACACCTCACTTGGTATTCCAACCTCATGGGCATGGGACTTTGGAGACGGTTGCAACTCTTCAGAGCGTAACCCCGTTCACATCTATGAGAAGCCAGGTGTCTACACAGTCTCACTCACTGCAGCCAACATCGTATCCACTCAAAAGAAGACAAAAGAAAACTACATTACCGTTCGCGAACCGGTGAAACCACCGGTTGCAGACTTTAATGCAAACCCGCAGTCCGGTGTTATCCCGCTCAGTGTCTGCTTCACTGACCTGACAACCAACCAGCCTACCTCATGGTCATGGGTCTTTGGTGATGGTGGAACCTCACAGGAGCAGAACCCGACTCATGTATATACGGTGGCAGGAACCTACACCGTTAATCTGACTGCAAGCAACAGAGCAGGTTCATCCTCAAAGGAGAAACCGCAGTTTATCAATGCACTGCCGGATGTCATCAAGCCGGTAGCAGACTTTAATGCAAATCCGACAACCGGTAATGCACCACTGCTGGTTAACTTCACTGATCTCTCAAAGAATAACCCAACAGCATGGAGATGGGACTTTGGAGATGGGCAGACGGCAAACCAGCAGAACCCGACCCATCTCTTCACCAATCCGGGTGTCTATTCAGTCACCCTGAACGTGAGCAATACTGCAGGATCAGACCAGATAACCAAGCCGAATCTGATTAATGCTACAAAGGCCGGAAGTGCACCTGTTGCACAGTTCAGAGGAAATCCGACCGTAGGAGTTGCACCGCTCACTGTGAGCTTTACCGACCTGTCAGGTGGTAATCCGACCAAGTGGGTATGGAACTTTGGAGACGGTTCAACCTCTGAAGAACAGCACCCGGTCCATGTGTATCAGGCAGTAGGCGAGTACACGGTAACCCTGACTGCCAAGAACGAGTTTGGAGAGAACACGAAAGTGCAGGAGAAGTACATTCATGTCCTCGAGAAACCGGTTCCACTCAAGGCAGCCTTTATGGGTGAGCCGACATCCGGTATTGCACCACTGAATGTCAAGTTCACTGATCTCTCTACCGGAAACCCAACCGGATGGCTCTGGAACTTTGGTGACGGTACCAATGGAACCGACAAGAACCCGAACCATGTCTACACCCAGCCCGGTGATTACACAGTCCTCCTGACAGCGATCAGGGGCGATGACCGTTCAACAGAGATCAGGTACAATTATATCCACGTCGACCCGGCTGGAAAACCACCAGTACCGGACTTTGTGGCCTCACCAGTGAACGGCAAAGCACCGCTGACTGTCTGTTTCACAGATCTCTCATCCAACAATCCGACTGCATGGAAGTGGGACTTCGGAGACGGGCAGGCCGCAGTCGAGCAGAACCCGACTCACGTCTTCCAGACACCTGGAACATACACGGTATGCCTTGAAGCATCCAACGCATTCGGATCAGCAAAGGCATGTAAACAGAACCTTGTAACTGTTACAGAAGCCAAAGAACCAGCGTTTTTCTACGGTCACATCACCGTTGAAGGGGATCAGGCTCCATGTGACACGATCGTCGAAGCACGGGGTAACGGTATAGAGACTGGTATTGCAGGAAATCCAACAAAAACTGTTGAAGTAGGAAACTACGGTATTCCAGACCCATTGAAGGTACAGGGAACCATCAAGAATGGTGAACTGGTAACCTTCTGGGTAAAGACTCCGGGATCAGCAGAATTTGTAAAGGCTGAATGCTACGACCTCTATGGAAAGGCAAACTGGACCGACTCGTATCCGTTCCGTGGTGGCGAGAAGACCCGGCTTGACCTCCGTGTCGGTGGAGAAGGTATTCCACCAATGCCGGTTCTTCCACACGAGTTCTTTGGAGAAGTGACCTTCAACGGCCAGCCACTTCCGGTTGGATCAACCATCTCCGTGAAGGGCGACAACATCATCGAAGGACATGTTGGCAATCCGCTTCCAGTCACCTCACCCGGTGTCTACGGATTTGAGAAACTACAGCGTCTTGTTGCCCAGGGAGATCTGAAAGGTGGACAGCCACTCACCTTCTGGGTCACTCCGACAGGAACTAACGAGGCTATCCAGGCACAGGTTAGGGATGTAGAGTCAGGCGGAGACTGGGCAAGTTCATACCCATACTTTGAGGGTGGACTGACCCGGCTCTCACTGCGTGCTGACGGAGGAAAACCTCCGGTTCCCACAACTCCTATGACCGTGTCCGGAACCGTTATGATCTTTGATCATCCAGCACCATGCGGATCGCTTGTCACTGCTGATGGAAGCGGAGTAAAGATTGGTATTGAGAATAACCCGGTTCAGGTGAACGTGGCAGGCAAGTATGGTGATCAGGCCAAACTTACTATCCAGGGAGATATTCCTGGTGGTTCACCAATATCGTTCAAGATCTATGATGCACAGACCGGCCAGGAGCATGTGGCAGAAGTGAAGGATCAGAACGGCCAGTGGGTTAAATCATATCCATTCACAGCCGGCAGTGATGTCGTTCTTGATCTTCGTACCACTGGTATTATTCCAATGGCAGTGAATTCATCATAACCAACTCCTCTTTTTTGTCTCTTCTTTTCCAGCGTTTCTGATATTTTTTATCGCCTCTCACCTCAGTGTTGAAAAACATTTTCAATATGTAATGCAAACTTTACTTTGTAGAATTACCTACAAATTACTCCGTTATTACCCTAACTTAATCGAATATCAGGTGAATGCATGAACGAAGAGATCCTTGCGCTTACAAAGGAAGCTAAACAATACGCAGACCTCCTCATTCCACTCCGGGATGAGATCTCGCGGGTAATCGTCGGTCAGTGTGAAATCGTCGATCGTCTTGTTATTTCTTTAGTTGCTGACGGTCATGTCCTGCTGGAAGGAGTTCCGGGGATAGCAAAAACACTGCTTATCAAAACATTGGCTCAGGGTATTGATGCGTCATTCTCACGAATCCAGTTCACTCCGGATCTGCTTCCTGCGGATATCACCGGTACAAAAATATTCAATCAGCAGAGTTCATCATTTTCAACTGTCAAAGGCCCTATCTTCAGCCAGTTTGTTTTGGCAGATGAGATAAACCGTGCACCTCCAAAGGTTCAGTCTGCATTACTTGAAGCCATGCAGGAACGACAGGTTACAATTCAGGGAGAAACCTTCAAACTCCCATCACCATTCTTCGTACTTGCAACCGAGAACCCGATTGAACATGAAGGAACTTATCCGCTCCCAGAAGCCCAGATGGATCGGTTCATGTTCAAGATCATCATGGGTTATCCTTCAAAAGCAGAGGAGGTAACAATCCTTGATCGGTTTACTGAAGGGATAAAGATCACACCACAACCGGTCATCACAGCTGATACGATTCTCTCACTTCAGCAGTTCCTTCCAAGAGTGTATGCAGATGTGGAGATCAAGAATTATGTTACATCGATTGTAGATGCAACCAGGAATTCTGAATGCTATGGTCTTCAGCTGGCCGATTACATTGCTTATGGAGCCTCACCTCGTGCAACAATTTTCCTGGTGCTTGGAGCAAAAGCACATGCTCTGCTCCGTGGACGAGGGTACGTGGTTCCGGAAGATGTAAAGGCGATTGCTGCTGAGGTTCTGCGTCACCGTATCATTCTCACATATCAGGCAGAAGCAGACGGAGTGACAACCGATTCTGTCATCATACAGATTCTCAAGAGTGTTCCGGTACCCTGAAGGAGGAGTGAACAGATGCCAGCATGGGAAGACCCTGTTGAACTGGTCAGGCTCATCCGCTCGGTTGATCTTATCACGCGGGCACGGGTGACCGGTCAGAAGGCAGGTGTTCACATCTCGCTCTTTAAAGGGCAGGGAATAGAGTTCTCTGAAATCAGGGAATATATACCTGGGGATGATATCAGGGCTATTGACTGGAAGGTCACTGCCAGGTACGGTATTCCATATGTTAAGGAGTTTACTGAAGAGCGGGATCAGACTTTTTATTTTGTAATCGATCTTTCTGGTTCGCATTCCTTCGGTAGCAAAATGAGTAAGTACCGGATGATGCTGGAGATCTATGCGAGCCTGGTGTTTGCAGCGGTACGATATCATGATCGGGCCGGGCTGATCATAGTAACAGATCAGGTTGAACGATTTATTCCCGCACGAAGTGGCAGGGCTCATGCTGTCCACCTCATTCATGAGGTTATTAACCATGAACCACAGAGTTCCGGATCAGACATCAGGCCTGCACTTCATCATATCCTTACCCGTCTTCGGAGAATGGCTTCAGTCATTCTTATTTCAGACTTCTACATGCCTGATTTTTCCCGTGAACTCGGTCAGCTCAGGCAACACCACGAAGTGTATGCAATCAGGGTATCAGACCCACGAGAGTCGGATCTTCCAGACGTGGGTCTTATTGAACTTGAGGATGCAGAAACCGGCGAACAGATTCTCATTGATACATCAGATGAGCAGTTCCGGTTAGATTATCTGAGGGCAGTTGAAGAAGTGGAAAAGAGGACTGCTGGAATCTTCAAAAAATGTCATGTACCAATGGAACTGGTCAGAACATCTGATGACTGGTTTAGTCCTCTGCAGCGCCTCTTTGCAGATACACCTATGGCGGGGGCACGGTAATGGCAGGATTTTATCATCCTGAATGGCTTGCTTTGTTGCTCGCACTTCCTGCCATATATTTCTGGTATCTTCGTGAAACCAGGAGAAAAAAACAGGAAGCTATGGTCTTCTCCCATATCGGGTTCATGAAGACTGCTCTTGCCGGTAGAACAGGTTCGTCAAGGCCCCGGATACTTCTCTTTATTGCACTTGCTGCCCTCGGCTGTATCATCATCGGGCTTGCTGATCCCCACATTCCTCTCGAGCAGGCAAAGGAGGGGGTCAATGTCATCCTCGTTATGGATGACTCCGGAAGTATGCAGGCGACCGATTACAAACCTACCAGGCTTGAGGCAGCCAAAAATTCAGCCGGTCAACTGATTCGCCAACTTGATGACAAGGATTATGTCGGTGTAATCACGTTTGAATCAGGAGCAACGAGTGCAGCATACCTCTCTCCTGATAAGGATCGGGTTCTTGGCAAATTGAAGTCTATCGAGCAGAAAGATGGAGCAACCGCTATCGGTGACGGGCTTGCTCTTGGTATCGATATGGCTGAGTCGATTCCAAACCGGAAAAAGGTAGTAATCCTTCTCTCTGATGGAGTTAATAACGCTGGTATAATATCACCGGATCAGGCAACCCAGTTTGCAAAAGATAAGAATATACAGGTATTTACTGTCGGTCTAGGATCTGATCAACGTGTCATACTCGGGTATGACTGGTTTGGAAATCCGCAATACGCTGATCTGGATGAAGATGCTCTGAAGAAGATCGCATCAGAGACCGGAGGAAAGTACTACAAATCAGTCAGCGACCGGACACTCTCGGAGATCTATACAAACCTGAATAAAGAGATCAAACGTGAAAAAGAGGAGACCAGTATTAAGGACTGGTTCTTTGTTATCGCCATGATTCTTATGATATCCGAAATTGTGCTCAGATACGGAAGACGGAGGATCATTCAATGAAGTACATAGTTGCAGCCATCTTCATTCTGGTTACCTTTGCTGCATATCCTGCTCTTGCCAGTGATGTCACTCTAAAATCCAGTCAGAGTGAATATACCTTTCCGGCTGGAGAAGAGGCAAGGGTTCCGTTTGTTGTTGAGAGTTCATTTCCAAAGACCAATGTAGGAACACTGGAGTACACGCTGACCAGAAAACAATCCCAGGGAGGAGTGTCATTTTCCCAGTCCAGCTCTCATTCACAGTCATTTCCTATCAGTCCCGGGAGCTCACAGAATGCAATAACTTTGAGTTCAGATGATCCTGCAGTCTTTGAAGTGATCCTGGCAATGCATTACCGTGATAGCGGTAAGGATTATGTCTCAACTCTCCCGCCATTCAATGTGCAGTTTGTACCTAATAAGTCACAGCAGCAGGGTCCACAAGGATCTTCACAGACATCACAGTCGACTGGTAATGCTGATTCACCGTTAACCTCCAGTACACGTGAAGAAAAACCAGAGGGTCAGAGTCAGAGTTCTGATCCCTTTGATGAGATGGATCGGCAGATGAATGCGATGCAGCAGCAGAATCAGCAGCTTATGCAGCAGATGCTCTCGAGTCAGGGGGCGTCATCAGGTTCCGGTAGCCGCTCACAGCCACAGAATGCTCAGCAAGCATTGCAGAATAATCAGATGAATGCTGAGTCCTCAGCTCTTCAGAAACAACTGGCACAGGAGACGAACCAGAACAAGAAGGATCAACAGGACCTTGCTGATAAGATGCATCAGGATCCAATGCTGAACCAGGTGAATCAGGATCTGAAAAAGGCTGGCTACCAGCAGAAAGATGGAAGTATATCTACAGAGAGGAAGGGAGAAGGGACTGTATCTGCTCAATATAAAAATGAGAAAAACCAGGAACTATCGTTACAAGGCGATATTAGAAATGATACACTAGAAAAACTTACAGCAAGTTCGAATGAGTCACTCCCTGTCCCTTCATCATTAGCTGACGATCCCAGGTACCAGGCAACTACAAAAAATCTTCAACAGGCTGGTTTCAATCAGACCGGTGGCACACAGACGATAACACCGAACGAAACCAAAATTGATGAGCAATACAACACTCCAAGTGGAACGAACGCCACGATCTCCTCGGTCATCAGGAATGGCACTGTCGAATCGGTGACAGTTAAGAAAGAAGATGAGGCCCCTCTGGGATGGTACATCGGGATCATCCTGCTGATTATCCTGATCTCTCTCTGTTGCTGGGCAGGATACCGGTATTACCAGAAACAGAATATCCAACCGGATGAAGAACCTCCAGTTACTGTAGAACCTGTTGACATCAGGAAAGTAACTGAAGAATACCTGACAATGGCTGAAGCAGCTATCAAAGATGGAAGGATTAAAGATGCCTATGTCAGTTCAGGTCAGGCACTCAGGTTCTTTATCTCCCATACCAGGGGCTCCGGGTCAGCCGATACAACCGAAGAGATTCTCACACTCGCCCGGAAGAAAGGGATAGACACCGGGATGATCTCCCGGATCCTTGATCGTTGTATGATGGTTGAGTATGCCCGAAGTGAGGGTTCATCAGATGAGGCGATTGGTTTTATCGGTGATATCAGATCATTTGTCTCTGAAAATCTTCCAGACGAATAAGTCGCATACTGTTCACCTTTTTTCTATCAATTTTTCAATTTTTTTCTTTTTGAACCATCAGATATATTGCACGTAAGACTGAGACCTTCAATCTGTAACGATATGTCTGAAGATTATTCACGCTGTCAGGTATGTGCAAACTCATCAATCGATATGCAAATTCCGGGGTGCTACCTGTCTATAGCCTGCAGCGAACATGCAGAAAAAAGCATTTTGCCCATGGTACCGGGTGAGAAAAAAGAGTGGGGTTCCTGCAATTCCTGGCGGTTTGTTGGAGGGGAAAAATAAGAAATGGGAGAGATTCGTCAGCTGGCCGTGGTTATCATTGCCGCTGTTATCATTGGAGTATCCGGATTCTGGTTGGGCGGACTAATTGCCTCATTATTTGAAGGTGACCTGGTTGTAACTGATTATCATTGCTCCTGGTCATATGATGGAAGCCTGAATGAGTCATACCAGTATGCAGTAAAATCAGATGGTGCTTACCGGAGTCTGAACCGGGTGTTCAATATTCCTGTCAGTTTTGGTTTGTCAGGAACTACACCTGTTCAACTGATTCAATCAACAGTTCCACCTGGTGCCTACTCATACCTGAAGGATTACACCGGAACAGTCCATATGGACGGAGCCGGTAAAGCTGATCAGGATCTTATCAGGAATCATGCCAGCGATAATGAAGCCGGTGCGTTCAAACCTGATTACTATACAACCGGAACCTGGCCAGTTACATACTCGTGGATCATCTCCCCGCCGGTTGAGCGTGGAACAGATGCCGATCATATCAATATCGATCTGGCAACAGATCATGTTCCATACAAATCTGTTACAATCACGATCCCCGCTGATCGGGTAAAGCAGGTTTTTCCTCACCCGGCAGGGATGAGAGTGACAAAGACCGGTGACTCGTATGTAATAACCGGAAGTGCATCAGGAGATGTTCCTCTCGGATTTGAACTAGTACTCGATCGCGGAACCGGTGATACGATTCACGGCAGAATCAGCGACCTTGGAGCTGTCAGTATAGCAGAGAAGACAAACGCTGCAAATCCCTGGTTCGCAGGGCTGCTGACAGCCACTCCGGCCATCTCATACTTTGGATCAATCTGTCTGCTTGTCTGTATCCCAGTTCTGCTTCTTATTATCTGGTACCGGAAAGGGCGGGAAAAACCATTCACCGTTCCTGAACACCTGAGTGTCGTTCCTGATCCGTCGCTTAAGCCATGGATGGTAAACCTGATCTTTGAAGGCGATCCAGAAGAGTTCGGTAAAGAAGGGCTCTATGCAACATTGCTGGATATGCACAGACAGAAGATCATAAGGATTGATGAAAAACCTGACAGTAAGGATCTGACAATCACCATTTTGAAGAACCAGTCACCCGATCCATACGAGCAGACGGTCCTTAATGTGTTCAGCAGGATTGCATCAGACAACGTGATAGATACGGGATCACTTGCCTCGATGGCAGATGCAGCCAATTCTGATTCTTCAGTCAGAACCACACTCCTTGCATATCAGCAGGAGATTCAGTCACTCACCTCGTACTCCAGTTCCTACCTTGAGTCTCACTATATCGAGGATGGACGCGGGTATCTTCTTCCCCTTCTGATATTCCCGGTTATCTGGTTCCTGTTCTCAATCTTTGCTGCCATTGCCGGGAGTGATGGTCCGGTAGGATTTGCAGCAACCATCATGGCCGGGGCAGCATTCCTTCAGGGGCTTGTTGCCATGCTTTTTCCGGCTACCCTCTTCGGCAGATGGAAAGGAGATACATATGCCGAAAAACTCAGGTGGGACTCGTTCAGATCCTTCCTTTCTGATTCGGCATTAATACGTCGGTATGCTCCGTCTGATCTCTCGATGTGGGGGGAGTGGCTGGTGTACGGCACTGCCCTCGGTGTTGGTGATCGGGTGGTGAGAACGATGCAGGATCTCGAGGTGAACCTGCCTGAGTTTACTTCATCCTCTGGTTCTGCCATTTTTGCCCCCGCATTATTCTATTCGGCATTCATGCCGGTGACCGCATATTCTCCACCGTCATCAGGGTCCGGGTTCAGTGGCGGAGGAGGAGGATTTGGTGGTGGAGGCGGGTTTGGTGGAGGTGGTGCAGGAGGGTGGTAACCACCCATTTCTCGCTGTACATGCTTCATTGAACCACGTTCTCTTTTTTCTCTGACTTATGCTGAGACCGGAAGACCGCAAAGACCTTTGTATGGTCAGGTCTAATTAATAAAGGAATTTTTGAGGGGTATCCTTGCGAGAAGTCACCAGTAGTTATGTTGCAAAAGAGATCGAGACCTCTGTCCGTACGTTCTGGACAAAGAACTCGATCTACAGCAGGGTGAAAGATCAGAATAAAGGGAAAAAGCCTTGGTTTTTTGTTGACGGTCCTCCGTATACAACCGGAAACATTCACCTGGGAACTGCCTGGAATAAGCTCCTCAAGGATAGTATTCTCAGATTTCACCGGATGCTGGGATATGATGTTACTGACAGGGCAGGATATGATATGCATGGACTGCCCATTGAGGTCAGAGTTGAACAGGAACTCGGGTTCAAGAGCAAAAAGGATATTGAAGCATACGGTATCGAGACCTTCATTGAGCGGTGCAAGCAGTTTGCAATCTCGAACAAAGAGACTATGTCTGACCAGTTCCGGTCTCTCGGAATCTGGATGGACTTTGACAATCCGTACCAGACAATAACACCAGATTATATCGAGGCAGCATGGTGGGCATTGAAGAAGGCACACGAGAAAGACCTTCTTGAGCGGGGCCACCGGGTAGTAAACTGGTGTCCACGTTGTGAGACAGCCATCGCAGACTCTGAAGTCGAATACTGGGACGAACAGGACCCCTCACTCTTTGTCAAGTTTCCGATTACTGGTAAATCCGATGAATACCTGGTTATCTGGACCACAACTCCCTGGACACTTCCTGCAAACGTGGCAGTTGCTGTTGATAAGGACTTTGTGTACGCCAGGGTTGCAGCCGAGAAGGAGGGAAAGACCGAGTACCTCTGGATAGCAGAGTCGCTGGTAGAGGAAGTACTCAAGAAAGGGCGGTATCAGGACTTTTCGATCCTTGAGAAGAAGACCGGGAAAGAACTTGAAGGAACCAGATACACATCCCCACTGGCTGATCTTGTCCCACATCAGAAAGAGATCGATCACCGTGTCGTCATTGCCGGATTTGTTGAGATGGACAACACCGGAATGGTACACATTGCACCAGGCCATGGATGGGACGATTATCTCCTCGGTGTTCAGGAAGGACTTGATGTCTTCTGTCCGGTGGACGGTGCCGGACTGTACACAAAAGATGGCGGTGCCTTTGCCGGGAAGTTTGTTCGTGATGCAAACGCTGAGATAGTCGAAGCACTAGGCAGTTTTCTTCTGGCACGCAAGAAGATCACTCACCGGTACGGGCACTGCTGGAGATGTAAGACCCCGATCATCTACCGGGCGACCGAACAGTGGTTCATCTCGATCCCGAAGATCAAAGAGCAGATGCTTGGTGAGATAGCAGCTACGACCTGGTACCCCGACTGGGCTGGAAGTGCAAGATTCCATGACTTTGTCTCAGATGCCCGCGACTGGTGCATCTCCCGGCAACGGTACTGGGGCATCCCGATTCCAGTCTGGGAATGCAGCGAGTGTAGCCAGCAGATGGTCTTTGGCACGATGGCTGAACTTAACAAGGCAGCCGGATCGAACCTGACCGATCCGCACCGGCCATATGTGGATACGATCACAATACCCTGCTCCTGTGGAGGAACGATGCACCGGGTTGAGGACATTTTTGATGTCTGGTTTGACTCTGCAATGGCATCATGGGCAACGATAGGATATCCGGGGAAGACCGAAGAGTTTGAGAAACTCTGGCCTGCTGACTTTATTCTTGAAGGACAGGATCAGACCCGTGGATGGTTCTACTCACAGCTTGGTGCTTCTACTATAGCATTCAACCGCTCGCCGTACAAGCAGGTGCTCATGACCGGTTTTTCACTTGATGCAGATGGTCGGAAGATGAGCAAAAGCCTTGGCAATGTGGTAAGTCCTGAAGAGGTCGTCGAAAAGTTCGGCGTCGATGTGCTTCGACTCTACCTGCTGTCATCAAATGCCCCATGGGAAGATCTCAAGTTTAACTGGGAGAGTGTCTCAACAGTCAACCGAACCATAAACATCCTCTGGAATGTGTACCGGTTCCCACTCCCGTATATGATTCTTGATGACTTCACTCCATCATCTGCCGGAGGAGTCTGGAATCATGATTTCATTACACGTTCCCTGCGGGAGATGCCCGATGAGGATCGCTGGATCATCTCCAGAATCAACACTGTTGCTAAACAGATCACTGCTGATATGAAGGAGTATAACCTGCATCGCCTGAGCAGGTCACTTCTAAACTTTGTACTTGAGGATCTCTCCCGCTGGTATGTTCAGATCGTGCGTCCCCGGATGTGGCTGGAAGAGGATTCTCTTGATAAGAAGTACGCATATGAGACGATCTACTACTGTATGCGAACCATATGCCGGTTACTTGCCCCCTTTGCTCCACACATCGCAGAGGAGATCTATGGGAACCTCAGACTTGAAGGAGATCCAGTATCTGTTCATATGCTCTCCTGGTACTCAGGAGAAGAACGACTCATTGATCTCGATCTTGAGACCCGGATGGGTCTGATCCGGTCGTTTGATGAAGCAGTTGCAAATGCACGACAGACCGGAAAACGGAAACTTCGCTGGCCGGTAGGGACTGTTACCGTCGCAGCAAGAAATGATATGGTCGGGAAGGCCTTTGGCAGCATGTATGATCTGGCATGCCAGCGTGCCAACGCCCGGGAGATCGTTGTCATTTCAGGCCAGTACGATAAGATCCTCTGGAAGGCAGAACCGGTAATGAAGAAGATCGGCCCCTCGTTTGGAAAGATCGGACCACAGGTGAAGGCTCTTATCGAAGGTGCTGATGGAACCGAGATGCGGAGGCAGATTGCAGAGAAGGGATCGTACACTCTTGCAGGTCCTGAAGGTGATATCTCGATAACAACTGAGCACGTGATGTTCACTGAGGTAATGCCTGAAAATATATTCTCTGCAGAGATGAGTGATGCAGCCGTCTTTGTAGATGTAACCCTGACTCCTGATCTCGAGGCAGATGGATACACACGAGAGATCATCCGGAGAATTCAGGAGATGCGCAAGCAGATGAATCTGAATGTCGAGGAGATGATTGATATCGATGTTATCGTGCAGGATGCCCATCTCTATAAACTGTTGACCAAAACCTGGCAGGAGACAATTAGCAAAGAGGTCAGGGCAACATCGCTCGTGATTCATCAGGACAGTGGATCACGTGACACATCACTCTGGCAATTGGATCGTGACTGGGATATTGAAGGTGTCATGGTCACCATCGGCATCTCAGTATCCAATAAAAAATAATTTTTCGTATGTAATTTTTCTGGAAATGTCGGTATTCTCCTGATATCAGCATAGTATCTGTCCTGACAATTTCATCTTTGCCTACGAGTATGATCGATTTATATAGTAAAAAGAGGTAATCAACCCTAGCAAGATGAACGTATGGTATCTGGAATGAATACTATGAACTTACAATCTGTAATCCTGGTACTTCTGGGTGTTCTGTTTTTTATCATCGCTCCTGTATCAGCAATCGATTACTCTGCCTGGAAAGATATTACCGTAAATGAAACCCCGATGAATCATTCTTCCAATACAGTATATTCGATGAAAATTCCTCCTGGAAACTCAATTCTGATTGAAAATACCAATATCGGTCCGTTAACAAATGTATTTAACAAAAATAATCCTGGGTCCAGGATATCAATAGTGGTAAGTAATAATCCGACAGGTCTAAAACTGGATTCCACTGCTTCACGTCAGTTCCTTGATAAGTTCATGCTTGGTGCAAAGATCTCATTGATTTATGGTGATCAACCACAGTTCCTGAGTAATGGCGGAGTGATGGTTTATGGTACAAGCGGTGACAAGACCCTCGGAATCTATATCCTGAGTACAGACAAAAAGATCATCATCGTGACTGGTTTTTACGATTCGATGCAGGATGCCAAGGCCGGAGTAGAAACGCTGGGTATGCTTGCAGGATCAATTCAGATGGTAGTCCCTGCCCTCTAACCTGTAATCTCTTTTTCTCTACTGTTTTTAAGAACTGTGGCTTTTTATCCGGCAGGTATCGACAACATGTAAGTCGTATAAGATGATCCGGTTACTGACGACTGGACAGAAGAAGCAGGGAAGAAGATTGTAGAATTGGATAAAAAATATGGTGAATGTGGAAGTTATTGCAGGATTTCAGCGCCTGTTCTTGTTTGCACCAGGTGCATGTGCTGACTTTATGTCCTGCTGTTCTGAAACCGGAGCCTGAATATTCTTTGCTCCGGACTCATTCTTGGTGTTCTTCTTTGACATTAATTTCATCTCGTTCTATTCGAACTTTCAATGAACCTTATAGTTCATCTACATCTTTCTGTTGCCCGCAGCAGCGTATAAAGTTTCGCCTGATTGCCGATTCAAATACTTTATCAAATTGGTTTAAACGTATCATTAACAAAGTTATGGCGGTTTTTTGTAATTTTGTATATGCATACTTGTAATTTATGAAACACTCGTTAATTTCGTCCTCTCTTTGCCTATGGCGCATATTGGTTTCGTCTGGATATTTTTCAGAGCAATTTGATAGAGCATTCGGGTAATATAGGCAGACAGTCACTCCATTCTGTGCCTCTCTGTATCCACCGAACAACTATATACTAATCCTCGGTATTATGCAGTATCAACTCTGTGGAGGGTATGTAGATGATAAAAAAATGGGTGCAGGTGATTCTCATCTGCCTGGTCATCCTCATGTGTGCTACGGTTGTGACGGCCTTTCCATACCGGAGTCTTCCGATTCTAACCGGACTTGTCATTGGAAGCACTTCAGATCCGGGAATTAGTTCCAGTCTTTCACTTTCAACCAGTACTAGTATTATTTCATCGGGTACCTCGGGAACAACCCAGTCTGGTTCTCCATCCGGTTCTTCGAGCAATATCCTGAAGGCTGAAATACCTGAACAGTGGCAACCGGGAGTGAGGGAGGGTGTCTATTATGATCCACTCTCAAAGACCTCATGGATCTATGACAGAATTCTGAAGAAATACTATTGTCCGGAAAAAGGCTGGCTACTTATCGGTGAGTATACCACGGGATCTACACCACGGCTGATTCGGCAGTTTTACTATGATCCTGCTGATGTGGTTTTCATATCCATGAAGAATGGTGAGAAGATACAGGTAAACCAGAATGGAATTTATGATCCTACAAGTATCTCGCCGTCTGTCACTCCCAAGCCTGTTGTTCAGCCACAACAGACCGGTTCAACGACTATACTCATGAGCCCTGAACCTGTGGCTTCTGGAAGCAGTAGTCAACAGACAGCAGATCCCTGTCTTGTTCAATGTTCTGAATGCCCTGGTGGCACGTGCAGGGATTGTAATCAGAATGGTATCTGTGATGACAGTGAAGGGGCAACGGTAACTCCTACTCCGACCGGAGGAATGAGTGAGTCTGCCCAGTCAGGCATTCTGTTCAAGAAAGATCTCTGAACTTCTTTTTTTCTGACCTGAAGGATAGAGTAGAAACAATGAATCTTCTGGTTAGGCATAGTATAACTATTCCAGAACTGCATCAGGCATCTGAATTTTCTCACCTGACCCGGTCATATGAGCAAGTCCGGTCCTTATATTTCAAAACAGATCATGGATCAGATTACTGTGAGATACTCAGTGTTTGTCAAATTTGGCAGATGACTAATCCACATCAGGGTCATTGAGAATCATTGAGAAAGTACAAAAAAGGTTAGGTGTTCTGTATCGGGTTGGTACCAACCGGATTTGTCACCCGCTTGTCAGAGGTCTGACTGGTATCAACATTCCAGCTAAGCTGAGGCATGTCCATGAGGGCATCATCCTCTTCGGCTGTCAGGTTTGCTCTGACTTTGGTTCCGGTGAACGGTCCCCAGGTTCCGTCAGCATAGGCAAAGACACCATTCAGAGAAGTACTATTATCAAACGTTATCTGTACGGCACCTGCCTGATACGGTGGCCTGTACTCGGGTGCCTCCCACCAGAATCCGTCCATGACTGGCGAATTGTTGGATGAGAAGTTACCCTGCATGTATCCGTTGTTATCCTTCACCTTGTATGATGCACGGATGATATCGTCACCTGTCAGGCGGACCGTGAGGTTCCCGAGCAGATCCGTCTTCCATACTCCTGATACATCAGCGATCTGGGTGCCATTGGCCCACCAGCCTGTCCAGAAATTTGATCGTGTGTAAGAACTGAAATAATCCGAGTACAAACCACCGAACCAGTTCGGACCCCAGCCTCCTCCTGATGATGAAGAATGTGATTCACTCTGCTGCTGGTAACATCCTCCTCCAAAGAAGTTCCAGTCGCAGCCAGAAGATGACTGATAACTATCCTGCTGTGACCACCATGCGGCTGATACTCCGCCAGCGGTCATTACGATGAGAATCATCGTAATTCCTAAACATACCCACAACCTGTTCATACCCGATAATGATGGTTCTGTCTTAAAAATATTTGGTTATGATCATCATATGTGAGAATGCGAATAAGCCTTATCTGCCTCCTGTATCTTTCCAAGCGCAGTATATGCATTACCAAGATTTGTCCAGGCAACATCGTATGAATTATCTATCTGAATGGCATTTTGATATGCCTGAATTGCCCCTTCATAATCTCCTTCCAATGATAGGGCATATCCTTTGTTGTTCCAGGTGAATGCATTTCCAGGATCCAATGATAATGCTTTGTCATAATGTTGAATTGCCTGGTTGAAATTATTTGCGCGCGTTTCGATATTAGCTGCTTTAACCCAGGCATCTGTAAGTGACGGATTGATTGTGATGGCCTGGAGATAAAGTTTCAGTGCCTCATCACTCCTACCCGATTTATCCATTGCAAAAGCCAGGTTAGTCAGACTGTGTGTATCATCTTTGTCAATCGCGAGAGCTTTCTGGTACGCTGAAATAGCCTTTTGGTACTCGGCGAGGTCAAGCAGATAGATGTCACCGAGAGTGTACCACAGGATGATAGATTCAGGATAAAGACTCAAAGCCTCATTGGCAGTAGCAATCGATTCATCACTCTTTTTCATTTTTGAAAGAGAGAGAACCTTTAGTCTCCATGCCTGGAAATTTGTCGGAGACGTATCAATGGCCTTGTCCATCAATGCCACCGCTTCTTCGTATTTTCCTTTACCGAAGAGAGAGAGGCCCTCAGTAAGGAGATCCTCCGGACCTGGAGGCCTGATAGTGGATCCTGTACTTACCGGACTGCCCGGTATGATGGACGAACTGGAATATTTCAATGGCAACTCATCTTTAACTCCCGGTAACACTGAATAGGCAGCATCACATAACCCGTCCCCGTCAATGTCAGGACAGGTCTGCGAGAATCCTTTCCCATCAGCCAAAGCCCAGACATTACCGCCGGTATACGGTCCACCAACTATGTTTGTACCCTGGGATTTTTCACCGTTCCAGGCATAATTAGGATTAGCACCCTCCTGGATGTTTACATTATTCTCATTCTCAAGATAGTTGTCTGAGATAAGATTCACTTTTTCAGGTGTGACACTGCCAGAAATGAGGATACCTTCACCAACATTTCCTGTAATTCTGTTCTGACTTACGATATTGCGTCCCGAGGGCTGGAACATGATACCGCTGATCTTGTTCGATAGTACAGAATTATTGGTAATCGTGTTTGTGTCTGAATAATAGAGATTCAATCCTCGGAGATTTCCAGTCAGAGTATTATCAGATATCAGGTTCTCTGAACTCTCTTCCAGGTAAATTCCTGGTGGTGAGTTCTGTTCACAGATATTGTTGTTGATCGAATTTTTCAGTGAGGATTTCAGGACGATCCCACCATTTCCATTTCCTGAACAAGTATTTTTCTCGATGACATTTGATGTGGATCCTCCCTTAAGCAGGATACCTTCCTGGTGACTGAGAATTACAGAATTGCCGGATATCCGGTTATTAGACACTTTATCCAGAACCATACCGATGAGGTTTTTCTTTAGATCGTTTATGCTAATGACTGAGTCGCTGGTTCCTTGATCCATCACAAGGCCATACTGTGCATTCCCGTTAATTGTGTTCTTTTTTACATCTGCATGCGATATCCCTGACAGGATCATCCCGATGGTATTATAGGGTAAACGACAGGAATCTATCACCAGACCATTGGTATTTCTGGCTGAAATTCCCACATATGTTCCCATCACGGCGAGATTCTTTATGGTTATATTCTTAAGCCTGCTCTGATCAGGGGATTCAATCACAATTCCACGTTGAAGGGGGGGAGATTCAAGTCCGAACTGTACCGCAAATCCTTCGATCTGGTGATCTGTTCCATCCAGCGTGACATCAGAAGAGGATATCCTGATGATGGTTTCTGAAGAGTCAAGAATATCTGATCCAAGGGTATATTCACCAGACTCTGTTATTTCAACAGAACCTGTGATTACAGAGGAGGTTCCTGTTTCTTCAACTGGTGGTTGCGTAGGAGTGGGGAACGTTGTCTGAGTCGGTGTTGGTGTGATTGTCTGTTGTTGGGTTTGGTTTGCCGAAGTGTTATGCAGATATTCATACATCTTTACTGCATTTGGAAGGCCGTACCCGTACACAGGGCTCCATCTCTGCTGATCGAATGGAGTCGCACTCTGGAACATGGCTTCCTTCATACGTTCCCCGGATGTCTGGGGAAACAGGCTCCATACAAGGGCTAATAAGCCGGCGATATGGGGAGCTGCTGCACTGGTTCCGGTAAATGGTGAAGGAAATTTTCCGGCTCCAGAAACTTCGACTGAGTTGAGTCCTGATATATCAGGCTTTTTGCGCTCTACCTGTGTTGGATATGCGATGGTCACCTCGCCCTGTGATGAAAACTTCTCAATCGTTGGAGCCATAACTGCAGGTACTGCGGCTACGGATATCACCTCATCCACTGCCGCCTGACCGATGATAGAATCTGATGAAATCATGTATCCCTCCGGAATGGATACCAGATTCTTGTCGATCTTCAGAATCAGTTCAAGAATTTTTGGTTCTGCCTCTTCTGTCTTTTTTACCCTGATCTCAGCCTTCAGTGGTTTGTCTCCGATGTACTGATAATATAATTTTTCAAGTGAACGTTTTTCTCCACTCTCCGTTCGTTCACTTACCGCGATCTCTGCTCCTGTCTGGCGATCATAAAGATACAGACTGTACGGGTTTTGACGCTGCTCATACGAATCATCCCATTCAAGGATAGTTCCCATAAAACCGCCTGAGTTCATATCAACCGGAATGCCCGGAGATCCATTGAACGAGTTGAAACCACCACCTGCATCGGTGAACATCCCCTGGTAATGCAGTTGCCCATTGTTTCCAGCTGCAGAAACAAAGATCTGGTTTGGATGTTGAAGGAGGATCTCTTTCAGATGAACTGCACTACGTCCGTCTTCAAAGTACGGAATCTCAAGGAGTCCGACATCATCAACAATAATGTTGCATCCAGCCGCTACAAGACTGTCAATAGCTTCTGAAAAACTGAGATCATTATCACCTGAATCTGCATAATAGAGCGAAGCGTTTGGTGCCAGGTCATGAATGATCTCGAGCATTGCTGTTCCTTCATCCATCTTACCGGTCTTCAGAACATGGACATCAGCAGGGAGATCGCCGGTCTTCTGGGCATCTGCAAGATGCTTCACCCCGTTTGAGATGACACCTACTCTGATCCCTTGTCCGTCTCCTCCGGTAAGATTTCTCAACTGGTCGGTCTTCAGGATCTCATCTCCGGCAGTTGTGACACTCCCGATTGCGGAGACCGGAGAGAAAATGTAGAGAATGCAGATGATGAGTATGATAAGCCCGAACTTTTTCAGGTAACCTTGTTGAAAGGATACCAAAGAGATGGTCATGATGTCAGATCTCCTATCTTGGTGCTTTTCAGATCCAGGGGCTTTATGGATGAATCAGAAAGATCTGAGAGCGAACTGGTATTTATCGCACTAATATACTCCACTGTGCAGAACCCTTGATTCTTTGAATTTGTATTGACAGACCAGGTACTTTGGTCTGAATCAATAACCGTGTAAGATCCTTTCTTAAAAATCGGTTTCTCATTACCAGAAGTTTCAGGAATGGCAGTCCATCTGGTATTCGGCACTCCGTCTGTTCCCTTTTCACCGGTGGCCTGCCAGGGTCCGTACATTGTTCCATCTGAATCCTTGACCCCGATGGTTCCCGGAGCGGAGACACCCTGGCCGTTATTCCAGTGATATGTGGAGATGGACAGAATCTGAACATCTGAGTCAAAAGTTATCAGAGTGGGTGATGTTGGATTGTTCATCACAGCATCGGTGTTCTCATTGGTCCAGGTTGATCCCATCTTCATTGCCAGGATAGGTGCCTGTGCTGTTTCGCTGATTCCGCCCTGAGAAACAGGTGTCTGTGTTGGCTGGACAATAGGCTGGGGTGCTTCACTCTGGCCACTCTGATGGTTGGTAACACTTGGGACCGGTTGTACCAGACCCTGAGGATTTTCACTCTGGCCCCCGGTCGACGTTGTTCCTGAAGTACCAGATTCTATCTCATCGCAGATCTGGTTGTGGTTACAGTCACGACAGTATCCGTCAGGACAATCCTGACAGGTAACAAGGCAGGGATCATTATTGAGTGTACCAGAGTCTGACCCGCTGATTCCTGTCTCGCCAGTCTCCTGGGGTATAGGAGTTTTCGTATAAGTGGGTTTTATTGTCCTGGCCGGAGTCTGGGTCTGTGTAGGTTGAATGGCCTCCATTGTACTGGGATTGATGGATTGCCCGGTTTCCATATCAATCAGGCTGATGGATCGGGGATCATAGTAATATTGCGCAACAATCCGTGCTGGTTGTATGTCAGAAAAACGGGTAACCAGATACCATTCCTTGTCTTTGCAGTAAAATTTCCTGATGACCGAATCGTATCTCCAGTATGTTCGTGATACCGGGTCATAATACTGATCGGTTTTTGTGTCTCTGATCCAGCGTTCAGGTGGTTGTTCCTGAATTCGTGGAGGTACAGAAGTACTGATAGAAGCATCATTACCATCTGAAGGTGTATACGAGACGACTTTGCTAGAAGAAATACCAGATAGAGATGTGCCTGACTGAGATATGGTGAGTGATGTATCAGTATCAGATATGCCGGGATGATCCCCCAGATCTGTAAGGGTCTCGGCTGATATCAAAGACGATGCTGTGACAATTAGTAAAAAAATACCAATTAATGGCATTAATTTTCTGATACTATCTGCTCTCATGCTTCATCCTCTCTCGTATGAAGAGGGGATATTCGCTGGTGAGTATTTAAAAGTGCCGTAAATAATGAGCAGATACAGGATGCTTATATCTATTATTCAAATTCCAATGTTTTTGTGATATAATTTGAAATTTATTATTATAATCGAATATTTGTAGATTTTTTCTCCTGGTAAAGATATGTTTAAATAATTCACAACTCACTACAATCGTATCTCATGGAGGTGTCACTATGAACAGGTTTTGTAGTCTGGAAGTACTGATGATTGTCCTATTTGGATTTCTGATCAGTATAACTGGGGAGGTTTCAGCATTGAATGCACAGTTTATGATGAAACCTGCTCAGGGACAGGCCCCGCTTACGGTGTTCTTTGTCGATTCCTCTTCCGGGGCTCCATCGGACTGGCGTTGGGATTTTGGTGACGGTTCAACCGGAGAAGGTAGACAAATTATACACACATACCTCCAACCCGGGAAATACACGGTTTCAATGACCGTTTCTGATGAATCCGGTTCAGATACCAGTACTCTCCCTGATGCCATTTTTGTGGTGAATAATCCCTTTTACTCATCGATTCCTGTAGTACCTGGAATAAAACCATCCTTTATGGCAAATTTCAAGGTCAGTACACGATCCGGCACAACACCACTTCAGGTCCAGTTCACTGATCTCTCTAGTGGAGATCCAACTGCATGGAAATGGGAATTTGGAGACGGAGATACAGATTCTGTTCAGAATCCGGTTCACATCTATACAAAACCTGGAACTTATCCGGTCTCACTCTCGATCAGTAAAGAAGGAAGTTCCAGTTCAAAGGAGGAGAAGAATTATATCTCTGTGTCTGAAGGGCAGAGAGCCGCTTCCATGAATACCGTAACTTCCCATCAGACCAGTGAACAGGCATCTGGTACTGATTATTCTCAATCATCTACTTCTGTTCCTCTGCAAGCTACAGGAGCTCCTGTATCTTTGATATCAGCCAGTTCTGCTACAACCACTGATTCATCTCCATCAGGTGAGAAGTACTCGTTGCTGAACAGGCCGCTGATCGACTTCTATAACAAAACTCAGGCATTATTAGCATCCAGCCCCTCTGGAACACAAGATCTCCTTACCATCAGTACAAACCCGGAAACAGTAAAGGTGGGGCAACCATTTGTATCTGTAATCTCCGGGAAACCCGGAGAAGATGTTTATATCTGGATTGTTGTCCCGGAGAATGTCGCAGATTCAGATAATCCGATCATCCCTTTTTTTGAAGGTAATCAGAGTGACATAATGAGAGATTATCCACCCGGTCCCTACCAGATAGGGGCGTATATTCCCTCCGGGGAAGGTGAGGGAATCTCCCTGAGATCTCTCATCCCAACTGATTCTGTCTATCAGGGGACAACTTCTTACGGGCAGATCAGGCTTAATCAGACCGGAAAAGGTATAATCTCATGGGAAACTACTGGTACAACTCCTGGAAAGTACTTCATCAGGGCAGAGTCAAAGAGTGTTGAGGCATCATCTGCAAACATACAGGCTGCAGCCGCCTTATTAATTGTATTCTGAAAAAACTTATTTTACTTCTTTATTTCTGCACCTAATAAGATCCAAACTATCCCGCTGAAAACCGGTTCCTGATATCATGGGGTGAGAGGGAAATATTTGGTGCAGTACTATTGCCGGGTTCAATTACAACATGAATAAACCGGGGCCCCTCCGGAAGACTACTCCAGGCAGCTTTGAGTTCTTCTGCTGAATGTACTTTTATTGTATGAATAATTCCATTAGCCTTCGCAATTAGTTCGAGATCGATCGTCTGATATGCAGGTGAGCACTGGTCTCCGGTACTTCCATATACTCCGTTATCAAGGCACACGATCGTAAGATTTTTCGGATTTGTGGCAGCTACAACTGGGAGGATGGCAGTTCCGAGCAGGCTACCGTCACCATCAAGTACAATGACCTGATCGCTGGTTACCAGGGAAATTCCGAGACCTATTGGTGTCGCCTGGGTGTATGATCCAAGCATGTAGAAATTTCTGTCACGATCACGGGCGGTATGAAGTTCCTTTGATGGAACTCCGATGTTTGAAACAACAAACTCATTTTGTAATAGTTCTGCTATCGTATTGATAGCATCTGCCCGCTTCATCTCCGGCTTTTTGAATTCACCGGTATAGGTAAGATTTGTTCGCCGTTCTCGTGGTTTAAACTGGCATCGTTTAGCAGGGGCATCTCCCTCCCAGACCAATGGAGATATCAGGGCTACGTGCGGTCGATGTTTTTCATAAGCATCAATAATCACGTCTTTGATCTGGGGGATGTCTTCAGGTGTGAGGATACGTGTGTACGCGATACCATAGAGATCAAGAAGCTCTGGAATCTTTTCATTAAAGGGAATCTGTGCAGCAATCTTCTCCTGATAGTATCCCCGCCAGCTTGCAAGAATGGGGAGAGGAAGACCATATAACGCTGGCAGCGTCAGAAGAGCATTGAGAGAATTACCAAGTCCTGAACTCTGCATCTGAAGGATGCATCGTGCATTCATGAGAGAGATACCAGAACAGACACCAACTCCATCTTCTTCACGTGAGATGGTAATGTACCTGAACTCATCCTCAAGTACCATACAAAGATCTTTTGTCCTGTCGCATGGGAGAGAGACGACATACTCAATCCCTTCGGTGTGCAAAATCCGGGCAACCTGTTCCTCATACATATCTGTTCACCCACTCTTTCACGAACTGGATCACTTTTTTGCTCTCGGTATTCTGAGTAACTTCGAGATCAGGTATATGAACGTAGGTCTTCATTTCGCTATGGATTCTCTCGTATCCTCCACCTGTAATAGCCAGAAGAATGTTCTCGTCTTTCCTCATTAATCCTGACTGCACGGCCCTGATAAGTCCAGCAACACAGACTGCAGCTGCGGGATCAAGGTCAATACCCTCCAGATCTTTGAAATGCCCTCCAGCGGCTTTTGCTTCTTCTGTTGTTGCTGTGGCCATCAGCCCGTCTGTTGCAGTCAGGGCATCGAAAACACCTCCGGAGATTCCATATGGGGGTATACGGTTGGTGAGTACATCTGCGTATACCTGGGATATTGCATCTTTTGGATCTTTCATATCATCAGCAATAATTTCCCGGCGTCCAGCCTGATACGCATTCGCCATCGGTATAAATGGCTCGTTCTGGATCAACAGCAGACGTGGAAGGTGTGATCCGAATCGGCCATCTTCAACCAGCCTCATTGATGCTTCCCATGCTGCAATTCCTCCGGTTCCGCTTCCAACAGCCTGCACGTACCAATCAGGAAGGTGATCCATGGTCACTGTCCCTTCGAGCATCATAGTACCCATCCCATCCCGGCGTGCAACATTTTTTGCACCACCCTCCGGATATACTCCGGGAAGTGTGCAAATCATATTACCCAGGTTAATGGCGTCTGTATAATCGCCATCAACAGTTATGAGGAGGAGATCATCTGCTGGTGTACTAGTCCATATCCTATCTCTGGCTTTTGCCGGAACAACAACGATTACTGGTTTCCCGGTCTTAGCTGACACCTCGGCAAATGCCCTTCCAGTATTACCGGCCGATGCAACAAGGATCACACCTTCGGCCCTTTCTGCCAGCCGCACCATGGTTGGCAAAGCCTCGAACTCCTTGAATGATCCACTGGTGACATATGCGTTATGTTCTGGCCAGTACCCGGCAAAGGCTATCCATAGATCCGTCAGACCAAGTTCACGTGCTAGACCTGAACTTTTGTAGCAGACAGGGCCAGACCGGGTAGGGAGATTACCATCAACCGGAAGCCAGTCAGCAAATCTGAATAAACCTGGAAGATCGCGGATAACCAATTGCGACGTCGTGTATTCAGCCCTGATAAGCCCTGAGCAACCCGACGGACAGGTCAGCTGATATGTATCAGGAAACCTCGTACCACATACCGGGCAGAATAACTGATATCTTGAAGTCATAACCAGAACTCTCCTTTTTGAATCAATTTCTTCATCTGTCTGCAGATCTTTTCGCCCCTCTGTCGGTCAGATTGCCGAAGCACAATCGGAATATTTCCTTCAGGGAGAGCGAGTGAACCGAAGTCTCCCGTGTATACCGTTCCCCTGCAGAGGTGCACACATGTACCGCAGGTAAAGCAACGTGCATGATCGATCTCTCCTGATTCCCTGATGGCATCAACAGGACAGGATTTTTTTACTAGACATGGGTCACATCTGATACATCCGGCTGGATCATATCTGATGGTCCGTGCAGTTCCGCTCCAGACCCGATCGTACGAACTGCATGATATCTGCTGCCTGTCAGCGATGTCCATTACCGGCATCGCGATAGTGGCATCTCTGATCATAAGTGAGGAGATAACTGATTCATCAACAAGGGGAATCGCTGTACCGATACTTGTCAGGCATTCAGGTCCTGCCGATGTAAGAAACCCGCCGCAGTAATCAGGATCCATGGTGTTCATCTCGCCATGAACAGCTATGTTTGGACGCACATTACTGCTCCGGGTTCCCTGTCCGACAACATATCCAACTCCTCCATTGACCAGAATGGGTGTTCCGGGTGAGAGGAACCGCAGTGTTGGATCATTTTCTATTGGATTTATTTCACCACATCCGGAAACCGTTGCCTCATTGCTCTTTCCTGCAAGTGGATTTGCTGAGAAGATTGTACTCACCGGTGTTTCAGATCTGTTGATGATCGCTGTATAGTTTTTAAAAGCACTTCGGGTGGTAAAAAGCCGTGCATGTGGCAGATCATGGCCTGAAATATCGGCTTGATATGATCTACCTTCTGCAGTAACTTCAACATGGAGTTCCTGATCAGCGATGATGTCCCTGAAGAGGTGTCCTCCTCCATAGGTTGGAGAAGCATGTGCAGTTCCGTACACGATGAGATCAACCAGCCCGAGACGTTCATTCGGGCATGGTCCGGGAATTGCCGGAACACCATTCAGGGTTACGGTGTCAGCACGAAGAAATGTTCCAGGAGGGGAAACAGGAACTGAGAGAACAGCATAGGTGCCTGACATAACGCCGCATGTCCCACAGGTAACTACATCGACATCCCTGAGAAGTTTATCAGGTTCACTTTCATCGATCTGCTTCTTGAACTCACTTGCAGTGAGAACTACTGCATTTTTGTCTCTGATCCTCTCACGGATCTCGTCAAGTCTGCTCATTAAATCCTGATATCCTCTACCCGAACATGGAGCCCGTTCTTTGTGCCCATGACCATATTCACGACACCAGTGTGGCCGAGGTTCATCATACAGAATCCGGGAAGAAATCGCATTCTCTTTCCAAATACCGGCTCATTCCGTGAAGGGATGGCGATTCCTTCAAACCCAATCATGTGGTATGCTTCCAGATCTTTTACCTCACGCCCCCGGGAATATGCGGGACCGACTACGTGACCGGTGATAAGTCCTGAGATTTTACTTGCCGTGATGACCTGCACCACATGCTGCACAGGGCAACCTGCTCCCATCGGTCTTCCGGTGATGATGTCGCCTGACTTGATCTCCCACCGTTCAACCATATCCGGCCTGAAGGGAAGCAGAAATTTTCGTGCTGAAAATTCACCCGGGAGCGGGAGAAGGATAAAATCTAGCGGATTTCCAAGAATATCTGTATCTGGAATCTGTTCCAGATTGCGTGAAGGAGGAAGGCTGCTGATGCTTTGTTGTAGGAGGTCTGATGAAGAACCAGATGAAGAATCTGATTGATAAAAGGGGCAATCGACCATCCTTGCTGTACCGGCAGAGATCTCATCCATAAATGCCATGCAGGATTTGTGTCCACATGCCCCGCAGTCCCGACCGGGTGGAGTCCAGATTGAAGATTTTGCAGTCTGCTTTTCCCCCTGGTCAAATATTTCTGTCAGGTTACTCACCTCTAAAGAGGTAATCAGCCCCGTCAAGTTTCCTGATTACGCCAAAGTGGTTCTGCCAGCCGATAGATGTCTTTCCAATACATACCGTACAGACACCCAGTGGAGGTATCCCCCTGAGTGTGATAGATTTTGAGTCTGTCACCTCCGGCCCTTCACTGATGTCCCTGATCAGGAACCGAAGCCCGGTTCCCTGGATGGCATTCGTCTCTACGATCTCGATCCCGTTACTAATCCCTTTTATCTTCTCTCTGAAGACCTCTTTTTCGGCCTGGGTCACAAGATCGATTCGTGTGACCACAGCAATATCAGCGAGTGCTATCATCGGGGCCATCTTGACTGGAGAATGAATTCCGGATACGGCGGAGAGGACAACGATACCGAGTGACTGGGTGGTATATGGTGTGCAACGAAGACAGAGCCCGGCACTCTCTACGATCAGAAAATCTGCGATCTGTTCTGCTGCCCAGGTGATAGCGTCATCCATCACCATGATTCCTGCATGATCTGGGCAGATATCTCCTGAATAGACTTTCTTTGTCGGAATGTTGAACTCGGCAGCGAGTTCCTCATCCTCTGTTGCAACTACAACATCGATCTTCAGGTATGCGAACCGTTGCTCGGGCATTGATCTGATGATCTGTCTGATAACTGCAGTCTTCCCTGTAGAAGGAGGTCCGGCTACTATGATAAGCCGCATCAGATCAGGCCGGAACCGCATTCGTGATCAATTCGCCTGCCCTGATCATCTCCCTGACACGGGCGATAGCAGCGTCGTACGCAAGCATCTGCTTGAGAGCTGACTGCTCTGATCCATTCGGAGTGATAACTTTTACGACTGCACCATCCTGCATAACGATCCGGCGGTCAGAGAGGAGAGAAACAAGAGGATCATGAGTTACAAAGAGCAGAGCCTTGTGGTACTGGCGTAGTGCTTCGATAACCCGGTCTTTAAAAATTCCTGCATTCTCCACTTCATCGAGCAAAATAATCGGGGTATTTGAGATGAGAATAGCATCAGCAACCATGAGTGAGCGGGTCTGCCCTCCGGAGAGCTGTGTCATCCTGACCTTCCGGCGAATAGCCTCCCCGGTAAACTGGTTTGCAAGAGTAACCGTCTCATCAATCAGATCCTGACCCTGATATCCCCGTGACTTAGTATGCATAAGAAGGAATTCTTCAACAGTGAGATCACAGAGACATCGTGTATTCTGAGTTATCATTGCCACCGGCTTTCTTGCAGGATCCCTGATGAAATGTTCAGGGGGTACCTCTCCGTTCACCAGAATCTGCCTGCCGGTGACTGTGTCCCTGCTGGCAAATATCTCGATATCATTGATGAGGGCACTCTTTCCTGATCCGGTCGGGCCAACGATGGAGATGGTATCCCCTGGCTTAATGCGAATCTCATCAAATCCCTCTGATACTCCATTTCTATTTGTGCCGGAAAGGATGGTTATCTCATGAATAATATCTTCAGGCATATAGGGGAAGATAGAACAACTAGCAATAAGATGCTTTTGCCTACTTTAAAGAAAAAGTGGCGCTTAATACAAACATTATATCTAATAATGGTACAATGGTATTGTATGTTCTCTCGGGTAATCTTCAGACAGGAGTTTAAACAGGCACTTGAAGAGGCACTGGATCGGAAGCAGATAAGCCTGAAAGAGCTAGCAGAGCTTGCAAAAATCCCCGTTGCAACCATCTATAAGATCACATCCGGTGAACGTGACCCCCGCCTCTCCACAGTGCGTGCGATCGTCCAGGCACTTGAGCCATTTGACCAGGATACAATTGCGATCATTGCTGCCAAGTTCCTCCTTGATGAGATTGGCAATCAGACGATCTCTCTTGACGGGAAGAAATATCGGATCAAAGGATATCCGGCTCACACCATGGAAGATTGCATCGTAGCTGCTGTCCGGGCAGAAAAAGAGGGAGCAGCAGGACTTATCTGTGCTCCAATCCTGGCTGCCCTTATCGAGCGGATCGTTGATATTCCTGTTGTTATCTTAAAACCTGATATCTCTTCATACGAAGAGGCTATCAAATCCCTGACACGCCAACTTGAATGATAAGAAGGATAAGCCATGATCTGAGGTGATCAGATCATGTTTTTTAAAAAAAGGAATCGAATTTACGGAATAAATTTTTTTAATCGAACTTGCTGGCAAGAGTGCCGGTCTTGTTTGCTTCTTCAAGAAGTTTCGGGTACATCTCATTTATCTTGGTAACACATGAACCGCATGAGTTGGTGAGGGTTGAATACTCGGTCAGATCTGTCTTAAAGATCTCTGTTGAGTTGATGAACTGGCTCCTGACCGGGGTAACCTTCTCTGAGAGTTTATACTCGTTGATCTTTTTTACAAAAGCATCAATTTTTTCAGTCTGCTCTTTGTTCACTGTCTGAAGCGTGGACTCGTTGCCGTTGAAGAATCCATCCTTCATGATGTCCGGAATTGAGCTCAGTAACGGGAGCCCTTCCTTTGTTACATCGGTGATGAACTTTGTATCGTCACCGGAGAGGGTATCTGCAGCACTGGCTGGAAGAACACCCATACATATCAAAAATACTGCGATAATTAAGAGAGACCAAATAGATCTGTGCATTATCGAATGTATGGATTGATAGTCTATAATTCTTGTGTCCGATAAGGGGAAATCGGGGAGATTACCTCTATCACTTCTTCTGAAGTTTGAACCTGTCTGCCTGAACTCTCAATCGGCTGGCAAGGTCTGCAATATCATGGGATGAATGAGCAATCTCTGAAGTTGATGTACTTGCTTCTTCCACGCTTGCAGAGACCTCAACCATCCGTTCCAGGTTTTCAGAACTCTCACTGCTGAGTATATCGATACCTTTCATAACCTGCTCCATGAGTTCACGCTCCTCGCTGGTTGCACGGGTTATCTTTGCCATCTCATCAGTGATCTCTCCGACTACCTGTGTAATACTGCCAAGAGCACTGATGGTCTGGCTTACACTATCGATACCTGATTGAATCTCGGTGTACTGGAGCTGAATGGATTCTACAGTCTCACCAGAACTTTTCTGTATCGAGTGGATGAGTTCCTCAATCTGTCCGGTTGCGACCTTTGACTGCCCGGCAAGGTTCTTGACCTCCTGTGCAACAACAGCGAACCCACGTCCATGCTCACCTGCCCGGGCGGCCTCTATTGCGGCATTGAGAGCGAGGAGGTTCGTCTGACTTGATATATCAGAAATCATCCTGACGATCTTATTGATCTCAAGCATCCGGGTGTTCAGTTCAGTGATCTGATCCATGCTCTTCGCACTGATCTCTCCGACAGCTGACATCTTTTGTTCAGCTTCTCCACCAAGACGTTTCGCATCTTCTCCCTGCTTTGATGCGAGCTCTGCCTGTCCCATAAGGCTCTCGACCGTTGTGCCGATCTCACCAACTGATAATGAGAGGGTTTTTACCTCTTCAGACATGTGAAGAGTCTGATTCATCTGTTCCCTGGCACCTGAAGTAGAACCCTGAACACGATCAAAAACACTGGTAATTATTGCTCTGATGGCATCAGTCCTGGTCAATGTCTGACCTGCTGTGTCTGAAAGACTCGTTATTGATCCCTCAAGTTCTGATAATACTGTATTGATAGCGGTCAGGGCTGTATTGTAGTCTTCCTTGATCCGTGCAAGCGGATCATCTATTGAGGATGATGTAATCCTGGTAAGATCTCCGACAGCCATCTTTGCCATGGCATCTTCGAGTTCTTCGGCACTTTTGGCAAGGGCTTCAGATTTCCCCCTGGCATCGTCAAGCAGGCGGGCGACCTCCTGTTCTTTCTCCTTTCTTGTAGTGATGTCGTTGTACACTATCAGGAAATTTTCCAGTGTTCCTGACCTGTTATGGATTGGGATCCCATATTGCTCAAGAGTTCGCAAGCCGATAGGGAATTGAATTGTAAGTTCACCGTACGTGGGTTTCTGATGGGTGATCAGTTCACGCAGACCGGTTCCTGAGTGTTCAATAACCTTTATTCCACAGGGGTTTGTTCCGATGAGCTGCTCCCTGGTGAACCCGGTAAGGCTGATGTATGAATCATTAGTGACACGGATGTGTTGTTCCTCATCCACCAGCAGAATTGGCATAGGGAGTTGCTGCACAATAGTATTATTAAGGTGCTCCAGTTCTGCTAATTCCTGCTCGCCTTCCTTGCGGTCTAGATATGTTTTGAGCATTTCTGCAAGCGAATTGATGAGATTTCGTTCTTCGAGAAGAAATGGCCCTTCATGCTCCTCAGGAGAGTCTTTGAGATAGACAACTGAGATTACTCCTTCTGTGCCTCCTTTTGTCCTGAACGTTGCTTCCTGTTTCCATCGTGTCTCCTGGTAATTGGAAGTCTTTGCAAATTTCCCGGCATAAGAGATCTGAGCAGCGGTGATCTCGGGATATTGCCATCCTGGAGGGATCAATTCTGCTATTTCATGCAGAACCTGAAGGGTATCTTTGTTGTCGTCCTGGATGAGTGAAGCAGTTGAGTAAAAGAGTTTCTGCTCTTTCACTCTTTCTCCGAGATCATGCATCCGGGTTGCCAGCTCTTGTTCGTTCTCTTTGCGATCTATAAACGTCTTGAGCATCTCTGCGAGCGAGTTAATGAGATTCCGCTCTTCAAGGAGGAATGGTCCTTCATGTTCCTCAAGACACTCTTTAAGGTACACGACAGAGATAATGCCCTCCTCTCCAGACCGGGTTATGAATCTTGCATCCTGCTTCCACCTGGTATCAACATAGGATGTTGTATTTGCGACATTTCCCCTGTATGTTATCTGTGCTGCCGTGATCTCAGGGTACTGCCATCCCGGGGGAATAAGTTCTGCAATCTTCTGAAGTACTTCAGGGACATCTTTTGTGTCATCCTGGATGAGCGATGCGGTTGAGTAGAAAAGTTTCTGCTCTTTAACTCTCTCACCGAGATCATGCATCCTGATTTCAAGCAACTGCTCATTCTCTTTCCTATCGATGAATGTTTTTAGCATCTCGACAAGCGAGTTGATTAGATTTCGTTCTTCCAGGAGGAATGGCCCTTCATACTCATGTTTCTGCTCTGAAAGGTATACCACCGAGATGACACCTTCTCCTCCAGATTTGGTCTTGAACTTTGCTTCCTGTTTCCATCGTGTCTCCAGGTAGGTTGGTGATTTTGCGACATTTCCTCCATATGTAATCTGTGCAGCGGTGATTTCCGGGTACTGCCATCCCGGAGGTATCAGTTCAGAAATTTTCTGGAGTACTTCCGGAACATCCTTACTATCATCCTGGATGAGCGATGCGGTTGAGTAGAAGAGTTTCTGCTCTTTCACTCTCTCACCGAGATCATGCATCCGGGTTGCCAGTTCCTGCTCATTCTCTTTCCTGTCAAGAAATGTTTTGAGCATCTCTGCGAGTGAGTTAATGAGATTCCGCTCTTCAAGGAGGAACGGCCCTTCATGTTCAGATGGACATTCCTGTAGGTATACTACCGATATTGAACCGTCAACCCCGTGCTGAGTCCTGAATTGTGCCCTTTGGATCCATGGGGTTTCGATATAATTCTCAGTTGAGTACATTGCAGAATCATACCTGATAGAAGCGGCTGTGATATCAGGATACTGCCATCCTGGAGGAATCAACTGGACAATATCTAGTAGAACTTCATCAGCAGGACGTGAATCATCCTGAATGAGTGATGCAGTTGAATAGAACAATTTCTGCTCTTTTACCCGTTCGCCATAGTCGTGAAGCAGTTTCTGTCTTATCTGCTCTGCCTCATCCTGTGCTGAAACCCGGATGGTAATATCCTTGAAGATCAGGATGATCTCATTAATCTGATCCTTCTCACAGGGAACCCTGATGGTATATTGATCAAGGACTTTTCTACCTGCAGGAAAGTCTATGGCGATAAATCCGGAACCATCAGAATCCTGACCCGAGACCTCTGATACTGCAGTCTGATAAATGGATGGTATCGCTTCACTGAGTGGCTGATTTATCAGATCTCCTTCAGAGAGACCACTCATAGTGATAAATGAGGGGTTTACTGATAGTATTTTGTATTGTTCATCGGTGATGATAATCGGTTGCGGACTTGATCCAAAGACCGCCTCCATCCTTTTACAGGTCTGTTCTCTTGCTTCAAACTCGCATTTAAGTTCATGAATCTTTTCGGTGAGGACCGGATCATCTGTCAAAGTGCTCTGCAAGATAAGTTCATCTGATAGGGTTCCATTTTTCAGATGAGTAAGTATTTTTGACAATGCCTGAGAGTCCATAGAAACCACCTATAATATATGTCACACAACGCAACTATTATATTATATTTCATAGAACTTAAGTTCCATGGATATGATAGGCGGCTAAAAGCGCCGATCTTTTATGTGACTATAGTACTGAATTGAATTTTCTCTTCGAATTAAAAAATATCGCTCATATCAGTCATTCTCATTGATCACCAATATCTATTGAAAAATCTGATCGAAGTATTGTATGGCATATTTTTATATGCCGAATGATGTGTTGTAAGAATAGTGGTAGGGATGAATATCAGAATCAAGTCTCTGATTGTGAGAGCCACTGGTTTTATTTTCATTATTCTTTTATTTGTTAGCAATGCGTTTTTTATCTGGATTCATAATACAAAACTCTTGAAAATGAACTGGTATCCAAGATCTTACAGAGTCGTTATCAACAGATCGCTACTGATCTCCAGGTCATGGATCATCTCCTTCGCGGGTATTCAGGATGGAATGATTCCTACAAATATGTTCAGAATCCATAGAATTCATACCTTTCAACGAATTATCAATCAGAGTTTCTTGGATCTAACGGACTAGATGAAAAAATCAGTCTTGGCGATCATGATGCTCTAATCCCAAGTGAGCCCATCCTGACCGATTCTTATGAGAGACCAGCACAGGGAACGATGCATTCTCTCATATGGTTTGACTCACGGTATCTGAGCAGACTCACATCTACCCTTGATCAACAGAATTATTATTCCAAAATTTCCGGTGCCAGCACAAGAGAAGATGTAGATCCTGACCTGTATACCTCATATTTTCCCTATATCGAGATGCAAATGTGACAACCAGTCTGGTAACCAATATCGATTCCCTATTCGTATTTGCTGACGTGCTTCTGGAAAAGGACTTCTTAAATCTCATTGATAAATCCTTGAGACATGGCGACCTGATCACATAGATCACATAGATCACCATTGATGGCCGTGGTGAGTCCGATGGATTTCATCTGATCTATGCCGATGATGGATCAGGCGTCTCTTTTGATGAGAAGTAAGAATTTTTCATGTGGAGTTGGCAAGAATACCGGGATAGGGCTCTTTTTGATCAGAGAGATCCTTTCCATCATATCTATCATAATTACTGAGAACGGGATACCAGGAAAGAGAGCCGGATTTGAGATGGTAATACCTGATGGGAGGTACAGGATAGGAAGAGATGAATAGGAGAATATACATGATTCGTATCTGTTAAGTCAGTATCACCCCAATTCTATACCGCATGAAGGTCCCGTTGACCGAACTTACTGACCGGTTAACCCGGTTCCGGGCTCGTATGGATATATCCTGTCCGGACTGGGAGATCGCGGCTATCGTAGGCAAAATTCCATTATATTATTTCACCGGAACTATGCAGGATGGCATCCTGCTCATTCTCCAGGGAAGCGATGCTGTATTCTGGGTCAGACAGAGTTATGAACGAGCCCTTGATGAGTCACTTTTCCCGGATATCAGGAAGATGAGGAGTTACCGGGATATCGCTGCCGGGATGGGTCAACTCCCATCAACAGTATATCTCGAAACCGGGATTATGACTCTCGCCCAACTCAACCGAATTCAGAAATATCTTCCTTTTACTGATATCAGATCTGTCGATGATCAGGTTTCTGCAGTGAGGGCAGTGAAGAGTCCGTATGAACTCGCTCTGATGGAGCAGGCAGGGGAGATTCATCGCGAGGTACTTGAAGATTGCGTACCTGGCATGCTCAGAGAGGGTATTGATGAAGCATCACTGACCTGTGAACTCTTCTCCCTGATGGTAGAGAAGGGACATCAGGGGATCATCAGGTTCGGGATGTTCAACGAGATGCTGCTCGGGCAGATCGGGTTTGGAACCAACTCAATATATCCGACCTGCATTAATTCTCCTGGTGGGATTTATGGTCTGCATCCGTCAACACCCCTTATGGGAAGTCGGGATAGAAGATTAACCTCCGGAGACCTGGTAAATATTGATATCGGGTGCGGGGTCAAAGGATATCAGACTGACAAGACGATGACCTATATGTTCGGTGGCCCGATCCCTGAAGATGCCATATCTGTCCATATGAAATGTGTTGAGATTCAGGATGAGGTTGTTACCCGCCTTGTACCAGGTGCAGTTCCCTCAGAGATCTACCGGGATGTAATACATGAACTTGATTCATCTTTTCTTGAAAATTTCATGGGATTTGGAAAACACAGGGTGAATTTCCTTGGGCATGGAATCGGGCTGTGGATCGACGAACTTCCGGTAATTGCTGAAGGGTTTGACGAACCACTGCAGGAAGGGATGGTTCTTGCCCTCGAACCCAAGAAAGGTGTGCCTGATGTCGGTCTTGTAGGGATAGAAAATACTTTTATGGTCACTCCTGGTGGTGGGAGATCCATTACTGGTACAAGCAAAGGCCTGATTGAGGTATGGTAGGTACTGATCTTCAATAGGTCAGTTCTACTCCGATGGTCATCGTTCAGATGGACCAATTTTTCTTCTTTTTTGAGTCATCCGGTTTCATTTCATTTGACAATGTTTTTATTTTCCGTTGCTGAAATGTAAATAATGAGTCCTGAATTGATTAAACCGGAGAATGTTCACGAAGTGCTGGTAAAGTCCAGTGAATATTACCAACTGAAGAAGAAACTTACAAAGGGTATTTATCAGCCTGTTGTCCGCTACATCGATGGAAAGGTCCGCACCGGTATTGTTATAGGGCTTTCCAACAATCTTCGTGTATTAGTTGCTGTTGCTGAGTAATTCTGGCAACATTCTGATATTTTTTTATCACATTCCTCACAATGACAACCTGATCTATTCTTTTTTTAATATAAATCCCGGAGATGGGATCCTCTCTTTCGTAGAGAAACCATCTTACCATTGTAAGTCCCAGAAGGTATCTGGGTGGGTAATGGATGTCGTCAGACTTGAATATCTGTAGTGATGCTGATCTTCGTAAGCGGGCAGAACAACGTCTTCAATCCCAAAAAAAATCTGCTTATACAAAAGATGAGAAGGATGATGCATATCATGATCTTCTCATCAGGTTGTATGAACATGAGATCAGGGGTGAAGATCTGCTGCAGAGTATCAAGGAGATAGAGGCCGAACTCCGGCATTATGTGGACCTCTATTACCATGCACCATTTGCCTACCTGACTCTTGATGAAAAGGGAATAATAATTGAGTCTGATGATCAGGTATCAACAATTCTGCACCAAAAGCAGGATCAGATACTGGATCATCTGTTTCAGAATTTCCTTGTTGAAGATGACCACTCCCGATTTGGTGCATTTCTTATGCATATTCTAGACTCCCGGGAGATCGGATCGTGTGAGGTGCATCTGGATGATAAATCTATAACTGGCAAGTTGATCAGGTGTACCGGAAACATGGTTTACCACCCTCAACGAAGATCACATGTCTGGCTTATTGCCATAATACCGATCAGTCAGCCTGATAATACTAATATCCGTATTCACAGCAGAGAAAATATCAGTTTTTTTGCTGATCTTGTTGAACATACCTCTCATCCATTTGCGGTTGCATTTCCCAATGGACAGATTCGCATGTGTAATACCTCATTTGAGGCATTGCTTGGATATACCTCTGAAGAACTGTCAACTCTGGACTGGGCACGTGATCTCACTCCTAGTGAATGGAAAGAGCATGAACTCTCCATGCTCAAAAAACTTCACCGCACAGGCAGACCTATTCAGTATGAGAAAGAGTATATCAGAAAGGATGGGACCCGCATTCCTGTTGAACTTTTTGTTCATCTGGTCACTGATGATCGAGGTAATCCCCAGTACTATTACTCGTTCATCTCTGACATATCAAAGAGGAAAATGTCCGAGTTACGTCTGAAAGAGAGCGAAGAACGGTTTAAGCAGCTTGCAGAGCACGTCGATGAGGTCTTCTGGTTTACATCCCTGAACCCGGAACGTGTTCTGTATGTAAATCCTTCTTTCGAACAGATTTGGGGAATTTCATCAGATGAACTCTATGCTGATCCCAGAATCTGGACCGACCGGATACATCCGGATGATAAAAATCGTGTCCTTAATTCTTTTTCTGCATGGATAACAGAGAAAATTCCCAGATATGATGTTGAATATCGTATCTTCAACAAAGAAGGAAAGCTCAAATGGATCCATGATAAAGGTGCTGCCCAGGTAAAGGAGAAAGGTATCGTTATTCAGGTGAGTGGTATTGCAAAGGACATTACGTACAGGAAACTTAAAAACATGACGAACCAGCAGAAAAAAACATTCCTCGAGACATAATCTCTGATTACTCAATTATCCTGGATCACAGGAAACCTTATTTCTTCGTTCGAATGGTGAACCAACTCTATAGGATATTTGATCTGCTATGCGTAGTGTTTGCTTATAATAGGAATGACAAGTTCTATTCCAGATATGGGATTCTTATTCAATCGCTCACGCAACATATGCAAAAATAATCCAGATGATGATATCGAAGATTTTAACTCCCTATTTGAGATTAAAGCACTAGATGATCTGGATCCCTGGGAAGAAGAAGAAAGGGAGATCTTTGATAAGCCATCAGAATCCTCTTCAAAATCCTCTTTAGATTCAGCCAGTCAGGTACAGGAACCTGTAGATGTTCCTGATGAAGATGTATCAATTGAGACTGTGACTGCGAGTGATGACTCATCAGACAAGGTTTCTACATCTGTCGTCCCTTCTGTTGAAAAAATATCAGCGAAACCTCTTGAAGAGTGTTCGCAGGATCTGGCGATAAAGCCCGATGGGCAGGCTGATACCCTGGTTGAAAAGACTTCCATGCAGGGAGCAAAATCACACGAAAAGAAGGGCGTTACCTGGAACAACAAAGGTGTAGCCTTGAGTCGTCTGGGAAAGTATTACGAGGCCATCGAGGCATATGATCAGGCTCTGCAGATTGATCCCGAGTACTCCAGTGCATGGAACAACAAAGGTGTTGTTCTGAGTCGTCTGGGAAAATACCACGAAGCACTCGATGCCTTTGATCGGGCACTGAGAATTCGTCAGGTCATCAGATCCTGAGCACAACAAGTGTCTGGATACCCTTATTATCTTTTTTCAGAGCTGGACAGATATCCTTCTTTAGTTACTCCCTGTATGGTTTCATCCGGATTGTTGTGACGTCTTCTAATATTGTTACTCAAATCCGGATGGGGTTTTGTATTATATATTGGTTCATGCTCTTCCTACCAGTCTGCCCGCACCAAAAATCAGTTGGTTGTTCCTTTCAACCGATAGGACTTCTTGATCTTAAATACTGACACGAGAGAATGTGAGTACTCTTTCCATGAGAATCTCATGATTGAGTAATAATTTGAAGCCAGAGTACCTGAAACAAAGCATCATAACCATACTATCCAGCCTATATGTGTAATACAGTTAACCAGAACTCCCCAGTATCCAATCCACCACTAATGCATTTCAACCTTTCTGGTTTGATTATATCATATATTCTTGCGACAGGTACCTGATTCATTCGCTAACCGAAAGAACAGTCGATCCAATCCAGGGGAAGGACAATCCTTCCTTTACCTTATTAGTCAGCCCGAGTCTGCCCATCTATTATGTGATGTCCTGGCGGTCTTTATTGACCTTCCGTTCTCATCACTACTGATCTGGTGTTTTATGCAACTATCTGATTGTTTCTTTCTTATATACAAGTGACCCGGATATTCTGTGCTCTCTCATGGAAATACCTGTGATTGAGTAAAATAAGAGAATTTGGCATATTGTGTAACCGCGTTTATAATCTCATTATTCCTGTTTCTCCAGGATAGTGATATTTGATGAACACCACCAGAAGCAGAACGAGGTACACTCCCGCGACATCCTATTCATATACGGTATGCCACTTTCACATGTATGCGATGTAACAGCAAACCACTCCCCGGGAAGGATTTATCCTTCCCTTTGCAAGAATCAGAAAAAATTGAGATAAATTATCGTTCTACTCAGGTTCTATTCTGTCGTATTTATCTTTGAGTTTTGTTCACGCTCGGGATCTTCTATTATTGATCTGTGCCCTGTGTAAACCGGTTGACCACTTCATCATACATGCCAAACTATCACGCTCTGAAGTCTGGCATGTAATTCCAGTTCCTCCCGTCATGGGAGAGTTAGACAGAAAAATCCAGGTTTTTCAATCCGGATTCACGATATCCGAAACATGCTGCAATACCATCTCTCAATGTTCCAGCCGAAAACTGGTGTAATGCCCATTCCTGCTCGATATGACGGGCTACGTGCCTGATGGCAGGGATAATATCTGCCGGATTTTCCCATAGACTCTTGTCAGCAGGGTATGAAGGTGTAGAACTGAACTCTGTACTAATTGAACTGATCAGAGTGCTGACTGCCTCCTGCTGATCATGTGTGAGCACTGTCTTCGAATCCCGGATTATATCTTCTGTGTTGGTTTTTTGCTTATCTGTAATCCGGATCTCATGTGTTCCTCTTCCATACCTATATGTGAGTGGGAGTGTACTTCATCACAAAAGGTGGGTTCCATGAATGGTCAGATGTATGTTATTATTCTCAGTATCCTTCTTCTGATCTCTCATTCAACTGCTCTTCCCTCTCCTGATGTATGGAAGACCTCTGTTGTCGGACAGTTCTCCAGCCTCTCTAAAAGCGAGGTTGATTCATTCATCAATCCTTTCATAACCTACAACATGAGCAGAGGTATTGTGGTGGTCCTTGTGGACCGGGATGGATATACCTGGTACTCATACGGAGGGCCAGATACAAGAACTGGAAAAATACTTGATAATACCACACTCTTTGATATTGGCTCGGTATCCAAAACCATGACCGGACTTCTTATGGCAGATTCGGAGATGAATGGTGGGTACAATTTCTCTGCTCCTGTGAATTCATGGCTTGGTGATGAGTATGCACTTCCCGGGGAGGAAGGAATCGAGATTACCGGGATCGATCTTGTCACTCATCGTTCAGGTCTTCCAAGGACACCTGAAAAGTTTTCAGCGATAAACCCGGCTGATTCAGAGGCTGATCAGATCGAAGACTCAATGCAGTATTTCCAGACGATGACTGCCGATGATACGTACCGGGAGATTATAAACAGTTCTCTTCTAGCCCCACCTGGATACCAGTATCTCTATTCAAACCTTGGTGGTGCAATAGCAGGGGATGTAGTCTCACGGGCTGAGAATATTTCATACTCCCGGTTACTGGCAGAAAAAATTACAGAACCACTAGGGATGACAAGTACCGGAGCATCATGGTCGTCTGATGATCTCGACCGACGTGCAACCGGGTACCGGGCCTATGCATACCCGACAGATGAGGCACGTCTCATCAGATTCAACGAATTCTGGACTTCTTCCGGAGGAATTCATTCTGATGCAGATGATATGGCGGTGTTCCTGGCAGCAGAACTTGGACTGATCGATACACCTCTGTCAAGTGCCATTGCAAAAACCCATACTCCCCTGGCAGTTGCTTCAACCGGTCCTCTACTTCTAGAGCAGGGGATCTTCCTGGATATTCTGCATAACCGGGATGGGACGATCATCCTGAAAAAAGCAGGAGAGACAAACGCTCATCAGGCTGATATTGCATGGAATCCGGATATGAAGGTCGGTGTGGTTATCCTGTCAGATACCGCAAACATAGGAGGAATTCATGTTGAAGAAACTGCCATCGCCCTGCTTGAGAGGATGCAGGTCAAGAGGTTAAACCAGAAGAATGGGCAATAAGTATCAACAACAGTCATGTTCAGTAAAATTATTGAGTGAGGTTCACATGTGTTTCTGCATGAAACCTTACAGTTATCTTTTTCCTGGTATTTTGCTGATTTCTAACATTATCACGCACTGAACGGCAGTTTTTTCATATAACGCTTTGAATAATACTTTTTTCAGGTATTCACGGTCATGTATGGAAATTCATATAAACCTGGAGAATTCAGTTCTGCCATGGATCGTTTCATGTGGACAGGGGTTGTGCTGATTCTTGTCATGATGCAGTTCTCCGGTTGTTATGCTCTTCTGTCTCCTGATGACGGGAATGGAACAGAAAAGGTAAGTCAGAACCTGAGCGGTTATCTTACTCAGAATGCATTTGCCATTTCACAACAAGATTCCGGAAATCAGTATACCACGTATTCAGGATCTTACTTTCAAGTAGATTACCCTTCGAACTGGATTCGGGTGGACGGTCTGACATATATGGGATCGAATCAGTTTCAGATGCAGTCAGACTCTGATCTCTTGACAGCGGTGGTTCCTGATTTTCAGGTCTTTGCACCCCTGTCAGGAACTGATATGGTCGCTGTTGCGGTATATGATTTCCAGAACCTGGGAGTAACTCTTCCGTTTACCAGGGATATTACAGATCTGATGATCCAGGGAAGTGTTAACTCCACGGCTGCAGATGGGACATACAAATTCCTCAATGATATAATGGTAAACGGGCTCCCCGGTTATGAGTATAAGGTCACCAGCAGAGGGATGAGTGGAAGAGCAGATATCTTTTCTCGTGATGGAAGATTCTATCTGATCTATTACCTGGGAGAGAACGATCAGAAGGTTCCAGAGTTTTACAACAAAATTGTAAATTCGTTTTCAATAGTAGAACCTGAAGATGACACTCCCCCCATCAGACTTTCACCAGAAGGCACCATCTCTTCACGAAGTCAGGTGACAGAGAAGCCATCACCAGTGCCAACACTAACTCCTCTGTCTGTCGGGCCTGTTCTCCTTCCGTTCACCGGTACGAAACTTACCGGGGGATTCTTTCCTCCTGGTGATGCCTATCTTACCGTGAAAAATTCCCTGAACAGTGACGCCGTATTTATTATTACTACTGCAGGATCGAAAGTCCCCCTGGTTTCATACTTCATTAAGAGAGGGGATTCTCATACAATCAGAGATATCCCGACCGGGTCATACAACTTTTATTATGAACTGGGATCCGAATGGAACAGTACGGAAAAACAGTTCACCGACGGTAATCCATCCATGTTTTCAGATACCAATGGTTTGGTCCCTAAACTGGTGACATATACTACCGATACTGCAGGATATGAAGTGACCCTGTACGGTGTTTCCGGGGGCACTGCCAACACGAGAAGTCTTGACCGGAATTCATTCCCGAAATTATGAGAATTAATTTAATTCACCTTATCCAGCCCTTCTTTTTTGATCTTCACATTTGCTATTTTGGCCAATGCTTATAAATCACAACTCACCATAGTGGATATACCATGCTCCCGGTGCTGCCACGCCTTGAAGCACTTCTCCAGTCTGGCCCGCTCAGAATATCTGTACTGTATCTTGTCATCGGGCTTCTCTGGATCCATTTCTCCGACAATTTTGCCTACATTATAGCCGGGGGTAATCAGGATAGATTTCTCATTCTCTCAAGATTCAAAGGGTTTGCTTACATCATAGTGACAACCGTTCTCCTGTACGTGCTCATCCAGTATTATTTCAGGAAGATTTCAGAAGAGCATGATCGCTATTATGCAATCTTTAATCAAACGTTCTAGTTCACCGGGTTTTTATCTCCTGCGGGTACACTGATTGATGCCAACCAGACATCATTGGAGTTTGCAGGAGTTACAGAATCAGCTGTAAAGGGAAAATTCTTCTGGGAGACTGTCTGGTGGCAGCACTCAAAAGAGATTGAGAATCTGATAAAACAAGCTGTTGAGAGAGCTTCGAGTGGTGAATTTGTCCGATTTGAGACTACATTTTCAGCAGTAAACGGGTGGATCAGAGATCTTGACTTCTCAATAAAACCGGTAAAAAGTGAATCCGGATCTGTTAATCTCCTGATATCAGAAGGGAGAGATATAACAGATCGGAAAAAAGCCGAGTCTGATCTGATCTCTGCATATGACCAGATCGCTACATCTGAAGAAGAACTACGTCAGAATTATGAGAATCTGGAAAAGAGTGAACAGAAGATCAGTGAGAGCGAACAGCGTCTCTATGATATCATCAACTTTCTTCCAGATTCGACATTTGCAATTGATGAGAAAGGGATTGTTATTGCCTGGAATCGTGCAATTGAGGATATCTCCGGCGTTCAGGCAGAGAATATTCTCGGAAAAAGCGACCACGAGTACTCTCTCCCATTTTACGGAGAACGAAGACCAATTCTTATTGATATAATCTTTGAGGATGTCGAGGTGATCCTTTCCCAATATGATACCGTTAATAGAGTCGGGAACTGGCTAATTGCGGAGACGTTTATAGTCGGGGCATATCAGGGAAAAGGGGCATATCTATGGGGAATTGCATCTCCATTGTATGATACAAATGGGAAAATTGTTGGTGACATTGAATCTATCAGAGATATATCTATAAAAAAATGGCACTCGATGCTCTGGCACAATCAAGAAAGAAATTAAACCTTCTGAATGCTGTAACATTGCAGGATATTCAGAATGCAGTCTTCTCACTCACGGCATATATTGAGCTGGAGCGGAATAGGGAGGCAGATGATGTTACGAGGGAATATATCGAAAATGAGAAGAAAATTGCAGGTAATATTTTAAATTCACTAAAATTTGCTCAATATTATCTGAACCTGGGACTTCATTCTCCTCGATGGCAGAACGTCCAGCAAACGTTCCTCTTTGGGATATCTCACACTGATCTATCAGGTTTGTCACGGATATAACCCTTGATCAACTCGAGATCTATGGAGATCCTCTTCTCGAAAATGTCTTCTTCACCCTTGCAGAAAATGTTATTCTTCATGGGAAAAAGGCAACCGAAATCCGGTTATGGTATTATCATTCCTCACATGAGATCGTGATTGTGTTTGAAGATAATGGATGTGGTATTCCTGATGACATGAAAGAGAAGATATTTGAGCGGCAGTATGAAGAAAAGAAAGGAATCGGTCTTTTTCTTTCCCGTGAGATCCTTTCAATCACCAACATATCTATACGGGAGACCGGAAAAAAAGACATCGGAGCCCGGTTTGAACTTACTGTTCCGAAAGGGATGTACCGGTTCTCTGAAGGTACCTAAACAATGGTCTGCCAGATGGCTCTGTATCAATTTCTCTGAGAGTTACTCGTCTGATCAAGACCATGGATCAAATCTTCATATGTGTCAGGTTGGGCCTATTTTTATACTTCCCATAAAATTATTACTTAAACGTTTTGGCAATGGCGCCATTACCAATCTTTATTACTATTCTCCCGATAAAAGAATAGATTTGTACTATTAAGAATGCAGAGCACATCGGAAATAATTGAGGTTGAAATTATGTCTGACAAATACTTTGTTCGCATTCTAATGTAGCAGGTAATGCGTAAGGAATTTAAAAATTCGTGTTACCATTCCATTCTGGATGGGTGGGTTTGCAGAACCAGTCAGGTACTACCATGGTTGAAAAAAATACTGCCGTTATCGGCTCTCAAGATACTGCATCGCTTCAGAAGATCATCGATTCAATACCATCGGCAACGCTGATTATTGATCCAAAAGGGGTATTCGTTGACTGCAACAAGGCAACACTCCAGATTTTTAACGCTTCCAGTCGAGCTGATATTGTTGGAAAACCACCGGCCATTCTTTCTCCGCCAAAGCAGAGGAATGGCAAGGATTCTGATGCCGAATGTGTCAGACTTCTCCAAAAAGCCCATGAAACTGGATCGGTCACGTTCTATTATGATCACCTGACGCTGAAAGGGAAGTTGTTTCCTGCCAAAGTATCTCTCAGTGAGATCGAGTACGAAGGCAACCAATGTCTGATGTGCACTATTACTGATATGACCGGGCAGGTCAGAGTCGAAGAGAATGAAACTCTTATTTCGCAGAATCCATACGCAATGATAACTCTGAATCCTGATATGACTATAGCGGATGTAAATCCTGCATTTTCACAGATATCTGGATATAAAAAAGAGGACTGGATAGGAAAAGGTCTGAGTGATTTTAAGATCATCAAACGGGATGGACCGACAGTGCAGGATGCACTTCGGACTAAACAAACAGTTTCCGGAAAGATCATCGTTGACTTTCCAAATGGGATCAAAAATATGCAATATTCATATGTCCCGGTCTTTGATGCTGATGGTGAAGTTATTCTGATTTATGATATCTTTGCTGATCTCACCGAGCTCGTCCAGAAGGTCAACGAATCGAATTCATTGATCTCTGAAAACCCAGCTTCCATCGTGAGTATGGATACATCCGGTAATATTCTCTCTGTCAATCCAGCTTTTCAGGATTTATCCCGGGTTTCAAAAGAGAAACTCCTCGTTATGAATCTGCAGGAGTTCAATATACTGGAGAGGGATGGACAATCTCTAAAAGAAATAATCATATCAAAAAAGCCTTCAAAAGGGAGGTTGGTTGTTGATTTCGGCTGGGCGGTTAAGACGCTTGATTTCACGTATATCCCGATACTGGATGCGAATGGTATTGTAGCCAGCATGGTTGCGATGTACCTTGATGTCTCGGATCAGGTTGCATACGAAGATGAGATTGCGAAATTTATTCACGAGAATCCTCATGCAATCGTTACTATGACACCTGATCTGAAGATCACTGACGTTAATCCCGCGTTTACAAAAATTATGGGGTATAGGTATGAAGAAATTACAAATATGAGACTGAGTGATCTCAAGGTTCTTGAGCGTAATGGCGGAACGGTAAAGGACAGTCTCCAGAGTAAAAATCCTGTTTCTGGAGCAGTTATCGCCGATACCCCGGCAGGAATCCGTCACCTAGCGTATGTCTATGTACCAATCCTAGATAAAAAAGGCGAAGTGATCAAGTTCCTTGAAATATTCTCCGACCTGACTGAACAGAGGAACCTGATCGCATACTATGAATCGATCCTTGATGCTGTGCCTCTTCCGATTCATGTCACCGATAATGACATGAAATGGACGTACATGAATAAACCTTTTGAGAAGATTCTCATGAATAACCGGGTTATTCAGGATCGTAAATCTGCATACGGGTTGCCATGTTACACAGCTAATGCCAATATCTGCAAGACGAATGAATGCGGTATCCATAAACTCAGAACAACCGGAAAGAATGAGACCTTCTTTGAATGGATGGGTGCTTCGAATAAACAGACCACTGCACCGGTTGTTAATGCCAGCGGAGAAACTGTCGGGTATGTTGAGACTGTACAGGATCTGACCGAACAGATAAGGCTGATTGAGTTTTTACAGAAAGAGGTGGCTCGTCTTTCAGAAAATATTGTGAAGTTAAGCAACGGCAATTTTGATCTGAATCTGAAGATGACGGCTTCAGATCAGTATTCAGAGAAAGCAGAAGTGATGTTTGAGGAGATTAACACAAGCATATCAACCCTTATTACCGCTCTGTATAATCTGATACAGGATTCAAATGACCTGGCATATGATGCAACAAACGGGAATCTGAAGGCACGTGCAAATATTGAAAGGCACAAAGGAGAGTTCAAAAAGATCGTGGAAGGATTTAACCGGACTCTTGAAAGTGTCATTCAGCCGATAGACGAATCGCTCCGGGTTTGTGAGAACTACGCCTCGTATGACTTCACGGCCCGGTTCTCTTCTTCCCTTGAGGTCAAAGGAGACTGGATTCAGTTTAAGAACGCACTGAACCATATTGGAGTGAGTGTTTGTGATGTGATACACATGATCACTCAAAATGTCAATGATCTTGCAACCAGTGCTGAAGAGGCCCATGTCAGCGTTGAAGAAGTGGTTACCGGAGCACAGCAGATTGCAACTAGTGCCGGAAAGGTCAGTCAGAATGCTGATCAGGGAGAAGACGGTATTTCACAGGTACTCAAAGCGATGGAGGACCTCAATGTAACGGTCAGTGCTGTGTCGCAGAAGGCAGAGTCAGTCTCCATTGCCTCTGATGAAGCAAATAGTCTGGCTAAAGAGGGTATCAGTCTTGCACATGAATCTGAAAAAGCGATGGAAGATATCACCACCTCTGCCAGGGAGGTTGATACCATAGTAACCGGTATCAACACACAGATGGATGAGATCGGAAAGATCGTCCGGCTGATATCAGACATTGCCAACCAGACCAACCTGCTTGCTCTCAATGCAGCAATTGAGGCAGCCCGGGCAGGAGAAGCAGGGAGAGGATTTGCCGTTGTTGCAGCCGAGGTAAAATCTCTTGCCCAGGACTCACGAAAGTCGGCCGAAAATATTGAGGATATGATTGCAGCACTTCAGACAAAGGCTCAACTGGCAACCGAGGCGATGGGTAAGTCCACAAGAGCAGTGCAGGATGGCAGTTCAGCACTTGAACAGACACTCGGAGCTTTCAATAAGATTGCACACACTATTGAAGATATTAACCGTAATACAGTAGAGGTTGCATCTGCATCTGAAGAACAGGCTGCATCGGTTGAAGAAGTGACTGCCAGTATCCAGGAGGTTTCAAATCTTGTGCAGAACACCTCGCATGAAGCAGGTGATGCTGCTGCGGCAACACAGGAGGCAAGTGCTTCAATCGATGAGGTGGGACGGATTATGAATGGTGTAGTCGGTATTGTGGAGAATATCTCGCGTGAGATTGTCAAGTTCAAGGTAGCATAATTCCATGAGTGAAACTGAAGGTCTCTCGAAGAATTCCAGGAAAGCGATATCAGAGACGGAAGAAGAGATTCAGATCGTTGAATTTCTTCTGGGCAATGACAAATTCGCTATCAACCTCTTTGATGTGAAAGAGATCGTGGAATATACCAGGATCACACCACTTCCCGGGAGTGGTCAGTATATCAAGGGGATTATCGATCTGAGGGGGGAGATCACCACTATCATCGATCTCAAAGCTAAGATGAGTATTACATCCTCAACTGCCACCCTTGAACAGTCAAGAATAATTGTCATTGACAGTTCGGTGACTAAAGGAAAGACTGGAATTTTAGTTGACGACGTAACAACAGTCCTCTCGATTCGTGAATCCCAGATAGACAAGAAGATCAATGAGGGAACAGATTCGCAATATATTCTCGGAATTATCAAGCATAATGGTGGAGATCGTGAATCAGATAAGACCGAACTTGTTATCTGGATAGATGTTCCCGGACTATTACGGGACATGGGTCAATAAAAACCCCATTGGGGGCCCAGGGCAGGACCGATGATAGGGCTGTTTCATGCAGTATCGTCCTCTTTTTTCTCGGTTCTGACCAATCAAATCCGATATTTTCTGAAGAAGATAAATCGATAGTCTCATATATTCTTAGATTTAACTCCTAATTCAGTCGGACTGTCATCGATGTGAACATTCTGAATATCTAATCTCGAATAGTTCCATGACTCACCAAATTGAAGAAGAGCGGACTCAAATTCTTCATTCTCTGGAAGGAGAGGATGTCTGTATCTCCATATCAGCGATTGCTTCAATAACCGGGATGAACAGGCATACTGTAGCCCGGCATCTAGACTCACTGGAGATACTTGGAAAAGTGAGGAAACTCGATGTTGGACGTGCGAAAAAGTACCTGCTTGTCAAAAAAATATCTGAATACAGTCTGATGGATATTAGTTCAGATCTTATCCTTGTCCTTACACCAAATCTGACAGTCCAGTATCTGAATAAAGCAGCAGTCCGGCATTTCATGACATCATTGCACGAATGCATTGGAAAAAATATCAGTGCTCTTCACTTTTCTCTACTCTTACATGATGATCTGATACAGATACTCGATACATTTTCATTCGAAAACCCGGAAAAAATAACTGTCCAGGATGAGCATGGCTTCTGGTTTGAGATAACCATTCTCGGATTATCACTTCTTCAGGCCCCAAATCAGATAGCGATCATCTGTACTGATGTTACTGAAAAGAAGAGGTCAGAGGAAGCACTCAAAATAGCTCAGGAAAAATACGGGTTTGCATTCCATGCATCACCAGACGGGATTGTGATGCGGGAAATTTCCACCGGAGAGATACTCGAAGCAAATCCGGCATACTGTACATTGATCGGTTATTCATGGAATGACATTATTGGAAAGAGTTCTATAGGTCTTGGATTTATTGAGTCAGCTGATTTTCGGGATAATCTCATCAGAAAAATCATTCAAAGTACAACTGGTCAGCATCGATATGAATTACAGGTCCGCAGGCAATCCGGTGATGTTATTGATGCATCCTGTTCTTCAAGTATTATTCATGTATCCGGCCGGGACTGTCTGCTAACCGTTATTAGAGATATTAGCGAACAGAAAAAAGCCGAGGAATCTATCCGCAAAAGTGAAGAGTTATACCGGTTGCTTGCCGATAACACCGAGGATGTCATCTGGACACTGGACCCATCAGGATGTTTGTTTACCTATGTCAGCCCTTCAATTGAACGCCTCTTAGGGTATCGTCCTGATGTAGTTCTGAATATTCATCCCCAGGATATAATGACACAGGCATCATATACCCGGATGAGAGTTAAACTCCCCTATTATATAAAGTCTCAAGCAGAGCGGAGAACTCCTTCATACTGCAGGCTTCGAATCCAGTATATCGCTGTAGATGGGAGAATAATTCCGACAGATGCTGCCATCACCTTTATCAAAAGTTCTTCCGGAGAGATAATCCGGATTTTGGGAGTATCGAGAGATATTTCATTGCATCTTGAGATGTCCAAAAAATTACAAAAAAGTGAGCATCATTACCGGGTACTGGCTGAGTCTGTCAAGGATGTTGTCTGGATCATAGACTCTGTATCCCGGGTATTCAGGTATATAAGTCCGTCAGTTACCGGATTGCTTGGCTGGACACCTTCAGAGATCTGTCAGAAATGTGTTGATGAGATTATTTCTCCAGATATGCTCTCATATTTTCTAGAAATATGTGCTGATCGCCACCGGGAATTTCTCGATTCAAATATTACGCGATATTACACTGATGAATTAAAAATACTAACAAAAACCGGCGATGTAATCTGGAATGATATCATCTCTCACACCACCAGAAATGAAGAGACCGGTGCTGTTGAGTTCATCGGGATATCCCGTGACGTTACCGAAAAGAAGAATACCCATCTGGAACTAGCCAGCAGTGAAGCATATTTACGACTGATTTTAGATAACATCCGGGACGTTATCTGGATCTTGGATCTTACATCCCTGGTTTTTACCTATGTCAGCCCATCCATCATGAAACTCAGGGGATATCATCCGGACGAGATTGTAGGTCATTCCCTGAATGAACTCTACTCCCGGGATGTTTATGCCGAAAAAGATATGGGCTCCATAAAACTGGAAGAGCAGATCAGGGCATTTGAATCAGGTGATGATTCTGCACGATATCGGCGATTCTTTATCATCCTCAAACATCGTAATGGACATCTTATTGATGTTGAAGAATCGATATCGCTGATCGCAGGACCTGACAGGAAAGTCACTCATATCATCGGAGTCTCACGTGGCATTTCTGAAAGTGACGATCTCATCCATTCTCCGAATTCTATCGTTTCTTTCTCTCCTGATCCGGAGAGATCCCGTCTTACTTCTGGCAATGTATAATTCTTATTTATTTGATTAAGAGATAATGTATCTCTATTTTTTATTTCTGATAGATATTGATATTACTATCGAGATGGAATTCAATGTTATGATATTGAACCTGAATAATGATTTGACTACACTGATATTCCGGGTATAAGACCAGAGTTCATTTATCTCTTTGATAGAAATAATGAGATGTTTATGCTTCAGCCTCCACCGCTTCCATCCATATTAAAATCAATTGGCCTGGTCTTCGGTGATATCGGGACAAGTCCAATATATACTCTCGCTTCCCTGTATCTGGTTGTACAGCCAACCCCGGCTCATATCTTTGGGACAATCTCACTAATTTTCTGGACACTGATCATCCTTGTATCCCTTCAGTATGCCGTTCTCGCGATGCGACTATCCAGTAATGGGGAGGGTGGGACTATTGTGCTCAAGGAACTCCTGCTTCCCATGGTCAAGAGTAAATACGGTATTCTGGCAGTAACCATCATCACCTTTGCCGGGGTTTCCCTGATGATAGGTGATTGTGTCATCACTCCTGCTATCAGTATTCTCTCAGCTGTAGAAGGTATCAAACTCATTCCCGGCTGGTCTGATATTGAAGAGGGAACCCTTGTACTACTTGCTATTCTTATATCAATAGGTCTGTTTTGGTTCCAGAAGCAGGGAACTGACAAAGTGGGAAAGACGTTTGGACCCATCATGATCATCTGGTTCACCTCTCTTGCGGTCTTTGGTATTGTATCGATCATAAGAACCCCTGAAATCATTCTTGCATTAAGTCCAACTCACGCTCTCCTTTTCATACTTCAGGATCCCGGCATAGCATTCCTCTCGCTCTCACTTATAATTCTGTGTGCAACTGGGGGAGAGGCTCTGTTTGCAGATATGGGCCATCTCGGACGGGAACCAATACGGTGGGCCTGGCTCATTGTCCTTGTTGCACTGACGCTGGTATACCTGGGTCAGGGAGCATTTCTCATCAGAAACGGCCCGGTCGGAAATCCGTTCTTTGGGATGATCATAAGCGAGATTGCAATTCTTTACATTCCTTTCCTGTTCCTGACCGTCATGGCGACAATCATCGCATCCCAAGCTGTCATTAGCGGTATCTTCTCAGTAATATATCAGGCAATCAATACCCATCTCCTCCCAAGGCTTCCTATTGACTATACCTCATCAGAACTGCGAACCCAGATTTATATTAATATTGTCAACTGGGGACTGTGCATCGCGGTTATCTTCATGCTTATCATATTTGGTTCATCAGAGCGTCTCGCTGCTGCATATGGTATTGCAGTCAGCGGAACGATGCTGATCACCGGGGTTATGATGAGTACAATATTCCTGTATAAACGACAGATAGTCCCGGTTATTCTCTCAATATTCGTAACCTGTGTGGACCTCCTCTTCTTCCTCTCACTTCTCCATAAAATTCCGGTCGGAGGGTACTGGTCGCTGGTGATCGCTGCTATTCCGTTCTCGATCTTTGTTATTTTTACCGAGGGACAGAAAGTGCTATACCGGGGTCTCAACCCGATGGATAACGGTGTTTTCATCAAGAAGTTTGAGGATCGTTATATTCATTATCCAAAGTTACCAGGAACTGCAATCTTTTTTGCCCAGTCGATGGATCATATCCCTGCCTACATGACCAGGACTATGTTCATTCACGGGATTATTTACAAAGAGAATGTAATTATCTCAGTTCAACCAAAAGAAGAGGCATACGGTGTGAGTTGGCATCTCAAAGAGATCAGGCCCGGGCTGCGATATCTTTCTATCCAATATGGATACATGCAAGTTATTCACCTTCTTTCTATCATCAGACAAGTGGGAATCGAAGAAACCACAGTCTTTTACGGGATGGAAGAGATCGTAACCAATAACATCATCTGGAAAATATATTCCGTTATTAAGCGGTTATCTCCGTCATTTGTCCAGTATTACCGGCTACCACCAGATCGGGTTCATGGTGTAGTGACCAGGCTTGAGATGTGAATTTAATGTTTGGACGGTATTGCATTATTTTCTTTTAATCTTTCTATTTTGAAGATTCATCACGATTCACGGTTTTGTGAAGTTTTATGTGAATCAATGATCTGAGAACTGTTAAGCGGATTATCATAAGTACGACGGTAATAATGGGAGAAACCGCTATCCTGAGGTGACCTGTTGATTAGAGGGTTATATTATCAATTTTTTTAGTTTCATGGAGATAAATAGAAATCAGGTATAAAATGTCAGCATGACTAATATGTACTACATATATCCCCCAAATTCTGATCATCAACGTTTTATCTATTAGAATCAAGGATCTATCATGGCCATTTCAAATAACATAACTCAACCAGAAGAAAACATAGTCCAGATAGTATCCCTCATTCTGATATTCATCATCCTGATCTTTTACTCTGACATTTCTACTCCCCTCGGTTTAATGACCGGAATCCTGTACTTTATTCCAATAATGATGACTCTGTATATCAGATACCAGAATGGCCCTTTTGTAGTCAGTGGGATTTCCATCTTTTTACTGTGGATTGGTTATCTTCTTTCACCCCGGGACATGTCTGAATTTTATGCCCTGGCGAATCGTGCATTTTTCAGTATTCTTCTCATTGTTCTGGCTATTATGATCTGGAGAAATATAGTACGAGAATCGACACTCCAGAGAGATGAAGAGAGATTTCGTACTATTGTAGAATCGTCACCGATGCCGATATGTATCTTCAAAGACGAACAGTTACAATTTGCCAATACTGCAGGTATTGAATTATTTATGGATGAAAATGGGCTAAAAACGACAACAGATCTATTAAATTTCTTTAATTATGAAGATAGGGAGATGCTCTCATCAAGTATGAACAAAGCTCATGAAGGTGCAAGAGTGGAACTTGCCGATTTGAGATGGAATCCAAAAGAGAATAGAACTGAAACCGTTGATCTCTGGATTGCGGAGATAGTTTGGGATAGCTCATCTGCAATTCAATTGACTCTCAATCCCCATCCCGGATCTTAAAAAATGTTTACCTGCCTGGTATTTTCAGTCTGTATAATGGGTATCATTATCCCTTTCCAAACCGTTCAATCGCAAGTCCTGTAAGATCAGCAAACAATTCAAGCATCCGTCCCTCCTCCGGAGAGATAACACCTTCAACCTCTTCAGGTTTTACTCCGAGGACTCCCAGGACTTTTTTTCTGCTTCTGATTGGAATAAAACGCAACCGCGAGGCATGAAGAGTATCTGTATCGTACCCGACAATATCATTCTTTGAAAATGCCCATTGTGCAACTGAAATCTCATTATCGGTAATATGGAGATTGTGGGATGAACTGCTGACCATCAGGGAGTTGTTATGTGGATTGAGAATGACTGCCTGCCAGTTAAAATTCTCCTCAACTTTGAGAATTACCGCAGATAATACTGATTTTAGATCAGATGCCCCTGCAAGGTTTTTTGCAAGCCTGTATAGAGCTGCATTCTCCTGTTCACGGGCATGAGCTGATTTTGCATAATCCTGAGTTTTGGAGATCAGGATGCTGATAACTGTCCCAACCAGGATCATGCCAAAGAATGTAATAATATATTGTGTGTCTGATACTCTGAAGGTGTAATAAGGAGGGACTAAAAAGAAATCAAACATCAGAACGCCGATAATTGATGTGAAAACTGCAAGATATAACCCCCTTCTGAAGGCTGCCATCACCACAACCATCAGATAAAACATAATGAGATTTGTCTGTGAGATGTAATTCTTCAAAACATCTCCGAAGATGGTGACAATGCCAACAAGGATCAGACTTTCAAGATATTTTCCTGGTAGTGTTACCGGGAGGATTGAGTCATCAGAATACGAAATACTCTCCCTTTTTTCATCACTACTGCTGATCACATACACATCGATCTCTCCGCTCTTGTGGATCATCTGATCCACGATCGACCCGAATATGAGTTCTTTCCATCGTGATCTCAATGTTTTACCGATTACTATTCGGGTAATATTATGTTTTTTTGCATACTCGATCAGGGTATCAGGAATATTGAGTCCGAAGATCGTCTCTGTCTTCCCTCCAAGACTCTCTACCAGTTTAATAGTCTTATAGATCTGTTCTTTTGCAGAGTATGATAACCGGTGATGCATTGGCGTCTCAACATACACGGCTCTCCAGTCGGTGTTTAACCGATCGGCCTGACGTTTTGTAGTCCTGACAAGTTTTTCAGAAAGAGGACTTGGACCGATAGAGACGAGAAGATGTTCAGATACCGGCCATGGACCTGGAATTGATCTGGTCTGCATGTACTCAAGCATCTGGGTATCAACCCGGTCTGCAGTCTTGCGAAGAGAGAGTTCACGAAGAGCAAAGAGATTTCCTTCATTGAAGAACTGTTCAATAGCACGGGTAGCCATATCAGGAACATAGACTTTTCCTTCTGCAAGTCTTGTTCTCAATTCTGCAGGAGGAATGTCCATGAGTTCAATCTCGTCTGCCATGTCCACGATGCGGTCCGGGACAGTTTCATGAACGATTATTGACGTAATTTTCGCAACAACATCGCGTACGCTCTCAAGATGCTGGATGTTGAGTGTAGTGTACACATCGATTCCTGCTGCTAATAGTTCCTCAACATCCTGGTACCGCTTTGTATACCTAAATGAAGGAGGATTGGAATGAGCCAGTTCATCAACAAGGACAAGGGACGGATGAGCCCTGATGATAGAATCGGTATCCATCTCGTACAGGATTGTTGATTTGTATGGAATCTCTGCACGCGGGATGATCGGTAGTCCTTCTATCAGGGCATCGGTATCAGGTCTTCCGTGAGTCTCCACATATCCGATTCTGACATCAATCCCTTCTGCAAACCGCTCATGTGCAGCCTTGAGCATCCCGTAGGTCTTCCCTACACCTGCTGCATACCCGAGAAATATTTTGAGTTTTCCTGCCTTTTCTCTCGTCTCTTCTTTCTGAATTTGAGAGAGGAGGAGATCAGGATCGGGTCGGCCATCATCCATTATCTTATCCCATGCCTGTCAGAACCAGAATGAGATCTATTATCTTTATTCCTATAAACGGAGCGATGACTCCGCCACCTCCATAGATGAGGATGTTGTTTCGCAGTGCTTCATCCGCGGAGAGTGGTTTGTAGGTAACTCCCCGGAGGGCAAGGGGGATCAAGGCGATGATGATGAGAGCATTGAATATCACGGCAGAAAGGATAGCCTGATGGAGATCCATGATATTGAGAGCAGCGAGGGCAGGGTATGTCCCGACAAATGCTGCAGGAATAATTGCGAAGTATTTCGCGATATCATTCGCAATACTGAACGTTGTCAGGGCTCCTCTGGTCATGAGCAGTTGCTTTCCGATCTCCACAATCTCGATAAGTTTGGTCGGGTTACTGTCAAGATCAACCATGTTTGCTGCTTCGCGTGCCGGTTGTGTACCGGTGTTCATAGCAACAGCAACATCTGCCTGTGCAAGGGCCGGGGCATCATTGGTGCCATCACCTGTCATGGCAACGAGACGCCCACCTTCCTGATACTCACGAATGAGACGAAGTTTGCTCTCCGGTGTAGCCTCGGCCAGAAAATCATCAACTCCAGCCTCTGCAGCAATAGTTGCAGCGGTAAGACTGTTGTCACCGGTTATCATGATCGTCTTGATCCCCATGTGACGAAGTTGAGCAAATCTCTCTTTTATCCCTCCTTTTACGATATCTTTCAGGTAGATTACACCAAGGGCTTTTCCATCCCGGGTTACTACCAGCGGAGTTCCCCCGGCCCTCGATATCTCGTCTACTTTAGAGATGAGATCATCAGATACCTGAGTCCCCTTCTCTTTCATATAATTGTAGACGGCTTCTGCTGCCCCTTTTCGGATCTCTCTGCCGCTTACGGTAACACCGCTCATCCGGGTGTGGCTTGAGAATGGAATAAACTGCATCTCCGGAGAGTCATCATGAGCACCGACTGTCCTTCCCCGGAGCCCATACTCGTTTTTGACTAAAACAACAATACTTCGACCTTCCGGAGTCTCGTCAGCAAGGGATGCGAGTTGTGCAACTTCAACGAGTTCTGAAATCTCTGTCCCATCAACCGGAATGAGCTCTACAGCCTCACGGTTACCAAGAGTGATCGTTCCGGTTTTATCAAGAAGGAGGACGTCAACATCTCCGGCAGCCTCGATGGCCCGCCCTGAAGTAGTAATCACATTTCTTCTGATGAGCCGGTCCATCCCTGCAATTCCGATAGCACTGAGAAGTCCGCCGATAGTTGTCGGAGCAAGACATACGAGCAGAGCAATCAGGATTGTGACACTGACCACCGTCCCTGTTCCCGCCGCCCTGACACTGTAGAGCGAGAATGCATACAGGGTGGCACAGACACAGATGAAGATCACGGTCAGACTGATGAGAAGGATATTCAGGGCAATCTCATTTGGAGTCTTTTGCCGCTTTGCCCCTTCGATGAGGGATATCATCTTGTCAAGGAATCCTTCTCCAGGGTTAGCTGTCACCCTGACAATTAGCCAGTCTGAAAGTATGGTCGTCCCGCCAGTTACGGCACTCCGGTCTCCTCCTGATTCTCTGATAACCGGTGCACTCTCTCCGGTAATGGCACTCTCGTTCACCGATGCTATTCCCTGGACAATCTCACCATCAACCGGAATGACATCCCCGGCTGTAACATAGAAGAGATTGTCTTTCTGAAGCATGCTTGATGAGACCTCTTCTACCATTGAATCAGCCGGAGGAGAACTCTGTCCAAGCGTGTACTGATCCGGAAGACGCTTAGCAAGTGTATCCTGTCTCATCTGACGCAGAGCCTGAGCCTGGGCTTTTCCCCTTCCTTCAGCAAGAGCCTCAGCAAAATTAGCAAAAATAACCGTGAACCAGAGCCAGAGTGAGATCATTCCAATGAACCAGGCCGATTCATCACTCAGGTTGAGGAGGGCCATAATCCAGAAGATTGTGGTCAGGGCACTTCCGATCTCAACCACGAACATGACCGTATTTTTTGCCATGAGCCTGGGATCGAGTTTGATCACCGACTCCTGTATTGCTTTGAGATATAGATCACGAGAACTGGCTGAACTCCGGGCATTGCGAATTGGATCAGACATGCATCAGACCTCCCTGCAAGAGAAATTCTGCAATCGGGCCAAGGGCAAGGGCAGGAAGAAAACTCAAGACTCCTACGCTTACAATGACAAAGACGAGCCAGATAATAAAGAGTGGCCGGTGATCCTGCAATGTTCCCCCGGATTGCGGAACAATCTTCTTTTGTGCGAAAGACCCGGCGAGGGCTAACAGGAGTATCAGCATTGGGAATCTTCCTACAAACATCTCAAGGGCAAGAGCCAGGTTGTAAAACAATGTGTTTGCACTGAGCCCTCCAAATGCACTCCCGTTATTCCCAACAGCCGAGGAGAATGCGTATAAAACTTCAGAGAATCCATGGGCCCCGGGATTGAAGATAGAGGAAGTTCCTGCATCTGTGACCACTGCTATTGCAGTACCTACGAGGATGGCAACTATCGGGATGAGGATGACGATGGCTGCCAGAGTCATCTCTGGTGGTTCGATCTTTTTTCCAAGATATTCCGGGGTTCTGCCCACCATAAGCCCTGCGATGAACATAGCGATGATGACATACACAATCATCACTCCAAGGCCGGATCCGACTCCGCCAAAGACGATCTCTCCGAACTGAATCATCATGAGTGGGATCAGTCCTCCAAGTGGAGTAAACGAGTCATGCATAGAATTTACTGCACCACATGAGGTCGCTGTGGTCGCCACTGCAAAGAGGGCACTATGAACTATTCCGAATCTGACCTCTTTTCCTTCCATATTTCCTCCGGACTGGAGGGCATTTGGAGATTGATCAATATCGGAATGTGATAAGAGTGGGCTGCCGCTCTGCTCTGCCCAGAAACAGATCCCCACGAGAGGGATGAAGATGATGAGCATCGCAATAAGCAGGGCTACTCCTTTCTTTACCGATCCGATCATGCTTCCGAAGGTATAACAGAGTCCTGCCGGAATGATCAGAAGAGCAATAATCTCAAGAATATCTGAGAGAGGCGTTGGGTTCTCATATGGGTGGGCAGAATTAGCGTTAAAATATCCGCCGCCATTTGTTCCAAGTAACTTGATTGCAATCTGTGAAGCTGCCGGTCCCTGAGGGATAACCTGGGTTGTTGCAACTGTGGACCCATTATCTGTGAGTGGATCGAGGAGTTGAACTGTAGCAGGTTCGTTAAAATTCTGAATTGTTCCCTGTGATACCAGGATGAGAGAGAAGATAATGCTGAGTGGAAGGAGAATCCAGATACTTCTGATCAGGAGTACCCAGAAGTTTCCGATGGATCCAGCCTGCTTGCGGGTAAACCCATAGATGAGGGCTACAAGAACTGCCATTCCGGTTGCAGCTGAGAGGAAATTCTGAACTGTCAGTCCAAGCATCTGGGTAAGGTAACTGAGAGTTGTCTCGCCGGCATATGCCTGCCAGTTTGTGTTGGTGGTAAAACTGACTGCAGTGTTGAGTGAAAGATCCGGAGCGACTGCACCAAGATTCAGGGGATTAAGAGGAAGGTAATGCTGGATCTGCTGGAGGATGAACACGACAATAATGCCAAGAATGTTGAAGATCATCAGTGCAAAGGCAAATGTCTTCCAGTCCATCTCGTCATCGTTCTTAATTCCCGCCCTGCTTAAGATCCAGGATTCAGATCTTCGAAATACGTTGGTGCCTGAGCCAGTTCCCTGGTAGATATGAACCATGTATCTTCCAACCGGAATAACCAGCGCAACCAGGAGAACAAAAAAGATAACGAACTGAAGCCAGTCTGAAGCTCTGATTCCAAGGATGATTGGGGTTTTTTCAGAAATTTTTGTTGACAATGAGCTCGTGAGTTGATTGTTTGGAGATTGGTATGAGTCAAGGTCCTGGTTTATTGACAGAACATTGACTCTGCTCTCACCAAGTACTCCAAACTGTGGGCCCTGAATATTCTGGTTTACAAGCCCGGTTAAAGTACTGGTATCAATCCCTCGTGCATGAGCAACTCTTGGAATCTGGTAGTACGCAGAAGCGATGCTGATATCTGGGTCTAAACCACTCGCTGATGTTGTGACGAGATCTACAGGAATAAGATCTGTGGCATGTAGCGATCTGGTTTGCATCTCCAGAATAGATGAGGTCACCCGATCGCCGAGTGCCGGATTTGTCGGTCCATAATTAGAGCCAGAAGAGAGACTCGAATTATATGATGGTGATGTAGCAGAGAGCCTGGACCAGAAGTACTTCTCTGAAGTAAATGGCTGTCCTATAAGGGCCGATCCTGAATGATGGCCATGGAGATCAAATAGACTGCCGTTCGCCTGCCAGGGGAAGAAGATCATGGCAAGGCCCGTTACCAGAAGTGGATAGATGATCCCGGTGATGATTGTAAGCAGTACGAAGATAACAATGGCAGGTTTAATCTGCCTAATGAGCGATGGGTATTTTAGATAGAGATTCACTCAACTCAACTCATGTCGAGAAATTATTTAATCTGCGACATATCTTGGTTTTCTCGATCGTGATTAAAACCTTTCTCGTCTCTGGAAAAAAGTCAATGTAAAAATGAGGAATTTCCTTTTATTTTTTGATATTTTAAGGATGATTCTTTCAGAATGAAAACCGCGGCTAATAATAATAGATATACCATTCTCTCCCCATTATTCAAGGGCATACAATGGATCCTACCCGGAAGAGAATTGGATGGAGGTCAATGGTTTCTTTACCCAAATTATATGATCCAGCCATTCAGTTGTAAAAGGAGATGTGGTCCATCTTCAAATCATGATAAAGGATAGAGATATTGGAAAACTGCCTAAGAGGTACGTACTCATCCTTCGGATTTATAAAAATCCCAACGGTGCCCCGTTGGGGGCCCCAGGTAGGACCGGTGAAAAGGACTTTTTCATGCAAAAAGAAGAGTGGTATCTATTACACCCGTAATCCCGAGACGTATCCAAATGACTTCTGGAAGTTCTTTATTCCACCACTTACTGTGGATATATCTTTCCAGGTATTTGTGGCTGATGTCTTGTTCCAGTTGTCTCCGGTTGTGTCCCTGGCCTCCATGATACTGCCTGCAAACACGGTCTTTACAATTCCTTCAGCATACCCTGAGCCTGAGTTTGTATCAGGAGTCACTGCTATCTGGTAATTGAGAGCAGCTGGAACATCTTTCGTGTCTGCAACTGATCTGAGGCCTCCTTTTGAGGATATCTGGGCACTGTTTACATTTATCAGGCTGCTCTTTGCAGTAACGATGTTACAGAACGAAGGCATCTGTGACTCGTCTCCCCGTGAGAAGACACAACGTATGTTACCATCCGTATCCTCACCGTTTCCTGCTACAGAGAGTGTATACTCCTCTTCACCAACAAGATGAGATCCGTCAACACTTGCATATGTCAGTACTTTCTGGGTCTCAAGGTTATACATTCCTGAAGACTGATCTCCTGAATTGAAATCAACCCGTTTGTTCATCATGAGATGTCCGCCGTTGGTCATGGTTGAATCATGATAACTGACATCAGCAACAGACTGTCCTGCGCCTAACATTCCGGTTGGTATCGACCCTGGAGAAGCCAGAGTCCAGGAAAACATTGTACTGTCAGAGACAAATCCCACGACGTCAATGACAGTGGTAATGGATATCATCTGATTTTCTGGTGTCTGGTTCGGCAGCCAGTCTGCCGAAACCCCCCCTGTAACCAGAAAAAGAGTGACCACTCCAAGTATTGTAATATTTCGCATTATCTATCCCCTGTCTGCCCACCAGACAAACAATGAATAATTCGTATCAGGGATGTTAATATGTTTTCTATATATCTGGTGGATCAAATATGATAGTTGAGAAGAGATCAGTCCGTGTAAAATTGAACAAAAATGATTTTATAATGATGTAGTCTTCATCTAAATAATCGGACCTGCCATCTGGTTTACAAACCGACCAATCTTCGTCCATGAATACTGACCATCATTCTGCTTTACGGTCCAGAAATCGATGTTTGCATATTTTCGATCTCCTGAAGTCGGTCAATGAGGTGTAGCCTGATAGCCCGTAAAAGTGGCATGCATTATCTAAAAATATAGGTCCCGTATCGGTTACTCCGGGGCTCATAATTTCTGTAAGTGCAGCAAGCTGGACTGCATCATTGATGACAACTGCATAAGGAGTGGCCTTAATTCCGGTAGCATTCTGCAGACGTTTAGAGAATTCCATGAACGTAGGCTCATTCTCTATCTCGCCATACATTGTTGCAGTAAAATTTGTCTTTGTTGCGAATTCTGCTGCATTCTTTTTCTTTAGGACCGAGTCAGAGAGGGCGATACCATCAGTTCCAAACCATGGAACAGAACTGAGTACCAGGTTTTGCGATGCTTCCTCGAGAAGATCAGTAACTTCATCAAAACCAATCGCCAGAACTGCAGTGCCGGTCTTCTTATCAACAGATTGAACAGATTCTGCTATCTTATCGACGGTCGAATTAAAGGAGTTCGTTCCAGTCTCATAATAGACTGGAGTGGTCAATGTATAGTTGCCTTTGGTGGAGAGATTACTGACCAGTTCTAATAATTCCTGCCCATATACATCATTTCGAACAACTGGAATGATAGTTGTGTAGTTCTGCTTCTTAAGCAGGCCCATTATTCCCTGGGCCTGAATGGTGTCATCCGGACAGAGTCTGAAAATTGTGTTATCCTTACTTGAGATGCCCGGTGTTCGTCTGTATGATAGGAATAGAATCATACCAATTTTTCCGTAACCACTGCATAGGTAATGGTTAGAATTTCGTTCAAACATGAAGATTGTTGTATCTGTATCCAAAGGAGACTGGTAATATGAAACATATAATCACAGGATTGATACTTGCTATTCTGTGCGTTGGTTGTGTTATGGCAGCTGAAGACAGCCTGGGCGTATCTGGTGAACTGAATGTCACTCAAAACGAGATCTGGACCATGAGTCCGGAGGCTGCTCTTGCATTAGAAAAGACATATGCAACAGATATCAGGTGCGTAGATCAGACCTATCGGTATCTGAAAACCGGTGATCAAACCGCTAAAGAGGATATCCTTGATGCGATGTATGATTATAATGGAACTGTCAGTACATGGCTCAATACGGTAGATAACTCAACCAGACAAAGCCCGGAGGCCACTGCTGATAGAAAGAGATCATTTGCGGCATGGACTGAACTGAATCAGACCCTTGTGCAGATATTATCCACCATTGATAGGAATGAGACGGTTGAATCCGGCCTTCTTTACAAATTCGAGAATTCCAGCTGGACTCACTTACAAACCTTTGATACATTGATGGATTATGTCGATGAAGACTCCTTTGATCAGAACACGTCGCGGATCGAACTATATTTGATCCTGATGAATGGGCTCATTGTTCCTGATGTATATGAGATGACCAAAAACTCTGAAGAGAAACAAAGGTTCTCATCTCTGATGAACTCATTTGATGAAAAGATAAAATTGTATGAGTCACGGTTCCCTGATGTAAAAACGAATGAACTGAAAACCGTGAAAACAGATCTTGTCACGAATGCAGATCAGGTATTCTCATCGATAGATGCAGGGAAAGAGATCCCTGTAGATACTGCCCTTCAGTTGCATGATCTTTCAGACAATATCTGGTTGAACTTTTCAACTTTATCAGGTTGAACACGACCTGTTCATACCCTTTTTTACACCACTTCATCAGGAACAAGTCAATTATTGGTGTTCGGTTCTCTGCTTCTGATTGAAGAACCTTCGTTAGATTTATTCTTGAGTTCAAATAAAAATACTTATGTGGCATCAAAATCTCAATATTATCATCCATCAGGAGAATTTCATGCATATCGAAAGGATTTTTTTGGGAATACTCGTAATTTTACTCGTATTCTCTGTATCTATGGTTTTTGCAGATCAGAATACATCTGTTGTCCAGCAGGACAGGCTTCAGGAGATTCTATCCCGGGGCACACTGGTTGTAGCAGTTAACACTGATCTCGCATCTGATTTTAAAGTCAACAACGAAACGGCACGCGATCCTGAATCTAAATGTTCTGATCTTCAGTATGCTGAAAACCAGGTGAGCGGATATGATGTGCAGATCGGGTCTCAGGTTGCAAAAGAACTTGGAGTTGACTCCTGTTATGTCCCCACAAACAGTTCTGAACTGAAGAACACGAAATGGGGTGACAAGTGGGACTACTACACGGACTTCTATATGACAAACGACCGTCTGAAATGGTTATACTTTGCACAACCGATATTTGCAGTTTCGTCATCTTTTTACATAAGGGCCAACGATACCAGTGTCTTCAACATCTCTGACCTATCTGGAAAGACTATCGGGGCATATGTTCAGTCTGCCCAGACCAGTTACCTGAATAATAACCTCACTATGGTTGGAACTGTCAATGATAATCCTGTCAAAGATCCAACGATCGTAGAGTATGCTCAGGATTCAGATGCAATCAATGATCTTGTAACAGGAAAAGTTGATGCACTTCTGTTCCCTGATACAGATATGAATAATGTAATTGCAAACGGAACTCCGATCGTTGCTCTGGAACCCTATGCATTTATGGGGTATTCCGGGATTGCAGTTGAGAAAGGAGATGGTAATTCTACCGTATCTTTTGTTGAAAAACTGAATGAGATCGTTCAAAAGATGCATACCGACGGATTTCTCTCATCCATCTACATGAAAACGTACAACCAGGATCTCAGCAAAGATGCACAGGCTTTTGATATCTCATCCCTTCATCAGTTCAACGAAAGTTCTTCCTAATCTCTCCTTTTTTATCTGTGTTTCGGGTTCTGATTTTCTCATTGAGAGATTCAATGCTTTTGCATCAAAAAGAGTTTAATCTGGTTAATTTTCAGTTGTGTTTGTAACCAGTAGATCACTGTATACCTGCTTTCCTTCCAGGTATGTTGCGACTACGTGAGCCTTGTTGATATCCTCTGGCTGGATTGTAAATAGATCCTTGTCAATGACGATGATATCTGCAAGTTTCCCGGGTTCAATTGACCCTATACTGTTCTCCATGAAGTCGGTATATGCACCGGTATAGGTGTAGGATTCGATTGCATGCTGGAGATCAATCCGCTCCTCAGGTCTGTAGGGCTTTTTGTATGGTGAATCAGGGGGAAGTGGAAGCCTTGTTACTGCCGTTCTGATACCGTCGAGAGGATTGAATGTCAGGTAATCAGTTCCTACCGGCCAGTCAGATCCAAATGCAACCGGGATGTCATTATCCAGGAGCGTTTTGAGCGTGTACATGTGCTCAGCACGATCGCTGCCGAGGTATGGAAGAGAGACATTTCTGAAGTTATTATCATAGTAGAACCAGTTCGGTTGCAGAGATGCAACTATTCCAAGAGATTTGAGTCTTGGGATATCAGAGGAGTTGATCAACTGGATGTGTGATATCTTATGTCTGGAATCCCTCTTTCCGTTCTCATCTCTGGCATTCTCATATGCATCAAGGCATAGTCTGACGGCTCCATCACCGATAGAATGAATATCTACCTGGAATCCTTCCCTGTCCAGAGTTCTTATCATCTCATCAAACCGGGAGACGTTCCAGTTTATCATCCCCTTTGTCTCAGGTTGATCGGTATATGGAGAGAGGAGATATCCGGTATGGCCTTCTACAACACCATCCAGGAACAGTTTTCCGGTTTCAAGTCTGAAGAGACCTTTTGTGTCCTTGAGATTTTGTATTGATTTGAGTTGATGGTCGGAGGTATTTGCCAGCCTCGTATTCAACGTGATATCATTATTTTGACTGGTTTCATTATCCGACGGGTACGAACTGAAGATGTCCTGTTCCAGTTCCATCAGAGCGATCTGCTCAGTTCCGAAGTTTGGAACAGCCACCATCTCTCCAAATATCCGGACCGGTAGTTTCCCCTGACTCTCCAGGTGTGAATAGGCTAGGATCATTCCGGGTGTCAGGGCAGCATCATCTGCTGTTGTGATTCCGTATGCTGCAGCCTTGGGCAGGACATCCATTACCTTCTCTTCGATATCGGACGGAGTGAGAGGAGGTACTTTGCTTGTGACAAGATTGGATGCTGCCATCTCTCTGAGAACACCGCTCGAGTCTCCATTGGCATCATGTTCTATCTTGCCTCCCTCTGGGTCAGGTGTATCAGCGGTTATTTCTCCGACCTCGAGTGCTTTTGAGTTCACCCAGGTTGCATGACCGTCAAATGATATTAGAATTACCGGTTTGTCCGGGATCACGGTATCTATGAATGCTTTATCAGGCCCGGTCTGGTTGAAGATGTAATAATTCCATCCGAATCCCCGGATAACATCAATATCAGGATGTTCAGAATAATAGTTTGAAAGAAGCTGCTGAACCTCGCTTACAGAGTGGCATGCCGAGAGATTTACCCCGAATGTCAGCTCAGCCGATGCTCCAAAATGAATATGTGAGTCGATGAATCCTGGTAATACCATCATTCCTGCAAGATCATGGACGTTGGTTTTTGGTCCGATATACTTCGTGATATCACTGCTTGAATTTACTGAAAGGATTGTATCTCCTTTTATTGCAACTGCTTCCCTGGGATTTTCAGACCAGTTCGTTCCAGGTTCTACAGTATATACTGAACCGTTAAGCAGGACGGTGTCTGCATACTGATCTGCATAGACCGGGAGCGTTGAACAACTGATGGCGGCAAAGAGAATAAGTAGAATGATATGCAGGGGACTCGGTTTCGACATACTAGGTATATGAAGGGATTTTTGATATAAGAGGTACTCTGTGTAGTATGGATAATCCCATTTACTTCCATGAGTTCATCTTCTCAATGAACCGGATTCTGTATGGGAGTATATGTCTAAATCACGTTATATTTGTTGTATATATTGACTGTTGGAGGTAATCCGATACGGAAATTTGTTATTCCTGTAGAGCAATAAATTATTAGAAATCATCAATCACCTTCGTTCTTCTTTTGAAACGCTTTTGAATGCCATATCATGAGATAATCTTTGTTAGTTTGATCATTCAGGATATGATTGTATAACACCAAAAATACGTGAACATACTATGATCATTAATAGATTCAATATTGGAACGATTCCCGCTGTATTATGGGGAGATACGTGTGAAAAACTTTTGATTGCAGTCCACGGAAATCTCTCTCATAAGGAAGATGTCGTGATACAACTCCTGGCACGTGAAGCAACTGCTAAAGGGTACCAGGTGTTGAGTTTCGATCTCCCGGAACACGGGGATAGAAGAGCCGAAGATATCCCTTGTAAGGTGCAGTTCTGTATCCGGGATCTTGCTGAGGTCATGAGATTTGCAAAAGATAATTGGAAGAATATGAACCTGTTTGCATGTAGTATGGGTGCGTATTTCAGTCTATTGGCGTATAAGAATGAGCCATTGAACAAGGCTCTGTTCCTGTCACCGGTTGTAGATATGGAACGGATCATCAGCAACATGATGACCTGGTTTCAGGTTACTCCTGAGCGTCTGCAAAAAGAGCAGACCATCGACACACCTATTGGCCAGAAACTCTATTGGGATTACTTCTGTTATGTCAGAGATCACCCGGTTGATACCTGGAATGTCCAGACAAGTATTCTATATGGGTCAAAGGATGAGATCTGTGAAACTGACACGATCGAGAAATTTACGGAAAAATTCCATTGTGATCTCACGATTCTGGAGAACGGTGAGCATTACGTTCATACCGTAGAGCAACTTCAGGTATATTCTGACTGGTTACAAACCAATATATGATAATATTCGGCAATCTTCAGAATCCAGAATCTCCTGTTTTCAGAAGATTCCTTAATGTTCTCCAGAATAAAAATATGCAGGGTTGGATAACAGATGAATGAGAATGTTCTCAAACAATGTTCTGAAATTCATAGTACCGCTAAGGTCTGATCTATGGCAGATGGTCAATCGTACTTTTTACTCCTGCTACTATCTTCAATTCTGGTGAACTGGGTGTTTCCGTACCCGATGCTTGTCTCTGCACCGGTTACCTACATTGGGATAGTCTTCGTCATCTTCGGGATATCGGTATGTTACTGGGTTCGTTCACTGTTTCTCAGGAATAGAACAACACTCTCACCATTTGAGACCCCCTCTGTACTTGTGACAACCGGACCGTTTCAATTCAGCCGGAACCCGGTTTATCTTGGTATGACATCTATTCTCCTTGGAACCGCTCTATTCATGGGTTCTGGTATTCCATTCATATCCCCCCTTCTGTTCATCGCAATAATTGAGATCATGTTTATTCCAATCGAAGAACAGAGACTGGAAAGGGTATTTGGCGACCAATACCGGGAGTACAAGAGAACTGTCAGAACATGGATCTAATCATCCAGCGAGATCATTTAATTTTCACCGGTGTAACGTGTATATCAATTCTAAAATTTTATTTAGAGAGTATTGCCATTATTATTCTTCCATATGCCGGTCTGGTGATGATTACACCGACAAGAACTCCCAGAATGGTAACGATGGCAAATCCACGAAGGGTAGAGAGATCCATCAGGGCCAGTGGCAACATTGCAATGAACATCGTCGATGCTGAAGCTATGATTATACCCAGTGCCCGCTTTAATCGTTTGAGATACAGATTCGGTGAAGGAACCCTGCCTTCATGAAGTATCTCATCGGTAAGGATAACGAGTTGATCTATATCGGTTCCAAGCACAGTAATAAGACCCTCGATGGTTGCAAGATCGAGTTGGAGAAAGAATGAGGTGATAACGAGGAGAATGATCACCTCTGATGCATTGATCAGAACCATTGGCAGGACTATGGCCTGTTCATAATACCGCACAAGGATACTTGCGCCACTGCCACAAGTGCGAATATCCCGGCGATGAGACACCAGAGTTTGAACTGATCTCCGAGTTCAGGGGAGACAGACCCAGACCTATTCAACACGAGAGAAAGAGTTCTATTCACGGTATTCATCTGGTCAATCTGGAAAAATACTACAGACTGTTCAAAAAAATCCAGGAATAACCAGGAGAGAACTGGCAGATAAACTGGGAGTTGCAAGTCCTACGGTAACACGAGGTGTTCAAAACCTTCATGAAGATGGATATCTCATTCTGGTAAAAGAAGGCAAATATACCAGGCATTATATGCCTGGGAATCCTTATGGCAATGCATAGAATACTAAAAATAGAGAATAAATTTTATTTCAGAGTTCACTCGTAATAGATGCACGAATATTCTGAATGTCAAGCCAGAGAACAAGGTTATGCTTGTCTGACCTGGTTATCCTGATTACTCCGAGAATAAATCTTGTGCTATGAGCCTTGTCATCAGTCTCCCGCTCAATATCTGAAGCATGACGGGTACTGACAGAATAGACGTCATCAACAAGGATTCCTACCGACTTTTCTGTTGGATCGCTGTCCAGAATGATGATTCTTGATCGCTTTTTTGAGTCTCCTGTCTCACTGATATTGAGCAAAAGTTGTAACTATTCAGCCTCTCTCAGCGCTTTCTAAACTATCCACCCTGATTCTCTTCAAATATTGCCTTTCTCACTCAAATCTTCCACTATAACCGAAAGATCTTTTTATCTTGAGTTTAAACCTGTTTTTATCGGAATGGAAATACCTGAAGAGATCAAATCCAAATTTCCAGATTGCCCCCCTGAAATCGTCGCATATATTTACTATCTACACGAAAAAATTGATAAATTAGAAGCCAGAGTAACTGAACTCGAATCCCGGCTAAAACTCAACAGTAACAATAGCGGCAAGCCCCCCTCCTCGGATGGTTACACCCATAAGAACCATACAACCTCACTTCGTAAGAAAACCCAGAAAAAACCAGGAGGTCAACCCGGTCACAAAGGAAAAACCCTGGAACAGAGTTCTAATCCTGATCACATCGAAACTCATTCTCCTGAAGTTTGTTCCTGTTGTGGAAGAAGTCTTCAGAATGGATCAATCATTGGAATTGAAAAAAGACAAGTTTTCGACCTTCCTCCTCCCCCATCAATTGAGATCATCGAGCACCAATCCCTCACAAAGGTTTGTACCCATTGTGGAAGAAAAACATCAGGAACCTTTCCCCCGGGGGTTACACAACCCGTTCAATATGGATCAAGAATCAAGGCCAATTTGAGTTATCTCGTTCATTATCAGTTTATCCCATACGATCGGGCAACCGAGGCCTGTTATGATCTCTTTGGTATCTCCATCAGTCCTGGAACCATTGTCAATATTACTCGCACATTGTCAGAGAGACTCATATTGTTTCATGAATCGGTTAAGAGCGCTCTTAAATGCGAACCCGTAATCCACAACGATGAAACAGGGGTCCGAGTTGAAGGAAAACTCCATTGGCTTCATGTTACCAGTGCATCTCGACTAACCTCTTACTCAGTTCAGCCAAAAAGAGGAGCTGATGGGATCAATAACATCGGAGTTCTTCCAATTTACACGGGAATTAGTGTTCACGATTTTTGGAATCCATATCTTTCATACTCATGTACGCACAGTTTCTGCTGTGCCCATATTCTTCGAGAACTTAAACGGGTAGAAGAGGAAACAGAACAAAAATGGCCTAATATATTAAGTGAATTACTGATACAAGCAAAACATCTCAAGGAAATGTTTCATTTGGACGATATTCCCATACCACAGATTATGGTGAACAGCATCAAAAGTTCATATGATGAACTAATTCAAGCAGGACTCGATGAGAATCCGCTACCCATTCATATCCCCGGAAAGAGAGGAAGGAAGAAAAAGAGTTTTGCCAGAAACCTGCTCGAAAGGTTGGACATCCATAAAGACAGTATCCTGCGATTTATTGAACAGATTCGTGTTCCATTTGATAATAATCTCGCGGAGCGGGATATCCGGATGATGAAGGTAAAAATGAAAATCTCTGGAGGGTTTAGGGACAGAACAACCGCTGAAGCCGTAGTTTTGATCAGAAGTTACATCTCAACAATCAGGAAGAATGGTGAAAGGGTCATTGAGGCGATTAATGCTGCGTTTAACAATAATCCATGGATGCCAGAGACTCATACGATAAGGTCTTAATGACTTGATGTACCTTCTTTTCCTGTTTGGTGATATGATGCCTGAATAGTTACCAAAAGTTTAAGATCTACGATTGTGGTGATGGTTCCCCGAAGGTCCATTACCCCTTTGATATATGCTGCAGAGTTAGGAAGCGGAGTGATAGAGGTCGGTGTTATGACCTCTTTTGTATTAAACAGGTTGATTGCAAAGTTTTCACTCCCAAGGGTAAACTCAACGAACTGCAGATCGGTGCTGCTTTTGTTCTTTTGAGTTTTTGTTCGCATTACATTGACCTGCATATCCTGTTCTGACTGGGTGGAAACCTGATGAATGGCACTGATCTCCATAATGTGATCCTTCTTTCCTATTATTATTTCCAGTCTCTTATTTATCCATTCAGCCGTGAGACGGATTCGTCAATCCTGGTTGCAATGACTGATAGTTCGCTGATGATACCTGATACCTGGTTGAGTGCTGATGCCGATTCTTCTGTGGCAGCTGCTGAACCAACAGCTTCTTCTGCAGTCTGTGAAGCCATGTCTTTCACTTCAGAGACACTGGATGTTATCTCCTGGACTGCTGCGGTCTCCTCTTCAGAAAGGCTTGCGACCTCCATCATATGTTGAGAGATCTCCTCAACCTGTCCTGCGATGTGATTGAAGAGATCGATCGTCTCGGTGATCGCTGATGAACCCCGGGAAACTTGCGTTGTTGCAAGTTCCATAGCAGATGCGGCTCTGTCTGACTGGTGTTGCAGGGATGTAATGATCTTTGAGATGTTCTCTGCTGATCCCTGGGACTCCTGCGCAAGGGTCTTTACTTCATCGGCAACGACAGCAAATCCCATTCCAGCATCACCGGCACGGGCAGCCTCTATCGCAGCATTGAGTGCGAGAAGGTTAGTCTGATCGGCAATATCGCTGATAATCACGACGATCTTGTTGATCTCATTCATCTGATCCCTGATCTCGTTGATGATCACACCGACATCGTTTACCGCCCCGTTGATCGCAGTAATTCCCGTTTCTGCTATTGCTGCCTGTTTCACTCCTTTAGTTGAAGTACCGTTTGCTTCCTGGGTTAACCTGCTGACAGAATCGACTTTAGCTGCAACTATTGAGACCGACTTGTTCAGATCTTCCATGGCACCGAGCACCTGATCGACTGCCTGGACGCTCTTTTCTGCGTTAGAACTTACCACACCTGAACTCTGGGCCACAGAAGCAGAACCAGCAGTTATCTCTTCGACACTTGCTGCTGCTTCTTCTGAAGAGGCTGAAAGTGCACCAACCTGTTCTGATATTGTTGCGATCGCTGCGGATAGTTCGGTTCCGATGGTGTTAAGTCCCTCTTTGAGAGCGACAAAGTCTCCTCTGATTATTACATCATCGTTGAACCGGGCTGAGAATTTTGCATGAGAGTATTCGTTTGATACTCTGAGTGCTTCATTGAGCGGAGTCGTAATTGCATCAAGCATGTTGTTGATGCCAACGATGATGTTCTGATATACTCCGGTAAACTGGGTTGCATCCCCACGTTTCTGTAGTCTTCCTTCCTCTGCTTCTGATATGAGCGTGCCAACTTCGCCCATAATATTGTTTATGGCTGATAGCAGCTGGTTGAATGCCGGTGCGATCTCATCTTTATCGTCTCTGGGAGGGACTGAAAGTGAAAGATCACCAGATGCTATCTGTTTTAACCCGCCGATAATGACAAACTGCAGGTCATCTGAAAACCTGTCCATTGCTACCGCAAGATCCCCGATCTCATCCTTTCGGGTCATCTTCAGTCTGTTATCAAGGTGGCCGGTACTCATCTCCTGCATCACGTGAACGCCCCGGGCCAGGGAACCAGTGATACTTGAACTGATGAGAATACCAAGTGAAAATGCTGCAATTGCTCCGATGATAATCGCAGATATGAGCAGGAAACTGATAGATGATACGGTATTATGTCCCTCATCAGAAAGACCTTTGGCGTCATTCAGATTCATAGTCGCCAGTTCATCAAGTGATTCTGACAATGCTTTTCTCTGACTTACCAGGTTACCGGTGGTCAGCTCAGTTAACGCATCATCATTTTTTCCAGAATCAACAAGGGTATGGAAATTGTCAATCGCGACTTTGTAGTTCTCCCACGCAATTTTTCCATTTTTATAAATTTCCCGTTCCTTTTCTGTTACAATGTATGATTCGTACTTTGTCAGGTTGGCATCTATAGACGCTATGAGATCGGTGCTATCTACTTTACTACTGTTTCGCGTTGAAGGAATTAAGAGATATCCCGGGGGATTCCCTCTAAGGTGCCAGAGATCAGCCTCGGTCTTTTCAAGGATGTCGGTTGGAATCAGTTGCTGTGTATACATCTGATTCAGGTAACTGTTTGTTGTCGAGACTCCGGAGTATCCCACAATTCCGACGGCGATCATGATGAGAACAACTGCGAGAAATGATCCGATGAGTTTTCTTCCAATTCTAATATCGTCTAATGCTTTCATGGTTATACTGGACTGGTCAAAAAATTTTCATCCGCTCTGCTATTGCATGGTGTTATATTCCGGATGCCTGGATGGCATCCGGTAAAAACCCAAAATGATGATTCAACCCCCCGATTGAATCATTTACAGGGCAAACTGGTTCAATGAATTTTATCTGGTATCATTAGTGGCTATCTGGCTCCTGTATTCCATTATAGCCACATCATGAGGTCCCCCATACTCTACTTACGAGCATACCAGAACAACAGTGTGTTTAATTCAGATAGGGATATATTCACCGTCAATGGCGCCATTACATAAAAGGATAAATATGATGAATTCTGCCAGATCATAGATATTAGGAAAAAATCAATTTTATGTACAATATCTTTCTGAAATGTACCTGCCTGGGATGGTGGGACTCTATCAGTGCGCAATTTATACTCGGTTGCCTGAGCACGATATCATACTACAAAAAATGTGCCCACCAAGGTCAAATGAAAATTTGAAAATTATATAGGCGTAAATATATAGAGAATAGAATATATTTTACATCATGATGGGGCCCGGTATATTCATTAAATACGTATTAACATTTTTATTTATCTCATTCCTTTTGGTTTCGCTCTTTCCAATACGTGGGTTCTGTGACTCATCTCCTACAGAGCAGGGTCCTGGAGATACCGGAAATGGTTCACCTACGAGTGGATATATCAGACATCCTGTTATGCATTTTACACCATTACAACTTCAGGAGCATGAATCCAAACGTGCATTGATGCCTACAGTCGAGAGTACACGTAGCGAACCTCTGCCTGCCGGGTCCAAGTCACTGATATCTGATCTCCCATATCTGGGTAATACCCGTGATCAGGGATTTTGTGGTAATTGCTGGGTGTGGGCCTCTACGGGAGCCCTTGAAATTGCCCATAAGGTTACCACCAATGTGAACTCGCGATTATCTATCCAATACTTTAACTCCAACTGGAATGGCGGGGCGTCCTCCGGAAATGCATGTAGTGGAGGGTACCCTTCTGATTTTGCTGGATTCTATTCAGAGACTTTAAAGAAGGCTATTCCCTGGAGTAATACGAATGCCAGTTTTGCTGATTATGACTGGTTTGGAGAAGGATCATTGATGGATGCATCATCAATTTCTACATCACCAAATTATCCACTAACCAGCGTCTCTGATACCGTGCTTTCAACGCATTCCTGTCAGAATAATGCCGTAAATGTGATTAAATCACAGATTAACGCAAATATTCCTGTAATCTATGTTTATTCTCTTCCGTCTGACGGATGGAGTGCATTTAATACATTCTGGTATGAACAACCTGATTCGGCGATTTGGAATCCTGATACGTATAATAATGGTTACTGGAGTGGTCGCCATGCGGTTCTGATTGTCGGATATGATGATACAGTTTCCACCCCTTACTGGATTGTTTTGAACAGCTATGGAACCACTGCATTACGGCCGAATGGTACATTCAACCTCGCCATGAATATCGATTATGATGGTCAGATGAAGTATGGTGATCTGAAATACTATTCCCATGAATTTGAGATCTTTAATACTGTCTTTTCCACACCAACTCCGACACCGACTGTAAACATCAATTCATCTGCGAATGAATGGGGGATTGTGGTTCCAAAAGGTAATATATCATTCCCGTTTTACTCAAACCAGACATACTTTACTCAGTCAAAACCTGGAACTGCAGTTCAGGATGTTATCGTGAATGCTAAGTCGCTGGGTGCAATTGACAACTGGACGTTTACGAATCTGACAGCAAACCAGGATATGTATGTAAAAAGTATACCAGTGCCCGGGCAGGTTCATGCAATGTTCAATGCCACTCCCCGGTATGGTGCAATGCCCCTTCTTGTGAATTTTTCAGATGCATCAATCGGTTCTCCTACTTCATTCTTATGGCAGTTTGGAGACGGGTACTCAAATACATCAAAAAATACCACTCATACGTACACATTGCCGGGAATATATTCTGTATCCCTGCAGGCAATGAATGATCAGACCGGTGGGTACTGTGTCTGGAATGACGTTATCACAGTTACGAATGGTGTCATCCCTAAACCGAGTCCGATTCCTGTGCCCGGTGAAATCACTCCGGGTTTTACCATATTCCCTGAGAGTGGTAAGGCACCACTTGGTGTAAGGTTTACTGATTCATCTACCGGTAACCCGGTTTCATGGTTCTGGAATTTTGGTGATGGTTCAACATCAGACCTTCAGAATCCATACCATCAGTACACCGGGAATGGTTCATATGGTGTGACCTTGTCTGTAAATAACGGTATATCTTCGGGAACATTGCAGCGGCCACAAGCGGTTCTGGTTGGGTAGAACAGAATCCCAAGTAATCTTTTTTCTGGAGGTTACGGAAACGATTGCGAAACGTTTCACTATTCTGGGCATCGTGAGGATGGTGATTCGTTCTACGAACCCCGATCAGGTTATCAGAAGTCTCTTCACACCTAAACCGGGGCTCATTTTATGACCTCCGGTCCTGGAACGGTTTTGTGAGTGCTTTGACAACTTTTTAGTTTATTGACCAGTCCAATACATCCCAGATGAGGAACAGGTACAATTACGCCAGAAATCATGGGTTACTGGTGAGATCCTGATTCATTCATGACGTCACCTGGAATCTGACGAATGTGACATACGGTATCTTACCCACGTGAACCTGAGAAAGAGCCTTATCGAATCTATTCTAATATGATTGTCTTCATTGAGAGGCTGTCCAATGAAAAGATGTAGATTGGACAGATTGTCAATCAAATAATTCGCTTTTTGTCGAACTACCAATTTTTACAATAGAATGATAGATACACGCACTGCAAAGGATGGGAATCAACATCCAAACTACTCAAAATTACAGTTGATAGACGAAGAAGAACTAAAAACTCGATAGCATTCGCTACTTAATGGGACATCTGCATTTTATTTTTTCAGTAATATTTTGATAGACCCTGACCCTTTCCTTGGTTTTTTACTAAATTTGCAAGTAATACAAACTGATATGAAATGAGATTCAATGTCATGTAAAATTCTTCAGATCTTTTCTGAATCCATTTTACACTGAAATTAAACATTCGTTTCATGTGTGAATGAGTTCTTTCACAATCTGCCCTTGATTTGTATTCAACTCTGAAATTTGGATTAAGTAAGTTCTGATTGCGAAGATACATCCCGACCTGTTTCTCCCTTCCATTATTCGTGAGAAATAGCATTTTTTCCTCAATAGAATCTCGAATGTCTCCCCCTTTCTTCCACATTTTATTTACCCAATGATCAATTCTCTCAATTGTCCCCTCTATGTTCAAAATTGCGTTCTTGCTTGGATCGATTAGTGGTTGAATTCTGAAAATTCTCCAGTATCTCGCATAAATCATGAAGGAATCATAGCCACCATCAAGTTGAACTTTGATCATGCTTGGATTCATCGTACCAACAATTTCAGCTAATGGGATTGCATATGGGGAATCATGAGCATTACCTTCAGAAAATATTCCATAAAGTGGAAAGTTGTTTAAATGAAATATGTGATATTTGTGCATCCTGCAAGCGTAATGGGGATTATATTCTGCATATTTATCATACCTTGAGGCTTCAATAGGGGTTGAATCAACCATTCCGTGACCATTCTGAATAGATTGACATGCAATGGCTCCGTTTAGGTACATGATCTTCTTAAAGCCGTCTAATCGCAAACGATTGTAAGCAAAATCATGTAAATTACTTGCAGAGGGAATATGATATTTTCCGGGCTCTATTTCAGGAATTCCAAGAGCAATGCAATCTTCAAGTGTTAGTGATTTGATGAATTTTCGATAGGATTGTTTTCGAAAGGAATGGACAATCAAGAGTTTGAATAATAATATTGGTGAATATAACCATTTTCGAGTTTGGCTGTAATTGAGATGGTTGTGCAATTCAATTTCAATCTGGGTAAGATCCATTTTTCCAAGTAATGTACTGATTGAAACACTATTTGTTGGATTTACAGTCCCATGTAATGTCCTTTTTTCGTTTGAGCCAACGAGCATAGAGGCCAGTTTCAATAGTATATAATGGTGCCGAAATCGGTCCCACGGCAATTAACGAAATGAAAAAAGAGTGGAGAGTCGAGAAATTTTATGACCTATTTAAATAATAGGGCCTTCGTTGGACGGCCTCATTGAGCAATCAGACATTTAAAAAAACGTTTTTAGTTGATATACATTGATGATCTGGAAATCGGTTAGGTATAAGACTTTTCTGATATTACTTTAAATGCTGCTGATTTTTTGTTCAAGATATGCGAGTCCTTTCTGTATATCATCCATCGTTTTCCCACCGGTGAGGATTATTTTTCCTGATGAAAAGAGAAGCGCAACGATTTTTGGATCCGGGATGCGATAGACTAACCCGGGAAATTGTTCTGGTTCATATTCGATGCTTTCAAAACTCAGGGTCATAACCACCTTATTCAGGTTAATTTTATTGCCCATATCATACGAACAGACCATATTCGTAACTATCACATCAGGCGTATCATAACAGATTACTCCTACCTCTTTCATCTTCTTTATAAGAATGTCCAGACCCAGGGCAAATTCTTCCTGACTTTTTATACCGGTCATTACAACCTTACCGGAGGAGAATACCAGTACCGTGATTTTGGGGTTTGCTATCCGTAATATAGCGCCAGGGAATTTTTTGTTGTTGAGTTCACAGTTCTCAACAGAGGTGGAGATCATCTCAAGAACGATAGATTTAGCGATTGATCCTGACGCAACTATATTTTCGATCTTAAGGGAACCAGATTTTTCCTCACTCATGTGGGGTAAGATTGGTATGATGAACCCAAGGTATTATCGGTGTTTGTCAGAGTCTGGGTGTGACCTGACATACATGTAACCCCTGCATGAATACCTGCAAATGAACGGACTCTAAAATTGAGGTGGAGATAAGGTCAGGCAAACCCTTATATATTACATAACTTTTGTTCAAGAAATGCAGCCCCTCTCTCTACATCTTCCATCGTTTTTCCCCCGGTGAGGATTATTTTTCCAGATGAAAAGAGAAGAGCAACAACTTTAGGATCTGATATGCGGTATACTAACCCGGGAAACTGTTCAGGTTCATACTCGATATTTTCAAGGCTCAGGGACAGAACTACCTTATTCAGGTTGATCTTATTGCCAAGATCATACGAACAGACCATATTTGTGACAGCCACATTAGGCGTTTCATGACATAGTACTCCGGCCTCTTTCATATTCTTCATGAGAATATCCTGGCACAGGACAAGATCCTCCGGACTTTTAACACCAGTAATCACTACTTTTCCAGATGAGAATACAAGGAACGCCACTTTTGGGTCCATGATCCTGTATACTGCGCCGGGAAATCGTTTCTTATTGAGTTCGCAGTTTTCTATTTTAGCAGATATCATCTCGAGATCGATAGAATCAGCGATAGATCCTGACGCAACAATATTTTCGATCTTAAGAGACTGAGTTTTTTCCTCACTCATGGTAGTAAGGTATGTATGGTGATACCAAGGTGTTATCGGTTACTGATTTCAACGGTTTCCCTTTTTACAATACTCTCATGTGGTAAAAATACCTCCAAATCTTTGAAATTTTCACATTTCGAATATCTATTAGGAGGTAAAAAGAACTAAAAAAAAAAGATCGAGATAATACTGAACTGAATATTCAAATACACAAGGTGATGTTTTCATGTTCAGTTCGATAAAACCAAGAGTATATAACACATGGAGAAATTGGAAACCTCATACTTCAGGGAACACTATAGAACCGGAGATGTACAGAATACCCGTGAATTCTGATTCAGCTTTATAATCGAACCGTACAGTACGTTTTGTCGGTTACCTATGGCATTACCTGCTTCTTTACCCTTGGGTCAGAACAATAGAACATCATACAGGGTAACTCCCGTGCTCAATATCTATGTACCAAGTCAGGTCCAACGCCCACCTCTCCGGAATTATACCTCACAACGAGAAAAAGAAATGCCAGTCCACTCGTGAAGAATTATGTAGAGATACCCTCGAGAGCAATAGCATCGGAGATTGAGGTTTTTTCATTCATGCGGGTATAGTTTTTCTCACAATATTCCATGGTAGTATGACGAGGGCCCCAGATAGAGAAAAAAGATCCGGAGAACTGGTCCCGGATTTATGCAGTTTCACGAATAGCCGGGCCGGGTCCCATTACCGGTGCTGGTGGCACTGAACTGATGGATACATTCCATGTCATTGGATTCTCTTCCATACAGATTGCATTCAGGTAGTATGTGCCTGGTTCTGGTATGTTGAGGATCTTGAATGTTTCGGTAGAGATTCTGCTGAATCCTGGCAGGACGTATGAGTTGGTATCGTCCATGACGTAACTACCGTTTGAGTATGAGAGGAAATACATCGGAGATTCTGCCTGGGTCTGCCCCCTCTGGAAGAAATACTCTCCTTTTTCCAGGGTGAATGGCTCTGAAACAGTAGTGCCTGTCCCTGACAGATTCACCGGTGTCATAACCGGATTTGTCATATCATACCTGGTAACCTGTGCTGCCCAGGTGCCTGTACTCGTTATATTGATAGTGCATTCATTCGGTTTATAAATCCCGAAGGCGAGACTTCCGTTGTAGGGGCTGTCAATAATGAGCTCTGATGATCCTACACCGGCATCTTTGGTTGCCTGATTGTAACTCATCCTCTGGGGCTCAAAAGCCTGGAAGGAGATGAGGTATACTCCGGGTTCCATGGACATAGTCACATCCGGCTGTTCATTTGATAGTATTGCAAGAGTCTCGTCAGATACCTGAGTAGATTCTACCGTTACTGCCTGGACTGATCCAAAGATTGTAAAGCCTGCTATCACAAAAAAGCACAGCACATGAAATAATTTCATAGGATTACTGATCTTTTTTTGTATATATATATTTGCAAAACATATTCCGGATTGATGGCAATCTGCAGAAATTGGGTGTAAATAAACTCATTTTGGATGAATAGCACAATTGGCTTTATGTCAATTCACTGTAAAAACTTTTCATATCAATGGGTGTCGGCTTAAATCCGGAAAGCATAGATCCGGTTTTCAGATCATGGAAACCAGGAATCCTGGTTTTAGATATCCACAAGAAGATTACGGTATGGTTTCAACCCGGGTTATCGCCATCTTTTTTGACCCGGTCTAAAATGCTGCACATTATGGATAATTTCTCTTTTCAACCGTTACTAATTCGCATAAATCCACATAGTTTCTTTTTCCCTCCTGGTAGTATGACAGATGGAATATGCCTAATGTGCAATCAGATTAAAAATGCCTGAAATTGCCCCCCTGATCAAGCCGTTTCATGAAACAGATGGATTAGAATTCAGCCGATATCTTTCTACTGCACAATTTCGTCGGTTGACTATTCAGCTTCATAATTCCATGTTTTCAATGAATAGAGATGATGATAGCAATAATATGTGAATTATCTTCCTGGCAGATTCTGGTGCGAACTTATATATTCACATGCAAAGTTGATTGGATAGAGGTGTAACAGATGATAGCAAGACTCCGTTACTCAAGAAAATTCCGGAATCATCTCAGTGTCTGTGCAATGGGTATATGCGACAGAACAAGTTGTCCATCATATGGAAAATGGTGGTGCCCCTTCACTGGTTGGTGATTGCCTTCAAGCCCAATTAATCCATGATATCATTTTGTCCTGTGAATGGTTATCGTGGGTGTTGTTGAAGGAAGTATTCCCTAACCCGACACTCGTTACGAAGTAAGGATGCTCGCCCATCCCTATGATTCTATCAAGTACATGGGGAGGTTTGGGAAGAGGGGTGAAGCCCTCCTCCCTATGGACTTTTTTTAATGAACCTACGATCGATTATGATGGACACTGATCTGTTTCAGGCTGCTCTTATCCTGAAGTCCCCCTGCAAAAAAACCGTGACCATCAGTTCTGAATCTTGATCGTTAGATCTCTGGATCACTAGTGTTCAGGGTAATAATTATCCCCCATGTTCTCGCGACGGAAGATTTCTCAATAAGATATGATAATACCTCAAGGAATTGGTACCAGGTTACAAGAACCGCCTCTCTTGATACCCAGAAGGCAAATCACATGACTCCTGCAATACAGATGCAACAGGTCTCACGATCCTTTGGAAAACTCATAGCAGTCGATAATGTCTCTCTTGAAATACCGGAAGGGGAGATATTTGGTCTGCTTGGCCCGAATGGGGCTGGTAAGACTACCATTCTTTCAATATTATCAACGATGCTGGCTCCCTCATCCGGCTCTGCAATGGTAAACGGTCATGATACATGTACAGAACCAGATGAGGTTCGCCGCTCCATTGGCATCGTATTTCAGTCTCAAAGTATCGATGAAGAACTTAGCGCCTGGGAAAATATGGAATACCATGCCCGAATCTTCCGGGTACCTAGGGAAATTAGGACCCGGAAGATCAACGAGCTGCTCACCCTGGTGGAACTCTATGATCGTCGGTATGATGTTCTGAAGAAATTTTCCGGCGGTATGAAACGACGGCTGGAATTAGCCCGTGGTCTGCTCCATCACCCGTCTGTTCTTTTTCTTGATGAACCGACTCTTGGTCTTGATCCCCAGACTCGCAATCATCTTTGGCACTATATCACCTCGTTATCGAAAGAAAAAGGGATTACGATTATTCTGACCACCCATTACATGGAAGAGGCCGACCGGCTTTGTGATAGGATTGGTATCATCGATCATGGAAGAATAATTGCCATTGATACTCCTGATAATTTGAAATCCAGTCTGGGGGGAGATCTAATCACGATCAAATCACCCCTCCTGAATGAAGTAGCACAGGCCGTACGGGAACCCTGGATTAACAGGGTTGACGTGCATCAACATGAGGTAATTTTCAGTCTCATGCATGCAGAGCAGTATGTCCCGGTCATTATGACCCGATTGATTAAAAAGCAGATTCCCATTACCTCTCTGTCTATCCATAAACCTACTCTGGAAGATGTATTTTTATTCTATACCGGGAGAAAAATCAGAGATTCTGATGTTGATTTTTGGGAAAATATACAAAACAGAGAGAGAATGACGGGGAGAGCATAATGGATGTTATATATGCAATATGGCTTCGGAATATGCAACGGTTTGTGAAATCACGGAGCCGGGTGATTGGTAGTATTATGATGCCCCTGTTTTTCATATGTTTCCTGGGGTATGGACTCAATTCTGTGGTAAATATTCCCAACCTGCAGAGTAATTACATGGAATTCCTTATTCCCGGTATGGTTACCATGAGTGTCATGTTCTCTTCAATAGCTGCAGGTACACAGATTATCTGGGATAAACAGTTTGGAATATTAAAGGAGACCATGGTAGCTCCTATCTCCCGGTATGAGATTATGCTTGGTCAGACTATCGGTGGTGCAACCACCGCGGTGTTACAGGGATTTCTTATCCTTTTCTTTGCCCTCATCATCGGATTAATCGGATCTGATGTCACTGGATTCATATCCGCTCTGGTGATAATGCTTATCATCGGCATTTCGTTTACAGCATTTGGCATTGCATTAGCCTCATCATTTGATAATATGCCTGGATTCCAATTATCCATGAGCTTCATTGCGTTTCCTATTTTCGGATTGTCCGGAGCACTGTATCCGATATCTGCGTTACCCGAATTTGTTCGCCCACTTACGTTGATCGATCCACTGACATACGGGGTAGAGGGTGTCAGATATGGCCTTACCGGAGTTTCCCAAATCCATCCACTCATCTGTCTGGTAGTGATTTTCGCGTTTGCATGTTTTACCGTCGCTGCCGGAGCATATCAGTTTAAACGGATTAAATCGTAAAACACCAATCGTTAATCTAATCTGAAAATGACCCTGATATTCTGGTTTGAAGAAAAGCGTATCATGATATCATAAAGCAGGATTCTATATCAACCTTTCATGTTTTGCGCAATCGGATTGTAATGATAACAGGAATCTCTTTGTCATCGTCAGGCTCTTCAAAAAACCCATTGATTACAAAACTAGTAAAAAAGAGATACATCAGATCTTGTAAAGGTCGATGATAAAAAAATTGCTTGATAGGCTGACCAACAATACCTTCACCATCATGAATAAAAAGACTGAAATAATATCCTTCAGGTTTAACAAAGTAGGAATGATGAAATGAAAAGACTAATGTTCTTCGGGTTTCAGTAGTGTAACCACTGCCCGGAAAAGGGGTTCAATCACTGCAATATCAATAATGGCCTTATGTGTAACTGCTTTATCAAAATAGCGGGATTATTTCAGTGCCTTCAGGTCATCATACTGTGTTTCATCACACATATGAAATTAAATAGAATTACAGTACGCCTGACGTCTTTTTCTGGCATAATTAATCATATTTTCTGAAAAATCAAATGCCACCACTTCAGAACCCTTCTCAGCAAGCCTTTCTGAAAAAAATCCGGTCCCACATGCGATATCAAGTACATAATTTCCTCTCCTGATATCCAGCAGTTCTTCGGTATGAGGACGAATTATCGTACGATGGAATGCATTTGATTTATCACCCATACCTACATCCCAGGGGTCTGCGTTTATCTCCCAGCGGCATTTGTTATCAGAAGTAGTTGATGAAAAATCAGTCATAAATAACTTATACAATTATAATTATCAACAAATCGCGATTTCTATTTTTAGGTAGGTTCCATATACTTGATCAACTGAATTTTTTTCAATATATGAAAGTATGGTAACTATTCAGCGGGCCTCTAAGCTCCTTTCTTTTTGACCGGAAAATATCCCCACATAGTAATCAGCTTCTCCAAACAATCAATTTGAATGGTAGACCTTATCATCCTGATTATGAACTTCTTTATCAAATGGACTTTCGGAAGATCTTATATAAATGTCGATGATCTCAAGGTATTATGCTTCCCATTATGAAAATGCAACGCATTTCATGACAATTTTAGAGACTCATTATGAAGTAATCGCCTATATTATTCATCTTCACGAAAAAAAGGAAGATCGGAATTCAGGGGAAGATCTCGAATCAAGACTCAATCTCAATGGGAGAAACGGTAAAAAACCATCTTCATCAGATGGGTATAGCAAGAAAAATCGTTAACCATAGACTCTTAAAAGTAGAAACCATGAGGTCAACCCGTGCATAAGGGGAATACCTTAAAGCAGATTTCTCCTCATTCAGACTTCGGTAGAATTTCATTATTTAATGGGTAATTCAATCATTTCGACATAATGTTCAGAGTTATATGATAAGTAAATGGTTCATGTAGAGGAGCTCCCCGTTTACACGGGATGAATCTTTCCTGACCTCCAATCGATCGAGCGGGAGGTAATCATTCAGATACTGAATAAACTGGGCTAGATTAGGTTTTACTTAAGAAACCAGGTAAATGTTGAAGTGGGATAGATTATCATTTCGCTGAAGAAGTGAACTGGTGAACATATCGGAATTATTCCGGTCAGAAGCCAGATTAGTGGAGGTTTGTGTAAGAAACAAAAAAGTGATTTTTATTAACAATAATTCAAAATGCGTAGATACCGATTACTCCAAGCATGGTTGTAACAATCAGCATACACCATATCAGTGGTCTTAAACACTTCTTCTCTGATGAAATTTGCTTTTTCATCACCGACTCTGATATACCAAATCCCATGAATAACATAATCCAGATGATGATATCATTATTTAGTTGCTGTTGGGGGATAAGTAGGACATGTTTAAGGACTATACATAAAATCAGCAGGCAGGCAGCTGATGTCAGGGCAACCAGGATTGAGCCGTCTTGTAACCAGGAAGGAACTATAGTGTTCCCCTTGCCATCATCGGGACTGTTTTTCTTCGACTCCGAAATTTTCAATGAGGTGAATGGTTCTCTCATTACCCTACTGGACATCGGGCACCAGCCTGCCCCATTATGAATAATCTCTGAAATATATGTTAATGTCATACGGACTCCTTTACCTTATTAAACAGTTCTTCTGCCATTTTTGTCGGCTCATCGGTTTTTTTTATCGTAACATTGAGTTCATCTGCATAATCCCAGATCAATTCGATGCAATCGGTATATCGCTGGCATGTTTCACATTCTCCTTCGTGCTCATACCATACCTGTATACCATGTTTTGCGGAGACAAAGATGATTACCTGGGTTTTCAATGGGATGGACCTCCCGATGAGAATGCCCCGTTCTACATTGATTGTGTCAATTGAGATCTGGTTAGCATTTGCCATTTCGATGAGACTAGTCTCAATCTTTTTATCCATGACATGAAGAGCCTGGGATACTGCCTGCCTTGAGATACCCAGCAGGCTGGCGATTGTTACGTTGGGCGTTCCTCCTCTACGCATCGCCCAGAATCCGAATTGCTTCTCATCAATTGGCAGAATCACCCGTCAATATTGACGCATTGACAATAAATACTTATCTATATTGGTGTAACTATTCAGGCATCATATCGACAAACAGGAAAAGGAGATACATCAGATCATTATGACCTGATCATATGAGTATCTGGCATCCAGGGATTATTGTTAAAAGCACCATTTATTGCCTCAATAACCTTTCCACAATTTTTCCTCATTGTTGAGATATAACTTCTGATCAAAGATACTGCTTCAGCTGTAGATATGTCCCTGAATCCTCCGGAGATCTTCATTAAACTTCTATCATCCGAATATACCACTCTTCGAGATTATTTTCAAATGGAACTAGAATATCCTCCATAAATCGCAGGATTCTGTCTCTATAGATGTACATCCTTTCGAGCAGATTCCTGGCAAATCACTTTTTCTTCATACCTTTTTCCTGGAATATGAACGGAGGGCGGATTCTCATCAAGTCCTGCTTGAATTAGATCATCATTTGAGTTTTTGATGTTGTTCATCATGATAGTTGGTATGGGAATTTCGTCCAAATGAAATATTTCCTTAATATCATTTGCTTTTATCAATTATTTACTTAATAAAATGGACCCTCTTTGTTTGTTTCCTCTTCTACCCGGTTAAGTTCCCAAAGAATATGGGCACAGCAGAAACTGCGCGTACAGGAATATGAAAGATATGGCTTCCAAAAATCGTGGACATTTATTCACATGTAAAATTGGAAGAACTCCGATGTTGTTGATCCCTTCAGTTCCTCTTTTTGTCTGAACTGAATAATAGGTCAGTCGAGATGAACTGGTGATCTGAAGTCAATTGAGTTTTCCTTCAACTCTGACTCCTGTTTTATCGTTGTGGATAACGGGTTCGCATTTGAAAGCGTTCTTAACCGATTCCTGAAACAATATGAGTTTCTTTGACAACGTGCGAGTAATATTGATAATTGGTCCAGGACTGAGGGAGATACCAAAGAGATCATAACATGCTTTGGTTGCCCGTTCGTAGGGGATAAACTGATAATGAACAAAATAACTCAAATAGGCCTTGATTCTAGACCCATATTGAACGGGTTGTGTAAAACCCTGAGGAAAGATTCCTGACGTTTTTTCACCACAATGGATACAAACCTTAGTGATGGATTGGTGTTCGATGATCTCAAATGATGGTGGGGGAGGAAGGTCGAAAACGTGTCTTTTTTCAATTCCAATTATATCTCCATTCTGAAGGCTTCTCACACAGCAGGAACAAACATGAGAAGAATGAGTTTCGATTTGATCAGGGATAGAACACTGTTCCAGCGTTTTTCCTTTGTGACCTTGTTAACCTCCTGGTTTCTTCTGGGTTTTCTTATGAAGAGAGGTTGTCCGGTTCTTACGGGTGTAAACAAACGAGGAAGGGGGTTTGCCGCTATTGTTGCTGTTGAAATTTTGTCGGGATTCCTGTTCCGTTACTCTGGTTTTTAATTTATCAACTTTTTCGTGCAGATAGTAAATATATGCAACGATTTCCAGAGGACATTCTGGAAATTATAATTTTATCTCTTCAGGTATTTCCTATCCGATAAAGAACGTTTACCCACATTATACTAAGTTTTTTGGTAATTTTCCGATTATCCATGTAATAAAGCGATATTTAAAGAGTTTAGAACATTAAAGATTGGCGTCGCTGAGAACGGCTGAATAGTTATTCTGGATGATTTTACTCCGGATGTTCAACCTGGTTGTTTTCATTTACGTAGATTTATATTCTATCTGTTATATATTGGGCAATACCTGTGCAACACTATGCTCAGTGGTGGGGTTCATATGCAAATGAATAACTGGATAATACTCCTGATCTTCATCCTTTTAGGATGTGGGGGGTTCGTGGTATCGGCTGTCCAACCGGATGGTACCTCTGGAAACGATCTGTATTCCAGGATTTTAGCCAACAATAATGAGTACGAGAATCAGGGTTCTTCTGAACCTGGTGCCGAGCCGAACCTTTCTACAGTTTCTGGCATAGAAAGTGATCCGGGTGTATGTTCTTCGTCACCGGAATCATGGGTTACCATTACTATGCCGACGACGATTACCTGCCCTGGTAATTATCGTATCTCAAACGATTACAATGCTACGAATACTACTGAAACAGGAGTTACAATTCTCTCTTCGAATGTTACCCTTGATGGAAATGGGCACACCTTCAGTGGAAATGGTCTTTTAGGAACGACCGGGGTTACTGTTCAATCCGGTTATAATTCTATATTCGAGGGGGTTGTAATACAAAATTTCAGAACTGACAAAAGCTGGAGAGGAATTAATTACGTTGCAATCTCCGGAGCAATCAATAATACTACTCATACCGGTGGAAGGGTCGGAATACAGGCATCAGGTGATAATAACCAGATCCTTGGTAATACCATTCAGCATGAGAGAAGTGGTATCAAGATTTTAGGAACAAATTACACAGTTCAGAATAATCAGGTATATAATACCACGATCTGCTTTGATATCCAGGGATATGAACTGTCGCATTTCTTACATCATATTGACAGATCAAACCTGGTAGATGGAAAACCAATCGTATACTATTCAAACCAGTCTGATTTTGTTGTCCAGACAGATACAGAACCAGCGATGATCATCATCGCAAACTGCCATAATGGTACTGTACAGAATATCAGGACAAATAATTCCTATATCGGATACCAGTTAGTCTGGAACGATCAGATTCATTTTGAGAACGTTTCTGATACACATTCCATGTATGGTATGGTTGCTATCTCTGTTCAGAATGGATCTTTTTCAAATTCATCATTTACAGGAAATTGGGATGGAATAGATATTGAGAATGGAGTTAACCTTTCTTTCTCTAATATTACTATAGCAAACCCGACACTCAGTGGAGTATGGTTCTATAATAGTACACAAATTAAGATCACCGATTCATGTGTAAAAGATACGAGATCAGATCTCTATCCATATCCAATCCCCGGGATTATGGCATATCTTTGTGATACGTTTGATGTAACAAAGAGTTCAGTCTCAAACGCGAGTGAATATGGAATTGGAATTATCAGCTCTGCCCATGTTAACCTTGATGATGTTCTGGTAACCAAATGTGGACTGCTCTCATCAGAAGAGAGTAGTATTGGTAAAGGAGGAATTCTTCTTCAGAATACGACCGGATTTTCTGTTAAAAATTCAAGAATCACCAAGAATTACGATGGTATCCTTTTGCGGAATGCCACAAAAGGCATAATTTCAGGAAACAGGATATCTGAAAACGAGCAGTCCGGTCTGATTACAAATACAACCACACAAACAATCCTGTATAATAATATCTTCAATAACTCTTACAACGTCCTTATCGATCAGTATAGTTACAATACTGGCTGGAACATCTCGCTCACGTCTGGAACCAACATTGTAGGGGGACCAAACCTTGGTGGGAACTTCTGGGCAACTCCGAATAACACTGGTTTCTCACAGACCCATACAGATCGGGGAGATGGTATCTGTAATGGCTCGTTCACTCTTTCTCCCGGCCAGACAGATTATCTACCGCTGGCAGAGTGGAGTAACCTTCTGACCGCCGGGTTTGATGGAAATGGTACCCAGGGAGTTCCTCCGCTCTCTGTTTTATTCACTGATACCAGTTCCGGACAGCCAACTCATTGGAACTGGACGTTTGGTGACGGATCAGTATCTCATGAGCAGAATCCGGTTCATATATACAGCGGGATTGGCAGATATACGGTGACATTAGAAGTATCTGATTCTAATGGAAGATCAGACATCATCCGGAAACCGGGTTTCATTATAACAAATTCTGGAAGAGTGACCGGACCGAATGGTATGATCTGGATCTCCTCGACTCCGTCAGACGCACAGGTATATGCTGACGGAGTGTACCTGGGGGATACTCCTCTCCAATCAGTTGGTGTACCAGCAGGGATACGGCAGATCCTAGTTTCCAAAGACGGATACCATGACTGGACCGGATATGTTCAGGTACGTCAGGGCGTATTCAGTTACGTTCCCAAAGTGGTATTAAGATCTAATTAAATTCTTTTTTTCTAATATATTCGGGGTTTTCCCGGATCGGGTATCTATTCACAGGCTATTGCCGGTGAGTATTCATTCACCCGTATGTACCTTCTGGAATCTACCATACAAACTGAAATTATCCCTTTCATCTTAGTCAAGTGGTGATCCAAATGTATTTCTCCTTACAGAAAATATGAAAGATATGGACTCGGAGAATTATTTCTTATCCGGTGAAAAATCTCGCATGGGGATCTTTTCGGGAACGTTTTTTATTCTGGTACTTGCCCTGTTAATTGGCCCCTGTACTGCAGATATGTCCTCGTATGACTGGAACAACCTGGGAACAACGTACTATAATCAGGGAAATTATGTCAATGCGATTCAAGCATTTTTGAATGCTCTTCAAATAGATCCTTGTCTGGTCATAGCCTGGAACAATCTGGGTATTGCATATCAGGCGAACAATCAGTATTCTCAAGCCCAGGATGCATTTCGGCATGCAATCTCCCTCAATAATGGATATGATGAAGGATGGTCAAATCTGGCATATGTGTATCAATATCAGGGGAGAACTGATGACTATAATTATGCCATAAAACATGTTCATCAGGGATTCACCCGTCAGGGTATTATCTTTAAAAATTTCGACAACCGGAATTATAATAATGGACATTACTACGATGGATTTGACACCTATCATGGTCAGGAATACCATAATAATCCGAATTCAAACTGGAATGAAGTGACCCCGATGCAATATGGAAGTTACAATACCTATAACCAGAATTTTCCCGGGTATTACCGGTAACCCAGATACGTAATACCTTACTTTTTCCTGGTCGTAAGAAAGAAAAGACTATTTTGAGGTGAACTATTCATCTCTGTTTCATTGAATCGGTACTACCGGACTTCTTTGCAATACGATACATATCATTTCTAACGGGTATCCTTCTCCATGGATGGTTGGCATTTTTCCTCCACCGGTTTTTGATGGGATTTTTCAGGAAATCCTAGTAATTCTAGAGCCCTATTTCGTATCTGTATCATCTCTGATTCAGGTGATGTTGTAGTGCCTGATGGCGGGTCTACAAACTGCAGGGAGAATACCACTCTTCCTCTGGCTCCAACTCCTCCAAGGATGAGTGGATTGAGTTCACTTGATGATGGTAAAAATACGAGTTGTTCCAGTTTTACATCTCCGTATGACTCTGAAAACTCAATATTGCCAAGATTTGTCGGTACCAGGCAAGGAATACTGTTCTCGAAGTTTTTGGTTAAAGACCATGCAACATTATGTGTATCTTCACTGAATTTTCTCAAATTTTCATTCAGGGTATTTGTCCGTGATACACGGTGTACGAACGCAGAATATGAGACTATCGCATCCATGAGAGAAAGATCAAACGGGGGTATTTGTATTCCTGGTAATTTCTTTGAACTCAGTCGGGAATGTGTTTCCTGGTGAAATGATGCTGCATTCTGCCAGAATGTTTTATCCCGGGAATAGTTGAACGGGAAGTGAATGGAACCAACACAAAGGCAGAATACATCTTCCACATGTTCTCTCCTCCGGAGATCAAACGGCATCATGATCTTCTGTTTCGATCTTGGAAATTCTCCGCAAATTTCCTCATATGCACAAAGGCTTGCAACAGAAAAGGCAGATCCGATTGATACCTCATGATCCCGACAGATCGCTATGAGACGTTCAGATTCGGTTAGGTCAAACTCAAACAGAACAAAACCCGGTTTTTTATCATTCCAATATGAACTGTATAAGGTGGAATATTCTTCAGAACCGAAATAGTATGGATTTTTTCTCCATTTCCAGTTGGTATATGAAGCGAATATCTGTCCTATCAGCCCCTGAATAGAGAAGCCCGGTTTCAGGATATTCATAGCATCCGGTGGATGAATAACTTCTATTTTTTTATCCGGGTCCTGATACAATTCGAGAAGATCTCTGATGAATATGGCGAGTGCCATTCCGTCACAGATGCTATGATTACATAACACAAGAAGATCTGATACGTCGGGTGAATGAAGGAGAATACACTTGATGAGTGGCCCTTCTTCAAGTTTAAATGGTATTCGTGCCTCACGTTTAATCTCATCCATCCACTGGTTATCTGATAATCGGGAAATGATTCGTATTGGGATGCTGCGAACATGATCTGTAGAGAAGAATGCCTCATGGTCCTGATCGAATACAATTTTTGCACGGAGGAGAGGGTGAATACCGGTGACTGCATCAAGTGCTTTCTGAAACCTGGTTGTATCAACCTGTCCTGTAATCCGGGCTGCCATCATAACGGTGCAGACAGGGCTCATAAAGAACATCCGCTCGCATAATGACATTTTTCTGATATTCCCTGATTCGTTCTGGTTTGTTAATTCTTTCTTATGAGAACTCATATTTTTCTCCATATCATACTGAAATTCTGAAAAATTCCCACCATTTTTTGTATCGTGATCTGATAGTGCAGAGCATACGCTACCAGATGTGGTTCTGTATCGTACCGATGGGGGATTCTGCTGATTTTTGTTGACTTTTCACCCTCTCTACTGTTTTCCTCTTGTGTTACGGGATTAAGGAAGGACCAATAAATTTCTCTAAGTTATCTACGAGTCCTTCATATCCGATACCGTATAGTTCAAGGCCTTTATCCCATGAGGGGAGAGGGGAGACAACCGAGAGGCTGATCATAGAGATATACACACCAAAAAGGACAGGATCAAGGTCTTTTCTGAGCGAGCCATCTTCGATACCCTGTCGGATGGCATGATCTAGCCAGATGTTGTATGCAACAGCATTCTCGGCAAGGATCGTATCATATTCGGTGTTCATCCTGGCCCAGATGAGAGGACCATAGGTCCGGGCCATGTCATTGTATTCCCGATGGTCTTTGATGAATTTGACCAGGAACCGGATCATGCTCCGGATCTGATCTCCTCCACTGGCATTTGTATCGAGATTTTCCATGAACAGCCTGAAAAATTCTGTATTCACTTTGTCAACTATCGCGAAGTATAACGAATCTTTATTTTTAAAGTGAAGATACAAGGAACCTTTTGATAATTCAACCGATTCAGCAATCTCATCCATGCTGACATTGTCAAACCCTTTTGAATAGAAGAGCCGTTCAGCAGTATCGACGATCTCCTTGCGGCGTTGTTCCTTCTCCCGTTGTCTCCGGTCAGCAGTTGCCATGATAATAATAATGAGTCATGATGATGACTCACAGCCATTATGTGACTGAAAGTCATTCTTGTACTTTGAGTCACACATGTATAATCATATCGATAGACTATCCGGGTATTAATTCGGATTTGATAGTGATTCACGACATTCTTAAAGAAAAAATGTACCAATCTCCACAAGAAGGTGAGGTTTGGCGACGGAACCTCTCATCTCGTGACAGGTACTGATGGTAAATGGCAGTATGACTGATATCCGGGTCACACATAATGATCTGGACCTGTTACTCCTCCCAGCCCATCGTCTCCTAATTTTCAATAACATTTTCAATGGGTAGTACTCTATTACCCCAACGATGGCCCGTTGGGGGCCTCAGTCAAGACCGATGAAAAGGCCTTTTTTGCAAAAAAGGTAATGGTGAGATACACTACCCGTTGTCTACTTGTCAATCCCCTGGAAGAAATCAGACATCGGAGTTACCATCGAAGATCAATACATCCCGGATCCTGATCCTGTCCGGATGAGAGATACAATATCACCATATTAGCCAGATTCTCTGATCATCCATCGGAATATGTATTGTCAGGATGCTGTATCATGAACGATCACGACCTGGTTTCCGGATCTATTCAGAAGAGATCACCGGGCCTGATGTCATCTGGATACTGGTATGTCTTCGGAGTTCTCTCCTATTTTTTCTCCTACACCGATGACAGGATCAGAGAGAAGATGTGGCTTAATTATAAGGGGGAAAAACAATTTACTCATGATATGGATGGAAAACTAATACTGGCCATTCTGGCTCTGCTTATCCTCCCTGCCGGGGGATTTGCTGCACCTATTCCGGATGATCTACAGATTCTTACCGAAGATAATGCTCCGCTCAATTATATTGAGAATGGAACCCTGCAAGGGATAACAGTTGATATGATGGAGGAGATTCTGAACCGGATGGGGAGTAATCTCACTCGTGATTCGTTCAAGGTAATCTCCTGGAATGATGCATATACACAGATCAGCAACAATCCTGATACGATGATTCTCGCCATGGATCGGTTACCCGAGCGTGAGGATCAGTTCCTCTGGGCCGGTCCGGTTATCACAGTTCCACAAGTCCTGTTTGTCAGAACCGACTCGAATCTGTCTGATGAAACTGATATTGGTGCCCTTCGGATCGTCACTATCACTGATGACTGTGGGAAGACCTATGCTATCAATGCCGGAGCAGATGAGAGCAACATTGTGGAAGTACCTTCCACCGGTGATGCGGTCCGGATGGTTGAGAACGGGTCTGTCGATGCCTGGGTATACAATGAACTTGCCGGAATGAAAGCGATCGATCAGTTCGCGAAAGATCCTAACACGTTTGGTATGGGAAAAGAACTGGGATCCAGCCGGGTTTATTACGCATTTAATCGAGGGACATCACCTGCATTTGTCCAGGAAGTGAATGCAACCATTCAGTCACTCAAACGTGATCGATCAGAGACAGGAGTGACCGGGTATGAACACATCATCTCCCGGTATATCGGGGTGCAGTGTTCATTCAACTCCACGGGCAAAGAGAAGGTGATCGATCTGGTTAACAAGACCGCAATTGCACTCTCATCTGACGCCCCCGGGACAATTGCAGATATCAACGCAGGAAAAGCCCCATACCGGGATCCAACTGACCCTGAACTCTATGCCTTTGTATTTGACAAGAATGTAACGCTTCTGGCGAATTCAGTAAATTCTGCAAATAACGGGAAAAACCTCTCCGGGACGACTGATGTGACCGGGAAGGCGTTCCGTGATGATATGGTAGATGGAGCAGTACGGAATGGAACCGGATGGGTTTCTTATGTTTATTCGAACCCGGACTCACTGGGCCTGTATCAGAAGATGAGTTACTACCAACTGGTGAACGGGAGTGATGGGATCTCCTATATTGTAGGTGCAGGGAGGTATGTTTCCTGCGATGAAGTCACCAGTCCAGAGTCCTAAACACTTTTCATTTTGGATTCTTTTTCAAACTCTCCTTTTTAGTACCTTACGAGTATAGAGAATGAAAACATGATTCCTGAATCATCTTTATAATCTGGCATGAATAAAATAAGGTCCATTTGAGTATTTTTTGGAAATGGCAACCCTAGTATCAGATACTATTTTATTGTTATTTTTGTTCAGTCAGATCAGATAGTTCAGTGTTTCCTTGCAAAAAAAAGGCACGTAATGAATAGGTGATTACGATGGAAATGATCCTGATGAGATCATGAATAATTCTGGGTTATCATGTCAATTTCCTTAAAAACCCCAACGGGGCACCGTTGGGGTTTTTATGAAAGGTAATACCTGTATCAACACAGTCCATCAAAAATTAATCACTTATACAGGCTTTAACAAATCAAAGAGCATCTATGATAGTTCCAGTATTCTCTGCTATCTTTTCAACAGATTAAGGTGTGTTTGTCCGGATGATTCTCGTCATAGTAATGTGAGTATCTCCTTGAAAAATATTTGAAATGAGATAATCTGTATGTAATAAAGGGAAGAAATACTTTTGACCGTGTATAGATATTCGTTATATATCGGTTGTGATCTTATTCAGAAATTTGCGTTCTATTGATTATTTCTACTCAATGTATCCATATTTCTATTACCAATTCAGCGTATTTTAATTGAGGCTGTCTAGTCTGAAACTCCACGTTGGACAGCCTCATCAAGAGTTTTTACGAATTATTTATGCAAACCGGTAAACACCCTTAGGGACATGTATCTCAAATCTGGCACCAGAACCTTCAATGCCGGTTTCAGAAATGGTAAGGCCAGTGATAGAGAGGATTTCACGGGAGAGAAATAACCCAAGACCGGTATGCTGAAAATATTTCCTTGTAAAAATGTTTTCTTTCTCATTTAATGGTATACCATTCCCGTTATCCTCACAGATAATAGTCATACCTTCAGAATTCTCAATGAAATAAAAAGAAATCTTTGTGATTACTCCTCCATGCCGTATAGCATTTTCAACCAGATTATAGAACACCTTTCCCAGTAACGGATCGGTAAATAATTCGATATTTGTAATATCCAGAGAAATATTTATGTTCCCGACATTACAGGTTTTAATCACATTAGTGATGATATGGTGGATATTTTGCCATTGAGGTGCCCTAATACCCATCTCTTCATAATCTCTGGTAAATTCAATCTGGTGTTGAATATTTACGGCTGATCTTTCTTCTTTTTCGAGATATTCAGATAATATTGTATAATTACTCTCATTTTTTGAGAGATCCAGATATCCTATAAGAATAGATAATTCATTGAGAATATCATGACGAGTAATGCTTGACAGTAAATTGAGTTTTTTAATCGCCAATTTCAGAGCATCTTCTGCTAATTTTCTGTCTGTTATATCTTCAACTGTTTCAATAGCACCAATGATCGTACCCTGCGAATCTCTGATTGGTGCTGCGGTAATATACATCCATTTTCCTGATGTACCTAAAGTAGGGAAAAAAATGGTTGACTCATAGGCTCCTTCAATTATCTGTGATTCCTGGATTGGACTATCATACCACCTTGAATGATATTCAATCTCATCCAGAATCAGGAGATCAGCCAGACACGGGTGTTCATTTTCGTAAAATGCTTTCCACTGATAGGTGGTACCAACCATATCTGTCGCGTTAAGTTCACTAAATTTTTCGATTGCTCTGTTCCAATGAATAATTCGATGATCACAATCTAATACAAACTGGAGGACTGGAGAACCCTCAATGATAGAATGTAATCGTGCCTCACTATCCTTTAGAGCTTGTTCATTACGTTTTTGTTCAGTAATGTCACGTATTGTTCCCTGATAATATTGAATCTGGTTTTTATCATCCCTAATAATTACAGTGGTGATAAGGGTATTGATGACACTTCCATCTTTTTTGCGTAGATTTAACGGATAATCTTTTATAAAACCGAATTGACTAATCTTATTCAGAAGTTTTTCTCTCTCCTGTTGATTTCCATACAACTCTGTGATATGGGTATTTTGTAATTCACTCCTGCTTGCAAATCCAAATAGTTGAATTGCAGCATCATTGAAGTCCCTCCAATTCCCATCCTGGGAGGTAATAAAAACACAGTCTTTTGAAGTTTCAAAAAAAGCACGGAATTTTTCTTCACTTTCCGCAATTTCCCGGTACATCAGATCAAAAGGACGACTGATTCCCGTCTGTACAATCGCTAAATAAATAAACGTAAATGCGATGAATTTGAAGATATGCCCGAGGAAATTCGCAGGTCCATAAACATTAATATAATGGGTGAACGCTAGTTCTGATCCTATTGTTGCGATAATTGCTCCAAGAATGAGCCAAAAAATATATGCTTCGAATCTGTTCTTTTGGTTATATAATAGGGCTATTGAACCAAACAGCATCAAACAGATAACATATTCACTGTAGATTTTAAAGGGCGTCAGGCCGAAATCCTCGATATAACATGTCGGGAAAAAACCTGCAAAAATAGAGTACACAATACCGGTGGTAATAATTGCATATCCCAGAAAAATACGTTCGGCAGGGATTTTTTGTTGAGATACCAGGAAAGCGATAATTAATGTAAACGCCTCAATATATCTCGCTGCTATCCAGAGTTGCGTAGGGAGATTGGCATCATATCCACTGAAAATATTCATCCCTTTAAATGCAAGAGTATGGATGAGATCCACAATTCCAATAAAAAAGAAAGCAGATCCAAGAAAGATTAGAAAACTATTCTGAATACGATCCTTGCTATTCCAGGTAATAACAAAGATTAAAAAAGCTATTATGATACTGAAGAGTTCAATAATGGTATGAAAAAGAAGATAACTAATCAGATCGGTACATGAAATAAAAAATAAGATACAGAAAAGAATGAGAAAAAAATGTTCAGTTTTCTTTTTTTCATGAGACTTAAAGTTATATTTCTGAAAAATCTTCATGTTCGATTCAATCATTGATGATATTTACTCCTAGTATGATGAATAAAAAAACATTGGCCTCATATATTAGTATTTACTGATATCTATTTTTTGGGTAAAATCTGTCAATGGTAAAATTATAATTTAAGTCATATGGAATTTGCACAAATATCCCATAATTAAACGTATTCTGGATGAATCATCCAATCGCCTTACTATTAACACTCTCAAACTTTCAATAAACTGGAATCGGTATATCCGGAATATGAGAGATCCGGGTTGTTATTTATATCAGCCTGAAAATGTTGCATAAAATAAAAATTTCTATACAGTCTTATTATGATTTAGAAGATAACCTGGCTCTATGTCTCTCCTGATGATATCAAAGGTGACCTGGCTTGATGAGCAATCATAATAAAAGACTGAAATATCATCTCTGATTTCGATATCCAATATAGTTCTTTATGCTTTTGAAAATTTTTTGTGGTGATGTCAGTATCGGGATATCTTCAAATAATCTCAAAAATGTTAAAAAAACGTTAGACTGCTGGTTATTAAATTGGAGGAGTTATGGATAATATATATCGGAAATTTAGAGGTGATACAGGCATTGTCGGTCCCATCCTCTTCCATCATCTCTGATGACAGTATCCCAACATTCTTTTTCTCTTCTACATATTCACATTGTTTTATCTTGAACCTCGAACGTCACTTCCTTCTCTGATCAAGATAAATCAACAGTAAAAAAGGAGACTGATAATCATTATTTCCTTTTATATTTGTTCAGATGTAAATGATTAGTCCGGATGATAATATGTAAGATCTGTATGAGATAGTGCGAGACTATCTTTCATGTTCTTTTTATGGTATTTTTGCATGAAAAAGCCACATACGAAGGGGGGATCAACCCCCTTATATCAGATCAGGATCAGGTTTCTTAATTGCCTGAACAGCTTCAGAAAATAATTTAATAGCCTCTTCTATCGTGTATGAGACGGGAATTTTAACGGTTTTTACTGAAAGTGGTTTCTTTGGTCTGGAGTATTTATCTTCATAAACCTCGTTGTTTACGATGAGGTGCCATACAACAGTGATAATTTTTCTTGCAAGAGCCACTGCAGTTTTCCCTTTTCCAATAAGGTCCTTCTTAACAATATAGAAATCAGCGAAAACACTCCCCGATTTTTTTGCCGCTGCATGAGCTACTTGAATTAAAATCCACCTGAGTAATCGTGAAGCTCGTTTGGTGATTGATCGTTTTGACATATGGTCTGCAGACTGATAGACTCTTGGAACAATTCCTGCCCAACTTGCTAACTTATCTCCGGATTGAAAATCTTTAAAGTCACCAACTTCAGCAAGTATTGTAAACGCTGCGATCTCTCCGATACCAGGAACCGAATACAGGATTTCAAATTCCCGTGGATATTTATCCATGGCATACTGAGAAGCGGTTCGTGTAAGATGTTCTATTTCGTCATCCAATTGCTTCATAACCCGAAGACAGTGCTTCAACTGTATCAATGCATACAATGAGAGATTTTATTCCAGAAGTGTTCGAATCTCTTCTTCTTTCCTATCCCTCACGCGTGCATGATTAGATAGAATTACCTCGTCTGGAGATTTCCCATCAAGGATGCCTTGCATGATCTTGACTCCGGATTTGCCAAAAATGTCGGTAAGAACATTGGATAATTGGAATAGTTCACTGTCAAGGATGCTGTGAACCCGATTTTTTATGTCAGTACGCTTACGAACAAGAAACTGCCGGAGACGAACAATCTTTCTAAAGTCACGATGTATGCGTAAAAATACTCGAGAAGACTTAATCATCCCCTTTAACGCTAAAAGCGCTATCATTTCCGAATCAATTTTATCCGTTTTTTTATGGGATAAAACCTTCATATCTTGAGGATTACCAACAATAACTTCCAAATAATCGCATAATAGATCATAAATCTGTACCCAGTAGTCACTTGTAGATTCACATGCAACCACTTGGCATTTATTTGCAAAGACCCAATCTTTCAATGCAAGTAGCCCTTGCATTGTTCTTTCAAATCGCTGTTGGAATTTGACACCATTAGTATGGAGTACTGTAGCGATGATAAATCGCTTATGGATGTCTAATCCCGCAGTTATTGTATACTCTTCTGTCATATTACCCTTAAATTTAAGAAAATTGGGTAGATGCTGAATTACCTGACTGGTTAATTTTGCATTCGCGATCTATGTCGCAGTCCAGCCTGCAGTAGCAATTCCGGGTTAGTTTTTATACCGAGTTTCTGATCTCAAAAAGAAAACAACCTGCTCTACCCAAAAAGAGATTGACTGAGTACTATATCCATTTTTCAGGAGTCAAGCCTGAGGCAGCGCCTCATTGGGGTTTTCATGCAAAATTAAAAAAAAAGATTTACGTCTCCGCCCATATGAAATTGAATGCTTCAGATACACTCCGGGACTTGTTTATTCCGGTAAAATATTGTGCAACGTATGTCTCTTTTGTAACGACCTGAATATTTTTGAAACCGATAGTTTTCATATATTTCTCCTCTTCTCCTTTTCGAATACCAAACTTGAATGTCTCTCCCAATCGGGACATCTGCTGCCTGATATTCATGGCATACGCTGATTGATCAGATCCATCAACTATGGCTCCGTCAATAGAATCAAAAAGAACGGCGCTTCCTTGTGCTGATAGAAAAATAATTGAAGAGAATAACTCCTTTACTTGTTCAGGGGGGATATAGAGGATAAGTCCTTCTAAAACATAGAGTGTTTTTTGGCGAGAATCAAAATCGTTTCCCTTGAGTGCTGTTTTCAGAGAGGTGATGCTTAAGTCAACCGGGATATAGGTGACCTCAATGGGAAGGGAGCCAAAAATCTCTTGAATTTTGGATTTTTTTCTGTTTTGAATCTCAGGAAGATCAAGTTCAAAGACTCGTACATTCGATATCCCTTCGATTCTATATGCACGGGTATCATATCCCGCACCAATAATTACAATCTGGGTAAATCCTTTTGAGATACTGTCCCTTACCGAATCATCAAAGAATCGTATCCGTGCGATAAGAGCATTTTTATGACCGGGGAATTGATTTTCGTAACTCTCCTGCATCTCTTTTGATTTTTCTGGAGGCATCCTGGCCATAATCTGAAGCAGTTTTGGATTTACAAATCGCATTGCATAGGGATCGAAGCATATTCTCTCATCGGTATTTAGAGTAGATTCTTTTGCTCGAATTAATGCCAGAGATTCGGCAGTAATACTACCCTCCCGATTATCAATCATATATTGTTCATATTCTGATAATGTCTCCAACTGTTCTGATGAAATTTTTTCCATATTGTTCCACTATTAATATAATTTCGATTATGTGATATTAATGATTATTTACCGTTAATTATTTTAATTGAACCAGTATCCTTACATCCTCAAATGTATATGATGAGCTTCATCAGTGTATCAGAAATATCATCGTGGGTATTTCGGGTGGATCGGATGGTTAGGTTTTTCTGATCAAAGTTTTTCCTCCGGGTACCAGTGTCCAAACACTCTTATCCTCATCCCTTCACTATTCATGTATAGATATCAATGAATTCTCATCTTCCGTTTCTCATTTCTGTTCCCCATGGTGGCATTGATGCTATAGAATCTGTCAGGTCACGGCTTCTCCTATCTGATCAGGATCTCATATGGTACTCCGATCCCCTGACCCGGATAATTTTTAGGTTTGAAAACCGTGTCGCAGCATATATTGACACTCCAGTCTCCCGTATGATCGTGGATCTGAACCGTCCTCCCCTGCCGGTTCCTCTCCAGGATCCGGATGGAATCATCAAGACGAAAACCTTTGATAACAGGGATATCTACCGGCCCGGTGAGGTTCCCGATCTGCATCTCATTCACAAGATGGTGCTCTCGCACTACTTCCCGTATCATCAGAAGATCGATGAATACCTTGATCCATCCCTGATTCAGATAGCATTTGACTGTCATTCCATGCTTCCGACAGGGTCTGTCAATCAGATCGATGCCGGGAAACCCCGTCCTCTGATCTGTCTTGGGAATAATGGAGACTGTCAGGGAGATGAGAGAGAAGGAACACTTGCAACCTGCAGCACGGAATGGATTCATCTGCTGGCTGAATGTTTCAGAGAAGAGTTTCCTTCTGAAGATGCTGTTACACTCAACAAACCATTTTCAGGCGGGTTTATTTCTAACGCTCACTTCTGGAGAAGAGGCATTCCCTGGATCCAGATCGAGGTTAACCGTATCCTCTATGAACCTGATCCAGCCTCACCAGGATCAGGTACAACCATAGAGGAGCGTGCAATCCTGTTACGGGAACGGATCTGGAGTGTTTTATGCCTGTTCTTCCAACGTATTCAAGAATGAAGATTCAGATGTAAATCCCGTATTTAGATTGTCCTGGTCAGAGCAGAGAGCCTGCTTGCATGGTCCATGGCAAACGCTGCAAGTGAGAGCGGGTCGGTTGTGATCGATCCGTCCTCATCCTCTTCGAACGATGAGATCACCATTCCTGCAAACTCAAGTGACTCTTCAACAAGTGTCCGGTATTGCCTGTAGAGCAGGTACAATGCAACAAGATTACCGGCACATATAGCCGTTGCAGCTCCTGATATCAGTTCAAGGATCATATCTTCCCCCCATACCTGAAGATATCCTTAACCGACATGTTTCCTGCAATAAAATCTCTGTTACGCAGTGTCCTGTTCCCGGTCATCTGTGATCCGGTGTATACCATCCCAGACCCGTTCACAGCCGTTACACCCGAAATGGACGAACCACCGGTCCGTGATGAGTCGAGTTCCCCATGCTGCAGGATTCCTGAGATCACACTTGTGGCTTCTCCTATTCTCTCTCCACTATCATCCAGAAATGCACATCGTGTCCTCAGATCAGAACTCTTCAGAACAGCTGACGCAAATCCTGTGAAGAGCACCGGTCCGGTCCCCCATACCGAGAGGTCCTCCTGCAGGTCTGAACCGGAGTTGAGATCTCCCTTATCCTCAATCGTTCTGCTGATCCTGGCATCATCCAGGGCCATCACCCTGGATACTACTGATCCGTTCTCATCTGACCCTGCTGAAGAGAGCATGACTGCTCCGTTAGAACTGATTGTCGTTGCATGATATCCGGCTCCGGCGACTCCTGCAACAAGCAGGAGTGCCATTCCGATAATGATATACCTCCCTTTCATACTCCCCCCCGGATATGAAAAAGAATTGGCGATCATGCCAGGATGGCAACAGTATCTGCCCAGGCTTCGAGACCGGTCCGGATCGAATCGGCCTCGTAACTGGAGAGGCTGACGCTGTCCCGCTTGAAGGTGACCGAGTAGAGTTCACCGTTGCTTGCATGACATTTGAGTGTGCAGCTGAAGGTATCTTCAGAGCTGTCACGTGATGCTGAAACACCTGAACCCATTGCGGTCGTAATTGCAGTGTTTCCTGTGATCTGGGTGACGGTTGTGTTCACCGCTGCCATCGTTGGTGCACGAACCGGAATCTTTCCGACCTGCTTTGCTTCTGCGTTCTCATAGGCAATTGCGGCAGCATATGCTTCTTTGCTCTTCTCAACTGCCGGCTTGGCTACTCCGGCTGACTCGTACGCCGTGCACCCCCACGGGTTGTTGTCAAGTACGTCCTGAACCAGTGCATTAAATGCTGTGAAATCAGCAATTGGCGAAGTTAATTTTCGAACCGCTGATTTTACAACGCTTTTCTGTGTGAAGTCCCCCATCGTTTTCACCTCGTCGCTGATGATGCGACACTATGGGGTATGTCATGAGTTTATAAAGTATTCTGGGAGGGGGGTAAAACCACGTGAGTAACATTGTCAGATCGCCAATCGGACGCCATGAGAGATCACCTGCTCGTACATTTTGATCCAGATTCAATTTTGTTAAAATTGTGTCAGTATGCGCAATGAAGAGGTACCTGAGAGAATCTGTAATCCCTGACTCATTATATGTACATATATCTTACGTTAATTATTGCAGCTTAAAAGAAAAGATTTACGGGTCTCTCACAACCACCATGTGTTCGGTGCTCAAAAAACGTCATCTTTTGAGAAAACGCAGATGAGCGATGTTCAACGGTGTTGAACATGGGCACCTGGAGTATCGTCATGACACCAGGAGTTGTTCCATGACAAAAGTGTACTCCCCGCAGATTACCTTCGCTAGCAGGCTGGATAACACGGGGAGTGATTATGTATTATCGGCTGGTCTGTTAAGAATATCCTTCACGTCAGGTGTGGCGGTAAGAAACCTGATACGGATGAATACTCATCCCGATTCACATTACAGTGGATCGTCGGTAGCTGGGAGGCTTGATGATCGCTGTTCATGAGTACCATAATATCAGGGTCGCTGAGTATGCAGTCAAGAATCATCTTCTGAATCGGGAGTATATCGTTGCCAGGGTGACTGAACATCACGGAAAGGACACGGTCCCGTTTAATCTGATTGCGTGGCAGGTTTCTGGTGAGATGACCTTTATCAGGGTCAGGTCGTGCAGGAAAGGGTCATCTAAGCAGGGATTCAGAAATGAGGTTCGGGATCTAAGCACACTCTTACAGAGCCATAGGTATCCCGGCAGTATTCATCTCTGGATATATGATGATGGAATCTGGAAGCAGTACCTGATTCTTCTGGGCGGTGCAATCCGGATCGGGGAGTTCAAAAATGCCAGGTCATAGCCTGATCAGATCTGATGCATGGTGCAGCATTCGTCTGATTCTGCTCTGTAGAGTAAGTACCGGATTGAATGGGAATATTCAGATACAACCCGGAGGGCAGGATGACTGATGAGAACCTGACAGAGGTCCTCTCCTCTCTCCATCTCATCGCTGTTCCTGATGGAGTCATTGAGGTCAGGATCATGCGGGATGACGGGATCTGCAGCGGATACTTCTCAGATCTTGAGAAGGCTGCAGCAGAGATCATCAGGTACGATGCAGATCCCAAGGTTTCAGGCATTTATGTCACGCTGAATGTTGTCGATCCTGCTCTGCTTGCACGGCGTGCAAACCGGATCAAGTTCAGACTCGGCAAGAAGGATGCGAGTACAGCAGATGCCGATATCATCAGGAGGCAATGGCTTCCGATAGACATCGATCCTGCACGGCCATCTGGTGTGTCTTCGTCAGAGTCTGAACATGCAGATGCACTCTGCCGGGCTGATTCGATTACTGAGTTTCTATCAGGACTTGGATGGCCAGATCCGGTCATTGCCGACTCTGGCAATGGTGCTCATCTTCTCTACCGGATCGATCTTCCTAATGATGAGGAAAGCCGCAATTGTGTCAGGTCTGTGCTCAAACTGCTGAATCGCAGGTTCTCTGATGCGAGCTGCAAGGTTGATACCGCGAACTTCAACGCTTCACGGATCTGGAAGGTGTACGGGACGATCTCACGGAAAGGTGATAATCTCCCGGATCGGCCACACCGGAGATCGAAGGTCGTTGTGGCTGCACGTGAGCAGGAGTTGTCCGATCATCTGGTCAGTGCAGAACAGATCTGTTGTCTTCTGGATTCGGAGCAGCCAACGGGCATTTCTTCTGTGAAGAATGCGGGAGTTGAACCTGATGGGAACCCGGAGATCAGGATCGATCTCGCATTATGGCTCACGGAGCACAATCTCTCGTACACTGAGAAGCCGTACAACAGCGGTCGTCTCTTTGTGCTTGATACCTGTCCGTTCTCCTCTGCCCATTCAGACGGGGCGTATGCGATTCAGTTTGCGAACGGAGCCATCTTTGCCGGTTGTCATCATGACTCATGCGGGTCCAGGAGACAACGATGGCCTGAACTTCGTGCCATGTTTGAGCCGGTAAAGCCTGATGTTGAGACCCGGCTGGCAAGGATGAGGTCAGAGCGGATCAGGGCAAAGAACGAGGCCGAAGGGCGATGTCGTCCGACTGAGTATGAACTTGCACAGGCACGTGCTCAGTACGAGGCCTCGTGCTCTGACACCGGAGCAGATCAGGCTGATTGTGTAGAGGAAGAGGAGCCTTTCGTCACCGAGACGGTTCTCTCCCGGTGCACCGGGATCCTTGAGTCAGAGGATCCACTCTCGTTCCTCCTTCAGACGTTTGCCTCAGTTCACGAGGGTGATCTCACGGTTGCCGAGTGTCTTGTTCACTCGCTTGCGTCCCGGTCGGTGATCAACAGCAAAGGGCTGCATGTATCCATCACCGGTGAGTCAGGGAAAGGGAAGTCCCATGCAATCGAGACGATGATGAGTCTTGTTCCACAGCGGTTTCGTCTCGAGGGCCGGATGAGTGACAAGGCCCTCTTTTACATGGATGATCTCTCATCAGGGAGTGTTATCACGCTCGATGATGTGAGCCTTTCTGACCAGATACAGGAGATCCTCAAGGGTGTGACGACCTCGTTTCAGAAGCCGTTTATGTACCGGACGGTGAACAAGGACCGGAAGGCACAGATTTGTACGATTCCTGAACGGTGTATCTGGTGGATTGCGAAGGTTGAGGGTCCTGGTGATGACCAGGTCTTTAACCGGATGCTGACCTGCTGGATCGACGACTCGGAGGACCAGGACAAACGGGTACTCGACCGGACACTGTGCAGTGCAGAGAATCTTCCTGATGTCACCGGTCCTGAATCAGAGGAGATTCTTGTCTGCAGGCAGATCTGGGAGTCGCTCTCACCGGTCTGGGTGGTGATTCCGTATGCGACAAAGATCAGGTTCCAGTCCGCAGAGAACCGGAGGAATCCTGATATGCTGCTCGATCTGATCAGGACGAATGCTGCTTTGAATCAGTGTCAGCGTGAGTCGAAGGAGATCGGGTCTGTGAAATGTGTGATTGCGAATCATGATGACTTCTCACAAGCTGCACGGCTCTATGCTACGCTGAACGGAGAGACAGGTGCCCAGGCGAACAAGCTGACAAAGCGTGAGAGTGTGCTCATAGAGGCGTTTACGTCATTGAATCAGTCAGAGGTGACGATCGCAGAGCTTCAGCAGGTGACCGGGATCTCGAACTCTTCTGTCGGGAAACTACTTCACGGGTATCATTCGTATGGGAAGACCTACTCTGGTCTGCTTGATAAGTGTCCGGCTGTCTCGTTTCTTGACCGGACGGTGACGAGTGGCGATGAGGGCTGCTCGACGATGCGGAGATCCCGGGTATATCTCTGGGATGCGATCCTGTATGACGCCTGGGAGAAGGGTGGGAGAGTCTGGCTTGGTGATTATGATCAGGGGGATGATCAGGGGGATGATCAGGATTCAGATGATCCCGGGAGTGATCCCGATGATGGGCCTGACGGCTCTGTCGAACCGGTTTCAGATATGGCGATGTCGTTTTCTGATGTGAAGTCAAGGAATTTTCACAAGATTTCAGGTCTTCCTGATCGGCACCGGTGCAGTGTCTGTGGGAAACGTCCGACACAGTATCAGGAACGTCTGTCTCATGGGAGTTCTGCAAAGATAGTGCGGATGCTGTGTGCTTCGTGTTATCATCGTGCTGTCTCCCGTGAGGTTGCGTCGATCCTTCCTCTTCCGGGAGTTATCGATACGAAGTCGCTTGTGAGACGAACAGTTCTGAGTGGTCGCTGTCAGGTCTGTGATCGACATGTTGCTGTCTGGTCAGATCCGGATTCCCGGGTTCACATCTGCGATCAGTGCTATAATCGGCTTCATTCAGATGAGTCAGACCCCCATGTTTCTACTCCAGGTCCTCCGTAGGTAACTTCAATTCAGAATTTATGGCGAGTTTGGGGAAGTTGTACTGTACAGTGTCAATGTAATATTTTGAACATTTTTGTGGTGTGATGGTATAGTATGAGTCAGTTTATTGAGACTGAGAAGAAGGGTTCTGGGTTTGAACTCTGTGGACGGATGATCAGGGAAGGTGATTCCCTTGTGGTGTTTATCGATGAGGTCGGGAGGTTTGAGATCCCGGGAAATGTGCTTACCGTTACCCTGGCAGGTCTTGGAGACGGGGAATTTTCGTGGGGAAGGGTCCGGCTGTCTGAAAGTGGCCGGGGTCTGTACCTGGATATCGGTGGTCTCTGGTATGCTACTCCGATAGCCAGGGTGAGGACTGTTATGGAGGGGAGGAACCGAAAGGGTCCGGTGAGCAGAGTGAGATAAGTTCTCATTCCGTTTTGGGATTTTTGGGCTCGCAGGTCAGGCACCGGCCTTTGTGTACGCAGATGAAACCGCCACATGGGGGACAGGTGTACTTAGCAGTCTGGCTCGCAAGGAACGAGTCCATTCCTTTTTCCTTGATATCATTCAGGTTGTCCAGCATACTGATTGCGTACTTTGTCCGATACAGGATGTCCAGATGTTTGAGTTTTTTGCATGGGATATCGGGACAGTCATAGCAGAAATGAGATGGAGGTCTTACTCATATCCTAGCGCTGATATTCGATTACTTCTGAAAAGGAAAGGGTGTTACTATCTTCTGATGCAATCTTTCGTGGCGATCAGATTATATGAGATATGCATCAGTTCTGTTTTCTTCTCTACTAATTATGATATTCGGTAACGACAGTTGTTTCTTTTGCATGTAAAAGTCCTTTTCACCGGTCCTACCTGTGGCCCCCAACGGGGCACCGTTGGGGTTTTTATGCACAAGCAGCCTGATATTCCCTGATATCCACTTGGACCCCGGCACGTGCATCCTGCTCTGCAATTTTCAGGACCGCATCGGTGATCTCTTCGCTTAAGTATTCTTCGCCACAGATGTTACATATCCGGGCAGGAACCTGTCTAATGACAACGGTGGTGGTTCCCCGTTCCAGGGTGACAGTGATAGTTCCCGGGGTGCATTCTCCATGTTTACAGATGGCACATCTCATGTTCTTCTCCGGTATTCAGAATCCCATGCTTCTGAGTCAGGTTCGTATACAGTTATTACATATATGATCTTTTCCTGCATATGAATTCCTATAACTACGTGAAAGGGTCGCTCCTGGCATCTACCCATGATAAGACAGGAGGGAAAAGGAGTATTATCAGGATATGATTCAATAATTTCACCAGTTCTGATAAGTTCAGATACACAATTTCGTGAGATTCCTCGTTCGAATATCCTTTTTACGGCATGGAGGCGATATTCTGTAGAGCCTGCCGGATCTTGCAAAATATTATCAATTTCAGTCCGCAGATCATCCATTTCGTTCTCCGGAACCATTGAGTCTCTGGAGGATTTCATCGATTTCCCTTATATCTCTGGGTTTTATTCCTTTGAGGCAGGTGGCAGGTCTGGTACGTATGTTCTTTCCTTTGGTAAAGAAACGGGTTATATATGATTTAGGAATCGGAAAGGATACGCTGGTGATAGTTGTCATTTATTTAGTGTCATTGAATGCACTTGATATATTTCTATTTGCATGAATCTAAAAAAGATTGAATAACATATGTTAGTTTTTTTCTATCCTTTTATCAGGTATTCCTTTCTCTTCTGATTATCAAGAACTCGGTCGCATTTTTCAATGGAACCGATGCGATAAGATCATATTTAATGTCAAATTCTTTGATTCAATTTATCTAAAACAGAATGCAGATTTAATATTTTTTGCAATATCTTCTGTATGAAATCGTTCAATTCAATATAATTTAATGTCTCCTTATGAATATCAGAGATTACTTTTCAGAATTTGCGGGCCAATAGGTAGGTGCTTACCGCGACTATTGCCGGTCTTGGAGACGGTGAGTTTTCGTGGGGAAGAATCCGGCTGTCTGATAGTGGCCGGGGTCTGTACCTGGATATCGGGGGTCTCTGGTATACAACTCCGGTAGCCAGGGTGAGGGCTGTTATGGAAGGGAGGAACCGGAAGGGTCCGGTGAGTGTGGTTATCTTTACCAATACCCTTTTTGAGTGATTCTTCTGTGAATTGATGTAACCCCCGACGGTGACCCGTTGGGGACATCAGGCAGGGCCGATGAAAAGGATTATCCATAGAAGTTATATGGAATGGCACACCTTTTGAGAAGATGTGCCTTCCACTATGAATCGTAATTCAGATGCACGCGTTAGAATGACCCCTGTTTCTCTTCTGTCATCCAAATAGGGATGATCTGCACTGTATGAGATGAACGGTCATTCAATTTTTCATACTATCAAAACGAGAACTTATTCACAGGACATCCTATACTATTTCATCAGTGATAAATAGTATCAGATAACAATATCAAAAATCCCCTGAGAAAAATGGCATTCCATAATCCTGAAGATACTGATTCAATCAAGAAGATGAACCCTGACACATTCAATTCGCTTGACCGGGTTAAGAAACAGGCACTGGCATCTGATATTCGCTGGGGCACTCTGTTTCGTGCCGTGGCAGATCCAATCATAATCGGGGATGAAGAAGGAATCCTGGTATGTAATCCCTGTTTTGAGAAGTTGACCGGTCTTACATCAGAGGAGATCCTTGGATACCCCATATCTCATCTTCCCATGTGCCATTCTCATCCGGAAGATTGTAATCTTTTCATAAAATACTGGAAAGAACCTACGTATACCGGAAAACGGTTTTCATGGTCATTTACCAACACTCAACAGAAGAGAATAGTTCTGGATATGCAGATAGTGTTCGTGACCATCGAAGACAATATATTCAGGTTTTGTATTGGCCGTGATATTACCCATGAGACTGAACTTATTGAGGAACAAGAGATTGCACTTCGGCAGATAGACAAAAACATGGCTCAACTTGCAGCATTAAATGATGAGATACGAAATCCCCTGACATTAATCTCCATGAGTGCTGGAATGCATGAAGGACCGGAACAGATTAAAATTCTTGAGGGTGTTCAGATGATTAATACTCTGGTAGATCGCCTGGACCAGGGTTTTACCGAGTCTGAAAAGGTCAGGAAATTTTTAAAACGTACAATTCAGGATTTTAGCACTGCTCTGGAAGAAGAGTAAGACACAGATCCAGAAATGTTGGTATCAACAATTACCCTTGTGTCGGAGGGTATGTCTCTGATATTATTCAAGGATGTTACTTTCAGCAATCTCTTCAATTACTGATTCGTTCTGAATCTGAAATACCCCATAAATCCGGTTGGTAAGGCTTGAACTGGGAGGTATCGGGTATGAGACTGGATCTTTTGCGAATGAGGGGGCGTTAGAAATTCATTCGCCAGCCATAGGACACTTCTATTAGTTCTGATCTGTTATCAATCTCCTCTGAATCTGATATCTGGACAAGGATATTTCAGTATCCTCATCTGGATTCTCGGTTACTACTGATATATTGTTGTGCAGGTTTTCTAGGCCCAGTCGAAAGTGTCCGGTGAGCAGAGTGAGATAAGTTCTCATTCCTTTTTGGGATTCTTGGGCTCACAGGTCAGGCACCGGGCTTTGTGTACACAGATGAGACCGTTGCATGTAGGGCAGGTGTATTTTGCGGTCTGGCTCGCGAGAAATGAGTCTATCCCTTTTTCCTTGATCTCATTCAGGTTGTCTATCATGGACATTGCGTACCTTGTCCGGTACCGGGTGTCCAGATGTTTGAGCTTCTTACATGGCATATCCGGACAGTCATAACAGAAATGAGATGGAGAATTCCTGATAATCTCACAGTTTTTGATGAAGCAGGTCTCACAGGATTTGGCATTCTTCGGGGTTTCATCTCTGCATCCCAGGCATTTGTTCTTCGGGCGTTGATAGGCATGGCAGAGTGCACAGTTCATGCCACATGGGGCGATCAGGTCTGGTTGGATCATGGTTGTGAGCGGGAGATTGTGTGTTTGAGCGGGACGAATCCTCTCTTTATCCGGTGTTAATTTTAGGTTTCAGGGGTGGTGCAGTGGTCGATGGATCTCCGGGCGGGAGAGCGGGAGATCCAGGTATGCAGAGATGTGTGATCATGGGGGCCGGTGGTCACTGTATGATCCTATTCTCCCGCTCTATTATTATAATTATTATTATTCTTAGTTAGATCTATGTTTAGAGGATTGGATGTCCGGCAAAAGCGAGCGGGGGTTCCCGCTCCGGGGAAAGATTGGGGGTTTTGTCCCGCCCGTTCACAACAGTTCGGGGAATGGTTCCCTTCTACCGGACTAATCCTGTTTGGGGGGAATATCTTAGAACTCTGGAGACGACAGATCCGGGAGGTGATGCGAGAAGATTATCAAAAGGTTGAGAAAAATAAGGTTGTTGATCCCGGGACCCGGGAGAATATTATGCCGATTATCCGGATGTGATCTCAGGATTATCAGGTTATCTGTTTTAATGCAACATGTTCTGGAATAATTCAAAACGTGTGCTCACTACAATGTAGCGCTATTCGATTGCAGGTACAGAAATAATTTCCATTTCCAATCGACTATTTCCAACCATGATGGTTGGTTCTATTCGATATCTCAGTAGATATACGGGATCAATCTCCAGGTCTCTTTCATATACTCTTCATATGCTGGTCCCAGATGATCACAGAGAGCTGCTTCTTCATATGATATCCGGTTGAGAACTGCGGGTATGAGAACTCCCACAACAATGATGGGAATGAGCATATTCTGAAATATCAGGGTGACGCCGAATGCCGTGATGATGGATCCGAGATAGGCCGGGTGTCTGATATATTGGTATAATCCGGTGTTGACGATGGTATGGTCATCCCTGATGTGAATAATGGTTCTGAAATGACGGCCCAGTGTCCTGATAGCCAGGAACCTGATGATGATTCCGGCCCACATGATCCCAATACTGATACCCATGATTGTATCAGGATTGATCTGGAACCAGAAGATCGGGTTGAATCCTACCAAGAATGAGAGTGCCATTCCGGTGATGATGGCAAACCCGATTTTCCTCCGGGATCCCCGGTCCTGGTGCTTTGAGGTGTTCCGGTCCCGGTACATCAGGTAGAGTTCGCCGAGAATCCAGAGGATGAGGGTGAGATACCAGATCGGGGTGTATAGTGAGGTGAATGCTGGAGATAGGATCATAAATCTCGTGTACTGTAGGATCCGGGAGAAGAATAATAATCGGATCTCCGGGGGGTATTATTGTATAATCCATTCTTCACGATCTATAATAATTATTATGCCTAGTGCCCCTCGTCATCTAAAAATAATATTAAAATCCCTAGAGAATCAATTTTAAAATTAAGAGACGACAGGCACTAGTTAGATCTTAGTTTAGAGTATGGGATGTTCAGATAAAGTGAGCGAAACTTCCCGTCCTGAAGAAAGATTGTGGTTTTTGTTCCGCTCAATATAGTATAAAGTTATTGGAAAAATCTCTCTATATGGGTTAAGAGAATCTAATATTAGATTAATATATCTTTTATTTCATTGTATTTATTTTATTAATAATATATATGTGTGGGTTATTTTACTTACAAAATTAAATCAAATTAATTCGAATAGGAAAATAATTTCGATATGTTTATGGTGATTTTCTTACAATAGGAAAGTTGCGATTAAATATCAATTCCATATTTGAATATCATTATGTCTGCTCAATATACCTCGAAGATCCTCAAAGCATCCGCCCTCATTGATGACACGCTCCAATTATTATCAACCTGGGATATTTCTCTCAATCGGGAAGAGAATTTAGCGTATATCAGGGATAGTAACATCTTAGCGAAACCATCCCGATCCAGACTTGAAGATGTGCTGGTCATTTTTAAACATCGCTATCTCTATGATGATGATCTCTGCGCAGCACTCCATATTTTAGTAAACCATCGACTAACTCACGAGGTTCTCTATCCAATTCTCTTTTTTTTAACCGTCCGATCAGATCTTCTCATTCACGATCTCCTGGTTGGCTATATCTTTGAACGAAGACGATCTGGAGCTGATTCCATATCATCATCAGAGATCGATCAGGTTGTTCAACAATATGTGAAGGAGGGAAAAACCATCACCTCATGGTCTCCAAAGACTACGATTCGAGTAGCTCAGCATTTTTTGGCTCTCCTCCGGGACTTTGGAATTTTCGAAGGTCGAGGAAAAAAACATTTTGCTCCGTTTCTTATTCCAAATGCCTCATTTGCATTTCTCTCATTCTACCTTCAGAAACAGGGATTTTCGGGTCAACAACTGGTGACCACCGATGAATGGAAGATATTATTTTTAGAGAAAGATCTCGTAGAACGGTTTTATGTCGATTGCGAACAGGATCGGCTCCTGATTTACAATGCAGCCTGGCCAGTGATTCGGATAGATTATCCAAGCCCAACCCTTGCGGAGTATGCACATGTCATCATTAACCGGACGAATTGAACAACTACGACAAGATATTCTGAGTGATCCACCCCGGATCAGTGTGTACCGGGAGATGCCATTTGCTATCTTCAGATACAATCCGGAGGATGAGTGGACACTACGATCAGAGACACAGAATCTCGCAATACAACTTAAAAATGCCGGGAAAAACGTGGTAACTTTCTCGATGGAACAGATACTTTGGGAGATTCTTGAGAAGATTGAAGAGGAGAATCCGGGAGAAGGGAAACTCGGGGGGCTTATCGACCAGGAGAGGTCTGGCAAGTTTTCCGAAGTGCAGGAACAGATAACAACCTATCTTTCAGAAGAAATGTACTGCCCCCTCTCAAATGTTCTTGAGGAGAAACTCTCGGTTCTGGATCCAAAGCACGATATTGGATTTCTGGTACATGTCGGGGCTCTTGCCCCCCACTTCTACCAGGTATCGAGGTTACTTGACGAACTCTATGGACTGGTATCGGTGATGACCATCCTCTTTTATCCTGGATCGCTCGAAGAGCCTCACGGCCTTCGTTTTATGGATTTGCATGACCGTCCTGCCACCGGCGGATATCGGGTGAAGATATACTGATACTATGACACTTATTCGCGACATACTGGAACGGGATCTGAATCAGAAGATCGCCGAGATTATCAAGGTAAACCAGGCTGATGAAGAGACCGTGTTTGAAGAGATTACAGAATACGTAGTCACTGATAATATCAGGAAACAGTACCAGGCAGTGCTTGAAGCGATCTCAAAAGGCCCGCAGACCCACCAGACAGATGAGAATATCGGGATATGGGTGTCTGGTTTTTTCGGGTCAGGTAAATCGTCTTTTGCAAAAATTCTCGGATATATTTTAAAGAATCCATCCATCCACGGGAGCAGTGCCAGTGCTCTCTTTAAGGATCAGATCAAGGACACCCGAGTAAGTGAATATCTGGATTATATCAATGCCGGTATTCCCACCGAGGTGATCATGTTTGATATCTCAACCGATCGGCTGGTGAAGCATGGGGGGCTTGAGCCGATGGCTGAGATTATGTACCGCAAGCTCCTTGAGCATCTGGGGTACTCTACCGATTTTGATATTGCAGAGCTGGAGATTCAGCTTGAGGAGGAAGGTACGATGGATACATTCCTCTCTGCTTTTGCATCCCAGTATCCTGATACCACCTGGGAAAAGGCCAGAATCGGTGCGACGAAGCTCAACCGGGCGAGTGCAACCCTGCATCAGATGGAGCCACAGACCTTCCCGACTGCTACTTCCTGGGCAGAGTCGGTGAAGATCCGGCAGGCTGAACTGACGGTGAACAAGATCGTCGGTCGTATTTTTGATCTTCCTGGCCGGAGAATACCAGGGAAGGCCCTGGTCTTTGTCATTGATGAGGTTGGTCAGTATGTTGCCCGGAGCTCAGAGAAGATAGAGGATCTTCGTGCCCTGGTAGAACAGATCGGAAAGGAAGGAAAGTCACGGCTAAAAGAGCGGAAGATTCCTGCTCCTATCTGGCTCGTGGTCACGTCACAAGAGAAGCTGAATGAAGTGATTGCGGCAATCGATAGCAAGAATGTTCAGATTGCCCGGCTCCAGGACCGGTTTGCGTACAAGGTGGATCTCTCCCCTGCTGATATCAGGGAGGTTGCCAGCCGGCGGGTGCTCTCCAAGAAAGAGGCGGCAGTTCCGGCTCTTCAGCAGATGTTCCAGCAATCCGAAGGGCGGCTCATCGCCCAGTGTTCTCTTGAGCGGTCCGGCATTGCGACCACGATTTCAGCGGATACCTTTGTCGAATCATATCCCTATCTGCCGTATATGATTGATCTCTCCATCCGGCTTATGTCTGCTATCCGGCTCCAGTCCGGAGCAGTGAAGCATCAGGGAGGAGCGAACCGGACAATCATCAAGCAGGCGTATGAGATGTTGGTCTCTGAACGGACCCGGCTTGCTGATGCTCCGGTCGGCCGGTTGGTGACGCTTGATCTGATCTATGAACTGGTCGAAGCGAACCTTTCGGTTGAAGGCCGGATGGATATGATGACGATCCTCTCTTCATTTGAAGAGGAGGGAGATTCTGAGTGGCCGGTTCGGGTTGCAAAAGTGATCATGCTGCTCACATTTGTCCGGGAGATTCCCCGGACACCGAAGAATATTGCATCGGTCCTGATATCAGAGGTCGGGCAGGATGCTCCGGTTGCCGAGGTGAAGGCTGCGGTGGACCGGCTGCTTGCCAAGCGGTTCATCAAGGAGACGGAAGAGGGGTATAAACTCCTCTCACAGGGTGAGAAGACCTGGGATGAGGAACGTCAGGCACTGAAAGGAGAGATCCGGCCTGCTGACCGGACCGGTATTATGCGGGATCAGATCGGGAAGAGTCTTACCGATCCGAAACTGAAGACCTACCGGCATCAGAATCTGAAGAACTTCAAGGTCTCGTACTCGGTGGACGGGACCCGTGTCTCGGATCCTGGATCGATTGTGATGTATATCGAGATCGCGGAGGATCCTGAGAAGTTCCCGGTAGAGATTGAACGGGTGCAGAGTGAGAGCCGGGGAAAAGACCGGCAGTATGACATCTTCTGGGTGATGTCTGCGACGCCGAAGATCGATGAGATGGTGACTGAACTCTTTGCATCGCGTGAGATGGTTCGGAAGTACGACCAGGCTCGTGCCCAGAATAAGATCAATGCGATCGAGCAGGAGTGCCTGGAGGCAGAGAAGAAAGAGCAGGCCCGGTGGCAGGCCCGGCTGTCAGAGAAACTCTTCCAGTCTCTGAGCGAAGGAGTCGGGATCTTTCAGGGGGTCAGGAAAGAGAGTGCTGCTCTTGGAAAGGATCTTTCCTCTGCATTTTTGGCACTTTTTGGATATGCAGCACCGATCCTCTTCCCCCATCTCTCGGTCGGGGCGGTGAACCTGAAAGGCAATGAGGCAGAACGGGTGCTTCGTGATGAGAACCTCTCCGGTCTGCCTGCGATCTTTTATGACGGGAACGGGGGGCTCTCCCTGGTCAGGAAGGAGAATAATAACTACGTAATTAACCCGGAAGCCCCGATTGTCGCATTGGTGCTTGAGCCGATCCGCAGGCAGCATGAGTACGGGGGTGAGGCAATATCAGGGAAGTATCTTGAGCAGTATTTTGGCGGGTATGGCTTTGGCTGGGATAGTGCAGTAGTGATGATGACCCTGGCAACCCTGTTCCGGGGCGGTATGCTTGCGGTGATGCATCAGAGCAAGACCTATGAGAGTTATGATGAAAAGGAGGCCCAGGCCATCTTCACCACGATTCCGAAGTTCCGGAGTAGTGCTTTCATCCTTTCTGATACCAATATCCCGGTAGAGGCACTGGTCAGGCTCTCCGATCTTCACCGGGAGATGACCGGGGTAGAACTCGATATTGATGAGGTGAAGATTGCTGCCGGATTTGTGGAACTGGCAAACAAGGAGTATGACGGGGTGGTTGGGCTTGCAGCGACGATCCGGTCGTACAAACTACCTCATCTTGAGGATGTTGAGAATTTGAAGGTGATGCTCCAGGCCATCCGGTCTGCCCCCTCATCACGAGCGGTCTGCAAGGTACTGCAGGGGTATGATCAGACACTACGGCATACCCGGGATCAGTACCTGGGGTTATCACGCCGGCTTACCGACTCGTTCATTACCGTGCTTGAGAGTGCCCGAAGATTTGTTCCGATTGCCGCTCCGGCGGTAGAAGACCGGATAGGAGGTCCGGAGCTGAAAGCCCTGACTGCCCTGCTTGCGTCTGATGATCTGATAGAACGGGAACCTGAACTCCAGACCCTTCTTTCTGCGGCAGAAAAGGGATACGGGGTTCGATACCGGGAGGCCCATGCTGACCGGAATGTCGTGTTCACCGGTATTCGGGAGCTCCTTCATGATAATCCTGATTTCGAACGTCTTACTCCGGCACAGCAGGAGATAGTGCAGGGGATCGTTGAACCGTACATCTGCACCGGGACGGGCCTTTCTGATCAGTATGTTTGTCCGGTCTGCAAGGCAAATGTCGCGACCCTCTCTACCCACACTCTACTGAGAGAGAGGCTGACAGAGGCGATGAACCTGAAGATCCAGGAGTTCCTCATCCCACCGGAGCGGATCAAGCAGGTGAAGATATCGACGTATCTTCCGAGCCGTATCGAGGATGCCGAAGATCTCGACCTTGCCGTTGCCGAACTGAAAGCAGAACTGCAGAAACTCCTTGACGAAGGATATACGCTCGTCTTTACAGCGTGATGACGATGACCGATACATCGGAAGTGAACAAGGCTGCTCTCCATGACCTCTCCCTGGCTGCCCGCAAGACCTTAACCACTGATGTCCAGGATCTCCTTGAAGGGGTGTATGGTCTCTCTGATAAGGGAGTCTTCACCCCAGCAGAGAAGATCCCGGCGATCCGGGATGATAGTGAGATTGCCGAGACCAGGCGTCTCCTTGAGCAGCTCTTTGCTGATGAAACGTCTTCAGGGATGCCTGCCCAGGAAGCATACCGCCGGCTGGTAAAAGAGGTCTCGTTCACCTGGACGAACCGGCTGGTGGCTCTCCGGATGATGGAGGTTCGCGGGCTTATCAGAAAGTCCCTGGAAGGGCAGGTTGATTCAAACGGTTTTCTCCGATGGTCCGTCTCCCCGGAACAGAAAGCGATCAAGCAGGGGATGGGCAACCTTTCGCTGAACAGCCGGGGAGAAACGGGACGGGACCGGGCATACCGGCTCTTTCTCCTCTCGCTCTGTCGTGATATCGCCGGAGAGATCGCGGTCCTCTTTGATCCCGAGAGTCTGCCGTCCCGGCTCTTCCCCCGGCCACCAGCCTTGAACACCCTGATCAGCCTGCTCATAAGCCCGGATCTTGATTCTTCATGGCAGGCAGAGGAGACGATCGGATGGGTGTACCAGTACTTCAACGAGGAGGAGAAGGCTGCGGTCTTTGACCGGCTCTACAAGCAGAAGAAGAAGATTCAGGCGGAGGATATCCCGGCAGCGACCCAGCTCTTCACCCCCCGGTGGATCGTGAAGTACCTTGTCCAAAACACCCTTGGCCGCCAGTGGGTGCAGATGCATCCCGATACCCGACTCACTGAATATCTTGATTACCTTGTTCCCCTCCAGGGAGAGGTTCCCCCGGTCACGATGAAACCGGTCAGGGAACTGACCCTCCTGGATCCTGCCTGCGGGACGATGCACTTCGGGCTGGTGGCATTTGATCTCTTCACCCGGATGTACGAGGAGGAGATGGAGAAGGCGGGAACTCCGGGTTGGCCGGTCTCTCCATCGGTGAAGGATAAAAAAGAGATTCCTGTTGCAATCATTGGAAATAACATCTGGGGGGCAGATATTGACCTCCGGGCTATCCAGTTGTCGGGATTAACGCTTTACCTGAAGGCAAAGGTCTACAATCCGGAGACTAAGATTACGAAACATCACCTGGCCCATGCCGGGGTGCAGCCGATCAGCGGGGAGCATCTCGAGAAATTTGTGAAGGAGGCCGGGCTTACCCCGTTATATAACCGGATTCTCCGTCAGCTACTTGAAGAACTGAAACTGGCCCCGCAGCTCGGGTCTCTGCTCAAGATCGAGGAGTCGATCACCCAACTTGTGCAGGAGGAGAAGTATCGCTTCGAGGTGAAGGGTCGGCAGACGGATCTCTCCGGGAAACCCTTGGAAGGATTTGGTGAGTCAGCCTTTGAAGAGGTCTTCTGGGAACGGCTCGGGGATGATATCGCGAAGAAACTTCAGGAGTATGCAACGGCCCATAGTGAAGGTAAGGAGAGTTTCTTTGCCGGGGAGGCGGAGAAAGGGCTTCGATTGCTGGAAGTACTTAGGCGGAAGTACGATGTCGTGTTAGCAAATCCTCCATATTCTGGCCGAAAAAATATAAATGAAATACTAAGAGATATTCTCAACTCATTATTTCCTGATAAATCTGGAGATCTATATTCTGTTTTCTTTTCGAGATGTATTAACTTATTAAACGAAATAGGACGATGTGGAATTATCACAGTCCATTCTTTTATGTTTACTTCTTCGTATGAGGCGTTACGTGAAGAAATCACAGATAAAATGTGCATTGAAACTGGATGTCATTTAGGAGCCAAATCTGAATTCGAATTGTCAAACCCCAATGCACAAGGGTTTGTCATGTCTGTTCTTCGCATAGAATCCAATGAAAAAAGCCGGAAAAATTCAACATCAATTTGGATCCGTGCAGTAAAGGAAGAAGGAACCAATAAAAAAAATGTATTGGAAGATTCCTTTAAGAACCAAACTAAGCTTTTATATTGTTTTAAATTTGTAGATCTTTTTAAAATTAAATCTAATCCTTGGATTTACTGGATTACTAATGATTATCGTAGTTTATTCACATCATTACCAGAGTTAGGAAAAAATACTCCACCACGGCAAGGATTAGCCACCTCAGATAATTTTCGATTTGTCCGTTTTTGGTGGGAGTCAGGTAAAGAAAATCTATTAATTGGTGCTGAATCATTTACGAATCAAAACATAGGAGAATATAGATGGATTCCTTATATGAAGGGTGGAGATTATTGCAAATGGTATGGAAATCAGGAGTGCATTGTAAATTGGTCTAATAATGGATTAGAAGTCAAGAATATTGGACTTGAATCTGGAAAAATTTCTTCAAGACCTCAAAATCAAGAATATTTTCTAAAAGAGGGTATTAATTATTCATTTTTAACCTCTGCTATATTTAATGCTCGAATCACACCTAAAGGATTTATATTCGATGTGGCTGGTTCTTCAATTTTTCCTGAAAAAATTCACCTAATTCTTGCAATTTTAAATTCTAAATTTGCCAACTATACCTTAAAGCTTCTTAACCCTACGGTAAATTTTCAGGTTGGTGATTTAGCTAGGCTCCCAATTCCCTCTAAATCATCCATAATCATAGAATCTCTCGTCGAAACCGCCATCACCCTCGCCAAGGTCGATTCAGCCGAAGACGAGACCACCTATGACTTCAACGCTCCCCCTTTCGCCCCCACCCTCTCCGGGATGTCAGATCTCGTCAAAGCCCGCCATGACCACCTCCGGGAGATCGAAAACCAGATAGACGACGAGGTCTATCGCCTCTACGGTATCACCGACGAGGACCGGGCAGCCATCGAGGCCGAAGTGGGTGAGCCCCCGGCACTCCCGACCCCAACACCCCAAGACCTTGCTAACCGCTGGATCGGGTATGCCATCGGGATCATCATGGGCCGGTTCATCCCCGGAGAAGAAGGGGCACTCGGATCCGGAATCGTGGACGGAACCCATATCTTCTCACCCGAGACCGATGAGACCCTCCGGGATCTCACCGATGCCGATGCGGTGACGGTCCTGGAAGATGGGCATCCTGATGACCTGGGCGAGAAGATCCTCACGGGGTTGAACCTGATGCTCGGAGAGGAGACGACCACGGAGATCCTGGCGGTGCTGGGGGGGGATATGGCGACCGGAGCGGCGACCATCCGGTCATTCCTCCTAAAAGATTACTGGAAGATCCATCTCCAGTGGTACCGGAAGCGTCCGATCTACTGGCTGATCCAGTCACCAAAGAAGGAGTACAGCTGCTATGTCTTCCATGAGCGGATGACGTCAGACTCGCTCTTCCTGATCCAGTCGGCCCGGTATCTGGGAGGGAGGATCAATGCCCTCCTGAGCAGGATCGGTGAGGTCATGGAGGCGATCCAGACTGCTGAAGGCCGGGAGCGGAAGGCTCTTGAGAAGGAGCGGGAACAACTCGAGAAGGCTCTCGTGGATTGTGAGGAACTGGATAGTTCTCTCACCCGGATCATTCAGAAGACGGATGAGACCGGGAAGACGGTCGGGTGGAAGCCAGAGCTCGATGACGGGGTGATCCTGAATATGGCCCCGCTCCGGGAGTTATTCCCATCGTGGAAGGTTGAACCGGTGAAGTTCTGGAAAGAACTGGAAGAGGGGAAGTACGATTGGTCGTATACTGCGATGAGGTACTGGCCAGAGCGGGTCAGGGCGGCATGTAAGCGGAATAAGAGCTACGCGATTGCACATGGACTGGAAGAGGAGTATGAGGGATGATAAATGCGATTATTTCATTCTTAGTTTTTCCAGGAGTGTTACCAATTATGACGGGCATATTTGGATTTTTTAGTGGGTATTTTCTTAATCGGCATTTTGACAAAGAGAAGGCATTGCGTGATAAAGCTAAGCAGTTGGATATCATCTTTTATTCTGAATTGAGGCCTGAAATTCTCGAATTGATCAAGTCCCTTAAGGAAGGTACATACATAAAAGTAAAAGGGGAAGGTATTGACTCAATATTAATTACAGACAAAAAAATTCATGAGATTATTTTAAGATCTAACGTATTTATAGAAAAAGAAGGTAAATTGGAACTCATTTATACTCAAGATAAAATATTTACAAAAATTGCGAATCAAATTTTGGGATTATTTGAGAAGTATAGAAATGATCAGAACAATTATCTCAAATCTCTGAAAGAAATAGATACTACTATAATTCCCCCCTCTTTTGAATCTGATTTAATTCAAACCTTTAAGGTTGGACGAGATTCGCGGATGAATGAATGGTTGATGTATATCATCTGTTCTACAGTTTTAGATACTAAATCTGCTTTTCCTGGTGGCCATACTTGGGTTAATAATCTGATTCAGAACCACTTTTCCTCTCTTCAATCGTTTGTTTTTCAATATGACTCACTCAAAAACAAATCTGAAGAACTTGCAGATAAAAGAAGCGAATTAATAGAGATATTATCAAAAATGGAAACCCAAATCTCTGAACTTCATAATCGTTTTCTCAATGAAAGATTAGTATAAGGTTTTAAAAATTAGTTGTAGGGAAATTAAAAAATGAATAATAATATGGAGAAATCAGATAATGACGGTATTATTCGGAGGCTCCATGCGGATTACCCTATCAGATTAATTGAAAATGATAATTTCCTTGTTGAGATCTGCTCGTGTTTATATGCAGCTAATTTAAATTTTGACCAGGACCCTGATGAGGCTTTAAAAAACTATTATTATTCCCTCTCCTTTAATTATCCGCAAAGATTTCCTATCGATATTGTACTAGTAATTCGACCCATCCCCTTTAATTCAGGAATATCTATCTCTGCAATATTTACCAAAACTGCAGAAAATTGCCGAAAATTGGGACATTATGACCTATGTATCTGGGCATATTGTTTGGCATTTCTTTGTGATGCGGAAAATGAGGACATAATTGAAAAAATCCTACTATTTACTAGCATTCAAGTAGAAAAATCTGGAAAAAAACTCTTAGATAACATATTTGATTATTTTTCTTCCCCTCCAGAAGAACTCAGTAAATATTTATTAGAAATAGAATATCTAACTCAACTCTGGCCTATGCGTTGGATAACCTTCTTTTTTAAAAGTTCACCAATATTATGGGCTCAGCATCTTACCGGGATATTATCCGGACAGGATGTTGAGCGATTACTCAACATTTTTATTGAAGCAAAAGATGCCATATCAACCGCTGCAATTCTTTCTACTATTTCATATAATGAAGATAAAAAACAAGATGATGACCTCTTTTTAATTGATTTGTTAAAAAATAAAGGCGGAAATCTTCTTTGTATAGACTTTTTGGAATCAATCCTCACATATTATCCCGAAAGATCAACACTATGGGAAAAATTAGGTCAATTGTATGAGGAAGAAAAGAAATTTCAAGAGGCGATTGATGCATATTCTGAAGCTATCAATTATTCTACCAGTGATCCAAAATACCAGGATATCATTGAATTAAATAAAAATGCTCTCACATTATCAGAGAAGATAGGGGATTTGTATCGAGAAATTAATGATATTGATGAAGCTATTGATGTATATCAATCAGGAATCCAGGCATACCAAAAAATTCGGAATCGAAAAATTGAAACTCCATTTCTTAAGGAGATCTCTGTCAGAGTCAATTTAAAAATTCATCAATGCAAAACAGAACTGGGAGACAATACTCAAACAAATCTTCTTATTTCCACTCTTGAATCAGAAGATAATGATGTGCTTATTAAATATGCAGAAGCATTTCATAAAATCAACTCATGTGAAAATAGTCGAAAATGTTTTGAATTTTTATTAACCCGAAATAATCTTAAATTAGACGAATATGAAAAAGTAATTTCATTCTTTCATTCTAAAGGATTGAGAAAGGAAACAAATCAAGCAGTTAATAACATGTTCAAATTTGGGACATACTCGCCGGTTCAATTCTATGATATCGGAACTTTTTTAGAGAAAATTGGATTATTTGATGAAGCAATGGGCGCATTCTATAATATATCACCCATCGATGCAAGTTTTCATAATATTAATTTAATAAAGAAATTTATCGGGCTTAACCAAGAAGACATTGCTTTAGAATACATTGCGGAATCTCAAATCGGATATCAGCAGTTTGAGATCCTTATCGACTCTGTCAATTTATTACTAAAAAAGTCTCGGGAAAGAGAAGCATTAAGGTTAGCAAAAAAATTTGTTAATTTAAATCGGGACGATTATGATAGGAATCTAAATTTTGAAAATTATTATGAATTAATTAATCACTTTGATTCCACCGATTCAACAATAATTTCAGATTCACTCCGAATATCTCTATTAAATTCTTTAGATAGGGAAAATCCTCAATATATTACCACTCTTCAGACAATTGCTCAAAATCATAAGAGATTAAAATCGATTTTGAATAACCTGGCATTTACTAGTACTTTTGAAATAGAAAATTTAAACAATGCAATTCTTCTCATCATAAGTGGTGAAATATTCCAAGGAATTCGAAAATTGGAAGATTATATTTGTAATTATCCTCATGAGAACGAACCAATTTTTTTGTTAATATGGATTTATGAAAACTTGAATCTTAATGATTTAGCGAATGAATACGAAAAAGGTTTGAAAAGTAAATATATCGATAAAAATGGAGAGATTTCATTTTTTGATGTCCTTGAATCAGATGATTTAACAATGGATGGAGAAAAAATTGAACCTTATTCAGATTCCTGGGTTTATCCAGTTTTTAAAATAATCTGTAGTATTCTTGAAAAAAACCAGATAGATACAAGTGTATTTTCAAACTCTCCAACAAAAATATGATCACGAATCAATACCCAATTTTTTTAGCGGATTTAAAGACCCGAATCCGCCAGGCCCAACTCAAAGCCGCTGTATCAGTAAACCGTGAGTTAATCCTCCTCTACTGGAATGTCGGGAAAGATATTCTCACAAACCAGGAGAAACTCGGCTGGGGAGCCAAAGTAATCGATCAACTCTCCCAGGATCTCCGCAAAGAATTCCCTGATATGAAAGGGTTCTCGGTCAGGAATCTCAAATACATGCAAGCTTTTGCTGCAACATACCCAGACCCTGAATTTGTGCAGCAGGTTGCTGCACAATTGCCCTGGTTCCATATCTGTCTCCTCATAACAAGAATAAAAGACCCGGATACACGAATATTTTACATAAAAAAAGCAATTGAACATGGATGGAGTAGAAATATCCTCGTCCATCAGATCGAATCAGGTCTTCACCTTCGGGAAGGAGCATCAACGACGAATTTTGCTCTCACTCTTCCTCCTATCCAATCAGACCTTGCTCATCAAACCCTGAAGGATCCCTACATCTTCGATTTCCTCACCCTCTCTGAAGAAGCCCAGGAGAAAGACCTCGAAGACGGTCTCACTTCCCATATACAACAATTCCTGCTCGAACTCGGTATCGGCTTTGCATTTCTCGGAAGACAATATCCCCTTACTGTCGGAGATCAGGACTTCTATCTCGACCTCCTCTTCTATCATACCCGTCTCCACTGCTACGTGGTCATCGAACTGAAGGCCCATGAGTTCAAACCTGAATATGCAGGCAAACTCAACTTCTACCTCTCTGCGGTGGACGATCTCATCAGGCAGGATGGAGACAATCCCACTATTGGCCTTCTCCTCTGTCGGGAGAAGAACCGGGCGATTGCAGAATATGCCCTGCGGGATATACAGAAACCCATTGGGGTTTCGGAGTATCAACTGACCAGGGCATTGTCTGAAGACCTGAAAGAACGACTTCCGAGTGTTGAAGAAATTGAAAAGACACTGGAAGAGATTGAACTGAAGACAGTGTCATCAATGTCAGGAGAAATTGAGATTACCTATAAAGATGGGACAAAATATCATGAAAAATTCTAACAAAGGTGCTCGTAACCTTCGGTGACCCACTATGCCAACCGCAACACAATACCTCAAAAACCAGATAATCTCAAGCCTGAAGACCCATCACCTGGTCGTCCTCTTTGATCCCGAGAAACACTATTCTGATATTATCCAAAACCTGGACCTGAACGGGATTCCCATTCATACATACACCGGTTCATTCATCGAACTCCGGAAAGAGATAGCCGGACTCATGACCGGAGAGAGACCCCCAGATCTTCTTCTCTACATCCCGATGGCTGAAAAAGACACAAACAATGCACTCATCGCCTTCACCAAACCCGGTGTCACCCTCCAGCCCGGTCAGCACCCCTGGGAACGAAACACCCGGCTGTCAGTCATGGCACGACAGGTTCTGAAGAACCACCTGTCAGAACAGGAGATGAGTGATATTGAAGCGAAGATCGAGGCAGGAAAACTGACGCTCTCTGACATCGATATCATGGCCGAATCAGTCCGGCCTTCTCTCCCTGAGGCTCTTACCCTCGTATTTCGCACGAAATCGCCTCAGGAAACCCTCCTCTCTTTCATCACTGATGAGAGCCGGGATACTGATCTCATTACAAAGGGACTCATCCCAGATCTGATATCAGTAATTCAGACCACAACCGGATATACTCCGGGAGAAAATCAACCAGAGACCATCAGACCAAACCTTATCAAATATCTCCTGCTCTCTGCGTTTATCAGTGAGATTGGAGATACTCCTTCAGAACTCGTAAAGGTTCCTCATGCAGAAAGTAAAGAACTTCAGAATCTTTGCCGAGATATCATCTACTCCTGGCAGAACCGACGGGAAACCGCAGCTCTCTATGAGCAATACGCACGAAATATCGAGAATACCCTGCATCTCTCAAACCTGACCATCTCACCTGAGCAACTCACCGTGAGCCGGGTATTCCCCGGAACAGAAAGAAAACTTATCGCTCTTGCAGAAGAGGCCTGTTTGTCAGGAACCACTGCTGATATTGATATCAAAACCCTGGCAAGCGATCGCCTTCACCTGTACTGGTCACAGCAGGATCCGGTCATCAGTTTCAGATGGAAGATTCTGGAAGAGATCAGCCAGTTCACCTCCCTTTCAAAAGAGATCGAGGCAAAGATCAGAGAGAAATCATGGCAGGCACAGGATCTCATCTCTGCCTATATTCACCCACAGCAGGGATGGTATCACCTTGACACCCTCCATCGAACCATTCTCAAACACCAGTACGATGACACCCTGGACTCCGGGTGGCAGGACGACTTCCTGGATCGCATCATCGGAAAAGTGCAGAAACAGTACTCAACCACTGCCGACCTGATGACCAATGCCCTCACGCTTGCAATCGCCCAGGAGGGAACCCGGCAGATAACCAGTCCGATGCAGACCAGAACCTTCTCCTCATATGTAACGCAGGATGAAAACCCAGGAAAGATTGCATATATCCTCGTCGATGCGTTCCGGTATGAGATGGGAGCCGCTCTTCAGGAGGTACTCAGTGGTCCAAATGAACTCTACGCAACCATTGGAACCCTTCCTTCGTACACTCCGGTGGGAATGGCTGCCCTCATGCCAAACGCGGAAAAAGAGTTTGGAATTATCGTTTCATCTCAGGGAGGGCTGACCCCGCTCGTTCACGGAACTCCACTGACTACCCGGGAGGAGCGAATAACCTATCTCAAAGAACAGGTAACCAGTGACCTCGTTGCATTCAAACTCTCTGATCTCTTTCCCAGACCTAATAAAAAGATAGAAGAGCAGATCAGGAATAGTCCATTCATTCTCATCACCTCCCTGGAGATCGATGCAGCAGGGGAACAATTAGAACCGCATCTAGCCAGGCAGAGTATGGATGAGATCATCCGCTTACTCAAACGGGCCATATCCCATCTCACCCGCCTCGGTGTTACCCGAATTGTTATCACTGCCGATCATGGATACCTCTTTGGGGAGGAACTCACCGAGGCAATGAAGATAGATCCCCCAAGCGGTCAGACCATCGCGATACATCGCAGGTTCTGGGCAGGAACCGGAGGAGACGTTCGCGACTCCTATGTTCGGATACGACCTGAAATGGTAGGAGTGAAGAGTGATCTCGAGTTTGCCTACCCTGCAGGTATCGGGGCATTCAAAGCAAAAGGAGGAGGAACCACCTATCATCATGGGGGATTATCTCTTCAAGAACTGATTATTCCTGTTCTTGTTATCGAAAATACCGGCCAGGTCCTTTCATCAGATTCGAGTATCTACTGGTCACTTACCATCAGTGGAACCAAAATCTCAAGCAGGATGGTTTCTGTTAAGATCAACGGAATGATCACCAGCATCACCTGGGATCAGATCCCTAAGGTCAGAGTAGAGATCCGTTCAGGAAACCAGATACTCTCAAAACCACTGACTGCTCATTATGAGTATCGGGAAGCAACCGGCGATATGAACATGCGAGTCAATCCCGATCCTGCCAAAAACCGGAGTCTTGAGGAGAATACTGCAGTACTGCAGATTCATACCATCCCTGAATCAGGACCGGTAACCATCCATCTCCTCGACAGCGAAACTGACGTTGAACTCACTAAGATCGGTCCATTCCCCGTAGACATTACCTTTTAGGTGAACAGATGGAACCACTTGAAAAAGATAATCTGGATAAGATAGCAAATCAGGTATTTGCCGGGAGAGTTGTCAGAAAAGACCTGGTAAGGAATGTTAAAGTTGGCGCTAATGTACCGGTCTTTGTACTGGAATTTCTGCTTGGCACATATTGTACCGGTGATGACCAGGTTGCCATAGAAGCAGGGTTGAAAATAGTAAATTCCACGCTCTCTGAAAACTTCGTCCGACCTGACGAATCAACCAAGGCCCAGTCCCTCGTCCGGGAACGGGGCAAGCACATGATCATCGATAAGATCAAAGTGCGGTATGATTCAGAGGAGGATAAATACTGGGCAGAACTGGTAAACTTCAGTCATCGCTATGTCCATATCCCGGAGAAGTATGTTACTCAGTTTGATCGACTGCTCCTTGGGGGTATCTGGGCCCAGGTGACCATCCGTCATATGTATGACGAGGAAGCGACCGGAAAGAAGAGCCCGTTCTGGATTGAGGATATCCGGCCGATTCAACTTGCCTCATTTAACCTTGATGAGTATAAACAAGGAAGAAAAGAGTTTACCACTGATGAGTGGATTGATTTTCTCATCCGCAGTCTCGGGATGCAACCGTCTGAATTTGACCGCCGTCTCAAGATGCTTTACCTCCTCCGGTTAGTTCCCTTCTGTGAGCATAATTATAATCTTATCGAACTCGGGCCGAGAGGGACCGGAAAATCATACGCATACCAGGAGATCTCCCCATATGGGATTCTCCTCACCGGTCCGACCACGGTTGCCAACCTCTTCTATAACATGGGAACCGGGAAGATGGGACTGATTGGTCTGTGGGATGTGGTAGGATTTGATGAGGTCGCTGACCTTCAGAAGATGCCCAAAGAGATCATCACCATGCTCAAGACCTATTGTGAGTCCGGATCTTTTGCACGAGGCCGGGAACAACTTGCAGCATATGCCTCAATTGCGATGTTCGGCAATACGAACCAGCCGATTGATGTCATGGTGAAATCATCACATCTGTTCATGCCGATGCCTGATATCATCCGGACCGATATGGCATTCATCGACCGGATTCATTGTTATCTTCCCGGATGGGAGATACCAAAGATGCAGATCCGGTTCTTTACCAGTAATTATGGGTTTGTTGTCGATTACTTAGCCGAGGCTATCCGGGATCTTCGTAAATATAACTTCACTGATGTGATCGATCAATACTTCTCATTCGGAACTCATCTGAACGCCCGTGATGTGAAAGCAGTCAGAAGGACCGTTTCAGGAATGATGAAACTCCTCTATCCACATGGGGAATACACCAAGGAAGAACTCGCCGAGGTCTTGGAACTCGCTCTTGAATGCCGGAGAAGAGTGAAAGAACAGCTTAAGAAGATGGGTTCATTTGAGTATTATCAGACCTCGTTCTCCTATATCGACAATGAAACCCGTGAAGAAGTATATGTCGGTGTTCCTGAAGAAGGAGGGCGGGGACTCATCTCACCCGATCCCCTTGCTCCAGGGTCAGTATATTGTGCTTCGGTTGATACTGAAGGAAAAGTTGGGCTCTACCGTATAGAAGTGGGGATGAGTGCCGGAACCGGGAAACTCAAATTCAGGGGCGGTATTGCAGGGAGTATGAAAGAGTCAATTCAGCGGGCTTTTTCATACATCGAGAGTCATAAGGTCACAATGGGAATCGGTCAGGAATTTGATACCTCTGATTTCCACGTCGAAGCGATTGATCTCCTGAGCAACCGCATACCGGCAGATTCAGGAGTGGCGTTTATTACCGCGGTGTATTCGGCTATCAGATCTCATCCAGTCAGGCCCGGAGTTGTTATTCTTGGGGATATTAGTATCCAGGGTAATATCAAACCGTTATCTTCACTCATTGAGGTTCTCCAAAATACCATGGATAACGGAGGAAAGTCAGCAATTATTCCGGTGGAGAATAAGCGGATGTTCCTTGAGGTGTCAGGTGATATTCTCGAGCAGGTGGATCCAATATTTTATGGGGATCCGATAACGGCAGCGATGAAGGCGTTAGGGTTGCATTGAAAGGGGATAAGGATGGGAAAACCAGATACATCGATTGTAATTCAGCAGATAAATGAAATTTTAGAGGAATGTGATAATTTTCATAATACATACTCATGCCCAAATGTTTACTTTGAGGGAGATCCAAGAGAAGACAATCAAGCTGAATCTCATGAAATTTATCGGATAATATCACTCATTGAATCAACGATTAAAAGATTTGATGAAACGAATGGAGTATTCAACAATCGAGCACAAATTATTTTGAATAATATTAATCCGGATAATGATGAGAAATTATATAATTCCTCAAGATCATTGAAAGGAGTATTAACATCACTCAAAGAAGCTTATGAAAAAGGCTATTTAATCTCTATTCAAGATTTAATTCACTCCGATATTTTCTCAGACTATCTTGAAATGGCTAGTGAATTGTTAGAGAAAAACTACAAAGATCCTGCAGCAGTTATAACAGGTTCTACTCTTGAAACTCATCTTAAAAGCCTCGCTATTAAAAATGGCATTAATATTGAAGAGACTAAACCTAATGGAGATATTGTCCCTAAAAGAGCAGATAAGATTAACAACGAATTAGGGGGTATCAAAGTATATTCAAAAGCAGAACAAAAGCAAATAACTGCATGGTTGGATTTACGAAACAAGGCAGCTCATGGAAATTATAACGAATATGCAATTGAGCAAATCGATTTAATGCTCATGGGTGTACGGGATTTTATTATTAGAAACCCTGCTTAATGCGATTATGGAAATATTTGGTAGTGATCTCTCATCGATGAACAGAGAATTCAGGATCCAATGATCTGAGGTCACCATCACTACTTGGGGATCACAAATACCTCAAGGCCCATTACCAGAACCCTTTCTCTCTTACCCGTTCTACAAACTCTGTCTCATCCGGGATGGCTGCTTCAAGATCAGGGACTGATGCAAGCAATCGCTCAGATACTTCCTCAATGAGAGAGATATCCGGCTCATCAAGGATAGTATAATCTGATATGAGATCAAGGAGTTTCCAGGGTACGGACGAAATTCTACTCCTGACTCTGGAATCAACCATCTCTGCAATCCGGGCAATACGAAGAAGACAGAACCATCTCCCGTCATACCGGATTCTCAGGGTCAGGTCATCAGGACTATCATCACTTGACGGCATAGTAACCTGATATCCGGCCAGTTCCTTTATAAAAAGGAGGATATCAAGGAGATATGACTCCTGCCGGTGAGTAGGAAGCAGGTTCTCTATCATCCCTATTCTCCGGAGATAATTAGGGGTTTTGGCTATCTGGTCACGGTCAGCCAGATCTACTTTTCTTCCACATATCTCTTCGAGCTCATGGATCATCTCCAGGTATCCGGAGTATGTGTGGCGGGTATCAGGGTCATACGTAATCATGATATCAATATCACTGTCTGCCCTGAGTGTTCCTCTGACTGCAGACCCGAAAAAGACAAAAGACGTAAGGTGATATTTCTCACAAAATTCGGAGATCTGCTCACGGGTAATCGGGAGATCAGGGGGAACCGGGGAGATATCAGGATTTTTCATGGATAATGAATAACCATACTATTCTATCGATAATGGATGTTCGCGGGGTTAGTCTGGTTACTTTCTCAATACTCACGATTAAGCATATCGTCGATATTTGGCAGCGACACTTCTTTTTTTGATCTCCTTTACGCTTCGGAGTATCGAGAGAGGGTATACCTTCAGGCAAATGGGCAGACAGTGTCAGCCCAAACAGAGGATAGGCTGTATAGAACTGACGATAGAGCTTCAGTGACCGGTAAGAACATCCATCTCCCTGAGGGAGACGGCTCGTAAGATCCTGTACCATATGATCACCACACGATACCGATCTTATCCTTTCTGTTCGAATTCCTGAATATCATATCCGATAAGCCAGGTTCTAACGGTCAGGGAACAGTTAACTGGATACATCACCGGGACAGAGCATCATCATAGAATAGAGAACTCCCATTCCGGTGAACCGTGGTTTATTGAGAGAAGGTTCTATTGTTTCATGAATAGCACAGACCTCCGGTATAAACAAGACAAGCCATCATTCAGCAGACCTGATATACTCCCCGAACCATCCCCGGATTTTGCCCCTCTTATCTCCCCGGACTATGTGGCATACCCTGACTCATCCTCTGAACTATCACCACACCAGTCGGCATTGTCAGAAGAATTCGCTATCACTAGATCGGGAAACCCTTCTGATCGTTCAAACTCACCACATGATATCCCGGATGGACCCCTTTCGTCTCTTCCGGGCTCATTCGGACTCGTCCCTCTCGTCACGGTATGTTCGAACTCATTCACCCGGGCTGGTGATATGAAAGTCAGATGACGAGAGGGACTGGATATCCATCCACGATTCTCGTAATAATTGAATTGGAATATCAGATCGATAGTATTTTGAATATAAACTCTGGATAAGCATTATGCAACGTAAAGTAAAATATTGCCCTTCTTTTCTGGTGATAGTACTATGTATTGGACTCATGTTTCTTGGTTCAATCCCGGTATCTGCTGAAAAAACCTATTCAGACAATAATACGATTGTATTATATGGTATATTTCCAAACAACGGAACACTGGCCTCTGTTGGTGAACAGGCTAAAGAGACCTTTAGTATGGCCATTGATGACATTAATTCATTTTTAGTTCACCAGGGTTCTTCTAAGGACGTCCAGGGGATTATATCATACATGAATTCTGATCCTGAATCTGCTTTAGAAGCCGTTAAAAAATTACATGAACAAGGCATTACGATGGTTATCGGTTATTTCTCGAGTTCACAACTTGAAACCATCAAGGATTACGCAGATTCTGAAGGAATACTTATCTTATCAATCGGTTCATCGTCGCCATCACTTGCAATTGCAGGCGACAATATTTTAAGATTTAATCCGGATGATAAAAAACAGGCCCTGGCAGTAGATCAAATTTGGAGTGAACAGAATATATCCGAAATTATCCCAATCGCAAGAGATGATATCTGGGGCCATGACCTTGTAAAATTCGTATTACATAATCTTTCAAAAGGAATGACCATGGAAGATGGAATATGGTACGATCCCAACACAACTACATTCTCTACGTATCTCACTCAACTGGATGCAAAAGTAGGAGAAGTCCTCAAGAACACGAATGCAGAAAATGTCACCATATATGCAGTTACCTTTGATGAGATAGAATCGATCATGAAGGAAGCAGCCAGGCCAGAATATTCAAATCTTACGAAGGTACATTGGACCGGATGCGATGGGAATGCATTTTCACCAGCCCTCACAGGCTCTTCTGATACGGCAGAATTTGCATTTAATCATAATTTTACAACCCTTTCCCTGGGACCATATACCGATGTATCTCTTGATACCTACAATGCTCTCAAAGAAAAACTGAAGGGAGAACCCAACGGCTATACCTATGGAGAATATGATGCAGTATGGATTGCATTTGAATCGCACCTCATTGACGGGAAGAATGATGCTTCTTCACTTCGGGATGCAATCACTACTATATCAAATTCATATAACGGTCTAGCAGGAGAGAACTTCAAAAATGAAGCAGGTGATATGGTAGAGGGTCATTATAACCAGTGGGGCCTTGTCAAAGAGAATGGGGAGATTACGTATTCCAACCTTGGTCAGGTATCGATTTGGAACAGAGGCGGAGATACGTATTCGGTAAAATATTACCCCAATACGTGAACACCCTCATTTTTGTTACATTGAAGGTATACTGTCTCTTTTTTCCTAACCGGGATCACTATTTCATAATGAAAAAACTTTTGAGCATTACATGGATTGAATGCTCTGTCTCGAAGATATAGTTTAAACTGGGTGATTCGGCAATAATGGATACGAGTAACGCAGGAATCAAGCCCTCTGTTCTTTTTGAGATAGTATATGCATAGAACCACTATGCCATACCCGGTGACATGTGATTCTACATTCTACGAACTGATTATAATACAGAGGATTTTTTCATCCGTTCTATTCTCGTGCCTCTCATCATTTAAAATTAAATGCAATGGCTGTGGGAAATGATTGTTCGTTTGAAGAGACGACAGGATCTAGACCGGGTAAAATCCTTTCACCAATCGATATTGTCAGCAGAGATCGCTATCAATACACCCGGGGAGCCCCTTCTTACACGTCAAATTCACCAACACGAAACCAGGCTCCGGGATTATCTTTCAGCCCAGTCAGCGATAGCCGGGTAGTAAACTCACTCCCGGGATAAATCACCGGGAGGGAGCAGTATCATAGAGGAGAGGATTCACATTCTGGTATACCGTGGTGAATCGAGAGTACGATACCCTTTTTCAGGGATAACACATACAGAGGCATAGATCTCCCGGTTTGAAGTAGACAAGCCATCATCCAGCAGATAGAGTGAACACGTCTGGTTGTCCGGTCACGTAAAGAATCAGGAGATTTTTTACCTACCCTGGAAATTTGAACAGGTGACGTCCTGAATGAACTCGAAGAAGGGAAATTTGAACCGGTAATATACGGCTATGTGAAACTGGCCGGAGCGTGATCGAGCGACTTGCCTGTGGAATAAGAGCTACGCGATTCCATATGGAATGGAAGAGGAGTGCGAGAGATGAACCGGTGCCACAAGGTAACTTATCTATTAAACCGAAACAAATGGAATAGTATCTTGGGAGGACCATTATGACAGAAGATATTGTACTGACCATACCGTCATCGCTTGCCAGGGAGATGAAACTCCCCCCAGATACGATCAGAGAGGAACTCCTGAGCGAACTTGCGGTAAGCCTGTACCAACGGGAAATAATCACATCAGCCCAGGCCTGTCGGTTAACTGGACTGGAACGCTACCAGTTTGAAGAACTTCTCTGGAAACGTCATATCCCGGTTCACTACTCAGAAGAAGATCTTGATCAGGATATCAGGTATGCAGCTGGTAATTTCTGACTCATCTATCATCATACACCTGGCAGCGGTGAACAGGTTTGATCTTATCAGAACATATTACCCCTCAATTATTCTTCCCCGTTCAGTGTATCAGGAAGTCGTGTCATCTGGATCATATAAACCTGGGTCTGAAGAAGTTCTCCTAGGGGTAAAAAACGGGGAAATTTCTCTTCGAGATGTTCACAATACCCGGCTGGTTTCCAGCCTCTGCCACGAGATCCATCGGGGAGAAGCCGAAGTCATCGCTCTTGGAGTTGAATGTGATGACGCATTTCTTCTCCTCGATGATCATGATGCCCGCCATATCGCTGACAGGTTCGGTCTCCGATACACCGGAATCATCGGGATCTTCATCAGGGCCAGAAAAGATGGGAACATATCCTCGCTCAGGAGAGAGATAGAGCGATTGCGAACAGAGGGGAGGTTCTGGATCTCTGATTCTGTTCTGCAGAAAGCACTCATGGTAGTAGGTGAAGAATGATCCATCCCTTATTTTTCTCTCTGATTATCCATCTTACCTCACAGATTTAAAGATCCGAATTCGTCAGGTCAAACTCAAAGCCGCCATCTCGGTAAACCGGGAACTTATTCTCCTCTACTGGTAGATCGGAAATAACATTCTCCGAAGTCAGGAGAAACTTGAATTGGGGAGTTAAAGTCATCGATAAACTGTCCCAGGATCTCCGCAAAGAGTTTCCTGATATGAAAGGATTCTCAGTCAGGAACCTCAAATACATGCAGACATTTGGTGCAGCATACCCTGACCATGAATTAGTGCAAGAGGTACTTACACAATTGACCTGGTTCCATATCTGTCCCCTCATAACGAGAATAAAAAAGCCGGATGAACGGGTATTTTACCTGAAAAAAACTATCGAACATGTGTGGAGTAGAAGTATTCTAACTTATTAGATCGATCTTAATCTTTATGATCATCAGGGGAAAGCCATCACAAATTTCTCTCACACTCTCCCTCCCGTCACATCTGATCTGGCACAAGAGACACTGAAAGATCCCTTATACACCGGATTTACGCTCTGATCCATATCGATACATCAATGTAATATGAGTCCCCATTCTCACTCACGTGAGGGTATGGATCCAGGAGATATTACTGAGAAGATCCCTGATGACAGAAGCATACTTGTCGTATCTGATGTTCATCTTGGCGGAGTAGAAGGGCCTGAAACGATAAACCGGATACTCAATTTCCTGGACAAGATAGAGTCCGGGACAGCGAAGGTTGTCTGTCATCCGGAGGAACAGGAGGACGACAGCACACCGGTAACAAAAACGCTCCTCCCTCCTTCAAAAATTATTTTGCTTGGCGATATCCTGGATCTGTGGAACCCACGACATCAGGATCGCAATTATGCCTTCCTCGATGGTCTCATCTTCTTTTTGAAACTGCAGAAGATAGAGAGTGATATCATCTATGTCACCGGAAACCACGACGAGGATTCAGGTGAACCGGTGTACTCATATGGAGCAGATACACCTGATAAAAGCAACCCGGCGTATAGTATATACACACTCTTCAAAGGACTGCACGGAAAGATCGAGAGCCTGAAGATTAAATGGAATCCGGATCATATCCTTGAGTTAAGCCCGAGACATTACCCGGCAACCTCGACCCAGGGTCATGTACATGGCCTCAACGCAGGAGGAGTCCATTATGTCTTCGTACATGGCCAACAATTTGACAAACAGCAGGTCACATATTCCATCAGCCAGGCAATAGGATTCAGGTTTGATATCATAGACTCAATACAGGAGATCCTTAATTGTTCCATTGTCAGAGAGGTCAGGAAATCTATTCCGATACTTTCCTTTATCGGATTCTATGCAGTATTGAACTTCCTGGCCATTATCCTGCCGGTCTTTTTCAAGAGCGATGGACTGAACTGGCTCTACTGGATCGTAGGGGTGGTCTTTGCCGTCACATTGTTTGCAATCTCAGCAAAAGGTGTTCAGATATTTGGATTTATTATGAAGGATCTGCCCTCATCCTCACTCCTCTTCAAGGCCTGCCTTGGAATCTGCATCGGTGAGATTATCCTTATAGGTATTGGCAGTTACTTCCTCTCATGGGGGATACTCAATAATCTATACATCATTGGAATGGTGGTGTTTCTCTGGCTTCTGTTCATTTTTATCATTCCGGTGCTGTATGGAGCACTCAGTACCTGGATGTACAACACCTTCTTCAGTGCAAAGAATTACGATGTGAAAGGGGTCTATGAGGATGCGTTGAAGAGTGAGAAGTACACCTACAACGCAGAGGTTTTGATATTCGGCCATACCCACATCCCGGGAACCTATCCAAATTCCGAGGATGATGTAAGAACCCAGGGGAGATCTGCAGACGGGAAACCGACCCTTCTTATCAATACCGGTGCCTGGGTGAGAAATGAATTTGGGATAGATGACAGTTTTGCGTACATTGACAACCGGGGTGTTGCACTCATGAAGTGGAACGACACAACCCGGGATATTTCATGCACGAAGTACTTCCCAAAAGAGATCATTAAGAAGCGGTCCGGTAGACAGAATGAATGAACCCGGGTATGGAGTGATACCCAGAGTTTGAACTCAAACTTTTTTTGGCTTTAGACCGGAGTTTGAGGCCGGGATCTCTAATATCGTCCTAATAACACTGATTTTTTTAGCATTCTCGTACCTATTTAGCCTGTCTCAACATCCCTACCCATATGATGAAAAGATAATCACGTGGAAAACCCGTAGAACTGGATGGATAGACGGTTATCCCTCATACCCTTGTATAACCCTAAAACGACTTAAGAGGCACATACGAGGAGTTATTTATGTGTCGAGATTAATCGATCTCATCACCCGGCACGGATTTCCAACAGCGACTACATCATCAGGTATATCTTTTGTAACTACACTCCCTGCCCCGATTACTGAATTATTCCTAATCGTTACCCCGGGAAGGATGATCGATCCACCTCCTATCCAAACGTTATCTCCTATTGTTACTGGATATGCACACTCAACATGAGAACGTCTTGTAGATGGGTTTACCGGATGTGTGGCAGTGTAGATCTGTACACCAGGTCCCAATAATGTGTTTTCTCCGATCTGAACACGAGCACAATCAAGGATCACACAATTGAAGTTTGCGTAAAAGTTCTTCCCAAAGGTGATATTGACTCCATAATCACAATAAAATGGAGTTTCAATAATGATAGTTTTATCAACCGGCTGTTTAACCAGTTTCACTAACAATCGTCTCCTGATCTTTGGATCCTCCTCAGTTCTGTTATATTTCTGGAAAATTTTCCGAGCTTTTTTCCGAACCGATACGAGATAATCATCTGAACTATCATATTCAACCCCCTCTATCATCTTATTCCACTCACTCATATCGCGTTTCATTCTATCAAACTCACAAATTATTCAATAATATTCACCATGAAGCAAACCCCCATGGTCTTGTATGGACCATGTGCGACTGAATAAGTACGAAGCTCCATTTTTGTCTCTATCCGGGTTACGTAGTACATGCCTTAATGTTACCCGATTACGTTAGGAACCGTGAGATCATCTCACCAACCCTGACCGGCTCCTGAAAGATCAGTCCATGAGCTGCATCTTCTACAACGACGCGTTCAGCTCCCGGAATAGCATCTGCAATGATCGTTGCATTTTGTGGTGGGGTCACAATATCCCGATCACCAGTGATCACAAGAACTGGTTTCCTGATTACATGGAGATCCGAGTACACACCTTTCCAGGTCGCCAGGGCATCATATTGCTCCATAATAGATCGTGGATCTGCTACTTCTCCGTGGTCTACGAACCAACTCATGGGATCCTGGTGCTGTTTCCGGAACGAATCAGTCAGGAGGAGACGGCCGGCCCGTTCAAGATATGCATCAAGGTCTGCCGGCTCCATTCCCATCTCTTCAATGACCCGGTCATCCGCTGGGACACACTCTGATCCACCGCAATCGGTACTAATGAGAACGAGGTGATCTACGAGTTCCGGATACCTGATCGTAAATTCAAGCCCGATCATCCCTCCCATCGAATAGCCCACAATATGAACCGGACCATCTGCCAGTTGAGAAATAAGATCATGGAGATCCTGAGCCCCCTGGGGTATGGTGAACTTTACCGACGGATTCATCACACCTGAAATGCCCCGGTGATTGTAGAGGATAACCCGGAACGATGAGGCAAGGACTGATATCATTTGTCCCGGCCATTCGTCCAGTGTCATCCCATATCCGAGGACAAAGACAATAGTAGGTCCACTTCCCTGGATGACATACCTGAGGGGGATGTTGTCTTGTGTGAGGATCTCCGTCATATGATATTTCTTATAAGCATCGTACCGGTTATTAATGGTATTCAACCGGTCCGGTATACCGGGGTTCGGAATGTAGATTCCGGTTGAGCAGAAATTCTGATTTTGGGAGAATTCACCGATAGAGATGACATAGTTTACCCGGATGAACTATCAACTCTATTCGCTATTCCTTCTGTCTATCGCACCGTTCTGAAAATGATTTACCATTCTGGTGAGTCGATGTCGATAGAGAGAACGAATTCCTAGATCTTACATAACACAATCTTAATCAGATCGCAAGATTTGGAATTGATAAGCAATCATTCAACACATCGGAGGAATGAATCAGGGTAGTAGTATATCATCTCCTCATCCAGGATATCTGTTAAAGTGTTCAGGTTCATCAGAAGAAACCAGATACTGGGAATCAATCTACTATAGTCAATTTATGTTCTAATTTTTTGGAATAAATGAAACATGAAGAGAAGATACGAACCCTGGAAAGGATACAATAATATAGATAACTATGAGATTATAGAGAATAAAACCCCGGTAATTGGTGGTATATGACTCCATCATTAGAAGAATGGGTATAACAGGCTGAGTACGACCAGAATGCATCTGAACGAATGCTCGAGAGCAATCTGCCAGCCCATGCGACTTTTACTATTCATCTAGCCTTGGAAAAAATCTTAAAAGCCTATTATATACATAAAACCTCTAAAAATCCTCCAAAAACCCATAGTCTCCTCTTTTTTACCGGTGCATTAGCAATTACCCTACCTTACGAGGGTCAAAACCTCCTGGAAGAACTGGAAGGCATGGGAATAGAAGCCAGATATCCTCCTGACTTGGATCAAACACTACAGGAATTACCAATTGAACGTGTTCAGAACATTCTTACGATAGCGAAGCAGGTATTTGTATGGATCAAAGCAGAGTTACTGCAATAATCAAATATTTGACTGAAGAACTTCAAAAATCAGGAGTGAATACTGATTCAGTTCACTTGTTTGGATCATATGCCAATGGCACTGCTTCAGAAGAGAGTGATATTGACATAGCAGTTATATCACCGGATTTTAGAGGATTTATATTTTCAAAACGGTTCCATCTCCTGGGATCTGCTCTTATTAATACAATCCGCAAATACCAGGTACCAATAGACATAATACCTCTTACACCCGAAGAATTTGAACAAGAACAATCAATTCGAATGGATTTTATTCGTCAAGGAATAGTTATACCTATCCACCCGATTCCGCATCCAAATAGTTCTGTTAAATTATAAATCTCTATTTTTTCATGAATCATAAGATATTGTAGATTATGCCGGGATCGTATGTGGCGGGTATGTATCTACTCCTGGAGGTCCCTGGGTTTCTCTCCGCTCATTCATCATAAGAGAAGAGCACAATGATGATTGATCAGAATTTTCTTATTCTGACACCTGGATTGGCTTATGAAATATCCCATCATCAATCGACATTGTCAGGATATCTCTCTCAATAAATCCCGGAATCCCTTCTGGTTATTCACATTCGCGACTTGAACTCAAGAACCCGTATTTCATTTCATCCCAATCAGTTATGGCCTGACAGGGCACTCCCACCCGTAATGTCACCTTCTTCCGGGATGAGGGATGGGTATTTCATCGCTATCAGACCTGCAGACTCGTGCCTGATCAGCCTATGGTTTTTTTCCGGTAATGATCAGAAGTGTTGCACCCTGATCATAGGGACTCCCGTCAAAATCACCAAATGCCTGAATGTCTGTGAACCCTGCCATTTCACAAAGTCTGATGAGGTCACTGGCCCCATAGAGGCTGTGCTCAAATGTGAATGATCTGATATTTCCGTTTCTGATAAGGGTCCATTCACTCCTGATCCTGTTCCAGTTATCCAGGATCTCGTGATTCTGGATAAACAGTCCGTCTTCAGTCTTTGTAGTAAGAAATTCTTCAAAATCCTTGGCGATAACCTCTTTTCCCATCACCTCGATAACAAACGACCCACCTGACCTGAGGCTTAGGGCGATATTTTTCAGAACCAGGAGATCCTCTGCAGGATCCTTAAAATATCCAAACGAAGTGTAGAGGTTCAGAACCAGATCGTATGACTCCTGCCTGACAAACTCCCGCATATCGGAGAGAACCCATTCGATCTCTCCTGTATCTGCATATTCTCTCTTTGCTATCTTGAGAAGGAACGGCGACTTGTCAACACCGGTCACCTGATATCCCTCTCTGGCTAACAGCCCTGCAAATCTTCCCGGACCGCAGCAGAGATCGAGGACCGAATGGACCGGGTGATCAATAAGATCTATGATCTTCTCCATCTCTTCCTGAGCCTGTTCAAACAGTTCATCAGGAAATAAGACCGGATAGAAATCTTCCCAGAATGATTCGTTCTCAAACCATTCTTCATCTGCTCCGCGGGTTGCAGGTTGCATATATAGATGTTATCCTGTAGCATTATGACGATTTTGGGAAATCTTTTGTACATTAAGGAAAAGGAATACCTGATGTATCAACCTGGGTTTGGATTGATACAGTGATTTCATCAAAACTGGTTTGATCATGTAGATCAGAGAAGGTTAATTGGAGGTTTTGTATTCACGAAACCCGTCAGGATACCCGGGCCTCTGTCATCAGGAAATCAGGCAACCTGATCTGATTGGACCTCATCGGTGAATGTGGTGAACCGGTCCGGTTGTCTACACCGGGCATATCAATCGTGATCGCCTTATGGACATACGTTTCAAACTTGTTCAACCAGGCATCAGCCCGGGTTCCAAGGAGGAATATTGTCTGTGTCCCTGTCACCTTTTTTCTCGCCAACAAGGCTATGGCTCTGATCAGATCTGCATGATTATCATAGAATCCGGGGTCATGCTCTATGATAATCAGTGACTCCTTCGTCCTCTGGAGAGTCTCATATACCTCCTGCCCGGATGAGACCCGTTCTACTTTTAACTTAAATTTTCCTGGTTGAATTCGTGAAAGAACGAATGGTACTTCCCCTGATATGATGAGTACATCCCTGTACTCTTTTTTCAGGTATGTATTGAGGCCCTCCGCCAACAGGTTTGAAGGAGCGATGAGAAGGGAGAACATCCTTCTGTAATAGATGAGACCGGGATTGATCAGGGAGGACATTGTGTATGATGATCGATCAGGCTGGTATCTAAAGATTAGGTAAACAGGGTGAAAGTGTTCGGGATTTTATTATTGGTTTTACCATTTAATCTATTCATCCGCCAATGTGGAAACCGGGCATGATTTGAGGGTGTAGATAGATATTCTCATATGACCCGGTTAGTGGAATACCACATACCTCTGTCCAGTAAACGGTGAATGATCTGGTTGATCTTCATATGAACATATCTCTCTGAAGAAGATGTATCGAATGACCAGAGGATAGAGTTGGATCATCTATGACCAAACCTCATATAGTTCTTCTCCTCAACTGGAATGTCTTCACTTTTCGGGAGATCTTTTCCTATTCCTATATTATCATCTCAACGAAATTAAATCATTATTGAGTCATTTCTTCTATCTGAGCGAACTTTGCCGATTTGCATGTAAGTCACATGCCAGTCGGGGTCGGTAATTCCACCCATGACTTGAACCAGGAGACAACAGGTAATTGGCAGTGTCATCTACAGTGAGATTCCCGGGGGGTTGTTCATTTGAGACCTGATGGTACACAATAAAAAGTTACAAGAATTAAGTGAATATACGCCAGATTCATTTCACAATCCTTATATTTTTACCAAGACCAGTTACACTGATTCATATGGGACTCATTTGGGAGATGCATCAACAGGGACAGGGAAGAAGACGTGATGCCAGACAGATGATGGCATCTGCTTCACTTGAACAGAGAGTAGCTGAACTTGAGAAAGAGGTTGATGAGATGAACAATCTCCTTGAACGGGTCATCACCAAACTGGAAGAGACACTCGGGACCGATCTCGATGGAGATGGGAAAGTCCCTGTGAAAAAGTAACTCCTTTTATTCTATTGTACAAATATAATTCTCTTTCTTCAACATCAGGGTATGGTGAGGACAGGAGTCGTGTACACTTCGGATTACTGGACATACCGATTCATCAGTAAAAACAGATGATCAGAGTAGTCCTTGATAATCTTCTCATTCTGGCTATTTGCTGTAATTGATTTTAGATCCAGGTTATTTGAAATCATTTCTTATTCTTATATTCCGGACTCAAGAGGGTGATTGGATATTCCTTCTTCTGAGTTCAAGATATCCTGTTGTGATAATCGAAGGGATTTGAGATTTTTTCTACCCTGGCTTTCAGCATTCTATCGTGTTGAGCAATGATCTGGATTATTCCATACCTATTTGCATTATATTATTGCCTGATTGAGTTATCTTGAACACCGGGAAATCCTTGATATTCCATTCAATATCAGATACCAGATACCATCGAGCGGCACTCTCATCGTCAGGGAAGAGAGATTCTTGTCTTCTTACCTGATTGAACAATAAAGGCCTTTTGATGTAGTGAAGAAGATAATCAATCCAACAATTATCCTAAAAAAGTTAATCGTGAGGTCTTTTTTTGCCGTTGACCGGAACAGTATCTTTATCCTCAATATATACCCCAATCGTCTGATAAGTACCCTTCAACGATGTTGTATTTCCTTCTTGTACAAAATTACGTAACCGCGTTCCATCATAATACTGAAGCGGGATTACATTCAAAGTGAGCCTGTTGTTGTTATCCGAGAGTGATATATTGGAGATAATCCTGAGTGCTTCAGTATTTCCAGATTGTCCAACGAGAACAATCGAAGAATCCAGAGGATATTGCAATTCATTCATCAGAGAAACCGGGACCAATTTATTTGTATTATCTGATTCAATATTCACATATGGAACGAGTTTCTGAATGGTTATTACCTCGCTTCCACCTGATCCCTCCTCGATTGTAGAATTACCTCCCTGAAGATAGATCAATACATCCGGTGTTTCATCCGCAGAAGCAACCCCGATTACAAGAAAGAACAGGAATATACATACAAGTCCTGGAAGACGAATGTGAAGCATGATTTGGTAGTTGATATAGATTGAATAAATGCTTTCTCAGGATGGGGTAAAAAAAGGAGTACACACATTGTATTGGTGATACCAGACATATCCGGGAGAAGATTGATGATGAATTGTCAGCCTGACCAGGTTAATGGAAATAATGTGTCTCTAGTCCTAACCATGGTTAAAACAGATCAATTCAGCTATCGGCATGGTCAATACCGTCAGAAGATTGTGATGTAGGAAATACTGACTATATTTAGTTTTTAGAAATATCCCTTTACACGTTCGGGTTCGATGGATGACCCAGGTTTGGGAGATACAGACTTAAGGACCCACAAAGCTTGGGATCTATAGAATAAGTAGAGGATTGAAAAATGAATACGATCCCGGAATCTTAACCCTACTGTCTGGAATCGAACTCATCCTAATTATGTCTGGCATGACATTTGTGAATACAGGAACTAAAACAGAATTCATTGTATAAGTACTCTCATAATGTAGTCTCATTCGGCGTTTATGTATAATCTGCGAATTATTCACGGGTTTCCCGTTAAGGTAAAATCGAAAGTCTATTATCACACCCAAATGATGTAACATATGATCATTTCTCGTACAGATAACTCACTTCGAGTTATAACCTGTGTTCTTCTTCTCATTGGGCTGTGTGTATGTCAGATCTCTCTTGCGGAAAGTACGTCTTCCGATACCTCGACTATAACCCTGTATGGTCTCTTTCCAACGAATGGATCATTAACAGCAGGAGGAGAATCATCCAAAACTGCATTTAACCTTGCGATCTCTGATATCAACACATTTCTGAAAGATGGTGGTTCAAAGATCCAGGTGAAGGGAGTTACAACAGAGATCGGATCAGATCCGGAATCTGCACTTGATGCAATTCAAAAGCTCCATGAATCAGGAGTCACGATGGTTATCTGCTATCTTTCAAGTGCACAGATTGAAGCGATAAAGGAGTATGCAGACTCAAACGGCGTTCTCATAGTATCTGTAGGATCTTCAGCAACTGAATTATCTATACCTGATGATAATATCCTTCGGTTTAACACAGATGATTCTGTTCAGGGTCTTTCTGTCGTTAATCTCTTTAAGCAGGATAATATCACAACAGTAATTCCACTTGCCAGAAATGATATCTGGGGAAAGGGTCTTATTAAGACAGTTAAGAGCAATCTATCAGATTCCATCACCGTTGATGAAGGCATCTGGTATGACCCGACTACGACCTCTTTCACAGATTCTCTATCACAACTCGATAAAAAAGTTAGCGATGAATTACAGACAAACGATGCGTCAAAAATCGCTGTGTATGTCATCTCGTTCACTGAACTTGAGCAGATCTTCAAGGATGCAAAAACGAATGGATACTCAAATCTTGAGAAGGTGAGATGGTATGGCTGTGATGGTAATGCACTCACACCGGCATTAACCGGTTCCGGGGACGTTCCCGAATATGCATATGAGCGTAACTTTACCGGCCTTACTGTAGGTCCAAACTTAAATTACAAACAAAATCCGGTATATCAGTCGCTGAAAAAGACCCTTGGAAAGGAACCTGACGGGTCCTCATATGGGTGTTATGATGCAACAAACATTGCATACCGAACCCTTCTCATGAATGGAAACACCGATGCGAAAACCCTTCGTGATGAAGTGATTGCTATTTCTAATTCATATGTTGGTGTTGCAGGATTAGCAATGAAAAATGAAGCTGGAGATGCAAGAGAAGGACATTATATCCTCTGGGGAATTGTAAAGGATAATGGAGAATACAGCCAGAAAGCTCAGGCCGAAGTCGCATCATGGTTTAACTATGGTGTTCGCCAGACTGTCTCCTTTTATCCGGTAAAGGAATAACTCCTCCTCACTTCCTTTTTATCACAGAGATATTCCCAATATACTATATACTTGGGCGATGACACACAAATTCACTGCCTCATCTGGATATATCAAATGCATCTGGTATATACCGGTGAAATCACCCCGTTCACCAGAAAAGTTAAACCTGTATACCTTAAAAAAAGCGGATTATCATTCACGTTGCAACAATTGCATCGTGAATTCGTAAGCTCCCGCCAAAGTCCTTATTTGTGACAGACAACGTCACCGGGTAGGAACCTGGTGAAGTATAGGTATGGGTTGGATTCGGCACTGATGAATAGGATCCATCACCAAAGTCCCAGTTCCATGATACCGGATTTCCTATACTGAGATCCTTGAAGTCCACAATCAGCGGGGCATTTCCGGTTGTCGGGTACGCTGAGAACTGTGTGGTAATCTTTCCTGGTACTGGAGTTGGGGTAGGCTCAACACCTGGCCCATCTGTGACTGTGATGTAGTTATTCCATACTCCATACCCTCCGGTCTGATTATTCAGAGCACGTAAGGTCACGGTATAGGTTCCTGGGATTTCATATACATGAACCGGATTTTGGGTTGAATTGGTTGTTCCATCTCCAAACTGCCAGTACCATGAGGAGGGTGTACCCAGAGATTCTTTTGATGAGAAAGAGACAGTCAGAGGTTTCTCTCCGTATCGGGTCGAACCGTTAAAGAATGCATGAACCTGCCCTGGTGTTGCATTGCCAACCGCCTGAATTGTATGATCTTCTGTGAGCTGGGAGAAAGTCCAGTTTGGTACGCTTCCTTGTGACTTCGAATCCACAATAACATCAGTGATATCTGCTCCTGGCTTTGCCTGGGTGATAAAAGTCTGGTTCGTGTATGACTGATACGAATTGTTCCCCTGTGGAACAACAACACCCCAGGTATTTGCAGTTGAATTGATCTTCACTGACTTCTGCGGAACAAGAGGGGCAGTATCATACATTCCCGTTAGGACTATGAATGGAGTTGTAGTATATCCGGTAACGTTTGGAGTCTGCTCATCAGACCATCCAGTACCATTTTCATTGCTCCAGTAATTTCCGGCAATAAACGGCCCTCCGACAACATTTGTTCCTCGCTGTGGTCCGGATGGGTTGGTCCATACATAGTGGTAATTACTAAAATTCCCCTCCCCTCCGACATTTGTCTGACTTCCTAGATAATTATTGTAAATTACTCCTTCACCGGTTCCATCTGCATTTCTGATCCATATGCCATACCGTTTTATCTGGTTGATCTGATTCCCAGTCACGGTTGTATTGTAACTATCAGCGATTCCGAGTCCGGTTGTCGCATTTGTAATAATATTATTGATGACACTAGAATTTGTTCCTAGACATGCTACCCCATCCGCTGATGTATCCCGGACAGTGTTGGCAATAGTTTTCCCATTGTCACCTATGAGAAATACACCGGATAAGTAACATGAATAAAGACTGTTATGTGTTATACGTCCGTCTGCTCCGATCAAAAGGATTCCATATCCGGCATTGGAGATTGTATTGTCGGAGATGGTCACATTCTTTGCTGTCGAAAATATCCCATACCTGTAAAGAGAAGTATATGATATTGTATTATTGGATATGATAAAATTCGGAACATTCGATCCTATGGCGTTTTCGTTATGTCCGAAGAAATTTTCTGAGCATACGCCGCCATCTCCTGGAGATAGGAGAACTCCATACAAAAGACTACGTAATATGGTATTCTCTCTAATTGTCGGATATTTTCCTGAGTTCGTTACCCCATACCTGTTATCTGTAAAAATGTTCTTTTCAAGGCTCAGGTTATTTGAATAACTCTGCAGCCCATAACCATTTTTACTAAACGTGTTCTCTTTTAATTGTGGATCTTCTCCATAGAGAAGAACTCCGGCAAAAGTCTGGTTTATGAGGGTATTATGGATCATTGCAAAATTCAGGCCAAAACTATTTGCACATCCATACATATTATCAGAGATTGAATTATTTACCAGGTTTACCTGATTACCTGTCGTTTTAACTCCATAATAGAACTGCTTGATTCCGTTAAAGTTTTTGAGAGATATGTTTGATCTTCCAGACTCGATGGCGACTCCCGTATTTTTTAGTGTTCCTGATATCGATTGTGCATTTCCATCAAGAACCACATCAGATGCACCGATTCGAATCGCGGTGTTGTTCGTTGTAGAGAACCCATTCTGGAGTGTGTATGATCCGGATGAAGAGATATAATAACTCTGATCAGTTCCTGTGGTATTGAAATAATAATATCCACTACCCTCCGGAGTCGGGGTGATCGGAACGAGAACTGCACTACCCATCGTTTCCAATCCGGTATCTGCGAATGTACCTGATGATACAACCGGATTTAAATCATTCACTGGTAATTCAGGCTCTTCAATATCAGTCCGGTAATCAGGGAATGCGGGGATGGTGATATTTTCAGTGCCTGTCACAAATATCTGGGATGAAAGCAGAGTGCTCGTATTCATCCCGGGTATACTGATGGCTGTCTCTGCTGCACTTATACCGGTCGCTACTGTAAATAAAACCAGTATAAATAGTAGTAATATGCTGATAAAGGAGGATTTTGAGTACATCATGTACCTATGATCATTGAGTTGATCATTTCTTTGTGATCTTCAGTACGAAGCAGTTTAGTTCCTGTACTGGCATATAAAATCTGGTACAGATCTTGTCCATTGATATTACTCGTTACACCCATTATTTACCCCATTTATTGGAAATTCTACACTCCGAGAGTTGATATAGGGTATATTATGGTGAGAAAAATATAATTGTATCCTTTAGTGCTACAGGAATCAGAACAGATCCTGCAGGTAAGGATATATGGAATACATAAACAGATGCGAACTTGAGAAATAGAACTGCAGAGTATTCTTGATCGGTACACAGGAAAAGGGGGATGATTGGGTATCAACCCAATAGAAATTCACATCTGATAGTTTCTGTCAGATTATTGAGAATCCATCGCTTATTAAGACCTGCATATATGTATTCATTCAGACTGTTTTTGTAAGGCCTGTACTGCATATGTGAGCTGAACATCTTCTCCTGCCATTGCCCTGGCAAGAGTTTCTTCATTCATAGGGACCCGGACATGAGGAGCAACCCCTCCAGTCCGTGATGCATCACTATCCATCTGGATGGTTCGATTCTCATTCAAAGAAGCACCATCCGGATATAATATCTCCATATCTAATGGGAGTATTGCAGCTGCAGTAACCATGCCGAATGCCCCGTCCGTTCCATACCATGAAACAACTTTACCTCTGGCGGTCTTGTTCATGATCATCGGAACTCCTTCACCTGAACTGATCGTATCCGGGCTGACCATGATAACTACCGGGCCTTCATATATTTGAGGTCGTGGTTTTGTACATGCAGCAGAGGTAATTTTCACTTTCTGGACCCCGGGATCATAGGTTGTAACAAACTCGTAGAAAACAGGCTCTTTCGCAAACCAACCCGCGATACAGGAGGCCAGATTGTCATCACCGCCACCATTAAACCGCAGATCTAGTACGATACCAGCAGTGTTATTGGCAATAGCAGAGAGCACGGCCTCTTTAAACGGCTGGTAAACCTCATATGACTCCTCATAGAGCGCTATGTAGGTATATCCACCGTCAAGAATCCTGACGGTCATGAGATCAGGGCTGATCTGTGGCTTGACATCAAGCAACACATTTTCGATGCCATAATCATTTATATTTTTACCAAGGAAGAATGAAGAGCGGTTGACTGTATCATACCGGTCATCGAAGGCAGTCAGAAGAACATTCTTTGACTGATTATCTTTTGAGACCAGTGAAATATATTACTTCAGATCCCACCGCACCTCTTGTCAGAAACCGTTGCTGGTGTAAGAGAATGCCTTCATTTGTCGATGGTTTTTTTGTAGCCCAGATGTACGGCGTTTCATTGATGGCATCATGAATCTCCTTTCCGTTCCATTGAGTAACCTCATCACCAAAACGGACTCCAGCCTTTTCGGCTTCACTTTCGTTTGATACATAACTCACAATACATCGTCCGGAATCCAGGAGGTTTACATTGATACCATATCCACCGCCAATATCTGCATACCGGGCACCAAAGTCCCCGTTCTCTGAGAGAACATTGATATGACCATCAGGGATTGAAAAGAGATACTGACGAATCGTGCGGTAATATGACGCACTATCATTTCTCTTTTCTGCATCTGCTATTGTCGGTGCATATGTATCATACAAGGTATCCCAATCGATATTCTTCCATGTCGTGAATGCATACCGCTCTTTGAGTAGAGAATGGGTTGTTTTGAACGCATCACTCCAGGATTCATTTCTGAGATCCGGAACCGGCGTAATATTGGCCATTACGGATGAGAAGGAAGCATTCAATTGATCATTGTATACAGATACGTTGTTTGATTCAAACGGTTCACAGGTATCGGCCCATATCATCCCACACTCCGGGCAATCCGGTACAGTTGATGCATGAGCTGAAACACATACGACTGAACTTGTGAAAACCAGGCAGGATAGCAGAAAAAGGTATGAAAATGAAGCATAAGGCCGGATCATAGTTGAGTTCTTAGTATCACTACAGATAAAGGTTATGAAATAGTATCTGGATTGAAGAGAAAAACTTTGAATATTTTTCCGGAAATTAGAAAAACGATGAGAGTAGGAGTCTTTTTGAAAAATGATCCATGATCACCAACATAGACCGAGCCCGGTGATAGGGGTTACCTTGTTTCTGATACCTGAGGTCACACTTGCACCCCTGGCAAAATTCCTCACCTACAGGAGGTGTTAATACCGTATCTACAGAAAACGATATTCTATTCTCCGATAAGAACAACTGAAAAGAGATTTCACTCTCATATAAACAATACAAAAGATGGCTCACACATTCACATACCTGGTAGAATAACGAGGATAAAAAAATGGAACACATGAACACCTACATCGTGTTCCTTCGGGGGCTCAATGTCGGAGGAAACACAATGGTTTCGATGAAAGAACTCGTCAGACATATTGAAGAATTGGGATGCCAGGATGTCCGAACATATCTCAATAGCGGAAACATAATTCTCAAAACTCCCTATTCTGAAGAAGAATTGAGAGGAACAATAGAGAACGAACTTGAACGTACATATGGAAAAGTTATTACGACGATAATCCGGTCACCTAAGGAACTTGAAGAGATAACCAGAAATAATCCATTTCCTGATCTTCCGGGATCACAGATCGGTGTCCTTCTCACTTCTGCTTCTGTGAACCCGGATGTTGCTGGTGAGTTTGTTACAAGTGGAACAGAACAGATCCGCCCGGGTACGCGTGAAGTGTATATCTATTATCCTGATGGTATGGGGAGATCAAAGCTAAAGATACCATCATCACTACAAGAGGGCACGGTCCGGAATATGAATACCCTTGTAAAACTGGAAAATATGGTGAACCCGAACTCTTTTTCTCTTGTTCATTAACCCGGATATTTTTTAATATGAACTGTCCTTATTATAGTGGCTTTTAATCGGTTGTTCATCATAGCCGGAAAAATTCTCATATAATAAACCATTAATTAGAATGAAAAATGGAAAGGTAAAGAATTCTGGCTGTATTTACCTCAATGTCAATTTCATAAATAATAAATAAATCCGGGGCATACTCTCACGTTACCCTTAAGACATTATTCCAAAGACAGGGTTGTTCAAAGAGAGTCGGAGTCCAAAATGAATCGATTATTAGGGTTACTATTAGTAGCGATATTACTGATTTCTGTAGTATCAGCCGAGAAACAGATTACTATCGGAGCGATTATTGATAAAAGCGGTGATACTGCTTCATTCGCTCCTGGAATAGAAACAACAATAGACCTAGCAGCATCAGATCTGAACGATTATTATAAAAAACTAAACAAAACCACTACTGTTATAATATGGAAAGAATTTACAGACGGTACTTCAGATAGTGCAGCTACAGCAGCTGAAAACCTTGTCTCTGAAGGTGCCCAGATAATCGTTGGTCCGACTACTTCAGAAGAACTATCTGGTTGCTTACCGGTCCTCTCACGTGAGAAGATACTCTCAATTAATCCAACATCTTCAGTAAAACTCGCAAAACCAGAAGATTCAGTTATCAGATTATGTCCTGGAGATTTATCACTCATCAACGCAATTGCAAATTATAACACGGTAATTACCGGAACAATACCGCAAAAAACTGTGGTTGTATCACGAGGTGATTTATATGGCCTTGATCTATCTGAAAAAGTGAAAAGTATAACCCAGGTTTCTGATACTGTTATTTATTCTCCAGGGACACGGGATTTCACAAATACCCTTGAAAAATTAAATTCCTCGGTATCATCTCTCATTGACACGTATGGTGAAAAGAATGTATGTGTCTTTGCGATATCCATTGATGAGATCAGTGATCTCCTGGCACAGGCATCTGCATATCCGAATTTGAGAAAGGTCCAGTGGTCTGGAATGGACGGAGTTGCCCTCAATCCTATGATCTTACGGAATGAAACTGCAGCACAATTTGCATATGACACTCATTTAGCTACTATCTCCTTTAATATAGCACAACCCGCGGATTCTAATTACTGGCATGTGTATGATAAAATTCAGGCAGCAACAGATGGACATCAGCCTTGTATTTACGAGATCCTTCCATATGATGAAGTTGTAATGGCAACCCGCATTCTTGAGAATAATGCGTCAACACTTGAACAGAACCTCATATTCGCAGAAATCCTTGGCAACAATATGTACGGTGCAACCGGATGGCTGAAAGTTGATAAAAATGGCGACCGGAAGTATGGAGATTATTACTTCTATCTGCCTCAAAAAGGACCGGATGGAACAATAAAATGGGTCCCGTGCTTTGCATATCTGGATGAATTAAACACTACCATTCCTCTCTCCGGAGTTAACAATACATTACTTGAAAAAATAGTAACGAAATAACCCATTTTTGGGATAATGGTAATACGATTTTTTTGAGAATTAGAATATAAAATCTAAACAACTCTTTGTGAATAAAAGAGAGATTGGGATTTTTTTTGGGAATTGGACATTATCAGGGACCCAAACACCTGATAATTGTATCCAGGAGATGTGTAAACCGGTTCCACCATGTAAAATTTTTCCTGAAATAGTTTAAATCTCCAGAAATTGTTCTGCTTCTCTCTTGGGGCAGGAATATTCCTGATGATAATCAGAGTCGGATAAGATGTTATAATCCCTGTAGTCCTTGATCTAGTTCATAGAAACCATGTTTGTCCCTTTAACTGATATCAAATCTTATTCGTACTCCATATTGTCTTACACCTGTTCCACTGGTTTTACGTTAGGGGCCGTAAAAGATTAACTCGTACTCCACGAATTTCAAATTTTGTTGGGTCTCTCATTTTTTCTAATTCAACCGATTAAATCAAAATAAAATTGTTCCGATGTATGAGTAATTGTCGTACATCTCCTTAAAGTCATTTCTTTCAGGAAATTTCACATATCTTCATATCCAAACAAAAAAGAATTGAAATTGAAACAGAAATTCAATATTTTTTGGGTTCTATTGTTTAATTTTTAAGAATCTCCCGATAAAACTCTGTATATCTGGTCAGTTACTTGAAATGACGGTGTTATAGTTCCATCAGAGTTCGTACCAACCATGTCGCTGTCCATCCTCCAGTTCATTAACCCGGCCATACTCTTTTCCTGTACCAACTGCCCTTTTGCTTGTATCGACTCATTTGTGTCAGGCCCAACATTATCAGAGTAATCAATCTCACTTTCTACTCCTCCAATCATCTTTTCATAGGGAACTCCTGCATCATGATACTGCTTGGCAAAGGTTGACAGATCATATGCATCTCCTGTCCCATAGGTCATGAGATTCATCTGATCAACATAGGGGACATATGATACAACAGTTTCAGGATCATGAACTCCGGGCCAGATTGTACATGTCAGAACGTATGGACGATCTTCCTGACCTCGGATCGATGCATCAAATGCATCTTTACATGCATCGAGGAGCCGTATCTGCTCATCTTTGTATGCATCGGCTTTGTGATCTTCCCAATCCATATCATATCCGTCAAGATCGTACCGCTGAAGATAATTCAGAACGCTCTCGGCAAATTCCTCCGGATTGTCAGCAGCGTTGAGATATTCTTCAGTTACATCTAACCCGTAATTGGAACTGATAAATATTTCAACATCCGGATTGGCCTTCTTACACAGATTTACTATTGTTTTTATTCGTTCATCAGCCAGATCCTCTGATCCATCGGTTTGAATATTCGTAAGCGATCCGTCTTTCACCGTTGCAAAGGCTATATAGAGTCTGTTTATCTTATTCCATGGTATATCGCCCTGGATATTCATGGTGTTGTTGTACCCGTCATCAAAAAGATAGAAGTATGCACCTATGACTGGGTTATTCTCAGCTGTAGCGGGTGTATTGGTGAAAAGAATTAACAGCAATGTGATAATGAGGATTCGTGGGATCATAATTTACAGTACTATCTCTACTATGTAATAGACCTTCAGTCGAGGGTGATATCATTCTGTCAGATATCAGATCTCCTGAAACAGCTTTATTCATAGAAATTATTCTGTTTTACCGGTATTATCCTCGTTTATGTAGTTTCCATATTTGAGAATCAGACTTCACAGAGGAACACATCTCCTGATAGTAAAAAAGTGTCATATGAATTGATACTCTTTGTAATCATCCAAAAAGGAATTGCCGGATTGATCTTTCTTACGGCATTAAACCACAAAAATTGAACGAGATGCGATCTCCCGGGTAATATCTCTCGATACTTGCCCGGGTTATAACAACAACTACTAATATCGATCCATACACATTTACGAAGATGAAAAGATTATCTCTTTGGGCATGTCTGTTTGTTCTATTAATAGGAGCCATCACGGTATCTGGTGCTCAATCAATAGATCTAGATACGAATATTAGCAATTTGAGTAATGTCATAAACTCCTCAATGAACCTTCCTAACAATACCCAGGTTAATATCTACATTAATATGCCGATAAATGTCTATGTCGAGAAAGGTGACGGGTTTCATATATTACATCTTGGAGATGAAAACTTGACAACTGCAATCTTTAATAGTACAGACAAAAAAGAGGGGGGAGGATATGAGTTTAAGGATATCGTCCTCTCTAAAGGTCCACTTGCTGAACTGAATATTACCGGGAATGTCTGAAAACTGTGTTTGTATACTATGATGCTCAATCAATGATCTGAGACATTTAACTGTTCTCATCTCATTCTTTCTACAAATACAAAAGATAATTGTGAGAACTCTAAAAACCAGATTTCCTGATTCGCCGTGGTTGCAGATGTGTTACATAATAAAATGTCCAATGTTTGATGTAAACCATCTCAGCACTCATATTGTCTTCAATTCCCGGTTTTTCATTGAAAATGCAACTGCTTCTATTATAAGTTTTTATAGCCATACATTTTAATGAATGCCTAAAGTAATTCCTGGCTATAAGGATGATGCTAAAAGGAAGATTATTCAGGCAGCTATTGATGTTATTGCAGAACGAGGATTTGCCTTAACTACCATTGATGAGATTGCTACCAGGCTTGGAGTAAGTAAAGGAGCCGTCTATTGGTACTTTCCAAACAAAAATGCCCTTGTAAAAGAAGTCTATACGTATATCGAAGAAGATTTTAAGCGAGTTCATTACAAAAAATATTACAATCAATCAATAAACAAGTTTTTACAGGTTCTCTTCAATAAATTTTCTTCAAACGATTATAAATTACGCAGAGTTTTTTTTGAGATGGTTGCGTTAGCCCAACGAAGTACCATAGAGAAAAATTCGCTCTCTAAATTTCTTATGGATTTTATACAAACAATAAAGGAAATTATTGAGATAGAACAAAAAAATCATCAATTGGATGATGACATTGATCCGGAAACATTCGCATTTTTAATAGTAAGTCAGTATCTTGGGATACATCTATTATCTACATTATGGCTGTCTCAAGACAAGATAGATAAGATCTGGGATGGATTTGAATCTCATATGTTTATGAAAAACCAAGAAGACTCAAAGAATTTCGAAACCTCGTCAAAGAAGAAATAGGGTTCTTCTTCTTCCTTTCTTCTTGTCATTAAATTGTTTAATCTAGGATATTTTTTGTGACATTCGTCATAATGAAGACTTCATATATGTTCATTTGAATTCTTCTCCATAGGGAATGGAATCGTTTCAATAGTGTTCCTGTAACAATAGTTTCAATTTTTTCGGTAATCTATTGATCGTATTTTTACTTCATATTTACATTCCTGACCTCTGCTTTGAGTTCTAGAATCCCTCTATATGAAGAACATACACTGATCAATAAATAACCTTTAGACTGGATTCGAATTGTAAGATGAATAGGGCTTTCAGTAATTTCGATTATCATTTCTTAAAATTGAGTTATTCATACCGTATTCGGAATTATTCAATGACATACTGTTGAGTTTTCTTGAACATCTTGTATGAATACATTTATCATATCGGAAAACATACGATCAAGAATGTTTTCTGATATATGCAAACGGTTAAAAAACGCTGAATGGATTCACATATTTGTGAACCATCCAATTTACGGGATAATCAGTTTGAACAGTATACGTGATTTGAAAATAACAACAAGAAAACCTGGATACTTATACCATCACTGTGTTCAACAACCAAAAGACAGAAATTATTCCAAAAATTGGAGCAAAATCGCAATAATTTTTGGAATAAAGAGAAGTAAGGTGTGGAATATTGGCAAAAATCTCATTCCAAATAGATTAAATTCTGATGTTTGTGTTTCGTTACTTTGTCTCAACCGGCAATTTAAGAAGAACAGTCTGATAATGCCCATCCAATTTTCATCTGGAGGTATCAGAAATGACTAATTCTCTTGATGACAAAAGAATTGAAAATATAATCCGGATTTGTTCTATAATTAAGATACTGCTTCTATTTAATCTTCCAACCGGAGTTTTGCTTTTTTTATCCGCTGGAACGATTAATTGGTCGATGGGCTGGTTATACGTACTGATTTTCCTGATCAGTAATTCGTACATCACACTATATATCAATCCAGACCTCTCGAAGGAACGAACAAAAAAACATCCAGACTCTAAAAAATGGGATCAATATCTCCTGATTATTATATTCCTGTTTGGAGTAATCACATGGATTATCGCAGGTCTCGATCATCGATTTGGTTGGTCTGGCGATATCCCGGTAAGTATCCAGGTTTTTTCGGTTCTCATGGTAATATTTGGTAATGTCCTCTTTGCATGGGGAATTCTATCTAATACCTTTTTCTCAACAACAGTAAGAATCCAGTCCGAACGTGGTCATAAGGTAATTTCTCATGGACCATATCGATTTCTTCGTCATCCTGGTTATCTTGGAGTATGTTCCTACACCATTTTTCAATGTTTCATGTTGAGCTCTGTATGGGCCCTCGTTCCGGCAACAGTTGTAGTAACGGCATTTGTCATTCGAACATACCTGGAGGATGAAACTCTACAGAGAGAATTGTTTGGGTATAATGAGTACGTGAAAGAAGTCAGATTTCGTCTCATTCCAGGAGTATGGTAAACATGAGCGATGATTCACGGAATATAGAACAACCAGATATGCAAGAAAGCAGACCAAAAACACCAAGCAGAATGGCTGAAGGTATGGCAATGCATCGTCTTGCAGAAACGATGCTTCCCGAAGATGTGAGAATATTCTCCGATCCATATGCTGTTCATTTCATTAACCCGGAGATCCTGAAGTTTGCAGCAGAACATCCCCGTAAAGCAGAACAGAAAGTTCGGGAGATGAAAAACCTGTTTCCAGGTTTGGGAAACTCAATTCGTGCCAGGGTCAAATATTTTGATTTGGTCCTTAACGAGTGTATTTCACATGATTTTGCTCAACTAATAATTCTCGGAGCTGGTTATGACACTCGTCCGTATCGGACACCTGAAATAGACCACAATTTTAAGGTTTTTGAAGTCGATCACCCTGAAACTCAATCAGTAAAAAAAGAGATAATCAGAAGAATATTTGGAACATTACCTGATAATGTAACCTATATTCCATTAAATCTTGAAACCGGGGATTTGGATGTTGCTTTATCATCTTCCTGCTTTAGTGAATTAAAGAAAACTCTTGTCATAATGGAAGGTCTGATTATGTACCTATCATCAGACTCCATTCACCGGATATTCCAATATTTCTCAAAAGAATGCCCGGTTGGAAGTAAGATCCTTTTTGATTATTATCCAGAATCTGTGGTTAGCGGAGAAAAAAATGAGTATGCCAAGAATATTGTAAAATTCACTCAATTGAATGGTGAACCATTGAAATTTGGAATTCCTGATCATGCTGAGAGAAATTTTATGAGTCAGTGGAATTTTGCTGATATCAGAATTATCAGAAGTGAAGAGTACAAAAATCTCTTGTTTACCGGAAAAAATGCTGATCGAAGTGTCTGTGATTTTCTTTCATTTATGGAAGTGACTATCTGATGAATACTGACTCATATCTTAATCCTGATTATATTGCAAACAGACCAACCGGAACATGTTGTGCAGTCTGCAAAAAACGTGATGGGTGTCCATTTGAAAGTACAGGCAGAAAATGCCTCTTGGATCATAAGAACTGTGATGTGTGTAATCACTGGGATGAGAGAGGATGTATTCTCTTTCAATTTGATAAAAAATATCTGAAATTACAAATGTAGGATGGTTATCCCATATGCCAAATACTGACTGCAATGGTATCTCAATGTATTATGAAGTGCATGGAACTGGGTCTCCTTTGATTGTTATCTGGGGAATCGGTGGTGAAATCCTCTCATTTATAGACTTACTCAAACTGAAGGCCTATGGGCTGTACAAGATTATTCATTATGATACAAGGGGTACAGGGCGTTCTGGTAAACCTGATCATGAATACTCAATAGAAATGATGGCCGATGATACAGCATGTCTCATGGATTCTCTTAAAATTAAGACTGCTCATATCCTGGGAATATCTACCGGTTCACGGATTGCATTGTCACTTGCCAGCAGGTATCCAAAGAGTGTAAAAAGTCTCATTCTTCATGTCGCCGCTGCCCGTTCACCTGGACCTGATGAACCTGAAGCATTGGAAGCATATGATAGATTATATAACACGATGATAATGCCTGGTTTTATGGAAAAAGCATTACTATTTCCTCCAACAATACCCTCGTTTAAAATACAATTTAATGCACTGGTTACATTTAACAGTGTGCAACTATTACCCTTAATTCATGCTCCCACTCTCATTATAAATACAACAACAGACCGATCAACTTCGGTTTCAATGGCTCAAGAATTACATGAGGGGATATCCCATTCTCAGTTAATCCTTCTGGAAGGTGATCATATGATTGCAAGAAAAGATCCAGATCTGATACTTGACCATATCATGGTGTTTTTAAAAAGGCAAGAGGTGATGACATAATTCAAGAATTATTATCGAATTTTTAAAAGTCATTCTTACTAGTAAACAGAAATTCTAGAGTGATTACATGATATGTAATATTAGTACGATGAGATTTCAATTAATAAGTAAGAATATTGAATATGGGGTTTTAGGACCTGAATATTGTAGAAATCTTTCGGGAGTAATCATAATTATAATACCACTCATGAAACATTTCTCACAGAGATTGTCATTATCCATCACTTACACTTTCAGATTTTTTATTTGAGTGTTCAACAAGCATGTTCTTTAGTTTTTCCAGATATTCATCTTTCTTCCAGAACTCCTCGAAATTTTTAAAATAATCTTCCCAGGCCTCTTCAACAAGTGGCTTTCCGCATCGATTACAAAACCGATCAGTGGGTTCATTCATAGATTTACATGATTTACATAAACCAGGCAATTCGTCTTTAAAATATTGTAAAAATGCCTCTTCTACGACAGATGTAACCGAACGGTCTTCAGTTTTAGATTTTTCTTTTATTTTTTGAACCAAAAATGATGATATCCTTGCAGAGAAATGTTCCTTGTTTTCCTCTAACCTGTTAGACATTTTATGTAACATATAGTTGCACGAAATAATATAAATCCTTTATGTACGTATGTTGACAAATCATACCGAAATCCAAATTACATGAAACATACCAGGAGAGAACACTGTTTCTGATTTTTTCAGTTACGGCTACTCGTTCCTTCCCGGTTATATCTGGCATTCTTCTCTACATTTAACCTGACACTTTGATCTCATATCTCGTCCTCATCTTCCTGAAGCACGATATACCCGGATACCAAACCCGGGATGGATGGGTAATCTCATCTTCTTACTGAGCACAATCTTCTAAAGGAATTTCCTCATGTATTGTATCCAGATATCCACTGTATTGTGAATCCAAGAGAATACAAAAAACAGGATTGATCAAACACATGACATCATTCGAACCCGGGAGTATCCAGTACCAAAAACCAGAAGTTGTATCTCTCATAGATGCAGGGTGCCATCCGGTTGATATGCATCTTCATACCCGGTATTCGGATGGAATGACCCGTATTTCTGACCTTCTATCATATGCCCGGAAAAACCAGGTTGGAGTTGCGATCACAGATCACAACGAGATCAAGGGTGCCATTGAAGCAGTCATAACTCAAAAAGATCTACTCGTCATTCCCGGCATTGAACTGGAGACCCGGGAAGGTCCTCATCTCCTCATCTATTTCGAGACATCCAGTGAACTTGAAGACTATTTCCAAGACCTGAACCGAGAAAAGAAGCGAATAGGTTCACAAGTTCCTGAAAATCTCCCTGTCTCCGAGTGTCTCATTCTTGCAGAAGAGTACTCATGCCTCCGGATTGCAGCTCATCCGTATGGATACTTCGGGATAAACCGGGGTGTCCTCAAATGCGTAGAAAAACAGATGCTGCCCGGGGTGCTTGATCACATAGACGGATTCGAGGTAATCTGTGGAGGTATGAGTTGGAACCTGAATCATAAGGCAATTCAGTATGTACAGAAATACTCCACTCCGTTTACCGGTGGTTCAGATGCTCATCTTCTCTCTGATGTCGGTAGTGTCCTGACCGGAGCACCAGCTGATACTGCTGAAGAATTTCTTGCATGTATCAGAAAGAGAGAGAATATTGTAGTCGGAAAAACCGGATCATATCTCCGCAAAGGAGCAACTGCAGGAGTTATTGCCTGGAGTTTTGTTCCCTACACAGGTTCTTTGATCGGATCACATAGTAGAGCATACAAAAACCGGATAACCCATACCCTCTCCCGATATTCGGCAAAATTTACCAATAACCAGGTGTTGCAGAATAAAGAAGAAGATAGTTCAGAGAACCGGTAAGAATACCCGGACATGTAGAATTTTATCCGTATCCTGGATGGTAATACACTACCATTTCTCTACAAGATGATTGTAGATTTCTGGTATTTGAGATAAAATTTCGTCTCTTTATTTTGGTTCATTGCTTTTTTATATCCCTGCTATAAGAGATACTGATAATACTATCAGATATATTCTCCAAACCGGTGGCAGCTTTGGATCGATAAGGCTGCAACATCTATCGAACCATTTTTTTTTCCTGTATTATCCAGGATTCATCCATTATACAAAAGACACTTTCACAGGAGGTCTTTTCGGAATCTGATGAACATCATACAGTGGCTTTCCGATGATCAAAATATGATGTACCACATGACCCGGTGGAATCGGAAGCAATCCATACACTTCAGGTGAACCGGATAACGCCATTTGCAGGAGGCCAGCCCAACAGGTACCAAGATCATACACATGGGCAATAAGGTCCAGGTAACTGAGAGCAATGATGGCATCGTATCCGGCACTATGAACTGTCTTGTCAGCGTGAGTAATGATAAGAGCAGGGGCATGATAACAGATAGGATCTTCTCCCGATTCCCACACTGCTAGAATTGTGGAGATCACTGGTAATAACGAGGCGTATTCATCAGAATTTTCTCCTCCTTGCAGGGACTGTAACCATGTGATAGTTGCAGATGACAAATTATGAATAAGAGCAGGATCCATTACGATCATCCATTCTACCGGGTGCAGATTAAACCCGCTTGGAGCATACCGCACTATATCAAGAATATTCATAAGATTTCCTTTCGGAATAGGGCTGTTTTGATATTTCCTGATAGTCCGTCGTGAAGTTATCAAATATTTCACCAGATCAGGTTGAATCTTCTGAATTGACGACATTTCTGGAAATGGAACCACTTCAGGAGAATCGATCCTGATAGCCCCATGCGGGCAAAACGACTCACAATGACCACATACAGTGCAATATTCTCGTGAATCATCTGCAATTGCAGGAGTTCTGGTGACTGAATCCTGGATAATAATTGAGGAGAGACATACCTGACTGCATATGCCACACTGGGTACATCTATCACTGTCAATAGAAAAATTAACCTTCATAAATCCACCATTATCAGATCTCATAAAAATTACCTGATAGGAGGAAAAACATACCAGTATGCTCAATACAATATAGTACTGTATTGAATACTAATTGAAAAATGACGAATAAATCTAAAATAGTAGATGAAATACTTATTGATGATACGATACATGTCTATCTTTCTATCATCGGTGGGAAATGGAAACCTGAGATCCTTTGGCATCTGCGCAAAAAGTCGCTCCGTTTTCTGGAGTTACAGAGGAGTATACCCCGAATAACCCAGTCGGTTCTTACACAAAATCTAAGAGAACTGGAGGCTGATGGTTTACTCACGAGAACCGCATATCCAGAAATTCCTCCACGGGTGGAGTATGAACTAACCGTTCTTGGAAAAACTGCATTTCCTGTCCTTGATGCAATCAGCGTCTGGGGAAGAGAATACATGAAACAAAAAGAAGGTCAAGATTAACATGAAAAGTAATTCTTTTCAATAATTATGCATAATTATCTTCTTAAATGCCAAATTATCATAAATTAGAAGTAATTTTCACTGAATTGATTCGAATACACATTTACTATCTAATGCATCCTGGATCATACTGAAATTCGAAAAATTCCTCAACATAAATTTTTCTTCAGAATGGTTGTCTGAAAAACGATAGTTTATCGAAAGTCTCTGAAATAACACATTCGTTGACAGATAGAACCATTTTAGAAAGATCTGATACCTGATCTTTTCTCCCATATCCGTATGGTATAGAATCCGGTAATGCCCAAAAAAATAATTTAGAGAAGCGGAGAGAATACCCGGGAGATTGAGAGTTTTAACTTTACCTTTGATGGGAGTGCAGCAAACCGGTCTTTATCCAGTGGAGAACAGACCTCAAGATCTTTGAGGAAGTAATTCTTCAGTTCTTTTGCAATCTCCTGATCATACATGATGGCATTTGTCTCAAAATTTAACCGGAAACTCCTGACATCCCAGTTCGCACTTCCCACAGATGCAGCAGCCTCATCTATAACGATAGTTTTTGCATGAATAAAACCGGTATCATACGTGTATGCTTTGACTCCGGATTCGAGCAGTTGTTCGATATACGAATACCCTGCCCAGTATACAAACCAGTGATCTGGTTTTGCCGGCATCATTATTCTGACGTCAATTCCTGATAATGCGGCCATTCGTAATGCATCAAGGATACTGTCATCAGGAATAAAATAAGGCGTCTGAATGTACACCGATTCAGATGCCAACTGAATCAGTTTCAGGTATGATTCTTTTATCGGATTCCAGTACGTATCCGGACCACCGGAGACGATCTGCATCGGGAGCCATGTGCCAGAAGAATCATGTCGATCCGGGAAATACCTTTGATCATATATCAGTTCATCCTCTTTGGCAGCATAATTCCAGTCAAGGAAGAACCTGATCTGCATAGCTGCGACACTATCTCCATCAACCTGCACTGCAGTATCACGCCATGGAGCCCACTCAGCAATCCTGCTGAGATAGTCATCTCCAATATTAAATCCCCCAATAAACCCGGTTTTCCCATCAATAATTGCAATCTTCCGATGATTACGGTAATTAATCCTGGGATGAGTTATATGAATGAGCGATGGGAAGAAGAACGCCAGTTTGCCACCTGCTTCAAGGTATGGCTTAAAAAATTCCTTACCAGGTCCGGCAGCACCCAGGCCGTCACCTAGAAATCTGACTGATACCCCTGCACATGCTCGTTCTATTAGTGCAGTAAATATTTCATTCCCGATCTCATCATCTTTGAGAATGTAATACTCCATATGGATATGATCTTGTGCACCGCGAATTGCCTCAAGGAGTGCAGAAAATTTGTCGTTACCATCAACAAAAATGCGTACCTTATTATGCACGGTGACAAGAGCACGACTGCTCTCCATTAGCATCAGCATCATCCGGCGATACGACTCTGGAATCGGTTGTCCAATAGGCAGATCTTCCCGGAAGAGTTCCTTCTTCTGAAGTTTGATTATTTCAGATACGTGCTCATCATCCTCCTTTTTGATTTTAAACATCCGATCCCGGTAGAAACTCTGCCCGAAAAAGAGATAGAGAACGAACCCGATGACCGGGATAAACACGAGGACCATGAGCCAGGCAATCGTAGCAGTAGGATTCTTTCGCTCAATAAAAACAACGGTAATCGCAAAACAAATATTCAGGATCAGGATAATCGGAAGAATAAAGTCGTGTATTATAGCCGATAATGTACTCATGGCAATTTATGCTCCTGGAGATTAAGTCATTTTTAGAGGATATAAAAGGTAGGTATATCTGTTTTTCTGCAAAATGTTATTGTAAGTCAGAGAGACTGGAGCCTGAAATTCTCACGATTTGCTCCATACTGTATTTTAAGAATATAGATCTCATCCCATTATAAACGATTCTTCCTATATATTCCGGTAATAAAATCAATCCAGTCTTGTTGGAGACTTTATCTATTCTTGACAGAAATATCAGTCGAATCAAAGATATTCAACATTTTTTTAATAATCTTCTTCCCATCGAGGTACACATTAACGAGATGTCTTTTAAAAAAGTATATCTGACTGAAAGTAAATTCCACATATATGAAAGCGAACCTGCTTCTTGTACTGGTTTTTTTTATCATCCTGGGAATCTATTCGGTTAGTGCCGAATCATCAATGAATCTTACCGGAAAATGGGTTGAAGAAAAAATTGAAGGATTCAGGTATTCTGGAGAACTGTTGAACTCCACAGGTACTGAAGATTACTGGATTCTCAATCAAACGGGAAACGTGGTCTTTGGTACGAACGTCTTTAATGATTCTACAAAGATGGTCGAGGAGCTAATTGCCGGGAGTATCAGATCTGATGGAAAGACAGTATTTATTGTTGATTCAAGCGGAGGGACTTATATTGCAGATATAACCGCTGATGATACTCTCACGATTAATTACATCAATACCGGAACGAAAAAAGCAGAGTCAAACTATGCCTTTGCATTATATCAGGTTCTGAAACGGGAAAAGTAAACTATACACTTTTTTACCACATTTATGGTGATTTGAGGGCGAGTAATGATCCAATCTTTATCTCCTCATCTTCAACATCTGACCGATATACAAAGGAAAATTATAACTGGTATATTGTGAACAAATTTAGCATTATTCCATATATTATAGCGATATACCAGTTCTTTATAATCCTGTGCTCTTCTTTTACGTGAATTACGATTCAGAAAATCAGCCAAATGTCCGGATAGCAAGAAACCGTATGATTATACCGGTCAATATTATGTTGATGCTCATCCCCACGATACTGTCAGGATCAATCTGTATAAAAAAATTGGATGTCACCTGCAATAAAAGCAAATTCATCCCAATATTAATAGCAATACCGATTTATAGCCCTGTATTATAATCCTGTTATATGGTATTTTTCAGATATCTGAATAAAAAATGGTTAATCATCAACCATATGGTGAGAATCGTATACCAGATCGGTGTGAACGAGGAGGAGAACGCAGAAGAGAACATCCTTAATACCTTGCATTATTCGTACCAAAGATAGAATAACCTCCTACTCCTTGAATGTCTTAAGCAGGATACATGATTCTGGTAACTTTCTCAATTACAGAGAATGAGTACATTAAGGAGATATTCTCCTATCTGTAGGACATATCTATCGGTTTTCAATAGTCAGCTTAAAGTTCAGTATGATCATTAAGGACGTTTCAATTAATTTGTCCTCAGTGAATAAGATTAAGTGGTTATTTACTGACTACGTATTACCTGTAATCAGATTTCTGATTAACTGGGAAATTAGGAGTAAGGAGAATATGAGATTTTTCCGCCTGATCTGGATAATAATTACATTTCTGATACTAATCTCCATGATTAATTCTGTGTCTGGAATATCTGAACCGGGAGAACTGAATCAGACAAATACAAAATCACTGGTTATGGTATATATGGTCGGAAGTGACCTGGAATCTGAAGGAGGGGCAGCCACAGATAATATCAAAGAGATGATTAAAGGAGCTGGTGATATTGTTCCAGATGATCTCCAGATTATTGTGGCATATGGAGGAGCAAATAAGTCCGGCTGGAAAGGGATGACAATCGCCACATATGATCAAATAAAGAAGGACCTTGAGAATGGTGTAATCGGAGATGACAACATCAGTAGTTATTCAAACCCTTCTCTGGATATGGGTTCCCAAGCCGGATTAAAAGCATTTATTGAATGGACCAAAGATCGATGGAGTGGAAATACCACCTACATGATCTTCTGGGATCATGGTAGCGGTTATCAGGGATATGGGTCTGATGAAATAACGGGAAATAAAGAGAATGTATCAGATATTCAAACTGCTTTCAAGGAGACCAATTTTAAGTCCGATGTAATAGGCTTTGATGCATGTCTTATGAGTGAACTTGAGGTCACTTCGGCCTTATCTCCCTTTGGAACATATTTCGTTGGCTCAGAAGAGACAGAACCAGGTTCCGGATGGACATACGATACATGGATGAAAGTTCTGGCCCAGAATCCATCGCAAAATCCTCTGACTGTTTGCAGAACAATCGTGGATTCTTATGTAAATGCATCAGGTGACGGGGGACGAACCCTCGCCATTATAGATCTAAAGCAAATTCCAGATGTTGTTTCCAGGTTGGATGAACTCGGTGTATCACTAAATAAGATACTTGAAGAGGAGAACGGACTGAGAGTTCTTGGAAAAGCATATCGGAACACGACGAAATTTGCCCAGGAACCAGGGGATGAAGGGGGAACGAGTCTAGATCTTCCATTATTACTCCAGTATCTGATCTCTCATGTTCAGGATTCAGGTTCCTCAAGTTCTTCTGTGAACGATTCGGTAGCCAAAGCCATTGTCTATGAACGACATGACAAATATATCACGGACGCGAAAGGTCTCTCTATTCTGGATCCACAGGGCACAACACATGATATGTATGTAGAGGATGGAGTAAATGCCAAGGTATCACCCGCCTGGGATTCCTTTACTGAAGATTTCCTGAAAAAACTTGCAAGTGATACAGATAAACCTGCCCTCAATAGTACCGGAGAAAACGAATACATAATTGAGGATACCAGTGACACAGCATCGGTCTGGATTGGATACTATGCCTATGATCCAACAGATGACCAAATCACGGAAATAGGAAATATTCCGGCAATGGAGGATGCATCTGGAAAATTCTCAATTCCTGAGTGGGATGGAACATGGTATTACCTGAAAGATACTGCCGATCCAGACAATCACGCCCTACTCGGTTTATCATATGAAGATATGACCGATGATGGGATTGTTCAGTTCTCTTCAAAAGTAAACCTTATCCAGAATGGAGAAAATAATACCATTTACCTCTCGGCTTACATAGATCCCAGTGTCAGAGAAGCAGATCTCGATTTCAGACCTTATACAATCGAAGATAATGGAGAAATATTGCTATCCCGGACTCTGCTAGAACCCAAAGCAGGAGATACGATAAACACGTATGCACCTCTGATACAACAGGAAGGGACTGACCAGAACTGGATCTCAACAGGGTCGCTTTCTCTCAAGGGACCTGTCGAGATGGTTCATGACATTCTTCCTGATGGAATATACGGAATTGGATTGGTCGCAGATTATGGGAATGGATACCAGAGCAATTCACCAATTGAGAAGATAGAGATATCTGGTGGAAAGATCGTACGGGAAGGAAACCTTACTATCTAACCATTGATTCACCTCTATTGCCTTTTTAGAATTTGCCAATTCCATTTTTTAAAAATCGCCCTCGATATATAAAGACATAGTTTTATAATATCCACGCAATGATATACCCTTAGTATGTCTCTTCTGGATTTGTCTCATGGGAGATGGGGGGAAAGATGAATTCTATGATTGGTATCAAATGACAGATAGTATAGACGATTTTTCGAATGGGTGAGAAAGAAGAACCCCTTACATATGTACACAACTGCAGGTTCTTATTCGATCACGCTCTCTCTCAGAAATGCGAACTTTGGTGGTAGCCTGAGAATTCCAAATGCAATAGTTGTATCGTAATTTTATCTTTGAACTCCTTTTTTATAAGCAACAATCTCTGTATCATTATAAGTTGTAAAAACACGGGGATGGGTATCTTCACTTGTGGGACAGAAAAAAAGTACATCTAGCGTCTGTTGCAATAGTATCGAGAAGAAATATCTACAAGAGGCTGATTATGTGGAAAAAAAGAGTATACTGGTTAAGATAATCGGATAGCATTCCAGGTATCATCCTCTTTTACCGGTTCTGAACCATAACTGTATGTTCCATTAAAGTAGGAACCATCCTTTGCTAATGCAAAAGTGAAATTTCCTGCTTCTACAAATGTACCGGTGACCTTCTTGCCATCCTGTGAGATGGTTCCATTCAGATATCCACCGACATTTGTGATCGGACTAAGGGATCGATATACCCCAGATGCTGCTGACCCATCTACTTGAAGAGATAATGTCAGATTAGGAGAGTTCCAGGTGCCGTAGAGAGTATCAACCCCTTCCGATTTCTTGAATTGTTCACTCTGATCATCATATGCCCAGAGAACATCAAGGGTAGAATTATCATCATTGCGAGTAAGAGTAATTTCCCCGGATTCACTCCATACTCCATTAACTACCGATTCATTATCGGAAATAGTTCCGTTAAGTATTCCGGTGTCGTTTACAGAAGGCATAAAGGGAACATATGTCCCGGTTACTGAACTGCCATTCTGTACCAATGTTTCATTGTATCGCAGGCTCTGCCAAACTCCAGTCCATGAGGGCTGTTTGTCAGAGGTGCTGCTAGATTTATTCTCTGCAACAACACAAAAAACACTAAAAACCATACATATTATCAATAATCCAACAATACAGGTATGTCTCATCCTTTCAACACGTCCAGATCATAGATAAGCGCACAACCGTTTAACAATATTGTTTAGTTTTATAGGGGAATGCCTATAAAATATGAAATCTCAAGAAGCCCAATACAACAGTCTCATAAAAGATTGAAGAATATGAAAAATACTACTTTAATTCGTCAGCATTATCGTAATTACGAACTATTACCCTCTTCTTTACTTTTTAAAGAGGGACAGGATTCAGTATAATCTAGTTCTATCTGGTTTAGAGTCAGGTATGTTTTCCCCCATTCACAGAGATCATTCAGGATTGGAATGATGGTTAACCCAAAGTTGGTAAGTGAGTATTCCACACGGGGAGGAACTTCTGCGAATACCTTCCGGTTAACGACCTTGTCCTCCTCAAGTTCCCGAAGCTGACGAGTCAGCATACCCTGGGTAATACTAGGCAAACTCGAACGGATTTCATTGAATCTCATCGGTTTATCTTTGATATGCCAAAGAATTACAGGTTTCCATTTTCCACCGATAATATCTATAGCAGCCTCCACAGGACAGGCATATTCTCTTTTTTTCTTTTTATTCTCCATTAGTACCATTTTAGAGATTATATCTTAAATTTCATACTGTGCATAATTTAACACTTTAGTTCCTATGAAGACATAGCACTTGAATAGATACTATTGTTCAAGGCAGTGAGCGTCAATCAGATAATGTAAGTATACCTGTGTAATGAATAAGATTATTCATAATTCAATCGGTACTTTGAATGAATATCTTAAATCTGCGTAATTTCTACAGAGATTAAGATCAAGACATTACCTGATCTCAATTTGAGCAGTACTTATACGGATTATCAAGGTTTACATGGATTATGCTACATGAATAGTTGGTAATCAGGGAAAGGTAAAATGAAAGTTATTGCATTTAATGGAAGCCCAAGAAAGGAAGGAAACACCAGCATTCTGCTTAAAACAGTCTGTGATGAACTCAACAAAGAGGGCATAGAAACCGAGATAATTCAAATCGGAGGTAAACTGGTTCATGGATGTACTGCCTGTATGAAATGTTTTGAAAAGAAGAACAACCGGTGTGCAATTGATACCGATTTTGTGAATGAGTGCATTCAGAAGATGATTGAAGCTGATGGTATTCTCATAGGGACTCCGACGTATTTCACAGACGTTACTGTTGAGGTTAAAGCACTGATTGATCGTGCAGGTTTAGTTGCCATGGCAAACGAAGGAACATTGAATAGAAAAGCAGGAGCAGCAGTAGTTGCTGTCCGCCGGGCTGGGGCAACCCATGCATTTGATACAATAAATCATCTCTTTGGTATCAGCGGTATGTTTACTGTGGGATCGACATATTGGAACATAGGTATGGGCTTTGAGCCAGGAGATGTGAAATCAGATACTACTGGCCTTGAATCTATGAAATCTCTCGGACAGAACATGGCCTGGTTTTTAAAGAAAACTTTGGCATAATGCTCTGATAATTTTTTACAATTTTTATATGTTTACATTTAAAAACCCCAACTGTACCCCGTTGGGTTCCCCAGGCAGGACTGATGAAAAGGACTTTTTTCATGCAAAATTGATAAAATATTATATTTATTAAATTTGGATAAATCTATTTTAAAAAAATAATAGTCTAAAAATATTTTTGCATGAAAAAGTCCTTTTCACCGGTCCTACCTGGGGCCCCCAACGGGGCACCGTTGGGGTTTTTATAAAATAAAATGCTTCTTTGTCTTACAGTTACCAAAATTTATCTCCTGAAAGTATGAGTATCTTATGTTTAACTGAGGTGTAACATGAACAAAGAACTAACAATTATGCTCTTAGTTTTCATGATCGGGATAACTGGAGCAATGGCTGATATTGACTTTACCGGATGGAAAAAGATTGAAGTCAACGAGTCTCAGGTAAATGCCTCTTCTACAACTACGTATTCAGTTATGATTCCACCCGGAATAACTGAAGCAACACAGGATTCAGGGGTTGGTCCTGCCACAATTCTTACAAACACGACGGACCCAAGCACCTCATATGCGATCTATGTTATGGACAACCCATTTGGAAAGCAACTTTCCAACGAAACTGCGAAATTATTCCTTAACAGTTTCATGGAAGGAGCAGGTATAACACCCCTGGAACAAGACCCGGTAACTGTATCTGATGGTGTCATGATGTATGGTACTAAAGGAGATACTACAGCGGGTATTTACGTATTCAGCACTGATCAGAAGGTTTCAATCACTTCTGGATTTTACAAGACTATGGATGACGCTTCCGCCGGAGTCCAAAATCTTGCAATGATCGCCGGAACGATAATAATCAACCCGGTTGCTTCATAGTAACTCCCTTTTTTTTGTAACCCACTCAAGTAATTGAGAGGTCAAAAAAAAATTAAAACAGATTTTGTAAGATACTCAAGAGATTCTATCAGGCAGAATCAAGATAGACGGCTCCTTCACCAATTCGATTTGAGTAGACATCTATTCGGAACCATCCGTCTTCGCCCCAATTGGTTCCGGCACTGTTCTTGCCAATGAAGTATTCTTCTCCGTCTTCATTGCCCCACCCGACCAGGACTACTGCATGATTGGTATCGTCATAGGCTACATCACTATAGAATATTCCACCAGAATAATCGTCAAAGTCATCATCATCCTGGACTCCCACCGCAATAGGTCCTTTAAGAAAAATCGCCGCTTTTAACTCATTCACCGGGGGGACTGAATTCTCAATGCCCTCGTCAGACGTGGCATTTACATATGCCCATTTATCAGCATGATACCGCTTCATACCTGATAGATTCTTACAGGTGTCCTGGAGTTCAGTATAGGGATACTCTTCTCTTGACATCACACCAACGACACCATCAGGTCCGGGTGAATCAACAAGAGATGGCATCGCGGTCTCAAAGTCACCGCCATCACACCCGCTGTCTTCTTTATCACATGATATAAGATACTGCTCTGAAAGCCCGACCTTAAGGTTTGAATTATGGCTTTTTATCTTCAGGTATGATTCCAGAACGCTGACAGCGGCATATGCCCAACAACTGCCACATTCTTCACCCTGATCATGAACTGGTGTCGTCCAGTCACCATTGTTATTTCGCCAGTCAAAAGACTCCGGAAGGTTTGCCGGAACCTTGATTGGAGTAGTTGACGAAACAACCGATTGATTTATCGAATGTTTCAGAAGACTGTCTATTTTTTTCTTTTGTTCAGGGGTCAGGTTAGAAAGAGAGGTAACCCCTGGTTTCCATGTGGTCTTTTGGGTTGATAAATTCTGCGATGTTTCATGGATAGTTGTCGCAGATGATTCAACCACTCCAGAATCGATGGTATCATTACTCTCTGAATCTTCAGTATTAACTCCCTGACAAAGACAGGGGATAGTGATCAGCTATCCCATCACCATAATGATGATGAATATGACAATATGGGAACTTGTCATGTACCTCATATGAGAGCATAGAAATTTTGATGTATTTATCTCTACTGCACAGGTAAGGTTGATTTCAATCTTCACAGTAATCCTGATGGGTTTAAAAATTGGGTATTTGGGGTATTATCTGGCGATACCCAACATTTTCTCAAAAAAAGATTAAATTGGTTTATGTATGAAATAAAGATTTAAGAAGCAGGATTCATCATTTTTCCGATAAAGAGAATAACCCCAGTTTCTGAATCTCTGATGACAAAAATGAAAGGATGATCAGCCCTGAAAACCGGATTCTTCTCTATCGATAGTGTTGCCGGGACAACACCACTTCCTGCAGCTGCTTCAGTCCCTTCTTCGTTGACATCCACATAGGACGAATGAACCACATCGCTGATATACAGATTATGAGTTCCATCTATCCCTGAAAAGTCAGCTTTATCAGAAAATGCATCAGACATTCCCAAGTAGGAGAGTACTTGAGAGAGGTCATAGCGTTCATGAATCGTAAATTTTGGAAGAGATATCTGAACCTTTTTCTTTACCATTTCTTTTTGTAATTGACTAAATGTACCAGGATCAAGAACCATCTCCGCTGCAGACATGTTCGAAGTTTTTGGGAGAAGAATAACCATAGATAGATGCCTCTCTTTTCCATTGGCATATGGCAGTTCCAGGACCTGAACATCTTCATTTTCTATATAATTATATTCAACATGGTTTTGACTATTATGCATCATCATTACAGGGACAGATCTCCCATCAGATAAGTTGAACAGATCATTTTCGATCTTATTTTTATCAAACGGGTATGCCCAGGATCCTTTGAAATAGATTACGTTGGTGATTATCAGTTTTGTATCAGGTGAGAGAGTGTCAGGATCAACCAATTTCTGTATCTTATGTGCAGTCTCTCCTTCAGCCCATGTATTGATCTCTCCCGCTGAACCTGAAGGATTGGATTTAAAATCAAGATTCGAGGCATTGACACTGTACCAGGTCCTGGATGTATTCAGGTAATCGTCGAGAATGGGATATGTTCTCTCAACCCAGAGGGCATTACCATTTGTAAGATTGTAGTCTGTGCCCGGACTATTAACTCTGGAGTTTAACTCTAAAAATCCATCTCTTCTGGCTGCATCATTTTGGGGGAGATATAAGACTGATCTCATCTCCTCTGCAGTTGAATTGCGTGCTCCCTCGTATGTTATCGCTAGGGCAGAAAAAACAGAGAATGGAGAAAAGAATAGATTTTTATTTGCACTAAACGGATCGTGACTCAAATTTGAAAACAAATTATATGAAAATTTGTTATTTGAGGCTGCTATATGGTCTTTATCTGTTTGTGATTGTTCACCGGATGATACCAAGCTTTTATCAGAACTCGTTGGATTATCAGCATATGCGATAATTCCACCCAAAAATACTTGCATAATTACGAGTACCAGGACCCATACTGACCAATGAGACATAAGTAAAAGAAAAGATACAAGGTGATAATGGTTGTGAAGGCAGGGTCAACCTACATCAATCACCGATTAATCCTGTTTTATCGGGGGATTCCTGAAAAAAACTCCTAGAATAATGAAAGGTAGGAATGAAATGATCTCGGAATACTCGATACCTATCGTAATCCAGATAATCCCTATTATTGCAACAATCACAGGAACAAAACACTTGTGAAAGAGAAATTGAGCATCTTCTTTAGGTAATTCCGGTGTAAGGAGTTCCGGATTGGATCTGGCATAATTCCATAAATAAACCAGGATTATACCGAGCATCAGAAAATTGATCTGAAAGAAATAATCGGCAAAAGTCAAGGTGTCTGCAAGATTACTAAATTGCGAGGAGAATGGAATCAGTACGACGGCCATCAGAGCCAGCATATGCACGTGGATAAAATGGTAATCATACGTCTTCATTCGGTGAAACATCTGGAAAAAAAGCATCCAGAACATTACAAGTAGAATAAATACCCCTGTAAAGTCGAGAATTGAGAGGATAGTGTTGTTAAAAAACTGATCTACGGTGATGGATGCTGCTTTTGCGTATTGATCAGGGGTGATAATATCCTTGGCAAGCAGTGTCATTGTAAACCCGAATACTCCGTTTGTTATACGTTCGAGGTTCACCTTTGTTATTGGTTCATACACCGCCATAAATGATCAACTAATTTACCTAGGGTGTGCGGGTGGATAAATTCATCCGTATGCATTAACAGGGATGAAATGAGAAAGATAGAATTTAAAAACCTGTTATTGTCGGATTTTTAAAATAAATTCTGATAATGGAAAATTCAGAGTACGTTCATCGATCAGGTACTATAAACTAAAAGTTGAAGAAAGGTGAATGTAGGATAATTCACAGATTAGCATCATTAATCGGTCTGTTCATTGGGTTGTGTACATCCCGGAACAGACAATATACGTCTTTGTATCACTGCCGGTTGCAATCTGGCTCATGGTAGTCTTCCAGAACAGACCCGTTTCAGCAGGGCTACTATAGATATAATCCACCCAACTGGTTCCGTTTTTAAGGGCTGTTTGGACAAGCTGGTCCCTGAAAGGAACCCCGGCAACATCCACCTTGTTGTGATAGTTTATTCCGACCATTCTGGCGTTATCGGCATGGGCGATCATGTTCACATCAGGATCATATACAAAGACATAGAGCTCTGGTTTTTCTGCATCTTTGTATGGATGCTGACCTGAATTTATATTTTTGATAGTTTCCGGGGCATCCCGGGCAAGATCGGCAACGGTCTGGTTCACCAGATCGATTACTTCCTGAACTGTCAGATTTGAATCTGAAAAGGCAGGCTGCGTATACCGATACAGGATCTGGTCATACATACTAACCCCGTTTGTGTCCTTTTCAGACCTGAGAAGATCCATTGAATCCTGTAGTGAACTAACAATTTGTGATGAAGCATTTCGGTTAAATGCAATATAGAAATCATAATTCTTCAAGGTCTGGACTGGAACTATGTCAGATGCATTTGTCGCGTACTGACTTACCAGTTGGCGACCTGGAAGGAGTGCATAAGCCCAGCCGTCTACAGAACCGTTCTCAAGCATCTGAATCTGTTCTTCAGGCTGGCTTGAGTACACAATATCCTTCCCACCGGCCTTCACAAGTGTTGTTGCTGCAATATCATCAGTTATGGTTGCTATCTTCATCTCTGACGGGCTGACATTTCTGAACTTTTCAGCAGAATCGCGAAGCGTGAAGATAACAACCGGTGTATGGTCAACCGCTCCGGCCCATTTGAATAAATCCTCTCGATCCGGTGACCGGCCAAGGATAGCAAGAGCAGTGCCATTCTGGGTCATAGCCTTCTTATATACGTCCTCCCAGGGGCCGAAGTTGAAATGATCATCAGGAATCTCTGCACCATACTGTGAAACAATACTTCGAAGAATATCTATTGATATCCCTTTTGGAGTACCGTTTTCTATGAATGTGTATGGGTAATATCCCTCAGTGAGATATGTAGTATGAGAAAGCCCGTCACCAAGCATCCAGGATGAAACAATCTGATCCAGATCACTCATACCACCATCTATTGGAGTCTTTTTTAACTCTTCAAATGTATTATTGAATTTCTCAACCAGAGTATCAGAAGTATTCTTATTAAACCCGATATAGATTGGAACTGACCCAATACGACCTGATAATTTGTAATATGCTGAATTTCCAGTTACATTTTTGATGTAATAATTTGCTGCAAGGTCTCCATATGCAAAGAGGTCGATTGTTCCATCCTCAAGATCATGAACAAGAACCCGGGGATCGGTATCAGTGATGATATCCTCCTTTTTAATTCCGGCCTGAATCAGATCATCGATCGCCACATCATCAGCGACAGATCCGATCTTGTACTTCGATAGTTGGTCATTATTGGTAATGATGATATTTTTTCCTCTCTGGGAATACAGAAAGATGTTGTAGGAAAGAACCGGTCCGACCCATTTGAAGAGATTCTCGCGGTCCGGTGTTTTGGCTATCGCAAAGATTACAGTACCGGAGTTATTACATGCCTTCTGATATGCTTCATTCCAGGGAAGGAAGATGAATGAATCAGATGGAATCTCATCGCCTGCTTTTCGAGATATGGCTGAAATCAGGTCTACCATAAGACCAGATGGAGTACCATTGTCATGAAAGTTGAATGGAGGATACTCTTCAGTTACCCAGGTTAGACCTTTTAAAGAAGATGCTGGTTCATCAGCAATTACAGGAATTATAAGAGTAAGTATGAGACAAAATGATAATATTAGAAATATGGCGGGTTTCAAAAACATACTCAATATGAGGAAAGAAAATATATATGACTGCCGAAGTATCCTTAACTGTCGATTTGAAGCAAAAATCAAAGGATTCAAACTGAAAGGTATCAAAAATTTATATGCATCCGGAGTATGAATATGATACAATTAGATCTTTGTACAGTTCATTACTCCCTGACAATCAAACCATCAATCTGCTGAAAGTTGTTGTGATACGGAATTGATAGAGAAACGTAATCTCATGAAAATGGGATTCAAAGGAAGATAAGAATCTTATAAGTCGGGATCTAATATCTGAAAAGGGAACACAATATACGTGATAAGTTCAATGGTTTATTTAATCTTTCTCTTCAATACAATATGTATAACTGAGTAACAAGAAGGTCTTCAGTTGGAAAATAGCCTTATTGAGTAACTCCCTCAATCTCTTTTCTGAAAAAGTGTAAACCATATCCCAATGAGCACGCAAAATTAAAAATTTATAATTATTCAATTAAACAGAATTTCAAAAGATAATATGCTATATTTTAATATAATTATCGTATAAATAAAATATTAACATAATCATTTTTTAAAATATGCCCAACCTATCGATTGTTCATAACAACCTTTATCATAGTACATTGTTTAATATCAGATTATGGAGAGGAAAAATGTTTTATTTGTAGTTATAGTTCTGCTTGCTATGGGTGGATTATCAGTTGGAATTCCATCAGTAGCAGCAGATAATGGGTACTGCTACTACTGTTATGACAACTATTATTGGTGGAATTATTACTGGGACTATTTCAACTACTACTGGAACAATTATTGGTACAATTACTGGTACTATTACTGGTACGGCTGGTAATTAGATTCCAGGAAATTTCAACCTTTTTTGATATGTACAGCAACCATCTGAAAAATATTTAATCTGGTTATATCATCGGACCGGACTTATAAGTTGAAGACGTATTGCTTCTCCACAGATCCAGTAAAATATTTGAATTTATTCGAAATCCTTCTCAATCAGCATAAATTTACCCAGACAAAGTAATGCTATAGATATTACTAATATTCCGGTTATTTGCACAAGTCCTGCTTCAATTGCATTAGCAGAATCCAGAGGTATACTGCCTTTTCCAATCTGGTATAATTCGATGATCGAACTTAACAGAATAATGACGACTGTGGAACTGACTGATAATAAAAACGGCCCGCTTAGATACTTTTTAAATTTCGCCAGATTGATCTCTTTATAGTTTTTATCTACCCAAAAGCGATAAGTAAACCTGTCCTTAATAAAAATCTCATATATTCCCATCATTAAGAAATAGATGATAATACTTGCCATTATCAGTTCGATGACTGAAAAATTATTTTTGATAATGGTTAAAGGGAGGTCCTCGGCATTCATCTCATTGAATAATATATGGAAATAGTTCAACAGTTCTCTGCATAGGACAACTAGGTTTATCACAAGGATAAATGATAAAACGAGTTCAAATGCGATGAAGAAGTAATTTGTACCACTTAAGAAGTATTCAACATAGTGTTTCTCATCTAGCTCTTCTGATGTCATTTTTGTACTCTACTATTAGCAGAAAGGTTAAAAATATAATAGTTTGTATAATATATCCCCGTAGATCTGATTATCAAATCGTCCTGAGATCCAATAAATAAAGGGAGAACTGAGTAATGACTTTAAATAATTCATAATTTGAACGAAATGCACAATACATCTCATCAGCCTGATTCAAAAGAACGATACCAGGTAAATGCATTTGATCTTACAACAGACCTCTTCTGTACATTCTCAAATCAGGTTATCCACCAGGTAATAGACCTGGATAGTAAAATACGATATGAGATTCTGAATAAAGCAGTGGATAGGGCAACTCTTGCTCATCCAATAGTGAGATGCAGGATAATCAGGGATCAGGATACGCTCTTCTGGCAGGAGTGTTCTGATTTTTGTATCAACGATCATATCCATCGATTATCCTCCTCAAATCCTGCCAATCTGCTCCATCACGCTCTTTCGTATCCTTTGGATCCAGACCGTGGAAACCTGTTTACTATCGTAATAATTGAAAATTCTGATAAAACCCGAGGCATACTTGTCATTACTGTCCATCATATCGTTATGATGCCCGGGGTCTCAAAGATTTTTCCGGACTTATCATGAGGTTATATGAAGAATATCAGTCAGGACCCATGAGTGAGATCTCCGTGTCTGCGATCAGCTCAAGGGAATTGCCCCGGTTTTCTTCCATCACTCAACCAGTGAAGAGAGATTCTCATAACGGGGATATTGGATGGTGTTCCCCGATAACCATACCGCTTCAGTCTCTTCATACAGATAATTTTCAATATTCCATTCTGACCTTTGACCAAAGCCGGGCATCAATAATCCATGATACCCGGAAGCGTTGGGGGATTACGGTGAATGATCTCATAATTGCAGTTCTGTCCCGGGCGATATTTTCCGTTACCTGTGCGAGATCTGAAATATCGGTGCCGATGTATACGACCATCGATCTTCGCAGATATCTTCCTGTTATCCCAGAACGTTCATTACTGAATGTATCTACAGCTTTTGAAGTACAGATACCAGTACAACACGGTGAATCGCTTGAAGAAACCGGGAAACGGGTCAATATCATTATGAACAGGATAAAATCTCAAAACCCGGGTATTAAGGAGGCAGTTGAAGCGGAAACCTTGGCAGATACAGGATACGATGCGGCCAGAAAAATAATTGATGCAGCATGGAAGAACATCAGTAATGCAGGAAGGAAAACAACCATATTCTCAAATACTGGAATATTCACCCATGGCCAGATCGGTCCCGGCAGCCTGTCCGTCCGGAACGCCTACTTTCTTCCGGGATTCTTTCAGCCACCAGGATTCTTCTTTCTCCTTTCAACTTTTGATGATATCATGACACTATCAGCATCCTATGCAATCCCTGCATATGACCAGGATCTGGTGGACAGGATTTTTCTTTGGATTGAACATGATATACCCGGATTTAATGATTGTAAGGGAGATTACAAAATAATTACATAGTCCAACCATAATGGATCCAATCAATCTTGATATTTTTATGAGTACAATTTTCTAGCAGAACCCGCAATATAACTCTGGTAATTGATGTTTGAAGAATAATTATGGGGGTAAAAATAACAGATCTGCCTCAGTTGCACATACTCACGGCATCAGCAATACAAGTTGATGAAAATGGTGATGTCATCTGGGATAATGGTAAAAAACCATTGACGAAAAGCGAAGCGATCAAACAGATCTTAGAACGGTTAAAAACCAATTTAAAGAACTGGGATCATGAAAAGATATCCACACTCTATGCAACCCTGTCAGACATCGAGAAGGCCGGACACCCTGAACGGCTACAGGACCTGGTTGAGTTGTCACGACTTCCAACAGAACCTATCCCTACCGGATTGGAAAGGTATCCGATATGGGCACTGGACAAAAAAGGATGCTGTCTTGTCGGGTCAGGTCAAATAAATATCAAATCCTTATCTGATGTTCATAGTTGGTTTGTCACAAGGAAACCCGGATATTGCACTAAACCGGATATAAAAGGATGTTATCTGTGTGAACTTACCAAATCAAAAAGGGATTGTAGAAATAATCAGGTATTCTATCCCCTGTAGAATACAATCATGATCGGGGTATCTCAATGTTTACCTGAAATATCCTACGATATTTTTGAATAATTTCATATTTAGTGATTCATCAGGAATATGAATTCCCTGCCGTTTCATCTTCTCTTTCTGCAGAGTCCAGTCATATGTGTTGACAAACTCCATTGCACGTTCAGGATGTGGCATCATAGCCAACACTTTTCCGTCTGCAGAAGTGATTCCGGCGATATCAGCGACTGAGCCGTTGGGGTTGAATGGATATTCTCCGTTTGCAGACTTCAAATCCTCTTTACAGTAGGTGAATGCGATCATCTTCTGGATCTGAAGTTTTGCAAGAGTCTCTTTTGAGCATGAAAAATTCCCCTCCCCATGAGATACCGGGCAGACTATCTTTTCAATACCCTTGGTCCAGATATTTTCAGCAGCAGGTTTGATAGTGACATACCGGCATTCGAGCACACCCTTGCGGTTTGGCATCAGGGCGATATCACGTATGAGCTGTTTGTCGAATGCTGGTACGAGTCCAAGATTTGCCAATATTTGAAATCCGTTACAGATTCCAAGCACAAAGTTTTCTCCTTCGAGAAATTCTGTGAGATCATTCCAGAGATTGTTTCTGACCCGGTTTGCATAGGCATTTCCCGCACCTGTATCATCACCGTACGAAAATCCTCCGGGAAATACAAGGAGCCGGTAATCTGACAGCACTCTCTTTCGATCGATAAGATCGTTGATGTGTACGATATCAGAATCCATACCTGCACGGGCCAGAACCTCCTGAGTCTCCATCTCTGAATTGATCCCGTACCCGCTCATGATGAGTGCCTTGTCAGGGATCATATCGACCGGTGAATCTGCCCGAGCGTAGGATGCAGCAGGAGTCATTTAGTACCCTCCGAACGGTTTCTTGTATGCATGTTCAAGTTCGCTGACCGGTACAGATAGCAGCATCGTTTTTCCTGAAATCTGGAGGTTCTTTCCGGTTACCCGTCCAATCAGGGTTGCATCAGGACCCATCGTTCGTTCGAAGGATCGTTTATTGTCAGGTGCGATTGTGACGATAAATCTCCCAAGTGTCTCTGAATAGAGCAGGTAGTCTGCTCTTATTCCCCCTGGAATGGTAATATCCATTCCTAGTCTTCCGGCCATTGAAATTTTAGCAAGGGCTACAGCAAGACCACCATGTGTAACCGGATAAGTTGAAGCGACAAGGTCATGGAGAATGGCAGATGTCAGTTTTTCATAACGGGCTTTCATTGCCGGAATCTCAATCTGCGGAATCGTGCCAATTCCATCTGCACAGAGGTGTGCAAAATATTCTGAACCTCCAAGTTCTTCTGCAGTCTCTCCAATAAGATAGACCAGATCTCCGTCTATCTTTATATCCATTGAGACTGCCTTTGTCACATCAGGATGAACTCCGATAGACGATATCAGCAGGGTTGGAGGAACAGAGACACGGACCCGGTTGTTTTCGGCATCAAACCCTGAGAAATCGTTGAACATGCTGTCTTTTCCGGAGATGAACGGAGTCATAAATCCGGTTGCTCCATCATAACATCCCTGTGCAGCGGCTTTCAACTGATCAAGTCGTTCAGGTTCATCTGATGAACACCAGCAGAAGTTGTCAAGAATCGCAATATTCTCTAGCGGAACACCGATGGCGATTAGCCCTCGTATGGCAGTATCAATAGAAGCAATAGCCATACGATACGAGTCGATCTCTGAGTACGATGGGAAAAGCCCCTGGGAAAGGCCGACACCTTTTTTCGAAGAAGCAACCACTTTTGTCAGGGTAGCTATACCCTGAACTCTGCCGACTCCCTGGACCGGTCCAAGAACATGTCCTCCCTGCACGGTGTGATCATACTGTATCGAGATAAACTCCTTTGAGCAGATGTTCTTTCGCTGAAGCATCGCTTTCAGGGTGTCACCGAGATTCTCCGGGCATCCTGGTTCTAATCCACCGGCATCCGGTGATGATCTGACTGTAATGAGATGTTTTGCAGGAAGGCCATCATGAAGGAATGCGAGCTCGATATCCATCACAACAGAACCGTTGAACTCGACAACACAGCGTCCCGTATCAGTAAATGTTCCGATAACCGTTCCTTCAACCTCTCTGCGGTAAAGAAGATCCATGAGCTCATCGATCTTTTCTGGCGGTACTGCAAGAGTCATCCGCTCCTGTGATTCAGAGATCCAGATCTCCCACGATGCCATACCCGGATATTTTAAAGGAACTTTATCAAGACAGATATGACATCCGTTACACTCTTTTGCCATCTCTGCTACTGAACAGGATATCCCCCCGGCACCGTTGTCAGTAATACTGGTATACAGCCCTTTATCACGGGCTTCTTTGACGATTACATCTGATACCTTCTTCTGGGTTATCGGATCTCCGATCTGAACAGCAGTCACCGGACTCCCGGGATCCAAGGCTTCAGAGGAGAAGGTTGCACCATGAATTCCATCCTTCCCGACCCTGCCACCGATCACGACGATGAGATCTCCAGGACAAGCCTGTTTCTCGTAGAGCTTTCGTTCTCCGTCTTCCCGGGGCATGAGGCCGACAGTGCCGGCAAAGACCAGTGGTTTGCCACAATAACGTTCGTCAAACCATACAAAGCCCTGCGGAGTAGGAATTCCAGAACAGTTCCCGCCCACACCAACACCTGCAACAACCCCGTCAAGGATACGGCGTGGAGACAGAATCGGATTCGACTGGTCTTTGCCACGGAAGAGAACCGGGCTGGTTTCAGGGTCACCGACACAGAACCCATATATGTTGATACAAGGCTTTGCCCCAAGTCCGAATCCGATGGTGTCTCTGTTCACTCCAACTATACCGGTGAGGGCACCACCAAAGGGATCAAGTGCTGACGGGGAGTTATGGGTCTCAACTTTATGAGTGACGAGATACTTCTCGTCAAAGATTATTGCACCCGAGTTGTCTGAAAAGACACTCAGGCAGATGTCTTTATCCCCTCTTTCTGTCCGGATCTTATTGGTAGCAGCCTGGATGAATGTCTTATACAGGCCTTTTGGTACATCATCGTCCAGTGCTGAGGCAAAGATCGTGTGTTTACAGTGTTCACTCCAGGTCTGGGCAAGGGACTCTATCTCAACATCTGTTGGTCTTCTTTCTTTTCCATCAAAGTAATCCCGGATTGCATGGAGTTGTGCCAGGTCCAGGGCTAGCGGTCCTCTTCGCTGACCGGTAACTGGATCAATAATCCCTTCTTTCCCGATACGGATGAGGTCCTGATCATCAAGGTTGAGATCAACCGGTTCAGCCGTCGGAAGTTCATGGAGTTCAACAAGTGGAACCACACGATCCATACCACTCGTTCCATACTCCTGCCGGGATTTAATATGTACACGGTTCACAAGCGGGTTTGAGAGTGTTGCGGCCAGCACCTTTAGCGTATCGGAAGAGAGTTTTCCACACACAAAATACAGATGCGAGGAGTATACTGCTTCACCTGGTTCGAATTTTCTTTTAGTAAAATCTTCGATGGTTTGCCGTGCAGTTGTGCCCACATTATCTGTCACACCGGGAAGGAACCCGATCTCGATAGCTGTGTCAAAGTATGCCTGAGTGCCTTCGTCCACCGTAAATTTCTGTACCACCGGGTTACTCAGTTGCAGTCCGATCTCTTTCAGTTCTTCAGGGGTGAAATCTTTTGAGTTCGTGGAGATGGTGTAAACATCGACGAGATGGAGTTCTTCGATTGGGATCCCAAGTGAACGAATCCGGTCGGTTCTGACTGTAAGGCGGGGGTCTGCCTTATAACGGATCTCTATCCGGTGGACATATGCCATGTGTACCTTATAGATATTGATCGGTGAAGAGCAAAATAAGTATCAAGTATAAGGAAATCTCTGGAGAAAGTCCAGCCTGATCATGGAATAAAAAGGGAGCAAGAAAAAGGAATATGAGATGGGTAATTTACCTGTGAAATAGAATTAATGCCTTGGTATAGCATATCAGATTCATAAGAATTATGTCCGAATGATAAGTTATCGTGATATCAATAGATAAAATGGTAGAGAATGAGTTGTCATATTTTCATAGTGTTCGTGAAATGTCGATGGCCACTTCGTTAATTATATATGTTGGGGAGTGCTACTACTATTCATCACACCGTCATCTTCCAGATGACAGGAGTAGGAGTTTAGCAAAGAATAATGCATAACTCACTCAAAGAGTAATCCTACAATTCATTTTTCCTACAATTCAGGGGGGTTACCCCCTCAACATGCTCGTGATAATGTTATTATATGAAACTCCTGTTGTGTCTGATATTGATTATACTATACAATCCATAAATTCCAATTATTTTGTGAGTTCCCATGTACATGAATAAAACTAGCAGATCCTATAGCGTTCCACAAGCCGACAGGAGACCAATCCCATGAATTATTAAATTTCTTAACCTATACTATTCATAGATAGCATGTATTGTCCAAGTTGTGGTGAAAAATTAGGCGATTCGACTCGATTTTGCCCGAAATGTGGTGCAGAGATTGATGGAGGATCTCAGGTTAATGATACCAGAAGATCGCGGTCTGGCAGATATGGTGAAATGGATCCCAAAGACCGGATGATGAGACTGGTCTGGGCACTTGTCGTAGTTCTGGCATTCATGCTCTTCTTTGCGGGCTATCACTATCTGAAGGCATCAACCGGCCTTCCATAAATAGATATAATCATTTTTTGGGCGCAATTCAGGTAATAATATTGCTCTCGCTTTTTTTCCTGCCAGATCGCGTACCTATAGCAAAAAAAGAAAAGAATTCCAATAGATATCGATCTGAAAAAAACTTGCAAGATAACCAAATCGTAACGATTCTTTTGTATCAGGTATAATTTCTGTAAGCACCAATACTATTTCAGGACTATTCATTCATATGACAAAAACAATAATCACCGTACTCGGCAGGGATACAGTCGGCATCATTGCAAAGGTCTGCACATATCTTGCCAGTAACCAGGTCAATGTCGAGGATATATCACAGACGATCGTACAGGGTTACTTCAATATGATGATGATCGTTGATACCGACCACTTACAAAAACCGTATTCTGAAATGCTAACAGACCTGGAAAGACTCGGCGACGAGATAGGGGTTAAAATCAGGTGTCAGCGTGAAGATATTTTTACGAAGATGCATCGAATCTGACGGATTCTTATGATAAATATTCTTGAGGTCAATGAGACCAACAAAATGATTGAGCAGGAGAAGCTTGATGTGAGAACCATCACGCTTGGCATCAGTCTTCTCGACTGCGCTGATTCAGATCTTAAGGCCTTAAACCAGAAAATATATTCAAAAATAACCCGGTTGGCAAAAAACCTTGTCTCTACCGGAAAAGAGATCGAGCGTGAGTATGGAATACCAATAGTAAATACCAGGATTTCAGTAACACCGATTGCACTAATAGCAGGTCAGGCATGCAAATCGACGGGTGATTTTATTTCAGTAGCAAAAACCCTGGATAAGGCTGCTCTTGATATGGGCGTAAACTTTCTTGGGGGCTATTCTGCTATTGTATCGAAGGGGATGACAACGACAGATGAGAATCTTATCCGTTCCATCCCAATGGCCTTAGCTCATACTGAAAGGGTCTGCAGTTCAGTAAATATCGGGTCGACAAAGACCGGTATCAATATGGATGCAGTAAAACTCATGGGCACCATCGTAAAGGAGACAGCAGAGGCTACTAAAGATAATAATTCATTTGGATGTACAAAACTTGTTATCTTCTGCAATGCTCCGGATGATAATCCATTCATGGCCGGATCATTTCATGGTATTTCAGAGGCCGATGCGATCATTAACGTCGGTGTCAGCGGACCGGGGGTGGTCAAGCATGCACTTGAAGGAGTCAGAGGTGAAGACTTCGAGGTCCTTTGCGAGACTGTCAAGAAGACGGCCTTCAAGGTCACCCGTGCAGGCCAGCTCGTAGCACAGGCTGCTTCAGAACGGCTCGGTATCCCGTTCGGTATAATCGATCTCTCTCTTGCACCGACACCCTCGGTTGGGGATAGTGTAGCAGAGATCCTTGAGGAGATGGGACTTGAATCAGTCGGTGCACCTGGAACGACTGCCGCTCTTGCCCTTCTAAATGATCAGGTGAAGAAAGGAGGAGTCATGGCAAGTTCATTTGTCGGAGGTCTCAGTGGGGCGTTTATTCCGGTAAGCGAGGATCAAGGGATGATAGATGCCGTAAACCGAGGTGCCCTGACACTTGAAAAGCTGGAAGCAATGACCTGTGTATGCTCTGTCGGACTTGATATGATAGCGATACCGGGATCTACACCTGCATCAACAATATCCGGGATAATCGCTGATGAAGCGGCAATCGGTATGATCAACCAGAAAACAACCGCTGTACGGTTAATCCCGGTGATTGGAAGAGATGTCGGCGATATGGTAGAGTTCGGCGGTCTTCTGGGTCATGCACCGGTCCAGCAGGTAAATAAGTTCAGCTGTAGTGATTTCATCAATCGTGGTGGAAGGATTCCTGCTCCAATTCATAGCTTCAGAAATTAAATCCCTTTTCAATGTCTACCCCGTGTTAGGTTTCAATCAACCTGGCTGGTAAAAACCCCAACGGTGCCCCGTCGGGGCCCCAGGCAGGATCGATATAGATGATTACTTCAGAAAAATACTGGTCATTGTGACCAGAACTTGTAATTCCGGATCTTACTATCTGATTGATCCAAAAAAGATATGGGCGTTATACAATGTACCCGAGCATCCGGGCTTTGTTGTTTGCATCAAGGGCATCATCCTTGTTGCCCAGTTCCTCGTTGATCTTGCCCTGGTAATACCATGCAGTTGCATTCTTGGGATCAAGGTCTGTGGTCTTCTTAAAATTATCCAGTGATTCAGAAAGACGTTTTGCCTTGTAAAGATCAAGTGATTTGCAAAACTGTGCATTGAGATTAGAGGCGTTCAGTTGAAGTGCGAGATCGTAAGAGTCAATTGCCTGGGTGTACCGCTGCTGGTTATCAAAAGCAGCACCCTTTGCCATATAATCTTCTACAGTTTCTGCTGATACTCCGGCGATGAAAACTGCCATGACAAGCAGTACTGCACTGATAAAAATGTGGTTCTTCATACGATTCCTAGTACATACCTGTGTTGATCGGATATGGGTTTTCTCGTCTTAATGGTTGATCATTCTGGTTCTCGCTCCAATCCGGTTACTCCTCTTCAGTTCTTCGGAATGTCCCAGATGGCACGGTTATTTCAAACCGTGCACCCCTGCCAGCTTCCCCGATCTCTCTGATAGTAATTGAAGTAAATGCAAGAATTTCCCGGACAAGAAATAATCCAATACCGGTATTCTTTCCAAACCCCCGTTTAAAGACCTTTTCCTTATCTTCAGTGACGATTCCGATTCCGTTATCTTCCCATTGTATAATCAGATTATTTTCAGATTCATATGTCATGACTCTGATTCTGGTTACCCTCTCACCATGTCTGATCGAATTATCCAGAAGATTTAAGAAGACTGCACTCAACATGGGATTGGCAAAGACAGAAACTTCTTTGATATTAGCAGTAAGGGTGACCGAATCAGGAACAGATGAAAATGGAATAGTTTTCATTAGCCTGATCCATTGTGGCTCATGAGAACCGAGATCCTGATAAATCCTGGTAAATTCTATCTGTGACTGGATTGCTTCGATTGAATGCCGAACTTTCTCCAGATTATCACTAAGTACTGGATCAGTACATGATTCAAGGAAAGAATCAAGGTAAATGTGGCCTATCGAAACATTATTGAGGATATCATGTCTGGTGATGTTTGTAAGGAGATTAAGCTGCTTGTTAGCCCTCTGCGTCCTTTCTTCAGCCTCTTTGCGTTCGGTGATGTCCTGGTTTACGCCATGTGTCTTGATGGGTTTTCCTGATGAATCTCTTGTGACCGCAACTCTGACAGATATAGATCGAGTAGAGCCATCTCTCCGAATAATCCGGTGTTCAAGATGTGATATATATGAAGGATTTGTAGTATCCATCACTTTTCCAACTTCACTCCTGACAAGCTCAAAATCATTGGGATGGACAAACTCGCGGACATATCGATCTGCAGTCATTTGGTATCCGCCTTCGCGCTCTGCCGTGGTTCCATATAATACATAAAACCGATCATTGAAGGTGAAGCGGTTTGTTTCTGAATCATACTCCCATACTGCAAGTTTTGCCATACTCATGGCTTCGTTGAGCAGATTTTTACTTGTCACAAGTTCCTGCTCAATATGGGCACGTTCTATCTCTGCTGCTGCTTTTACAGCAATGATATCAATAATCTCCCGTAGAGAGTCAGAGACCGTAATAGGTTTCCTGAATAAAATGCAGAGAATTCCAAAAGCTTCACCTACTGAATTATACAGGGGTGTACCGAGATAGCCTTTTATATTGAGATCTGTGAGATCCTTATCGTCGGGAAAATCCAAGGCAACATCATCCGGATAGACACTGAAGCCATTCTTGATAACACTTTCACAAGGGGATCCTTTGAATGTATATCTGAAATCTTGAACCGGCATCCTGTCAAGGTGCATTGCTAAAACGTGTACACTATCTATATCCTGCAGAACTTCACCGATCAGGACGCAATCTGCATCAAGCCAGAAACTGATGGTGTCAGTGATAAGAGAAAGTGATTCGATACCGGTGGTCCCGACCATACTCCGTACCAGTGCTTCAAATGCTGACTTATCAGCCCTCCGCTCTGTAATATCACTAAAGATAACACATACACGATCCGGAGAATCAGATGGACGGTACGCATTGCAGTGATACCATCGTCTGGTGGGTTCATGGTACTTCTCAAAAACTCGGGGAATCCCGGTTGTAGCCACAGACCTGTAGATATTCACCCAACTCTGATCGGTCCCGGGCCATACTTCAAAGATATCTTTTCCTCTGACTTCTTCCAGATTCAAAGCGGTGATCTCTGCATAGGCATCATTAAAGTACCCGAATCTGAAGCTGACAAAAGTACCCATCTCATCAAAAACAGACTCCCATATGATGAAAGCAGAACTCATGTTCCTGATAATCTGCTCCATATCCTCTGACGCCCTCTGCAGTGCATCTTCAGTCAGCTTTTTCGAAGTGATATCACGTATAGAGATGAGAATTGACGGTAGATTCTGAAAGAAGATAGTTTTTCCGACACTCTCAAACCATCGAATCTCCTGCTTCATCGTGATGATCTTGTACCGTGCGATATATCCATCAATACCGCTTGCGACGGTCTTAAAATCATTTATCACATCATCAATAGACTCAAGAGCAACTAACTCCATGACGTTTATCTTTCCGATGATCTCATCAGGGTGGTCAGCTCCAACCATCTCTGCGGCAGCAGTTGATGCAAATCTTATGTTACCTATTGGATCAAGAATCAGTGTGCCATCCAGCGAGTATTCAACCAGGGTTCTGAACTTCTCTTCACTCTCCCGGAGTTGTAGTTCTGATTGTTTGGCACGGGTGATATCTCTGATAGAGATCTGAACTCCGGTCAGCAGATCATCAACAAATGAAGGTACGATATTCAGACTTACATAGCCCAAATTTCTATCTTTTTTCTGGATCTGTAGTTCCAGATTCTCTACAGGTTCGCCATGAGACGCCTTATTTACACCTGCCATAAAGTCGTCAGAATTTTCTGAAAACAGTACCCTGGAGAATAGATCTTTCAGATCTATCAGTTCCTCAGGATCATAGCCGGTGATCAACCTGGATGATGGAGATACATATGAAGGAGAGAACTTGGTATCAAGAAGAATAATCAGATCTGATGACCGCTCTGCCATACTTCTGAAACGCTCTTCACTCTTTGCAAGGGCTTCTTCACGAGCTTTTAGGATATGGTAATTTTGCCTGAGTTCCTCTTCACTTTTTGCTAGTTCCTCATATGCAGAAGAGAGATCGTCAGCCATCTTCCTGATCTCATATTCGGCTGTCTTCAGATTCTGAATTGAGTGAGTAGTAGTAATTATCCCGTCGATACCTGCAACACCCAGGAGATTTGATCCTATCGATTCGACAAAGAGGTAACTCCCATCTGCTTTACGAATCCTGTACTCAGTAGGGGAATGAGTATTGGTCATATTCAGAACATCCAGGAAATCAGACATAACCAGTTTCTGATCATCGGGATGAATGAAATCAAACGCCTTACGCCCGATAAAATATCCTTCCGGATATCCAAGGATCTGTGATGATGAAGGAGAATCAAAGATAATAATTCCATCCTTATCAAGAATTCTGATAATATCCGATGAATTCTGAATAAGCAACTTGAATCTCAGTTCATTTTCAGAAAGTAGTATGGCATCCCTTCTTCGTTGAACAGCTGTTCTGACCTTATGAGTAAGTTCGGTGAATTGTGGAGTAGGACGACCTCCTTTCTGAAGATAAAAGTCGGCTCCATTCTCGATTGCCTCAATGACAACATCCTCTCTTCCCCTTCCGGTAAAAAGAATGAATGGGATATCTGATCTGCACCTGATTGCCCGCAAGAGTTCAATCCCGTCCATACCGGGCATCTGGTAGTCTGAAACTATCGCATCGTACCGGTTTTTCTCAATTGAAATGAGTGCTTCCGGGCCGGATGATGCTGTATCCACAATCATCTGGTATTTTTTCAGGAATTCTGCAGTCGCAACTCGCAACAATGGTTCATCATCGACGTAAAGGATTGAAAGGGGAGGCTGTGTCATATGTTAGATTGAATAATTTTTCACATCCAGCATTTATAAAATGGATTGTACTATATACAGATTCTGTTTTTCATTGCCAAAACCGTGTTAACTCATGTGGAAATCTGGCCTGTCTGAAGAATGAAGTAGAGACGAAGATGAATAGATGATAAAACAAAAGAGTTAGATGGTTTGAGATGCGTTCTCGACATCTTCCCCTTTGAGAGTTTTTCGTCCTGCATCAGAGGCAATTTTTGTAGCTTCCCTGACAAGTTTTGCAATGTATTCTTCTGCAAACGCCAGAATTGAGGCTGCCCCATCTGCTCCAACCCTTTCGGCTCCATTTGCTTTTGCGAGCCTCATAACTGCAGCAGTCGGCAGATCTGTCTTCTTTGCATTCACTCTGGATTTAACCTGACTGGTCTTCTTCGATTTAGCAGCTGGTTTTACCGGCTTTTTTGCCGCTGATTTCTTTGACGTGGCTTTAATTGCCATTAATTCCCCCATATATCATGACGTACTGTGTATAACTTCGGAAAGATCTCAACTCCAAAGAGTTCAGACCATTTCTTCCCCATCAAATAACATCATGAATATTTTATTGTATGAATAAATGGTTTAAAAATTTTTGGGCGGTTTTTCTGAATCATTCTGTTGTTTCAGAGAACTTTTTTAAAAAAAAAGAGAAAAACTTGATGAATTTGTCTCCAATTCTATTTGAGTGATTCTCATCCGAATCTCAAAAAACGAGAAAGCATGCTTTTAATTATTTGAGAAGACCAGAGATCCGTTCTTTTCATCAACCACGATCTCCTTCTCCTTTGTCACTCTTCCTTCCAGGATCATTTTAGAGAGTTCGTTAAGCAGATTCTTCTGAATTATTCGTTTGATAGGTCTGGCCCCAAACTGTGGATCAAAACCGCGGTCTGCTATATACCTGACCGCCTTATCGGTTGCTACAAATCTGACATCATTCTTCTCCAACATCTTCTGGATAAGCCCAATCTGTAGTTTCACTACAGTCTCGATCTCGTCCCTGGTAAGGGGTTTGAACATGATGACTTCATCGATCCGGTTAAGAAACTCGGGTCTGATTGTCTTTTTCAGGAGATCCATGATCTGTTCTCTTGTCCTGTCAAATATTTCCTCCCGGTTCAGATCAGTGACGTGCTCAAGGTTTTCCTGGATGATGTGAGACCCGATGTTTGAGGTCATTATGATGATGGTGTTTTTGAAGTCTACGGTCCGACCTTTGTTGTCAGTGAGGCGGCCATCATCAAGAACCTGGAGCAGGATATTGAAGACATCTGGATGGGCTTTCTCAATCTCATCAAGAAGGACTACTGAGTATGGTTTTCTCCTCACCGCTTCAGTCAGCTGACCGCTCTCCTCATAACCTACATAACCAGGCGGCGCTCCGACAAGCCTCGAGACGGTATGACGCTCCTGGTACTCAGACATGTCAATGCGAACCATACTGTTCTCATTGTTGAAGAGAAACTCTGCGAGAGCTTTGGCAAGTTCTGTCTTCCCGACACCGGTTGTGCCAAGAAAGATGAAAGACCCAATCGGACGCTTCGTATCCTGAAGACCTGCACGGCTCCTGCGGATAGCATCAGAGACAGCACCGATTGCCTCATCCTGACCGACAACGCGTTTATGCAGTTCTGATTCAAGGGTGAGAAGTTTCTGCTTCTCACTCTGGAGCATCCTGCTAACCGGAATCCCGGTCCAGCGTGAGACCACCTCGGCAATCTCTTCTGCATCTACCTCTTCGTTCACCATCGCAGAATCTTTCTGCAGATCGGTGAGTTTACCTTTCAATGTCTCGATATTCTTCTCTATTCCAGGAATGAGGCCGTACCTGATCTCAGCCACTCTGCCGAGATCACCGTTCCGGTTTGCACTCTCTGCCTCGAACTTCAGAGTTTCAATCTCATTCTTTTGCTGCTGTATCTGTTCTACAATATCCTTCTCTGACTGCCACTTCGCTTTTAACCGGTTTCGTTCTTCGGTAAGATTACCGATCTCCTCATTCAGGGAGTTCAGTTTTTCCTGGTCCTTCTCCCGTTTGATGGCTTCACGCTCGATCTCAAGCTGACGGATTCTCCGCTCAATCATCTCAAGTTCTTCAGGAACTGAGTTGATCTCGAGACGGAGCTTGGATGCCGCCTCATCGATGAGATCTATTGCTTTATCCGGAAGGAATCGATCAGAGATGTACCGTTGTGAGAGTTCGACTGCTGCGATGATCGCCTCATCTTTTATCCTCACATGATGATGTGTCTCGTACTTCTCCTTGATTCCACGAAGTATAGAGATGGCATCAGGCATATCAGGCTCATCAACCATGACCGGCTGAAACCGACGTTCTAGTGCTTTATCCTTCTCAAAATATCGTTGGTATTCTTTAAGGGTTGTTGCACCGATAACATGAAGCTCACCTCTGGATAGAGCTGGTTTCAGGATATTTGCAGCATCCATTGCTCCTTCACTGGCACCTGCCCCGACAAGGGTGTGTATCTCGTCGATGAACAGGATGATCTCACCCTCCGCTGACACCACCTCCTTGATAACGCTCTTGAGACGTTCTTCAAATTCCCCTTTGTATTTGGCACCAGCAATCAGGGCGCCCATATCTAATGAGAAGAGCTGTTTGGTCTTCAGGTTGTCAGGGACATCACCATCGATAATCCTATGTGCAAGACCTTCAGCAATCGCAGTCTTTCCTACACCCGGTTCTCCTATCAGAATCGGGTTGTTCTTTGTTCTCCGGGAGAGGATCTGAAGCACTCTGCGTATCTCTTCATCGCGGCCGATAACAGGATCTAACTTTCCGCTACCGGCAAGGTCATTCAGGTTTTTGGCATACTGGTTCAGAGCATTATAGGTCTCTTCAGCAGTCTGGCTTTGTACAGTTGAACCTTTACGCAGATTTTGTATTGCTATCTTCAGATCTTTCTCTGTTACCCCGTTCTCTTTGAGCAGTCGTGAAGTAGGATCATTCACAGATAAAATTCCGAGGAGTAGATGCTCTATGGAGACGAATTCATCCTTGAACTCCTGGGAGAGAGCAGTCGATCTTTGGAAAGCCCTGTTTGCATCTTGTGAGAGGTACTGCTCACCGCCACTAACCTTGGGATATGAATCTACAATCCGGTCAAGTGAGCGGGTGAGAGTATCAAGATTAACGTTGAGTTTTTTCAGGAGGTATGGGGTAACATTCCCATCAACTATCAGTATCCCTTTCAGCAGATGTGCATTCTCGATTGCCTGATTCTGTTTTGCTGCCGCGATCTCCATGGCCTTTTGAACGGCCTCTTGTGATTTTAGGGTAAAATTGTTGAAGTTCATGACAGAATACCTCCCGAACATTCAATTCGGAAATGAAAATATTCTATTCGTATAGGATCTTTTTTTAGTAAATAGATATCCGGAGACTGCATCTACCTGGATTCCTGATTGAATGATCCCTGATTTTCCTACCTGAAGAATTTAAGCCTTGTCCACTACAAAACCCGGACATTGAATTGGCATCCAGATTCTATTCCGGGTTCATGACCTCAACAAACTTGATAATAATTCTATTATCAGATCAGTTGTAAAATAATACAGAGTTTGTATGAATTTGAAAGTATTCTGTTATTCCCTGATTTTCATCATCTCTCTTGTTTGTATTGGCTTTGTTACAGCAAGTATCACATCAGAAACTGCACAGACGAACGCGGTTATTAAGTCAAATCTAAAAGCTGCTGTCACTTCAATCACCCCCGATACTGGTAAACCGGGAGAACATGTCATATTTATATTGAATGGAACTGAACTCTCGAAGAATATCAAAGTTTATCTGGAAAATGGTGATCTAAAAGATCCAAAGAGCATCATCGCTAATGCAGTGAATGTGACCTCATCCACTTCCCTTACCGGTTCATTTAATATTCCTAATACCAGTTCTACCGGAGCATGGAATGTTACTGTGAAAGAGGCGGGAGAGATATTCCCCTCTGGGGTAACGTTCACAATCACCAGATGATCAAATAATAATCACATTATCTTTTCATCTTTATCCTACTGTTTTTGTACCCGGGTAGGTATTTCCAATTCATATTTCTTCAGGGTTCAAATCATCATACAATAATCCTGTTGATGAACCATGAGATATTGCGCCGGAGGTATTCTGATTCTTGAATTCAGTGTTCAGAAATAATCTGATATTTGAGTCGGCAAGCATGGAGCGAAGTGGTATAAATCAGGGTATTAAAATCCATCTCAACATGTTCTGGATTATTCAGATCTGCCATGCGATATTTCTAATAACCTGATTTTGATATCAGTATCAGGAAGAGATCTGGCAGAATGTTGTAGAAAGTATTAGGTAATGTTTTCTTTGTTCGTGTTGATCTCTGATCATGAAACGGATCTTCCTGTTCGTATTACTATTATTCATATCAATTCCGGTTCTGGCTGTTGATACATCAGACTGGACTTCCAAATCTACAGATAATGGATATTCATTTAAAGTTCCCCCGACATGGCAGTACAACGAAATCGGAACTTCAGATAATAAGGGAGTTCAGTTTACAATTGAAGAACCAGAAACAAGTGCCTCAGTTATATTCGGGTACAAAAAAGAGCCGCAGAATCAGGTGTTGGATGAATCATACCTGAAAAAATTTGTTGATGAGATCGCTTCAAGTAAAAATATCACAATTGAACAGACAAAATCATACCAGAACGGAGGGATTGTTGTTGCCGGAAAGGATGCAAACGGGTTTATCAATACCATAGCCGTTGAAAACACTCCTGCATACCTGAAAATTATCCTGTTTGTCTTCTCTGATCAGAAAGCGGTCTCAAAATATTCGGATACAATACATGAGATCAACAATACACTTACCTTTCCTGAATAATTCCTGCTGAAACAGATCAATTTGCTTTTTTCATTTTTTCAATACCAAGAAGATAGTATAACGATTTCAGCGTAAACCGAAATAAAAAAAATGTTTCGATCTCTGAATCAGGGCTTTACTCGTGTCAGGGTATCGATGGCAGCCGATCCGTCAGCGCTTTCCAGATAGATAAACTCCATCATATCAGTATCGATGATCTTGCCTATAACATAACCGGAACCATATTCTGTCAGATAGAAAGACTCCAAATCATTACCCATGACTCCTGAAAAACCTACAGAGCCTTTTTGTGAAAGATTACTCATGTTAGAATAACCAATCGTTCCATTAAAGACCCTTCCCCGTTGTTCGACTATTGTAACAAGAAAGGTCCAATTGGAAGGGCCATCATACCCACCCTCACGATCATATCCAACAGATGTCCCTGTCCAGTTTCCGGTCAGGTCCGGGACAGCAGGAGTAGCAGAAGTTATAGAGCAGAACAAAGTCAGGGCAATAAATAGCAGTATACCACTCATTCTCGACATCATTAATCAGATGAATAACAAGAGGAGAGAGAAAAACATATCGGTTAATGATAAGTTATTATCGGGTCGAATCAGGAAACCCTGATTCATAATGAAATGTAATCAACGAGACTAATTTAGTCAATTCGCCTGATACTTCTGCAGATCATGGAATGTAGCAGCACTCGTTGTACCTTTTATCCGGTACTGATCGCAACAGTCTCTCCGTACTGTAATACATGCCCCTTCATTGCTGAAATAAGTTCATCCTTTGACGATCCACCGGGAATTGTGAGCATGGAATCAAGAGCGTAAATTCTGAACTGATACCGATGCATCTCTCCCAAAGAAGGCTCTGGTCCATGATACCCGGTCTCGCCATAATCATTTAGTCCCTGAACAGCAGAGATGGGAAAAGAAATTATCTGTCCGGATGGAATACCTGCAGGAATCCGGTTTAATGGAGCAATATTCCATATAATCCATGGAGTAAACGAACAACATGTCTTGATGAATGGATTGAAAACCATGACCGCAATGGACACGGTACCAGGTTCAAGGCCGGTAAGTGAGATCGCAGGTGATATGTTTCCCCCTTGAAATGTTGCAGAGTTCGGAAGTTCAAAATAATCAAGTGAAACAGTCAATGGGTGAATCGGCATATCCTGAATATTTGCATCTGTATCTGTCGGACAGCACCTGTGCATGTTCTTGTCTCTATCTTGAAAGGTATAGTATTGTGGATATCATAGGTACAGGAAAGACAGATGCGATTGCAGCCAAATTTTTCCACTTGTTCATTTCTGTTCAACAGGCCATATTTCTGATCATCATTCTTAATTCGTATCCTGTCTAACGTATTGTGAGATTTCAATATGTTCATGTCAGGCTGTGTAAAACGATATTTTCTACTTATTTCTGGTCTTTTTTTTATGGGTCTTGGTATCAGCCTGATCACGAAATCTTCACTGGGAACCCCGCCAATATCAAGCATACCATATGTACTCTGCCTGATATACCCGGTTACCTTCGGGGAACTTACCTTTATCTTCAGCCTGCTCTTCCTGCTTGGAGAGATCCTTCTGCTTGGAAGGAATTTTCCGAAAAATCAGTATCCGCAAGTGTTTGTAGGATTCTTTCTCGGTCTGTTTGTAGATCTCGGCATGCTCATCGTTTCATCAATACAACCGGCTCAATATCTCTGGCAGATCTCAATTTTGCTTATCGGATGTGTAATACTTGCCCTTGGCATTTATCTCCAGGTCACAGCAAACGTCATCATGAATCCAGGTGAGGGTCTTGTCCAGATCATTGCAGTCAGAACAAAGATAAGATTCGGTCTTATTAAGATCATTTTTGATTCCCTTCTTGTTACAGGAGCAATTATCATCTCACTAATACATTTTGGCACGCTGAATGGAATCAGAGAAGGAACAGTAATATCAGCCGGACTGGTGGGTTATATCATAATCCTGATAAGTGCAATGATGAATAAGATAAATTTTCAGGCCTGGCTGTCAAAATAACAGTGAGATGAGTGGAAAAATTGCAGAATACAGGAAGATCTAAAAATAAACAGGAATCGTCTCCCTTGATAATTAAAAAGTTGAAAAGTTGTTAAGGAATAGTACCAATATCTGTTGTATTATTCCGCTCTTTTCCAGATGTACTATTTTCAAAAATTGAAGGTACCTGCGGAATCTGATATGGATCATGTGAAGGTTGAAGATGCGAAATTTTTTCGCCAGGGGAGATGATCTCTGATTGATAATTGCCACTGCTCATAGATAATGACAATACACTACTTGAAAGGCAAAAAATCGTAAGAATCGTTCCGATAATCATAATAACTCTTTCGGATGGCATCATAGCCCCCCAAATATCCCCTGATCTGTCAAATCCAACGTTGTAATGTCATACCCGAATTTAACAGAGAAAAGGTGTTCTAACCAGAATCTTTGAAAACCTAAATCTGGACTGTGTTGACTAGTTCCCACTAATACATGCATACATAAACCCCATTTCGTATCAGCCCATCTATCTGATACAACATGGATATTATCGTAACATTTGTATTAAATTTTTTATTTAATCCTTAAATTATAAAAATAATTCATACATTAAATCAGGTTAAATCTTGAAAAAATAAGAAATTCTTTACTCATTTTTTGACATTTAAATTTTATGAATTGATTCTCTTCAGAGTAGTGAAGGAAGAACAATGGTTTTTTAATATTACAAACACTGGATATCAAAATAAAAAATAGTAAAAACCAGTCTATTTGAAAACCGTTATACTGAAATCGATACGATTTGAATCTATTTGTGTCATTATATATTACTCCTGCGCTGTCTGCATTACTTTGTTGGTCGATAGTTTATTCTGGTTGCTTTCATAACACCCCTCCAAGGCACAATCTTCAAAATTACCTGACCTGATGAGTGATGAAACAGAATTGAAGTTCAGGGTATTTGTTACAACAACACGGATCATAACTATATTAATACTACGAAGGAGACAATCCCATAGATCCTGTATTGAAACAGGTGGAAAAAAAATGAAGCCATGGTTTATTGTCATCATTCTTCTCATTTTCATCGGCCTAATTACAGGCGTATCTGGAAGTACTATGAGGGCATGGGATGACTGTACATGGACTTCGGCTAATACAAAAATAATCACAGGAACTGCAGATCTTAATCCACATGTAAGTTTTATCTATCCTGCGAATATTCTCCAGATCGGGACAAATCACTGGAATCAGGGAAACGGAACCTTATCACCAGGAACTATCGCACTGGTTCATGAAGACGGCACTACATATGGACCCTGGCAGACGCAGGGACAGGTGGTATATAACGTCTCTAATACCTGGTGGTGGTCATTTCCTGATGAGATAATAAAACCTGGGAATTATAGTATTCTTGACTCAGATCAGAGGACACTCTCTGCAAACAATTATTCTCATGGGAACGGTTTTGCTTCGATAGAGTATGAATATCTGAAATCTGATGCACAGGAGAGCGAGACAAGACTCAGCATAGAACGGGTAGATACTCCGTTATCAGTTATCTCCTGTGGAAACCGTGAAGATCTAAAAGTATTCTGGGCTGGAACGCCGCACTACCCATTAACACTGTATATCCTTCCAAAAGTAGAGGACCTTAAAACCTACGACTGGAAATCGTTGGTTTCAGAATATTCATATAACAATTTCACGTATCCGCTGTATGTACCCAATGCGTTGTCATGCTGCCAGGTGGACAATACATCCATTCAGTACGATCTGGTGCTGGTAAATGACGACGGTGTAATGAGTGATCCAGTGCCTATATCATTCAGTTGTCCACGGTATTACCTGAAATAACGTGTCTGAATCAGTGAAAGATATCTCAATAAACTAAGATTAGCATCCTAACGAAATTATCGCATAGGTTTCAATTATCCGGCATCAGTCCCAAGATTGTAAATACTTACTAACTGAAGAAATAATGCGAAAAGGCAGATGAAAAAGGTAAGAATATTACATATAGGCGATATGCAGAATGGTTTCATAAATGAATCTGGACATTTATATGTATCAGGTTCAAAGGAACTTATTCCTCCAACAAATCAATTCCTCAATACGATAAAAGACACTGACTTTGATTACATCTTAGTCGTACTTGACACTCATTTTGTAGAGGAATATCTCCAATCTGATGAAGGGAAACTGTTTCCAATCCACTGTGAATTCGAGACATCAGACTGGGATTTATCGATAGAGGTTCCGGACCTTCCACATACATACTACATATTAAAAAACCGGTTTGACATGTGGAGTCAAAGAGATGAGACAGATATCAAAATAGTATCTCCACAGAGAAAGACTGTATACGATACACTGTTTTGTGTTGTTAACAACCCATTGAATCCCGGATCTGTAATTCCTCGTGATGAATTTATCTCTACCATATGTTCTGAGGAATCTGCAAAGGATATCGAGGTGAGTATGATTGGAGTTGCTTCAGATTACTGTATCAGGTTTGCGATGGAAGGATGGCTTGCAATTGACGCACATGTAACAATTATTAACGACCTGACAAAAGGGATAGAAAAAGAGATAACCGAAGTTGTTAGTGAGGAAAAATATCGCCACTATCTTCCAGACAGACTCCGGTTAGTTTCAAGTCTCAAATATCTTCAGGAATTATCTGAGCAATAATATCGAAAACAAATTCTTATCAACACCTACTAAAAACTGATGATCCGGGTATTGACAATCATACAATCCCGGAGGGTATATTGGTAAGTGCTGAGGATACCATCAGAAGCAGGACAAGTCCGAGAATCATGAAGAAGGTGGGAACAACAATCACAAGAGCAGCCTTCCAGACAGGGATCTGCTGAACGACATGGAATCCAAGAACACATAATATGACCGCCCAGAGCAGACCGATTATGGATATATACGGGATCCACCCAATAAGGAAGAAAGGAGTCACGGAATACATGAGGACCTGTATCGTTTTAGTAATGCCCTGTTCTCCACCGAACAGTAGAACAAAAGCATGAAGGAAAAATCCCTTTATAAAAATACCAAAAAACATTAGCAGGAATAGCAGATATACAGAAAAAAGACTCATATTGATAAAAACCGGTTTTAATAATTCCATTTTCGAGATGAGAAAAGATCCGATAAGCGGAATTGACGCATATTGAATGACCATATTATAGTAGGTCATAAGCGAAGAAGTTGCAGAGATAATACCTACTAGCACTGTATAGATAATGAGAAGAAGAACGTAATATTGATAGGACTTGGAAATTGCAGAGGATCTGAGTTCTTCAAAGGTGTCAACCGGAGAGACTAAGAGCCCTTTTACTATCTGAACCTGATCTTGAAGCATATATCTCGTCTTTCTGAAAAGTATATGAATGTTATAGTCTCTTCCATATCATCCCGGTATCGGGCATTTTTATTTGTATCCATTATTCTGATGATACATATCACATAATAAGTGGGTAAAGAGTTCTATCTGGTAATTGACTCAGCCCAGGAAATAAATCCGGATAATGGATCTGACGTTTCATGTTTCTGGTACCAGAGCGTCAGAAGATCGGTGTAAGCCTCAATATCAGGACTTCCCATAATTCCTACATTGCCAACAAAGATGACCGGATAGTATAGATCTGTTTTGTTATACTGTTTTTTTGCTTCTTCATACAGAGCAAAACTTTCGGTATTATTGTAAAGGTCATGGAACTCAACACCAACATCCGGATGCAAGGCTGTAAAATTTTCCAGGAATCTGACTGCCGGTTTACAGGACCCACAATGTGTGTTGTAGAAGAACTGAATCGGAAATGGAGATAGAGAGATATTGCTGGTGTTTTCCATGGTTTCGATCAGGTGGGCACCGGATATATCAGAACCATTACTCGTAAATAGTGTAGCCGATCCTGGATGAACCATGAGTAAGAGAAACAGGATTAGAGAAATTAATAGTTTTACCGGCAGTGTTTGCCTCTGCTGAGATGTTTGTGGATTATTCATATCTTCACCCGTTTCTTATGGTACCGCATATAATGATTGTATTTGAAGCGGAACCTGTTTCGTAAAATTATCTCCAAACTTCAGAAATAGATCACCATAATCCCTTCCTTATTCTGAGAGAGTTCAGAAGGACTGCAATTGTAGAGATCTGATGCCCAATTGCACCAATTGCAGGAGAGATAACTCCGGCAGAGGCTCCGGCTATCATGATGAAGTTCAGGCTCAGTGCAAGAGTGACACCTGTGATTATGATGTTCCGGGTCTTTCTGCCAAGTTCAAGAAAACCAGGTAAATGACTCAAGCCGCCCTGCATAAGCACGACACCAGCTGTCTCCAGAGCTACCGTATCTTCCCTGCTTGCAATACTGATCCCAAGGTCTGATCCTGCGAGCGCCGGACCGTCATTAGTACCGTCTCCCACAAAACAGACCTTTTCTCCATCTGCCTGCAGTTTCTCGATAAACTTCTGTTTCTCATCAGGGCGAAGTCCAGTGTATATAGAATCACCGGAAAGACCACATTTATCCCCGATTATGGCTGCTGCCTGTGGTGAATCACCTGTCAGAACAGCAATAGTCCGGATGCCTGAAGATCTGATTTTTTCTATGACACCGGCTGATTCTTCACGGATCTCATCGCGGATCAGGATCGTGCCGAGAAACAATCTGTTCTTTGCAATAAACACAGCGGTCTCTCCTCCCGTTCCGTCAACATAAACGGTTTTCGGGATTATTACTCTGTTGGTCTCCAGAAAACCCCGGGTACCGATATGTATCAGTTCACCTTCACGTTCATCCTCAACCCCTTCTCCTGGATACTGTCTTCCTGATCCCTGTATTGGAAGAGAAATTCCTGCCTGCTGTGCAGCTCTGACAATTGCTTTTCCTGTCGGGTGTGGAGATGACTGTTCAGCAGGACCTGCAACCTCCAGAAGATCATGCTTTGTAAAACCTGGTGCAGGCAGGATATCTGAAACATTCATCACCCCGGTAGATAGTGTTCCGGTCTTGTCAAAGATTACTGCTGATATATCATGGCAAATCTCAAGGTACTCACCTTTTTTGATGAGAATTCCTCTCTTAGCCGCATGCCCAATGGCAGTCAGAACTGCAGATGGTGTTGCCAGAAGAATGGCACAGGGGCATGCTACTATCAGCACCGCTATAGCACGGACAATATCCCTGCTCCAGACAAAGACAATTCCGGCAATAACCAACATAAGCGGTGTGTACCAACGCGAAAACCGATCGATGAACGGATGAGAGGGAGGCCTGCGAAGTCCTGCATTATGCACAAGATCCACAACCTGTGCATATGTTGACTGAGATGACATTCTGATTGCCTCGATGAGAAGCACCCCGTCAAGATTCACACTCCCGGAACTGACAAATTCCCCAGTTTTACGGAGAACTGGAAGACTCTCTCCGGTTAAACAGGATTCATCGAGTCCTGACTGACCTTCCCTGATTATTCCATCGATCGGGACAATATCACCTGGCCTGACAACTACCAGATCACCGACTTGGATCAGGTTCACATCAACAGAAACGGTTTCACCGTTCTTAATGACATGTCCGGTCCTGGCATGTCGTTTAATAATACCTTCGATATCTTTCTGTGATCTGGCGTACACATATGATTCTACCAACTCACCTATAGCAAGAATGAGTGATATTTCAGCTGCCGTCGTATACTCACCGATAATAACTGCTCCGATGATAGCAAGGGCTGCAAGTTCACAGACGTTTCTCTGACCTCGAACCAACCCGGAAACTGCTTCGTACAGGATGGGAATTGCAGTCAGACCAAGTGAGATAAGAGCAGCACAGGTTCCGATGAGTGGTTTATCTGCTGCATATACTTCTGCAATAAAGGTAATCAGAAGGAACAATGCTGATCCAGATACAAGAAGAATCTCCTTTCGATATGCCGATTCTGATTGTATTGAGGCACAACTGCAACAGGTACTGCTGCAACCTGTATCCAAACATGAAGAAGATTCTGATGTCATGCTCAGATATTCTCGTTTATCTTTCTGAGAATGGCCACAAATAATTCTGAATCTTTTTCGCCGAGAATGGACGAGATCTCTTCAGCCAGACTCAAATGATGACGGTGATGTTCTTCATATGCTTCGCATCCAGATGATGTGAGCTCGATGATGTACGAACGACGATCATGCTCTGCCCTGATCCTGCACGCGTACCCTCCTCGTTCAAGCCGATCAACAGTCATCGTGGTTGTACCGGTGGTGAGACCCAGTCTTCCCGCTAATTCCTTCATGTTCATCCGTCCGTAATGCCCAAGAACTTCGATCGCATGAGCATCAGCGATCTTCAGATGACCTGCCTCTATGATTGAACTTTCCCATGAAGAGAATCTATCAAAAAATTCCACTAATCCCTCATTTAACTCATCAATAAGAGGAGAAGGTTCAGACACAATTATTCACTCCATAATCAGAATGTAACATTATCATGCGACCAAATATTTTGATTGCCTAACTATTTGAAGGATAAGTATTCAGGACAATAAAGAATTACGACACACCACGATCGGATCAGAACTATCACGAGAGAAAAAAGTTCAGATAGAGCGGGATACTCCCTGAATCATACATTCTGCACTTTCATCATCGCATCCCATCTTTCGAAGCGTAACACCTTTGTTGTACCATGTCTCTGAATTGAAGGGATCGCATTCGAGCGCTGAATCATAGCAGGAGATTGCTTCATTGTATCTGCCCATGAGATCATAGGTGTTTCCTTTGGCATGATGGGCACCGGCATGTGCAGGTTCCATCTGTAGTACCTGATCATACATCTCGAGAGCTTTCTCATAATTACCTGCCATCTGCATCTCAAGTGCCTGATGCATTGTTATCTCGGTGTAGGGATTTGTGATAATCACAGTTCTGTCAGGGGCACTGAACTCCTGACCCGTTATCATGACTGACATTATTTTTACCTCCTCAAACTTGCCCGGACTGGATTGCACAGTCATACTGCCCTGACTTCTTTTGACTCCCACGTTTATCTGCGCATTCTCCCTGACAGATCAAATCAGTGACGGTATCAGACATGACCTGACTTGTGGTCCTGAACAGTCCGATTTGGAACAGCTACCCGGGATCAGGCAAAAAACCCTGACCAGACAGGATATGATTACTCATATCACCTTTACCCCGTTTCTGGGGACACAGTTCATCCTTACGAGAGATGATATAGATTTTCGCAGCATGGGTGCATGGCAGGTGTGTCATACAGATCAAATACTTTTTTATCTACCCGGCAATTCACGAGTTTCCCTGATAATGAGAGAGATAAGAGATCCGGGAAGGGAAGATACACGCATACACTTCCGTGATACGAGTCATCAAATAACAGAAGCAGCATACTATCAGCATCACGCGGTGAGATTATGAGAATTAGCGATGCCTTAAGTGATTCCTGGGGCTTTGCTCAGGATGCCCTCTTTGGAAAATGGGTGCGATGGATCATGCTGGTCGTCAGCTCGATCATCTTCCCGGTAATGTACGGTTACACCGTGCGTGTCATGAGGGGAGTTGAACCAGTATATGAAGATGAATCTTTTTTCAGCCTGTTTATCGATGGGATCAAGTTGTGTGTAATCAACATCGTGTATATGATCATACCGATGCTCGCATTCATCGCAACGGTGGGATATGCCATCATCGGGATCATCAGCTCTGGAGAAGAGATCACCTTTGCCTCAATACTTCCGATTGTTGGCGGAGTGATCACAGGTCTTGTCATCACCATCATCCTGGCAATTATCTTCGGGCTCCTTGGCATCATCGGATCAGTCAGGTTTGCAAGAACAGGTGAGATGGGTCAGGCATTTGCCATCGGGGAGATCATGGCAACCATCGGGAGGATTGGATGGGTTCACTACATCGTCTCTATCATCGCTCTGATGGTTGTTGTCTTCTTCCTGATCATAATCATAACCATCATAGAACTTGTCCTCGCCATCGTTCCGATTGCTGGCTGGATTATTGGATGGATTTTGAGTCTGTTCCTTGGCCCTTTTATCTCTCTGATGACGAGCAGGTTTTACTCACTCCTGTATGACACAGGAGTATAATTTTTATTCTGAACTGAACCTGAACTTTCCTTTTGGAACCAGGATCTCAAACCTGCAACTGGTCCCAAACGTACCACGTTCAGAGATGACAATATCAGATATTGAGAGGATCTCTCTGGTCAAAAACAATCCGTATCCGGTATTTTTTCCAAATCCACGTTCAAATATGATCTCCTTGTTCTCATCAGGAACACCGGAGCCGTTATCTTCAACAGATATTATGAGCCCTTCAGGTTTTTCTTCTGCAGCGATGGTGATCTCAGTGAGACCTTCTCCATGCCTGATGGCATTCTCGATAAGGTTGTAACAGACCTTTTCTAATAAAGGATCAGCAAGGATTGAGATGCCGGTTATGGTATTGTGAATAATCACAGAACCCAGGTCAACATCCTTTGCAGCCTTTCTGCAGGTCTTCCCGACATCCTGCCAGACCGGGACCTTTAATCCTAACTCCTGATAGGTTTTGGTAAAGGCTACAAAATGTTCAATCTCTGCCATGGAACGTCTGATTGCTGTGACCGATTCGGACTGTTCCTGCGTAAGAGGGGTCTCTTCGAGAAGAAAGAGATGGGCTTTCGTAATCATGATTTTATTAATTATATCATGACGGGTGATACTGGAGAGGAGGTTTAACTTCTTATTGGCGATCAAAAGAGCCTCTTCATCCATCTTATGTGACGTAATATCCCGTATAGATTCGATGGCTCCGATGATCTCTCCTTTCTTGTTATAGAGAGGAGCTGCAAGGCAGGAGAAATATTTCACCTCGCCTGAAAGATCGGTCCGGAAGCTTGTCTTCAGTAGATCACCGGAACGCTCGATATCAGGGTAAAAACTGCCATCATAACTGCCCTCATACTTCTTTGAAGTGAGTGCAATATCTACCAGAATCGGCTGATTCGTATTGTGAATAGCTTCAGAATGTGCATAATTATTCTTCCCGATCATCTCAGCAGAGAATTTTCCGGTTAGTTTTTCAATTGCCCGGTTCCAGATGATGATCCTCCCCTCAGCATCAATGACAAAGGTTGGATCCGGAAGAAACTGCAGAATTGTTTTTATCTGCGAGTAGGATTCCTGTAGGGCTTCCTGCTCTGCAAACGTGATGATTGCCATCCGCTGATCAGTAATATCCCTGATATGTACCAGGCTTAAGGATCGTCCCTCTGCTGGAATCCGGGTAAGGCGGATATTCATAAACTGCTCTTTACCGTTACTTATACGAGAGATGGTCCGGTCAAGATACCCGCTCTCAGGTTCTGATCCCAGTCGAATCATCTCACCAATTCCAGGTCCAAGGTTATCGAACAGGATTCTTACATCCTTTCCTGGTGCTTCTTTTCGAGAGATCCCAAACATCTCCTCTCCTGCCCGGTTCATCTGGACAAGGACATATTTGTCGAAGAGAATGATGGCATCTGCTGAGGACTGGAAAAGACGGATGTATCGTTCTTCACTGGTTTTTAAGGATGTAAATGTTGACTGTAACTGATCAGCCATCTGCTTGAATGACTCGGAGAGTTCGCCGATCTCATCGTGACGATCAAGATCAACCCAGTCAGTCCAGTCTCCTTTGGCCAGAGATCGGGCAGACCTGTTCAGTGATAAAACCGGCTTGGTAATCCAGCGTGCAAGTCCTACACAGAGGAGGATAGTTCCAAGCACTGATCCAATGATGAGAAGGATTGTCAGGTTATTGTTGGCATCAACCTTTGCCATGAAATCTGATGCGGGTATGACGACCACAATCAGCCAGTCCAGACCATGGGTATCCTGATATGGTGAAACCTGCACCCATTCGCGGACTCCGTTGGCATCAAACTGAAACTGTTCACGAGAGGTGATAGTAGCATGATTATTTACATGATCTATCAGGTACCGGCTTGTTGATTGTACAACTGAATCGCTTGAGTTGAGGGCAGATAACCTCACCAGGGTTCCATTCTCTTTAATATATGGTTCACCTGATCCGGACGAGGCAACAAGGAGCCCTGATTTTTCAATAATAAAGGCCTGTCCATGATCTGATATCCGAAGACCCTGTAGAAATTCTCCAATACCTCCGAGTGTCAGCGATGTGTCCAGGACTCCGAGAAGGTTATTTTTTTCTGAATAGACCGGGACAACTGCATCCTGGCTTACAATCCCTTCAACCCACATGTAGATAGGGGTCCAGGTAGATCTGCCAGCAGTTACTGCAGCCTTGTACCAGGGCCGGTTCCTGGGATCGTACGGAACAGGTTCAACAGTCTTACTGATGAACCGGCCTTCACTGTCAGTAAGATATTCTACAAAAGAGAAGTTGGTGCTTGCTCTTGAGAATCCAAGATATCGGTCAGTTCCATTTACAATTCCCGGTGCTCCTACTGAAGAGATAATCGTATAGTTACCTTCCTCTTCATTTGCATAGCATATGGATTCGACTGTAGGAAACCGATATGAGAGAGATCTGAAATATTTCTCGAGGACAGCGTTATCGTGTACATCAATTCCACCGTACTTTATGCTGTCCAGACAGAGCGAATTTACGAGGTGTGGGGTTTCAAGATAGACATCAAGATGTTGAACTATCCGGTCTGATATCTCACCCTCTAACTGGCTCGCTAGATCTGATGTTGTATACTGAGTATTAAGGTACGCAAGAAGCCATGTAATCCCCATGGCACAGATCAGTAGTATAACCAACGAGACTGTAAGGACAGTACGAAGTCTGAACTTCCCGATAAATCGCTTGACTGATTGGAATACCATTGCAGAACCCACATATTATATTGACAACACAATGTTGGCGAAGGGGCAGATACCTTACATTATAAGTCTACTTTAATGAGTCTGTCGATGCTGTTCCACGTGCTTTATTTATGACTCAACATAGAAATTGAGGGGAAATCTACGGGATCTATCTTGACCTCTTCACCAATTACCCGATTAGTAGAATCGAATCATGCACCTCTGATCTTTGTAATTGTTGCTGCAATGCTTTTCAGCATCAGCACACCTGTTTCAAAATTAATTCTTGCAGATGCTGGACCATTAACCATCTGTGCTCTGATGTACGCGGGAACCATAACCGGTATGGGAGTATTTGCTCTAATCAGAAACCGGCATATAGGAAAATATGATACAACTGAAGCACCTCTGGTGCTTCGAAATCTTCCTGCGCTCACTGCATCAAGTATATTCGGTTCAATTCTGGCGCCTGCTATGCTCCTTGTAAGTCTTCAGTACATCTTGGCACCTGAAGCATCGCTCCTCACCAGTTTTGTTGCAGTAACCAACACTGTCATTGCAGTTCTCTTCTTCAGAGAGGCTGTATCTTCCAGGATATGGATTGCGATTTCCCTGATCACAATCGGATGTATGAACTCTCATTCACCTCTGATCTCAGGTTACATATAACTCCCGGGATCCTGGGGATACTGCTCACCTGTATATTCTGGGGATTTGAGGCAGGATGGAACAGATCCCTGTCAGACCGGGATCCGGTTCAGATTCAAGTTGCTAAAGGTGTTATCGCCCTCCCGGTGCTTCTTGTAGGAGCTTATCTTGCTGGCGAACCTCTGCCAGTTTTTTCCGGAGTTATTGGCGGAATGCTCCTGGGTTTTTTCTGCTATAGCGGACTGCCCATGATCCTGTATCTGCTCAGTATGCGTAACCTTGGAATCTCACAGGCAGGATCGCTCTTTGGCATTAACCCGATATTTGGTATCATCTTCTCGTTCCTGATCTTCAGGGAATGGCCCGGCTACTCTTTTGTATCTGCATTCATCATGATGCTCATCGGAATGTACCTCATCTTCACCGAGACACACATCCATCAACACCATCACCCACCACTTATTCACGAACTCAGGCACACCCATGATGACGGGCATCATCAGCATCTTCATACCGGTGACCTGTTCAAAAAAGAAGAGGTCAACTTGCGATCTCATTCACATCTGCATTCTCATGAGGAGATATCCCATGAGCATCCCCACCGCCCTGATATTCATCACAGACACAGGCATCAAAAATAAAAGAGTTCTGAGTGGAGTTTATTTTTCTTCTTTACCGCCAAGCCGCTTCGGTTGATCGCGTTTCTCATGTTCGCGCTGCTCGATTGCATCAAAACCTTTGATTATAAATCCAATCCTTGCAGCTTCTTTCTCGAGCTCTGCATCACGCTTTTGAAGGATCTCTATGGTTTTGGTCAGTTTTTCGATGACTTCAGGAGCAGTTCTGGGCCTGGTTCCTTTCAGAATATCAAAAACATCGTCGAGGTATATTCCTGATGTTTTCGATATAGCAACAGGCGAGAAATCACGCAGGCGTGAGAGAAGATCCGGAGGAATCGGGACACTCCATACAATATTTTCGATTTTTCTCTCTCTATCCCGACTTCCAAACAGGAAGAGCATCCCAAGCCCAACCAACACAATTTTACCAGCCGTACAGAACCCGGGTATGCTAATCATGCCGCTCATACCCATTTTTGTATGAGAAATAGATAGTATTTTCGCTAATGGTCTAATCATATCGGCTATATAGGACGTAAGCCAACATATAGCGGCAAATATCTCAAAATATGATATCAGTCTTACTCGTTGATGATGAACCGGTGCTCCTTGATATCGGGCGGATGTTTCTTGAAAAACTGGGTGATTTTCAGATACATGTGGCACAGTCAGGAAGAGAGGCTTTCAGTAAACTTCAGGCAGGAGAATATGACGCAGTAGTATCAGACTACGAGATGCCTAACATGAGCGGAATAATGCTCCTGCGAGAGGTACGATCCAGCTGGCCGGATCTTCCCTTCATTCTCTTTACCGGGAGAGGAAGAGAGGAGATCGTCATCGAAGCCCTCAACAGCGGGGCAGACTTTTATCTCCAGAAAGGTGGAGATCCACGGGCACAGTTTACAGAACTGGCTCACAAGATCAAAAAGGCGGTCTCTACCCGTAGTGCATCCACCAAACTCAGAGAGAGTGAGGCGACCTTCAGGCAGTTCTTTGAGTCGGCAGGAGAGGCAATATTCATCCTCGATCATGACCGGATCGTGGACAGTAACCAGCGGGGAATCACGCTCCTTGGCAGGGATCGTGAGACAGTTATCAGCACCGCTCCCTCCCAGATCTCTACCCCGGTACAGCCAGACGGCCTTACTGCAAAGGATCTGTTTGAACTAAATATTTTCAGGGCATTATCCGGGGAAATTCCTGTTTTTGAATGGCAGTTTACCAGGCCAGACGGATCAATCATCGATACTGCAGTTACGATGAGTCAGATTGATATTCACGGCCATACGCTTCTTCAGGCAATAGTCAGGGATATCAGTGCCAGGAAACGTGAAGAGAAGAGCAGGATGTTGAACGAGATCAGGCTTGAGGCAATGATAGGGCTCTATGCAATACGGGATAAAAGCCTGAAAGAGATCACTGATTTCGCTCTTGAGAGTGCCGTAACAATAACCGAGAGCCAGTATGGGTACCTCGCATTCGTGAGTGATGACGAGTATACGCTGACGATGTACTCCTGGTCAGAGCGAACAATCAATGATTGTAGGGTTTCTGAAAAACCTCTCTCATACCAGGTAAAAAATACCGGCCTCTGGGGTGAGGCAGTCAGGCAACGCCAGCCTGTAATTACCAACGATTATGCATCAGGTGCAGCTGATAGGAAAGGAGTTCTCCCGATAGATATCCCCCTCAAGCGTCACATGAATATCCCGGTCTTTGATGGGGACAACATCGTGATGGTTGCAGGGGTTACCAATAAGTTCGAGGAGTACAATGACGAGGATGTCCGCCAGCTCAGTCTTCTCATGAATGGCATGTGGGGGATCGTCAGAAGAAAGAACACGGAAGAGATCCTTCAGAAGAAGAACTATGAACTGGCTGCAGCGTATGAACAGATCAGAATCACAGAAGACGAACTCAAGATGAGTGAAGGAAGATACCGGGGATTGGTTGAGAGGAGTGAAGACCTCATCATAATGCTCGATGCCCGGTTTATTCCGATCTATATCTCGCCTTCTTTTTATGAGATGACTGGATATGATATCTCGCAGGTCCTTGGAAAACCTCTTCGGATGGAGGTATTCTCTAAGGCCGATCAGGAGAAGATCTCCCGCATGCAGGAGGAGGTCTCTGATGGCAAGCCTCTGACTCATTTTGAGATACAGATACGCTGCAGGGATGGCGGGTATGTCTCACTGGATATGCGTGGAGTCCCGATCTATCATGACGGGCAGTATAACGGTATTCAGATAATCGGACGGGACATCTCTGCGTACAAGGAAGTGCATAAAGCTCTGATGCAGAAGAATCACCGCCTTCAACTGTTGTCAGATCTTACAAGACACGATATTCTAAACAAGCTTACAACCCTTGGCGGATTTCTGGATATCGTCAGCGATGAAGACGTGAATGAAACAAACATTGCAAATACCATCAGTCAGGCACAGAATGCAGTTGATGGCATCAAGTATCTCATCGAATTCACCCGTGATTACCAGAGTCTCGGAATACGTGAGAGTGAATGGATAGATGCAGGTACTGCTTTTGATCAGGCTGCAGCACAACTGCCCCTAGATGGTATCACTACTGAAAACCTTGTTTCAGGTATATCTGTCAGGACGGATCCTCTCTTCTCCCGTGCCCTATATAACCTGATGGAGAATTCACTCAGGCATGGCGGACATGTCAGTTGTATCAGGATGTATGCCAGACATGAAGGCAGTTCACTCACCCTCATCCTCCAGGATAATGGTGTGGGAATTTTACCTGATGAGAAAGAACGAATTTTTCTCCAGGGTGTCGGGCATAACACAGGTCTCGGTCTCTTTCTGGTTCATGAGATACTCACCTCAACCGGACTTACCATCAGTGAGACAGGAGTACCTGGAAAGGGAGCACGGTTTGAGATCCATATTCCTGCCGGGTTGTTCAGAACCCAGACTCATTGTCCTTCCTGAAAAATTCACAGACCTGCGAAGATATCTCTTCGCTAGGAATACTATTTTTACCAGAAGACTCTCATAGCAGTCAGGGTAACCTTATGGTAATCGGTGAGTATCATGGGACGGATTAAGTTTCTTCTTGTCAGTCTTGTTCTGGTTCTGGCTGTAAGTTGTCTTTTTTCTGCATGTCTTTCAACAGATCAGAGCGGAAAAACACCAGTTCAATCAGTGATTACAACACACACCACTCAGGTGGCAGATAACAGATCTGAGTCCGGATCAAATGGTTCAACCAGAAAACCGGATGTGATAGAAACCACCGTTCCAATCATATCCGGAACAGGAGTAATACTTTTTCAGGATCTTGAAGGAGGGGCATATACAATCAGAGACGACAGAGGCCATCACTACCAGCCGCTTTCTCTTCCTCCTGATCTCAAGGTAAACGGAACCATAGTTTCGTACCAGTTACAACCTGTTCACGACATGGTATCTGTAATAATGGCAGGAGATCCGGTACACATAATATCGATCGAACCGGTAGCAGGAAGCAGGATATCCAACAGATCAGAACCTCTCATATCATTCGAGAAGGCAGCAGGAACTACTGGTTCATATGAAGAACTGAAGATATTTGCTGATAAGCACGGTGAGGTAACAAAATGGACACAGATTCAATTCATCAACCTCTCAGACTCGGAGATGGATAACCTCACAAGCCTGTGCACCAGGGCCAATTTTACAACTGTTAAACCCCAGGCTTTGCCTGTCAATCCCTCCCCCAATGCTGTTATCTATACCATCAGGTATCAAAATCAGACCATCAAAGCATCAAACGGATCGATCCCTGTACTACTTGAACCAGTAATAGAACATCTTGAGAATATCCTGGGAAAATATACGATATCCCCGATTACAGCAAATAAAACTCTTGAGAATACCGCATGGTACCTGACATCATACCTTCGGAAGGATGGAATACCAGTCCGGCTCACTAACAATACGAAAATTTCCGCACTATTTGGAAAGGATAATGAGGTAACCGGAGTATCCGGATGCAATCCATATACCGGCCATTATAATCTATCAGGAACCAGTCTTTCGTTCTCGAAGATTGTAGGAACCCGAATGGCCTGTCAGGATCAGGCAACCATGGAGACTGAATCTGTCTATCTCAAACTCCTTGAACAGGTGGCAATGGTATCAGGTCATGATAAGAACCTCACCATGACTGACAGGAACAATACGACCCTGCTGACATATATTCAGATGAAAGTGTAACATTCCCATACATCTACCGGGGCCTATCCAGGTACACACATCTTACTAATCCTTTCCTTTTTTATCCACGATATCTATTTATAGAAATATCCGTAATGTCATCACATCCACCGGGAGAGCCGCACTGATTCCAGTCGCGAAGGGTTCGGTGAGGAGAGGATCATGTTTATTGATGACATTAAAATCGGAAAGAAACTCATCAGCGGTTTCCTCATCGTTGTTGGAATAGCGGTGATCATCTCAGTTATCGGGTACTTTTTTATCTCTAATATGGACTCGATGATGAATGAGATCTATCAGGATCGTCTTCTTCCAACTGACCAGTTGGGCAAGATAGAGGCATCTCTTCAGATGATCAGGGGAGAAGCCTACAAAGCGATTCTTCTTCCAGATGAGAGAGAGGCCAGTCTGAAGAAGGCCAGGGATGCCATAGATGTGATCAACTCCCAAATCGCCCTGTACAAGCAGAAGAAATTCGTCGGTGATGAAGAGCAGCAGGTAAAAAATTTCGAGAAAGCGTGGGGTGCATACCAGAGTGAGGTGGGTAATGTCCTGACAAATATCTCGGCCGGGCAGACTGATTCGGCACTTGCGGGTATAGCTGCGGGAAGTGCGACAGCAAAAGCCAGGGGTGAGATAGATGTTGCAATGACCTCACTGCGTAAGACCAATCTTGACCGGGCTGATGAACTCAAGAAGACTGAGGATAAAGACTCTGACTTTGCCATGATGGCGATGATTCTGCTGACCATTCTGGCAGCAGTTGTCGGTATCACCCTTGGCATTTATCTGACGCGGAGTATCACAAAGCCACTTTCCCAGACTGTTACAATGCTTGAGCACCTCTCGCTTGGGAAACTCGGCATGCGGCTTAATCTGGTCCGCAAAGACGAAGTTGGTGTTATGGCACGGACCATGGACAACTTTGCTGATTCACTCCAGCATGATATCATAGGAAAGATGAAAGATATCGCAGATGGTGTCAGGACAGATCTGGTCAAGAGCCGTGATGATGCCGATGAGATAACTCCCGCCCTCAACACGACTATATCCGCCCTTGATTCCCTGGTGAATGAGATCTCTAAATTAACTGATGCAGCTTCCAAAGGAAATCTATCGATACGTGGAGAGCCGGAATCATTCAAAGGAAATTACCAGGATATAATCAGAGGGATCAACATGACGCTCGATGCCGTAGTGACTCCGGTTCAGGAGTCGATGCGGCTGGCTGGCTCATACAGTAAAGGCGTCTACACTGACCGGTTTGATCCCGGCCTGCAGGTTGCCGGTGATTTCACCGGGTTCAGGGATGCCATGGACCAGATCGGTGCCGAAGGTTCAGATGCGATATCCGAAGTTCAGCGCCAGGTAGAACTACTGTTATCAGGCATGGAGGAGACAAGTGCCAGCGTTGAAGAAGTTACCGCAAGTTCAGGAGTTCTTGCACAGAGTTCAAACAAGGTGAGCGAACTTGCTGAGCACAGCGGTGAAGGAGTTAAACAAGTCCTTACTGCAATGGAGGATCTCTCCACTGCTGTTTCATCAGTCGCAGGAAAGGCAGAGCAGGTTTCAGGTCTTAGTCTTGAAGCAGTGGACCTTTCTAATCATGGAGCAGAGCAGGCCAAACGTGCCGAAGAAGGAATGCAGGGGATAATATCCTCGTTTGGAAAAACAGATGCCATGATCAGTGATATTTCGCGGCAGATGGGTGAAATTGGAAAGATTGTGAAGGTGATAAGTGACATCGCTGACCAGACAAATCTCCTTGCATTAAATGCTGCAATCGAGGCTGCTCGTGCAGGTGATGCAGGCCTTGGGTTTGCCGTTGTAGCTGATGAAGTGAAATCCCTGGCCCTTGAGTCACAAAAGTCTGCCGAGAATATAGCAGGAATTATTGGAACTCTCCAGCAGATGTCAAAAGAAGTTAATGAGGCGATGGAGGGATCATCAGAGGAAGTAAAGGCGGGAAGCGCTGCAGTAACAGAAAGCCTTGCTGTCTTCAGTGATATCGTGAAATCGATCAATGATATCAGTTCTCATATGGGCGAAGTAGCTGGAGCCACCCAGGAACAGGCCGCATCGGTCCAGGAGATTACGGCAAGTGTAAATGAGGTTGGAGCCCTGATCGAACAGACTGCCAAAGAGGCTATTGGATCTGCGGCAGCAAGCGAAGAAGCCTCTGCAGCACTCGACCAGATCTCACAGGTGATAACCAGTCAGGCCGAATCAGTAAATAGGATCTCACAGGAGATGGGAAGGTTCACCGTCTGATTCGGATTAGACAATTTTTTTGGATGGTCGGTTTCCGTTTTTCCAAATATGCCAGAACAGGATAGCATATTTCCGGGAATACCTCATACACTCAGGATATGATTCTTCAAGGGCGGGGAATTTCCAAAGGAACAGCAGAAGGACCGTTACTCATCGGCCCGGATCCAATCTCATTTCTATCCGGAGTAGACCCGGAGACCGGTGTCGTGATGGAGAAAGGGCATCCTCTTGAAGGAAAAGATATCACCGGCACTGTTCTTGCATTTGAGTACGGAAAGGGTTCGACGGTCGGGAGTTACATTCTCTATGCATTGTCCAGAAGTGGTCATGCACCTGCTGCGATCATTAATACAGAAGCCGAGACGATCATTGCTGTCGGTGCAATCATCGGGCATATTCCCATGGTTGATCGCCTTACTGTTCCTCTCACAGATCTTCCGGCCGGAACATTCGCTGAAGTGAATGGCACTGACGGAACTGTACGGTTCACATAAAATCTAGTCCGGTTTGGCACCGGGATTTCACGTGCCAGCCTTGCTCTCGAAAAATAGAAGAGAAGAGATTACACGTACCGATATTCCTGAACCGATACCGGGTTCATGAATGAATACTTAAAATCGGTACAATAATCTGATATTGTCTTCACCTCGGCTATTGCCTGCTTCTCAAACTGATCAGCCAGATTCTGATACCGGTGAGCAGTCTGTAGAGAGTCAGGATCGCCACCCTTCTCCTGGTAGTAGACGGCATTCTTCAGGTTGGTTGCAAAACTCTCCATGTCGTTCAGGTACCTGATATATTTCAGGAACACGATCTGCTCTCTGCTGTTAAGTCCTGGGAAGACTGTCTTTTCAGGATTCGGTACGTCGAGCAGATATGTCTTCTTCAGATCCTGAACCTGGATCTGCAGAGCCAGAGCCTGCTCCTGGACCTTCTTCCAGTCAAGCGCTCCTCTGGATTTTTTTATTGCAATATAAGTATCGGTGACCTTGGGGAAACTGTCTGATATGAATCCTGCCATGTCAGGGGCTTTCACAATTGTTGAAGAGGTGGTTCCAACCGTAGTAGAAGACGGTGATTGCATTGTTGCAGGAGTTTTTGTATCTGATCCTGGAGTAACAGACTTCTCAGCCTCACTGGCTACCGTGGCCTGGGTTGAGGGTGTCAGGGTTGCTTGTGTTTCCTGGGCTGACTGTGTCTGACCATCCTTGGAAGAGATACATCCGGCAGAGAATATGAATCCGGCAACCAGAAACAACATGAAGAGTGAGCGATAGTTCATACAAATGGATAGGATCAGGACTATTTATATTTACTCGGATCTTTCCACTTCTCATTCGTGATGATATGATCACCTATCAGGGAGATTAATAGATCTTCAGATCGAATGTATATTTGTGGATATTGTATCTATCATCCTGATCATCTTCGGTCTTTGTCTCTTTGAGATAATATCGAGCATTGATAATGCTATCATCAATGCAGAAGTCCTCTCAACGATGAAGCCTCAATTTCGGCGATGGTTCCTGTTCTGGGGAATTCTGTTTGCAGTCTTTGTGGTCCGGGGTCTGCTTCCGCTTATTCTGGTCTGGGCTGCAACACCTTCCCTGAGTCCATGGGAAGTTTTTACCGCAATGTTCAGTGACAGCCCGGAGATCAAAGAGGCCATAGAAGCATCTTCACCGATGCTTCTCATCGGCGGGGGTATATTCCTTATCTTCCTTTTCCTCCACTGGCTGTTCCTTGAGGATAAAGAGTACGGACTGAAGGGAGAGAAGTATCTCGAGTCCAAAGGTGTCTGGTTCTTTGCCATCGTCTCCATATTACTGGCCCTTATCGTGTGGTTTGCTCTTGAGCAACATCCGCTGATGGCATTCGGGGCAGTGGTCGGGTCAAGTGCCTTCTTTATCGTACATGGATTCAGACAGAATGCAGAGGCGCAGGAAAAGGAACTTATCGGAGGAAACATGTCTGACATCAGCAAGATCTTTTATCTTGAGGTCATTGATGCCACATTCTCGATAGATGGAGTACTCGGCGCTTTCGCATTCACGATGTCTGTCCCCCTTATTCTGGTCGGAAATGCTCTAGGTGCGATCGTCGTACGGCAGCTCACCGTGAGCAATGTTGATCGCATCAAGCGGTACCGATTCCTGAAGAACGGGGCGATGTACTCGATCCTCTGCCTGGGATGTATCATGATCATCGATTCATTCGGTGTTCATGTCCCAACCTTTGTCTCACCGATCATCACCTTTGGAGTGGTTGGATACTTCCTTGTAAAATCAATGAGGGATCCCCAGTACACACAGCCGGTCTGCTAGACAGGATCAAGGGATATCCCTCTTATACCATGATGACCACTTCTGATGATCATCAACACTTTTATGAATCTTTTTGCTACCTGAAGGCCCAATATCGAAAAAATAAACCTGATATTTAAGTCTCCAGACGGCGATAGAATAGGGTACTATCGTAACTATTCCATTTTGAATGGGGGTTCAGTTTGTCAGACACGTACGATTCTGGAAATATCAAAATATTGCGGGGGCTTGAACCGGTACGTGAACGCCCGGCAATGTATATAGGTTCTACCGATACACGGGGTCTTCATCACCTGGTATACGAAGTTGTTGATAACTCTATCGACGAGGCACTTGCCGGATACTGTAACCAGATAGATATTATCATACACCAGGACGGGAGCGTCAGTGTTGAGGATAACGGCCGGGGTATCCCGATCGATCCGATGAAGGAGAACAACAACAAAAGTGCTCTTGAAACAGTGCTGACTGTTCTCCATGCTGGTGGAAAATTTGACAAAGATACCTACCAGGTCTCTGGTGGTCTTCATGGTGTTGGTGTCTCGGTTGTCAACGCTCTTTCTATCAAATTAACCGCAAAGGTCTGGAAAGAAGGTAAAGAATACGAGATGCAGTTTTCACGCGGGGGAGTTATCCAGGAGATGACCACCCGTGAAGAATCACTGGAGGAACTCGGACAGCGGTACATACGCAGGTACGGTTCACTCCCTTCTGATGCTCCGGAGAACCGTGAGGATTTCCTAAGGGCTTACAAGGTGGCAGTCACCGGTACTATTGTCACCTTCAAACCTGACATCTCAATTTTTGATACCGTCGAGTTTGATTATGATGTACTTGCTCACCGGATGCGTGAACTTGCATTCCTGAACAGTGGTATCAAAATTAAAATCTGCGACCAGCGATGTGAAGACTGGAATGAATGTAGTGAAATCTTTTCATATAGCGGTGGTATCACCGAGTATGTCAGGTTTTTAAACAAGGACATCCCGCCAATCCACGAAAGTGTGATAGCACTTGAGAAGAGTGACCTCGAGAACAAGGTCGAGGTGGATATCGCATTCCAGTATACAAACTCATTTTCTGAAAAGATCTTCACATACGTCAACAGTGTCAACACCCGCGAAGGTGGAACACATCTTGAGGGATTCAGATCAGCACTCACCAAGGCCATCAACAAGATGGGCAAGGAGAACAAGGCGATCAAAGACCCGAACTTCTCACTCAAGGGAGAGGATGTTCGTGAAGGTCTGACCTGCATCATCTCGGTGAAGATGGCAAATCCCCAGTTTGAAGGACAGACCAAGATGAAACTCGGGAACAGCGAGGTCAAGGGTATAGTTGACTCGCTGGTCTACGCTTCACTCTGTGAGTACTTCGAGGAGCACCCCAAGGATCTCAGTGCCATCATTGAAAAGGCAGTATTAGCATTTCAGGCTCGGGAGGCGGCACGAAAGGCGAGGGAACTTGCCCGACGAAAAAGCACTCTTGATTCATCCGGCCTGCCCGGTAAACTGGCAGACTGCACTGAGCGTGCTCCTGAAAAGAGTGAAATGTATATTGTGGAAGGAGATTCTGCAGGTGGCAGCGCCAAACAGGGACGTGACAGACGGTTCCAGGCAATCCTCCCACTCCGTGGTAAGATCCTGAACGTTGAGAAAGCAACAGTTCACAAGATCCTCAAGAACAACGAGATTCAGGCTCTTATATCAGCAATTGGAACCGGAGTCGGGGAAACTTTTGATCTTGAGAAGGCACGATACCATCACATCATAATCATGACCGATGCAGATGTCGATGGAGCCCATATCGCAACATTGCTTCTGACCTTCTTCTACCGGTACATGCTTCCCCTTATTGAAGCCGGGTATGTGTATCTGGCGCAACCTCCCCTCTACAGGATTGCAAAAGGAAAGCAGGAGATGTACGCCTATACCGAGGATGATATGCGCAGAATTATGCTCGAGATGGGAGATAAGGGAGTCGGAGTCCAGCGATACAAAGGTCTTGGTGAGATGAATGCTATCCAGCTCTGGAGTACAACAATGGATCCGGAGTCACGAATCCTCAAACAGGTAAAGATCGAGGATGGTACCTATGCAAACGAGATCTTCGAGAAACTGATGGGAGATGATGTGACAGCCCGAAAGGACTTCATTAAGAGACACTGCAAAGAGGTGACCAACCTTGACATCTGAAGAACAACCGGAGGTGAGCATCCTCAATCCCCGTGTAAACAGGGTTAATATCGAAGAGGAGATGAAGACCTCTTACATCAACTATGCCATGTCGGTCATCATCGGCAGGGCTATTCCTGATGTACGAGATGGTCTTAAACCGGTTCACCGGAAGTCTCTGTTTGCCATGTGGGAGATGGGTAACACCCATGACAAGGCATACAAAAAATCCGCCCGTGTAGTCGGAGAAGTCATGGGTAAGTATCACCCACACGGTGATTCTTCCATTTATGATACGATCGTCAGGATGGCCCAACCCTGGACATACCGTATGATGCTTGCCGATGGGCAGGGTAACTTCGGATCGATAGATGGTGATGCCCCTGCAGCAATGCGATATACCGAGATCAGGCTGAAACCTGAAGCAGAGGAGTTACTCGCAGACATCGAGAAAGAGACAGTATCATTCTCTCCGAACTTTGATGAATCTCTCGAAGAACCGGATGTTCTTCCAGCCAAACTGCCGAACCTGTTAATCAACGGTTCAGATGGTATTGCTGTCGGTATGGCTACCAAGATGCCACCTCATAATGTGGGTGAAGTCTGCAAGTCCATCATTTATTATCTGGAAAACCCTGAAGCCACGGTTGATGATCTGATGAAGATCATGCCGGGTCCTGACTTCCCAACCGGCGGAGTGATCATGGGCACAGACGGGATCAAGTCTGCCTACCATACCGGATATGGGAAACTCACAGTCAGGGGCGTTGCTGATATTGATGAGTCCGGTAAAAGGGAACAGATCATCATCACTGAGCTGCCATACCAGGTGAACAAGGCACGACTCATCGAATATATCGCTGACCTTGTCAGAGAAAAGAGGATAGAAGGTATATCTGACATCAGGGATGAGTCAGACAAGGAAGGGATGCGGATCGTCATCGATCTGAAGAAGGGTACACATCCCCAGATGATCCTGAATCACCTGTACAAACACACCGCTCTTGAGACCACGTTTGGTATCATCAACCTGGCGATCATGGATCTACAGCCGAAGGTATTCGGCCTGATCGGACTCATCGAGCAGTTTGTAAAACACCGGATCACTGTTATAACCCGCAGAAGTGAGTTTGATAAGCGAAAAGCAGAAGAGCGTGTCCACATTCTCCGTGGCCTGCTCCATGCCATAGACAATATCGATGCAGTCATCGCAACCATCAGGGCATCAAAGACTGCAGATGATGCAAAGCAGGCTCTTGTTTCAAAGTTTGACCTCGACGAAGCACAGGCGACTGCCATCCTGCAGATGCAACTCCGCCGTCTCGCTGCACTTGAAAAGCAGAAACTCGTGGACGAGCGGGAACTACTCGAAGCAGAGATCCGCCGCCTTCTTGAACTTCTCTCTACAGAGGCAAACATCAGATCTGAAATTGCCAGGGAACTGACCGAGGCCGGAGCAAAGTTTGGTGACAGCCGCAGAACCCAGATCACGATCGACTCGACCACCATCGACAAGGAAGATCTCATCCCGAACAAGCAGGTTCTGGTCTGTCTCACCCGTCATAACTACATCAAATATATCGACATAGATGCATACCGGACCCAGGGACGTGGCGGTCGTGGTGTCATGGGCATCTCAACCAAGGACGAGGACTTTGTTGAGCAGGTGTTTGTCGCATATACCCACGATCACCTCCTCTGTTTCACCTCCGAAGGAAGGGCATACTGGCTCAGGGTCTTTGATATTCCTGAAGGTTCTCGTCAGAGCAGAGGCAAGGCGATCGTAAACCTGCTTGACCTCAACGCTGAAGAACGTGTGACTGCTGTCATCCCGGTTAAAGAGTTCTGCTCAGACCGATTCTTCCTCTTCCTGACCGAACACGGGATGACGATCAAGATCCCACAGGATGAGTTCTCCCGCCCACGTTCAACAGGGGTGAATGCAATTACCCTTCGTGAGGGCGATCACCTCGTACATGTGATCGTAACCGACGGAACCCAGGAAGTGCTTATTACTACCAGGTACGGGCAAAGCCTGCGGTTCCATGAGGATCAGATCTCACTGCGTCACCGGAACGCTCTTGGTGTCATCGGGATGCGGATGCGGGATGATGACGTGGTCCGCAGTCTGACTGTTGTTGAGGAAGGGAAACTTCTCCTCACCATCACCGAAGCAGGGTACGGAAAGCGAACCAGTTTCGATGAGTATCGTGGTCATGGACGGGGAACGCTTGGTGTCAGAAATATCAAGGTCGGCCGTAACGACGGTGTTGTAACAGCATTTGCATTATCTGAAGACGAGGAGATCATCCTGATGAGTGCTGAAGGAAATGTCATCAGGACCAAGGTCAACAAGATCTCGATCCAGGGTCGCAGCACCCGTGGTGTCAGAATCATGAGAATTGGTTCCAAGGATCGCGTCGTCGGAGTTACCTCCCTGTCTCCTGAAGAGTCGCAGGAACTGCAGGACATTCCACAGGCAGAGATCATCGATGAAGGCGATGATGACTCAGCGCCTGATATGGAATAATCTCATCCTTTTTTAAGTATCCCCGCCTGGCAAGAATTTATTGCCATTTACTTGCATTCATTGAATCACCGCGCAATTCGTGCAGTTCTTTACAGGAGGGAGGGATATGTTTCTGGATAACATTGCATTAAAGCCGAAACTACTCGGTGGCTTTGGTATCATGATCGTCATTGCTGTCATCATCTCGTTCATCGGATTCTCCTCGATGGGAACCATGACCGAGAAGGCTGACAGGATGTACTCTGAACGACTATTGGCACTGTAAGGTCTGATGAATGCAGACGCCAGTTTTCTGAATATCAGGGTTAACATCTACAAGACTGTCTTTGCCAAGGATGAGAGAGAGGAGAAGTTTGTTGAAGTAGATTAGGAGATCGCAAATATCAGGACAAAGGTTGCAGCGTATCAGAAGAACGCCACCTCAGAAGAGGAGCAGAAACTTCTGGCAACCTTCAACTCCAACTGGCCGGTCTTTGAGACTGTATTACGCGGGGTTATAGAAAACATGAAGGCGGGCAAAGAGGAGGCTGCCCTTATTGGAATTTACAGTGACGAGTTCAAGACACCCCGTGATGCTGCACAGGGTGCCATCGATCAGCTCGAGATCTACAACCAGGATCAATCAGAGCTGTTGAAGAATGAGATCGCAGGACTCTATCAACAGTCCTCGATCATCTTCCTGCTGATAACCCTGTTCGCGATCATATTTGGTTTATCATTCGCTCTGATCCTGACGAACAGCATCACAAGGCCCCTGGGTAGAACCATGGAGATGATTCAGGATATGGGCAGAGGACATCTGGGAATGCGGCTCATGATGACCCGGGGTGACGAGGTTGGAAGGATGGCTCATGAGATGGATGATTTTGCAGAGATTCTGCAGACGTCTGTCATCGGCATCATGCAGAAGATAGCAGCAGGTGAACAGGTTGATACCGTTCCGGTCATTGATGACCGTGATGAGATCGGGCCTGCTCTCAAGGCTACGGTAGATACCATCAACAATCTGACTGGTGAGACACGTTCTCTCACAGAAGCCGCTGTCCGTGGAGAACTTTCCGCCCGTGGCGACGAGACAAAATTCCAGGGTTCATACAGGGAGATCATCGCAGGGATCAACACAACTCTCGAAAATATTGTCAGACCCGTGAACGAAAGTATGCGCCTTGCAGGATTATACGCCACCGGTGACTTTTCGGCACGGTTTTCAGAGTCTGTCCCGGTCACTGGTGATTTCATCCCGTTTAAAGGGGCGATGAATACCATCGGGGAGGAGACCGGTGTAGCGGTACATTCTGTTGTTTCAGAGGTCGAGAGGATGATGAGCGGAATGGAGGAGGTGAACGCAAGTATTGAAGAGATATCGGCGGGAGCACGCAATCTTGCACAGAATGCATCTCAGGTGAGCAATTTTTCAGATAAATCCCTGCATGGCATCCAGCAGATCCTGCATGCCATGAACGATCTTGCAACCGCAGTCTCTGCAGTCGCCACCGATACAAGAAGCGTTGCTTCACTAACTCAGGATGCAGATACACTCGCAGAAGACGGAGCACGTCTGGTGGAAAAAACCGATAGCGGGATGCAGAATATAAAAGGCTCATTTGAGGAGACAAGCCAGGTGGTTGCAGAGATTAACCAGCAGATGGAGGAGATCGGATCCATCGTCGGTGTCATCGGAGGTATTGCTGACCAGACCAATCTCCTCGCTCTTAATGCAGCCATTGAAGCTGCTCGGGCAGGTGAAGCTGGAATGGGCTTTGCTGTCGTAGCAGAGGAGGTGAAAGAGCTGGCAGAAGAGTCACGTAATTCTGCAGAGAAGATAGCGACTCTGATTGCGGGTCTCCAGAAGAAATCACTGAATGTCACTGCATCCATGGACAGGTCACTTGAAGACGTAACTGCCGGAGATCAGGCAGTGAAAGAGACCCTAGCTGTGTTCGATAAGATTGCGACAGCTATTGCTGATATTACCAGAAGAATAGGTGAAGTAGCCGGGACGACTGAGGAGCAGGCAGCATCTGTGCAGGAGATCAGTGCGAGCGTTCATGAAGTGGGATCTCTGGTTGAACAGACTGCAAAAGAGGCGGTGGATTCTTCAGCGGCAACCGAGCAGGCTTCAGCAGCTCTAGACCAGATCTCCCGGGTTATCGGACAGGCTACGACCTCTGTTGTACATATGTCAGAAGAGATGAACCGGTTCACAACCTGAAAAACTTCAGGTACTCTTTTTCAAATCCTGGTACCGGATCAGTTCGGTATAGAGACCCACTAGTGAGAGGCTGATCAGGTTGAGCGTTGTCGCAAAGTACCAGAGATACGACTCAATCTGAACGAACCGGACGATCCAGCCGGACCAGAGCACGAAGCAGATGATCGCAAAGGTGATAACGGTATCGAGTGCGAGAAACACGGCAGGGGCTTTTAGTATTCTTCCGGCCTGGGCAAGTGTGCAGAACTCGATCTCATTACTATTCCCCATAAGGTCAAGGGAGGCACGAATCATATTCATCAAAAGGTCAGCACAGGCCCATATGATGATCACAAACCCGGCTGCCTGAAGAGGACCAAATCCTTCTGACTCACCCACCCGAACTGAAAGAACCCCGAAGAGGATCTTGAATATGCAGAACGGAACCCCGATGGTCAGCGACAGAAAAAAAGGAGTCTGAAAAAAGGCACTATTCATCATGAGGTTCAGATGATCTGATGCTCAGCAGACTCATCATCAACCTCTTCATGCCGTGGTCTTGTCCGGGAGACGAGGATCTTATCTATCCGACGTTTGTCCATATCAGCCACCTCAAATCGTATCCCGTCCATGACAAAATGATCACCGGGAATTGGGATCTTTCCTAATTCTGCCATGATAAATCCGGCAGCGGTCCGGTATACACCTTCACTCTCTCCAGGCAGGCTCTCCCGGCCGAGCAGTTCCCGAAGTTCTTCAGCAGGCAGCATCCCGTCAATAAACCATGACCCATCCTCACGTTCGATGATACCTGGCTCCTCGTCAGGTTCGTCCACGGTTGAGAGGTCACCGACGATCGCTTCGAGCAGATCATGCAGAGTGATGATACCGGCAACAGATCCGTACTCGTCCATGATGACCGCAAGTGGAGTTGTTGCAGTCCGGAAGAGTTCAAGCAGGCGAAGTGCGGTAATGTGTTCAGGAATGACCAGGGCATCCTGAAGGAGCAATGTGAGGTCCGGCTCTTCTCCTGATACCATCTGTGACCAGAGATCCCTGATCGAAACAACACCTATCACCGAGTCAAGCCCGCCACGACAGACCGGATACCGGGTGTGGCCACTTGCCAGCACCTTTGTCTTGTTCTCTTCGAACGAGTCCTCAAGATCCAGGTACACAACATCAGGCCGGGGTGCCATCAGAGTGGTAACTTCCCGGTCACCAAACCTGAATGCACTCTGCACAAGTTCCTGTTCTGCCTCGTCGAACACTCCGGCCTGTGTTCCTTCCTCAAGCAGGGATGTGATATCCTCTTCTGTTACCACCTGGTCCTGGGGAGCATGGGAGTTGAAGACCCAGAGAACGGCATCGGTTAAGAGACTTGCCAGTTTATTTATCGGACTGAAAATTTTCGAGACGATTATGATCGGGCCAGCAACAACGGCCGAGATCTGCTCGGGATATAGAAGGCCCACTCGCTTTGGAACAAGTTCTCCAAATACCAGAGTGAAGTAGGTGATAATAAGAACCACAACAAACAGGCTTATGATTCCTGCATATGGGTCCAGGGCAGGAACTACTGTGAAAGAACCTTCTATCTCATTTGCAATCGCGGCACCACCAAAAGCGCCGGTAAGAATCCCGACCAGAGTGATACCCACCTGAATCGTGGAGAGGAATGTATTGGGATCTTCTGACAGAGAGAGAGCGGTATCAGCTCCCTTTTCCCCTCGTTCTGCCATCTGTTGCAGACGGATCTTTCTGGCAGAGACCAGGGCAAATTCGGCCATTGAAAACAGACCATTCAGGACAATTAAGATAATTATTATAAAAATTTCAAGTGTTACAGCCATAGGAAATCTGGGATGTAGACATCCCGGTTGAATATCTATGTACCTCTCATAGTCAGGAACTTTGCGGATAGATGATCTGTTTTTGATAATATCACTTTAATTGAGTGCTGATCCAACCGGAGATAATGGATCTTATTTCAGGGACGGATCTAAACCTGGCACTCCAGCAGGGTCCCGACTGGTTAACAATACTCATGCAACTGGTCTCTCTCCTTGGGACAACAGAGATATATCTGCTGATTATTACGGCAGTCTACTGGTGCTATGACACCAGGCTCGGGTTAAGACTCGCCCTTATCACGGCTATGAGTGGATGGGCAAATGATATTCTGAAGTTATCGATGCAACTTCCACGGCCCAGCTGGGTCAACTCACAGGTACAGATGTTGAATCTGAAGCCTGAACTCAGCTTTGGGTTCCCTTCCGGTCATGCCCAGATGACACTCCCCTTCTATGGGATGATAGGATACTGGGTCAGGTCATGGAAATTTCTGGTTGTAATATGTATACTGATCCTGACTATCGGGATATCCCGCCTGTACCTCGGGGTTCACTTTTCCCTTGACGTACTCGGAGGCTGGCTGTTTGGTCTCTTCATGCTTGTGGCTCTTATTCTCCTTGACAAACCGGTATCTGACCGTATCGCAGAATGGTCCACTCATACGATAATCTGCACCGGTCTGGTGCTTTCGGTTCTGCTCGTGGTGATAACAACTCTTGTATCTACAGGAAACAGCGGCTTCTCGATACCTCCCGGATGGATAGGAGTGGATCATACAGTTATTCCAAACTCAGTACTCTTCTCCCTGAAGAACAGTCTCATGACGTCAGGCTTTCTCTTCGGCATCATAACCGGAGGAGCATGTGCCAGAAGATTATCGTTCAATGTTGCAGGACGATGGGTTATACGGGGAGGCAGATATCTCGTTGGGCTGACAGGTGTTTCGCTAATCTGGATTATCTTTGGGGTTATGACTCATGGCATGAGTGGTCATACAGGTGATCTGCTGACATGGCTGCTGGGTGTGTTCCTAGGGATCTGGATCCTGTACGGAGCCCCATGGCTATTTATCAGGGTCGGACTCAACGGATAACCGAACGGAAATTAATGCTTCCCTGCAAAAAATGTTAGATATAGATAAAGGCTACCAGCATCACACCGGTTATCAGGGTCAGGATAACCGCAACCGATGCACATTTTCTGATAACCTCTCCTTCGATCCCAAGGCTGTCTATCACTGCTGCAGCGTTGATGATCTTTGCAGGTGCAATACCTGACGCAATTCCACCTGCCACAGCATGAGCAGCATATACTTTCATGAAATCAAGATTCAGCACATCAGTTGATTTCTTCAGGATTCCATAAAACATCACATTGGACGAGGTCTCGCTCCCTGATACGAACGATCCGAACAGTCCGAGGATAGGACTTATGGCAGGGAACCCGACACCGAATACAAGTGCAAGGGTAAGACCGATCACGGCATTCATGTTCATGTCGGCCATACCCGGTGCAAAGGTAAGCGTGTTATTGATGACACTCTGTCCTGACCAGTCCATGATGTAGGCAACTGCGAAGAGGGCTGCAGCAGCAACCGTCGGAGCCCAGGCACGTCTCATCCAGATCTTTACGATCTTTTCGGCCTCTTCCTTTGTTCTGATAAGGACCGGTGCTGCGATCAGGGTACTGATCATCACCCAGAAGTATGCCTGGTTCAGGATCTTCAGATCCACTGACTTGTTGGCAACGATGGTGATCTTCTGGAGCGGTCCGAGCAGGCCGTACAGCCCGCTCTGTATGATCGGGATGCTGATTACGATACAGAAGACTACAAGGAGCAGCCAGGGAAGAACGGCCTTCCAAAGCGGCATTCCTGCCTTTGCTATCTCTGACTCATCAAGTCTGGCAAGGACCGGTTTTCCTTTGAGAGTTCTCAGGAGGAAGAGCATAATGATGGTGACAAGGCCGGAAAAGACTCCGACTAGCCCGATGGCAGATGGCGGGAGAATATGAACAAAGATGATACAGGATATACCCAGGGTCAGACCTGCGATGACTGCGGGAACCAGACCCTTTCTGACACCGGCTACTCCGTCTGCAACCCAGAGCATACTGAGTGCAAAACCGGTAGATATGACGGGAAGGAAGAGTGCGATATTGCTGCCCAGATGACCCACATCCAGATTAAAGACAGTTGCCGGGAGGGTGATCGGGACTGCAAGAAGTGAGAATGAAGTGAGCGGGTCATACCCGAGACATGGAAGGGCTACAGCTGCAAGGGGTGAGAACCCAAGTGCCAGCATGATCGGGGGAAGCATCGTGACCGGTGTTGCCCCGATGGATACAAGGAACGATCCAAATCCCACGTTGAGGATCATGATCTGTTCGTACCGTTCCGCAGCGATGGACTTGATATACACCGTGATCGCGGTGATAGCCCCGGTCACATCCATCATCGTCACCTGAAGGATGGTGAAGAGAACCATGAGTGAGATACCAAATGAGGCAAGTATCCCGTTCCATGATGCATATGCCGCTATTACAGGGGCGGTATTGAAGAAGAGTATCGCGATGATTGCGGTAACAATCCACCCGATGATGCTCATCAGTGTTCCTGACAGCCGCAGGAACACAAGGCCGACAAATATTACCAGTATCGGAATAATTGCGAGAATAAAAAGTGCTAACTGATCCAATCCAATCTACCATCCATTACCAGATACAGGAACATGCTTTCATCCAGGTACAGGAATCACTGCCCTGACATCTCCTGAACTTCTGTTATTCCTTTAGATCATTGCTCTTCTTTTTGATATAAACATTGACATGTTGTAGCATGTCAATGCATGAGTTCAGATTATTACATCAGACCGGGAACAAAATCAGGATTGTAATGGGATCAGATGATTATTATTCTGCAACAAGTCAACAGAGAGGACCTTTTAAAGAGTATGAAAAAAACACTTACAATGAAGCAATCCAAAAAAAGGTTAGTTCTTTTTAAAAGCCATCTCGATATCTTCTTCTTTGATGGTTTTTCTTCCTGCATGAGACGCAAGCTTCTCGGCATCCCGGGTGAGTTGGCCTATGAACTCTTCTGCCTTTTTGGCTATCAGTTCAGCTGCATCCGCCCCAACCCGCTCAGCACCATTGGCCTTTGCAATCCGTATGACTGCTGCAATTGGTAAGTCTGTCATGATATTACCTGTAATAAAAATATCTTAGTAGACATATAAAACTAATGGAATAAATGGCACTAAAAATTGAATCGTTTGTATCATTCTGAAAAATATACACACGTAACGGTCACAATGCTTTTGATATTTCTTCTTCTTCACCGGTGATGAGATCAAATGATAGAATATATGATATACCTGATATTCAGAAAGAAAGAATGCAGGCGACCAGGAAGACCGTCTCACTCCGGATTTTATGAAGTCATGAAAATAGCAGTTCTCTATGTCGACGATGAGAAAGAACTTCATCTTGTAGCGAAGCGGTCTCTCGAACGAAGCGGGGAGTTTATCATCACTGCCGTATCTTCTGCAGAAGAGGCACTTCACTCACTACATATTGGCTCGTTTGATGCAGTCATATCAGATTATCAGATGCCAGGAATGGATGGCATCACCTTGTTAAAAGAGATCCGAAAAAGACAGGGGGATCTTCCATTCATCCTTTTCACGGGTAGAGGAAGGGAAGAGGTCGCTATTGAGGCACTAAACAACGGTGCTGACTTTTATCTTCATAAAGGTGGCGATCAGGTAGTACAGTTTGCTGAACTTGCAAATCATATCAGGTATACTGTTTCAAGAAGACGTGCAGAACAGGAAGTTCTGAAATCAAAAAAACAGGTCAGCGACATCATTGACTTTCTTCCTGATGCAACCCTCGCGGTAAATTCCGAGGGAGTAATTATTGCCTGGAACAAGGCAATGAAAACTCTGACGGGATGTTCATCAGAAGAGATGGTAGGCAGGACAATACAGGAATTTACACAAAAATTCAACCGTTCTTCCCGCCCCTCATTAATTGAACTGATTGATGAACCTGATGAAGTCATCTCCCGGTACTATTCAAATGTATCCAGAGAAGATAATTCGACAACAGTTGAATCAGTTTTTACCCGTTCAGACGGGGTTGTCTTCACTGTTCAGGCAAAAATTAGTAGACTGTTCAATCCCGATGGCGAAGTTGCCGGTGCGATAGAATCTCTTCGTGATATCACAGATCTGAAGAAAACCGGGGAGAACCTACAGAGAAGTGAGGCGAGGTACCGGTCAATAGTAGACGACATGACAGAGATGATCATCAGGTTTACACCGGATGGTAAGGTCACCTTCGTTAATGAGGCATCCCGTCAATATTTCACTCCGATGCTTCCTTTCCCAGAGATTGAAGGGAAGAATATTCACGACCTGATGCAGGCTGCTTCGTATGAATCAGGGGAAAATTTCCTCCCGTCTCTCACTCTTGAAAACCCGATATGGACACATGAACTGCGTATCACAGACGAAGAGGGCCGTGTCAGATGGCAGTCCTGGTCTGTCAGGGCTCTGTTTGATCAGGAGAAGAGGCTTGTAGAGTACCAGATTGTAGGCCATGATATCACTGACCGGAAACTGGCAGAAGAGGCAACCAGGGAGAAAGAAGAGAAACTACGCTTACTCAGTGATAATCTTCCTGATGGCATGGTATACCAGATCATCATTGAACCTGATGGAAACCGGCATTTCACATATATAAGCGCCGGTCTTGAGCGATACCATGGAATCTCTGTCAACGATGTAATGCGGGATCCGATGATCCTGTACAATCAGTATCTTGATGAAGACAGGGCAGAACTTCTAGATGCTGAAGATAAGTCAATCAGAGGGAGAACCATATTTACTATCCAGGCACGGTATCGCACCCCTGATGGGGCTATCCACTGGTCTTTACTCAAGTCTATCCCCAGAGTTCTTCCTGATGGAAAAATAGTATGGGACGGATTTGAGATAGACATAACTAATCAGAAAAACGCAGAAGATGAACTGAAGAAGAAGAATTATGAACTACTTACTGCATATGAAGAGATTACTGTATCTGAAGAGGAACTTCGTAAAAACATCAATAAACTCATTCAGAAGGAAGAGTTCATAAGGGTAAGCGAGGAACGCCTCATCCTTGCACAGGAGATCAGTCATACCGGCTGTTGGGAATACGACCTGCGTTCAGATACAATAGCCTGGTCTGATGAATTATACCGGGTGTTTGGGTATGAACCCGGCAGGGTGGAACTAACTCTTGATTTGATACGAAGTGCATTCCATCCCGATGATGTAGAACTCCATGATCGGATCCTGAACGCTGCAATTGAGACACACGATTATGAACCTGCTGAGTACCGGGTGATATATCCTGATGGTTCTCTTCACTACATCATTGCAAATGGCAGAATAGATGTCGATGAAACAGGGAAAGCAATCAGAATCATCGGAGTCTGCCAGGATATTACCGACAGGAAGATCCTTGCGACAGAACGTGAACGACTTATTACCGAACTAAAAACCAGCAACGAAGCTCTTGTAGCCGCAAACGAGGATATCGCAGGAGCAGAGGAGGAACTCAGGCACCAGTACGATGCCCTGAATGAGACCGAGAAAAGTCTGCATGAAACCAAAGATTTTCTCGAGAGTCTGATCTCAATAGCAAATGTCCCCATCATCATCTGGGACTCCTCATTCAGAATCACAAGGCTGAACCAGGCATTTGAACATCTTATCGGACAACCTGCGGATCATCTTATCGGGAACTCATTAGAGATCCTTTTTCCTCCTAATCAGGCAGATCGGTCATTACGGCTTCTCAGGACAACCCTTGACGGGGTCAGATGGGAGACGACCGAGATTGATATCATGCACCAGAATGGATCGATCCTCACATTGCTCTGGAACTCTGCCACCCTTTATGCACCTGATGGTCTCACTCCTGTTGCCACCATTGCACAGGGGCATGATGTCACATCAGAACGAAGGCTTGAACAAGAGAAAGAGGTTGCTCTGGCACAGATTCAGGAGAATCTCGCATACCTTGCCATTCTCAACGATGAGATCAGAAATCCCTTAACCACCATCATCACCGTGGCCGACATGGTAGATGATCAGCAGGTAATCACTCTCATCACCGACCAGGTTACCAGGATTGATGATATGGTCAACCAGCTTGATACACGCTGGGTCGAATCAGAAAAAGTTCTCAACGCCATACGAAAGCACTACCAGGTACATACAGGCACACGGACTCCGTTGATGACAGAGATGCCAGCATTAAAAATTCTTCAGGGCCCGAACCTCTCACCACAGAATGAAAAAATTCTCATCGAAGAGGTTCAGGCACAACTCTATTCCATCCTCGATAGTATCGACTCTCTCATCTATGTCGCTGACATGGAGTCGTACGAGACCATTTTTATAAACAGGCGGGGAAGGGCCCTGTTCGGGGATATTATCGGACAGAAATGTTACAAGGCTATACATAACCTAAAGGAGCCATGTCCGTTCTGTACCAACCATCTCCTGACCGATGACTCAGGTCCTGTGGGAATGTACCAATGGGAGTCAGAGAGTATACAGAGTGCCAGATGGTACGACTGCAGAGATCGAGCGATCAGGTGGAGTGACGGGAGGATTGTCAGGCTAGAGATTGCGACAGATATCACTGAACACAAGCGGACAGAGGAGAGTCTTCATGAGGCAAATCAAAAACTCAGACTCCTAACCGGTTTGACCCGCCATGACATCTTTAACAAACTGTTTGTTCTACAAGGAATTTTTGAACTCGCAATGGAGGAGTCTGACCTTGCCCTGATCCATCAATATCTGATAAAGGCTATACAAACCAGCCAGAGTATAGACAAGACGATAAAATTTACCCGTGAATACGAGAACTTTGGGATCGAATCCAGCGGATGGCAGAATGTCCACCAGGTTATTGAGTCATCACGGGAAGAGATCATTCCCGGTAATGTGGTGGTAGAGAACATGATCCCTAATCATCTTGAGATCTACGCAGATCCAATAATCAGGAAAGTGTTTTCGACACTGATCGAAAATGCTCTTCGTCACGGAGGACATCTCACACGAATCTGGTTTTCATATTTTGTATCATATGCCTCCCTTGTGATCACGTGTGAGGATGACGGTTGTGGTATTCCAACTGAAGAGAAACAACAGATCTTTGATCACGGGTACGGAAAACACACCGGTATCGGACTGTTCTTGGCTACAGAGATCCTCTCGATAACCGGTATCTCCATGAGGGAGACAGGAACAGAGGGCCATGGTGCAAGATTTGAGATCATTATTCCGGTAGGAAAGTTCAGGGGCCTGAATCATGTGTAACAATCATCTGGTATTTATTGCACCAGATGACATCATGACCTTTATTAAAGATGAGCCAGAGTATACCTCATGCTGACTTTCATTCTTCTCGGACGCCAGACACAGATCGCATGGGATCAGGTAGCGGGATTTCAGGAACGAGATAAAAATGCAGAGGAGATCATCACCAGAGCAGGAAGGAGAATTGTGTCACTGCACTATACCTTCGGGCAGTATGGTTTCATTGCGATCATTGAGGCACCATCACAGGAGGCCATGACCAGGATTCTGATGGAGATCGGCAGGTTTGGAACATTCTGTTCAGAGACTCTGCTGGCACTCAAACCTGAACAATTGTACGCATCAGCAAGAGAAATTCCAGGTTCATAATGAAATAATCACTCGACAGTATCTCTGGCCGATATCGCGACTCCGGAGTCAGAGTTACATTTCATTCTGCCTGTTTAAACAGATGAAGTGAGATCTAAAAGCAATCTATTCTATTTTTTCTGCAAAAAAAAGCAGGATTTTAAAATATTATTTAAATTTATTTTTAATGGACTCCTTAACTCCTGCGAATATATCGTACAAAGGAAGAAAGATATGTACTCATCTACAAAGCCGTTAACCGTGCTGAATAGTGAGAATCAGTATTTCCGGGTGGTAATCCTTTCCCGAGGTTTATCATATACAAGCGGGAAATCTGAAGGATGGGATCGTACAGATCTCATCCAACTCAACATACATATTCTCCTAGATAAGGGCGCAATGTGCAACCGGTAAATTGAGCCCTTTCTCACAATAGTAATTGATGATCTCCATTTTTTTCTCTAGTATGTAATCCATAGTAATCCAATTGCATTACCTTCCTTCTCTTCAAAAAAAGATCCTGTTCTCATCCACCTGGACTTAAAATCGATAAATTTATCGTCTGTCCTTTAAACAGATTCTATGTTTACGGTGTACTCATTCCGGTAACGGACTTTTCATCAGATCACCTGAATTTCGACTCATTGTCAATTTATGCAGGACGATCTTTGCCAGAATTCAACGGGAAGATTCCTGGCATTCGGATGATCAGTATTGAGACATGGTGAACCAAGGGCGCTTTGGTGTCCTTTCCGCTTGTATAGAAACTCGGGGAAACTAGATGTCTACTAAACCTACTAGTCTTGTTCGATATGTTCAGACTACCTGCCCATACTGTGGTGTGGGGTGTGCTCTGAACCTTGTCGTCAAAAATGAAAAACTGGTCGGGGTTGAACCCTGTAAGCGTAGTCCGATTAATGATGGTAAACTCTGTCCGAAAGGAGTCACCTGCTGGGAATCAGTACAGAACCCGGACCGGCTTACTTCTCCTCTGATTAAGAAAAATGGCAAATTCACAGAGGCGTCATGGGACGAAGCTCTTGACCTTGTCGCTAAGAAACTGAAAGAGACATACGACAAACATGGAGCACGAGGGCTTGGATTCCACACCTCATGCAGAACAGTGAATGAGGACTGCTATATCTTCCAGAAGTTCGCACGGTGTGCATTTAAGACAAACAACGTCGATAACTGTGCCCGTATCTGTCACGGCCCTTCAGTTGCTGGTCTCTCTCTCTCATTCGGATCAGGTGCTGCAACAAACGGTTTTGAAGATGCTCTGAACTCTGATCTTATCCTGATGTGGGGATCAAATGCAATGGAAGCACATCCCCTTGCGGGACGACGTGTTGCCCAGGCGAAACAGAAAGGAATACCAATCCTTGTTGTTGACCCACGATTCTCTACCACTGCACATATTGCAGATACCTGGTATCAGTTCAACCCGTCCACCCATATTGCCCTCATCAACTCGATGATGTACTGGATCATCAAAGAGGGTAAGCATGACAAGAAGTTCATCGAGGAGCGGACCGAACACTTCGAAGATCTGAAGAAGACTGTCGAGAATTACAAGGATGCAGAAAAGATCCACGGTGTTCCTCTTGACAGGGTAAAAGAACTTGCATTCAGATATGCAGATGCCAAGAATGCTGTTATCATCTACTGCCTTGGTATCACTGAACTGACCACCGGTACTGACAACGTCAGATCACTTGGAAATCTGTCAATGCTCTGTGGTAACATCGGTCGCGAAGGTGTCGGTGTTAACCCGCTGCGTGGACAGAACAACGTGCAGGGTGCCTGTGACATGGGTGCATACCCGAACGTGTACTCAGGATACCAGAAGTGTGAAGTCGCAGAGAACCGTGCAAAGATGGAGAAGGCCTGGGAAGTCAATGATCTCCCGGACTGGTACGGAGTCACGCTCACTGAGCAGATCAACCAGTGTGGAGACGAGATCAAGGCATTATTCATGCTCGGTATCAACCCGGCTGTCACCTATCCTGACTCAAATCACGTAAAACGCCAGCTCGAGAAGCTCGATTTCCTGGTGGTTCAGGACATCTACATGACAGAGACCTGTCAGTATGCTGATGTCATCCTGCCAGGATCCTGTTTCGCAGAGAAAGACGGAACCTTTACCAGTGCAGAACGCCGTGTCAACCGTGTCCGCAAGGCAGTAAACCCACCAGGACAGGCAAAAGAAGACATCTGGATCATTGCAGAACTGGCAAAGCGGTTTGGTTTGAAGACCTTCAATCTTCCGACTGCAAAAGATGTATGGGACGATATGCGGGCTGTTACCCCGTCCATGTTCGGCTGCACATATGAGCGGATGGATAAACCAGAGTCTACTATCTGGCCATGTCCGACTGTAGACCACCCGGGAACTCCGATCCTTCACCGTGAAAAGTTCGCAACGCCGAACGGAAAAGGTCAGTTCTTCGGACTGGAATACAGACCGCCGGCAGAAGTTGCTGACAAGGAGTATCCGTTCACACTCATGACCGGACGGCTGATCTTCCACTACCACTCAAGGACCCAGACCGGCAGATGTGGAGCACTCGATTATGAAGTGCCTGCATCCTATGTCCAGATGAACAGCACTGATGCAAAACGACTTGGAATAGTCCAGGGAGAGAAGATTGTGCTCAAGAGCCGTCGTGGTCAGACCGAGACGGTTGCATGGGTCGGTGAGGATGTGGCACCCGGTGTCCTGTACATGTCCATGCACTTTGCAGAAGGTGTGAACAACCTGACAAATACGGCACTCGATCCATTGTCAAAGATGCCGGAGCTTAAGCACTGTGCTGTTTCGATTGCAAAGATTGCAGGAGGGAAATAAACATGACAACAAAAGGAGATCTCCTGTATGCATGGACCACAGACAGCGGACTTGCCAAGAAAGCAGAGTGTGGAGGAGCTGTCACCGCCCTTCTCAGGCATGCTCTCGAGACAAAGATGGTTGACGCCGTAGTAGCAGTCACCAAGGGATATGATATTTACGATGCTATCCCGGTCGCTATTACAGATCCCAAGGACCTTGATGCAACTGCCGGCTCACTACACTGTGGAACCCTGCTTCTCGCCACGTTCATCAAGAACTACCTGGACGGGGCAAAGAAGATGAAACTTGGTGTTGTGGTGAAGGGATGCGACCTCATGGGCCTGCTTGAAGAAGCAAAACGCAATGATGTCGACATGAAGAACATCATCACCATCGGTGTCAACTGTGGTGGATCAGTCAATCCAGGTGTAGCCCGGAAGATGATCAAGGAAAAATACGGCGTAGACCCGGACACAGTTCACAAGGAAGAGATCGACAAGGGTCAGTTCATCATTGAGTATGAAGGTGGACACAAAGGCATATCAGTCGATGAACTTGAAGAAGAGGGATTCGGCCGCCGTACCAACTGCCGTCGCTGTTTGTACAAGGTTCCCCGTCAGGCAGACCTTGCCTGCGGTAACTGGGGTGTCATCGGTGACAAGGCAGGAAAGGCAACTTTTGTTGAGGTCTGCAGCGAGAAAGGTGCAGATCTGCTTACCAAGGCAATAGCTGCAAAGAAGCTCGATGTTGAAGCTGCAAACCCGAAAGGTATCGAGATCAGGGGCAAGGTAGAAGGAGCCATGCTCAAGCTCGGAGCCAAGTGGAGACAGCACGACTTCATAGCGCTCAGGGACAACCTCTGGGAGATCATAAACACGGAGACCTCCCGGTGTGTAAAGTGTTATTCCTGTATCGAGAAATGCCCGGTCTGTACTGCAACTGCATTTAAAGGCAGGGACGAATCTCTGATGGTCCGCAGGGGAAAACTTCCATCAGACCCGATGTTCCACCTCAGAAGATTTGCACATATTTCAGATAGTTGCATCAACTGTGGACAGTGTGAAGAACTCTGTCCGATGGAGATCCCACTGGCCCTCTTCTCTCATGCAATCAGAGTTGAGGCAGACAACGCGTTTGAACCAAAACTTGGAAAGTCGGTATATACCAACTAACGTAGCACTGATTACCACTCATCTCAAACGACCTACACAAAACCCAAGTAAAACTGCGTTCAGCCAGTAACAGCCACCAGAAGATGCATCATGACACAGGATCAGGGTATCGTACCCCGATCCCTGTTATACCAGATTATATCTGAACAAATGGAGAATATCCATGAAAACCGAAGAGTTTAAACAGATTCTGCTTAAAGCAATTGACAGGGAAGTTGATTCCTATGCCCTTTATACGGCTCTTGCAGACAAAGTAAAGGACAGTGCACTCAAGAGCACATTCAGAGAACTGGCCCAGGAAGAGACCTACCACCGCAAGACCCTGCAGGAATACCTGTCAGGATCAAAGAAGGAACTAAAGTTCGATGAGGTCAAAGATTACAAGTTATCAGAACTTATCGAGAGTCCAGCTCCTTCTTCTGACATGAAACCACTGGACGGTCTCAAACTGGCGATCAAGAAAGAGGAAGAGGCAATGCAGATGTACGAGAAACTCGCAGATGCAAGTGCTGACTCTGACCAGAAGAAGATCTTCACAGAACTTGCAAAGATGGAACGGGGACACAAGGCACGCCTTGAAGATCTCTATACCAATTCAGCCTTTGTTGAAGCCTGGTAATCAGGCCCCCTTTTTTTGATCCTGAAGGATTTATATCATTGCGATCCATCCTGATGGAGATTATGACCTATGTAATAAGAATCGCGATCGTTGCACTCATCCTGTTTTTTTTGGCAGCAGGAGTCTCTGCATTCTCAATTTCAGAGATCACGTATACTGTAGGAGATGACGGAAATGGAATTGTTAATATGCAGTACCAGTTGAATGGAACTGAAACACTTCAGTACGATCTCATAACAAAGGCTCTTGACTTAAAGAGCATCGGCAAAGCAGAGCTTGAAAAGGCCTTAAGCCGTGAGGTGGTAGTAAATTCCATCACTCCGGAATCAGTGCAGTTGACGGTATATGACATGGCCACCGTTGACCAAAGCCAGATCACAACCCCGTCATTCACGTATGTTCCGGTAGAGTCCCTCGTAGATCCAAATCTGCTCTGGATTGTCCAGAAATTTGATATTAACTTTATTCCCCATGTCTCAACGGTAGTCTTCCCTGATGGATACAAGGAATCATTCTCAGATGCACAGACCATTCCAGGGATCACTCATACAGTCAGCAGTACCTGACCCATATCCTTTACCTACCTTTTTTTCAGCCATCGATGCCCTTAACCGATCTCGGCTCAAACGCTCATTATGCCTGACAAGGAGGATCAGACATTCAGATCAGGGATGTCAGCCTTCAAAGAGAAGCAGTACGATGAGGCGGCTGTTCAATTTACGAAGGCTATCCAGGATCATGCGGTGATGCATAAATCCTTCAATGCTCTCGGAGTCACATACTCAAAGATCGGAAAGATCAAAGAGGCAAAGGCTTGTTTTCTAAAAGCTCATGCCCTTGATCCTACAAATGAGACCTACAAACGGAATCTTAAGAAGATATCTGGAAAAATTTCTCAACCCAATAAACCACCTGTGCCTCCACCTGCTCAAAAAACCGGAAGATCTCTCAGAAAATCAAATGTTCTGATCATGCTCGGGGTTACCCTGGTAGTATCCATCCTCATTATGCTGCTCGGGGTTCAGTTCATCTCGCAATTTCAACCCCAGGTCGGCACAATTCTTGGCGGCACCTTTGATGAGGGCCTTCTTACCCCCTGGATGAAATCTCAGGAGCCAGAGATTCACATTCTGCCAGTTGTCACCGTCAAAGTGGAGGATAAGCGGATCGAGTTCATGTTTAACAGGGACCAGGATCTATCAACAGTCGATCAGGTTGAGACGGTGATCTCCACAACAAAAGGGACCGATGATCAACAGGCCACCTTTCCTCCGGTCACCAGCCCGCAGAATAATGTCTACTATGCCATCGACGATCCGTTCATCGGCAAAGCAAAACACCTCGTCATGACCATGTATTACCAGGACGGAGCATATGGCGTGGTTGCTGATCTCAATCTGCCTCCCAGGTGACCTGATGCGAATAGAATCCTGTTGAAGACCAGATAAATAGTACCAAAATAAGAAGAGTGGGTATGCTTGTTGTTGCTGCTGAATGTCGTATTCTTCCAGATCACTGGCAGGAGTTCGAGAAAGAGATGGCCCGGATTACTGACCTCGTCAGGGCAGAGCCGGGTTGCACCAGGTACGATACTACCACTAGTACCGAGGAGCCCGGACTATTTCTCATCCTTGAGGAGTGGGAGAGCAGGGATCACCTTGATGCACATCTGGAAACAGTTCACATGAAAGAGCACAAAAGTCTCACTGCTGACTGGACAGTAGAACCGACACGGCTATCCTTGTACGAAACCCTTTCGGTTCAACGCCTCGAACTGTGATCTGAATGTAATAGGATAAATCAGATACCGGAACTCAGAGAACTATTGAAAAAAGCCATGATCAGAACCAGACCCCCCCTACAGGTTCTCTTTATCGATGATGATCCCTGGCTTTTGAACATCGCCCAGTTATATCTTGAGAAGACTGGTTTCATGAAGATCACTCCGATCTCGGATGTAAGGGAGGCCATGGACCTGATATCAGAGAGGAGTTTCGACGCCATAGTCTCTGATTATCATATGCCAAATATGGATGGGATCGGCCTTCTCACCAGACTCAAAGAGAGCGGGAATAATACTCCATATATTATATACACAGGAAAGGGGCGTGAAGAGGTCGTCATTGAGGCACTCAACAAGGGGGCTGATTTTTATATCCAGAAGTCAGGCAATCCTAAATCGGAATTTGCCGAACTTGCAAGCAAGATACAGTATGCAGTGGACCGGAGAATCTCTGAAGGTGAACTTACAAACGCTATAGCAAACCTGAAACTAAGCCAGAAGATTGCACACATCGGGAACTGGATCCTGGATATGGAAGAGCAGATTTTCACCAGTTCTGATGAAGGGCTTGTAATATTTGGATTTCCATCGAACTATATGCCAACTCTCCTGGAGGTTCAGAACACAATCCATCCTGATGACAAGATTCTGGCTCGAAATTCACTTGATCAGTTGCTCAAAACAGGTGAACCATACAATATCGATATCAGAATATTGAGACATGATACAGGTGAACTCAGGCACATTCAGTCACAGGGACATCTGCTCAGGGCAGAACCTGAAAAAAACCAGGTGATCTTCGGAACTAATCTTGACATAACAGACCGGAAGAAGACCGAGGAGGCACTGAGTAAGACCAACTCGTACCTGGAGAATCTTATTACCATCGCTTCTGTTCCGATCATCATCCTTAACCCTGATGGGATCATCACCAGGATAAACCGGTCAGGTGAAGAACTGATAGGGATCTCTACTGATCAGGTTGTCGGGAGATCGATTCAGACTCTTTTTCCTCCTGATCAGGCAGAGATTGAGATGGCATCGATTCTTAATGCATTGTGTAGTGCTACGAAGAAGGCTGTCGAACTGGAGATGCTTCATGCTGATGGGGCTGTTAAAACTGTTCTCTGGAACTCAGCGACTTTGTATGAGACTGACGGGGTAACGCCTGTAGCAACGATAGCCCAGGGACAAGATATCACAGACCAACGAAGGCTTGAGCGCCAGCGTGATGTTGCAGAGGTACAGATCCAGCAGAATCTTGCAGAGCTCGCGATACTGAACGACGGGATAAGAAACCCCCTGATGGCAATATCCGGATACGCTGAACTGTATAATAATCAGGATATCACCAAAAAAATACTCAAACAGGTAGAACTTATCGATGAGATGGTATCGAGAGTTGACCGTCGATGGGCAGAATCTGAGAAGATCCTTAATTTTTTACGCAAACACTGTGAAGTGGACCCGGACCAGATTGAGAATATGCAGGCTGATGCGTGCCTGGCGGAACCTGAAAATCATAAAATCTGACTGGCAGACTGAACCATCAACAGGATATCCAGTACAAACCCTCATATTCATCAGGGGTTGATGTATCCTTAGACCTTTATGGAGCAGATTCCTCCGCTATCATCGATCATCAAAGCTACAGGACTTGTTTTTGGAGATATCGGGACCAGCCCGATGTACACACTTGCTGTTCTCTTCGCACTGGTTCCTCCGAACGAGGAGGATATCATGGGGCTTATATCACTCATCTTCTGGACACTTACCATCCTTGTTACACTTCAATATGCATTCCTTGCGATGAGGCTCTCCCACAATGGTGAGGGAGGGACGATTGTGCTGAAGGAGCTCCTCACGCCTATGCTGAAACATCCGGCTAGCCTTGCGATTGTTACCATGATCGCCATCCTCGGTGTCTCCCTGATGATCGGTGACTGTGTGATAACACCTGCTATTACCATCCTCTCGGCAGTAGAAGGAATTCCTCTGATCCCAATTATGAAAGGAATAGATCAGGGGGTTCTTATAGGTATTGCAGTTCTTATCACCCTCCTTCTCTTCTGGATGCAGCAGCGTGGAACCGAGAAGATCGCATCAGCATTCGGACCTGCTATGGTACTCTGGTTCGTAATGCTGTTTGGAACCGGCCTCTACTCACTGATTCAGACACCCCATATTCTCTTCTCACTCTCTCCGACCTATGCTTTTAGTTTCTTTGTGGACAATCCAATCGATGCATTCCTCTCATTATCGCTCGTCATCCTCTGCGCCACCGGAGGAGAAGCCTTGTTTGCTGATATGGGACACCTAGGGAGAGACCCGATACGATATGCCTGGATATTTGTCTTCATCGCGATACTTGTCTCGTACCTCGGGCAGGGTGCTTACCTTCTTCGGACAGGTAATGCTCAAAATCCCCTGTTCGAGATGGTATATGCAGAAGCCGAACTCATCTACATCCCGTTCCTTCTTGTCATGATCATGGCAAGTGTGATAGCCTCTCAGGCGGTCATCAGCGGAATATTTTCTATAACCTTTCAGGCAATCTCCACCCATCTCCTTCCGATGCTCCATATCGATTACACATCCTCACATGTCAGAACCCAGATCTACATCGATGTTGTGAACTGGATGCTCTGTGCTTCCGTGATTCTGATGCTTCTTATCTTCCAGTACTCTGAAAGACTGGCAGAGGCCTACGGGATCGCAGTCACGGGAACCATGCTCATCACCGGCATACTGATGACCGCAATATTCTGGCATACCGGAAAGCGACTCTTCTTTGCCCTCTCGGTATTTGTTACTCTGGTGGATCTTGCATTCTTCATCTCGATGCTGACCAAGATCCCGTCAGGAGGATTCTGGTCCCTGATAATTGCAGCAGTACCGTTCTCTGTTATTATCATTTACACAACAGGGCAGAGGACATTATACCGTACAATGCGCCCGATGGACTGGAAGACCTTCAGAACCAGGTATTCAAAGGCTTATCGGGGGGCCAGTCATATCACAGGGACTGCAGTGTTCTTTGCCAGATCGGTAGACAGCATTCCACCGTACATATCCCGGACCATCTTCACCAGCGGTATCCTGTACGAAAAGACGATCATCATTACTATGGATATCACAGAGAATCCGTTCGGACAGACCTCCTCATATCAGGAGGAGATCGAGCACGGGCTCTCGGTTCTTACTATTTCACGCGGATATATGGAAGTGATAGACATGATGAAGATCATCCATCAGGCAGGCATCGAGGAGCGGACAATATTCTATGGAATGGAAGAGATTGTAAGCAGGAAGATCCTGTATAAAGTATTCTATCTTATCAAGCGGGTATGTCCCTCGTTTGTTCAGTACTACCGGTTGCCAGCCCAGAAAGTACACGGGGTCATCACCAGGATCGAGTTATAACCATGGCAATGAAATTCATAAATCGGCCATCCCGGTGAATATGCGAAATATATGAATATCTTTAAAAAGTTGATCATACGAGTCAGGACCCGAATCACCCATTCGTACCGGTTGCAGTTGATACTCTACATGACTGCATTTTTCCTGGTCATCCTCTCGTATGTGCTGATCTTCTGGTATTATTATCCGATTTACGAGGGTCAGAACGTCTCCCTGATGAAATCGCTCCTCTTTGTCATGGAGACGATCACCACCGTCGGGTACGGGGAATTTGTTCCGTTCAAAACAGATGAGATGGCATTTGTTGCCATCATGATCATGACATCCGGTATCGTCGCATTCTTCGGGATCATTAATATTCTAATCACCCCGATGATACAATCACGAATCCGGCCGGTACCTCCGCAAAAGCTCCCGTTTAGCCCCAGGGATCACGTGGTGATCTTCGGGTACTCACGGGTTATCCAGGAGGTCATAGACAACCTGAAAGTCATTGGCACCACCGTGGTTCTCATAGAAGCAGACCGGGACCAGGCATTGCAACTTGCATCGAAGATGGCTCCGGAGATCCATGTAATCTGGGGTGATTACCATGAAGAGAAGACATGGAAGGCAGCAGGAGTTGCACAGGCAGGATACATCATCCTCTTTCTTGAAGAGCGGATCAGTGCCAGGGTAACACTCGGGATTAAGAAGATCTCGTCAACAGAGATCATAGCGGTGATAACAGATAACTCACTTGAGAAGTACCTCAAGATCTGCGGAGCAGACCAGGTCATCTCAACAAAGGATATTCTCGGTGCTATCACTGCCCTGCATGCCCTGCTCAATATTGACCCGGCAATACTTGCTGACAGTGACTTGATGAAGGATGTACTGACAAAGACCTCAACTGTTCTAGGATCCTGCCAGATCACACGGATTCCGGTGATCAGAAAAAGCCGTGCAATAGGGAAAACATTAGGTGAACTCTGCCTTCCTGAAGAGTATCAATTTAGATCGTTTGCTGTTCTGGACAAAGGAGATGTAGTTCTCTTCCCTTCTGATTCATATATTGTCAAAGAATCAACCGTCCTGATTCTCCTTGGTGATAATTCAAATCTCTTCAGAATGGTGATGGAGCAATTCATCACGCCCCATAAAAAACAACTGACAGCCATCATCGCTGGGTACGGGGACATGGGGGTGATGATCGGGCGTGACCTTACTAAACTGGGAATTTCCACGCGGACCATCGATGCAGATGCCTCATCACATCCAACCGTTCTTGGAAGTGCCGAAAAAGAGGAGATCCTGATAGAAGCAGGAGTAAAGAACGCTCACTTCCTTCTGGTGGTTACCAATGACGATGATATCAACCTCTTCACTACCCTGATGGCACGTGAACTGAACCCAGATCTCACAATATTCTGCAGGGCAAATGATCCGGAATCGGTCTCCTGGATGTACCAGGCCGGTGCTGATTATGTCATCAATGTCCCGACCATCATCGCCCAGGCACTCGGTCGCCTGATCCTCTATGACTCATCACAGGTACTGATGAACATGCGAGGCCAAAACCTCCTGATTGTTCGGTATCATGACATCAAAAAGACCGAGGTCAGTTCTACTGATGCCATACGGGCAGCAACAGGATCAGTCGTAATAGCCGTGGATCACGCAGGAGCCCTGATCTTTCCCGGAGACCGTGATCACATGATTGTCCCGGGAGATGCGGTGTATGCATTCGGAACACCGGATCAGATCAGCCGGTTTATTGATTATCTCTGACCAGCAGAGTCCATATTTTGACCTGCGGGCGGTAACAATCATATCTGATCCTTCTGACTGAGTATACAGATTTATGGAGCCTCTTCCTTCGGCCGCGTCAGTAAAAAAAGCAGCAGGTCTTGTCTTCGGTGATATCGGTACGAGTCCGATCTATACCCTTGCTGTTCTTTACCTTTTCATCGAGCCCACCCGTGCCAATATCATGGGAACGATCTCGCTGATCTTCTGGACGCTGACCGTGATGGTGACCGTGCAGTACACCATCCTGGCTATGAAACTCTCACAGACCGGAGAAGGGGGAACTCTTGTACTGAAAGGAATTCTGCTCCCACTCATCAGGCATCCACGTTCGGCATCAATATTTACTCTCCTTGCCATCCTCGGTATCTCTCTGATGATCGGAGAATGTGTCATAACCCCTGCAATCAGTATCCTGTCAGCGGTTGAAGGGATCAGACAGATCCCGGGCATGGAGAGCATCGCCCAGGAATGGCTTATTCTTCTTGCAATCATCATCGCGTGCTGGTTGTTTTACTTCCAGCGAAAAGGAACCGAAGGAGTCTCAGATATCTTCGGACCGATTATGATCATATGGTTTGTGGCTCTTTTTCTCACCGGGCTCTTCTCGATCATCTTAAGCCCTGAGATCATCACTGCCATCAATCCGATATATGCAGCCAAGTTCTTCCTGCATAACGGGATTCACGGGTTCTTTGCGATGTCCCTTATTGTTCTCTGTGCAACCGGTGCTGAGGCGCTCTTCGCAGATATGGGCCATCTGGGCAGGGAGCCGATACGATATGCCTGGATTCTTGTTTTTATCTCGGTGCTTTCATCCTATCTCGGCCAGGCAGCATTCCTTCTTAGACATTCTAATGTGGGGAATCCTCTCTTCCAGATGGTCTTCACCGAGATAGAGATTCTGTATATTCCATTCCTTATCCTGATGATTGCTGCAACAGTCATCGCCTCTCAGGCGGTCATCAGCGGGATCTTCTCGATCATATACCAGGCGATCACCACCCATCTTCTCCCGATGCTTCACATCGATTATACATCTGACGAACTCAGGACCCAGATTTATATCAACACGGTAAACTGGCTGTTATGCATCGCTGTGATCCTGGTACTTCTGATGTTCCAGTACTCAGACCGGCTTGCAAATGCCTACGGCCTGGCAGTCACCGGAACGATGTCCATAACCGGGACATTCATGATCTCTATCTTCCTGGTAAGAAAGCAGTACCTGCATGCAGGGGTTGCTGTCCTGGTCACATCCCTTGATATAACCTACTTCCTGTCCACATTCAGTAAGGTCACTCATGGCGGATACCTCTCACTGATCATCGCCTCAATACCCTTCTCTATCATCCTGATCTACACCCATGGGCAGAAGGCGTTATACCGGGCCATGCACCCGATGACCCAGGATCAGTTTTTGAGAAGATACACCCGGGCATATTTCAGTGGCAGGCATCTGAAAGGGACAGCGATCTTCTTTGCACGATCTATCGAGAGTGTCCCGACGTACATCTCACGGACGATGTTCAACAATGAGATCATCTATCACAACAACGTCCTTGTCTCTATAGATATTACCGAAAAGCCGTATGGTCTTGAGTACAATGTCGCTAAAGAGATTGCACCAGGTCTTGCCACACTCTCGGTCAGATATGGGTACATGCAGGTTATCGACCTGATGTTCATTATTCGTCAGGCAGGAATCGAAGAAAAGACAATCTTTTACGGGATGGAAGAGATAGTGACCAGGAATCTGATCTGGCAGATCTTCTATCTGATCAAACGACTCTGCCCTTCGTTTGTTCAGTACTACCGGCTCCCGCCTCACAAAGTCCACGGAGTTGTCACAAGAGTGGAAATGTAGATCTCTTTTTGCCTAAAAATCCTTTTCATCGTTCCTACCAGGGCTCCTAAAGGGCCACCATTGGGGTTTTAAAACTCCCGCAGCCGTGGTGACTGATCATCTGTAACTCCAAAAAATGATTATACCCAAATTCAGGCAGGTGGCCGGGTCTCTACAACACTGATAAGTGAGAGGGTGATCTCAGGCTCCATCCTGAGTTTTCCAACAGAATAATCAGTCCCATCTGTGGTAATGGTGATTGTTCCGTCACTATCTGTCCGCATCACCTGAGCTCCTGCGGTCTGCAGAATATTCAGCGTTGTCGGGATAGGATTTCCGACCGGGTTCCCTTCACCAGTACTGACAATGGCAATTTCCGGATGAACTTTCATGACAAAACCAGGATCTGTTCCCTGCCGTGACCCATGATCGGCAACCCTCATAATCTGCGCACTGACATTTCCGGGAACACTCTGCTGACTCCCCATAAGAAGAAGCCGGGTGTTTCCATACGTTATCAGGGGGACGAGTGTATCTGCTCCTGCTTCACCGGTCACGTCTGAAGGACTTACTATTGTGATGTTCACCCCTTCTGCAAACTGAATGTCACTTCCGGCCAGAACTTTTGTTCTGGGAATCTGATCTTCATCAAGTTTCGTGATAACATCCCGGTATGATCCATCAGACACATTCCATCCGCCATCTGAATAGTGCCTTGCAGGAGTGTCATTGAGGATGTTTGTAAGTCCCCCGGTCCTTCCTTCTTCAGGGCTTGTCACCAGTACCTGGTCGAAGTCGCTAATTTTGAGTGACTTCAGATAATGTTTTGTTAGGTTTCCTGAACTGGCAGTGCCCGAATCTATCAGCATATTCTTCCCATCAGTCTGTAAAAGAACTGCATCACCCTCGTTCACGTCAAGAAAATGAACTTTCAGATCAGCACTGACTGGAGTGAAAATCAGGAAGCAGAAAAGGAGGGCAATGATACAATAAGATGAAGACATTCACTAGAGTTGGTCTGAATTGTTAAATGTTTCGTGGCTCTTCCCCAAACCCGGTATCCATACCATAACGTGAACACCTTGAAAGAACCGACTTGTTTTTCAGTTGAGAGATAATCAATCGAAAAAGATATTCTATGCCGGGTAAACACTACTACTATGAAGAATATGGAGATGAAGATTGAGGGATCCACCCTCACAATCACTGTCGATCTTTCAAAAGATTTTGGTGAATCAAAATCAGGAAAGTCAATTGTAATCGGCTCATCAGAGGGCAACATATCGATACCCGATAACGATGATATCAAGATCGGCCTCAACGTATACCGAAAAAAGGCATAAGCACTCCTTTTTTTATCAGTAACACATCTTCCTTGCCCATGGCATAGGCCTGACAGGCCTGGATACCAGAAGAAAGATTTTCAGGTCTTTCCCGCTGTTCTGACCTGATGAAGCAGATATTTAAACAACCAGACAAAACCTACCTGACGATCTCCACAAAAGAGGAACATACAGGTTTTATGAAGTTCAGATGGTTTTTTATCGCTATTTTCGTAATTATTGTCGTAGTACTCTTCCAGATATGTGTCACAGCCGAACCGGATCAGGGAACTACCAGCTCAAAAGCATCAAACACCACAATATACTCCATTGTGCATCTGTCAGATACGCAGAACCTTGCGACCGGGTATCATGACACCTATAACTACACCTTTACCTACCTCGATTCAATCAGAGACAGGTACAATATTTCGGCAATAATCATCACCGGGGATCTTGTGAATACCTTTGATAGCAGGGAGGAATGGGATGCGTATGCAGCTGCAGTCAATAAGACCTCAATTCCGATCTATGTTACCGCTGGAAATCATGACACCAATTATGGGAAAGATGACCGGTACTACTCAGCCTATACCGGGAATACAGATCGGTACTCTATCACCACACTCAATGACTTCAATCTTGTCACTATTCCGTATGTTAAAAAGACCCTCCCATCCAAAGACTTCAGCAATATCAGACAATCTCTCAACCAGTCACCACATCAACTGACTCTTATAGCAACCCATTATTACATGGATATGAACGGGAGTGTATCGCGACTCGGCAGAGATATCAATACAAATATTATCCAGGGGCCGACGATTATCATGGCCGGGCATAAACGTGCTCATTTTATCAAAACCGAACAAATTGGTCAATATCCGGTGGTCGAAGAGATAACCAATTTCCAGAACGGGATCAATGGGCCGACCGGAAAGGATTACTCAGCAGGAACTTTGTATACAGTAACTGCAGACAACAGAACGATCACCAGGGTATCGGCACGGACCATCGGAATATATCCTGATCAGGCATGCGGACCTGATCATATCATCTATCCCCTGGATTCAGGCAACTCAGAATCCGGCCACATAAGATTTGAATGACTCCAGAATACCTGGATGAAAATGGTGAATCCAGGGATATAGGTTTTATACAGATTGCTAATGCCAGATGGTATGTATAATGATCAATTCAAACCCGATAATACAGAATTATAAATGCATAATTTTATATTTTTGATACTATTATATACCAATAATATTACTCTCCTGGGTTTGGCTTAAATTGGATGGAAAAAACGATGGGTTCAATGGATGATATCAATTGGCTGGAGATCAGAAAGGATTTCCACAACAGCGAACAGGGAATACAAACAAGAGATGAAAGGTGGAGAACGAACCAGGGATCTCTGGATGGAGGTATCTGATGTACTCATATACCAGACGTATTACAACTCTATTTCTCTGTCTGGTACTCCTAGTATCTTTCGGGGTAGTTGGTTGTGGAGCTGACAACAAGATTATTGCACCAGGTTTTGAAAATTTTCTGAATTATTCTCTGTCAAATATTCCGGAGCCTGAAGAGATCATAATTCCTCCGCCATCGGTAAACAATACCAAAAACCTGTTATCAGCCCTGACACGAAAAGATACCAATCAGGTTGTTTCAGCACAATCATTTGTTGTTTCTGGTATGGAAACGATGGCTAGTGCAATCCTGGTTCCTATCTCTCCTACTCCGGAAGGGAGTGGATATTATTATTTTAATCCCACCGGAACGGATCCAAGTTACTATATCTATGAGTCTGGAACCTACACACTTCAAGACGGTTTTTCTACAAATAATACATCAGCAATATGGATCGGGGCTTCAGATGTGACTCTTGAAGGAAATGCACAGTCAATTTACGGTAATTTTGAAAATACCGGGATACTGAGTTCTGGAGAACGAAATGTGACGGTCAGGGATTTCGCCGGCATCAGAGAATTTTACTTTGGTATTGATTCTTTTAGCGATCAGGTATCTTTCATTAATAATTCGATATCAGATAACGACTATAACGGGATCAATGCAACCGGAACTGACATCACAATGACTCAAAATTCCCTGTATAACAACAGTAATTTTGGAAGTTACATGTATAGCACCGGTGCAATGGTAACAAAAAATACAGTTCATGACAATATGTTCGGAATGGGATGTTACGGTAATAACTCAATAATTGATGGGAATAAGGTTATAAAAAATGGATATTTTGGTGTTGCCGTTACAGGTATTGGATCCATAATAAGAGGCAATGAGATCAGCCAGAGCCGCGAAAATTTGCATATTATGGGAGATGATTCAATAATTACACAAAATACCATCTCCTCAGCAACCAGTTGGTATGGATATGGTATTTATTCATATGGAGAAAATCTGACATTCTCTGAAAATACTTTGAATAATAATGGATTCGGGTTAGTAGCAATGGGAAACTCATGTTTAGTCAGAAACAACAGAGCATATACAAATCAAAATGGCATTGGAATTATGGGAAATAACGGCACAATATCTGATAATATTATCCGTGACACAGCAGATTTTGGTATAGAAATACTTGGTTACGACTCTACAATCATTAACAATATTATCTCAAATGTATCAATCGGAGCAGTAATCATAGATTTACCCAATACAACCATTACAGGTAACCATATCGATAAAACTAGCCAATATTGCATTTTTATAAATGCATATGAAGACACAACCGGAGAAGGAAAAATTTACAACAATTACTTTGGAAGTGAAACAAATATTGGCGGATCGAAGAATTTTAGTAAATTTCATTATATCTGGACAAACCCTGCAGGTCCACAACCTGGAACAAATGTTGTAGGAGGTCCCTTTATTGCCGGTAACTACTGGAGTAATCAGAACGGAACAGGATGGTCTGATAAGCAGACTCCCTCTGTTACCGGGTATTCTACCACACCATACGAAGTAGTATTAAAATCTGGAATATACGATACTGCACCGCTCATTCCCCAGAAAACAGTAACCATTAATGCTTCTGTAAATGACTGGGCAGTCATTACACCTAATGGGAATAGTTCTTATCGATCATATACGAACCAGACATTTATCACCCAGGCAAAGCCCGGTGCTGACGTTACTGATCTCGTTGTAGACTCTGTATCCAAATCAAACGTAACCACCTGGACCTTTACTGAACTGACTGATGATCACACAATTCGGGCGATCGCAAATGCAACACCCGGTCAGGTTCATGTATTCTTTAATGCTTCAGATCGGTACGGGGAGAAACCTCTGACTATTTCGTTCTCATCAGAGCAGTCTCTTGGCTCACCCACCTCATGGTTCTGGCAGTTCGGGGACGGAACAACTAATACAACCCGGAACCCGATTCATTCATACGAGATTCCGGGAACATACACAGTGACATTACGTGCCCTCAATAGCCAGACAGGGGGTTATGCGGTCTGGAACAATTACATTACCGTGACAGACGGGCCTGTTCCAGAGCCAACTCTGACTCCGGTTCCAGGTAATATCATCACACAATTCTCTGCATATCCGGCAGCAGGAAATGCACCACTCGTCGTTGACTTCAGGGATTTAAGTTCTGGAAACCCGATCTCATGGGTATGGGACTTTGGGGACGGGGCACAATCATCACTGCAGAACACATCCCACACATATACAACAAAAGGTTCATATCCAGTTACATTGTCTGCAACCAATTCAAATTATGGTGCCAGCCTGATGATTCCAAATGCAATAGTTGTAACCTAACCTCATCACAATTCTTTGCTCTATTTTTGAATGATGAACTGATTATCCGGGTACGTGTATAACCCGTTCTTTTTCTGATCAACAGGTCATCAAGACCACAAGAGACACACCAACCACACCATTGAAGGAACTGTTTATCTGAATATATTTCATATATTCAGGCGCCGGGTTTAGTACTGTACAACTAACCCCCCAATAATTCATCTGATCCTTATATTCTATTCTGATAGAAGGCCTTCAGATCCTTGATGGTGATTGTCCGGTATATCCACCAGGCTATCGTTACAAGAATCGGCCAGACAATGGCCCATCCAACAAAAAACAATATTGCACCGGTGAGAAGAAACGAGATCCCGCTCACTATCCTTCCAAGACCGCTCTCTTTGAGTAGAACAAGCCCGGCAGCAGATCCCCCGAGGTACGTGAGAATAAATGTCGCATTCGGGATCTGGATAAGAGTTGCAAGCGAGACAATTCCTGTGCTGTATACCAGAAGGATTACTGCAAAACACACCATGAGAAATAGCAGTCCGCCCACTGGTGTTGAGTACCGGCGGGAAAGAAGGGAGAGCCTTTGAGGGGCACTACCGTTCTGTGCAAGAGTATATGCGAGCCGTGAGGCAGCACCGATATATGCAATTGACGGTGCTATCGTGATAAAAAGCGTGACAAACCCGGTGATAAACATCCCATTCTGTCCGGCAGCGATTCCAATCAGATGTATCAAAGAGACTTCAGATATTCCCGGCCCGTAACTGTGGGTTCCGATGACAGCACTCACCGTTGCCAGGTACAGGATACTGATCAGGACCGATGCGATGATAGTTCCCTTCAGGACATCACGCCGGGGATCCTCAAACTCTTCAGTTACATGGGATATGGCCTCCCATCCGAGAAAACACCAGAAGATCAGAGTCGCTGAATGTCCCACGCTGATCCATCCGTGTGGTAGAAATGGTGTCATATTTGCAGGATCTATCGAATGAAGACTACCAAGAACTGCCCCGACAAGAATGCCGATCGTTGCCACCACAACTGCCAGCTGAATCTGCCCGGTCAGTTTCATTCCAAGATAATTGGAGAGGAGACCAATTGCAAGAATGCAGGCCGTGACTGGAATGCGGGCTGAATCACCAAGGACAAAGGCACTACAAGTGTATCCTGCACCGGTGAGGGCTATTACCGGGACAGCCATGATCGCTGATAACAGGAAATAATAACCCACAAGTGATCCGATAGCCGGATTGAATGCTCGCGAGACAAAATGCGAAACACCGCCGGCATGAGGAAGTTTAATTGAGAGCAACCCCATGGTCAGAGCCATCGGGATCGCAAGAAGGCTCATGATAAGCCAGGCCAGCAGTGATGCCGGTCCTGCTAGTTCTGCAGTAAGCCCGGGAAGCAAAAGAATCCCGGAGCCCAGAACCGAACCGATATAGAGGGCAATTATCTGTCGAAGATTGAGAGATGCGGTTTTAGGAAGTGATGAGTCAATATCTGGCAGAGGTTTCATGATTACAGATCACAGAATAAAAGAACAGAGAAATTGTTAAATACAGAGGCAGAATATTGGAGTTTTAGACGCTTAAATCCACCCACCAGTCATGAATACTCTGGCGAATTGTGCTGATGGAGATTGATGAAAAGATCATCGCGATACATCAATCATTCGATCACAGCACAGTCCGGCATAAAGAAGATAGGGAAGAAGGATTACTGTGCCATTTTCTCTGTGATCTTCTTCCTGGCATAGGGTGGATACTTGATGGTAAACGCAATTCCAATGATCATTGATATCCAGAGGAAGGCATCACCCAGTACACCGAAGAAATCAGGGATAAAGAGTTCGATAACACTCTTCACTGCTCCGATGAAAAACAGCAGTCCCCAGAACCCGGTCATGACCTGATTAATCCTGATAAAGTTTGGATCGTTCCATTTCTCCTTTGGAACCTCCTTTTTTGCATACTGGATAGTAAAGGAGCTGCCGATTGCAATCGAACCAAATGCAATCAGAGTGAGGACCAGGCTTGAGATGAGACCGATATAGGGGATTACTGCATAAAACTTGAGGGGAATTACCAAAACACAGATTATAAAGAAATATAGTAATGTTACCCAGGGAACAATCAGTTTATTCTTCAGGTCAGACCAGCTGACAACTACCGAAAGAAGCAGACAGATAACCAGACATGCTTCAAGTTGAAAAAGACTGTGTCCTGCAAGGACACCGAAGATGATCCATGGAGAAAATGATATGAGTAATGTTAGCGGGTTCACATTCAGCGTTTGTCATAAACCCCAATAAAATATTGCTTAATTATTTCACGCACTGAAAAAAGAAGTTGGATATTGTATTATGCCTGCACTCCCCGCATCGTGTCTCCTGTTCCCCGCATGGCAGAGACGATAATTGCAAAGATTGTTATTGCTGACGATATCCAGAAGGCCAGGGTGATACCGTGGGTAAACGCAACCTGAATTGCGACCGGCTGATGAACTCCTCCAAAGATAAACATGTTCATCATCTCGTCAAGCGGAACTGTATTTATCAGGAGCGGCATCGCGATCGTCATCGATATGACCATTCCGGTATTCTGGAAAAATGCCCTCATGGCAGAGGCGGCCCCTCTTCGGTCCAGCGGAACTGATGTCATGATAGCACTCGTGTTCGGGGGCTGGAAAAGACCAGATCCAAACCCGTTGATAAAGAGCCAGACAGCAATGATCCAGTAAGCGGTATCATACTGCATCAAGGCAAGACCGACCAGTCCCACGAGTGATATTCCGAGCCCGAGGGTGGTTATCAGCCTCGACCCGTACCGGTCAGAGAGTGATCCACCGATCGGCCCAGATACCACAATTCCGATCGCCATCGGGACAACAAGGATACTGGCGATCAGGGGATCATACCCCTGCAACCCCTGGAAGAAGAGGATCAGAAGCATCATCACTGCACCTCGTGCAATCGCGTTAATAAATGCACTTGACTGGCCGAACAGGAATATTCTGCTCTTAAAGAGTGAGAGATCTATCATAGGATACGGGAAGGTCATCTCCTGTCTGATAAATGCCCCCAGTGTTACCAGGCCGATACAGAGTAATGTCAGCATGAGTGGATCAAACAGGCCCACCATGAAGCCTGCACTGCCATACACAGTCAGGGAGAGAAAGGCAACAGCAAACAGGATCATCCCCTTGAGATCAAAGGATTCGAGTCCTGAAAACTCCTGCACTTCTTTCAGGTTTTTATGGGCGTAATAACTTGCAAAGATTCCAATAGGGATATTTAAAAAGAAGTTTAGACGCCAGTCAATGAGGGTTAAAAAGCCGCCGATGACCGGACCTATGGCAAACGTCCCTGCCATGATCATCGAGAGGATACCCATGGCACGGCCCAGTTCATGTTTTGGAAACGCATCAGCAACAATGATTGTCCCGTTTGCGACAATGATTGCACCACCAATAGCCTGGAATACACGAAATCCTATCAACTGGTACACATCTGCAGCTATTCCACACAGGAGGGACGCAATAGTGAAGGTGACAAGACCGAAGATGTAGATCTTTTTCCTGCCATACATGTCTGCAAGACGCCCACTTGCCGGGGCAAGGATCGTCATAACCAGCATGTAGGCGATCAGCACCCACATCACATTCACGAGCGTGGTGTTGAGGCCGACCATCATCGTCGGAAGAGCGATGATCAGGGTGCTGGCATTCAGAATACCGACCAGCGTACCAAGTGAAGCGACGGTGAGAGCCACCCACTTGTACCGTTCCTCAGGGAGGGAGGATGATAGGGGAGGTTTTTTGAAAAACACCTTTACAATTTTGAGGGGAAACTATACAATGGTCACGTCAAAGAATTTCGGTGCAAATATCAAGGACATAGACGATTTTGACGCTTTCTCTATATTTTGTGTGATTCGTGCCCCTGCTCTATCTTTACCCTGACACGATCCCATGCAGGGGTTGTAAGAAAACTCTCTTCCATGTCCTGAACCATCCCGGTGAACTTCTTCATGGGAAGAGCGAAGGAGAGCATATCCATCTGAACGCACGGTCGTGCAGAAGGATCCATCATCCCGAGCACCGCCCTTGGGTCATCAGACTGTTCTTCATGCCAGGGATAGTAGATCAGAGATGAGCATCCTGCCCCCATCGGAGTGATCACCCCGAAGGGATCACTTCGATCAAAATTCGCGAGGGTAAATAATCCAGACAGCACCTCTCCATGTGCAAAGAAGATCACAGCTACCGGGTTATCCTTTTCAGTCAGGTTGTCCCATCGCTTGAAGATGAGATTTTTACCCGCTGAAGGAAGAGGCTCATAATCTTTCATCCACTCATCAACAACTTCAGGAGATTTTTTGTACCGTTCTCCTTCAGTCTTTCCTTCGAGACCATACGAGAGAAAATAATTGAAGTAGGGTATATCTCCTACTCCGTACCCGCAGTACCTCTGCCCGCCTTTGCATGTGACCGAAGAGGCATCAAGAACAAGGTTTTTTCCGTTCCTGACCTTTGTGAGATCGCAGACAAGACACTTCCACTTGTCTGATGGTCCGGGAGGGTCAAGGCCGCGAAGTTCAGAAGAGAACTCAAAGGTAATCGGCAGTGGTTCACCGGGAAAATACCGACCCCAGAGTCTGATAAAATCATCACGCAGTGAGAGGTTCATATCGATCCTTGAGTACCTGAAGATATACGGGTATGGATCTCAAAGAACCGGCCGGATGATGACATGAACATCCGTTGGTTGTCAATTTATGTAAAGGAAGAGATGAAGATTGTACTTGAATGAGTGGAATGGATGAGGATATGACTGAACACAGGCATCAATCTGGCGTTACCAGGAGATCTCAGGGGGTATTGCTCTTAATACTCCTGCTGACATGGGGGATAACCGGCATCTCTTTTGCAGAAGTATCATCGCAGAATACTGATCAACCGGTAAACCTCACAATCCTGGCAATCAATGACTTTCACGGTCAGATAACATCCGGAAAGATGGTCAACAACTCTCCGGTCGGCGGGCTTGGCTCCCTGGCCACATACCTGACTGATGTAGTGAATGTGTCAGGTGCAAACAGAACGATCATTGCTCTACCGGGGGACATCACAGGAGCATCAACGCCAGAGTCAGGCCTTCTCCTCGATGAACCTACCTTGCTCTTTTACAATCTCTTTTCAGGAAATACTTCAGGAAACAGGACATACCAGCCTATTACCTCTTGCCCGGTTGTGGCAACCGTGGGTAATCATGAGTTTGACCGCAACATATCAGAACTTATGCGCAAGATCGAGGGTGGGAATGCAGATACAACAATCCCTCATCTTCAGGATCCATATCCGGGATCTGATGCATCATTTTCTGCATCAAATGTGATATACAATAGTTCAGGAGAACTTCTGCTTCCTCCGTATACAATAAAAACGATAGATACCATTCCAGTTGCCTTTATCGGAGCAGTAACAACCTCTACCCCCTCCATTGTCTCCCATGATAATGTGAAAGATCTCACCTTCCTTGACGAGGCAGACTCCATCAATAAACAGGTAAAAGATCTCCAACGACTCGGACTTCATGCATTTGTTGTCCTGCTCCACGAAGGTGGATCGCAGAGTCCATATGACGGCCAGACTAAATCTGACACACAGGTGACGGGAAGAGTCGTAGATATTGTTTCCCGGCTCGACAGCGATGTTGATGTCGTCATTTCAGGTCACACTCACAACTTCACCAATGCATTCCTGCCAAATGCAGGGAACATTTCAGTTCTTGTAACTCAGGCGTACTCATATAGCAAAGGATTTGCTAATATCAGCCTGGCAGTAGACCCGGCAAGTCGGGATATCACCTGGAAGACCGCTTCTATCATAGTCCCGTACACAAACAGGGATTCAGGAACGAGACCAAACCAAGAGGCTGCCAGACTCCTAAATGACACGATCAATCTCACAAGCCCGTTGATCAACACGGTTATCTCCTCAACACAGATGAACATCAGCGTTGCAAGAGATGCAGATGGTGAATCCAACCTCTATGATCTGGTGACTGACTCGATGAGATATACTATGCAGTCTGACCTTGGGATGATCAACGAGGGTGCAGTCCGTGCAGATATTTACCCGGGAAATATTACCACCGGTAAGATGTATGAGATGCTGCCATTTGGAAACAACATCATAACCGTGAACATGACAGGTGAGCAGATTAGACTTGTTCTTGAGCAGCAATGGAACCGGACAGTTGCCACTGACCATATGTTACAAATTTCCGGGTTCAACTACACGTATGATGATTCAAAACCTGTCAATTCCAGGATACTCAGTATATCACGCAATGGAACACCAATAGAACCAGCCAGATGGTACTCTATTGCAACTGTCTCCTATCTGGCCTCGGGTGGTGACGGATACACGGTTATGAAGATCTCGCAGCCAGGAGTGACCGGTCCGCTTGATGTTGATTCTCTTACCTCATATATCAAATTGCTTCCTACACCGCTTGTTATCAATTACGATGGAAGAATCGTAAGAGTTGTTGATCCAGATATTGTGATTTCAGGCATCCACCCGGGTGAGGGCAGTCCTGGAGATAATCTTCAACTTACGATTACCGGAAGGAATTTTAATAACATTTCCACGATCTCCCTGCAGCATGAAGGCTCTCGTATCACCGGGGACAACCTGACTCTGTTGAATTCAACAGCGCTCACCTGTTCACTCCGGATTCCTATCACCTCTCTACTGGGCATATACAATCTTTCAGTCACCAACCCGGATGGCAAGGCAGGCATTCTGGCCGATACATTCATGGTCAGGCCGCTGTCACCCCCGGTTGTAACCACCATCAGACCCGGGTCAGCCAGGTCAGGGAATGATATCAGCGTGATCATCCAGGGCAATGGGTTCCTGCCAGGAATCAATGCAGATATTGAAAAAGATGAGATGACGATTTCCGGGAAACATCCTGCCCTGCTCTCCAACCAGACACTTTCATGCTCGTTTTCCATCCCCACCGGTTCAGCAGGGATGTGGAATGTCTCGGTTACAAACCCGGACATGCAGAGCAGTCATCTTGCAGAGGCTCTCAGAATAACTGATTCATAGCCTATCCCATAACCCGTACATCTTTTTTCTTGAAATTCCGCAGTTTTTGTCATCGGATGAGGGTAGATAAGCGATGTGAGAGTCACACGTTCAGATACGAAGACAAATGCGGAGTCAGGAAAAAAGGGTTTCACCCGTTAAAATGGTGAAAGTCATAGCAGTTCTTGATAAACTCCTGCTTCCGGTGCTCACTGGCATTGACCGGGGGCTTGAGATACCCAATCTCCGGGGTCTGTTCTGCCGGACAGAACGGGCATAAAGCGGCATCGACATCGTTGGCCTTGGTCCTGACCGGACAGTAATAGATCCCGTCGACGAAATCCACCTTATCCCCGCCCGGAAATGGCATACCAACCGGATGACCAGGTATCTTCTGAACAAACATGCAGAACCCGGAGAGCAAGAACTTCAGAAACCTGATCTGGTCCCCTTTTGCATCATTGGTTGAACACTGCGAAAGAACCATCGCCCAGTAATCAGATGCACTATCAGGGAGCGTTTCCTGCATGCTCTCAAATACACCCTGCTGGTTCATGAGTCGGATCTGCTGAAATGTTCCATGTAGATGAGCAGTTATCGCCTCTTCAAGGCGTTTACGAAGATCAGGCGAATAATCTTTAATCTTTTCAGAGAAGTTCCATATCATCTGTTCAAGATCACGGGGAGAATATGCAAGCACCATTACAGCGATGGCACTCCCGAGCTCACCCAGGGTCTTTTTTCCAGTTAGTTCAGTACAGTTTTTTTCTATTGAGTTTTCAGGAGACATGTCCCGTGACCGGGATGATAAAAAAGGAAATCTGGCCATATTTATGTGTGAAAGGTACTACCTGACGACTACCTCTCCTCCGGTACCGGTATCTTCTCTCCCTGATTCTATTTATTCTTCTGAGTATCAGAATGGAAACCGGTATTGCATTCATGATACATCTCCTGAATCATGCAGAAACAAAACAATCTTCAAGAATCAACCCCTATTTTCATACTCGGAATCATCGCTTTCGAAAAAATAGGGGTACAGATATATGCTGTTTCTATCAGAACGTGAGAAGAACGACTGGGTCAGGTATGCCAATGAAGTGATCACGACTCAGAAAAGTCCGGAGAATTATACCGATATCATAAGATCTAACCTGAAGTCTGCGTTTTATTATTATATCGCAACCACTCTTGCAGCTCAGGGATTTCATAACCGGTCAGATGAATGGCTCAACACCGGAACCCTTTGTGAAGAAGACGGGCTCTTTTCATCGACATTTCTGATGGGTTTTCTCCAACGGCATAGGGGAGAGATGATTCCTCCTGCTGTAGCATTCAAAGATCCCAAACCATTCATTCACTTTTCCCAGGTACCGTTCATGGTCCAGTCAAGAACCCAGTTGGTACACCAATTTGTTCATTCCCTGCCAGGATTTGATCATCAGATCAGGTTTATGGATATCGGATGCGGAGACGGGGCACTCACAGTTAAATTCCTGACCAGTCTCTTCCAATCAGGAAAGATTCCGGGAATCTCAGAGATTCTACTTATCGATTCATCACCAGCAATGATAGATCTGGCCACACAGAATGTCTCGGCTGCATTTTCGACCGTCACCATTTCAACAGAGTGTGCAAAGATTCAGGACTGTTCTTCATCAATCAGCAGGCATTTCGATATTGCAATGAGTTCACTCGCATATCACCACATGCCGGTCGAGGATAAACGGGTCCATCTTTCACACCTGAAACCGTGGATCAATCACTTTCTACTCTTCGAAATTGATGCCAATCATGATACTCCCGAGTTATACTCTCCCGAACTTGCCCTTTCGGTCTACCAGGTATATGGAAGAATTATCGATCAGGTATTTGCGCATGATGCATCAGTAGACCTGGCTATAGACTGTGTGGACTCGTTCCTCATGACCGAACTCATATCCATTCTTACCCAGCCACGAGGGGTAAGGACCGATTACCATATGCTCCGGACTGAGTGGAATGAACTGTTCAAAGCAACTCTGGGTCCTGAATTCTCATTACGATCAGACAGCACCTGTTATGGTGATGAGTACCTGACTATTTTTTCGATGCATTATGGCAGAGAAGAACGGAGTGCCAGATGAGTCTCTTTTCAATCGAACAGGTAACAAAAGACACATTCCCCGAGTTCTTCTCACTCCTCTGTGAACTGGCGGGATACGAACACCTCACTCCCCCTGATGAGAGTGCCAGGACACGACTCCTGAATGATCTCCTTGTCATACCACCAATGTTTGAGGCATATATTGGCAGACATAATGACACACCGGTCGGATTTGCGACTTTTTTCTTCTCGTACTCAACCTTTCTTGCACGACCTACCTTATTTCTTGAGGACATCTTTGTTCTCGAATCATACCGGGGCAACGGGTATGGACGACAACTCTTTGATTACTGCCTGAATGAAGCAAAAATAAGGGGATGTGGAAGGATGGACTGGATGGTGTTGACATGGAATGAGCCGTCGATCAGGTTCTATGAAACGATCGGAGGGTCGAGGCTTGGATGGTACACCTACCGCCTTGAGATCGATCAGATCTGATCGATTTCTCAAGGGTATGCTGATGACCTGATTTTTTCATGGATACCTGATTTGTATGTTCCTCATGCTGAAGAGCAACTTCATCAGATAATTGTTATTTGGGTACTTTTTCAGCGTATTTCCAATGAGTGGCTTGTGAAAAAACCATAAGAGGTGAGATCACCGGCTTCTCCCATTCAATAATATATGCTGTAACTCCATCGCCATCGTCGCGATGATCACCCCATGTGGATGACGGGGTGCAGGTATTCACATAGAAGAACAGTTTATCTTCTCCTCCAAGAAAATCATTCGGCTCTTCAGGAGACCAGTTCGTGTACTCCCATTTCTCTCCGGTCACCCAGGCCCATCCGGTACTTGAAGTCTGTGATCCTAATGGTTGCCATCCTCCTAACCATGGCCCAAACATATTCCCCCTGCACACAGACCAGTAGGACGTATTCTGAATATGAGAGAAGACGAGATCATTTTCAGCCTTTGAGGTAATTGTTGCCAGGTGTCCTTTTTTTGCTATTGCAGCAGCTCGCGCCTGATTCCAGGTAATTCCTGGAGCGATGACTACCTCGTATGTATGGGTAATACCGTTCACAGTTCTGGACCATAAGAGTGATTGATAGGTTGTTTGAGTGCTGGTGATTGTTTCAGATTCATCTGTCGTACTTGAATTCAAACCGGTATGATGAGATGAGTTCGGCATAGCAAAAAAGCTTACATCAAAAATATCTGATAAAATATTTACGTCCGTAGATACCGAGAGGTTTATGGTTATCAAGCCTGCTGACGGGTCAGCTGATGCATAGCATGTAACTATTGCTAATAAAATCAAAAGAAGAAACAGGCGGACTATTCCACGTATCATACGAGTAATCAACCATATACGGATTCGATCTATATCAGTGTTCTTCCAGGATCTGAAAGTATCATCTCCGATATTTAAACATTAAATCGATATATTATTGTATAAAATGAAAACGGAAGATAAATGAGGAATTTTTCATTCTCTAAAACAATAAACTCAACACGGAGTAATTCGAATATTGGAACGAATAAAATAATGATACTTGGGTTCATTTCCTTTAATGAAAAAACAGGAAGATATTCAGGTGAAGATTAACAAACAATCTGATTGATATAGGAATAAAATATTAATAGACAAATAATATTACTATTTTTTTATAATTTCATATGACGAGAAGATGGGGGGCTGCAAAGATGGATTATTTTTTTGGTGATCATTCTTCTACTGTGTTGTTTAATCTGTGAAGCAACACAAATGCCATGGCCCCCTGAAAATACATATGTCAAGAGAATTACCCAGACAGATCTCCTGGTATACGGAAATTTATCTCAAATTGTTGTTACATTTAAAGATCCAGCGAGACAGAATGGTAAAATATATACAATTGCTAACTTGACAGTCCTGGATATTCTCCATCAATCAAATACTACACCAGTCCATATCGGAGATACCATCCCTGTTCTCCGTAACGGGGGTTCGATTGGTAACCAGACTTCATGGAGAGGTAACAAAGCTGAGTTACGAGATGGAGAAGGGCCATACCCGGCCCAAATATATTCTCTGGTGTTAGATAAAGAAAATCCATTCCATATGAATAGATATTATTTTTTATCTGCAGATCTCGGTAAATCATATGATGAAGTAAAGAGTGATATTATGAACCTTCAATCAGGAAAGATAACTACTTCTCAAATACTAGAACGAGAAAAGGAGAAACGAGTATATTGGATGAAAAATTTGTAACAAAATCAACAATTCATATCTTGTATCATTCATAGGGGCCTGATTCAAGGTCCTTGAATAATTTTTTAAAAACAAAAAGGAGATAGATATTTCCCTGATACCCTTGTATTCCCAACTATTCGTAACAAGGGATTTAGGGCTGTGCAAAGACACCGGCTGATATAACCATGTCATCTCCAGCCAGTTCCGAATATCCGAGTTTTAATCTATTCTCATATCCGGACTTCGGATCTGCGTAGAAATAGTACGTGAATCCACCACCATTTTTCGCATTGGTTATCATCTGCCTGACAGGATACTTTCCATAGGGCTCCTGAACATTGAAATAATTCTGTCCTACCCTTCCGGGAAGAAATGAATTTGCCAGGACCGTGCCATTCAGATCCACAGCATAGATAAACATTTCAGGATCAGAGAATGAACCGTTCGGATCATTAAACTCCTGGATAGCAGCAGATTTTCCATGTTCATTCACATACGATTTGGCTTCTTCTACCTTCATCACCAGGTTTTCCCTGACATCTGGCGAGAAGTTGACCTGAACATCCGGCACATACCTGCCATTACCTATCACCCATTCTTCATCAACCGGTTTGATATATGATACCTTGAATTCATGTTTATTTCCTGCATCAGGATTAATATAAACATAATACCAGAATCCGCCACCCTCTTTTGCCAACGAGAGTTTTTCTCCTCCAATAGACACTCCGTTAATATCAGTGAAGGTTGATTCATTGGAACCAATTTTATCAGGACTGAACGGATGAGACAGGGTAGTCCCATTCATGCTAAAACCAAAAATATATGATCCGTTCACTGTGTATGGTCCGGTCTGATTATTAAAAACCTTAAGTGCCTGTTTTTTCCCGACTTCATTGACATAAACGAAAGCATCGTTTACGGTACCAGTCAGAGAATTTCTCATCAATTCAGGAGAACTGTTCGGTATTGAGTATGCATCTCCGTATATACCAGAACCCAGCCACCAGTTTTCATCAACCCGCTTCACATACGCGAGCTTTGGTTCTGTCTTTCCGGTGATGGGATCCTCGTACTTATATGTTACAAATCCGCTTCCATTCAGGGCAGTATCCCGCATCATAGCGATCATTCGCTTTCCATCTGGATCGGTGAGAGACAGTTTGTTCTTCCCTTTATATTCGGGATGAAATGGATGAGCCAGATTTATTCCTGAAATATCATACGCCCAGATATACACATTCCCTCTTGTGAATGAACCATTGGGATCTGAATACATCGCAAGAGCAGGATCTTTCCCAACCTTTTGTGAGTAAAAAGATGCTTCGTTAACAAAATTTACTAGATCCTGAACTGAAGAGACATTTTGAACAGGTGATATGGCTTCGGTTTCTGCTGCAAAGCAGCAGGTACTGAAGACCAGAACCAGAACTCCAACAATCAAATACCGATGCAACATATGGGATATCTGTGTTGAAAAGTATTTGAGGATGATGATTCTACAACAGAAATATGATCAAAACAGGGCGTTAATCCTGTATAATCAGGCTGATTGGTAACTATGCCGGTTTACCGGTCACAAATCTATGGTCATATCACCAACACAAAACGGTGATCTCCTTATCAGGGCCAGATAAGGAATGTATGAAAGTAGTATTTTGAGATCATAACACTGCAGATGAGTATTTTTGTAATTATTGCAGGTGTTTGGATAAAAATCCCGAAGATATAAATGAAAAAAACCTAATGTAAGGATAAATTCGTGACTTATCTGATATATTTCTCGATTCAGGTTTACAGCCAGGTAAAATGGATATACTCTGAAGTCAACCATTCGGATAGGTTTGACCGTCCAGAAACAACCGTGTTCTATCTCCAATGAAACAGATATAATGTTACAGAACGTCAGATAGTTCATCGAAAGGAGGAGAAAAGAATGAAGATAATGAACCCGGTTGTGCACTTTGAGATGCCGTATGAGCAGAGTGACCGGCTGATGACCTTTTATTCACAAGTATTTGGCTGGGAGATGAACGCATTAGGTCAGGAGATGGGAGGATATGTTCTTGCCACCACCACCGAGACCGATGAGAACCGTATGCCTCTCAGGCCAGGTACAATCGGAGGCGGATTCTTCCCGAAGGGTCCTGATATGCCCACGTGCCCATCAGTGGTCATCGCCGTAGAGGATATCGGTGCAGCAATGAAGCGGGCTGCTGATGCAGGAGGAACGATAGTCGGGCATCCGGTTGAAATTTCCGGCATCGGGCAGTATGTTGCGATTATCGATTCAGAAGGGAACCGGATTGGAATGCTTCAACCGCTGGAGATGTAACCTTCACTAAGGAATCTCCTACCGGCTAAACCATGAAATGAGGATGCAAATACAAAATCCAACTTATCTTTGAAACCCGTGAGAATATTCAGAATCTGGATGTCAGTCCACACCGGAGTGCGGCGATCGATTCTCAAGTAGCCAGAACCGGGATTAGTAAAGGATATCTTGTACCGTCACATACGTTCATAAGTAATCCTTATTACAAGAATCGACCCAACATGTTACCCCATGTTTTCAATCACCTCCAATCATCTCCATCAGAAACTTCTCCTTGCGGTTATTGCAATTGGAATGTTTTTAGACGGCCTTGATGGTTCAATCGTGACCATCATCCTTCCTCAGATATCAGAATCGTTCGGCACCGATACCGGAACGGTATCCTGGGTCATCATCACTTACCTTCTGATGATGGCAGGGCTCATCCTAATCATTGGAAAGACGGCCGAACGGGGATATATCAAGAGAATATTTCTCCTGGGAGTCTGTGTATTTGCCCTAGGATCTGCTATATGTGGAATCTCTCCAAACCTGGAAGTTCTTCTTGGATCCAGGATCATCCAGGGGATCGGTGCTGCTATGATAGCAGCAACCGCAACACTACTCTGTGTAACCTATCTTCCAAAAGAGATGCTCGGAATGGCTTTGGGCACAATCTCCATGTCAGTATCCATTGGAGTAGCTGCCGGGCCTGCCATCGGTGGATTCATTGCTCAATATCTCTCCTGGCACTGGGCATTTCTGATCAATGTCCCGGTTAGCATCATCATTGTGATACTGGCTTTATACGTAATTCCGGCGGATGTCAAGCGGGAGAACCAGTCCTTTGATATTCCCGGGGCTGCTCTTCTCTTTGGTTTTATGGCATCCGGGGTGTTCGTGCTTGAGCGTATCCCTCATCTGGGTATATCAGATCTTCAGATCATCATCTGCACCGGAATTTGCATGATCACTCTGATCTTATTTCTGCTTCGCGAACACAGATGCCAGGTACCACTGATACATTTCAGGATATTTGGAGCCTGGGAATTTACTGCAACACTTATTGCATTTCTCTTGTTTGGATGTGTATACATGGGAGTTCTCTATCTGCTCCCCTTCTTCCTCCAGGCAGGAATGGGGTATGATCCTGTAATTTCAGGATTATATCTCCTCATTCCTCCGGTCCTGACAGCTATCATCGGGATTCCGATGGGAACATGGTCAGATCGGATCGGCAGAAGACCATTTGCGATAGCAGGATCGGTATTCATCATTGCAGTGACCGGGACCTTTATGCTGATACAACCGATTACAGGGTTTGTTCCACTCCTTCTTGGGTTATTGTGTATGGGATTTTTCTGGGGATGCGCCGGAGGACCGGTTGCCAGCAGGGTTGTTGAGACTGCACCAGAGGGTGAAGAAGGAACAGGATCTTCATTGATGGTCACAGCGATGTATCTTGGCAGCGTTATCGGTACTGCTCTCTTTGCAACATTCTTCACGATGGGGACTGCAACAAATGGGAAGATTGCGTTCTCTGACCTTACTTCCGGCATATTCATGCAGGGTTTTCACACAGCAATGGCTGTCGGACTAATTCTTTCTGTAATAACTCTTGTATTATCTGTAGTTGTAAGAGAACAGAAGAATGGAAGGCATTCAGATCAGGAATGAGAGAATGACCGGTAAAAGATAGATAGATTCAGATTAATGATGTTTTGATACAACACCATGGATTTTTCCTCTTTTTTGAAGTAGACAGAGCATCCGGGCTTAAGTCATGGAACGTGTCCAGGTGGAGAGAACTCATGAGAATATTCAACTTGCCTGATTGCTAAGTAGAATCTAAAGATAACCTCACAATCCTGACACTACCCCGTCAAGCAACTTTTATTTTGTCTAAGTGTATAAAAAAAGCCACCTCAACAACGATTTCTATATTCCCGTTGGGCGACGTAAATTCCCGGTTATAGACTTCGTTTCAAGTAAATCATATCGATTAGTTGGTGTCCATCTTCATACATAGGATGGTCATAATTATCGATGAAAAAGTTTTTTACAACGTGTGATTTTACAAATCCACATCTTTCGTAAAAACGAAGTATCACAGGGCAATCGCCCGTTCCAACATATAACTCACTGCCAGAGTTCTTGTAGTAATCAACAATAAACTGAATCAGCTTTTGTCCATATCCTTTCCGTTGATATGTAGGAACGGTAACAATATTCTTGAGTTCATATATTCCCGCTTGCTCTTGTGTAACAACGCAAATTGCCCTGATATCATTATCATACAAAGCGAACATATCACCGCGATACAAGTATTTTTCAATCATACTTACCTGCTCATCTCCAATAAGCAGCAATTCCAGATATGTTGTTTTATCGCTATCGTTGATTTTCTCAAAATTCATTTGCCATTTTCCCCTTTTTTTGCAATCATCTCTGTTAATCTATCATATCAGTTTCATTTTGAAATTGGGGCACACATATCGGTCTAAATATTAGACATGCCACTTTGTAGGTGGCACATCTACATCATATTTTCATATTCGGTATAATGCGCTGAATGCTTTTAGTTGAAACAATTCCTCTGATTATTCATAAATATGAACATAATTTCCTTTACGCAACAACGTTCCCAGCCCATGAGTAAATTCATCCCAACTTCGCAATCGGTTGGTTGGACCTGTGTATCCACTGCGATATCTGATCAATCACGGACATGGTATCGGAAGCATCGATCCATGGAATCACTCCGAGTACCTCGATATCCCCAAACTCCCGGATTAGCGATACGGTTTTGTCAATATCAGGACCGGAAGAGGAACCCCGGTATCCGTTGATTATGACACCTCTCACCTGAATTCCTAACGACCGGGCCGTATGAACAGTGAGCAAAATATGATTGATCGTTCCAAGATCCGGTCTGGCTATTATAAGTAAAGGAAGATTGCATGCTATTGCAATATCTGCCATCAAAACGTTCTCTGCAACAGGGACCATCAATCCGCCGGCTCCCTCTACCAGAATAAACTCGGACCTTTTTGTTACATGACCATACATCTCCAGGATCTTTTCCAGAGATATCGATACGTGAGCGTACTCTGCAGCGAGTATCGGAGCCAGTGGTTCCTCAAACGAGTATGTAAACGAGTCTTCACACGGCCCAGGATATCCTATTGCCCGGGAAAGATAGGACGCATCACTCTCATACAAATCAGTAACACCTGACTGAACCGGTTTAAAAACTCCGACCTGATATCGGGCGGATACATACCTGGCTAGACCGGCAGTCACTACAGTCTTTCCAATCCCGGTATCAGTACCGGTAACAAAAAAACCATTCATCAGATCATGCCAGTTTTTCTTCCGGCTCTCTCGAATGATGAGATTGCCTGATCAAGATGTTCTCGGGTATGAGTTGCCATGGTAGTAACCCGGATTCTTCCTGATCCCTCCGGGACAGTAGGTGGTCTGATAGCAGGAGAAAATATTCCTTCCTCTTCCAGAATCGAACTGAACAAGACCGTATCCTTGTTTCTCCCAACCATGACAGGTAGTATAGGGGTGATTCCGTCCGGAACAACAAGGCCGATCGATTGTAATCCCTCACGGAGATATCGGGAATTTTCTGATAATTTTTTCACTCTCCAGTTCTCTTCCTGTAGAATATCAATGGCTGCTGATGCTGCAGCAACTGAAGAAGGAGCAAGTGCAGTTGAGAAGATGAACGGGCGTGACACATTCCTGAGGATATCTGCGAGGAGATCTGAACCGGCAATAAACCCTCCTTCTGATCCAAGAGCCTTCGATAATGTACCCATGTGAAGATCAGCACCAGAATTGAGGTTGAAATGTTCACATACTCCTCTCCCGGTCTTTCCCAACACCCCGGTACCGTGGGCATCATCAATCATCAGTGCACATTCGTACTTTCTGGCTATCTCCACCAGTTCAGGGACAGGGGCGATATCACCGTCCATACTGAAGACTCCATCAGATACGATGAGTCCGCCTGTCTTCCCATGGGCCCTGATCTTCGCTTCAAGGTCCTGCATGTTGCAATGATCATACACAGATATCGTTGCCTTTGAAAGCCGGGCACCATCGATGATACTTGCATGATTCAGCGAATCCGAGTAGATGACAGTACTGGCATCAGAGAAGGCGGTAATTCCCCCCACGTTCGCCATATAACCGCAATTGAAGAGAACTGAAGAACTCTGTTCTTTGAAATCCGCTATTTTCTTTTCCAGCTCTTCATGAAGTGATGTATTCCCGGTAATTAGCCGGGATGCACCAGAGCCGGTGCCCCAGGTGGCAATACTCTCTGATGCCCGCTGACAGATGACCGGGTGATTACTGAGTCCAAGATAATTATTCGATGCAAAATTCAGTACCCTCTTCCCGTTCATGACCATCTCAGGTCCTGATGTCTGTTCAACCAATCGGAGATGACGATAGGTCCCTGACTTTTGAATAGCCTGAAGCCTAGATTCTGCATCCCCTATCATTCAATCACCTGTGCCGATCTGATGGATTCAAACAGGATATTGAGCATCGCCTGTAATTCTACGAGGGTAGAGGAGAGCGGCGGAAGAAATACGATAACATCTCCGAGAGGACGGGTGATCATACCGCGATGTTGTGCCCCTAGAATGACCGACTTGATTACCCCGTCTTCAGGCAGATACGGCTCTCTGGAATCAGGATTTTTGACCAGTTCAATTCCCACCATCATACCAACCTGTCGTATCTCACCAACATGTGACAGTGTTCTGAACCGTTCTAATCCTGATTCAATAACCCTGATCTTTTCAGATAATGCCGGGATTATTTGATCTTTTCTGAACAACTCAAGATTTGCCCGGGCAACAGCACAGGCGAGTTGGTTCCCTGTGTAACTGTGACCATGGTAGAACGTCCTGGACTCGTTCGGTTCCCCAAGAAATGCATTGAAGATCTCCTCTGTCGTGAGGGTTGCTGCAAGAGGCAGATACCCTCCGGTCAGTCCCTTTGCAACGGTCATGATATCAGGACAGATCCCTTCATGGTCACATGCAAACATCTTCCCGGTTCTACCAAACCCGGTAGCAACCTCGTCTGCTATCAGGAGAATATGGTAGGTGCTGCAGAGTTCCCTGACCTTTGTGAGGTATCCGGGAGGGAAGGTAAGCATCCCGGCTGCACCCATAACCAGTGGCTCGATGATAAACGCAGCAATGTTCTCATGCTGCTCTTGGATCACCGTTTGTAAGGAGTCGAGACATTTCTTCTCACAGGTATTCTGGTCGCATCCAAACGGACACCGATAGCAGTACGGACAGGGAATGCTGATAGTTGGAAAGAGCATGGGGTGATAGGTGGAATGAAAGAGCTCGATCCCTCCAACAGATACCGACCCGATGGTGTCACCATGGTATGAGTTTACCAGATGGAGAAACCTCGTTTTAGATGGGACAGGGTTTTCACGCTGTTGCCAGTACTGGAACGCGATTTTAAGCGCAATCTCTACCGCTTCAGAACCACTATCACTGTAAAAAACCCGGGTCAGCCCGGGAGGGGAGATTGAGATGAGTTCCTTTGCCAGTAAAACCCCGGGAGGGCTTGTCATGCCGAGAAATGTCGAGTGTGCGATTGATTCTAGTTGGTGTGTAATTGCTTCATCGAGTTCTGGTCTTCTGTGCCCGTGCAGATTAACCCACATCGATGAGTTGCCATCATAATACCAGTTCCCGTCCTGATCACAGAGCCTGATTCCTTCTCCCCCGGTTATGACAAGTTGAGATTCTTCCTGCCATTCCTTCATCTGTGTAAAGGGATGCCAGACGTATTGTTTATCGATGGCTTCTATGGTTTGGTTTTTCAGGATGGTTTGATTGTTCATGATAATCACCGGTTGAATACTTATTCAGAGTGCGAGAAGAGTTGATCAAGTGAAAAATCCGTATGAAATGGTGAGATCCTGTCAATGAGGACCGGAGTGTTTCTGAGATACCGGGAGTACACGTCCCAGGAGAATCCATCATACTGCACGAAAAATACCCTTCCACCCTTTGCAGATGGCGGTTTCAGATGAGGAATTCTGAAATACCCCTTCCCAGTGACTGATACGTACCCGATATGATAATCCGGATTATCTGAGTAGCATACTTCAGCCCTGGCACCCGGTGCATGTGCCACCTTTGTTGCCAGAACAAGAGCCTCTTTGAGACGAGTATGGGCCAGGTCATGATCATGTAAGATATCATCCATTATGTGGTGAGCAGAAGGAGTAAAATCCATGGTTGTCGCCCTGATACCTTTCCCGTCAGGATTTTGTATTGAAGACGAAGAGAAGTCCATGACCAGTGCACCGGACAAATTTTTTCCCTGCGAATCTCCATTCATTAAAAAATCTGATGCATAATGAATAGATTGAGGGGATATTCCTGCACTCTGAAGTAATCCCCTACAGGCTCTTTGTGCTGATGAATGATCCGGTACCTGAACCAGAAAGACCGGGAGTGATGGAATATATTCAATTCTTTCAGGATTGATCAACTGAATCTTCAGATTGATGAAGTCAGGAACTCCGTTGTCATGATTCTGTGCACGATGAATAAGGGCTTTGCTGATCTCATCGATCTCCTCTTTCAGGACAATTCGTTCTGCTCCGGAGATATGCTCCTGCACCGGCTCGGAGTCAGGATCATCCTGAACGAAAACCCTTGAGGCCCGCATCTTAATGCTATAATATTCTGGCATCTTTACAAGGAGTATCCCATGTCGTTTGCCAGATTCAGGTCGTCACGTATTTCACGCCCATTCGTGGTGAGGTAATTTCCAACCATCATTCCATTGAGACCGGCCAGCAGACCAATTGACTGCATATCACGGAGAAGTTTCTCACGGCCTCCGGCTGATCGTATTTCAGCATGAGGAAGGATGAATCTGAAGAGGGCAAATGTCTTGATGATCTCAGGAGGAAGAAGAGGAGGCTCATCACCGAGCGGTGTTCCCGGTATGGCATCCAGTATATTGATGGGAACTGAGTCGATATTGAGATCATGAAGTGCATATGCCAGATCAATCCTCTGTTCCATACGTTCTCCAAGACCAATGATTCCTCCCGAGCAGATCTCCATCCCGGCTGCCCTGGCAGATTTAACGGTCCTGATCCGGTCCTGGTAGGTATGAGTCGTGACAATATGAGGGAAAAAATCTTCGGATGTCTCCAGATTATGATGGTAGCGGGAAACACCGGCTTCCCTGAGCATCAATGCAGCCTCCTCTGTTAATTCTCCAAGTGATACGCATAATTTTAAGTTGGTCTCATTTGAAAGACGGCGAATAATCCGGAGAATGGCAATGAAATCAGGATCGTGCTCTGTAACCCCTCGACCACTGGTTACGATGGCAAACCGGTGTGTCCCTGCCCTCTCCATATCATGGACATATTGAAGGATTTTTCCTTCGTCAAGAAGAGGATACGTATCTATTGCACAGGTACTGAAGGCTGATTGAGAACAGAATTTGCAGTCCTCTGAGCAGTTTCCTGATTTGCCATTGATGATAGAGCAGAGATCGATCCGATTCCCGGTGTATTGTTCGCGGATTTTTGATGCCAGTGCTGCAAGAATATAGATATCTGCTCCGGTAGCCTGTGCAAGATCCAGGGCTTCGCTTCTGGTTATTGAACCACCATTCAGAACTTTCTGCCCTGCCGAAAGAATACGATCAAACATTTCCGCCTAATGATTAACGTAAGGGCCGATAAATATACGTAAATAAAATTGTTTCTGATAGTTGCCCTATAATCTTTTTTTATTTGAGAGGAGGAAAATCTGGCAGATTATCGGCCCTTAAGGTTGATGGTAATAATTATTTAAGAATTATATGTAGAGAATACCGACGTTATTCTGGATTCAGGTCCCGAATTAATGGATGTAATTATGACAGATTCCAATATATTGCGAATAAAAACGGATGTATCCTATTCTAAACAATCCCATTCACTACGAGAAATATCAGCCTGTTTGAGTATACGTTTTAAAAGGTCCACACTAATCTCTTTTCGATGAGGATTAGGTATTGTCAAAACAAGACCGTCTTTAATCATATATGGATGTTTTCCACCCTGATGTGGACCATCGAATCCAAATCGAGAAAGTTTTTTGCAAAGTTCTTCTCATGTAACAGGAGCTAATTTATGCCCTGACATGAGTATCCACAGGCTGAATCTCTTCAATACTAATTCCTTGTATCGATGGGATGGGCATTCCTCTTCGAAGACGGATAATAAGCCACCCGTCGACAATCTCCATCAGATTCTTTCTGCATTCTTCGAGAGTTTTTCCGGTTGCATACACACCGGGAAGATCTGGAATCTCCCCGTAATATGGCTCCTCGTCCTCAATGATCTCATAATGTGCATGAGCAAGAGCTGTGTTAATATATTCAATAATCATGATTGCGTATGTTCACCTCATATTTGTAAATCCAGAGTAGACTTTCAAAAGTAACATAGTAAACTAGAATTTCCGATCATATATTCCTTCTATGAGGCACTATAATCTTTGGACCACTCGATCTTTCTTGTTTCTCAAAGCCATACCCACCTATTCAAGAAAAAACAGGACTGTTTCCAGTAACTGTACTTACGAATGCATTTTTTTGTCTGAAAGCCTGGCACTGATTCTGTCATGAGAGTATAAATGGAATTTAGAGTACCCACGAAAATGATACTCAATTCGAGATCTCATCTAAGAAGTTTTTTTGTTCTTTAATTAAGCGTTTTATGTAACTGATTCCTGTATAATCAATAAACAAATGATGTAATCCACTGAATTCCAGTATCTTTATCCAACATAAAACCGGTATACTCAAAGTAACGTATTTCAGATAGACATCCAAACCACGGATCCTCACGAACAATCAATCCATACCTAATTACCGGATAGAGACTGACACAAGATACTGCACAAACACACAAATCCCTCCCGAACTACCGTTATGAATCAGAAATCTGCAGATCTCATACTTGTCCTTGTCGTCCTGATATGGGGTTCAACATATCTTGCAATGAAATGGGGAATGGAGAGTTTTGGGATCTTCACTCTAATCACACTCCGTTTTGCGATCGCATTTGCTATCGGAATACCCCTTCTCTGGAGATATCGCTCTCCAATATACATGCATACACTAACATCCAGTGCCATTCTCGGGTTTGGGTATTTCTGTGGATTTACACTCCTCCTCTATGGTATGAGAACCACCACCACCACATCTGCCGGGTTTCTTATGGCAACAACAGTAGTATTTGTCCCGATTCTTCAGGTTCTCTTCTTCCGGAGAATCCCCAATCTTTCCATTCTCATAGCGGTATGTTGCTGTTTGTTCGGAGTCGGTCTCCTGACGCTCCGGAATGGCCTGGCACTGGATTTTGGTGCGATACTCTGTCTCATCTGTTCAATCTGTTATGCAATTGTAATTGTAACAACAAAATGGGTCCTGGACAGCGGTGAAAATGCTCTCACAATCGGTGTTCTTCAATTAGGGTTTACCAGTTTGTTCTCATTCGGAGCAATGCTCATCTTTGAGATGCCATTCCGGTCAGCACCACTGGAAAGTTGGGGAATAATCCTCTATCTTGCAATATTTTGCACATTGATCGGGTTTGTCCTTCAGGCTGTAGCCCAGGAATTTACCTCCCCTGAACATACCGGTCTAATTTACACACTTGAATCTGTCTTTGCCTCCCTGTTTGGATATGTATTTCTCCAGGAGGTATTACCGGTTCAAGGATATGTCGGAGTGATCCTGGTGTTTACCGGAGTAATAATCGCAGTAAGGTATGGACAATCAACAGGAAAAAAGGGAGGAGACTGAGTATCCTTAGCATTCGGGTGAGATCAGATTCGTTTCATGGAATGTCACATCGGATTCGAATCTGATATCCCGGCTTTCCATCATAATTTGATAGAACATCTATCTTTTAAAAAAAATTATTCATGCCGGAGAGCATCAATCGGGTTCAGACTTGAGGCTTTCCAAGCCGGATACAGGCCTGATAACATGCTGGTGACGATACCAAAGGCCATTCCATACGGGATCTGAATCAACGATGCCGAGTCATAGAGGTACGATACATCCTTAAGTAGCACAGCAACAACCAGGTATCCGGCTCCAAAACTGAGTAACCCTCCGACAATAGAACCGGTGAGCCCGAGAATGAAGGCTTCATAGATGAACATACTCCTGACTTCAGCCCGTTTTGTCCCGATGGATCTGAGGATTCCTATCTCCTTGTATCGTTCCATCACCGACATCATCATCACGTTAAAGATCGAAACACCGGCAACAATCAGGGAAATTCCTCCGATTGCCATGGTAAACAGTGTGATCTGACCGAATGTCTGGGTGATGGAGTCAAGAATCATTCTGGTATCGTAGATATCGACCTCGGTATCCCGTTTATTGAGTTGTTTATCAATCGCACTCTTGATCTGACTGATCTCCTTGATATCAGAGGCCTTTATGATCGCCTGATCATGCCCTTTCACATCATAGAAGTCACGGTACCAGAGATCAGACGTGACGATCGCATTGTCAGGGTTGATGTCAAATCCCATTCCCCTCTCTTTGAGGATACCAACAACCCTGACCCCGGTCTCCTGTGTTCCGATCAGGAGCCTGGATCCTACGGTCAGATTATTTTCTTTGGCCAGTTTAGAACCGATCATCACACCGGATGATCCACGGAGGTACTGGCCTTTCTCAATGGTCAGGAGCGATGGGAGATCCTTGGGATCGATACCATATACCGAAGCATACAGGGTATCACGTTGGACCTTGACCCGGTCTCCTCCGGCATAGATCGGGTAGACCTTGTTGTTTCCTGCTGCCCGTTTGATCAGTTCGACCTGGCGGTCGGTGAGGCGTTCACTTGTGGTAGAGCTACTCATCCCACCCTGGTACCCGACATGGGGTGTTACGATGATCGAGTCACCGACGTCTGAAAGTGACTTTGTGATCGAGAGTGAGAACGCATTGCCAAGGATCCCCATCGATGAGATGGCCATGACCCCGATGATAATCCCGATTGCAGCAAGAAGGGATCTGAGCCAGTGCATCTGCAGATTCCTGACTGCAAGATTGAAGAAGAGCGAACCCCCGGTCATCAGATCTCCTCCCTGATCCTGCCATCCTCTATCCGTATAACCCGGTCAGCATACTCAGCCGTTCTCGGATCATGAGTGACCATGATGATCGTCTTTCCTTCATCATGACAGAGCCGCTCAAGAAGAGCCATAATTGCCTGACCGGTCTTTGTATCAAGGTTGCCGGTCGGCTCATCACAGAGGAGAATCGCAGGATCATTCACCAGTGACCGGGCAATGGCAACACGCTGTTGCTGTCCGCCGGAGAGCTGATTCGGCCGGTGGTTCCAGAGATCAGAGGCGAGACCGACGGCTGCAAGCACCTCCTGGCACCGCTCTCGTGATGCCGTCATCCCGTTCTTCAGAATAAGTGGGTATCGTACGTTTTCTAGTGCGTTCAGAAGAGGAATGAGGTTGAACTGTTGAAAGATGAACCCGAGTTCATCGCGTCGCAGAGTCGTCAGTTGATCATCAGAGAGCGTCTTGATACTCCGGCCTCTGATGAAGACGTCTCCCTTGGATGGGACATCAAGACAGCCCATCATGTTGAGCAGGGTTGACTTGCCAGAACCGGAAGGTCCCATGATAGCGATGAACTCTCCGGGCAGAACCTGAAGAGAGATGTCTATGAGGGCGGTTACATTTTCTGAAGATAAGGGGTAAATCTTGGTTACCCCTGAAAACTCCATGACCGGCCCGGTGTCAGTCATGATCGGCAGGCTCATGCTTTATTTCGCCTGCTCAGCCAGATCGCAATGATAACCAGAAGGAGCAATGCTACAGGAATGAGATACACCGCTTTTTCAGGTATCGGTGATGCCTGCTCCTGCTCGACTACTTTTTCAGTTCTTGGGATCTCAAGGAGGGTGTCAGAGGTGAATATATTTCCATCCCGATCCTTGAAACTCGTCCGAAGAGGAACTTCTGTAACATTTGCATCTACCTTGAAGGTTATCTCAAAGCTGGAGAAGTCATCAGGTTTGAGAGCTCCGACTGCATAGAGTTTGTACGGGAAGATCGGAGCTGCGGGCTCTGCAGAGGTAACCTCGACGCCATTGGCAGTCTCAAGCCCGGAGTTCGTGACATCACCGGTGACTCTGACGGTCTCTGCCTCATTGGTGACGATCACATTTGACAGAACCGGATTGGCATGCTTTCTGCTCTCTCCAAGAACTATCGGGAGAGTATATGAGACGTTGTGCTGGTTTATTCCGTTCTGGTATGAGAGCGTGAACTCGACTGACTGGTTCCCATACGGGGTGATATTGAACGGGATATCAGCGGCTGCATCAGATCCAAGTGCGCCGACAAAGTAGGATACCGGAGTTATCTCATGACCGGGACCGTTTGCTGTAATCGTCACTCCGGAGACCTCATTGTCCCTGGGATTTCCGATGTGAATCATGACCTGGTCTTTCTTTCCCTCAACAAACGTTTCAGGTTTTGAGAGGACAGACATCTCAATTGGATCCTTCTGCACCTGGACACGGAACGGATATCTCAGGAAATGGGCACCTCTGAAGTCCAGAGAGAGAACCGGGTAGAATATCCCGGTCTTATCCCTGGCCTGAACAGTAAACTCAAGTTTCAGGGTATTTCCAGCACCGATAGATCCTACTTTTTCATAATTATCAGTGAGGATATCCAGATCCTTGTCATAGACCATCGCATGGTTGATCGGAACCGCTTCCTGACCTGAATTATTCAGGATTATGGTAACAACGGCTGTATCATATGGCATCAGGACGTCAGGATCGATAATGATTCCTGATACCTCTACCTGGGATGCTGCTGCTGTCGGGTCTGTTGTTTCAGCTGGTACTGAAGCAAAGAGCAGACTGATGATGAGCAGGAAATATACTGGGAACTTCATTCAGAGCCATCCGAGCATCGTGATGAGAGTGTACAGCGAGTAGAGGATATACACTGCAATTGGCAGCCCGGCAGCAATCATGGCCTGTTTTGATGTGAGGCCACAGCACTTTTCAAGACCTATGGCAGCGATATTTGCGGTCCAGATGAGAAGGATAACAGACAAGGTGGTCGAGAGCAGGCTATACTCCTGCATCAGGGGATTTTTAAAGAAGTCTGTCATGAGTGTCTGGATCTGAGTGGGATCTGCAACCTTTATCGGTGAGACCTGAATGCGGGGAAGATACCAGAACCCAAGTATTACGCTGATGACAGCTCCAATGAGCTGAGGGAGCATACTGTATCCGGCAATCTCGGCATACCGCTTGAATGAACCTGTGCCTTTCAGGATCCTGGTCATGACCATGAGAACCACGGCAATTACGAGCCAGATGAACCATGGAGCAAGGAATGAGGATACGGCTGTACTTATTGCAGTGATGAGACCAATTCCTTCCATGAATCCGGAGAGGAGTTTCCCGGTAATTTCACCGATCAAATATCCGGTGATTGCAGTTAGTATTGACATCAGAAAGATGATCACTGCAGGTTTTTTCAGGGATGGTTCAGATCCAGCACATGTTTCGAAAAATGATTTCGGAGATAATAATATATGTAACATCGTTCCTCCCGTGTATAAGATATGTATGAAAACAAGATAGGCATTTTGTTTTTACCATATCACAGACTATAGACATCTTCTATCCAGAGGCGTTCTGCACGATGTATCAGATAATCTGCCTGATATCTGATACATCCCACATCTGCTGAGTATATCAATAGTCTTCCAGTCAACATTTGAGTGTTGACATTAAATGTTTTCTTATTTTGATCTGATTTTTTTCAGAATAAGTATTGTAGCATACTATTGAGTTTGGGAATACTGATCACATTCTCTCAACGGCAAATGAAAACGAATGATATGTTCAAGAACCAACCCATTCCAGAGATATGACGAATACACCATCAGAAGTACAATATACATCTCTCATTGAAGCGGCGATGAAAGCAGGTGCAACTGATGCTATTCCGATCCGCTCATCCGATATTGTTGTTGAAGACCGGGTACAACTGAAATGCAAGACCGGGTGTCCATCGTACGGGCATAGTTTTGCTTGTCCTCCGTTTGCCCCATCGATATCAGATTTTCGAAAGATGCTTCTGGAGTATCAGGATGCAATGCTTATCAGGTTTCGTTCTGCTGTTGAAGCGGAGTCAGGGATTGTTCACGTACTTCTCCGAAACAGATCAGATCCGACAGTCCCCCAGGCTGTGAAAGCCAAAACAGCAGAGTTCAGTGATGCCTTAAACAAAGAATCAAGGACAATCCATAATGCTATGCTTGAGATTGAACGACAGGCATTTGAGGCAGGATATCCATTTGCTCTCGCTTTTACTGTTGACTGCTGTGATCTCTGCAGAACATGCAACGTGAAAGGAGGAGTATGTATGCACCCGTCACAGCTCAGGTATTCTATAGAAGCGGTTGGGATAAATATAATCAAGACCGCCGAATCCGCTGGTATGACAATCAGATTTCCTTGCCCCATCCCCCCGGACAGGATTACACTCCTGCTCATCGATTAAAAGACAGATACGTTGAATACCCCACATCCAATACAATTTTTTAAAAAATATCATGTCAAATCTCCTTTTTTAGATGAGAGCGTGGAATAGCACAAGATATTTTCAGGTTCTCGTTGTTGATAAAAGGATACGGTTTCCAGTGAAACAGATTCCATCGATCTTGTGGATTAGATCTGAATACGAGTATCGTGACCTCTACATTAGATATAATTCAAACCTCTTTGGAATCAATCGGGAGTAATGGAAAGAGATACCATTAAATTTATTTCAGGAATTTACCTATACTATGATCACCATGGATTCGCTCGATCTGTTCCTGACCAGACGGAGTATCAGGAAATTTAAACCTGATACAATACCAGATGAAGTAATCTCCCGGATTATTCATGCAGGAACGTATGCTCCATCAGCCCTTGCTCTCCAACCCTGGGCATTCATTGTTATTCAGAATATGGATTTCATGCAGAAAGTCTCTGATTACTGTAAACCCATCATGATCTCCCTGATGAAGGATGCCCATGACGGGATGTCTGATAAGTTTCGAAGATTGTTACAAAGTGACGGGTATTCGATCTATTATCATGCTCCGGTACTGATCATGGTCATCGGAAAGAGTTCAAGCCGGTTCAGAGAGATCGACTGCTCACTTTGTGCAGAAAATATGATGCTCGCTGCACATGCTCTGGGAGTTGGAAGTTGCTGGATCGGATCGACAGAAGTAGCGTATAACAATCCAGAGATTATCGCAGGATTTCAGATTCCTGATGGGTATTCTCCGGTAGGGACCATTGTGTTCGGATATCCTGACGAGAAACCGGAACCTCATGATAAAAAACAACCCCTGATTACCTGGATCAGGTAATTCTGATCCCGAATTATACTATAGAGGATAGCGATCAACCCCCCCTTATTGATCAAATTTTAATAAATTGTTCTTTTCCAAGACAAATATCTAGAGAGAAAACGACTAAACATCCATAATCTATTGATTTTCTCCTCAACTCAAGATAGTTACCATTATTCAATCACTGCTGGGGAATTCCAATTATACAGTAGAGATTGAAAGAAAAACATGAAACCAGATTTTTTGCATGAACTTTTTTCAACGGCTGTAACCATAACGTGACCTATATGGAAGAGTCGTTTAATCACCGAGTATGGTTTTTCACCTAACGAGCGAAAACTGGGTATTGCTATATTTCGTCGTTTATCTTTGGTGGATTGAGGATGATTACGTGTTGCCTTTTTCATTGTTTTATCCATTGACCCACAAATCGTAGCACTTAAGTATCCTTTATCCCTGTATACAGTTACTCCTGGTTCATAAAGGTCAATCTGACTATTGTACAGATTTGCTGTAGTTGTTGCAAATCCTTTAACTATTTGGGTCTTCATATCAAAAGTTTTCTGGGATTTATATCTAAACTTGTTTCTATCCTTTCTTTGCTATGTCCATTTTTTGATCTTCTCGTTTTTATTTCCTTTCCTCGTGGTTTATCCTGCTTTGGATGACCAGGATCTAGTAGGATAAATGTAGCATTCTTTACACACATCACGTTTGATTATTAAACCTCGCATGGCGATCTTATTTTGAAGTTTATTCCATATGACCTCTTCTTTACTGCATTTGATCAATCGTTCTCGAAATCTCCAAATAGTTGAACGATCTGGTATTGATTCGGGATAACACAGAAAATTTTGAAACGAAGAACGATCAATAGCCTGGATTTCTAATTCGTAATATATGAGGCCATGCCATTGTTGAAGAATCAGAAGAGGATTATGTATCCTTGATTCCCGGGAACACATAACGATGGAAAAATTTCCGAGAGGTATATGAAGAAATTTATCTAAATCAGAATAATATATCAGAAATCAGAAAAATTTTTGCCATCGTTATGTGTGCAGAAAACACATAACGAGACTAAAAATTTTAATCCAATATAATTAGTTATTTTCACATTTTGAAATCAATTTAGAGACTTTACTCCATCCTCGTTAAAGATTTCCGGGAATCCAGGATGTATAGCCCTTTGACGGTGAGGGTGAGTTTATAGCGGCATATATACTCAATTCCGAAAGTAGGGGTTAATCACTGTCCTCAGAAGTTTGATTAAAATTATCTCGTCTGTATGGGGCCTTTCATCATCTCGATCATATCATCCCTGTAAATCTGCGCAATTATTAGTCAATACTGCTCCCTAACGATTAATTCTTCAATTTGTCCTAAACGATTCCCGAGTACAGCTACTATTTGATCGTCTTAAGAAAGAAAAAAGACATATAATCATACATATTATTTAACATATAAATAAAAAGAGGGGTTTTGCACTATTTTCTTATATGTAACCAATAGAGCCAAACTGAGATCTACTAAAATATGGATCATCGATATATTGAGTTTTTTTATTCGTAACTTTTATTATCCTCTTATACGGGAGATTTCCAAACTGACAATTAAATGAAAAATTATTATCCAAATTAAAATGGGGAAATTGTTCTGAAAAATCAGTAAATTCGCCAAAGAATTTGTTTCCATCGCGATTTATAAAACCATATTTAGAAATCGGTTCTAAATATTTTTCATGTACATTTTTTGCTTTAAAGGCGAAATTTACTAATTTATACGCAGGAATCAGATTGGAAATTACATCCTCTATCACTTCAAAAAGAGGTCCTCCCCCATGTAAATCTTCCAATGGTATCAATTCTACACATTCAGATAATAATCCATTTCTTGCACAATCTTTAGGTTTAATTATTGTATTAATATCTTCAATAATGGATGTTTGTATGGCTTCTCTCTTTTTTCCACTTTGAAGGTCATTTTGAATGCTAAAACAAAAATTACCAAATTGGTTTCTCATTCCTTTCGTACGAAAATCTTCATGCCATTTTTCTAATATTTTTAGTCTACCGTCAGCTTGTCGACGAATAACTTCTGGATCATCGATATTTGTATTATTTATTAATTTAGTAATTTTCGAAAGGATTGGAAGGTGAAATGGATTATACTCAACATTAGGCTCCGAAGATCCTTTAAATTTATTTTCTATCGCTAAATCTCTCAAACTATAATCTACAACATTACCACTACTGTACGACCAGAATGCGCCATGCGATTGCCATAACCTAAAGACATAATATGATAACCAATAATCTTTGGTACTAACTGGGCTATCATTAATTATAGCATTATAATTTTCATAAATTGAATTGAAATTTACGAAATTCTTTTTAGTGATACTTCTGTAAAAATCATCGAATAACCTTATTTTCACCAATCTTTCAATTGTTGCTTCACGTAAATTAGAAGACTGAAGAGAAGCAGGTAAAAATGACGTGTGTGTTGGAATGCTCGCAATAATTTTTTTATATTCTACATCTGTTTCCATTAGTACAGCATGAAGTGAATATTTAAAATCTTCAAAGGAAACATCATTTGGATTTTGCAGAAAAATATCGAAGAATCTTTTGTTTTTTTCGCTGCAATTATATTCTTCTTGGCAATTTCTTATCCAATATGAGGCCATAAAATCTTCCAAGACATCACAATAATATGGAGATCTCCCTTTGTCGCATAATTCATCTATAAATTTGTCAGATACCCCATTTTTATCGTATTTTTTAGGATGAAGGGCTTTATATTTTACAATATCTAAATCTGCAAGAATATGGAGACCTCTTTTATCAACTCCATAATAACCAGAATCAATTATGGGAGTAATTACTGATATTACTGGTTTAAAGATAAATGGAGCATCTGCTAGAAGATATGAATCTTTTCGGTAATAAGAAATTGAGCTATAGTCATTATCACTAAAAATATATTGCCATTTGGTCAAGGATTCTGATGGATTAGCAGGATATGAAAATTCAGCAATAAATTTATTATGAAATTTACGTATGCGGTCTCTAAAAGGAATATTTTCTTTAAACGTTCGGGAAAAATCTTCGATACTTTTTGATCTTGCTAAAATAATTTGTTTTCGTATTGATGATGAAATCATATAATAAATTGAATACAGATTAGATATTTATTAATTATTGAAACATTTGTTCGACAAATTTATATAATATAATTTTAATTTAATAAAAATAATGAATATTGTCCTGATTTTAGGATTTAAACAGTCATCAAATCATATTAATGATGAATTAAAAGGTCGGATGGATACTGGTATTAACCAATTTCACGAATTAAAATCAAGTTTCTTACTATTGTCTGGTGGGATTACGACCCCATATTGCCTACCAGAATGTGAAATAATGAATCAATATGCCATCAAATCTGGAGTTGACCCTAACAAAATAATATGTGAAAACAAATCATTAGATACTATCGGAAATTTTGTTTTTTCCAGAGAAATCATTGATTTACTGTATGATATTGATATGATATTTTGTGTTTCTTCTTGTTATCATATCGAAAGAATGAAATATATATTTCAGAAATGTTACGGCCAAAATTTTTTGGGGGATTTTAATTCTTGCTATAAAATCCAAGGAGATACTATTCATGAAAAAAGGAGTTTGAATCAGGCAATAAAATTTTTTTCTGACATTAATGATGGTGATATTAAGACAATAAAGAAAAAATTGTTTATAACTCATCCATTATATTTAAAGAAGAGTTAACACCATAGCAGGTATTCTATTTTTTTATCGAGTTCAGATTATTTTAATTATGAATAAAGGATAGAATAACCTACATAAATTTGCATTTTTCTTTTTTTTTAGATTATATGCCATATGATATTATTGATTATGATTTTATTATTGGGAAGGAACGATTTATTAATCCTTCAGATATAAAGTCAAACATAGATTATAATGCACGGATAATCATGTTTTTCCATTTGGGAAAATTATAGATGATTCATCAGATAGCCATCATAGAACAACCATTATCCATTCGTTTCGTGATATAATGATATGTACCAGAGACTGCTCATATGCACCATTCTTATACTCTCTCTATGTACTGGACCAACATTTGCACAATCAGCTCCTTCTGATCTTCTCATCCTGACAGAAGAGTTTCCACCCTATAATTACATGGATAATGGGACCCTGAAAGGTATTTCTGTAGACTTCGTTGAGTCAGCATTCAGCCATATGGGTATTGATATCCCTCGTGATTCAATTAAAATACTACCCTGGGCAGAGGGTTATAACACGACTCTGACGCGAAACAATACACTTCTGTTTAGCACTGGCCGGATTCCTCAGCGGGAAGACCAGTTTGTGTGGGCCGGACCGATCATCAGCGACACCAAGGTACTCTGGGGAATCTCGACGAACGATAGTCCACAGATCCCGGATATTCAGTCATACCGGATTGTGGCAATCCGGAATGATTCCGGGATAAGCATGGCAGAACATGCCGGGGCAACACCTGATCAGATCATCGAGGTATCCTCTCCAGAGGAGGCAATCATGATGGTTGAGAATGGAACTGCAGATGCATGGAGTTATGGCGAACTCTCCGGCCAGTCAATGATTACCAAATATGCAGATGATCCAAAATCATTCTCATCGATCATGAAAATCGGAGCAATTGACGAATATTTCGCTTTCAATAAAAACACAGATCCCGGGTTTGTTGCCGAATTAAACAGCACGATATCTAATCTGAAAATTAACAGATCAGAGACCGGCTCTTCAGAATATGAGCAGATCATCTATAGATACAAGCCTGTGGGATGTGTTGAGTCTGATATAAGCCCACAGATGGTGACTGATCTCGTGAATATAACATCAGATACACTTTCTCAAAATACTCCACAAACCCTGAAGAAGATAAATGCAATGGTTGCTCCATACAAAGATCCAGTGACTCCAGGCCTGTATGTCTTTGTATACTCACTCAATGGAACAAACATGGCTGATGCCGGAAACCCGGACGTGATCGGGAGAAACATGTCAGGGAAAGGGGATGTGACCGGTAAGATGTACCGAGATGAGATACTCAAAGGGGCTGTTGAGGGGACCGGCTGGGAACAGTATCTCATCTCCCATCCGACACTCTCCGGGATATTTCAAAAAGAGAGTTACTACCGGCTTACTACCGGAAGTGACGGTGTTCAGTATGTGGTAATCAGTGGAAGATACACACCCTGTGCCTGATTCTGGCATGCTTCTTTTTTTACTTGAGTAGGAGTATTGAGATGGATATGCCATCTGATAAAAATAGTGGTAAGCGTGGAATGTTTCGGTGCTATAAGATATTCTGATTCTCAGGGATCTTCCCATTGGGAAAAGGAGATCACATTTGGGTATCACGGGTCTGCCATATAACCAGGAACTGCCGAAAGGATGAGTTGCATTCCGGGCCTCTTATACAGCTGAAGGAAACGTCATTGCTAACTGATATATTACAAATATCACAAAAGAAGGAGAAGACATCCGTTATTTGTAATGATTCCGGTAAGGATCTGTAGAGAATGATCCTCCCATCTTCCTGACAATGCTTTCAATTTTGCGGAACTGATTCATCCGGTTACCCTGATTCTCCCCGGGAATCAGTTTCTCAACCGTGACAACAGATATAGTATTATTTATCCACTGATCCACCATAGTATCAGATATGACCTCTCGTCCAGGGATTTATCTAATCAGTGCGATAATACTAATCATAGTCTGCTCATTTTTCGGTGGTGTGTATGCCGATGAACCGGTCACTTCTTCTCATCAGGATTCTCCATGGCAAGGTACATGGACCGATGCCAATTATTCTCTGACTCTTTCTCAGAACGGTTCTGTCATCAACGGGATAGCCACAGTATCTGATCCAGGTGTTGTAGTGATGCCCTTCCGGCTTACAGGTACTCTTTCAGAAGATGGCAGGACACTCCAGAGTGTATTGACTGAGACCGGGACACTTACCATGAATCTCTCAGAAGACAAGATGATGTTTTACGGTACCGGATCCACAGATTCGTTAGATACTGGTACTGAACTATTCTCATACACATTCAATGCAACCAGGAATGGAACCACTGTTATATCTGATCAGGAATGGACCGGAATCTGGGTTAGTAACAATAGTCTTCTAAACCTTACTCAAAATACTACCTCTGTTACCGGAGATTACCATCTTCTGAACGCTTTACATTATGGAGGTCTGCTACAGGGGACCACATCAGCAGATAAAAAAACCGCCTCTATGACGTGGATTTCACCAGAAAATGATTCTTTTTCACTTTCAGATGACGGGATGAATATAATTGAAGGAGAATGCACGGACGAAAAGATCAATGCCATGGGGTATTGTCTTAATTTGACAAAAAAGGTATAAACTCGTCAGAACGATACCCTTTCGTTTTTTCAGATTTTTACTTACTTTTATGATCTCGTGCCAAAAGAGCGATCATGGGTTTTCGTAACCAGGAAGGAAATTTCTATGAAATCGCCGGGAATGCTCACGTCTCTATTTTATTTCAGGAGCTAATACCGGTGAAAACCGATATTTTTCAAGATATACTTGATGAGAGAACTTTTTCTGTAAACTCATATGCAAGGTCTCCACGAATACATGCTGATGGAGAAAGATATCGCATCATTCACACGTTTTTCTGACGATACGCGTAATGATCTCATATCTGACACTTAATATGTGGTTGTGCAATCCATTGTTGCCAGACACCATTATTGAAAGAGCGTATGTACATGAGCATAGACCACTTTATTTCCGTTTCTGGTATTTTCCAGAGGAATGCTCAGTTGTGAGTATTTCATGAGAAGGTAGAATATATAAGTGAGTCAAAGCCAAGGGGATATAATCATGGATGATGTTGCATCGGTTCTGATCGTTGATGATAATAACGCTATACAAGAATATCTGACAACGGTATTAAAATCAGAGGGATATGTTGTCTCTTCAGCATCAGACGGAGAAGAGGCATTAAAGTATCTTCAAGAGAATCCAAAACCTGATCTTATCCTCCTTGATATCATTATGCCCGGCTTGAGTGGAATAGACGTCCTCAGGGCGATTAAAGGAGATCCGGCTCTAAAACAGATCATTATCATCATGCTGACCGGTGTGAGTCTGTGTGCTGATAAGGAACTAGCATTTGAACTTGGAGCAAGTGATTTTCTTACCAAACCCTTTGAACTCAGGGAATTGCTCGCCCGGGTAAAAACGCACATCAACCTGAAAAAAGTATCAGACAAATGTGTTGTTCAGCGTAAAATTCAGGAGACTATTCTATCAACAATTCCCGGTGTCGTGTACCTGAAAAGTAAGGATGGATACTATATCCATGCCAATGAGATGTTTGCAGACCTGGTCGGAGTATCACAGACAGAGATCCAGGGGAAACGGGAGGAGGATCTTTTTTCGAGTCTGGTTGCAGATGAGCGGACAAAGACCGATGATCTGCTGCTCAAATATGGTGTAGAACAACTTGAGATCCAGGAAGAGATCACCATGCCGGATCACGACTCCCGGTCTTTTTTTACCAAAAAACGCCAGGTCGTTGATAAAGACGGGGAGATCACCGGACTCGTTGGTGTTTCTATTGATATCACCGAGCAGGTTATCATGAAGGAAGCATACGCTGAAAAGGAGGAGATTCTTGATTCGATTCTGAACTCCTATCCTGCAGAGATATGGGTCCTCAATCCGGAAGGGGAGATAATTCTCCAGAACTCAAAACATCTGGCAAAATATGGGAACCTTATCGGAAGACCAATACCTGACCTTCCATTGTCTGAGGATACGAAACTCTACTGGAAAGAGAGCCTCCACCTTATCCTTCATGGAAAAACCCGGGGGAATGAGAAGAAGATCACCGAATCAGACGGATCCGAATGGATCATAGACTCATTCAGACCGATCAGACTTCATGATGGCATTCTTGGAGTTATGGGGATGAACCTTAACGTTACACGATGGGCCCAGGGTGATGACGATCTTTCAATCAGCAATTCTGGTGACTCTGGAAAGAAACACCAGGATGGCACAGATAATAAAACGAATCAGACCGTTACTTCTTCTGATCCCTCCAGTATGAGGTGACTGTTACAATGGTAAAGATCCTCATCGTTGATGATACCCTCTTTATGCGGACCATGCTCAAGGCAATTGTATCTGATGAAGGGCATGAGGTGATAGGGATGGCAGAAGACGGGTATCAGGGAGTCTTTGAATACACACAGAACCGTCCTGACATCGTGCTTCTCGATATTCTTATGCCAAAGATGGATGGGATCATGGCTCTAAAAACCCTCATGGCCTATGATCCCCGTGCCCGAATCCTGATGGTGAGTGCGATTCAGTCGGTAAAAATGATAAAACTGGCAATATCCTGTGGTGCTAAAGGATATGTTCTGAAACCGTTTCAACGTCCCCAACTCATGCAGGAGGTCAACAGAGTTCTTGAACAGTTTCCATGACGGAAAGAGATTCATGAATATTGTGTATCTATGTTGCCGGTCGTACAATCCAAACCATGATGACCTGATGGTTGTTCCAGGTCAAGCCCCTTCAAGGAACGATTCTGATAACTCAATTCAGAACGGTGACTTCCACAAAGGAATACCGGTTCTGGAGTTTAGAGCCCAATGAGCATCGGTCAAAATTACGATCTGGAGACCGATTCAATACACCTGATTGAGCCAACGATTCAACCCAGATATTCCTGTTCCCATGTTGACCAGAAATTCCTCCTGACACCTGAATTTCTAATATAAATACATAATTTTATATTATTGGAAATGTGATTAACCAATAGCGTATCTCTTCTGGATTTGCTTTATGGGAGATGGATTGATGGATGGAATGAATGATATCACATGGCACCGGAACAATCAGACTGTTCTGATGGATACACAGAGGACACACACCTTTCATGAACATTACAGACCAGACCGTACAACAAAGAGTGGTGGTCTCTGATGTGTTCAAAACCTGGACTCAAAAAAATATCCCTCTGTCTCCTGGTACTTCTGGCATGTGGGGTAATTGTCTGTACTGCAGAACCTGCCAACAGTCCACCCGGAATCAATACCAGTGAACTGAACGAATCCCTGATACTACTTCAGGAGATACCCCCCTTCACAATCCCACAGCCACCGTTCAATATTTCTGAGAGCAGGGATACATATGCCACTACAAAAACACAGACTCCGTCTGAATCTTTCTATACATCCGCAGATACCGGCATGGAAACGATGGGGAATGTGATTTTGGTTCCGGTTACTCCGACTCCTGAAGGTAGTGGATATTATTATTTCAACACTACCGGAACAGATCAAAGTTACTACATCTATTCTCCTGGAATCTACACACTCCAGAGTGGATTTTCTACCGAGAACCGGTCTGCAATTTATATTGGAGCATCGGATATTGTTCTTGAGGGAAATGCACAGATACTTACAGGAAATACGTTCAATACAGGTATCATGTCAGGGGTTGAGGTACGTAATACAACAATCAGGAATTTTTTAAGAATCGAAAAATTCGGTAATAGTATTGAGTACTATGGTGACACGGTATCTATCGTAAATAATTCATTGACTCAAAACAGGTATACCGGTATCACCGTATATAGTTTGAATGTATCAGTACATCAGAATCTGCTGAAGAGTAACACTATTGGGGCTTACATATATGGTCCTGGTGCTGTAGTATCAGAGAATACGTTTTCTCACCATGATATCGGATTGTACAGTGAACATGCAGACAACATGACTGTAGAGAAGAACTCTATTATTAATAATCAAAACGGGTGTATTTTCTATGGAAAGAATCTGAAATTTAATGAAAATAAGGTCTTGGATAATCAGGATACCGGAGTCATAATCAAAGATAGTGGAGCAATTTGCACTGGAAATACCATCAGCAGGAATTACAACAACCTGATTTCAGGTGGAGCAAATACAACAATAAAAAGCAATACCATCACTGACACAACGGATGAATATGGATATGGCATACGTGCTGAGGGTGAAAACACCACATTTTTAGAAAATACATTGGATAACAATGGATATGGTATCATGTCATCGAAGCATGACTGCAAAGCAATAAAGAACAGGGTCTATTCAAGTGTCCGTTATGGCATCTTATTAAGCGGCGATAATGGAACGATATCTGACAACATTGTCAGGGATATACAATTATATGGTCTGGGATGCTTAGGCAACAACTCAATAGCAAGCAACAATATTGTAACCGATACATATTTTGGAATAGGTATAGGTGATCAGTTCAACAATACATCTGTAACCGGAAATCAGATCAACGGATCCAGCCGGAGTGGTCTTACAATCATTACCAATTATTATTATGAACCAATATCCGGGCCAGGAATTGGAGAGATCTATAATAATTATTTCGGGAGTGATACCAATATCGAGGGTTACGGTAACTTCAGCAGTTACTCCTATGCCTGGACAAACCCTTCCGGCCCGGTGCGGGGGACAAATGTCGTCGGAGGTCCGTTTATTGCAGGCAACTACTGGAGCAACGCTACCGGAACTGGATGGTCTGACGGGCAGACTCCAAATGTAACCGGATATACGACAAAAGCATACGATATACAATCCGGAGCTCACGATACTGCCCCACTTGTTCCACAAGAACAGGTAACCATCAATGCTACCGCATATGACTGGGGCATTATTGTCCCGGCTGGAAACAGTTCATACCAGTCCTACACGAACCAGACATTTGTCACTCAACCAAAACCAGGGGCAGATATGCCTGATGTCGTTGTAGACTCATCTTCTAAAGGAAACGTGACCAGCTGGACGTTTATCGATCTGTCTGATAATCATGACATCCAGGCAATTGGAAATCCAACACCGGGTCAGGTTCATGTGTTCTTTAATGCATCACAGCGATACGGAGAGAGACCACTGACGGTCTCTTTCTCTTCAGAACAATCACTCGGATCCCCGACCTCCTGGTACTGGCAATTTGGCGACGGTGTTTCCAATACAACCCAGAACCCGGTTCATACGTATGAAACTCCGGGAACATACACCGTCTCTCTACGTGCATTGAATAACCAGACCGGAGGATATGGAGTGTGGAACAATTACCTCACCGTCACAGACGGAGTAATTCCACAGCCCACAGAGACACCAGTGCCGGGCAAGATCATGACGCAGTTCTCTGCATACCCTGCAAGTGGAAATGCACCGCTTATTGTTGATTTCAGGGACAAGAGTACTGGTAATCCAGTAACATGGGACTGGGACTTTGGGGATGGGGCTCATTCATCACTGCAGAACCCGTCACATGTGTATTCAACAGCCGGTTCTTATCCGGTTACTTTATCAGTGAAAAATGAGAACTACGGTGCAAGTCTGAGAATTCCCGGTGCAGTTGTTGTAACGTGAGTTCATCGGGATACCCCCTTTTTTCACAGACATGCTTTTCCAGGGGATCAGTTCAGCAAGTCTCCTTTTCTAAAACCGGGTTATATTTCATGACCCGGGTTTAGAAACATGCTCAGCCTCCAGGTAGTACATATTCAGTGAATCAGGCCACCCATCCTGAACAGACCTGCTGAAAAAAGATGAGGGTCCTGTTTGGTCAGTACCCCTCGTATTCAATGGTTATCTTTGTAATGCTGCCTTTACCTTGGTTACTGTTTCTGTAATTGGTTGGCCTCCGGTCGGACCCTGTACTGCAACAACAAACGAACCATAGGTATAAACTGCACCGTTGAGGTCGTTCATGTTTATCGTCTTCTGAATGAGTCTGACAGCGTCGTCACGATCCTGGGCAGAGTCAAACTTCTGAGTGTGGATAAATATCGCTTTATCTGATGACTTTTTGGAACAGTCAGACGAGATATGAATACTCGTTCCTCCCTGAGCTCCGGTTACCTTCCAGGTTGTTTCGGTCTTGTCACAGAACGAAAGTCCTGAAGCCTTTAGAGCATCAAGCACCTGGTTTACCTCTGTTGAAGCAAACGGACTCGACGGCTGGTTTGAGACAAGGGCCCACCCGATCGGGAGGACGATGATCATTGCCGCGAAAAGGATACTGACAGCCTTTATGGTTGTATTACTCATAGAATCACACTCGTAGAGATGACATGATCTTTCTGATACCAACATCAGAACTACAAGTAATAATGAGAAGTGAATAGATTATTAATCCTGTTATTTGTTTCTGATCACATGATAGCCATCACATGTCAATGGATAGAAATCTTGCCTATTGAGGTGAAAAGGAAGAATATTTGAGCTCAAACAATACAAAATTCAATACATGATTTTAGAGCGAGTATCAGTATGTCCGATTGCATCAAAAATCTGAAGTTGCCCGGCCTATGATTAGGGATCTCTTTGATCTGATATATTGCAATATGGAGGAATTCTCCAAGAATGGGTATTATGATGTAATTTTTCACGAAGTAATACCACGAACACAACCCTCTTTCTTGTGTTACATATGATGTTTTCAGGAGGGGCTCTCCCGGTTGGGTGTTGCCAGATGGGGTCTTCAAAAATAAATCCTGAATTTTCGGTTCTATCTATCAGACGCTGAATCATTCTTATTGAATCTGATGAAATATCCTCATGTAGACCCATTTACCTGCTGACCTAATCAGATTCAACATGTTATATCGATAAGACCGGTCTTTCCTGTTCCAATGAGTTGCAAAATCTGCAATTCCCGGACAGGTATATATCAGCAACCATTGAGTACACAGCATGAAATCCAAGGATAATATCCGGGTTAAAGACAAAAAAACTGTGGAAACCGGGATGAAACCAGCTCAGGAAACAGATGATAAACCGGATGGTCAGGTTCATAGCACACTGGGAATTACCAGAAACAGAGGAAAACAGGTTAGCACTGATGTAAAAAGTAAAAAATTGTTAGACCTGGCGCAAATGAAAGCAAATCAGATCAGTTCAAAGATAAAGATCAAAGCACATCAGGTTTTAGCAGGAAACCGGAAGAAATAATCAAAGGAGAAGCTTCCTGGTGTAATGACTCTGGGAAATAATTTAGTAATTCAGGTATCAGATTTTTTTGTTCACTGCTCAAGTTATGCACATATAATTTATTTTTTGTATTCAACAAAAAGCCTTATATACTGTATACCACATGTATTCCTATGACCTGATATGAATGTCCTGATATTTCATAGTCATGTCAGGAATACGTATGAAATGTTTCATATCAGATTTCAGAGTTCTGAATAATTGTATAATGCAAAAATCTTTAGAATCATTCTGAATCTTTGCTTTACACAATGAAGCACGAATGAACATCACATCCTGGAATAATTTGTATTTAGTCCGATTATTTCAGACGTAACGCAATGCATTTTACATCACTACTTTCTATTTAAAGGATATTATTATGCAAAACTATGACACACTCAGAATCAGCATTCAAGAAAGGAACGATAGTGCCGCTGAAGCTCATAAAATAGCAAATGTCAAAATAAAAAGAGCAAAACTGCTGAAACACCAGAATGATATCAAGGAGAACCTAAATACCAGTTTAAAAATTCACCAGATCAACGATACTCTGGATCTCAGTGTTATACCAGCATCCCTGCCATCACCGATAATATCTATCCCATCATCGAATATAACATCTGGACATTTAAAACCCATTAAGCAGAGAGAACATGAATTCGATAGAATTTTAAAAGACGGGTAAGGTATCAATAAACGTTCCTTTCGGCAATTAAAACTCTGGAGCATCGGTTTCAATAAGACATCTGAATGTAAAAACCTTAACCAGTTGCAATGAAACATATTTAATTTTCACAGTCTTTTTCAAGAATTACTTTCCTTGATGATATATATCTATAAAACAGTGAATGAAGGTCAGACTCTCTCCCGTAAACCTTCAGGAATTTAATAGCCATTTTTCCGAGAGAATCCAGAACAAACCCACAGTACCTCTGATCTCAAATGAAGGGTTATTAAGTATATTGAGTTCCTACCTGAAGATACGAGACACCTCAAATCCGGTTATACACAGATCAGGTTTGATGTAGATGCAAGGATACCGGATATCGTTCAGTTACCCAAACCAGGCGGCAGGGATAGATCATTGTCCAGAAACCATCATATGAACTAACGTATACAACCGATGAGATACCACCGCCGGTTCCATGTTTTCTCCTTGGATTACAACACGCTCTTCTCATCGCAACTTCCTTTGTTTTTCCCCTCATTCTGATCAGGACATCAGGGATGGGGACCTCTGACGCCGGGTTCTTCCTCTCAATGACCATCATGGCGGTGGGAATCGGGACAATACTCCAGTCCCTGAAAGGGCATTACATCGGGTCAGGATATTTGTGCCCCTCGTTTGCAGCCCTGTTCTTTATTCCGCCATCTTCTGCTGCATATGCCCTCGGTGGACTTGGCCTTATGTCTGCAATGACTGCTACGAGCGGAGTTATTCAGGTTGCTATCTCCCGGTTTATCGGCAGGCTCAGGTTCCTGTTTCCCCCTGAAGTAACCGGGCTTGTCATCATCATGGCAGGGATTTCTGCGATTCCCTTTTCGATTCAGAGTTTTCTTGGAATGGAGAATCTGAAGGCGGAATTTGTATTAGAGAACCTGCTCATTGCAATCGTTACCCTCGGAGTGATCGTCATTGCAAGTATCTGGGGGAAGGGGTCGATGAAACTGTATCCTGCCTTTATTGGAATCATCGCAGGGTATGTTGCTGCCTTTGCATGTGGACAGATCCCGGAATCATCGATCTTTATCTCTCTGGCATTTCCTTTGATAGAATTTCCACGTCCGACATTCCTCTCCTGGACCTTTGACTCCTCAATTCTCCTTCCATTTCTCATTGCTGCTTTTGCCGGGGTGTTCAAGACTATTGGAAATCTGACGTCCTGCCAGAAGATCAACGATGCAGACTGGATCCGGTCAGATATGGAGAATTACAGCAAGGGGACTCTTACCGAAGGAGTAACGAACATCATCTGCGGAGCTATCGGCGGTCTTGGTCAGAGCACTTCCTCCGGAAACATCGGGCTCTCACTTGCTACCGGTGCAACAAGCCGGAGGATTGGGATCATTGCCGGAGTCATCCTTGTTTTTCTGGCTGTCTTCCCACCGGTCTCTGCCTTTTTTCTTATCATGCCTCTTCCGGTGATCGGGGCTGCTCTCATCTACTCGATCTGTTACATGGTGATGACCGGGATGGAGGTGATGATGACGAGGATGATGGATACCAGGAGGTTTTTTACGATTGGTATCTCGCTTGTCTTTGGATTTGGTGCTAGTACATTCTCCAGTGTTGTTCTTCACCCTGATTACTCATGGCTTGCAACGATCCTGACATCTCCCCTGACTCTCTCGACTATTATCGCAATCGGGCTCACCTTTGCGTTCAGACTCGGAATCAGGCAACAGGCTACTATCACGATCATGCCAGGTGATGAAGACCTGGCTGATACCGTTTTTTCATTTATCGATAAGAATGCCAGGATGTGGGGAGCACGCCGGGATGTAGCGACCAAGGCCGGATCTGCCCTCCTCGAACTGATGGAGAGCGGCTTTTCGTATGAGATCTTCAAAGAGGGTGCAACGGTAACGCTTTCATTTGATGAGTATAATTTTGATATCCACGTGGAATACCGGGGAGATCCGATAACGATTCCCCAGGATATGCCGTCTCATGAGGAACTGATGGAAGATCCGGATTCGTTTTTACGACTGGCCCTGGTATTAGTCAGAAAGCATTCCGATTCGCTGAGTGTCACCCGGTTCGGGGAGATGAATAAGGTGCATGCTCATTTTGAACATTGAAACGCCTTGGTATTAATCAAGTTTCCGTATATGGGACTGAAAAAAGACCAATCCAGATCTCTAATTTTCTTAGCCTTCACCGAACCGAAGAGACGAAATAACCCAAGGAGTTGTCAGATGAAGAGAAGATCGAAAGAGATCTTCTACAATAATCATGATCTGATATTATAACCCGGATTATAACTCACCCACTGAAACTGACGAGGAGCCAAATACTCTCAAATTAAAGGAAAGAGGGATACATGTTGTTACATTATAACTATTTTATTTGGTTATATCGTTAAATAGCCGAATAATTAAGGATTATAAAAAGGAAAAGTGACATACAAACAATTATTACCTGACAGATGTAACAAACAATCTTGTGTAAATGATTATTCATTATTTAAAACACCAGGTATTTATATGCATAGTTGTCCTGTGCCTTGTATCACATGGATCTGCAGCAATTTCAGGATATACAAAGATTCGTGAATGGAATGTAGGTCCTGATGCATCCTCCATTGCACTTAATTCTTCAGGTTGTACATATATCGTAGATTCGGATCATAATTTTATCCGATATTATGATCCGAAAGGAAATATGATAGGAAAATGGGGAAAAGAAGGAACGGCAGATGGTGAATTTCGTAATCCGCAAGGAATCGCTGTCGACTATAGAACAGATACCGTTTATGTAGTAGACACAAATAACCAGCGGATTCAGTATTTTAATTCCACAGGCTCATTTCTTAATAAATGGGGAAGCCTGGGTAGCGGGAATGGGCAGTTCTATTATCCTACTGGTATCTGTTTTTCAGGTGTTCAATTATATGTGACAGATACATATCAGAATCGAATTGAATATTTCGGTCCTGAAGGTACATATATTGGGCAATGGGGTAAAATGGGAGATGATGTCCTGGAATATAAACAACCAAGTGGAATAACATATTCCGGATATCCTGGTATATACATAGTAGATAGAAATAATCATCGGATTCAGGCTAATATATTTGATACTTCAGGACCCCTGTCAACAGCAATGTGGGGAAAATATGGTAGTAAAAATGGTCAATTTAAAGAAATAACAGGTATTGCAAGAGATTCATCTGGGCAGATATTTGTCGCTGATTCTGAATTAAACCGGGTTCAGATTTTTAGTTCAAAAGGAAAGTATCTGGGTAGTATTGATGGTTTTAATCGTCCTAATGGCATTGCAATAGACTCACAAAACAATGTTTATGTTGTTAATTCAGGAAAAAATATGGTTGAAGTATATGCAAAATCTAAAAAATAATTTTTGTTTCATTCCTCCTCTCACCATATTATAATTCCAATTGTTGTTTTTTTTAGTCTTAATTTCGATATAACAAATATGCTTAAAGATACTGATCCATGAAATTTAGGACATAAATAAAGACCAATACAATATAATGGATATGATTGGTTAAATGATTTTTACTAATATACATGTACTTCTAAAAAAACCACAAGCTTAGAGAAAAATGATGAACTCAGTTATTTTAAAATCTTATATTCAATATTCAAACATAGAGTGTACAATTATCATCTTTTTTTAGAATAACGTGATGAAGGGGTCAATGTATTGAATAATCTCAATTTTAATGAATTAATCAATATATATCCAGATTATTAAGGATTAATAAAAATATAATGTGACATACAAACTATTATTTCCTGATAGACGTAACAAACCATCTTGAGTACATGATTATTCATAACCTGAAGCACCTAATGCTGATATGTATCATAGTCCTGTGCATGGTTTCACAGGGATCTGCAACTACTGGGTATACAAAAATAAGTGAGTGGTGGGTGGGTGATTTTCCTCAATACATGACAATTAACTCTTCAGATTGTATTTATATTACTGTTCCTAACGAGGGTAAGGTCAAGTATTTTGATCCTTCCGGAAGTCAACTGGGTGAATGGATTATAGAAGGGTTTCCATGGGGGATATCAGTAGATCCAGGAACAGGTAATGTGTATGTAGCAGACTATTACAAACATCAGGTTCAGTACTTTAATTCATCAGGTTTTTTTTTAGGAAAATGGGGAAGTTACGGTAAGGGAGACGGGCAATTTAACTGTCCTACAGGGATTTTTGCAAGTCCAGGAACAGTTTACGTTACTGATACTGGAAATAACCGGATAGAGTTTTTTGATATGAATGGCAGGTATAAGGGACAATGGGGTAAGGAAGGGAAAGATATCCTTGAGTACAAAATGCCCGGTGCAATCATTAAAAATAGTTATCCAGGAATTTATGTCGCTGATGAAAATAATTACCGGATTCAGGCTAATATATTTGATACTTCAGGACCCCTTTCAACGGCAGGATGGGGAAAACGTGGGGATAAAAATGGTCAGTTTCAATGGATATCCGGTATTGCAACCGATTCAGCAGGACTGATATATGTATCAGATAAAGCTCAAAACCGGATTCAGTATTTTAGTTCAAAAGGAAAATATTTAGGAAGTATTACCGACGATTTTTATTTTCCTCAAAGTGTAGCAATAAACTCTAAAAACTATGTATATGTACTGAATTCAGGCTTGAATAAGGTAGAAGTTTATAAAAAGACATAGATCGAAAACTCTTTCTTTTATCTTTTCCTTCAGATACCAATAAAATAGACGTGAGTATTTTTGGCTCATCGACATTTCGTTTGGGTAAAGTATCAGAGAATGTAATCAAATACAATGATTCTTGCTGAGGAACGATTTCATGTCGCTCTTTATTAACCGCTCCCTGGACCATATCCTCCCTTAAATTTCAGGATGGTGAACGAAAATTAGAAATTTGGATTGACTTTCACGGAGTTCACGATTCCCGTGTCCTGAATGTAATCATTTAAAAAGTGAAATTCATGATACAATGAAAAAAATCTGGCTTCATTTAGATTTCTTTGAGCATCAGGCGTAGATATATGGTCGAATCCCTAGAATATGCTGCCCAGAATGTGGGATAAAACAGGTTCAGGTTCCTTGGGCTAGTAAAGGAAGTGGGTTTACGATGCTAATGGAGGCGATAATTGTCTTCTCCGCACAAACGATGGAAACAGCACATATATCAGATAAACTAAAGTTACCGATAAAAGGATATGGCGAGTTGTCTCGCATTATGTCTCTAAAGCATTACGTGAAGTTGACTATTCGGAAATATCTTCTATAGGTATGGACGAAACATCAAGACGAAAGGGGCATAATTACATTACTGTTTTTTCAGATATCAATTCAGGTCGAGTAGGTCACATCTGTCCTGGAAAGGATGCCTTAACTATCAAATCCTTATCAAAACCCCAACGGTGCCCCGTTGAGGGCCCCAGGTAGGACCGGTGAAAAGGACTTTTTCATGCAAAATCATTAAAAAGTCACAATAGTTCTCCTGACAAGGTCATAGATTTCTGTTGCGATATGTCACATTTTTTATTAGGGGGATATCTTATCACTTTACTACATCATCAATAACCTTTGATAAATTTCAGGTCTCAAAAATGGTCAATGAGGCAGTGGATGAGGTTAGGAGAATTGAGCAAATAGTAACCCCGGTTCTAAAAAATACTCTCTATATCTGGCTTAAGAATCCCTCCTCTTTAACAAAGAAACAGTCGAAAAACCTTGTTACATTAAAAGAGATGAAACTGAAAACTGCTCGTGCATAAAACCATAAACTGAGCCTTCAGTTTTTTATACGATGGAAGATGAGTTATCCGCGAATGTGTATTTCAAGAGGGGGTACTTCTGGGCAACACATAGTAAACTACCTTCTATGAGTAAAGTAGCAAAAACTCTAAAATCTCATTGGAATTGAGTAATTTCATATTTTGATTCTCGATTTACAAACGGCTTGTTGGAGGGTTTGAATAGCATGATTCAAACAATCAAAGTTAATGCCAGAGGGTATCGGAACGATGAGAATTTTATGACCATGATTTATCTCCGACTTGAGAACCTTAAGTTCAACTTACCCACATGAAACGTCGATGAGGCAATTTTACCAATTCGTGATATTATCTACGAAAGTAAAAAATGGATGATGGCATAATCAATTCGGGGGAAGAAAAAATATCAGAAAAATCTATTCAAAAAGAATTATGAGATGATTAAATCTTAAAATGAGAGATCATTACCTGAAGATCTTTGACCAATGACAATATTTCAGTCGCCCCACTTGCCATTTCCTCTGCCGATGTACTTGATTTTTCTGCCAGATCTGAGAGCTCGTCCATTTCTTTCTCATCATCGTTGATTAGGCGTGAGAGATCTTGAATATCCTGGTTTACCATTGTTGTGTCTTCTGCCTGTGAATCAGTCGCTTTTGAAATATCGGAGATGCTGGTGACTGTCATCTCTATCGTCAGGACGATCCCGTTCAACGAAGCGATGGTATTGTTAACGTTCTCTATTTCACTTACAGTCTCTTGGTGAGCTGACGTGATGGATGCTGCGGTCTTTTCAGTACTTCTGACGATTCCTTCAATGACTTCTCCTATCTTCCCGGTTGCCTCACGTGATTCAAGTGCAAGAGATTTCACTTCTCCAGCAACCACAGCAAAGCCTCTTCCATGTTCTCCTGCCCGTGCCGCCTCAATAGCAGCGTTTAAGGCAAGAAGGTTTGTCTGACTGGCGATGTCACCGATAAGCCTGGAGAACTTAGCTATCTCCGTAGCACGTTCGGTAAGTTCAGTGATCTGATCCACTGCTTCTTTAGAGATAGACCCTATCTTCTGCATCTTCTTTGAGGTGTTATTTCCGAGTTGTATAGCTTCCTGACCGATAGAATGCACATCTCCGGTCAGGCTCTTTACCTCCTGGATGCTCCCGGCAATCTCCTGGATAGATGCTGAAAGGTCACTGATTTTGGATTCAATATTGCTTACATTTTCCCGTTGTTTACCAATTTTCAGTTCTGTCGACTGAGCAGTTTCAGTTACCTTCTGGCTTACTCCGACAACCTGATCAGTGGCTGATGAGATCTCAGTAATCATCTTCTCAAGAACCACAGATTTTTGTCTGATTTTATCAATTACATCACGCAGATAGATGATAGTATTATTGTAATCATTCTTTATCTGGGAGAGGGGATCTCCGTCTCTAATTGATGCCAAGAGGGTTAGATCACCAGAAGATACCGCCTGAAGACTCTTGGAAAGGTCAGTAATGCTCAACTCATATGAATTCACCCCCGTTTTTTCGGCCTGTGGTGGAGTGATATTTATCAGAATTCCGGGAGACTCTCCCCAGGTGATTCGAGTAATAATTGCTTCAGCTGGAAAGGAATATCCTTCAAGGTCAGTATATGTCCATGTAATAGTTTCAGAATCACCTGTAAATACCCTGGGGAAGATAACTCCAGTCAGATACTCAACTGATCTTCCATCAGGTTGTTTTGAAGATATCAGGATCTCATGCTTCTTTCCGATGATACCGTTAGTATTACTGGCGTGAAATAGAGTTAGAGCAGAATGATTACAAAATACGTACACTTCGTTCTGGATAATCAGAATTGCCTGAGGGAGCACATCAAGAATTTTCTTACAGTCTCCAGGATTAATTAATTCAGGATTAGACATTTACTACTTCCTCACGATGAAATGAACTGAACCATGTCACATTAAAATCAAATTGAACTGGATGATATCATATAATCATTAAAATCTAAAATTATCCGTGTTAGATAATCTGACGTTTTTATTATCCAATATCCTCCTGATTCATGGCATTCATGATCTTAAATGCATTAATTAAACGTCTGAAAGACTCGACCAATTCCCCAATTTCACTATTCCGGGTTTCAACATTAATCTCGGTATTTAAATCACCCATACTAATCTGCTTTGCAATTTCTGTAAGTTTTTGAATCGGTCTTACATAATGTTCCATCAAAAAATCCAAGGTCTTCTCTGATTGCTCCTCATCCCCTTGTAACTGTGAATTAATGGCTTCCATAATTTTAAACGCATTTATCATACGTTTGAATGAATCAGTCAATTCGTCAATCTCTTCACAGGAGATATTTTCTACATCTGCTTCAAGATCTCCCATACTTACCCGGTTTGCAACATCGGTTAACTGTTTAATGGGAATCAAATAATGTTTCAACAGAAAATTCCGAATCTTTTCTGACCTTATCAATCTCTGATCGAGAAGATCGATAATATGATCAATAGCGTCTACCTGTTGATTGATCTGATCCGCAATAGGTTTCTCTATCTCATCTGTGAGTGTACTGATAATAGTGAGGGGATTTCGAATCTGGTCATTCAATGTGGATAAGGTTTCCATATTGGTATTAATCTGAGAAATAGCATCCTTGATTTTTAGATCCTGTTCCTTTCGATCGGTAATATCACGATCGATAACCAGTACCTGGCGTTCATTCAGGATCTTGAGACGTGCTTCGTAGTACTTTCTACGGCCTGACAGAATATGCTCATATTCAAACTGGCATAGATCCTTATTTTTAAGGGTCTGAGCAATCTTCTGTTGAAATACTTCAATCATTTCACTAGACAGACCTATGGTTCGGATGTTTTTCCCGACATAGTCTTTTTGGTCAGATGATAATGACTGCTCTGGTATATGGGAGTCAAGGAATACTCCTTCATCAGAGATAATAAACACGATATCCGGAATAGCATCAAGAATTGTGCTATTCCGTTTCATGATTGAAATTAGTTCCTGCTCTTTTTTGAGTAATTCCTGATAATTTTTACGTGCTTCCTCATCTTTTGCAATTAATTCTACAGTTTTTGCTTGAAGTTCTTCATTCGACCGTTTCAGGTCATCTTCCATCTGTTTCCGCTCAGAAATATCTTCAATACTACCTTCGTAGTATCTGACTACCCCGCTTTCATCAAAAAATGCCTTTCCGGTATTTTTTACCCAGATATGAGTGCCATCATATTTGATGAGTTGTGTCTCAAAATTACGGACAATCCCATCATGGTTTATCATCTCCATCCATTTTATCCGTGTTTCAGGATGATAGTATAATGAATGTAGCGGAACTTCTAACAGGGTTTCCCGATCAGGATAGCCGAGGAGTTGTACTAAAGCAGAATTAAAATCCAGAAAATAGCCTTCCGGGGAGGTTCGGTACAGGCCTATTGGAAACGTATCATAAAATGATCTAAGCTGTTCATCTTCTACCATAGGGAGTTTGAATGGATGTTTCTTCATTTTCATGGCATTGGTTGACAGAACAGCATTATTCATGGTTTCCATAATTCCCGTAATCCTCCTATGTGAAAAAACAAAGAGAATTTTATTTTATAGTCTTCAAATTTTCTTTGATCTTCAAGGCTGTTTCATCACCCAGCGTCTTCTTCACACCTTCGTAAATTAAATCAATCAGAACATCCATATCGGCTTTGGTCAAATCTGCAGGTGATTTCTTCATCTTAATGCAGACCTGTTTGAGAAAAATCGGTGCAGAAGGACCGATACTTTTTGCCAGGATGGTTGTTATATCGGCATCTAGACTCATTTTTCTTCCTCCTCTTCTTCCTGCATAGAGACCATTATTTTAAAAGCATTGATCATCCGTCTGAAGGATTCTGCCAGATCATTAATCTCGTCATTGGTGTGAACTTCTATTTTTGTCTGAAGATCACCCATACTTACTTTGTCAGCAATCTCTGTCAGTTGTTTTATTGGTCTGGAAATGCTCAAGGCCATTATACATACGATGATAATGACGATGATCATGGTGATAATTGTAATCAGCAGAATCGTATTACTTGAACTCATGCTTTCTGTTGCAATTTTTATGTCATTAACCGTCTGCTGAATTGAAGAATTGAGTTTGAGTTCGAGTTGTTTAGATGGTACAGTAAACTCTTCCATATAAGTCGTTGCAGAAGACTGTAACTTCACTCCATCAGCAGTTGGAACTCCAATGGGTTGTATATACATGTATTTGGATCTGGTTACACCATCTGGATCAGGCCAGTCATAATATCCCCCATGTGGTGTTCCATTTAACGTTGGCTCAACAACTTTCCAAAAAGACGGATATTTCTCTTCGAATGGAGCTGTATCAAAATTGATCAAATTCTGATTAGGGTGGAACCTAATAATGGATGTTATATCGTTATATTCGACAATACAAACGTATCCTCTGTCTCCTAATTTCTGGACCGCTATCTTTTGAAATTCTGTGTCATTTTGAAGATCACTTAATGTTTTAGTCGGATTCGCTTTGATATATATTGCTGCTTGGGCTGCAGAATCTATAGCTTTTTGAGTGATCAGTTTTTCACCAAGATCCATCAAAGCCTTCGAACTGTCATTTATCGCCACGTCGCCCATATTTTGGGCATTATTCGCAGCATTCATACCAATAGCCTTCTCATCCTGTAAAGCCAGATATCCCATGATCCCCAGAGGAACCAAAGTCAGTATCAGCATTACAACAAGAAGTTTTGTTAAGATAGTTGTCTTCATCTCTATACCCCTTTGTATTAGCCCCAGTTTTCCTTCATTAGAAATTGAGTACTCTATTAATCCTCTGAAACTTCTCCCGGCACTGGTATGTGCAACAATTCAAAGGGGGGATATGAAGCAAAAGTCTCAAAGGAATTAATTGAAACCGGCGAAGGTGCTTAAGAACACACCCAACCGTAAGTAGTGCCAAAAAATGCAATGTGGTCAGTTCGATAATCACACGTGATCGCATGATTTCTATCTGTGTATTTAGAGAAAGAGTATAAAAAAGGATGGGTAAAATATAATCTTGATTCAATATTACCTCGGAGCACCTGGCAAAAAATTAGAAATTTCTCGTTCGATAATGTGAGTTCTTATCAAAACATATAGAAATTAATAGAAAAAAAGGGAATTAAAAATTATATTTTAACAGCTTACAATTATTTGATTAATTTAACTGATGTGTTTACAAAGCCCTCAGAATACAATTGAATTTAAGATATTGATTCAATAATTATGTGCGCTTTTCATATCCGAGCAATAGATACCTATTTGAATATATTTCATAATAATTACCAACGGATTTCAAGAAAACTATAGAAGGATAATCTAATCAGGTAGTGCTCAATCAAACTGATGATTGAGAGGTCTTCTTAACCCGGAAATATTGATGGACATATTGGCTCTTCGTCATGGACAGTTAAAATTCAACTTACCCAGATGAAACGCCGAAGAGCCCAATTCTTCTTGGTCGCCATCCATATATCGGATATGCTCTTTCAGAAACATATCTTCAGAAGATGATCCAGCCATTTCCGGAGTGGGGCTTCAAAACCTGGCATTACAATTTATCAACGAAATGATCGGTGGAGAATTTCAGAAAGTTGCGATTTCCAGGGCTCTTGTACAGGAGCCGAGGGTTATGTTGCTTGATGAGCCGACAAGTAACCTTGATCTCCATAATCAGGTAAAAATCTTACAGGTCATGAAGCAGGTTACCAAGGAACACAAGATGGCTGTTGAAATGACATTGCATGATCTCAATATGGCTGTTAGATTTATCGACCGGTTTCTCTTTGTAAAAGATGTGGAGATATTTGCCTGTGGAAATAAAGAGGAGATAACCAGTGAGATGATAAAAAAGGTGTATGACCTGCCGGTCAGAGTTATTGACAATGACGGATATCCAACCGTGATTACGGATATCGGTGCGGCAAAACCGGCATAAAAGTTGTATGACAAAGTTATGCCTCCAGTATCAGATTGTAATCGAATTAGATTTAGGATCCATCAAATCCCTGATTTCACTCCCAATAAGGTTGGTTGAGAGAACAAACAGGACTATCATTACCCCTGCTGACAGGGTGATGAGCGGAGCTTTGCTCATATATGGAAGACCCTGGTTCATAATCGTCCCCCATTCAGCAGTTGGAGGCTGAATCCCGAGCCCTAAAAATCCTAAACCCGCGATTGAGATAATTTTCCCGCCTAGTCCAAGTGTTGCAATCTCCATGATAGGAGCCAGAGAATTTGGCAGGATATGATTGAAAATAATATGTCTGTCTCCTGCTCCAAGTGCCCGGGCACTTGTCACAAACCCACTTGTTTTTAGTGATATTGTCGTTGAACGAACCACTCGTGCATACTTTGCCCATCCCGGAATTGCGAGGGCAAGGATAATTGTCGGGACACTTGGCCCAAGGATTCCGACAAGAGCAAGGGTAATGACCATAGATGGAAATGCAAGCATAATATCAGTAAATCTCATAAGCAGACCGTCCAGTCTCCGGTAATATCCTGCATATAACCCAACTAATAATCCAATGACCACCACAATTGTTGTGGTTATTACTGCAACGGCAAGAGAAGTCTGTGATCCATATATCACCCTGCTCAAAATACACCTTCCAAACTGATCAGTTCCAAGCGGGTATTCCAGACAGGGACCCATAAACCGGTTTTTGAGTGATTGTTCATCTGGATTATGAGGAGCTACAAAGGGAGCGAAAATTGCAATGAAACACATGAAAACAAGGATTATCAGTCCAGCGAGCAGGAGTGGTCTTTGTTGTATCTTTGCCTGGTACTCATGAAAATAGTCCCTAATTGGACTGATCAAAAATTGATTATTCATACTCCTGTCTCACCCGTGGATCGAGAATATACTGCAAGATGTCAACACCGAGATTGAGAAAGACAAAAACCAATGCAAAGACAAGAACACAGCCCTGAAGAACCATTATATCTCTTGTAGATGCAGATTCAACAAAAAGTCTTCCAAGACCGGGAATCGCAAATAACGATTCAATGATCATAGAACCTCCAAACAACCATCCGTATTGTGTGCCCATATACGTTATGACAAGAATGATTGCATTTTTGAGTGCATGTCGCTGAACTACTAATCGCTGAGAAATACCCTTTGATTTTGCAGTTCTGATATAATCCTCTTCAAGTACTTCTGCCATGCTGGTTCTCATCAGACGTATTGTGATTGCACACATCCCGACTGCGAGGGCAATTGCAGGAAGAATAAGGTATTCAAATCCTTCATATCCTGCAACAGGAACCCAGTTAAGGTAAACCGCAAACACCATAATCCCGATAATTCCTATGAAGAAATCAGGAATAGAGAGGCCAATAATTGAAACTGCTCTGGTTATATGATCAATACTGGAGTTTTGACGCATTCCCGAGAGGATTCCAAGCGGAATTGCAACAATACAGGAAAAAAACATAGCCAGGGTAGAAAGGAGAAAGGTCACAGGGAATGCATTTCCTACTTCTTCAACAGTGCTTCTCCGACTTTGATATGAATACCCGAGATCACCTGTTGAAACTCGTGCAAGCCAGGACCAATACTGGATATACCACGGTTTATCCAGATTCATTTCGATCCTCATTGCAGCAACAGCTTCGTCAGGTGGGTGTTCTGTATTCATAATTGCCCGAAGGTTAATTACTGCCGGATCCCCGGGAGAATAGAGAAGCAGAGCAAAAACAACAAATGAAATGCCGATTAAAACCGGAATAGTCTGAAGGACCCGAAAGAGAATGTATGTTCGCATGATAGAACAAAAAAAAGTTATGACAAGGATACATCTTCCAGATGGAAGGCAAACTCTGTCGGGTGCATCCGGTATCCTTTTACGCTATTTGATGTGACATCCTGGTTAACATAGTAACTTAATACTGAAACCGGTGCCTCATCATTGATGATCTCCTGTACCTGATCATAGATCTTCTTACGTGCTGCCTGATCAGTAAGTGACCTGGCTTCACCAATCAGACTGTCCAGTTTCTCACTCTTCCAGTGGTAAGGGCCGTATCCGTTGTTAAACGTACCTGAAGAGTGATAATCTGCCATCAGGATCCAGTCTGGATCCGGGGCATTCATAAGAGATCGTCCCCCGAGATACATATCAAAGTCACCACTGTTCTTCAGAGTTTCAGAAGTATCAATATCAACCGATTTTACCTGAACATCTATTCCAATCTTCTTCAATTCATCCTGAATAATCTCAGCCATCTGCGGAAGCTCAGCACGTTCAGGATATGTAACTAACGTTATGGAAAACTTCTTGCCATCTTTGTCAAGAATACCATCATTATTACTATCTTTCCAGCCTGCTTCGGCTAGCATCGATTTGGCTTTTTCCGGGTCATATGGATATGCCTTGATGTCCTTATTTCCCCAGTAGAAGGTTGGTGGGAAGAGACTGGTGGCCGATTCGCCAACTCCTTCAAGAACATAGTTTATGAGATCCTGTCGGTTGATTGCATAATTCATAGCCTTGCGAACGGCTGTATCTGCGAACGGGCCAGATTCACAGTTGTATGAGAGAATCCTGTCTCTAGAGATAGGTTCAGTATTAATGGTGAATGATCCTGAAGATTTATACCCTTCAGTGATATCAGGAGAAAGAATCTGGGCGATCTGCACATCTCCTCCTTTCAGCATCATAGATCTGGTTTCTGCCTCAGGAACGACATGATACACAACTTCATCAACTGATGGAATTTTTCCCCAGTAATCAGGGTTCTTTACACCGACATACTTCTCTTTCGGGGTGTAGGAACTGAATTTAAACGGACCGGTAGAGTACGGTATAGAGATATCCCCTTGATCGATAGATGCTTCAGATAATGCTGCACTCTCACCCTTTGCCACATATGCAGGTAAAGATGGGAAAGAAGACTTGAGTACAATTTTTAATGTCTTGTCATCGACTGCCTGAATCTCCTGAATCGGGACACTTGAAAAGGTCTGTGACTTTTTAAGAGAATCTTCAAGAGACTTCTTCATCGCCTGTGCAGTAAAAAGAGTTCCATCATGAAATTTCACGCCATCGCGTAAGTGGAAAGTCCATGTTTTCTGATCGCCTGAAACATCCCAGGACGTGGCAAGTCCGGGTGAAATCAGGGCTTCATCATTTATGTCAACGAGCGTCTCGGTTACGCCCATTCGTTGGGCAATAGCTCCATTTACATGAGGGTCCGTGGTTTTTGCATCCCATGGGGCTGCAATGTCAAGAGATTTTCCTCCTCCTTCTGCAAGTACCATGGTATTGCAGAAAAGAAGAAGGACCAGACAAAAGAAGGTATGAAGTTTAGCCATCTTCATAATACAAGATGGGGATGATCCATATAAATGTATATTTATTTGAAATTCGTAATAACTAATACGAAATATTTTCTCAGTGAGTGGGATGATGGCACCGTATTTTTACAGGACCACATGTCTGTAACGCCGGCATTGTATGGCAGATATCATCTGCTTTAGGGCATACTGAACGCCACGTACATCCGTATTCATACCGTGCTTCATAAGGCTTTTCTCCAGGAAGAGAATTCGTTGTAAGTGCGTGAGTGTATGGATGGAGTGGATTATTAAGAATATCAGGGCCTTCTTCAACGATCTGTCCTTTGTACATGACTCCAACGCGGTCTCCCACGACTCTGGCAAGTTGTATGTCATGAGTAATAAATAAGAGGGAAACTCCTGTTTTTTTCTGGATATCTTTAAGCAAATGTACTATCGAGGCCTGGACAGAAACATCGAGCATGGAAGTCGGTTCATCGCAGACGATAAATTCAGGTTTTAAAGCAATAACTCGGGCTATTGCTGCACGCTGAAGTTCTCCCCCTGATAACTGGTGAGGATACCGGTTCACATATTCAGGATCCAACCCGGTCTGTTGTAATAAACCGGTTAATAATTCAGTTTTTGACTGAAAGTGAAACGATTCAGGGTGTAGATAATATGGTTCAAGGATAGAACGGCTGACTTTCCATCGCGGGTTAAAGGCATCTTCCGGATGCTGGGGGATAATCTGCATTTTCTTTCGAAATGGTATCATCTCATAATGGGTTTTATGGGTAATATTGACACCATTGCAGATTATTTCCCCGCCTGTTGGTTGAATGAGAAGAAGGAGGACTCTTCCAAGAGTTGTCTTCCCACTCCCGCTCTCACCAACAAGCACATATGTCTCACCACGTCGAATCGCTATATCGACACCATTGACTGCATACGTTCTTTTTCTTGAAACTATGCCCGATTCATACAGTTTTTTTAGTCCGATCCCAATTATCACACTGGATGCATCTGACATATCCATCTCCTGACTGCTTTAACCCGATATCGCAATCACATTGATCCGACCGGTCTGCACAACGTTCTCTAAACCTGCATCCTGAAAACCGCATATGCATCGGAGGAGCAGTCCCGGGAATTGGAAAAAGACCATTCTGGGGAAGAGAATGAATCAATCCCCGGGAGTAGGGATGAAGAGGAGATTTTAAAAAACATCCTGCATCTGAAATTTCTACAATCTGGCCGCAGTATATCACAACTATTCGATCAGCAAGTTCTGTTGCAAAATCCAGATCATGGGTGATGAGCATGAGGGTAACTCCGGTATTTTTTAACCTGGCAAATTTCTCAATAATGTCTTTCTTGGTTATCCTATCGATTCCTTTCGTTGGTTCATCCGCAATAATTACATCCGGATTTGTTGAGGTTCCCATGGCAATTGTTGCCCTCTGGAGCATCCCGCCACTATACGTAACCGGATATTCCTCAGCCCAAAACTCTGGTGGAAAAATGCTGTATGTTTCTAATTGTTTTACAGCCTGGATACGGGCATGTGTCCAGGATTTACCCAGATGAACAACTGCTGGTTCTGCGATCTGTTTCCACATCTTCATTGACGGGTTAAAACTCGTTTTTGGGTTTTGAGGTATCCAGGCGATTTTACTACCACGGATAGCCTCGATTTCAGAGTGAGGAATTGAGAGAAGGTCAGTCCCGGTGAAGAGAACACTTCCAGTAATCCGGGCATTGGCAGGAAGAAGCCTCATTATCGAGAGGCCTAGAATAGATTTTCCGCTCCCGCTTTCCCCAATTACAGCCAGGGTTTCACCTTTTCTTACAGTAAGATTGATATTATCTATCGCAGAAAGGACGCCATCATTTCCAGGAAATGAGACTGAAAGATCTGATATCTCAAGGATTGGTTTCATGTAAAAAATTGAAGAAATATCTACTGTAAATTAATTATCCGGCGTGGTTTTGGTCCTGAAAAATTGTGGTATCACATCGGTTGTATGGGTTCTCAAAAATCATAGATATCAGGAAACCTTTAATTTCACGATTCATGTTTGTATAATAAGAAAGAAAGTCAAATACCCCTATTCTTTCACTCGACCGTAGATTATCTGGACTTCTGCATGATCATTTGACGTGCTGTCTTCCATGAGTTTTTTCTGATACTCTGAAATCTCCTGGATGTATTCTGATCTGACATCAATCAGATTTTGTGATGTAAAGAGTTGTTTTATCGCATCTATAGTCAGGTTTTCCCGATATGGCAGCGAGTTAACAACTTCCTGGCAATACATCTGATGCCAGAGTTTTTCCCGGTCTGATGTTACAGGCTGATTCTCATCAGGTTGTGGGAAGTAATTTATGGGCTGTGCATGCCCATCTATTGCAATAATTACCCCTCCTGGCCTGGTGATACGAGCCCATTCTCTGATAGCCTTGTCTGGATGGGGGAGAGTCCAGAGAAGATGACGACAGATAACACAATCAAATGAATTATCTGGAAACTGCGGGTTCTCAGCATCTCCGGGGGTAAAACAGACAGCAAGATTTCTGGTCTCTGCTTTCTTTTTTGCAATCGCCAACATCTTCTCCCCAAGATCGATTCCGGTAACAGTATGTCCTAATTCTGCCATATTCAGGGCGATCATTCCGGTACCGGTGCCTACATCCAGAATTTTTTGTGGGGTTGTCCCAATGATCTGAGAAAGATGTTTCTTCCAGAGAGCAGATTCTGTTGCATCAGCCCCATGTCCGATATCCTGATCAAACGATTCACTTCGTTCATTCCAGTACGTTTTAATTTTTGTTTTTACTTCATCTGTTGGAAATGTTTCTGAGTTCATAATTATATTGTTGAATTACGACGTATTAGGTTATACTCTTTTATGCAAGTGTATGATCAGTTGTAACTTATATGCATCCGAAAAGGATGGACACATTTATGGTTCTGAATTGACTTTTCTTCCAACTCTGCCCCACACACCATAGGTATCATTGTAAATGCGTATTTTACATGTATCTCAGTTAACGACGGCGAAAGGTTCTAGTAATACACATTTGCATAATTATCGCAAAAAATAATTTTCAATAAACCCAATAGCCGTAAATAAAATGCGGCACCTAATCTACCACAGAAAATCATAATACATTATTGCAAATCAACATACATCTTACCCACTGAAACTGACGAAGAGCCATTTTTGTTCTCTTTAATTAGACAAAAGAAACCACAGAGAGGTAATATGCCTCATGAATCTGATAGATGTAATTATTCAATTAGGGGTATATCCCTACCCTGTAGTTACAAAATATGAAACAAAAATAAATTAATTGAGAACTTTGTTTTCCAGTTTATTGTATAGAGGTAGATCCATCCTTCGCATGTGGTTTTTTTCAAGCAAAAGAAGGCGGAAGCCTGAGAATTCCTGTGCAGTAATTATATTGTGAGTTAATATCACGATGCCTATTTCTAAGAGATTTTTTAGATGAGATCGATGTAATGAGGTCATAATTTTTACAAGATATTATTTAGTCTATATTTTTGATCACAATATAGAAACTAGTGAGAGCACTTAAGATCAAGATTAATCTGCACATATATTTCTGCAATTTCCTTCTCTATTCAGAGTTTTCTTGGACTCGAGAACCTGAAGGGTTCATTCTATGCAGATACCCTATTTATTGCTGTCGATACATTCGGTGTAATCGTCATTGCAAGTATCTGTGGAAAGGGATCGATGTAACTGTATCCAACATTTATCGGAATCATCGCCGGGTACATTGCAGCGTTTGACTGTGGACAGATCCCTGCCTCATCGATCTTTACCTCCCTTGCGTTTCCCTTGATAGAAGTGCCAAGGCCGACCTTCCTCTCCTGGACGTTTGACTCCTCATTACTGCTTCCATTCATTATTGCCGCATTTGCTAGAGTTTTCAAGACGAACGGAAATCAGAAGTCCTGTCAGAAGATCAACGATGCGAACTGGATCCGGTCAGACATGGATAACTGCAGCAAGGGAACCCTTACCGAAGGAGTGACGAATATCATCTGCGGAGCCCCTGGGGTCTTGGTCAGAGCACATCATCCGGAAACATTGGGCTCTCACTTGCTACCGGTGCAACAAGCCGGAGGATTGGGATCATTGCCGGAGTCATCCTTGTTTTTCTGGCTGTTTTCCCACCAGTATCTGCATTTTTCCTTATCATGCCTCTTCCGGTGATCGGGACTGCTCTCATCTACTCGATCTGTTACATGGTGATGACCGGGATGGAGGTGATGATGATGAGGATGATGGATACCAGGCGGTTTTTTACGGTTGGTATCTCGCTTGTCTTTGGGTTTGGTGCAAGTCACATTCTCCAGTGTTGTTCTTCATCCTGATTACTCATGGCTTGCAACGATCCTGACCTCTCCCCTGACTCTCTCAACCATTATTGCAATCCTGCTCACTCTTGTGTTCAGGATCGGGATCAGGCAATATGCTACCATCAGGATCATGCCTGATGATGAAAACCTGGCTGATACGGTCTTTTCCTTTATTGATAAGAATGCCCGTATGTGGGGAGCCCGCCGGGATGTTGCAACAAAAGCCGGATCTGCCCTCCTCGAACTGATGGAGAGCGGTTTTTCGTTTGAGATCTTCAAACAAGGTGCAACAGTAACGCTCTCATTTGATGAGTATAACTTTGATATCCACGTCGAATACCAGGGAGACCAGATTAGTATTCCAAAGGATATGCCGTCTCATGAAGAACTGATGGAAGATCCGGATTCGTTTCTGCAGCTGGCACTTGCACTGGTCAGAAAGCATTCCGATTCGCTGAGTGTCACCTGTTCCGGGGAGATAAATAAGGTACATGTTCATTTCGTGCATTGAAACCAGACAATTATAATGGATCTTACCCAAGGGACCTTCGGCTAATATAAGTACGTATTATAAATGACAGAAATAATTAGATATAAATAAAGAATTGATTTTAATGTGTATATATAAATATAGAGATGGAAATTATTGTACTAATGACCCGGAGTTAAATTCGATTTATTGTATTTTTCATACTCCTTTACCAAAAGAAAAATATTGCCCAGAATGGCAATGTCTTAGTGATATTAAAGAACGAGAATTGATTAGGAAAGTTGAATCTGGATACTATAATTTTGAAGGAGCAAAATTTGGAAACTTGAATGTTTCTCTTGATTTTAAAGCATTTGGTATTTTCATTGATGCAATTTTTTATGGTCAAGTAGAAATGGAAGGAGAATTCTCAAAAGGGGTCTCATTTCTAAAGGCAATATTTGAGGAGGACACGAGGTTTCCAGAGACATTCTTTGGTATTTTTAGGAATAAAGATTCGGCTAATATATATGTCGGAGAAACTTATTTTGATCAAGCCTTATTTAAATCAAATGTAAGATTTGATCGATGTTTTATATCATACATTTCTTTCAATAGAACCAGATTTTTGCAAAAAGCAACATTTTCTAGTACTTTTAATGAAGATGCAGATTTTTCAAATTCACATTTTTATCGAGATGCAGATTTTTCAAATTCTAGAATTAATGAAGATTTAATTTTGGATAATGTAATCATCCATCGTGATTTACTTTTATTAAAGGCAAATATTAAAAAAATTAATGTAATAGAAAAAATAAATAGGCAAGCAAAAATACATTATGAAAATATTGGTAATCCTGACGAGTCAGATAAATATTATTTTAATGAAATGGTAGCTAGAAGAAAACAAAAAAGAAAGCTACATCGATACTCTGAAAAAATTATTGAGACATTTTTTTACTATGGGATAAAACCATATTTAACATTTTTATGGTATATTGCGTTCATGTGTTTTTTTTCTATAATTTTCTTCTTAATATACGCATTTACTGAAAACGAAGTAAGTCTTTCAGTGTTAATTAATTGTACCTCTTTTAGCATATCAAATTCAATAATACCAGGGCAAGGACCTGTGAATGAAATAACCGGAGTGGGTAAAATTGTTGCTGGATTAGAAGCTATTATAGGAGTTTTTTTCTTAGGTTCATTTATTGCGATATATTCTCGTAAATTCTTAAGATCATAAACCAATAGTTTTTCGAATAGACATAACCAAATTATAATACCAGTTGACTATGTGAAAGCATTTCACAAAATGAGGACACTATAGGATAATAATCAAAATATTTTTTATCGATATGTGTGATCATACAACCAAATATTATGGCAAATGTTTATTCTCAATATCATTTTTTATAAATTCTAATTGATATATATAGATATAATTAACTAATTTATTATCAATATTCGGACCTATACTTTTCATATCCAAACAGAATTCTATCAATCTTTGACAAAGAGGGATATCCATAATTCATATTTCTAGTCTATTATTAGCCATCCTATCTTTATGGTTTACATCTGCACAAAAAAATTCTTCAAACCCCCCGGATCTCACATTCTCAACCAATTATCACCCCGTTTTCCTCTCCTTTGAACTTATTTTTCCCTACCGGTCGACATTATACATAGCCGTGAAATGCGGCTGGGAATCGAACAATGGCAGACTTTACAACCAAGAGTGTCACCAAGTCAGCTGAGCGAAAACTCAGCTCACCCATCGACACGGTAGCAAACTTCCTGGCACTTGTCCAGGACATCATCGACAACAACCCCTGGGGATGCACATCGTACACCTCCAACAACGAGACCGTGGCAGCGGTCGTCAGGGGATCTGAACACTACTCCGGGAAGGTCGTGTATGAGAATGCACAGGCAAAGACAGTCGGACAGATATCTGTCAGGGCTCCGACCTCTGCAGCCTTCAGCACCGATATCAGCACGATCATGGGCACAACGGCGATAAACACCGCAATGGGGGGAACACCGTCACATGACAGTTCTGAAGACACCTTCAGTTGTGCACTCAAGTGCCACAACACAAATGGAGAGGTCTTCACCGTCACATTCAGACGCGACAGTGTTGTTGTGTCAGGATACGAGGCAGATAGCATCCTCACCGGGATAGAAGCCTGGGCAGACACCGTTGCTCTCCTGGCATAATCCAGGAGAAAGAATGCGGTGGAATTACCTGGCAACAGGATCAGTTCTTCTGATCCTTGCCTCTCTCACCGGAGCGGAGTATCTTGGCACAACCATCAGCACAGACGGGACATTTCACCTGTATGGGGCAGGTGAGGATGAGAACGGATCGTTTGTATCCCGGGTTATGGCAGTAGGAACCTCTGAACTCTCACGGATAATCACCGGAGAAGACTCAGGAATCGGACTCTCTGTTCACGGAGCCGGTCCGGTCCTCTTCTCTGATTATACAACAAAAGACCGGGTATATCCTGCTACACCGGCATGTGTCTTTCTCACCGCTGACAGGATCAATGCACCGGGCCGGTCACACATGTACACATCAGGTATCCTTGAACGCGGAACCTATACCATGAGTCGTGTGACAGACCCGGATCTCGTAGGAGAGAGCCTCATTAACGGGACCGGGTTCATAATTCTTGAATCAGGAAGTGAAGGAAACTCGACTTCGGAGTCAGCAGGCTTTGTTTCAGGAAACATGACAGTCCATGATCAGGTCATGCTGTGATCACATCGACAGACATTTATACCAAAAGTAGTATTGGCGAAAGTAAATCCTCGGACGTATGAGCACCGATCGGTGAACCGGATATGATTTGGCACATCTCCGGATCACCCCGATCACTTTCGCCCTGCATCCCTAATCTTTAGATACCCCGGTGCTGAATCACCATGTGTCATACTCATTCTGACCATACTTCAGCACCCCTGCAGGCCAGATATTTCACGAACATTCCCCATAATCTCTGTAATCTGATCAGCGTTCCCCAATGGTCGGGTTTCAGCAAATCTGCTCTGATCTGCTGACCTGAACGATACCGGATCATGAGAGATGGGGCTGAATTCATCTGACGATCATGGACTGTTCAAGTGAACACAGAATGGTATGAGATCATATCAGTGACACGGAGATGTTAGCATACTAAAAATTGAAAGGCCCCGCACAACACTTCACCTTCTTTGGCGGACGGGAAGATTGGCGGGGATAAACTACCTGTATAATCTTTTGAGCGTTTGTACCTTTCTGTCAACCGGGTTGCATCCCGGAAATTGCCAGGGTATTATCACCGGATTGATACACAGATCAGGCTCCCACGCTTCAGTATTGTTCTCTGCATATCCCTCCTGTCTCCGGTCAGGATTTTGGAACAGGAGGTCTGAATGACAGGAACCAACCTGACCGCACGGACCATCCTCTATACGGCTGCAACAGAACTTGAGAGAGCCGGGTATCATTCTGTCAGGGTTGCAGGCTCTGAACGGTTGTTTGATCTGGTTGCCTGGAGCAGAAAGAATGTCCTCTTTGTTACGATAAAACGGACACGAAATGGCGGCATCTCCCAGTTTTCAGAAGAAGTCGGAGAGATAGCCTCGTTCCTCAGCAAGAATCCTCTGCCCGGGATGGTGCAGTTCTGGATCTTTACCTCTAACACTTGGTTGATCTATCAAATTCTGCCAGGCGGGGCACTGCTTCTGAAAGGAGGGATCCATGAGTCTCTCTGAAGACCGGATCTGTCCGTTCATCTCATCAGGCCGGGATCTTGTATCCTGCCTCAAAAAGAGATGCACTGCCTGCAGGTCGGTTGTTACCGGAGATGATACGCTTCTCGTCTGTCTTCTCATCGACCGGGAACTGTATGACTCCTACGAGGTGGATGATGCCTGGATCTGAACCGGCTCCCTATCCCACCCGGTCTGCCTGCTCAATCCTGTTTAGAGCGGGCCAGACCGTTGAGATGAGACTTATCGGCAAGAGAGGAACTGCATCGGGGTACTATAATAACTTTGACAAACTCAGTGCAGATGCTGTCTCGTTTGATAATCGGGGCGAGTATTCAGGGATCTATGTTACCCTGAACCCGGTGAATCCTGATCTTCTGGCCCGGCGGGCAAACAGAATAGAAACACGGCTTGGCAAGGATGAGAAGTCTGCAGGTGATAGGGATATACTCAGGCGGAGATGGCTGGCGATTGATATCGATCCAATCAGGCCGTCAGGCGTGTCATCATCTGATGCAGAGCATACCTCAGCGATAGAGAAAGCAGCCCGGATAGCAGCATATCTTACCGGTCTTGGATGGCCGGCCCCGGTTATGGCAGATTCAGGAAACGGTGCCCATCTGCTCTACCGGATAGATCTGCCGAACGATGATACATCCCGGGATCTTGTAAGAAGTGTGCTTGAGACACTGGACCTTCTCTTCTCTGATGCAGCCTCCACGATCGACACCTCGGTCTTCAACGCTGCACGGATCTGGAAACTCTACGGGACGACGAGCAGGAAAGGCGACAACATCGCTTCCCGGCCCCACCGGAAGGCACAGATCCTCTCTGACATTACTGAACCGGAGATCGTCTCTGAAGAGTTCCTGTCCGCCCTTGCCGGGATGTTTCCACAAGAGGCTGAATCCTCGCAACCTGCCCGGGATCAGGAGAACAGAGGCAAGGGAATCGATCTTGGACTCTGGCTCGATCAGCACTCGATCGGTTACCGGAAGAGGCCGTATGCTCATGGAGATCTCTTCGTTCTTGATGAATGTCCGTTCTCACAGGACCATACCGATGGTGCATACGCGATTCAGTTCCCGAACGGTGCCATATTTGCAGGCTGTCATCACGACTCATGCGGAGGTGGACGGCAGCGGTGGCCTGAACTCCGGGCCATGATGGATGGCGGTTCACCGGGGCGGACAAAGCCGGGATCTGCAAAGAAGTCAGAGGAGAAGAGCGGGGAGAGAGCAGAGAAGAAGGTCGGACTGAAACCAGATCAGAAGAAGGAGAAGAAGACAGAGCAGAAGAACGACCAGGGGACTGCTCTCACTGATACCAGAACCGGTGCAGAACCCGGAAGAGATCAGGACGGATCTCCTGATGAACCCGGTTCAGGAGATATCCAGACGAAAGCATCAGAGATCCTCAAGACCGGCGATCCCCTCTCGTTCATGCTTGAGACCTTTGCCCTGGATCATATCGGTGATCCGGTTGTTGCCGAGTGTCTGGTGATGTCCTTAGCTTCCCGGAGGGTGATCAATGCCCGGGGTCTGCATGTCTCGGTGACCGGTGAGTCGGGAAAGGGGAAGTCTCATGCATTTGAGACCATGATGAACCAGATTCCCCCGGAGTTCAGGCTTGAAGGCCGGATGAGTGAGAAGGCCCTCTTTTACATCAAGGGGATGGAGCCCGGTAGTGTGATCACGCTCGATGATGTCTCTCTTTCTGACCAGATGCAGGAGATTCTCAAGGGAGTGACGACCTCGTTTCGTCGTCCGTTCATCTACCGGACCGTCTCCAAGGACCGGATCGGTGAGACCTGTGTGATCCCTGAACGGTGTGTCTGGTGGATCGCAAAGGTTGACGGGACCGGTGACGATCAAGTCTGGAACAGGATGCTAACCTGCTGGATCGATGATTCAGAGGATCAGGATGCAGCGGTGATCGCCAAGACCCTGAATGAGGCAGCCGGACTCAAACAGGATAAGTATGATGTCAGGGTTGAGTCCCTGGTATGCCAGGAGATCTGGAGGCAGCTCGAGGCCTCCTGGGTTGTGATTCCGTTTGCGAACCGAATCAGGTTCTCTTCCACGATCAACCGGAGAAATCCTGATATGATCCTTGATCTGGTGAGGGCTCATGCGATTCTGATGCAGTGCCAGCGTGTGCATGTTGATACCGACGGGATGAGTCAGATTCTCGCAACAGAGGAGGACTTCGATGCTGCAACTCGTCTCTATACCGCCCTGAACAGTACATCCGGAGGTCAGGAGTCGAAACTTACCCGGAGAGAGTCGTTCCTCGTCGATGCCATCAGATCTCACGGGAGTGGTGAGATAACGATTGCCGAGCTACAGCATCTCACTGATCTCTCGAACTCGGTGGTCTACAAGATCCTGCATGGATCTTCGAGCCATGGTCGTGAATACTCCGGTCTTCTAGAGAAATGTCCGGCTGTCTCGGTCTGCGATAGGACTCTTGTTGTAGATGAGAGCGGGACTACTGCTGCATACCGGAGGTCAAAGGCCTACTCCTGGGATGAGCGGGTGTACCAGAACTGGCGGTTTGAGGGTGGATGCTGGCTGGATCCTGATGATTCAGAGCATGATGACACTGAGAGTAGAGATGAGAAGAATGATCATACCAGTGAGCACGATGATCCATCTCGCGGAATCGCGGAACGTTGCGGCATTGTCGCGGAAGTTTCCGCGACGAATCGGGATGAGAATACAGGGGTAATTAGTAAAAATAATAATAATTATTGTACTTCAGGTACTCTTCGCGGAAAATCTGAAAACACAGGAGAGGTAGTTTCTGATACCACAGTACCATGTTCGTGTGCTTGTGACTCTGAGTTTTCCGCGACGAGTGATCACGAGCAGGTATCCGGGGCCGGTGTATCTTCGGATTGCGATTCCGGGCATTGTAGTACTCGCCCCGGTTTCCGCGATGATTCCGCGAACGCCCGGAATGGGCAGGAAACAGAAGCACCTTCCGCGAAGGTCGGGAATCAGGAAAAACCCTTCAAGGTGAGGCCATCTGACTTCTGTGAGATAGACCGGGGGTTTGGTGAGGGGCCATGTGACTGCTGCGGGTCAGAGTGGGTTCATTTCCAGGAACGGATGACCCGGGAGCGGATGTCTTCTCCTCCACGGTTGAACCGGAAGATCTGCAGATCATGTTATGAGAAGGCAAAACGTGATGAGGCTGCATCGTTCCGGGCTCTTCCCAATGTGATCGACCCGGCCTCTCTGGTGAAGGTGACCTCAGATCTTGGACGATGCCAGGTCTGTGATACGTTCAAGGCTACCTGGCATGATCCAGAGACTCATACTGCGATCTGTGACTCATGCAGATCCAGGATTCTCAGGGAGGGATCGTAAGTGATCAGCCTTTTCAGGATGAATCTGCCTCATCTCTTCTGGTTTATCTTCGGCTGTACCGCACTCTGGAAGATTGGTAGGCTGAAGCCTGATGCCCAAACAGATATGGTGAGGATTATCATCGACGGTCCGGGTGAGATCGGGAGGATCTCAAAGCAGGATGCCCGGGATGTGATCAACCGGGTGGAAGGAATCGGGATCGACCCCGGGGGAACGGTGGAGTTGTCGCCGTCCGGTCACGGGGTTGTGTTTGAGATTCCGGGAGAGGAGAGAGGACGGTTTGTGGCGGTGGCGATGCAGGTGTGGAATATGCTGGAGAAGTGGCCCGGGAAGAAGGCAGCGTTGTTTGAGGAGGTGGGGGGATAACTAAGAATGATACAGAAAAGATATCCTCTTCAAAATCAAGGGTAAAGATATTACCAATGAATTTTTTCACCCTATTTTTTGAAATTAAACCCTAATGTGGATATGATATTTAAATGGTTTATACAAATTAGATAAAATAGTTAGGAAGCCTCTCCTTTCGGTAAAAAATTTACCTATCATTTTAGAGAGGGTACCGAGGCTGTCCAATGAAAAGATGTAGATTGGACAGATTGTCAATCAAATAATTCGCTTTTTGTCGAACTACCAATTTTTACAATAGAATGATAGATACACGCACTGCAAAGGATGGGAATCAACATCCAAACTACTCAAAATTACAGTTGATAGACGAAGAAGAACTAAAAACTCGATAGCATTCGCTACTTAATGGGACATCTGCATTTTATTTTTTCAGTAATATTTTGATAGACCCTGACCCTTTCCTTGGTTTTTTACTAAATTTGCAAGTAATACAAACTGATATGAAATGAGATTCAATGTCATGTAAAATTCTTCAGATCTTTTCTGAATCCATTTTACACTGAAATTAAACATTCGTTTCATGTGTGAATGAGTTCTTTCACAATCTGCCCTTGATTTGTATTCAACTCTGAAATTTGGATTAAGTAAGTTCTGATTGCGAAGATACATCCCGACCTGTTTCTCCCTTCCATTATTCGTGAGAAATAGCATTTTTTCCTCAATAGAATCTCGAATGTCTCCCCCTTTCTTCCACATTTTATTTACCCAATGATCAATTCTCTCAATTGTCCCCTCTATGTTCAAAATTGCGTTCTTGCTTGGATCGATTAGTGGTTGAATTCTGAAAATTCTCCAGTATCTCGCATAAATCATGAAGGAATCATAGCCACCATCAAGTTGAACTTTGATCATGCTTGGATTCATCGTACCAACAATTTCAGCTAATGGGATTGCATATGGGGAATCATGAGCATTACCTTCAGAAAATATTCCATAAAGTGGAAAGTTGTTTAAATGAAATATGTGATATTTGTGCATCCTGCAAGCGTAATGGGGATTATATTCTGCATATTTATCATACCTTGAGGCTTCAATAGGGGTTGAATCAACCATTCCGTGACCATTCTGAATAGATTGACATGCAATGGCTCCGTTTAGGTACATGATCTTCTTAAAGCCGTCTAATCGCAAACGATTGTAAGCAAAATCATGTAAATTACTTGCAGAGGGAATATGATATTTTCCGGGCTCTATTTCAGGAATTCCAAGAGCAATGCAATCTTCAAGTGTTAGTGATTTGATGAATTTTCGATAGGATTGTTTTCGAAAGGAATGGACAATCAAGAGTTTGAATAATAATATTGGTGAATATAACCATTTTCGAGTTTGGCTGTAATTGAGATGGTTGTGCAATTCAATTTCAATCTGGGTAAGATCCATTTTTCCAAGTAATGTACTGATTGAAACACTATTTGTTGGATTTACAGTCCCATGTAATGTCCTTTTTTCGTTTGAGCCAACGAGCATAGAGGCCAGTTTCAATAGTATATAATGGTGCCGAAATCGGTCCCACGGCAATTAACGAAATGAAAAAAGAGTGGAGAGTCGAGAAATTTTATGACCTATTTAAATAATAGGGCCTTCGTTGGACGGCCTCATAGGGCTTAATGATTTTTTCAATAATCTTTTTGTACTAGATGAAGTAGCAAAAGGGATTCAAGGTTGCGAATCCTGGTATTGTTTTTCCAGTTCTTTGAACAGACTGAAGATCTTTGGTTTTATTTCAGGAATGTCGTTTGTGATGACATTCCAGACGATAGAATAGTCGATAGAAAAGTATCCATCCGACATTCCGCAGATCTTCGCAACTTCTTTAATTATATAAAAAGGTAAATTATTTATCTAAGTACGTCGATCACTGTATATTCAATGAATTTTGATGATATCTTCGTTTCAGGTTCAGATAGAACAATCGGTCATTTAGGATTGGTTGCTGGATGTTATGATTCTTTAAAAATCAGTGAGATCGTAGACAATCTCATCCCTAAAAATGGACAACATAAACTCACTCATGGTGATGCCCTTAAAGGAATGGTAATCAATGGCCTCGGATATATTGAACGCCGTCTTTATCTTTTTCCAGGTTTTTTTACAGACATTGCCGTTGAACGATTGTTTCACCAAGATGTGTGTGAAACCAACTTCAATGATGATGTAATTGGTCGAACTCTTGACGCAATACATGCATACGGTGAAACAGAACTCTTCAATCAGATCATTCTCCCTTCGCTGGAAAATGAAGAGTTCTCAATCCATCTTGTTAATGCCGATACAACAAATTTCAGTGTGTATGGCGAGTATGATGGAGAAAGCCAAAGTCAGGAGATCTCAATAACTCATGGTCATCCCAAGGATGGCCGTTGGGATCTGAAACGGTTTTCTCTGGGAATGGCAACAAATCAATATGGCATCCCCCTCATGCTTCAAACCTTTTCAGGGAACGAATCTGACAAGAAAGCATTACTTGAGATAATCAATAAGGTCCGTATGAATCTAAATACCGGTGACAAAGTGATTCACGTGGCGGATGCTGCATTTTATACTGAAGACAATATCCAGACATTAGGTCTTCACACATTCTGGGTAAGCAGAGTTCCAATGACGATATCTGAAGCGATAGTTCTGAGGAATACGTCGGAACTCTTCATCCCATGTAAGGATGAGCGATACTCATGGTTTACTGCAAAATCTGAATATGCAGGAATACCCCAGAACTGGACCGTATTTCATTCAAATGAACAACAAAAGAAGAAAGAACCTGATTTCGAGAAGAGAATCCTGATTGAATTTGAGAAGACAAAAAAATCGCTCAAACACTTATGTTCTCAAAGATTTGCTTGTGAACCAGATGCAAAAATGGTTGCAGAAGAATGGATACAGAACCATCCTAAAGTAATTTTCAGTTCATTCACGATTGACCAGGTCAGAGAGCGATTAGAGAAAAAACGGGGAAGACCTAAGAAAGATGAACAGCTTGTGACAAAGTTCATTGTTAACGCAGAAATATCTCTCAACCAGGTACTTATCGAACAAGAACGATCAATCCTTGGAAGGTTTATTCTTGCGACGAATGATCTGGATTTGGATCCTGATACAACTTTGAGTTATTATAAGGGACAATCACAGGTGGAGAAGGGATTCAGGTTCCTGAAAGATAAAACATTCAGGGTTTCAGACGTGTTTTTGAAGAATATTGGAAGAATTCAGGCGTTGGCAATGGTAATGGTTCTCTGCCTTTATGTCTACGCTGTTGCTGAATACAGACTGAGGAAAGGGCTGAGAGAAGCAAACGAAAGCATACCTGATCAGACGGGAAAGCCAACACAAAAACCAACGATGAGATGGATATTTTTCCTTTTCAGAAGGGTAAAAGAAATATCACTTCGAATCGAGGGAATGATAGTAACGAAAGTTTTGAATCTTAATGACATCCTCATAAAAATTATTAGGTTCTTGGGGTTGCATTGTGAAAAATATTATTCGTTATGAGATCTCTGCGGAATGTCGGATCCATGAATGATCCGATCACGAAGTGCTACCATCTCACGCCAGGAGATCTCCTGATGCCCATCCTTTACTGACTCTGATACATTCTTAGATGCTTCGCCGATTACCTCTAGAGCACTCCGTACCGCATGAGAAAAGTAATCATCATGAATGATATCATCGAATGTTTTCTGATCCGATATTCATTCCAGAAATTAAATTTCATCAAGAATATGCTTCAGATAGATCTGGTGATCCTTCAATCCAGACCACCTCATTCAGAATATATGGCCGAATATATGGATCAAGACTCTCAAGAGTAACAAGATCTACCTTGCTGTCAAAGAAAGACTCAAGATAATCAACGAGCGCAACGTAATTTTTCAGGGTTTTATATTCATCTTTCAGTTTTACAAGGATATCGACATCGCTCGTATTTGTCTGTTCACCTCTGATAACTGAACCGAAAAGACCGATCCTGATTACACCGAACGTGGTATGTATTGTCGGCATTATCTCTGCCAGATGCCTGATAATAGAAATCCTGGTTTTTTCTGTGACTCTCTGCATAGTGAGATAGTATCTGATTATCAGACGGGACGTATATTATGCTTTTTTATTCGGCGTTTTACTCTGAATAATGTGAATAGAGATATTGATTTAATTCTTCATCAGTTTTAATGTGGGGTAGAACGATAAATTTAAACTTTCTCTTCTCTTTTACTCTTTACCCACCCTTATGAAACTATTAGGAGTGGCTATTTCTCACTATGACCTGAATCACCGGAATCGATATGCATCACCTTTCTGACGAAATCTCCTTTTGCTCTGGTATATGCTTCCCGATCTTCTTTGAACTCTGCAGCCAATCGATATTTGAGATCAGCATACTCGTTGGCTAAAACCGGATCGGATTGTAACCGGTCTCTGAACACTACATTGTTCCAGATTTTATGATTACAAGAGGTTATGTGAATATGATGGGTTCGTACTCTGGTTTTTTCCTCCCGTTTTATGAGGGTAATATGGTCACCATACCACCAGTACTCCCAATTTTTTGTATCAGTCAGTCGAACGATTCGTGCAATGGCCTCTTGTAATGAAGAGACTTCAACCAAAAAATCCAAAATTGGTTTTGCAGGCATTCCGGGAATAGAAGTACTCCCATAATGCTCCATCTTCGTGATGATATCAGCACCAAATTCTTCATAGAAAGTATCAATGAAAGAACTCGCCATAACAGGCCATGATGGATCGTATGGAATGAGATGTACTTCATCAGCAGATGCATTATCCGGAAAATACCAGGATATTGATCCAAGATACAGTTTTAGATGCTCTTGTTCCAGATCGCCTTGTAACAGGAGAGTATCAAATTCAGTACATGTTGCATCATGTACCGGGAACACAGACTTTTTACCATGAAATGATGTTACTTCTATCAGATCCGGAGATATCAGAAGAGTGTCTACGTTCTCCCAATCAGGAGTGTAGAAGTCTGCATCAGCACCGAACGCTATTCCGGCTAGAATGGGACCATTTTTTATATCATATCTGATGACCCGGACTCCAGATTCCGGAAGATCAGGTCTGGGTAAGTGAGAATAAAAAGCACTATGGGACTCAATAAATTTTTCATACGGTTCTGCACCGGACTCAAAAATGTCCCATATTCCAATAATCTTCATAAAAAAACTCACGCGAATTGTCTGCAGAAAAGGTATAGAATTGATAGTAATTATTTTGTTTTCTTTTTGTCACTCGATAAAATATATTTGATATGTTGAAGTATCATTTTTTGGGATAGATGAGTATGGAATCCTAAAACCCATATAAGGCGCTGCATAAGGAATTTTTTACAAACGAAAGAAGCATACCATTGGATGTGGTCAATGATCGTACTATCTAATCAAGGACATAGAACAGATAATTCCGGGGATGATTCCAGGTGAATGAAAAAACAAAAATAGAAACCATACCATCTATTCTTTAATTACAGAGGCCCCGGCTCTCTGAACAGACCATATAACCCGCATCGGAGTATTTGGATCTATCATCAAAGGAACCCAGATAGATGAACATGACGGTGATCTCCGGGTGGAGTTCTCTGATCCCCCTGGATTATTCAGATTCATAGAGATCGAAGCATATCTATCAGATGCCCTTCAAGCAGGTATATACATCGTAGATGCCGAAGGAATAAAACCAAGACTGAAGACCCGGATTCTTTCAGAGGTCAGATATCCCTGAACCCCATAATGCCCAGGTATTTCTTGAAGATCTACTCGACTCAATGTGAGACATATCATCACCCTGATCCATTCCAGAAACATCGATGAGTTCTTTACCGAGGACCTCATATCATCATACTATAAAATACCCTACCAATTTGTAGGTATCAGATTCCACCCTGATGATCCACTAACAATCTTGCTGGTATCTGGTGACCCACAAATACCTGTTCATCCATGAAACCTGAACCGTTCATACCAGAACCCCTGCCGCCATCAGATATAGACTGGATCAGTCATATCCCTCTCATTGGTGCTGCAAATGCAGCCTTAGCCAGGTTTGATGGTCTGCTCCAAAGCATACACAGCCCGGATCTCCTCCTCACCCCGCTTATCACTCAGGAGGCAGTCATATCTTCCCGGATAGAAGGAACACAGGCAACCATGAGAGACCTGTTTCTCTTTGAAGCAGGAAGATCAGCAGAAACGGAAGAAAAACGGCAGGATATCAGAGAAGTCACGAATTATCAGAAAGCGCTCAGTCATGCACAGGAGAGAATGAAAACCGGGCATCTCTCCTGGGATCTCATTCTTTCCCTGCATGTTATTCTTCTGGATGGGGTCAGAGGGAGTTCATATGTTGGAAGTGTTCGGAATATTCAGAATTACATTGGCCCAATCGGGGCACCCATTGAGCAGGCAACCTATATCCCACCCCCTCCGGAGTTACTTCCCGAGATGATCCATAACTGGGAGGAGTACCTCATCGGACCTGAAAAAGATGCCCTCGTCCAGCTTGCAGTTTTGAAAGGTCAGTTTGAGGTCATACATCCATTTAGTGACGGAAACGGAAGAATAGGCAGAATGATTGTACCCCTCTTTCTCATGGAAAAAAACCTTCTCTCATATCCTGCATTCTATATCAGTGCATATTTTGACCGGACCAGAGAGGAATACTATACCAGGCTACGGCAGATCTCACAATCCGGGGACCTCAACGGATGGATATCCTATTTTCTAAATGCCGTCCGTGATCAGGCACTTCTCAATATCACCCGTGCTTCAGACATCGTATCCCTCTATGATTCGATGAAGGGTGTAATACCGCAGGTAATCAGATCTCAATACTCAATCGCCGTGATTGACGCCCTCTTTCAAAGACCAATTGTATCTTCTACGGATTTTATGGAGATATCACAAATCCCTCCTGAATCCGGAAAGAGGATTTTACAAAAACTTCGGGATGCAGGTATACTTGAGATCATTAGGGAAGGAAAGGGAAGAAATCCCAGTATCTATCAATTCACAAAATTGGTTCAGATAGTTGAGAATGAGACCTCCACATAAAAATGGACAGGCTCACCTGGAAATGATAACCAGTACCATACGATCAGGGGCCGGGATATGAACTGGACCGAAGAGACCTAGGCCGGGTTTTTCTGTACGTAATTCTATATTAACTCAATCCGCTTACCCATCTGGCTTTTACTCGCATGGAGAGGGTAAAGTAAATAATTACACTATGCTAATTGTGTTTACATCATATCAGGCTAAAATGACTGTCAGTATACGGGATAAGGGAAAATACTGGTTAGGTACTTACTTTCGGGATTTCGGGTATGGATGATAAATAGAGATATCCTGGATACGAATTCACAACCTTGAATAGAAGACATGAACATTATCTGTCTAGGGATCTAAGAATGGTATATGGGATCTTTCTTTATTGTACAGAGAGGTGAACAATGAACACCTTAACAGCAATAATTCATAGTGAGGGAGAATTATTCGTCTCACTCTGCCCTGAAACCGGAACGGTTAGCCAGGGGAATACTATAGAGGAAGCAATTGAAAATCTCAAAGAAGCAACCGAACTATACCTGGAGGAGTTTCCTCTTTCCCCTATATCCCGGAGTCTGATTACCACATTTGAGGTAGCATCCGTTGCAACCCAATAAACCCGTTTCCGGAGCAGAGGCGATAAAAATTCTCTGTAAGAATTTCGGGTTTGAGATATCTGGTAGAAAGGGTAGTCATGTACGCCTTTCAAAAAGTACTCCTGAAGGAAAAGTTGGGACTGTTATTCCCATGCATGATGAATTAGCTACAGGAACTCTCCGATTTGCATTAAAACTAGCAGGAATCACACTCGAAGAGTTTGAAGTATATCTGTAGCAAGGTATTTGGAGTGAATATTTTTCGTTCTTCGTCACGTTATAAGAATAGACAGATTATTACCTCGGTACTATTCTCATCTTTTTGGTTTTTTTCCCACCGGATTCTCTACCGGAACCTGCATATCTGGAAATAATCACACCCACCACACTGTTTCCCGGGATTACCCGGGAACTTCTTCTCCTGGATCTGATCAATCAGCCCCTCAACAGTCTCCCGGACTCTATCTATCTCATGGCTCTGGACCGGAACCGGATCCACCCTTGCATCTTCGATATATGCAACCCCTGCCGATGAGACCGGTTTACCAAGGAGCCGGAGTCCGTAGGCATAGATCTTCACCTGCATTGCTCCTGCTTCGGGAGCAATCACCTCATCAGAGGTCTTGTAATCCTGGATCTCAAAACCTGGTGAAGAATCGAGCATGACATCAATCTTGCCGATGATCGTTCCGTTCCGGACCGGGAACTCGATCCTGAATTCAGATGCATAAACCCGGAGGAGATCCTCCTTTCTCTTGGTTGCATATGACAAAAGCCGCTGATGAGCTACCCGTTTCATACCAAGAAACCGGCTCCGGTCTGCATATGGCAGAAAGAATCCGGACTCGATCGACTGGTCCACTGCCTGCTTAACAGGAACACCCTGTTTGAGCAGGTTTGAGATCTCACCAAGACAGAAGTGCAGAGCATTTCCAAACCCGAGATCTGGAGAGAGCCCGGGAAGAAACCCCCATTCCTTATTCAGACGGTATCGGTAGGGACATTGCTGAAAGAGGATGAGATCTTTTGCAGAAAATGAATGGAGTTCGGCATCAGGCTCCGGGGCCTGACAAGACAATCCTGGAACAGGCCGGGTATATGGAAGAGGAATGACCGGTTCCCTTCCTATCTCATCCTCAATAAACTGCGACGGCTGTAGACCTGAATCTCCCTCCTCCTCGTACCAGCTCAGGCATACCAGATCCCGGGCCCGGGTAAGGGCGACGTAAAATAACTGACGCTCTGCCTCTGTGTTTCCTTCGTACCGGAGAGCCGGGAAGAGTTCACGGGGAATGAGCCAGTTCTTCCTCTCGCCAACCCGTGATGAGGGAAACTTCCCGTCAATCATGGCAGGAACGAACACAACCGGCCATTCAAGACCTTTCGCCTGATGAACAGTGGACAGACGGACTGCATCCACAGCACTATCCTGCTCACCGGCAGACTCCTCGTATCGCCAGTATGCATACAGAAACAGATACCAGTGGAGATCCCGGACAAATTGAACGATATCACCGGTCTTCCCCCCGTAATGCTGGGAAGACTCAAAGTCGGCAAGAACCCTCCCGAAACTGGCGATGTTGCCCATCACAACCGCATCTTCAGCATTATCCGGTGATAAGGCGTGAAACCCAAGGATCGAGAGAAGATTATAATATGCTGTTGTGAAGTTCCGGTATGCTTTATTCTCAAGAACTGCCAGCTTCCAGTATCCGAGTGTCTTTCTGACAACCTCTTTTGTATAGACCGGTGACACGACTGAAAACCAGTCGTCAATCGCAGAGTCCAGGAGAAGATCACCCGAGATCGTGTTCTTCCGGTCTTTGATGGATGCCGGGAAGAATCCCTTCGGGGAGAGCCAGCAGAAGATCTTAGCAAGTGCCAGGATCTCCTGCCTCTTGAAAAGCCCGACCTGACCGGACAGGATGAACGGAATATGATACCGTCGAAGTGCCTGGATAAACGGCGTTGCACTGTTGTTCACGCTCCGGAGCAGAATCCCGATATCCTGGTACCTACATGACCCGGAGTTCACCAGTGAGAGGATCTGGTCTGCAACTCCTTCAGCCTCATCCCCGGCGGTTGGATAATCGATCCGGTACACAGCACCGGTATCAGGCCGTGTTGCAGTCATCGTTTCGTACGGACCGGTCCTGAAATGAGAAGCAAGCGTATTTGCTACGGTGACAATCTGTTTTCCGCTTCTCCGGTTCTCAGGCAGCACGATATCATAGACATCGGGATAGAAGGTTGCAAACCGCTGGAAACACCCTTCATCAGAACCTCTCCACTGGAAGATGGTCTGCCGTGGATCACCAACAACAAAGATATCATTCCGGCCGATAATCTTGATCAACGCCTCCTGTGCCGGATTGATATCCTGGTACTCATCTACTATCAGATGCCTGATACTCCGGGTCACGTCCGGGTGTTCCTGGAGATGAGTGAGAGCAAGCGTTATCATCCGGTCAAACGTGAGCAGGTGAAACCGGTCAAGATACGCTTCATATGATCTGACCGAGGCAAAAAACTCAGGAGCCTGTCTCTCAATCTCTTCCCGGGAGAGGAGGTCGTTATACATCACCGAGAGGCTCTGCTTGAATATGGATGCCCGGTCGGTGGTATTCCTCCCGGTTATAAGGCAGATACGGTCACAGAGATTGATTAAAAGAGCCATCTCCTGGTTCTCATCCAGGACCTCCCATGACCCGTGTCCAAACTGCTCTTCCAGGATCCGGTTGCAGAACCCGTGGATAGTCCCGATGTACATGTCACCGAGCGTGTTGTAGATCTCTACTGCTCCAAGACCCAGTACACGTTTGAAGATCCGGTTCTTCATCGAGGCAGCAGCTTTTTCAGTGAACGTGAATGCGACAATTGATCCGGGAGAGAAGTGCTTCTCAAAGAGAAGATAGAGGATTCTCCGGGTGAGTGTCTCTGTCTTTCCGGCCCCGGCTCCGGCTATGAGGCGGACATATCGTGCTTCTGCTAAGACTGCTTCTTTCTGTGAATCTGAAAGAGGGTGAGGATCATCGAGAATATACGTGAGATATTTATTCATCATCGAGTAGTATGACAGACGTGAAGTAATATTGCGGTTATATCCGGATTAATAGTAGCTTTTACTCATAATTGGAGGGTAGATGGTATCGCCTGATAGTGCTTGTCGATCCAGTCGTCCGTAATTCTGTAGTCTTCTGAATCTAAGTTCAAATAGTGGAGATCATCGTTCTTCAAACCGGTATCATGGTATGAGATAATAAATGAAGAAGTTCGAGTGATGATTCTTACTTATTTCAAAAAAAATCTGGTGTTTCTACGAAATATCCAGGCATGTCCCGAATAACCGGTGAACTACCCCCCGGTCATCCTTCTTTGCAGAAATTACTACTTTTAGAGTATGAATAGATGTATCTGGATGGATTATTCTGATATTACGTGATTCTGTTTCTCCGGTGTCGATAGTATTTTGCATCATTCTATTGAAACCAGGCAGGTCATCCGGTTGAATGAGTGTCCGCATACCTTCTATTGACGGCTTATAGGTAAGAGGATCCTGTCCAAAGTAAAAGAATAATTCATCTGACCAGGTCAGAATCTCTTCTGTCAGATCATATTCCCAGTATCCTACTTTTGATAACGCCAGGGATAGTGATAATGCTTCCACCATTTTGTCTCTTACATCTTCATCTCTTTTCCGTTGAGTTACGTCCTGGGCCACAACTGCACCGGCAATGATCAGGTTATTCTCGTCAAATAATGGAAATGCATTAATTTCACCAATATATTCAGTCTCGTTAGGTAACCGGATGAGGTATTCCTCTCTATTAACATATTCTCCCAAAAGTGCTCTTGATCCGGGCATATCCTTCAACTCTATCTCTTTTGTCCCATCTGTTGAGAAAAAGCGAGGAAGAGTGACATGGGGTTTATTCACATCAACCGGATCTCCGGAATAAACAGGATCACCCAGCATTTGGGATGAAAATCTATTATTTATTATAACGGTGATATTTTCAGGAGTGCCCCGTATGAGAAGAATAGCATATGGAGCTTGTTTGATGAGGGATTCAAGGAGGTTATTAACATATATCAGATTCTTTTCGGCCAGTTTTTCCTGAGTTACATCCCGAATAACACCAATAACCCTGGTTATCTTCCCTTCTGAATCTTTTTCAACCTTTCCAACTGAATGTACGATCTTATGTGGAGAGCCATCCAATGGGTTTACTTTGTACGTGATGTTATATTCTGTATTATTAAATATGAGATTTAAAAAGGATTCTTTTGAAAATTCATTTTCAATAATCCGTTCTTCAAGATCTGCAATAGAAATCTCTTCACAGTCAAGAGGGATACCTAATATTTTTCGTGCTTCAACGGACCCCCAAAACGTTTGCTTTGTCCGATCAAATTCCCAGCAGCCCATATGACCAATGGCCTGTGCCATTAACAGACGTTCTTCACTTGCCTTTACAAGTTTTTCACTCTCTGCAAGGAGATCAAATTGGTTTCTTAACTCTTCTTCTTCCTGGGCTATTTTCTCGTATGCATTGCTGAGTTCAGATTCTTTACGCTTACTGGAGGTGATATCTCTGGTAAAAACAGCAAATCGTACTATGTCTCCATTCTCATTAAATATTGGATAAAAATTATTTTCTAAATTGAGGTCATTATTACTATCTTCAAACCGGATGGCACGTTTTGTCTGGACAACTTCGTCGAATTTTTGTTTCCGTGTATTATATACATCCTCTGAAGTGAATTCAGATAGATTTTTTCCAATAACATCAAGAGGTTTACTGGACACTCTATCTGAAAAAACATCATTTGCATCTAAAATATTGAGATTAATATCAAGAAGGGCCACTGCATCTGCTGTAGCATTTAATAGAGCTCTGGAAGTTCTCTCACTCTGACAAAGGAGTCCTTCAGTCTTCTTCCGGAACGCAGCCTGGTGAATCTTGTGTTCTAATTCCACAAACTGGGGGACCGGGTCACCTCCTTTTTGAAGATAAAAATCTGCCCCGTTATTGATCGCCTGGATGACAACCTCTTCACGACCACGACCTGTAAAGAGAATAAATGGAATATCTCCTATTGTTTCACGAATGACCTGTAAGAACTCGATGCCATCCATTCCAGGCATCTGGTAATCAGATATAATCGCATCGTAATTACCGGCGGGTATCATCTTCAGGGCTTCTTTCGCTGATGATACCGTATCAATAGTTATTGATCCAGACCTTTCCAAGAAAATTTTCCCTAATTGAAGGAGAGGAACTTCATCATCAACATAAATCACTTTTAACCGATCATCTTTCATTATGAATATTCCCACCAAATCTCCTATTCAGATTCTATCAGAGATTATCACTTACCTTTCAGGATGTGCGGTTATTACAATCACAGACTTATTATCTCTATAGCGGACATAACCCGGAGATATCTTTAGGATAAATATCAAAGTATTTCATGTAAAAATTATTTTGTGAACATTGTATTGATTGGATATTTCCTATAGTGAGATAAATATATATCGTTTCTTTCGTACTCACATATTAAGAGTAGGTGATCAATAACAACTGGCATTACTATCAAAAATAGTAAGTTCTATAGTATGAATAAAATAAATTTCTACTGCCGAGAATTTTTTTATATTCTTCCAATGTGGACAAGAACTAACTTTCCAGGCTCTTTTTTTATCGGTCAATTGGTACACGAAACATGAGTGCCCAGGGCATAAGCATCAGGTGATGGATTCTCGAAGAGTAAGAGATACAGGAATGTTGATACCCATTCATCGAATACAGATCGTTCATGAACATCATCCCTGAAATGAAGGCTCTCCTGATCGTCTACTCCTAGGACGTATGCGATACGATTTTTCAACCGACTGATCAATATATTATTTTAATAATAAAAACAATTCGGGCCTCTCAAGCCAAATTGCAGAGACAGAGACTACATCCACTCTTTACTGGCAGCTTAATATGATACACCAAACTACCATCAATAAAAAAGAATTTATGTGAGAGGTTCATAGGAACCTTATGAATCACCATCGGGACCCGGGTTTGATCTGTTTGCTTCTTCTGATTTGCCTTGTCGGATCATGTATTGCTGATGAATTACCTACTTCATTAGCGTATCTGCAGGGTGAAAAGAGTACTATCACTGCCGGGTCAGATGGAATATATGAGATATCTGTGAATAGTCCGGTTCCTTATTTTAGCCTGGCCAATGGTGATACGAATCGTCTGATTCCAATTAATGTTCTAACCAGTATGCCATATCCTCTGAATGCGGCTCTTTTTTTCATTGAAGAAAAAAATGAGACCACGGCAATAGTTACAGTAACAAATATTTCATTTTCAGAAGATAACAAAACGCTGATACTTCAGGTAAAACCTTTAGAGTTTTATGAAGGTACTCAGTTAAAATCGTTTAATGATACCAAAGTGCCTCTCGATCAAGTTGAAAGATCTCAATCAATGGTAGGAGTATATCTGGAGATTAATCAGAAGATTCCAACGAATGAAGATGCCTCGACTTGTTACAATAATTGTGTAGCTGAAAGAATTTGTGCACAAGTTTGTTATTGTAATTGTTATGGTTATTTTTGCAGTGATTACCAAATACCGGATCCCAACCCTATTGTTGATGACTATGTATAACCGCCAATAATTGTGTATACCATAGCGTTCTAGAATTGACGTCGAGAACGGATGTCATTCTAAAACGTTATCCAGTGCACAATAGTATCATCATGACTGAGGATCATTCTATTCAACTCATAATTACTGTATTATCAGTTTTTACAAACCTTTTTTTAGAATCTGATTACTCATTTCTCACCATAAAATCCTATAATTTATAACCTCAATATGAATTTAAATTTTATTCAGAAATATTTAGTAAATCCGATATAATACAAATATGTGTTGAGTCATCATTTTTCCAGGTTGATTCATATATACAGAAATCTCTTCTTGTAAAAGAAAAAAAAGCAACTATCCTATTACCTTATTATTAACAAACCGGTATGGTTGAGGTAATATTCTGAAGTATGGAAAAAATTATTATGCGAATCAATAGATCTGATTTGTGGAAATAATTCCCGAACGTAAATCTCTCTTGATCGTCTACTCGTACCATCACAATAATACCCTCAAGATTGCCCGTAAAATATCAGCGGTTCTCGATGCAGATATTAAAACCTCTCTGGAAATCGACCCGGATAGGGTATCTGATTACACCCTCATTGGATTTGGTTCTGGGATATACTCAGCAAAACACCATGATACTCTGCTATCACTGGCCGATACACTCCCACCGGTCAACAGGAAACCGGTATTCCTCTTCTCAACCGCCGCATTGATCGGTGAAGCAAAAACCCGGAATGATCATCGCCATCTTCGCGAGAAACTCGAGTCCAAAGGATACGTAATAATTGGAGATTTCAGCTGCAAAGGATTCAACACGAACAGTTTTTTGAAATATTTCGGAGGAATGAATAAAGGCAGACCGAATGATCAGGACCTAAACGATGCAGAAGAATTTGCACGCCGGGTGAAGGAGAGATACCTGGCCCTGTCGCTCCAATCACATGATCATACACCAGAATAAACATCTACTGTTTGTTTGCATCCACTCATTCGTTTTTTCTCTGAATTCCTGGTAAGGGAGTGCCTATACGGTTAGTAACCGATCTTCCGATGATCGCAGGGTCTTTCATCAATAGTTCCTGGAACCTCCTGATCGGATACTCCAAACAATAATGTGTAATTGAGCCCTGAATTAAAAATAAAAAAACCATATCAAATTTTAAATTTAAGTTATCAAATAACCAATAGTTATAATATAACTAAAAGATAAACAATAATTCAGACAACCTCTTAGCGAACTAAGCCTGATCTCTCACATGAGACTCTCATCCATCAACCCGTGAACGACAGACTACAAAGCAAAAAAACCGGACAAACCATGAACATACATAAAGTAAAAAAAGTCTATTTCTCACCAACCGGAACCACGAAAACCGTTTTGTCGGCAATTGTCCGGGGGATAAACCCGGAGAGCACAGATATCATAGACATCACCACACCGAAAGGAAGAGAACAATCGATAGAGACCTCTGCAGATGACCTTTTGATCATCGGAGTCCCGGTATACATGGGACGGGTCCCTGCTCTCATCATCGACTGGCTCAATTCCATCCGGGCCCACCAGACACCGATGGTATGTGTTGTGGTGTATGGAAACCGGGTATATGAGGATGCACTCCTGGAACTGAAATATATTGGAACAACATGCGGGGCCATTCCCATTGCCGGATGTGCATATATCGGGGAACATTCGTTCTCAAGTGATGAAACCCCAACAGCAGCCGGACGACCTGATACGAATGATCTTCACCATGCAGAAGAATTTGGAAGAAAGGTCAGGGAGAAATTGCAGTCCGTCTCATCAGTGGCAGAGATCTCGGAAGTCGAGGTCCCGGGGGAATTCCCATACCGGAGCGACTCGAAGTTATGGGTGGTAGATTTCATAGCAGTGAATGAGGATTGTTCAGATTGTGGTCATTGCGCAGAGATCTGCCCGGCTGGTGCCATCGATTCACAGAACAGTTCAAAGATTGATCAGGAAAAATGTATCACCTGTTGTGCATGTATCAAAAGTTGTCCGATGCATGCCAGATCAATGAAAACGGGCCTTGTGCATGATGCTTCAGTCCGACTGCACACGCTGTATAGCGAGCCTAAAATGCCGGAGTACTACCTGTAACAAGCACCGATGAGATTCACCTGAATCCACGTTAGACTAAAGATCGTTAATGGATAGAGTATTACTTTGCACTACTCACCCAATATGAGTGTGTGTCATCGGGTCATACTCACCTGCATAACTGCTGAATTCATGAGACCAACATACCAAAAGACGTGACCTGATGGGAATTGCAGAACGAAGAAAGCGGGAAAAGGAACAGCGAAGAACTGATATCCTTGATGCTGCACAGCGGCTCTTCTTCTCCCGGAGCTTTGAAGATGTCTCCATGGATGAGATTGCCCGGGACGTTGAACTGAACAAAGCAACCCTCTATCTTTATTTTAAAAACAAAGAGGACCTTTATGCCACCATTGTTCTCCGGGGAATCGAGATCCTGAAAGCAAAATACACACAGTGCATGGATACAGATGCTCCGGGAATTGTCAAAGTAGCCCTGATGGGACAGGCGTTTTTTGAATTTTCTCAGGAGCATCCTGATTATCTTCGCATGATACACTTTTACGGATCAGAACGGTTCTCAAAAGAGAACCCATGTAACGCAGATATCGGGAAGGGGTATGGGATCTGCCGGCTGATCCTGCGTGATGCAGTTCAGCAGGGCATCGATGACGGCTCCATTAGGTCAGATCTCGATCCATTCCTCACATCCATGTACCTCATGATCTCGTTCATGAATAACCTCTCAATGGAGTCAAAGTGGAAACAGGTGATAGAGGCAGAGGGCTTCAGTTTCAATCAGTACGCAAGCGAAATATTCCGCTTCATCATACCGTCGATCGTCTCCAGGGAACAGGCTTCAAACCTGGATATCAGGGACTTTGCACGATACGGGTTTAACGTAGTCGATCCTGTACCGGTTAAAAAAAGATAACGAAATTTCATAGCGGTTCAGGCAGATGTTTGCACAAATACTTGTGGATCAACAGCCTGAATAATTATAAGATACACTACGATACCCGGTTAAACTGATCTACTGCCACGGAGATTGGAGTTTTATCTGTAAGGTATGTCAACTCAAATTCATCAGGTCCGAGAATCTTACCGTGTGAATACCCGTTATTCTGTTCTACAACAGATATCTCCGTTCCATCTGCACTGATCACTCCTGCCATCTCCATACTGACCGGAGTTCCATCCGTTTTAACATACGAGGAATTCCCGGTAAATATCCGGTCCCGCTGCTCGGTAATATTCAGAAAGAAAAAGCCACCTTCATTTTCAGAAAAACCCTCACTGGCATTATATTCGACATAGGGGCCAGTCCAGTTTCCGACAAGACTCGGAGTATCGGCAGTAGCAATACCAGTCACACAAACGAACATACAGAGAAACAATACAGCACCATACCCTTTCATACGATATTGTCATTCACAAACGAGATAATATTATCTCACTCACTATCATTGGAGATCTCATCATGTGACATGTGAACTATCTCTCCTGAATACCCTGGTTTTTTCACATCGAGTCGGGCGATATTTCCCTGATCTTCTAATAACTTGCCTGGAACCATGATGCCGGATTAGAAACCCGATATCGAAGAAAGTTCATACACGAGACCAGAAGATGAACTTAAATTTCCTGTTTTCTCTGAATCCCGTATATGTTATTTAAAGAAATACCTCGATGTATGACTAATGGTTTTTGATATCAAAACCCTGATACTCATCAACTTTTTAGTCAATTTTGTAAATGTATTTGTGGCTGCCATTATCTGGCACCAGTACAAAAGACGTTTTCCCGGACTTACCTGGCTGCTCTCATGTATGATTATGGAAGCAGCAGGGATCTGCTGTATACTCTTCAACGGGATTATCCCGGATATTTTCAGTATCATTCTGGGAAACGGGATGATGCTTATCGGATGGGTATTCCTCCAGATAGGTCTTGAGCGGTTTACCGGTAAGCCAGGACCACAGATTCAGAATTTTATCATATTAGTCCTGTTTTTCATCAACGAAACGTACTTCCTGTATATTCAGCCCAATCTCACGATACGCGAGGTAGGGATGGAACTCGTAATCGTCCTCATCGATCTCCAGATCTGTTATCTGTTATGGAGAAGGGTATCAGGAAATATGCAAAAGGTGACGCAGATAATCGCTATCGTCATGGGAATTCACCTCACCTTTAGTATACTGATATTCGGACTTGAGATCCTGATCCCGTTCAAAGGAAACAGGTTCTTCTTATCCGGAATAATCGGAGAAATAATCCCGACAACATACCTTGTCATGGGAATTCTGGTGATCATTGCCCTGATCATGATGGTTACCAGCAGGCTTCTTGAAGAGATCAGAGTACAGGAAGAAAAATTTAACACGGCTTTTCATTCATCCCCGTACGCAATCCTCATAACAAGGGCATCTGATGGAGTAATTTTTGAGATTAATGACGGGTTTACTGCCATCACCGGATATCAGCCAGACGAAGTTCTTGGAAAAACCACAGTTGAATTATCAATATTGGAGAAGCCCAAAGATAGAACCCTCCTGGTCACTGATGTCTCAAAGGGGAAAGTAAGGGGAGTTCAGGTTGAAATACGGGCTAAATCAGGTAAAATTATTTCAGGCCTCTTTTCTGCTGACATCGTAACAATCAATTCTGAACAATGTATCCTCTCAAGCATCAGCGATGTTACTGAACTCAAACATACAGAACAAACATTAATCCAGGCAAACAGGAAGTTAAACCTGCTCTCCAGCATCACCAGGCATGATATTCTCAACAGGATCATGGTGGTTCAGTTTTACGGCGAAGAACTCATCGTAAATCTCCCAGAAGATTCTTTTCAAAAAGAGATCAAGGCGATTACCCAGTCCACCAGCGAGATACGAACCATCATTGAATTTACCGGACAGTATCAGGAACTTGGATCAGCAGCTCCGGAATGGCAGAATATTGGTTTATTATTTACAATTCCGGAGATACAAAAGTTTTTAGCACCATTATCCTTCCAGTCAGATCTTGGATCCCTGGAGATCTACGCAGACCTTATGCTCAGAAAGGTTGTGTATAATCTGGTTGAAAACTCACACAGACATGGCAGAAATCTGACCAGAATCACCCTTTCTTCACATAGAGATAATGATAACCTGGTTATCTGGTATGAAGACGATGGGGGAGGAATTCCACTTGACGAGAAAGAAAAATCCTTTGAGAAAGGATATGGGAAGAATACCGGACTGGGATTATTCCTTATCAGGGAGATTTTATCCATAACTGGAATTACCATTCATGAAACCGGGGATCCCGGTATTGGTGTACGATTTGAGATCAACATCCCTGAAGGAAAATACAGGTACACAACCACGAACACAGAGCACGTGTAAAAAAGAGACGGCCCGGGTCAATCCGATGAGGGCCCGACAAAAAAAGAATGAGATATCGTTCTCAGGGGATCCAGGTTGTAACATCTCTGGCATCCGGTCTGACAGATTCTGGCAGTTTTTCTGCCGGATATCCAATCGCACACCCATTCAGTTCCCAGACTCCGGGCCAAATGTCCAGAAACTCACAGAAATCATCTAATGTTTCCATCTGTGACGTGATCGAGACGAGCTGAAATCCAAGACCGAGGGCGGTTGCCTTCAGCCACATATTCTCAAGGCAATGAGCAAGCGAGGCCTGCTGAACAGGGGGGAACCCCTTCTTCTCAGCGACCACCAGGTAGACCGGTGCCGTTCCAATTCCCGGGACCGTTCCCATCTTTTTGATCATCGAGATGCGTTTGATAAAACTGCCAGCTTTCTCTGCAAATTCTTCGTTACTTGCAGCAGCCTTCTCCAGTTCTTTGGACATCTCCTGCACCTCACGAAAGAGCATTGGCTTGATAACAGTCATTATCTCAGACTCTTTCCTGATCACGATGAACTTCCTGATATCATCTGCACCTTTTGCTGCAGCACTGGCATAAGGAGCATGAAGTCCTGCAGAGATGATACTCAGAATAGTCTCATCAGAAACCGGCTCATCGGTAAAACTCCGATGAGTCCGGCGTTCGGCAATAATTTCGTCAAATATTCTGTTTCTGGTTTCAAGATCTACCGAGTTCATTTCCTGTCACATAGATAGGAGGTCAGACAGGTAAAGTCATTGCATCGATTCATCAAAACCATGATCAGGTTTTCTGTAGATGATCGATGTGTAACCATCTGGGATAACAATAGTTCGAGAAAAATACATCAGGTGTTATTGTTGTCATGAGTTGTGTGACAGCCATGCAATATCGCTGAAAAGAAGGTTGATGGGATAGTTTGGCATTCATGGTGAGAAAAAAGGAACGAAAAGGTCATACACCTTTCTTTTCTTCACTCTATCCAGCCCCTGTCAATAGCGAAAAAAACCATATCGTTTCAAACTCCATCAGATCTTTGAAATTAACGAGCCTTATTCCCGAACCGGAAGATTTCCATTCTGTGAATACAGTTGTTTTACAAGATCCATAATGCCAAGACCCTTATCGGTGATAGAATAATTTTTTCCGCTTTCTGTCTTCACAACAAAACCTGCTTCGATGAGTTTCGTTACATGGTATAGCAGGTGACCGCCATTTGAACCGGTAAGAGAACCTAGTTCTTTAAAGCTCATACTACCGGTAGACAGAGCCTGTAACATAGCAAACCGGTGTTTATGTGAGAGTGGCTCAACAAGTTTTGATATGACAATCTCTCCGGGAAGATCCGAGACAAAGTGGTTAATTCTTGGTTTTACCAGTGATTCCCGGCTCTCCTTGATGAGTCCCAGGGTCATTTTGATCTGTTCTTTTTCATTCAGGTATGCAGAAAAACAGGTATTACATGGTTCTTTTGAGAGAAACGGGGCTTTTTTTATAAGGGTTTTATCGTTGATGGCTTCACGGCCACAAGAAAGAATAATATCAGGATATTGTTCTTTCTGAACTGTTACTTTTAGCCTTGCCAGAAGGAATTCCTTACATTCATTCCGCCTGTTTCTGGTACAAGGATCAAGACACTGGGCTTCCAGGTTGTGTTCTGCATTCTTCAGCATGAGATCCATGAAGATCTTCTCGTACCCATCAATAATCCGCTCACGAAGTACTGATATTCTCTCCTCTATTACAGAGTTCTGAATCTTCTGCATCTCTAGAAGGATTGTTTCAACACCATCCCGATGATCAGCTTTCAGAGTTCTAATATCCTGTTCCAGTTGTATAATCCGCTCCTCTATCTCATCTTTTCGCATCAGTATAGAATTGTAAACCTCAAAGGTATAAAAAAATTACCTGAATATATAATATTTTATATCGAGATACATCTAATTACAGGAAACGCCAGGATATATGAATCATATCCGGAATGTGAGAAAATTATGATGAACAAAGTATCGATTGGAACAAATGCCACGATATGTCCGATGCCAGTCACTCTGATTGGATCGATGGTGAGTGGTAGGCCGAATTTCATGACCGTAGCATTTATCGCACGGATAAACATGGAACCGCCTCTTCTCAGCATGAGCCTTAACAAAAAAAGCGCAACACGTGAGGCAGTTCTTGAAACCGGAGTATTTAGTGTAAATTTCCCGACCGCCGGGATGGTGGATAAGGCTGATTATTGCGGGATTGTATCAGGGAAAAATACCGACAAGTCCGGACTTTTTGATATATTCTATGGAGCCCTCGGAGATGTTCCCATGATTCGTGAATGTCCCCTCTCATTTGAGTGCAAGGTTACTGAATCACATGAGTTCACGAGTCATACATGCATTATCGGAGAGATTGTAGCCACGTATCTGGATGAAAGCTGTTTTACAGATAATAAACCAGATCCTAAAAAGATCAATCCGTTAATGCTTACCATGCCTGATAATCAGTACTGGAATATTGGAAATCCGGTTGGAAAAGCGTGGAATGCCGGCAGAGATCTTGTAACGTGACAGTACATTTAGCCGACACTCAATTAGAGGAAGATAATGAATGAAGAGTATCCTATGGATACACATCTGAAAGGGTATGCAGATAAATACGCCGAGTGGAGGAAGAGTGGAAGTTTTACTTTCTCTTCCCGGATTATTCCAGTCCAGGAGTCTTTTACCTCTACACAATGGGTATTGCCTCAGGAACAGGTATTGAAATTACTCAGAGAAGTCCGGTCCATTGCTCTGACCGATTGTATTTGCCGGACCCATTACCATCGGTGCGACAGACCCCGGGATGTATGTCTGCTTCTGGATGAATTAGCAGACAAAACTGTTGCTTCAGGAAAAGCCCTGAAAATTTCCATGGACGAAGTGTCTGAGAGACTTCGTGAGGCTGACAGATATGGGCTTATACATATGGCCCTGTACATGCCTGGCCATAAGATATATGCACTCTGTAGTTGTTGTGCATGCTGTTGTCATGATCTTCAGTTACTTCTCCAGTATCACCGGGTAGATCTTGTTGCCAGATCGGATTATGTGGCAGACACAGATAGCAGCCGGTGTAATTCCTGTGAACTTTGTATTGAAAGGTGTGTATTTGGTGCAAGAAAAGTCCAGGACGGAGTCTTTGTGTATGATCCTCGTTCATGTCTTGGATGTGGACTCTGTGTTTCTGTCTGTCCGGAGAATGCTACAGGTATGAAAAAAAGGGATATTGAAGATCCAGGGTACTGATCACAGCCTGACCAATACCATGGTAACAGGCATTGCACGTGACTTTTTTTGATATTAAAAAAAAGGTTTTTTTAATCAGTATCTGTTTCATCAGTGTCGTCAGTGATAGTAAATGCGTTCACAAGTATGGAATCTCCAATATCTGAACTTTTTACCATTACAGACCATTTCTTTGAGGCTCCACCGGGATATCCAACTTTATCGTCTGGGATTTTTAATTTGCAGACAACCAGTGTTGAATTGGAAGTAACATCTTTGCATGGAATTTCTATAGAATCAGAAATAAGTTTTACTTCCCTCACCAATTCAAAATTTAGACCAGTTACATTGAAGTCAATCTCTTTACCACGTTTTGCCTGAGTCGGATTAATACTGCGAATTACCGGAACTGCAGAGACGTTTCCTCCGGCTCCTCCAGCAGCCTTACTGCCAAAATAGAAACCCGCCACTGCAACAACCAACGTACTTACGGTGGTGATGATCTGTTTCGCAATGTCTTCTCCAGCCCTGCTCTTCTCCATTGTTCGCCCTACATTGAAAAGAGTCGTATTACTCAGTACGAGAGAACGCTGAATATAGACGATCTCATCTTCCGGGATGAGATCAAGTTGGTCCTGGGTGATATTTGTACAATTATACACTGCAGGACCACTATGTTTTTCAACCTCCTCATACAGGAGGATTGAACTAGTCATGAAGATGAGAATGAGGCTTAATGCAATGACTGCTCGAATACTCCCCTCTGGGAGACCCAGAGATTGTGAGCGATCTGACAGACCAAGATATTTGAAGATAACAGCTGTGAAGGTCAGAAACACAAGAAGTAAGATAACACTGAGAACCAATAGAATCGAGAGATAAAACTCAGCTCCTCCCGCGTTCTCAATGTAAAAAAACGATACGCATACGCAACTAATGCTGTTAACGTCAGTAAAACAACTAAAATTATCGCTCCCCATAGAGGGAAGTCATGCCTCTCCAACATGGTTGTACCACAACCATACAACGAATGTATAAGTATATAATGAATAGTTTGGATCGTTTAACTTACAATATAAACAGATTAAGCGGAATATATGACACGTATTCTTTTACTACAAAAGAAACCGATTATGGTAAATATAACAGGGCTCTAAAAAAGGTGCGAGAGTATGTGGATCTCATCCAGACTGCCCCGGATTAGTCCCACATCTCCTCATTACAGTGTGATGTTTACTATCTGTCGTGAAAGATCATTGATATCAGTAGCCATAATATTCTGATGAGAGATCGTATACAGGATTGAATCCATCAGAAGGGATCGCTTCACTGCAGAAGCCTGTTCAGGATAATTATTCAGGTTACTCGTTTCCTTTGTTATCCTTCCTTTTTCAGTGAACCCGTTCTTTAGATCTATCCCATACACGTACGTCCCCTGCCAGATCGATGGAATATATGACCCATTATACTGGCTTCCCGGTGTCGGAGTATTTGTTATCTCCTTAATGGGAATAGCCATCACATTTTTGCTCTGATCCAGCAGGAACGCCCGATGATCACGCAGCACTTCTGAATCAGAACCTTTCTCTCCGATAATAACATGACCTACCTCCCGGGGGTCTGTAAGATTTGATACATCGAATAATGCAATCTTTATCCCGGTTGCAGAGACTCCCCACTGATTCGGAGTGGTATCTTTTCCGATTCCAATCAGATGGGTTTTATCATATGGATGAAGGTAATCAGAGTATCCCGGAATCTTGAGTTCTCCTAAAATCCCCGGATGTTTAGGATTTGAGAGGTCTATTACAAAGAGCGGGTCCATCGTTTTGAACGTGACCAGGTATAACAGGTCGCCCATAAACCGTGCTGAATAGATCTTCTCGCCTGATGCCAGATGATCCAGACTGCCGATCACGACCATACCAGGATCAAGAACATACACACCATTCGAACGCCCGCCCTTAGCAGCAGGTTCGTCTATTGTGGTCGCAACCCGGAGGTTTCCTTCATATTCATCAAGAGAGAACTGGTTGAGAAGATATCCGGGGAATGTCCCGGTTGCTTTGTATGAGATCTTCCCATCCCTGATACCAAACCGGTGTACTACTGAATCCTTATAGGTTGGCAATGAGCCAGGATTGTTTCCCTGATTTTTGTAGGCGATGTATACATTTCCCGGTGAAACGTAGAGCGTGCTATCCTTACCCAGGAGGAATGATTCTGCAGTGGGCTGTGCGTCATTATGTATGTTGAATGATGAAAGGGAGTAAAATACATAATTTTCAGGAGGAACCTGGGGAGCCCGGATATTTCGTATGGCAATCTCCTTTTTCCCATCATAGAGGACCGGCATATGGTAATCTCCGGCAGTCCTGCTCTCCTGGTTGAGAACATAGATGTCACCATCAATCATCCGTGCATTCTGGTATCTTCCCGGAATACTGATGTCACGCAATATCTCCGGATGAGCACGGTCAAGTATCGAGTAGACAAGTGCATGGGTCTGATATTCTGAACTTGGAACAGGAGCAACTGATCCAGCAGGTTTTATCCAGCCCTGACCATTCTTCCCGGTAAAGATGACCAGACGATCTCCGTTCAGGAAAATATCAGATACATCGCCTTCTACCGGGATCTGTGAAACGATTCTGGCATTTTGCGGTGGATATGCATCAACAATCGTCAGATTTTTGTTACTGATGATGTAGATATACTTTCCATCATTTTTGATAAAATCAGGTTCATCTACTCCGGTAACCTGGATATTTGTGGTGGAGTATGTTGATGCCACATCAGTTACTAATCCGGACGGGGAGTAGGCAGTTGCCTTTTGTAAAGTGAATACCTGGTTTTCTGGCATCATTGCGGGAAGATGTGATCCTCCATTCGTAAGGGGTGCGGATACTGCTTGAGATTCGATATTGTAAAGCCCTTTTCCCAAATCCGTTGAGGCAAAATCAAAATTTTTTCTTTCTGAATTTAACGCTTTTTCTTTAGCCAGTTTCTCTTCGTTTGCCCGGGTCTGATTTAAGAAATACAGTTCCAGACCTTCAGCAGAACTGATCTTCTTTAGAGCCAGAGGATTATCTTCGTTATCACCTAAAAACGGAATCATACCGATCAGATTAGAAATAACGGAATTATCCCTGCTTACCGCGGTTTGAGGTGTAACTGTTTGAGTACTGTTTACGGGTGAACCTGAAGGTATCGTTAGACCTGAAATTCCATTCGGTACAGTGTACTCTTCAGGTTGCAAATTGGGTATACGGTCTGCAGAGACACTGCAGATCATTACCAGGAGCATACATACCCCTATTTTTAAAATTAAATTCATTTGAGTCATAGTATCTTCCTGTTCTTCAGAGACTCAGAATTACTTTTACTACTTCTTACCCAAGAGGGCAATATGTTTCCGGGCTAAGAACTGAGGCAAACGAAAAGGTCAAACCCAATTTTATCTTAGTACATTGATTAATATTCAGATCTCATCGGCTAAGGTAAGGTGTATCACTACCTTAACCGATGACATCTGAAAGATATTTGAAAAAGCCTGGCTTAATCTATACAGATCTGTCTTAGCAAAGAACATGGGACCAAACCGGACCAATTAATATGGGTTTATCAGGAGTCTCCAGAGATGATTGACCGATTCGTTACCTAACAGGCAAATTTATCTGCGATTTATGATATCCGGTCACCGGGATCACCAATCTGATAATGACCAGGATGGGATCCTACTAATAGAAGAGTCTGATGGGTACAATGTACAATTTTATCGGTTCAAATATACTGAAACATCCCTTTCGGGAATGTCAGTTCAAACCTGGCACCGGTACCATATGTTCCGGTCTCATGAATTGTTATACCGGTAAGTGAAAGGATCTCACGGACAAGAAACAGCCCAAACCCGGTATTTTTTCCAAAACCTAATTCAAATATCTTCTCCTTAAGATCTGCAGGTATTCCAATCCCGTTATCCTCCCATACGATAATCAGGTTTTCATTATCCACATGTGATCCTACCCTGATGGTTGTGACAACCTGACCATGGCGAATCGAATTATCAAGGAGATTAAAAAATATCTTCCCGAGCATCTGATCCGCGTATACTCTGATTCCATTCAGATTATTTTTTAAGTGAATTTCCGGAGGAACATGTTCCAGCGGTATACAGGAGGTGAGATCAAACCACTGGGCTGTGTGAGAGCTCATATCCTGATAAAACCGTGAAAATTCAATCTGGGTTTTTATTGTATTCGCAGCGATCCTCATCTTCTGAACATACTCAATCAATCCCGGGTCTGAGTAATCCATCTGGATTATTTCAAGAGAACCCTGGATCACCATAATCATATTCAGAATATCATGGCGTGTTATACTTGAGAGAAGGTTCAACTGCTTATTTTTCCGCAGGATAGCATCTTCCATCTGTTTACGTGTGGTAATATCCCTGAGCGAGAGTAGTATTGCCGGTGAATCGTGAAACGTTATCTCTTTTCCTATCCCTTCTATCCATATCTTTTGCCCTGATGATGTTACAGCCTGATAATCTACAGTATATGGCTCTATCACCTCTGCAACATGACTGATCTCATAGATTACACGATCCCTGGACTCCGGGGATATAAATTCAAGGACATTCTGGCTCCCTGATTCAATGAGCTTCTGAATATCCAGATCAAAAATCCTGCCTGCAGCCTGGTTTCCAAACAAGAGTATTCCATTCTTGTCTATGATGATAATCCCATCAAGTGACAGATCTACAAGCATTCTGAATTTTTCTTCACTCTCTCTAAGAGCATCTTCAATCTGTGAACGTTCGATCTCTGCTGCTGCCTTTCCAGCGATGATATCCATGACCTCTCTGATACCTTCGGGTGGATCAAGAGGTTTTCTGGATAGTACACAGAGAACTCCTATTGGTTTTCCCTCGTAATTCCTAATTGGTGTTCCACAATATCCTCTGAATTGAAACTGTTTCAAAATGTTTGCACCAGGAAACGTTTTGATAACATTATCAGTGCACATGTGAAATTCCTGCTCACAGGTTTTTTCGCAGGGTGTTCCAGGAAGTGAATAATATCCGTCAGAAATTTCTTTTCCATCAAGTATCATTGATATTGCATGTACTCCTGAATGATCCGGATTTAATTTCCCGAAAATTACACAATCAGCATGAAGCCAGGAACGAAGAATTTCTGAGATATTACGTATAGCAGAGAGACCGGTTTTACGAACAAGAGTTCCCACCAGTTTCTGAAAATCAGATTCAGTTGCCTTGCGTTTGGTAATATTTTCACTCACACCGTAATAACCAGAGATTCTTCCTCTTTTATCGTATGCGGGTGTACTACTGATGTTGAGAACAACAGTGTTTCCATTTTTGTGCTTGAACAGATAGACATGGTCCTTTATAGGACCAAAATTTGAAAACGCGATTATTGAATCGTTACAAGGATCATCCCGGGATGCGGGATCGAGGAGATTATAGAAATGAACTTTTCCCACGAGTTCATCAGGCTTGTACCCCAGTATTTGTTCGACAACAGAGTTTGAATACCGGTATATTCCTTCAGAATCAATCTCCCAGATCCATGAACCAGCATTCTCACAAACCGCTTGAAACCGCATCTCATTTGTCTTGAGAGCTTCATCAGAAAGAAGGCGATCTGTAATATCGCGTACGGTAATGAGCAATGCAGATGTGCTATTATACGTATGAATTCTCCCCATACTCTCAATGAAGGCCTCTTTTCCGGTACGGGTAATTATTTTATGATGGGAATACAGGGGTTTACTTTTCTTTCCTACCTGTACATACCGTAATCGAACTTCTTCACGAGACTCTTCGGAAATAAACTCAAGAACATTCCTTCCAATGACTTCAGAACTATCTTCAAATTCAACCATTCTGACAGTCGCCTTATTCGCAAACAGAATCACACCCTGAAGGTCTGTGAGGAGAATACCTTCATGGCAACAATCGACAAGAAATTTAAATTTCTGTTCACTTGCCAGCACACCCTCATCTCTCATCCGCATTTCAACGGTATCTTCCGTGATTCCTTCTTCTGCAGAAGTCGGTTGCTCATCTGTTGAGTGAATACGATCGGTATGCTGGATAACTTCACTCACATTCTGATTCTGTTGAGTAATTTCTACGAAGGTGGTCAAAAGAAAGGGGGAATGATTGCTGGTAATCGGAGTTGTGGTAATAAGAACCTCAATCTGATCACCCCTCTTCCCAGTCAGGGTTGCCGGTATATCAGTAATACATGACTTCTCCTGACAAATTTCTTTAAACCAATGGATTTGATAATCAGAAAAGAATCCTAGTTCACCAAAGGTTTTCCCGATGACTTCATCCTCGGTGCAACCAGTCATAGAGAGAAATGAAGAGTTGACGGTTTGAATGCGAGCGTTAATGCAGGATATTGTTGTAATCGGAACCGGACTTGATTCGAAGATGGTCCGAAACATCTCTTCACGTTCCATGAGGGCCTGTTCGGCATGAAGGCGATCATATTCGGCCTGTTTCTTTTGTATTGCTTTTACTAATTGATTCGCCAACTCCGCAAATTGTACGGTTGGATCACCCCCTTTTTGTAGATAAAAATCAGCTCCTGCATTGAGGGCTTCAATAACAACCTCTTCACGTCCTCTTCCTGTTAACAAAATAAATGGGAGATCCTGGTATTGGAATCGAATTTCCTGTAACAATTCGATACCATCCATTTCAGGCATTTGAAAATCTGATACGATCGCATCATAAGGATCTAATCTCAAATGTACAAGTGCTTCTTTTGCAGATTGGACAGTAGTAACGGTAAACCCCCATCTTCTCTCCAGGTATAGTTTCCCGATCTCAAGGAGAGATGGCTCATCATCTACATAGAGAATGTGATACGGATTCTCGTTATGATTTATTCGGATTGACATACCTTCAACGTATTATTAGGAGAGGTCAGGCAGAGGAACCAAATCGGCTAATTTCTTACAATTATTCAATCTCATTAAATGCATACTCGATTCACTACAATACCGATACTATCAATGCATGATTCTGATTAAATGCCAATCTTAAAATTCTGATGGGCATATATATTCTAGAAAATTCTGAATACCACCATTATGAATATTCTAACAACCCTGTCACAGGTTATAGATTTTTTAATCTATGGCGGATAAACTGGTGGTTACTGGCGCCGATAACTTTTTCATATCAAATATCCAGATTGTGATCATTTCAGAAGCAATCTTCCTGCAATTATTATATATCAAATAATTTCACAATGAATACCCGATTTCGAAAGATGACGTATTCAGGATCTGAAGTTATCATAAAAGAGTCTGAATACCAAAATTTATCCAAATATGTGGGAAAACATTATCGGGTTATGACATATTTATTGGCGCCAATAAAGTCATCTTCATATTTTCCCGGCTTCATATGTAAGCTAACAGTTTATCTATCTCAAAAAGGTAGAAAATGGGTATGCCACAATTATTCGTGTATCTACTAAGATGAACTGTATTATAGTTTTAATATGATGACAGATGTAAGAATACTCTGGTAGATAAAACTCCCACCCGTAATTCAGGTGACCAACAATATGGATCAAAGAGACAAATTTACATTTACATGGGATCTCATTGGAGATCCAACAGAAGGAAGGCCGAATTTAGGTCCTCTTGTTCCTCTAGAAGTATACAGGCTCATGCAATACTGTTTGCGTGAGGTCATAGAGGATAAACTGGGTGTTAAGCAGGGTGAATCTGTTATTTATGAAGCTGGGAAAAAGGCAGGAGTTAGTTTTTACCATCATGTCCTGCCACCCACTACAGATCATCAGGAGTTCATCCGGGCCCTCCAGGATACATTAAAAGAATTAAAAGTTGGAATATTCCGGATTGAACAAGGTGATCTGGATGGGAATTTAATTACTGCTTCAGTATCTGAAGATCTCGACTGTTCAGGATTGCCTGAACTCGGGTATGGAGTCTGTACGTATGACGAAGGATTTCTTGCAGGTATCTTTGAACAATATACAGGAAAAAAATGTCAGGTGCGGGAGATCGACTGCTGGTGTACAGGCGAGAGAACGTGTCGGTTCAGCATTGAATTACATTCATAGTTAGCAAAAGAATGATAGTACCTAAAAAAAATAATGTCTCAACTATTGCTGAAGACGGGGCATCTGAATCAGATCTAACACAGGCTCTTACACTCATCACGTCATTCATTCAGACAAAAGGAAAAATACCTGATCTCCTCCCGGGAACACAGGAGGAACAGGAATTACTCATATCAATCCTCGTCACATTAAAAAGTTCACAACATCATTTACTCGAAATATCAGAAGGGAAACTTGATTCCAATATTGAATTACGAGGCACTTTTGGTGGAGCATTAAAACATCTCCAATCAAATTTACGACATCTGACCTGGAAAACTCAGGCAATAGCGAAGGGAGACTTTAGTCAGAAAGTCGATTTTCTTCATGATTTCTCGATCGCATTTAACTCTATGGTCAAGGACTTAGAAGATGCAAAGAAGGCACTTCTACAAAAAACTGATGAGATCCAGGCGGTAAATAGGTCGTTATCTATAAGCACAGAACAATACAAATCCCTGATACTTACCTCACCAATCTCAATATGTATTGTTCATAATGGAGTTGTAATCCTTGCAAATCATGCATTTAGTAAAATGCTCCATATTTCCTCTCTTAAAATGATTGAACCCAACACATTTATTCGATATATTCATCCAGATCAAAGAGATCATTTTTCTGAGCAAATATCCCTGTCCTCTGAACCGGGAGTGAACTGGAATCAATTTGAAGAGGAGATGGTCTGTGAAGATGGAACTACAATCAATACAGAATTTGTTGCAACAGATATTATTTTTGAGAATAACCCCTCAACACTCTTTTTTATTTATGATATTACGACAAGAAAAAAGCATGAATTACAGATCCTGAGTTCACTTCAGGAAAAAGAGATTCTGCTCAAAGAGGTGTATCACAGGGTAAAAAATAATCTGCAGATAATATGGTCTCTCCTCTCAATACAATCACGACAGGTAAAAGACGAAACAGTTAAAGAGTATTTTATTGAATGCCAGAATCGCATAAAATCTCTTGCATTGCTCCATGAAACCCTGTATCGGACCGATAATCTCCGGGATATAAATTATGGGGAGTATCTCACTCATATCACAACCAATTTAATAAAAACGTACAATATCAACTCTGAAGAGATCTCATTAGAAATAGAAGCCTTTGAAACGACAATTCCACTCTCTCTTGCTGTTCCCTGCAGTCTCATAGTCAATGAGATGGTAACAAACTCATTAAAGTATGCTTTTAATCAAACAGGAAAAGGAACAATCAAGATACTATTCACATACAACCTAGCAACCAAAACATATCATCTTGATTACCGTGATTCAGGCCCGGGATTTCCTGATGAGATAAACCCACAACAGACAAAATCACTCGGAATGCAGTTAATCTATGGGCTGACCAAACAACTTAAAGGAACTATTTTTCAGCAGAACGATAATGGTGTCCATTTTACTATCGAATTTCCTTTAGGTTCAGATCAGGATGAAATATGAACGATGAACGAAAGAAGATCCTTATTGTAGAGGATGAATTTATCACCGCTATGGATTTGGCTGAAAATCTTGAATTTATGGGATTTTCAGTAGCTGCTACTACCGATACAGCAGAAGAAGTCTTATCTCTGGCTCTGGAACATAGCCCAGACCTCATTCTCATGGATATCAATCTAAAGGGAGAGATGACTGGAATTGAGGCATCAAATCTTATAAAAAATAACCTGGATATTCCAATAATTTTTTTAACAGGACAATCGGATGATGTCACCATCTCAAAGGCCATAGAATCCGAACCTTTTGGATATCTTATAAAACCTTTTGATGATCGAAGTCTTAAAACCTCAATTGCGATGGCCTTGTACAAACATTCGGTTGAACAAAAAATTAAATCGAGTGAATTGAGATATCGCACTATTGCTGAATCTTCAGACAATCTTATTGCCATTCTGGATGCAGATTTTAAGTTTGAATATATCAATAATGCAGGTTTGTCATTGTTACAGACAATACCAGACAGGGTTATCGGATCATCGATATCAGATTACATATCATCTCCTTTTGCGGATGAGATTGTTCAGGAGATACATACTGTCATTCAATTGAATGAAAAAAGACACGTACAAGGACAATTAGTAATCAAAGATCAGGAGATGTGGATAGATTCTACCCTCATACCTCTGAATCCAGATTGTAGTGATCACAGTCAGATTCTCTGGATAGCAAATGATATCACAGATTCCATTCGCCTTCAAAATAAGCTAAACGAAGAGGGCATAATCCAAATCGAAAAAAATATGGAGCAATTCCAGATCTTAAACGATGAAATCAGGAACCCACTGTCCATTATTGCTACCTGTGTCTCACTTGATGAACCTCCATCAGGACCGCAAATACTCAAAGCTGTGAAGAGAATTGATGATATTGTAACACAACTGGACAAAGGATGGATCATCTCAAATAAGGTCAGAACATTTCTACTTCGTCATTATCAACATGGAAAGTTGTTGTAATAACGATTATCCTTCAAATTATATTTTTTACTAAAAAAAGTTTACAATCTGAAAGGGAAAACAAGAGAGAAATTCAGATCAGGGAAAGGCAAAAAGATCTATTCTATTCGTGAGATATAAACCGGACAACTAATTCATGAATTATTCGATAGTATTTACCGGACTTTCCCTATTTACTGGAATGCTCATACTGAGCCTTCTCGTTGGTACACTCAGAGGATCAAGAGACAATTATACAGCGATCTCACTATTTTCATCTTTGGCATTGTATTGTTTCGGATATGCTCTTGAACTGCAATGTTTTTTCCTTCCTGTTACTCTTCAGATCATCGGAATAGAATACATAGGTATCGTCCTTGCCCCTGTTTCTGTATTTATCCTTGTAGTAAAATATATTGGAACATCTACCCGGACAATCAGAAGAATGCTCCCATCTCTTCTCATGATTCCGGTAATTACCCTGGCAATCATCTGGAGCCCATTCATAATCCCCTGGTTTTATGAACAGGCATGGATGAACACCACATCGATTCTTCCAGGTTTTGAGATGAAACCAGGTATCTGGTGGTTTGTAATCTCCTTTTGGAATGTTTCATTACTTACTGCCAGTCTGGGTATCCTGATTAAAAAAATTATTACAAATCAGGATACTAATCAAAAGTTATCGATTCTGATCTGTATTGGAGTAATAGCTCCATTGTTGAGCATTTTTTTAAATTTTTATCTTCGAAATAGTATACCAATAGATACCACTCCCTTTTCTCTTCTAATTACGGGAATCACAATTTATCCAGCCATAAATAAATATAATTTTTTGAATCTTGTTCCGGTAGCATATGCAACAGTATTTAATACTCTCGGTTCAGGGCTTATCGTTCTAGATAGTCAGGGAAGAATTCGTGAGATTAACAGAGAAGCAGAAAAAATCTTTTCTGTTTCCAAAGCAGGAGTGATGGGAACAAAAATACAGACTAGTCTTCCAATGGGCGATTTTCTGTATAAAATGATAGATCATTCATCTGAAAAGAAAGAGGAGATAGCACTATCAATATCAGGAAAAATTGAATTTTATCTCGTCGATGTAATTCCTTTTGATCAAGGCAATGTTAAACAAAGTGGAAGCATTCTTATGGTATCCTGTATTTCGGAATGGAAAGCCAAGGAAGATAAGTTGATTGAATATACAGGGATTATCGAGATCCGAAATTCAGAACTCAATGATGCATATAAAGAACTTAAAATAAAACAGAATGCTCTGAAGGAGAGCGAAAAATCTCTTAAAAAAGCTCATGAAATTGCAGGACTTGGAATATATGAATGGAATATCGCTACAAACCAGATATTTGTTTCAGATGAACTATTACACATATTTGGACTCAATCAAAACAATAGAACGCCATCATTGTCTGATCTCCTCAAATTAGTAAAAGACTCAAATTTTGACCTGGTATCAGCATCTTTTGATTCATTACTCAAATCTGGGACTCCTTTTACCATCGAATTCTGGATAACCCGGATAGATGGAACCCAATGTGCACTTTTAGGGAAAGGAGAAATTAACCATGATGATGTGATCGGAGAGAGAGCCATCACGTTCATTTTTCAGGATATTACTGAAAGAAAACTGATGGAAGAAAAGATTCATGAGGCGTACCTTGAAAAGGAGATCTTACTTACAGAGATTCATCACCGGGTGAAGAATAACATGCAGATCATCTCTTCACTCCTCTCTATGCAGTCACGAACCATTAAAGATCCAGAAATCCAGATGATATTTAAAGAGACCCAGGCCCGAGTTCGATCCCTGGCTCTCGTACATGAGCAACTGTATCAGTCCACAAATCTCAATAAAATTAATTATCGCGAATATATTCAAAAAATATCGAAATATTTTATGCAATCTCATGAAATTACGAAAGGATCAGTTACATGTAATCTTGTTTGCCCGGATGTAGATCTTACGATAGAGAAAGCAGTACCTTGTAGTTTAATACTTTCTGAATTATTTACAAATTCATTTAAACATGCATTTTGCGACGGCCAAAAAGGAGAGATTACGATCCAGTTTTTATTTAATCCTCTATCTAATCGATATACACTTGATTACCGGGATAATGGTAAAGGATTTACTGATATAACCCAATACAATGAAGGATTCGGATCTATTCTGATTAATGGTCTTGTCAGACAGCTATCTGGACGTGTTTCAGTCGATAGTCTGAATCCCGGAGTTCATTACTCTATCACCTTCCCAGGTATTAATCCGAATACCAGACAAAATCCAGTGAGCATGGAGAGAATACAGAATTAATTTTTTCCCCAGGAATAGATCAATGGATAATGAATATGTAAGCCATAAAAAACCTCTTGTGAGATATAAATATGAAAAAATTACTCGTTTATTTGGCACTTGAAATATCTCATACAAAACTTGAATTTCTAAATTACATCGATACGATCTGATAAGGGCTGATGAATTATTAATCACAGGTGATCTGAAATGCCATCCCAAAGTGATAATCAAAAATCAAAAATACTTGAGATTTTATCTGCGGAAAACAGTTCCATGTCGATCTCAATGATAGCACAGAAATCTGGGATAAACCGGCATACTGTTGCTCGTCACCTGGATATCCTTGAGATGTTTGGAAAAGTTAAAAAGGTCGAGAAGGGTGTCGCAAAAAAGTATATGATCATCGAAGATTTTCCAATATCAGGCCTTATTGATCTGAGTGAAGATCTTATCATTATACTTGATTCAAATTTATATATACAATATCTGAATAATGCCGCTCTCAAATTTTTTAAGTCGACATTAAGTGGTTCAGTAGGAAAAAAAATATCAGACTTATCGCTCCCCTATTTTACAAGAAATTCAATATTAGATGAATTAACGAAGTTCACATTCAAAAAGCCGATTATTCTTGAGATCAAAAATGACGATCAAAGATGGTTTCAGATAACAATTCTTGGATATTCTCTTTTACATGCACCAAACCAAATCGCAATTATCTTTACAGACATTACATTAAAGAAAAAGATTGAGAACGATCTTAAAATTGCTCAGGAAAAGTATTCGATTGCTTTTCAGTCATCGCCTGATGCTATTATTATTAGTGATTTCAAAACAGGGGAGCTTATTGAAGCAAATGAGGCAACCTGCACGATAACGGGTTATACACGTGAAGATCTGATAGGACATACCACCCATGAACTTGGAATCTTTAAAGATCCATCCATTAGAGACAGGATAATACAGAATCATAAAACCTCTGGTTTAAATAGTCGATTCGAAACAGAAATAGTTAAAAAAAGCGGTGAAACAGCATATATCTCGATAGTAGTCAACAAAATTAATATCGGAGAGCAGATGTGCCTCCTTTCCTCAGCTCGTGATATAACCGAAAAGAAAGAAGCCGAATTAAAGATTCAGAAAAGCGAAGAACTGTATCGGCTCCTTGCTGATAATACCCAGGATGTAATCTGGATTCTGGATATAACGACACAACGCTTTACCTATGTCAGTCCATCAGTGTACCGGTTGCGGGGGTATACACCTGAAGAGGTACTAACACAGCCCATGCAGGAGGTTATGACAAAGGAATCATATGAAAAAATTACTAATAAAGTCCCTCAAATTATTCAGGATTTAAAAAACGGGATAATTAGTCCATATAATACTTCCAGAGTTGATCAGATACGAAAAGATGGAACGATAGTTCCAACTGAAGTAGTAACCAGTTTTCTTCGTGATTCTACTGGAAAATATTCTCACGTATTAGGAGTATCACGGGACATATCGGTTCGATTAACAATAGAAGAAAAATTAAAACAGAGCGAGAGCCAGTACAAATTTTTAGCTGAATCAATAAAAGATGTGGTCTGGATTGTAGACCCTGTTAGTCTGATATTAAAATATGTGAGTCCATCAGTTTTAGGATTACTTGGATATTCACCAGAAGAACTCATATCAGGTGGGTTTGAAATAATCATTCCATCAGTTATTCTTGATAATGTAACCCAGACAATCAGGGAAAGATATCATCATTTTGTTCATCAAACTCAAGAAAGATCATTTTTTACTGAAGAAATTCAGACACTGACCAAATCAGGAGATAAAATATGGGTGGAAATTTCATCTCAATTTTCTCTCAATCCAACTTCAAGTGAAGTTCAGTTAGTCGGAATTATCAGAGATATTTCTGAGAAAAAGATGTTTCATGAGGAACTTCTTGAGAGCGAAGCAAAATACCGGCTTGTATCTGAAAATGTACATGATCTCATCTGGATGATTTCTGCAGAGACACAAAAAATTTTGTTTGTCAGTCCTTCAATTCAGAATTTCTATGGATTTCTTCCGAATGAAGTCATTGGAAAACCTTTTTCCACAATAATTCCGAAGCCACAATTTGATGCGATAATGAAACGGTTCCACAGAAAAATAACTCTTTTAGAATCTGGCGATGAATCCAAACGATATTCACGATTTGAAATAGAGCATCCTCATCGTGATGGTCATCGGATGATCATTGAGATATCGGCTACACTTATTACGGATTCAACCCGAAAGGTAATTAACATTCTTGGATTGTCTCGTGATATTACTGAAGAAAAAAATAATAAACATGCTCTTCAGAAAAGCGAGGCAATGTTCAAGAGTATTTTTAATGAATCACCAATAAGTCATATTCTCTGTGATCATTATGGGAAGATTATTCAAATTAACCAGGTATTAATGGATGAATTTGGTATACAGGACAATTCAGCACTGGTTGGACAGTGTATTTGGAATATTATTCCATTAACAAATGAAGAACATATTGCGATTCTTTCTGGAAATAAAATCAGTCATGAAATTACTATTTCCTTTGACTATTTGTGGGAAAATGGTTTGATACCCACAAATAAAAGTAGATCTGTAATTTTTGATATGAAAATAACTCCACTTCTGACAATGACTCCTGATGAAGTTGGATATTTAATCCATCTATTAAATATCACAGAAAAGAGAAAGATGGAATTAGAACTTAAAAATACGTATCTTTCACTTCAAAATGCAAATGACACGCATTTGAAAGAAAAACCAGAATAACTCCACTGAATATAATTTCTGAATGGAATCTTTTGCATGAAAAAGTCCTTTTCACCGGTCCTACCTGGGGCCCCCAACGGGGAACCGTTGGGGTTTTTATGGTATTTCTGGAACGGGTACCAATGGAAGAGTAAGGGTAAATGTTGTTCCCTTCTCTTTTCCTTCACTTGAAGCGATGATATATCCCCGGTGTAAGGCCACTATTCTCTTAACCATAGAAAGGCCAAGACCCTTGTGAACAGGATCACTTCTTGAAGGATCACCGATGGCGAACTCTTCCCAAATATGGTTAATCATATTCGCAGGAATTCCAGACCCTGTATCAATTATCTGAAAAGAACACCACTCCCCTTTTACAACTCCGGTAACTGTAATGGATCCGGAAATCGAGTTAAACTGGATTGCATTGAGTATAAGATTATTAAACAGAGCAGGAGCTTGAGAACGTGATAGTCTGAGTTCAAGATCCCGGGGAATCTGATTTTTCACCTGAATTTGTTTCGCTTCCAATAAGGATGTATGCTGTATAAAAATATCCTCAATAAACTCAAACAAATTACATTTCATATAATCATCAATGTACACCTGACTATTCAGATGTGCATATGAAATTATATCTTCAACCATCTCCCGAAGATATCCTATTCGTATCTCAAAGAGCCGGATTATTTCAAGAAGATGTGCATCTGTAATATACTCTTTTAATAGAGGAATTAATGCAATAACGGGGGTTAATGGTGTACGGAGATCATGGGCCAGATTATTAATAAACAAGTCTTTCTGTTTAAGTAACTGTTCTACCATTCGATTCCGATCCATCACTTCATCATATAATGATCTGACCTCCTGTTTCTGTTTAATCAGATTCCATTCAAGGGTTGTGGTAAAATGAGCCATGTCGTCCCGTGAACTTGTAAGTAATTCATTCGATTCTTCAAGTTTTTTCGCATATCCTTCAAGATCGGTGTGCTTATGTATCAGGTCACTTACATCATGAGCAATACAAACAGTGCCTTTCTTGTGTCCAATTTTCTCATGAAAGGGGATCGTGATTATCTTAAAATATTCCTCAATTTCATCAGATCTCCTATATACAAGTATTGGGTCATGCATATGTGGTTTCTCAATAGAGGTATGTAAATATCCAGATAGTCCTGGAATAATACTATCAACATCCTTTCCTTTGGACTTGTGAAAGGAGACAGAAAATTTCTTTTCCATAGTTTTATTGATATCAATGATGTTGCTTTTGCTATCTACAACTGCAATAAGTTCTGGAACAGAATCAAAAATAGTGCGATACAAATCAACCTGATACATGCAGGATTCAATCGATTTATCCAGTTCGTCAATTTTCCTGATGAAACCGGTTATCTCATATATCCCTGATGAATTTTTACTAACCTGGCCTAACTCATTGACCCATAGATATTTTCCATTAGCATGTCGAAGCCTGTAATCTACATTATATATTTGAAGATTTGACAAGGCAGTTTCAATACTTTTTTTTCTTCGATAGTAATCAGAACGGTGTATCAGAGTATCAAACAGGATCTGATTTTGTGTAAACAACTCAGGAGTATACCCAAGATTATCATGAATTTTGTGATTGATATGTGTAATTATGGTAGATTCAAGATATTGACCCTGGAAACAGATTCCAGGAAGAGAATTAAATAATTTTTCATATTCTGCCCGGTAATTAAGATTTGATGAACAATTGAATTCATTATTCGTATCCAAAATTTGGTTATTGGATAAAGTATTCCCGGAATTTGAATATGAGCACTCAGAAGGTTTCATCAATCATACCATTACTGTAATGTTGATAGAGGACACAACACCAGGGTCTCACTACGGTTCAAAGGTAAGGCGATGGTAAAAGTTGCTCCCGTACCAATTCCATTACTTGTTGCAGTAATCGTTCCCCCATGCATGACCACGATCTGTCTGACTATTGAGAGACCAAGTCCTTTAGAATGGGGATTTTTTCTGGCTGTATCTCCAATTACGAACTCATCCCACATCGTCTCAAGTAAATGATGAGGAATCCCGATTCCGGAATCCGAAATTAAAATTCTGATCACTCCCTTATGAATTTCTCCCTGAATTACAATTGAACCTCGAAAAATGTTATAGGAAACGGCATTTGATACAAGATTTCTAAATATCATAGGTGCCAGGTTTTTCGAAAGAGAAACCGATACTTCAGGAGGGAGAGAGATATCAATATTCAGTTCTTTCTCCTTTATCAGGAAGGAGTTAATTTTTAGGGCATCATCAATTAGGTAATCCACATTAAATAATGAATAATCTTCAATACTGTTTACCTGATTCAGGGTTGCATATTGAATAATTGTATTAACCATATTCTGAAGATTTTCAATACAATTATAGAATAATTGCAGTAATTCTTTTGAATCAGGATCCTGTATACTATCTATAATCAGAGGTAGCATTGCAATAATCGGAGTTAATGGAGTCCTCAGATCATGTGCCAGTTGTGTGATGAATAACTCCTTCTGATTTACCAGTTGTTCAACGAGAAGGTTTTTGTCTTCTATTATTTTTGATAACCGGGTGACATCTTCAACCTGTTTCAATGTTTCCTGTTCAAGAAGGGAATTTGATTCTTCCAGATTCTTTAAAACTCTACCTAATTCATGTAATTTCTGTGTTACCTTCTCAATCGTTTGCAAAAGAGATTCTTCACGGTATTTTTCTATTGATACATCCCGGGATATCAGAATGTATCCTACATGACCTTTATCTGATTGAATAGATGACCTTGATATTGAATAGACCTTCTTTGCAAAATCATCGTAAACCTCTTCCATCTGCCCTGATTTTTGTGTTTTATTGTTATACCCAGGTGAACTACTGAATTTTGCGATATAATGATCAGGTGATTGGTTAATCCTGCCTGTCAGTGACTTATTAACGAATAATATCTGGCTATCAGGAGATACTATTGAGACATAGTCGTCGATCGAATCCAATGCCTGTTTTAATAGGTCTCGTTCTTTTACGACCTCGTGATATGATTTTTCCTGTTCGGTGATATCAATAAGCATGACATCCAGCCACATATCACAAGCATTAGTACACACATTTCCACGTTCAAAAAATGTGTGTACGGTCCCATCCGCATGAAAAAATCCGTATTCAAGTGAGTATGTCTTTTTTGTCCATATAGCATGACGTATTGCCAACTCTCGTTTGGAGAGATCATTTTTTACAATATATTGTTCAAATCCTCCGATCTTTTCTAAATCTTCAGGAGAATGTCCGGAAATGTCTGAAACCTCTGATGAAGATAAAAGAATTCGTGAGGGGAATGTAGTCATAAACCTACAGGATGCTACCGAAAAATAACTCATAGATAACATCTCCACATCAAAATGGACAGGAAGGAAGACGGATTATGTAATGATAGATTAAAAACCCCAACGGTGCCCCGTTGGGGGCCCCAGGTAGGACCGGTGAAAAGGCCTTTTTCATGCAAAATAATATCCGGAGTCATATGTAAACCGTTCAGCAGATCACTCATATTGTTTTTGGAAAATCATTCAGAGAGATTAAAGTTGGTATTAGATAGATAATCATATCAGAATCAGATCCAGATATTTGGCAGAATCATTCCAGGTAACTGATAACTTTGAATGGTAATTATTCATGAATATAGAAATGAATCAAGGGAGATAAAAAATGATTTTAACTGGCGCCTATAGAATTACACAGATTATGAAATCATGATAGATAATAGAGAAAAATGAAGAAACAATCCTGATTTTCAGGAAAGATGGTATCAGATATTTATTAATAATAAGATGAATTATATGGTTGTTACATTATCAAGAAGAGCTTTAATATCAAGCCAGATCACTAACTCCCGTCTTGAATCATTGGTATTATCCAAAGATTTTTTTATAATTCCTAAAATATGTGCATCTTCATCATCCGTATGAGACTGATCAATATCTTTCATTGAAACGGTCATAACCGAAGATACATCATCAACAAGAATACCGGTTTTTATCGCTGTTAAACTGCTATCAAGGACTATCAGCCTAGAATCGGTTTGACTTTCGGTACTGGATTTTTGAATATTTAACAGAGTTTTCAGATCGATTACCGTGGTGATCTCTCCCCTGAGATCAATGATCCCTCTGATATGGGAAGGGGTATGAGGAAGAGGAGTGATTCGCATCGACTCAACGATCTCCCTGACATCGAAAAGGTTAATTGCAAACTTGTTATCTCCAAGTATGAACTCAACAACCTGAATCTCATCATCAGTCGAGTTTTTATCTGGATTTGCCTTTTCAATGGTGTTCATCCGATCTCACACCGTAAACCTTGAAATCTCTGTAGATACTGCCTCAACACTCTGTGACACATCCTGTATTGCCTGTACAATCTGGGCAAGGGCAGCAGATGCTTCTTCAGTCGCTGCAGAAGAATCAACAGCCTGCTGGACGGTATTGCTCAGCAGAGTGGCAACTTCAGTCACGCTGGCAGTAATCTCCTCAACCGATGCTGCCTGTTCTTCGGTAACCGATGCCATATTAGTTACCTTTTGTGAAATATCCTCTATGGATTGTGCAATACTTGTAAACGCGGTGATGGTTTCAGTCAGGGATGCATTTCCTTCCTGAACATTTGTAACAGAACTCTTCACTGCCTCTGCTGCTTTCTGTGATTTTGTCTGAAGATTACTGATCATTTCGGTAATACTTTCAGCAGACTGACGTGACTCCTGTGCCAGTGATTTGACTTCAGCTGCGACAACGGCAAATCCCCGCCCAGCCTCTCCGGCGCGGGCAGCCTCAATCGCAGCATTTAGTGCAAGAAGATTAGTCTGGTTTGCGATATCAGAGATCAGTTTGACAATCTTTCCGATCTGATCCATCTGATTTCTGATATCATTCACGATAGTATCAACCTCTTCTGAGGTCTTGGTGATACCGTCCATAGCCTGTTCAGTATTTTTAGCGAGTTGAATACCAAGTTTGCTTCTATCATCGGCTACACTAGCAAGTTTTGCAACCGATTCGCTATCAATCGCCATATTAGAGACCGTTGTGGACAGATCTTCCATCGCACGAAGGATCTGTCTGACACCTTCTTCACCATGTTCTGTGGTCTCACTCAGTGAATTCGAGGATTGAGCAAGCAAATTAGTTCCGGCAGACACTTCCTCAACACTGGCATTGACCTCTTCAGCACCGGACGCAATATCTACGATCTTTTCCTGGAAAACCCTGAACGGGGTGGTAATAATTGCTAATATCTGATTAATCCCTTTGGATATCTCTAAGAAATCTCCGGAGTACCGTTTCTCATCTGTTCGGGCTGTCAGATCGCCACCCTGTGCCATCTGAATCACCTGTAATATATCGGTTATTGCCTGTTTCTGATCAGTGAGGTCATAATACACTGATAACACATGGGTGACTTTGCCTGTTGTGTCAGTGAGAGGAATATTGTGACGTTCTAATGTCTTGATACCGGTTGAGAACTGAAAAACCGCTTCGCCCTGACTTGGTTTGCCAGTTTTAAATGTATCCGCAACACTTGTGCCGGTCTCTTTCAGATATTTAAAATCTCTGATAGAAATGCGGCCGATATCTTGAGCATTGAATCCCATGAGGTTCTGTGCCACAGCGTTCATTATTGTGACCTTGAGATCAGGATCCCAGACCACCATTGGATATGGATTTTCATCCACAATCGTGTTAGACCTGTTTTTCAGGATCTCGATCTCGTTAAGTTCGGTTTTCAGTTCAGTTACATCATTGTATACTGAAATAATTACCTTGACATCCCCTTTTTCATCGAGAACAGGAATTGTATATCGTATCCAGGTATAAACACCGCTAGGAAACTGAAATGTGGCCTCACCTGTTTTTATTGTCCGATCTCGAATTGTTTCCTGGATTCCATCACCCTTACGGTCGAGATACACGAAGTCAGATATTCTGAGTGAAAGAGTCTTTTCTTTTGAATAGCCAGTAGATTTTATAAATGCATCATTAACGTCGATAACCTTGAGATCAGTATTCCAGATAAGGATGGGATTGGGATTATATCGAAGTATTGATTCATATTTGTTTTTCTCTCTTTTCAGGTCAGTTATCTCATTATTGAGTGATTCCATTTTCTCCTTGAGAACCGCAATATCAGAATTTGAATCAAAGGCCTCGGGTATCTGTGGAGAGTCAGAATTCATATCTACTATAACGGCATGAGTATATAAAAAAGGATTTCTATTGGCGCCAGTGAGAAGCCGCTCATAGGGTCAACTTTAAACTTGTAATATTACAGATTGTCATATATTAGAAGTTGACACATACCTGTAAAAGGATAATTATCGATTCATAATTCTACGTAATAGAACAAGCTAAAAAAAGACATAACGTATTCCATTGAACCAGAAACAAGACCAGTTCTATCAATTAAAACGAGTCAAACATTTGCTTCCCTGTATAACCGGAGAAAACACTGATAATATAATTATTGAGAAGAGTTGGAAGTCAGTATACATTCATTCTTCATGTACCACATAGAAAATGAGAATTATGAATCAAATATGATTCACAATGGTTTTTTCATTATCAGATATGTGTTCCCAAACTCATCAGGGTATTTCTCAAAGATTTTGGTCTGCCTTTTGAGCCCCCCTATTATCATCAGAGCGGTCTCATCATCTGCAAATTCTTCTTCGAGTTCTTTAAACTTCCCCCTCAATGTTCCGTAGAAACTTTCTTCCCATACAGAGGAAGGGAGCCTGAAGGATCCAACCTTCTCAAGCCCGGCTTTTTGGATGATCTCAAATCCTTTCTCCTCGGTCATCATTGTCGGATGGAACTCGGCAAAGAATTTCCGTACCTCATCAGACGGGCTCTCAGTAAACCAGAAAATATCCGAGATCATTATGTATCCGCCCTGTTTCAGGAATTTTTTCCAGTATAAGACGGCTTTTTCAATACCTATGATAGATGAGCACCCTTCAGCCCATATAATATCGAAAGACTCCTCTCCAAAAGGAAGATCGTCCATTGATGCACAGACGGTTTTGATTCTCCCGGAAAAACCTCCGGCTACAATTTTTTCATCTACCGCATCAAGGAAAGGCTGGTAAATATCTGTCGCAACTATTCTGCAGGACGGGCACAAGCGGGCAAGAGCCATCGTCTGTACACCCTTCCCGCACCCGACATCAAGGATCTCACCACCTCCTTTCCGTTGTTCTGCGATAAGAGAGAATGCCTTTCCCGTGTGCTCATCATCCCCTGCCCCCTGTCTGGGAACTGAATCAAAAATCTTAAAAATTGGATGGGTTTCCATAAGTCATTTGATTGTAATGGCCTTATTAAGTTCTCGTCTATTTCGGCTCATCAACACCTGTTCACCCAGGATCGTCTGGTTGTGTTATCAGGAAGTAATTGAGTACTTCTGAAAAAAGGAGAGTCGTATTGGTATAGAAACACCAAGGGCATCGGTGTGGTTTTTATTTTCGAACAAGGCCAGTGAGATAGTACAACAGACCGGATACAAATTCATTTCCGGCAGGGAAGAGTTGAATCCGGGACAGGGTATCATCATGTACCGAACAAAGACCGTCGTTCACCATTTTTTCTCTTGACTGGCTAAGAAACGCTCTGATTGTCGTGCTATCCATCTCGGGGTGAAATTGAAGACCAATCACCCGGGAATCATAGATAAATGCCTGGTTCTGGCATGTATCAGTGGCATACAGATGCACTGCACCAGGTGGGATACTGAACGTATCGTTGTGCCATTGAAAGACAGTAACCTCATCAGGAAAAATATCCAGGCCTGACACTGTAATTTCTTCAGGCAACTGGGTTACATGTTCACGAAGCCGTCTGATAGTATGCCACCCGTATTCGGGAAGATCCGCCCGTGTAACTACTCCACCAAGGACTGATGAGATGAGTTGACCTCCAAGACATACACCGAGAACCGATACTCCGGAATCAATCACAGCCCGGATGAAGATCTTTTCTCGAATAAGCCACGGGTACATTGATTCCTCGTAAATATTCATTGCACCGCCCATGATGATGAGCAGGTCTACCTGATCCGGATCCGGAAGTGGCTCCCCATTATAGAGTCGAATCCGAGTGAGAGGTAAATCATGCTCTGCAAGCCATCTGGCAATGAATACCGGTTCATCGTCATGATCATGTTCGAGTGAATAGATGTGCATGGCACCAAATCCCCAATTTCAGGGTATCAATTTTTTATGAATTTCTGATCATTCATCGTGGTAGACAGAATCAGAACAGGTTCATATGATACCTGTCCAGGAATATAATTCAGAGGAAACGGGAGAGCGTTCCTCTCCCGAAAATATGTGGTGTGGTATGGTATATCCTTGAGTAATCGAGTGGTATAGAACTTTTTTCAGCTACACCCGCAGCTGTCAGCGGGGTTCCTTGTTAATACTAATTTCACCTCACTAGGTCCAAGACGCTCACTCTGCAGTGTAAACCCACAACATGTAGACTCCAGTGGAATCCAGGGGGGTACATGATCGCAGATCACTTCTAATGACTCATACGATCCAGCCCTGATAAACTTCTGAAGCACTTGTTTGCTGCTTACATCAGGTCTCTGCCCTTGGATATCCTTGATGGAAAGGTAATACTTTCCCGGAGAGATCTCCACTGGCACCGGAATATCGGTTGATGCGACTTCCTGTACAGAATCCTGATCCTCTTCTTCCCTCCATACCTGGTTGAGAAACTCATCAGGTCTCTCATGAATCTCCCAGACTCCGCACCGGGCCTTTTCCAGCTCAAAGAAGATGGCTCCGGTTGCTGCTCTCGCAACAAATATCCTGCAGTCGCCAAGAAACGTTACCAGTTCAGCCATCTTTGTTCTGAGCTGGGCAAGTCCCTGGCTGGTATCGAGGGAAAAAGGCATTCGCCTGACCGGTTCCCAGGAGGATAACACTTTTGAGTATACGACAACCTCACCGGGTCCTGTCAGGGTAGTTGTACACCCCTCCTGATCCAGCATTGCTGCAATCTCGGGGATCATAATGTCTCCTCAGATAACCAGTCGCTCCACGACTGTACCGCCCTCGATGTGTGACTCCATGATCTCTTCCACATCATCAGGACCTACCGAGCCATACCAGACATTGTCGGGATAGACAACGACTATCGGACCTTTCTCGCATATCCCGAAACATCCGGTATTGGTGATGAAGACATCACCGCCCAGGTCGCGTTCTTCGATCTCTTCCATGAACTTTGCCATAACATCGACGCCTTCCTTTGTATGACAAAATCCTTTCTGCTGGCCGGTTGGTCGTGAACTGGTGCAGATAAAAATATGGTGTGATGGTTTTTGCATAATAATCTCCTGTGTTTTTTACGAATTCCTGCGGTTTCAGATATGATTGAACATCTCTTCTTTGGTCTTCTCCCGGTATGAGCCGTACTTCTGCTCAAGCAGGGTATTTGTGAACCGGTCCAGAAATGCAAGAGTTCCTGCATATCCGGCAGAGAAGATCCTCTGCCCGCCGATCCGGTCGTGAATCGGATATCCGATCCTGGTCACCGGGATCCCATGTCGTTCGGTCAGGAATTTTCCTCCAGTATGCCCAACTCCGATCGTTGCTCCTGCTGAAACAGCAGCATGCTCAATAGAAGCGAAGTCAGCCTCTTCAATGATCACCGGCTGTTCAAGCAGTTCGGTAAGCATCGGACCGATGAGATTCCCGAGTTTGCTGTGTGGCGATCCGCTTGCAATCACCACCGGCTCGGCACCATTCTCAATGCATGTGCAGGTCAGGGCATAGACCATTTCAGGTTCGCCGTAGATGACCGGTCTGCCCTCAGCATTATATTTGTGTGAATCAGCCATTCCATCCAGGAGCCAGCCACGCTCTAGCGCAAGCTGCCCGGGAACCGGAAGACCGGTATGCGATGATAATGCTGCAATGAACTGGTCCACATTATCGAGCCCAATCGGAATCGGGAGGTTGACAAGTCTGACACTGAACTGCTGCTCCAGGAATAACCCTGGTGATAGTGCATCCGGACAGGTCATACCGAACTGGATCGTAAGCGGAGCTCCGGGCATCCTTGAGATATCAGCAGGACTCGTCCCGCCGGTTGGGATCTTCTGGTAGCTGCCACCGTATGGCCGGTCCAGTGTCATCGAGAAGTCCGGAATCAGGGTATACTCCAGGTTGAAGAATCCAAGGATCCGTTTTATCTCCCTGATATCAGCAGGACTGATGTTGGGAATTATCACGTTTATCCGGCTATGGGATTCGCAGGGACGGGCATAATGGGCTATGACAGCCCGGGTTGCAGCCCAGAATCCTTCCGAATGGGTACCGCCATAACTTGGTGTTGCAACCGACACGATCTCAACATTGAGATCTGGCCGTTCCTGTCTATAGGAACGGATGATCCGGTCCATATCCTCACCCATCGTCTCGGCAAGACAGGTCGTCAGGATCCCGAGCATCGTCGGCTGGTAGACCCGGAGCACGTTGTCCAGTGCCTTCTTCAGATTTTTCTCTCCACCGAGAATGGTCTGTTTCTCGTTCAGTGACGAGGATGCGATATCAACCGGCTCGTGAAAGTGCTCGACATTTGCAAGCCGCATGTACGTGCTGCAACCCTGGGATCCATGCACGAGCACCATTGCTCCCTCGATACCCTTGAAGGCGATGACACCTCCAAGTGGCATACACATGTGGCACTGGTTCTCGTTGACCTCTTTTACCCGGTGGGTACTGACAGTCTGCATGATTATCCCTCCTGTATGCTCTCTTTCAGATGTTTCCAGACAGGTGAACAGGTTGTGATGTACACTTCCTTGGCAAAGGTCACTGCCCCGTCAAACCCGGCAAGACATTTCTTTCGGTCATGATTATGATCCACGAATCCGATGCCGAGTTTGTATGCAAGCACCCGCTCCTTTACGCCACCGGCCATCACATCAACCTTCATATCGAGAAGGAACCTCTCGATCTCTGCCGGGTTGGCATCGTCGACCACGATTGTTCCTTCGCTGAGCAGGCCGCTGATGGTATCATACTCTTCCTGTTTCCCGGTCTGTGTCCCGGTAACGACGACCTCCATCCCGAGATCTTTCATCTGCCTGATCAGGGCGACGGCCTTAAAGGCTCCGCCAACGTATATGGCGGCTCGCTTTCCTGTCAGCTTCGTACGGTACTTCGCAATGAGTGGTTCGATCCTGGCATTTTCCCGTGCAATCAGTGCTTCAGCTTTTCTGCTGATCTCCGGATCACCATAGAATTCTGCAATTCTCCGCAGACTGTCAGCTGTATTCTCTGCCCCGAAGAAGTTCACATCAAGGTAGGGAATTCCGTACTCCTGTTGTAGCCGTTGGGCAACCCAGTGCATCGACCCTGTACACTGAACGATGTTCAGGCATGACCCGGGTGCTTTCTTGAGTGCTGCAACGGTTGAATCGCCGGTGAATGCTACGTTGACTTCGATGCCGATCTCTTTGAGATATTTCTCAATCAGCCACTTCTCTCCTCCCAGGTTATATTCACCCAGGAAGTTGAGTTTACGTGTCTTTTCTACGACCTCACCGAGTTTTGGCCTGATGAGTCGCATGATCGCTTCTGCAGCTGCCCGGTACCCGACGATCTTGTTTCCTGACAGGAATCCGGATGATTCTACAGGAATGATATCGATTCCATACCGCTCGGAAGCATCCTTGCAGACAGCAATGATATCATCGCCGATCATCCCGACCACACAGGTTGAATACACAAACACTGCAGGAGGATGATATTTTGTCACCACTTCATCGATACAGGCAGCCAGTTTTGGTTCGCCACCAAAAACCACGTCCTTTTCTTTCAGGTCTGTGGAAAAACTATGCCTGTACATCTCTGAACTGCTGGAGAGACTTCCCCTGATGTCCCAGGTGTACGTGGCACAGCCGATTGGACCGTGGACCAGGTGAACTGCATCCGTAATCGGATTCAGAACAACCCGTGCTCCGCAGAATACGCAGGCTCTCTGGCTGACCGCTCCGGCCAGGCTGTCGTCTGCGCAATGAATGCGGCTTTTGTTCTTCCCTGTGGTTATGATGGAGTTCTGGCGTTCGCTAATACATCCGGCTCCTGTGGCCGGCAGCGAACAAACATGCTCCATAATATTTCACCGTTTTTAATTGTGGCACTGGAAAGGGATGATCCCTTTCGACCCTGTAGTCTACAGTACCAGTTCGTAATCTTCGTCCAGACAATCACGGTCACGCCGGTCGAGGAGGGCATTACTGATCATCTCTATGAGCCGCAGACATCCTTTGTACCCGGTTATGGGCATCAGCGGATGAACAGCCCGGTCAAGAATCGGGAATCCAACTCTGACGAGTGGAATATCCTCGGCTCTTGCGATATATTTCCCGTATGTGTTTCCGATCAGGAGATCGACCGACTCTTCCTTGATCCACTGGTGCAGTTCGAAGAGATCTCCTTCAGCCTTGACGATGTAGTCTTCGATACCGACTGCTTCAATCATGGCTCCAATCTGTTCTTCAAATGCTTTTCCAGGGGTACCGATTATGACATATTTCGGAATCATTCCCATAGTCAGCACGAACTCAACCATAGGAACCACGATGTCAGGATCCCCGTAGATTGCAACCTTCTTGCCCTGATAGTGGAAGTGAGTATCGATGAGGGTGTCAACAACCTGACCACGTTCAAGAGTCAGGTCATCGGGAACCACTGCATCGAACTTCTCCTTGAGGGTCATGATCAGGTCATCGGTGGCCTTGAGTCCGATCGGAACCTTGAGCGGAACACATGGCACTCCGCATTTCTCCTGAAGTGCAGCTCCTGCTGCATTGGATGACCATGCTCCTATCGCCAGGGTCAGGCGTGAGTTTCCACTGTCCCTGATCTGCTCGATGGTTGCTCCACCTTCCGGGTACATGTCAAATTTCGCGGTGAGCGGGGAGTCGAGCACATTGGTGGTATCAGGGAACATGGTCATATCGACACCGAGACTTGCGGTGATCCGCTTGATCTCCCTCATATCAGAGGGGTTAATAAATCCCGGAATGATATTCACACGTTTCTTTCGGATGGTCTCCTCATCCCGCTCGGCCAGGTAGGTGACCATGGCCTTGACCATATTAGAGAACCCGGTGATATGGGAACCCACGTATGATGGTGTGTTGGCGTGGATTACGACCTTTCCTTCGGGAACTTCTGACTGCTTGATGATCGTCGGAATGTCATCACCGATGGTCTCACTGAGACAGGTGGTATGCACTGCGATAATATCAGGCTTATAGATCTCAAACACGTTCTTTATTGCAGTCTTCAGATTCGCTGCTCCGCCGAACACCGAGGCTCCTTCGGTAAAGGAACTTGTGGATGCAAGTACCGGGTCACGGAAGTGACGTGAGAGATGCATCCGGTGGTAGGCACAGCAGCCCTGGGATCCATGACTGTGGGGAAGGCACCGGTGAATTCCGAGTGCCGCATACATTGCGCCGATAGGCTGGCAGGTTTTGACCGGGTTTATCTTCCCGATCGTATGAGCTACCTCGCCCTCAGGCATACATTCGAGCATTTATATCACTCCTTTATTGGGTCTGTTTCTCCCAGGGGGCAGTAACCAGTTTCCATGCCGGAGTAGTCATGGCGTTGGTAATGTCGCGTGCAAAGTTCATTGCACCATTGAATCCGGCATATGGTCCACTGTAGTCGTATGAGTGCATCTGTTTTGCAGGCACTCCGAGTTTTTGTACGAAATACTTGTCCCTGACACCTGCAAAGACGAGGTCCGGACGAAGGGTACGAACCATCTTCTCAAGTTCATGATGATTGCAGTCATCTATCATGACCTCGCCGTCTTTCATGTCTGGTTGCATGCCTTCATAGAAACTGAGGGGAACTTTTTTGTTCAACTCATCAAATTTCTCTTTTGACATGTTCAGGTGAATGTGAGCTTCCTGGAATTTTTCTTCGTCAGGGCTTAAATGCAGTTCAGGAATATTCTTTGAGTCTGCATCCGTTTTGATTGACGGAATAACCTGGCGTCCTTCGTAATCATCCCGGTGGGCAAACTCATACCCTGCTACAACCACTTCCATACCAAGATCCCTGAGGAGATGCATGTAGTGGTGACTTCGTGAGCCTCCGACAAAGGCGAACGCAGTCTTGCCCTGGCATATCTTACGGTAGTGTTCGATGACCGGCATGATTCTTGCTTCCTCACGGGCGATTACCTCTTCAGTCTTTTTGATCAGTACTTCATCGCCAAAGCAGAGGGCCATCTCACGAAGGCTCTTTTTGGTTGCTTCAACTCCTATAAAGTTCACTTTGAGCCATGGAGTTCCGTACTTGGTCTCCATCATTTCAGCGATGTAGTTGATCGACCGGTGACACTGGACAAGGTTCAGATGAGCCTGATGAAGATTCTTGATCTCAAGAATACTGGTGTCTCCTGTAAGGACACAGTTGACTTTGTACCCAATATCTCCAAGGATCCTCTCTATCTCCCATCCGTCTCCACCAATATTGTACTCACCAAGGATGTTGATCACGTACTTGTCACTTGGATCCCGATCCGGACCGGTACCGATAACATGCTCCATCAGGTTATTGTTGGCAATATGGTGACCTGCAGACTGGCTGACACCCTTGTAGCCTTCACAATTGAAGGACAGCACCTGAATGCCATGCCGTTCCTGGGCAGCTTTTGCCACTGCACCAATATCATCACCGATAAGACCGACCGGGCAGGTTGCACAGATCGAGACTGCACGTGGATGAAATGCCTCAACAACCTCGTCGATCATCTTGGCCAGTTTTTTCTCACCACCAAAGACGATATCGCTCTCCTGCATGTCAGTTGTGAAACACAGGGTCGAGAAGATCTGATCTGCCGGTGTATTGTCATCGGCACGGGCCTTGTTTCGACGTGTTCCCCATGCGTAATAGGAGCAGCCGACCGGACCGTGCACGATATGAACCATATCCTTGATTGGTCCGACAACCACACCTTTGCATCCGGCATAGGCACAACCACGCTGGGAGATGATACCCGGAATAGTCCGGGTATTAGCCTCAATCTGCTGACAGGCCTGATTTGTATCGACGATGGTGATATGCTTCTTCCGGTTTTTGAGAACCTTCTCCGGATATTTTTCCAGCATATCCCCCATCATATCTTCGCTCATTGACATCTACATCAAATCCTGTATTACCAGATTGCTGCTTCTCCGGCTTCTCCGGTTCTCACACGTACTGCATCGGCAATAGGCATCACGAAGATTGCTCCGTCACCAACCGCGTTATCGGTCTTATTCGCCTTCGTGATGGCCTCGATGATACGGGGAACGTCATCATCGTGAGCAAGGATGGTAAAGAGCCTTCGGGGGAATAACCTGGATCCGTCAAGGAAACTGGTTACCTGCCGCTCGGCTTCTTCTACATCGATACTCTCGTGCACTGCCATCTCAAGTAACTTGTTCTTCCGCTCCTGGATGATCGCCAGATCTTCTACAGGTTTTCCCCTGCCAAGAACCTTAATCGCAGTAAATCCTGCGACTCCGGCTTCAATTAATGCCGTTTTTGTAGCATTCGTCTTATTCATCCTGACGACTGCCATGATCTCTTTCATGAGATGCCTCGCCTTCAGAGACCTCGGCCGCCCCGGGAGATCGTGTAAACCTCTTCGAGTGGCGTGATGAAGATCTTACCATCACCAAATGTTCCGTCTTCGCCGGTCCGGGCCGTCTTGAGGATCACATCGATGATATTTTCCCGTTCTTCATCGTGTATTGCAACCATGATGAGGATTTTTGGAATCTCATCGTAGAGCATTCCACCCATTTTGATACCTTTCTGTTTTCCTCTTCCGACTACATCTACTACCGTTGCTGCTGGAAATCCAGCTTTTGACAGGGATGCAAGTACTTCGTCTTTCTTTTCAGGTCTGACTATAGCTCTGATAAGTAACATGGTTGTCTCCTCCTGCCACCTTACAGTAATGCATCCAGGAATCCATGCTGCATCATCAATTCTTCCAGTCTGTCCTGGGTCATTGGTTTTGGTTTGACGAACATCTTGTTCGAGTCAATGGCCTGGGCGAGATTCTTATACTCCTGTGCCTGACCTGATTCTGGATCGAAATCTATGACCGTTTTCTTGTTAATTTCTGCCCGTTGAACAAGGTTATCACGGGGGACAAAGTAGATCAACTGGGATCCAAGTTCTTCTGCAAATGCCTTGAGCAGAGGTAACTCGTTGTCGACCTTTCTGCTGTTACAGATGATGCCCCCTAGCCGGACTTTTCCGTTTTCTGCGTATTTCTGAATACCTTTGGCAATGTTGTTAGCTGCATACAGAGCCATCAGTTCTCCGGATGCGACGATGTAAATCTCCTCTGCCTTTCCTTCACGGATAGGCATTGCGAATCCTCCGCAAACCACATCGCCGAGCACATCATAGAAGACATAATCGAGATCCGGCGTGTATGCTCCGAGTGATTCCAGCAGGTTGATAGACGTAATAATTCCACGACCTGCACATCCTACTCCTGGCTCCGGGCCCCCTGACTCGACACAAAGAACATCTTTATATCCTGGTTTCAGGATTGCATCAAGCTCGATATCATCGCCCTCATCACGAAGGGTATCAAGCACAGTCTTCTGACAAAGACCGTGAAGAAGCAGACGGGTAGAGTCTGCTTTCGGGTCACAGCCGACGACCATGATCTTTTTTCCCGCTGCAGCGAGTGCTCCGACGGTGTTCTGTGTAGTTGTGGATTTTCCGATTCCACCCTTTCCGTAAATTGCTACTTGTCTCATCTTATTCCCTCGATTTTTTATTTTTACGTTACTATCCGCTATTCAATACAAAAGAGAGGCTTACGACAGATTTTGTGCCTCTCTTCCTTCACCCAACTCCCGGTTCAGGACCGCTGGCTCTGATAAAACCTTCAGATTTTATCAGGCGTGATGGTATCCGGTTATTCAGAATTCCTGAATTACCGGACAGATGCCGTGGTCTTTCCGCCCGGAAGTAGGCAGGAAACATGCCTGTAATGGGTGACACAATTCTGTCCTGACAACCTGTCAGACCGGACCCCGGTTTGAGCAGGCACAGAGGACCTGATTGAGACACCCAGTTTTTCACTCGTCATTCCATACTTCATCGATCTACCTCCAAGGTAGTTGATCATACGTATGTTTGATCAATATAAATACATTTTGGAAAACTGCTTCTTTCCACCATATTTAAAATTAACTTATTTGATCGCAATGAACAATTTTTTTGTAGGTTATACCAACGACTCTCAACAGTCCCTTTAAATATATGAGATGACATAATCCTGACACAATCACGTTACATTCTTTAAACGTGCTGTCTGTAACGGAGTGATTTGTGATGGGGCCACAAGATACATCTCCAGAAGGAGAAAGTCAGAATTCTAATCGTATTTATGAAGAGATTTCTAAGTTGCTTGAGTTTCAAAGATCCGGACTTTCTGATGCCCGAATCGATGTTACCCGTTTTTCAGGTAATGAGTTAAGCATAGTAAACCTGGTTAATCAGCTTGCTGATCTGTTTGTACAGGAAGAGAAGGGAATATCAGATGCAGTGGGCTCAATTCTTGATGGTTCGTTTCATTCTGATATCCCCCGTCTCCCTGGAAGCAGAGGTATAGTTACAGACAAACTTACAAAAATATGTGAAAACCTCTCTCTGATGCAGACCGACATCACAAGATTTTCTGATGGCTGTATTGCAGGTGATCTGTCAGCACGAATAGATCCTACACGTTACCAGGGTGGATTTAAAGAGATGATAGAATCCCTGGACTCAGGATTTAATAATATCAGTGTGCCGATCCGGATTGCAGCAGCTGCTTTTTCTGATTTTGCTGACGGGAAAGTTCCGGATCTCATTTCTGCTGACAAATATTCTGGAGACATCGGAAGTATTCTCAAGGATATAAACCGGGTTATTGATGTTTCAAAGATGCGTGGTGCTGATATCACCATGCTCATCAGTGCTGCCGTAGAAGGGAAACTCGATGCACGTGCCGATGCCACAAAATATCCCGGTTATCACGGAAAGATCCTGGAAGGGATAAACAAAATTCTTGATGCCTATATCGGACCCATCAATGTTTCAGCAGAATACATAGACAGGATCAGCAAGGGAGATCTCCCACCACGGATCACTGAAGCATACCGGGGAGACTTCAATGAGATCAAGAATAATCTCAATGCTCTCATCGATATCGTTCATATGCGTAATGAAGACATCAAGATGCTCATCAATTCAGGAATTGACGGGCGTCTGGATGTTCGTGCCGAATCAAAGAAGTATCCTGGTGAGAACGGAAAGATGATCGAAGGCATCAATCACATGCTCGATGCCTATATCGGACCCATCAACGTCTCAGCAGAGTATATAGACAGGATCAGCAAGGGGGACATTCCGCCAAAGATCACCGAGTCGTACCGTGGAGACTTTAACGAGATCAAGAATAACCTCAATAATCTCATTGATGTAACCAACCTGCGAAACGATGATATTAAAACCCTCATCGATGCTGCAACTGCAGGTAAACTGGACTTCAGAGCAGATGCCAGGAAGTACTCAGGCGAAAACGGGAAGATGATTGAGGGCATCAACGAGATGCTTGATGCCTATATCGGACCGATTAACGTCTCCGCAGAATATATAGACAGGATCAGTAAAGGTGATCTTCCGCCGAAGATCACCGAAGATTACCGGGGAGACTTCAATGAGATCAAGAACAATCTCAACACCCTCATTGATGTCATCCATCTGCGAAATGACGACATATCGCTCCTTGCCACAGCAGCCCAGGAAGGACGTCTTGACTTCAGGGCAGACATCTCTAAGTACACCGGATATCACGGCGGACTCATCGAGAGGATAAACAAGATACTTGATTCCTACCTCGGGCCTATCAACGTCTCAGCAGAGTATATTGACCGTGTCAGCAAGGGAGACATTCCACCAAAGATCGCTGATGACTACCGGGGAGACTTCAATGAGATCAAGAACAATCTCAATGCTCTCATCGATATTATTCACATGAGAAATACCGACATCAAGATGCTCATTGATGCAGCGATCGACGGGAAACTTGATGTCAGGGCAGACTCGGCAAAGTATCCGGGAGAGAACGGGAAGATGATAGATGGCATCAATCACATGCTTGATGCATACATCGGACCGATTAATGTCTCGGCTGAATACATTGACAGAATTAGCAAAGGAGACATTCCGCCACGGATAACCGAGGACTACCATGGGGACTTCAACGAGATCAAGAACAATCTAAACGCCCTCATGGATGTTATCCATATGAGAAATGCAGACATCAAGGCACTCATTGATGCTGCAATCGATGGGAAGCTCGATGTAAGGGCAGACTCATCAAAATACCCGGGAGAGAACGGGAAGATGATAGATGGCATCAATCACATGCTTGATGCATACATCGGACCGATTAACGTCTCGGCTGAATACATTGACAGAATTAGCAAAGGAGACATTCCGCCACGGATAACCGAGGACTACCATGGGGACTTCAACGAGATCAAGAACAATCTAAACGCCCTCATGGATGTTATCCATATGAGAAATGCAGACATCAAGGCACTCATTGATGCTGCGATCGATGGCAAACTCGATGTAAGAGCAGACTCATCAAAATATCCGGGAGAGAACGGGAAGATGATAGATGGCATCAATCACATGCTTGATGCATACATCGGACCGATTAACGTATCAGCTGAATATATTGACAGAATCAGCAAGGGTGACATTCCGCCACGGATAACCGAGGACTACCATGGGGACTTCAACGAGATTAAGAACAATCTAAACGCCCTCATGGATGTTATCCATATGAGAAATGCAGACATCACGGCACTCATTGATGCAGCAATAGATGGGAAACTCGATGTAAGGGCAGACTCATTAAAATATCCGGGCGAGAACGGGAAGATGATAGATGGCATCAATCACATGCTTGATGCATACATCGGACCCATCAATGTCTCAGCTGAATACATTGACAGAATTAGCAAAGGAGACATCCCGCCACGGATAACCGAGGACTACCATGGGGACTTCAACGAGATCAAGAACAATCTAAACGCCCTCATGGATGTTATCCATATGAGAAATGCAGACATCAAGGCACTCATTGATGCTGCAATTGATGGCAAACTCGATGTAAGAGCAGACTCATCAAAATACCCGGGAGAGAACGGGAAGATGATAGATGGTATCAATCACATGCTTGATGCATACATCGGACCCATCAATGTCTCAGCTGAATACATAGACAGAATAAGCAAAGGAGACATCCCGCCACGGATAACCGAGGACTACCACGGCGACTTCAACGAGATCAAGAACAACCTCAATGCCCTCATGGACGTTGTCCATATGAGAAACAAGGACATCGAGATGCTCATTGATGCTGCACTCGACGGGAAGCTTGATGTCAGGGCAGACTCGGCAAAATACCCGGGAGAGAACGGGAAGATGATAGATGGTATCAATCACATGCTTGATGCATACATCGGACCCATCAATGTCTCAGCTGAATACATAGACAGAATCAGCAAGGGAGACATTCCACCAAAGATCACCGAGGATTACCGGGGAGACTTCAACGAGATCAAGAACAATCTCAATGCACTCATCGACGTCATCCATATGCGTAATGCTGACATCAAGATGCTCATTCAGGCAGCCATCGATGGGAAACTCGATGTAAGAGCAGACGCATCAAAGTATCCGGGCGAGAACGGAAAGATGCTGCTCGGCATCAATCAGATGCTCGATGCCTACATCACCCCGTTAAACCTTGCTGCCGAGTACATCGACCGGATCAGCAAGGGAGATCTGCCACCTGTCATCACTGATGAGTACAGGGGAGACTTCAACGAGATCAAGAACAATCTCAACCAGTGTATCAATGCCATCAACCTGCTCATCGATGATGCAAACCTCCTCTCTGGTGCTGCAGTGAAAGGAGATCTCGAAGTCCGAGCTGATCCGCTCAGACACCAGGGAGACTTTGCCAGGGTCGTCACCGGTATGAACCAGACCTTTGAGGAGGTCGTCAATCCACTCAGAGAAGGAATGCGGGTATCAGACCAGTATTCAAGATGCAATTTTGCTGAGATCTTTGATACAAAAGTTCGTGCTGAAGGCGACTTCTCCTTATTCAAAGAATCACTGGATCACATAGGAGTTGAGATCTCCAGCACCGTTGCAACCCTCAAGAAAGAGGTGGACAACCTCTCCCATCATGCAGCAACAGCCCAGTTCGGTGTCGAGGATGTCAGCAGGGGAGCAAAGGAGATCTCACAGAACGCAGAAGAGACATCCGCAAACGCTGCAAAATCAGAGGATGGAATTGATCAGGTACTTCGGGCCATGTCAGACCTCACCGTGATGGTCAGCGAGATATCAGGAAATGCAGATTCGGTTGCACGCCTCAGCGAGGACGCAAACAACCTTGCAAAGAAAGGTACTGAGCATGCAGAGAATGCTGACAAGGGAATGGAGAGTATCACCCGTTCATCCTCTGAAGTCGAATCTATCATCACCGAGATCAGAAGCGAGATGAACCAGATCAGAAAGATCGTCAACATCATCACTGATCTTGCAAATCAGACAAATCTCCTTGCCCTCAATGCAGCCATTGAGGCTGCACGTGCAGGTGATGCAGGAAGAGGCTTTGCAGTGGTTGCATCAGAGGTCAAGTCGCTTGCACAGGAGTCACGGACCTCGGCAGAGTCGATCGCAGACATGATCCAGGGCCTTGAACGAAAATCTGACAATGCCGCAATAGCAATTGAGGCAGCTGGAAAAGCGGTTCTGGATGGCAACCGGGCACTGAACGATACCCTCAATGTCTTCACCCAGTTGACCGATTCAGTTGATACCATCAACCAGAAAATGGTGACAATCGCACGGGCAACCGAGCAGCAGGCAGCATCGTTTGAAGAGATCACCGCAAGTGCCAACGAGATGAGTATCCTGGTAAAGAAGACGGCTGATGACGCAACTCATTCATCGGCAACAAGTGAGGAGGCCCTTGCAGTTGTATCCCAGATCACAGAGATCATCGACCTGATCAACGAGGCAGTCGCCAATATGCACAAAGAGATGGAAGTGTTTACCCTACGGAATGCCTGATTTTGAGAACTCAATCATCAGGTTTTTGAGTTCTTCCGGTGGCAGAGTATAATCCACCTTTTCTGTTTTTAACGCTGCTTCAGGCATACTCCTGATGGTACAGCTTGCTGGATCCTGAACAGCGGTCATTCCACCGATCTTTTTGATATGAGCAAGGCCTTCTGCCCCGTCGGACCCCATGCCTGAAAGGATTATTCCGAGAATCGAGTGCCTGAGATCCCGTTTCAGGCCGAGCATGGTAACATCGACAGACGGCCGGACAAAGTTCACCTTTTCGTCACTGGTCAGGCGGACCTGCTCATAATTGTCAAGAACAAGATGCTGATCTCCTGGTGCAATAAAGACCGAACCGGTCGAGATCGGCTGATGATCTTCTGCAATATAAACAGTATTGGCTGTCAGCTGACTGAGCCGTTTTGCCAGCCTGTTCGCAGTAGATACCGGCATGTGCTGAATAAGAATGATTGCTGCAGATACCTGCGGGAGATCTGCAAAGAGATCAAACAATATCCTCGGTCCACCGGTAGAAGACCCGATTATTATGAATTTCATGTATGTCGAGGCAGATGGATTTAGAGAAGGTCGAGGTACTCATTCACAGTCTCAATGAGATCCTGTGGTTCGAACGGTTTTGTGATATAATCTATCACATACTCTTTCAGATATTCCATCTTCGTATCTGGTACATCTTTGGCAGTGAACATCGAGATGATGAGATCATCTGCATATCCCCGGTCAACGATCTCCCTGATGGTATCCCAGCCGTCCATTCCGGGCATCATGATATCCATCAAAACGACACCTTTGAATCCTTTGTCAAGAATCTCAAGGCATTCCTTGCCGCTCTTGGCAATTAATATCGGTACCGAATGCCGTTTGAAGATCGAGCGGACAGTAAACAGAATATCCTCATCATCATCAACAACCAGTATACCTTTCTCAACACTTTCACTCATTGATCCCTCTCTCCATACAGATTCCTAGTACTTCCATGCGGGTAGCAAAATAATAAAGGTGGTCCCTCTGCCAGGCCCGGGACTCTCTGCCCTGATGCTCCCCCTATGGTTTTCGACGATCCGTCTGCAGATTGCAAGCCCAAGACCAGTCGATGTTTTATCGTGTCTTGAGCGGTCTGACTTGTAAAATACGTCAAATATCTTTTCAGTCTCACCTGCGCGTAAACCCTGGCCATTATCAGCAACACGGATCTCGATCATCTCTCCTGCCGTGCTACCTGAAATGAGTAACTCTCCGTCTTTACGCTGGATATACTTTATTCCGTTTGATACAAGATTGTCTAAAAGTTCATGAAACAGGATTGGATCTGCTCCTGCGACAAGGTCTGATGGCACGGCATTGCGGGCTGTTATCCCGGCAGCCTGAAGCTCTACAGCATGGGAATTCAGAAGAGAGGTGACTACATCCCTGATCTCAACCGGTTCGATATCAGGCTTGATATCAAATGAACTCATCTTTGCAAGCTTGAGTGACTTGTCACAGATCTCCTGGATAAACCTGACATTGGTATGGATGATGAGCAGGGTTTTCTTCGTCAGTTCATCCTCTTCCTCGCTGATGAGATCTGGCAGAAGACCGAGTACCGGAGTCAGAGGAGTCCGGAGATCGTGACCGAGCTGCATGATGAACTCATCCTTCTGGGTGAGCAGTTTCATCACCTGATCAGTACGCCCTTTTACGATTCTGTCCAGATCCTTGTTCATCGCAAACAGTTGATCACGCAGGACCTCAAGTTCCACAGTCTTCTGTTCGAGATCGTGGGTGTACTTCTCGAGCTTCTTTTCTGCTTTTTTTCTTCTGGTAACATCGGTAACCACGGCAATAGAACCGGTGATTGTTCCATCAGGACTCATTGAAGGGGATGCAGAGATCTCGGTGAATATCTGCTTATTATGTCTGGTCAGAAGAGTCAGGGAGTACCGTTCAGATATTCCTTTGTTCCGGTTCGCTATCCTCTCCCTCAAATAGGGAATCTCTTCAGGTAAGACAAAGGAAGAAAATTCTTTTCCGATCAACTCTTCACCCGTGTATCCGAGAATCTCCTGCATCCTGCTGTTGGTAAAGATGGTGGCCTCCAGGGTATCGGTGATCAGGATTCCTTCATTCAGCTGCTCTACGAGTCTTCGGTACTTCCTCTCTCCCTCAATGACAAGCTCTTCTGCCTTTTTTCGTTCGGTGATATCGGTAAGGACTGTTAAAAATGTGGGTATCCCCGTGGATGAGATGATTGATGCACGAACTATGACCTGCCTGAGCGATCCATCAGCACCTCTGACTGCGATCTCATAATGAGGAACTTCTTCTCCCTGAATTCGTTGTTTCATTCCTGATATGACAACATCGTGATATTCAGGCAGTACATAGTCCAGAACATGTGTGTTGATCAGATCTTCCTGCTTATACCCGAGAACGGTTGCAGTCGCATCATTGGTCAGAAGAACCTTACCATTCTGATGCACGATGATGAAATCTGGAAGATTTGAAACAAGCAACCTGTATTTCTCCTCACTCTCCCTGAGCGCTGTTTCAGTACTCTTCCGCTTGGTGATATCTCTCCCGACAGACTGATACTCGGTTATCACACGATCCTGATCAGTGATGACCTGGTTGACCCACTGAACCCATATCGTGGTCCCGTCCCTCTTTTCAATACGGGTCTCAAGGGTACTGGCTGAAGGGCTGGCAGCCATATTTTCGAAGAATTTCCTGGTGACAGAGAGAAGATCTCCTGATACCAGATCAAATACAGGCTTACCAATGACCTCGTCAGGGGTCAGCTGGAATGCCTGATAAAAAGCCTGATTCGTGTACCTGATAATCCCTGACTGATCAAACCTTATGATGAGATCAGTCTGGCTCTCAACAAGTGAGCGGTACCGTTGTTCACTTGTAACAAGCCGGTCCTCTTTCTCCCTGAGAGTTTCGATAAGAGTTTTGAGTGACCGGACCATCAGGGTAATACTCCCCTCAAGTCTCGTGAACTCGGGACTCCCGGTGTGATGGACCGGGTGATCGAGATCACCCTTCGCGATGGAGTCGATATCATCGATGATCTGCCTGATAGGCCGGGTCAGATGACGGGTGAGATAATACCCCAACAGTATTGCAAGAAAGACGGATATTGCGGCGATGAGCAGGTGGTATTGAAATGTTGCCCGCAGGCGTGAGAGGTATGATGAAGGGTCATACCTGATATGAGCCACCGTATTAAGCATATTATCAGAGACGGTCTCATTGCCTCCTGCCTGGATGTAGATGAACCGCTCTGAAACCACACCATCTGAATCAGAAACCTCTATGTCTTTCTTTTGAGCAAATGCCCATCTGACCTTCTCTACTGTCTCATTATCCTGAACTGACTGAACGACACCTTCGGCAGAGAGTGAGCGGAACATGGAATCAAAAAGTGTTATCGATACAACTTCGGGATTCTGATCAGCTACGGATTCGGCTGCGTGAAGCAGAGAGAAGTCCTTTCTCTCATGCATGTACTCATCAACAACGATAGAGAGTTCAAGCAGATACCGGTGATCAGGTGTCGGGAGGTATGCATATTTTCGGACCACCTGGTCAGATTTAAACCCGATAACTGCTCGATCTGACCGGAACATATCCCCTTCCCTGATCCGGGTGATATCGCGATACACATCAGGCCAGGTTTTAAAGTCAAGTCCCAGGTCAGAACTGAGGGTGGAGTTTATGATGATCCCCTGATCATCGATGATGTAGAGATCAGTTTTAGGGCCAAGAGGCGAGGGCAACTCTTCTTTCAGTCTTATCAGATCGATGACCATCGGGTTCCGATCAGATGTGTTGTATGCCTCAAGAAATGGAACAAAATCCTGTTTTAGAACAGGATCATAGGTGAGTTCAAACAATCGGAGCCCGTCTGAAACCAGATGAATCGAATCGGTAAGATGCTGCTCGGTGTTATTCATCGTCAGCATCCAGTTGTTCTCAAGGTTCTGACGGGTTTCAGAGTAGGATATGACTGATATGATAGTCGTAAAGATGATGAGTGCAGCGATCATCGTGAGCATGATGAGGAACGAGAATGGAATGATCCCTGGTAACCTTCCTATTCTTCTCATCTGATTACCTCTCCTTTATCACACCGGTTACAAATAGAATTCAAACCCCATACATATCCAGCGATATCGTACAATCCCTCACGTTCTGGTATATGGATAATAATAACTCATATGGTACAAGAATATAAGGTTCACTTCAGGATTACGCAAGGATTCAGATCACACATTTCAGGCTTTTCATGAAACAAGGCAGAAGACCAGATAATACCAGGAAAGAGAAGGGAGAGCCCAATAAGAGCAGACTCTCCGGTTCTGATCCCAGGAGAAGAGAGAGAGAGACGTCCGGCTCCAGGCCGGATACTATACAAAAGAAACGCTCTGGATCTCACAAGAAAAGCCCAGCCAAATCGGATGGCCCGATACTTCCACCTCTCCTCGAAGACCTGATCTCCCGGTATATCACCGAAAAGACAGAAAAATCGTATGATGATCCGGTTTTTCTGGAACGTCTTCGTCAGGCAATCATTGCCCAGAAGGCATCGTACTGGCGGGATAAACCCGGGAAATCGGTAAAGTACGGAAGAGGATATGACATCCTCTCCTACCTCGCCTACCAGGTTCCGGTTTACTTTTCCCAGTTCAGATCCCTCCTACAGGACCTTGAGAATCAATCGGTCCTTCCAAATGATCTCGTGGCACTTGATATCGGAACCGGCCCGGGTGTTGTTCCTCTGGCCATCATCGATCTCTGGAAAGATCAGAAGAAAGGGACCCTTGATATGTATTCAATCGAGCGGTCGGCAGAACATATCGAAGCATTCAGGTACCTGACCGACGGGTATGCACAAGAGAAGCCTGGAATCAATATCCATCAGGTACTACAGGAAGACCTGACAAAGATATCAGATCTTAATCTTCCAGATCTACCGGAAAAAGCAGGGCTCATCACGTTTCAGAATGTCCTTGCAGAACTTGAACATCTGAGTATTCCTGCCAGGGCTACTATCGTCAATTCATATGCCAGGCTTCTCAGCGATGATGGATTTCTCATCATTGTTGAGCCTGCAGAACTACGACATGCAACTAGCCTGCGATTACTCCAGAAGGAACTCATCAAGAGTGGACTCCATGTCTATGCCCCATGTTCATATCTCTGGGGAAGCGGGTGTGACCCGGCCTCATGCTGGACATTCAGGGAAGACTCACCGATACAACCTACATCTCTGATGACCCTCCTTGCCGGAGAAGAGGAAGGGTACCGGTTTATTAATACAGACAGAAAGTATGCCTATGTCATTCTGACAAAGCAGCAGAAAACCAGATGCACATACCGTGTTCCGAGAAAAACCCGGATGGTCCGCCTCTCTCACCTTGAAAAGTTCGCAGGTCGTCTCATCTCTGTAGCCGGTGTCAGGATGTCAGGGGATATCGGGAACAGGGGAATGCACATATTCAAGTTCTGCGACGGAACCTGCAAAGAGCCGACATATCTGGTTCTCTCTGCCAGAAACCGGAGACCCGGTCATGCACCCCTCTTTGCATCCGGATATGGTGATCCTTTGACGATCACCGGTGTGCAGGTCCGCCGCCATCAGCAACATAAGGCATGGAACCTGGTTATCAGCCAGGACTCCCGCATCGAACCGGCTTTGTCAGCCAGGGAACACCGTCCAGGAGATCCTGCACAAAGCGATGAAGTAGAGCAGGATGATTTGTCTACTTCAATCCCAGATACAGACAAACAAGAAAGACCTTCACCGTCATCAAAGCCAGTCAAAGATAAGAAACGCAGGCCTGCTGATCAGGACGGCAGAAAAGTGAGTCGTCCATTCAACTCAAGGCGTGAAAAGCAAAAAAGGATCAGAAGAGGGTAGTAAAAATAGTTTTAAAGTGTAGCGCACCTAATTTTCTGTATACGCGAGGTTGGGGATGTCTGACGAGGATCCGATAAAGATACTAAAGGTCCGGTTTGCCAAAGGGGAGATCAGTACCTCGCAATATGAGGAGATGCTCTCATATCTCCTCGACGATGTATCAGCAATACAAAAAAATCCCGTCACTGAGACAACTGAGTTAACCCAGGACCCGGACATCAGTGAGACACTGACAACCTCATCTGAACCGTGTGTTCCTGAATCTGAAGAGGACGCAGAGATACAGACGTCAGGTGAGGTTCAGGCTGATCTGGATTACGACTCTGACGAGCCGATCGGTGACGATCCCATCACTGACGAGGGCTTTCACCCCCACCTCGCAGCAGACAGTGTAGCACAACCTGATGGCTCGGCACAAGGTGCTGGTCAGCTCCCTGAAAGCCAGTACCTTGCCGATGCCACGCTCTCAGCAGGAATTGTTGATGAGAACCGGATCCTGGAAGAGCAGATAGAGGAACTTGAGATCATTGAGGAGACCGAGGAGGGGGTCCAGGGTGAGAGACCAGCAATCCCGGGCGTATTCCTTTCAGGTCAGGATCTCGGGAATGTCTGTTATGTTACGGCAGTGAATCTGATCCATGCAGGAGAATATGACAAGGCCCTGCCATTTCTTGAAAAGAGTATCGAGATAGATCCAAACCAGTCTCAGGCCTGGCTTTATCGCGGAAGCATCCTACACAACAAGAAATCCTACGAAGAGGCACTGGTCTGTTTTGACAAAGCACTCTCTCTTGACAAAACTCAGATCAAGGCGGCTCTCTTCAAAGGCTACTGCCTCTTCAACCTTCACCGGGATCAAGATGCACTTTCAGCATTCGATCTCGTTATCTCGCAGGACAGGAGGCATGCCCGTGCATGGCTCTTCAAAGGGTACTGTCTTCAGAATCTGAAGCAGTTCCGCGAAGCCGCATCTGCTTTTACTGCAGCTACTGAACATAACCCGAAGGATATGGCAGGATATCTCCACAAAGGGATCTGCCTCTTTGAACTGGACCAGCATCAGGATGCTCTCTCTGCATTTGACAAGGTCCTTGAGCTTGACAAGAGGAACCTCTCTGCCTGGCTCTTTAAGATCCGTTCATTTATCAAGATGAACAGGTACCAGGAGGCTCTGCAGAGTTCTTCCAAGCTTATAGAGATAACACCCCGCGAGATCAGTGCCTGGCTCTCCCGTGCAGACCTCCTTCTGAAACTGAACAAGATAGAAGAAGCACTTGACGCCACAAAAAAAGCACTCGTGGTTGACAAGTGGAATGCTGATGCCTGGAACCTTCGCGGGCTCTGCTTTCATAAACTGAAGCGGTACGAACAGGCCCTTCCCTGTTATGAAAATGCCCTGAAACTCAACCCCCGTCATGCTGAGGCGATGAGAAACCGTGCCTCGTGCTTCCATAAATTAAAGCGACATGTGGATGCCTTACAGTACTACGAAGTTGCCATTGAAGAGAACCCGGACAATGTCGAGGCCTGGTTTAACCGTGGACTGATCCTCCACAAGTCCAAACAGTACGATGATGCACTGGTCTCATACGATAAAGTGATCAACCTCGACAGGTTCAACGTAAAGGCCTACTTCAACAAGGGAAAGATACACCGGGCTCTTGAACAGTATTATGAGGCTCTCCAATCCTTCACCCAGGCAACAAATGTAGACCCGCAGTTTGCAGCAGCCTGGTTTCATATGGGTCTCATCTACTCAGATCTTGTGAGGCATAAAGAGGCGATCCAGTGTTATGACCGTACGCTCAGGCTTGACCCGAAACATGTAGGAGCCCTGCTCAACAAAGGAATCATCCTTGATGACCTCGGTGCAAAACGTGAAGCGTTTGCCTGTTTCCAGAGAGCAACTTCTCTTGACCCGAGGGTTGCAACAAGTATGAAAGCAAAGGGTAAGTTCGCCCACTGATTTTAAAAAAAGACGGGATTTACGTCCCGACGTCCCAGCTGCACATGTACTGCTGCTGATCTGCACTCAGGGTATCGATCCCAAGCCCGAGTGATGCAAGCTTAATAGATGCAACCTCGCGGTCGATGCTGTCAGGCACTTCATGAACTCCGGGTCCGAGCTCGGCATGATGGTCAGCGATAAATCTTGTACCTAGAGCCTGCAAGGCGAAGGAGAGATCCATCACCTCAATCGGGTGACCCATACCTTTCGGCACTGCCAGGTTCACAAGTCTGCCTTCTGCAAGCAGGTGAATGGTACGGCCGTTGAGGAGGTAACTATGGATTCCATCACGTTCGGTTATCTTCTCGGCATGTGCATTCAGCCAGGCACCATCAATCTCAACATTGAAGTGGCCGGCATTGGAGAGAATTGCACCATCTTTCAGCAGACTGAAGTGCTCTTCCCTGATGATATCTTTGTTACCGGTTGTTGTGATAAAGATATCACCGACCTCTGCTGCCTTGGTCATCGGCATGACATGGTAACCTTCCATGTATGCTTCAAGAGCACGGCGTGGATCGACCTCGGTAACGATAACCTTTGCACCAAGCCCGGAAGCCTTACGGGCGATACCCCGCCCACAGTATCCAAACCCTGCAACTACCAGCCACTTTCCTGCAATCAGGTTGTTGGTTGTGGCCATGATGGCGGTGAGGGCACTTTCTCCGGTTCCATGCACATTATCAAAGAACCTCTTCATCGGGGTATCGTTGACTGCGATGACAGGGAACTCGAGCTTGCCCTCGTCTGCCATGGCTCGCAGGCGGTGGATACCGGTGGTCGTCTCTTCACATCCGCCGATGATCTTCTTGAGCACATCACGCCGTGTTGTGTGCATCCGGTGGATCAGATCCATACCGTCATCGATGGTGATGTCCGGCTTTGCATCCAGGACCGCATCCATGGCCTTGTAATACTCATCAACAGAGCATCCGCGTTTTGCATAACAGGTAACCCCATCAACTCTGTCTAATGCCTGGGCAACATCATCCTGGGTTGAGAGCGGGTTGCACCCGGTGATGAAGACCTTTGCACCACCAGCTGCAAGGGTTTTTACCAGGTTTGCAGTCTTTGCCTCGACATGAAGTGCCATGCCGATAGTCATCCCGTCAAACGGCTTATCTTTTTTAAACCGCTCTGCAATAGTGCCTAGCACCGGCATATACTGCCGTGCCCATTCTATCTTGAGATCCCCTGAGTCCATGATATCTTCCGTAAAACCCTCTGATCCGCCGCCCAGATAGCCGCGTCAAAGAGGAGTTTCCAATCTTCGGTATAATAAGGACGCCTGCATTATTAAAAGAATCAGATACGGAAGCATAACCCTCATCAGGTACGACAGAGGAGATCTCAGGCATGGTACTTACCCGCCGCATCATCCCGTGCCTGGATATCAAAGACGGCCGAGTCGTAAAAGGGACGAACTTTCTCGGGCTGCGCGATGCCGGCGATCCAGTGGAGCTTGCCGAGCGGTACAATGAACAGGGTGCAGATGAGGTGGTGTTCCTCGATATCACGGCATCAAAAGAAAAGAGAGGGATGATCATCGATGTGATCAGCCGTGCCGCAGACCGGCTCTTTCTTCCCCTTACCGTGGGCGGCGGAATCAGATCGCTTGAGGACATCAAACGGACACTGCGTGCAGGAGCAGATAAGGTCAGCATGAACACGAGTGCTGTGGAAGACCCCTCGCTCATAGAGCAGGGAGCACGAGCCTTTGGAACCCAGTGTATCGTGGTTGCCATAGATGTCAGGCGGAATATGAATGAGAATCCTGACGCCTCGCCTGTTACTCTCAAAGACGGTACCACCTGCTGGTATGAGGTTGTCACCTACGGGGGATCACGGCCAACCGGGATCGATGCGGTACAGTGGGCAAAGGAGGCAGAAGAGCGGGGTGCAGGGGAGATCCTGCTCACCTCAATGGAGACGGACGGAACCAAGGACGGGTTTGATATTTCGATCACCTCCCGGATATCTGATGCGGTTGGAATACCGGTCATCGCGTCAGGAGGAGTCGGAACTCTTGAACATTTTTACGACGGGTTTGTGTACGGTAAGGCAGATGCAGCACTTGCTGCAAGTGTCTTTCACTACGGGGAATTGACAGTTTCAGAGGTGAAGGAGTACCTCATAAAGAGAGATCTTCCGATCAGGCCCCCACTGAAACGATAGATCACTCTTTTCTTCTTCCCACCGTCGCCATGTAGATGCAGAACTGTTCCTTGCCATCGATGCCAAGTGCACAGTTTATCTCATCGTCCCGGTACGAACCGATGGCACAGGTACCGCACCCGAGGGCGGCCCCGATAAGATAGAGATTCTGGCATACATGCCCTGCTTCAATAAACAGGTACCGCCATCCCCTTGATCCAAATTTCCAGAGGATCCGGTCAGGTACAGCAATCCAGAGAAATGCGACCGCTGACTTCTGCACAAGCTCCGGCCTTCTGCAGGCTGCAGCGATCGCTTCTCCTCCCCCGACATGGCAGGTCTCCCTGACCAGGGCATGATCAAGCGGAAGGTAGCGGTAGATTCCGGGCTCTATTCCCTCAACCCGGTTTACAACGATATATGACTCGAACGGATGCAGTGCACCAGCAGACGGAGCATTACGAAGATGAGGCGCTCCTCCTGCTTCACTAACTCCCTGTGTATAGTGGAGCATCAGCGAGAGTTCCCATTTCATGAGGGGTTCATCTGAGTAGTCGCGTACCGTGCGACGCATCTCCATGGTATCGCATAAAAGCACGGGATCCATCGGAATATCAGATGGCTTAGGAAGGACGATCAGGTTCTGTGATGGTTCACATGTACCACAGACCTTCGGACTCCCGGCTGCGGTCCCCGATGTTGGTACGGACTCCTGCAGACGGGTCTGATCAAGAAAAGAGCATCCAGTATACCAGGCCGGTGTCTCCATATATAGCAATAGCCGCACCAGCTACTTGAATCGTTCTCAGAAGAAGTATTGAGTGGGAGGAGTAAGCCCCCTTCTGTTCATTGCGGCATTCAGCTTAGCGCCGAACCCGGGCAGACACCGGGCTGTCTGTATGCCCTGTTCCGGCTTGCACCCGCAGGGATTCACCGTTCCATCGACTCCTGCTCTTCGACGCTCTGCAGTTTGGTTCTGCATCATAACTCTGAGCAGGCCGTGTCGTTTCTGTGCCATAGCCATGACTCTCGCCATCCCCGAGTGAACGAGGCTGCGTACCCGATTGGTGGGGGGACTTTCCTCAGCTGCCCGTCTGAAACAGACAGGCTACCGTCAGCCGCACACTCCCTCTCACCTTATGGGTTATCTGTACTTGCTGAAGAAGCTCACCAAAAAAAGATGAAGAGTGAGGGTTATTCGATGGTGAGATAGATAGCAGCTTTTGCAGATGATGCAGTCTGATCCGGCTTTCCATAGAAAAATGTGACTTTATCGCCTGATTTGATCTTCCTGATATTGAGTCCATCAGTTCCCGGATTTGTATAATGCTGGAGTGTGACATCGTTCACCTGTACAAACCAGGCCTCGTCTCCATACTGATAATCACCGATACTGTCGATAGCAAGGATATTTCCTTTTCTCATTCCCTTGTCATTAATGCTCATGGATGGGATCTTCCCGTCGGTCTTGAGGAACTGGAGCAGCCCGAGCGGAGTGTCGGCTCCGACATCATAATCCACGTCTGAACTTGCAGTAACATTCAGATTGCCAGACGGAAGATTTATTGAACCGTCATAGAGAACGTGCTGCCCTGACTTGCTGATGTTAGCCGAGGATGCCGGTTGTTCTGTTGAGGATGTCTCCGGCTCTTTGGTAGATGAGGGAGAGATAGTATCTGTTGAAGTGCTCGTTTCTGTTTCTTCAGGAGTTATCTCTGATGACTCTTCCGAATCACCATAAACCGGCTGATTTGGATCTTTTGTATGCGAAGCAGGTGTCACGTGAGCAGTTGCATTGGTGTCTTTTTCTGAACCTTCATGCACAGGCTGGTTCGGATCCTTCGATGGGGAGGACGTAGATTCAGAGGTGACACCGGATTTCTCTTCACCATCGTCATACACAGGCTGGTTCGGATCCTTAGATGGGGGGGACGTGGATTCAGAGGTGACAACAGACTTCTCTTCACCATCGTCATACACAGGCTGGTTCGGATCCTTAGATGGGGAGGACGTGGATTCAGAGGTGACAACGGACTTCTCCTCACCATCGTCATATACGGGCTGATTAGGGTCTTTATCGGAGGCCACAGGTTTTTGTGTCTGCTCTGGTGTTGCCGTCTGCGTCGTAGATATCGGTGTTTGAGTTTTCGTTGGTGTTATCTCTACCGTCGGAGTTACGGTTGGTGTTATAGTACTGGAGACAACGGGTGTGGATACCGGTGTTACTGGTACCTGGGTTGCTGTCACATTTCCTGTCTTCACCTGACTCACTGAATCAGACTGGGCGCCGATGGTAATTCTGATAGAAGATGAAGCATCACGGGATGACTTGGTCGGATTTCCGAATGCAAAGATGATCTTGTCTCCGGTCTTTAATGGAAACGTATTGAGACCCTCCTCTGTAGGGAGCAGGTAATCCTGAAGCTGTTTCTCATTTACCAGAACAAACCAGCTGTCTTCTCCGGAATTGACATAATTATTAATCCCGTCAAGGGTCAGGATGCCCCGTTTGGTGATCAGTTCATCCCCGACCTTATATGTATCAATGATGTCGGTTCCTGCCAGGGCCTGAATAACTCCAAGAGGGGTCATTGCGGGAATCTGGTAGAGTTTTCCTGACACCGCTTTTATCGAGACTACTCCATCCCCGGAAGGGATTGAACCACTGAAAATCTCAGTCTGACTGCCTGTTGCAGGTGTCGACTGGTTGCCATCTGCAGATGCAATGAAAGGTATCATCGCACATATGCAGAAAAGAGCAAGAATGCCCGGTATGTTTAAATAGAGCCGCATGATCGTCCATCACTCCAGAATACTGCTGGCAGATCTGAATAGAGTGTAGTGCTTCATTTCCTATAAAGTATCAACAAAATTCCAGCCTCTGTCCGAGAACAAAGGCACCAATCACTCAGAAGAGGTTCCAGGTCTCTGTGATCATGACATCCAGAACTCCGGCGTTCACGCCGGTATTTATATCCTCACAAGAGCCGCATTACTCGGCATGGAACTGCTCACTGCTGATGAGGGCAGACTCGCTCTCACATATGCACGGAGTGTATTGCATGAGCATATCGCCGGGACACTGTTTACAGAACCATCCTGGCCGGCAGTCTTCTCTGAGCAACGGGGGGTATTTGTGACACTCACGATCCACGGAGACCTTCGGGGTTGTATCGGGTTTCCCTACCCGGTTCTTCCACTTAAGGAAGCGATTCATGATGCAGCATGCAGTGCTTCAACAGGAGATCCACGTTTCCCCCCGGTGAAACCCGAAGAACTGTCACGAATTGCAGTGGAGGTCACCATCCTTACCGAACCCAGGCTGCTTGAGGCTGCACCTGACCAACGTGATAAGACAATCGAGGTGGGAAGACACGGCCTTATCGTGAAAGGATACGGGAGATCAGGACTCCTCCTCCCGCAGGTCCCAATCGAATGGGGATGGACCACGCGGGAGTTTCTTGATCATACCTGTAATAAAGCCGGACTTCCTGCCAAGTCATGGCTTGAAGCCTCTGTGCAGGTATTTACCTTTGAAGGACAGATATTTAGCGAGAAACACGATTAATGGCGCTTTCATTTGAGATTCTTGAGAAGGATATCGCCGGCAGGATAGGCCGGCTCTCCGACGGAAAAAAGACGTTGAAGACACCTGCTCTTCTGCCGGTGATAAACCCCCACCTGCCGATCATCACTCCCAGGGAGATGCAGGATATGGGAGTGCAGGCCCTGATAACAAACGCATACATCATCTCACGCAGCAGTGAATTCAGAGAGCGTGCTCTTGCAGAGGGTCTTCACGCCATGCTTGACTTTGACGGTCTTATCATGACCGATTCTGGATCATTCCAGCTCTCGGTATACGGGGAAGTGGAGATCTCCAACCAGCAGACCATCGAGTTTCAACAGGCGATAGGTTCTGATATCATCGTCCCTCTGGACATTCCGACCCACCCGGATACAGAGCGTGAACAGGTGGAACAGGAACTGGCAATAACCCTCGACCGTCTGAGAGAGGCCAGCGGCTTTGCTGATCATGCACATCACACGCTTGCCGGTCCGGTCCAGGGAGGACTCTTCGAGGATCTCAGGGAGAAAGCAGGACGGGAGATATCAGAGATGGGCCTCAGGTTCTGCCCTCTTGGTGCCGTCGTACCACTAATGGAGACATACCGGTACAAAGATCTTGTAAGGGTGGTCATGGCAGCAAAACGGGGACTCAAACCCGGGATCTGTGTTCACCTGTTCGGTGCAGGCCATCCGTCCATGTTTGCTCTTGCGGTTGCCATGGGATGCGATCTCTTTGACTCAGCAGCGTATGCCCTGTACGCCAAGGCTGGTCGTTACATGACCACACACGGGAGTTACCACCTGCATGAACTCACATATCTTCCCTGTGCCTGTCAGGTCTGTAGTACTCACACAGCAGAAACGCTTCAGAAATCTTCGGATAAAGAACGGCTGCTCGCCCTTCACAACCTGCATGTTACTCTTGCCGAGATCAACAGGATTCGTCAGGCTATCAAAGACGGTGTGCTATGGGAACTTGTCGATGAGCGGTGCCGTGGTCACCCGCAACTGCTTCGCGGATACCGTGAACTGCTCACCTTCGGAGAAGAACTGAAGCATCAGGACAGAGTCTCAAAGCGGCGGTTCTTCTACAAGGGAACTGAAAGTTGCCTTCGCACAGAAGTACTCAGGTACCACGACATGGTCGAGAGGTTCGAGGTCGGGAAGAAAGCTCTGATCACCTTCGACCAGAAGGTCCACGCCGGGTATGATGCAGTCTTCTTCTTTAAACCGCCATTCGGCCCGTACCCGCCTGAACTCTCAGAGACATTCCCGATAGGTCAGAGCGAGATCCCTGACTGGGACAGAGAGATGGTCAGGAGCGGGTGCATCGGGATCGACCGGCTTGCAAAAGCAAATCCTGACACGAAAATAGTTGTCCGGTGCCGGTCGTACTGGAAGGATATCATTGAAAGCACTGCCCCGGGTGTGGAGGTGGATCTTGAGGACCTGTGAGTTTACAGCACGTGACGGGACCGGCAGGGCTGGAAGACTCCGCATCGATGAGACCGAATACCTCCTTCCCTGGGCTGGAGATATCAGTTCATTATTCCCTGCCCTTGCAGAGCGAAGGCTGGATGCCCTGTTCCCATCTGATAATCTTGAGTTTGTAGAGAAATATTTCATAACCGACGGCAAGCAGCCGATTCCGGTTCATATCCATCATCCAGATGAACTGAAGAGTGGAGACGCGGTCATAACCCCGAACTGGCACACGCTCAATAACCAGCCACGGGATTTTATCAGACACCTGCAGATCCTGAAAGAACGTATCCCCCCTGACACCTGCTGGTATTACCCGGGCGGTGCTCTTCCAGAGAATGTCGCAATCCTGGTTCATGCAGGATTTGATCTCTTCGATTTCACAGGGGTTGATCTCAAGGCGGTTCAGGGAAGATTCTGCCTTCCTGATGGTGATTACCCGGAATCTGTCATGGAAGAAGGGCTCTGCCCGTGCCCCGGATGTCAGGCAGGCGATCTCAGGGAGCATAACAGGTATGCACTCAGACAGGAACTTGCACTGATTCGAACCCGGATCCGTTCAGGGACATTCAGGGAGTTTCTTGAAGGACGGGTGAGAACGCGTCCGTCATATGTCTCGATCATGCGTCACCTTGATCGAAGTCCTCTAATGGAGCAGCACACACCAGTGACCCGTCCGACTCCGTTCATTGCATCATCAGGCGACAGCATTCACCGTCCGGAAGTAAAACGGTTCGCAGAACGGCTGCTCACCAGGTATATTCCTCCCCTCACAGATGTGGCAGTTCTTCTGCCTTGTTCGGCGAGAAAACCCTACTCACTCTCACAGAGTCACCACAAGTTCACGCAGGCGATCAGCAGACGGGCCCACGAGCTTATTCTCACCTCCCCGCTCGGACTTGTTCCCAGGGATATTGAACTTGTATATCCTGCTGCACACTACGATGTGCCGGTGACCGGGTACTGGGATCACGAAGAGCGGTTCCAGATCGCTGATACGCTTGCAAAGTACCTGATGAAGCACCAGTACCGCAGGGTTATCGCACATCTCGATGGTGATGCACTTCTTATTGCCAAAGATGCTGCAGATCAGGCAGGAGTATCCCTGGAGTCTACCTGTTCATCTCATCCGACCGACGCAGATGCACTCAGACAACTGAGCGAGGCACTTACCGGTGAGAAGAAGGTGAAGAACCATCTGCTCAGGGGAATGGTCTCGATGCAGTTCGGATATGATCTCCGCATTCCCGGCCTTGAGGTGAAGGGATCATATCCTGAACTCATCGTGAAGAAAGGAAGACAGCAGATATTCTCTCTCGAACCTACAACAGGTATGTTACGACCAACCTTTGACGGATGGGGCATGATAGAGACCGGATACCGTGTGTATATCGACGACTTTGTTCCCCAGGGAGACATTCTTGCACCAGGTGTTGTTGAGGCAGATCCTGCAATCAGGGAAGGCGATGAGATCCTTGTCGTTGGTGAGAATGCAATGGCAACCGGCAGGGCAGTGATGTCAGCTGATGAGATGATCAGGTCACATCGTGGAGTAGCAGTTCGCGTGCGTAAAGTAAAGAAGTTGAACGGGTAATAAATAAGGCACACGAGCAGCTTTCCGGATGTGACATATCTTTGTATACAATAGAGAAGACGCACGAGATAGCAGATAAGATTTTTGAAATCTGGGTCAAGGCACCGCATGTTGCACGAAACGCACAAGCGGGCCAGTTTGTGATCATCCGCACCGACGAGACCGGAGAGCGGATACCCCTCACCATCTCCCGCGCCTCCGGGGACCTGGTCAGGATCGTTTTTATGGCAGTGGGAAAGACCACCCACGCCCTCGCAGCAATACCAGCAGGCGATTCCATCGCTGATATCGTCGGCCCGCTCGGACACCCGAGCGAGATAAAGTCATGGGGAACCTGTGTCATCGTCGGTGGTGGTGCAGGTATATCCTCAACCCCGTGCATTACAGAGGCTCTTAAGAATGCAGGAAATCAAGTCATCGGGATCATCGGAGCCAGAAATGCAGGAATGCTCATCTTCGAGGATGAGATGAGAGAGATCTGTGACGAACTGTTTGTCACAACCGATGATGGATCAAAGGGTCGTCACGGATTTGCAGCAGATGTCCTAAAAGAGATCATCGCAGACCGGAAGATCGATGCAGTCTGGATCATCGGACCTGCGATCATGATGAAGATCACCTCGATGGCAACAAAGGACAAAGGTATCAAGACCTTCGTATCCCTGAACCCTATCATGGTAGATGGCACCGGGATGTGTGGATCGTGTCGGTGCCAGGTCGCAGGCAAGACCGTCTTTGCCTGTGTTGACGGTCCGGAGTTTGATGCCCACGAGGTTGACTTTGATCTGCTGATGCAGAGGCAGCGCTACTATATGGATCAGGAGAAAGAGGCACTGGCACTATGGAATCAGCAGGGATGTGCATGCAAGGGGGGTAACTAAATGGGAGACCGTCAGGCAGATGTCAGGGTTCACGACTTTCTTGAGGTTGACACCGGTCTCTCCGCAGAGGAGGCAGTTGCAGAGGCCAACCGGTGCCTTCAGTGCAAAAAGCCTGCATGCGTGGATGGCTGTCCGGTCAACATTGATATTCCTGAATTCATAGCAGAGATTGCAGAGGGAAAGTTCGCAGAGGCGGCAGCATCAATAAAGACCCAGAACATGCTCCCGGCCATCTGTGGAAGGGTCTGTCCCCAGGAGACCCAATGCGAGATTCTCTGTATTCTTGGCAAGAAAGACAAACCTGTCAGGATCGGCCAGCTCGAACGGTTCGCAGCCGATGAAGAGAGACGCACCGGCATAAAGCCCCAGGTTAAAAAACCATCAACAGGGAAGAGGGTTGCAGTAGTCGGTTCAGGTCCGGCAGGAATCACGGCAGCCGGAGAACTGGCACGCGAAGGCCATGTAGTTGTCATGTATGAGTCACTGCACCTTCCGGGCGGGGTTCTGACATATGGAATTCCTGCATTCAGACTTCCCAAGGATGTTGTGAAGGCAGAGCTCGATCAGGTACTCTCACTCGGTGTTGAGGTAAAACTCAACCATTTTGTCGGGAAGAGTGTCCCACTCGCCGAACTTCTTGAGTATGATGCAGTCATGCTCGGAACCGGTGCAGGCCTCCCGTACTTCATGAATATTCCTGGTGAACATCTCAACGGTGTCTACTCTGCCAACGAGTTCCTCACCAGGGTGAACCTGATGCATGCAGACCGCTTCCCAGAATTTGACACCCCGATCGCAAAAGCCAGCCGGGTTGTTGTTGTCGGAGGAGGAAACGTGGCTATGGATGCGGCACGGACTGCACGACGGATGGGGGCAAAGGTAACACTCGTATACCGTCGCCGAGCCGAGGATCTTCCCGCACGGCTTGCAGAGATCCACCATGCAGAAGAAGAAGGGATCGAGTTTGTGACCTGTGCCAACCCGACACGGATTCTTGGCGAACAGGTGGTGACCGGTGTTGAATGTATCAGGATGCAGATGTGCGACCTTGATGCCAGCGGCAGACCGGCAGCAAAACCGATCGACGGAGATACTTTTACGCTCGACTGTGACGTGGTCATCCAGGCAATCGGCCAGGGCCCGAACCCGGTGCTTGTCCGCGAGATAGATGGCATTGAACGTGGACGTGCAGGAAACGTTGTTGCAGACGGGGACGGAAGAACCGCTCATCCAAAGATCTTTGCAGCAGGCGATGTTACAACCGGGGCTGCAACGGTTATTCTGGCGATGGGTGGGGCAAAGAAAGCTGCACAGAGCATCTGTGATTATCTGGCTTCCAGGTAATCCATGTTCAATCATGCTGACCGGCCTGATCTGGAAGAGGTGATCGGGCACACCTTCGCTGCACCCGGGATCCTGAACCGGGCGCTCAGCAGAAAAGCATACTGCCAGGAGCAGGGCCACCCGGACACCGGACACATGGATGCTCTGGCAACTCTTGGTGACGCGGTGATCGAACTCCTGATCCTCACCAGGCTCGTTGAGCAGGGAGGAAGTAATAAAGGCGAGATATCAGTACAAAAAATGGATCTCGTCAACATGTCCATCCTTCGAAGAGCAGGAGAAACAATTCATCTTCATGAGTATATTCACTGGGGAAACGGTGAGAACAGAATGCATATCTGGTCGTCAGGGCGTGTTCTGGCAGAATGTATCGAGGCTCTGGTCGGGGCAGTGTACCTGGATGGCGGTCTTTCTGCTGCCGGACATGTTATGGATAATATCGGCCTTTTTCCCACCGAAACGGAAGGGAAACCGGAATAAGATTCATAAAAGAGATATACCAGCCGGGTACAACTAATTCAGTTTTATATCAATACCAGGAGACGCAATGGATAAGAGCCAGAAGAAATGGGTGTATATCTCAATCGGGATCAGCGTAGTTATCCTGGCTGTGATGGTGGGTTCCACATTCAACGAAGAGACGCTGACCTACCTGCTCCACATGAACGTCTTCTTCCTGATGCTTGCACTTGCACTCAGGTTTGTCTCATTTGCCCTCTGGGCTCTCCGTATCCAGAAGATGTCACTCTCGCTAGGATACAAGGTGCCATTCTCCCACTGCTATAACATGGTGGTTGCCAATCTCCTTGCCGGTGCTCTCACGCCCGGTCAGGCAGGAGGAGAACCAGTCAGGATCCACGAACTCTACAAGGCGAAGATGTCTGTAGGCGATGCAACTGCCGTGGTGATCATGGAGCGTGTTCTTGATGCGGTCATGCTCGTAGCGCTCAGCATCTGTAGTCTCTTCATCATGGGCAGCGTCATCTGGACGCTCTCAAGCGGGATCATCTTTGTGATCTTCTTCTCCTTGTTCCTGTTGATCTTCTTTATCCTTCTGCTTCTGTATGCTGTCAGGTACCCGGATCCGGCAAAACGGATGGTCATGCGTTTTCTTCACTGGATAGAGATAAAGATGAAGAAACCGTCATTTCAGAAGATCATCACCCGGACCGATGTGGAGTTTGACAACTTCTGCTCAGGGATCAACGCTTTTGCAAAACACGGGAAGTCAGGGTTCATATGGGGATCGGTCTGCACCATCCTCTTCTGGTTCTCTGAGTTCGTGGTAGCTTCAGTGATCCTGATGGGACTCGGTCTCCCTCCTGCAGTCTGGGAGTCTATGCTCGCCCAGATCATCATCGCCCTTGTGAGCATGATCCCGATCACTCCGGGAGCATCAGGAGTAGCCGAACTCTCGGCTGCCTCACTCTATGCCCTCTTCGTCCCGACAGCAGCCCTTGGTATCTTCATATTGCTCTGGCGGCTGATCATGTTCTATCTCAACATCGTCTTCGGGTTCATCTCAACGATGTTCATCTTCAAGCGTGAGATAACAGAGTAAGAGTCTGGTAAGCGGGTCGTTTAAGACCTGGACCTGCTCTGCGTATCGCGACGAATCCGGAAAAAATAGATCCTATTTTTTCAGGCCAGAAGCCTGAGCAGAAGTGCCTTCTGTACATGCAGCCGGTTCTCTGCCTGATCCCATACAACACTCCGGCTGCTGTCCATCACCTCATCGGTGATCTCGTATCCCCGGTGTGCAGGGAGACAGTGCATAACAATTGCCCCGGGTTTTGCATGGTTCAGAAGGTCCATGTTCACCTGGTACTTACCAAAGATCTTCTCACGCTCCTGGGTCTCCTCCTCGTGACCCATCGAGACCCAGGTATCGGTCATCACAACATCGGCATTTCTGACCGCTTCAATCGGATCGGTACCAAGTTCTATGACAGCACCTTCACTGCGTGCCATCTGAATAAACTCACGTGATGGTTCGTAGCCGGCCGGGCATGCAATCCGAACCTCCATCCCGGTGAGAATTGTGCTCAGGATCAATGAGTTACAGACGTTGTTCCCGTCTCCAACCCAGGCAATGGTGACTTTCTCTATCCGGTGAAGGTGCTCTACGATCGTCATGATGTCTGCCAGGATCTGGCAGGGGTGCTCACAATCAGAGAGACCGTTGATGACCGGGATATCGGCGTGGACCGCAAGCTCGGTCACACTCTGGTGCGAGTTTGCCCTGATCATGATGGCTGAGACAAATCTGGACATCACCCGGGCGGTATCGCGGACAGCTTCACCTCTTCCGAGTTGCATATCCTTGGGGTTGAGGAAGAGGGCATGACCTCCGAGTTCATACATGCCAACTTCAAACGAGATTCGTGTCCTTGTGGATGACTTCTCAAAGATCATCCCGAGCGTCTTCTGTGAGAGATGCGGAGGAAACACCCCGACCCTCCGCTCTTCCTTGAGCCTGCGGGCGGTTGCTATCAGTTCGCCAAGTTCATCCCGGGAGACATCAAGAATCGAGACAAAATCTTTTTTCATCTGATCTCCTGCATGTGGCTGATCCTCTTCTTCAGGACATCCATGGTCCCGACGTCCCGGCGGTGTCTGACCGGGCCCTGAACCGCTGATGCTGCATCCTCTGCGATCTTCTCAGCCTCTTCCAGCGTATCACCGATACCAACATATGCCATTGTCCGTGAAGACTGGGTGATCAAATGTCCGTCTTCCCTGACAACAGATGCGTAATAGAGGAGAGCAGATCCGGCATCTCCGGTGGTAATCCTGTCACCTGCATGCGGATTGTCAGGGTATCCCTCTGGAACAATGTACTTACAGACGGTCGCCTTTCGTGCAAACGATACCCGGGTAGCATCAAGAGTCCCGGATGTAACTCCTCTGACAACATCACCAATGTCTGATTCGAGCAGACTGAGCACATTCATCGCTTCAGGATCTCCGAACCTCGCGTTGAACTCGATAACCATCGGACCTTTTGCAGTATTCATGAACTGGCCGTAGAGTATACCGGTGTAGGGTGTTCCCTCAGCTGCTAGGGCAGCGATCACGTCATTCATGATCCCAAGAGCCAGATTATATTCATTATCGGTGATAAAAGGCATCAGGTGATCAGGAAGCGTGTACGATCCCATACCACCGGTATTCGGACCGGTGTCGCCATCAAAAGCACGTTTATGATCCTGAACTAGTGGCATTGGGATAAGATGATTTCCATCTACAAATGCCTGGAGGGTGAACTCCTCACCGATGAGCCGTTCTTCGATAACAACCCCACCGTTGATCTCACGGATGTACTCACAGGCTCCTTCAAGATCAACATGCTCACCCATGATCCTGACACCTTTCCCTCCGGTGAGTCCTATCGGTTTGATGGCATAGTCAGAGGAGGTTGTCTTCAAAAATGCAATCGCCTCATCAGGACCCGGGAAGATATGGTACCCTGGCAGACCCGGGATATTGTACTGCTTCATCAGGTTCCGACAGAAGGCCTTGTCGGTCTCTATTCGTGCAGCCATCTTCTTCGGCCCGACACAGAGCACACCAGCTGCGTTCAGGGAGTCCACAATTCCTGCTTCAAGGGGAACTTCAGGACCGATAAATGCGTACCCGATCTGGTGTTTAGTACAGAAGGCTGTGATCTCCCGGGATGCTGTCTCCCTGGTGATCAGATATTCTTTTGAAAGAGCAGCAATACCGGGATTGATACGTGACATCGCTGCGTACACGACGATGTCACGGCCTTTTGAGAGAGCCTGTGCTATTGCATGCTCTCTGCCTCCGCTCCCGACGACGAGGACCTTCATCTGCTGTCCGCTTTCCTGATGAGTAGTAGTATTCATGCGCTATCTTCTGGATTTTTTGATATCAACCGGGAACAGCAATAACCCGGAAATACAGAGCATCATTGTGTATAAGAGTAACACGTGGACGACAGCTGCCAGATCAGATATATGATGCAGTTGCCTGCCTGATTTTCTGTCTGTGACTATTTGTCGGCCATGCGTAATTACCCTGACGATCTTTCGTTTACCCTGCCTTCTGAATTTCATCAGAAGAGGTAACGAAGATTATTGAGATCATAAAGGTGGAAACGGGTCAGAACATACACTGATAGCAGTTCTGTTATTAGTTCTGTACCAGTTCACTCTTGGAGACAAGGGGTGTCAGCCGTATTCCAGCCTTTGATAGCGTCTCTTCTGCTCCTTCACCCCGATCCACAACAGAGATTATATCGGTGATAACACCGCCTGCCTGTCTGATCTGGTCGACACCAAAGAGGGCAGATCCCCCGGACGTGGTCACATCTTCTATCATGAGGACTCGTTTTCCTTTCACGTCACCGATGATCAGTGAGGAGAGCCCGTGTGTCTTCTGTTCTTTCCTGATGATCACATACGGCTTCCCACTCTCAAGTGATGACGCGACAGCCAGGGGAACACCACCGACAGCAACCCCCGCGACAACATCCCAGTCAATGTCCTGATTCATGACAGATGCTGCGATCGCTTTCAGGATGTCAGGATGTGTCATTGCCATCTTGATATCAATATAGACAGAACTCTTCTTTCCTGAAGCAAGCGTAAAATCACCAAAACGAATGGCATCAACCTGGATCAACAGATCTTTAAGACTTTTTTCTACCATGGAACGTCTTTCACTCCCATTTTGTATCCGATAATATTTACCACCCGGTGCAGCACCGGGGTGATAATAAGAATCGTAATGATCACCGGTAGCGTGAGGAAGGAGAACGCAAAGGCTGGATCGCCGATGAAGAGGAAGAGGAATGCACCAGCAACGAAATCATACTGGTCAACAAATGGCCAGCTCCCTCCACGTTCAATGCCGGCTCTTCGCTTGAAGAAACTCTTCACCATGTCACCTGCAAGTGCTCCGGTTGCAAGAAGAAAGACCGGAAGGATACTCATCCGTGGAAGTGCAGAGAAAGCAGGATACCCCTGCGCCATAATCTGAAGCAGACCAACGATACAGCCACATGCCACTCCCCCGCAAAACCCTCTGATGGTTTTTCCGTCTCCGAGAATTCTTTTTCCATCACGCCAGCTACGTCCGCAGTCAATAGGGATTCCCCCGCCAACAGCGGCTGCTGCCGAATTCGGAACATATGCAGGGAGCATCACCCAGAAGGCTGATGCTATGATAAGAAGGAGATCGAAGATTATAGATGCCCACTCCTGAATAAATATAAGCGTCTAATCTGCATAAATAACAGATACAAGCGTTCGAACCTGTTATCCTCAAACCTGTGGTGGGTGATATGATACTTCTGAAAAAGACAAAGAGTCTCTGCCCTGAATGCAAAAAAGTTCTTGATGCTGAAATCAATGAGCGGGAGGGGCAGATATATATTGATCGCACATGCCCTGAGCACGGTTCGTTCTCGTTTCTGTACTGGGATGATGCTGATCTGTACAAGCGTTTTGATGAATACAATATTACCGGTAATGGTCTGGATAATCCTCAGATAACCACTGATATCAGCAACTGTCCAAATGACTGTGGAATCTGTAATCACCACCACTCAACAACACTGCTTGCCAATATCGACCTGACAAACCGGTGTAATCTGAACTGTGAGTTCTGTTTTGCGAACGCCAGGGCCTGCGGGTATGTATATGAACCAACCTTCGAGCAGATCAGAGGAATGCTCCAGGTACTTCGTTCAGAAAAACCGAACCCGGCTCCGGCAGTCCAGTTCGCTGGCGGGGAGCCGACCATGCGGGAGGATCTTCTTGAGATCCTCCGTATGGCAAAAGAGCTTGGATTTCTCCAGGTCCAGCTCGCTACCAACGGCATAAAACTCGCATCTGATCCGGATTATGCACGACAACTCAAGGAAGCCGGGCTCCAGACTGTGTATCTGCACTTTGACGGAGTTACAAAGGAGACCAACTTCAAACTTGTGCATGATCTGAAGGCCGTTGAGAACTGTAAAAAGGTCGGACTCGGGATCGTCCTGGTGCCCACGATCATCAAGACAAAGAACGATCACGAGGTCGGCGGGATCGTCCGGTTTGCAACAGAGAATATCTCGGTGATCAGGGGTGTCAACTTCCAGCCGGTCTCATTTACCGGTGCAGCCAGCCAGGAGGATATCGCCAGAGAACGGATCACCATCCCTGAACTTCTTGACCGGATCGAATCACAGACAGACGGAGCCATCCTGAAGGAGGATTTCTATCCTGTGCCATGTGTTGTTCCGGTCTCTGACTTTGTCGAGGCATACACAGGAAAATCGCAGATAAAATTCACAGCACACCAGCACTGCGGCGCTGCAACCTATATCTTTGTCAGGGAAGAGGGTATGGTTCCAATTAACCGGATCGTTGATGTGGATGCGTTCTTCAACTCGATTGAACAACTGACACGAAAACTTGAGAAGAGCGGTACACTCTCCAAGAAGATGGTTGCAATCAACGGGCTGCGTGAGTTTTACAACCAGTTTAAGGGTGACGAGAAGAATAAAGGACTTGATGTCTGGAAGATCCTGGGAAAAACCCTGATCACCCATAACTTCGACTCCCTCAGATCGTTCCACTGGAATGCACTCTTCATCGGCACGATGCATTTCATGGATAACTACAACTATGACCTGGACCGGGTGAACCGGTGCTGCATCCATTACGCCACACCTGACGGGAAACTGATACCCTTCTGCACCTACAACAGCGGCCCGGTATACCGCGAGCAGGTATGGAAGAAGTTCAGCCAGCCGGCAGAATAACCCCTCTTTTATTATGATCACGATAATTCCAAAACCAACCGATATTCCATCTGATAACTCTACCCGCATGGTGTTGGATGAACTTGACCGGATGGGAGAACCATACCGGGCAGTCTTCCTTGAAGCAATGGATCCGTTCTCATGCGGGATGGAAGGAGAGACCATCTGGGCCTGCGGTATCAGACAGAACGGACACAACTTCGAGGCACTCTCTGCCATCGCCCTCCATAACAGGGTTATCAATCCACCAGAAGGAATCGTCACCTGCGCAAGCAAAGTGAAGACTTCGGCCCTTCTGATGAGAGACAGGGTTCCAACACCTGAAACATTCTTTACCGAGTCACGTCACCTCGCTGGAGAATTTATCAGAAAGCATGGGAAGGCGGTCTCAAAGCCGGTGTACGGATTTGACGGAGTGGGGATTGTCCTTGTAGAATCAGAAGAGCAACTCGGCGCTCCACCATACTACCTGCAGGAGTACATCCCGAACGACCGGGACTTCAGGGTCTTTGTGATTGACGGGGAAGCAGTCGGGGCAATTATGCGTGTATCAGACAGCCTGACCCACAATATTCATCAGGGAGGATGCGGGAGTGCAGTCTCCATCACTCCTGAGATCAATGACATCGCATCCCGGGCTACCAGAAGTGCAGGAGTGGACTATGGAGGAGTTGATCTTCTGATTCATGACGATTCGTACACTGTTCTGGAAGTGAACGGGACACCAAACTGGCATTGTATGGAGGCTCCAATCCCAAGGCTTCTGGCCGAGTATTTGGTCGGACAGAGAAAACAAGAAAAGCAGTAAACCAGTGCTAATAACATGTGGACCCAATCAGGGGTCAGGATCCACACTCGATCTCCTTCAGAGCTTTTTCAGCCATCTCCTGCATACGGGATGACATATGGGCAGTTGAAGGATTCTCAATATCTTTCATCGCTTTTGCGATAGCATTTCCCAACACAAATATCGCGTATTTGTGCTCCACTTTGCTCCGGTGAATCTGTGTAGGAGTTATCTTCAGCGACTCGTACTCACTAAAGTCAGAATCAGGGTTATTCTCCTGAAGATAATCCTTCACGTCGATGAGCATCTGATGGAGTGAGATCAGTTCCTCTTTATGCACACTATCACTCCTCATTTATACATTGACCTGAAAAATATAAAATATTAGGTTCGTTCGCTTATCTGAAGGGAATAAGACGGACAGATGCAGGTCGACGGACTATACCGGTAAAAGAGGGGGCAGCCAGGAATTTGATGCCAAGGAGGGAGAGCTGGTCAAGAAGCTGCTGATTGACATCCTGGTCGATGACAACTCCCTGAAATGTCTGATCGTCAGGAATTGCGGACTCCTCAATCTGTGAAACCGGCATCTCAAGTGCCACATCTCCTTCTCCCGAGAGCATTCTGATAACTCCCCTTTCTCGAACCTCACTGATATGGGTAAAGACCGATCTTGGTTGATACGGAGGTTCTGACACCTCTTCAACAGGAGATTCAGATGGTGCCGGTGTAGACTCTGATACTGGTTCAGAGGATTCTGATTCTTCTATCGAACCTTCAGATGTTTCAGATGGAATTGCCTGTTCTTCAGGTACTTCACTCTTATGAACTCGTTTCTCCTCTTTGCCCCGGTTTGAAAGGTACTCGGCTACACGATCTTCAAGCACGTACTCGATCGGTACCTTGTTACGCAGAGACTTGATGATCTCCTTGCGTGAGAGATCCTCGACCGACTCTCCCCTGGGAGGAAATGCAACAAAGTCGATGTCAGTGACTTCAAGGAGCTCACGGAGAATAAGATCGCCCCCGCGGTCACCATCCAGGAATGCCGTTGCAGTCTTTTTGTGGCACATGTTGATGATCGTACCCGGAACGCTGGTTCCTTCAACTGCAATGGCATTCTTTATCCCGGCCCGAAGGAGGTTTATCACATCTGCTCTGCCTTCAACCACAATAATGGCATCTGACTGCAGGACATTCGGGCCGGCAGGAACATTATCCGGGCCGATGGTCTCTATCTTCTCCACACGCTGACTCTCCCTGACTGCATCGATGAGGGAGTCAGGATCTATTCCAGGTTCCTCAAACTCCAGAAGCAGAGATTTTGCCCGTTCGATGATCTGGTTCCGTTTGGTGACCCTGATGTCCTCAATGTTCTGAACCTGTACCTGTGCAGTACAGGGGCCGACCCGGCTGATCGTCTCCATGGATGCAGCCAGGATGGCGGTTTCAGCACGATCAAGTGAGGTGGAGACCAGGATCTCACCTGATGATCTGCCCTGCCTGCTCACAACCCTGACATCGATACGGCCGAGCCTGCCCTGACGCTGCAGCTCTCGCAGTTCCAGTTCAGAGCCGAGCAGGCCCTCGATCTGCCCAAAGATAGCACCGACTACGTCTGACCGGTCAACCACCCCGTCTGCCTGAACGGTAAGGTGAATCCGGTATTTCGTAGTCTCCTGCTCATACAATCCCACAACCTCCGCGAGCAATAATAAGTATCATAATATGGCAAGACAGTCTCTCACAAAGTATTTAAACAATACGATGATGAGCTGCAGAACCAGTCAAAAAAACTACGAAAACGTTGACATCAGCTCAGCAAGACTCTGCCCAAGGGTCACATCAGTGATCCCATCTACCCTGATCCGTTTGATCGAGGATGTCTGCCCGCTGATTATCTGCACAGCACTCTTCGGTACTGCAAGGGTTTCAGCAATAAGACTGATGATCGCTTTGTTGGCTTTTCCTTCAACTGCCTGGGCTTTTACCTGGATACCAATCGCCTGACGCCAGGGGTTATACCCGGTGGGGAACCGTTCCATACGGCTGCCGGTTGATACTTCGATCGTAAAAATAGTCCCGCCGTCAACAGCGAGAAGTGCAGACCTGATCTCATCAGGAGTGGTCATAAGAGTTGTCACCCGGCATTAACAAATGGTGTTCATCAGTGGCTTTTGCCGTCCTTCACCCATTAAACGCCCTCTGCCGGGCGGTGCCGTAATATGTACCATTTCCGGGTTGTCCCATGGATCATATCTTGAGTCTTCATTAGATCTCCCGGGGACCTATGGAAATGAGGAAGGCACACCACACTATTCACTTCTCCGGAATATAGCCTCTTCCCTTCAGCCACATGGGATCTGTTCTGATACAGTTCTCATTTTCACACGCAATCTGCCCTGACATGATAACCTGACTGGGAAATACACCGACCATGCCCTCATACGGAGTCCATCCAGCTTTGGATGAGAGATCGTCTGCACGAATCTTTCTACAGGTCTTTGGATAGAGCGCAAAATCGGCACGCATTCCCGGCTGATACCCGGCTGGTTCAATCCCGAGTATCTGTGCAGGTCTTGTTGAGGTCTTTTGTATTACGTCGGTAAGAGGTATCCGCCCCTCTAGCACTTCTGCCATCAGAAGAGGAATCATGGTCTCAACTCCCGGTATCCCGGATGGTGCATCATGGAAACCTGCTGACTTTTCCTGCTGAGTATGGGGGGCATGATCAGAAGCAATGACATCGATCGAGTCCCAGCATTCCCAGAGCCTCTTCCGTTCTGCCTCTGTCCGGATTGGAGGATTCACCTTGGCATGTGTATCTTCAGGTTCGCAGGTTTCATGAGAGAGGAAGAGATGATGAGGAGTAACTTCGATAGTTCCACTACCCTGTTCCCTGATATCTGCAATCGTATCAGCAGCTGATACATGGCAGAAATGAATCCGTGATCCGGGCGGGGTGAGATCCCGGATCATCCTCACTGCCTCCCGCTCACCAGCAATGGATCGCAGGGTATCATGAGCAGCAAGAGTGGTATCCTGACCCTCCTGCACAACCTCTGCATGGAGGGTTATCAGCCCGTCAAGACTCCTGATTTTATGAATGGCTGATTTGAGATCGTCACGTGATAATGCCTCACCATAACTTGAGGGGCCTGCAAAGGTCTCGCCAAATGCCATCGCACCTGCACGGGACATACCATCAAGGTCTGCATCTGTAGTTACTCCTGCGTTGATGGCAAAGTGACAGTAGGTCTGTTTTTCTGCCAGGTGAGCACGGTCCTGTAGGATCTTCCCGGTTGTAACAGGAGGTATTGTGTTCGGCTGGTCGATAACAACCGTGACACCGCCTGCAAGAGCGCTTTTTGTACCTGACTCCCAGTCCTCTTTGTGTGCCTGGGACCCGTCCCGCATATGCACGTGCATATCGATACCTGCAGGAAGCACGAGCAGATCACTGCACCTGCAGACTGTATCTGCTCTTTCTGATGCACCGATATGAGTGACCTTTCCCCCGGAGAGTGTGATGTCACATACCCTGCCTCCCGGTATCAGGACATCCCGCAGCACCATCACTTCCTGCATCTGATCCATACAACAGGTTTGACCTTGCAGGTCATAGATTCGTGTACCCTAAAGCTAAAAATGGATAGGATAGATCAGAAAGATCAGCCTGAACGCCGGATCTTCCATCTGGAATAGATGAAGTATCCGGCAGCAGCAAGGATGATGACGGGGAGCAGTGTCATGATCAGAACTACCAGCCAGACAACAGTTTCAGTAAATCCTGATATGGCTTCACTTATTACTGATGAAATTGAATACCCTGTTGAAGGGACCGCAGACTCTGGTTCTGAGAGCCGGATGGTCAGAGTAGAGAAGGCAACCCTGTTGTCCAGGTACTTCATCTTCCCGGTGATCCGGTCGAGTTCAACCTGGATCCGTTCGATCTCACGTTGAACTTCAAGAATCTCAGAGACATTGACTGCCTGACCGAGGATCCTGTTATACTGGGCGAGCTGGTTTGTCAGAGCAGTCTTCTGGGCATCAAGATCGACATACTCTTCGGTGACATCCTGGGCTGTGACACTGCTGGTGATAACTTTACCAAGACTCTGTATAGCTTTCAGGGTCTCCTCAAACTTTGCTGAAGGAACACGAACGGTCACAACACCGGTGTACCGATCCTCGCGTCCTGCTGAAACTGATGAAGACTGAATAGCACCATCGACAGAAGCGGCGATCTCTCTGACAGACTCCGCGGCCTTCCTGACATCAGGAACCTGTAGGGAGAGATCTGCCGTATTGATGATCTTCTGTTCTGATGGTGAGAGCGATCCTGATGGTGTTGCAACCGGATTTGTTCCACCAGTCATCCGTTTTTCTGCCATAGCCGGAGCAGGAGCGGCTGCCTCCTGAGCTGAGCCGTAGGTATCCATGGTATTGGATCCTGAAAAAACAGAATCAGATGACTTTTCTAGTGCTGTGCATCCGGAGACCAGAATCAACAAACAGAGCAGCAGTGAGAGAAGAGTCTGGGGCAGCATGGGCAATACTCTGCACAGGAGTATAAAAGGTAGGTAGGTGGATATTGGGAACGCTTTGGTGCTCGCGTTACCTGATCACAATCGTGGAGATCCTGGCATGGGTAACGATGTAGGTACTGACACTGCCAAGCAGAATCCGCTGGCCCAGACCTTTCCCGGTTGAACCTACTGCAATAAGGTCTGCCCCTATCTCATCTGCAGCTTTCAGGATCTCACTCCGCGGGTCTCCGAGCCTTACCAGCAGATTGATCGTGATGCCGTGATCGTGGGCGATATTCTTCACCCTCTCGGTCACCATCTCTTTCTCATCTGCGATGATCCGATCCCGGATCTCATGAAGCGTTGAGATCCCTTCATACCCGGCCGCTCCCTCAATTGTTGCATATTTAGATGGGGAGATGACATAAATCGCGTGTAATTCAATATCCTGGGGATTGAGATATTCAATCACCTTCAGAAGTGCGGTGTCTGCTTCAGGTGAACCGTCAACTGCAGTAAGTACTTTCCTGATCATGGATGATCTGCATATGTCTTCTCCTGATATTAGCCTGTCTGATTATTACAAGAAAAACCGTCTTCACATCTGCGTTGAGTCTTCGCATTCTGTATGATTCTCCTATCGACAGTCGTATGAAACAATGAATCAGGCAGACTATTATCATTGAATTTTTCCTGACAAGCGGGAAGCCTCATGAGGAGGTACAGACAATCTCCTATGAGCATGTCCGTCAATCCTCTCGATCTCTTTCTCAATCTCGATCACTCGCTCTCCCAGATGGCAGGTGAACTTGGACCGCTCATCTACCTTGTCCTGTTCATAATAATCTTCTGCGAAACCGGGTTTGTGATAACTCCATTCCTTCCTGGCGATTCACTCCTGTTTATTGCAGGAGCCCTTGCAGGATCCGGGGTGCTTGATCTCCCGACGCTGCTTGTCATCGTTGCAGTAGCTGCCATCCTTGGGGATACTGTAAACTTCTGGATCGGGCGATATGCCGGTGAGAGGATGATGACCGGGAGACTCTCAGGATTCGTAAAAGGCGAATGGATTGAGTTCACCAGGGAGTTCTATGCACGATGGGGAGGAGCGACCATCGTGGTGGCACGGTTTGTACCTTACATCAGGACCTTTGCCCCGTTCCTCGCTGGAATCGGAAACATGCATTACCGCTGGTTCCTGATCTACAACATAGCAGGAGGAGTTCTCTGGGCAGGAGGACTTGTGCTCGGAGGGTATATCCTGGGAAACGTTCCGGTTGTTCAGGATAATGTCGGGGTGCTGATGTGGTTTGTCCTGCTGCTCTGCCTCTTCGCCGTAGGTATGGTTATCAAGATGCTTCTTCAGGGGATCATGCACAGGCGTGATCCATAACCATCATTTGTTACTCATGTCGAGGAAAATTCTATCTTTTGGAACGCCAACTCTACTCTGGAATCAGGAACAGAGTGAAAATTCAGGTATTCATGATATGGGTGTGATTCAGAACGGCATCTGAAGAAGGTCTCAAGGCAGTATGTATCATTGCACGAAACAAGTCAGGGGTCTTGAAAGATATTGCCACAGTGTTTGCCGAACACCAGGCAAACATCATCATGATACATCTTGATGCCTGTGAAGGACAGTGTGATGAAACGAATGAAGAACTCTATGTTGAGTTCGAAGGAGAGATCATCGAGGATCATCTCATCACCAGTCTTCAGAACCTTCCCGGGGTAAGTGAGGTCATCATTCACCGGTCGTTCGGAGACATATTCGGAAAGCGGGTGATCATCATCGGCGGGGGGGCACAGGTGGCCCAGGTCGCCTTGGGAGCGGTAAACGAGGCTGACCGGCATAATATCAGGGGTGAGAAGATATCTGTTGATACCATCCCGCTCGTCGGTGAGAAGACACTTGCCCAGGCAGTTGATGCGGTTTCACGGTTGCCCAGAGCTTCCATGCTTGTCCTTGCCGGTTCCCTGATGGGGGGAGAGGTCTCAAAAGCAGTTGACAGGGTGAGGGCATCAGGAATTCCAGTGATTGCTCTCAACATGGCAGGAACGGTTGTTGATCATGCAGACCTGGTTGTGACAGATCCAATACAGGCCGGTGTCTTTGCAGTTATGCATGTCTCGTCAATAGCAGTCTTCAATATATACCGGGTTCAGGGGAGAAAATTTTGAAAGAACAGATCAAAAAAGCAGTTGAAGTCCTCAATAAGGATGGACTGATTGTATATCCGACCGACACACTCTATGGTCTCGGGGCTGACGCCCTTTCAGAAGAGGCGATTCATAAGGTGTTCGAAGCAAAAGGTCGCGAATACCATAAGCCACTCTCGATAGCGGTCTGTGACCGTGATATGATCGCAGCCGTCGCCTATGTGGATGAGATTGCAGAAGCGTTTCTTGATGAGTTCATGCCAGGGCCGGTAACGCTGGTTCTGAAAGCCCGGTCTGTGCTTCCATCACTCCTGACCGCGGGAACCAATCTCATCGGGATCAGATACCCGGCACAGGATGTGGCACTTGAGATCATCAACAGGTTTGACAGCCCGATAACAGCAACGAGTGCAAACCTTTCGGGGGCACCATCACCGATAACGGTGAACGATGCCCTGGTTCCGCATGATCTTGCCATTGATGTCGGGGCACTCAGGGGTACCCCCTCAACAGTGGTGGACCTCGTGAACATGGAGATCATTCGTCCTGGTGCAGACATTGAGCGGATAGCCGCATTACTTGCAGAGTGGCTTAAATGAACTCACGGCCACTTCGAATCCGCGATTTTGTTCGTGATGCAGATAACTGGCTGTATGCAGTTGCAGCTTATGATACAGCCGGTGGCGCCGGATGCGTTCTCAGGTATATCCCTGATCAGGCAGGCGAACGGGTTGACCCAACCGGAACACGATACAGGAAGGTCGCGTTTGAAGAGGCGTATGATCTTATAGAAAAGAAGAAACCTGAGTACTCGGGCCTTGTCCACCAGATCCCTCTTTCAGATATCACCGAGATCCTCAAACCTGAAGAACAATTGGCAGCAGTTGCGGCAAGGGACGGACAGGTACAGCGGTTCAGGGAGATCTTCGCACTGCCTGATGGCACCTTTGGTGTCACCGGATCAAGACTGTGCGGAATCGCAGATTCCGGTTCAGACATTGATGGTGTTGTGTACGGCAAGTGGTTTTCTCATGCACAGGAACGGCTGAGACAAGGGATCGAATCAGGTGAGATCGAAGACCTTGATGATGCACTCTGGAAGACGGTGTATAAAAAACGCAATCCGGATCTCGGGTATGACGAATTCATTCTTCATGAACAGCGGAAATGGAACCGCGGGCAGATAGATGGTACATATTTCGACCTGCTATATTCCCGGGGGTATGATGATCTGCCAGGTTTTGTCATGCGTAAAGGGGAGGTTCTTGGTACCACAACCATTGAGGCAACAGTCACCGATGATACATTTGTGTATGACAGCCCGTCAATCTTTGAAGTATCTCACCCGGAGATCACTCGTGTGCTATCTTTTACCCATACCTACACCGGTCAGGCGAAAAAAGGGGAGAGGATAGAGGCCCAGGGTATCGTGGAGAAGCACGGCGATCAAAAATGGCTTATCGTTGGAACCACCCGGGAAGCAAAGGGAGAATTCATCAGGTCACTCTCACTTCTTGAAGAGAATACTTGACAGGGTCCGGGGCTTGTCCTGGTTGCACTGATCCGTATACAGACAATTTTTACACGGAGCATGAACCGGCTTTTCCGGGAGATCCCCCTTCAACACTTTTTGGGCCATTCGCAATGCCTGCAACATTCTCCGCCGGTCCCGGGGTTGTGGTTCACAGTACCTGACTATCCCGTCAGGAATATACTCGATGTATCCTCCTGCAATGTCAAGGCCTGCCGACTCCTTCAGGCAGAGAAGGTATGCTGCAAGCCTGACCCGGTCATCTGACCAGCACCCAAACTCCGGAGCACCGGAGTTTCGGACGATTGAGATAATCTTTTCTGATGAATCATACTTGTCAACAAGACCATAGATCCCGTACCGGTCAGAGTTCACCGGGATATCACAGTCTGTGTAATTGATCCGGGGTGTGTGAGAGTTCATCTCCAGGCACAGTGAAAGGTATTCTCTCAGGTCGGCCGCGACTCCGGGATCAATCAGAGAGATCTCGTCCCAGAGAGTGTCTTCATCAGGTTTCTGATCTTTACAGAGTGAGACCTGTTTGCAGATTATGTATTTTCCAGATGCCTGGATGGTATCATGTCTTGAAAAATAGAACCTTCGTGGACACCGGTATGCCTGGATGAGAGATGAGATCGGGATCGCATCTCCGGTTTTATTGTTCGATTCGGTCAATTTAATGCAGATCCCATATAAGATGTAGGTATGACCTCAAATGAGATTCAGGTGACTATTCCCCCGAACCTGGAGCCCGTATACAGTAATATGATCCAGATCGCTTATAAAGAGGATGAGTTTACGTTCATGTTCCTTCACCAGATTCCGGGAATTAACCAGGCACGAGGCAAAGCAGTGGTCAGTATCTCTCCGACCCATGCAAAGAACCTGCTTCAGGTACTTCAGCGAACTGTTGGAGAATACGAGCAGAAGTTCCGGCCACTTGAGGCATCACAGGAAAAGGCACAGAACGTAACTTCAATGACCGGGTACTCGTAAAAATAATCTAACGATTTTTTTTTATGTCTGGAGATGGACATATATAGGCACGCCGTTGTGGCTTAGCGGTATAGCGGCTGATTCGTAATCAGCAGGTCGAGGGTTCAAGTCCCTCCAGCGGCTTTAAAAAATAATTTATTAAGCCCAACTAGAAAATGAGAGAAATGGGCTTCATTTTTCATCACTTTGTAATCAGTTATCTTTTCTGTGCTTGTCGACGGCTTTTCACTTCTTCTACAAAAGACATTCTCGTATCAGACTGATATCACACGATAAAAAAAGGAGAAATAGATCTGGCCTGTTCATTCTAATATGTGAATGGTTTTGGTAGGAATTATTCATCAGGGTCTCAAATTTGCCATGAGTATCATTTTCATCTTTCTTTGGTGGATTTCAGAGAACTGACCTTTCACCATACCGATCAGACTTCCGATCTTATCATAACTCATTCCAGTTTTTTGTAGAGCATCCATGCCAGAGCGGCATGCAGACAACAGCGGCCTACCGTTGAACATGCAGGATATCTCTGCATTGCTGCAACTGAAGAAGATGCTGATCTTCTGGTTGGTCAAAATCTGCAGTATGACCGGAATATTATCAGAAGCGAATGCTTGAGAGCAAAAATTAACAGTAATCAACTGTCGAAGCCGCAATTCTGCACCATGGTGAACTCTACCACCTTTTGTCAACTGTCACGAGGTTTCGGTAGAGGCTTTAAGTTCCCGAAACTGGCAGAGGCGTACAAAATTATTCCGAGAGCGGATCTCATCGACTGTAATGATGCGTTGGTCGATACCGAAGCTTGTAAGGAGATCTTCTTTTCCGGGATAGATCAGGGGATCTGGCGGTATGCAGATGAGGCTTCTATCTGTACTATGGAGGTTCTCCGGTAATGGCCACTCGGATCATTATCGTTGAAAAATGTAAAACCTGCCCGTTTGTTATGATTGGGAGGTCCGGGTTTTACTGTGATAAAACACACCATCCGATACCTGATCCGCTGAATATCCCTGATACCTGTGAATTGTCCAAAGAATGAATGAGTGGAGGGAGGGCCGGAGCGGAGCGACGGCCCGACTTGCATAGGTGAATTATGAATCAGATTATTGTCTACACAATGAAAACCTGCCCGAACTGCGACAAACTGAAAGCGACACTGAAAGGGCTTTGTATAGATTTTGAAGAGAAGGACCTGGAGACAAAAGAGTCGATTATTGATCTCCGGGTTCTCGGGTGTTTCCCTCAAGAGGATCCGGTTCTCCGGTTTGGTCGGACCTGTTATGAATCACCGAAATTATTCGGGGATGACGGAACAGTGAACCGACATATTATTCATGCGATCTCCGGGAAGGTGTGATTTTTTCAGATCTATTCTTTCCGATCTCCCTTGGAGAAGATCATGGTCTGGTACTATGAGACGTTAAAAAAAAGTGGGGAGACTGCGGATCATCGGGGATTGTGTTCTGATAGAAATTGATGGTGTGGGCACACATGATATCCCAGTATCAGATGTGGTAATTATCATTTCGAATGTTGTAGAACTTCCCCTCGATCCGGTGAATTTGCAAGAGGGGATCAGTAGCCTTTCTGTACGTCAACTCGCGATTAAATTTTATATCCCGGTTGGAGGACAGATGTATTGTGCTATTGTTCGGCAGGTACTGAACATTATTGCGAGTCCGGGGAAGAAGACGGCGTTATGGGTCCCGGTGGATTGGAGAGGTCCATATGCCATGTCCCGCCCACCTTACCTCGGAACAAAGAATATGTAATAACGCATACTATTAGAATCACATGGATAGTGTCGTTATTTCTAAAGATGGAACTATCAAAATACCTGATAAAATAATGCAGGAGTTCGGCATCCATAGCGGAGATAACTTCCAGATCTTAAATGAGAAGGGAACGATCACACTAAAACCAATCTACCGTCTGAATAATTTAAAAGGGGCGTTTCCTTTAAAAAAATGGAAAGATGAGTTAAAAGATTTGAGAGAAGGATGGAGCAGTAGAACAGATGATCCCTCTTCTGTTTGATACTCACGCTCTGCTCACTTTTTTTAACGATGAAAATAATTCTGATATCATCGGCTCATATCTGGAAGAAGTAGATGATCGAGCACGGAAGGGATATATCTCTACAATTACCATTTCCGAATTGAGTTATCTGTATATTCGCAATGATATGAAACGCGAAGGTGAAGCGTGTATTCATGCATTGCTCAATACTGCCCTGGAGGTTGTCCCGGTGGATGTTAATATTGCAATCTCTGCAGGAAATCTTAAAAAGCGAAAGATATCACTCGCAGATGCAATAATTGCAGCCACTGCCATTCAGGTCCAGGCAACCGTTGTCACAAATGATACCCATTTTGATGAACTTGGAGTGCCCAGGATTGAGTATCTCTGATCATATTATTCACTAAATTATACCTGAAATTTCTTGAGGATTAAAATTGAGTGAATATTCGATAATAATTCATCCCGCTGAAGAAGGTGGGTTTTAGGTTGAAGTTCCGATGCTCCCAGGTTGTTTTTCACAAGGTGAATCCCGTTCAGGCATAGTAACTCAACCAGTTGAATTTTTTTCTTCCCCACACATAGACAGCCTTAAAATACAATTTTCCTCCTGATCCCCCCCCGTTTCACTTCCATTTTTTTCGTTTATTTATGTTAAGGCCAAATCTATTTATACCAGTATAATCCCGGTGGAAAAAAAATGGCAGATTTTGTATCGAAAGGTGCAGTAAAATCAGCGGAGAGGAAACATACCACTCCGATTGAGACCATTGCAAATTTCCTGGCTCTTGTCCAAGATGTGATCGATAATAACCCCTGGGGTTGTGTCGCATATACTTCAGCCGGTAAGGCCGTTGCCGCTGTTGTCCGGGGATCTGAGTATTACTCAGGGAAGATCGTCTATGAAAATGGAGAGGCCAAGACGGTCGGTCAGATCTCAGTGAAGGCTCCAACTTCCGCAGCGTTCAGCACTGATATCACCACAATCGTGGGGACCGCTGCACTTGGTACCGCGATGGGCGGGACTCCTTCACACGACAGTTCAGAGGATTCATTCAGTTGCACCCTGAAATGTCATGCTTCAAACGGTGAAAATTACAATGTCACCTTCAAACGCGACAGCCTGACCGTTTCAAGCTACGAGTCTGATTCGATCCTCACCGGTATCGAGTCCTGGGCTGATACCGTGGCGATTCTCGCATAAACTTCTCTCTTTTTTCGAACCGAGGCGGAAAAATAAATTGGAAGTTTATAATTTCTGGTTGCTTTTTCCTGGTCCTCGCGGCTTTCGTCGGTGCTGATTATGTCAGTACGTCCATTTCAACTGATGGAACGATGATGATCGCGAGCTCCGGGAATAACGAGAATGGATCGTTTGCATCCCGGGTTATGGCAGTGGATACCTCTCAATTGTCCAGGACCATTACCGGAGATGAGGAATTTCAGACTGACCTGATAGTTAGAGGAAGCGGTCCTATCATAGCATCTGATTATACGAATTCCCGAACTCATCCAACGGTGTTGGATGAAGTCGCGTGTACATTTCTGACTGAATCCCGGGTGCAGGCCGCCCAGGTATCTGATCTGTATACCACGGGAATGCTACAGAACGGAAGTTATGAGATCTCGCGGGTTGTTGGATCCGGACTGACCGGGGGAACCGTTGTGAACGGTTCCGGTATGCTTGGGTTCGGATCACAGTCTGAAGGAAACAACACTCAGAAAACCAGAGGGTTTGTATCTGGAAATATCAGTACTTCGCTAATTTTGAAAGGACGAAAAAATGCCCGATTTCTGAATTTGAAAGAAAAATAGCAAGATCTATATACTTTGGAGGAGCCCCCATATGGCATCACCCATCAGGAGGATCCTATGAACAGAAAAGAGTTTAGTGAAATTGAGGAATTGATCAAACAAACTATTGAAAAGCACCCGGGATGTTCACAAGGAGATGTTTGTACATATCTTGCAAAACAATACCGTTCTTACTCACATGTCAGACGAAGTATAAAACGTCTAGTTGAGATCGGTGTTGTCCGTGATGAAGGATCAGGGACAGCTGCTTTGTATATAACTAATGTTATAGCAAGATAACTCAATTTTATCGTAATTTAAGGGTCTTCTCAAAAAATTAAAGTTTAATCATTATTATTATATGAGTAAACGAAGTAAGAATTCTTATGGATCCAAATGAGAGTATGGATTTATCTGGTGCTGAAGATAACGGTACATTTCGATTTGAAGATAAAAGATACCCAGTCAAAATAGGAATCGAAATTGTATCATCAGAACAAGTTTTTTCCGATTATAGTCCGGTTATTGAATCTGTGTATGTAAAATTGGGTGAAAATGGTCGAATAAAATGGCCTTTACAATTTAATCCTGAAAAGTCAAATATTATAAAAAACTTTGATCAAATTCAAAATGGAGATATTATTCATTTTACAATCGAATATTTTAATGAGATAATATGTAATGCAAACTTCATAATATTAAATAAAAATGAAGTTAATAAACAGACTGGTGAAATTAGCCCAATAGTGCAAAGAATGGGGTAATGGCTTGATAAATTATTAATGTTTATGCGGATAGTACATCCGTCTTTAATTGTGATATTATCTTATGTAGTCGTATTATAGTATGTCGCAAAAAGAATTAGAATAATCATTCTGACGGAATCTTTGATGGGGGTCTTTTTCGCCAATAGTCGACAATGAACAAGTTTGCAGAATTGATTATTATACAAACAAATGCTGGAAACTATAAACGACAAATGAGATTTGATACAATATTTTTTTTTCTGAATCTGAATAACCCGGAATAGTATCTGATGAAATTATCAGGTCATTCTGGTTAGATATCCATGAGATACATCATTTTGATGGATAATCCGACATTCCGCAGAGATCTCATAACGAATAATATTTTTCACAATGCGGCCCCAAGAACCTGATAATTTTTATGAGGATGTCATTAAGATTCAAAACTTTCGTGACTATCATTCCCTCGATTCGAAGTGATATTTCTTTTACCCTTCTGAAAAGGAAAAATATCCATCTCATCGTTGGTTTTTATGTTGGCTTTCCCGTCTGATCAGGTATGGTTTCGTTCGCTTCTCTCAGCCCTTTCCTCACTCTGTATTCAGCAACAGCGTAGACATAAAGGCAGAGAACCATTACCATTGCCAACGCCTGAATTCTTCCAATATTCTTCAAAAACACGTCTGAAACCCTGAATGTTTTATCTTTCAGGAACCTGAATCCTTTCTCCACCTGTGACTGTCCCTTATAATAACTCAAAGTTGTATCAGGATCCAAATCCAGATCATTCGTCGCAAGAATAAACCTTCCAAGGATTGATCGTTCTTGTTCGATAAGTACCTGGTTGAGAGATATTTCTGCGTTAATAATGAACTTTGTCACAAGCTGTTCTTCTTTCTTAGGTCTTCCCCGTTTTTTCTCCAATCGCTCTCTGACCTGGTCAATCGTAAATGAACTGAAAATTATTTTAGGATGGTTCTGTATCCATTCTTCTGCAACCATTTTTGCATCTGGTTCACCAGCAAATCTTTGAGAACATAAGTGTTTGAGCGATTTTTTTGTCTTCTCAAATTCAATCAGGATTCTCTTCTCGAAATAAGGTTCTTTCTTCTTTTGTTGTTCATTTGAATGAAATACGGTCCAGTTCTGGGGTATTCCTGCATATTCAGATTTTGCAGTAAACCATGAGTATCGCTCATCCTTACATGGGATGAAGAGTTCCGACGTATTCCTAAGAACTATCGCTTCAGATATCGTCATTGGAACTCTGCTTACCCAGAATGTGTGAAGACCTAATGTCTGGATATTGTCTTCAGAATAAAATGCAGCATCCGCCACGTGAATCACTTTGTCACCGGCATTTAGATTCATACGGACCTTATTGATTATCTCAAGTAATGCTTTCTTGTCAGATTCGTTCCCTGAAAAGGTTTGAAGCATGAGGGGGATGCCATATTGATTTGTTGCCATTCCCAGAGAAAACCGTTTCAGATCCCAACGGCCATCCTTAGGATGACCATGAGTTATTGAGATTTCCTGACTTTGGCTTTCTCCATCATACTCGCCATACACACTGAAATTTGTTGTATCGGCATTAACAAGATGGATTGAGAACTCTTCATTTTCCAGTGAAGGGAGAATGATCTGATTGAAGAGTTCTGTTTCACCGTATGCATGTATTGCGTCAAGAGTTCGACCAATTACATCATCATTGAAGTTGGTTTCACACACATCTTGGTGAAACAATCGTTCAACGGCAATGTCTGTAAAAAAACCTGGAAAAAGATAAAGACGGCGTTCAATATATCCGAGGCCATTGATTACCATTCCTTTAAGGGCATCACCATGAGTGAGTTTATGTTGTCCATTTTTAGGGATGAGATTGTCTACGATCTCACTGATTTTTAAAGAATCATAACATCCAGCAACCAATCCTAAATGACCGATTGTTCTATCTGAACCTGAAACGAAGATATCATCAAAATTCATTGAATATACAGTGATCGACGTACTTAGATAAATAATTTACCTTTTTATATAATTAAAGAAGTTGCGAAGATCTGCGGAATGTCGGATGGATCTCTTCTCCGGTGAGAACCAGCGGGTATCTGGAACGTCAGGTTCTGCGTTCCCGTTGGATCCCGTAGTGGTTCCAGGGTATCACCGGGTAGTGGACAAGATCATTCATACCAGGGAGGTTAAGTTCCAGGCGATGTTAATGACGGAATAAAATAGTTATAGTTGAAGTTTCCAAATATCATTTTTATGTTCTGGTTCATTGTAGATAGGATTTTTACCCTTCGCGTATGTACCACTTAATTCAATAATAGAATTATCTGGCAGATACAAACATTGATAGGAACTTCTAGGATACCATTCTGGTTTTCCGGATATTTGTTTCCAATTCAAGCAATTATCTTTTGATTCATAAACTTCTGCCCTAATCTGATAATATGATCCTTTGTGGTTTGATACAGTTTGATATGAAAACGAATCAGTATCCTTTATTCTATTCCAATTCACTCCATTTTTAGACTCCCAAATATCATTAATTCCAAGATTTGAATTAAAACCTCCAATTAATAAATATTGCCCATCTTGTGTATTGAATAAAACAGGATCAGATCTAGGCGACCATTCAGCAAATGAAGTTAAAAGGGACCAATGTGTCCCTTTATCTTTAGATATCCAAACGTCATTAAGATAATTTTCTCCATCATATCCACCAATCAATATTAAATAATTATCAGGAGTAAGCAAAACACTGGTATCCACTCTTGGAGACCATTCTGAAATATTTGTTGCTTTTTCCCAATTTGCTCCATAATCTGATGATTTCCAAACATCATTCAAATAAGTTTGATTGTTATTAGATACATCTAATCCACCTAATAACAAAATACTATTATCTGCTAAAGAAACTAAAGAAAAACTAACTCGTAAGGACCAAGATGCATTAGGTGTCATAATTGCCCATGTCTTTCCTCTATCATGAGAGCACCAGACATCCTTACTATATGATAAATCTCCAGATTTTCCCCCAACTACGACTATACTTCCGTCAGGTGTAACGACGGATTTAAATTCACTTTTAACTCCCCATCCAGTATCCGATGTTAGCCTAGTCCAAGGGATATTTTGTATTGGTTCTGGTGTATATGGATGAAACGTAACATTAGATGTATTATATTTAGTTTGATCAGATGATTGTAATGGAGCAATATAAGTAAAAATTGCAGATAATGCAGATATTAGCATAATATACTGAAAGACTCTATCTAACCTTTTAGAATCTGTATAAACAATCGATAAAATTAAAAAAATTATACTAATAACTGCAAATACAAAAAAGGGTATATTCTCCACATTATTTACATTTTACATATTCCCTAATTTAATTATTCATTTGTTCTCCGCTTCCTATTTCCCGTTTATTTCTTCTTCCCCTCAATTCGCATCCAACATGACGATGGAGGGAAATATCCTAAAGCTGTATTCTGTTGTCATCTGGCTGTGGAAAAAGGTTTGAAAGCTCTATATATTCATCATTTCAACAATCAACCTCCTCGGACACATAACCTTGATTTTCTCATTCAGGCTATACCCGGTGGAGTCCCGGAGCAATTCGAAGACTTGATGGATCTTCTTAAAGATATAAGTGAAAAGGTCAGATATCCCCCGGTACTCGATCTCCTCCTTCACGAGATCACTGCAGATGTGGCAAAGAGAATAATCGAGGACACAGGAGAATTTCTAACATGGATACGCGAGTTACATCTTTGATAGATGACCTCTTGAGTGAAACTAGAAAACTAGGGATAGAAACAACAACACTGGTGCTATTTGGATCGCAATCTGATGGAACTGCGATTGATGGAAGCGATGTAGACATTGCACTCATATCTCCGTCATTTGAAAACCTTAATTCACTCCAACGACGAAAACGGATTAAACCTGCCTTGTACAAAATCATTGAACGATACCAAATTCCGGTTGATCTGATTCTGCTCACTCCCGAAGAATACACCAATGAGAATTCGATTCGAATGTCTTTCATCCGGAATGGAGTGAGTATTCCTATCCCGGCATAAATTCAGAACCTTGATTTAATATCCAGCACCGAAGGGACCTTTTGTAGAGTAAATTTCCAGATTAACTGCATATTTTAAATCTCAAGCATTTTCTCAAACGAATTATATGAATCAGGTAGAATCATTCTTGGTCTTTCTATTACAAAACGACCCAATTCTCGGAATAATGGAATTAGAATAACGAATTTCAGATATAAATTATTCGATGTTGCCTGAAATAATTGATCCAGAAAAGTATCATTCTCTAGAGCAGTATTTTGTTTTTTTTCTAAAACCTCTTCAGTACCTTTGTATAATTCTTACAGGAGTTAATAAGCCTATCATTATATTTGTTTAGTTCATATAATTTGAAATCCAATTCAGATACGTTTTTTACTGTCCCAAGTGTTTTAAGTATTCGAACATCGCCCCGTTAGATCCCTTGGCTCCCGGTACGGTGACAAGATCCACAGAGATGACATCACCGATCTTCTCGATGATTGTCCCAGCCCCACCGACAGCCTCATCCTGCTTTGCTTTACCAAGAACGTAGTGACTAACTACGATTACTGGGGCAGCCTTCTTCAGTAACACAGCATAGTTCGGTAGGGCTTAGGCTTCCTGGTAAAGTCCCGGCCCGTATGGCCCGTCATCTTTCCAGACAACAGATTCATTGACAAAATAGGATGCAAGTTGGTTTAGATCCAGTTCAGGCCGCTCTTTGATCTCTGACCTGGTTGGGTGATTGATGAACATCTGGGTGACTATCTATAATTCAGAACAGATCGGAGAGGACTATCTTCGAGTAATACCCCGATGAGCCCTAGCCTTCGGCGATGATTTTTACCGGAAAGGTCCCGTCCGGTCGAAACGCCGCTTCTGATTGGGGTATGACATCACCCGTTAGATCCTGATATGATCAGGGATTCTGCCATATCATGCAAGAGCATGAAAAAAATGGAAGAGATAAAGGGCGGGAAGTTTCTTTATCGAAAGTGACAATAGGTCCAGAGACTATTCATTAAATATGGCATTTGATACCATGTCAGATACGACCTTCATTTGTCCTCAATGTAAACTAACCGCACGGATTCGTGTCAGAATTGATGACTGGAATCACGTTGAGATAGATGGTTTAGACGAGAAAACAGTAAGTGTTTGTGGTCATATTAATCCATCTGCGACCTGTAAATTATGCAATGTTGATATGGAGATATTAGAGCATCATGATACACCTGTCTATTATCAAACAACAAATGATCAATAGGATACATACTTTGGATTCCTCTACACAGTGACTTGTCCTCTTTCTGATTATAATATAAACACCGGTTCGTTGATAAACTCATACCACCCATTTTCTCTCTATTCGGGACTGATAATTACCCTAGTAGGCAGGATGCCTGAAATATATCATATACCCATATGGAAGGGAATAATAATTTAGAGTAATGTCCTAATCCAAGAGTATGATAATAAAATGGAAGAGATAAAGGGTGGGAGAATTTAGATCCCTATGCAATCATCCAGATACTTTTTTATTTGTAAGGATTGAATTCATTTTATGAAACGATACATACAACCAAGAGCAATAGATATCCGTTTTACAATGACTCCGATCTGTCATTGTTCTAATGGAGATTCAACATACAATGATTCATCAACATGTAATAATGGATCTGGTCCAACATTTTGTGTTCATGGAACCTACTAACCCCTTTTTTTAATTATCATTGATACTTTGGATTCCTCCTATCCGCAACCGAATTTCCTTTCCGAGTCACAACCCACCGGTCAGCAGGTAACAGGATCTTTCCTTTCTACTTCACATCCTGCTCTGACAATTACACCTACAGGCAGGGTGACCCGGGGGATACTGGTATCCGGATGGAAACACAGCTTTGTTGTCTATCCACGGCTGATGGATTGTTCCGGCATAAGTCAGATACCTTATCATCTTCCATAGTGGGCCATTTCTTTTCAATGTTCCATCCCCGTGATTCAAGATTGTCTCTTACTCCTGTCTTCAAAGTCTCATATCCATCCCAAATCTCCATTACTGCCACAAGATCAACACGATTCCGGATATGGGCCTGTGGTGCTGCAATAGCAAAATCAGAGAACTTATCTTTTATCTCCTTTGCAATCTGCTGATAGGACTTGTATTTCGTTGTTCCATCCGGTTGAAGTTCGCCTTTGAAACCCTCGGCAATGATATCATGTATCTGTGTTCGGCTTGAGTTGGTAAAACCTGATTGTCGTGAACCGTTTGATCGAAATATATAAATATCACATATATTTCGTTGTGTTGATTTTTACAGCAGAAGAGGTAGTCTCACTGCAAAGGAAATTGAATCGTGTATCGCCAATCCAAAATCCTTTTTAGAGAAATTTGGATATGCTCCACTATTCACAAACAGGATTAAGAGTGTATTTCACCATGCGGTAAGTTATATTTCCGGTCTCTTGACTCTGCCACGTGGCTCAAATATGAGTAAGATAGCAGAGAATATTCCCGAAAGCGGAACTTGTCGCGATCTTAGCCATTTTATCTCCTCTTCTCCATGGTCCTCCGAAGATGTGATGAAATTGACACGAACAAATGTCATTCACCATTTAGGTCCAAATGGAGCCGTAATTTTTGATGAGACTGGTCAACAGAAGTATGGACCTGATTCAGTTGGAACATCACATCAATATCTGGGCACTCTTGGACACACATGTACTGCCCAAGTGGGGGTATTTGCGTCTTATTGTGTAGATAATGTCTCAACTTTGATTGATTATCGGTTATTTTTGCCCGACTCATGGGTTCAAAATCACCAAAAAAGCCTGAAAGTAGAAATTCCTCTTGACCGAATTGAACACAAAACAAAGCCTGAACTAGCTTTAGAGATGTTAGACTCTTTCATCTCTGAAGAAATTCCATTTTTTTACGTACAGGCGGATGGTTTGTATGGCAATGATTCAAAGTTCATTTCAGGCTTATATCAGAGAAAAGTCTCATTTATCTGTGATATTCCAAGCGATACACTTGTTTACATCACCGAACCCGTACTAATAATTCCTGAACGACAAGGAAACAGAGGTCGCTTTCCTTCAAAGCCAAAGGTACTGAATACTTTTCTAGTTCAAGTGAGGTGGTTAGCTGAAATTCAACAATATTGGGACTCGGTACCTATCAGATTTACCGATCGAGGAATTAAAACAGTATATTGTGCAGTAATTACCGTTTGGAGACGCCAGGATGGATTACCCTATGATATCCCTGTCAAATTAGTCATGATTCGTGATCCTGAAGAGAATATGGTCCGGTTTGCATTCACAAATATGCTCAATGCAGTTACATCAGACTTGGCAAAATGCCAGGCGAACCGCTACTGGATTGAACGAAATTTTGAAGATGCAAAGGGTTTGTGTGATTTAGATAGTTTTCGAGGAAGAAGTTGGATTGCATGGCATCACCACATTGTGCTATCAGCCATATCCTTATTCATGCTTTTGAAGATTCAACATGATTTTTTAAAAAAATCAATTTTCCTCTCTTTAAACCAAGTAGTGGCAATAATTAGGCATAAAAATCCATTGAGAAAATTATCAGATCAGGAATTGGCGGATTCGATCAATTATGTCAACGATATTAGAGCGAAAATGTGGGTCGGAAATTTGAAACGGTTCATGAAACAGATATTTCATAATTCTGTGGAGTGGGTGCAAAAATTAATTGATACACGTTCAAATTTGATAATTTAGTCAATATTTAAGGGGATTTTGCATGAGGATACCGTAAGGTATCGCTCGAAGGTTAAATTTTTTCATAATAATGTTCGAACCCAAGTAAAAAATGGCAGATTCAGACAAGAATTTTGGGAACCAAATTTGTTGGTACCGAACTTTAGGAAATGTTGCAGAAGAAGTTGATCTATTTCATATGGAAATTTACGCGCTAGTTTTTGATTTTACCAACTCAAGTTCGGGTGTCTCTTTGATTTGAGAGATCCTCTCCCCGGCATGAGCTTCAATCTGGTTGTATGTATCCTGGTCAAACTCATCAAATGAGATATTGAATGGGTTTGTTACTCGTGGCCTTTTAGCCTCCTGGATATTTGAAATGGACAATTATCTTTCAAGTGTCCGGATGCCGAAATATGTCGCCCGGCTTTTGTGCTTGATGATGAGATAACGGAATATCAAATAGGTTTCAAGCTGGGTTGTATCCCAGGCATGTGAGAAAGAGGAAAGATTAAATGTTTCAGGGAGATGCTTGAGCAGGACATTACCCTGATGTTTGAAAAATTTGGAGACATCCTTCCCCATTGCCTTTTCTAGATAGATGACCTGTTTCTCTCCTTCCTTGATTGCTTTCAACCGGAGGTATTCAGCAGTGGCTTCAAGAAATGGAATCAGAAGCATTCATGGCCACCTGCATCTGATTCAGGGTTGCTGCGATAGCCCGATCTAGAGATTCGAATTGATTGTCGTCCTTGTTTTTTTAGTCATTATTCGAATCACTGTCTTGTGCCTTATCATCCTGTTGCCAGGGCACACCTGTAGGTGTACCGGCACATTGCATGATCAACTCATCGTTTGGAAATAACTTCTGTAGAAGGTCGTCTGCATCATCTGCTTTCAGGATCCGGAGCAGCAGCCGGGTTATGGTCTTCAGGTCAAGAGTTCCAGCGAGGGATTGACCATTCAGGGTTGCGGTATCGATCACAGCCTGGATCTGTTCAAGGATATCATGCTCAACGATGTCCGGGAATGAGATTGTGACCTTTTTGGAGAGTTCTGTAGTGTTCCCGTTTTCGTCCTCTCCTTTAAGAACGACACCTTCCTCTCCGTATTCATCTTCTTCTTTGGTTCCATCGATGAGATCTTTTTTAACAAGAGCGGATTGACTGATTACATATTGACAGATTTTTTGGAATATATCGGCCCAAAGTCCCTGCCTATCCTTTTATTGAAGTTCCGATGGATGTTCCAGGGTCTTTGATGTTGCGAGGTTTGATGTAGATGGATCCACAGCCAGGAGATGTTCTGGAGTCCCGGTGGAAGAACCAACCATGAGCATATAACGACATGAATCATCGATATTTGTAGTCGCTCCGGAGAACTTGTACGGCTGCATAGTTGTGTTCTGGTTACCCACAAAGACACCCGGAGCTTATCCTTCAACGTTAGGGTCTGGGTTCAGCATCTGTTCCAGGCTGGCAGAGAACTGGTTGACTGTGGCCTGCCCTTGATTGTGGCGTTCCATGCAAACCGGGAGTAGGCCTTTACGAGTCTCATCCAGTCTTCCAGGAATTCTTTGTAACCTTTCGACCAGTCGATAGCCGTGTATACTTCAGAAACTCCCCAGAGCATATCATTGAGGCAGTTGACCTTAACATGCATGACCGAGATATCCCAATTAATTGGGTAGTTCTTATATCGAACCGGTTTGATTGAAGGGTTATATCTTCAGTCCGAGTACAATTCTGTTTTGATGACCGGCCCCTCTTCCCATTGTTCAGTATATCTCCGAAGATAGAACCAAGGCTCCTGTTTGTCCTGTGGATTTGTGATGATCTCCCGGATCTCTGAGAAGGAAAAGGTTCTGATGATCACTCGTCCGGTTATGGTGTTTGTAAAAAAGGAAAAGAACAAGTTCCCATTTAACCGGAGTTCTCTTTCCAGGTTTTCTAATCCCTGGTGATCCAGAACCGGGGAATTCTTTGGATCCTGATAAGCTGAAGAAATTGGTCATCGGTCAAAGTCACCCCCAGGTTGTGATCGACTGCACCGGGAGATGAGAGCGATGAGAAGGGCTGATCAAAGTCTTCAGCCTCTCCCGGATCTCCTTAGCCAGGGCGGCTATCTCCTTTCCGTCCTGGTATGGTTGCTTAAGTTTCGTTTCCAGCAGGGCCATGAGTGAGGAAGTCAGCCGGATCCGGAAGGCATTGACATCCAGGGTTTGAGCCATGGAGGTAACGACCAGGGTTTCATTCCGGTCGATGATGTTCTGAACGATTTCTTCCCGGACGTTCTCGTCTGATTCAAAATAGCGGAAGACCATCGACTTGGATATTTTTGCTCCGGCCGTCTCAGAAAGTGTCTCAGCTATCTCAGCATACGATTTGCCGGAGTTTTTGAGATCGTATGCTAATGATTCTAAATTATGTTTCTCGATTGCATTAATGGCCATTAGTGCGTTCTGGATCGTCTCAGATTTTATGGTATTGTATCGACGATGGTATGGTATCGCTATTGTTAGGGGTGAAACCCCTGTGATCAGTGAGTAAGAAAAGCGAGAGATTTAAATGGCGGGGAAACTCACCCTCTGTGATCGTAATGATCCCAATATCTGATATGAAGAAGGTATCTAATTCACGATTTGAAGAATCGAAAATCCTTAATAAATGTCATAGATATGATGGAGCAGTGTATCTATGTGGATATTCGATTGAAATTGCATTAAAAGTAAAAATTTGTGAAAACTATTCGACAGATTTTCCTGAATCCAAAAGGGAATTTTGTTCTTTTTGTTCGCAATCAGGCTTTGAATTAAAAACACACAAATTAGATACTTTACTGAAAAATTCAAATTGTGCTGAATTAATAAAACTGGATTATACTGCTGAATGGTCTGTGATTGCTTCTTGGGATCCTGAAGTTAGATATAGAAAAATTGGATCTGCAAAAAAGAATGATGCGCAAAATATGATAGATTCTGTTCAAAAAATTCGAGGAATATTATGACCGAATTAGAGGAGAAATTTAAAAAGATAATAAATACAATTTCTCAAGAAAAAGGAAATATTAAATTTTTTGCAATAGCTCGGAGAAGTGATTCTGAAGGGTTTTTTGATATCTTAATTAGTGCGGACTGGATAAGACAAGATGATTTTGAAATCTTAAAATATATTGTAAAAATTATAAAATCATTACTCAATAAAGAAGAGATTATAGATATTTCTCGAGTAATCTTATTGAATTCCGATGATCCAATATTAAAGCAATTGAGGCCCGCAATAACTGTTGAACTCGGTGGAATTGTACATTTGGATAATTGTGTTGTGAATAATTTGGCAATAGAAGAATTGACAATATTTGTTAGTTAAAATTTCACCAATTAATATTAGCATTTTTTTCCAAAGATATCTCAATAAAATCAGAAAGGGTATACTTTGAGGACTTTTTATTAATGAATCTTATAGTTATTGAGTAATAATAGTGAGAGAGGTTTAAATGGTAGGTAGTACATCATCAATCTGGATAATCTCCACTTCCCCATGTTTACATGACTTGCATAGAAAGGCATTGCCTGCCTTAATATATCCAGCATCTTCCTCACCACATCTTTTACATTTTGTCTTAATTTTTCCAAATCCATGACAAAAGTGGCATCTTTTCGTAAATTCGTTTCCAGGTATAGGATTTATTTTCCCAGACCCTTTACATGTAGGACAAGTAATATCCACAAATTGAAATCAGGTACGCACTATAAGAAAGTATGTATTTCATTCCTGCAGTTTCCTCTGACTCCCGGAACTTGGATCAGTTGATGCCAGGGCAACAGTCTTCCGATCCTCTCCCGGACCGAAGACACACAAGGCCGGAATATTCCTCCCATCATAAATCCGGACAACTGACAGAATGACCTGATCACCTTCTATCTCATCCAATGCTTCCCGGAGCAGGGCTTTATCGAATCGGCCGATCAGTTGCACTCCCAGGAGATCTTTGAACTGCACCACTGCCATTACTTTACGTTGGATCCAACTCTGGATCATCATAGTTCCACTCATTTGAAAAACACCTCATAAATCCCGAACAATACCCCGGCAAGACCTACCAGATATGCTATTGCTTCTTTCCATCCGATCCCCCGATCTCGTGCCTTCTCCAGTGAATTGATGGATGCGTATATCCCTTCCAATTGAGCCTGCATCTTCTCGATCTCTTTCATTCATGGAGAATCCTTTTCAACATCCCGGAGACGCAATTCATGGTTATCGATACACTTCCGGATCTCTTTGTTTGAGAGTTCGAGGATAGTTGTTAGAGTGGTTGTTTGTATTGTAAGTGAGTGTACCTGTTTGACCAGATCCTCCATAGCCCTGGTGATCTGTTCGATGTTATCCATGCCGTTTTCTCTTCTAAATTGGCCATATTAATGTAGGGGAATCCCCCACTGCTGCAGGCATGATTGGGGATCGTATGTCCTCTCTGGGTGAATAGTTTGGAACTTGACGCATTCCCTTCAGCCGTGAATACTCATCTGGTGCTGGAGACGTCTGCAATAAACTTCTTCGAAAAGAAGGCCGTCACGTGAGATATGAGCACAGGTCTGACGGAATTTGATGGAAACAAGGTTCTCAATCACTGCCGGTTCGAATACCCAGACATTTGCTGCTGTGCCCCCCTTCCCTTGTGTTTTTCCTCTGTTGATAATGAATCCAATACTTGAGGATAGCGATTAACCCTAGATCGTGATAATTTTTTGAGATCTTTTTCATAAGGCTGATTTTTTTTGGAGAATGATATTATCAAAACCCAAAGTAGTAAAACTCTTTAATTTCATTTCCGTATCATCGGATCTATCCCTCACCTAAAGTAATAAAAAACCGTGAATCACTCTTTTCAAAAACCTTTGAAAACCAACTTTCAGAATAAATAACTTCGACATCGACAATTGGAGCATATCCTATGGCAAATTCTTCCGGGCCCAATGAGTATGCCAGAGGATGGAACGGAGAAGTTACTATGAGTAGTGTAAAAAATTCAGAGCCTCATACCTGTGCTCCACCCGTCGGACTACCACCGATGGAGATTCATGCAACCTGGGATAAGGAAGCAGGAACACTTGTTGCAACAACACGTGCAAACTGCAATATTGCCATGGCAGCAACCGATGAACTCATGAGTACAGGAAAAATTCCTGGACCCATGGATACATTCATTTCTGCACTTGCTGGTTGCCTGGTTCATGAGATCATCGACGTCATGATCAACACCGACAAAATTGATGTAAAGGACATTAATGTATCAGTACATGGAGTTCGCAGACCAACACCTCCTACCCTGTTTGATACGCTTCATGTAACCCTGACATTAACCGGAAAAATCGACAATGATTATGCTGAAAAGGTCATCCGTGACATAATGACCCGAAAATGTCCAGTCGCAGCGACATTTGGGAGAGCATCATACCTTACCTGGGAGCATATCATACTCACTTCAAGAATATGATCAACCCAGACCATCTCCCCCTCATTATCGCTTAGAGAGAACAGAGATAATCGAACCCACTTCAGACAAACCTGTGGATTAGTATCTATCCTCCATGAGGACGAAGGATTAATCAGATACTCCATAATGTTTGATAATTAAACCATTTACAAACGAGAGATCATGACAGGAAGTACTTGGACATTTGTCAAGGCATCATGGAAAGGGGGGTCAGAATTTGTTGTTGAGAACCGTAATGGAAACCGTCTTACCCTTGTTGCCAAAATCCCGGAAGGAGAAACTCCGCGTCATTTCACAATGGTAGATGCCTTTATTTCCTCTCTTGCCTGCTGCACCGGAACCAACGTTCTCTTTCTGTTAGATGCCCAGGGGATAGTGCCCCGTTCATTTACCATGAAAGCAGAATGTGTCTTTCGACATGATGAACCCCGGGCATTTGAAACAATTCATCTCATCTTCCTAGTTAGTGCAGACACAGATTATGAGGTGCTGCACAATGCAATCCTCCGGTCGGTGACTGCAATCTGCCCAATAGCAGTGACTCTTGGAAGATCTGTTGAGATCACCTGGGAACTTCAGATGACAAAAAAGTAATTCAGGGAATGAGTACTTGCCGCAGACACCGGATGAGTGGGGCACTGCGTTCACCGGTTAAACGATACGTTTTATGCCGCGAACGGTAGTAAGATTCCAGAAAACCCGCTTTTTTTAGAACCCCTAAATTATATGAGAGAAGATTCTGGGGTTCCTTAAGGACATACATCAGTTCATACACAGAATGATCCTTCTTTTCCAAAAGAAACAGGATCTTGACCCGAAGTGGGTTTGCAACGATCTTCATAAGCTCGGCTGCGTCATCGAAAACCGGAGAGTTGATCTCATGCACTTCCCGTTCGAGATCATTTCGCCATGCATTCTCAAGATCACTATCGGCAGGACAACAACCGGAAAAACCCATGATAGGAGTATCAATTAATGTTGTAATAACTTTTGTGTCAGTTGTTATACAGAACTCACGTCTGGGATCTCTATGCTCATAAACACTGAGATGAGGCATTTTAAATCGCACAGGTCTCATTTTCAAACAATGTTGAAAACCAACCCGGAGTATATACCGTGTATTTTCAGAGATTTATAGTGTAATCTTTGCCAGTAAAACTACAACCACGGTGAAATTGCCAGAGATAACTGGAGAAGTGATAGTATGATCATTTTGTGCAATAATTGCAAAATACCTTCAATCAGGTGAGAAAATGCCTGAACAGCATCAGGATTGCAGCAACTGTCACATACAAGCATGTTATAGTCAGACACCAGACAATGGCCCGCAGTTCTGTCCAACAAAGACAAAGCAGTCGTCCATCAGAGCCGCCCTCGACCTTTACAAATCTGATCCTGACATTAAAAAGATGGCAATTACTGCAGCTAGGACAGAAGGTAGGAGTTACATGAAATGGACCCGGGTTGAAGACACCATTGACTTTGCCCGTGAGATGGGTTATAGAAAAATAGGTATCGCAACATGCCTTGGATTGATGGAAGAAGATCGAATTCTTCAAAAAATCCTTATGGTCCATGGATTTAACGTGGTTTCTGTATGCTGCAAATGCGGAGCAATACCCAAAGAAGAGATAGGTCTTTTGGATAACGAAAAAGCAAAACCTGGGACATTCGAGCCTATCTGTAATCCGGTTGCCCAGGCAAAAATACTCGAGGAGGCAGGAACTGATCTGAATATCCTGCTCGGACTCTGTGTCGGGCATGATACTCTCTTCACCAAGTATTCAAGGGCACCGGTAACAACACTTGTAGCAAAAGATCGAATAACGTGTCATAATCCAAATGCCGTCCTTCATGGAACGGGTTTTTATTATATGAGATTGCTTCAGCCATGAAAAAGAAAAGGATAACCTGACCCTAAAAAATGATGTTATTATGAACGATAAGAAGAGAGACTTTGATTCAGAAGCCATGACCTGGGATAAAGAACCTGGTCGGGTGAAATTGGCAAACGATGGTGCAATAGTTATCAGGGAGATGATTTCGCTGCTACCTGATATGGATGTTATGGACTTTGGATGTGGAACTGGTCTGTTAACACTACAAATCCAACCACTAGTTAGAAGCATTACGGGGATTGACAGTTCACAGGGAATGCTCAATGTCCTTGATATGAAAATACAAAACCAGAGTATCACAAATGTCAAGTCATATCTCACAGATATTTCCCGAGGGGTTCTGCCATCAGGCGAGTATGATCTTGTTGTAAGTAGTATGACATTTCACCATATCAAAGACATACCATTACTCCTTAACGCAATGGCGGGAGTTACCCGATCATCTGGTCAGATTGTAATAATTGAGCTTGATCCTGATGATGGCAAATTCCATGATTCAAATGAGGGTGTATTTCACTTCGGGTTTGAACGATCTATCATGAAAAAACTCCTGGAAGATGCTGGATATGATTCTATAAGAGAGAAGACCGCTGCAACAATGAAACGAGTATCTCAAACAGGAGAAACACGTGACTTTTCGATTTTTATTATGGCCGGAAGAAAGCCATAGTAAAAAATCCCCCATTATATACACAATATTGAAGATAAACGGTTTATTTGGAAATACTCTATAATTTGTATATAGTTGGGATCCACTTTAGTTTCTGGCGCTTCGCTTCCTCATCCTTCTTTTCAAATCCTCACTTTTCAGATCCATGTTCAACTAATTCTAAATCCCCCCCTTAATTCTCTATTCAGTCGAATACAATAACGGCAGGAGATTCGCATTCGGCAAATTTCACACAAATTTTTAGCAATAAAGACAGATATTCAGAATCCTGTAATTCTGATCGACAATCTCACCTCCTTCACTCCCCCAATCCGGGATAGCCTAAACAACAAACCATGTTTATGTATATTCTTGAGAAATCTGGAGTCACCCCCTGGTATTCTCAAAATCTTTTAAGTATTACTCTGGCCAGGTTATCTACGAGAACACGAGGCTAAAACCATCAGCTCCTTTAAGTAGTTCATCTGATCTCACCATACAATTTCCGGGCTTACATCCCATATAGAATAAGCCATGACGGCTCAAGGACAAACTCTCACCCTAGCCTCATAACAAAAAAAGGGGTAACAAGGAACTCACAAACCTGATCAACGAGTGTAGATAACCCTATTTTCCCAACACTGGAATCGGCAATTCGCTACCCGATTTCCGAGTTTATTCTCACAGATCCCTATTTATCCCCTTAAGATCTTCATACACCGTACAGGGTGACAGGATGCTTTACAGGAAGTTCCCCCGGTGCAGTCACGATCTCTCAATCCTCGGTTTCGGATGTATGCGACTGCCTTTATCAGGTGATAAACAGGCTCAGGGAAACGTCGATGAGCAAAAGGCAATTGATATGATCCGGACCGCTATTGACAGCGGAGTCAATTATATTGATACAGCCTACCCATATCACGATGGTCAAAGTGAGCCGATTGTCGGCAAAGCACTCGCCGAAGGATATCGAGACACGGTTTTCCTGGCAACAAAACTCCCGAGTTGGCTTATCACCACACGGGAGGACATGGACCGGTACCTGAACGAACAGCTTGCCCGACTTGCTACGGATCACATCGATTTTTATCTCCTCCACGGTCTTGGAAGCGAAACATGGGAGAATCTATCCCGACTTGGCGTACTCGAATTCCTTGACACTGCCAGAGCAGATGGCCGGATTCGATACCCTGCATTCTCTTTCCATGACCAGTTCCCGGTCTTCAAGGAGATTGTCGATGCGTATGAGTGGGTGTTTGCCCAGATCCAGTACAACTACATGGACGAAGAGAACCAGGCAGGAACAAAGGGACTCAAACATGCTTCAGAACGGGGACTTGGTATCGTTGTCATGGAACCCCTCCGGGGTGGTCTCCTCTCGGGTGATACCTCCGTGATCCACCCGCATATTCTCGACGCCCCGGTCAGGCGAACTCCATCAGAATGGGGACTCCGCTGGGTCTGGAATCATCCGGAAGTCACGGTTGTGCTCTCCGGCATGTCTTCAATGGAACAGGTAAAAGAAAACATCACCAGTGCAGAACAGGGTCTGCCAGATTCTCTCTCACCAGGTGAACTTGAGGTTGTCGAGAAGATGCGGGCTACATTTGCATCCCGGATAAAAATCCCGTGCACCGGTTGCCGGTATTGCATGCCATGCCCAAATGGCGTCGATATCCCCGAGTGTTTCAATTATTACAATCAGGCGTACACCTACGAAGCAGAGGAGAAAGCAAAAAAGGTGTACCTCTGGGCACTCAACGGTACGTTTTCAGGAGGGATACCGGGGTACGCCTCGTGTTGCATCCAGTGCGGAGAATGCGAGGACAAATGTCCGCAGGGGCTCACCATCCGGGATTATTTACAGGAAGTTGCAGATTACTTCGGGAAATAACCGGAAACCATTTCCCGGTATTTCTAAGATAAATCCTGACGGTTAAAACAGAACTCAAGAATGTACCACATCAACAAAAGGCATACCCGGACCAGATGGACCGGGGTTCATAGTACATAAAAAAGAATTCTCGATAAATTTCAAATCTTTTTTGTCAGATTCAGACAGTATCCATTGACACTGATCTTTTCGTCTGAACAATCTCCCTCAATCATATTCATTCCATCATCAGAAAGCGTAAATGTATCATTCACTGGTGAGGTCCATTTCATCGAGAGGATCTGTCCATCTGTTGAGATAGTCCCATTTACCTGGCCTCCGAACATTGTTGAGGTCAGAGCATGATAATCACCGGTAACAGAAGTGCCATTCTGGTTAAAGGCCATCACGTTTCTTTTACTCTCCCAGGTCCCGGTCCATTCCTGATCGGATACAATTGTTGTTCCGTTTCTGGTTGCGTTGAACGTGTAGGAATAGGGTTCGCTCACATTATCAACAGCATCCACGGTTCCGGCACCATAAAACATCATCTTGTCTTCTGAAAGATTCAGGGTAAGTGTCCCGGTCTCCGTCAAAACACTCTGAAGTGTTCTGCTGTCTTCTGATAGAGTGCCTGTTAACCAGAAGGGATCAGCCAGATCAGGATCACTAACAATGGCTATTCCATTGATGGTAGACCCGTCCTGAGTTAGAGTAACCGTATAATTAGCATCAGTCCACGTTCCTGCCCATGGAGAGGCCTGAAGAGAAGAGGTTACCGTATCATCAGCATATACACAACAACAAAACAAACAGATTATAGCCAATACCATCGTAACCACGAGAAAAATACCCGGATTCATGTTCATAATAGATACAATGGTAGACATAAAGGAATAAATATTCTGATGAATTTCAGAGTGTGAGAGACCATAAATATCGGTTTATCCAGATGAGCAAGGGATACGAGGTAATTCGCTGAAATAAGTAGAATTGGACAGTATGAGAATCTCACCTAACTATTACCACAGGAGTATGGCTCCCAATGATCAAAGATCAGAACCACCATTCATTATTCTGTTTTATATAGAGTAACGGTCTGATCAAGTATTGCAGAGATATATCTCGCCTGAATCACCATCCCGACGATATACTCTGAATTTTCATTGTTTTACGAGCTGACCGGAAACCAGACTAAGAGGGGGTAGTATTCACTCATCATAGACCATACAAATGGTGTATAAAATACCCCCGATATGCCTTTATTTTCAGGAATAAACGAATACTTACTCTACCCAACATCACATCCAAAAATAAGTCTCAAACTATCCGGCATTATGCAAATGGGTCATGTATATCATTTTCTCAAGGGGTCACTATCACCAGGGAGATTGCATATGATAGGAGACTATGGTTCATCATAGATCCCCTTTTATAAATACCCCTATGGAAACAAAATGATCCGCTTAAATTATGGGATTTGAATATGAAAAATTTGATGCCCATTATCTAAACAGGGCAGGAGACACACCCCAGCCCATTCTGGTTTAAGATAAATAGGTGCTTGAAACGGTAAAGACCTGATATCGGGCTTACGTATCACTATTCACAAAATGTGGATTTTATCGATTATCGCCGGATTTCAAACTCTTTACACCTGCCATCCTCTCCGATAGCAACCGACCTGAACCTACAAATATTCTGTTCATTCCACCTGCATGACACAGCACTGCATGTTGTAATTGCAGTATCCATTTTCGTGTCAGATTCCATTCCGTCACCTACCTTCTCAAGCCGCACAATCTTTTCGCATGACGCATCTGATTCTGTCTCCTGGGAACATCGGGAGATATCAATCACACCCTTTCCGAATTCAAAGTGAAGCACCGGATTCTCATTGCTTGAAGAAAACCCGTTAACTGCCTCCTTCAACTTCTTATTGTAACAATCTGGACAATATAACCGGTCAGAGACAGAGATCATCGGTGAATTACCAAAAAGAACACCGCATTTGTCACATTTTCTTTCAGGCTGGCTCTCGCTACCGGTCATTCATATGCACCCCGGACCGTAACACTGAACAAATGATTGGATAATTTTCCAAAGATCGTAGCCCTGAATCCTGGAAACATACATTCTCTCTGCCTTCATCCTTCTTATGTCTCACGATTTGTGTGTCCCGGATTGTAAGAAATAAGAGTCCAGGAGGACATTTACAGATTCCCACACATCCATTGAAGGATAAGACTGCTGGTTGCTACCAGGAACCAGAGGATTCCCCCCAGTGCCACCGGTTTCCATCCCGCCTCCCGGATTGCTGAAAGAGAACTGCTCATCCCAACTGCTGCCATGGCAACAGTTGTTCCAAAGTGTGCCAGAAAGTGAATCGGATCGTTCCAGCCACTGGGAATAACTCCGAGTGACTGAACTGCTGCAGCAACGATGAAGAGGATCAAAAATGGGGGAATCAGTTTGTACCACACAGTAGTGTGACGTTTCTCTAAAGGTATTTGTGAATTCAACGACCATGACCTGAACAGGGCAAGTGGTATGATGGCAAGTGTCCGGGTGAGTTTCACGACAACCGCATATGTTGCAGCAACGGCCCCATACACAGTTGCAGCAGCCACTACGGAAGAGGTATCATTGATTGCAGTTCCGGCCCACATCCCAAATGCTTCCTGTGACAAACCGAGAATATGGCCAATTGCTGGAAAAAGGACTGCCCCAAGAACATTGTACAGAACGATCACAGTTATTGAAACAGCGATAGCAGGGCCAGATGCCCCAATTACCACACTCATGGTAGCAATTGCTGATGCCCCGCATATGGCTGTGCCATACGTGACGAGCGAACGGATCTGTTCCTCAATATTCATGGCACGGCCGATGACAAGACCACCGATCAAACAGATAGCCAGTGTCCCTATCATAATGGGAAGGCCTGATCCACCAATCTGTGCTACCTGAGTTAGTGACATCCCGGCGCCAAGAAGTACTATTGATCCCTGCAAGATCTTTTTCGAAGCAAAGGCGACCCCGTCTGTCCATTCCTGCCGGAGCCCGAATATTTGACCTACAATCAGTCCGATCAGGATCGCAACTACAGGCCCGCCAAGAATTGGAATGATCTGACCCACCCCCCAGGCAATAATACCGATTCCAAGGGGAGGAATGAGACCTATGAGAATTTTTGAATATGACGTATGGAAGATAGAAAATTGCATTCAGTATGTATTGAATCTGAAATGCAACAAACATTCCTGAAACAGCCTGATAATGATTGGACTATAAGCAGGCTGTTTTTTTCACGATTAGGAGACTGATGTCATCAAACTGAGGGGCATCTCCGGCAAATCGGGAGATCTCTGCAAGGATCATATCATTGATATCATGTACTGGTTCTTCACGTGACGATTTCACTACCTGAATCAACCTCTTCTTTCCAAACATCTCTCCATCAGATCGTTTTGCTTCGGTCACTCCGTCAGTATAGCAGACCAGAAGATCCCCATCCTGAAGAGTGATCTCTTTCTCGAAAAAATCCTCCCCATCCATGAAGCCGATGATCGGACCTGTCCGGGATAGTTCAAGAATCTGAGAATCTCTGATAAGAACCGGTGACGGGTGACCGGCATTGACATATGAAATACAACCGCTGCCGGATTTTAGCAGGGCGAAGAAGATCGAGAAGAACATCCCGCTCTCTGCATACCTGACAATAAGGGAGTTGACCTGGCCTAACAGACTGGATGGACTAAAGACCCATCGTGAACATACGCGGACCGCTGTACAGGAAAGACCCATGAATAATGCTGCCGGAACACTCTTCCCTGAAACATCTGCAATAACAAGACCGAGATCTCCATTATCAAACGAGATAAAATCAAAAAAGTCTCCACCAACTTCCCGGGCCGGAGTAGAACTTGCATAGATCTCATAACCCGGCAATGTCGGCATCTCTTTGGGAAGAAATCCTCTCTGGATCTCTGTCGCTGAATTGAGTTCTATCTGCTGACGCTGGAGTTCCTCATGTTCTTTCAATTCGGCAACATACTGTTCATAAATAATCGAAAAGACCGAGATCCCGATCACATAGAGCGGAACCATAAGGATCCACATGGTGGTTACGATGGCAAGAACATCTATACTAGTTCCGGATAACAGAATGATAAGCGTGAGATGAATAATTTCAAGTAATAAGATGAACAGTATGGCCCTGAATGTCCCGATATACTTTTTTTTATTCACCCACCACACAAGGCCTGCCAAAATTCCGGCGATCAATGTCGTGAGAGTGCAGGGGATAACCGTAACACCGCCGAGAGAGAACCTGAATACAGCACCAATTATAGCCGAACTGATCCCGATACCGGGTCCGAACAATAATCCGGCGATAACCGGACCGAGATCACGGACATTTGCTTCAGATCCATAGAGCCAGATGCCACTGATATTTCCATAAATAGAGAATGCACCAAAAACAAGAACCAGGATGACCTTGTCCCTAAAAGATCCATGTCCCGAACTACTCCGCTGAAATACATTTGTCCGAATAAAAAAATATGAAGCCAGAATGATTACGCAGACCAGTTGCACTAATTCAAAAATTATGGAAAAAGGGAGGTCATACATTTTTAATCAGAAAGAGCACGGAGTGCACTATCATCATCAGGGAATATCTGAAATTTTGAAGCCAGTCCGGCAATATCGAAAATTTCATGGACAAAAGGTTGAAGAGAACTGAATGCCATTGAACCGTTATCAGAAGACAGTGCCCGGAATGTTTTGATAAACACTCTCACTCCTGCACTGCTCAAGTATTCCAGTTTGTGCAGATTAAAAATAAAAGATCTGACTCCTGCACCATACTGCTCCTGAACAAAAGTATCAAGTTCAAGATAGTTTGATGCATCAAGCATTCCGGACACTGTCACAATGAGGATTCCATCTCGTTTTTCTTCTCTAATCTCCATGCTCTCTCCTATTATCCGATTAGATGAATCAACACATTAGTGATCAAAATCTATAAGCAGATGGGCTCTGTCTCCTTTCTGTTTTGTACTCACCGAATCTGCGTACCTGTTCAGCATGTAACTTGAGAGGGAGGCCATTGCATGTTCATCATCAAGAAGTGAACTGTCAGAGGGCCGGGTCTTTGATATCTCAAGAATTGTCCCGGGATAACTGATATCGGTATCAAGGCTTAGTTCATCAAACGATACCTTCACGTCCATTGAAGGTATCTCTGGATTCAGGATTGAAACGGCCTCAATCCCTTCATTGAGTGCTGATGTAGCACGGGTGATAACCTCCGGACGGGCACCCCATACTCCTCCCTGTTGTCTCATGATATCAAATATCTTCTGGGCTGTGTTCTCTCTGGGATGTATCTCAAATGAAATGCTTGATCTGATTCCAATCCGGAGAACAAGGTTCAGGAGAATGACAGTAATGGTTGCCAGAGATAATGTGGATGAAAAAACCGGTTTCAAAAGTTCTGGTACATGATCGTAGGTACCGGGAATCAGGGCTGAAAGTCCGATCAGGAACGACAAACCAACGACAAAGGTCTTGCGGACATCCATCATCCGTGAGTTCAGGATCTGCAGCCCTGCTACAACCATGAAACTGACCGAATACATCAGTGCCGCTCCCATCACCGGTGAGGGCATGATAACAAAGATCATCGCCAGCTTCGGAAAGCATGAGAGAACGATCATGATGAGCCCGATCGAATATCCGATATATCGTGATGTGGCTCCGGTTCCGATCGAGAGACCTACATTACTTGATGAAGTGGACTGGCTGAATGTTCCAAGAGCCCCGCTGATCATATCAGCCACCCCGTCTGCGAGAATACCATTCCTGATGTTAGTCATATCAGGCCGTTTCCAGTCCAGATCATTGATTCGCTGACAGGTTGTGATATCACCAATCGACTTCAGGGTCGAACAGATCATTGCGATCATAAAGGGAAGAATCAGGGTAGCATCAAATGCCATCCCGAAATGAGATATATTTGGGAACCCAAAGACCGGAGCATTGAGGATCTGTGAGACCTGTGTGGATGTCAGAACACCCATGATAGCTGAGAGAATATATCCACAGATCATCCCGATAAGGACACAATAGAGCTTGATCTTCCCTTTTGTATACAGATTCAGACCCACCATAATTGCAAGAGTGATCACGGCTATCGTGAGATCTGTCTGGTTCATCATACCGGTTTCTGTGTTATATCCGACAAATCTGGGAAACGCAATAGGAAGTACGGCTATGCCGACAAAGGTTACCACAACACCGGTTACTTCTACCGGAAAGAGTGAGCGAAGTCGTGTGATCACCCGGGACAACAGGGCTTCTGCGACACCTGAAAAGAAAATCATTCCAAATAATAAATGAAGACCTCCAGTCTGGGCGGCCGTAATCGCCGACGAAAGGTATGAAGGTCCACAGAGTGAAGGGCACAGATACCCGGATCCGATTCCATGCTTTCCGTATGACTGCAGCATGGTGACCAGCCCGGCAGCAAGAATCCCCATGCTTACCATGAACAGGGCATCCTGATCCCCTCCTCCGGCAGCCCTTATTATAACAACAGGAAAGATCAGGCTTATCGTGATCAGGAAAATGTGTTGAAGTCCTAGTAAAAAGAGGGGAACCAGCGGTGGTTTCTCATCAACACTGTAAATCAGTTCCGGAGGCCTGCGGACCATAGTTGTTAGTCATCAGGACAACTATAAAAATCCCAACGGTGCCCCGTTGGGGGCCCCTGGCAGGACCGATGAAAAGGACTTTTTCACGCAAAAACTACACGCAGGACCCACTTGAATCTGACAAATCACGGATAATTAGCCACATCCCTTCAGGTTTTCCGAATTCATCATGTACAATACGGGCTCTGATTGAAACCAGAATTCTATCCCCAGTACACCTGATGAATTCTCTCCTGAACTCTTCTGATGCGGCGTTGGATTCATCAAGTCTCTTGAGAGAAAGGGAAGTCCCATCCTTCCATTCATCAGGGATCAGATCAAGAACCGGAACCTCTTTTACCGTATCTTCCTGGCATCCGGTGATCTCAAGGAATGATGCGTTTACATTCTGTATTGTTCCTTCTGCATCGATAAAGAGCAGTCCGTCACGGCTGACATCACAGATCTCCTGAAGAGCATGAGCCATCAGATAGAATTTTGTCTCCAATCTATGTCGTGATACAAGGAGATTGATGATCTGGGTGAATGCGAGGTACTGGAGAGGACCTTCTGACCCCTTTTCCAGGAAAAAATCTGCACCAGACTGCAGGGCTTCAAGTGCCGTGATCTCATCACCATGCCCGGTCTGGATCACAAATGGGATCGACAGATTCATCGACCTGACTTGTTTTAAAAATTCAAGCCCGTTCACTTCAGGCATGTAATAATCGGAGATGATAATGTCATACTCATGCTCCTCAAGAAAACCTAGCGCCTGGTCTACAGACGTAGCAGTATCTACGGAAAAATCCGGATTTGACTCCAGAATATACTTTACAACATCAAGAAGTGCTTCCAAATCATCGACTACAAGAATCCTGATCATACCTGCCCCACCTCACCAATTCACAGAGTTTTGAGCTGCTCTGTAGCATGATGGTAGTCGGGATCGATGATTAAGGTTTTCAGGTACCACTCACGTGCTGCATCAGGATTTCCCATCTCTTCATACGTGTGAGCAATGTTATAGGCAGCATCGGGATAGTCAGGCCTGATATCAAGAACTTCAAGATAGCAGGCTATAGCATCATCAAACCGTTTCAGTGATGCCAGGGCATTCCCTTTGTTAAGAAGAGCAAGGAGATGATCAGGCCTGATATCAAGTGCCTGATCGTAGAGCACGAGTGAATCAGCAAACCTGCCAAGGGACTGGAGCGTGTTTGCAAGATTATAACTTGCTTCAAGTGATTCGGGTTCTCTGACCAGTGCCTCGCGATAGGATTCTTCAGCTTCAGCCCACCGACCCAGGTTCTGTAGAGCAAGACCTTTGTTATTCCAGTAGATTGCAGGTGTCGGATCTGCAGAGAGAGCTTCTTCATAACAGGAGAGTGACTCCTCATGTCTCCCAAGCATGTCAAGGGAGACCCCTTTCAGATTAAGGAGTGCAGGCTCGCCTGGCCTCCTCAACAGAAACCGCTCGATGGATTCAAGTGCTCTTTCAGGATTTCCCTTCTGTATCTCGCGGATGATTGTAGCCGCAAGAACAGCATCAGACCGCTTACCCATTCTGTTTCCGCTTCTGCCACCAGTACCGGTATACAGCATAGGCAGTTGCATTGATCACAATAAACAGGCCAACGATGCCAATTACTGCAAGAACTGGTCCGGTAAGTCTGCTCTTTATGGAAGCGAGCAGAGCGTTGACTGGCCCGGGAGATTTCACTGACCCGGAGCCTGATACTACAGATGTCTGAACTGGTTGAGTCACAACCGGCAGAGGGGTGATGACAGGTGTTTCAGGGTTGTTAACCTGTACTCCCTGAGTAGGTACAGGTATCATCTCCTGGGAGGTGAGGACCGGCACAGGAGTTATGGGAACTGCCGGGGGCACTACTGGAGATGAAGACTGCGATCCATTACCGGCTCCAGATAGTAAGGATGTCTGGTTCTGATACGTTACAGAGTTCTGGAGACTCTGGCTCGTGGATGAATTATTTACAGGAATAAACAGCCCATAGATTGCAGCTTCGTAGACATCTCCGGTTATCTCACTTGTAAAGACGCTTGAATAGGTATGTACCGGCTCCCATGATGCCGTCTGTGAGATGTACTCATAGAGTATCGGGCCTGCTCCGATGACATCATATGCACGGTCAGGAGGGAGCCTGAGCACAAGTGTTCCTTTCGGATTAAAATACGTCTCTGACGGTATGATCTCGTATGCATATCCGGTAAACTTCAGACTCTTATTTGTCGAAAGAGGGGGAAGATCAGAGACACTTCTCGGGCGAATCCCAACTGCACTTAAAAACTGTCCTTCTGGTGAGAAGAGCATGGTCGACTTCCCAAACTGCAGTTCTGCGAGACCGTCCTCAGCTCTGAAGGTGCGATCCTGATCCAGACCATAACTGATGGTTGTTCCTGAACCTGATGACGAACCTCCGGATGAAGAGGGCTGATATGAACCGGAGTCTGAATTCACAGTTGGATTTGGTAAAGAGGAGGATGTTACATTATCAACTGGATTCGTTGAGAAAGACGTTGTAACATTATCAACCGGAGTCATATACGTGGCAGGAGATGCCATGGCCGGTGCACCTGCTCCTGATGCAAGATCAAACTGTTTGGATACACCAGGTTCAAAATCAACAGTCTGGGCAGCCTGCTGGTCGCCAATCATAAAGGTGATCTTGAGCATCCCTGGCTTGTACTCCTCTTCAGGAACAGACACTTTCAGCCGGTCATCAAAGATTCCAGGCCCACCATAAAATCCATCAACCACAGTCCTGATACTGCCTTTTTCAACTCCGTTGATTAAAGCAGTGATATTCGTGCCAGCAGGAGCCGGTTTGCCATCGATGACCGCACTTCCATAAAACTCAGTGGGCATCGGAGGGATAGCTGATACATGAACTGCAAGCAACAGAATGATAACGCAAGGAACAATCCGGGCCATTAAACTCCAGTTCCTCATAGAATCTGTACTTGTTCGGTGCCGGATAAACTATATCTATCGTTTTGTATGAAGAAGTCCTTTTCATCGGTCCTGTCTGGGGCCCCCAACGGGGCACCGTTGGGGTTTTCAACTGCCCATCTGAAACTGAAAAGACATCGAAGTTTACTATCTGACAAAACAGGAGCCCGAAGGCAAAAAAGAGGAGTGATCAGGTACTCATCGGGATTATCGGAACCGGACCTGCTCCGGTGATAATGATCGTCATGGCAACCGGGCTGCTCTCGTACCTGCCCTTCTGATCGTCATCGATCATAACAGGGGTGGCACTGATCGTGGCATAGCCGGGAGCCTTGGCATGAACCTTCACATGAGCCAGATCAATCTTCTGTGCCCCCTGCTGTTGGCGGTCATCTGAATCAACACCCTGAATGAGATATGATGATTCAGACTGCTTCTGAGTATCCTGAAGTCCGGTCCATTTGGGAAGGTCAATTCCGGTGATGTCTGCAATGTCGGGAGTATCGAGTGAGATGATCAGGTCATACCCGGAAAGACCACGGGGAGCACTGTCCATCAAGAGGTGAACCTGGACATCCTCACCGGTGTTGCTCTCTACCACATCAGGAGAGAAGAAGAGGACCGGCTGTGAGAAGGCGAGAACCGGAGAGGAGATAATTCCCACCAGGATCAATACCGAGAGCAGTCCTAAAACATGAGCTAACTTCGCCATGATCACACCATCTTTTTCAGCATCGCAATATCTCCGTACCCAATGAATCCGCTTCCATCAAAGTCAAACTGGGTGACTGGTTCATTCTTTAATGCAAACTGAAGATTTTTCAGGAGTACAACAGGATCTTCATTCTCAAGCCACCCGTTGCCATTGACATCCTCATATCGTCCATCACCATCAGGATCTGTCGGGACAGAATAATTGCCTCCTTCAGGTTTTGGGAACGGGCTTACCGTTACATATGGGAACTTCACAGTCACTGCGTCCTTCTTCACGGTGCCTGCAGAATATCCTGCCTTTCCGATAGAGAGTGATATGGAGTAATGTCCCGGCTGGGTAAAGGTGTGGTTCGGACTTGAGATGATCGAGCCTCCCCCATCTCCGAAGTTCCACTTCCATGAGTCAGGTCCTCCAAGGGAGGTATCTGAGAAGTGGACTGTGAGCGGTGGATATCCACTTTCAGGAGATATATCAAAATCGGCAGTCAGATTTGGATTCTCGATCGGGGTAGCATTCTGTGAAGTGGTATTATACACGGTGTCAAGGGTCTCCCACTGGGTGACCGGAAGACTCTCCCCGTAATCCGAGTATCCTGCAGAGTAGTCCATGTACTCATTGATATAGAATGTCCCATTCGGTCTGAAGGCTGAGGTGCCCCAGCTGTTCAGACACTGCCAGTATCCGGCGGTTCCATTGTCGGTATGCCCGGTTACCAGAACCATCTGACTTCCTCCGGTTGAGGTATAGGTACTTCCTGCATACGAATCGATGTCAAAGTAGGAGGCTTCCTGTAATCCGTAATTCCAGAACTGATCAAACTCACTCCATGCATTCTGATCAGGAAGATAGAAGGTAAGCAGGACAGGTTTTCCGTTCTCCAGCATCTTCTTGATATTTCTGATCGCCGAATCCTGTGGAATGTTTAGTGTATCAACCCGTGAGACATCCAGGCTTTCAAGTTTGTATGAGGGGGTCAGGTTTATGATGCTCAGATCAATATTCGAATGGCCGCCTGATGTCACGTTACCATCGTAGAAAGCTGCATTCGTGTTGTTCCAGGGGATCACGGTTTTGTTTCCACCGTACTTCCCGCTCATCATATAGAAGTCAGCTAAGTCTGCTGCATTGCCCCCGTTGCATGCACAGTCAGCAGACGAGTATGGGGATTTTCCTCCGTTATGATACTTTGAGTTGAGGTACTGGACAGACAGGCGGTCATTCACCCCATTCTGCGTTGAATGCGCAACCTCAAGTGCACTTGTCCCGGCCCAGACCCATCCGTTTCCACAATCCTGCTGATCCCGTTCTGTTGCATTATATGTGAGATAACTCAGAAGACTCATCGAAGATGAATCGTCCAGGTCTTTCTTAATGTCGGTATTTTTCACAGTCGCTAACGGAGCACTCAGGTACTCTGAGTTCCATTGCTTTCTCTGGTCTCTTGACGGGTGAACAACCATTGCTGAATGAGTAAATGATGAACCCACCGCGTTATCTGACTGGAATAGTGTTTTAGGAGTATCCATCTGGGAAGAGATACCTCTGTCTGCAACCCCTGTGAGTGGAATGAGGCAGAGCAATATTAAAACTGCCAGAACCTCTACTCGTCTCTGTGTACGTATCAAAATCAGTCCCCCGATATATTCATTGATTATAATAATGGTAAACGAATAAAGGTTCCGGTAGGAAACTGGCGGCAACAGAGGGGAGGAAGGGTTTCAGTTAACTGTTCTATCGATCATTTCGGCAATTTCCCGATCAGGTATCAGGATCAACCTTCCACTGATCAGCAGGCACACGGATCTCAAACCGTACTCCTGAACCATATGTGCCTGTCTCCGTGATACTCATCCCGGTGATTGCGAGAATCTCTCTTATCAGGAAGAGACCGAGCCCGCTCCCTGATCCATACCCACGCTCAAAGATCAGTTCCTTTTCAGAGTCGGGAATTCCTCTTCCCTTATCTTCATAGACGATCACACCATCAGCATCGGTCTTTTCAAACGAGATCAGGATCTTTTCTCCTCCGGGACCGGCATGTGTCAGGGAGTTGTGAGCAAGATTGTAGAAGACCTTCTGCAGAAGCGGATCTGCAAGAATTGAGACATTCGTGCCAGAAGTCTGCAGTGAGATCCGATCAGAGAAGGGACCAGAGATTGCATCACAGATACCCTTATCCAGGTTCTGCCATGAGGAACTGGAGATTCCGATCGTCTGGTAGTCACGGGAAAACGCGATCATCTCTTCAATCAGGCGTGATATCCGCTGAATGTTCTGTGCATGGAGGACATTATCTGCCTGGCATGTGCTGTTTTCAGCAAGGAAGGCATACCCCCTGATGCAGGTAACCTGGTTAAGGATATCATGCCTCGTTATACTGGAGAGATTGTTCAGTTTATTATTAGCAATTATTAGGGCCTCTTCGGCCGCCTTTCTCCGCTCAAGTTCAGCTGCGATCTCTTCATGACCGCTTTGAATTATCTCGATATCATACAGGATCTTCTGTACCATTATTCCGACACTGTGACCGAGGCGATCGATATCACTTCCACCGGTCTTTCTGACACTGTGATGATAGTCACCCCTGGCAATCTGTTCGATGTCCTCGATGATCTGTTCCAACGGACGGGATATGTACCGTGATATGTACATCGCAAACAAGACAGCAAGGATCACCGCAAAAAAAGTACTACATACATGAATCAGAAGATAGTTCGAGAGTGAGCGATCAAGGTTGGCACGCGAGTACACCAGCACAGCTCCCACATTCATCTCTGAAGAAGATGGAGTGATATCATGGCGAATCGTGAAAAACTGGTAGTCTACCAGGTACAAACCTGTATCTTGCACAGTCCCTTTTTTCTTTGCAAAAACAGATCGGATTGTTGAGTTCAGATCTTCAACCATGACATATTGGGACACTGACGAATTTTCTATGGTGTGATCTGGAGAACCCGATTCACTGATTGGATCAACATTTTTGTTGAAGAATGAAATGGCAACAAGGTCAGGATTAATCTCAAGAATCTGCCGGCCCAGTTTTTCATAGGAGAAGATCTCGCGTCGTGCCTGCCAGAACTCATCAGAATGGACACCGATCTCCAGGATATACCGGTGATCAGGTGTGGGATAGTAGGCGTACTTCCGGTAATACCCGGGTGTGTTTATTGAGTCAACCCATTGATCAGCAACAAACCTAGGATTACTAGGATTATTCCGGATATGTGAAAGAGATTTTGCAAATTCAGGGAACTGGTTAAAATTGAGGTTGATATCTGGATCATATGTTGTATGTTCTACGATGTTACTTGAGTTGATGATATAGAGATCAACATCTCCCGGGAAGATAGGAGCGATCTCTTCTTTGAACCCGGTCAGATTGATCTGCGAGATATCATTACCTGAACTGACATAGGTATCAGATAAGCGGCTCAGTACCATCTCCATCTCGTAATCATATCGTGAATCATAGAGGTTAAGAGCTTCAAAAAGCACAGATACCGAGTGATTAAGAATCAGATCAGTCTTTGAGATCTCATCTGAAAACTGTCCTTGTTGATCTGCTGCCACCGCACCATACTGGAAGAATGAGAGCATTCCGATAATGCCGATGAAGATCAGGGAGAAGATGATCATCAGCGCATTGTTCAGTGAGTACGAACGGATGGGGCGGATCATCTTATATGACTACTTACAGCAACTCCCATTAACAGTTATTGGTTTGGATCTTCGCAGGGTCTGTCAGACTAACCCGAATCATTTGAAATTTTTCTACTATACTCAATAAAACCGGCAAAAACCGGTGCATGATGATCAGAGTGCTATCCGGTCCAGGATACCAGGCTTCAGATCTTCAAGTCACTTATATTACGTTCAGACGATATGCGAAAAGTGATCTAAAAAAGACCGATCACAAACCTCATGCATTTGGCTGATCAACCCATACCAGATGAACAGGGTTCTCATACCAGCAATACTGATTGTGCTTGTACTCGTGTTACCAGTAAATGCAGAGTCGCTTAACACAGGAGGGCCATATTCTGTCGGTGAGCTGATCGTCATCAGTGGTGAGACCAACTTTAACACAGATAACAACGTCCTCGTGGAAGTGTATCCCGCATCCTTCGGGCCGACCAATAAATTTGAGCCTACGATGACTGGTGGGAATTCAACAGTGGTACCGGTGATAAAAGCCAATGACGGATTATATTCGTGGTCTGCAAACATGAGTTCAGTCGCCTGGAGTCCGGACCAGTACATGGTCAGGGCAGAAGTAATAGGAAAAGACTTCATTGAGACATCAGTCATAACCCTGACAGAGAAAAATAGCATAAATACAACTCTGAACCAGACCGGTGCAAAAGAGAACGCAACTCCCCTGACTTAAAACAAACGCATATCCACAAGAGGTTGCAAACCGGTCACCTGAAACGAATCAGACATCGTCTTGAAGATCTGAAAGAGCCACTCTTGCCAGGAGGCATTATCCACCTGCAGAATGAGATGCGCCGTAAAATTGAGTTTGATTATTCTTCAACAAACTCTTTCATCTTTTCTTTATAAAATGCCTCAACCAGGATCATGACCTCTTTTTTACCTCTGGCTGCGATCAGGTTTCGTACATCCCCCTCCATGTTGGCAAACTGGAGCTTTTCAGGAGATTCGATCAGTTCCACATCAAACTGATTGATTATATCACGAATTATTGACCTGGGGGTGCCGGGAGGAAAGATGAGATCATATAGTTGCGGTGAGTCCTGCTCTACCATGGGGTACTGTATTCTGCCAGAACTCATGAGCATTGTTATTTGGTTTCAGCAGGTATGCCGTGTGAGGGAGTATTGGTTTTATTCACTGGAGGGAAAGCAACCGTAAGAAAACCCCAACGGTGCCCCGTTGGGGGCCCCAGGTCAGACCAGTGAAAAGGACTTTTCATGCAAAAAAGTGGAGAGAATTAACCGGAAGTGACTAAACTCTCATCTTCCGATAGCAATCCGGCGTGACATGATACATCTGCCCCCCCTGACTCCACCAATCGGATTGTTGGTCTTTCCAAGTGAGTTCATACATCTGCCCATCAAAGCCGCCCCACGGGCAAGGCCATCATCGACAAATACTAGGTGGTTCACCGGGTCAGAGAAGAGTTTCCTGGCGATAACACCTTCAAGAATATAATCAGGTTTCTTTCCCGAGATTGCAGCCCTGCCGGTGAACCCGATCGACGTATTCGGGAAGATAAGTCCCATTGACTTTGAGACATCGATCATACGCAGCGCCATCTCTGCGCAGACCCGGTCGATCACCTCATGGAGAACCGGAAGGCTGTGGTCGGTGATGATCTCTTTTCCAATCAGGGCAAGATCAGGAAGAGTACTACCATTCACTCCGGCGTCAACCCCGATCAGGGCTACACCAGACTCGCTCGCGACCTTCGCATAGACAGGCACCATTCCGTACCGGGTCCGGTCATCAGGCACTACTTCCACAGATATCAGGGAATTACACCGGTTCACGTACTCTTTCACAACATCAGATTCTTTGCGGAGAGCAAATGCCCCGGTCAGACTGGTCTTGTCACCAAAGATATCCAGCGCAGTTCCGGTCCGCTCCTTTACAAGGCCAGTCCCCCTGACAATCGAGTCAGGGATAGCACCGGCAAGTCCACAGAAGTTTCCAATCGTCCGGGAGAAGGGATTCGTGCTCGTGGGATCGACATCGCTCGTGACCCGCCCGTCAAGCGTGGTCCCAAAGTCGATTGAGATACATGGATTTCTGAAATCAACAGGAGTCCACTTGGCTCCCTCTTTGATCCCTGCCATCGCAAGTTCCCCTTCCATCTCATTTGCCACCATCTCCACACCGGTTGTTCCCTGGGGAGGGACAACTCCTGCCACTGCACCAGAAAAATTCACACGGTCTGCAAAAGAGAACGGCTGAAGTTTTGCAGACTGGTTGGCCTTTGACATCGGTGGAGTCATCTTCTTGGGCGGAACTCCAGCCTCAAGACAACCGTTCGCAAGCGCGATGATGAAATCCCCTACCTGGTCAGGTGAGTCCATGGCAGCAACCACGCCGGTACTCCGTACCACAAAGTCAAGATCCTTCTTGATATCCAGTTTCGCATCCTTATGACATTTAATGAGGGTATCACGAACCAGTTCAGTGACTGACTCCCTGGTGAGTTCTGTACCGTCAAGGGTTTTCCCAAATACCTCTTCACCAGGCTTTGGCGGTCTGACATCACGACTCATGCTGACAGTCTTATTGATGACATAACTCATCCCGGTCTCAAGACTCACGCCGGTCAGGATACACTTGGTGGTTGTGTTGCCCATCTCAACCGAAGCGACAATAAAGTAGGGCTTTTCATCAAATTCCCGGCATTCCATACCAGGTCCGCGGACGATTCGCGGCGGCGGCGGGCTCTCGACGATATGTGGTTTTGGTGAGGAATGAAACAGTCTGCCCAGGATACCGGGATTCATAAGAACTTGTCATCTGATATGAGCGATATAAGTTTCGATATCGGTCTGCCAGGCCTTTGATCATAAGAATTGGAAGACTTAATAGAACTCCCGGTAAACTCTGAGTACATGCCAGCAGATCCACATTTCTGTCAGAATTGTCAGTTCTGTCTCCCGATATTAGGGAAGAATAAAGAGATTCTGAGACTCGAATGCTGGAGATATCCCCCGGTTCCCCTCTATGCCGGTTCCGACTCTGAAGGGAAACCACGTACTTCTGTTACCCGCCCACGGGTGGAAGGGAGCTGGAAGTGCGGTGAATGGAAAGAGAAGAAGATCGGGTACTGGTGATCAGGGCCCGGGGAATCGATTCACCTGGGTCTGGAAGAGCCTGAGAAGAATATCCCGGTGATATCTTCAGTCTGCATCATAACACCTCTTTTCACAAGTTCAAAATAGCAGTCAGCACAGGTCCTCGCGTCATCGAGGGCACGGTGAGCAGACTCTGGTTGCCGTTCGTACAACTTCAGATGCAGACCTGACAGTGAAGGCCACTTAAAACCTTTGCCAAATCTTCCGGGAATGCCACAGAACCGTGCTGAAGACTTCATTGTGCAGGTTCCTTCACGTGAAGGAAGAAGATCACGTTTATCCAGCCTGATCAGTTCAGTCAGGAGGATTCTGATATCATACGAGAGATTATGGGCCACAAACAGGTCAGCCTTCCGCGCAGAACTGCAGAACCGATCAAGTACTTCGGTAACCTGCATTCCTGTCAGGAGGGCATCTTCAGTCGATATCCCATGAATGTCTGTAGCAGCAGAAGGGATCTCAAACCCAACAGGCTTTACAATAAGGCTCTGTTCTTCAAGACAGACTGCGTCATCACTCATGAGGATCCATCCCAGCTCGATCAGCCTTGGCCACGAGAGTGGATCCGATCTGACCTTTCGGTCGCGTGAAGGAAGCCCGGTCGTTTCGGTATCAAAAAAAAGCAGCACTAGGGGCTTTTTCCCCTGCTTCTGTGAACTCTCCCGGGCAGTGTTCTTCATCATGATGCAATCATATCAGCAATCAGACTCACTGAAAACCCCAACGGGTAAATATATCGTGCCCTGATACTGCTATGAGGGAAGCCGATGGTCATAACGCCGGTACACATAGATGGAAAGGATAAAGGGAAGATCATGCTGTATGCTCTCAGCACCTGTGGTCATTGCAGAAGAACACGGGAACTTCTGAATCAGTTAGGGGTTGCATACGATTATCTCTATGTTGATCAGCTCTCCCGTGCCGAGATGGATGAAGTACTGAAAGAGGTTGAACAGTACAATCCACGTGGTTCATTCCCGACCATGGTTATAAACGGATCACGCACAATCATCGGATCAAGAGAAGACGAGATCAAAGAGGCGCTGGCATAATGACCGGATCAGAGGTAATCCCTGATGTCGAACGCAGGTACCAGGAACTCGTAAGGGACGCCGAGCGGGGAGGGTATCACCTGAACCCCGATCTCTCAATGACCAAAGGTCTCATTGAGGGGTTGCTGGTAAACAAGGGAAGGTACGGGTATGAGGCATGTCCGTGTCGCCTGTCATTCGGCATGATCGATGATGACCGGGATATCATCTGCCCTTGTGATTATCGCGACTCTGATCTATCAGAGTCTGGTGCATGTTATTGCGGACTGTACCTGACCGGTGAGATGATAGCAGCAGGGACAGGTGCCCCTGCCATTCCCGAACGCAGACCTTCACGCAGCGAACGGAAAACGAAAGAAGTGTCAGCAACCCTGAAACCAGGAAACCTCCCATATCCGGTATGGAGGTGCAAAGTCTGCGGATACCTGGCAGCACGAGATGCCCCGCCTGAGGTCTGTCCGATCTGTAAGGCAAAGAAAGACCGTTTTGAGATATTCCTATCATAGCCGATCCGGATCGGCATGACTTATCTTCCTTTTTGATCCATATGATCCTGTGAAATCTGTAACTGTAGAGGTTGTGGGATACCGTGACTCTGAATGCTCACCCTTTCCCTGTGATGATGACAGAAGCTGCGGACTTTCTGCCTGCAAACCATCCAACGGGCTCATACCTGCTACCGAAGCATTACGTGCAAAATTAAAAGAAGAGTTTCCTGACGATGAGATCACGGTGCAACTCACCCTCATTGATGATGATGTTCCTGATTATATCAGGGAACTCTACGAGGCAGAACATCCTGCAATCCCGATGATACTACTCAATCGGAAACTCTTCCCAATCGGCCGGATATCACTGCCCCAGATCAGGGATGCAGTCAGGCAGGTTCTTTCTACATAATAACCAAGTGACCGGAACTCAATCAGGAACATAGATAGGATGAGTCAACCATACCACTATGATATGACGCGGGGTGCGCATGATAACAATTGACGAACTCTATCAAAAAGGGCCAGTCATAGCGTTGCTCCGCAATCCGACAGATATCTGGAGGATAACTTCTGCTTCTGAGAATGCAGAAAAGATGGGTATTTCTTCAAAAGGCGGATCTGATCTCGTCGCTGCAATCCTGGAAGAGGACAGGGATCTCGTCACACGCAAACTCGGCGCAGCCATTATGCAGAAAAGGTCAGAAGTGACCATGAGATACCGGCTCCGCCACCCGTCAGGTATTCAATGGGTCGAAGACCTGTGCAGACTTACGTACAATCCCGACGGATCGGTTGAGTCAGCAGGCAGTCTGCTATGGTCTTCAACGCTCCCTCTCGAATGGCACCTCCTCGGAAAGGGAGTAGATGCATGGAATACTCTCAACTCCAAGGTCCGCCACGATATACTCAACCAGTTGACAGCCATCCTTGGTTACCTCGAACTCTCACAGGATCTCATCACAGATCCTATGCTGGAGGATTTCTTCGGAAAGGAGCAGAATGCAGCAGAGCGGATCAGGGAGAAACTCATCTTCACCCGTGAATACCAGAAGATAGGATTACTTGAGTTCGAATGGACAAGACTTGCATCGCTCTTCACCGAGGCAGTAGGTGAAGCAGGTTGTAGCAGGCTCCCGGTTCATATCGACATACCACCGGACCTGCAGATCTTCAGTGATAAGACATTCAAACAGGCTTTGGTAAAGATCCTTGAGAACATTCCAGACCACGCTTCTAATGTAACCGGGATAGAGATCTCGTTTCAGAAGAATGAAGGTGGCGGGATTATTGTGATCGAGGATGACGGACCAGGAATTCCGGCAGAACAGAAGAAAAGAATTTTCGACCTGGGCTTCGGATCAGGTGACGGGTTTGGTCTGTTTCTCGCAGAGCGGGAACTGGCTGTCTTCGGAGTGAGCATTACAGAGACAGGTATCCCTGGAAAGTCAACACGATTTGAACTTACCATACCGGCAGAGATTCTCGCAGCACAGTAAACACTCCCTCTTTTTACCAGTAAAATCTCAATCAAAGGTACCTGTCTTATTCAGATCATTAGGAGATCAGACAATTTTTCGCTGCAGACCTTCGCGCTGTAGGGAATTCATATCCGAATCGGAGTTTAGTTTCTTTTGCCTGGGGTGAACCTATTATTTCCCAGAACACGAATGAGTACTCTATTCTGTACTGGTAAGCGGTCATATCGTTTACAAAATCAGAGGTTTGAGATGAAACGAAACATTGCAATAGATATACTGAATCAGACCCCTCTTGAACAACAACAGATCGAGCTTGTAGAGCGGAAATGTCTCGGCCACCCGGACAGCATTGCTGACGGCATCGCTGAGTCGATCAGCCAGGCCCTCTGCAAAAATTACATCGAGCAGGTAGGGGGCGTTCTCCACCACAATACAGACCAGGGCGAGATCGTTGCCGGTGAATCACAGCCCGCATTCGGTGGGGGCAAAATATTAAAGCCAATCTTTATCCTCCTCGATGGCCGTGCCACAAAAGAGTTCAACGGTGAGAAGATCCCTGCCGAACCAATTGCACTCAAGGCCGCAAAGGATTACCTGCGTTCAATCATTCCCGAACTTGACTTTGATCGCGACGTGACCATGGACTGTCGTCTCGGAACCGGTTCCACCGATCTTCGTGACGTCTTCAAGCCCGAAGATGGAATGATTCCACGAGCAAATGACACATCTTTTGGTGTATCGTTCGCACCATTCTCAGAGATCGAGACCTGTGTCCGCGAGATCTCCTCATACATCGACAACACCCTCAGGCCAAAATACCCGGCATATGGTCAGGATATCAAGATCATGGGTCTGCGCCAGGGCAACTCAATTAAACTCACGATCTGCTGCGCCATGGTGGACCGGTATGTATCTTCACTCTCAGAGTACGTCGACTACCGGTCACGGCTTCAGGAAGAGGCTACCAGAATTGCGAAGCAGTGTACCAAGCGATCAGTTGAGGTATCAATCAACACCGCAGACTGCGACGAGGAATGCAGCCTGTTCCTGACAGTAACCGGGACCTCGGCAGAGATGGGTGATGACGGATCTGTTGGCCGTGGAAACAGGGCTAACGGTCTTATTACCCCACACCGGCCGATGAGCATGGAGGCAACATCAGGGAAGAACCCAATCAACCATATCGGGAAGATTTACAACCTCCTCTCTAGTGATCTCGCCCACGAATGTGTGAAGAAGGTAGATGGCCTTTCAGAGATACAGGTCAGGCTTCTCTCCCAGATCGGGATGCCGATAGACCAGCCACTCATCGCCAGCGTGCAGATCATTCCGGAGTCCGGAGTGACCCTCAAGGATATCGAGAAAGATGTCTACGAGATCATCGATTATGGTCTTGAGAATATCACCTCGATCACCGAGCGTGTGATCAAGGGCGAATTAAAGACGTTCTGATGGTTGCTTCTTCAGAGCCTGCAGGACAGGAAGGTACGACGGGTACTCAGACGATCCGCCTGGCCATTCCAAACAAGGGGCGTATAGCTGAGCCTATCAGGGATCTTATCGAGCGATCAGGGCTCGGCATCATTGAGAACGGTGATCGATCCCTGGTTGCCAGAACCAGGGATCCCCATATTGAGATCCTGTACGCACGGCCGATCGATATCCCGGAGTATGTTGCAACCGGTGTTGCGGATCTCGGAATCACAGGACATGACATGGTTGTCGAACGTGGTTCTGATGTATCTGAACTGCTCAACCTGGGCTTTGGAAGAGCAACAGTTGTACTTGCAGTGCCAGAGAAGTCACAATACCAAACGGTTCAAGATCTGGATGGAAAGCGAGTATCCACCGAGTTTCCGGCAATAACCAGGAAGTTCTTTAAAAAGAACGGAATTAAACCGATCATTGTGCCTGTCGGGGGTGCCTGTGAGGCTACACCCCATCTCGGGATCTCTGATGCTATCGTTGATCTCTCCAGTTCCGGGACCACGCTTCGGCAGAACCGCCTTGAAGTGATCGGAACAGTCCTCGAGACCAGTACCTTTCTGATCGCGAACAAGCAGTCGTGTGTATCAAAAAAAGAGAAGATTGAAGAGGTGCACCTCGCCCTTGAGAGCGTCATCAATGCCAGGGGAAAATGCTACCTGATGATGAACGTGGAGAGATCCGGTCTCGATCAGATCCGTGATATCATTCCGGGTCTTAGCGGGCCGACCGTTATGGAGGTTGCATCACGGCCGGATATGGTTGCTGTCCATGTGGTCGTTGATGCAGAGAAGGTGTACCAACTGATCAACAGGGTCAAGCAGGCCGGGGCCAGAGATATCCTTGTCATGTCGATCGAACGACTGATCCATTAACCATGAAGGTCTTTCCTGCAGTAGATATCCTTGGAGGCAGTTGTGTGCAGCTTGTCCAGGGAAAGCGTGAGTCAGCAACTACATACGGGGATCCACTCACATGTGCCAGGACCTGGCTCTCTAAAGGAGCAGAGGCTCTTCACATCGTCAATCTGGACGGGGCATTCGGATCGTCCGCGGCAAATGCAGAACAGATCAGAAGAGTCATTGATGACACCGGTGTTGAGACCCAGCTCGGTGGCGGGATCCGTTCGCTTGAAGATGCACGTTCATGGCTCGACACCGGCATAGATCGTGTTATCTTAAGCACCTTTGCGGTGAACAGTCCGGACTGCCTTGTCACTCTGTCAGAAGAGTTTGGTTCAGATCGCATTATGGCTGGAGCAGATGCAAGACAGGGGCAGATCGTCGTTGACGGGTGGGAACGCCAGGCAGGGGATTATCTTGACTGGGCTGAACTCTTCATTTCAAAAGGGGCAGGTTCACTTCTTTATACCAACGTGAACGTGGAGGGGCTCTGCAAGGGAATAGAAGCAGAGCCTGTGAGGCTTCTCACCAGCAGGGTTACGGCCCCGGTCATCGTTGCAGGAGGGATCACAAGTATTGCAGATGTTTCCACATTGAAGGATTGTGGCGCTGCAGGAATTGTTTTAGGATCCGGACTGTATACCGGAAAGATAACGCTTGAAGAGGCATTAGAGGCATCATGAGGACAGGATCAGTTTCACGCGAGACCAAAGAGACAAAGATCAGGATCGATCTCAATCTGGACGGAACCGGGATATGCCAGATCAGTACCGGAGTGCCGTTCTTCGATCATATGCTCGACTCATTTGGAAGGCATGGAAGGTTTGATCTTTCAGTCCAGGCAGACGGAGACCTGGCTGTAGGGCCACATCATACCGTTGAAGATATTGCCATCGTCCTTGGTGCCGCATTCAGGGATGCAGTCGGAGAGGGCAGAGGCATCAGGAGGTTTGCCCATGCAATCATCCCGATGGATGAGGCCAGGGTAATGGTCACTACCGATATAAGCGGCAGACCATACTGTGTCTTTTCAGGGTCATTCAGTGGTTCTGTAGAAGGGGTTCTGGAGCCGTATCTGATTGAGCATTTCTTTACATCCTTTGCCTCATCAGCACGCATCACGCTCCATCTCGAAGGTACAGGGCGATCAGATCATCACCTGTGCGAGGCCTTCTTCAAAGCATGTGGTGTCACTCTGTATGAGGCAACCCGTATTACTGATCCAAACGGAAGTATCCCAAGTACAAAAGGGGTACTCTGATAATCCTGTATTCTACAGAAAAGCATCACTTCTGCGGGGAATATCTCCGAAAGATAACAGACAAAAACACGGAAGATCCGTGAAATCCCCATCCATACCTGACTGTCAAAGCAGAAGCCAGGCCAGATATTAAAACGCTATTACAAAAGAGAGGATGTGTCAGGCATTCTCTGCTGCCATCTTGACGTCTTCATCCTTGATCGTCTTTCTGCCTGCGTGCTGTGCAAGGCGATTTGCTTCCTTTGTTAGGGTTGCAATGTATTCTTCAGCCTTATCAACGAGTGCTGTTGCTGCATCGCTTCCCACACGTTCAGCCCCGTTCTTCTTTGCGATTCTTACAACTGCTGCAATAGGTAAGTCTGCCATAGTCCTCTACCTCAAAAAAAGGTATATTGATATCTATATAAACATTTCGAGATTTTATCGAAATTTAAGGATTTCAACGATGCAATCAAACGATTTTTAATTTTCCTCATCACCACTCCTGATGATCAGGAATCAGACGCATAAAATTAAATTGCCATAAATCACGGCAAATTTCGGAGTTTTACACTGATTATCTGAAGCTCATCGATGCTGCCAGATTTAGGGCATTTGAATAATCTGGGTTAACGCGCGAAGTATCTACGAAGATTCCGGGGATATTTACAACAGGTGCCCCATGCGAAGCCCCTTTCCCGGCAAAGAGCAGTGTCCTGAAGATCAGGTTACCAGTTATACCATCAGGAGCGATGATTAGACCGCATTCGGCGATAGCATCCTCGATCAGGATCTCATAGTGTCTGGCCCCGGTGATTCGTGCGACAAGTTCAGCATCAGCCATACTCCGGTCCACTGCAGGATGCCTCCCTGCATCACCGAGTCGTCCACCAGAGAGGATACCGACGGTGCCTGAGAGCCCTGCGCCGACTGCTATCTCCTTTCCCTTTCTGATGAGTGATACCTTCTGGCTGATGGTCCATCCTTCATCAATTCCAACCGGGGCGAGGAAGAACTGCTTTCCGGCTGCAGACTCCAGGAGCACAATTCGTTCAAGATCCTGCACACCATATGCATGTTTGAGTGCTGAGAGGGTCTTGCTGGCAGGAAGGGTACCCCTGACCGCTGCAACGATCTGACCAGATGCCAGATCTGATACCAACATCTCCCCGGGAGAGTCTGCTGTTCTTACCTGGCAGGGAAAAGAAAAGTGTGATGCAGTGTCAGGATCTGTGTAACAGACAATGTTGTCTGCAACAGATGAGTTTGCGATACTCCGGGCAACCCGTTCTGGATCAACTGCAGCACCAATGCCTATGAGACCCTGGTGCATCTCTCCTCTGAACCCAGATGGGTTATCCCACCACATCCGGAGAAGTCAAACACACTTGTGTCTTCGTCCCCATGTACAATTCTGAGATCCTTTGAGTCATTCACTGTGCCGATAACCTGCGCCGTCATCCCAACATCAGAGAAGAGTGCGATGACTTCATCCCGATGCTGCTCTTTCAGCGTAAGTACAAAACCCATCCCGGGGTACATCCTGACCCACTGCTCAAAGGGAATATTGTGACTGTCATCTGGCCGTGGAATAGCAGCAAGATCCACTCGTGCCCCCATTCCTGATACCTCGAGAAGCATACCGAGTGTCCCGATGATACCAGGGTTCGAGATATCCTTCCCGGCAGTCACCAGGTGACGTGTACCGAGCACCTCAAGCACATGGATCTGTGCCCGAACCTCTGCTGCTGTCCGTAGAGTTGCACTGTCCCAGTTCAGGGCGCAGGAAGGATGAACCCTCCCGTCCATATCGATGGCAACAACAATCAGGTCACCCGCCTGTGCGGTACTGCTGTAGATGACCCCGTCGAGAGGTGCAACACCCAGAATTGCAATATCAATGACACTGTACGGTGTGTCAGGGTGAAGATGGCCGCCGACTATCGGGACACCAAACTGGGCTGATGCGTCACGCATCCCTGCAATAACGGCATCACGAATCGAACCAGATGATATTGAAAAGACATCAACCATCGCCAGGGGACGTCCACCCATTGCGGCTATGTCGTGAATATTAACAAGAACAGCACAATACCCTGCCCAGTATGGATCCGCATCCATGAGTCTGCTCCAGATACCGTCTGCAGCAAGGAGAAGGGCATCCCCATTATTTTGTATAACTGCAGCATCTTCTCCGAATGAAGCAATTACACCAGGACAGTCAAGCTTGAGATCATGTACCATCGCACCGATCTCACTCTTGCGTCTGACGCCTTCATACTCCCTGACTGCTTTGGCAATCAGTTCGGTGGAACAGGTGTACTCTCCCATGGCATCTAAGCTCTCTTTCCCGTTTCTGTCTCATCTGAAATAAACTGTCTGATTCTAGCATGTTTCCTCAGGAAATGGTAGATGTCGCAGTTAGAACACTGGCATGCGACGCTGCAATCCCCTGGAGGAGCGCTTTATCTGGTGCCATGCTGAATGGATCAGGAATGGACTGGGCAGAGAAATATCGTCCACGGCATCTTGCTGACCTGGTCGGAAATAAAGAATCCATACGCCAGATGGTTACCTGGGCGCAGACCTGGACACCAGACTCAGAGGCACTCCTCCTGTATGGCAAACCCGGGATCGGAAAGACATCAGCGGCCAATGCACTTGCCACCGACATGAACTGGGAGGTTGTTGAGCTCAATGCGAGTGATCAGCGGACCAAATCTGTCATCGAACGTGTTGCCGGTACAAGTGCCAGCACAGGTTCCCTGCTTGGATCAGGAAGAAAACTGATCATTCTTGACGAGGCCGATAATCTGCAGGGTAATGCAGACCGCGGCGGAGCACGAGCCATAGTTGACGTCATTAAAAAAGCAAGTCAGCCGATCATCCTCATTGCCAACGATCTCTACGGACTTGATAGCGCCATCAGGTCGCTCTGTATGAAAGTCCAGTTCAGGGCTGCCCAGGCAAAGACCATAACACCCAGGCTGAAAGAGATCTGCATCAAAGAGGAGATCTCCTGTGATATACATGCGCTCAGCGATATTTCAGACAGGGCAGGCGGGGATATCAGATCTGCTGTCACAATGCTCTTTGCAGCCACCATCGGGAGATCAGAGCTTAAGGAAGATGACCTCGCGACATCACGCAAAGATAACAGGTCTACAATTTTTGATCTGGTTGCTGCCACATTGCACCAGAACCCTTCACGTCCCCTGACAGATATCGCCTTTGAGGTGGATGAGACACCGGATACCGAGATGCAATGGATTGAGGGCAATATCGGGCTCATGAAAGATCAGGCTGCCATCTGCAGGGCATATCAGGCGGTATCAAGAGCGGATGAATATTTAGGCAGGACTTTCAGGAGCCAGTATTATACCCTCTGGCGGTACGCAACCGCAACCATGCTTCTCGGGGTGAACGACGCAGCCTGTGGATCGGGAGGGTACATGAAGATCATGCCCCCCGAGCGATGGAGACGGATGTCCACAGCTAAGCGGCAGAAGTCAGCGCGTGAACAACTCCTCTCACGACTCGGCAGGACCATGCATATGGCTGCAGGTACGGTCCGGAGCGGGTACCTGATGCCGGTCTCATTCCTTGCACAACAGAACCCTGACGAATACGCGGAAGAGTTCTCACTTGATCTTGATCAACTGGACCTCCTGATACAGGATTCAGAGATCGCCAAATCTGTTATCAAAAAGATTGAGGATCGCAGGAAAGAGGTAGAGAAAGAACTTAAAAAGAGACAGAAAGAGGAAGCAAAGACAGCACAAAAAGCGAGGAAAATCGCAGAGAAACAGGCACCTCTCCCTCCAGCTGCTCCCGCGAAGATAGAGGAGCAGACATCTGCAGATCTCAAGGAAGAGCAGAATACAGGAAAAACACCAGAAGAGAAGAGCGGAAAAGCAGAGAAATCACCATCACAATCCACGCTCTTCAGCTTTGGCGGGTAACATACAGACTAAGGGGCACTCCGCAGTCGATGATCCGGTGTGGGTGAGAATATCCTTCAAACCCAAGATGATACACCAGCAGATCGGCGTCACACCGGGATGCAAACCTGATGAGAGGTCCCATCATCTCTTCTATCGGCCTGATGGCAATGATGCATTCGACATCTGTGATGTTCTCATTAACCGCACAGACATCGAGAATCATGAATGGAACCAACAGGATTCCTGCTGGAATTGTAAGGTCGCTGCAGGTCACAGATACCCCTGCTCGTTGGATCAACTCAGCAGCATGGGTATTATGACCTGAACCGATCTCAAGAACTGAGCGGTATCGCCCCGCAATATATCGGGCAATTGACGTCTCAATATGTTTATACCCGCTCATTACTCAGATTATTGGGAATGGATATCCAAATATTCTGGGATCGGGGAGCACCACAGGGCCTTGAGATCCCGGTGGGACGTACCATCACCCAGATCCTGGATATCCCGGTGCAGGTATTTACCAATCCTCTCCTCTATAACGGATTTTCTATCAGCAGGCATCAGTTTGATGCTACTGCCATCCTCTCCTGTATTGATACCTACAAACGGAGGAACAATATCGAGGCACCCCTCCTCCTGGTGATCAATGACGATATCTTCAGGCCCGCATCACGGTACGTCTTCGGGCTTGCACGTCCCAGGACAGGATCAGCAGTGGTATCGGCAGCCAGGCTCAGGAATGAGTTCTGGGATCTTCCAGCCGACGATAAAGTACTGTGCGATCGAATCGTCTCCGAGGGTGCACACGAGATCGGGCATCTTTTCGGCCTTGAGCATTGTACTTTAGATGAACGCTGTGTTATGGCAAACCCTGGATGCCTTGATGATCTGGATCATAAAAAATCCTGGCTCTGCGACGAGTGCAAAGCCAAGCTACAGAATGCACAAACGATCTGCGTCAGGTAATATTCTCCAGACAATACCCTGGGGGCCGGAGATTATTCTGCCAGATTATCTGAATGGTATCTGCCAGAGCAAAGGCTATATGACGGGCTACGGCTAACAATTCTTCTAATACGGTGGGAAACACGTGAAAAATAATCCCCTGCCTTCAATTACCCAGAGCCAGGTCATCTGGTCAGCAGTTCTGATCATCCTGTGTGCATTCTACCTTATCTGGACACTCGGGCTGATGAACGGTGCACGGCTCGACGTACCCTACACCTATGATGGAGATGGTCTTGAGTACAATCTTCTTGTAAAGACAACCATTGAGAACGGCTGGTGGTTTGAGAACCCGATGACCGGGGCGCCCGGAACCCTTGAGATGTATGACTACGCAATCGGGAGTAACCTTGATCTCCTGATTATGAAGATCCTCAGTCTCTTTTCAGGCAACTATGCCGTGGTGATGAATGTATACTATATCCTCGGTTTCTTCCTGACTGCGCTTTGTTCACTCTATGTCTTCAGGCAACTCAGGATATCATACCCAATCGCAGTGTTTGGTAGCCTGCTCTTCTCGTTCCTGTATTATCACTTCTACCGGATCGGACACTACAATCTGATATCTTATTACATGATTCCCCTGATGGTGCTGGTGATCCTCTGGGTGTGCCAGGGAGAGCCACTCTACTTCCGTCAGGGAAGAACCGGTTTATTGTCAGGACTTACTCTCACTCACAAGGGCCTGATAGCAGCAGTGATCCTGCTCATCACCTCAACTCATTCTTACTACGGATACTTCGGTCTCCTGCTCCTCGCAGTTGGGGTTCTCTGGGCATACTCACGGACCTATCATGCCGCTGACTTTCTCAACGGGGCAATAGCATGTGTTGTGTTGATTGCAGGCATTCTTCTCAATAAACTTCCCTCGCTCGTGTACGGACTCTTCAACGGGCCGTCATTTGTGATGTCATACCGGTACGCATTTGAGTCAGAAACCTGGGGAATGAAACTGATTCAACTGCTGCTCCCGGCCCAGGGGCATCGGATCCCATTCCTTGCCGATATTGCCCAGAAGTATACAGAGTACCGCCCACTTGTGAATGAGAACGTGAGTGCATCGCTCGGTATAATCGGGAGCATCGGACTTGTCATCCTGCTCGGGTGGATCTTTCTCAGAGGATTCCCACTTATTCAGGCACGGCTCGCAAACAGGGCCACACTGGTGGATCACCTCTCACTGCTCACCATCGCATCGATATTTATCGGAACTATCGGTGGAATCTCTGCAATTATTGCACAGGTATTTCCTGAGGTCCATTCATACAACCGCATCAGCCTCTATATCGCCTTCTTTGCTATCCTGACAGTGCTGCTACTGCTGCAATTGATCTTCGAGCAGTACAGGACACAGCATCTCTTCTGTCCGGTATTTCTCATCCTGCTCCTGGCTCTCCTGACATTTGGTATCTTTGACCAGGTTCCAGCCGGATATGCACTGACTGCAGGTTCAGATCGTGAGAAAGAGTTTCAGATGCAGGCAGACTTTTTTGGCCAGATAGAAGAGAAGATGCCTGCCGGATCATCAATCTTCATACTCCCCGATATCGGAGGATTTCCTAACTCCAACCCACCGGGTAAGATCAAAGGCCTTGACAGCCTGAAGCCATATCTGCATACCCATACCCTGAAGTGGAGTTATCCGACCATGAAAGGAAGATTCTGGGATAACTGGCAGACAGCTGTCTGTGCCTCATCACCTGAAGATATGATGGGTCACCTCTTTGCCACCGGGTTTTCCGGACTGCTTGTTGACGGATATGGATATGCCGATGGCGGCGGAAAAACGGAAGAAGCCATCACCACTCTTACCGGAACCAAACCCCTGATGAGCAGCGACGGAAGGTATGCATTCTATGACCTGCGGAGTTACATGGATCAGAAGAAGGCAGGTATGAGCGAGGCACAGTTTGAATCTGCTAAACAGGAGTACATCAAGACGATGATGGCACGTCCTGAACTTCAGGACCCGGTATTCGGATCAGAAGTCAGAGAAAAACTGACAACACCAAAGACCGCACAGTAACCACCCTCTTTTTTCCTGAATCACAAACACACCAGAGATCAGGATAATTAAAAACAGACGCTTTAAAAATAGACACTGATTACAGATAGCGAATTTAAAAGTTCAGAATAACCGGAATTTCAGGAAAAGAAGAGAGGTTTATCCGAACAGGGCACCAAGCCCTGCCATACCGCTCTCTTCCTCTGCCTTCTTGTCTTCTTTTGGCTCCTCTTCTGCTGCAGCGGGGGCTGCGCCTGCTGCTGGTGCTGCTGCGGCTACAGCGACTGGTGCAACTGCTGCCTTGCTGATAGCGTCCTCGATGTCGACTCCATCAAGTGCTGCTACCAGTGCCTTTACACGGGATTCGTTAACTGCGATACCAGCGGCAGAAAGAACTGCCTGAACTGCGGATTCGTTGACATCCTTACCTGCCTTGTGCAGGAGGAGTGCAGCGTAGATATACTCCATTTATTGTTCACCTATAATTATTTGCGTATGACGATATTACTCAGTTTCATTGAACCACAGACTGCAGTGCCATAGCCTGTGACTGTGCCTTTCCGATGATTGCATCCATGACATCGTCGCTGACAACAGCAGCCTCAACTGCAACGTTACGTGCCTCACGAACTGCCTTGGTAAGCAGGTCAGCTGCAGTATCCTTTGTCGGGATTGAAGCGTTGAGTGAGAGGTTGAATGCCTGTTTAGCAGCGGTGATGATGTTGTTGTAGAACGCAACCTCGTCGATCGCGAGGACATCAGACTCGTAGACTGTACCTTCAAAGAAGGCTGCCTGCAGGAGCAGACCGACATCCATCGGTTTGACATCCAGCTTGGCAAGGGCGTCTGCAAGTTTCTTTGATATCTCCTGGCCTTCCTTGACGACCGTCTTGGTCTCACGGATGGTAACCTTGCCTGCCTCGATGGCTGCCGGGATACCTGCCTGCTGGAGTTCTCCTACGATCGGACCTGGTTTGAAACTGGTTGGACCTTTTTCGACGACGATATCGGTTGGTGCGAGTTCACCCGGACGTGCAGCCATCTTCGTCTTGGTCTTCTCAAGCATACTGTAGAGCTTGAAAGGATTGACATTCGTGAAGATGAGTGCAGAGTGTCCGTCGAGCTTGCCACCGAGATCCTTGATCTCCCCGCCCATCTCTCCGAGGGCGTGTTCGATCAGGGTGTTTCTCGTCATTCGAAGTTCTGCCCTGCCTTTCAGATTGCGACGGATGTCCTGCACCTGACGTGCGGGGATACCGTACATATCGACGAGGCCGGTAAGCTTGTACTCTTCCGAGAGCTTTTTGATCTCAGAGATCTCGTCCTTTTTCCACTTGGGAAGGTGTGCAGTGTACAGTGGCATTCTTACATCACCTTAACTGCCGGACCCATGGTGGTCTTGACATAGACCGAGCGGACCTGGAACTCACCTGATTCAAGTCTGTCCAGAACACGCTTGAGTACCGCGTCGATATTCTCGCCAATCTGTTCATCAGACATTGCCGTTGTTCCGACCTTCAGTGAGAAGGCCATCTTGTCTTTCGTCCGAACCCGTACTGAGTTACGAAGACGCTCGACAATCGGGCGGATGTCTACTCCGTCCGGAACTGGCTGTGGCATTTTACCCCGTGGACCGAGTCGCGGACCGAGCCAGCGACCGACAAGGGCCATTACCTTTGTCTCTGCAAGGAAGAACCGGTATTCTGATGCAACCTTTCTTGCCTCACGGGGCTCTCCTCCGAGTCTTTCGATCTCGTCAGGGCCCATGATCAACTCAGCACCTGCATCTCTGGCCTGGGTGACGATATCACCACTACCGAGGACAGAGATCTTGGCCTTGCTGCCATTTCCATGAGGAAGGAGAATTGTCTCGTCAATACGGTTTTTCGGTTGAGACATATCGATATTCTTCAGATTGATAGTTATATCGACACTCTCAGTGAACTTCCGTTCAGGCGCCGTCTCCTTAGCCTTCTGTATCGCGTCAATTATGACGCTCTTCTCTACCATTACGTTCCTCCATAGTTCTGCGACCGTGAATTTTAGCACGATCTTCTATGGCTCATAGCGAACCTATCCCTTGAGAACCGCGTCATGAACGCCCGTGTTGATCTCAGCTATGACATCTTTGGGCTTTTTGCCTGAAACAGTGACACCAAGACTGACACAGGTCCCAACAACTTCCTTGACGGCGTTCTTGAGATCATATGAAAGCATGGACTCCAGTTTCATGTTGGCAATCGTGACAGCGGCCTCCAGTGGAATGTTCCCCACGGTTTTGGTGTTGGGTTCTCCTGAACCCTTCTCAATGCCAGCCTCTTTCATAATGAGGGCAGTTGTTGGCGGAATACCGACCGAGATGGTGAAGTTCTTCTTCGCATCCACCTCGACACGGACAGGAACCTGCATCCCGTTGAAGGTTGCAGTCTTCTTGTTGATCTCGTCAACAACAGCTTTGACATTGATACCGAGGGGGCCTAGTGCAGGTCCAAGTGGTGGACCTGCAGTGGCTTTTCCACCGGGTACTAGTACCTCGACCACATCTGCCATTGTTATCACCCTGATGGGGCATGGTATGCCCTTTTGGGTTCATTAAGGTCGAAGGATAAGAATAAAAATACTTTGCGAACTGTGGAAAAAGAGTACGGAATTAATCATCCTCGCCACGGTCAATTATTCTGACGTGATCGCCTCTGACTGTGATCGGAATTGGAAGAACACTCTCGTACAGTTCAACAGTAATCTCCTCTTTTGAAGCGTCCACACGCTTTACAACCGCTTTTTCACCCTTGAACGGCCCGGCAATCAGTTCAACAATTGTCCCTTCATCAATACCGCTTACTGCCGGTTTTGGTGTCAGATAGTGACCGACCTCTTCGAGAGAGGTTGCACCTGGCAGGACAATACGCGCACTTGGAACCTGTTCCATAAGTTCCTGAACGCGCGCGAGAGGTTCTGTTGTCTCGACGAGGACATACCCTTTCAGCTCATCCGGGGCGATGACTGACATAACCTTGATCGTATTGCGGATGTCCCGGACTGCCTTGTCAATGTTGTCTGCTACACTACGCTCAGCCCGGTTTGTCGTCTTGACCGCGTAGATTCGGGTGAGGCGAGGTTCAGTTTCCATGATCAGTGCGGGAGGTATACAAAGAGCAGGTATACAATGAAACCTAACAGTCCGACAACCAGCACACCGGCTGCTGCCACGAGGGCGATCTTGGTATATTCATCGCGCTTCGGGAAGCGTGCAAGTTTCAGAACCCGCCAGTATTTGCGAAAGAGTTCTTCATTCAGATTTAGATTTATCTTAGGGGTTTCCATATGATATCACTTCAGAAAGTCTATCTCAAAGTGTCTCTGAAATTTCGGGTTACTTTTCTCATTTCTCCCATATATTTGTGGCGACCGTACGCCGGTCAGGATCAGGAGAGTTCTGATCGTACCCTGCATCGTGTTATCGATCTGGGCTCCCCAGATGATACGTGCATCAGGGTCAATCAGGTTGTATACCTCTTCTACAACCCCCTCTGCCTCTGCCATGGTCATGTCTGCACCGCCGGTGACGTTGACGAGGGCAGATGTCGCGCCCGATATATCGATATCCAGCAGGGGGGATCTGATGGCCTTGCGCACAGAATCAGCAGCCTTGTCAGTGGTGTCACTCTCACCCATCCCGATCATGGCAACGCCCCCCTTCTCCATAACTGCCCGTATATCAGCAAAGTCGAGGTTCACTAGACCGGGCACTGTGATCAGTTCGGTGATACCTTTGACTGCCCGCATCAACACTTCATCAGCAACCTTGAACGCTGCAGAGAGGGGAAGCTTGGGAACAACCTCCATGAGACGGTCATTTGGAACAACAATCACGGTATCAGCAACCTCACGGAGTCGTTCAAGTCCGGCTTCTGCATTCTCTGATCTGATGGCGCCTTCTGCCGTGAAGGGAAGAGTGACGACTGCTATAGTCAGAGCACCCTCTTCATGAGCCGCCTTGGCAACCACCGGAGCACACCCGGTCCCGGTTCCCCCCCCGAGCCCGGCAGTTATGAAGACCATGTCAGCATCATCGACAGCCCGGTGAATCTCGTGTTCACTCTCAAGAGCAGCCTCCTCACCAACCTGAGGATATGACCCTGCCCCAAGCCCCCGGGTCCGTTGCCTTCCGATGAGGATACGATGATCAGCACGGACAGTGGCAAGATGCATGGCATCGGTGTTCACTGCATACAGGGTGGTTCCAGGGATCCCTTCATCATGCATCCTGCTGATGGTGTTTGATCCCCCACCCCCGCACCCGATGACCGCTATCTTGGTCATCATGGACTTGAGAACCGCATCCAGATCGCTGTTGTTCTGCGGCGGTTCACTCTCTGCCTTTGCCCTGTTTAATGCCTCTTCGACAATTGATCTCATCATGTGCCCCATCCCGGTATGCAGATCCTCTTTTCTGTCACCCTCATCACCATCGAAGAAGTTATCTCCCTGCCCTCATGCAGCACTGTCTCGCCGGCCATAAGTTTTCCAAACGCAGGTCCGGGAGAAATACCAATATTTGCTGCTTTTCCTGGATCAAACCTTTTTCTGGAGATGATCAGACAGTCCCCATCAAATCTGCAGGTACAGTTCTTATGTAAGATTGATACGCAGAGATGTATTAATTCATTCGTAATCCAGGAGGCATTTTCCTGATTGGTAATGAATGTGGGGTAATAAGCAATGCCCTTCCCGGACAGATGAACTACCGGAAGAGTCTCAAGGCCTGAAGATAACCCGTCAGAATCTACTTTTGCTGCTTCCGCAATGAGTTCTGAAGGTATTGCCACCGTTGTTAAAGAGTTCCCGTTGTGAATGCCATGAACTGTAACTGAGGAACCAGAGAGTATCTCTTCTGCCAGTTTCCTGATGATGCAGTACTCATGAAACGAGAGGTTCCGCATGTTCTGCAGATCTGATTGCCCTACCACGATCATATCCCGCCCTGCAGCATACTCTTCGATTCTCCTGATATCATCACGGGAGATGGATTTTTTATCGATGTAGATGGCATCTGCACCGGTTCCGGAAATAACGGCATCGAACATAGCCAGATCAAGATGAACCAGATCCCGGGTCGGCATGATATGACCAAAACCACCCTTTGTGGTGAGTGTGATCTCGGTCTGCCGCTGTGCATAGTGGGTCCCACCAAACCCTGCAAGGTTAACGACTTCTTCAGGCTCTGCACCAATCACCGCACGAGCGACCGCAACAGCAGCATTACGATCCTGCCACTCATGCTCTGTACTCCCAACCTCGACAAAACAGGATGGAACCGGCAGATTTGTCGGACCATGATGAGTCGCCTCGTATGTTACTTCGTATCCTTCAGGAACTTCCCTGGCCAGGCGGTTCATGATCGCATGCATCATAGCGGTTGCGGCAGGAGTGAGCGTTCCCGGGCTGCCACCGAATACAGCTTCTCCATAGTTACCGGTGACATGGACTGTGAGCACCGATCGCGGCTCTTTACTTGCGTGGCGGGAGAGAAAGATGATAATATCTGCATCGGTGGAGAACGACGGTCCATCCAGATATATCAGTCGTTCATCAAACTGTCTGTGCTGGTACCTTCCCTGAAACTGGGGATTCCCGGCAAGCAGCAGCCGGACTTCCTCGTGAATCAGACTTCCGGCCTGATCGGCCAGAGAACTTACCAGCAGAATCTGGAATTGCTTTTTCCCGTTCTTCATCAGCATATCAATCCTGGGATCGGGAGATCCACAATTTTCTTCACGCTATGTACGCAGTATATACACATGAACACTGAGGAGATCAGATCCATTCTGGAGAAAGAAGGTATTACAAAAGAACTCCCCTGTGGCAGGGCATTTGAGATCTCTGAGAAGTACGGTGTCTCAAAATCTGACATTGCAAAATTTTGTAACGAGCAGAATATAAAGATCCGCGCCTGCCAGCTCGGTTGTTTCTAATTGGAGAATCTGTCAGATCAGGGACTATGAGCCCCTCGTCTACAGATACAGGCAAAGAGGGAGGGCTTAGTATCAGACATACCAACCATATCGCTGATGATGAGCCACTGCTTTGATGCATACAGGATGAATAGGAGGATATGGAGTCCGGGATTATCAGGCATGTGACAACCGACCGGCCTATCAAATAATTATTTCCAGGTTACCTTCACAGTATTGCGCTTTGGTACTCTTCTGAACCTGTACTTTGGATATCCCACCATCATAGCATAATGCGGGACATGCCCGTCCGGGATACCGATGCTCTTCCTGATCTCGGTAGATGACCTGAGAGCTCCCTGTACTATTCCGGCCCAGCATGTGCCAAGTCCAAATGTTGGTGCGATGAGATCAAGGTGTGTCATAGCGATCATGGCATCAACGAACCCGATGGGATTTTCTGCCGGGCTGTGTGCGATAACCACGTGCGGGGCACTATGACAAATTTTGTCAAGCCCATGTTCATACGCACTGACAAAGATAGGCAGGATCGGTGCGAGAACTTCTTCCGGATGTGTACTGATAATCTCGCGGGCCCACTCGATCACTTTTGCAACCAATGTCGCAACTTCATCAGGATCATATATGACCAGCCACTGTACAGACTGACCATTCATCCCGGTCGGAGCATACCTGGTGATATCAAATATCTGTTCAAATGTCTCTTTTGGGACCAGGTCCTTCCGGTAATCACGGACTGATCTACGGGTTGTGATGAGTCGTGCCATCTCTCCGGAGGTCGGGATCCGGTCACCGGAGAAATCAGGAACCGGCCCTGCATTTTCATACGACACCGTGATCGCCCCTTCAGGACAGATCGCCTCACACTGCCCACATCTGCCGCAGAACTCTTCAGTTCCTGGTTTAACTAGTATCTTTCCGTCAGACCCGATGTCGAGGATACCGTAGGCACATACGCCGGCACAGATAGCACATCCGGAGCAGGATTCAGAATTAATCAGAATATTTGTCATGTTTATCTTTCAAAAATGTAACCAGTTCAGGGGATCAGATCGATACCTGCCTGCCAGGCCTGTCTCATGAGTTCAGGATATTCGGTAGCCATCGCCTTATTACCGGTATCCAGGTCGACGCCGATAACCCGGTTTTTTGTTGAGAAACCGATCAGACCGAGGGCAAATTCAAAGGCATTCATGGCTCCGGTAAAGTAGGAGGCATCAGGCTGGTTCTGTGTATAGATACAGATGAGCGGGATCTTCCGTGGCAGAAGGCTGCCAAGATCCATGGTCAGGTACGGGAAGAGACGGTCGAGCCAAAGTTTGGTTTGAGCAGTAACACCACCGAAGTAGATCGGTGTTGCCACAATGACACCGTCAGCACCATCCATGAGCCCGTAGATTCGCTGCATATCATCCTGGAGTGGACAGGAAATATTATCCTCCTGTTTGCAGGCATAACAGGCCTGGCACCCTGCGATAGAGAGATCATTAAGCATGATAACTTCGGTTGATATTCCCTTGCTGTGGAGTGCTTTCTCTGCCTCCTGTGCAAGAATGAGGGTGTTCCCCTTACGAGGGCTCCCGATAAAAATGGGGACAGAAACCATTTTATCGCCGTTTTGAGAGGGGAGTTCCTCCCACACCGATAGCATCGGCCGGGTATTCTTTCACCAGTACGACAAAACTCTCTTCAGGTATCTTTGTGATCGCTGCAGTTGTTTTGGTGAGCGATCTGATCAGTTCTTCTTTCACCTCGGTTGCAAGTGGTGCAATTTCGACCGAGATCACTGGCATGTCGTCACCTCAGTACAGAATGAGATACTATTCCCGACAGCCATGGAAGATATTATTCTCTTACATTTGTCTGAAACGCTGTTTCTTGTCATAGAATTCAACTATACAATATGTAGTGACTATATTAATACACTGCAGATACGATACGTATAGTTAGTATCAATCAAATGCTATGAATCAGAAAGAAAATGAGTACCACTGCCCTGTCGAAGCTGCCCTTGTGGTGATTGGTGGAAAATGGAAGGCACTTATCATATGGCAGCTCAAATCAGGAACGTTGCGTTTTACAGAGATCATGGAGCGTCTCCCTATGGTCACCCCAAGAATGATGACCAAGCAGCTCAGGGAACTTGAAGAGGATGCTGTGATCACCAGGACGATATATCCTGAAGTCCCTCCACGCGTTGAATATGCCCTGACTCCTCTTGGGAGTTCAGTGGTGCCAGTCCTTGAATCACTCTGTGCCTGGGGTGCAGAATATCTTACCAGCCACGGGTGCCCGATCCCGAAGAAAAACTGTAAAAGTCAGGTACGTGTGGACGAACCTGAAGAGCAGGATCCAGTTCAGGACGACCCCTGAACATACCGTCGTGTATAAGGACAGGCCGCAATGCATACCCCACATACCTGGGCACTCGTGAGGCTGGTCGTTTGTGTCTCTTCACAATGAAGAAAACAGGCGTCTGCATCCCAGAACTGATCACGGTGAAGAACAGGTTCCCAGTTTTTGCCTGAGGGGGCTTTTACAGGACATGAATCCACACAGATGGCGCAGTCTCCACAGTACGAGTGAACAACCGGCTTGCCAGTAGTGAGCGGGGCATTTGTGCATACGGTAGTAAGCCTGATCGCTGAACCATATGTGCGGGTGACGAGGAGTGCACACTTCCCAATCCACCCGATGCCAGAACGTGTTGCAGCAGTCTTGTGTGGAAATTCAGCATGCAGATGATTCCGTTCAACCAGCGGGAGCGTGGGATCAATTGCAACAGCATGGTATCCCTGATCGCGAAGGTACCGGACACAGACCTCTGAAATCTGTGAGAGTTCCTGGTTCACCCGGGTGTATTCGAGAATATACTCATCAGTCGGACCACACCTGATCTCACGGACAACAACAGGGTTGAGTTGATATCCGATAGACACAGCAACAGGCAGATCAGGAAACGGGTACCCGGCAACTCCATCAAGAACTGCTGCACCGGTCGTTGCAGCGCCTTTACCTTTGAGAAGAACAAACAGTCGGGAGGTCAGCAGATTAGGCAGTTCACCTGCATTATTTCCCATTCTCATACAATACCATCTCAACTTACTCAGGAGACATCTCAGAGAGATCTCTGGCCTTCTGCTCTGACTCCGCTGCTTCCTTCTCTCTGCCAAGAGCACGAAGGATAACAGCTTTCTGATCAAATGCCCGGGGATCATCTCCGGACCGCCTGATAGCCTCATCGATCTCCATGAGTGCGGCATCATACTGTTTCCAGTCTAGATGAATCCGGGATTTCATGATCCAGGCCGCTGAGTGCTCAGGATAATGTGAACAGACCAGATCAAAATATTTTAGCGCTTCGTCATGGCGGGAGAGCTGATAGAGGGCAATACCCTTGTTCATTAGGGTTATCCCGTCACTCGGGTTAATCCAGAGAGCACGGTCAAGGTACTGGAGCCCTTCCTCAAACCTTCCGAGATCCAGAAGACAACGCCCTTTCTGGATGAGATATGTCATGTTATCAGGCTGGGCCTGTAGCGCAATATCAAAATTAATCAGTGCATTCTCGAGCAGATCACGTGACTGGCTCTTATCATAGAGGGAAAGCAATGCGATACCCTTGTTATACGATGCCTCTTCATCGGTCTGGTTAAGTAAGAGGAGGTGATCAAACACATGTAGTGCTTTTTCATACTGCTGCTGCTTCAGATGACTCATCCCCGCAGTTCGCAGCGACGGTATCGCCAGGTCCATCTCGCCGGACTGTTCCAGAAATTCAGCCTTCTTCTCCATCGCGTCACCGAAGAACCGGTCTTGCACTGGTACCTGTTCGTATACCTGTAGTGCAAGGGCATCGCGACCTACCGCCTCCAGAGTGGCTCCTTTCTTCATCAGGATAAGGCCAAGTCTCATCGGTTCATCGGCCGAGTAAGCATACGAACGGTCATATGCGGTTATGGCCTCGTCGTACCTGCCGAGACTCTCCAGGATCCCGGCCTTGTTAAACCACATAGCAGCCTGGTCAGGCTTTATCGCGAGGGCACGGTCACAGGCTTCAAGAGCATCAGTCAGATCTTCATGGTTGTCGCTCCCGGTTGCAATGAGGACAGAAACCTTCAGCTGCCAGGCATCGTAAAAAGCAGGGTTGACAGCAATCGCCTTGTCAACGTAGGATAAAGCCTCCTGCATCAGGTCAGGCATCTCATGATATGAGGCCTGACCAAAGAGCGAAAGTGCCCGGTTCAGGAACTCCTCTGCCTGATCGCCTGTGGGAGAAGAAGTTGACGATTCCGGAGCGGAGTGAGTATAGAGAGGTGGAGAAGCATCTACAAAAACCAGAGGATCTACAGGTTTTTCAACGATTTTACGTGCTTTTTCAATTATGGCTTCTGGAGAAAATCTATCTTCAGGAACGGCTGTTGCAGTTGCTATAGGCTTTTCTTCCGCAAGAGGAGTAATCCTGACCCCGCCGAATCGTTTCGCCTTAGCCCGGTCAAGGTTCTTCAGATAGGTCTGGTTTGCAGAATCAAGAAGAAGTGCATTTTCAAAGCAGACAATGGCCTGGTCGATATCTCCCGTTCTGGACAGGGCCACGCCAAGGGCATTCCAGGCTTTATGGTTGGTATGCTCCGCACTAGCTACTGCATGCAGTTTTTCAACTGACTCAGCAAACCTCCCCTCTTTAAATAACCTGATCCCGTCCTGGAATGCGTTCATTTCAGTTCAGCTGTATATGTTGATTAGGTTCATTATTGATTATCATATCGCTGATACGATCCTGTTCGGCTTCAGGGTTCTGAATTCCACTATATAATATCTCGGGCTTCCTGAATCACCAGTCTTTCTTCATTGCCAGTTTCCTGAGATCAGGAGGCATCAGTTCGATAGCGTACCGCAACGATGTTCTGGGCATCTTCTGTTTATTTTTCATAACATACTCGAAGATCACCTGCTGGTGCTTTCTACTTGCCTCCTTGAGCAGCCATCCATACCCTTTGCGGACCATATCATCTTCATCGGTGAGCAGCCGGTCTGCAATAGCAATGGACTCTTCAAGAAATTTTCCATGTTTGGCTGGTATGATCAGTGTCACGGCAGCAGCCCTTCTCATCCATCGGTTATCAGATGTAGCCCATAACATTAGTTCAGAGATGCATTCAGGGTACGAATCAACAAGGGTTCCAACGGCATGGTTACAGAAACCATCGCACATAGCCCAGTTGGTTATGTACGAAGAGATCCAGGAGCGTATGATCGGCAGATCTATGGGTGTGAGTTGGCCTGACATGGCCTCCATCCAGTTTGATACAACAAAGGCCTCCTCCATGTACCCGGATGAATAGAGTTCCTCACACAGAGCAAAAATCTCCTGCTTGTCCCGGTTTTTTACTTCAGCCCAATACTTCTTTGCAATTTTTCCGACGGTCGCGGTCTTAACACCATAGCAACGGATCTCTTCCTTGAAGAACCGTTTTGCTCCCTTCTGTAACGCTTCATCACTGTTTGCAGCAAATTCGCCGCGTACCTGCTCAATAATCAGATCCACACTGAAGATTGGAAGAGGAGAAGGATATGATCTCTGTAATATGAAAAAGTGACAGAGTTCATCCCAGGGAGAATGAACTTACTCCCATTGATGATGAGAACGAACTTCCTGAACCTGAACTGGAGCCTGAACTCCCTTTCTGGACAGCGGTGATATCATACGAGCATCCCTCACCGATCGGGAATATCGTAAAGTACCATGTTCCTACAGTAATGTCAAGAGTAACCGGAGAGGTGGCAGTCACCATTGAGGACTTTCCATAATCTGATCTGAAGGTTGAATTTTCCGGGAACTTGTCATTCTTCAGAGAATAGAGTTCAAATCCTGCGCCTGAAAGGCAGACCGCTTTCAATGTTCCTGCATTGCTGAAAGTGATCATCTGGACCGCAGACTGATTTTTCTGGAGAGAAGCCCTCGTTTCAGTCAGAACAACCGGATCCTGGCTGGATGAAGTACTCGGAGAGCTCGTAAACGATGTAGAAGAACCTATTGCAGTGAAACTTGCAGGAAGTGGATATTCATCAGGGTTCAAAGGTGGATGAAAGGGATCATATGAGTCTGCATACACAACTCCTGCGACAAGTATGCAACCGATAATGAGTGTCAGCAGGCAGGTTATACCAAGTAATCTGAATGGATAAATCATGGTTCTCATAAACTCACTCGTAATGGAATAGATCAGAGAAGAGGTTGAACAGTAATAATTAAAATGCTTGTATGAAGCAGAGAAGAACTGATAGTATCGGTATTTACTATTCTTCAGAATGGAGAGAAGGTTGTTTCGAGGAGGAAACAACCTTCAGTGTGTGGTTTCATCCATCAGTGGTTATTGAAGATCTCAAGATTTGAGCGGAGATATACTCCGGCTCCCAGGTGACCGCTGATTTACCCTGGGTTTGCGGTACATGTGAGCATACACATATCGCCATTACCATACTTAAAATTTGAATGAGAGGAGTCCATAAAAAATAAATATTAATATCAGCATTAAAAGCAAAGAAAAATTACAGAATATTCAAGATTTAAACGGAAAATTAAGATTTCTTTCAGAGGTTTTCTCTCATAATTTATCCGGATGAAACAACATTCCAAATTAGAACCATTTTTGCATCAGGTACGATGCGCTGTCGGGCATTGGGTGAGCACTTACAAAATCAAGAGATGGGAGAAGATCCAATAGAATAGTTCAGGTACTGATACACAGATGTCCCAGACCAAACCAACTGAAATCATCATATGTCCCCCCCTGTTTGATTGCAGAAACATCTCAATCTGCAGGGGAAAGAAACGGGTCCTTGACTCGTTCAGTCTCACAATACCCGACGGGGAACATGTGGCGATCCTGGGACCAAATGGATCAGGAAAATCCACACTCATCAAAGTGCTGTTACGGGAACTCTACCCGATGCAGGATGAAAAGCCACATACCTGTAGTATGTTCGGACAGGAACAATGGCACGTCTTTGACCTGAGGACACATTTCGGTGTCGTGTCAAATGACCTCCAGTTCACCTTCACCCAGAGTATCACAGGAAAAGAGGTTCTGCTGTCCGGGTTCTTCAGCAGCGTTGGTCTCTTCAATCATGTTGTCACCAGTGAGATGGAAAAGCGTACAGAAGAGATTGCACATTTTCTTGATATTGATCACTTGATGACCAGGTACATGTCTGATCTCTCATCAGGGGAGGCCCGGCGGCTTTTGATCGGACGGGCACTTGTTCATAAACCCCGGGTTCTCATCCTTGACGAGCCGACAAGCAGCCTTGATCTGCAGGCCCTCCATACATTGCGCAGGTACCTTCGCCAGATTGCCATTAGCGGAATAGGAATCATACTGGTTACTCACCAGATTCATGACATCATCCCGGAAATAAACCGGGTCATCATGATGAAAGACGGAAAGGTCTTCCGTGATGGCAGGAAAGAGGACGTGATGACCAGTGCGGCCATTGGTGATCTCTTCGGGATACCTGTCACAATCAAAGAAGAGAACGGGTATTATTACGCATCAGGTTACTAATCCTCAAAAAATCCCTAAAGAGAACCATTAAACCATATCCTCTCTACTTATGAGTATTATGGATTATCCCGACTCCTCCCTACCACGGGACAATGTGATACGGGATCAGTCCCTGGCCTATCAGATCCGGCTGCAGGAACTCGAAGCCCAGAACCTTGAGCTCTCAATCCGTAGCGAGGAACTCTTCAAAGAGAACGTGGTCCTGAAGCGTGAGAACAGCCAACTCAAACGGATGCCGCTGTTTGTAGCAGTGGTGGTTGATATCTTCCCATCAGGTGAGATTTACCTCCGCCAGATGGGCAATAATCAGGAGTATATCACCACCGTCTCTGAAGAACTCCAGCCAGAGGTCAAACCCGGATGCAAGGTAGCAGTAAATAATGCTCTCTCCATTGTAAAAGTCCTTGAAGAGACATACGATGCCAGGGTCAGGGTAATGGAGCTCGAAGAATCACCAGATGTGACATTCGAACTCGTCGGAGGGTTGAGCACAGAGATTGAAGAGGTACGTGAGGCTGTCGAATACCCCCTCACCAAGCCAGAGGTCTTTGAACGAATCGGTGTTGAACCACCAAAGGGTATCCTGCTATTCGGGCCTCCGGGAACGGGGAAGACACTGGTTGCAAAGGCAGTTGCCCACAACGCAAAGGCCACATTTATCCGGATGTCAGGAAGCGAACTGGTCCACAAGTTCATCGGAGAAGGGGCACAGATGGTTCGTGAACTCTTCACGCTCGCCCGTGATCGTGCACCGTCCATCGTCTTCATCGATGAGATCGATGCAATCGGCACGACCAGGACCAATGACGGGACATCCGGGAGTGCAGAGGTGCAACGGACTCTGATGCAGCTTCTTGCAGAGATGGATGGATTCGACAACAGGGGTGATGTCAGGATCATGGCTGCAACGAATAGGGTCGACATGCTTGATGCAGCCCTGCTCAGACCGGGCCGGTTCGATCGTATCATCCAGGTGCCACTTCCTGATACAAAGGCCAGGCTTGAGATCCTGAAGATCCACACCAGAAGGATGACACTTGACGGTGGTGTTGATCTGAATACTATTGCAACGGAGACCGAGGGATTCACCGGTGCCCAGCTGCAGGCGACCTGTCGTGAAGCAGGTATGTTTGCTGTCCGCAGGGATGCATGGGCAGTCACCGGTGACGATATTCATGAAGCTGTTGTAAAGGTCAGGCGGGAGGAACCCCGCTCAGACTCCCGGATGTACACCTGACCTTTCTTTTTTTGCATGAACCTTCTCCTCATCAGCAAACCCGGAATCCCACTTCTTCGATCCCTCAGGGAATCAGAGACTGCCTGGGATGCAATCAGGTTTTATGGCCCGGTGGGACTATCCATCGGAGTATACATCCCGGTCTCAACCCTTGCCGGTGCCCTCTCACTTGCTTCAGATCTCAGATATTTTCTCAAGAAATACACATCTGATCACCTTTTTCAGATCAAACCCGGAGTGTATTATACTGCAGCCCTGACGCGAAGCAGGTACTTAAGCAGAGATGATGATGTATCAGAAGACTGGCCGTTCAAACTCGTCTATTGGGTAGAGAACCTGGGAAAAGTGATCAGGGTCAGAAAAGAGGAATGGAACATCGAAGAGATGTTATACCAGACTTCAGAACCCGGGGAAGAAGATACAAAGCATGATGATGCAGATATCACATGCGGATACCTGCTTGAGATCTGGTGTACTAAACCTGAGTTCGAGATAGTGTAAGTCGGATTACCCTTTCAGGTCTTTAGGACAAGGTAGAGATCTGGTTGTCAAAAACAGACGCTGAAGATACCTTAATCCAGATAGGACGAAAGAGATTACCAGACCGCACTTTGAGATCTGGAGTACTGGATGCAGGATATTTTACTATCACATGCTCCGGGTTCCGATGCTTAGTGAATTAAGCATGAAACCCGACTTCCGGGATGGAGCCCTTCGAAGTCATGACGCAGGAAGTGTTTCCATATCTGATCTGAACTAACCGTATTATCCAGAGACCACTAAATCGATCAAACAACAGGTTTGGCACATGCTTATCCAGAACTCACCCTTTGTAGTTCCATTAATATTTTCTGCGATAATGTGCGGAGCTCTCGGAGTATACAGTTACAAGAACCTACACATCCCTGGTTCCAGGCCATTTACGCTTCTCATGGCAGGGGTTACCATCTGGCTCATCGGTAGTATCTTTGAGTACTCACTCCTTGACCCGGCTGCCCGTTACATTGCGGTTGTTTGTGAATACCCGGGGATTGTACTCGTACCCGTTGCCTGGCTGCTTTTTATCATCACCTATACCGGTAGGGATGCCTGGATAGAGGGCAGAAGAGCCTGGTTATTATTCATCGTTCCTGCCATTGTTGAGATTTTTGTTCTCACAAACCCTCTACATCAGTTGTATTACACATCCATATCAGTTGATATCATAGACGGTCTTACATACCCCGCATACACGCACGGCCCCTTATTCTGGATTCATACGATCTATTCATACATCCTCATCCTCAGCGGAATAGGAATCCTTGCAGCTGAACTCATCTACGCAAAACCAATTTACCGAAAACAACTGCTGATCATCTTCATCGTATGTCTGATACCCTTCTTCTTCAATGTTCTGTACGTGTCAGGGCTCTGGTCGGTGAAAGGGATCGATTTTACCCCTATCGTGTTCTTTATCACCGCTGTTGGCCTTTTTATCTCATCATATTTTTTTCAGTTTTTGAATCTTACCCCGGTTGCCCACAGCCTGTTATTGAAAAACCTGAAAGACGCTCTGATTGTGGTGGACAACAAAGATATCATCGTTGATGCAAATCCTGCTGCACTCAGGCATCGCAGATCAGGTGATATATCCTACTTGGGAGAAAGTATCACAAAGATATTCCCGTTTACCAAAGAAGTGCTGGAAAAAAACCACGGAGTCTCTGATTCACCAGGTCTTCCTGTTGAGTTACCAGTGAATGGCTCACCACGGTTCTATGAGATGGAATGCATTCCGGTCATCAATAATAGCGGTATCCAGATTGGTAAGCTGGTAACACTTCATGACGTTCATGAACAGACAGTAGCCACACGGATCATTCATAAATCCAACCAGAAACTTCAGCTCTTATCAGGAATAACCAGACACGATATCAAGAATCAACTATCAGTTCTCACCGGATACCTCTCACTGGCAGAAGATATTGATGGAGATGAGTTTAAGGCAGAGTATCTTGGGAAGCTAAAAGAAGCCACGCGAATGATAAACGAACAGATCGAGTTCACCTCTGTCTACCAGAATATCGGGCTTCAAAAACCACAGTGGTACGAGTTACATGCACTCATGGAGCAGGTGAAGACACAAATTCCGGGAGCTTCTGTGAAGTTTGTAAACGAACTGGACGGGGCCCGGATATTTGCCGATCCGATGCTTGAACGTGCCCTCTACAACCTGTTTGATAACACCATGAGGTATGGAAAAACGGCTGCAACAATCAGGTCTTACTATTACCTCGGAGATGATTCCATGAGATGGATAGTTGAAGATGACGGAATCGGTGTCGCACCTGAAGACAAAAACAGGATATTTAATAAGGGGTATGGAAATAATACCGGTCTTGGTCTCTTTCTTGTCAGGGAGATCCTTTCAATCACTGACTGTTCCATTACCGAGAATGGAGTGCCAGGTGGAGGAGCACGGTTTGAAATAAGTGTTCCACATGGACAATACAATCTCTGGCAGTCAGGTAGGTAAACCAGTCATCAGGTCTGAATCTTTTTTCTAATCCATCCTAGCTCTGCGTAGTGTCTTCAACACCCAGCAATCAGAGAACATAAAAGTTTGTGATGAGCAAACGGCCCGCAGATAATAATGGAACACTCAGAAAAAGAGTTCAATTGAGTTTTTTAGAGCACTTCATGAGAAGTCCTCCAAATTGGAGAACAAATGGGTGATGGTATTCAGGCAAACATCACACTGGTTGTCGGCTGGCGGGATTCACGCTCAAAGTCATACCTGAATTTGCTCAGTGCCATCATGAAATCATTCTGGCTAACCTTCGTATGCTCCTGTCTGATGGCAAACATTCCAGCCTCCATGCAGATGGCGTTGAGATCAGCACCGTTCCGCCCTTCTGTAAGGCGTGCAACCTCCATCATGTCAACATCAGAGTCGATGTTCATGGCTCTGGTATGGACCTGAAGGATGGCAAATCTGCCTTCAGTATCAGGAAGCGGAATCTCAATGATCCTGTCAAACCGCCCCGGCCTCAGCAGGGCTGCATCAAGGATGTCAATCCGGTTGGTTGCACCGATGATCTTGACATCTCCCCGCTGCTCAAACCCGTCCATTGCTGCAAGGAGTTGCATCAGTGTCCGCTGGACCTCGCGGTCACCAGAGGTCATAGCCTCGGTGCGTGATGCCCCAATCGCATCTATCTCGTCGATAAACACGATAGAGGGTGCTTTCTCCTTGGCAAGATCGAAGAGTTCACGAACCAGTCGTGCCCCTTCACCAATGTACTTCTGTACTAATTCAGATCCAACTGTATGCAGGAATGCTGCGTGGGTTTCGTGGGCTACTGCTTTTGCAAGCAACGTTTTCCCAGTACCGGGCGGACCGTAGAGTAGTACTCCCTTTGGCGGAGTGATCCCGATGTTGGCAAAGAGTTCAGGGCGAGTCATCGGCAGCTCCACTGCCTCCCTGATCTCGGTTATCTGTTTTTCAAGCCCTCCGATGTCCTCGTATGTCTCCCCCGGCAGTTCTACAACCTCCATCCCGTAGACCTGCGAGTCATAACTGCTTGGCAGTAATTCAACGATCGCCAGGGATTGCTGGTTCAGAGTACATCTGACCCCGGCTTTCATCTGCTCAGTATCCACCGACTGTGAGACCCGGACAAGGAACCGTGGTCCGGCGCTTGACCTGACCACTACGCGTCCAGAATCTATTACATCAGTGATCGTCCCAACAATCAGGGGCGGAGTCTTGAGGTGTTCAACCTCGCTCTTCAGTTTTCTGACCTCACGTTCATACCGGATCTTCTGGGTCTCGATATAACGCTTATCAGATTCCAACTGACGAATCTGCTCCTTCAGCTCCTGGTTCTGCGACTCCATCCCTGCTACACGCTCAACGAGGTACCGGTAAAGCTCCTCGGGCGTTTTCGGGTCGTCTGATTGGCGGCCAGTCTCTGACATCCGTCTGATTAGTTATATAGGGGAAAATGACTATATGATGATTGCGAAATATGCAGTGTGAAATGTGTGGGGCAGATAGTAAAGGCCCTTTGAAGCGGGTTCGGATTGAAGGGGCCGAACTTTCAGTCTGCAGTAACTGTGCCAGATATGGGACAGAAGTGCAGGGTGCTGTAAAATCACCTGCCGCCCCGGCCGGAAGACAAACCGGGTTTACACAGGCTCAGGCTCCCCAGGCACGTCGTTCCCGGGATCTTTTTGATCAACTTGGCGGTGACCTGGTGGAAGATTATGCAGACCGTATAAAGACTGCGAGGTTGAAACTCGGACTTTCCCAAAAGGATCTCGCACTCGCGATGATGGAGAAGGAACTCCTTATCAAAAAGATCGAGAAAGGGGAACTTATCCCTGAAGAGGCTGTACGGAGGAAGATCGAGAAGGAACTCGATATCAAACTGATAGAGGATTCTTCACTAGAATCACTTGATATTCATCAGTCCAGGATGACCACCACGATGGGCGACGTCATCAAGATCAAGAAAGTAAAAAGATAATTCACCTTTTTTTCAAGGGCAATCATGCGTGGATTTGAAAATACTCCAGTAATCGCTTTAATTTATTCGTGCCATGCTATGACATGGCATTATGTGAGAAATATTTTTATATTCTTCGCAGCGACCTTCTGGTAATGAAGAGCGATCGGATCTCTGCAGGGCCTCAGGAAGCCTGTTTGAGCGGAGTATCCGACTGCCTTTCTACGATGTCATCCGGACTGTCAGAGAGTTTCTGCGCTCTCCTGTCAGCAGGTGTCTGGCATCATTCTTTTTGGCCGTTTAGCGGTTTTCGCTATTTTACGTATTTTTGGTACTAGGCACGATCGCCTGTACCATATCATGGTGATCGATTATGAGAGGTAAAGATATCAGACTGGAACGTATCATGAACCGCAACACGAGAAAGACGATTATTGTCCCAATGGATCATGGGGTATCCCTGGGTCCCATCGAAGGGCTGATCGAGTTCCCGGATGCGGTCAACGCGGTGGCAGAAGGTGGAGCGAATGCAGTACTCGGACATATCGGCCTGTCCCTCTATGGACACAGGCAGCGTGGGCATGACGTAGGTCTTATCCTGCACCTGTCAGCCTCGACAGCCATCGGACCTGACCCTAACGAGAAGGTCCTCGTAAACTCGGTGACCAACGCGATCAAGATGGGTGCCGATGCTGTTTCTATTCACGTAAACATCGGAGCAGACTCTGAATCGCAGATGCTTGCCGACCTTGGACGTGTCTCGATCGAGTGCATGGAGTGGGGAATGCCACTCCTCGCAATGATGTACCCGAGGGGCAAGAACATCAAGGATGAGCATGCAGTTGAGCATGTCAGACTTGCAGCCAGGGTTGCCGCCGAGCTCGGTGTTGATATCGTCAAGACCAACTACACCGGAGATCCGGACACGTTCCGCGAGGTGACACGTGGATGTCCGGTTCCGGTCGTGGTTGCAGGAGGATCCAAGACCGACGATATCATCACGCTCGAACTTATTGAGGGTGCAATGGAAGGAGGAGCAGCAGGGATATCAATCGGCAGAAATGCATTCCAGCATGCTGATCCTGCCCAGTTCGTACGAGCCTGCGCCCTTATTGTACATGAAGGAAAGAGTGCACATGAAGCACTTGAGATCCTGAAGGGTGTGTAACATGATCGGCAAGCAGATCCGGATGGAACGGATCATGGACAGGAACACAGGAAAATCCGTCATCATCCCGATGGATCACGGGATGACACTTGGCCAGATCGACGGGCTTCTGCAGATGAGCGAGACCATTGCAGCCGTTTCTGATGGTGGGGCTAACGCCATCATCCTGCACAAAGGTCTGGTCAAGGCAGGACACCGCCGTCATGGGCGGGATATCGGGCTCATCATCCACCTGTCAACCGGAACAAGTATGAACCCTGATCCAAACGACAAGGTCCTCACCTGCACGGTCGAAGAGGCCATCTCTCTTGGAGCCGATGCAGTCTCGATCCATATCAATCTCGGAGCACAGCAGGAGTCCAAGATGATCGAGGATGCAGGGATGGTTGTCCGCGACTGTAACAGGTGGGGTGTTCCGCTCCTTGCGATGGTGTACCCACGTGGAAACGGCATCAATCCGACAGATCCCAGGCACGTAGGGCATGCGGTAAGGGTTGCCGAAGAACTTGGGGCAGATATGGTCAAAACAAACTACACTGGTGATGTTGAAAGCTTCAGAAAGATCGTTGAGGCAAGCTCAATACCGGTTTTTATCGCAGGCGGAGAGAAGGCAGGTGACATTGAGACTCTGAAGATCATCAGCGGTGCCACCCATATCGCAAATTGTGCGGGAGTATGTATGGGCAGGAACGCCTTCCAGCGTGATGATACCGCAGTGTTTGTTAGCAAGGTCTGCAAGGTTGTTCACGGGAAAGCAAAGCCGGAGGAACTCTGATGAAACAGGTCATCGTCGATGTCAGACCATGGAACAAAGAGCTTGCAATCACAGCCCTTGAGTCTGGTGCAGACGGGATCATGACAGATTCAGCGGCACAGGTCAGAGAACTCGGACGAATAACTACAATCGCACCTGACGGAGACCTGATTCCGGGAAAGGATATCACAGAGATCACAATCAGGAGCACCGAGGATCAGGATCAGGCAATGGAGACCGCAAAGCGGATGCCGGTGATCGTCCACACGCCAGACTGGACCGTCATTCCTCTCGAAAACCTGGTTGCAGTAGCGGACTCGGTTATCGCGGTTGTGAAAAATGTGCATGAAGCAGAACTGGCACTTGGCATTCTGGAAAAAGGGGTTGCCGGTGTTCTGCTTCAGACTGAAGACCCGGCAGTAATTCGCGATGTAACCAAAGTTGTTCAGGGACACGGATGCACGCAGGACCTGCTTCCCCTGACGATTACCGCAATAACACCTGCCGGGATGGGAGACCGGGTCTGTGTTGATACATGCTCTCTGATGACCGACGGTGAAGGGATGCTTGTCGGAAATACATCATCAGGCTTCTTCCTGGTCCATGCAGAGACGCTGGAAAACCCGTACGTGGCTCCCCGTCCGTTCAGGGTGAATGCAGGAGCAGTGCACGCGTACCTGAAGCTTGCTGACGGGAGAACTGCCTATCTTGCAGATCTCAAGGCAGGAGATCGGGTCATGGTGAACGGAGCAAAAGGCTCCTGCCGAGAGGCTACCGTCGGAAGAGTGAAGATAGAACAGCGTCCGCTCCTCCTCATAGAGGCAGAACACAAAGGAGCAGAGGTTACCATCATCCTTCAGAATGCAGAGACCATACGGCTTGCAAAACCTGACGGTTCTGCGATTTCTGTTGCAGCACTCAATCCAGGTGATGTCGTACTCGGTGCCCTCGATACGGCGGGAAGGCACTTTGGGATGGCTGTCAACGAGACGATCCTGGAGAAGTGATGAAGGTCGGGATCATCGGCGGAACCGGACAGATGGGGGCGTTCTTTGCCCGTGTATTCACCCGGGCCGGTCACGATGTCAGGGTTAGTGGACGGACAACACCAGTCACAAACAAGGACCTCGCGGCTGGATCCGATCTTCTGATTGTTTCAGTACCGATCCATTCCACTATTCAGGTGATCAGGGAGATCGCCCCCCTCCTAAAGGAGGGGCAGATTGTCAGCGATCTGACATCACTCAAGTCCGGCCCGGTTAGTGCGATGATGGAAAGTGATGCCGATGTCATCGGGATGCATCCGATGTTCGGTCCGACTGCAGACTCACTTCAGGGGCAGACGATCGTCATCACTCCAGGGCGATGTAAAGATGAGCAGGTCAGGATGCTCTCAGATCTTTTTTCGAGTCAGGGGGCACGGGTGACTGTTACCACGCCAGAACACCATGACAGGATGATGGCCGTGATTCAGGGTCTGACCCATTTCAAGGCACTCGTGATGGCAGAGACGATGCGACGACTCGGTATTACGCCCGAAGAGACCGAACTTTTCATGAGCCCGATCTACCGGATCGAAACTTCTGTTGCAGGAAGGATCCTGGCACAGGACCCGATGCTGTACGCAGACATTTTGAGCCAGAATCCCGAGGTTGCCAATGTACTTGACACCTGTTGTGAGGCAGCCGGAAACCTGAAGCAGGTCATCGAGTCAGAGGATACTGATGCGTTTGCTAATCTTTTCCTTACCGATCGTAGATGGTTTGGGGAGTACTGCAGCCGCTCTCTTGATATGACAGACCGTCTCATCGCAGCAATGGTGAAGGAATGAAAGTCATCACTCTCGGACCTGAAGGAACATTTTCACATGAGATGGCCACCCTTATCGGAGCTGATGAGATTGTGCTCGTCCCTACCATCGGCAGGGTTTTTGCAGAAGTGGTCAGGACCGGAACACCAGGACTGGTTCCGCTTGAGAACAGCGAGGCAGGCGGAGTCACCTCGACACTCGACTGTCTGATGCAGTTCCCGGTTATGATCACGCTCGAGTCTTACCTCCCGATTCATCACTGCCTGGCAGGGACGAAAGGGCAGATCTCCAGGATATACGCCCATCCTCAGAGCCACGAGCAATGCAGCAGGGTGATCGAAGATCTGAACGTTCCGGTGATTCACACCGAGAGCAACGCAGCCAGTGCCATTGCCCAGAAAGATGATCTTGGATCTGCTGCGATCATTTCAGAACGGCTGGCAGCCCGGCACAAGATACCACTCATCAGAACCAATATCGAGAACAATGCCTGCAACATCACCAGGTTTGTGCAGATACTTCCGGGAGATTCAGAGTCCTCACGGGCACAACATACCAGATCTGAAAATACAGGTGGAAGTCCGGAGAAATGTAGTATGATCATCGATCCTGATGAGAACAGGGCAGGGCTCCTCTATGATCTACTCACACCGTTCAAACGGGATGGGGTGAACCTCACCCGAATCGAATCACGACCATCCAAACGGAGTATGGGGACCTATGTCTTCTTTCTTGACATCCAGTGTGATGGCAGGTGGTGTGAAGCGGCAGCAGAGTTGCAACAGCTTGCCCCGGTAAAGCTCCTCGGTTGTTACCGCAGGTGGCATCAGACATCGGAAGGTGTGTAATGGATATGCACATCGGGAGGTGCGGCCCGGTTCATGCCAGGGTCAGGGCACCCCCATCAAAGAGTTTCACACACCGTGCTCTGATCATCGCCGCACTAGCAGAGGGGGTATCCTTAATTAAGGGGCAGCTTGACGCAGACGACACCAGAATTACTGCACGTGCACTTGCAGCGCTCGGAGTCAGGATTGTGTGGGAGCATGGTTTGATCACAGTATACGGAACCGGAGGAATGCTCCAAGCACCGGGTTCAGCGATAGATATTGGTGATTCAGGGACAAGTATGCGACTGCTTACCGCTGTATGCCTGCTCGCAGACGGTCCCGTCACTATGACAGGAAGTGCACGAATGCAGGAGAGACCGATCGGTCCGCTGGTTGATGCACTCAACAACGCCGGGGCATCCATCTCGTACCTGCAAACCCAGGGATGTCCCCCACTAATCATAGACGGTACGCTTGAAGGAGGAGATATCCAGGCAGATGGAAGCATCTCAAGCCAGTTCATCTCATCGCTGCTGATAGCATCGCCATATGCAGAAAAGGATGCCACAATCTCCCTTGTCGGCCCGGTTGTCTCGGAACCATACATCAGGATCACCACAGGCATGATGTCTCTCTTCGGGGTAACACCAGATCTGATAGGTCATAGCCCTCTGTCCTGGAAGATCCATGCGGGTATGGGATACAAACCGGTATCATATACAGTCGAAGGTGACTACTCTTCCTCATCATACTGGTTCGCACTCGCGGCAGTAACAAGAGGCAGCGTCACAGTTGAAGGGCTTACACAGGAGTCAGACCAGGGAGACAGGCGTCTTCTTGATATCCTCAAGCAGATGGGATGTACGATCACCTGGAATCATGACGGTGAAACCGGAGATACTATGGTCATGGTCTCATGTAACGGACCACTCTCCGGTGTTGATGTCGATATGGCAGACTGTCCGGACGTTGTTCAGACTCTTGCTGTCGTCGCAGCTGTTGCAGAGACACCAACCCGGATCACCGGCATCCATCATCTCAGGGCAAAAGAGAGCGATCGGATCGCAGCAATTGTTAAGGGTCTGAAGGAGCTTGGTATCAGGTGTGAGGCAGACGATGATGAGATCGTCATCTCGCCCGGGAAACTCACTGGCGGGATAATTCATCCCGAACGTGACCACAGGACCGCGATGAGTTTTGCCATACTTGGAACGGCAATAGGTAATGTCACCATCCTTGATGCCGGATGCGTAACAAAATCATATCCTGATTTCTGGGAGGAGTTCAGATCAGTATGGAAGACCGCAGGATCGTGCTGATAGGGTATCGTGGAACGGGAAAGAGCAGCATCGGACGCAACATTGCTGCAACACTCAAGTTTGACCATATCGATATCGATACCCTGATCGAGGAGACAGAAGGCAGAACCATCCCTGAGATCTTCGCAACCAATGGCGACAATGGTGGTGAAGAAGAATTTCGTGCGATTGAATCCCGAATCATAGACAGGCTTACTGATACACCTGTCGTGATCAGTACTGGCGGCGGTGCAGTTCTCAGGCAGGAGAATATCAGGGCTCTCAGGAGAAAGAGTCAGGTCATCCTTCTCACAAGCAGCGAGGAGATGATCGCAAAAAGGATTGCTGGAACCTCCCGCCCTTCTCTCACAGGACTCTCCATTGAAGAGGAGATCCATACAACCCTTGAAGAGCGGCAGCCATTCTACCGGGCAGCGGCAGATATTGTCTACGACTCGACCGGGAAAACACCAAAACAGGCTGCCTCTGAGATCCTGCAGATAATAAGGCCGGGTAAGCATTTTTCAGATGAGATCAATGCACGCCATAAACTCGTAAACTGGGTGCTCACCACTCCGATCCCAGCTGTAGCACATAAACCTCTCTTAGCCACCGTATCTGATCCTACGATCAGGCTGTATGGAATCCTGGGAAATCCCTGTATGCACAGTCTCTCTCCTCCCATCTGGAACAGGCTCTTTCAGGAGCTGAATATTCCTGCACGGTACACCTGGTTCGAATGCCCGGACCCGGCACGATTGATCCTTGCAGCAGAAAGAGCAGGAGTCAGAGGGTTGAGTGTTACTATTCCCCATAAAGAAACGGTAATTCCGTTGCTGGATGAGATAAAGCACGATGCAACAGTCATTGGAAAGGTAAATACAATCCTCCTGCTTGGAGGGAAGCGGTATGGGTATAACACGGACTGGAAAGGCATTTATCGTCCGCTCGAAGGTGTGGATGGTGATGTTGCTGTCATTCTCGGGGCAGGAGGCGCTGCAGCCTCGGCCGTGTATGCAGCCTCAATGAGAGGATTTACTCCAGTCATCCTCAATCGAACAGTCGAACGAGCGCTTGAGATGGGAAAACACTTTGGTGTTGAGACCGGGGCAATCAGCGACTTTGTGAAATATCACCCGGATCTAGTTATCAACGCTACATCGGTAGGAATGAAGTCACACAGATCTGCATCGAATATGACACCCGTCCCTGTGTCATCGCTTACACCTGACATGTATGTGTTTGACCTGGTTTACACCCCTGCTGAGACACCTCTTCTGCGGGGAGCACTTGAGAAAGGATGCAGCATCATCCCGGGAACTGAAATGTTTATTCACCAGTTGATTGAGCAGTTTAAAGTGCTGACAGGGATCGATGTCCCGGCAGACACCGTGCGGAGATGGTTACTCTGAACACATTTGGCAGATCATTCAGGGTGACGACGTTCGGAGAGAGCCATGGCGCCGCCATCGGGGCAATCGTTGACGGATGCCCACCAGGAGTGGAGATCTCTACTGCAGATATCCAGTTATTTCTTGACCGGAGAAAACCCGGTACCTCTGACCTTGTTACACCCCGCCGTGAATCAGATCTCGTTGAGATCCTCTCCGGCGTCTTTGAAGGAAAGACCCTCGGCACTCCGATCGGGCTTCTGATAAGAAATGAGTCGGCCAAGTCGTCTGATTATGACGAGCTCCGCGAAGTTTTCAGACCAGGTCATGCAGACAGGACGTTCTTTGAGAAGTACGGAATAAGGGATCACCGCGGAGGCGGACGATCCTCAGGGCGGGAGACGGCCGGACGGGTCGCAGCCGGGGCGATAGCTGCAATCTGCCTGAAGAAGAGGAAGATCTCAATTGCTGGAAGGATCGTCGAAATTCATGGCGAGTCAGATCCTGCACTCTTTGAGAAGGAGATCAAAGAGGCCAGGGATAAGGGAGACTCAGTAGGAGGAATCGTAAGCCTTACCATCTCTGGCTGCCAGTCCGGGCTGGGAGATCCGGTCTTCGGAAAACTCGATGCTCTCCTTGCCGGAGCACTCATGGGTATCGGCGGTGTGAAAGGGATCGAGATTGGATCAGGATTTGCAGCATCCGGGATGCTGGGATCTGAGCACAATGACCCGATGACACCAGAAGAATACCTTTCCAACAATGCAGGCGGGATCCTGGGCGGGATCTCAAGTGGGCAGGATATCACAATTCGGCTTGCAGTAAAACCTACGGCATCCATCTGTAAGCCACAGAACACGATTGACAAGACAGGAAATCAAAGGTCTATCACTGTCGGAGGCAGACATGATCCCTGCATAGCAATCAGGATCGTTCCGGTTGCAGAAACTATGGCCGCCCTCGTTATCCTTGACACACTGCTCGAACAGGAGAAGTATGCAGCCTGGAAAGAGCAGGAATAACCCTGATCCGTTGAGGATCTCTGACACTTCATTTTCTGCAGAATTACGAGGTTATTAAACCAACCAGGATAGCAGGTTCAATCCTATCAGGAATGATACACCTGCACCGATTGCCATGATCATGTACCACCATACCGATCCCCGATCATCAGGTTGCAGGCGGCGATCGATCCAAATAAGAATCAGAACTATGAGGCTGAAAAGGAGGAGCCGTACTGACACAAAACTACGAGTGAGTTCCATCGACCAGAAGAACTGGGAGACAAATGCAGAGGAGACCAGAACCAGAACTGTTGCAAGGTACACCTTTCTGGTCATCACAAACCCGGGAATAGATCGGGGAAGGGTAACCTGTAGCACCCTCGATCTGCCATACACACCCCCAAGCATACTACAGAACAGGGCAACAAAACAGACGACAACAAAGATACCATTGCCAAAGAAACCCAGATTGGTGACCATCAGCACGATTTCAAGTGTCAGATCAGATTCAGGTGCTCCAAGTCCGTGTTCATACAGGAACACGTACCCAACAGAGAGGTACAGGATGCAGAGCAGAAAGAGCGAAGCCATGCCAAGTGCAGCATCAAGTTTGATCTGCCCGAGAAACTCTCTCCTGTTACCAGGTACCGACGATCCCTTGAGATGGTTGACAAGCCAGACAGAGTAGAAGAGGAGTGAGAACCCTGAGCCCACACTACTCATAATGATCGAGGACTCGTACACACTCATAAAGGTGCTCAGATCGAGGAGTTTCAGAAAGATCACATCATGCCCCGAGAGTGGCATGGCAAAGAGCATTGCACAAAGGCCAACCATGATGATACCGATGGCACCCATCAGGAACTTTCTGAAGAACCAGTACGAGTTGACTGATACAAGAAGAAAAATAGTTCCAAAAATCACAAACACGAAGGCAATCGGCGGAATACTCACATGAACCAGTTCGGTCAGAAGCCTGGCCATCGCAAGCGACGAGAAACCAAGCATAAAAATCTCCAGATAATAGACACCATTGAGCAGCCAGACTGCCCAGTTTTTTGGCCCGGGAGTCTCGGCAATCCCTACAAAGATATCCTTTCCAGTTGCGAGTGTATATCTGCCAAGCCCGGTGATCAGGGCATATTTGAAGAACAGAGTTATTGCGATTATTCCGAGAAATGTATAACCTTCATCTGCCCCAAAGGTAATGAGTGAGAGCAGTCCGAGCCATCCGCTCGATGAGAGGGCAATAAGGATCCCAGGACCCGGAAGTGGGTATCGCACCGCACAACCTGACTGGGAATTATCCATAACCGATATATGATCAAGACTGATATGAAGACCGTGTTTCAGACTGCAGGGGAACAAACAATTTTCAGGGTCTAAACCAGGTGAGATAATCCCCAGGTAACCTACAATGAGCAGAACAAATCCGAAACGGGTCCACATGTTGGTTGTTTTTGTAGGATTAGCGGTGATTGTCATACTCCTAATAATTCAGAGTTCAGGTCAGGAAACTGGAGAAGACAAGGATGGGCCGGTTTTTCCCAGGTTGTATCATGACCAGGTCATCTTTGAGAGCAGGACAACGATGAATAATGCAGATGTGCTACTTATCAACACCTCTTCAGGAGAACAGTGGGATCTCTCTGACCATGAGGCCAATCAGTACAGACCAGATATTGACAAAGACCGTGCTGTCTGGCAGGACAAGCGTTTTGGGTACTGGAATATTTATCTGAAAAATCTTACTACAGGAAGTCTCACACAGATCACTAACCTTTCTGATCGGGAGACCACACCCCACATATCTGGTGACAGGATTGTATACATTACTGAGAGGAACGGGTCTCAGGATACTGCAATATTCAACATATCTACAGGAAAAGAACAGATGATCTGCATAGCGCCTGATGTTCAGTGGCAACCTGATATCGACGGAGACTGGGTAGTCTGGGAAGATTGGAGACGAGGTCCCAAATCTGAAGGGGACATCTATGCGTATAACATCCCTGAAAACCAGGAGATTGAGATCACAAACTCAACATCGTCCGACTGGTTTCCATCAGTATCAGATGGATGGGCGGTCTGGCAGTCAAACAGACGAGGAAACTTTGACATCATTGCAGAGAACCTGACAACCAAAAAGCAGGTTCAGATCACAACCGATCCTGCACGACAGTGGCTCCCTGCAATCTCCGGTGATATCATCGTCTGGACAGACGAGCGTAACAGGCAATGGGACATCTACGGGTATAATCTGTCATCAGGCTCTGAGTTCAGGATCACAACTGATACCGGTAATGATGCATGGCCCACAGTATCTGACAAAAAAGTTGCATACATCAGTTATCCGGAAAATGGCAGATCGAAGCTGGTGACAACAGAGATCTCCGGGTAACTATCACACGCCCATCATTGTTCAGACAATATTTTATATTGCGAACTATTGCAGTGACAACAATATATAAGAAAAGCACCGACCTGTAAAGGTGACAGAGACACCTCTTCTGCCCCATGATATTCCAATAGGGGCATTAACATCCATCATCTTCAGAAACCAGTCCGTTTTTCTGAACCATCATCTGCGAGCCCTTGATCTCTCCTGCGGCCAGTTCCCGATCCTGATGTATCTTATGAACCATCAGAACGTAACACAGGAGACACTTGCACGACATTTTCATATAGACAGAGGAACGATTGCACGATCTGTCAGGAAACTTGAGGACGCAGACTATGTTATCAGAACGATCGATCCTGAAAACAGGCGTGCAGTAAGACTCTTTCTTTCAGAAAAAGGAATCTCCATCATACCTGAACTGATTCGGATAGATGCCGAATGGGAGGGCACGGTATCTGCGTCTTTTATCGGCAATGAGAGTTCCCAATTCAGGGATCTCCTCCTGAAAGCAGCAGGATCCAGTATCAGAGGAGTCAGAGAGATCGGAGAGGATTATGTCTCATGTTGTACAGGAGGTGAGTGTGCATGAGTATGCCTGAAAATACCGTGGGTGTAAACCTGCTAAAAGGAGATCCCAAGGTTGCGATCCTCAAACTTTCTATTCCGATGATCGTAGCAATGCTGTTGATGTCGACCTATAACCTGGTGAATGCAGTCTGGGTAGCGGGTCTTGGTTCTGATGCTCTTGCAGCGGTAGGATTCATCACTCCCCTCTTTATGGTTCTTATCGGCCTAGGAAACGGGCTCGGGGCCGGGGTAACATCAGTAATTGCCAGGAGGATCGGGGCTGGGGACCGGGATGGTGCAAACGGTGCGGCTGTACAGGCAATCCTGATGATACTCGGCATCTCGGTGATCATCACTGTACTTCTGATTGCTCTGGCACGCCCGCTGATGATTCTCTTCGGTGCAGGAAAGACCGTTGACCTAGCAATCGAATATGGGAATATCGTCTTTGCAGGAACAATTCTCATCCTCTTCACAAATATCGCGTATGCAATCCTCAGAGCAGAAGGTGACACCAAACGGACGATGTATGTGATGGGAGCCTCATCGATCCTGAACATCATCCTTGATCCAATCCTGATCTATTACATGAAGATGGGTATCGCGGGTGCTGCGTGGGGGATGATCATATCTCTTCTGCTTGTCACAGTGGTTCTTCTTTACTGGTTTTTTATCAAACGGGATACATATGTGAACCTGTCGTGGAATGTTAACGTCAGGGAGACCAGGAATGTGAAAGACATGCTGGCAGTTGGACTGCCCGCGAGTTGCGAGTTCTTCTTAATGTCACTTCTTGCAATCTTCATCAATGCAATGTTGGTAATGGTTGCAAGTACCGATGCGGTTGCAGTTTATACAGCTGGATGGAGGGTTGTTTTCTTTGCAATCATCCCTCTTGTGGCCATCTCAACCTCGGTCGTTTCAGTAACCGGTGCAGCATACGGAGGGCGACACTACGAAAAGTTCCCGGTAATTCACAACTTTTCAATCCTGCTCGGTGTGGGAATCGCAATCATCATCAGTATTATCACCTGGCTCTTCGCCTCACAGATTTCATTCATCTTCACCTACACATCAGAAGGTGCACACCTTGCCCCTGCTATAGCTGCGTTTCTTGCAACAATGTGTATCTTTTACCCGTTTGTTCCACCAGGAATCATGTCCTCATCCATATTCCAGGGGACCGGACGGGGTCTGTCATCCCTGATCCTGAACCTACTCAGGAATATGGTCTTCATGGCGTCTGCGGCATACCTGCTTGGTGTTGTATTCGGGTTCGGAGAACACGGAGTCTGGTACGGGATCGTCATAGGTGATATCCTCGGAGGAATTGTCGGGTATCTCTGGGCACGGATCTACATCAGGCGACTCATGAAATATGCCTGACTCCATCCAACCTGTAATAGAGCGAAAAAGAAAAAACGAGATCAGGGATTCATAACCGCGACTCTCCATGGTATTCCATGGAGTGTCACGGTGGTCCATGCAACCTGAACTTCCTGATTTTTAAGTCCTGAATATGTATCATATCCGGCTCTGGCATTCTGCAGATGCACTGCTGTCTTGAGTAATGAAGGGGAAGCATTAAATTCCGGATCATTCCAGGCAGAGCGCCCAACCTGGTCAGACTCACTCTCCGAGAGGATTGTTCCTTCAGGCTGTTCTACCATGAGTGAATATCCAGACTCTTTAAGATATTCCATTGTATCAGGGGAGATGAGCACGGATGGAGAAACCAGTGAAGAGACATAACTGGTAACGGCCTTCTGCTTTGACAAGACAGGGTATGTGATAATGACAGCATCCTTCCCCTCAATAGTCTTCAGGTATGTACTCATACCTGGAGCAGGGTAGGAGAGTACACGAGCAATATGTGGTTGTCTGGAGAGATCAGTTCCAATTGAGGGCATATATGCATCTGGGTACACTGCTATAATGTGGCCGGACTTATCCAGAATTGAAGATTCATACACTCCGGTCTGATTACCAGCCGTGCTTTCAACCAGCGAAGACAGTAGAATGGTCTGGTTCTCTTTTGAATACTCTTTGCCACTCATATTCGCCGCAACATCAGCCAACTGCCCGTCGATGGTATCCAGTCTCTTTTGCAGGTCTGCTGCTACCCTGCCCAGTACCCTGAAGATCTGATCATCAGGTGCGGTCTTCTCCGTGCTCACAGCCTGGTACCAGGCCAGTTCATCCTTACCGCCTCCATTCAGTGGTGAGACATCCTCCACAGAGACCAGAGTTCCCCACATGTTGGCAGAGACCATGTCAGTCTGTGGAGTAGCAGTCCCTGATATCCGGAGACCATCAACTTCGTACTGACCTGGGAGATTGGTTGGAAGCAGTGTATCTCCTGTGTCAGTGATGATCCCGAAGAACCCACCTTCAAGATCCTGGTGTACCACCGTTCCGGTAAACTCAAACGAACCGGTTGTATCTGAACTCTGGGCACTGACACATGAGAAAAATAGCATCATGGTCAATACTGACAGAAATGCAAATCCAGAGAGTTTCATACATCACCTATTCTCTCATGACGAGATGAATATTTTCTGCCTTTGATCTCTTTTTGTCTGCACTCGGTGAGGGAAATCTTTATTAAAAATCAACCCGGATTACCTGATATTATGGATAAAAACCCGAAGAGTACATGAGGTTTTCATCCAGAATTGAGGATGCATTTACTGAATCAGGCTATATGATGAGAGAGTCTGACACCGCACTGAACAGAAACATTCAGGTACTGATCACATTCTACCATGATAGATCCGGAGTATCGTGAATTCAAGAAGACGCGGATTATCCTCATTACTTCAATTGTCTTATTTATCGTCCTCTTCTCTTCAATAGCTGCATTTCTATCAATCATTATAGTCGGGACTTACCAGACCTTTGAAGAGAATGAGATGAATAGCAGGATACAACGGTTTCAGGATGCCTTGAATAATTCGATGAAGACACTGGAGAACACAGCTGTTGATTATGGAGAATGGGATGCAACGGCCAGATATATCGAGGGAAAATACCCACAATTTGTAGAGGCAGAGATCAGTGATGAGACATTCAGAAAGATGGGTATCAATTTCGTAGGCTTTTTTGACCTTAAAGGAACTCCATTCTACTACATAGATCTCTCGATGCCGCCGGAAAAAGGTGAACTGATAAACCCAGATCTACAGATTTACCTCCCTCATGACAATCTCTCTCCTGATGGGAAGGATGTAATACCAGAAAAAAAGAAGTTCGTATTCTCAAATGAAGATGTTTCAGGGGTCCTCACATGTATCCCAATCATATATCATACACAAAATAAATCACCGGTCGGAACTCTTGTGATGGGGAGATATTTTAATGACCCATTCCTGAATGAAGTTTCACTTGCATTAAAGAAAAGGATCGAGATCATACCAGAAATAACCGGACGGGAACTATTTCCAGGGAATAGTCAGAGTCCGGAGATTCGAGTAATAACAGCCAGTAACTTTGAGATCTCTGCGTATCTGAAAATACCAGATAAACAGAGTGGTCAACAGGTGGTATTTGGAGTAACATATCCACGTGATATTTATCAGCAGGGAATCTCAACACTGGGAACCTTTCTTAGCCTGATAGCGTTTGTGATGATGGTGTTTACTGGCCTTACTGGGATCGGACTCTCATATTATATTAGACATGCAGAAAATGCCCAAAAACTGGTAAAACAAAAAGATAAGTCATATCATCAGATCATCAATAATCTTGAGGATGCTTACTTCAGGGCAGATCCTAACGGCATTCTAGAGATGGTCAGCCCGAGTGCTGCCAGGATGCTAGGATATTCAAACTGTGATGAACTTATCGGTGTGCGAATTGCTGACCTTTTTCAGAACCCGGATGAACGACCTGCACTCAGGGCAATTCTATTTGATAATTATCAGATACAAAACCATACCATTGCCTTAAAAAGAAAAGATGGTTCTATCACATTTGCTTCGATCCATGCCCATCTGATCATCTCTGACAAAGGGGTTGTAACCGGTATGGAGGGGACTGCCCATGACAGGACTGAGATCATCCTTGCAGGAAAGGACTCACTAGAACAGCAATCCGTGTACAGACTGATCTTTGATAGTGCCAATATCGGACTCTTTCAGAGCAGTCCGGAAGGGCAGTTCCTCTCTGTGAACCCTGCTTTTGCATCCATGTTGGGGTATGAAAGCCCTGAACAACTCAGGCAGTCAGTGCAGAACATACCCAGGGATCTATTTGTCAGCCCTGAAGAGGGAAAGGAGATCGTCGAATCATTATTGGAGGAATCATCACTGGAGAACCGTGAGATTCAACTCAGGAAAATAGACGGCTTGCTAATCTGGCTGAATATCAACATTGTTCTGATCAGAGATATCAACGAGCAACCAGCAGCCCTTTTTGGGACAGCCATAGATATCACCGAGAGGAGACATGCAGAGTATGAACTGAAGGAGAGTCAGCAGAAGTTTAAGAGTCTCTTCTATCTCTCACCGATCGCTATTATGGTCTATGATCAGGATGGACATTTAAATGATGCAAACTCTGCTGCGATCTCCATATTCGGCGTTTCAGATGCTAGTGTGCTCAACTCTGACAGCCTGTTCGATCACCCGCTGCTTACTACAGAAGAGCGGAGAGCGATCATGAACGGAAGGTCGGTGGATACCGACCTTACTGTTGATTATGATCTCATGAGATCCAGATTCAAGTTTCCTTCTTCACGGATAGGGACCGGTCATCTCCGCATGATAGTGAGTCCTGTTCCCCATCCTTCAATCGAGGGAGTGAACTGGTACCTGACCCAGATCATTGATGTGACTGATCGGAAGAAGGCAGAGATCGCCAGCCAGATCAGCGAGCAAAAATATCGTCAGGTCTTTGCCAATGTCTCCCACGGACTGATCCTCTTCGAACTGTTTCCCGAAGGCGAACCTGGGAAGATTCTAGACATGAATATTCAGGCAGAGAAGTTAATCGGAAGATCGCTCTCTGATATTCTTACTGATCAAGATATTCTAGGCAAGTACCTTAATGTTGAAGAATTAAACCTCGGCGAAGCAACACAGTCTGACGCAGGGGAGATATGTACCATAGAGATGGACCTGACGTCAGTTGATGATAAGGTCATACCCGTCTTTGTCACCTGTGTGCTCTTTCTAATCGGTGAGCAGCGGGTAGGGCTGACAATCATTGAAGATATCACCCAGAAACGAAAGTATGAGGAAGAACGTGGCAGGATGATCCAGCAGATCGAGAAGAACCTTGCCGAACTGGCAACCCTGAATGATGGGATCAAGAATCCACTTACGGTTATTACGCTCGTCGTTGATGAACTTGAGGAGTCTATCGCAGGTCCCGTACTTACACAGGTACAGGCTATTAATCACCTGATCGACAAACTCGATAAGCGGTGGGTTGAGTCAGAAAAGATCCTGCAGTTCCTGAGAAAACACAATTATCTGCAGGCGGGCAGGGACGATTACACTAAAAAGTGATCATAAATTTTCCTTATCTGACTCTCCGAACACCATAAAGTCTCTGAAGATAACAATATAGGGAGTTATCGGAGGCCTCTTTGTCATCCTCTCATCGTTCAGATACCAGAACTATTCTGCATGCCCTGTATAATCCTCATCAGCCTTTTTCTCTTATTCTATTCGGAGAAGAAGATAATCCAGGAACTGGGAGTAGTGCTGTTAAAGCAGGTTCAGGACAGGATCATCCATTTGCAAGTAATGCAGAGTACCTCACATCGCTGATCGGATCAGATCTTAAACAAAACGGAAGAGAACAATCTGCAGAACGCCAGGTCTCCTCATGTCGGATCGAATTCCCAACCTCAAAAGGAATTCTGATCACTTCTCCAGAACGTGGATCGCGGGCAGAAATTTCCCAGACAACTCCGGATGCACTGACCCTCTTCCAGGTTCCAGTACTCCTCTGTCAGCCAGACCTTTTGATCTCTCTCCCCGAAAGCAGCTCATCAGGGTTGTGGATTGAGGGGGGATCTCTTCGTTTCTGGAGAACATGTGCATTACTTGCCAGGGAGATGGTTATCAGGGGGCGGTTTCTCCCATCTTCCGGAGTGTACCAGAACGGTGGGGTCTGTACCAGATGGAAACTTCTTCCCTCATCATATGATTCACACCGGATCAACCAGTTGACCAAAACGATGCCTCCCATTCAGAAGCATTTTCTTAAATCTTCAGAGGGAGGTTCAAAATTCAGCAGAACGGAAACAATAACTCTCTTCATCGAATCGGTGATCGCCCGTATCATCCGTTGCTCAGAAGAGGGAGATCCCGTTGATCTAATCTCAAATTATTCTCCGATCGAGAGGCTGAAGTATTCCCAGGAACTGACTGCCCTCTACTATCTCCAGGGATGCGAACGCCACCGGATGCCGATCACAAATCCCCAGATCACGAATGGGTGGAAAGGAAAGTTTGACCAATGGACCGATACTGATGGTATTGATATCCCTGACGATCTCCCATGGACAGCAGTTGCAAAGATCGAAGAGATCACACCGGTCAGTCATTCAGTCAAAGAAACAGAAGAACAGTCGCATGAATGGGCGATCACATTCCTGGTGCGGTCTGCTGATCATTCAGACATCCTGATCCCTGCAAGCCGACTCGGAGAAGGAAAAAAAGTACCAATTCCCTTACCCGCGGAAGAAGAACTGAAGAGACTGCTAAAGAATACAGCGAAATCGGTGCAGAATATCGCGAACCTGACTGATTCACAAGTGACACCCGTATCTGAGTTCAATGTGATGATCAGGATTCCTGAGTCAGATCTGATCAGGTTCATGAGTCATGTTGTTCCCCGCATACGTGAGAGTGGGATTGAGATCATCTGCCCGGACTGGTGGGGAAGGCAGGCAGAGCCCGTACGAATACAGTTCTCCATACAAAGACAGCGGGAGAAAAGTATCACCTCGACGGTGGGGCTTGCGAGTCTGCTCCATTATGACTATCGGATAGCGGTCGGCGATGACTTCATTGAACCTGCAGCGTTCAGACAGATGGTGGAGCAGCAGACCTCGACTGTCAGGGCAGGCAGGCGTTGGGTGACGATCGATCAACCTGCACTTGAACTGAAGATCAGAACTATCGAGAAACAGTATAAAAAACACAGGGTATCGGTTGCCGAACTTCTTAAGATGATCGCACGTTCAGAAGATCCTGATTCAGATCTAGACATTACTCCGGGTGATGACTGGACCGGTGAACTGATCGCAGGTGTCAGGGAGGGATGGTATCATACTAAAGTTCAGATTCCGGACACCTTCAGCGGGACACTCCGCCCGTACCAGGAGACGGGAGTGTCATTTTTGCTTCGGTGCCGCTCGCTTGGATTTGGGGCCTGCCTTGCGGATGATATGGGTCTTGGCAAATCTCCACAGACGATAGCATACCTCCTTTCTGTAAAAGAGAGTGGAGACCTCACCGGACCAGTACTGGTAATCTGTCCTACCTCGATCATCGGAAACTGGGAGCGCGAACTGGCACGGTTTGCCCCTACGCTCACCTGTTTCATTCATCATGGCTCATCACGCCTGAAAGGGGATGCATTCCTTGATAAGGTGAAGTCGTCGGACCTGATCATCACCTCATATGCACTTGTTCCCCGTGACCTGGAACTCCTCTGCAGATGCTCTTATTCAGCACTTGTCCTTGACGAGGTCCAGAATATTAAGAACCCGCAGACAAAGCAGTTCCAGGCAGTGAGAACCCTTGAAGCGGATCACAGGATTGCACTCACCGGAACACCAATCGAGAACCACCTCACCGAACTCTGGGCATTGATGGAGACGATAAACCCGGGATACCTTGGTTCACTCTCTGCATTCCAGAAGATGTATGCAACCCCGATTGAGAAAGGGGGAGCAGATGAGAAAGCAGTAGAACTTCGAAGAATAATCAGGCCATTCCTGCTCAGAAGGGTAAAGACAGACAATACAGTCATATCAGATCTCCCGGAAAAGATGGAGATGGAGATCTATTGCACCCTTACCCATGAACAGGCTGCACTGTACCAGAGCACGGTGAATGGGCTTGCACATGATATCAAGTCGGTTGTCGGAATTGCCAGAAAAGGACGAGTGCTCTCGGCACTCACAAGGCTGAAGCAGATCTGCAACTATCCAGAACATGGTACCGTTGCAACATTGGAGCCGTCAAGATCAGGGAAAGTCCAACGGCTTGTCGAGATGCTTGAAGAGGTCAGGGACGAAGGAGATGCAGCGATCATATTCACCCAGTATGCAACCTTTGCAAAGGATCTTGCAAAAACTCTGCACCAGTCTCTTGAGCGTGAAGTGCTGCTCCTGATCGGATCAACACCACGGCTCAAGCGTGAGGAGATGATCGCCAGGTTCGCCAAATCTGACGGCCCTAAATTCTTTGTGATATCACTCAGGGCAGGAGGTACCGGTCTGAACCTCATGAGGGCAAACCATGTGTTTCACATTGACAGATGGTGGAACCCGGCGGTCGAAGATCAGGCAACCGACAGAACGTACCGGATCGGGCAGACAAAGACCGTACAGGTTCACATGCTGATCACAGCGGGCACCCTTGAAGAGCAGATCCATGAGATGATTGCACGAAAACGAGCCGTAGCAGATCAGGTCATCTCTGCTGGAGAAGAATGGCTGACAGAACTTCCTGACGGTGAACTGATGGATGTACTTCGCCTTCGTGAACAGGTCTTCGGGGATGATCTCTGATGGTGAGAAGCAGTGCAGATGAGAAGACCCGTCAGCAACTTCTCGGTGAGTCATGGTGGACAACAGAGTTTCTCAGTATGATGAGACCTGGAAAAGATACCACCCAGCTTGTGAAAGGAAGGCGGCTTGCAGAACGGGGTCAGGTGATTGTGAAAGGGTTGTACCCGAGCGGAGTTGAGACGGTGGTGCTTGAGGCAGTTGGCGGTTCCCATCGTGCAGCATTATGGATAGAAGACCTCGGGGATGACTGGGAGGTAGTATACCGGATCTTTGCAGCAAACCAGGATCAGTATACAAAACTTCTTTCAGGTTATTATAGCAAAGAACTCGACGAGATGCTGAAAGAGGCTGGCATTCATATCATACCGGCATCACTTGAGGATCTGGACTACCGATGCGACTGCGAATCAGATCACCACACCTGCAGTCACATTGTTGCCACCTACATGGCACTCGGAAACCAGGTGAACGCGGACCCCATGCTCCTCTTCCTGCTCCGGGGAAAAACACGAGATGAGATCGCTGCAGGCGTTTTGCAGTACACCAACCCCCAGCCGGTTGCCGGTGCAGAGGATGTCAGGGTAATACCCGCTGAAGAGGATGAGACGACTGATTTAACTGGATATTATGATCCGGGCCCTGAACTTGAATCCATGCAGATTCGTGATGTACAGCCATCACAGGACGTGACCGTCTGTTTCAGCCGACTCGGTCCTTCACCATATAAACTCGGGCGGACAGACCTTGCTGAGATCATCAGATCAATGTACCCGAAGGCTGCCCGATACGTGTACGAACTCAAAGATGAAGACGAGTAGTTATTACATACCCCTTTCTTAAAATCAGAAACTGGTGATATTGTACCTGACAGATATCATCCGTATCACGAACGTGATCACGATACAGGCCAGAAATCCGGTAGGGTATGGGATCATGAAATTCCAGCAGAAGGTGTACGCCGCCGCCCCGGCAAATGACGCGATGGCATAAAACTGGCCGGGTCTGAAGATTTCAGGAATTTTTGCAAAGAAGACATCCCTGAGCACACCACCGAATGATGCAGTGATCACTCCCATGATAGGGGCAACCAGCGGAGGGATACCGCTGGTAAGGGCATAGTATGTCCCGAGGTATGCCCACATCCCCAAGGCAATGGCATCAATCAGTGCAAACGAGCCTGATGTCCCGAACATGAGCCTGACAACAGCGTTGAAGAGATCGGTTTGGGCCGACTTTTCGCTTCCATATGATCCGGTACTGATCGGAACAAGCAGGATTCCAATCACACCCACAACAAGGATGCTTATCAGGTAGATCGGATCCTGGAGCCAGAAGAGAGGGTACCGTCCCAGAAGAATATCACGGAGTGTTCCGCCTCCCACGGCGACGATCACCGCAATGACCAGAGCTCCAAAGTAGTCAAGCCCGTTTCTTCGTGCATCATACACACCAGTAGAGGCGGACAGGATGATCGCTATCCACTGAACCACAGTCTGAAAAACCAAAAGAAATTCGGTGATTCCCGTATCCATATAACATTCCTTCCCTACAGGGCGTAATGTGGAGAGTCCATCCGACGCCGGGCAGGGGATGATACAGAATAGATATCACCCTGATGAGAGATTATCAGTTTTGGTCAGGTCACAAAAAGGGGAAGGTGTGATGCCGACTACTGGCCTGCATCGTAGAGGGTGGAGTAGAACCTGGCTCCAACTATCGAGAGGTATGGCATGATGATAAAGGTGAGCAGCCATCCAATGACAGGGATCAGGGAGAGAATACCATAGATAACGAAGAAGATTACGCAAAGAAGAATCAGAGCGATCAGATATGAACCCCACCCAATCTTTCCGATTCTCTCAATTATCTCGCTGAAGGCGAAGGCTGCACCCATGCTTCCGCTTCTGGCAAACTGAACCATCCCGATGATCTCAAACAGGCTGAAGATGAACATCACGATGAAGAAGATCAGGAATGAGATTCCCAGTGTTCCTACCAGCATGCCAAGGTATGCACCCGGGTTTGACACGTTCGTCATCAGCATGGTGAGAGCCCCGAATCCTCCACTTAACGAGAAGACCAATGCTCCGATGATGCAGGGGATGATCATATAGACAATTCCAATGATAAGCATCTTAATGCCGTCAATGAACATACCCAGGTAGTCTTCAGGTTCAGGAGCTGGTGTTACTCCCTTCATAATTCTGAGCGTATATCCCATGATAAGCGGGAAGATGACCGATGCAATAATGAGGATGATCCATCTGACCCACTTTCCGACGACTGCTTCTGATGCATAGCTGAATGCATCACTAATACTTCCAATCACATCCATGATGATCACTCGATGAGAGTATTCTGCCGTCCCCATATAAGATACTGCGTATAATAGTTACCATATAGGACAGGATTTACTGTGCTCTCCTTTTGCACCATATCAATACCATATCATGGAGATGATTAAAAATTAAGAGAATATTTGAGTTTTATATTTCGTGTGTCTAGGCAATTTTTTAGGCATTATGAACTTTCAGGTCCAGATCTCCAACCTGATCGTTACCAATTCTTTATGATTCTCTGATGAAAACAGGTCAGACTATACCAGATGTCCAGTATGGACATTCTGCCACATCCAACATGCGGTGGATCTGCTGTTTAAAACGAGCGTAATACCATGATACAGTTCAGTTATATTTCTGCAACCCTGCTTGCCCTGCTCATAATTACAGGTTTTGCAGGATGCAGTGCAGCTTTTGATAATAACCAAGAGGCAGGTCCAGCCGGAATGCCACCGGGACCAGGTGGTATGGGCAATGGCCAGGCTCCTCCGGACATGCCAGCCGGTGGAGCCCCATCTGCTGGTGCTCCACCAGGAGGCCCGGGTGGTAACTCTAATACAATGTACACCCTTGCCGGGAATTTCACCGTTGATGGGGAAACAGTATCTGAATCACATAGCACATTTACATCAGACACGGCTGATCTCTCTGCAATTTATGTGACCAACAAGGGGTCACTAACGCTCACGAACCCGACGATCAGTTCATCAGGTAACACATCAAACAATGACGCAAGCAGTTTTTACGGACTCAATGGGGCTGTACTTGCAAACAATGCCAGTACAGTTGTGATATCTGGGGGTTCCATCACGACAACAGGTAGTGGGGCAAACGGCGCAATCCCAACCGGTGAAGGCACTTCAATCTCACTTGAAAACCTTACGATCACTGCTTCTGGAGACGGAGGCCATGGAGTTATGGCTACCCTCAGTGGCGCTCTGACTCTTACCGATGTAGATATTACCACCACAGGCAGCCACGGAGCTCCCCTGGCAACTGACCGGGGTAGCGGGACCGTAACCGTTACCCGCGGTACGATCTTCTCATCGGGTGCTGATTCACCGGGTATCTACTCAACCGGTGTCATCAATGTAACCAAAGCAACAGTGAAATCTGTCGGAACCGAGGCCGCTGTAATTGAAGGATTTAATTCAATACATCTTATCAACACTACCCTGTCAGGTGGTGTAGAAAAAACAGGAGGAACCATGATCTATCAGAGTTTCTCAGGTGATGCTGAGACCGGAACCGGTGTCTTCACCATGGATGGAGGATCGTATGAACCGACAGCCGGACCTGCGTTCTTTGTGACCAACACCGACTCGGTGATAACCCTGAAGAATGTGAATTTAATAGGAACACCCGACCTGCTGATCAAGGCTGCCGGAACCTCGCGGTGGGGTACAGAAGGAAAAAATGGAGGGATCGTGATCTTCACCGCTGACAACGAGCAACTCACAGGATCACTCGTGACTGACGCGATCAGTTCAATCGCTGCAACCCTGAAGAACAGCTCCACCTTGTCTGGTTCGATAAACACATCAGCCCTCAACCTTGATGAGACAAGTTCTTGGAACGTAACGGCTGACTCGACACTCACCTCTCTCACTGATCCGGATGGAATAGTGGACAATACAATCTCCAATATCTTCGGAAACGGATTTACTGTAACGTATGACAAGAACCTTACAACAAACAATAATCTCAAGGGCAAAACCTTTACCCTGAAAAACGGTGGAACCCTTACTCCGAAACAGGCCTGAAACCAGAACCTGCCCGCTGACCCTATGCAGGCAGAAAACGTACTCCTTTTTGTTGATAGAGTCCGGCACAAGCCTCATGAAAGCGGGAAGGACCTGTGATTCGAAATTGTCTTTCTGGAACAGTTATATCAAAGAGGCTGGTCAATGAGGACGTTCAGGTAGGACAACCTCTAAAGAATTTATTAGAAGAGTGTAGGGTAGTATCAGGGAGATCTGGCCTTCTCCCTCGCATACCAGCAGAGAATAACCCTGCCATTCAGGGTTTGCTTCGTGCAGTAAAGGTCAACCTGAACCGGACCTTTCGGTCCCTGGTGAGTTGTGCTAAATGTGGCAGTCGTGCCATCAGGAGCAGCAGCATACTGAGAGATGAGTTCGGATGTGAGTGAAGGATCAATGGTAGAAATGGTTGCAGTAGTCATGTCAGTTTGAGTGATACCCAGCCTGTCACTCCAGGTCTTGTTCAGATACAGGATCTTTCCTTCTGAATCTGTGCAGATGATACCTTCAGGTGCATTATCGACCGCCGATAGAATCATCGCATCTGTCTCAAGCTTCTTCTCTGACTTTGAAACATCCCTGATATTACAGAGGATATAATCATTTTTTCCAAAGTTAATGCGGGTCAGGAATTTTTCAATGGGAAACACAGATCCGTCATGTGGTCTGCGTGCCTCCCAGACCAGAAACTGATCTTCACCTGCAAGAACCTTTTTCATGACATCAGGCCGTATAACGGTTGGGGATCCAGGTCCTGACAGATCATCGATCGAATATTTCAGCGCTTCATCACGGGTGACATGAAACATCTCCATCATCCTGGAGTTGACATCGAGGATCTTGCCCTCCTCGTTATGAATGATAACCGCGTTGTATGTCTTGTCGATGAGGGTCCTGATCGTCTTTTTTGACCGCTGCTCTTCTGTCTCATCTCTGCGATCAGAGAGAGCGAGTCTGAGTTTGTATGTAAGCTCGGCAAAGAGTGCTCTGGGATCTGCTCCTTTCTGTATGTAGTAATCCGCACCGCTGTTTGTCGCTTCCATGGCGATCATCTCACTCCCCCTTCCGGTGAACATGATAAAAGGGATAGCACTGTCATGACGTACCGCCTTCAGAAACTCCAGACCATCCATCCCCGGCATCTGGTAATCTGAAACGATTGCATCAGGATGGGTGGTGCTGATGATCTCAAGACCTTCTTTTGCTGTCTCAGCTGTAAGAACCCTGAACTCACTCGTCTTCTCAAGAAATAACCGGGCGATGTCCAGGAGTGCAGGCTCATCATCCACATACAGAACGGTCTTCACGATATGAGTGTATTATATTCACTTGTACATAAAGGAACCGTCATCATTAAGCCGGCATTACATGGTTCAGAACTGTGAATTTCAAATGATTCTGCTCACATACACAGAGATCGAGACAGGCAGAATCCCCATATCTAAAAAACTGAAATTCACGAAATTATTGGCGAAAACTTAGAAATAAGAGAATATTTCTCCACAGATCAAATCAATAAAATTATTATAATAATAAAGTAAGAATAAATCACGGGAAGCTGATGGGGTCTTCTTTTATACCTGAATTAACTGATACGGAGAATGAGGTCATTCGTCTGCTCGTCGAAGTCGGGCTGAAGATGAATGAGGCACGTATACTGGTTGTCTTCTTTAGGGGAGCAGAACTGACATCACGGGAAATTGAACGAATTGCCGATCTTCGCCAGCCCGAAGTGAGTGTTGCGATAACCGGCCTTACAAAGAGGAAGTGGGTTATAGTTGCCAGTCTGATTACCGCGAACAAAGGACGTCCGGTAAAGGTCTTTTCCCTTGCTGAGCCAGTTGATGCAATTCTTGATGAACTTCGCGATGGAATATGTGAAGGGCATGATCAGCAGATGATCATGCTCAGCCGGATCAGAGAGATCATCAGAAAATAATTCAATATACTTCTGTCCTGCATTCGGTAAGATGGAGAAACAATGGAGAAGATACAACTTCCACCCCAGCCGCCAGAAGTTACTCTCCCGGTTGTTATTGCAGGATCCCTGATTCATAGAAGGGAAAACTACATGACCCTTGGAGCATTCGGGATCATGTCCCTTCAGCCTCCGATCGTATACATCTCGTCCATGAAATCCCATTACTCAAACGAGGGGATCAGAGAGACCGGATTTTTCAGTGTTAATATTCCCCCGGCAGAACTCGTGCAAAAGGCTGACTTCTGCGGGCTTGTGTCAGGTCGTGATGTTGATAAGAGCGGGATCTTCACAACCTTTTATGGGAATGAGCGATCCGCTCCGATGATCGAGGAGTGTCCGATAAACTTTGTATGCAGGGTGATCAGGACTGTCGATCTCCCATACAATGAGGTCTTCATCGGAGAGGTCATTGAGTACTATGCAAGCACAGAATGTCTTGATGATGACAAGCCAGATCCTGATAAAATAAACCCGATGGTGCTGGCCGGACCATCATACAGGAGTCTGGGCCCTGCTGCCGGTGTTGCATTTGGAGAAGGCCGGGCATACCGTGCCCGTTTAAAACGGGAGAGATCGGGTTAAGACAATAGTTTTTCTGAATCCTGGCTGATGCGGTACCCGTCAGGAGGAACCTGGATCTCAAACCGGGCACCCTTTCCTGCCTCACCATTCTCAATGATTGTGATGCCGGTTATCTCAAGGATATCACGTGAAAGATTCAGACCAAACCCGGTGTGTTTGAAGTATTCTCGGTTAAAGATCTTCTGCTTGAACTGATCGGGAATGCCGACTCCGTCATCTTCACATATGATCGTATACCCTGCAGGGCCTGCTGACCCCGAGAACCTGATCTCAGATATCTTTTCCCCGTACCTGAGAGCATTATCGATGAGGTTGTGAAACACTTTCACAAGAAGGGGATCTGCGTAGATCTTCACGGAGTCATTGTCAATGAAAATCCTCACCGAAATCTCCCTGAATGCAGTGACAGCCTCGTTGATAGTCTCATAGAGATCAGCCCAGACAGGAGAGGCTAAACCGATATCCTGGTAGTCACGGGTGAAAGCAATCTGGCGCTCAATATTGTGAGCAAACACATCTGCTTTCTCAATCATTATCAGTGTATCAGGGCCCAGGGGATCCGTTCTGGCAATATCAAGTGTTACAAACATACCCTGGAGTTGGTTGACAACATCATGTCGGGTTATGTTTGACAGGAGATTGAGTTTCTTGTGTGCCAGAGTGATTGCATCCTTTGCTTTTTTCCGTTCAGTGATGTCCCCACTGACTACAAGCACTCCGATGATAGTTCCGTCCTGATCCCGCAGTGGGACTTTGTCGGTTTGAACCCAGATATGCGCACCATGTGCAATATGCAGGGGCTCGATGATACCAAGTTTGGCAATGCCTGAATTGATTACCTCCAGATCATCTGCATAGTACCGATCAGGAGTGGTTGGGAAGAGCTCAACATAATTTTTACCCTCTATCTCCTCGACCTGCATCCCGAAGGCATGTGCAGCAGCAGGGTTAACTTTGACAAAATTATTTTTTGTATCCTTGTACCAGATCATGGCAGGAACATTCTCAAGAATAGTTCTTTGCTCTGCGATCAGTTTGTGGAGCATCTGTTCTGATCGTTTTCTCTGTGTAATATCCTCAAAGATGATGACGAAGTGACCCTCTTCAGGCCGGTACGCAGATATGCTGTGCCATGAATCAAGTAGAGGCAGATATACTTCACATGTCTTTGGCAGACCAGACAGAACAACATTATTGTAGATCTCAAAGAGTTCAGGATTGGCATCCCTGATTCCGGGAATGAGTTCTGTGACTGTTCTCCCCTGAATCGTGGAGACCCCGAATATCCTTTCATACGCCTGGTTTACCTGGAGGTATAACCAGTTAGTGGGAGAGCCGGACTCATCATACATCATCCTGCAGTAGGCAAACCCTTCTAGCATATTTTCAAAGAGAGAACGATAGTGTTCTTCGCTTCTCCGGAGAGCATTTTCAGTATTTTTTCTCTCTGTAATGTCCCTGATGGTACCCTCTATCCTGACAGGAAGCCCGGCATTATCATAGATGATATGGCTGTTGATGGAGACTGGAACATGCGTTCCTTTGCGGTCAATAAGGACAGTTTCAAAATCATATACAATTCCATCCTTGATCAGTTTCTCGTTCAGAATTTTTTTCTGAACAGGATCTGCGTACAGGTCGAGGACAGAGTGGCCTACCAGTTCTGTGGGGGTATAACCGGCAAGTTTTAGACAGGAGGGTGAGAGGGTCTGGATAACTCCATTGATATCTGTCTGGTATAAGAGATCGATCTGGTTTTCAAATATTGACCTGTACTTCTCTTCACTGAGGACAAGTTGTCTCTCGATGTTTTTGCGCTCGGTAACATCAAAAACGGTGATAAGACCGGCAACCTCTCCTCTGATTGTTACAGAACTTGCATTCAGTTCAACCCACCGCTCTTCACCGTTCTTGTTTATGACGATGAGCTCAAACTGTCTGCTGCCAGATGCCATGCCAGCCTGCCTGGCAAGACCCAGTTCCTTCAATGACTCCTGATAATCCGGATGAATCAGATCCCAGAAGTGCATAGACAGGAGTTCAGCCTGCGTGTAACCGGATATCTCTTCAGCAGCAGGATTTGCATAGGTCCAGTAGTTACGCTGATAGGTTAGAATTCCGGCAGGGATCGAGACTGACAAGGTCCTGAACTTCGCTTCACTCTCACGGAGGGCGATCTCCATCTCACGTTTTTCTGTGATGTCATCGATAGCAACGATCACATGGGTACTACCTTCGATCTCAAGAGGTTCAGCATTGACACTGAGCCACCGCAGGTGTGGGCTGCCACCGAAAAGAAGGGTCAGCGGGAGAATCGCCCCGTGCACACTCGTCCCCTCCTTAAGCACGGTATCTATAGCGTTACGAAGAGGACATTCTGGGCATGCAGTTCCATACCCGCATCCATTCGGATGGTCCAGACTATGCTGACAGGATAACCCGTTGCCTACCCGGTTCCCGATTATCTCTGCAGGTTCATGGAGCACTATTGTTGAGATCACATCATTGATCTGATCGATCTTCAGGTCATGATCAAGGAGAAGAAGTCCGATGGGTGCCGCCCTGAATATCTTGAGAAAGTTATCACGTTCGAGGATTGCACGGGATTCGGCTTCTTTTCTCCGGGTAACATCACGGTTACTGGTTCTCCTCCCTGCAAAATTCCCATCTGAATTATAAACAGCCTGGCAGACATGACTGATCCACCTGACTTCTCCGTTTTTATGAACGATCCTGAAATCAAGACTCAATAGCCTGTAAGTCTGAATGTCGATCTGCTGATGAGTATCCCATTCAGCACGATCATCCCTGAATACAATAGTATTGATCAGAGCTGGATCCAGGCTGAACTCTTCCCTGGTATACCCAGTGATATCCTCACAGGAGGGGGAGATGTAGATCACATCACCAGTTGGCCCAAGCCAGTACATCCATTCATGTGTATACTCGGCGATTGTCCTGAACTTCTCCTCACTCTCTTTCAGACGGCTGATCGACTGTGATCGGGAGACCAAGATGTTGATCACCTGCGTAAGTTCGAGAAACTGGGGGCCTGACTCAGAGCCTTTCTTCAGATAGAAGTCAGCACCGGCATTGAGGGCTTCAATAACTACATCCTCATCCCCCTGACCGGTAAAGATAATAAACGGGATTGAGGAGTCAAAACTCCTGATCTGGCGTAAAAAATCGACGCCAGTCATGCCATGCATGTGGTAATCTGATATGATGACATCATAGGAAGTATGGGAGAGAAGGGTCAGGGCATTTTCAGCAGAGTCTGCCACATCTACTGTGAATCCACCGGTCATCTCAAGGAAATCTTTTACAAGATTGCGAAAGCCGGGTTCATCATCTACGTATAAAATTCGCACAGCCACCAAGCCCACCCAGATACAATCAATAGAATCAGAGAACCTATGAACTTATTCGATCCACAGAACTCATACGCATAGAATGACTCTGCTCACTTCAATGAAAAGAACACAAAAAGGGATTTGTATCAGGTATTCTTGGAATCCTTATGCGACTCATACCAGGAGTGCAATCCGTCAAAGTTGTTGATGACCTCGTCAGTTCCTTCAAGTCCCATCGGGCCGATGAACACCACTGGAATGTTCATCCACTCACGGTTGTATGTGCCGTAATAGGCGTTCAGCAGGTCTTGTGACTCATTCCCTGTAGAAAGGTTCACCACATGGAGATCTATCCCCGGGTGATCTGCTACATATGCCTCAATATACTCATGGGACGGGCCACAGGCACCACAATCAGGATCAAAGAAGAATGCCGGGGAGATATTACCCGGAACAATTGTGGTGCTGTTCGTCAGATTGTAGAGATCTGATGCTGTAACATTTGATCCATTCTCTGAAAATATGGTGGCACTGACAGGGAAGGTTGAGAGAGCCAGTACAGACAGGACAATAAAAATAATTCCAGAATATTTGTACGATTGAATTTGAACGCCCATAGATCCTCATAGCGAGATCGTTAACGTCAGAAAACGCCGTAGAAATTACGGTGTTCCAAATTATAAGGTTTCTTCACTCCATGGAGGAATATAATATCAGCCTCAGTTTTCTACACGTAACCCTATGAGGGAGAGGGAAGAATGTATGAGTATGAAGACCCCGTTCCATATCATGATCATCCCCACCCTTGGATGCCCTTCGCAGTGTCATTACTGCTGGAGCTCTGAGGAGGGATCACCGGTCATGAGTCTGGACACGGTAAGGGCAACCGTCTCGTGGCTTTCAGGATTTCGCGATGATCCGCTTACTGTCACATTCCACGGTGGAGAGCCGCTTCTCGCAGGACCGGACTTCTTCAGGTCTGCCCTCCCTATGCTGGCAGAAGGACTGGAAAAGAATACCCCGGCATTTGCTATTCAGACCAACCTGTGGAGAATGACCGATGAGATAGCAGAGATATTTGCTTCATACCACATCCCGATCGGATCAAGTATCGATGGTCCCGAGATGCTGACCGACTCACAGCGGGGAGAAGGGTACTACCAGAAGACGATGGCGGGATATGAGATAGCCAGGGCTCACGGGCTCGATGTCAGGTTCATCTGCACCTTTACCAATCGATCGGTGAAAGAGAAGGATGCAATCGTCAGGTTCTTTGAAGAGAAGGGTTTCACCATGAAACTTCATCCAGCCCTTCCGTCACTTCGCAGTGAGGAACCCGAACAGTGGGCTCTTCCCCCGGAAGAATACGGATCACTGCTCGTCTACCTGCTCGATCAGGCTCTTGAACATCAGGGTGACCTTGAGATCATGAACATAAATGATCTCTGCCGGTGTGTCTTTACAAGGCATGGGACTGTCTGCACCTATGCCGACTGTATGGCAAACACCTTTGCTATCGGACCTAACGGGAGTATTTACCCCTGTTACCGGTTTGTCGGGATGGAACAATGGGTGATGGGATCTGTCTATGACAGTCCGGATGTTGAAGATCTCTCCAGGAGCGAGGCCTGGAAAAAGATGCACGATTTCAAATCGTATGTTGATCAGGCATGCGGGTCCTGCCGGCATATATCCTATTGTCGTGGAGGGTGCCCTTACAACGCCATTGCACCTGACCAGGGGCGATTGTCAGGAGTTGATCCACATTGCATTGCATACAAGAAGATCTTTGACGAGATCTCGGACCGCATGAACGAGGAGATGTTTGCTGCTCCTCCTGCTTTCATGAGTCCTTTTTCACCATCGCAAAAAAAAGAGATGAAACCAGGAATTATGTCCCTTATTCACCGGATTGTAATGCAGTAGAAGAGACGACTGTCATCGTCAGGGAGTGATATACTCTTTGAGTACCATCCATGACCGGTACTTCTCTTCAAACCGGACAGCATGTGCAGGACTGCTGGATGGGAGGTACCCAATATGCACCGCTCTTTTTTCGTTATCAGAACCCTGCATCAGAGCCTGGTCAAGCCCTGCTTCCGCACGCCTTCCATTACAGAAAATGGCCCTGATGCCAGGATAGTGGATCAGGAGTGAACCAATGGCGGCCGGTTCAGGATCTCTGATGGCTGCGTCTGAACTCCCTGTCCGGGTGCATGAACCTACCACGTCCCACAGGCAAATACCCTGGGAGAGAAGATAGGAGAGCCGGGAGTGGTAGGAAATACCAGTGGGCATACAGGTCACAACCTCCATGATCCTCCAGAAGTCGTTGCGGGGATTCGCGTAGTACTGACCGGCCTGAAGTGAGAGGGCAGACGGGAAACTTCCGACTATCAAAACCCGGCAGGCTGCATCAACAACCGGTTCAAGACCGACAAGCCGGTCAGAGTGCTGACTCATAAATTCTTAGCAGATCTTCACGTTCGATCCTGCGGGGATTGGTTACCATGCAGGCATCCACTATCGCTTTTTCGGTCAGATCTGCAAGATGGGATTTCTGCACACCGACACCGGAGAGGGTGCCTGAGAATCCTACGGTTTTATAGAAATCTGATAGGCCGGAGAGAAGAGAACTCATTCGTGCTTCCCCCGAGCTTCCGGTCATATCAATCCCCATCAGCCTACCGATAGTGTCATACCGCTCCGCTGCTCCGGGATAGTTATAGTGGATCACTGATGGCAGGAGCAGGGCATTACACATGCCATGGGGCAGATCCAGAAACCCGCCAAGACTGTGAGCCATCGCATGCACGGCACCCAGGCTTGCATTCGAGAAGGCAAGGCCTGCATGCATACTCGCCAGCATGGTGTAGGCACGGAACTCAAGGTTTGCAGGTTCCTTCATGACAAGCGGCAGGTATGACCAGATCAGTCTGATCGCCTCAAGTGCATGAATATCTGTGATCGAAGAGTGAGCATTTGAAACATACGCCTCAACTGCATGGGTCAGGGCGTCAAGGACAGTGTGAAGCGTCAGGTCACGGTCAAGCGTCAGGAGTGTGGCAGGATCGATCAGTGCAACATCAGGAACCAGGGTTTTAGAGATGATCGCTATCTTCACCTTCCGATCCTGATCAGAGATGATGGCAAACTGAGAGACATCGGCACTGCTCCCTGAGGTCGTCGGAATACAGATGAGTGGTGGTGCAGGAATCTCAACTTTGTCCACCCCTTCAAACTCCAGAATGTGCCTGTTGTTTGAACTGACAATGCCAATACCTTTCGCACAGTCGATGGGCGAGCCACCACCCACCGCGATGATTCCGGTGCAGTGATTCTCCTTGTAAATCAGTGCTCCTTCCATGACAGATTCTGCACGTGGATTTGGCTGGACATCAGAGAAGACTGAGTACCTGATACCGGCCTCTTCAAGGCTCTGAAGAACATCAGCAGTAATGCCTGAACTGATGACACCCTGATCTGTGACTACCAGGACGGTCTCTGCCTGAAAAATGGAGGCAAACCTGCCAGCCAGAAGTCGTGCCCCGTTTCCGTACACGATCTCCGGAGCTACGAACTTTCTCAGTTCAAAGACTGAAGGATCGGCCATAATTAATGAGTAATATGAACATGAGATATAAAAGATCACGTATCCCTGAAACTTCCCAGGATATCAGGGACAGATCTGCGAGTACAGAAGAAGAGACGAACAGCATGAGTCACCCAATCTGCGAGACCCGGGGTCGAAAGAAAAATCCGGGAAGCGGTAATAATAAATATAAATGCCTCAGGATGTACGGTATAAGAGGGGATCCTGATAACGGTCACAGCGTTTGCTCATCATAAAGGAGGAACCGGAAAGACCACAACCTGCCTTCAGGCTGCGGGATTTCTGGTAAAGTCAGGTCGTCGGGTTCTGGTAATTGACACCGATCCCCAGGCCAATGCTACCCTCGGGCTTGGGATTCATCCTGACACACCGGCTCATAATATCTACCACTATTACTCTTCACAGAGCAGCCCTGATGCCGAGCCGATTCCGCTTGCCAACCTGATCATCCGCACAATATCCAATATCGATCTCATCCCCTCTCATCTGGATCTGGTTGGTGCAGAACCTCTGCTTTACCAGAACCCTGACCGGTACGAAATTCTCGCCAGAGATATCGTATCCCTGAAGGAGCGGTATGATCACATCCTGATAGATACACCTCCGTTTCTCGGCCAGTTCCTCCTGAACGGGCTTATCGCAGCGGATAGAACCGTGATTGTCTTCTCACCAGACAGTTTTGCCCTGAACGGGTACGAGAACATCAGGATGATCCTGACCGACATCGAAGAGATACTGAATAAGAAGATCCAGATAAGGATGGCTGTGCTCAACCGGTGGAGTCTCCCGGTACCTGAAGAATCATTCGTCTCAAAATTCTCTGCCCGGTTTAAAAGACAAACTGGAAAGCCTGAACAGGCAGATGAGATAAAACAGATCCTTGAGGAACAGATGAAACGTGAAGTGGGCACGGTAATTCAGGTTCCTGATAGTCTTCAGGTGGGATTGTCAAACAGACGGGGAATGCCGCTTGCGTTTTCAAATCCTGATGATCCTGCTGCAAAGGCATTCGAACAGGTGGCGCAGACTCTGGATCAGGGGTGATGATGGGATGACAGAGGAACAGGAGAAGAACCGTTCGGGCCGTCGGGCCCTGTTCACCGGGGCTGGAGTCTCAGTGCCCCAGATGGAATCCATTCCGGTATCAGAAGTAACCGAGGTTGTCAGGAAGATAAGTGAAGCTGAGGATTCTGCACCTCCGGAGATACCGGCAGTCTTTGAACCAATTGTCTCCCGGCTTATCACGCTGGTAAAGGCCATCAACCAGCAGAAGGCAGAGAATACAGACCTTCAGTCACGACTGCTGCTCAAAAGTGAACAGATATCCGGCTTGCAGACCGAGAATATTCAGCTCTCTTCAGAACGTGAGTCATATCTCAATGATCTGATCACCTCCCATACCGAGTTTGACAGGGCACTTGAGATCTTTCAGTACCACGACGTTCCGATGGTACTCACCGGCTCTGATCGGAGCCTATACGATGCAAACAATGCTTTCTGCACCCTCTTCTCAATAGCCCGCAGCAGTATAACCACATCACACCCTCCACTCAGTACCTATTTCCCTGACGATCTGATCATAACCGGACCTGATGGTGAAGCGTACTCAATCGTTACCTTAACTCCTCCCGTGGTCCCGTTCGACCACGAAGCGATATCTCTCGTTATCCTTGTAAAAACAACGAAGCCTCTGAAACCGACAGTAGCAGAGTTAACAACAGAGTCAGAGATAGAGAATAAATTCCAGGTGCCGGCTGATGAACAGCAGGATATCCCTGAACCTCTGCCGACCAAAATCAGTGCACTGGACCCAGCTTCACTGGCATTTGAACACTTCCCGATCCCGGCAGTTGTTGTTGATCAGTACCGCACCATTACAGCCTGTAATCAGGCATTCTGTTCTCTTGTTGGCAGAGGGAAAGAGAACATATATCTCCGTGATATCGGGAGCTGCGGCATCAGATACCAGGATGCAGAGAATATCGTAGCAGTGCTGAATGCTCCTGCACCAGGCCAGACAGAAGCCCTGATAACCCGTCCTGATGGAAGCGAAGAAGAAGTCTTCTTTGGAATTACCCCAGTGGGAGTCTCTGAAGACGAACCCCTTCTTCTGATTGCAGGGGTTCCGATAATTGATGATCAGGAACTTGAGCCTGAAGAGACGGAAACTATAGCTCTGCCATCAGCATCCACAATTGATCTGATGCTCAGGATGCTGCTGGACCTGAACCCTGCGGCAGCAGCACTTCTGGACAAGCATGCACGGGTGATGCATGCAAACGAAGGATTTACCGAGCTGACAGGAATCAGTCCGGCTGATCTTACCGGAACAGATGTTCGTGATATCGGTGTGACTGTCCCTGATGCAGTCCTCCTGCAGGACGCAACAGATGTGCAGTTCCTCCCTGATGTTATCAGACTCGAAACCACATGGGGAGTCCAAGAGAACTCAGGGATGGTTGTACCGGTCGGAGCATCAGGTACCGGAGTCTCTGTCATCCTGATCCTGCAACCGATCACTCAGTCAGATGAGAAGACCGGATATTCTCAAACAGAAACCAAGGCAAAGCCAGAGAAACCTGCACAACCAGAAGAAGAGAGGTCGGCAGTCCAGGCATCTGATACCAGTTCTGCAAACTGCCTTTCTGTTATCAATGATCTTCCTGTCCCGGTGCTTGAGACAGATATGACCGGGTCGATTGTAAGAGTTAATGAGAGTTTCTGTAAAATTGCCGGTACCGGGTCAGAATTTTTTACCGGGCAGATGAGGCAGAAAATCATGGTCTTTGAACCTCCAGGTATCGTGCATGCATCATTTCCCTCAGGCGAGTTCTGGTTCAGGGAGGCAGTCGGGACAAACAACGGGGAAGAAGCAGGTCAGAAGTTCTGGTACCTCGATGTCACCACTGAACACACCAGGATCAATTCGTTAGAGAAGAAGATCCTGTCCCTTGAGAGCGAACTGAAATTAATAAGAGAAGAGCAGGGAATCAGTACAGCATCAAGTCAGATTGATTCGACCGAGCAGATAGATATCGTTGAGTTCGAACTGAACGAAGACCGGTATGCAATAGATATCACCATGGTCAGGGAAGTAGTTGAGATTCAGCCAATTACTCCGCTTCCAAGGACCCCTCCGTATGTTATAGGGATCATCAATCTGAGAGGAGAAGTGACCCATGTGATTGATCTGGCAATACTGCTCGGGCAACGGTCACGCAGTGACCGGTCAGGACAGAAGATCATTATCATACCATCAGATGTGACAGGAGGAGAACATGTCAGCATCATCGTGGATAATGTCCAGAGTGTTACCGAGATCATGGGAAGGCATGTCTCAATGCTGGGTGACGACATCGCAACACAGATTAAGACCCACATCAAAGGGATCATAAAAATAACCCACGATGATGTTCTTGAGAAACGTAGTGAAGTCAGCCAGGAGACAACGCTCATTATCTGGCTTGACATCCAGAAGATACTGCATGACATTCAGGGATGTTCCTGAATAACTCTTTGATCCACTCATTTCACTCAGGCACAAATATGGAAAAAAAACTCCCAACCCCGGTTTTTCCCCAGATATCAGTACCCCAGGTAAGTGAAAAAGGGCTGCCCGAACTGATACAGGATGTCCAGAAGCGCCTGAAGATTCAGCTGACAAATTACAAACAGGACTACATCAAACGACGAATGCTCTCGCGTATGAACTCAACGAGATCAAAAGATTTTGTTGAGTATCACCAGTATCTTCGCACTCACCCTGAAGAAGAAGAGAAACTCAGAAACGCCCTGACCATCAATGTCACCAAGTTCTTCCGAGATCTGGAAGTCTTCGATCTGGTAAAAAAAGAGATATTTCCGGCAATTCTGAAAGACAAACGAAATATAAAGATCTGGAGTGCCGGATGCTCGTCAGGTGAAGAACCATACACCTATGCCATTATTCTCTATGAACTCGGGAAGACCGGTCCTGCATACAATGGGGCCATTATTGCCACTGACATCGACGAAGAGATGCTCAAGAAGGCAAAAATCGGGGCATACGAGAAGAATGCCCTGGAAAATATGACCGAAACGCAGATAACGAAACATTTTGACAAGAAGGAGGATGGAAAATTCTACATTAAGGATCATATAAAGCAGGTGGTCAGGTTCCAGGCCCATGACCTGATGATGTCTGGTCCGGTATCAAGAATGATAGATATGGTCTCATGCAGGAATGTTACCATCTACTTCAACGAGCAGCAGAAGAAAGACCTCGTGAAACTCGTGCATGAGAGCCTCGGCAAAGACGGTTTTTATATCATGGGGATGTCAGAGTACATGGCAAAAGACGTTGAGCACCTCTTCAAACCATACAAGCCGATGCTGAAGGTATTTCAGAAGACTGAATGAAAAATTAACCCCTTTTCAGCAGACTACGTTTCTTCGGGAGTGGATCCAGACCCGACAATTCTCTGTTTCTGTCCTCTTTTTCTTCATGGGCCTTGATCTCACCATACATCATATAAAAGTTGAAAACAACCCCGATGAGGATCAACAGGCTACCTATCCACAGCGCTATTCCTTTCGGACGGATCGCCTCGATCATCCACATGAGTACCAGGATTATTAACAGGCCAATGACGTAAAAGGGCCCCCATAGCCTGAGGTTCAGAAATTTCATCAGGTACTCCACATTGTGCTTGACATCTTATTAAATACTCTGATAAAAAAATGTCAGATAAATCCTGGCCATGAGTAAGTAGATATTTTTTCACGTTCTCACTTGTAGGTATGGAACGGGGAGAAAAGTATAGAAGAACAGGAGTACTCCTTCTTGCAGTCTCCATTGTAATTATGTATACAATGATCTGCGGTTGTGTCGAGGTCACCCCTCCGGCTGGAGAGAAAAATGCTTCAGCGTACGGATCTGCAGGATCTTCAGGAAGCCTTACATCAGGTCTTGAAAATAGAACACCTTCCCCGTTGCCTTCCGCTTCAGGAAGTCCTGCGGGGCAGGGATCAACACAGGTATCCGGACAACCAGAAACAGGCTCGAATACAAGCCAACTGACTCCGCCTGAAGTTCCTGTGGTAAAGGTTACCCCGCGAAGCCTTCAGGGTCTCCCAACCCCTACCGAAGCACATTCCTACTCTGCACTCAATAACCGGTCAGCCATCGGACCGAATGCAGAATTTGTCACAATATACGATATCAACCACTCCTTCTCAAATGATGCAGTTGCATACACCTACACAGTTGAGAATCCTCCCCTGTATGTGGATCTTAAGTTTGCTCCGATAAATGAAACCCACGTCATTTCATACGATAAACGAACAGGAGACAAAGAGGGGCAGATAGATCTCACGGTAAACCGTCCTCCAAGGGATGCCTGGTTTGAGATGAGGGTCTATAATCTCCGGGATGGATCTGAAGTACTGGCTGAAGGATTTGGAAAGACGTACAGTCAGTCAAATAAGACAGTTGTGTTGAGATCAAGTGGATCATACCAGTTTGATCTCCTCGGAAACGATGTGAATGCCACCGTAGTCCTGAAGGTACCGGTCAGTTCTGCCGCACTTGATCAGTTCCAGAATGTTACCAGTCTGATAGACACAAAAAAACATGAAGCAGGACTCATACCTGCAATATACCTCACCCTTTCAGATCTTCCGACTGACTGGAAGGTGTCAGGTGATGTCACTCACACTGCTTCCCAGTATCAGTCGATCTTTGTGAACCCGTCATCTGGATATAAACTTGAACAGACCATCAAAAAATTTGACTCAACAGACAAGGCCATGGCATCACTTGCTGATCTAAAGAGTGCAGCATCTTCAGATAATCCGGCTGCTACACTTATCGGCCATGGAGGGTTCCAGTTTGAAACAGTCCGGAAAACTGAAGTCGCATTTGTGCAGGGGCTCTACCTGGTTGAACTGACAAGTTACTCAGTACCGGCCGTCTCACTTACAGATCTTCAGCGATACGGAGTCATCATCGTATCACGGATAAATTCTTCTGGATAATCTAAGTCTCCTCTTTTTATTTCAGGAGTGAACTGAACTCCTGCAGATCATTGATGTTAGTGAAGGTCTTCAGTTCAGGATCGATCATTCTGATCTCAGAGACAGGAACAATCTGCCTTGAGAGGTGGTCGGTAATATCCCTAATCTTCCTGGCAGTATGATGCGAAAAGAACCAGACCAGTGCCTCTCTCCTGTAGACGGCATGAAGAGGTTCGAGGTGCCCGCTCTCCCATTCAGGGATGGCTACATCGGCATCCCCAATGCGGACAAAGAGATCTTCTATCACCGCAGACGAAATAACCGGCATGTCACAGGCGACAACGATGATCAGCTCACCTCTGGAATGGGAAAGGCTACTCCTTATCCCCTCCACCGGCCCTGTTCCCTTTTCGGTGTCAATTACACAGGGATATGGATATGAAGCGGTAACCTCCCGGGCCTGTTCTTCATCACGACAACTCAGGATGATCTCATCGGTGACAGAGCTCAGGACACGGATCTGCCTGTGTAAAAAAGTCTCTCCTTCATACTCAAAGAGATACTTAGCCCTTCCTCCGGCACGGGTTGCCATGCCACCAAGCAGGATGAGACCAGTTCGTGCTACTGAAATATTCACTCATGCTCCTGCATACCAGGCCCTTGCCGTGCAAGCCTCTTGATCGTTGCACCTTCAATCCGAAGCAGTTCCTCCTTTATCCAGATATCAGGAGTAAAACCGCCAAGCCCTTGTGAGGCTACCACGCGATGGCAGGGGACAAGAAGCGGGGTTATGTTTCTGCTCATGGCAAGTCCTACAGCACGGGGACTGGTATCTGCCTGTCGAGCAATCTCTCCATACGTCTGCACCGATCCATACGGGATAGCCTGCACCGCTTTGTAGATACGACCATATGTACCAGACTGGTCAGGCAGAAGAGAGACTAGAGGTTCAAAAGTTGTTGCTTTTCCTGAGAGATACCGGGTGATGACCTCAGGGACCGGGCCAGGAATACCTGTACGCTGAAACCGGATTCTGTGTACAATCTCGCCATCCCACGAGACATTGACGTACCAGAGCCCTAACCGGCACGAGCCCTCGCTCACTTCCACCCCCTGATCTGTTTTGAGAACTCTTCACATGAGCATGGGACGAGTTCTTCCTGGATCCATCCAGGCAGACGGGTACGAATCTGATCCTCCAGAAACCGTTTCTCTCCAAACACAAGCACACCCCGGTCTTCAGGAGTCCGGAGTACCCTCCCGAGAGCCTGTTGTACTTTGTTGAGAGCAGGTAATGTATAAGCGAGAAATTTTCCTTCTTCCCCATATCGCTGCGTGTAATAATCCATGATCATCTGCCTGACCCGGTTCCAGGGTGCCAGAGGAAGACCGATCACCATGGCGCCCGTAAGCATATCACCACGATAGTCCAGACCTTCAGAAAACTTGCCACCGCAGACTGCAAACAGAATACCAGAGCGTCCGGTTCTAGGAAGGTTCATGAACCGTGAGAGGAGTTGTCCGGCTTCAGAACTCTCTTTAGGCTCGATAAAAACTTCTTTACTGATATGAATCTCTATCTCCCTGACGATGGTCTCCAGAACCTGGTATGATGGGAAATATACAGCAAGGTTTCCGGGGCTTGATGCAAATGCCAGGATGTATTTGATAAGCCTCTGTGAATGTTCCTTGTTCTGCCTCATTGAAAAGGCAGACGTGATATCATTAGCACCAAGGATGAGACGGTTTTTCTTTGGGAACGAGTTGGGCAACTGAAATCTTTGGACAGGAACGTTGTCTGTCAGGGTCCGGAAATAGAGCTGCTGGTAACTGGACAAAGGTGTGAGGGTGCCGGAGATGAGGATCATACATGAATGCTCTTTCGCAAGTGCAGATAGGGCGGGAGCAGGATCAATATTTTGAGCTTTGAGTATGATCTTTCCCTGTTCTTTCTGGTACACTGTAAGGTATGACGGGTTGCGAAGCGAGAGAGTGAGACGGGAGAGAAACATGGTAAGCCGCTCAATGCCTGTCGCCTTGTAATCACCCTTCTTGGTACTCACCTCTTTCACGACATCGGATACCTCCATCAACTGATCCACGACCTCTTCCAGGCTGTTGTAAAAGGACTCCCTCAAAACCATTCTGGAAAATATGGCAGGGTCAAACCAGTCTTCAGCCTCCATCGAACGTTTGAGTCCGTCGATAAACCGGTTCACCTGAGGAATCAGGTGACGAATTGCCTCAAGGTTCTTCATCTCCTTCTTCAGGGTGCCGATCTCCCGTTCAGCAGCCTCCAGCGCCTGCTGATCTACAGACACCGAGAGGATATCCTGCATCACGTCACCACAGTTGTGAGCCTCATCAATGAGGAGCATGATTTCAGCGGGCTCACGCTGAAGGTTCAGATAGAGTTGTTCCCTGATCTGGTCATCAAAGAGATGATGATAGTTGAGTACCAGGAGATCGACATGCTGCGATGCCTGCACCATTACCTCATACGGGCAGAGACCTTCGCAGAGATCTCCGATGCATCCGGGCTCAACTCCTTTCGATGAGATGATCTCAGCTTTGCGACGGCACGATTCAGACGGGATTATCTTTATGTTTCCACTCTTTTCAGAGTAGACTGCAGTCTTACTCCTGATGAAAAACGGACATAGAAGGGGATGGTCAGGATCGTTCTTCTTGATCTGCTGAAGAATATAGGGATCTTTTGATGGATCCATTGCGCCCCGGTCTGCCCGTTCTTTGATGAGCGAGGTTGAGAATGCTTTGACAGCCTCGCATTTTCGGTATATATCACCGACCCCGCCAAGAGGACAGAGCGATCCCTTCCCAACAAGGTATGAATATTTTAGTCCGGGCTGTTTTCTGCGAATCAGATCCAGTTCTCTGATATAGGTTGTCATCTGCGAGATGGTCCGCACGGCAACGACGACCAGTCGATCTCCCCTCTCAGCAAGGAGGGAAGAAACAACGCTTGACTTACCTGAACCGGTTGGTGCATCAATCAGGAGAACTCCTCCGGAGCGGGCACAGGCTGCTGCTTCATTCAGCATATCCTCCTGCCCCGGTCGGTATGCCGGGTACGGAAACCACCGGTCAAGCTGGGTCATGCCATACCTGTTGATCTTTCTTCCTCTTATCTCTGTAAGAAAAGGATCCGGGTACTGTAGGAGTAATGGCGGAAGAGATGAATACAAAAAAGTTACAGGCCGTTTTCTTTAAAAATGGCTGTGTATTGCTTGTCTGTTCCCTTGATATGTTTTGTAACCCAGTCACGTAAAAAGGTCATGATCTCAAGGGAGAGTCCGAGCTTACCGGCCTCGAACTCCTTCTGAAACTTCTCGACCTCCTGGACGAAACCTTCATGCTCTTTCTTGTGAGCCAGGTAATTAGTGTACTTGAACTGCTGCATGTACTTCTCCTCTGCCTGGAAGTGGTAGACGGTATATGCGGCCAGTTCGTCGATGATCTGTGATACGACCTGCTTTCCCTGTTTTGCAAGCATCGCTTCATGAAGTTTATTGATAAGGTCGATGAGACGCTGATGCTGCTGATCGATCTCAGCAACCTGCACACTCAGATCATCAGACCATTTCATGATTGACATATGTGGAGGTGGAACGTCTATGCGGATAAGAGCATCTGTTCTGAACAACAATTCAAAGGGAATAACCGAACAGTTCGTGAAAATATTAATACAGAAGATTCAATCATCAACCGGAAGAGAAGCGACATCCCGCCAACATGACGATGATCGCGGTAGCAAGATATACCTGGTGGTGACATGATGTGGAAGTTCATTTGAGAGGTTTTCATGAATCTGTTATCCGCCATACCCACAGATACCCACTCTGTTCCATCAGATTCATGCCAGCCTGGAACCTAAAGGTATGATAACCTGATCACATGCCTCCACATCAGATATCTCTCACTACCTGTTGTATCCTGGTTATATTGGTTACATCACAGGGCATACCGAGTGCTTTGTGCGAGAGCACTGGAAACAGAACGTATGAGGAAAGTATTCTTCTCTCATTACCTGCCGTGATCACAACACCCGGAGTATACAATCTCACTTCAGACTTAATCGGGATGAATGGAACTGATGCAATCACAATCCTGTCATCAGATGTAATCCTTGTTGGAAGGGGCCACAGCGTGGAATCAAATGGGTCAGATTTTAACCAGACAACCGGAATCAGGATAGAGGGAAAAGGTGAAGCCATCAGCAACATCAGCATATCATCGGTAAGAATATCTGCTTTCACTCAGGAGTCAGAATAGAGAATGTATCTGATACAGCGATTCAGAACTGTTCACTGAATTCAAATCAGGTTTTCGGAGTAGCACTTACCAATGTATCCGGGGTCACCATCACCAGTTCTGATATTTCAGCCACCCATCCTGGAATGGGTGGATCGGGTGGAGATGGCATAAGGATTGATGATTCGAAGGGAGTCACCATCAGGTCTGCTCAGGTTACAGAAAGCGGGACAGGAGGGTCCGGAAACGGGATTCAGATAACCAGATCATCTGCCATCACCATCGACGGCTCGACAGTTACCACCAGTGCAGGATCCGGAGTCTCAACTGAAGGTAACACATCAGGACTTGTTATCCGCGATGCGATCATCACGGGAAACAGTGCGAATGGTATGAGCCTTGGAGAAGGATGTTCCGGCCCACAGATATCAGGATCACAGGTACGTGATAATACGTTGACCGGTATCGAGATCACCTCTTCAAAAAGTGGAATCCTCGCAGGAAATCTAATAGAGAATAACCAGGTCGGATTAAGCTTTAGCAATTCTGAGGATTTCAGTGCAAACAGTAACATCATCAGAAACAACAAAATAAACCTTGATGTTACCGGCAGCACACCCGCAGAATACTGGCACCATATCGACAAAACCAACCTTGCAGACGGCAGACCTATCTGGTACCTTCTCGGCAGTCATGATATCAGAATCAGTGCTGGAGACAGCCCCTCGTGTATCTATGCGGTGAACTGCTCAAACCTTACTATTTCAGATCAGGTACTGAGTAAGAATGGTGCAGGAGTTTTCCTGATCAATACGGATACGGCAAATATCTCACGGATATCATCTCTAGACAACACCTTCGGAGTCAGAATCGGGTATGGCAGCCGGAACATCAGGGTCACTGAGAGCAGTACAGAGACAAACCTCATCGCCGGTTATGCAGTTGCAGACAGCCAGAACATCACCTTCAGATCATGCACTGCTCAGGACAATCTTGTCGGCTTCTTCTGTACAGAAACTGACAGACTACTCATGGAGTTGTGTGATGCACACAACCAGAAGGGGCTCCGACGCCGCGGGCCATCAGGTTTTTTGATTTCAGACTGCAAAAACGTCTCGGTGATGAACAGTTCTGCCATGCATAACCAGTTTGATGGAGTATATCTCAAAGATTCACCGGGTACAATTATTTCAGGTACAACCCTCTCTTCAAATGATATTGCAGGGATCGCTTCTCTGGCAGAGGGAGTACTCCTTTCGAACTCAACTATATCAGTCAATGGTGCCGGAGGTTTACTCATTTACGGCAACTCTTCTTCCGTCCAGGGCAACAGGATCCAGGAGAATAAAGGAAGAGGCCTTATCATCGATTCAGCAACCGGAACAAGGATCTGGAACAACTTGTTCAACAACACCAGAAATGTTGAGATGACAGGGATCAGTACGAACACAGAATGGAGTATTACACCCAAAGTTGGAGCTGGAGTAACCGGCCATATGATGGTTGGTGGCAACTACTGGGGATCACCTGACAACTCAGGACTGTCTGATACCTGCATCCCTGATACAGATGGGTTTTGTAATATTTCGTATAAACCGGGTTTGAATGGGATCGATCTTCATCCGATCAGTTCCAAAACTCCAGAGGGTACAAACTCATCAGCTGTGATTTCAACCCTCTCAATATCAGATACACAGTATGACATCGATCAGAATGGCCAGGTAAACCTTCAGGATGTCATTGCACTGATGCAGGGGATTACATCAGGAACGATGATTGGATCATCCTATGATTTTAGCCAGGACAGCAGACTCAACCTTCAGGATGTTGTTACATTATTCAACCTGGTCTCCTGATCAGGGCTACTTTTTTTCGGATCTGTGCCTGGGTATGCTCACATAGATAGAGAGCACTGATAGGAATAGAGAGTCAGGAGACTGACTTGATGGTGATACAGAAGAGATGGAACTACGTATAGATGAGATAAAACCAAATTCAACCTTCTGAACATATTATGGACTTATTATACTACTTTCTGGGAATAGTCCTCATCCTTCTACTCTACCTGGTTTATACAAGGCAGATTCCATCTCTTAACAGAGAGACACAATATTTTCAAAAAGTTTTGAGTGCAGCACCGTTTCCTGCAATTATTACAGGATTATCAGATAAAAAAATTCAGATGATCAATGAACGGGCTGCTCACCTGTTTGAAGTTCCAGTTTCAGGAACCACACGCCCAAACGCTGTGGATTTTTTTAGTACACCTGAAAAACTGGAAGATATTATTCAGGCTCTCCTGAACAACGAGAAGATCGTAGATTATGAACTCAGGCTGATGACACGCCATGGCAGGGAATTCTGGGCTCTTCTCTCAGCCAACCTGATAGCGACCGATAATACTACTACGGTCTTCATGGCGTTTGCTGATATCACCCATCAGAAAGAACTTGAAGCGGTAACACTGAAGAACAAAGAATTATACAAATCCATAATCCGAACATCTCCTGATAACATAACCATGGTTGATACACTCGGTAAGATCTTCATGCTCTCCCCGGCAGCCTTCCAAATGTTTGGGTATTCTCTGCATGATCATTACCCATATGGCACACCCTTTTTCGACATGATCCATCCGGCAGATAGGGGGAGGGCAAAACAAGATATCAGGCGGCTTAAAGCGGGAGATAATACCGGACCAAGCGAGTACAGGGCATGGAAGAAAGATGGATCTATTATCTATATCGAAAGTCATGCTGAGGTCATTAGGGATGACCAGGGAAGACCAGACAGTATTCTTTACATCATCCGGGATATTACCAGGCGAAAGGAGTCGGAAAAAATTATCAGAGAGAACGAGGAGAAGTTCACTACAATATTTCAGGAAGTTCCCGATCCTCTCATCATCTTCAGAAATGACGGCGTAATTATTGATCTCAACAGGCAATGCGAACAGTGGTTTTCAGTTGAGAAAAAAACCTGCATCGGATCGCATCTCCAGAAGATATCCCTCTTTCCGACAAGGGATACTGAAACTGATCTCGCCAGTATCATCCTGAATCTCTCACCTGGGGAAAAAATAGAGACACAGATCTCTCTTCCCGATGGGAGTCGGCGTCATACCATCCTTTCAACACAATCCATCACCATCAGTGGTAATCCCGCTAAACTTCTCCTGATTAACAACATCGATGAGATAAAAAAGGCTTATCAGGCTCTTGCACTGGCAAACAACCAGATCAATCTTTTAACAAGTATCACCAGGCACGACATCCTGAACAAGGTTATGCTCATATCGGGATACAGTGAGATCCTCAAAGAGGATATTAAAGAAGACTCAGTGATTCAGACCCTTGAGATCATATCACAATCAGGAAAAGATATCCAGAGTTTGATAGGGTTTACAAAGGAGTATCAGGATCTCGGTGCCTTACAGCCAAAGTGGCAGTCTATCCACTTCATTATGAGAAAGCAGGTGATCAGATCTATGATTGCTGATATCACTCTAGTTCTTCCTGATGTAGCTTTGGAGATCTTTGCAGATCCGATGCTTGAAAAGGTACTCTACAACCTTGTGGAAAATTCCATGAGGCACGGAGGGAAGATATCCGGAATAACAATGTTCCATGAATTTGATGGAGAAGACTGTATCCTCAACTATACAGATGACGGGTTAGGCATTGCAGAAGCGGAGAAGGAGATGATCTTCAGGAAAGGGTATGGAAAAAACACCGGGCTCGGGCTCTTCATCATCAGAGAGATCCTGATTCTGACCGGGATTACCATCACAGAGACCGGGACACCAGGCAATGGGGTCAGGTTTAAATTGCGCATCCCTGCAGGATCATTCAGGATTACATCAGAAATAGAAGGTTGATCGAGATCAGGCTAAGGTATTGTTATCCAGCTATTCTTTCACACATCGAGAGTTCAGGGAAGTACCTGCTTATCTGATACCCGATATCAGAGAGAAACTGCATGACTTCATCTGATGATCGAGCATGGAAGGATCCGGTAAGAGAGGGTGATCTCTCTACAAAATTTTCATATTCTGACAACTGAGCTTCTCCATGCAGTATCCAGAGAAGGGGAAACGGGGTCAGAAATCCGGGTGACGGTATGAGAGCAGGGGAGGCCGGACCATACAGACTGAGCGTTACGATAAGACCCTGTATCTCTATTCTGAACATATTGTCTGGTGAATCATCGAGGAAGTACCCGATGATCAGGCTGTCAAGATCACGTATTACCAATGCAAATGGATATTCTGTATATGATTCACCAGCTTTGACTTTGCTGACGCCCTGCATGAAGGAGCGGACGATGAACCGATCAACAGAGTCGAGCCGGTAACAGAGCGCTCCGTACTCCAAGCATGGATTAAACCAGTCCCTCATGGTTTCAAGGCAGGATTTACAGGCATTTATCTGCCCGAGTAGTGAGGAGGTATCACGGTCGTCATCACCCATAAAGCGCCAGATTCCCTTTTCATCAAAGATAAAATCAAGGTTTCGCAGGGTAATCTGTAGTGAGTCCAACTTTGAGATCTTTTCATTAAGTCCTGGCATCGATTCACACAGATCCAGATCCACGGATTGTGATATGATCTGCACACGATCAGATATGATCTCAAGTAGTCTGAACAGGCCTGGTATGGTTATTCTTCCAGCCGGGTTCACTGTGGAACCAGTGATCGTGGATCGGTAGGTAAAAGGTATGTTTTCTCTCTGTAGTAGCTCATCCAGAGGTGACTCTAGTTGATGCCGGGCATGACGGAGAGCAAGACTGATGACCCTGATGACCTGAATCGCCTGGTTTGATGCAGTAATTCCACGAACGATCTTGTGTTTACGATCTGTCACCCGTGACAGGCAATAATCTGCTTCGACCATTTCTCCTCATTATTTTCTGGCCTGCACGGACTGCAGAATCCGGCAGGCAGATGATTCTTTCTCTGGTTGTATTAACCATAATCATTATCTCATGTAACTATGGAGAAGCAGGAGGTGTATAGGGAGGCTTAAACGCATGAGACTGGAAACATCGATCAACAGGAAAAAGGATTATTTTTTGAAATCTGCTGCGATTCCGGTTATCAGGTCGAAAGACCGAAAGTCTTTCGTGCAGTTTCAAGGGTATCACCGGTCTTCAGACCTCCACCGTACAGGATCTTCATAGCTTCCTTGTCTAGTTCACTCAGTTCACGGTTCATTCCCTCATTCCGGTAAAAGAAACTATCTTTGTTCTTATATGAAACACCGTGAAGACCCATGCTGTAGAGAAGCCCTTTCAGGATATAGTATCTCTGTTCTTCTTCGCTCAGGGTGTTGACAAGATAGACGTAATCATCATTCACGATACCGATGAGTACTCCATTCTTGTTCTTGATCAGATGATCACTATCCTTTTTCTTATCATCATAGTACTGCTGCAACATCTTGTCTGTGATGATCTTGATGTTGTAGTAATTGTACGGGACCACCTCGTAATTGGACTGCAGGAAACCAAGTGTTACTTCTTCATCCTCAAACTCAGTAGTCCCGGATAGAGAATTAAAAAGTGTGGACAGGTTTTTGACGTATGATATCTCCGAGTCAGTGTAATATCCGTCCAGCCAGAACTGGTACTTTTTATCCGACTTGAAAAGTTTGATCTTTGAATTATCAAGCCCGAAAGTGATATCCAGTAGATGAAGAACTACATCCTCCTTATCAAACTCCTTCCCAGAAGTTCCGGTCTCCCGTTCAACCTGCATCAGATCTCCACGGAGAATCAGACCTTTGGACGATACAATACCGAGAACATAATCCTTGTCATTCTTTACCAGGTACTCATCAGGACCCATCTCTTTCTGAAGCTTCTCCAGCTCAAATGCAGGTACAATTCTGATGTTGTAATATACATCACTGGTTTTTGAATCATCGGATCCGGCATGGACTGTTGACTTCTTTTCAGATTCACCAGATTTTATCGTGCTTCCACTATCCGCCCCTGTCCCGTTGACAGAATGATTCTCTGTAACACCACTGTTTTTTTCTCCGGTCTGAGCTGTACATCCTGCCAGGAGCACCGCAAGAACCAGGGTGAAAAGTACCAGATGAACGGCTTTAATCCTCACAAATTATCTATTAATCTCAGTTATATTTCACCATTTTGCCTCTCCTGACTACATAATAGGAGCAATATTAGAATAGAGAATATGAAGATAGGCAATTATGAATAGAGAACAATATGCTCCCATAGATTAAATTTAAACAAATTTTATATGGATTCATGAAACAGTTCTTGTATGAGGAATTACCAACTCCCGGTTCACTGCTGCTTTATCCTTCTGTTGTGTTTCGGAGTGGCAGGAGTTGGTACAGGGGATACAAATATTTCACCGGAAATTAGCACTTTATACGAAAACTCAGTTTTATCTGATACCATTTCATCAACAGGAATAATATTCAGGAATGAGTCGGATGCTCTCTATGAGATCAAAGTGGTCTCCCCTGAACTGCTGAAAAAAATTCAGATAAACTCAGGAGCAGGAGATCAGATTCTTAAAGCAGGCCCGGGTATTACGCTCGGTATCTCAACCCCTCATGTTCTCTACATCAGAGGTGACCTGCAGTCTGATGAGTATCTGCTCAAGAACAGGAACGACACGGACACCAAAGATAAAATCTCCGATCATATGATTGCGATTTTGTTCGGACGGGACAATGCAAATATTACTCTTCTTCAGACCGATCTTGATTACATGTTCTGGTTTGACGAAGAATACACCAGTGATGATATTAATACAACCATTGCATTTGCGCGGGCATTCAATAATCTTTCAACTACAACACAGTTTGAAGATGAGTCAGTACTCAAAGGGGAATTAAAGAACAATTATGAGAAGATCCCATACCACTATTATCAGATAAAGATCACAACCCGTCAGTTTCTCGATAATTACAAAAAAGACAAGTACAAATCCTCATCCGAAGAACTTCTCAAAGACAAGAGCGGTAGATTGGTAGGTATCCTGGCACCTGGATATGTCTACCTCTGGGATGGGCTTGAAGGAAAAGATCGAAGATATTTTATCACGAAATCTCTACTATGGAACCTTGGGCTTCACGGAGAGACAAGTACTGAACCGGACAGTTTCTTTTACACCCGGGCAAACTCTTCAGCAATGCTATCTGATCTGGATAAAGATGCCATTCAACTATTGTATGGTGGAAGGCTGATGACCGGAATGAATGCTGATGCAATCAGGAAGGCTCTTGATATCAGCCTGTAAAAACCATAATTATTTCCAGAACAATGGTAACATAGACATACAAAAACCTGCAGATTATCGTCTATTCGAGATAATGATCAGGTATGACCCTCCGCGTCCGGTCTGGATGAGCACATGCCTGAACCAGATTCTTCAGGGATCCCGGTTTCGTATAGAGCATGGTATAGATGCAACCTGGAAACCGGGAGTATGGATCTTCTGAGGAGAGTGTATGCGAATCAGATCCTGCAATAACCCCCCAGGATCTTCTACCTGTAGGCCACCCATGTCCGTCAGTGAGAGACTCAACAACCCTGATACTTGATGACTCTACTATAGGGAAGAGTAGTTCAGATTCAAGGTGTAGCAGTCCTTTCCCGCGTCTCCGATCGATATGTGCAGGGATCGCTACTCCGCCACTTGTTATGATACGACTGATGAGAGCAAGAGCCCCAACCGCTGCAGTACATGATGAATCACCCCTCGCATCTGCAGGTGATCCAATATTGGTTAGAAAATTCTCGACAAATGACGTTGTTACTGAAGGATCAAACAAAGCCAGGATGTGTATGCCATCTGCTGTGGTAATCTCAACACCAGGGATGAGAATTAATGGACGAAATGAAGGGATCTTGTCATGTTTCAATGTTGAATAGGCTTGTTTCAGCGGATCAATCCACCTGCCGGTGTTATGATCAGTAATGGCAACAAGATCGATCTGTTGTTTCATATAGGCACAGAGCCATTCAGACTCTGAAACCCCTTTCATTTCAGGAGTGTCACAGGAAGCGGGGGTATGAGTGTGAAGATCACATTTCAGCCACCGATACCCAGCGGAAAATTCCTTTTCCTCACTCATCATTCAGGTTGAAGTTACCTAATCCGCATCAAAGTTTTCACTATATTCTCTGAACTATCCGGATGAATCAGGAGAGAGTAGAGAGGATACAAATAAGAGAGGTACAGACGATAACCTAATGAATCAGCAGTAAAAACAACGTTACTCCAACAATAAGAGCCAGAACCGCGAACCCGACGATATAATACATACGTGAAATCTTTGCTGGCTTCTTCATATTCTCCGACTTCAGCTCCCAGAGAATTTTGAGTTTCCGGTTGTTTCTCCCCCTATTTTGGAGATACACAGGATTATCAGGAGCCAGCAGAAGAGCATTTTTAAAACAGGTATCAGCATCTTCATATTCTCCTGCCTGCGAATAGACCACCCCTAGTGCGTTCCAGGCCAGATGATACTGATCATCCACTTCGAGTACATCAAAGAAGAGATCAGCGGCCTGCTGGAGATTACCTGTGTGCCAGACTTTTTTTCCTTCACGAAAAAGGGAGTTGGGATTTGAGTTCATGATGATAGTGGAGAAATAATTACAGATAGGAATAATCCAATGCATCCGGATTAACGAATCAATAAATATGTGGTAAAGATATAAAGGAAAAAGCACGGCTCCTGTTTATTTCACCACAACCGGACTTTTTCCTGTTGCAATATTATTATCGCGGTTCGTATCAGGTAACTCGGTTGAAGAGTCTGCAAAGATTACAAAGTAATAACTTCCCGGGGTAAGCGATGCAGGGATTGGAACCTCAGTATCACTTACCATCTGTTTTCCTGATGCGAGACTATCAATCCTGCCTTTACCGACCAGATAACTTGTCTGCGGGTTGAATTCTTTATCAGAGGAGAGGTAGAGAGAGACATCAAATGCTCCTGCATCAGCTTTTCCTGCATTTTGTAGTGTGGTGGTGGCTTTGAAGCTACCACCAGGTGTTCCGGAGGTTCCTGATGACCTGACCTTTACCACCAGATCTGGAAGAAGTTGCGTAGAGAGATTTGAAGTGACCTGCTTTGATGCAGCAGATGTAGTTGGTATTGCTGTGGGTGCTGATGTAATGCTTGTTGGTACAGCGGTCTGAATCGCGGTAGGCACCGGTGTCGCTTTGACCGTTGGGATTGGATTTGGTGCAATTGTCGTTGGTACCGGTGTAGGAACTTCAGTAACCACAGGCGTTGGGGTGGGAATTATAGTAGTAGGTACAGGTGTTGGTGTTGCAGTTGGTGTAGGTGTCTGTGTCAGAGTTGTTGTAGATACAGGAGTACCAGTTCGGGGTTGGATTGAAGTCTGTGTGACAACAGGTGTAGCCATGATAGTGATCGGAGAGTCAATAGCATGGGAGTTGTTCGTCTTATCACTCTCTGTGACAGCAGTCTGGCTGTCTGCCAATGCAACAACGTAGTATGAACCCGGAGTGATATTTTGAGGAATCGTTGCCGCCGCTTTACCCTGGCGAGCTTTACCAGCCGCAAGATCAGGCACATCACCGAATCCTAATTCGATATCATCATCAGATACAGTTCCATCGGTGGAGAGGAACACAGTTAACCTGAATGTCCCGGCGTCACCATCGCCGGTATTACGGACAGTAGTATTGATCTGGATCTCCTCACCAGGGGTTGCTGTTTCCGGAACTGTAACTGCATCAACAACCAGGTCAGGAAGTTTAGAGATAACCGATTCGGTAGATGGTTCTGGTGTGGATTCGACGGTCATCACCGGCTCTGATGTCTGGACAGGAGTTGTAAGCACTGTAACCGGTTTTGGGTCCGGGGTTGGAGTCAGAGTCAACACCGGTGACACTACCGGAGTAGCAGTCACTTTTGGCGTGACCAGAACCGGGGAAGGAGTCTGAGATGGTGTGGGAGCAGGTGAGGATGTTTGTTCATAACCCGGAACAGAGGGTTTCGTGATGGTGATCAGAGAGTCTGCCGAGTGGGCATTATTTGTTTTATCGTTCTCCCGGATTCTGGTTTGGCTATCCGCAAGCCCCACCAGATAATATGAACCTGCTGCCACATTCAGGGGTATGGTTACTATCGCAGTGCCCTGACGTGCCTTACCAACAGCGAGATCAGGAATATCCCCGTACCCGAGCTCGATATCATCATCTGATACCGTTTTGTCCCTGGAGAGGTAGACCGAAACCCTGAACTTTTCGGCATCAGCATCACCAGCATTACGGACTGTTGTATTGATGGAGATCTCTTCACCCAGTATTGCAGTTGCCGGACCAGATACTGAATCGAGTACAAGGTCTGCCCGCTTTGTGGAGATCGGTTCAACAACCGGCGTGACTGGCACAGCCAGCTGGATACTGCCACGCTGGGTACCGGTGCTGGTATTCACTTCAGGGATATTCACCTTTGCCGCTGCGGTTTTTCCATTGTTATCTTTGCTGATCTCCCTGATCTGGCGGTTCGGATCGATGTATCCACCGATGTAATAGTCTCCGGACGGAATTTCTGCTATCGGGAAGTACCCGGCGATAGTCTTCTTGGTTCCCGGGAGGAGGTTATCCACCAGGTAGAATCCTATTGGAGAGTCTTCAGATGAGACAGGCGTACTGTAAGAGCCATAGAATGAGATGAAGAAGTTACTGGTCGGTTTCACTCCTTCATTACCAATGACTGCTGTTATCTCCACCTGCTGGGTAACCGGGTTCACTGCGGCCTGAAGATCATATAATACCATATCCGGACCGGTCGGATCAGGACTGTTTGTCATATTGACATCAGACTGGATCATCTTCTTGAGTTGATCCTCACTATCAGTCGGTCTTGCTGTCGGGACCGGAGTCACCTTCAGGTTTGCTAGTGATCCAACCTTTTTGAGATAGGGATTGTCTATAAGAGGATCGAGTTCTTTTGCCTTTGCTAGACTCTCCTGGGCTTCCTTTGTCCGGCCAAGCTCAATGAGGGTTTTGCTTCGCCACATCCAGGCACTTGCAAGTGTTGGATCCTGAGAGACTGCATTGTCAAGAAGGGTGAGAGCACGATCAAAGTGACCGAGTGAGTATTGACCAACCGCTTCCTTGATCCAGTACTCGGGATAATTTAGGTCAGTTGTAATATTCGCGGCACTTCCCATCCCGATAGAAAGTGCAAATATTAGGAGAAAAAGAAAAATATGCCTGCAGCCAGTTTTCACAGATATTCACCTGATACTCATCATACCTTGCTCTTCCGGCCTTGATATCTCTTTGCACAAAGCAGATATCGATCTGATCCAGATTTTTCAGCCAAAGCAGAGGATGAATAAAGGAGATGAGATCAGGCACCAATACTGGCCAGACTACATGGAGAGTCGGCATACACCCAGTATGCACGCATTGGAACCATCATCCGTGAGTCGGCATGAGTATCATTGCCTCCATTGATGATAGAATCTTCAGTCTGCTGCTTTGCCGGATCCCAGCCGATAACCTGAGTCCAGGTCTTCCTGATAGAGAGGAGGGAATCCCGTGCCGAAGCATCTGAAGCACCTGAGAATCCGACAAGGTTCCAACCGGTCTGAAGATCCTTTACCGGGGGGACCTGAAGGGGATCAACCGAGTACGAGAGAGTTATTTTGTCAGGTTTTGCAGAGTAGATAAAGTACCCGTCAAGCGGTGAAAGTTTGTCCTGTGCGGTGAGGTCCTTCCATCCCTTGCCTACTGGATCATACGTCCATATACTTCGCCCTGCGGAATCAACATGAGCAAAGAGGGATGCAGAGTTCTTATCTTCAGAGAGTCTGCGGGGAATTCCGACCAGGTTCCAACCGGTCTGCAGTTCAACCATGCCAGAGTTGTAATCAGTGCCTGTACCTGCTACACTTGGGGGTGCTGCCAGCGTGGCTGAGACGTTTCCTGCTGGCAGGACCGCTGAAGTATAGTTATCTGCAACAGTACACATGGTAGCAAGAGACAAAAGAAGTGCCATCCCCAGGATCCAGATCATGAACCTCATCGTTGTATCACCAGAATTCCGCACATTATCAATATTTATCCGTATTTGTGCAGAACTATTTGGCTCTATCGTTCCAATTGCCAGAATGGAGCAGGTTAGAGAACTGATATCAGGCAGAGTGAACCTATGCAGATTATGAAGACCTACAATATCAGGAGAGACCAACTTCCATTTGATCTGGATCTCACACTTGATTGTGGGCAGGTCTTCAGGTGGCAACGCATCAAGAACACATGGAACGGTGTTGTCGCAGGAAGAGTAGTGACAATCAGTCAGGATGGACCGATTCTCACATATGACGGAATGGATGAGGCAGACCTGGTCAGGTACTTTACCCTGGATCTCAACGTTCAGAAAATCATCAGTCAGATTAGAAGATCAATAGCAGTATACTCTGGTGAAACAAGAAGGAAGACAGATCAGCATTTTGAGACAGCAGCATCTGCGGGTGCCGGTCTTCGGATCATCAGACAGGATCCATGGGAGTGCCTAATCAGTTTTATCTGTTCACAGAATTCGAACATCCCTACTATAACAAAAAGGATCTCTCTGATCTGTGAACGGTATGGACATCCACTTGGAGACAGCAGGTTCAGTTTTCCATCACCTGCCGACCTGGCAGAAAGAATGGAGGATGAACTCAGGGCCTGCTGCACCGGCTATCGTGCACCCTACCTTGTAGGAACAGCACAATACATAATCAAAGACCCGGATTTTCTGTCACGTATCGCCATATGTTCCATGTACGATGCAAAACAGGAGCTGATGAAATTACCGGGTGTCGGGCCGAAAGTTGCAGACTGTGTTCTCCTCTTTGCGTATAACCGGTATGAGGTTGTACCGGTTGATGTCTGGATCAGGAACATCATTACCCATCTCTATCCAGAGGTCAGAGAACGGAAGTGTAACAGGAAAAAATGTTCGTACGATGATATCGCTGATTTTTGCAGAGATTACTTTGGGGATTACGCCGGATATGCCCAACAATTCTTCTTTGCTGCACGACAGGATCTCCAATTAGAGAGAGGAACTACTGACAGAGACACAGACAAAATGTAATCCTAAAATCGGTAGCTTGTTCAGTCAGGAGTCACCCCTGCATAACCCACGTTTCCAGGTTGCAGTTGTGAGCACACCCCATGCACACGCTCTTATGGCATCTTTACGTGTGTTTAATTCTTCTTGGTTCAGATGTGGATTTCTGACGGCATCAGACCATAGTGAGGTCATCTCCCATGCATACTCTGACCCCCGCCACCTCGCATCGATCACCCCGAATTTGACCCCGACATCTTTAAGGGTTTTCAGATTATCAATGAGAGAAGTTTCTGCTGAGTTAAAGATGTGCGTTCTTCCACTTGAATCAATCACGATAGGAAATTCCTGACCTTTCTGATCCCGGAGTGCAGATCCAATCTCTGGGTCTCCAGATAAAATCGGTCCGCCGGGTTGATCCTCGGTGATCATAGCTTCAATCAAACCCTGAACCATGACAGCAACAGAAGGCGAATGATCTGAAAAGTCTGCCTTTTCAAGAGTCTCTCTCACCTCATCTCCTGACAATTCACAGGAGAGAGTACAGAACTCAAAATTTATATGAACGGCAAGTGAACAATGGTTCGTGATGTTGAGTCCGCTGTATCCACTGATCTGTATATCAGGGGCAGAGGCCAGTATCGTTTCGGCGACTCCTATCCCGTCCACCATCATATATTTCACACCTGCCTTTTTCATTCGTGGTAGTACCTCGATGAGATGATCCATTTCAGAGCGGAGAAGAATCTTTGGCAGTTTTATACCGATTACATCAGTTAGTGAGGGGCTCTTAGTAAAAAGAGCAAGTATTGTCTCAAGGTGATCCGAAGATCCAACCGTATCACGGGGAGGATACCACTCAATATATACTCTGAAAGCCCCTGCTTCCACAGCTGAAAGGGCTGATACCGGATCTGATACCAGTATTACAAGTTGCATCTCATCGCAACAAGACTGAAATACGGGTTCTGAATCCAGTTTAGTAATACACAAATTTGCACGTTTTTTTACAATTTGTGTGGTTTCTGATGCAGGAATGTATGATTGTATGATGGTTGCTTCTGCAAACTCCAGAATCTCCCTTCGGATTCCATTGAGCATAGAAACCGGTGCAAACAAACCATCGGGGCAGGAGATATTCAGTTGTTTCATCGTAAAAAGAGTACCTCCGGTTTTTTTGATTGCATCACTGATCTGATCTGAACTCAGGGGACGTGAGCGTGCAGGGCTGAATCGGGCCTGGGCTCTGAATATGAAGGGAAGATGGATCTTTTTTCTTGTATCAATCTCTCCGGATATATCAACCACTCCATCAGTCGAGATGTTGATCTCAAGAGATAGATCTATAGAACCATGATACAAAGAATCAGGATTAGTCGTGAGATGTTCCAGAAGTTTTGTGGTTCTTCCCCTGCTGGTGAGATAGATATGATCACCACGATGACAGGAGAAATTTGAGTCCAGAAATAACTGCCCATTTCTGATGAAAGGATCATGACGAAGCACAAAACCCTGTTCACTGGTTCTGCTGATACAGACCAGACCATCGCCTCGTTCGGGAACCAGGTCACCTGCCGGTTTCACACTCAACAGCCCATCATTTGTCAGACCCGTGACAGTTCCGACAAAAAGGCCTCTTTTTCCAGGAAGGTTCCTACCCATCACAGTCTCACAGGTCTCATCATTCAGATACCCAGTTGTAAATCCGCGTGAGAAGACCAGGGCCAGATCATTCTCGTCTTCAGATGACGGAGAAAACGTGCCTGACATGAGGGCATCAAGGGCACGACGGTAGACCGACACTACTGTTGCTCCGTATGAAGGAGATCTCATGCGGCCTTCGATCTTTAGTGCTGCAATAGGTAATGAGGAAACTGAATTAAGAACCGGATACACGGAGAGATCACGGGTTGAAAGCAGATACTGATCAGGAAGATCAACCGGCCTTGGTTTTATCAGTTTCCCATATTTACCGCGGGTCCCCCTGATAATTTGATATGGTTTTCTGCAGGGTTGGGCACACATTCCCCGGTTTCCACTCCTCCCACCTATGACGGCGGAAAGCAGGCACTGACCGGAGTAGGCATAACAGAGAGCTCCATGCCCGAATATCTCAACCTCCCCACCAGTCTCTTTCAGAGATTCTGCAATATCCCTGACCTCCTGCGCCGGTAGTTCCCGTGCCAGAACAATGCGGGTACATCCCTTCTCGAGGGCATATCGGGCCCCTTCCCGGTTGTGAACAGCCATCTGGGTTGAGGCATGGAGTGCCGGAACTCTGGAAAGATCGGAAAATAGGTTTGATGCAATGGAGAGTATCCCCAGATCCTGGATGAGAATCGCATCAACACCGATGGAGCAGAGATATTCCAGATATCTGACAACCTGGATAAGTTCTTTATCATGAACTAATGTGTTTACTGTGACATAGACCTTCACTCCCCGGAGATGAGCATATTTTACTGCATTTTCAAGGGCCTGATCATCAAAGTTACCTGCAAAGTGGCGGGCACCAAATCTACTACCACCAAGATATACCGCATCTGCACCTGCTGCAATTGCAACCCGGCATGCCTCTGCTGTACCAGCCGGAGCAAGAAGTTCGATCACCAAAGAACACCAGGATCTGTAGAGTTCACCAACATATGGCTAACAGCACTAGAGAAGATCAGTTGGAATAAATTCTGTTCAGACGTCACTTACCATCCCCGGGTCAGGAACAGCGTGATCAGAATCACATGAAGGATCATGATTATTGGAACCAGAAGAGAAAATCGCATCTTCTGGGTTTTATGTCTAAAGATCTGAATCGCCAGAAAGGCACCAAAAGGACCGAAGAGAGATCCAATCAGGAGGTTCTTCTCTGAAATCCTCCATCTATCACGTCGTGCCTGCACCTTATCATACCCGTAGAGGAGAAAGATGCCACCATTCACAAGAGCGTAGGCCGCCTCCAGGTATGGCAGCAGTTGATCAGACATAGTACCCAATGATTAACCGGGCTGTGACCTATAGATTACCCCTCATAAAGGACGATTACCAAAGAAACCTAAAATGAGAGATAATTTGATATTACTTCCAGATTCTGAACGTTATAGTTGTCTGTGCATAATAGTTCCACAGAAACGCTACGATAGTCGCCCCTGCTTTGGCAATAAGATAATGAACCTGAAAAATTTCAACGCTTATGGAAAGGACTGCAAGATTCAGGGAAAAACTACTTGCTGCAATGATCAGAAACGATGAACCCTGTCTTACATAATTCTTGCTCTGGTTGCGATAGTTCAGTGATTTATTCAGGGAATAACTTAGTAAAGAACCAGTACAGTATGAGCCCGTAGCTGATACCAGATACCAGAGTCCTATCTTTTCAGTGAGAAACCAGAGCAGACCGATATCGACACAGGTTGTAAAGATCCCAATAAGAAGGAATGCACCCAGGTGCTCTCCAAGGCAGGAGAGAAGAACTACATTCTCCTTCTCCCCAGTATTGCAGGGAAAATCAGGCATCTCTGCCCCCTTTAAACTCAAGACAATAAATCCTTGTCAAGGTTTGCTGAGTACATCTCATACTATTGGGATACGGCACATGAACAGGAAAATCTGACAACCTGAATTACATCAGGGAGGCAGGATATTAACAATCAGCAATTGGTAGAGTTGAAGGGCACAACCTGCCGGTAGGAAATTGTATTAAAAAGTTAGTCGCAGTCTTTCAATTTACAGATGATAACGAGAAGGGAGAGAGACTCAAAACGAGTTTAATTTATTAAATTGAAAAAAAGAGAAAGAGTTTGTTACACCGAACTCTCAGTACAGATTATAACCTTCTACTTGCACAGAATCCACCAACAATCAGGGATATGAAGAGAATCCCTATTGGTAGTGGTGACTTCGTCGCGACTGGGACAACTGTCTCTGTTGACTGGATGGGGCTTTGATCAGATGGTGCAGGATCCTGGGGAGTCAGCACAGCAGAGATCGCTGTGGTCTGACCTGAAGTGATCGAGATGTCACGTGCATACCAGATGTATCCATCTTTAAAGATAGTGAGATTATACTCACCAGGACTGACACTTTGGAGGTTCAGCGGACTGCTCCCCCGGTACACATTGTTGAGAAGGACACCAGCACCGGTTGGGCTGGACTGAACATCAAGTGTTCCTCCATCTGTCCTGGATGACGATGAACCAGAGACCACAGGTTCCAAAGCCGCATTAACTGTCACAATCTCATTTCGGTACACTGTTATTACAGAGGTATAATCATAATAACCAACGCTGGAGATCGTGATCTGATAACTTCCTGGTGTCAGACTTGAAATTCCCAAATATCCAGATGACGGTGTTCTTCCTTCGTAATTATTGTTCAGGTACACAGTTGCATCGGTCGGGGTGCTGATCACCTGAATCGCCCCATTATCCCGATCATACCTGGGTGCATACAAGGGGCTTGATTCGTACCGGTAATGGCCAGGATCCGGATTCGAGTATCTGCCATAATAATAGTTGGGATCCCCTCTGTGAAGCAGAATATCTGACATGATAGGATCAGGATCATTGTCACCAGGGACATGTGTCGGCTCACCATACCATTGTTCCGGGGTTGGGGTAACAGTTATTGTAACGAGGGAGACTGTCGGTACCGGGCCTGGATGAAATCTGCCGTCAGGATATTCAGGGGAAAATGGTTCACCAGGATTCATAGGTTGAGTGAAGGTTGGAGTCGGAATTGGGTTTATTGGATTCAAACCCGGACCCTGGTAAGGATCATTGGGTTGACCAGATATTGGGGTAACCAATGGAGTGGGTACATCACTCATAGCCGGAGAAGGAACAGGACTAGGACTGCCCGAACCAGGACCAAAGTGTGTGCCATTCAGAAATCCTTGAGAAGGTGTTGTAATTGGAGTAGGAATATCACTCATGACCGGTGAAGGAACAGATATGTGAGTGCCCGAACCAGGACCGAAATGAGTTTCATTCTGAAGCCTTTGTGAAGGTGTTGCAATTGGAGTTGGAACATCACTCATGACCGGGGTAGGAACAGGACTAGGACTGCCCGAACCAGGACCAAAGTGAGTACCTGTTGAAAACCCTTGAGTAGGTGTTGCCGTGGGAGTCGGTACATCACTCATAACCGGGGAAGGAACAGGACCAGAACTGCCCGAACCGGGATCTATATGAGTACTATTCTGAAACCCTTGTGAAGGAGTTGTCATAGGAGTTGGAACATTACTCATAACCGGGGAAGGCACGGGACTAGGACTGCCCGAACCAGGACCAAAGTGTGTGCCATTCAGAAATCCTTGAGTAGGTGTGGTTAAAGATGTTGGAACATCACTCATGACCGGAGAAGGCACGGGACTAGGACTGCCCGAACCAGGACCGATTTGAGTACCTGTCAAAAACCCTTGAGTAGGTGTGGTTAAAGATGTTGGAACATCACTTACAACCTGGCCTGACGAAGGGTTCATTTGGCCACCAGTAAGGCGAGTTACGGTTGTTCGTGTACTTCCGGGTATTGCAGAACTATCATTCTCCTGGGAAGAGGAACCAGATTGAGATGACAGGGTGGCTTCTCTGTTCTGATCCGAAGACAGGTTTTTTTCTCCATTAAGATGGGAGATAGTGCCAGAAGGTTGCAAAGTATTTGACAAGGTTCCTGAAACTGAATCCACATCTGCATTGACACAACTGAAAGTTATAGCAGTAATGAGAAGAAGCCCTAAAAAAAATTTATGAGAATTCATGATATCAACAATTATTATGAGTTAATCTGCCCGTAGTGCTTCAATCGGATCCATATTTGCACCTCTCCATGCCGGATATATACCAGATATAATGCAGATAACCAGGCCAATAGCCATTGCATAGGGAAGGTGAATCAGACTGTCAACCGTGAAGAAGTACTTAGTATTACCCACCATAACCTGAATAAATACATATCCTATAATCAGACTGAAGGTCATCCCTGCTAATGCTCCAAGCACTCCAATTAGTGTGGCCTCATAGAGAAAAATTCTGAGGATCTCTTTCTTCTGAGTACCGATACTACGCAGAACACCGATCTCTCTGATACGTTCAGTCACTGACATCATCATGATGTTGAAGATGGAAACCGCGGCCACTAGTAATGAAATCCCAGCAATGAGGGAGGCAAAACTGGTAATCGTAGTAACTGATGAGGATATCATCGTCACAAAGCGGCTGCTATCCTGAACTCTTACAACCTCTTCTCTGCGGTTCATCTGTTTATCTATCGCATTCACTGCTTCTGATGCCTCATCGATATTATCAAGGATAATATTAACCTGGTTGTACTCATCAGTAGCACCGAACATCGACTCATATTTTGATTTTGTCATTACCACAGCACTGTCTGTGTTCAGATCCATGGACATTCCACGGGATGCGATGACTCCGGCGACCTTTAACCCCTGACCAGAAACCGTAAATTTGCTTCCGGGCTCAAGATTATTATCAGAAGCGAAGGTAGCACCAATTAAAACCGAGCCATCACTGCTGGGATATCCGCCTTCAGATATATTTTCCAGAACCCTCTTCATAGCCGGGGTTTCAAGGCCGTAAATAGTTGTACTCCACTCATCCTTGCCTTTCTGTACTTTGGCACGTATTGAGTGAACTCCATATGCATACCCATATTGATCAGCTACTTTCAAGATATTTTTATACTGGGCTTTTGTAAGATTGTCAGTAGTTCCACCACCACCAGGAGCACCACCTCCTCCGCCTTTTCCACTATATGGATTAACGGTAAGTTTATCAGCCATTGACGAAAGGGAATCCTTTACAGAATAGGTCATATTTGTCCCCAACATACCCATTGATGCGATGGATATGATTCCTATTGTAATTCCTAATGCAGCAAGGATGGATCTGAGATAGTTAATTTTCACATTTCTCAAAGCCATTGCAAAGATGATATCTTTCATTGCTACACAACTCTCCCATCTCTGATGGTAACTATCCGATCTGCCTGTTCAGCAATTGTCGGGTCATGAGTTACAATGATCAGGGTTTTTCCTTTTTCATTGAGTTTTCTGAGCATACTCATTACCAGAACTCCAGTCTTGGAATCAAGGTTCCCGGTTGGTTCATCGCAGAGAAGTATCTTTGGATTATTAACGAGGGCTCTGGCAATGGCAACCCGTTGCTGCTGACCACCGGATAGTTCAGGAGGTTTATGTTTGGCACGATCCTCATTGATTCCGACCATTGCAAGAAGTTTGGCTACTCTTCCTGACGTGTCTTTTTTGCGATACTTAAGTGTGTATGGGTATTCCACATTTTCATATGCAGAAAGAAGAGGAAGAAGGTTGAATTTCTGGAAAATGAATCCAATGGTAACCAGACGAAGATCGGTCAATTCATAATCGGTCATATCCCGGACCAATTTTCCCCCAATTTCAAGGTCACCATACGTTGGCACATCAAGACACCCGAGCTGGTTAAGTAGGGTTGATTTCCCAGACCCGGATGGCCCGATTATCGCAACAAATTCCCCTTTCTTAATAGTAAGAGAGAGATGGTCAAGAGCGACCACATCTCCGGAAGGCAGGGGATAAATCTTGCTTACATCAGTTAATCGGACGACGATCTCATCTTCCGCCATGATTCGTCCGATTTATTTTACATTTAATGAAATTTTCCGCCCTTTCATCTTCCGCTTCCAGAGCACCCAGATGACGATGACAACTATGAGGATGATAATGCCATAGATGATCTCCATAATCGGAAGACCGCTCAAGCCCGAACCCATTCCAGATAAGGGGTTCATTGGATTTACTCCTCCAGTACGTGATGAAGAAGAACCGCTACTTATGCTACCTGATGAACTGCCAGACTGGGTCGTAGAGGGTGCTCCTCCTGATCCAGGCGGACCTCCCCCTTCAGGCATTCCTGCTCCACTAACAGCAGATCCCTGAGTACCACCAGAGATCTTCTCCATATCAAGTGAGAGAGATTTAGAGAACTGGTTCCCTGACGCATCCTTAAACTGGATTACTACCGGGACGATTTTTGAACCAGATGGGATCTTTAGATCAAAACTCTCGTAGTCACCAGCACTGATGGTACCAATGGCATATTTTTCATTTGGATTGCCATTTTCTCCGGCAGAACTCTCCAATGCAACAACTACTCCGTAAGCATCAGATATTCCGGCATTTGATACATCACCGGATAGTGTTGTCTGACCGGATTCGGTAGCAACTTCAATGTTGTTGATCAGTGGTTCTGCTGCGAGCTTATCAGTTCCAAGCGTTATTGGTACAGAATATGAAGTCTGGTGTGAGTTCATCCCACATGAGTATGTAACATTAAAATTCAGGTTGGAAGAATCTGATGGAGTAATATCAAAGAGAACGGATTTTTCTGAGTGTGGATAGAGATCACCAATGAAGAATGATGTCTGGTTACACAGGATTCCATCACCTATAGGGATAATGGATATACCCGTCATGTTCACGCTTTTCGCATTTCCGACATGCAGGGTTATTGAACTCTTAACCCCTTTTGCATAGTTCTGAGGGATCCCTGAGACGAAGAGTTCTAATTCTGGTGTTTCAACCCTGACAGGTATATTATATCGCAGACTTCCTGCATCCTGATAATTCAGATAAAACGCAGGATAATAAATGTTCTCGGGCTGGTTTGCTACAATTGAGAACGAGAACTGCATCTTGGTTCCCGCACCTATTGTCCGGGTACTCTGGTAGGTTTCCGGATTCAGGACAGTTAATTCTTTTGAGATTAGACGGCCATCGCTGATGATTACATTACTTGTGCCAGTGTTTTCCACTGTCACAGTAAGAAGACCTATGTCCCCGGTCATCAGAACTGAAGGTTCAATAACTGCATCAGTCACTGTCACCTTCCCAGCAGCATCAATTGTCTCATTTGTCGCCATAGCCAGGCAACATTGAGAACCTGCAATTAAAAGAATCAATAAGAATCCAAAAACATAACACTGGATATGTGTAGATAATCTTGATGACCCAACAGATTTCTGAATCGATTTTGCCGATCCACTAGATATTTTCTGATTTTTGTTTCGCAAAAACATATTCAACCCCACGAACCTAAGAGTATCCTTGTATTATCATAACTAATACTTTCTGCAACCAAGTAGGATGATATTCAGACATCCATATCATCATAGGATCTATCATAGAAGAGCAATTATGATTTGGATATTAAAAGGTGATTGGATTGCTCTCCCCAGACTGGTATCCAATATCCGGGCAGACAATAAAAAAATAAGATTCTGATGTATCAGAAGATATTTACTGTGCAGGCTTCTGACCGTCAGTTGGAGGAGTCGGACGGGCATCAGGGTGTGCTTTGAAAAATTCATCAAGGAGTTTTTGTGCACTAGTAGTGTCTCCACTGTCTAGTGCAGCCTTAATCTGCGATACATCGCTGCCCTTTGAAGCAAGTTCATCGAGAATCTTTTTCAGGTGATCAGCATCCATAGGTTGCATCTGTGGCTTTGCATCAGGGTGTGCTTCTAAGAACTTGTCAAGAAGGACCTTTGCCGCATCCTTGTCACCCTTGTCCATTGCTGCCTGAATTTCTGAAACATCGAAACCCTTTTCTGTAAGGTTCTTCAGGAGACCACTCATATCTCCCCCGGGTCCGCCCCCTGCTGGGGGTGCTTGAGGGGCTTCTTCAGCAACAGCACATGCTACAAAAACACCGAGCACAATGCAGGCCAGTGCAATAATCCACATATTCGATTTTTTGCTCATACTTACATCTCTTAACAGAATATCCAAAGATATTCACGTCGTTACCAGTAATCGGTATACATCACGAGGAATAAACTAATCTAAACCGGCGAGTAAAATATTCAACTGTATGGTTCATTGTTAAGACACTGTCAAATGAAGGATTTTTTTAAAAATAATCCTAGAAAATGTTTATTCGGGCTTTTTTTTTTTATTTTTCCATCAGGGAGTCTCTAAAAAATCGCATTGGAGGAACAACAATACATGAGCACCTTCCTTTTATAGAATTATAGAGGAATCATATCCTATGGGATCTAACCGGAAGATTACAAGGATAACATTTCTTCTCACAATAATTGGGTGTATTATCTTTCAGATTACAGGAGTGTACGGAGATGAGCAGGCAGAGACACCCATCCCACAGGTTGTTATATTCAAATTAACCGATACGGATGGAAAGAATATCGACCATGTCTCCCTGATGAAACTTGGGGAAAATTACAAGGACGGAAATTCTCGACAGGTTTTAAGCACGCAATTTATCCGGGATGCACAGGAGCTGGTCTGGACACCATGTAACGAAAATTCCTGCACATATATATCACTTCCAACTTCAGGGGGAACTACTGGTAGAGACGAACTTGTACTTGAAGTTGTATTATCAGATCCCTCAATTGATTTGACAACATGTTATGCTGATCCTACCTGTGAAAGGCTTCGGGGTGGAACCAGTACAATAAGTGGGATGGTTGATGGAATGTTTAAAACGGGTAAACAATATGAAATATCTATTAACAGCCTTAAACCTGGGATCAAAGAGGGATATATTGTAAGTGAGAGCACTAATTAATCAGATATATGATAACGGTTCACCTTTTTGACAGATTTCACTGCGAAAACAGAGAGAGTAGTAAAAATATTTTTCTATCGGACTGAACCGACATCTGTAACCGAATGTTACAAAGACTGTACAATAGAGTTTACGATTTGTAGAACAATAGCAGCGTAAGGGTTCTCCCGAGGACTCGCGTACCTCAGTACTGGCTCTTACGTGAGGTGTCTTAACTTCCGGGTTCGGAAAGAGACCGGGTGTAGCACACCTGCTTTGGCCGCTATTGAAAGCCCCTGTTGGACTGAACCAACATCTGTAACCGAATGTTACAAAGACTGTACAATAGAGTTTACGTTTTTTTTGAACAATAGCAGCGTAGAGGTTCTCCCGAGGACTCGCGTACCTCAGTACTGGCTTCTACGTGAGGTGTCTTAACTTCCGGGTTCGGAAAGAGACCGGGTGTGACACACCTGCTTTGGCCGCTATTGAGAGCCAAGGTCCGGATTTGAACCGGAGTATAGTTGATCTGCAGTCAACCGCGTGGCCGCTCCGCCACCTTGGCCTAGCTTGAGTTAGTCAAGACTATGTATTGGAATATGCTGCGTTTAGAATTTCGTCTGGGTTTGAAGAACTGGAAGAATAAGACTGTTAGTAATCGCGGACTGAACACGTCGTTGCCTTCGTGCGTACATCCCGATCCTATCAACCGGATCTTCTATCCGGGTCTTGTTGAAGTCTCTTTTTGGGGTAAGTTTCAAGCTTAGATGCTTTCAGCTTTTATCTCTTGGCGCGTAGCTGCTCGGCAGTGCCTTGTCAGACAACCGATCGACCAGAGGCGCCGAATGAAAGTTCCTCTCGTACTATTTCATTCTTCCCTTCAGACTTCTGACACTCCTTATAGATAGTAACCGACCTGTCTCACGACGGTCTAAACCCAGCTCACGATCCCCTTTAATAGGCGAACAACCTCACCCTTGGCTGCTGCTGCACAGCCAGGATGGAAAGAACCGACATCGAGGTAGCAAGCCGCCGGGTCGATATGTGCTCTTGCCGGCGACGACTCTGTTATCCCCGGGGTAGCTTTTCTGTAGTCAATAGCCCTCACCAAAAGGGCGTATTGGTTCGTTAGACCCGAGTTTCCTCTCGCGATTGCTTGCTATGCGCAATCGCGTCAGGCCAACTTATGCTCTTGACACTCTCCAGCGGGTTTCTGACCCGCTTGAGTTGACCTTAGGGCACCCTTGATATTTTTTCGAGGGTGTGGCGCCCCACCCAAACTGCCTACCTATCGATGTCCTGAAACAATTCAGTTAGAATTACAATAAAACCAGGATGGTGTCTCATCGTTGGCTAACCAACTCCCACAAGAGTTGGATCGACGCCTCCCATCTACCCTGCGCAGGTAATACCGTAATCCAACGACAGGCTGCAGTAAAGCTCCACGGGGTCTTCACTTCCCATAAGGAGTCACTAGTCTCTGCACTAGTACAAAAGGTTCAACGGATTCGTGTTAGGGACAGTAGCGCTCTCGTTATTCCATTCATGCAAGTCGCCAATTAAGCGACAAGGTACTACGCTACCTTAAGAGGGTCATAGTTACCCCCGCCGTTTACGAGTCCTTCGTCCGGTTGAACCCGGTGTTCAGATACTCGCACTGGGCAGGAATCACAGACTATACTAGTCCTTTCGGAGTTGCAGTCTGCTATGTTGTTATTAGACAGTCGGAGCGCCCTTGTCACTGCGACCTGCCCAATCTCTGGGCAGGCACCCCTTATCCCGAAGTTACAGGGCTAATTTGCCGAGTTCCCTTAACACGATTAATTCCGACACGCCTTCGCCTTCTCAGCGAGGGGCACCTGTGTCAGTTCTTGGTACGGACTGCATCCACCCTTTTCACGGGCTCCTGGAATTTGCTCTGTTACCCCATAACGGGTTAGCAACCTTCTCACCATTACGGTACTCCGAGTCGCATATACCGCTTAGACGGGACGACAGTCCCGCTGAGCATATCCGGAAGCGTCAGGATTGTCTGGAGCAGGTACAGGAATATTAACCTGTTTCCCTTTCGCTACACTCGAGTTACGGTGCAACTTAGGACCGACTAACCCTCGACTGACGAACATTGTCGAGGAAACCTGGCCCCTGCGGCGGTATGGATTCTCACCATACTTAAGCTTCTACTACTGCCAAAATTTTCATTTCTACACGGTCCACAGGACCTTACGACCCTGCTTCCGCCCATGCAGAACGCCTCTCTACGCCATCATACTTACGTATGGTCCGTGGTATCTGTGGCAGGCTTAAGCCCCGTCCATTTTCAGCGCCCTGAATCTTGACTGGTAAGCTGTTACGCACTTTTTAAAGGGTAGCTGCTTCTAAGCTCACCTTCCAGTTGTCTTTGACCCAGGACCACTTTCAGTGTTTACACTGAGCCTGCACTGAGGGACATTAACCACGGTCTGGGTTGTCTCCCTTACGCATTACAAGCTTACCCCGTAATGCGGACTTCCGACCATCTTAGATGACAGGGAATTTGGAGTTTGACAGGAGAGGGACGACTTTCGTCACCCACTTCCCCAATCAGTGCTCTACCTCACTGTCGATCTCCGGTCAGGTCATGCTACGGCATGTTTCGAGAGGAACCAGCGGATGCCTGGCTCGATTAATCTTTCACTCCTATACGCAGGTCACGCGAATGATTTGCATATCAAAACCGCTTGCGATCCTCCACGCACCTTTCGGCACGCTTCAATCTGCCCACGCATAGATCGCCAGGCTTCGGGTCTTATCCTGTTGACTCCGCGCATTATTAATACGCCGTCCCACACCTTACGGCTACGGACTTGTTGGTTTCCCTTCGGTTCCTTCCTTTTAAGAATTAACCTTCGCCAGCAGAATAAACTCTTTGGCCCGTTCTTCAAAACGTACGTTATGACACCGGCATTCAAACCCGTACTACCGCATCACTGCGGATTCCTTCGCTTGAAAGATCCTTTCGCGCCATAACACGCTATCACCTGTCAGTTTCAGGCACTTTTCAACACCTTTCTAGGGTTGCTTTTCAGCTTTCGCTCACGCTACTATTACGCTATCGGTTTTGGGGAGTATTTAGTTTTGGAGGTTAGTGACCCCCAGATTCACGCGGGAATTCCGACCCACGTTACTCAGGACTCCGCCAGAGCACATTTCCATACACATACGGGACTGTCACCCTCTGTAGTATGCCGTTCCAGACAACTTCTGTTCTGGAAATATGTCCCATACGGCGGGCCTATCAACACCACATCTCCCGAAGGATTCAGTTTGAACTCTGTCGCTTTCGATCGCCTCTAATAACGACATCCCGTTTGGTTTCTTCTCCTGCCCCTACTAAGATGTTTCAATTCGGGGCGTTCCCCATCCTATACAGGATTGATACGTAACGTATCAGGATGGCCCATTAGGGAATCCCCGGTTCATAGGCTCCATGCGCCTACCCGGGGCTTATCGCAGCTTGGCACGCCCTTCGTCGGCTCCCAAACCGAGCCATCCACTGACAGGTATAAAGCTCGTCCAGTTCCGTCAAACCCATTTAACGTCCTAAACGCAGCAATTCCTATACACGGCCTATCATCGCCCCGATTTCACGGGGTCTCAAGCCCTTCCCCGGCGATTTGCATCACCTGGTGCACTGGCAGTGGACCCGTGGGGATTTGAACCCCAGGCCTCGGCGTTGCAAACGCCGCGCTCTTCCAACTGAGCTACGAGCCCACCATTTTATTTGGAATACTGATGGTTTTATGGTCTGTCCGGCACCCGTTGCAATAATACCGCTTATAAATCGTTAGGAGGTGATCCAGCCGCAGATTCCCCTACGGCTACCTTGTTACGACTTAACCCCCCTTGCGAAACCCAGATTCGACAGCGCCATTTGGCGTCGCCTCATCAAGACCTCACTCGGGTGGTTTGACGGGCGGTGTGTGCAAGGAGCAGGGACATATTCACCGCGCTATGGTGAAACGCGATTACTACGGATTCCAGCTTCATGCGGGTGAGTTACAACCCGCAATCCGAACTTAGACTGGGTTTAGGAGATTGCCTTCACCTTTCGGTGTCGGAACCCATTGTCCCAACCATTGTAGCCCGCGTGTAGCCCGGATAATTCGGGGCATGCTGACCTACCGTTGCCCATTCCTTCCTCCCCTTTAGCAGAGGCGGTCCCAACGATGTCCCCATCGACCCGAAGGTCAAGCTGGCAATTGTTGGCGTGGGTCTCGCTCGTTGCCTGACTAAACAGGATGCTTCACAGTACGAACTGACGACGGCCATGCACCTCCTCTCAGCTAGTCAAGTAGAGTCTTCATCCCGACTATCATTCAGCTGTCTTATCCGGTGAGATTTCCGGCGTTGAGTCCGATTAAACCGCAGGCTCCACCCGTTGTGGTGCTCCCCCGCCAATTCCTTTAAGTTTCAGCCTTGCGACCGTACTCCCCAGGCGGCGCATTTCACGGTTTCCCTTCGGCACCTCAGTGACACGTGGTCACTGACACACCTAATGCGCATCGTTTACAGCTGGGACTACCCGGGTATCTAATCCGGTTTGCTCCCCCAGCTTTCGTCCCTCACTGTCGGAGCCGTTCTGGTGAGATGCCTTCGCCATAGGTCGTCCCACCGGGATTACAGGATTTCACTCCTACCCCGGCAGTACCTCTCACCTCTCCCGGTCCCTAGAACTGCAGTTTCCCCTGAACGCCCATCAGTTAAGCCGATGGATTTCTCAAGGGACACACAGATCCAGCTACGGACCCTTTAAGCCCAGTAAAAGCGGCCACCACTCGAGCCGCCGGTATTACCGCGGCGGCTGGCACCGGTCTTGCCCGGCCCTTTCTTCACCAGTTGTTTACACTGGTGGACAGCCACCCTGTGGTGGCACTCGGGGTTTCCTTATCACGGTTGCCCGCATTGTAAAGTTTTCGCGCCTGCTGCGCCCCGTAGGGCCTGGATTCGTGTCTCAGAATCCATCTCCGGGCTCTTGCTCCCACAACCCGTACCGATTACAGGCTTGTTGGGCTTTTACCCCAACAACTACCTAATCGGCCGCAGACTCATCCTGAAGCGACGGATCTTTCATCCGGAGAACATTCCAGTTCGCCCGGACTATAGAGCATTACCCCCAGTTTCCCGGGATTATTCTCTTCTTCAGGGCAGATTGTCCACGTGTTACTGAGCAGTTCGCCGAGGTCTTGCACCTCTCGACTCGCATGGCTTAGTCAAACCCCGATAGCAGTGGCCTCTGGCAGGATCAACCAGAATTTGTTTGGTTACTTTTCGCAACGCACACTTGCTCGGACTATTGGCGGGTGCGGACAGATGTCCACACCATCAGTATTCCTATGTCGAACCCGTTGCAACATCGCTGTTCACAGTTCGGGCTCCCATCTAAACGGCCTCTAACGTTGTGTTCGAAGGCTTATATACCTTTGCAGGTATTAACCCCCAAACAACAACGTTTGAGCCGTATGCCACGTTCGTGGTGAGCGTGGGATACAATAGTGGATCCCGGATACATATAAGGATTACCAAAACAATGGAACAAAGGCAGGTTAAACAACAATTTTGGATTGAGTAAATACTTCGTATTTTCATTTTTGGTTAAACTTCACCAGAAAGCGCATTAGGCAATCCAAACTGCCAAAGGTGAAATGAATCAGCAAAGACAAAAAACTCCAGTGAGATCTGAATGAATGAGATTAAAAGAAAAAAAGACCACGATGCAGAATATGGCAGTTTGTTGATGTTAGGAGTACCAGCATACATAGCGTGTCAGCGCAGTGTAGATTCTGCCATATCCCACATCGTGGATTACGTACTTTTGTTGTATCAAAGAGCGTATAAGGTTTCTCATTCGAAAGGGCCGAAATAACTAAGGATACGGATGATTTTTTGAGAAAGAGATATTATTTAAACAATTTGGTTAGTAATGACAAATTATCATCAAGAGTTGAAAAGAGAAGAAAGATCCACGCATCCTGACAATTTAGAAGATTAACATTTCCTCCCACTGGCATCCCGGTGATACCTTCCCAGTTCACTCATGAGAAGAATATCACCCCGGAATACCGGACCATCTCTGCAGACACACAATCCATCAGGATCCATACAGCATGAGCCACACAACCCCACACCGCATTTCATGTACCTGTGGAGACTGAACTGTCCTTTTTGTGAGATTCCTTTCGCATCAAGTATCTCAAGAACAGATTTCATCATAAGTTCCGGACCACATACGCAGATTGAATCGTACAATGAGAGATCCATATCGCGCAAAAGACCTGCCACATACCCGTGATACCCTGCTGACCCATCATCGGTAGAGAGCATAAGATCTGAACATGTGTCCAAAATATTGGTATAGAGAAGATCTGAAGCAGATCTTGCCCCAAGCAGAAAAGTTATCCCGAGATGCTGTTTTGCAAGAGGTAGGAGAGGAGCAGCGCCCAATCCTCCGGCGATAGCCAGAATTCTACCTTCAGGTGAGAATCCATTTCCGAATGGCCCGCGTATACCGATCAGGTCACCGGGCTTTACCATCCCCAGTGCCCGGGTTGCATCACCAACCTCCTGGACTGTAAGAGCATCAGGTGCAGAGAGTGCCATCGGGATCTCATCAACCCTCGGAATCCAGACCATCACAAATTGACCCGGCCTGGCATCAAATTCCTCTTCAAAAAAGATTGTTTTGACAGATGGTGTCTCCTGAATAACCCTGGTTACTGTTGTCATGATCGGTAGATTATCACTCATGTGCGCACCCCACAATCTCACCAGGGGATAAACCATCTTCACTATACAGATTTGCAGAAATTTCTCTAAACAGCCCTGGGTTTCCCCGTAATGCAGAGCCAATCTCCACCGCAGATGCACCAGCCATCATCATCTCAAGCACATCATCTGAAGACGAGATGCCACCGCACCCGATCACCGGGATCTTGCATGACTCGTACAACTCGTACACGCACCTGACAGCGATGGGGAATATTGCTCTCCCGGAAAGTCCGCCGAATCGATTGCCAAGTACCGGGCGTCTGACTTCGGTTGAGATACGCATCGCCTTGACCGTATTTATCGCCACGACAGCATCGGCCCCCCCGTCTTCTGCTGCCTTTCCAATCGCGGTGATATCTGTTACATTAGGAGTGAGTTTCACCCAGACTGGTTTGTGAAACCTGGCAACTGCGGCAGTGCAAGCCTTCACCAGATCCGGATTGGTTCCAATCTGTGCACCATAACCAGAGGCATGGGGGCAACTGACGTTCAGTTCAAAAGCAACCGCAGAATCAGCAAACCATGATGCAACTTCACCAAACTCATCAGGACTCCCGCCAAATATGCTTACAATAACAGGCTCGTCCTTCAGGAGTTCCAGTTCCCCTATGAACTTGCTTGACGGGTTAGGAAGCCCCATTGCATTAAGAACACCGTCCTCTAGAACCACAAGACACGGCCCTGCGTGGCCGAAGCGTGGTTCAGGACCGATGGACTTGGAGACCACTGCCCCCGCTCCTTCGCGGAGCATACGCGCGAGTGATGAGCCACAGGTACCAAGAACACCAGCGGCAAGGATGAGATGGTTGCGCAGGGCAACCCCCCCAACCTCAACCGGACCGCTCTGAAGTCGAATCATCATCAGAGAGATCGATATGATGGTAGTTATGTATTCGCCATACGTAAGAGTATGGCATGACAAGCCTCGCCATTTTCGGAGCAGGAACGATCGGAGGAGGAGTAGCAAACCTTCTCAATGCCCGTGGCCTGGTCAGCCGGCTGGTGATATTTGACAAGAATCACGACCTCCAAGAGGCACAGAGGCTTGACATTCTGCATACCGGAAGGGAGATTGAGATCTCTACAGACCCGGAAGAGATGCATACCTGCGATGTTGTCATCTGCACTGCAGGATTGCCAAGAAACCCCACTGTCAAAACACGGGCAGACCTTCTGCATACAAACCTCCCTGCAGCCGAGAGTTGTGCACGATACCTGAAGGGGTTTTCAGGAATTCTAATCGTGGTAACCAACCCGATGGATATCATCACCTGGCATCTACATACCCTTACCGGAATTCCAAAAAACCGAATTATCGGATTTGGTGGTCAACTTGATACCGGCCGATTCTTCTACGAACTCAGGCTGCAAGGGATAGCAGGTCCTGGCATCGTATTTGGAGAACATGGTGAACATCAGGTTCCGATCTTTAGCAGGCTGGAAACTTCAGTGTCTGAACTGAAACGTGAAGAAATTCTCAACACACTCAGGGGATCAAGCATGGAGATCATCAAAGGAAAGGGAGCAACCGAGTTTGGTCCGGCATGGCACATATCTGAACTGGTCAGGATAATCCTATCTGATGCTAGAATCTGTATACCCTGCTCCTGTGTTCTGGATGGTGAATACGGCATAACAGGCTGTTCTCTGGGTGTACCAGCAGTAATTGGGAGGGAAGGCATCTGCAAAATTGAGGAGTGGACCCTCGACTCATGGGAACAAGCCCATATACAGGCAGCAGGAGCATTTGTTTCAGGCCTCTGCAAGGGACTTGGCAGAGAGGAAAGATGAACCCGGATAATATGACTAGGAATCACACCTCCATAAACCAGAACTTTAATGATTTTACCTCCGGCAAACCAGATGAAGGCAACGAAATACTACTCGGGGTGAATCAGGTCGAGTACTCAAACGGCCCTGACGGTCCGGTTATCCATCTCTACGGAAGGGAGACCAATGGAAATGCCCGTGAGATCATGATCACCGGGTTCAGACCATACCTCTATGTCAAGGCTGATCAGCTCTCGAAAATACCGCTGCCATTGCAGGTCATCAGAGTGGAGGAGACGCCATACTGGTCAATCCACCGGGAAGAAGTTCGCCGGATGTACACCCAGCGACCCACAGATGTCAGGGATGTGCGAACGGATTATACCCACTTTGAAGCAGACATTCCGTTTGCTACCCGTTTTATGATCGACCGGGGAATCACTGCAGGTGTAAAAATCCCAAGAGATCAGTATCAGGTACCGTACGAACAGGTGATCCCGGACGATGTAAAAGCCCCAACCCGGAGTTGCATACTTGACATCGAATGTCAGGATGACAAGGGCGGACTTCCTGACCCCGAACGTGATGCAATCATCTGTATCACTGCGTGGGACTCTTTTGATGATACCTATAAAACATTCATCCTGCAGAACCCGTCGCTGACAATAACACCAGATCTCATCCATTCTTCAGGCCCGCTGGAGAGCGGGTGTTTCAACAGATCCTGCCATGAAGTGCTGATATATGCAACCGAAAAGGAACTGCTCTCCGGGTTTGCAGTTTATATCAATGAAAAAAATCCGGATCTACTGACCGGATGGAACTTCATCGATTTCGATCTTCCTTTCATTCTTGGAAGGATCAAAAAACTCAACCTCCCGACTGATATCCTGGCACGGCTCAAGGGCCCATCTGAACGGAGTACCATAAGGGGAAGAATTGAGTTTGATCTTCTTGCAGCATATAAAAAGATGCAGAGTTCAAAACTCGATTCATACCGACTGGATGCAGTTGGTGAACGCGAAGTAGGTGATGTAAAGGCATTCCACTACTCACCGGGAATGACAACATCATTCTGGAAAGATAGTCCTGCCCAGCTCATCGAGTACAACTACAAGGATGTAGAACTCTGTGTCAAGATCAACAGGAAAAACAGCATCATTGAGTTCTATAAGGAGATCTCCAGGTATGTCGGCTGTCCGCTTGACCGCACCCTGAACTCATCGAATGTCATAGACATTTACATCCTTCGTAAGGCATTTGGCAAGTTTGTCCTTCCATCAAAAGGATATGCAGCCGGAGATGAGTTCGAAGGTGCGACTGTTTTTGATCCAAGCCACGGTCTGAAAGAGAATGTCGTGGTCCTTGATCTCAAATCGCTGTACCCGATGGCAATGATGACCATCAACGCTTCCCCTGAGACGAAGGATCCAAATGGAGAACTTATCGCTCCGAACGGAATACGATTCAAAGCAGAGCCTGACGGACTGACAAGAAGTATCATCAGTGAACTGCTGAAAGAACGCGATGAGAAGAAGAACACCAGGAATTTGTACGAGTTCGGCTCTCAGGATTATCATCTCTACGACATGCAGCAGAACGTGATCAAAGTGATCATGAACACATACTACGGGGTGAGTGGATATTCCCGGTTCAGACTGTATGACAGAGAGATCGGTGCTGCAGTCACCTCAGTTGGCAGAGCCATCATTGAACATACCAGATCGATCATTGAGGGTAAAGGATACTCGGTCATCTATGGAGACACAGATTCCTGTATGGTCCAACTCCCAACCGGGGACCTTGAACAGACCATCCGTATCGCGAGGGAGATCGAGAAGGAACTAAACGGAAGTTATGACAAGTTTGCCAAAACTGCACTTCATGCTGATCATCACTTCTTCTCAATCAAGTTCGAGAAGGTATACCGCAGATTCTTCCAGGGAGGAAAAAAGAAACGGTACGCAGGAAATCTCATCTGGAAAGAAGGGAAAGATGTGGATGAGATCGACATGGTCGGGTTTGAAGCAAAGCGATCAGACTCTCCACTTCTCACAAGAGAAGTGATGAAAGAGGTGATGAACCGGATCCTGAAAGGTGCAGAACTTCCCGAGATCAAGCAATATCTGGGAGCGGTCATCAAAAAATACCGTTCCGGCGAGTACCCGTTAGATGAGATAGGAATACCCGGAGGGATCGGGAAAGGACTGGCCGATTACGATATCGCTGACGCTCAGATCCGTGGTGCCAAGTACGCAAATGATAACCTTGGGATGAACTTCGGTAAAGGAAGCAAACCGAAGCGTCTCTACATCAAGGCTGTTACTGGCAAATATCCAAAGACTGATGTCGTCTGCTTTGAGTACGGAGACCAGGTCCCCCCTGAATTCGTGGTCGATCGGGAACTCATGCTTGACAAAACTATCAAACAGCCAATCTCACGAATCCTGGAGCCAATCGGGTGGACCTGGACAGATATGGATCCAACACGGACCACCCTTTCAGACTTCTTCTGATATCGATGAATGAAGAAGTCGGAACAGTATCAATTCCCAGGCTTGTTATAGCAGGAATCCACAGCAACTGTGGAAAAACCACAATTGCACGAGGACTGATGGCTGCGCTTGTAAAACGCGGGTTCGTTGTGCAGCCATTCAAAGTTGGTCCTGATTTTATTGATCCCAGCCATCACACCCGAATCTGCGGCCGCATTTCACGAAACCTCGACCCTGTGATGATGGGAGAACAGACAGTCAGGGAGACATTCATCAACACCTGCAAAGGAGCAGACATCGCAGTCATTGAGGGTGTGATGGGGATGTTTGACGGGCTTGATGGAACTACGGAAGGAAGCACCGCCCACATAGCCCGTCTTCTCCATGCTCCTGTAATCCTGGTCATACCAGTGAAGGGAATGTCAGGAAGCGTGCACGCCATGGCGGAGGGATTCAGCAGGTATGATCCTGATGTTATCGTCTCTGGTGTGATCCTGAATATGGTCGGAAGTCCCCGACACAAGACCATCCTTCAGGCAAGAAAAAGTGTCGAACAGTTGGGATATATCCCGGTCACAAGGGATCTCGAGATCGGAAGCAGACACCTCGGACTTGTGATGGGGGAGGAACTCCATGTCCCGGAAGGCCTTGCCAGCATGCTGGAAGAGCACGCAGATGTTTCACGACTAATTACCATTGCCAGAACTGCTACACCGCTATTAAAAACCGAAGACAACGGGAGTGTACATACCGGATCTGTCCACATCGCGGTAGCCAGCGATCCTGCATTCTGTTTTTACTACCAGGATAATCTGGACAAGCTGAAGAGGTTTGGAGCAGAATTGATCTTTTTCAGCCCGATGAGTGATGATCTCCCGGAGGCAGACCTGATCTATCTCGGCGGTGGATATCCCGAACTGCATGCTCCTGCCCTTGAGTCAGGGCCATGCAGGAATCAGATCCGTACCGCTGCAGAAGATGGCATGCCCATCTATGCTGAATGTGGCGGGCTCATGTACCTTGGCAGAGGGGTGAACACAGATGCCGGATCGGCCCGATGGGCTGGTGTTCTTCCAGTAGAAGCATTCATGGAGAAACGGTTCCAGGCTCTCGGATATACCATCGGCGAATCAATAGGGGGGCCATCGGTAGCCCCTGCAGGAACACCGATCAGAGGACACGAATTCCACTACTCCCGGCTTGACCCGGATCAGGACGCCAGATTTGCAATAACCCTTTCCCGGGGTACAGGAATTATGGATGGTCGGGATGGTATCTTCGTCGAGAACTGTATGGGCTCATATACCCATGCATATTTTTCTGACGACATGACAGTCGGATTGATCAGAGCAGCACTCAACTATAAAGACAAACGGGCATGAAATGACTGCAGAACAAAAAGAGTTAGGTCAGAGAGCATTCCGAAGTTTCTGACCAAACACAGGGAAGAAATCCTTTTTTCGTGACATCACACCAGATAGTTCAACAGGCTGATGATCATACCCGATCCGTTCGAGAACTCCCGCATCGCCGGCTCCATATAGATAACTGATCTGACCAATCACATCGGTGAAGAGAACAATATAAAGATCAGCACTGGTCTTCTGTTTTAGTATTGTGAGGGTGTCTCTGATCTCACTGTCATGAGAAGTATGGTACCGATCTGACGCGGTCATAACCTGCCCGATAATTACAGCCTTATCGAAGAGAGTATACTCTTTCACATCCCGGGTCAGTAATTCTTCAAGGGGAACCTGATCAAGATCCATCCCTTTCTGAATGAGAGTGCTCCCGAATTCAAGGGGGTCACGGGCAGCCAGGCGGGAGAGGTACTCAACCGCCTCCCGATCACGGGCAGTTGTGGTTGACATCTTCAGCACTAGCGTGTCTGAAAGTATTCCTGCGAGTAGCAATGTGGCGATCTCTTTCGAAGGAGTTACTCCCTCCTCGATGTACCGGAGTGTGATGATCGTGGATGTGGATCCCACCGGTTCATTTCTGAACTGAATCGGGCGTAGCGTAGAGATGGTTCCAAGCCGGTGATGATCGATGATCTCAAGAACTTCGGCCTCCTCTATGCCCTCTGCGGCCTGTGCAAATTCGTTGTGATCAACCAATATGACCGACTTATGGATCTCTTCAACAAAGGAGTTCCGAGAGATCATACCAAGCAGACGATTGTCCTCGTCAACCACACACGCAGTCCTGTACGGTGAATTGGTGACTACACGGGTTGCAGCAGAGAGAGAGTCATCCATGTGGACGATCTCTACATCTGTCCCCATGATAGCAGTTGCCGGGTGGGAAAGGTGAATCATTCTCCCGACACTGAAGGCATCAAGATCAGTCTTAAGAAGTGTAACCTGGCGTGACTTCGCCGCATCATGCAGGCGTTCACCGATAGGAGCACCTTCAGCGATGATCATCGCCCCGATTCCTGCTGACACCAATGCGAGTTGGGCTGGTTCATTATCACCGACGATGGCAACATCTTCAGAGCCAAGACGGGAGAGAGATACGTGGAGGGCATCAATCACGATGGCAACCTGTCCGTCGAGGCTCATATGGGCACTATGGATAATATCGGCCTGAAGAATGCGGGCAAGTGTCTCGGTACTGATGGGGCCGACACGGAGTGGCTGGCTGGCATGAGGAGAGACATACGCACGAGCAAGACCATGCTCACTAACCAGACCAAGCAGATGCTCATCAGCGTCAACAATCGGGATGTTCCTGACATCGTGCTCGTCCATCAATGCTGCCACATCAATAGCAGCCATGTCATCTGGTGCCCGCTGGGGATAGAGGAAAGGAATGTCCCCGACCACAGGCTCAACACTCTCGACGAGTACCGGTGCCGGGAGACTTGCTTCATTCAGGACATACTGGGTCTCTGCATTGATCTCACCGCAGCGGCCTGCAACATATGATCCTTCTCTGACCATTGCAAGCAGATTTGCATACGCAATAGCACTGGCGATACTGTCGGTATCAGGCTGGCGATGGCCGAGAACATAAATGGACTGCATAACCTGCTCCAAGGTTACGCCCTGGCAGACATATAGTATTGGTTTGATTCATGCAGATTGATATATCTCGTCACCTAATTTCAGAGTACCAAACCATGGCAGATGATGTGAGTCTCGGGGAGGCAGCAGGATCGGCACTGGAAGCTGTTACCATGCTTGCAGGATATGCAGGATCGCTATGCCTCTTCATAGGAGGACTGACCACGTTCTTTGCGGTTCCGTTTCTGGGACAGATTACGTACCTGAATGGACCAACCGGCACCGGATTTCTCTATCTTCTTCTCGCAGGAGTTTCTGTATACATCACATATATACGAAAATTTTTCCTGCTGTATGTTAGTGGAGGGATTGCAGCACTTGCAGCCGGGTATGACATCCTCAATGGAACCCGCATCGGGTATGTGATGCAGATGGCACTCGGGGGCGGATTATCAGCCTCAATGGGAGGAAATCAGGATCCCATTGTATCTGGTATGATGCAGAATGCGGGATTTAACATTCCCACCGCATGGATGGTTCTTGCAGCAGGTCTGTTTATCCTGCTCGTGACACCAAGTCTTGCACAGAAAAAGAATGAGGAGAAAACCGGATCTCAACCTGCCAAATCAAAACGTGATCAGATCCTGGAAAACCGGATGAAGGAACTGGACAACCTGATCCTGATTTATGAACGTGGACATATTACAAAGGAAGAGTTCACCAGACTGAAGACGGAGATCATGAGCCGTGACCGACTCAAGTAACTGCACGAAGATAGATCGGTTCGGACGTATCTGTTCATTGATCACATAGAGGAACTATCACATCATGCAAAAAAATCCCCAGGTAGATCTCAAAAGCATTGCATATGATGCAATGGTAAAATACGGGTTTGAACCATATTTCTCAAAAGCGACTTTGACAGAAGTCCAGTTAATAGCAGAAGAGCGTATTGAACCCTGGCCACAAGGAACCCGGGATCTCCGGCCCCTGCTCTGGTCATCGATCGACAACATCGACTCCATGGATCTCGATCAGATCGAGTACTGTGAGCCCGGTAAAAACGGTGAGATCCTCATTAAAATCGCAATTGCCGATGTTGACTATTTTGTACATAAGGATTCTCATACCGATCGGCATGCATCACATAACGGAACCTCAGTGTACACAGGAATCGAGACATTTCCGATGCTTCCCGATCCTCTTTCGAAGGGTATCTCCTCACTTCTCCCAGGACCAGATCATCTTGCCATGGTGATCGAGTATGCAGTCATGCCTGGCGGGACGTTCATGCCAGGCAATATCTACCGTGCTGTTGTTTCCAATAAAGCTAAACTCATCTATGAGGAGATTGGCGACTGGCTTGAGGGAAAAACAGGCGTTCCAGAATCGGTTCGATCAGTTCCGGGACTTAAAGAACAGATCCAGCTGCAGAACTCAGCAGCCCAGAGACTCAAGCAGCATCGTCGTGAACAGGGAGCACTCGATCTCGGCACCCTTGAAGCAAGCGCAGTTGTAAGTCAGGGCGAGGTGCTCGATCTGGTTGTACAGGATCAGAACATGGCCAGATGCCTGATCGAGGAGTTCATGGTGGCAGCGAATGGAACAACTGTGGCATTTCTTAATAAGTCAGCGATGCCGATGATCCAGCGTATCGTCCGGACACCCAAAAATTGGGAGGGAATCCGGATGACTGCTGCGCAATACAGGGAAAAACTGCCCAAAGCACCTGACACACGGGCACTTGCAAAATTTCTGATCAAACGCAGAAAGGTAGACCCAGAACGGTTTCCTGATCTCTCACTAACAATAGTGAAACTCATGGGGCCGGGGGAGTATGTCCCGCTCATTCCGGGTGAACCACCAATAGGACATTTCGCATTGGCGGTAACAGACTATACCCATGGAACTGCACCGAACCGCCGGTATGTTGATCTCATCATTCAGCGGATCGTCAAGTCAGTACTCGACAATCAGAAGAACCCATACACAAATGTGGAACTACGGGAACTGACTGCATGGCTTACCGGTCGGGAGAAAGGATCAAAGAAGGTCGAACGGTTTATGCAGAAAGCAGCAGCTGCTGTGTTACTTCAGGGAAAAATCGGTCAGTTGTTTGAAGGGCTTGTTACCGGTGCTTCAGAAAAGGGCACATATGTACGGATACTCAGCCCTCCTGTTGAAGGAAGGGTAGTACAGGGATCCAGAGGACTGTATGTAGGACAGAAGGTCAGGGTACGTCTGCTCAGAACTGATCCCTACCAGGGAAACATAGACTTTGACTGTACAGGGAAGATCAAGTGACAGAGACTGAAGAGGACTCTGGATGTTCTCTTCAGAGATATTCACGGAGAGGGGGACGAGATGTTTTCGGCAGATGAGGGATCAATGCCCTTTGAGTCCATTATTATAACCTCAACAGGACAGCAGATCTCAAACCGCGCCCCTACTCCGGGGGTCCCGATCTCGGAGATGGTGATACCAGTGATGGATAAAATCTCCCGCGAGAGGAAGAGACCAAGACCGGTGTTCTTCCCGTACTGAAATGTGAAAATCTTCTCTTTTTCGTCGCTAGGAATTCCCACTCCGTCATCCTCGCAAAAGAGGGAGAACGAGTTATCACGTTTTTCAATACTGAACCTTATGAGGGTGCTTTTTGTACCATACTTCACCGAGTTATGTATCAGATTTGCAAACACTTTCTCAATAAGCGGATCAGCAAAGATTCTGATGCCATGGGGAATAGTGTTCTCCATCCTGATCTGATTCAGCGAGGTGTGGCGCATGGAGTTTTCAACAAGTTCCTGAATATCCTGCCAGACAGGAGATTTTATTCCTATGTGTTGGTACTCATCGGTAAACCGTACTGTTTCAACAGTCTGGCCGACGATCTTCATTGCTTTCCTGACAAAAGTCCAGGCATTTTCAGGGTTTACTTCCCGATCAGAATAGGCCAGTTCAAGATATCCCTGTAGCGAAGTCAGCTGGTTGAGCAGATCATGGCGGGTGATGGTTGCCATGAGTTGGAGTTTGTTATTTGCACCAGCCAGGGCGGTCTCTACCTTCTTCCGCTCTGAATTCTCGAAGATCAGATCATTATTCGACTTCTGGAGTTCCTGGATAGTATTTCGGAGTTCCTCATTCAGATAATTCAGTTGATCATGTGTCTCCTGCAGTTCGGAGTAATTCTTTACCGCTATCTCATATGTTGAGAGGAGAATATTCAGGACCTGCCTGCGGTTTGCTGCAATCTGGTGTGACTCACCAGCAAAGGAGACATCCAGAGGAAGAGAGCAGTTCCCGGGATCAGTATCCCTTCGGGTCAGATATGTACTTACAATTCTTCTGTTAATCCCGGATGGATCAAATGGTTTGATGATAAAATTATCAGCGCCTGCAGCGAGACCCTTGATAACATCGATCGGATCATAGAGGTTAGTTACCAGAATGACCGGGATCTCCGCAATCACAGGGTTGGTTTTTATTGCAGTGCAGAGGGTGTACCCGTCCATCTCAGGCATAAGAACGTCTGTGAGGATCAGATCAGGTTGTTCCTGCGATATCAGAGTGAGTGCTTCAACCCCGTTTGACGCCAGTGAAATATCATACCCCTCCTTTGCAAGGATATACCGGAGATACTCTGCCTGTGTCCGGTTGTCCTCAACAATCAGTATCTTTTTTGGTAATGTGGCAGTCGTATTCATCTATCCCTCCTGCATGTTATCTATCCGGTACCAGGGTGGTCCTTCCCTGAAATGAGTTCACCGATGACCGTAAGGAAGGAATTCTTCTCAAAACTGCTCTTTACCAGATATGCATCTGCACCCACCGCCATCCCATGCTCCCGATCCTCTGCAGAGTCAAGAGATGTGACAAGTACCACAGCAAGGCGGGCATAGCGATCATCAGCCCGGATCTTTTCCGTGAGAGTGAACCCGCTCATCCGGGGCATATCGACATCAGATACGACCATATCAAACTCATACTCCTTAAGTTTTGCGACCGCATCAACACCATCAGACGCGGTATGCACCAGATACCCGGCCATCTCCAGAATTCGCTTCATGAGGGCCCGGGAGGTCACTGAATCCTCGACGACAAGAATCCTTCTCCCGTCCCGGGTACTCTCCTGTCTTCGCTGAACGGGACGACCGGAGGTGAAAGCCTCCTGAATCAGTTCGATAGGATCAAGGACCATAGCCACTTTCCCGTCTCCAAGTATGACCGCACCCGTGATCCGTTTCACACGCATAAGGAGGTTGCCGAGCGGTCTGACAACGATCTCCTGAACCTGGATAACCTCATCAACCACACAGGCGATCTGTCTGCCACCATACTCCAGTGTAACAACAGAAACCGGGGCAGAACCGGTAAGACGAGGACCCGGATCAGGAATCCCAAGCGCCTGGGTGAGCATGACAACCCGTACAGCCTCTCCATCAATTCTGGTAACCAGCCGCATCCCCTGATACTGAAATGAAGTAGGGTCTGCTCTGATGACCTGCCGTACCTGCTGGAGCGGGATCACATAGGTCTGGCCACCGGCACTGATCACAACACCCCTAAGGGTGGCGAGACGGACAGGCAGGACGATAGTGATCGCTGTTCCCTTCAAAGGTTCAGACGAGATTCTCACTTCTCCCCCGAGTCTGCTCACTACATCATCCACAATGGCAAGACCAAGACCCCTGCCAGACAGTTCACTGACTTCACGACATGTAGAGAGCCCTGACCTGAAGATGAGCCAGAGTGCTTCCTCATCTGTCAGATGTGGTTCCTGTCTCGAGGTGATGACCCCTTTCTCAACCGCTGTCTGACGGACCATGGCACGATCTATACCAGCACCATCATCAATCACCTCGATACTGACCTTGCTTCCTGAATGTGGTGTGACCCTCACCTTGAGGAGACCGCAATCAGGTTTTCCCCTCTCATGCCTGATGTCTGGTGTAGCAAACCCGTGATCAATGCAGTTATGGATCAGATGCATCAGGGCGGGTTTCAGTGCTTCAAGGATACGACGATCCATCTCCATCTCGCCTCCTTCGATCTTCAGTTCAACCTGTTTTCCTGTCTCATGCGAGTAATCGCGGACAAATTTGTAAAATGGAGACAGTATTGTTGAGATGGGAAGGAGAACTGCATCATGAATAAGGTCAGAGATCTCGCTTGTGCTTACCTCAAGGGCTGACCTATCCACCTCGGTCGCACGGATATGGCGGGATAGGTCATGCTGGAGATTGACGACAAACTCATGATCAAATTTTATGAAACCGATGATCCGCTCAAGAGGGAGAAGGATGTCAGGAGGCAGCGATGATTTCTGTACTCCGTATGTGAACTCACGGATCTGGTGAAGATCACCTTCGATCTGTGAATGGTTCCATCTCCAGAGCGAGAATATACTCATCATCTCTTCCAGTTCCCGCAGTCGGTGAGTAATATACAATCTAGTCGTCAGCAGATCATCAGAGCCTGCAATCAGACGGTCCAGTTTATGTGAAGCGATCCTGACCGTATCACTGCCCTGGATCTGGCCGGGAATGCTGCGCCCACCCAGTGGTACCTGCTCCTGAAAAGTAGTGGTGCTGGATACAGGAGAGTAATGGGCTGATGAAAAGGAAACCCCGTAGACAGATGAAACCGGAGGATCAGAAGATAGCCGCTGATCAGCTGTTCCTTTTGCAGGGAAGACAACCTCTACGGGCAGATCCGGGGCACCATCAGGTGAAAAGATCTCTCCGGTTTTTTTCTCGGCCACAGCAGCCCGGAGGGCACACACGATCTCTGATGAGATCAGATCTGACGAGGTCCCGGGGGAGAGAAGTGCATACATGGCTGAAACCGAACGCTGAAGCAGATCGAAAATATCCGAGTCTGATATAATCTCCCCCTTTTTCAGCGCTGAGAATACATTCTCAATATTCTGACAGATCGATTCGATTCCTTTGAGGTTTACGGCTCGTGCTGCACCTTTGAGGCTGTGGGTTTTTCTGAAGACCTGCTCAATAAGATCAGCCTGATCTTCTATTACAGCCTTTTCAAGACTGATGAGACCCTGGGAAATGTCTGTGAGGATCTCATCAGCCTCTTCGCGAAAGGTAGCAAGCAGCCACTCATGGAACTCTTCGTCAGAACTGATCATACCTGGTTCAGACGTGATACTGTTCGGTGATCTTCTTTAATCTTACACCAAGTTCGTGCAGATCCTCTGCAGTTTTTTCCGCTTTTCTGGTGGTTTCAAGATTTTTCTGGGCAGCATCCCTGATCTTCTCGATCGCAAGGGATATCTGGTCCATCCCGGCTACCTGGTCCTGAATAGAGGTTGCAATCTCAAGTGCTTCCTGTGATGAATCAGCACTTGTACGAGTGAGAACCTCAATCGCTTCCCTGGCATCACTTGTCAGCCTGGCAGCATCGGCAACGGTTTTTGTACCCCGCTCGGTTGAGACCACCGTTGACGTGACACCACGCTGGATATCGGTCAGAATTGTTCTGATATTGGCAGTCGCCTGTTTTGACTGCTGGGCAAGGTTATGGATCTCATGTGCAACCACAGCAAATCCTTTCCCAAACTCACCAGCCTTTGCTGCTTCTATTGAAGCATTCACAGCAAGAAAGTTGGATTGATCAGAGATTTCAGTGACGGTGGCTATGATCTCCCCGATAGCCTGGCTCTGTTCTGAAAGTTTGATGACATTGATCCCGATCATGTCCATCTGCCGTTGGATATGATTCATCCCATCAAGGATCTCCTGCACTGACCGTTGTCCTTCTCCAGACACCTGAATAGCACGGAGAGCTTTTTCAGAAACAGCTTTTGTCTTCTGGTTAGCAAGTTCGGTCTTCTTTCTGACAGCCTCCACAGTGTCAGAGGTCTCATTCACAGTCGCAGCAGTCTGATAACTTGCAGAGGAGAGCTGGGTTGTAACGGTCAGGATCTCACTTGAAGCCGAAGAGAGCACAGACACACCCTCGTACAGTTCTTCGGTGATCAATTTCATGAGCCTTGAGAGTTCGATACCAATAGTGTTCAGGGCATCACGGTACGCAACAAACTCACCGGCCACCGGGATCGTCTCATCAAACCTGGCTGTGAAATCTCCTGACGCATAGAACCTGGCAAGGCGCATCGCCTCATTCACCGGTTCGGTGATCGTCTCAAGAGTCTTGTTGAACCCGGCGATGATCATCCGGTACCCGCCTGAGAACGCATTCTCATCACCACGTACCGAGAGATCTCCGGCACGGGCAACGTTGGTGAGTTTGATCGTCTCTTTGTGAAGGTGATCAAGGGACTCAACCATCATCTTCAGAGCAGGTCTGATCTCATCGCTCTCATCAACCGGTTCAGAGAATTCTAAGATGTACTCACCGGTTGCAATCTTCTTGATCGTTTCCACAACATTGGTCTGAAGATCATCAGCAAACTCATCCATTGTGGCAGCCATGATCCCGATCTCATCCTGACGCTGGATATTAAGCCTGGCTGATACATGGCCGTTGCGAAGTTCTTTGATCATGACTACCACCTGCTGCAGGGGCAATGAGATCGAACGCCCGAACATGAACGCGATGATGGCACCGAGCAGGATGGAGGCAGTTACAAGTGCAAATATGGTGTTTCGAAGGGTATCGATGGGACCTGAAAAATCAGAAAGATCGGCACGGGAGACGATGTACCAGTCCAGAGGTTCATAGTAGGTGTATGCATCAAAGACCATCGTCCCGTTGATGTTATGAGCAATGGATCCTTCCTTCTTCCCAAACATCTCCTGGATATAACTCATATCAGAAAGATTCTGCCCGGCAAGAGCTGGATGTATCAGAACATTGCCTGAACCGTCGACAACATACATGTACCCGTGTCTGCCGACAGTCGTCTCATTGATACTTTTCTTGACGATATCAAGAGTCTGACCCTCTTCAGTTCCGGCAAAGAGTACACCAATAACCTCGCCGTTCAGATCTTTTATCGGCTCATAGGCTGTGACATAGTTTTTACCGAACAGATCACGCCTGCCATAATAGGTCTCACCTTTCTTGACAGCCACATCATAGACATTATCGGTCAGATGAGTTCCGACTGCTCTCTCCCCGTCAGTACCAATGACATTTGTTGAGATGCGGACTGCGTACGAGTCATTATACACCTGAAAGACGGTAGCAGCCCCACCCACAAGTTCTTGCACCTTGTCAACGATCTCAAAGTTATTATTGATCACGTACCGGTTTCCGGTCCGATCCGAGAGAGTCATATTTCCATCGACAATGGAGGGAGTACCTTTTGAATAGAAGTTCTGCTTCAGAACATTCAGGTCACTGTTCACCTTGACTCGGGTCAGTTTGTAGACATCGTTTGTCCACCCTTTCATGTCCTGAACCTGTGTCTCAAGCAGGGTCTCGATCTGTTCATTGATAACGCTGCTTGAACTGGAATATGCCACAACACCAAGTAATAACGTTGGAATTATGGCAAGAAAGAGGCAGATAACAAGAATCTTAGTACCTACTTTCAAATCTCTGAAAAACTGAATCATCACAGGACTCCTTATTCTCCACTTCTGATACACAGACTAACTGGCAACCGGAATATTCGCTCACCACTCATTATTTCACCATGCACGCTGCCCGGCCGTCACCGGATGTTCTGACTCCCCGCTCTGATCGACGATCATCTTTGGATCTGATAGAATTGCGGCTGCATTGATCACCATCAGACCAGAACTGACCACACCGAAGATATAATTAGGCTCACCAGGTGCATATTCAGGGCCTGCCTTCTGGATCTCCTCAACAGGAAGAAGACTGATACCCGTGATCTGATCTGCAAGAATGCCAAACGTGATCTGACCATCTGTCAGGACAATAACCTGATTCAGATCTGTCAGACCCTTTTCAGGGATAGAGAGAAGAACCCTGAGATCCACCAGAGGAATGATCTCTCCCCGAACCGGGCAGACACCGACGATGTGATCAGGTGCTGTCGGAACCGGGGTTATCTCGCGGGTGAGAACAACCTCCCTCACAAACCGCATCTCTGCAGCGTAATCGCGATAAACAAGTCTGAATTTTATAACCTCGATAGATGAGGTTTCAGGCGGTCCTTCCTCCGGCCTGGCAAGAACAGTTGCCCGCTCTGAAAGCTGCTGCCTGATCTTTTCAGAATCTCCGAAATCACAAGGCTCATCTCTTGTTGCTATCTGGTGATTCACCATCTCCGGATGTTCTGAAAGGAACGAGAGGATGGCATTCTCTCCGGTCCTGCATGACTCAAGAAAAAAGGGGAGATCATGAATGAGTATGGCATCTTTTGAGATCGATACTCCTTGGTCTGAATAGACTGGTGATTCAGCCAGGATCTCATCACCTGCACTCTCCTGAACCACATATGTTTCATCAACCCAGAGAGCGACTCTGAATGTTCCCGTTTTGGCAATAATCAGGCTGTCATTCAGGCGGGGAGAACGTTCAGGCAGGCCAAAGAGGGTCCGAAGTGAATAAACAGGAATCCTGATGCCATGAAGGTTCAGAGTGCCTGCCACCAGCGACGAACCAGAAGGCGGCGGATCAAGCTCTGCCATCCGTACCAGGTACATACTCTCATCAAGGGGGAGGGCACCCTGCACCCCCTCAACCACAAAATGAAGTATTTGAGCCATGGTTCAGATGAATCAATCCATCTTTGTGGTTATGCAATATAAAAACCGTTGAATGATAGACCCGATCAGGTGATCAAATAGGGGACAGAGATCGCCGTCAGACTCATTACTGGAAAAGAAGATCCTGATATATGCTGACCCTTGCTGCCATCAGGGATGCACAAGTGAGGATCAAACCCCATATCCTGAGAACCCCGCTCATCAGTAGTCCGACCTTTTCTGAGATGACCAACACACAGGTCAGCCTGAAGCTTGAGACTCTCCAGATTGCAGGATCGTTTAAGATCAGGGGGGCCCTGAATGCTATTCTCTGTGCCATAGAGAAGAATCCGGATCTCAAAGGAGTGATAGCAGCTTCAGCAGGAAATCACGCCCAGGGTGTCGCTGTAGCAGCAAAGATAGCCGGAGTTAAGGCAACTATCTTTATGCCCGGATGGGCCTCACTAACCAAACAGGAAGCCACCAGGGGGTACGGTGCAGAAGTTGTCATAACCGGATCAACCATAGATGAATGTGCCGTTGAGGGAATCAGGAGAGCAGGAAACGACCACCTGTTTGTGCACCCATTCAACGATTCAGATGTCATTGCAGGGCAGGGAACAATAGGTCTTGAGATCATCGAGGACCTCCCGGATGTGGATGTGATCATTGTACCGGTAGGAGGAGGTGGACTTATATCAGGTATTGCCTGTGCGGTCAAAACACTCAGACCTTCCTGCATTATCATCGGTGTTCAGGCTGTACACTGTCCCTCGGCATCGCAAGCTCTTCGTGAAGGAGGGCCGGCCTGTGTCTCATCAAAGTGGACTCTTGCTGACGGAATCAGGGTGAACAGAACTGGGGACTTGGCATACCCGGTGATCCGGGACCTTGTCGATTCTCTGATCGAGGTAGATGAAGACCAGATCGCAACTGCAGTACTCGCACTTATGGAACGAAAACGGGTGATCGCTGAGGGAGCAGGTGCTGCTCCGCTGGCAGCACTAATCAGTGGAAAATGCCAGATCAGAAAAGGAAGTAGAGTGGCAGTGATAATAAGCGGTGGAAACATCGATACCCATCAGTTTGGGAGAACCATCAGTCATGGTCTCACACTTGACGGGAGAATATTCAGATTTTTTGTCGAATTGCAGGATCATCCGGGTTCCCTTGTTGATCTTCTTGCAGTTATTGGAAAAGAAGGAGGCAACATCCTACAGATCCATCACACAACAACAGACCCGCAGACTCCCGCCGATTACGCCAGAGTTGAGATAGAACTGGAAACCCGTGGTTCAATTCATCTCAGGATTATTCGTGCTGCCCTGGAAGAGAGAGGATACCGGCTGTTCACCTGAAGATCATACAAGGTGCCCTGTCAGATGTACCTGAACGTATTGGCAGGAAGCTGGACCTCAAACCGTGCCCCAGACCCCGGAGTGCCTGTTTCAGTGATCGAAAGTCCGGTGATCGCCAGGATCTCACGGGAGAGGAAGAGACCGAACCCGGTGTTTTTACCATATCCATGCTCAAATATCTTCTTTTTCTCATTTGCGGGGATACCTATACCGTTGTCTTCGTAGACCAGAACAACCCCGCCGTCCTTCTGAACAACGGAGAAGAAGATTCTGTCTACACGCTCCCCGTGCATCAGCGAGTTTGAGATAAGATTTGAAAAGACCTTTTCAAGCAGAGGGTCAGCAAATATTTCAAACCTATCAAGGCTCTCATCCCATCCGACATACTCGCACTTGCGAAGTTCTTTCGCTGTCCTGATCTTTTCGCCGACATTCTGCCACTGCGGGGCCTTCACCCCGACATCCTGGTACTCTTTGGTGAAGACGATCTGACTCCTTATAGCCTGGGTCGCTTCAGCCTGTTTCTCGATAAAAGGAACCAGGTTCTGATCAGCATTCTTCTTTCTGAGAAGATCCAGATATGCAAGCAGGATGGTGATCTGATTCAGCACATCATGCCTGGTAATACTTGAGAGCAGGTTCAGTTTCTTGTTGCTCTGCACCAGGGCATCCTGTGCTATCTTCCGATCAGTAACATCATTACCAAGGAATAACAGTGCAGGCCCTTCCTTCCAGGTAATGCCAACCATACCGATCTCAAGCCACCTGACCTCACCCGAATTGTCATACACACGGATCACATTCCCTGCATGTATTGCCCCACTCGCGGCCGCCTCTGCGATGAGATTCTGAATGACTCCGGTATCATCAGCATGAACCCAGGATGCCAGGTCATGCCCGGCCAGCTCTTCCCGATTCCGCTTAAAGACAGAAGATGCCTTTGGATTTGAGAAGATGATGGTACCGCTACGCAGAACCAGAACGATCTCGTTTGCATTGTTTACAAGGAGACGATACTGCTCTTCACGCTCTTTGAGTGCCTCTTCAGCCTCTTTACGAAGCGTGATATCGCGGGCAATGGTCATTACGAGGCTCTGATCCTGGATCTTTATCGGATAGGTTACGACCTCGGCATAGACCGTGGATCCATCTTTGCGATGAATCTTCATCTCCTCAGGCCCAGTTGCCTTTCCAAGAGCGTTGCGTGCAAACAGAACGGCAGTCTTGGTGATATGCATCGAGGCGATCAGCCCCATCGTGAAGATATTGCGCCCGTGAAGATCATCTTTGGTAAAACCGGTCAGTTCAGTCACGGCACGGTTAGAGTCAACAAAGGTTCCCTTAATATCAGTGAGGAAGTACGCTTCAGGTGCATGGTCAAAGAGGATCTTCAGGCGCTCTTCTGAGTTACGAATCTCCTGTTCTGCAGCTTTTCGTTCACTGATATCAGTGAGTACAACGGTGATCGCCCTGACCTCTCCATCATCATCATCCCTGACAGGGCTGAACCTCCTGATGTAATCACGACCAAACCAGTGGATCTCGTCCATGAACATCTTTCTGGATGATGAAACACGTTTGACTGCTTCATCAAACCGTTTGTCCTCTCCCGGTGGAAGCATGACCCGCATCCGCTGCTCCAGGTACTTGTCAGCAAGATCACCCAGTTTCTTGCGGTGATATGTATTCATGAAGATGTAACATGAATCGAGATCCACCATGTAGATCGAGTCACCGGTAGACTCGACCACGCTCCGGTAGTTCGCCTGTGTGACCTGCAGGGCAGAGAGGGTGGAACGCTGCTGTGTCACATCGCGGAAACTCCACACCCTCCCGATGATGGTCCCCCCGATGCGCTGGGGAAGGGTAAGCCTCTCAAAGATCCTGCCATCACGAAACTCAAGAACATCGAATGCATCCTTGTCAGGGTTATTCCGGAGCCAGTTTACCCGTTCGATGAACGAATTCCGGTCTTCAAGCTGGTCCTCAAGGTAGGCAAGGATCACCTCCTCATCCTTCTCCTCGATTACGGTCTCAGGGATGTACCACATGTCGAGGAACTTCTGGTTGTAATTGATGACCTTGCCTGCCCGGTCAACCACAAAAATTCCATCAGATGTGGATTCGAGGGTGGCAGTGGTGAGGGATGCACTTCTGGATACCTCGTCCTCAAGCCTGACCCGGTCGGTGATATCTGTAGAGACAACGGTTACTGCAAGTACCTGTGAAGAGGACTGATACTTGATAGGGATGAACTTGCGGTAGTAGTATCGCCCCTCTTTCTCATACTCCTCGAGATAAAAATTACTGTGGGTCAGGACCTGGCTCATCGAGTTGATAAACCGTTTATTCTCCTCTTCTGAGTGGAGATCACGGTACATTTTGGACTCATATTCTTCTCCGAAGATGCCAAGTCGTTTTAAATGAGGTGTATTAATATAGAGATACCGGTAATGCCGGTCTATCATGTATATTGAGTCTTCAGTCGCCTCGACTATGGTATGAAAGTTGGTTTCAGCGTACTGATGTGCCTCTTCGGCCTGTTTCCACTTCACAACCTGTTTGATAAAGGTATTTAACTGAGCCTTCTCAAGATCAGGATCGCCATTTTTCTGAAAGTAGTAATCTATGCCAGCCTTGAGTGCCTCTTTTGCAATAGCCGGACCCTGGTCACCAGTAAATATAGATATCGGGCTTGACTGGATCTGCTTTTTCAGCCGGGTGATAAAGTCAATTCCGTTCTGTGGCCCGAGATCAAAATCAGATATCAGAACATCGATGTGAGTCGTCTGGAGTTTCTTAAAACTCTCCTTGATATCAGTCACTGAGAAGATATCCACCTTAGCGCCATTTTCCGAGAATAAACGTGTTATACTCGAAAATTGTTGTGGATCTCCAATTGTAAGGATCGACGTTAATGCCAATCTCTCTTCCTCCTTCGTGACTGACGGCTAATCATAGGGTCTGTTTCAGAGCGGATAAAACCTATCTTATTCACAATCCGGAATTATTTTCATCATACCACTGCCGGGCATATATTCAGGCACACCGGGAGATAATAGCCTGTAGCATCGAGCCGGTTCGCTCTTTGTATAACCTGGCATTCGCAACGATCTGATCGTAGGTGACCTCTTTACTTGCTATACCGTTTGCATAGTTGTCAACAGTACAGATTGCAGCCAGGGGAATGTCAAGTTCCCGTGCTATTGTTGCTTCTGATGCAACAGTCATACCAACGAGGTCCGCGATCCCAGCCATCCATCTTATCTCAGCCGCGGTCTCTATCCGTGGGCCATCGGTCTGAATATAGGTACCACCAATACGGGCATCGGGCACTGCTTCAGCAAGACGGCTGATCAGATCACGCGAAAACTCAGGACTGACATGTCCTATGGAGTGGTTGAAGATGGTTGAAGATGCGGAGAGGGAGATGTAATCATCAGGAATAACCAGACTACCTGGTGGGATAGAGGACTGGAGTGATCCGGTTGAACCTATGGCAACAATCCGGTCCACTCCAAGAACGGCAAGGGCTGACATATGAGCGCGATACGCGATCTGATGAGGAGCACGCCTGTTCTGGTGTCTGAGGAGAAGCGCAATGCCAGTTCCCAGAAGAACCTCTGACGATCCATACGGAGTATGGACTATTTTTCTATTCAAATCCCCGAATGAGAACTCAAGAAGCGATGTTCCACCAATAATTCCCAGCATGTTTCCCCGTGCAGACTCTGTCAGGAGTTGTAGCTACATTATTTATTGGTGTTCATTACTCATATCAGATGATGCAGACGGGTTCTGAATCTGTGCAACCACCCAATTTAGAGAAATGACAGAATATATATGGAAGTTCATACAACCTAGTAAGGCGGGCCGGTAGATCAGTGGTAGATCGCTACCTTGGCATGGTAGAGGCCGCGGGTTCAATTCCCGCTCGGTCCATACTCGCATCTCTTTTGTTTGTTCAGATTAAAAAAAGTTAAAGGTTCAGCCAATAGGCTATCGAACCTTCTTCAGAACCATTCCCTGTCAGAACGAACCCGCTCTTTTCAAGAACGCGGATTGATCCGATAAGAGAAGGGAATGTACAGGCTTTGATGCCGGCAATATCAGGATTTTTTCGGACCTGACTAATCATCACATGTACAGCTTCTGTTGCATACCCCTGCCTCTGAAATTCTTCAAGGACAGAGTATCCGAGCTCGGGAATACTATCCGGGCCAAGCACAAACCCACCACTCCCGATAAGAACCCGGTCATCCGATATAATCCCGGTTCTTACCCAGTAGTACGCATATAACCTGCTCCCTCCTTCAGCTGTCAGCAGTTCAATAAACTCTTTCAGAGTCTCCGGAGGAAGCAGAGCAGGGGGCCACGAGTCAGGCACCCGGGCACGCAGATGGGAACTGAATTCATTGCGGGAGTGTAGATCGGCATAACAGAGTTCAGCAGTGACGGGAATGAGTTCAAGTCGTTTTGTAGTGAGTGTGATCATCTTCTTCAGTATGTGTTCATATTTTTTAGCGGTACAAAGCATCCGCTCACAGAAGATGAAACAGGGACCTGGAAATTATAATGATAATCTGAAACTGCCAGCTCACCTGATATTCATGTCTGCACACACAGATGCGGATGAATATGAGATTGCCATGGCATCACCACACATAGGTAGAGCAGCAATCAGGAAATACATGCCGTAACAAGATGCAAATTTATTAATGAGATGATGATGCAAACCTGCAGAGCGAAGAGAGAACACACAGGCTGCAGGCTGGTTTCCTGGCCTGACATATCTTTCTGCCGTGGAGAATAAACAAGCCGTTGATATCACCCCAGACCTCTCTTGGGAACAACTTCAGAAGATCCTGCTCAATCTGGTTGGGATCTTGGTGATCAGAGAGGCCAAGCCTTCCAGATAGTCGTCCCACATGAGTATCCACGGCAATCCCGTCTGCCCTGCCAAACCCGTGATGAATCACGATGTTTGCAGTCTTTCGACCAACACCAGGGAGCGTTATCAGCTTATTGATCTCATCAGGAACCTTTCCGCCAAATGAACTCATCAGAGTCCGGGCTGCAGCGATGATGTTGCGGGATTTCGCCCGGTAAAACCCGGTTGGGTGAATGATGGATTCCACATCCTCCTGATGGGCAACAGAAAGTGAAGCAGGATCAGGATATCGTGTAAAGAGTTCTTTTGTTACCAGATTTACAGTCCGATCCGTAGTCTGGGCTGAAAGAATAGTCGCGATGAGGATCTGATAGGGATTTTCAAAATGAAGAAATTCATCACGTGATGAATCAAGATCATACTCATTGGACAGGAGGCGGAAGATCGTGCAATGCACAGAAGAATCCATAAAACAGAAATGGGGTAACGCAGATTTGAACTGCGGTCAAAGCGTCCCAAACGCTCTAGGATGGACCAGGCTACCCTATTACCCCGTGCGCTACTAATGTTAGCACACCACTCATTTAAGCGTTTGGTTATGTGAGCGGAAGCGGGCTCACTCCCTCTCTGCTTACAACAGTTCCCCTGCAGATACCAGCCTCAACAGCATTGAGAAGCGCTACAGGGTCTCTCCCGTCAAGCACGATCAACGGGATACCGCACCGTTCAACCATCTTTACTGCAACGACATCCATGACGGTATTCATTCCAGCCACTGCCTGCTGATGAACCACAATCTCAAGAAGTCTTGCAGGGGTGATCATCTCATACCGTTCCGCCGAAGAATCACTTCTCGGATCTGCAGAGTAGATCCCATCTACCGATGTCAGATTAAAAAACACAGAGGCCCGGGAGCGTTCTGCCAGGACCGCAGCAACTGCATCGGTGGTCTGACCAGGAGTAACACCACCCATGACAACGATCTTTCCTGACTCAGCCGCGGCAAGCGCTTCGGTATGATTCTCAACCACCTTTGGCCAGGCAGAATCTTTCAGTGCCTGAACCAGGAGGGTGGCATTTAGCCGGGTAACGAGAATTCCAAGTTCATCGGCAGATGCATCATCGACACCAAGTGATCGTGCAACAGTAATATAGCGTCGAGCCTCACCGCCGCCGCCCACCACAACAAAAAGACGATGAATTGATGCAATTTTCTCAAGAACAGGGATATAAGGTTTAATATTAGGTGAGTCGAGCCCAGGCATGAGGATCGAACCACCCAGAGACAGAACAATGGTGGACATTCAACCCGATATATTTCATGAAAAGGGGGATATAGGTTGCCGTCAGAACTGATGGCTGGCACACAGGTACTAGGCCATCACCACAATATCAGTTCCACGCCAGAACAGGGGAGAAGTAGCAGATGAGTGGATCATATTTCCAGGAGAAGGAAGCACTTCAATATACAACCGGACCAGATGATTCAGTGAGATGCTCACTCTGCAATCACCGATGTCATATTCCTGATCAGAAGACAGGACGGTGCGGAGTCAGGAGAAACCACAAAGGCAGACTTATCGCAGGCACATATGCCCGTGTCTCGGCAGAGGCAATCGATCCCATCGAAAAGAAACCCCTGAATCACTTTCTACCAGGAACACTCTCATACTCCCTTGGGAGCATCGGTTGTAACTTCTCCTGCACACACTGCCAGAACTGGCATATTTCACAGCCGGACCATATCGACAGACCGCTTCAGATGATTCTTCCTGAAGAAGCAGTCAGAAGAGCACAGACTCATGGCTGTGCATCAATTTCATGGACATATAATGAACCTACCTTGTGGTATGAGTATACAAGGGATATGGGAGTCCTCGCTCACCGCGAAGGCATGAAGACGATCTACGTGACCAACGGGTACATGACCGATGAAGCACTGAGTGAACTGGCCCCGGAACTTGATGCATGGAGGGTGGATTTCAAAGCTTTTTCTGATGAGTTCTACCGATCGGTGTGCAAGGCACGTCTGCAGCCGGTACTTGATACAACAATGCGGGCAAAAGAACTCGGGCTCCATATCGAGACTGTAACCCTGGTAATACCGGGCCTGAATGACAGCATGGAGGAGATGGATGACCTGATTGACTGGGTTATCACAAATCTCGGACCTGACACACCGATGCATTTTACCAGGTTCCACCCAGATTTCCGCATGACTGAAAGGCCGGCTACACCGATAAGAACCCTGGAAAAGATCTACGAACTTGCTAAGGAAAAAGGGCTCAGGTATCCTTACCTTGGAAACGTGGGAGGGCACAGGTATGAGCATACCTACTGCCCGGAATGTGGAGAGATCGTGATCAACCGGGCAGGATATTCTGTACATACTGAGAACCTAAATGGAACCCATTGCGCCCACTGTGGTGAACCAATCGCAGTGAGCATAAAGAGATGACAGAAGGGCCTTCAGAACCGAGGTTTATCTGTGACCGGATGGTTGGATCGCTCTGCAGATTTCCGCGTCTTCTAGGGTATGACACCCTGAACGCAAATGATCTTCCTCCAGGAAACCTGAAAGAAGACACAATTCTGCTCAAGACTGCCAGTTCAGAGAATAGAATTCTGCTCACCAGGGATGCAGATCTTGCACACCGAGATCAGGACCTTGTTCTTTACCTTACAGGAGAACGACTTGAAGATCAGATCAGAGATCTGATCATGGAAGGATTGATCGTACCCGATCTCAGGCTTACCCGCTGCTCGGTATGCAATACCTTCCTTATCCCGGCATCAGAAGCAACCCCCGGCGTGTGCATGAAAGAAGTTCAGGAGATCATACCATGCTCTCCACTTGAAGCTGATAAGATAACCTGGTGTCCGTATTGCAAAAAGGCGTACTGGGAGGGGTCACATACCAGGAAAATGAGAGAACAGATCCATCAGATCTCCTTTTTGAGGGAGGATGGAAGGACCAGTGCATGAGACTCTGCTACACTCCGGACTGATCCAGGCAGCCCCATCATGGTGTCTATCTCTGACGCCACTTTTTCAAGTTCGTCAAATATCCGGTCAGCATCCTTACGCAGTTCCTGAACTGAGTCACGCATACTTCTCCCACGAAGGTGAATGAGCCTACGGTTCCGGTAGATCACCCCTGAACGTGAGAGGTTGCGGATGTGGTGGTTAACCCTCCCGGTTGTGATTCCTAGAAGATCTGCAAGCTGTTCTGAGGCTATTCCTTCCCTTCTTGACGACTCCTCAAGAAGACTCAGCACAATCCGTATTGATAAATCTTCAACATCACGACCTGATGAAAGACCAAGGGTGTCACAGAGCCAATAGGCCTCCTGCTTCAGATCTTTTAGATCCGGTTTTGGCAGGTATTGAAGAACTAAGCGCTGATGCATAAAATGTACTCTCGATCATTCTTTTTTCGATCGATATGATATCAACTTTATTGAGATGATATCAGGAGTGAAACTAAAATATATATAGAAGTAATAATCAACATCTAAATGTAGTATTCATTTGAAGGAGATCAGTATGTCGATTACACCTATCGGACCACGGGTTTTAATCAAGCCCTCTAAACAGGAAGAAAAAACCAAGGGTGGCATCTATATCCCTGAATCAGCAAAGGAAAAGAAGAAACAGGGAGACGTCATTGCAGTCGGTACCTTCGAGGACGGAAAAGACCTCCCACTCAAAGCCGGAGACAAGGTCATCTACGGTGGATACAGCCAGGAAGAGGTTGAGTTTGAGAAGGAAGACTACATAATAGTCGAGTTCAAGAATATCGTCGCTAAGTTTGACTGAGGAGAATAAACTATGGCAACCAAACAGATTATGTTCAGCGAGAACGCCCGTCACGCACTGCTTGAGGGCGTTAACAAGGTCGCAAATACCGTAAAGATCACACTCGGTCCGAAAGGGCGCAACGTTGTTCTTGACAAACCGGCCGGCCCGGTTGTCACCAATGATGGTGTCACCATCGCCAAGGAGATCGAGCTGAAAGACAAGTTCGAGAACATGGGTGCCAAGTTGATCAAGGAGGTCGCCTCCAAGACTCAGGACACCACCGGAGACGGAACTACTACTGCAACCGTTCTTGCCCAGGCAATGATCGCCGAGGGCATCAAGAACATCACAGCAGGTGCAAACCCAATCGAGATCAAGAAGGGTATTGACCGGGCTGTTGAGACCGTTGTAGCAGACCTCAAGAGCAAGACGATCGAGGTCAAGGACAAAGACACAATCAAGCGTATCGCTGTCATCTCTGCAAACAACGACGAGGAGATCGGTGGGCTGATCTCTGACGCGATGGAGAAGGTCGGATACAACGGCGTCATCACCGTCGAGAACTCCAAGACCCTTGACACCAACCTCGAACACGTTGAAGGTATGCAGTTCGACCGCGGGTACATCTCCCCTTACATGGTCACCGATCAGGAACGCCGTGTTGTCGAGTTCGACGAACCACTGATCCTTCTGACTGACAAGAAGATCAGCAGCGTGAAGATGCTCGTCCCTGTTCTTGAGATGGTCGCATCCACCGGAAAGCCACTGCTGATCATCGCAGATGACATTGACGGAGAGGCACAGACCGCACTTATCCTGAACATCATCCGTGGAGCCATCAAGGTCTGTGGAGTCAAGGCACCAGAGTTCGGAGATGTCAGAAAGGACATGCTCGAAGACCTCGCCATCCTCACCGGTGCAACTGTCATCACTGAGACCAGAAACCTGAACCTTGAGGATGTTACCATGGACATGCTCGGACAGGCACGGGCAATCAAGGTTGACCAGGACAAGACAACCGTTGTCGGTGGAAAAGGCAAGAAGAGCGACATCGAGGCACGGAAGAAACTGATCGAGTCCCAGCTCAACGTTGCAGAGAAGAAGTACGACAAAACCACCCTTCAGAACAGGCTCGCCAAGCTCGGAGGCGGTGTTGCTGTCATCAAGGCAGGAGCAGCAACCGAGACTGAGGTCAAAGAGAAAAAGATGCGTATCGATGATGCACTGAATGCAACCAAGGCAGCAGTCGAGGAAGGATACGTTCCTGGCGGTGGTGTCACACTCTTCCGTGCAGCAAAGTCACTCGACACGCTGAAGATCGAAGACGAGCAGATGATTGGTGTAAACATCGTCAGACGTTCACTTGAAGAGCCGCTCCGCCAGATCGCCAGCAACGCAGGCCGCGAAGGTGCAGAGGTTATCTCGACGATCAAGGCAAACAAGAGCGAGTCATTCGGATACAACGCCAAGAAGGATACCTATGAAGACCTTCTCGCAGCAGGTGTCCTCGACCCGACCAAGGTTGTCAGATCAGGTCTCCAGAACGCTGCCTCAATTGCAGGAATGCTCCTGACAACAGAAGCAGTTGTTGCCGAGTTTGATGATGAGAAGGACAAGATGTCCAACGCAATCATCATCTAATCTTTTTTTACGAGATTCTTTTCTTCTGCCGATCTTTCACTGAGTTCATATACATAACCAGAAAGACCAGTGAGAAACTGAAGCAGAGCACAGCCCCGATAATCAGTTTCCATCTCATATCAGCAGCAGTATCGCCACTCAGTGCAGTCCCGATAAAGATGAGCCCGATCACCAGAGATCCTGCAATCTCAGAGCCATACAAAAATCGTTCCCCGAGGGCAACCATTGCTTTTCTGTTCTCCTGCTTCTGCTAATAGCTTTTCTGTTTTCATCAGGGATGATAGACAGCACCTGCATTCATATACACCCAGTAGGCCGAGAAGGGTGAGAGCATCCGCGAGTCTGAGTGAGACCCGTTTGCTCCTGGGATGATAGCAGGATCGTAGTTCTGCATGGTGCTGTTATACTGGAGGAGTGAAACCCAGTTCTTTGAGAGTGATACAAGGGCATCCTTTGCACTCATGGGCGTCAGGTTTGGTGATCCCACCAGATTCCAGCCAGTACTCATATTGAGTACACGGGTCCCGTTCCGATTGTCCAGAACCAGCGGCAGTGATGTCTGCCGATCTGAATAGAGCAGGAACCCTTCAAGAGGAGTGAAGTTGGTCTGCTTTTCTACAGCAACCCAGTCCTGGCTGACTGCATTGAACTTCCAGATGGTATGTCCCTCAGTGTTGATGCCCTGAAAGAGATCGCCACCAGTCTTTCCTGACGCAGGATACGAAGGTACTGATACAAAGTTCCAGCCAGGGTTTAGGTTGATCTCAATACCACCCTTTCCCAACGAGCCACTGCGTTTGATCTGCTCTGATCCCGATGACTGGTTTATTGGTTCTGTGTTTCGGCCTTTCGTATGTTGCTTCTCTGCTTCGGCTGTTGCAGCCCCTGCATTCAGAAGGCCGTACCCATAATAGATATCGCGTCCTGTCCTTCCAAGATCGTGTGAGGTTGATTCAAGGATTGATCTGATCTCTTCATTGCTCAGATCAGGATTGACATCCGTGATCAAGGCAGTGGTACCTGCAACAAGTGCGGCTGCCGGGCTTGTTCCGGTTGCAGTCTTTGTCGTGTTACCAGGCCACGCAGAGATCACACCCTCTCCAGGAGCTACGAGATCGACAAAGATGCCATAATTTGAGAAGTAGGAGAGGCCATCGGTCTTTGCGGTAGAACCTACAGAGATCACATCAGAATAATCTGAGGGGTAATGACCCTCGTTAGATGCTTCATTTCCGGCAGGGGCAATGAGGATACAGCCTTTGCGGATTGCATACGAGATCGCTGCTTCTTCGGCAGGTGACTGACCCGATCCTCCATATCCCATCAGGATGATCCTGGCTCCATTGTCTGCAGCATGCTGAATTGCCACAGCAGAGCGTGAGGCAAAGATACCGGATGTATTTGTTCCGACCCGTTCAGGAATGAGAGAGATTTTTTTTTCGACAGATAAATTCTGCCCGGCCCCTGTGATGGCGCAGACAATACCTGCAAGAAATGTGCCATGCCCGTCGGTATCCTGCATCGCTGAACTGTTATCTACCCAGTCAAATCCTTGTGAACTGATGAACGGTTTCAGCCCTGAATGGGAGACGTCAACGCCGGTATCAAGAACAGCAACCGTAACAGCGGATGATGAACCAGGCTTTACCATACTCCATGCCCGAGGCATATCAGTCCGGTTGAACGCCCACTGGTCAGAGATGTTGACATCTGATGTAGGGGTGCCTGAGAAGGAATCAGGGATGCGGACAGGGTCCTGTTCAACACTGCTCACTCCTGAAATTTTGAGAAGCTCATTCTGGTAGAAAGAAGAGTTGTTGACTGGAATCTGAACAACGAGGAAATTCAGTTGTGGTGCACGAAGGACTACGGTGCAGTTTTCTACAACTGCAGAATTGTTTAGTGATGAGAGATTTATCGGGGATTCCATACCGGATGCAGTATAGAGGATGACCCGCTCGGTCTCCTCCAGTATAGCCTGATCACCAAAAGCCGGAGAGATCAGCCAGCAGATTAGTATTGATATTATCAGAACGATACGGCTTGCGCTATATCGCCTGTAGTATGTTTCATAAGACCCCACTATGAACTACCCAGGTACTCTGATCTCGGCATGGAGACAGATAAGTTCTCCCGTTCAGACCCAGGCATCAGGGAATGATAATACCAGGACAGTTCATATAAATCCAGAAACCTTCTGTGGGATAGAGAAGCCGGGCATCAGAATAGGCACCAGTTCCGCCGTTTACAATCACCTGGCGGAACTGCTGTTCCCTTGAATCATAAACCAGGACATATGACCAGGATGATCCAAGAGGAGCGAGAAGATCTGATGCCGTGAGGGTATTTCTTCCCGGGATACCCAGCGGGTTCCATCCTACAGAAAGGTGACGTGCAGTCATGTTTCTACGGTCATCATCATAGGTAAGGGAGATGTCGGTCCTGTTCGCCGCATGAACCCAGATCACGTCCATCTGGTGAAGGAGATCTCTGGTCCCCACCGGATCCCAGTGCCGGGTATCAGGGGAGTACCGCCAGATGGTATGGCTTGTTGTATTTACACTCGAAAAAATAATCCCGGTATTGTTCCCTTCTTTGAGCGGAAAGGGGATTGAGATCATGTTCCACCCCGCGTACAACGCAAGAGTTTCAGGCTGCTCCATCTCTCTCGGCTTTGACAGGCGGGAGTCATTTACAATAGGGCAGGGGTCTGAAGACCGGTTTACTGTCTGCCCGGCAGGAATAAGGAGGCGGGCATCAGGCACTCCAAACCCGGTGTCCGGGTGCCACCCTGTGGCAGAAGACGGAGTGGCATTAAGGAGTCTGCGTTTCACCTCATCTGCCTTCAGTTCAGTATTTGCCTCCCAGAGCAGGGCACTCATACCTGCAATATGAGGGGCAGAAGCACTTGTCCCGGAGAATGATCCGAGAATTCCCTTTCCCGTGCTCACAAGGATGTTGTCAGGCGCAGAGAGTTCAGGCTTCTGTCTGAGTTCAGGTGCAGGGTACTTTATCGTGATCGGACCACGAGAGGAGTACGGTTCAACTGTAGTTTTATTCAGATCTGGAATCACTGCTCCCACCGATATCGCTTCAGGAACAGCCTGCTGACCGAACATCGAGTCTTCAGGGACGCAGGGATCCATCAAGACCTGGCTTCCCCCAAGAGGCAGAACATACAGTTCGATCGTCCGGTTCTCTCCTCCTGCCTGGACAACCCTGACATAGAAATCTTTTGAGGAGTCGTTCTCGTTTACAAACCGGCAATACTCCATCGGGTCATCATCCCCGTCCTGAATCTTTACACTTCTCCCAATCTCCCTCGTTTCATCGTTGTAGAGGAAGAGATCATAATTGTTTGATGATTCAGAGAACCGGTCATCCCACTGAAGAATTACATGGCCTGCCGAATGTGGTGGAGCAGTAAACTTCAGATCCTTCGAGCCGTTTGCACCCTCGAAATCATGCCAGAGATATCCCTGGTTCATGTATCCGCTGAATGGTGCCTGGTAGTGCTCCCGGGCAAAGTTACCGGCAGACGTGATATACAATATGTCATACGAGAGAATCCGGTCTCTGATATTGCGGGCGATGTACCCGTCTTCAAAGAACGGCTCAACATAGGTGATGTCATCACAGATGATCCTGCACCCGTCACTGATCAGACGATCCATGGCCTGCACAAACTCGATCTGACTTGAACCACGATCAGAGAAGAAGAGTTCTGCATCAGGGGCGATATCATGCACAACCTGGAGCATCGCACTCCCCTCGTCACCCCCAATCTTGTTACTGAGTACATGTATGTTTGAGGGCAGCTCTCCGGCGGCAACCACTGCATCAAGACTGGTTACGCCATCTGAAATGATACCAACCTTCACTCCCTTACCTGAAAGATTCGTTGTGTTCCTAATTTCACAGGTATGAAGAATGTCATCCCCTTCGGTAGTGACATATGACGTAAAGGCAGGGAGTTGTGACATGACGGAGAGGACTGCAGGTTCTCGTGCAAGCCGTGAGAGATTCTGGATACTCAGCCAGCCTGAAACCCTGCCATACCGGCTGTCGGTCCCTGCATTGCTGAAGAAGGACTGGATTGGTTCAACAGATGATCCTAAACTCATACTGGTTGTGATCATCACCTCGCTCTGATTCCCTTTTGAACCCCTTAGTTCTCCGGTTGCCCGCATCAGGTCTGCCGCATTGCCCGACGACTGACCGGGAGAGAGATAGTGATCATCGAGGAGTTGAACCAGATCGGTTGAGAGTTTTCCTTTCCATGCGGTCTCTGATGCAAACGTTCTCATGCCGATATCTGTAGGGTCTGTCGGATCCGACGTCTCCGCTGATAGTACTGATGAATTCTCGGGCGTCTGGTTCAGATGGTTATCAGCACCAGATGTACGTGACAGGTTCGTTGGTAGTATCATTCCTGAACTGACAGGCGAAAGGACGGTATGTATTTCCCTGACTTCAGGGAGGGACGAGAGATTGGAGATCCGATCGGTTCGTACCCATCCGGTCATCAGGCCGAAACCGGGATCTGCTCTCGACTCATTCAGGTACCGGGTGACGTTGATGAGAGAACTGTCCTGAACCAGAGTGAGGGTAACATGAACTTCTGATCGGTTCTGTGAATCAAACCTGATCTGGCCAAGGAGTTCCATCTCCCGGGTCAGGGCTGCAGTGGTACTGCTTGAGGGAGAGGCAGATGGATCGACCAACTGGAGTAGATCACTCGATAGTTTATCTCTCCAGGAGTGAGTGGCAGGCAGATCAGATGCATGAGAACTATCTGAAAAGAAGTCTGCAGATCCTCCAGCGGTATAATTATCGTCAGCAAAAACCTGAACCGGAAAAAGGTATACCAGAAGTACGAGAGAGAAGATCAGCAGAGATCCACAAGTATGAGATTGCATCATCTGTTCGGCCCCACCAGGAGACAGGTTCTGCAAAGAACCTGTACTATAGAGATAGTCAGGAAAGGATATCAAGAAGACTTATTTATCAGCAGTGTGCGAATCTGGATGCATGGATGTTGAAGGCTATGTCCGGCGAAATATGAAATCCGGCCGGGCAGAGGCTGAAATAATCAGGGATCTCTCATCACGAATCCGTGAGATCAAATCTGTATCCCAGGAATATGCAGAGCAATTTGCGCATGCTGTCATCACCGAAGTAAAGAATACTAGCGGTCTTACCAGTGAGCTTCTCAGCTGCACTGAAGCAGGTGTGGCGATGGGAGAATTCGGTGTTGGTTCACGAGGGACCGGAGATTTTTATGCACACCGCAAGATCGCTGAGATCATCGGAAAGACCGGGGCAAATGTCGGAGTCGATGAGATGGATGATGCCGGCGTTGTCGAGGCAGGTGGGAGATATATAATCAGCACCGTGGACGGGATGCACTCACGTCTCAGTGATTTCCCGTTCCTTGCCGGATTTCACGTGACCAGGGCAACACTTCGCGACTGTTATGTGATGGGTGCAAAGCCGGTGATGCTTTTTTCAGATATTCATGTCGCTGACGACGGTGATGTCTCTAAAATATTTGACTACACTGCCGGAATCACAACCGTTGGAGAGGTGATGCAGGTCCCGCTTGTGTCAGGATCGACCCTGCGAATAGGCGGGGACATGGTCATCGGAGAGCGTCTCACCGGTTGTGTCGGGTGCGTCGGGGTTGCTGATCATATCACCGCCCGCAGAGAGGCAAGACCTGGAGACATCCTGCTGATGACTGAAGGGGCAGGAGGAGGAACCATCGCAACCACCGCCCTGTATTACGGATTTCCTGACATCGTGGACAGGACCATCAACCTCCAGTTCCTCAAAGGTGCCGATTCCCTGCTGAAAAGCGATGTGCTTCACCAGATTCACGCGATGACCGATGTGACCAACGGGGGACTCAGAGGAGATATCTTCGAGATGGCAGAGACAGCAGGATGTCGGTTCATCGTCGAGGAAGAACAGGTCCTGGGACTGGTTGATCCGGTTGTCAGAACGATGCTCGAAGAACTGGAGATCGATCCCCTTGGTGTATCGCTCGACGCAATGCTGGTGGTCGCTCCTGAAGAGACTATTCGCGAGGTTAAGGGTGTATTAGAAGGGGCAGGTGTCAGGGCTGCAGAGATCGGTCGGGTTGAGAAGGGTAATGCAGAACCGGTTCTTATCAGAGATGGTAAGGAGACAGAGTTCAGACCACGGTTCAGAGAGGCAGCATACACTCCCCTTAAAAAACTGGTAGACAAGGAGAGCCGTGACTTTGAAGAGATGCGTGCAGGAGTTGACCGGGCAGCTACAGCAGCAATGTCAAAGAAGAACCGGATGATCGAGAGGATCGGAAGACTCCACAAATAAACGAAACAACTTGTCCGGCATTAGTCATGGACAAGTCTGCTCTTGATCTTTCCGGTTACACTTGGATCAAGACGCCGTGCCTTACTCATGGTCTGGAATGCCTCTTGTTTCATCCCTAACTCATCCATCACATGGGCTTTCCAGACAAGGGCTTTTACAAAGTCCGGCTTGATCGCCAGTGCCTGATCAAAACTTGTGAGTGCCTCCCTGAGCCTTACAAGGACCGTATAGATCTGCCCGAGATGATACCAGGCATCTGCACTGTCAGCATGAACGGAAATCGCCTGCTGAAACGATCGTATTGCTTCAGAGTTCTGGTGCAGTGATTTCAGAGCTCTCCCCCGGTTCAGGATGGCTCGGTATTCATGTGGATTGCGGGAGATTACCCGATCATAACACTGGACAGCCTCTTCCAACTTACCTACCCGGTGGAGAAGTACGCCCTTGTTATACCATGCCCTCAGGTCGTCAGGGTTCTCTTCGGTTACATGTGCATAAAACTGGAGCAGATCCCCGTACCGTTTCAGTTTTCGCAGAGCCTGAACACGGTATGAGGTGACCTGTTCATCATGGGGGTTCAGGAGCAGGGATCGATCAAACCGTTTCAAGGCATCCTGATATTTATCGAGTCCCATATAGGCAAGACCCATCAGGGTCCAACCGGTACTCTGCAGTGGCTCTGATGTTGTCATCTCGTGTGCAGAATCGAGACCCTCCTCATACAGGCCCTGTTTGATATATCCCATGCTTCGCACATAGAGAGCGATGTGATTATGAGGAGAGAGCGATAAAAGCCGTCTTGCAGATGTGACTGCCTCTGAGTACCGGCCTTCACTGAGGAGGGCACGGGACTTCATCTCCCATGCAGGAACATGATGTTCATGTTGCTCCAGAAGTTGATCTAGCAGTGATATGGCATCAGCATACCTCTGTGTCCTGATCCTGCAGTATGCCATGAGGAGCAGGGCACGGACATTTCGCGGATTATCAGTGACAAGGATCTCGAGATCATCAAATGCATCATTGTACTGCTGCAGGTACACCTTGCAAAGACCGGAGAGAAACCTCGAGCGGGCATGTGCAGGATTCTTCTGAAGTACTTCAGAAAGTTGTATGAGGGAGTCTGCATAGTTACCAGTCCGGTACCTAAGGTATGCCAGATAGTAATGTGCTGTGTTGCTGGTTTTTTCGTAGGTTGCTGCACGCTGGAGGCTGCGATCTGATTCATCCCCCTGGTTCAGATACAACTCAACAATTCCTTTGTATAACCAGGCTGTGCCATCATCAGCATTCAGGTTGAGACTCATCGTGATGAATGGCGATGCCTTATCCCACTCATGCTCAAGGATGAGTTGTCTCGCAGTTGTAAGATAGGGATTTACATCGGGTACCGGCTTTGCTTCGCCTTCAGAAGGTTCAAGAAAGCCGGCAAGCTCCTCAGGTATTGTACTGGAGATAAAGCGGGTGTCAGTCTCTTCAAGTTCACCGGGTATCTCATGATCAACTGATATTGGTTCAAACAGACGCTGCTCTTCTTCTTTTACTACCTCTATCGGTTCATCCTGAGGAGGAAGCACACCCATATACTGGTATCTAACGACTTCAGGAGACAATAATTATTCGATTGAAAAGGATGCCATAAGCGATCAGGAGGAAAAACAATGACGGAGCAGTCCCTGGCGGCTATAACCTTTATGCAGTTATCATGCTGATACCTCTTCCATGGCAGATCCACTTCTGATTGCAAAGGGAGGGACTGATGTCACAATCCTCCCTGAGATGATCAACCGGCACGGTCTGATAGCAGGGGCAACCGGTACAGGCAAGACCGTGACCCTCCGTGTGATCGTTGAGAGTCTCAGCAGGATCGGTGTGCCGGTCTTTCTTGCCGATATTAAGGGAGACCTGTCCGGCATCGCAATGGAGGGAGGGGGAAATCCAAAGATCGATGAACGGATCAAAAAACTTGGTCTCACCGGCTTTTCATATGCAGGATACCCGGTGATTTTCAGGGACCTGTTCGGCGAGAACGGTCATCCGGTCAGAACCACCATTTCAGAACTGGGTCCGCTGCTGCTCGGCCGCATCCTTGATCTGAATGAGACCCAGGCCGGTGTTCTCTCTATCATCTTCCGGGTTGCTGATGACAACGGGCTCCTCCTTCTTGATCTCAAGGATCTCAGGGCAATGGTAACATATGTATCAGACCATGCTGCCGAGATCAAGGGAACATACGGCAATGTCAGTACCAGTTCGACAGGGGCTATTCAGCGTGCTCTTCTTGCACTCGAGGATCAGGGTGCAGACCAGTTCTTTGGCGAGCCGGCACTTGAGATTGATGATCTGATCAGAACTGCGGATGGGAAAGGGGTGATCAATCTCTTTGCTGCGGAAAAACTGATGCAGTCCCCGAAACTGTACTCTACGTTTTTACTCTGGCTTCTCTCTGAACTCTATGAGCAGCTGCCTGAGGAAGGTGATCTTGAAAAACCGAAGTTTGTCTTCTTCTTTGACGAGGCACATCTGCTCTTCAAGGATGCACCAAAAGCCCTCGAAGAGAAGATCGTTCAGATTGTCAGACTCATCAGATCCAAAGGGGTCGGGATCTATTTCATCACCCAGAGTCCGTCAGATATCCCTGAAGATGTGCTCGGACAACTGGGAAACAAGGTCCAGCATGCACTCAGGGCAACAACCCCGAATGAAGAGAAGGCAGTCAGAACAGCTGCCAGGTCGTTCAGGCAGAACCCGGCATTTGAGACAGAGAAAGCGATATCAGAACTGGGAATAGGGGAGGCACTTGTATCCATCCTCGATAAACAGGGCTCACCAACGCCTGTAGAACGGGCTTTCATTGTACCTCCGACAAGCCGTTTATCACCTCTTTCACCTGAAGAGAGGAAGAAGATCATGGCTGCTTCTCCAGATGCCGGGAAGTACGATACTCCGGTTGACCGGGAATCTGCGTATGAAAAACTGGCTGCACGAACAGAGGCTGTATGCGGGGGGCCGGCTGTGACACAGCGCAAGAACTCTTCAGAAAAATCCAAGAAAGAACCTGTACGAAAAACAACACCACGAAGCAGGAAAGAAGATCAGCCTGCTGAAATCGTAGGGGACATCGCTGTTTCTGTTGCGAGGAGCATAGGTACCCAGGTGGGCAGGGAACTTGTCAGGGGGCTTCTCGGATCGCTTGGTGGGACAAAAAGAAGATGAGAGGATGGGGCACGGCTCCTCATTATTCTGGTTATACACGGAGTCCTGACTTGTAGTCATAACTCTTCTGGAAGATCTTTATTTTTCGGACTATGTATGAGGTATCAATCCAGGTATTCTCAACCGCTGTCTTGTTACGGTTCTCCCGGGAACTATCACGTGCTTCCATGATACTGCCATGTATCGAGGTCCTGACAACCTCTTATTCATAGCCATCGGTAAAATTCCCATCATGAGAAGAACAAGAATTTACCTAATCTCTCGTCAGAACCACGACCCTGGGATCAGATCTGACATAAGACACAACGGTTATCTGCAATAATTGGTGAGTTTATGCAGAGGTGTACAGATGCAGAAGATCCTGTTTCAAATTATCATTTTCACGCTCCTTCTTGTAGTACCGGTTTCAGCAGGGACACTGGTCTCGCTTACCGGTTCCTTCTCCGAAGCATGGAATAACGGAAATATTCCATCCCCTGCTCCGGGAGTTATGGTCATTCCTGGCGGACCGGGAATCCTTACCATTACAACAATCCAGGAACCGTTTTATAAAGCAGGGCTGGAAGACGGGCCGACACAGGTACGATACCAGAACTCACAGACTCCCGGACTGGGTCCTGACATCGGTATGTACCTTGGTGATACTTTTTACCAGAAAGGTGCTGATATCGGTTCGGTCAAACGCGTATCCGAGGAAATCCCGCTCAACAGGGTCACCCGCTACTTCACCTGCCTGGATGGCGGAAAAAGTGTGAGTGTCCAGGTACTTCCGGCAATAGAGGCAAACACAAACCATCAGTTGGCTAATAAAGTCAGTTACTCTGCTGCATGGGAACCGCTACAAGATGGCCGGGCAACCGAACCCGGTTGTGACATATCTGGCGCATGGAAGACAAACAAGGGGAATGTCACCCTGGTAGAGACAGGGTATTCTCTTCGTGATGTCAGCATAGATGGATCTTATACCGGAAAACAGAAGGGATCATTCCAGGGAATTATGTCCGGACCAATCCTCACCGGAACCTGGTCTGAACCTGAAACAACAGGACGATCAAATTCAGGCAGGTTCACATTCTTCTTCAGAAATGACTGTTGTGCATTCACCGGAACCTGGGGAACTGGAGAGAGTGATACCAACGGTGGTGAGTGGTCAGGAGTGAGATACTGATTTTGTGTTTGAAACTCTGACACAGAAGAAATAGATTCAACCCAGGACTTTTTTTCCAGAAAAAGGGGTTATGAGATTACTCCACCTTTGTATGCAGATGAAAGGGCTTTCCTGACCTGGACTGACGGACCGTTATCAGGTTTAATATCGAGGGTAAAGGTGTCTCCTGCACGTGGGCGTGAGTCTTCAGGAATACTCAACGTGATCAGTTGCTGTTCACCAGGGTTGATCGTTCCTGATGCAGGCAGAACCTTGGTGAGCTTTACCGGTGTTCCATCATTAACAGAGAACATGTAGGTGATCCGGTTCATGTCCTGAGGTGATCCGGTAGCCTGTTCACGAAGAGTAAGCGAGAACTCCTGGAGTTCTCCTGAGTAAAACCCGTTTATTGATCCTTCAACAGCAAGATTGGAGGTAGCCTCACCAGACTGAGAGGCGACGGCCGAAGAAGATCCTGAATATCCGGGTGAAGGATTTGCAATAATCCCGCCACGGTAATTATCTGGAAGAGATGTTGTATAGGTTGCAGGCTGCCCTGTGGGTGGCCGGATCTCAAGGGTGAACTTCTCCCCACCACGCGGCTGCTGTTCGGCTGGAATCTGCAACGTGACCTCCTGTTCATCCCCTGGCTTGATGGTACCTGATGCCGGGTTTGCCGGAAGTACAGTCACCGGATCCATGGTACCGGCTGCCCAGAGATAACTGACACGTGGCAGGTACTGGGGCTGACTGCCATCAGTCAGAACAATCGTGAAGGTCAGTTCTGAAAGCCCTTTGGTATATTTTCCATTCAGATCACCGCTGATAACAAGGGTTGGCTGAAGACCACCGGCCGAATTGGAAGGATCAGGTTCATTCCCTGACACAGTCTCATTTGAGATACCGGCCTGTGTTTCATTTTCTGATGGAACTGATGTCTCATCAGGAACAACTGTGGGAACCGGGGTGATCGGATGGGAAGGGGATGGGCTGTGACTGCCGAAGAACGAGGGGATGATGAGCAGATAGACCGCAAGAGCTGCCACAAAGATGAGTACAACAGCCGGGATGAGGAACTTCTGATATGGGATCGTAAGGGCGCTCAGCCCTTCTGGTTGGTGATCCATCTTTCGGTCCTCTTCAGGCGGACTAATCTTTTTGAATGCTTTTGTAACGATCTGATCGCGGTTCTGTTCGTATGAGAGATTACCGGGATCATATTTGAGGGCATTCTCATAGCAGGTAAGGGCCTCTTCCAACTGGCCAAGCTTTGAATACGTAACACCCAGAGCATTCCATGCCTTGTGATTCTGTTCGTTTGTTGCAACAGCTTTCTGCAGTATCTCTATGGCTTCCTGATATCGCCCATCACGAAAGGCTTTCATCCCTTCATGAAATGAATCATCTAATCCCATTATCCCATCCTGAAACGGAGTGATGTACATATTATCCGGAGATGGTTATTAGGTTCCTGTTCATGCATGACTAGCCTGACAAACAGGATTATCCCATCAATACCTAGTAAGTTCAGGCCATCCGGATAAAACGCAGAATCGGATAAAAACACCAGATTCAGGCGATTTAAAATTGCTCAAAAAGTATAATCGTGCCATGCGGCTCATAGTAGGCAGATGATTTCGGAGAGCCATACTACCATCCCCGGAAAAAAATCGGGTAATTCACCAAAACTATCAGGAAACTTCAGAATTATTCCTGCCCAGACTGTAAGGAGGGAGATTAATTCATCCATCTGATGGCGGAGTTGTTTTAAAAAACACTCCGGGACAAACAGGCGGACGACTTCTGATAAAAGGAGCACGAGAGCATAATCTTAAAAATATTACCATTGCAATCCCGCGTGATGAACTGGTTGTCATCACAGGTCTCTCTGGATCAGGAAAATCCACCCTCGCCTTTGATACGATCTATGCTGAAGGTCAGCGCAGATATGTAGAATCTCTCTCATCGTATGCAAGGCAGTTCCTCGGGCTGATGAACAAGCCAGATGTGGACAGTATCGAAGGGCTTTCACCTGCTATCTCAATCGAGCAGAAATCTACCAGCAAAAACCCACGCTCAACCGTTGGTACAGTCACCGAGATTTACGATTACCTTCGTCTGCTTTTCGCCCGTATTGGTATTGCCTACTGCCCAGAACATAACCTCCCCATCATCGCCCAGTCACCGGAGAAGATCGCTGAGAAGATAGAAGAGGATCTCTCCGGGATGATCACCATCCTTGCCCCGTTAGTCAGGAAGAAGAAGGGAACCTACCAGCAACTCTTCAAAGATCTCAACAAAGAGGGATTTGCCAGGGTCAGGGTCAACGGTGAGATCTACCGGACCGAGGACGAGATCGTCCTTGAACGGTACAAGATGCACACCATCGATCTCGTTGTTGACCGGATGGACCTTTCAGACCACTCACGCATTGTCGAGGCTGTGGAGCAGGCGACCGCGAGGTCAGACGGTCTCGTGATCGCGTTCGGAGAAGACGGAGTAGATCACCTCTACTCGGCAAAGATGGCATGTCCGGTCTGTGGCTTGACCTTTGAGGAACTTCAGCCACGAATGTTCTCGTTCAACAGCCCCTTCGGTGCCTGCCCAGAATGCAAAGGGCTCGGGATCAGGATGGACTTCGACTCAGGTCTTATTATTCCTGACAAAGAAAAGTCCATCGCAGACGGGGCCATCGCCACGTACCGGAATTTTCTCGACGGGTACCGTTCACAGCTTGTCGGAGCAGTGGCCGAGCACTTTGGGTTTACTATTCACACACCGATCAAGGATCTGACACCGAAACAGTATGAAGTTCTGATGTTCGGCTCACCCGAACAGATCAACTTCCACATGAGTTACAAGCAGGGGCAGGGAACCTGGTCACACAAAGGAACATGGGAAGGACTGCTCCCTCAGGCAGAACGGCTCTACCAGCAGACCGAATCTGAGTACCGCAAACGCGAACTCGAAAAGTTCATGCGGATCAGTGAGTGCCCGGTATGTCACGGGAAACGGCTGAAGGAGACGGTGCTTGCCGTCCGGATAGCCGGACACTCGATCGTGGATGTGACCGATCTATCGATTACGTCATGTATCAGGTTCTTTGAAACGATCCAGCTTACCGACAAGGAACGTGAGATCGCACAGCAGGTGCTCAAAGAGATCCAGTCACGTCTTCTCTTTCTACAGCGTGTCGGGCTCGGGTATCTTACACTCTCAAGGACTGCAGGAAGCCTTTCGGGAGGAGAGGCACAGCGGATCAGGCTCGCAACACAGATCGGTGCAAATCTCATGGGTGTGCTCTATGTGCTTGATGAGCCGTCGATCGGACTGCACCAGCGTGACAACAACCGGCTGATCGAGACACTCCGCCAGCTCCGTGACCTCGGCAACACGCTCATCGTGGTTGAGCATGACGAGGACACGATCAGGGCTGCAGACTGGGTGATAGACATGGGACCCGGTGCAGGTACCCATGGTGGGGCAGTCGTGGCAGAGGGAACACCTGATGAGATCGAGAAACATCCCGATTCACTCACCGGGGCATACCTGTCAGGGCGGATGATGATAGAGGTTCCGCAGAACCGCAGAACCAGCAAGAGATTTATCACCATAACCGGATGTCGGGCAAACAATCTGAAAGGAGTATCTGCCAGAATTCCGATGGGCACCCTTACTCTCGTGACCGGAGTTTCAGGATCTGGAAAATCTACCCTCATCTATGATACGCTGTATCCTGCCCTTCAGAAGGCGGTATACAACTCACGGGTCGATGTCGGGGCTCACGATGAACTCATCTTTGACGAAGAGGTCGACAAGGTGATCGTCATCGATCAGTCACCTATCGGCAGAACTCCGAGGTCTAATCCTGCAACCTACACCAAGGTCTTTGATGAGATCAGAACCCTGTATGCAGAGACCAAAGAGGCGAAAGTCCGGGGATATAAATCAGGACGTTTCTCGTTCAATGTGAAAGGAGGACGCTGTGAGGCCTGCCAGGGTGACGGGCTGATCAAGATCGAGATGAACTTCCTGCCTGACGTGTACATCGAGTGTGAGGAATGCAAGGGTACCAGGTACAACAGGGAGACTCTCGAGGTTAAATACAAGGGAAAATCCATCGCTGATGCCCTCGCCATGAGTGTCGAAGAGGCCATGGAGATCTTTGGGAATATCCCGAAGATAAGAAACAAACTGCAGACACTGCTCGATGTCGGTCTCGGGTACATCAAGCTCGGCCAGAGTGCAACTACACTCTCCGGCGGTGAAGCACAGCGGATCAAACTGACCCGTGAACTCTCAAAGCGGGCCACCGGTAAAACCGTGTACCTGCTTGATGAACCGACGACCGGGCTTCATTTCCATGATGTACGAAAACTGATTACTGTGCTTGACGGGCTTGTTGAAAAAGGAAACACGGTCCTCGTTATCGAGCACAATCTGGATGTCATCAAATCGGCTGACTACATCATTGATCTCGGTCCTGAGGGAGGGGATGCCGGAGGAGAGATCATCGCAACCGGCACACCTGAAGAGATAGCCCAGGCTACAAAGAGTCATACCGGAATGTTTCTAAAAAAGCTCCTGCCCACCCAGGAGACAACATTAAAACCAAAACCAGTGAAAAAGCGAACCCAGACAAAAAAGAACAAATAACACAACACTCTTTTTCATCTGGATCAGGAAAAATACGACGAGAATATCTGCAGCGGATAAACCATGATCGATCTCAAAATTCTCCCCCATGATCCGGGTTGCTACCTCTTCAAGGATGCAGAAGGGACGATCATCTACATCGGCAAAGCAAAAAACCTGAAGAAACGCGTATCGAGTTACTTCCAGAAGACCGATCACGGAGCCAAGACCAATCGAATGGTCAGTGAGGCTGCAGATCTTGACTTCATCATAACTGCTTCAGAGGTAGAAGCACTCATCCTTGAAAATACGCTGATCAAGCGGCATCAGCCAAAGTTCAACATAGATCTCAAGGATGCCAAAAGTTACGCATTCATCAGGATCAGCGATGATCCCTTTCCCAGAATAGGCATAGCCAGGTACAGGGGAGGAAAAAAGGGTGGATCTCTGTATGGTCCGTTCGTCTCTGCTGCTGAACGTGACCAGGTCCTCGCATTCATCAAACAGACCTTTCACCTGAGAACATGCAGAAAGATGACAAAACGGGCATGCCTTCGCTCACATCTCGAAACCTGCTCTGCCCCATGTCAGGGGAAGGTATCAGAGCCGGAGTACCAGTACCAGGTAAAGAGTGCTGATCTCCTGCTAAAAGGAAAGAACCAGGATCTCATCGCCAGTCTCAAAGAGGAGATGGCAGGGCATGCAGAGCGGGAGGAGTTCGAACAGGCACTTGCAATCAGGGATCAGATCGCTGCCATCGAACGCCTTTCTGAGCGGCAGTATGTTCAGCGGCAGAAGCAGGCAAATGAACACATCATCAACTACCAGATCGTATCAGGGACAGTATACCTGATCCTCTTCACTATCGAAAGGGGGACCCTCACCAGCAAGGAAGAGTTTGTCTTTCCAGAGACTGAGGAGTTTCTTGAGGAATTTATCATCCAGTATTATGCAAATGTGCGGCCACCGAACGAACTGATCCTGCCAGTGATCCCTGATACTGCAATCGAAGAGTATCTGTCAAACATCAGAGAGACCAAAGTGACCCTTACAGTTCCTATACAAGGGGCAAAAAAACACCTTCTGGATCTTGTGATGAAGAACATTGAAGCCTCGTTCTTTGCCGGAAAGATGAGAGTTATCGAACTTGGAGAAGCCCTGAACCTGGCAGGTCCTCCTGAAGTAATCGAGTGCTTTGATATCTCCCACCTTTCAGGTACAGGCACCGTTGGATCCATGGTGAGTTTCAGGGATGGAAGACCTGACAAAAAGAACTACCGGAGGTTCAGGATCAAGACTGTGGAGGGGATCGATGACTTCTCCTCGATAGCCGAGGTTGTGAAACGTAGGTATAGCAGGCTGAAAAAAGAGGAACTGCCACTTCCGGATCTTATCATCATCGACGGTGGCCAGGGGCAACTCCATGCCGCAGAGGCCGAACTGGAAACTCTTCATCTTTCCATACCGCTCATCTCCATCGCCAAGAGAGAAGAGGAGATCTATACCACCAAACGAGCCCTACCGATTCCTCTTTCAAAGAAGAGCCCTGCATCTCTTCTTGTCCAGGAGATCAGGGATGAGGCACACAGGTTTGCGATCACGTACCAGCGTCAGATCAGACGGAAGAAGGCACTATCATGACAGACTTTCAGATCGTATCAGAGTACCAGCCACGGGGGTCACAACCTGAAGCAATCCGGGAACTGGTGGAAGGATACAATAAGGGATTCCCGGCACAGACCCTTCTCGGGGTCACCGGATCAGGGAAGACCTTCACGATGGCAAATGTGATCGCTGAACTGAACATGCCAACGCTGGTGCTGGCCCACAACAAGACGCTTGCAGCCCAACTCTACCATGAGTTCAGGGAGTTCTTTCCGCATAACAGAGTTGAGTACTTTGTCTCGTACTACGATTACTACCAGCCTGAATCCTACATCGCAAAGAAAGACCAGTATATCGAGAAGGACGCACAGATAAACCCGAAGATTGAGATGATGCGGCTCTCGGCTACTGCGTCCCTGCTTGGTAGAAGTGATGTGATCGTCGTCTCTTCAGTCTCATGTATCTATGGTCTCGGTCGCCCTGACACCTACAAGAGCATGGGATTTGATCTCGGAGTAGGTCAGAAGTTCGAACGCAAAGATATCATCTCGCGACTCGTCGACAATCTCTACGAACGAAATGATATCGAACTGATACCAGGCAGGTTCAGAGTAAAAGGGGAGACCATCGATCTTGTCCCGAGTTATTATAACAACATCATCAGGATCGAACTCTTCGGCGATGAGGTAGATCGGATCACCGAGATCAACCGGACAACCGGAGACCCGGTTGAGAAACTCAGGCATATCTACGTGTACCCGGCAAGGCACTACATCATTCCAGAAGAACAGAAAGAGGCGGCCATACAGTCTATCGAGGTCGAACTCCAGGAACGGCTGCCTCATCTCGGGATGCTTGAGGCGCACCGGCTTGAGCAGAGGACAAAGTATGACCTCGAGATGATCAGGGAGACCGGCTCATGCAAAGGGATCGAGAACTACTCACGCCACTTTGACGGCAGGAGTGTCGGAGAGAAACCATACTGTCTGCTCGATTACTTCCCGAAAGATTTTCTCTTCTTCATCGATGAGAGTCACCAGACAGTCCCCCAGGTCAGGGCGATGTTCAACGGTGACCGATCGCGAAAGATCCCACTTGTGGATTACGGGTTCAGACTGCCATCTGCATTTGATAACCGCCCGCTCCGGTTTCATGAATTCGAACGATACCTGAAGCACGTGATCTTTGTCTCTGCTACCCCGGCAGAGTACGAAAAAGAACTCTCGCAGCAGGTTGTCGAGCAGATCATCAGACCTACCGGCCTTATCGATCCGGTGGTTGAAGTCAGGCCGATCAAAGGGCAGATGGAAGATGTTAGATCAGAGATCCAGAAGACGATCGAAAAAGGAGATCGGGTCCTCCTCACCACACTAACCAAAAGGCTAGCTGAAGAGCTCACCGAGTACCTTGAAGCACGGGGCGTGAAGACACGGTACCTTCACTCAGACATTGACACCCTTGAGCGGACCGAGATCATCAGAGAACTCAGACTCGGAATCTTTGACGTACTTGTTGGGATCAACCTTCTCCGTGAGGGTCTTGATATCCCGGAGGTCGGATTCATCGGTATCCTCGATGCTGACAAGGAAGGATTCCTTCGTGATGCCAGGAGTCTGATCCAGATCATCGGGCGTGCAGCCCGCAACGCAGAGGCACATGTTGTACTGTATGCAGACACCATCACCGGCTCAATGCAGACTGCCATGGATGAGACAGAGAGAAGACGCAGTCTGCAGATGGGATACAACAAGGAACACAACATAACACCCCAGACTATCAAAAAACCGGTGAGGGAGCAGGAGATCGAACTTCCGGCTGGAAAGCCGGTACAAAAGTCATCAATTCCGGCGATGATCATAGACCTGGAGGCACAGATGAAGACAGCAGCCCAACTCCTCAATTTTGAGGAGGCCATCATGCTCAGGGACAAGATCGGAGCACTGAAGAAAGAACTGGAATAATTAGATCATAAGACGCGATCAGAACATCTGACCACTTTTTTTAAAAAAACAAAAAAAGGTTAGAGAACGGAGATGTATCCGTCCTTTACCCTCTCTGAAGTTCCTTCATCGCTGAAGACCTTCAGAGTTACCGTGTAGTTGCCAGGTGTGGAGTATACGTGCAGCGGATTCTGATCGTATGACGCTGTGCTGTCACCAAAGTTCCAGAACCACTCAGTCGGGAAGCCCTGTGATTTGTCCTCAAACTGGACACTGAGCGGTGACTTACCAGAGAGTGGGTGTGCCATGAAGTCAGCAACCGGCTGCTGCATGACGGTGATCGTCTCATATGCATAGTCCTTTGCAGTGAACGGTTTGTCAACCTGGTGAGTTACCTGGTAGACACCCGGTGCAGTGTAGGTATGCGTGATGTTCTTTGAGAGTGAACCGGCACTGCTGTCACCAAAGACCCAGCCCCATGAGACATCCTCTGTGTTCAGTGAACAGTCAGTGAACTCGACGGTTAATCCAGGAGGCACAGTTCCTCCCAGTGGTTTTGCCATCATGCATGCAATCGGATCGGTGGTCACCGTGATGTAATCCTTCTTCTCAACTGTAACACCAGTCGGCGCAGCTGCATTGAAGGCCGTGAGTTTGACGGTGTAGTTACCGGTCTTGGCATAGAGGTGAACCGGCTCGCGTACATTGGTCACTTCACCATCACCAAAGTCCCAGAGCCAGTCAGTCGGGTTGTTTATGGTGAGATCTTTGAATGTGACCGGGTACTTTGGTGGAACTCTGACACGATCTGCCTCAAAGTCAGGCACTGGAGGGAGCACGAAGACCGGCTCGATAGTGTGATCTGAACTGATGTTCAGGAAGGTGTATGGATTGATCGGGCCTACAGAGGTGTTGTCCACGATCAGATCGTAGAGTGCATTCCCTGTGTCAGGAGTCATGGTGAAGATCTGGCTTGACCCGCAGTTTACCTGGACGATTCCATTTGTTCCTGCCGGTGAGATGTTACCACCATTGGACTGGTTGACCAGGATGTTGTATGTCTTGATCTGGAATACTGCCTGGATTGTGTGATCAGCATTCACATTCGGGAATGTGTACACATAGGGGCTGACCTGCGGACCGCTGCTTACTCCGTCAACGATGACATCGCCGATGGTGTAGCATGGGTTTGCTGCGATGGTGAAACTGATAGAGTCACCAATGGTTACATTCTGTGGAGTTGATGGTGAGATGGTTCCACCAGTTCCTGCTGATGGTGTTATAGTGTAGGCATACTTGCTGAAACTTGTGTTAATCGAGTGATTTTTTGTCACATTCGGGAAGCAATACGTCATCGGACTGGTATTGTTACCCTGACTAACGCCATCAACCTCCACATTGGAGATGAAGTAGTTACTGAATGCGGTGATGTTAAAGCACTGGGTGTTCCCGAAGGTAACATTAACCGTGCCATTGGGCTCGATTTGACCGCCCTGACCAGCAACCGCCGTGATGGTCAGGACGTCAGGCTGAAAATGTGCAATAATCTCGTGGTTCTCAGTAACATTGACGGTATAGGAACTGATCGGGCCCTTGGAAACTCCGTTGTCAGTGATATCTGCAAGCTGGTATCCAGAGAAGGCTGTCGAGTTGAAGGTCATTATCTGCCCATACGTTGCTGTCGAGTCACCGGCAGGAACGATCATCCCGGCATTTGTAGGGATAGCAGAGGATGTTACATTGAACCACTGCTTCTCAAAGACAGCATGCCAGGTGAGGTTGGTGTGAAGGTTGCAGATCTGGAAGTTGGTCTTGAAGCCTTCGGACTCCATGTATGAATCACCTGATTCAAACTCGGGTCTGAGGTACGAGAGGTAGTATCCAGGATCAGGAACACCGGTGGTATTCTTCGTACATCCGTCATAATCCACCTGATAGGGATCAGATGGATCAATCTTTCCTCCTGCTGAATAATTTGCAAAGACAGTGACTTTTGTCGGTCGGAAGGTGCAGTACAACGTATGGTTGTATGTCATCTTCGAACCCTGAATCACATAGGACGGTGCATATGGAACCGGCTCACCATCCAGATACAACTGCTTGACCTGGTAGTCTGTCTCTGGTGAGAAGTTATAGGCTGCACTGTCATCTCCGTAGTCATAGAAGGTTATTCCTGCGTTGTTGACTGAACCGCCTTTTCCGACAGTTGCATTAACAGCCACCTGCTTTTTGAGGGAATTCAGATAGAGCGTTGCATTGCCAAGTGTCTTCTCATGTGGATATGTGACGTTTTCGAGATTATAGGTGATATTGAATACAGGTTTTCCTTCGCTCGTCCGGTCCACAGTCAGGTTGTGTGCAAGATATGCCGGATGTTCTCCGCTCAGGGTAAACTCTTTAGTCTCTCCTGCAATAACCGGGATCAAACCTGATGGCTGGATCGATGAGTGTTCGTCTGACGCTGCCTGTATGAAGTATGTGGCACGATCAAGGCTGATGATCTGACCCCATTTTGAGGGACGACCAACAAACAGGCTCGTGTCAACCGTGACAGTCTTTGGCAGGTTTAAAGGCATCCGGTCAAAGGTCACATTGACAATCTTCTGGGAAGGCAGACTGATCCAGCACGGAGTCCGGTTCTCCTGCACTTCGCCATCATAGGTGACACTGGCTCCCTTGGGGATACCCAGTTCAGGATGATCATCATCATCGACACTGGTCTCGAAGTAGACCTGAACATAGTTGGTGAATGGCGTTAATTCAACTTCGACCGTGCTCGGGACACTGGCAGTCACGTTGAAGAATTTGTAGCCCCAGTGGTAGCGATCCTTGAAGAAGACTGTGAAGTATTCTCCGGAGTAGAGTTGCTGTGTTGTCGTCGTGTTGCCAATAATTCCTGCTGTGTACTTCAGATACTCAGGAGTAACATCCTCGGTTGAGACAACACCCTGAACTTTTGCTGCAACGTCTTCGTGGGTGCCATTGAAGTTACTCAGAGCAGCATCCATCTTTGATACAAGTGCACTCTGCTGATCAGCATTCATCATGCTGATCTGATAGATAAAGACATCAGCATTTGTCGGTTCACTCTTGAAGGTCACCGGTGCAGTCTCCGGGATCGGATCGAGATTAATCCGAAGTTCAGTCACGTTACCCGCAGTTACCTCAGTGGTCCCGTTCTTTGGATAATATCCGGACCGGGTGATATTATAGATATAAGTCCCAGGAGGCAGTGACTCCACTGACGCAGGAGTCTTACTGTAGATCAGACTGGTGACATTTGGAATCTCACGATGAAGGGTCAGATCCGAATCCGACGGATTGGTGTCAAGATGGATTGCACCATAGACCGGGTTATTCGGGGTAAGTGTCACCGTGCTGAAGTTAAGGTACGTTCCCGGGGTGACAGTGAATGACTCATTCCACCACGTGATAAATCCATACTTCTTTAGAAATAGCCGGTATGTTCCGGGATTCACAAAGAACTCCCGTGGAGTGAGACCCTCCGTATCCGATACAGTCAGATTGTCAGGCGATACCGACACATTGGTGAGGTAGATCTCTGCTCCCTCTGGAACAGAGTTGACAAAGACTACCCCTTTCTGTTGTGGCTCCGCCATACTTCCGGATATCAGGAATGCCAGTATAAGCAGTCCTGCGATGACCGGATATGCAGTTTTGTATGCCATTACTTCACACTTCCCCTGTAAATCATTCATGAATGAAGGAAATCCCCGTGACGCATACCATTATAGGATGCAACTCGCAAGAGGAGTTAATCAGGGTTATATTTCTCATCACATATATAGGTATTGAAATATGCCAAAAAATAAAGGGATTCAAGATATCAAACGAGTATGAGTATCCGTCTGTAAAACAGACACTCAAATAAGGCTAGTAATAAAAGTAAGAAATAAAGTGCTTCAAATCGAAAAATATTGATGGATATTCAGATATTGATTTCTCTGATATCACACCACAACCACATATGCAACACGAGTCTTCTCGTTTACTCCCATATCGTTCTTCACCGAGAGAATGACAGTGTACTCACCTGGATTTACGTAGGTATGTGACGGTGCAACCGGAGTTGTGTTGAACGAGTTGGAACGGTCACCAAAGTCCCAGTACCACTCAGTCACATTTGACTGGTTCGGAGTGTAGTCCTCGAACTGGACGGTGAACGGATGAGTACCGCTGTATCGCTTCCCTGCAGCCCCGAAGTTCACATCTTTTGGTTTTGATTTGTTCTCAATCTGAAGTGTCTTTACTGCTGATCCTGACTGTCCATCCCAGTTCGTGCCAGTCATATTCACCGTATATGATCCTGTTGAAGTATATGTGTGAGTGATTGACGATGTATCGGTAGTCGTTGAGTTACCGTCACCAAAGTTCCAGATCCAGTGAATGGGCTGACCTTTTGATGTGTCAATGAAGGTGATAGGCTGATTAATTACTCCCCATTCCCCGGATGGATCAGTCACAAAGTCAGCATACACCGGACCCTTAATACGGACTGTATTTGATGCAGTTCCATTCCCATACGGGTTGGTAACTGTCAGGTTTACCACATATGTCCCGGCATTCTGATAATAATTTACCACAGGTGTACCAGTTGAGGTATTTCCATCTCCAAACTGCCAGTACCAGCCATTGATCGATTCTCCTTTTGATGTATCAACAAACGTCACTCTCTCAAACCGGTTGGCAACCTCCGGAGTTACGGTGAAACTTGCTTCAGGGGCCTTCTGGACACTAACGTTGATCCTGGCCCGCGAGACATTCCACGCACCATAGTACGGGTTGCTCACATTCAGGGTGACGTTGTGCCAGCCTTCGGAAGTGAACTGATGGTACGGGCTCTTGTTTGTGTCATTGGGTAGAGAATCATCAAAATTCCAGTCCCAGTTGGTGATATCAGACTGTGGAGCGGAGAGGTCACTGAACTTGACAACCATTGATGCATTGACCGGTACTACAGATGTGCCGTTCGGCGTAAAGTTTGCAAACACCGGGCTGCCGACCTCGATGGTTTTGTTTGCGACCCGGGTCATTCCACTAGAAGTGTTTGTGACAGTCAGAGAAACATTGTAAGTACCTTTCTGGTTGAAGGTGTGAATCTCTGATGCCCCGGATCCCGAAGTCTGGTCAGCAAAGTTCCAGGTCCGGGTGTTAACTGATGACTGTGGGGTTGACGTGTCGGTAAAGTTCACTGTGAATGGATAGTATCCCCGGGTCTGGTTAGCGGTAAAGTTAGCCTGGAGACAGTAATCAAGAGTAATATAAAATTCCTTGTCATTCACATTCTCATGCTGGGCATTCATAGCTGTCATTTGCACGAGATAGGTACCTTCTGATGCATACTGGTGAGTAACTGTTCGTCCTTCCCCATCAGGTGCCACACGATTACCGTTTAAGTCATAGAATTTCCAAAGCCAGACAAATGGAGTATCTGTAGAATTATCAGAGAATGTGACATTAAGAGGGAAGGTACCACATTTTGGCGAATAGGTCATATTAGCATTCAAGTGTTCATATACCGTGACCTGTTTTACAGAAGTGTTTGAAACACCACATACTGGATTGGACACAGTAAGGCTGACATTGTAAGTGCCATTCCTAAAGTACTGATAACTTACACCGGTCTTGTGCTCCTTGATACCTGGTTCAAGTTCCCATGTATAAATTGTGTCAAGATCGGTCCCTGTTGAATTATCGCTGAAATTAAAAACAGCAGCATCCCCACGGTTTATTGTCCGAGTCCAAGGATCGGCAGTGAAGTTTGCATATAATCCAGTAATATTTACAAATTGACTAGACTGATTCCAGATCCCAAAGGTGTTATTCCAAGCCCACATTGTGAGATTATATCTACCGGGCTGATAATATGTGTGATTCGTCCAATTTGTCGTTAAATTAACATCTTGTGTTCCATCATCATAAGTCCAAGTGAATTTATCTCTGTTACTGCCAGTTGAGTTATCCCTGAAGGTAACATTGGCAGGGAATGCTGCACATCTATATTGAACTGGTGTAAAATTGGAAGTAATATTGTCGTAAACTAAAAGAACCTTACTTGATAAGTTAGAACCATATTCAGTACTCGTATTCTGTTCTATTGTATAAATTCCAGGATTATTGAATATGTGAGTGAAATTGTCTGAAGAATTTAATTCAAATCCACTACTGTTTGAGATATTCCATCTTGAAATCAGGCCAGATCCAGAATAGGTATCAAAAGTCCAAGACCCAAAATTCAGGTTCGCTTTAACTGGAGCAGGACCCTGGGTTATTACATTACCGGTAAAATTGTCCGTTATCGTGAAATTAGATACCGGTGGGGGGTATACTGTTACGGCAAGAGTTGTATAATTATCAGAGAATATTGAAGGAGTGCTATTTTTTGCGGTTACACTGACAGGATACGTTTTTGTTGTTGTCGGTGAGGAATAAGGGAACCTATGAGGGATTGTAACAGGATAGCCGACACCGTTTGTAACATTCCCATCACCAAAATTCCAGTCCAATGTGTTTGGTAAAGAACTATTATCCGACAGATTATATTTGAATGCAGCCTGCCAATTTACCGTAGGTCCGGTCTGGTTAATCGAACCATTAATGGGGAATAAAGCATTTATGACAACATATTTAGAATTGACACACGGGACATAAGTGTAATTTGTTGCATTATAATATAACCGATATACTTCAGGTGTATCAAAAGTAAATGTAGTATAATTATCTGTTGTTGAGAATTGATCAACATATTTATTAGACCCTTTATACAATAACCAAGTATAATTGTCAGACATCAGATAACCAGACTGAAGAGGTAACACATCGCGGATAGTATACCCTTTTGTAATAGGTGACCAATTAGTAAAATTAAAAGTCAAGTTATCAGAAATTGAAACATTTACCTTACAGTCACTGAAAGCCTCAATACCGACATCTCCTGCAGCAGCTCCAATCAAAACAAAAGATGTAATGGCCACCAATAAACATACAACTAACCCATTAAGGTTTTTCTTTCCCATTTTTTACTCCCCACATCAGTTCAACCCTGATCATGCCCGTTTTTCTCCCTCATATCCCACACCTGACACTTCAGGACAGAGGTTTCACACAGGTACAATCAGAACGCGATATATAGAAGATCATATTCTTCACATAATATAAATATTATTATATCTTTATCACCCGCCGGATTTGCAGAAAACAACATGAGGAGAACATCGGCTCCAGGCTGGTGAAACGCAGATCATTTTCATGCCATCAGGATCAGAGAACCTATCACCACCAAGGGTTAACCAGTATGTATGGCAGAACCTACCAGGGTCCAGTTTTCAACAAACAAGGGCGATATCCTGATAGAACTTTTTGAAAACCGCCCAATAACAACGGGCAATTTTGTAAAACTGGTCTCAGAAGGATTCTATGATGGAATCATCTTCCACCGGGTCATCGACAAGTTCATGGTCCAGGGAGGATGTCCGAAGGGAACCGGAACCGGCGGCCCGGGATACACGATACGCGATGAGTTCACTGCAGACAACCGGAATGACAGGGGAACGATCTCTATGGCAAATGCAGGACCAAACACCGGAGGAAGTCAGTTCTTCATCAACCTGGTGAACAACAACTACCTTGACAAGAATCATCCGGTATTCGGTAAAGTTGTCAGCGGGATGGACATAGTCGATGCAATCTCCAAAGTCAAGACAGACAGAAACGACCGGCCAAAGGAAGACATCGTCATCCAGAAGGCAACGGTAGTCTCGAAAAAAGAGTAATATCGTATCAGGAAAAAGGATTATTCCTTCTTCTCTTCAGTCTTCTTTTCAGGTTTCGGATACTTCTCGATGTACTGAATCTCTTCTACACCGCTTACCAGATCAAAGACAGAGACGGTGATATAGGGCTTGCTGCTAACAAAGCGCCTGCTGTATGAGTAAACACCGGCAGGAAGATCAATCTTTGCAACACCACTCTCAAGAGTGACACTGGTGTCAAGCCCTGAGAAGATACTTATCAGACCCTTGATCTGCTCGGCCGGATCCTCAACAAATCCTTCGATCTTGAATGAATAGCTCAGGGTCTGACCGGCGAGCGGATGATTAAAATCAACCAGCACACGGTTTCCGATCATCTTGACAACAGTCCCTTCACCAGTGTTCGGGATATTGACCCGCATGCCGACAGCAGGCTTCTCCTTGAAGACCTTCTTCTCGTACGAGCGCATCAGTTCCTGCTCCCGCTCCCCGAAAGCCTTCTCCGGTGGGATCTCAATGGTGCCTTCATCCCCTGGCTCTTTCCCTATGACAGCCTCATCAAGACCCAGAAGGATCTGCTGTTTGCCTGTGCATACGATCACCGGCTCGTACTTCTTGTTCTCATCAAAGGTGCCGGATTCACGTGCTTCTGCCTCGCTGGTTGTATCAAAGACCATCCCGAAACTGCGTCCGGTATAGCTGATTTTTATAAAGTCTCCTTCTTTGACAGGCATTCTTGGTTCCTTTATTAAATGGGGAGCCATATAGATAAAAGGTAGGATAATGCTGGAGATCGAGATTAAGGTCCGGGTTCCGGACATCAAAGCGGTCAGAGAAAAGGTAATCGCGTCCGGTGGAGTCCTCACCGAGACCCTTACCGAACATGACTCATACTATAATGCTCCTCACCGGGACTTCGGTGTGACTGATGAAGCATTGCGCCTCAGGGAGACAGGGGTAAAAACAACAGTCACATACAAAGGACCAAAGGACACGATCCTTGGATCAAAAGTCAGGGAAGAGATAAACCTAGACATCGCAGACCCGAAGAGTTTTGATACAATAATCACCCGCCTCAGTTTCGTAATGGTTGCAGTCGTCCGCAAGCGGCGGGAGTATTACAAGTACCAGGACTTCACCATCTCCCTCGATCAGGTGGAGGGGCTTGGAGATTTTGTTGAGATAGAACTTATCAGCGACAATAATGCAGAAAAAGCAGCCGCACGCGTCGACGAGACAGCCAGAAAAATGGGAGTGACCGGAGAGAGGATAACCCTCTCTTATCTAGAACTCCTCCTCTCTACACGTTGAGAAGTTTTATCTCGATATCTTTTGCGTCTTCGCCAAAGTGGATCATGGCACAATTACCCATGGCAGCCGGGCCTGGGTTTACTGCCTTGATACCGTCTGCTTCATAGATGCCCCGCTGCTCATGCACATGAGCACAGCAGATCAGATCAAATTTATCTACATACTTCTTCACGGTTGCAGACCCGACATGATTACCCCCGATCTCATCAAGGATGCCCTGTGGTGGTGCATGAGAGATGAGAACATTATGGGTAGCCTTCTCCATCTTACTAACTGAATTTTTGAGCAGATCGTCTATCTGCTTATCAGTAAGCTCAAAAGGAGTCCCAAAAGGAGTGGGATTAGAGCCGCCGATACCAACAAGGGATATCATACCGAGGTTCATTGTCGAACCATGAAGGTTCACGCTGCTGGAACGCTCAAGGGCATCTAAAACCTCTTTGGGATCGCAGTTCCCCGGGACCGAGAAACTCGGGACATCGATACGTGAAAAACAGGTATCAACATCCTTGGCAGTTCCCATATTGGTGATATCCCCTGCGATGAATACGACATCAGGAGCGAGTTCCATGAAGGACTCGATCATCCCGTATTCACCGTGCAGATCTGCAAGCAGGAGCGCTTTCAACATGAGTACTAATATGGAACCCGTCTAAAAAATCTTAACTCAGGGTCGTTCCACGAACCGGTAACTTTTCCGGCAAGGGCAAGCGATCCCAGGACCGCCTCTGCTTCAGGAATGACAGGGGTGGACTGTGTTCCTGCAAGTGGTGTCCCGGGAAGCGGAATAAACCGGTGTGCGTGAACAAACCCTGATTTACACACTTCACGGACAAGTCGGACGGTCTCTTCCTGCTCTTCTTCGGTCTCATCAGGAAACCCAAGGATAACATCCACCACCGGTACAAGTCCTCCCGCACGTATATGATCGAGTGCAGATAGCGCATCAGCGCAGGAATGACCACGATGGAGCCGGGAGAGGACAGCATCGCTCCCTGACTGCACACCGATGTGGAGTTTTCTGTTATCACAGAAGGTCCGGATCAGTTCCACTGACTCCCCGGTGATCCACTCAGGTCTTATCTCACTGGGAAATGTACCAAAGTAAAGTTCGCGTTCTCTATCTGCCGTAAGGCAGGACATAAGACGTTCCACCTTCTCAAGTCGTGGATGTCTTCCATCAGATCCATATGCCAAGGCATTCGGAGTCACCAGTCTGATCTGTTTGAAATGTTTCGCTAGATCCCTGATCGCATCAAGACTCCGGTGACGCATCCGGTGGCCGAATATACAAGGAGTCTGGCAGTATTGGCAGGCATATGGGCATCCCCTGGAGATCTCGATGTACCCTTTGTACTCACTAAAGCTCGGATATGCATCTGGGATCACCGAGTGATCAACAGGGATGTATCCGTTTCGTGTTGCAACACCCGGTGGCGGAGAGAGATTGTGCTCGATACGATCCAGGAGTCTTGGAACGGTAAACTCTCCCTCGCCCACCACGACATAATCAGCAACATCAACCAGATCCTCATAGCAGGCGGTGGCATGGGGTCCGCCGACGATCGTTACACATGGAGCGTTCGCAATCTCATCAAGATAACCAGGAGCCTGGATCGAGTTGAGACTGTAGAGGGTGATGTCTCCCCCTGCTATGGGAGAGGAGATAAGATGATACCCATGAATCTCACAGGCAGCATAGAGGGCAGCAAAACTGTTCCGCTGGGAGGTAATCTCCCGCCATCGCAGATCCATGCTTACAATATTCTCCTGCCAACCGCATGGGTACCAAAATAATAGGATTGGAGCAGGGAATCACAATAATTTTGTAGCTTCATCAGACCCATCAAAGCCGCTGCCGCATGCGGAGTGACTTGTCAGCGATCTGGTAGATCTGTCCGTCATAATACTCGGCATACACCCTCACCTGGTCCTCCCCATCGGTCCCTTTCAGTACAACCTCGCTCTGTGCCTTTGGAGGGAGCTCAAACCGTTCCACACTTCCATCACCCCGTTGAATCTTGATCCAGGAGCTCCTCACCATCTTCTGACCTTTACCTCCTGAGAAGAACACCTGAATTGTCTTATCAGCCTGATCCTTCTCGTTGATCTGGGCTGTTACCGCGTTATCTTCCGGAGGGGCCGGGTATGATTCAAGAGCCTGCTGGGATCCTACAGCATTTGAGTCTTTCTGTGCCGGGGAGGCTGGAGCCGTACCGGTTTGATGTTGTGTACAGCCGGCGGTAAAAAGGATAAGCACCAGACAAAGGAGTGGAATGAGTAATCGCATACTGAGTAATAATGATAATCAGGTAATAAATATTCACCAGCAGTTCAGAAGACATTCGCCTCGGTATAAACCATCATCGACTCCTTGAGAATCTCATATGGTTTGACCTCACGGGAGTGGGCAGACATCCTCATCTTGATGACTTCTATAGCAAGATGAATATCAGATACTGCATCACCCCGTGCATATCGTAGTAGAATTACGGTATCACTCAGATACTCGATCAGGTTGTACCTGCTTGAGAACTGGTTCTCCTTATCTGCCTCACTTGTGAGAAGAGATGTACAGTTGAGATCGCGAAGACGATCAAGGAAACGCATCATCTCCCGCCTTCTGGTAGCGTCATTGTCAAACAAGTCTTCAAACAGGGATACCGGATCAATGGTAACCCGGTGTGCCCCTTTGCGTCTGATCAGTTCAGGAAGCTCATTTTTTACACTGTTAATTGCGAGATTGAAGTCTGATGGGTCAAGATTTACAATAGTGAGCGATTTTCCCAGGTATGGAGAGATATCCCACCCTTTATCCCTCATATAGTACTCAATCCTGCTCGTTCGTTCTTCAAGAGTAATATGGATAACATTCTCACCATTGAGAAGACCGGCCCAAAGGAAGTAGAGTGCAAAGTTTGTTTTGCCGCACCCATATTGGCCTATTACCGAGGCTACCGTCCCAGGAATGAGCCCTCCGGACAGCATCTCATCCAGACCTTTGATGCCGAAGGAAATCCGATCTGCCCTCATATAATCACCCTGATGTTACTGACCTCAAATCCGCGTCCAGCGGTAATCCGTACAGCAAACTTGACCATCTCACGGTCTTCAAGATGGATCATCACGCCACGGAATTTTTCAAAATAGAGAACACGCTGACGCTTTGCCGTTGATGACTCTTCCCATCTGAAATGAATAACCGCATCAACAGCATCGGCAACCTCTGTCTCCTGCCACTGATTCAGGATGCCTTTTGTCAGGATGAGATAAAAAGTAGTGTTCCATTTTTTTGCAACCCGCTGAAGTCCGCGAAGAAATGCCGTGAGATCAGGCCATGTCCCGGCTGCGATATGCTGGGTAGCAAGTTCAGTAAGAGAGTCGATAGTGACCATGCTCTCCTTCGGAATATCGGAGAGCATATCTGAAAGTGTGGATAGAACACTGTCGTGGATCTTCCGCCTTTTTTCCATCCGCTCGATAATATCTTCATAATCTGAGTACCACCCAATCGGTACAAGACTTGAATCAAAGTAGATATCAGAGAGATCATCAAACTGGACTTTGTCGATATTTGTGAGCAGATCAGGGGAGAATGACTGCTCAATCTCCCTAAGAATATCCTCACGCATCTTGGTGACAGTAATATACCTGATATCAGCAGGAATGAGCACCTTTTTGTCAGAAGAACCCCGCGCCATAATCAGGGAGAGATAGATGAGGGAGGTATATGCAAACTCGATCTTCCCGGACCCAATTTCACCCTTTAACAGGATAACAGAGCCAGGAGGAACACCGCCTCCAAAAACCGGATCGAGCGTGGAAAGACCAGTGGGCATATAGCGATTTATTTCAGTATACATCTGCTCTCCAGAAAAATCCCGTTTATGAGTAGTCTTTCATGATTATACTTATACTCTTTCTTCCTTGTTTACACAGGTAATCCCTCAGCGTTTTTATCTGATGATGACATATCATTCACTCAATATATATGATGTGAATGGGGAGTCACATCAGAAGGCAATATCATGGTGGGGGCTGGAAAAGAGCAGGATAACGGTGGGGTAAGCAAAAACCCGGGCGGGCAGAAGAAGAGAAAGACCATCACCATTAAGGTCCCCCATATCTCACTTGGAAGAAAACCTGCCGAAAAACCCACAGAACCAAAACAGAAGAAGGGGGAGGAAATTGCAAAGGTTGCATCCATCCCACTGAAATTAAAACCCTTAAAGAGCCCTGTTACAGAAAGCCCGCAGTCAGGAAAGGTTACCCGTATCAAGATCGGACCACTTCTTCAGAAGCCGGAAGAGCCGGTTGTAGTAACTCAGAAAGAACTAAAAAAATCCCTGGGTACTGATAAAGAGAGCCGGGATCTCAACTACTCCAATAAACTCCTGAGAAAATTTTCATTAGCCAGAAAATCAGGCATCGAGGAGTATAATTTTGAAAAACACGGATCACTTGTCGACGCTGACGTTCCTGTGGGATATGACCTGATCAGGGAGTATTGGGCAGATCCGGGACGTGCCCTTGTGTATATTGCCCTCAACACAAAGTCACGGATGAAGGAGTATCTGCTTTACGAACCTGCCTTATCCCCGTTCGAGTACGAACTGCTTGAACGGCTTCATGAAGATCTCCGTGATGTCCTGATCCTCACCGATGAAGAGATCGGAATGGACAGGAGATTTCTCCTTCTCACAAAGGTGATGGAACTCCTGAACTATTACGGAGTCTCCATCGATCAGAAGTCACTATTCAAGATAGAGTATTTCCTGGTCAGGAACTATATCGGCTGGGGCCGCATCAACGCCCTGATGATGGATCCATGGATCGAAGATATCTCCTGCGACGGGGATAACATCCCGATCTTTCTGTTCCACCGCAAAGAACAGAACATCAAGACAAATATCCAGTTTGAGACTGAGGCACTGGTATCTCTCGCAATCACGCTTGCACAGAGGTCAGGAAAACATATCTCATCAGCATCCCCGCTCATCGATGCCACCCTCCCTGAGGGATCGCGTCTGCAACTCACCTTCGGGACAGAAGTCACATCACGAGGGACATCGTTCACAATCAGGAAGTTCCGTGAACAGCCGTTCACTCCCATCGACCTGATGGAACTCAAGACGTTCAATACCGATATGCTCGCCTACTTCTGGATGGCTATCGAGAATAACATGAGTCTTGTCTTCATCGGCGGGACGGCTTCAGGAAAGACGACATCACTCAACGCGGTTTCGCTCTTCATTCCACCTCTTGCAAAGGTTATCTCGATAGAGGATACCCGGGAACTGACACTCTTCCATGAGAACTGGATTGCAAGTATCACCCGTGACTCTGTTGCCGAGGGAGGGACATCTGTTGATATGTTCATGCTGCTCAAGGCAGCAATGCGTCAGCGGCCTGAGTACATTCTTGTCGGTGAGGTCCGTGGGCATGAGGCGCAGACCCTCTTCCAGGCGATGAATACGGGGCATACCACGTTCTCCACAATGCATGCAGGAAGTGTGGATGCGGCAATTCACCGGCTGGAGAATGAACCACTGAATGTGCCACGGAACATGCTTCAGGCATTAAATATCCTGAGCATCCAGAAACAGATACAGATCGGACCCGATCGTGTCAGAAGAAGTGAGGAGATCGTCGAGATTGCTGGAATTGATCCGGCGACAGGTAACATCATGGTTAACACCGTGTTTGAGTACGATCCATTGACTGACTCTTTCCGGTATACCGGCAGATCCCAGGTTCTGGGAGACATCTCAACACTTCATGGGTGGAGCAAAGAAGCCCTTCTTGAAGAGATGGAGCGTCGCAAGATAGTCCTGAATGCAATAAAGGATCAGGATCTTCGTGACTATATCAGGTTCACCAAGATTATCCAGGCTTATTACATCGATTCACAGCGGGTCCTGGATAACATCAAAGATCTGGACAGGATCGCCTCATGAGAACAGATCTTATCGTAAGACGATGGATCGCACGAAACCCCGATAGTTTCATCCCGGTCAGAAAAGATCTCAACTCGATAAGAGCTGGAGTTACAGTTGAACAGTATGTACGTCAGGCCCTGTTTATCGGCCTGATGACCGGGATTGTCGCAGGCCTCATTGGTTTTTTTCTTGCATCCCTTCTTTTTATTTCAAATTTCGGACTTAAGCCTGAGTTATACAATGTTTTAAATCTGGACCTTAACGCGAGCAACCCGAATCTTCCGATTATGCTGGCTGTCCAGCTCATCATTGCGTTTGCAGTCTTTTTTGTCGGTGGAATTATCGGGTACAAGGCTGTCCTTGCCTATCCTTCTCTTGAGAAGATGACGAGGACGACCAAGATCAATGTCGGCCTGCATAATGCGGTTGCATACATGTATGCAATGCGCAGGGGAGGGGCTGAATTGCTCGAGATCCTTAAGTCTCTTTCAGAGATGGCTGCCATATATGGCGAGGTTTCATACGAGTTCAGGCAGGTTGTCCGTGATGCAGAGTTCTTTGGCTATGATGTCGTGAGTGCTGTCAGGCACCTGAGTGAGACCACCCCCTCGCAGAAGATGCGTGATTTTCTGCAGGATATGCTCTCAACAGTGGAGAGCGGTGGAGATCTTTCGCAGTTCCTGCAGGACCGGGTGCATATACTTCAGGAAGAGGCCAAGTTCGAACAGAAGGAGTTTCTTCAGTTCCTAGGCCTTGTCGGCGAGATTTATGTAACGGTATTCATCGCAGGGCCGCTCTTTCTGATCACCATCATGGTTGTAATGGGCATGATGGGCTCTTCATCGGTCTTTGAACTCTCGCTGATCGGGTACATCGTGCTTCCGATAGGATCGCTGATCTTCATCCTGATGATTGACACCATCTCGATCAAGGATGAGAACGCGGTAAGATATGTCAAAGCCAAATGGCTGAACCAGTACACAGATGTGCGGGTCCGGGAGATGACTGGCGAAGAGAGACTCTTTGCAGCAATTGCCAGGTTTGACCAGTTCAGGTACGTTAAAAAATGGCTCGCCCATCCCATGAAGGGATTTATTGAGAAACCTGAGTACTCATTTGTCTTTTCAGTCCCGATTGCAGTGATCTTCCTGGTTTGGGTATTCCTGCATGTCCCGCCAGGGACATTCGATGACACGATCATGGCAGTGGACGACATGTGCATGGTTGCCCTGCTCATCATCATGATACCGTATGCTGTCTTCTTTACAATATGGAGCAACCGGATCAGGGGGATGGAGGCACTTATCCCTGACTTTCTTGACCGGATGGCAGGCATCAACGAGGTCGGGCTTACCCTGACCCAGTCGATCACCATCATGGCCAGGGCAAACCTCGGGCTCCTTGCATACGAGATCCAGCACATTCAGCGTGATATTCTCTGGGGAGCAAACTTCAGTGATGCCCTGATCAGGTTTGAGCTCAGAGTAAGAACAGCTCTGATTGCCAGGACAGTCACCCTCATCACCAAGGCATCAACGATGAGCAGCTCCATTGCAGATCTGCTCAGGATTGCTGCTGCAGATGCACGGATGAGCGAGATCCTGAAACGTGACCGGCTTTCTGAGATGTTCATCTATACCGCAATCGTATACCTCTCATTTTTTGTCTTCATCTTCGTAATAGGAGTCATTACCACCCAGTTCCTGACTGTGCTGGCAAACCAGAGCAAAGAAGGACTCTCAATGGCAGGGCCACTCGCCAACGTAGGAACTCTCTCAATGGTTACTATAGATCGACTTCTGTATCACACCTGTCTGGTGCAGGGTTTTTTTTCAGGCCTTATCGCAGGCATGATGGGAGAATCATCGATAAAGGCAGGTGTCAAGCATAGTTGTATCCTGATCATCGCTGCACTTCTTGCATTCAACTTCGCGTTTTAAACAGGATAAGAAGGTTCATACGAGAACGCGAGAGAAAAGGAAAAATACAGAGAGAAGAATCAGAACCCGGGTCCCATAAGACCCTGACGCACGACTGGTTCTCCAGGTGCCGCCCCGGAACGTATTCTGGTGCGGTACTGGTTCTTCGCTTCCCAGATGAGTTCCCTGAAATGCACTTTTGGTGTTTCAAGGAGTCTCATCAGGGGCAGGGTTGCCCGGTTATCATTGATCTCGTAGAGAACCACCGCTATCCAGACCCGCCGCTGGATCGAGCCGGTGTGAAGCAGCGGGATCAGGTGATCAACAATGCCGTGCCCCATTGCAGCAAGTTTGGCTGCCGCATCTGGTGCCATGGCAGGATCCTCCAGTTCAGTGGCAAGAGTAAGAACCTCCTTTCTTCTTGGATCACCGGGATCAGGAGCAGTTTCAGTAACCTGGGGGGATACAGGTTCTGATGCAACAACTGGAGAAGGTAAAGCAGCAACAGGTGGTTCAGGTGAGACCTGCTGAATCAACCTTGTATTCTCCGCATCGAGGCGGAGATTATTCTCAGACAGGGTAGCAATTTCACGATCGCGGCCTGCCAGCTTTCCTTCGAGTGTTGTGATCTCACGGTAGAGAGCGTGAACAGACTCATCCTTCTCGGCCCTGATCGTCTCCTGGAGCTTGATGTACTGATGTCTCACCCGGTCGATCTCGGCACGTAATGCCTCATTATTGGTGAATAAATCCAGAATCTGACGTTCACGAAGTGCGATATCATTTCGGAGAGCCTCTTCCTGTGCTCTGGAGGTTGCCTGGAGATCTGCAAGTTCCTGATGAAGTCCGCTGATCTCATCGCGGAAATAATCGTCCCGGACCCGGCTCTCAGATAACAGGTGATCCCGCTCAGCGCCAAGCTCTTCCAGCTCATTCCTGGCACAGGCGATCTCATTCAGATATGTCAGTTCAGTCTCTGCAGATCTCTTCTTCTCCTCTGCTATCTCCCTGACAAGGTGTTCATTCTCCTGTCTGAGGGATCTCTCCAGATCACCAATGCGGCTCTGGAGGTGTGCCACTTCTGACTCGGCAGAACTTACTGCCTGCTCAAGCCGGGCCTTTACGTCCCCATGCTGCAGGATTGTTTTCGCAAGTTCATCCTGCACCTGTTGGTTCTCTTCTGCAGTAGTCCGGAGTGAATCCTGCAGTTCGTTCCTTAGTTTGATGAGAGAAGAGATCTCTTCGTCCCTGGCTCTGATACCCAGGGTATGAGAATCAGCTACTGACTGTAGTTCTTCGTGCAGCCTGTTGACCTGATCAAGGAGACTCTCCTTCTCTAGTAAAAACTCGGATCTAAACCCGGCCAGCTTCTCATCATACTCTTTCTCCAAAGCAGTGAGACGATCAGAAAGAATCAGGTTCTCTTGTTCAAACCGCCGCCGCGCCACGCTCTCATCTGAAAAAATGTTCTGAAGTCGTTCGATCTCCTGGGCAGCACTGCCGGTATCCTCTTTGTACCGGTTTTCAAGATCGGTCAGAGCCTGCCGACTCGATCTCAACTGCTCTTCAAGACCTTTCTCAAGGAGATCCCGCTCCTTGAGCTCACGGGTCCTGATCTGACGTTCGGTGTTGATCAAACGGTGCAGATGCTCAACAGTCTCACGTGACTGCTCTTCAAGAGCCTTCTCCCGGTCTGCATACTCATGGAGACGCTGGTCCATTGCCCTGAGGGCTTCTCCGGCGGTATGAAGATCTTCTTCCTTCTTCTTCACCAGAGAGGTGAACCGGTCGCGATCCTGTTTCAGGGTCTCTGCAAGTGCCCGTGACTGGGATGAGAGAAGATCCTGCTCATGCCGGGCAGCTGCAGCCTGATCTGCCAAACTGATCTGCAGGGAGGTGATCTTCTCATCATATACCGCTGCCAGATTGTCTTTCTCTTCGAGAAGAGCGGCAGATTCCTTCTCTTTTTCATCGAGGTCGATGACCTGTAACTGGATCTTCTCCTCAAGACCATGCACTCTGGTCTGGAAGGTATTCCTGACTTCGCTGATCTCATTGATCAGCGCGTCTCGCGCCTCCTCCAGCGTATGAATTTCTGCGTCATATCTCCTGGCAGCTCGTGATTTATCATCCTGCTCGTGTTTGAGACTCTTCTGCAGTTCCTCTATCTTTGTCTCAAACTGCCTGATGATAATATCAGATTCATGCTCGAGTTTGGTGATTATTCTGGCGAGTTCTTCGTTTTTACTCTGAAGCGTGATCAGTTCTTTCAGTATTGACTGCGCGAGATCCATCCCCACCCCCAGCAAAGACGTGTACCGTACTAACAGAATCGTGTATCAGCATTTATAGCCTGTGATCACACACAGGCATGCTCCAAAAAAGAAGAAAAAAGAGAGATTACAGCCTGAATCGTGCCATTGAGACCGAGACCTGCTCAGCAATGCCTGCTACCTGGTCGACGATAACCCTGAGTTGGTTTGCTGAAGCAGATGTCTCACCGGTTGCATGAGCAGACTCGACAGCCTCTCTGGCGGTATCCTTGAGCATGGCAGAGACCTCGTGCATGCTGCTCGTGATCTCCTGGACAGCAGCGGCCTGCTCCTCGTTCATACTGGCAACCTGCTCGATGTTAGATGAGATATCCTCAACCGAAGTGACAAGGCGTCCGAAGATACGCAGGGTATCTGAGAGCATCACATTCCCATCTTTCACTGCGGTCGAAGTTGCAGAAACCGCATCGGTTGCGATCTGTGACTTCTTCTGAAGGTTACCGATCATGTCGGTGATCTTCTCAGCAGACTGTCGTGACTCAAGGGCAAGGGCTTTCACCTCTGACGCAACCACAGCAAATCCACGCCCCATCTCACCGGCCCGGGCTGCCTCGATGGCTGCATTGAGGGCAAGCAGGTTGGTCTGGTTCGCGATATCGGTGATCAGCCTGACGATCTCATTGATCTTCTTCATCTCCTGCTGGATCTCGCTGATGACCCTGTCAACCTCTTCTGCATTCCGGGTAATAACTCCCATCCCCTCATCGGCCTTTCGTGCGAACTCTGATCCTTCCCTCGAGAGAACAGTTGATTCCTGGGCGATCCGTGAGACAGACTCTGCCTTTTGTGAGACCTCACCAACAGTGACAGAGAGATCCTCCATCGCTCTGAGTACCTGCCTGACCCCTGCGTCACTCTGCTCTGTATTCTGAGATACTGCGTCAGAGTTTTTGGCAACCTGCTCAGAGTTGTTCGCTACCTCCTGGACACTGGCATTAGCCTGCTCCGCATTTGCAGAGAGTTCCATGACCTGACGGTTGATCATGTTGAAGGCATTACCGATCTGTTCACCTATAGTATCAAACGCAGTCTTTACTTCAAGCCAGTCACCGGCAACATGAAGAGAGGGATCAATCCGGGCTGAAAAATCGTAGGCTGAATACTGCCTGGCAACCCGGAGTGCTTCGCGGAACGGTGTATCAACAGAGGTCAGAGTCATATTTATATGAGTGGCGATCTGCTGATAACAGCCCGAATATTTTCTGATATCTATTGTATTCTTCAGGTCTCCATTCGCAACCTGGCGGGAGATAGCAGAAGAGTCATGTTCAAGCGATACGAGTGACTCTCTGATCTTCCCGAGGGATCTGCCTACTGCAACACACTGATCATGCGCATCCCTGATTCTGGGATCCGGTGAGGGTTCATGAATGGCAGTCTCGATCTCACCCTCTGCAAGCCTTGAGACCTCATTAATAATAGTGCGAATCTCCCGGTCATAGTATGCAGCCAGATACCGGTTCTCATCCGCTTCCCTCATCTTTCCGGCGCACTGTTGTTCAACGGAGTCAAGCAGACGGTTTACCAGGTCTGCAACTCGTATCAGATCAGGATCCTGATCATCAGCATGAACTCTCGATGAATATACCCCGGATGAAAAATCCCTGATCGCTGAGTCAAGTGAAGATATAAGGTTCAACCCGATCCCTCCGCAGGAGCATGAGATTACATTGTGCAGGGTTTGGTTTAATGATGTCCGTCCGGGGCCGGGAAAGAAGAAGGGACACAAGCAGATAAAAGTCAGGATGGGCAGAAGGTTGGATCTGCGAACAATAGCGGCTTTGAAACCGGATTGTGATAACAGGTTTATAACAGTATATTACTGACAACAGCCTCTGAAATCCACAAATAAAAACACATATACTGATCTCTGTCCACTTTATAGTTGTACCATCAATGAGAGGAGGGTTGGATGAAAATTGAGGTCCTGAAGGATATCAAGAACGCAGAAGAAGACTACAAAAAGATGATTTTGCAGGCACAGGAGAGGCGCAAGTCTCTGATCACCAGTGCCGAGCTGGAAGCTGACAACCTGATCCAGAAGGCTCAGGAAGATGCAGAAGAGTTTAAGAAACAGCAGATTGCTGATGCCCGGAAAGAAGCTGAAATGCGGCATGCCAGAATTGTCAGCGACGGAAAGGCAGAAGCAGTAGCTCTCGAAAGCAGGGGACGGCAGAACCTCGCGAAGGCCGTGGATCTGCTAGTTACACGCTTCAAGGAGCAACTTAATGTTTCAGCCTAAACCGATGAGCAAGTTGCTCATCGTCGCATCTAAACAGCAACTAGAGCCGGTCATAACCGAACTGTACCGCATGAACATCTTCCACATCGACGACTTTGTCGAGAAAGGGGATGAGCAGTGGGAAGGGTTCAAGATCGGTATGCCATTGAAAGGAGCCGACACAACCTCATCGAGTCTTGTCAAGATCAGATCGATTGCCAGTGCATTCGGAATCGGATCAGACCAGCTTGATGATGTGGCAAAGGCCAAGGTTCAGGCACTCAAGCAGAGCATTGAGAAGGATCTTCCAGTAATTGCAGACGAAGTCGAACAGCTTCTCTCCCAACGATCCAGGCTCGAAACATCCATCAAGGAGTTCGAGCAGAAGATCGAGGCACTCAGGCCATTTACTGATGCACCATTCCCTATGGAACTTCTGACCGGGTACGACTCGATTAGTTGCATCGCTGGAACGGTAAAGAGTAAACCAGCGATCAGTGTTTCACATGAGATCTGGGAGAAGTCGCAGAAAAGCGGGCTGTTCATCACTGTTGCCGTGAGGAATGAAGACCTCGCCGCAGTGGAGAGAAGCCTTCTTGATCTGCAACTGCAGAAAGTCACGATTCCTGCTGAAACCGGATCTGCATCTGCCCTGATCGCTGATTATGAGCAGAAGATTGCCGGCGTTCACAAGGAGATCGAACAGATTTCTGCAAAGATGGCAGAGATCAGGGAGAAGCATCATTACTTCCTGATGTCATCTGAAGAACTCCTAACTGCTGATGTCGAGCAGGCAGAGGCACCACTCAGGTTTGCAACCACTGACCTCGCATTTGCGGTGGTCGGCTGGGTCCCGACCGAACAGGTGACCAAAGTCTACGAGACCCTGGACCGTGTCTGTGCCGGAAAGGTATACACTACTGAACTTGAGATCGAGGACTATAACGAAGGTCCGCCGGTCGAGTATAACAATCCGGACTTTTCACACCCGACAGAACTCTTCATGGATATCTATTCACGTCCGAAGTATACCGAGGTAGATCCGACATTATTAATGTCAATTGTCTACCCGATCATGTTCGGACTGATCCTCGGAGATGTAGGGTATGGTCTTATCCTGCTCGCGATGAGCTTCGGGCTTCGATCAATGGTAAAAGGCAGTGAAGCAGGCAATCAGCTCATGAATGTCCTGCGTAACTGCAGTATCAGCAGCATCATCTTTGGTGTAATTTTCTCTGAGTTCTTAGGGTTTTCCCTACCTTGGGGGCCGTTATGGTTCTCACGTCATATCCCGATCGGGGCAACGGCCGAAGGGGCACACCATGCATCTGCCATTCCGCAGCTGCTTGTGGTCTCGATCTGGATAGGTATCCTGCATATTACCCTGGGCAGGATCTGGGGAGCCCTGAACGCTTCAAGGATGGAGCACGGACACCACAAATCCCTGAAGATGTTTGCAAACATCGGGTGGATCCTGGTCATGTGGGGTATTATCGTTTTGATCTGGTCCAAATTCCCAATTCTCCTGATGCCTGACCTTACCAAAATGCCTGAACTTGCAGGCGGCCTGAACGTGGCCACCATTGCAGGGGCAGTTATGCTGGTTGTCGGTCTTGCATGCATCGCCCGGGAAAATGCACTGGATCTGATGGAAGTCCCGACGATCATCAGTCACGTGCTCTCATATACACGTCTTATCGCGGTCGGTCTCTCCTCGGTTGCTATCGCACTGGTCACAAATTTCATTGCGATCGGTCTGATCATCAACCCACAGCTGGCGAACCTGACCCCGGTAGGTGTCGTTCTTATCCTCGTAGGGGTTGTTGTCTTCCTCTTCGGTCATGCACTCAATACCGCACTTGGTATTCTGGGTGGCGGACTGCATCCCCTTCGTCTTCACTACGTGGAGTTCTTTACCAAGTTCTACCGTGGTGGAGGAAAGAAATACAATCCATTTGGAATGATTAGAAAACTAACTGAACAGAACTAGATTATTGGAGATTAAAATATGGCAGCAGAAGCAATAGCAGTAGAAGTTGCAGCAGCAACAGCATCGGCAGCAGGACTCAAGGCAGTAGGTGCAGGTCTCGCAGTAGGCCTTGCAGGTGTCGGTTCAGGCCTTGGTGAGATGGGTATCGGAGCAGCAGCAATGGGAGCAGTCGCAGAGAACAAGGATATGTTCGGTCTGGCCCTCCTGTTTACCGTGCTTCCTGAAACCATCGTCATCTTTGGTCTTGTCGTGGCACTCCTGCTCATGTTCCAGTGAGTGAGGAGTGATCATGGGACTGGATGCAGTCATTGCAGAAATAAAAGAGAAAGGACGGGTAGAGTCTGAGGCAATCAACAGAGAAGCCGATGTTAAGAAGGTCGATCTTCTGAACGTTGCCCAGCAGAAAGCAGAGACGGTCAAAGCTGCAGCACGGGATGAGGCGGGTAAAACCACCATTCATATCATCTCACAGGAAGAGGCTGCAGGACACCTTGTCGTAAAGCGCCAGATCCTCAATGCTCAGAAGGAGCTGATGGACGAGGTGTACAGACAGGCACTTGACAAGATCGAAGCCATGCCTGATTCTTTCCACAAAGGTGCCATCTCATCACTGCTCCGCAAGGCAAAGACAGAGATTCCGAAAGGAACTGTCAGCTGCTGCGGCCGGGATGAGAAAGCCCTGAAAGATGTTCTGAGCGAGTCAGAATTCAGTGTTTTCACCTTTGGAAAAGTGGTAGGTATCGATGGTGGTGTCATCGTCGAGAGTACCGACGGTCAATTTCAGGTAGACTTCAGTTACCATACCTTCATGAGCCAGGTATGGGAGTCAGGACTTAAAGACGCGTCAGACATTCTCTTCGCATAAACTCAGGGGGATAAAAAATGGTTCAGAACACGGGCGGTCCGGCACCATACATCTACGTCAGCACCAGGCTGCGTGTACGGAAAGCCAAACTGCTCGCCCCTGAGGAATACCAGCGTATGCTCAACATGAGCCTTCCTGAGATCATCCGCCTGATCGGGGAGACCGAGTACCAGAAAGAAGTGGACGAACTGGGAACTTCCTTTGAAGGGATCGATCTCATTGAGGTCGCTCTCTCATGGAACCTGGCCAAGGAGTACCAGCGGGTCATCGACCTTGCTCCCGGTGCTCTCAAGGAGTTCACGATGGCATACCTCCGTCGCTGGGACATCTACAATGTCCTGACCATCCTCCGCGGTAAGATGCAGGGGATGAAGGAAGGTAAGATCAAAGAGGTGCTCATCCCTGCCGGCAGTCTTGACAAAGTTGTTCTCGATCGTGTTCTTGGCGAAGAGTCATGTGAGCGGGTCGCTGACGCCCTGAAAGGGTGGAAGATGTACCCGACCGTTGCTGCAGGAATCCAGGAAGGATGTTCAGCAGGATCCTTTGCCAAACTTGAGAATGATCTCTACAAGCAGTTATATGCTGATCTTCTCACCATCGCACGTCGCGGAGTGAAAGGAGGAAGCCAGTTCCTCAAGTTTGTCCAGCTGGAGATTGATATCAAGAATATCAAGACGCTCTTCAGGATGCGGGGAGACGGCTACGAGGAGGATGCAAGAGAGTTCTTCATCCCCGGATCGACCTTCACACCTGAGGAACTTCAGCAGATGAACCAGATGGGGAGCAGAAACGAGGTCATCGATGCCATTGTCGGCAGGATAAAATCGGTCGCACTGCTCAATGCCCTTGAAGAGCTGAGAACAGAAAAGTCCGAGCAGGAGGTCGATGCAGAACTGACAAAGACCCAGCTCGACCATATGGAGCAGCTCTCCAAGATCAACCCGTTCTCCATTCACCCGATTCTGGTGTACCTCGAGAAGAAGAAGTATGAAGTCTTCAATCTGCGGGCAATAGCCCGTGGCAAGGAGTCCAAACTTGCGGGTGATACGATCGCGAAGTACCTGGTGATCTGATATGGAGATCGCGGTAATCGGGAATAGTGAGTTCATCCTCGGATTCAGACTTGCAGGGATCACAAAGACCTATGCTGTTGAGTCAGAGGAGAAGGTTGTTGAGCAGGTAAACCGGGTGTTAGACGATAACAACGTGGGAATCCTGGTTCTCAACAGCGGCGACATGGCAAAGATACCACCAAGACTCCGGACAACTCTGGAAAATTCTGTTCATCCAACGGTCATCACCCTTGGCGAACAGGAAGGAGGGTTGTCAATGCGGGAGAGAATTAAACGATCAGTGGGTGTAGATCTGTGGAAGTAAAACGCAACAAGGGTGTTTTAAAGAGGATTGCAGGACCTGTGGTCACTGCAATCAATCTCGACGCCCACATGTATGATGTGGTAAAGGTCGGGAACGAGCAGCTGATGGGGGAGGTCATCAAGATCAAGGGTGATAACGTTATCATCCAGGTCTACGAGGATACTTCAGGCATCAGACCCGGAGAGCCGGTTGAGAATACAAACCTTCCACTCTCCGTTGAACTCGGACCCGGTCTTCTAACCAGTATTTACGATGGTATCCAGCGTCCTCTCGAATTCCTCTTCGAGAAGATGGGCAGTTTCATCGAGCGTGGTGTGAATGCACCAGGACTTTCCCATGACAAGAAGTGGGAGTTCAAGCCAACTGTAAAAGCTGGCGACGCTGTGAAAGCCGGAACCATCATCGGAACCGTGCAGGAGACCAACATCGTTCACAAGATCATGGTTCCCCCACGCTCCGAGGGTGGAAAGATCAAGGAGATCAAGAGCGGCTCGTTCACTATCGACGAAGTCGTCTGTGTCCTTGAGAACGGTGAAGAGATCACGATGCTCCAGAAGTGGCCGGTTCGTGTTCCACGTCCGGTTACTGAGAAACTGAATCCAGACATTCCGCTGATCACCGGTCTGCGTATTCTCGATGGTCTCTTCCCGGTTGCAAAGGGAGGAACCGCAGCAATTCCGGGTCCGTTCGGATCAGGAAAGACGGTTACCCAGCAGTCACTTGCCAAGTGGTCTGACGCCGAGATCGTGGTTTATATCGGTTGCGGAGAGCGTGGTAACGAGATGACTGAGGTTCTTACCGAGTTCCCGGAGCTCGAAGACCCGAAGACCGGCAGACCACTCATGGAGAGGACTGTCCTTATCGCAAACACCTCAAACATGCCAGTGGCTGCCCGTGAAGCATCTGTGTACACCGGTATTACCATCGCGGAATACTTCCGTGACATGGGATACGACGTCTCCCTGATGGCAGACTCAACCTCACGGTGGGCAGAAGCAATGCGTGAAATTTCTTCGCGTCTTGAAGAGATGCCTGGTGAGGAAGGATATCCTGCATACCTTGCAGCACGTCTTTCAGAGTTCTACGAGCGTGCAGGCCGTGTCAACACCCTGAACAAGGATATGGGATCTATCACCGTTATCGGTGCTGTATCCCCGCCTGGTGGAGACTTTTCAGAGCCGGTTACCCAGAACACCCTGCGTATCGTCAAGTGTTTCTGGGCACTGGATGCCAAGCTCTCCCAGCGTCGTCACTTCCCTGCCATCAACTGGCTGCAGTCATACTCCCTCTACCTTGACACCCTCGGCCCGTACTACGACGAGAAGGTCTCACCAGAGTGGAACCCGCTCCGTACCTGGGCAATGGAAGTTCTCCAGAAGGAAGCAGAACTGCAGGAGATTGTGCAGCTCGTCGGTTCAGATGCACTGCCTGATGAGCAGCAGGTCACCATCGAAGTTGCACGTATGCTTCGTGAGATCTTCCTCCAGCAGAATGCGTACGACCCGGTGGATACCTACTGTGACATGACCAAGCAGTTCGATATGCTGAAGGCAATCCGCTTCTACTCAGACCAGGCAAACACTGCTCTGAAGGCAGGCGTTGTGATCACCCAGATCACCGGACTGAAGTCAAAGTCAGATCTTCCACAGATCAAGTACATCAAGGAATACAAACCTGAGATTGAGAAGATCCTCAAGGGTATGGAAACTGAATTTACCAAACTCAGGGAGGCAGCCTGATGAAGGAATACCGAACGATCTCCCAGATTGCCGGTCCACTGGTCTTTGTCGAGAAGACAGAGCCTATCGGATACCAGGAACTGGTCAACATCGTTCTCTCTGATGGAACCGAGAAGCGTGGTCAGGTTCTTGATACCTCTGACGATATCGTCGTTGTGCAGGTCTTCGAGTCCACGACCGGTATCGGAAAGGACAGTGGTGTCAGGTTCACCGGCGAGACTATCAAGATGCCGGTGGGCAAGGATATGCTCGGCCGTATCCTCTCCGGTGCAGGTAAACCAAAGGACGGCGGTCCTGAGATTGTCCCTGAGAAGCGGCTTGAGATCACTGGTGCTGCAATCAACCCATGGGCACGTGCATCACCACGTCAGTTCATCCAGACCGGAATCTCAACCATCGATCTGACAAACACCCTTGTCCGTGGTCAGAAACTTCCGATCTTCTCGGGAGCAGGTCTGCCACACAACGAGATTGCACTGCAGATTGCACGTCAGGCAAAGGTTCCGGGATCTGATGAAGAGTTCGCAGTCGTGTTCGCTGCAATGGGTATCACCAAGGAAGAAGAGAACCAGTTCATGGCTGAGTTCGAGCGGACCGGTGCTCTTGAGCACGCCGTAGTTTTCCTGAACCTTGCAGATGATCCTGCTGTCGAGCGTATCATCACACCACGTCTCGCACTGACCACCGCAGAGTATCTGGCATTCGAGCTCGGATACCATGTGCTGGTTATCCTGACCGATATGACCAACTACTGTGAAGCACTGCGTCAGATCGGTGCAGCACGTGAAGAGGTTCCAGGCCGTCGTGGATATCCGGGATACATGTACACCGATCTTGCATCTCTGTACGAGCGTGCCGGTATCATCAAGGGCAAGAAGGGTTCAGTGACCCAGCTCTCGATCCTGACGATGCCTGGTGACGATATCACCCACCCGATCCCTGATCTCTCCGGGTACATTACCGAAGGGCAGATCGTGGTCAACCGTGATCTCCACCGCAAGGGTATCTACCCACCGATCAACGTGCTTCCGTCCCTTTCCCGTCTGATGAACCTCGGTATCGGAAAAGGATTCACCCGTGAAGACCACAAGAAGGTTTCAGACCAGCTGTATGCAGGATATGCAGAAGGTATGGATCTTCGTGGCCTTGTGGCAATCGTCGGAAAGGACGCACTCTCTGAGAGAGACCGTGGATTCCTTGACTTCGCTGACAACTTCGAGAAGCGGTTTGTCAGACAGGGCAAGGATGAAGACCGGACGATCGAGGATTCACTCGACCTCGGCTGGGATCTCCTCAAGGATATGGCAGAAGAGCAGCTCGGCCGTATCGACCGTGAGACGATCCAGAAGTATCACCCCAAGTACCGCAAAAAGGCGGAGTGAGCCTCCATGGCAGACATCAAGCCGACCAGATCTGAGTTCATTGACACCAAACGGAAGATCAAACTCTCCCAGAATGGGTACAAGATCCTCAAGATGAAGCGTGATGGGCTGATCATGGAGTTCTTCAAGATTCTGGAACAGGCACGGGATACCCGTGGTACATTGATGATCAACTATCAGCGTGCCCAGCAGATGATGGCTGTCGCAAACACAATTGAGGGTTCAATCGGTGTGAAGGCAGCTGCATTCTCAGTCAGGGAAACCCCTGACATCACGCTGAAGAGCAAGAACATCATGGGTGTTGTGGTTCCGGAGATCGAATCCAGTAAGGTCCGCAAGGGCATTGCAGAACGTGGATATGGTGTAATCGGAACCACCCCGGTCATCGATGATACCGCAAAAGCCTTTGAGGAACTCGTTGAGGCGATCATCAAGAGCGCTGAGGTCGAAACGACGATGAAGAGGCTCCTTGATGAGATTGAGAGTACCAAACGCAGGGTTAATGCTCTGGAGTTTAAGGTTATTCCTCAGCTCATCTCTACAAGGGATTTCATCAAGATGCGTCTTGACGAGATGGAGAGGGAAGAACTCTTCAGGCTCAAAAAGATCAAAGCCAGAACCCAGGCTTAATTTCCATTTTTGGTAAAAAAAATCAGGAACCGGATATTGATCCGGAATTATGGATTTCCGGTACTGATCATAGCTCTTTGTTATCCAGATTACGATAGGGTCGTATTTTCAGGAATCAACCCTAAAACAGTGCTGGTTTGGAGCGATAATTATGATTTTTTAAATTAGGCCCGACATAGGCTCTTATTTTGATTTGGAGCCGGATTTTTAAGGATATATCACAACGCTATTCCATTAAAATATAAATTATGACTTGTAGTATGGATTACCCTGTTATCGTGGAATAAAAGGGGGTTATAAAAACGATATTTGGGCTCCATTTAGAGGATAGGAGTAATATCCTATTAACTGAATTTATTCAGTTGTCTTCAATCATCATCATCCGGTTACAAAGAACCATTCAGCCCCGATATCCCTCTTTGGGAATCATAATCTCGAAGATTGCTCCAGTTCCCGGAATACCGGTTTCCCCGATATTTATTCCGGTGATCGCAAGGATTTCACTGGAGAGAAATAATCCAAACCCAGTATTTTTTCCAAATCCACGCTCAAAAATATTACTTTTTCTTCGCTCGAAATCCCGATCCCATTATCTGCTATCGTGGTGATGAGAACAGAATCAGAGATAGAGTCTGAAATTTTTATATGACTGACGGTTTCACCGTGTTGTCCGGAATTTTCAAACAGGTTGTGAAGGACCTCAATAAGAGGCGGGTCAGTAAATATCTCGACTGGTCTGGTTGTTACATCAATGGTGGTAACTATTCAGCCTCTCTCAGCGCTTTCCAACCAATCTGCTCCTAATCTCATCAAATATAGCCCCTCTCACTCAAATTTTCCACTATAATCGAAAGATCTTTTTATCTTGAATTTAAACCTGTTTTTATCGGAATGGAAATACCTGAAGAGATCAAATCCCAATTTCCCGATTGCCCCCCAGAAATCGTCGCATATATTTATTATCTGCACGAAAAAATCGATAAATTAGAAGTCAGAGTAACTGAACTCGAATCCCGGCTAAATCTTAACAGTTACAATAGCGGTAAACCCCCCTCCTCGGATGGATACACCCATAAGAACCGTACAACCTCACTTCGTAAAAGAAAACCCAGAAAAAACCAGGAGGTCAACCCGGTCACAAAGGAAAAACTCTGGAACAGAGTTCTAATCCTGATCACATCGAAACTCATTCTCCTGAAGTTTGTTCCTGTTGTGGAAGAAGTCTTCAAAATGGAGCAATAATTGGAATTGAAAAAAGACAATTTTTCGACCTTCCTCCTCCCCCATCAATTGAGATCATTGAGCACCAATCCCTCACAAAGGATTGTACCCATTGTGGAGGAAAATCATCAGGACCCTTTCCCCAGGGGGTCACACAACCCATTCAATATGGATCAAAAATCAAGGCCAATTTGAGTTATCTCGTTCCTTATCAGTTTATCCCATACGATCGGACAACCGAGGCCTGTTATGATCCTTTTTGGTATCTCCATCAGTCCTGGAACAATTATCAATATTACTCGCACATTGTCAGAGAAACTCATATTGTATCATGAATCGGTTAAGAACGCTCTTAAATGCGAACCTGTAATCCACAACGATTAAACAGGGGTCAGAGTTGAAGGAAAATCTATTGGCTTCATGTCACCAGTGCATCTCAACTAACCTCTTACTCAACTCAGACGAAAAGAGAAACTCAAGGGATTAATAACATCGGAATTCTTCCAAATTACACGGGAATAAGTGTTCACGATTTTTGGAATCCATATCTTTCATTCTCCTGCAAACACAGTTTCTGCTGTGCTTATATTCTTCGAGAACTTAAACGGGTAGAAGAGGAAACAGAACAAAAATGACCAAATATATTAAGTGAATTACAGATACAGGCTAAATATCTCAAGGAACTGTTTCATTTGGACGATATTCCCATACCATAGATTATGGTAACAGCATTAAAAGTTCATATGATGAACTAATTCAAGCAGGACTCGATGAGAATCCGCTACCCATCCATATCCCCGGAAAGAGAGGAAGGAAGAAAAAGAGTTTTGCCAGAAACCTGCTCCAAAGGTTTGACATCCATAAAGACAGTATCCTGCGATTTATTGAACATATTCGTGTTCCATTTGATAATAATCTCGCGGAGCGGGATATCCGGATGATGAAGGTAAAAAGGAAAATCTCTGGAGGGTTTAGGGACAGAGCAACCGCTGAAGCGGTAGTTTTGATCAGAAATTACATCTCAACAATCAGGAAGAATGGTGAAAGGGTCATTGAGGCGATTAATGCTGCGTTTAACAATAATCCATGGATGCCAAAGACTCATACGATCAGATCTTAATGACTTGATGTACCTTCTTTTCCTGTTTGGCGATATGAACCCTGAATAGTTACAATAATTCATTGAAATTTTCCCAAGGATGCGAAGTCGACATAAGATTACTTTGCATAACCCTTACATTTTTTGAAGAAATTTTATCCGCCATGGTCAAAATGTTATGACAGTGTTCTTATTTCCCTTATTGGAGGAAATACTATGTAAATAAAAGTAATGTTTGTATAACTATATAATCCCCAAGATGATAGGGATCATAATAATAATGATTATCTTATATAACTCATGATTTTTTAAAAATTGTGTATAATTGAAGAGTATGTTCCCTACAACGACCGGAGTTCAGGTTAGAGAACATAGTTGATTATTTTCATGGCTCGTTGAAATCTTAAGACTCCATAAAAGAGTGAATATCAACTTAAGCCGATTATTTCTGGTTTCCCTATGGTTGAATTGATATTCGTCAACAATGTTTGACTACTTCTATCACTTGATTTTCAGACTGAGCCAAATATACTCAAGTGACGGATTAGAGAAAAAATTTTGTTCTATTGCGTACAAACTCCCAGCGAGCGGAGGCTAACAGCCGGAGCGAAGTAGTAGAAGTTTTTTAGCCCCCCAGCGGGGGAGGCTGGTGGGGAATGATAGATGCCCCGGAGATTTTAGATATAAAACCCTTATATCCTAAAGTACTGATTCAATAAAACAAATTTATGACTATTATGGGAAGTCGATGCATGAATCAGTATTGCGGGGATTGCACCTGCTAAGTCTATTAATTGTAAGAGCCCATCCTTTAAAAAATCCATATTTTTCTAATGCCATTATTGCGTAATTTGAACATGATGGATAAAATCGACAAATAATAAACCTTTTCTTATTATAAGTTCTTCCAATCTTTCCATGCCATATCCTGCGAATTCCAATTATTGAAAGGATTACGAGAGGGTTATTTTTCATGAGACAGTATCTCTTCAGTATAAACAGCTGAGCCACACTTTGGACATGTTTTTAATCTCACTAACTCATTATTATTAGCTCTTCCTCGACTGTTATCTAAACGCCCACCAAAATACATACAACAATTTACACAGGGTATACTGGCTTTTAAAGTAATTCCTAATCCTTCAACTGTATTTTCTATAAGAATTCGGGTTTCTCGTGATTTCAATGAATGCCATACTGTTCCACAGTTTTTACAAGTTCTTCGATATTCTTCAATCGTATTAGAATTATGGGAATTTACATAATCTTTGACAGTGGATAGTTGGAACGTTTTTTGACCCGGTTTTCTGCATGATAACGAGTAATAATATCCACCCGCTAAAACTAATGCAGAACCTAAGAATGCAGTATAAAACCCTATAGCAGGAGTAGAAGGAGAGAAGTAATGGAATAATCCCAAATATACTGTTAGAAGAACGAGGGCAGCCCCGATAAGAGTATATAATCCATGAAATATCTCAGAATATTTATGGTAAAATCCGGAGTAAATCCAAATAATTAAAAATAAGTAAAGCAAAAATATGAAAAAATCGCTATATAAAGTAGTTGTTAAAAACAGATTCGATTCAAAAGGCAAAAATACTAATGAATATAAGCAAATTACACTTCCCAATAATATAACTAGGGTAGGAATATCAGAAGTAAAATTGGATAATCTGATATTATCATAAATTTTTTCATCTTCCTTTTTTATACCGTTATCCCTCGCATTTTCATTCGTATTATCAATAAAACCTTTTTGATATCCATAGACTAAATTTGGCTCTACCTCGTTATCGCGTTTTATCTGATAACTACAAAAAGGGCAAAAATTCGCATTCTCAGGAAATGTTTTCCCACATCCAGGACAATATTTATTTTTTTCTTGGTCATCAACCATGATAGGTGGGCTGGTATTATTGGGTTGGTTAATATATTCACCATATTGATATGACTGCTGCGGGTTATTCCAGATATTCGGAGTCGACACTCCTTGTACACCAGGAGGAGCATTAACAGGTGGTTGATATGACTGTTGCTGGTTATTGAAATTACTTGGATTCGGCGTTTCTTGCTGAACCAAAGGCTGACATGAAGCAACATTCAACCCCATCGATTTTGCCCAGGTTTTTACGATCCATTCGGCTGCATGGCTATTTATCCGTTGATTAACGATAAGTTCCTGAACTAGTTGATCAATAATTTGAGGATTTTCTTTTTGTGCATACAGGCGGGTAGGAATCTTCTGATCAATTGAGAGTTCTAGTAGCCCGGCTTCACGAGGATCATTTGCAAGGGTACGTTTTAATACTGAACTATACATTTGGGAATTTGAGTCACTAGGGGGTCCATAATGAGCTAAAAGATCCCGTAATGTCTCTTGAATCTCCGAAGCGGTAATCATTTCAATTAATTCTTTAATCTCTTTGAATTTGAATTCATCGATCTGATCATAATGGACTTATTTTTTATTTTCATACTCTGATTTCACCTTTTATGGTCCCAAAATCTATAGTTATTCCATCTTTCAGAGGAACATTTTTCATGGGAGGAACTTCTGCATTATTTCCATTAAAAGAAGTTACAATCCATGAGGTTGTACCTAGATTTTGCAATCCGTACATATTCAATGTTGGATGCTTGGAAACCTGAGCAACCGGATTGGTGAAATCAAATGATAGGGGATTCAGATGATGTTGATAAATCCTCGTATTAGAGTTTAGCATCACGATCCCATTATTTCCAATATTGATACGGGGTGGAATAAAAATTTGATTTTTACAATTCCAGCAGATATTCAATGGTGCTTCAGAATTATTGATTATACTAGAATCATAAAACCCCTGATATCCACACTGATAACAATATAATATTGAATCCCGGAGTTGAATTAATGCTAATTTCCATTCATTTTCTCTCACTCTGCCATGATGAGGATCAAAAAGTCCTTTAGTAAAGGCTTTGATGAAAAAATTCTTAATAAAATTCGGGTAAATATTCCAAAATAATAATGCATTCTGATGAAAATCAGGATCCGGATGATTGGAAGAATCTACAGGATCGAAGATGAAAAGCGCTTGAGAGCCATGGATTCTTTTTTCTGCTTCAAAATCCCAACATTCGGTTTGAGTTTCCCGAACTCCATCAAGGGGGTGAGAAATGAACAACAAATGAAAGAGTAATACAGATAATGAATATAGATCAGTATTTCTATTAGGATGATCCTTTCCCATTACAATTTCTGGTGCAACAAATCCAGGAGTTCCACCAATACCAGATGTGGAAGTATCATTATTATAACAGACATTATCATTGTCACAGATGAGTACATCCCCATTATCAGGATTAAAAAAGACATTCCCTAAAGATATATCCCGATAACAAAGACCCTGGGCGTGCAATTTTGAAAAACTTTCAGCAAGATTGTATGCTGCAGTTATTACCGAAAAGAAGGTTGGATTGATCCTTCGTTTCATATAATGATTGAGATCATAATATCCATCCGGGCGAAGAGGCATGATATACCCGAAAAACGGTTGCTTTTCCGTGATAACCAGATCAACCGGCCAGAGAAAACTCGGACTCGGGGATCCAATTTCAATAAGGTTTTTCAAATTATTAAAATTTTTTTCTGTGGCAAATGATTCCTTGGTATAGTATTTAAGGGCCCATTGATGAGAACCGGAAACAATATGATACACCTGTCCCTGCCCTCCTTCTCCTAATAACTTTACAACCTGAAATTCTACTCCAGATTGTGAGATAACCCGATCCCCCGGATTGAAAAGAGTGATAATACTCATGTATATTCTTAAAGAAAGTTAGCTACTTATTACCCATAAGTACTCGGTTTTTTATTAAATGTAATTATTCAGATGGTCTCTGCGATCCCCTATCTTCACTTCACAAAATCTACAATTTCTATCTTTTTACAAAAAATACATTATCAGAACTACTCTTGTAGATTATATTTTACTTCAATTCAAAAATTTGTAAGTTGGCTAGAATTAATCTATCACCAGTTTTTAATCAGATCTCCAATTAAAACGAATATCAGTTTACAATTACCTGATCGCTATCATATTTCACATTATTCTCTTTATCAGATTCAGTTATGTCATTTCCTGCGTCAATAAAAGCTCCAGTCCAATAAGGTCCCGTAGGGACATCGGGATTGATTGTGAACATTTTGAAATCAGATGAATCTCGTGTCTGTCCCGCTCCGAGGCCACTAACTAAATCACTGCCCAGGATATAGATTCCCTGATTTCCAAATACTGGATGGTATGTCACCGTATCAGTTAGAAAATAGGTGATATTGAATTTCCCTGCATCACCAGATCCTTTATTCTCGATAGTCATGGTACCTGCTATCACATTTGACTTCTGTTTCATGGAGAGTTTGGTGATTGTGAGATCAGGTAGACCATTTGAGCTTGAATTCACCGATCCTATATCTGAATCAGGAGACAAATTATTGGTAGATGAAGATTGTTGGTTTTGGTATAAACCGGTTGTAGAAACTGGGACTTGGGTAGATTTTGAACCAGATATATATGAATTATTTTCAAAAATATTCTTAAATTGTTGAATATCTATATCATTAAGTCCCATATATTCATACCCTGCTATAGTGATCATCCTTGAACTAACAAAATTTTGAACTGAATCATTTTGGGACCCACGTGATACTTGATGGTTTATTGCATCCTTAACTTCTTCATACCTGCCAAGTTTACTAAGAACAAGTGCTTTGCCTACCCAGGCCATTGGTTGATCGGTAAATTGTATTGACTGGTTAAAAGCATCAAGCGCTTCATTGTACATTCCTAAGTGACTTAAAGCATAACCTTTACCAAGCCATCCACTGCCCTTACTTATTTTTATTTCCTGGTTATATGCATCAATTGCTTCATCATACCGACCCAAATATAAAAGCATATTACCCCTATCATCCCACAACCTGACGTATCCTGGATCTATATCAATTGCCTGGTTAAAATATTCAAGAGCTTGAGCATAATTTCCCTCTTGATATTGAGCTAACCCTTTATTATCCAAATCTATTGCTGCGTTATTCGCTTGAACTCCTATCACTAATACCATTGGAAGTAATATCAATATTATATATCCACTTTTCATCTAACAAATTCGGAGTTTAAATAGGTTAAATGTTTTGAAATAAGTCCTGTAATGAATCAAGTCCTCTCATTTTTATCATAGTGAAGATTAAATTCGTATCTATTTTAGAAAAAAAATTCCCATGCAATAGTGATCTTTACAAAAATAATTAAAACGTATCTCCGCCACCGGAACTACTACTTGACGAGTCAAAATCGCTTGCTGATATAACAGGAGTGGGCATAGGTTTTGCCCCAATAATAATCCCCCCGGTTTTTGCATACACAGTCTTTCCAATCGTAGAGAGATCTTCAGGAGAATTTACTGCATACACAAAGCAGGAAATCCGTTGTAGTTCATCAGATGAGGTGTTCCACGAGTATGTCCATGAATGATCTGAAGAACTTACAGGGACAGTGGTATATGATGCAGGAACCTGTGGACTAACCAATTCAGGTGGATTCCTTAGGTTAAACAGTGAAGTGGGGGTGGAGGAGTACTTTCCATTTTCCTTTATGAAAAAGAGGTACACGGTATCACCTACAGTATTTTTCCCAGATAGATTGATCTCATCCCCCCATGAATATGGACTATTTCCCTGAACCTTAATGCTGATATCTCCGTTAGACATTGAGTTTGATGATGCATTAGAAATAGATATGGGAGTTGAAGTTGATTCAGGAATAGTTGTTGGGATCGGTAATAGATTGCATGCTTCTTTGGAAATATGAGAAAAACCTCCCATAAAAACTGCTATTACTCCAAGTACTACCAGGATTGCAAAAATTAAAATAATCGTGATTCCAAGTTTCGTTTTGATTGGTTGCTGGGCTGAAATTTTATTTTTATCTGAACTATCCTTTTTATTATGAGAACTAACCTCACTTATATCATCTAATATTTTTTTTTGTGGTCTGATTATTGTCTCTTTACTACCTTTATCGGTTTTAATTTTTTGCGAGGATTGATCTGACTCATATCGATTCGGTTCCACATGAGTTGTGGTGAGTTCTCCGATCTGTACATTTTGAATACTTTTAGAAAATTCCACACCATCTGAAACAATGAGATGAACAGAATATTTTCCCGGTTTCTTATACGAATGAACAGGGTTTTCTTCAACAGATGTGGAACCATCGCCTAAGTTCCATTGATAGGAAGTCACATATCCTTTCGAAGTATTAGTAAATGAGGCAGATAAAGGTGAAATCTCTTCAGATATGGTATGAGAGAAACTGGCATTAAGGGGAGGTAATTTAATCAAAATTTCTTTATCAATTGAATCTTTTACTCCGTACTCCTCATTAATGACTGTCAATGTAACGTGATATCGACCAGGAGAAGTGTACTCATGCAAGGGACTGCTTTCTTCTGAAACCGATCCATCACCGAAGTTCCACATCCAACTACTCTTATTTCCATGGGATAAATCAGTAAACTGAATAAACAATGGATTATCCATTTTAAATATGGAAAAGGAAAAGTCAGCATGAGGTTTCTGTGGAGTAATAATAACAGGCTTTAATAGTTCCGCTTGAAACGTTGAATTTCCATCACCAACAGTAAGTGAAACATGATATTCACCAGGTTTTTGATATACGTGAATTGGATTTGGATCAGATGAATGCTCATTATCACCAAAATCCCAGTCAAAGGAGTTTATCAGACCCTGGCACCTGCTCATAAACTGTATCGGTAAGAAAATTTCTCCTCCCTCTAAATTGCTGCTTATCTCTGCTCCCAACTCAGGATACATAACTGTCACAGCATAAGCAAGATTTTTTTCAGAGAGAAACGAATCATGGTGTGCACGAAGGACAATGGTATAAATCCCCGGTGTACGGAATACATGAACCGGATCTATTTCAATCGAAGATTCACCATCGCCAAAATCCCATTCAAATCGGGAAACATCACCTTTACAGTTATTTGAAAATTGAACAGAAAGAGGAGCAGTTCCCTGAACCGGCTGTAAAGAAAAATCAGCAATACACGTGTAGATAAAATGAATTCCAAGAGCTTCAGCCCAGACTTCTATAGACCATTGTGCTGCTTTTTTATCGATTCCAAAATTCGAGTGTAAATATGTGACTATTTGGGGAAGGAGAATCTCAAAAGGAACCTGCTGACTCTCCTTGATCAATTTAAATACTTGACCTTGTTCTAAAGATATTTTTAATAAATTTAATTCCCTGACATGATCTACAAGAAGATCATGCATCAGACCCCTGTATTTACGGATATTTAATTCAGTAGGAGGGCCATAATTGGATATAATATCCTGGAGAATTTGTATGCTCTGTATTGTAGGATCCATAATATCAGCTTTTCTTGCGGTAAATTACTCATATTGATGTTTAATCATATATTGTACGAATTCTAATGTTAGCATAGTATTTTTTTTTATTCTTTATAAAACAATGACATCAAAGGCAGCTTAAGCCTAACTACTGATATCATACAGAAACGCGATGTTACTGAGGATAGACGCATTTTCCAGCACAAAACAAAACCATTACATATTTTCGCACGACCCTCCGGTGAACCATCGGGTTAATAGGTTTACAAAAATTCAGAGGGCAATCAATTCTTTTGAGGATTTCAACAGAGCCGGTTTAGATACTTAAATCACTATAAAGTCTTTAATTTGGAGATATTATTCCCTAATGGTAAAATAGTTTGGGTTTAATGAGGAAGATAGTGAGAGGCTGTCCAATGAGAAGATGTAGATTGGACAGATTGTCAATCAAATGATTCGCTTTTTGTCGAACTACCAATTTTTACAATAGAATGAAAGATACACGCACTGCAAAGGATGGGAATCAACATCCAAACTACCCAAAATTACAGTTGAAAGACGAAAAATAACTAAAAACTCGATAGCATTCGCTACTTAATGGGATATCTGTATTTTATTTTTTCAGTAATATTTTGATAGATCCTGACCCTTTCCTTGGTTTTTTACTAAATTTGCAAGTAATACAAACTGATATGAAATGAGATTCAATGTCATGTAAAATTCTTTAGATCTTTTCTGAATCCATTTTACACTGAAATTAAACATTCGTTTCATGTGTGAATGAGTTCTTTCACAATCTGCCCTTGATTTGTATTCAACTCTGAAATTTGGATTAAGTAAGTTCTGATTGCGAAGATACATCCCAACCTGTTTCTCCCTTCCGTTATTCGTGAGAAATAGTAGTTTTTTCTCAATAGAATCTCGAATGTCTCCCCCTTTCTTCCACATTTTATTTACCCAATGATCAATTCTCTCAATTGTCCCCTCTATGTTCAAAATTGCGTTCTTGCTTGGATCGATTAGTGGCTGAATTCTGAAAATTTTCCAGTATCTCGCATAAATCATGAAGGAATCATAGCCACCATCAAGTTGAACTTTGATCATGCTTGGATTCATTGTACCAACAATTTCAGCTAATGGGATTGCATATGGGGAATCATGAGCATTACCTTCAGAAAATATTCCATACAGTGGAAAGTTGTTTAAATGAAATATGTGATATTTGTGCATCCTGCAAGCGTAATGGGGATTATATTCAGCATATTTATCATATCTTGAGGCTTCAATAGGGGTTGAATCAACCATTCCGTGACCATTCTGAATAGATTGACATGCAATGGCTCCGTTTAGGTACATGATCTTCTTAAAGCCGTCTAATCGCAAACGATTGTAAGCAAAATCATGTAAATTACTTGCAGAGGGAATATGATATCTTCCGGGCTCTATTTCAGGAATTCCAAGAGCAATGCAATCTTCAAGTGTTAGTGATTTGATGAATTTTCGATAGGATTGTTTTCGAAAGGAATGGACAATCAAGAGTTTGAATAATAATATTGGTGAATATAACCATTTTCGAGTTTGGCTGTAATTGAGATGGTTGTGCAATTCAATTTCAATCTGGGTAAGATCCATTTTTCCAAGTAATGTACTGATTGAAACACTATTTGTTGGATTTACAGTCCCATGTAATGTCCTTTTTTCGTTTGAGCCAACGAGCATAGAGGCCAGTTTCAATAGTATATAATGGTGCCGAAATCGGTCCCACGGCAATTAACGAAATGAAAAAAGAGTGGAGAGTCGAGAAATTTTATGAACTATTTATATAATAGGACCTTCGTTGGACGGCCTCAGTGATATTAATCATAGTATTAATGAATATAATATTAGAAACAGTAATTCTTCAACAACCTGATAATTATAGAGATGAGAAAGATTAATTCTACAAATGCTCATTGAACCTAATCGAATCAGGAATTTAATTAAATAACATGAACAAAAAATGGATAAAATTGTTCAAAATTGACGTATTTGATATTTATTCACCGGTGAAATTCAATGAATGATAAAACGTTAAAAATCATTACGATACTGAAAGAAATAATTTCTCAATACGGACCTCCGAATGAGCAGAATATAACTAAATACCGTGGAATTCTTCATGATCTCCTTGTTGATTATGAACGGGAACTTAATTTGTTACGCATTACTCTAGAACAAGGACTGGTCTTTATAATCATAAAGGATAAGAATTCAAAACCATTTGAGATTCAAGTCCGACAAATCGTAGGACAACTTCATAATACCTGTGGGATGGATATATCAGCTGCTGAATGGGCTATCAGAACCTGGACTGAAGCTCTTGAAATTTATCGGATAGACACTTGTGATACAGATATTTCCGCGGAGAAAACTGAACCAGACGCAATTAATGCTATTATTACCCAAACCCAACTGAAACACCATCCGGAACTGAACACTACTCACAAGAACAGTGAAAATTTTCAATGTAATTATGGTCGGTCTATCTTCTCCCCAAAAAAACATATACTCGGATTAGTTGCAATAATCATTATTGCACTCTTTGTAATTGGTCTAATCTATGGACATTCAATACCTTCTGCTACTGGAACATTTATCACAAAGTGGGGAACAGAAGGATCAGAAAACGGCCAGTTTATAGACCCTGATGGAATCGCAGTAGCCCCTGATGGACGAATTTATGTAGTAGACTCGGGAAATAACCGAATCCAGGTCTTCGATGTGAATGGGAATTTTATCACAAAGCTAAACGGGCAGTATAATCATCCTAATGACGTTGCGATTTCTCCTAATGGGAATGTTTATATAACAGATCCAGGAAAAAGCCCAATCCAGGTCTTCGATGTGAATGGGAATTTTATCACAAAGTGGGGAACAGAAGGATCAGAAAACGGCCAGTTTTCATATCCGAGTGGCGTCGTGGTAGCTCCTAATGGACAAATTTATGTTGTGGACTCAGGAAATAACCGAATCCAGGTCTTCGATGCAAATGGTACTTTTATCACAAAATGGGGAACATTAGGATCAGGAAACGGGCAGTTTAGATTACCTAAGGGCATCGAAGTTGTTTCAAATGGACGAGTATTTGTGGCGGATTGGGAAAATAGCAGAATTCAGGTCTTCGATACGAATGGTAACTATATCACACAGTGGGGAACAGAAGGATCAGAAAACGGCCAGTTTTCATTGCCTAGTGACGTCATGGTAGCTCCTAATGGACAAATTTATGTTGTGGACTCGGGAAATAACCGAATCCAGGTCTTCGATGCGAACGGTAATTTTATAACAAAGTGGGGAACAGGAGGATCAGAAAACTCGCAATTTAATTTAGCTCTGTCCATCGCAGTAACCCCTAATGGAAATGTTTATATTACAGACTCGCAAAATGAACGAATACAGGAATTTAGTGCGTGAGTCTTCAGTTTTATGAAGTGGGAGATTTAATCACGCCCTCTTACAACAAAGGCTGAACCATTCATTCGACATGTTTGAATTGCAGTAACAAGGACGTCAATATTTTTTTGTCCCTTTGGAGGATTCTGATCCTCCAATAACCTTTCTAAGAGAATAGCTAAAAATCCCCTGTTTTCTCAGCCGAGTACAAATAAATATTTAAACTCGAATTTCATGAAGGGGGGTTTTTCGCTATCCTCTTCTCAATAATATTTCTAATATTTGGACCCAATCATCGTATGATTACTCATCAGTATAATTAAGAATTGGCAAACAATTTTCAAATAAACATTTTTCTAAATTGTCGAACTCTCCTAAACGTAAAAACCACCATTTTACCGAATGTTTTTGGGTTGAGTTGCATTTTTGGCGATAGTGTAAGAAAAGTGTTGTAAATTCATGGTTCTGCTCTCCTTTGGTCAGTAGATATAGGGCTGTCTAAATTTACAGCACTTTTCTTACACTATCATTGAATTATCATAGAGATTTCAGAAATTAAAAGCCTCTAGTACCATTCGTCACTTAAATTTAAGAATTATTCCTGTGGGATATGGTTATAGAAATAAAGATAAGAAAGATACTAGTGTCCCTCGCCACTTAAATTTGTGGATAGAGATGAAGCAGTTTAATTCTTGCATCTTCTGATTTGAATTGCCAGTTTACTGCCTTTTGATTTTCATTTCTGTTCTTCTGCCAAACTTTAATTTCACTGTTTAAAGAAATCGGATCCCCAATTCTTCTGTTTAAACATTGCGTAGTCATTACACTCAACTCAATTTCTGCAATGTTTACCCATGAACCATGTTTTGGTGTGTGATGAATCTCTAATCGTTTGGAAAGTTTCAATGCTTCTTTAGGGATAAATGTTGCATATAATGCCCCTATTGTATGGGTATTCAAATTATCGCAGATCAAAATAATTTTTGATGCAGATGGGTAATCCTGAACTAATAACGTTCGGATTTCTTCAGCCCAATCCTGCTTTGTTTTCCTTTCCTTTACAACCGCTTTTCGCCAACCTTTCAATAGTTCAGTGAAAATAAAGATATTTGACGTTCCATTTCTCTGATATTCATAGTCAAATCGTTCAGGATGAGATGGTGATGGAGGAATTGAAGGTCTGGTATCAGAAATAAATTGAATCGGTTTCTCATCCATGCAAATAACAGGGATATTTGGATTATATGGAAGATGATATATTTCAAGGACATCTTCCATATGAGTAACAAATTCAGCGTTCTGTTTGGGTGGGATTACCCAACACTTTTTCAGGTGGGGTTTGAGTTCGTTTTTTTAGGGCTCTTTCAACTGTTTTTGGAGAAATTGTCTCAACTATCTCCAATTCAACCATACGCTCGGATAGTAGTTTAAACGTCCATCAAGAATAACCAGTGGGAGGTTGACTACAAGCAATTGCAATCAATTGAGCTTCCTTATGTCCATCTAAAATTGGTTCTATTGGTGGCTCTTCACGGAATTTCCGATCCAATGCAGATTTAAGACCCTGTTCATGATATCTTTTTCTTACGTTAAAAACGGTTTGAGGATGACATTTAATAAAATCAGCAACTCTCCAATCAGGTAAATTAGGGCCGTTCTTATCAGCATTTAATAGAATTTGGGCATGTTTTATACGATATGCTGGGGCTATGCCTTTCTTTACGATGGATAGTAATTCTTCACGTTCAAAATCTGGAAGATAAACTGAATATTTTCACAATATTAACTTTTATAGTACGTACTTTTATAAATTACTTTTGACACATTTATTTACAGAATAAAGTGGCGAGGGGTACTACTAATATTTGTTGTACCTGGGTGACCGGATATAGATGATTGAAGAGTTGAACAAGTTGAATTATCTGATGTCAGGATTGGGATAGATAAATTAATAGTTTCATTAATTGGTACTGAAGGAATTATGTTTCCTGAATTTGGTGAATAGTTGTATGGATCATAACCTTTTGAGGATTGAGAGAATACAAAAAGCGCTAATACAGCGATGATCACGATAATTATTCCTATGATGGCAATATTACGGATCAATTTTTTTCCCACGGCTTTTTTCCTCTTTTAGTTTGAGGAGGCACAATTTTCCTTTCAGAATGATTAATAGGAACCAGTTCAGGAGGAAGAGTTATTACAGGATCTATTGGTTTCTCAATCTTATTCTCTATCTTTTCTGGCTCTGGTTGGGTGCGAAGAAATGAGTAACTTTTAGGAGGATCTACCTGATTATCAGTGGATGAGATAATTTTTTTTTTTTTTATTCCTTTCCGGATCGAATGCTATCACTTGTATCCCTGACAATCATGCATACCGTTATATCATCACCACTCCCTTTCTGACTAGTGATAGTTAACCATTCCTTCAGATTTGACTGGACTGATGTAACTCCGATATCAAAATCTTCTGCTTTGTAGAAAAAAGAATGTAAATCCCTTGCTGCAGTAATGAATCCGGACTCATCTACGAAGGAATTTGCATATCCATCAGTACTGAGCATTATAAATTCAGGAACTGGTTCTAACCGCTTTACTTTAAAATCCCTCCATGATTCCGGCATGCACAATGAATAAGTCTCATTTCCGATCATGTTATCATCCGCTGGAATAACCTTGGAAAATATGTGGTCCTGACTTCCATACGAGATAATGTCTCCATCACCGAGCTGGAAGAAAACAGCGTATGATTTAGTAATGATCACAGCAAGAACAGTAGACCCATAGGGTCTGATCTGTTCATAGTCAGGATCCATAGGGAGATTAAATTTACGTGATGATTTGCCCCCCTCTATGATCTCAGATTCTTCCCCGCTGAAAGGATATTTTCTGATATCTTCAAGAATATAAGTTTTCCACTCTTTGAGTATCTCTTTGCAGATTGCATCGCACATATGAGGAGTTGAGAATGTTGGATCCTGATAATAGTAATTTGAAAGAGATGCAATAGCTGCATCACAGGCAAAACGGGACCCCCGATCACTCCTGAAATAATCTTTCCCTCCATGTCCATCTGCAATAGAAGAGATAATTGGATATTCACCATTATCTCCGCTGTATGTATAGGCATCCTGATTAGGGAGATTTTTCCGGACATGTGAATGGCCTATGATAGATTCAGCAATAATCTTCCACTTATCACTCATATCTGTTGTCCTTACCACACTAGGTCATTATAATTATTTGCATCACTATTTGGAACAGGTACTGGATTAAATACCGGTGCAGCATCAGGATGACCGATTTGTGGGGCAATCCGGGAGTCAGCCTGAAGTTCAGCTTCCTTTTCTGCATATGCATAATATTCACGGGATGCATACTGGAGTACTTCAGTTGATGCCCACTTGATATAATTGATAAGTTGCTGTGGATTACTTGCGTTCAGAAGATCAACCTCATCATTTCCGATAAACCTTCTTAACACATCTGAATCGGCATCAGCACCAATCGAAATGGCGATCCTTATTGCACGTTTTCCCCATTCCTGGGACATTAAAGCTTGGAGACCTTTGTCAAAATCATCAGTGGGGTGGCCATCAGATATCAGCACTATAACCGGAGGAAGTGCCCTTTTGGGCATTGGAGGAACTTTAAGTTCTTCAGCTATCAACCTTAATGCCTCACCCATGTCAGTTACTCCGTTTGCAACTAAATCAGTCCAGAAATATTGATCGATGGGGATTATATTGGCGTTTATCCATTTTGCTCCGCAACCGAAAGCAAGTGTTCTCACAAAAACCTGTGCATTGGGGTTTTGATTTGCAACTTCTCTCATCTGCGGGAGGGATTCACGGATGGCATAATTTAATTGCTCAATCTTTCCTCTGCCTCTCATGGAAGCTGAAACATCACAAACCCAGAAAAAATGGAGTGGTCTTGATGCTAATTGCCCCCCAGGCATATGAAGTGGCTCAGACATATATAAAAATTCAATGAGTGAGAAGAAAACTGTTTTGTTTAATTTTCTACTTCCTGATAGCATAAGAAAAGTGCTGTAAATTCAGATGGCCCTGTATGTACTGACCAAAGGAGAACAGGACCATGGATTTATTGGGCTTTATACAAGAATATCTTGCTGACCATGTTCGTTCCGCACCCTCTGTCAAAAGTCGAAATTTTTTATAAAACTTTTATTTTATCTTAAATAAATATTTAAGAAAGAGATATTAATAATGCAGAATGATTCGGCGTCGTCTTTCTCCCAATCCATCTACTCGGCTGAGAAAATTAAAAGCCGATATATCTCAGTGTATCCATTCATCGCAGCAACATTCTGACCGGACCCCTGTCCAACTTCTGATAATAGCATCATACTTAAACCGGTTGAATTTCATTGAAACTGTAATTCGTCATGTTCGGTGGGATGAAAATCAATGGAAGTTCAGCCCCGGAGTTCTTGCACAGTTGATGGTCTTACTGCCCTTCCTGGCTTAGTTCAGCAAAGTTCCCCTTTCAAGAATTCATGAAAGATATAGTGGAATTGACCTTGAACTTCTTGTTGGTGAACCAATTGATCCAATGAATTGAATGATGATCTTTTTGCCCGACTACTTGATCGGATCTATGAATCTGATTGTTCAAGATTACTGCTAAAAGTCGCTCTTTCCGTAAGATTAACCTTTAATTTACCAGAAGATCTTATTCTCCATTCAGACACTACCTCTCATGTCCTTTATGGGGATTATCTTCCAGAAGACGGTGTCATCCCGCCAATAGACATCACCTATGAGAATAGTAAACAAAAGCGAAACGACCTGAAACAGGTTGAAACCGGAATGGTCACTGACGGAGATGGACTAATCCTCTATAGTTACACCATGGATGGGAATAAAGCGGATTGCACCTACAACGATGAAGTTATTCTGAAACTAAAGGATATTTATGGGCATGAGTTTTCGAAATATATCTACATTGCTGACTCAAAATTGTTGACAGGACCTAACTTTAGATCTCTTACTGAAGGGAACAAGCCGATTAGGTTTATTTCAAGGATACCTGAGAATTTCAGCAAAAAGATTGCAGAAAAGATCAGGATGCGGGCACTTGAAGAGGATAACTGGGTCACTCTAGGACATTGTTGCAACTATCCAAATGAATCAGAATCTTCAAAATACTCAGTCTTTACAACAGAAGCAAGCGTTTATGGGCATCCTTGTTATATCCATCTCTATCAAACATCAGATGGAGAAAAGAAGACTATAAAGGCGATAGAAAAATCTGAATCTTCTTTAAAGAAGTCCATTGAAACGCTTCTGAAAAGAAAATTCGCCAGTGAGCCTGATGCAATCGCAGAAATCAATCGTTTCACCAAAGAGCACTCTACGGACTTGGTTTATGCAGTTCTCACTGTGCAAAAAGTGGAGACTTGGAAAAGAGGAAGAGCTGGGAAAAATTCGAAACCTTCAGTCCTCACCATCTCATGGAAGATAATTTGTGATGAGATTCGAAGAAATGAGCAGATAATTGAAGGGAAAAGAAGAAAATCATCGACATTTGCACTTTTGACAAATATTTGCCCGGATGATGTCTCATCCCGTGATATTCTCCTGCACTATAAAGGCCAGATTAAGGTTGAAAACAATTTCATGCTTCTGAAAAAACCACTTTTGGCTGCTACAATATTCCTGGAGAAGCCAGAGAGGATCATGGCACTTATGACCATGCTCTATTTCAGTGTCCTGCTACATGGCATCTTGAGAGTCATTACTCATATTGAACTCAGTAAGTTTGGAACACCACCGAAAATTAACTCAAATAATCGTCCGTTGATTAGACCGAGTTCAGATACCATGATTTGGATATTGTCCCAGTTCACTCTGGTATCAGAAGATGATCGATTTTACATCGAGAGTGTCATGCCTGATAGGAATAAACAAACTCCAATACTATTTCAACTAACACGGTTTGATTTGGAATATATTCAATAATTGTGAAATAAAGGGGAGAGATATAGGATACTTCATACTGGAATCGATGGTTCGAAATTCAGTGGTAGCTTATGCGGATTTCAGATTTTAATTCTTGATTGATGCTACACTCGGATGTTCGGCAAAAGATATTGGGGATTAATAGTGGGTGCGAAATGGGCGATATATAATAGATGAATAATTTAAGCTCCCTAATATCTCTCATAAATAGATGAATTCAATGCATCTGGATCACACCGAGATTCAATCATCAGATTTATTTCTATTTGATGCCACGCTCTCTTCAAGTGCCTCCCTGATTACCTCTCCATACGCAGGCAGTTTATTAGGATCAATAAACATCCGAAATGGAGCCCTGATACTCCACGGTTGCTCAGCTCCTTTCCGCATCCCCACATAATGATTATTCAAAAACAACCTGATCTCCGTCTTCCCATCTTTAATCAGGACAACCTGCCTGATATCCAGAAATGGAGCAAACACTCTTCCGAGGATAGCTCCCCGGACAAGAAGTTCGTACAGAGGCTTTCCAACTTTAATTGATTCCCGAATCCTTCGGTGGATAGAGACCTGGTATCTGAAGGACATCCTTCCCCAGAATCCGCCTCTGACTGATGAAGTTACATCAAACCGCCGCTTCCAGATAACCTTTCCGATAATTGATTGACGAGCAATCGAATACGAATCAGGACTTCGGTTATTATCACCAGCAGTCTGAACCTGGTCTCCCTGGATTGCAATCACCCGATGGATAATATACCTATGTCCCCCAGGTTCAGGATAGACGATCACATCCCCTCGCTGTATATGAGTAAAACGGTCAAATATTACCCAATCACCATCGATGAAGGTTGGGTACATACTCATCCCCAGATATACGATCTCATCTCCGTTGATCTCTGGCAGACCATTCTGATAATATCCGACATTGAACTGGGTGATTTGGGGTGGATTGTATTTCATCGTTTCTCACTTTATGCATGAAGACCGGATGAGGAGGGGATGAGAATTTCCCAGATGGAATCCGGCAGAATAATGGAAGCAGAAATCTGTACACTACGCTCTCTTCCCGATTTTAATGTGTTTTGATTGCTAATAAATTAATTTTTATTGGTCTCGGTAATGAGTTACTGTTGTTATAAGAAGATCTCCTGCTCAATCACATCCCAGAATCTGCCGGTCAGCGTAGCATTGAGGAGATAGACCGGGATCTCCCTGACCAGAGAACATGCATTCCCAAAACTGAGGGTTCTCATCTCGTCTGATGTTCCTTATCCATGAGGCAGAACTGATTCCAGGTCGCCTGAATGAATTGGTCATTCAAACTGCTGTCTGCGATTGAGGAAATGATTCTATGGTATCCTCATCAGCCTGTTTGAGAATGCAGATCGTTTTCAGTGGATACGCGAGGGGCGGATTCCAAAAAAGTCCTTCTGCTCCGGCTGCGATTTTACTTGCGGTTGGCAGCACCGATACAAGATATCCTCCGGAGCCATCAGGAATTATAAGCCTATTCTCATCACCGAGAGTTGACCAGGGTGGAAGAACCCGCCTGACTGATGTTTATTTTCCTCTTCCGCTTGAAGCAGCTAACAGAACTGCCTACCCATCGCGGACCAGGGTTGCAGCATGAAGAAGAAGGCAATGCTCAGAAAGAAGAATGGCACTACTAAAACCATCAGTAATTTTACCCCAGATGAAAGATGTTCGGGGTAATCTGCGGCAGAATTAGGAATACCTATCTCAATCAGTTTTTATTTCTGATTGAGAGCTATCTTCCCATACACACTGGCCGATACAGACATTATTCACAAGGCACCGGAAAAAGATCTATTTCAGATCCTCGGACAGATGCTCTCAGATCTGTTTTATTGCATCTGCCTTTTTTCAGATATATTCGGTGGTGTCGTATATGATGGAGATCCAGGAGTGTGAGATTTGGAGAGTAACCGGTTATGTCATTGTTCACAGTAGAAGAGTTTACGAGAAACTCCTCACGTCGTTATTACCGTTTACACAATAATTCGGAGTTGGACCATCGGTGCAATCAAAAGATACGGTACCAGTTACTCCAGTCCCACACATGGCATTTTGTCCAGATACAGTATCTCCAACCAAACATGTTCTTCCCGTTGCATTCGATCCAAAATTCCAGCATATACTCCCTCTATCGACTGGGAGTTGTCCGGCAGGATTGCATCCGGCTGATGCAGATGTACCCCCTATACATGAAGAATTTGCCCCGTTTCCACCATTACATGCAGAGGGTAAAAAAACATCGCCACTGGTACAACCTTTAGATAATACGTCGTAACCAAATCCGGGCATTCCTTCCATTGACAGATCAACAATTGTTGGTTTGATGTATTTTTTCTTCACAAAAACAATCCCCACGAAAGATTGCTCTGAAACGGTACAGAGAACCCTTCGATATAATCTCTTCAAGCATTTCTTCTTCTCGGGTTGCAATTTAAAGGATTCTACATGTTGAAGTAATATTTCCTTCCTTGTTTGTACATCCTATCGAACAACCAGAGCAGCCTCAATCTGGATATAATGAGCAAAAAATTGACCCTCTTTGTGGCGTGAATGTATGCCTGCATGAAGTGATAAATGTGTCCTTTTCTCCCATATGGCAAAGAATAAAATTGTTCTTCTGGCTGTTGATTGTGAATTTCCGGCACGTTAATCCTGGAGAGAAGCGGGATACCGTAATGATCCTGGCGTTTTCGTCAGGCGATGCTCCGAATCCCAATACCTAAACTATCCATTTTTAGAAAGACCAGAAGTCATACCTACGGTCTTCCTAATGATATGACTCACAACAAATTGCAATTATCTCTTATGATCTTCAGACTTCCTGTAATGCATATGCTCCTCTATAGAAGGCAGATGGACTCATTCAGAATGAACTATCAAGGATTACCAGAGAGTTCAAGATGAAAGCCATATTGCAACAGGATTCATCCATGTGATATTATGAGAAGAAGGAGTATAGAGAGTAATACAATTAATTAATTGCATAAATACGATTGAAATTGCATAAACATATCATCGGATAGTAGGGTGGGAACCATGAAAAAGAAGGAAGAGATCATCTCGGTATTAAAAGAAAGACGATCTGATCTCATGCAGAAGTACCATATCACCAGGATTGGTATATTCGGGTCGGTTATACGGGATGAAGCAGGTCTGGGGGAGTGACATCGACATTCTGGTTGATTTTAGTGATGATGCCAGCCTTCTTGACCACTCAGGACTGAAGATATATCTTGAACGAGTTTTTGGCGAATCGGTTGATGTCGTTCCTAAGCGTGCTATCCGTGCAGACCTTAGGATTCCCATTCTCTCTGATGTTGTGTATATATGAGGGACCCCCGCCTTTTTCTTCAGGATATTCTCGATTCATGGGACCGAGTTGAACGGTTTATCGGGTCAATATCACTCGAAGATTTCACTGATGATGAAAAGACCCTGAGTGCGATTCGCGAGCACGAACCGGAACTACAGAAACGATTCGGTGTAGTGAAGATCGGCATCTTCGGCTCATTCGCACATGGAGAGGGACGGAAGGACAGCGATGAAGATGTCCTTGTTATATTCCAACAAGGGAAAAAGACATTTGATAATTTTATGGGGACAAAATTCTATCTCGAAGACCTCTTCATGCGGAAGGTTGATCTCGTTACCGATGTTGCACTCAAACCACTCATTCGCAATTCTGTCTTCCGTGACGTTGTCTATGTGTAGACTTCCCCATTTTTCTTCCAGTATTATAGAGCACCATGTGGGTTTTTCAGGTTGATACCTGTCTTCGATGATCTCCCTAATTTCTGATTGCTCAGGTTGGGATCTCATGAGAAGAATCCAAAACCATGATGGAAACCTATGGAGTCCGATCCCCTCCTCATCACCTGCAAACGGGAGAGCGGGAAGATACCTCGTTAGGGCGGGAGCACCCCGCTCTGTTTAATAGCCCCGATTCGTGATTGGGCGGACATCCTTGTGTTGTTACACTTCCGGGCGGGAGAGCGGGATCTATACACACACACAGTAACTTCAGGTACACGTGGGAGGTGGTGCTCTGTACCCCAATTCTCCCGCCCTATTTTTTTTAAAATTAATTATTACTTAGATATATCTATTTCAGTTATGATTTGGGGTTAAAAGTCGGGCGGGAGGCCCCGCCCAAACCTCAATTCTCCCGCCTTTCTCCCGCTCTCCCGCCCGGGGAGATCAGCATCAGAGAGAACACGGGTAATATTCTGTATTGGATTATGATCCCCTGGCAAGACCCGGACCATGGACACCGGAATGCAGAAATCTATTTCACCGCTACTCAACTTTCAGGGTCTTGGTTTCAGGAATTTTCCCGGGTTTGTATTTTGGGTACCCGGCTATCAGGGCATAAGCGAGTTTACGACCTACAGGAAGATTAAGAAATCGTTGAAGCGGCTGATATTCTTCGGCAGCCATGGCTAATAGTCCAGACCAGCATGTTCCGACCCCAAAGGCCTGGGCAGTAATATCCGCGTGAGAGAGAGCGATAATCGCATCAATGAAGGCCATCGGTTTTCCTTTTGAAAGTGAAAATCCCCGGGAATGTGAGCCATGATGAGATGAGGGGCATTCCGACAGATCCCATCAATTCCCCGGTCCCATTGAGAAAGATACTTTTGGGATGAAGGCACTGATGGGATGATCAGGACTCTGAATACTTCTCATCCACTCGATAGTAAGTCTTGAGACGTTCCTGATTTCATCCGGATCACTTATGATCAGCCACTCTACCGGCTGGCCGTTTCCTCCGGTTGGAGCGTGCCGGGTAATCTCAAGGATCTTTAGAAGAATATCCTTGTCAACCGGTTCAGAGCGATACTTCCGGATCGAACGGCGATTCATGAAGTACAGAGTTAAGGATTCAGGAGTGATAGATTCTCCATTTGGAGAGTAACATGGGCAATTCTTATGATTACGGGTGAGGGCTTTTGTAGGACAGAATACCTCACAGTGACCACAATAGATGCACCAGATCAGTTTATCGGGAGAGAACTCCGGAAAAATCGAGGACTCGGGATGTGAAACTCTGGGGGGGTTGAACCAGATTGAATATGAAAATTATTGAGAGACAAAGCCCAAATTGTCGACTTCGCACCCTTGGGAAAACCTAAATGAATTATTTGACTTTAAATTTTGGATTTTGCTTATTGTCTGGTCCTCATATATACTTGTGAGAAATTCATTGGCTTCGGAGACAAGGGTGCGAAGTCAACACAAATCTACTTAAAGGAATTAATAAATTATATTCTCTCTTTTTTCCAGAGCGCATATTCTTTATAGATTTTCTCTCAATACTCTTTTATTATTAATTTTTTTAAACCTAATTAAAAAAAGGCTGATAAGACGAGATGTTTATTCTTCTCTTCTAAAGTTAGGGGATAATGTGGTTATCACATAAATTTCTGTGATTTCGGGTAATATCAATAATGAGAAGGCATTCAAATATGCAGCACTTATCATATACTGTCCCTGAATACTTTCGATGGATTTATAAACATACAGATGGTAATTGAAAATAAGTGAAATTCGATGGCATTATCTCTCACTCAATGGAATTGATTTTATGACTCTATCTGTTATGCGTAAAACTACTGAAGAAAATTTACTTCAGAAAGAACTCAGAATTTTAGAAGAATATCAACAGGGTAAGATCATTGAGCCTAATGATTCTCAAATTCTTGAAGATCTCTGTGTTGTGGGATTTCTTCGACGAGGAATTAGTTTAAAAGAAAAAAAACCAACAGCCATCACTACTACTTCAGGGTTATCTTTTTTAAAAGGGATGAAAAAGGTAAAATAAATGAATAATAATCCTTCTGAATCATGTTTCGGATGGATTGAAAATATATTAGGTAATATTTTAATAGATAATCCCTTTAAAAATTGTAAACAAGTCAATCACCATTTTGAGAAAGATTCTAACCCATATATTGATCCTAATAAATTTGACCCCCAATATAAAGAATTAATTAATTCTCATCTTTCTTTTTTTAGAATAAAGAAAACCTCGGATATTAAAGAAGAATCAGATCTGGCTATCTTTATCTATTTTTTTGATACCTCAAATGACCAAACTCCTAAAAAAATAATCATATTTCACCAAGATCCAGAGCAAGATAATTTTTTTGTTTTTATGATTGAAATCCTAATAAAAACATTTGATGAAAAAGGGTTTATTACTTTAGAATGTGTGGACTATAATAGTGATTATTTCGATATTAAAAAATATTTACTTCGAGAGGCTTTTATTAATATTAACGAGATTTATGGGCAACATTTCAATGCTTTCATAGGTAAATATGGGGGTTATGGATGGAATTGGGAACATGAACCAATTGAGCCCATTTATCCAGATTATATAAACCCAGTATTTTATTCAAACTGTGAAATGACTGACGATGAGGCCTATGAAAAATTGGCAATACAACATATTAAAAGAATATTTACACACCTAAATAGGCATAATTTAATCATCTCTAAATTTGGGATTCTGAAAGATGGATTTGAGATAGCAATATTATTTCGCAGGCAAACAAATGGGTGCCTAATTTTTACTAGAACATTTATACAGTCTTATATTAATATTCCGCAAAAATTACTTCAATACCAACAAGGCTTAGAAAATAGTTCAAATATCATAAATGCCTTTTCGGAAGAAATGCAAACAATAATTACTGTCAATTTAGAGCATTTTATTAAAGATATGATTGATTTAATAATCTCAAATGAAAACTTATCAAAGAAAAAATTAGAGAATTTAACAAAAATTTTTGATCTGTGTGATAAAAATTTAAAAGAATTTCAACAAATCACTTATTATCTAAATTTTTTTTATTCTGAAAGAGAGGAAAAAAATGATCAACTCAAAAATAAACATAGATCGTAGTATGAAAATTTTACGAAAATATCATGTTGGACAAGTGATACAAGAGTATGATGAATCTATAATTGAAGAACTAGCAAATCTGGGAATGATTCACATTGGAATTAGTCTAAATCAACGAAAAATAACGGCAAAAACTACATATCTAGGTAGACTTTTTAATGAAGGATAGGATCCAATGAATTGTATTGGATGGATTTCACCTCAAGATATAATTCACCCGAAGGATATAAATTTCGATGAAAAGCTAGACAAATGGATTTATAAAAAAGAGATCTCGATTTCCACTGATGATAACGAAAAATCTTACATTACGTATAGTTTTCAAGAATTAAAATTCCCTCTTCTTACCAATATTAAAATTTACGACGCTGCAAATTCTGTTGATGAAATTATTACTCTTACTTTAAAAAAATATGATAAAAACGGATGTTTTTGTTTTTTTATAGACAAAATACGTGATGATTTCAAAGCTTCTGAAAATATTACAATATTAATCAATACAATTTTTCGAGATTTTGAATTATCTTTTTCCACTATAATAAGGCCTACAAAAATTAAACCTTTAATCCTTGATAATGAACTAATTGGATCCCCTTTTCCGAATCAAACAATAATTAAAAGCATTTTTTCTATATATCAACAAGAATTAGATGTTTTATTTAAATTTATCAGTGCAGCAGATTCTTTTGAAATATCTAATTCCCCTTTGAATGAACAATATTTAAAATTGACAATGAACAAGCGAAGAGACTTCATTTGTACTGGAAATTCTGCTTTTGTTTTTTTAGATCTATATCGAGGTTTCTTTTCGCAAGAAGATTATATAAGGTTTAATAGTGTATTAAAAAATAAGATCCAGTACGTAAATAGTATATGTGAATCTCTCGATTTTGCCTATAATGTAGATCTTGCAGAAAATATTAAATCAATTTTACTTCACACCCATCAATTAGAACTATTTATTGTTTTACTTGGAATAGTAACTATTTTGGCTGATCTTTTAAAAGAGATTTCAATTGGTCTTTCCTTCTTGATACTTATTGAATATATTTTAATTGTTATTTACCTTAGAAAAGACAATACCAAGTCTTTTCTTTAGAGAAAGGGTAAATGATGAAAATTTAGGCTCATCGTGGAAATTTGTGGGTAAGATACTTTTTACCCGATATTCCGCAGAATTTTCATCCCGAGTAATATTTTTCACAATGCGACCTTAACAACCGAATAATTTTTATGAGAAGAACATTGAGATTCACCACCTTTCCGATGATCATTATCTGGAATCCCTTTCGCCGGGAGTATGTTAGATCCGGGTTTTTTCAGTAGAATAGTCAATGATGAGCAAATCACTGGAATCCCCCAATTGATCTCGCCTTCCGTAATGACTCTTCCCGTCGGGTTAAGAATAATCTCTGTTTTATTTCGGTTATTCTAATACAGTATATCGTGCACTCTCATGTACCCAAATACCCTGATTACCCAGAACGTTCAATATATGGTATGCACCGGGTTGATACCTTTGATGAGGTGAAAGAGGTTATCAATCTCCATCGATCTTTACTTCAGGAAAAATACCATATCTCGAAGATTGCAATCTTTGGCTCTGCGGTAAAAAATAAGTTAGATGAACAGAGTGATATAGATATTCTTGTCGAATTTGACGTTCCTGTCGGATTTTTTACTTTGGTACACCTCCAGAACGAATTACGTTCACTGCTCGGGAGAGATGTAGACCTCACTTCATCCGGAGCTCTTCACCCACTCCTTCGTAGTTCCATCATGCAGGATCTTGTCTATGTGTAGACTTCCCCATTTTTCTACTATACTAAACGACATAATTAATTTTGCATAATGATCTTTATGAGTCATTAGGCATACTCCAATTTTCAAATACCCCGGTGATGGATCCTGACAATGATTGTAGGGATGGAAAATAGCGATTATGTGTTTCAGAATACCGAGTTTCCTTCCAAACTAATTCTACGGGATTCAACTCCGGACTGTATGGCGGTAAAAAGAAGAGTTCTATTTTCCGTTTATTTTCTTCAAGCCAGGGTTTCAGTAATATCGCATGATGGTATCTTGCGTTATCGATAATGAGTAAAATTTTCTTTTTCTTGGCCCGAAATTGAATTATAGTGTGCTGCAAAAAGAATTAGAATAATGATTCTTATATTGCCATATATTGAGCGTGTTCTGACCCAATATCGGCATTGAACAAGTTTGAATAATTGATTATTATAAAAGCAAATGCAGGATACTATACTTGCTTTAAGTGTTCAAGAAAAGTTTGGGCATTAAAAACCGGATTGATGCTATACACAAATCTTCCATCGTTATTATTGACAGTGCCGAAAACGCTTATTTTATGTCGGGTCGGTTCTTGTTTTACAGTGGGATTTTTGATCTCTTTAGGAATCCACATCCTGCATCTCGTTCCATTTTGCTGGAAGTGACATTCATCTGTGCTCCATACTTCATATTTCCTGCTTTGAATCTTCTGACGTAGTTTTTTTAAAACATTCTTGTTTCTTTTTATCAACTTTAGAACTGATAGGTCGTGGTTTTCTCTGTCTAACTTCCATTTTATGAAAGAGTCTTTGACATTGTCTTACGCTTAAAGTGATACCATATTGGAGTAATATGTGATGACTTAGAAGTTTTCCATCCCAGAGATTTTGATCATACCCTAAATTTTTAGGATCCTGAACAATATCTTTACGAATATCATTCAATTGAGGTTCAGAGAGAGAAGGAGGACGTCCAGTATGGATTTCATCCCTTAATGAATTGAATCCCCCTTTATTGAAGCGATTTACCCAGTTTTCTATTGTAGTGACAGTATGGCCTAACATTTTGGCTGATTCAGAGCAAGAGTATCCCAAAGCAACGAGCAAGACTCCGTGCAAACGGTGATCATATCTTGACTCGTCATTTCTATGAATTTCATTTTGAAGCAAATTTACCATTGATTGGGCATTAATTACGGTTAACCTACGCATAGGGTATTATTCATCCGGCATTATTAATAAAGTATTCCGTCGCTTAGTATAGTATTATAGAGCACCATGTGGGTTTTTTCAGGTTGATTCCCGTACTTCGATGATCTCCCTGATTTCTGATTGCTCAGTTGGGATCTCAAGAGAAGATTCCAAACCATGATGGAACCTATGGGAGATCGATCCCCTCCTCATCACTCTGGTGGGCGGGAAGATACATTGTTAGGGTGGGAGCATCCCGCTCTGTTTAATCACTCCGATCCGTGATTGGACGGACACCCTTGTGCTGTTACACTTCCGGGCGGGAGAGCGGGATCTATACACACACAGTAACTTCAGGTACACGTGGGAGGTGGTCTCTGTACCCCAATTCTCCCGCCCTATTATTATTAAAATTAATTATTTTTTAGATATAGGTATTTCAGTCCTGATTTGGGGTTAAAAGTTAGGCGGGAGGTCCCGCTCTAACCTCAATTCTCCCGCCTTAAGGTAATTATGTTCCTCATCAAATTTTAAACGATAATTTCTATAAATAATTTAAATTGATTCATTATGTTTAAGGATATAAACTCATGCATATATGCTCAATTTTTTAGTTGATGGGAATTCTCGCTTTTTTTAGAGTAATTATTTTATTTATTATATCTTTACAATTAATCCAGATATTTATACTTACCCTTAACGAATTATATAAATTTGGTCAATAAAACAAATTAAGTACTTGTATAAATGTTCAATCCGATTCTCTATATGGATCTATAATGGCAGAATATGATCTTAAATCCCTTTCACCAAGGGAATTTGAATCTCTGGCACAAAGAATTCTACAAGAAGAATTAAAAATATCTTTAAAAAAATATAAACAAGGTCCAGATTTAGGAGTTGATGCATGGGGTGTTTTATCTGATGAAGAAGGAGAGATCATAGTTCAATGTAAACACTATCTTAAATCAGGTTATAGTAAATTAAGAAAAATACTTCAAAAAGAAGAAACAGTGAAAATTAAGATTCACAAACCTAAGAGGTATATTGTTTTTACTTCATGCCCATTAAGTTTTGGAAATGCTGAAGAATTGGTTGAAATATTATCACCGTTTTGTATTGGCAAGCAGGACATATATGGTTTTGATGATATTCAAAGTTTACTTCAAAAATATGAAGATATCGTTAAAGATTTTCCAAGTTTGTGGTATATTAGTGAACAAATATTCCAACAAATTCTAAACCAAAATATCTATTTTTTTACTGAATCTGGAATCGATCAAATTAATTCATTCATAAAACGATTTGTTCGAACAAATAATTATGTTGAAATAAAAAATGCAATAGGAAAAAATAATGTATGCATAGTGAGTGGAGAACCTGGAGTAGGTAAAACAACCATCGCAAAAATATTATCTTTGCATTATCGGTATTTAAATTATGAAGTAATTCAAGTTTCAAAAGATATTGAAGAAGGATTTAGAACATTAAATAAAAATCCACAGTTTTTTTTGTGTGATGATTTTTTGGGCCAATGTTCGATAATAGAAAAGTTATCTAAAAATGAAGAGGATCGATTACTCAACTTTATAGACATAGTACAAAAAAGGGAAAAAAAAATTTCTTTTAACCACTCGGGAACATATTTACAACCAAGCAAATGAGCAATATGAAAAGTTAACCCTTATCAATAGAAAAAATGTGAAAATTATCATTTCATCCTCTGATCTTTCAATTGAAGAAAAAGCAGAAATACTGTATAAACATATTCTTCACTCAAACATAATTTTATCTAAATTTAAAAATTTTATTCTCCGCAAAGAATATTTCCAAATAATTAATCATCAAAATTTTAATCCAAGAATTATTGAACAGGTTATCCTATTAATCAACCTAGAAAATAACATTGGCAGCCAATTTGTAAAATTACTTGATAATCCTATAATCATTTGGGAAAATTCTTTCAGAAACTTACCAAACCCATCAAAATGGTTGTTACTAATATTGGGTACTCTGCCTCATAATATAAAAAGTGAAGAATTGGAAAAAGCATTTTATTTTTACGCTAAATATCAAAAGAAAACCTATCTGCATTCATATTCCAGCGATGATTATTATATTCAATTGAGAGAATTAGAAAATTCATTTATTAAAATATCAAAAATTTGGGATGATAACAATATATCATTCATAAATCCCTCTGTCAAAGATTATGTAATTATATATATCACCTCTCAAAAAAATATAATAAACGATTTAATAAACTCATTATGCTATTTTGAACAATTAACTTACATATGGCAATATCTTTTAAAAATTTTTGAATCTTCTAACAAAATTGAACAAAAAATTATTGAAAATTTTACTAAAGCTGTTGATCAAACAATTAATCAGTTTGATTTAATCACTCCATTATATTTTACTCCCTTTATTTCTTCTAAAACTATGGAAGATAGATTATTATTTTTAATAGAAATTTCCAAAGAAATAAATTCCAAAAAACTAAACAATATTATTCAAAGAGAAATTTATACTATTTGTAATAAATTAGATAAAATTAAACTGAATAAAAAAATTCTTATTCAAATTTCTAGAGAATTAATTGAAAACCAGATTCCCAATATAGATATTTTGAACTTTCAAAAGCAAATAATTACATATCTATTTGATTCTATCTACAATTTAGATGATTATTTACTCTTTTTTTCTATGAGGACAGTTTTTCCTAATTTAATAATGGGAGAATATTATCAAGAATTAGAAGAAAAATTCATTGGAACCTATAAAGGGATTCTTATCCGGAAGAGTGACTATCTAAAAGAATACACTCCTCCTTCTTCATTAGCGTATTTATATGAAAGTTCATCGGTGAAGTAGAAGAGATCCGAGATAATTTAAAAAAGGTATCAAAAGAGCTAAAAATAGATATTACGGATGAATTAGAACATATAGAATCAGAATTAGAGAATTTATATAGATCAGATGTTTCTGAAGATGAAGAAGAAAATGAGATAATTTCTGAATCAACCGATGAGAAATCAGTTACTAAACGGATTATCGAAATGTTTGAAAATTTAGGTTAATTTTCTCATTCAATTTACCATTTATTCATCAATTTATCAAAAGGAATTTCAGCCCATGGCATTTTCCATTTTTCATAGAATGGAATATCATTTGAAAAGGGTTCTGGTTCGGGTTTAGGAATGTATACATATGAAGGCATAATGATTGAATCACCAATCAATAATGCTTCCCCACATTCCAATGATGGTAAGGAAGATACTATATTTCCTAAATTTTCAGGAAGTAAATTCTTGACATAATTTTGATCATCGGGATTACTTATTCTCATCACTATGAAATTATTACATTGTGAAAATATCGTTTCAGAAATTTCAGAGGGCCTTTGGCTTGAGATTAATAAGGTCACTCCATATTTTCGACCTTCTTTGGCAATGCGTTCAATTGATAACCGCGAAGCACGGTATTTTACTAATTCACTTTTGGGTACATATCTATGAGCCTCCTCATAAATAAGCAAGAAAGGATTATTTAATTCAGCGTTTAATTTACGGTAATTATATCCATAATCAAAAATTAATCGAGTAATTAATGAGACGGTAATACTTAAGACTTCAAAAGGAATACCACTTAAATCAAAAATTGTGACATTAGATAAGTGTAATTTGTCATACCCCATTAATTTTCGAATAACATCCTCAAAACATGTTATGCGTGATTTTTCTCCGAAAATAAAATCTAAACGAGGATTCGCGATTTTAGATTGAATTCTCGATACGAATTTATCAATAGTCCCATCAGAATAGGACCCTTTTTTAAATTCGTCTCTCTTTTGTGGCGCAAATTCATATGATTTTTCAGAATATTTTAGATATTTTTCTTCATCTGACAAAAATCTATCATCGACACCATCGATTTTTACACGTGTAGGATCTTTGGCACAGATCGTTTCAATTTGTAAATTTCTAAAACATTGCATTACTTTTTTTATATCGTAATAACAAGGACTATCATAAAATACCCTTTTTGTAGGATTACTCTCTTTTTTATTTACAGTAATTATCGATTGCAAAAGAGAAGCTTGATTGTAATTATTTCGATCACCAACCTCCAAAAAAAGTTCATCCATTTCTTCATCATTCATTAACCAATAAGGCAAAATAAGATCAGATGAAGTGATTATATTAGCCGAAGGAAAAGCAGTTAGATACTCCCCATGAATGTCAAAAATTATTACATGTGTATTATTTAATCCTGAAAAATTACTATCTTTTAAAGAGCAGGCAGTTTGGATGATTTTTGCAATTGCACATGATTTTCCAGATCCTGTTGCACCAACAACGGCGATATGTTTATTGAATAAACGATTTCCGTTAACAGGAACTTCTATGGTTTTTTCTCGGTTCAAGGAACAAAATGTAAATTTTTCTTTATCTTTCCAAGATTCATCATATATCTTTTGGATAATTAATTTAGATGCGGGTATAACGGTTTTTGGGGGATTGCAAGATCATCTCCCCCTCGGATAAATTGACCACTTTCATACAAAATTCCTATCGGAAATGCCTCTACGATATATCTTCGTCGTGGAGTTTGAGATTCAAAAAAAATTTCAATTTGATAATTCTGAATTATTGCAATAATTGAAGCATTATTATTATCAAAGATTTGAAGATAAGAGCCTATTTTGAGAGATGTTTCAGCTAAAGAAAAATCCTCGATTTTATAAATTGAGATTTTTATGTTATCAGGATTTATCGCAATAACTTCTGCATTGATGGTGTCACTATCACAATTCATAAAACCTTAAACAATTAATTTTATCATTTCTAAGTTCTCAATGTATATTTGAATGTGTTTTCCGCATCCTATTTTCTCCAAAGGATTTATCCTATAAAATTCATAAATAATTTTTGTTAAGGAAATTTCTTCTATACATTTTTGAAAAATATCACAATTGTCGATAATTCGTATATGTTTTTTATTAATATTTTTAGGACACTCCATAAATTTTTTTATTTGGAAGTCTGATTGTTTGTGAGGATATCCATCATTAATATGTATATCATCGTCAATTAATTGGTTTTTTATCCGCTGTAAATCATTTAATCTTATATCTTTTAAATATATCACTGGTGTTTTTCGCTCGGATTCAGGCTTATTCTGGCTTATTTTTCCACCCCATTTGTCGATTATTAAAGTAATTACTTGTATTAGATCAATAAAGTCATATTTCGGTAACAATTCAAAAATAAAGAAAAATAAAAAATTGGGCCTATTTGTATATGAGAAATGACTTTTACGCAAATGAGAACAATATTGCTGAGTATTCTTTTCTTTTAAGTACCAAATATTGAATAAAATATGAGTTTTATTTAATGAATTTACAAATTCATCCTTTTTTATAGTTCTCTCATTTACTGTCTTTTTTGTCGCATATTTAAAAATTAAAGAAAAGGCTGTTGGATAGTAGTATTGTTGCGATTCCATTATTGAACAATTAAATTCTTTAGATAAAAAAAATATTACTTCTTGCTTATGTTGCTCATATTGAGAAGTAATTGTTATTTTAAAGTTTTTCAAAAATTGATCCAATTCATCATCTGATAAATCAAGTTTTAATTTGTGATTAATTATTTCAAAATTATTTGTGCTTTTATTTTTTTTCTTTTCAATCAATATCTTATTTAAAAAATTTAAGGAAATTTGGTTTGAATCTTGTTTAGAATCTGAAAAGTGACAATAGAGATTGTAGGTTACATTATCTTTTCTATATTGCGTTCGAGCCTTGAAATCCTGTAACATGTATAATAGTGGTTCACGAACAATTGAAGGAGTAAGAGATTTTGATTCGTAATATTTACATTGATGATAACTTTCAATATCAAAATAGAAAATGTCTATATCTTCAATTCCCTCGATTGTAAGAAAAGAATCTTTTTCCAATCCTAGAATTTTTAAAATTGTTGCATCAAATTGAAAGGCGAAACCCTTAATTGTTGCTGATGCGTTGCGACTTTTTTCAATCATAAAAATTCTATACTATCACTTTCAATACACCTCATATAATCATCAGTAACCATATAAATAATTTGGATAAATATTTTAAAACTTTTAATAATACTAGAAATTTGTATTAAATTTAATTATTTAAAGAGGAAATAAGATTGGATATGATAAGGGAGACTTATTGCCTGATCATTAAAAAAAAATACTGATGAATAAAAATCCTCACTTCGAATTTTTACTCACTCTTTTTAATCCCCCCCATATCTCTCCAACACCTCCTGGATCTCCTCCACACCTTCAGCAAACCCGGACCCGGTCCCGATGATGCCCCTGACATCAGGCTCACATTCCAGCATCTCGGCCTCGTACGGAAGGTAAAACATCCCGGAAAAAAGATCCTTCGTCTCCCCTAAAATCTCATGCACTTTTTCGATATCTTTCTCTGATCTCACTCCGTTCACCACGAGATGAACATATGTGATATCAAGATCCTTTGCCAGTTGCACTGATTTTTTCACGACCTGGACCGCGTTGAACGTCGGATCCGTAACCAGCAATGCCTGACTGAACCCCCGGGCAAGAACCCGGCCGAAATGCTCTACCCCGGCCTGGGTGTCCAGTAAAATAACTTCATTTTTCCGGAGATTGATGTACCGGATCACCGCATCAAGCAGGGTATTCTCCGGACACAGACAGCCGGTGGCAGCCTGAATCACGGTTCCCATCACGAGGATGTTCACCCCGCCGGGCCCTTTCATCCCGAAACGCTCGACCACGTCGGAGACACCCGGATTGAGGGACATCATCAGTCCCCATCCGGCACCGAGACGAGCACCCGTCTTCTCCTCGATATAATTCAGATTCCGGGTGATTGGAATGATCTCATCGGTGACCGGGACACCGATAGCATAGGGCAGATTCATCTGGGGATCCTCGTCCACTGCCAGCGTATTAAATCCGTTTCTGGCAAAAAGATGAGAAAGAATCGCCGTGATCGTGGTCTTCCCGACACCACCCTTTCCGGTGATCACCACCCTGAATCCCTGATCCCGGGATTGAGTCTGCTTCTGCAGTTCATGAACGGTTTCATAGATCCGGGTCTTTCGATCAGGATCTGGCATGATGCGAAAGTCCACCGGTTTTTGCCCGGATTTCGTCCACTGCGATTCGCTTGCTTCTACAGGCAGGACAGAGAAGTCTGAGTTCTTCAGCAATCCCGGGATCCAGGTGTGTCAGGGATTTCTCAAGCAGCTTACGGGGACCGAAATATATTCCACATCCGGTGCACTGCTGGAGTTTTATCCTTGTTCCGGACCATGATTTCATAATACGGGTATCACCCAGATCCTCGATCACGATAGCCCCGGTGGGACAGACCTTTGCACAGGTCCTGCAGCCCTGACAATCCGGATTCTCCTCAAAGAACAGAATATTTGCCACCGTGCTCGGTCCCCGGTTGATGAAGTTGATCGCACTCGCACCCATGATCTCATCGCAGACCCGGACACAGAGCCCGTAGAGGATACATTTTCCCCCGAGCGGATCATCGTGGACGATCGTTTTCAGGAACGGTGTCCTGGTTACGCCGTACCGGGCAGCCATCGTCTTAATTACTTCAGACTTCGGAACCTCCGAAAGATAAAGTTCAAACAGGGTACATCCTTACCTGATAATCTCGGGTGCATCGGTCATGATCTCAAGACCCTCTTCAGCCCGGAGATTGCCTATTATGAGAAGATCTCCTGTTCAATCACATCCCAGAATCTGCTGGTCAGCGTAGCACTGAGGAGATAGACCGGGATCTTCTTGACCAGAGAACATGCATTCCCAAAACTGAGGGTTCTCATCTCGTTCTGAAGTTCCTTATCCATGAAGCAAAACGGGTTCCAGGTCGCCTGACTGAACGAATTGGTCATACAGACTGCTGCCTGCGATTGAGGAAATGATTCTATGGTATCCTCATCAGCCTGTTTGAGAATGCAGATCGCTTTCAGTGGATATGCGAGGGTCGGATTCCAAAAAAGTCCCTCTTCTCCGGCTGCAATTTTACTTGCGGTTGGCAGCACCGATACAAGATATCCTCCGGAGCCATCAGGAATGACAAGACAATTCTCATCACCGGGGGCTGACCAGGGTGGAAGAACCCGCCTGACTGATGTTTATTTTCCTCTTCCGCTTGAACCAGCTAACAGAACTGCCTGCCCATCGTGGACAAGGGTTGCAGCATGAAGAAGAAGGCAATGCTCAGAAAGAAGAATGGTACTGATCCCTACAAACAGCAATTTTACCCCAGATGAGAGGAGTTTAGGATTATCTATTGGTATATCAGGAATTCCTATCCCAATCAGTTTTTGTTTCTGATTAAATACTGTTATCCCAGATACACTGGCTGATACAGGGATTTTTCACAAGGCACCGGTAAAAGATCTCTTTCAGATCCTCGGACAGATGCTCTCAGATCTGTTTTATTGCATCTGCCTTTTCTCAGATATATTCGGTGGTGTCGTAAAGGATAGAGATCCGGGAGTGTAAGATTTGGAGAGTACCCGGTTATCTCACTGTTCACAGTAGAAGAGTCTACGAGAAACTCCCCACGTCGTTATTACCGTTTACACAATAATTCGGATTTGGACCATCGGTGCAATCAAAAGATAGGGTGCCAGTTACTCCATTGCCACACATCGCATTTTGTCCAGACACGGTAGTACCATTCAAACATGTTCTTCCAGTTGCAGTAGATCCATTCCAACACATACTGCCTTTATCGTTTGGGAGTTGTCCAGTATTGCATGCGGTTGATGCAGATTCACCTCCTATACATGAAGAATTTACCCCGTTCCCACCAGAACAATTAGAAGAGAGAAAATTAAGGCCACTAGTACAATCTTTAGATAGAATATCGTCACCAAATCCGGACATTCCTTGAATTGACAGATCAAAAATCGTTGGTTTGATATATTTTTTTCACAACAATAATCTCCCACGAAAGATTGCTCTGAAATGGTACAGAGAACCATTCGCATATTGTGTCTTCATATGTTTCTTCTTCTCGGGTTATAATTTAGGGGATTCTGCGTGTTGCAATATTATTACCTTGCTTATGCATCTATCGGACTACTAGAGCAATCTCATTATGGAGATATAAAGCCGAAAATTGATCCTCTGTGTGACAGGAATGTATGCCTGAATAAAGTGATATATGTGTCCTTTTCTTCCAGATGGAAACGAATGAGGTTGCCCAGTGAGATTCTTCTCACTGGACAACTTCAACACCAATCTCTGTATCAATTCGGCAATTATAAAATCCATCTCTCCAGATAGTATGAAAGAATTCGAACATGACTGCTGATACCATCAAGCGGTGAACACAAATTGACTCAGTACATATCACAGTTATGTTTCTTCTGGTCGTTGCATTCCTGCATAGTACCCACACCAGATTATCACCCCAGTACCCGGTATCACACCGTGATCCGTAAGAGAGTCGTTTCTCAACTCTCAAAACCTGAATAGGAAAGATTCTCATTTGAGATGGGAAATCAGTTCCCGGGGGCTGTCCGCCCTCTCGATCATCCTTCTCGCTTGGGGCCTTTTTCTATCGAAACGGGTCTGGAATGGAATCTTCCCTGATAAAAGAATTTTATCATTATGAGCTTCACCGTCTCTGTCCTGGTCGGATTATCCTTCAGGGAAAACAAGCGGGGAAGGTATTGGTACAGGCATGAAGACGGGAGAGACGACCCCTTACCTAATGAAAAATAATTGAGATGAGTTACAGATGGGAAAGAAACAGTACATTGCACCAAAAATTATCGATCTCTCGATTGAGACAATAACCGGGGTCGGGGCGGGAAATTGCCTTACAGGGGGACAATATACTACCTCTTATTGTCATCATGGTCATGGTACAACCGGCAAATGTGAGTATGGAAATGGTGCTTCAGCAGGCTGTACCTCTGGAGACCTCCCCTATCAGTCGGTAGTATTATGTAAGGTTGGGGGAGGAGCGGGAACAATCTGTGATGATGGGGGATCTGCCAGTGGGGCATTTGGAAAGTGTTCCAATGGAAGTTCTGTTACTGGGTACTGTCTCTTTGTCGGGTCTGCTCCTCTTTCACCAACACCAAGCAACATTTGTGCTCCAGGATCTACCGCTCTTATTTGCTCTTCTGGAAATGATCAGGCTCCCCACGGGAGTTCATAATCACTCATGGTTCACCCCCCTTTTTGTGACATTCATTGACAAGCCGAGAAAGTAACCCAGTTCACCGATTTTTCTTTTTTTCATACATCAATTAACATTACGCGGTTCTTTAAGAAAAATAAGTAGGCATTCAGTGAAGTGAAGGAACACGTTACTGGTGATTGTATGTTAAATCGTCCATTTCTTCTGTTCCTGCCCCCCGAGGTGTATGTGCTTCCGGAAACATAACAGAGAAGGATCCTGATGAGTCAGTTTCCAAAGGTTATGGAGGTCACAGGTTTTCCTCCTCTCCCGATTCCTCCGATACCTTTTTTACTTGATGCGGGAACTCTCTCCTACCGGATGACACAGGACCAGAGTATGACAGATATTGTCCCTGAATTACGGAGAGAGGGTACACTACTACCGACCCATTTTTACTACTTTTTTGTCAATGACACATGAGTAATCGCTTTTATCAAACATTTTCATTTTACAATATGCACAGGCATATTCATCAACTCATTCTGAATCGTTTCCAAAGATTTTAGCGAAAAATATGTGCAAAATTGATGCAGACTCAAAGCGAGAAAACCAGTCTGGAGACCATCATTTCAGAGATTCGTATTACAATTAAGATACAGGTATCCCTTTTATCTGAATAGCTTCTGTTCAATCACTTCCCAGAACCTGCCTGTCAGCGTAGCACTGAGGAGATAGACCGGGATCTCCTTGACCAGAGAGCATGCATTCCCAAAACTGAGGGTTCTCATCTCGTTCTGAAGTTCCTTATCCATGAAGCAAAACTGGTTCCAGGTCGCCTGACTGAACGAATTGGTCATACAGACTGCTGCCTGCGATTGAGGAAATGATTCTATGGTATCCTCATCAGCCTGTTTGAGAATGCAGATCGCTTTCAGTGGATATGCGAGGGTCGGATTCCAAAAAAGTCCCTCTTCTCCGGCTGCAATTTTACTTGCGGTTGGCAGCACCGAGACGAGATATCCTCCGAAGCCATCAGGAATGACAAGACAATTCTCATCGCCGGGGGCTGACCAGGGTGGAGGAACCCGTCGGGCTGATGTTGATTTTCCTCCTCCGCTTGAAGCAGCTAACAGAACTGCCTGCCCATCGTGGACAAGGGTTGCAGCATGAAGAAGAAGGCAATGCTCAGAAAGAAGAATGGCACTAATACCAACCATCAGTAATTTTATCCCAGATGAAAGATGTTCGGGGTAATCTGCGGCAGAATTCGGGATTCCAATCTCAATCAGTTTTTGTTTCTGATTGAGAGCGATCTTCCCATACACACTGCCAAATACCTGCCAGTCTTCAGAACGGATGGGATCTTCAGGTAAGAGCGGAGCAACCGATATCAGTCCGGAGTTGAGAATCTCTCCCGGGGAGAGGGTGAGGAGAGGAGCAATGGCTTCCAGCCACCAGAACCGGTCAGGATCAGCAGTGATCGTCCAGTGATGTTCCCGTGGCAATGAAAGGGTATACATGAAAGATGGTCTTTTTTCCAAACGATCAGTGTACTTGTCCTTCAGCCAGCCTGGTCATCGGGAATACTCCGGCTTTCAGTGCATCTTCACAGAATTTATGGCCGGCCAGAAGATCCTTCTCTACATAGTAATTATTAGCAACACACTGGCCGATACAGACATTCTTCACAAGGCACCGGGAACAGATCCCTTTCAGATCCTTTGGAAGATGCTCACGGATCTCGTTTAATGCGTCTGCTTTCTCCCAGATATCTTTGATCTGATCCCTGGATGCATGACCGAAACAGAGTTCAGGCACACTGGTTCCGATACCACAGAGGGCATAGGTTCCGTCTGAAAGGACTCCGAGTATGGAGAAGATACCACATCGTCCGCAGTTCCCCTGTGGACCATAGAGCGATGAGAGCGATCTGAATGCGAATGGCAGATTCGTCATCAACTGAATCTTCAGTTCCTTTTGGAGCTCGTTCTGCACCCACCGGGAGAGTTCAATCTGTTCCTGCACCGTGACCGTCGCTCCTTCAGCTTCCATCGCTTCGCCTCGTGCAGTCGGGGTGACAAAATTGTATTTAACAGAGCCGGCTCCCATCTCCTGTGCATATTTTGCCAAATCTGCCATTTCACCTTTGTTTCTGCCGGCAACAGCCATGATCACCTGAGGATGGATTCCGGTCTCTACGAGGGTTTTCACTCCCTGGCTTACCCGATCAAAGGATCCCTTCACTCCCCGCATCCACTCATGAGATTCACGGTTCCCGTCGATACTAATGGAAATAAACGAACCAGGACAGGATTTTATCAGGTCTGCGATATGTGGAGTAACTGCTACTCCGTTTGACTCGATGGTCAGATGGAGATGCTGATCCCTGATGAACCGGAGCATCGGGATGATGTCAGGGTGAATGAGGGGTTCTCCTCCGGTGAGTTTCACTCCCGAGAGGCCGATTTCTTTTGCTTCAGTTACGATCTTTTTGAAGAGATCGAACGGGAGAGCTTTCTGAGACCGGTCAGAGTGTTCAAAGGTCGGTGCGATCCAGCAGTGACGGCAGGCCATGTTGCAGTCACCGGTGAGATAAAAGTACAACATCCCAAGAGGAGGGACGGTTTTTGTTATTGTCTCTTCAGTCATAGGAATCGGGTATCATCGGCATTCAAAGGTCGAAATAACTCATAACGATGAAAATTATTATTTTATGTAATAATTTTGCAATTTTTTATATGATGGGGGGATTTTGAAGAGAGATCACGGAATACTGACGATTCGTCCTCCCTCTGCAAGGAACTTCTTTAGACATCCGCCCGGACTGGGGACATAGACATCACCGGTTCGTGAATACCCGTCTGCAGGACAGTTTCCGGTGCAGGCCATCCGGTACCCGCAATCTGCACAATCCGGAAATGTCGAAAGAGGGATGGTATACCGTTGCCGGAGACGGTTGAATTCTGGATGGTTCTGCCAGACATCGAGGAGTTTATGCTGATTGATCTTCCCAAGTTCAATCTGGGAAAGCATCCCGCAGGGAACATAGGTCCCGTCCGGTCTGACTGCCATCTTACTCCACATGCATCCGCAACCAGTAAGGTACCCCCGGCCAGGGATGGGTCGGTCCTCAATCCGTGCCTGCTCCATCTCCTGGTAGTTTCTTCCTTGTGCAAGTGGTCCGGCAGCTGCGGTAATCCGGTTGTTGTACCGTTTCGCAAGCTGGAGGATCTTCTCCATTGCAATACAGGTCTCTGCCGGAGTAAGGCTCACTTCTTCCTCGTTTTCCCGGGCAAGTCCCTGATAACTGGCACTATTGGTTGAAATGGATCCCATTCCGATCTCATCCAGGAGCAGATGAGCAATGTTTTCGAGATCATCCAGGTTGTACCGGTGAATAGTAACCCGTGAGGTTACCTGCACTCCGGCATCCTGCAGGGTTTTAATTCCCTGGATTGCCCCATCAAATGCCCCGGTACCCCGAAGACGATCATGCACGGCTGCACAGGATCCATCAACCGATACCTGGACATAGTTACATCGTCCGGTCGATGCGATGAACGTTGCAATATCAGGGGTGATCAGACCACCATTGGAGAGGACAGCAAACCGCATCTTGTTTGCAACAATCCCCTCAATCATCTCCCTCAGATCTTCCTTGATAAACGGTTCTCCTCCGCCGATGGTGATCTCCATGATCCCCACATTCCCGCATTCTTCAAAGAAAATTCTCCATCCGGATGCAGGAATTTCTCCCCCGGTATCTGCAGGACTGGTCCGGTGAAAGCAGTACTTGCATTTCAGGTTGCAACGGGAGGTGATATCGATGTCAATGGACTTGGGAGTTTTCATGACCCTGCGGTTTTCGGTCATAATCCTCCGTCATCCGGCCTGAGCGTATCCGAGCCGTACAATCTGATCACAGAAGTTTTTAATATCTTCAGTCAGATCGTCAGGGAGGTTCTCGTATTCATCCTGAATCGCTGCAATGATTCCATTCAGATCTTTGCCTTCGCTCAGGGATTTCCAAATGGTAACCCCGGTAGGTGTCAGGCCGACGGCCTTTCCGGTATCAGGGTTGAACAGGAGTGCCCAGTCATCAAACTCTTCGCGGAGTGAGATCTGAGATCCTGGTGTTGGGATTGAAATCTGGTTAGTCATGATGAAAAAAGTCCGGGTTGTCCATTGCCAGAACTGCATACATTAGAATTTTCATTACCATTACGACAATAACTGGTGGTTCGCCCTCCTCCGGAGTAACATACTGAAGGTGAAACCCCAGTACTGCACACACTCCGGTTCGTAGTTCCCTCACGAGCACACATGGTGGCGGTATGGTTGGGCATATTACCAGCAGGATTGCATGCATCAGTTACAGCACCACCAAAACTAGTACAACCGGTATGTGCTCCACTTCCGGTACTACACCAGGAACTCCTAAACATATACTCCATCATTGCATTCTTTCGCCCCGATCCCGGTAACACCTTCTATACTCAGATCGATTACCAGTGGCTTTTCATATGATTTCTTTACCATGTTAAACCCTGATTATAAACCTATATTTAGGACCGCTTTCAAAATCAGTCAGAACTGATATACTCTAAGTAATAATTATCCGAATAAGGAGGAATAATAATATCGATTTGATTTTCGATATAGTAGATATGATAATCGCGTATGATTACTTATGGGGTTTCTATTTACAGATCTCCCATCTTCGTAAATACATTATGCATTATCTGATTCGACCTCCATGTACCAAAAATCATGCCCGAATTGTCTGGTGAAAGCAGTACTTGAATTTCAGGTTGCACCGGGAGGTGATATCGATATCAATGGACTTTGGGGTCTTCATGACCCTGCGGTTCTCGGTCATGATCTTGTATTATCCGGCCTGGGCGTATCCGAGCCGTACAATCTGATCACAGAAATTTTTGATATCTTCAGTCAGATCATCAGGGAGGTTCTCGTATTCATCCTGAATCGCTGCAATGATTCCATTCAGATCTTTGCCTTCGCTCAGGGATTTCCAGATGGTAACCCCGGTCGGGGTCAGGCCAACGGCCTTTCCGGTATCAGGGTTAAAGAGGAGTGCCCAGTCATCAAACTCTTCGCGGAGTGAGATCTGAGATTCTGGTGTTGGGATTGAAATCTGGTTAGTCATCATGAAAAATGTTGGAGTTGTCCATAGCCACTACGGCATAAAAGAGAATTTGTATTACCATAAGGTTCACACATAGGTTTTTGTTGGTCAAATCCGGCGTAACATATTGAGGGTGTACCCCCATCACCACAGAAATTCCGGTTCGCAGAGTTCCCAATCATATTACAAACTCCCTGTTTATTTGAAAGCCCAGGAGTACACATGGTGCCGGTATAGTTGGGCGTCCAACCTTCATCGCATGCACTCGTTACAGTATCACCAATATTACAACTGGTTTGTGCTCCTAATCCGGCATTACACCCGGAACTACTAACATGTAATCCATGATTGCATTCTTTCGCCCCGATCCCGGTAGCGCCTTCTATACTCAGATCGATCACAATGGGCTTTCCATATGATTTTTTTGCCATGTTAACCCTGATTATAAACTTATATTAAGGACCTTTTTCAAGATCAGTCAGAACTGATATACTCAAGTTATAGTTATTTAGGCACGTAGGAATAACGATATCGATTTGATTTTCGATACCATAGTTTGATAATCGGGTATGATTACTCATGGGGTTCCGATTTGCAGATCTCCCATCCTCGGAAATAGATTATGCATTATCTGATTCGACCTCCAGGTTCCAAAAATCATGCCCGATTTGTCAGGTGAAAGCAGTAATTGCATTTCAGGTTGCACCGGAAGGTGATATCGAAATCAATGGACTTTGGGGGTTTCATGACCCTGCGGTTTTAGGTCATGATCTTGGATTATCCAGCCTGGGCGTATCCGAGCCGTACAATCTGATCACAGAAATTTTTGACATCTTCAGTCAGATCTTCAGGGAGGTTCTCGTATTCATCCTGAATCGTTGCAATGATTCCATTCAGATCTTTGCCTTCATTCAGAGATTTCCAAATGGTAACCCCGGTCGGGGTCAGGCCGACGGCCTTTCCGGTATCAGGGTTGAACAGGAGTGCCCAGTCATCAAACTCTTCGCGGAGTGAGATCTGAGATCCTGGTGTTGGGATTGAAATCTGGTTAGTCATCAAGAAAAACTTCCGAGTTGTACATTGCCAGAAGTGCAAAAATGAGAATCTGTATCACCAGTAGTACACGAACTGGTGGTTCGCCCTACTCCGTTAGTATAACATACTGAGGGTGAACCCCCATTATTATGGCAGATACTATGGATCGCAGAGCCCCCATCTGTACAAGTTCCCTGTAGATTTGATTCCCCATGCCAACACAAGCCGCTGTTATTGTTGGGAAAATTACCAACAGAACATGCACCTGTTGCACCATATCCAGTAGGATTACAACTGGTTTGTGCTCCAATCCCCGCATTACACGCAGAATATTTAACAGTTCCTCCATCATCGCAATTTGTCGCCCCGATCCCGGTAGCGCCTTCTATACTCAGATCGATCACAAGTGGCTTTCCATACGTTTTCTTTACCATAATAAACTCTAAATAAACATATAATGAAGGGACCGGTTTCAAAATCAATCTAAACGGATTTATTCTAAGTTATAATTATTTAGGCACGTAGAAATAATGATATCTATTTGATTTTCGATATAGTAGTTATGATAATCGGGTATGATTACGAATGGATTCCGATTGGAAAAGTATCGGATCTAAATTTGTAGTGTTCCCTTCTTACACGAATCGCAAAAGCGGTGAAAATTGCATGTTCCGTCCCTGGAAGATGGGGAAGGAATAATCTCTCCTTGTTATTTGACGATCTGATGCCAGCGGAACTGTGGGCACGGATATTATTCGTGTTATTACCAGATATGGATCTTTTGATTCTGAAAGGTAACTGCAGAACTCATATCTCTATTGCCACCTGAAATAACACATTTAGCTGTATTGACCGCCTGAAGAGGTACAATAACAATGTACGTACCAAGGAAAGGAAATGTGACAGAAATCGATTTCATTCTCGCTGGACAGGAAAGGGAGTAATAGAAAAGCGGATAGAAAAAAAGGTACCGCTTGGACCCTCATTGAATCAATCGTATTAATCTGATTCACAATGCCTTTGTCAGCTTGATGATATGAAGGGCTGCTGAGTGCTACCATTATTGTTACAGAACCCGGCACCAGAACCATCAATACATGTGCCATTAGTTTGAGAATATTTTGCAGAGGAACCTGATCCACAGTAGAGGGATGGAGAATTTCCTGAAAAACATTCACTAAAAGCCCCAGATGCATTAGCACCATTAACCCAACATGCTCCTGCTGCATCTGATCCAGTAGCATTACACACTACTGCATTGTAATTAGGACTCGTTCCATCATTACATGATGATGATGCCCATCCTCCGACGTGGCATGTATTCACATACCCACTCCCAGGACCGCAGTCTGAATCGCTAAAACTGGGTCCAGTATCGCATAAAGAACCACCAATTCCAGTCACACCCTCTATACTTAAATCGATCACTGTTGGGAGGACATACACCTTTTTTTTAACCATGATTTTCTTCCATTCGCTTGGAAATTGCACCGAACAAACTGCTTTACTTGTGAGAAAATTATTATAGATATACTTTTTTCATAGATGGGTAAATTTCTTTCTTTTTTATCCTGATATTTCATAGAGGTTGTCCAGTGTAGAGAATCGAAGGCCGAATCATCTTCCGTTTTGGCTAATTTCAAGAAAGATCTATAAGAGAAATCCTTCATTGGACAACCTCTCTTCAATCCCCGTATCTAACCGGTAATTTTAAAATCCGTTCCACCATATATTTTGAAAGAATCAACATGACTGCTGATAGCATCAAGAGCGTGAACACAAATTGAATCGGTGCATATCGCAGTTATGTTTCTCCTAGTCGTCGCATTCCTGCATATTAGCGACAGTAGATAACCTCCCCACCGGTACCCGGTATCTCACCGTGATCCTTGAGAGAGCAGTTCCGCAACTCTCAAAATCTGTACGGGAAAGAATCTCATTTGAGATGGAAAACCAACACCCGGGGGCTGTTCACCCTCTCGATCATCCTTCTCGCTGGGAGCAGCCTTTCTATCGTATCGGATCTAGAATGGAACCCTCCCTGATAAAAGAAATTTTTATCATTATGAACAGAACTTTCTCTGTCCTGGTCGGATTTTCCTTCCGGGAAAACGAGTGAGGAAGGTAGTGGTACAGGCACGAAGACAGGAGAGACGACTCCTTAAAGCAATGATAAATAATTGAGATGACTGACAGATGGGAAAAAAACAATACATTGCACCAAAAATTATCGATCTCTCTCTAGAGACAATAACTGGGGTCGGGGCGGGAAATTGTCTGGATGGGACAGATTTTTATACCTCTTATTGTCATCCTCAAGGGGCTGGTGCATCCAGTGGATGCAATCAAGGGTATGGTGCTTCAGCAAGTTGTGCAGGTGGAGTGTTACCCCGTCAAACGGGAGTATATTGTAATCAAGGGGGTACAGCGAGACAATGTTGGAATGGGGATTCTGCCAGTCGTGCAGATGGAGAGTGTAGGAGTGGAAGTACTGCTACTGGGGTGTGTACGAACAATGGAGGTTCCCCGAACCCGTCGAATTTTTGTCTAAGTGGACCAGATCATGCGAATTGCTACTCAGGAGGCTATCAGGTTCCCCACGGGAGTTCATAATCTCTCATAGTTCCCCCTATTTCCGACTGTAGTATACCACCCTCCTTTTTGCATGAACAATCCTGGATCGATTCAACATTTGTTTAGGATCCCCACTTGGGGGCATTCATTGACGAGTAGTAAAAGCATTCCGGTTCACTATTTTTTTACATTTTCAAGCATCAACCCAGATTCCATGATCCTTTAAGAAAAAATAAATTTTTCATACTCTTGCCGAGGAAATCCAACCATTTTCTGAAACATTTCCTCTAAATTAAAGAAATATTATTTACTACTTTTCCTTCAATCCTCAACGACCACTCCCGTACTCTTCGGACAGAAAGAATACCCAATCCATCATCTGTTTTTGAGTCGGTTTACCGGTCTGACTTGGTACAGTTTCATTAGACTCTTCCAGGTTTTTTCGGAACTTGTACTCGGTCACTGTGTATATATACGGGTAGATAACCATGATCATCGCTAAGGCCTGGATGCGGGAAAAATTTTTTAAGAAGACTTCAGATACTCGGAATGTTTAATCTTTTAGGAATCTGAATCCTTTTCGACCTGGTACTGACCCTTATCGTATGACAAAGCAGATTCAAGATCCAGATCCATATGTCATCGGTTAAGGAATAATGAAGATTACACCTCATTCGTCTATTAATCTCAAGCAGTTTCAAAAAATTCCATGTATAAATTCGTCTGGTATAAATACAACCCCCCCAGGTTCAGTCCACCTAATGTGAGTATAGAACATTTTTTGAGTGTTAAATTCGTGTAACACCGTACCTTAACCGATGGCATATGAATAAGTATCTCGCTATCGCTACAGATAATGGAGTGAAGGGGAGGGACTTTGTGCCCCGACTTTCCTTCTATGTAGTTTTTCGGACGAGAATTAGACATAAACAGCGTCTAATGGATCACCAATCGTAATTACTGTAATGGCTCATTTCCAGAGTTAATTTGTCAAAAAATAAGTGAGGTAAAGGATAGAAGATATTCGAATCGCAAACGAGTGATCAAAGCTTCTCTGTTTAGGATTCGAGTATATACGTGGATGATATCCTATGCCTTATGGCTGGTCAGAATTGAAGTAGCAGTCCGGGTCAATTTCGAAGCAGCAAATACAACAGATTCTGGTTACTTGCATGTACCACATTCTCCCATAGGATTCACACTATTCCATTACCAGAATTGCATGCTATAAGAGGAATATTTCGAACGATGAAATCGCGTCAGGCAATCCAAATTACCATTTCTTGGTGCACCAACACTTTTCTTACACTATCTGCCTGAAAAATCAAAACAACAACAATCCCCTTTCTTAACTTCAACAATCCCCGTATCTAACCGGTAATGTTAAAATCCACCCCTCCATATACTTTGAAAGGATTTGAACATGACTGCTGATAGCATCAAGAGCGTGAACTCAAAGTGAATCGGTGCATATCACAGTTATGTTTCTCCTGGTCGTCGCATTCCTGCATATTACCCACACCAGATAACCACCTCACTGGTACCCGGTATCTCACCATGATCCTTGAGAGAGCAGTTCCGCTACTCTCAAAACCTGAACGGAAAAGATTCTCATCGAGATGGAAAACCGACACACGGGGGCTGTTCGCCCTCCCGATCATCCTTCTCGCTGGGAGCAGCCTTTTCTACCTTATCGGGTCAGGAATGGAACCGTCTCTATCCTGGTCGGATTCTCCTTCGGAAAAACGAGTGGGGAGGTATTGGTACAGTCACGAAGAGAGGAGAGACGACTCCTTAAAGCAATGAAAAATAATTGAGATGAGTAACAGATGGGAAAGAAACAGTATATTACACCAAAAATTATCGATCTCTCTCTGGAGGCAATTACCGGGGTCGGGGCGAGAAGTTGTCAGGCTGGGGATAATGTAGGTTACTCTTCTTGTACTGATGGCCTAGGTGCAACCAGCGGATGCACTGATGGGGCTTTTGTTTCAGCAGGCTGTACAGGGGGAGACATCCCCCATCAATCGGGAGGATATTGTGGTGGTGGGAGTGCAGCTGGAACAATATGTGATCCGCAAGGGGGATCTGCCAGTGGGGCATATGGAAAGTGTTATTTTGGAAATGCTGCTACTGGGATGTGTTTTTCCCATGGAGCTTCCGGTTCCTATTCCTTTTGTGATACGGGACCAACTGAAGCGTCTTATTGCTCTAATGGACCCACTCAGGTTCCCCACGGGAGTTCATAATCACTTATGGTTCTCCCTCATTTCCGACTGTAGCAGACCTAACCTCCTTTTTGCATGAACAATCCTGGATCGATTCAACATGGGTTTAGGTCTTCCCTTTTGGGGGCATTCATTGACGAGTAGTGAAAGCAATCAGGTTCACCGGTTTTTCAGTATTGTTTTCAGAATCATAATCGCTGTAGACACTGAAATTAGTTGTATCATTATTTACATGATTGATAGCAAATTGATCTCTTTTCGTAACTATTCAGCCATCCTGAGCGCCCCCAACTCACGTACCCAATATTTTCCTCAAATATCGCTTATTTTTCTGAACAATTAAAGAATTACCGAAAGATCTTAGTATAATGAGGGTAAATGTTCTTTTACCGCAATGGAAATACCTGAAGAGATAAAATCAAAATTTCCAGAATGCCCTCCTGAAATCGTTGCATATATTTACTATTTGCATGAAAAAATCGATAAGTTAGAAACCAGAGTGACAGAACTCGAATCACGGCTAAATCTCAACAGTACCAATAGCGGCAAACCTCCTTCGTCGGATGGTTACACCCGAAAAAACCGTGCAACCTCCCTTCGTAAGAAAACCCAAAAGCAACCTGGCGGTCAGCCTGGTCACAAAGGAAAAACTCTGGAGCAGAGTCCTAATCCGGATCATATTGAAACTCATTCTCCGGACATCTGTTCTTGTTGTGGAAGGAGTCTTCAGGGTGGGACAATAATTTCCCTTGAAAAACGCCAGGTATTTGACCTTCCTCCTCCTCCGGCAATTGAAATTACAGAACATCGATCTCAAACCTTGGTTTGTAACCATTGTGGATGCAAAACATCTGGAATTTTCCCTCCGAATGTAACTCAACCGGTTCAATATGGATCAAGAATCAAGGCGTATATGAGTTATCTTGTTCATTATCAATTCATTCCGTATGAACGGGCAGTTGAAGCATGTTATGGCCTATTTGGCGTTTCCATCAGTCCTGGAACGATTGTAAACCTGACTCATAACCTTTCAGAAAAACTTACCCCATTTGAGGATACTGTCACGAATGCTCTAAAATTCGAACCGATTATTCATAATGATGAAACCGGAGTCAGAGTTGAAGGAAAACTACATTGGCTTCATGTAACCTGCACATCACAGTGGACCCATTACTCAATCCAGAATAAGAGGGGGATGGAAGGAATAAACGAAATAGGAATTCTTCCGGATTTCAAGGGTATTAGCGTTCATGATTTTTGGAAACCCTATCTCTCCTATCCCTGTACACATAGTTTCTGTGGTGCCCATATTCTTCGGGAACTCAAACGAGTAGAAGAAGAAACGAAGCAACAGTGGCCAGGAAACCTGATTGAATTACTGATACAGGCAAAGGAAATCAAGGAGGAATATCATTCGAATGGGGTTCCTATACCTCCAGTCATGATGAACAGTCTCAATACTTCATATGATGAACTGATTCAAATAGGATTAGATGAGAATCCACCGCCGATACAAATTCTAGGAAAAAAGGGAAGGACGAAAAAGACTTTTACTCGTAACTTACTGGAAAGGTTGGAGTTGTATAAAGACGGAGTTTTACTGTTTATTCAAAATCTGATTGTTCCATTCGACAACAATCTGGCAGAAAGGGATATCCGCATGATGAAGGTTAAGATGAAAATTTCTGGAGGATTCAGGGACAAATCTACTGCGGAAGCCGTCACTCTGATCAGAAGTTATATCTCAACAATAAGAAAAAATGGAATCAGAGTTATTGAGGCTATTTACTCCGCTTTTAAGAACAATCCATGGATTCCAGGGCAGGATAAAATGAGAACATATGCACAAGAGAGTATGGTAGTGTCAACCTGTTCTCAGCATGCCTGAATAGTTACCTCTTTTCATACAGTCGGATACCATATGATTGAACAATTCGGTAGGCTCAAAGACGGCAATAGCATCAAGAGTCCGGCCCAGGACTTCATCATTCAACTGCTCTGATGTGATATCTTAATGAAGAGACGTTTGAGTGAAATATCAGCGAAAAATGCAGGAAGAGATCCAGGCGATGTTCAATATAACCAAGCCCGTTGATAGTCATAGCTTTGACAATATCACCATGTGGAAGAGTGTATGGACCATTTTAGGGGATCAAGCGATCGATAATGGTACCGATTTGTAACTCATCGTAACTCCCGGCTACTAAACCAAGTTGCCCATTGTCTTATCGGAGTTCTGAATAAAGAGAACATCGAAATCCGGGGACAATAAATAGAGAACAACATTATAAAGTCTATAGTTAAGCTTTTCTTAATTTTTTTCTGAACATCTACGGATGATTGGTTTATAATAGATCAGATTATTGTTTCACAGCCCTTAGGTCCTGGTTGCATAATTTTTTCAATAGCAATATTGAATATAATTAGTAATGTCGATGCAGAAAAAGAAATATCTACAACCAATGATCATAGATTTGAGCATCGAGGCGGTTACTGGAATCGGAGCATCAGAATTTTATTGTGGTAACGGAGACAGTGCAGCAACAGCCTGTAGTTCTACCGGCAACAGTCCAGGGACCCCTCCTGCTCTCACCTGTTATTCCAATGGAAATGGGGCAACGGGAACTAATAGTAACTCTTGTCAAAGGGGAGTTGGTGTAAGCGGAGGCTGTTTAGATGGAGGCTTACCTCATACCGTTACTGGTTACTGTAACTACGGGGGTTCTGCCACCGGAGCAAACAGTACCTGTGCCGCAGGAAATACTGCTTTGGGGCAATGTCTAACAGGAGACAGTGCATCAGCAAAAGACACTGCAGCATGCGGGGGAGGAAGCACCCCCTCATACTGTGTGGCTGGGAATAACCAGGCGTTCTCTTGGTCTTCCTGATACCCAGGCAGTACAGAAAGAATCTGAGTTGGTATTCAGTGAAGTGAAGAAATACAAAAATGGCGATGTAACCCAAAATCAGCCATTTTTCTGATCCTGCCCCCGGAGGTGAATATGTGTCCGGAGACATAACAGAGAAGGATCTCGATGAGTCTGTAAACGAAGGATGAGGAGGTCATAGGTATTCCCCTGTCTCCCGACTCCTCTCAATACCAATAATTTTTTGTAACTATTCAGTCGTTCTCATCGTCCCCAATTTATTCATCATTTTTCCTCATCAAATGTAGCTTATTTAATTGAAAAATCAGAAAACTGCCGAAAGATCTGAGTATAATGAGATAAAACGTTCTTTTACCGAATGGAAATACCTGAAGCGATTAAATCGAAATTTCCAGAGTGTCCTCCGGAAATCGTAGCGTATATGTACTATCTGCATGAAAAATTCGATAAATTAGAAGTTAGGGTAACAGAACTCGAATCTCGACTAAATGTAAACAGCAACAACAGTGGGAAACCGCATTCCTCGGATGTTTATACTCGTAAAAACCGTACAACCTCTCTTCGTAAGAAATCTCTAAAGAAACCCGGGGGTCAACCCGGGCACAAAGGAAAAACCCTGTCACAGAGTTCTAATGTTGATCACATCAAAACACAGTCTCCAGAATTTTGTTCCTACTGTGGAAGAAGACTTCAAAATGGAACTACTTTTTTTCAATTGAAAAACGCAAGATTTTTGACCTTCCTCCTCCTTAGGCAATTAAAATTACCGAACATCGATCTCAAACCATGGTTTGTACCCATAGTGGATCAAAAACGTCTGGATCTTTCCCCTCGTATGGTACTCATCCGGTTCAATATGGATCAAGAATCAAGGCCTACCTCAGTTATCTCGTCCATTATCAACTCATTCCGTATGAACGAGCAGTTGAAGCATGTTTTGACCTCTTTGGCGTTTCCCTCAGTCCTGGAACGATTGTAAATATTACCCACAACCTTTCAAATAAACTAACCATGTTTCAAGAGGTTGTGAAAAATGCTCTAAAATTCGAGCCAATAATTCAGAACGATTAAACTGGAGTTTGAGTTGAAGGAAAACTACATTGACTTCACGTAAACAGCACTTCGCATCTGACACATTATACAATCCAGAAAAAGAGAAGGACAGAAGGAATAAACCAAATCGGGATTTTCCCTGATTTCAAGGGAATTAGCGTAATTATTTTTGGAATCCATATCTTTCATATCCTTGCACACACAGTTTCTGATGTGCCCACATTCTTCGAGAACTAATTCGAGTAGAAGAAGAAACGAAGCAAATCGGGTCAGGAAAACTGATTAAATTATTGATATAAGCAAAGGAACTCAAGGAGGAATATCATTCCGATGGGATTCCTGTACCTCCTGTCATAAGGACCAGTCTCAAATGTGATTATGATGAACTGATTCAAATAGGGTTAAACGAGAATCCACCACCAGTAAAAAATTGGTGAAAAAAGGGGAAGAAAGAAGAAAACCTTTGCCCGAAACTTGCTGAAGAGGTTGGAGTTACATAAAGAGGGAGATTTAAGGTTTATTGAGAATCAGATTGTTCCATTTGCCAATAACCTGGCGGAACGCGATATCCGGATGGCTTGCACTGGAGATTACACTGGGAGTTGATGTCAAGATCCAGATTCTTCGGAGTCTTCATGAGACGACGGTTCTCGGTCATAATATATGCCCAGGCTACGGTTGCGTATCCGAACTGAACAATCTGATTACAAAATGCCTTGATATCTGCGTTGATATCTTCAGGAATGGGATCATACTCCTCAGTCAGGGTTTCAATGATTGCGGGAATATCCTTCTTTTACTGTAGGCATTTCCAGATGGTAACGCCGGTCGGAGTGAGACCAACCGCCTTTCCGGTGTCCGGGTTGAAGAGCAGGGATCAGTTGTCGAACTCTTCATGCTGGGAGATCTGGGAGAGAATTTGAGGCAATGCAATATTTTTAGACATTTCTATCAGATGAAACCAAAAAATATGGTATTTGAATTACTCCTTTATTTATAGCAAGAACTTCATGCCAAGGCGAGGTATGGTGCGATCTTCACCATATTACATACATGGAATGTTATGATCCCTGAATAAATACCTGAGCTGATCCAGGGGCACACGCCGTACCCAAAGGTGAATTACCGGTAGAACATCCGATACCAGCACCAGTTCCGGTATTACATGAACTTGCGGACCTTCCTGTTGGAGCACCGTCTTGACAGATTTGTGCAGAGTATGGATAATTGCCCAGAGTGACGCATCCACCAGTTGGAGCAAGACCTCTATTACAACTATCAGTACTCGAAGAATTGGCATAAAGACCGGTTGTAATACAACTTCCGGATCCACCTGGTGAGCTACCCGTACCACTGCATGTTCCAGGATAGGATCCATATTCACACGTTGATACACCAAAACCGATAAGAGATTCAAGACTCATGTCAATGATACATGGTTTTTGATATCTTTTTTTCATGTATAATAGGGTCTATTAATTTTAATTGATTTAAATATTTTGAAATGATTGGTAATGACCTACTGGAAAACTGAAGATAAAAATTCATCCTTTGAGAGGATTTGCATGGATCATTTTGATCAAATTTGTTTGAATGAACAATAATATGATGGATTTTCATCACCAGTCATATCCGAGGTCACTACCCAGGCTTCGGTTGCCCATTCATAAGTGATAAACAGAAAATGAACTAGATTACTCAAATAGACCTTGATTCTTGATCCATATTGAACCGGTTGTGTAACCCATAAGAAAGGTTCCTGATGTTTTTTCCACCGCGGTGGGTACAAAAACCGTAGTGAGGGATTGGTGCTCGGTGATCTCAATTGATGGTGGAGGAAGATGATCGAAACCTTGCCTCACATGAAACCAATCAAGAGAGGTGAGATAAAGAAAGATGGGGAATTCACAAAAAACATCTGAAAAATTACAATATCTCTTTTTGGGTCTTTGTGCTCCCTCAATGTTTTCTTGAAATTATCACTACCGGCTAGAGATAAACGTGATTAAATGAACAAATAGGTAAACATCAATTCTCGCTGACTTAAATTCTCTACTATCCATATCTATCGACACTGATATGGTGATCACTTCATGACCTCCCAAAGCGGCCCGATCGGTAAAGTTCCTTTACGGGGGCGGTTTCGACTTCTCAAAGATTCTCTGACCTATGTACCCCCGGGCAAAGATGGAGAGTTTAGATATCGTGATATACTGTATTTTACCCGGTATCTCATCCCATTAAAATATGCAATCATTTCATCTCTCATCCTCACCTTCATCTCCTCACTCCTCGGGACCGCCCTCCCGCTCTCCGGGAAATGGATCATCGACTATATCTTCATGCATCAGAGTATAGAGCCGGTCCTGGATACACTTTCAACTCATCATCTGGCATTTCTCATCCCGTTTGCCTCACAAATCCTATCATCATTGCCGTTTCTGATAGGAACACTTGCCGTAATCTCAATTGTCAAATACCTCATCGGAAACGAACTTTCACTCATCAACTATCGGATCAATACCGAGTATGGGTACCGGGTGAAGATGGCGGTCTTCACCCATGTAATGAAGTACCCGGTCTCTTACTTCAAATCTACCAGGAGCGGGTACCTTCTCGCCAGAATCAGTTCAGATACCGGGGGTCTTTCGGGAATATCAGGGAATTTTCTCCAGAGCATCATCACTGCAGGTACATCGCTCTGTGTGACTGCCACTGTCCTCTCTGCCTTGTCATTTCCCCTCACACTCTTCGTAATGGTGACCGTACCGGTATCGGTTATCATTAGTTACTGGGTTATCAGGTTCAACCGATCCTATAATATCAGGATGCGGGAATCCGGCCTACAAATGTCTGCTGATGGACAGGATCTCTTCAGTTCAATCGACCTAATCAAAACCCATGCAGCAGAAGACCGGGAACTGAACAGGTACATGAAACGAACCCTCGACAATATCTCCCTAAACATCGCAAGCATGCTCTTTGGTCAGGTAACCGGTGGCGTCCAGATGGCATTCACCAGTATTGTCAGACTTATCGTCATGCTCTATGGGGGGAGCCTCGTCCTCTCAAACCAGATGTCCATCGGATCATATACTGCATTCCTTGCAATGTACCCGCAGCTTACCGGAGCAATCTCGACGTTCCTGCAGATGCCACTAAATCTTCAGGGAACTGCCCTTGCTGCCGGAAGGGTAAAAGAACTCCTTGATATAACCACCGAGTATGAGCATGACGACCCGAAAAAAACCCTCCTCTATCCAGATATCAGGACAAACGGGCACATTCTCGTGGATCAGGTTTCATTTTCCTATGATCCTGATACTCCGGTGTTGAAAGATGTCAGCCTGGAGATACAACCCGGCGACCGTATTGGAATCGTCGGTCAGACCGGGGCAGGAAAGACCACTTTTATCAATCTTCTTCTTAAGTTTTATCGCCCAAATCAGGGGAAGATACTCATCGATGATTATGATTATGCAGATCTGAATCCTGCATGGATCAGAAATCAGATAGCGGTCGTCTCACAGGATCTCATGCTTTTCCATGACACCGTGATGAATAATATCAGGTACAGCAGACCGGAGGCGGATGATGAGGAAGTCATGAGAGCGGCACAATCGGCAGGCATTCATGATGAAATTACCAGGTTCCAAAACGGATATGATACGATTGTCGGAGAACGTGGAAGCAAACTATCAGGAGGACAGAAACAACGGATCGCTATCGCACGTGCCTTTCTGCGTAATGCTCAGATCGTTATTCTGGACGAACCAACCGCTCACCTTGATATCGAAACTGAAGAACTACTGGTCAGAGAGTTTTTAAGTGCCTGTTCAGGTAGAACCATGGTTGTTATCACTCACCGGGAGAGTCTGCTCCGGTTGGTGGATCAGGTGTATCGGGTGGAGAAGGGAACGATGAGCGAAGAAAAGAGGAATTCTTCATTAATCAGTGCATAGATACATTGCCAAAATATCACGTATTAATATTAAGCATGTTATCATGAATTTATGAGTTTATATAAACGGTTCGCTAATGATGCTTGAATATTCCCTCAAATTTAACCGGTGACCTGATATGATCCCATTATCGCATATCTTTGAAGATGGTAATTCATTTTTTGAACTTATTCAGTTGTTAAGCCCTGACCACTTTAGACGGGATTCGATCCCCGATGATCACTGGCCTCAGATCATCTCATGTGCTGACCGGATGCGGGTTATCCCTCTCCTTTGTTATATACTCAAACAGTATGATGGGATTCAACTACCAACTGAAATCTCCCATACCCTCATGGCGAGGTATCTCGCAAATGGGGGACGAAATCTAATGTTATCTTCAGAACTGAAAAGAATCCTGAACGCATTTGACACCAATGCAATGCAGGTTGTACCTCTCAAAGGTGCATATCTTGCATATGCAGTGTATGAACGCTCCTCCATGCGGCAGATGCTTGACCTAGATCTCATGGTAAAATGGGAAGACATGCCAAAGGCAATCACTATCCTTGAAACACTTGGATATATCGCCACCGGTGCGTTCCATTGGGATGAGGAATGTCGAAGGTTTGATCATCATGGTCCGGGTTATCGGCATCCATCCGGTTCAATGGTGGAACTTCACTGGAATATAATTGATGCTCACAGTATTGGTGAAAGAGAAATTGCAATTGGAGAGATTTTCTTACTCAGGGCCCGACCAGGATTCCTTTTAGAGACAAAGACATACCTTTTGACACCAGAGGATCTCATCCTGCATAGTGTTATCCATCAGACTCTTCATCATATCTTTCATTTGGGAATACGGGAATTTTATGATATAAAACAAATATATGAAAAATTCCATGACAATATCAATTGGGGGTTACTCATCTCATCAGCAAAAGAATTAAAAATCGAACGCCCGGTAATACTAATCTTAACTCTTACAGATCTCATTACGGGATCTGATATAACAAAAAAAATGAGTCGAGAAGGATTTACGTGTGAAATCCCGGATCAATATCTGATCGCAGCTTTAAGCGAGATAGAACAGGAAAATTCTGCATGTAGCGTATCTTTCAGATTATCTCACTCGAAAAAAGGGATCCTCGGACTGATATATCCTGCACTGAATCGGGTATTTTTAAGTCGCAAGTCAATGCAGATGAAGTATCAGGTACCTTCTGATTCCCTTCGAATCTATCTTTGTTATCCACACCGGCTTTTTTACCTCATTTGTCACTTTGGTCCGAACCTGATTAATGAATACTTCTCTTCTCATGAGAACGGAAATAAACACTTTTGGAACTGGTTGTATGGAGGATAATATCGATTAAACGGCATGATGCGATGTATCATGCCAATTTATGTGAGATTAAATTTGATGACAATATGGATAAGGTTGTGAACTCATGTTAGATCTCGAATATTAGTTATTTTTACTAAATACCCAGAATATGCCTGGGAATTTGACCTGGATATAAGGGTTTTTAAAATAAATCTAAATTAAGCCTGGTTTACGAAATACTCAAAAAAATGCGTATTCATATTCTAACACTATTGCATTAAATCTGTGTATTCGATTATTAGTATAACTAGCACCGTGATCTAGAAATATAACCCAGATATAAAAACGATATTTGGGCTCTGATTCAATATCTTTGTGATGTATGATTATGATCACCAAACCAAGATTAAATCCGGTTTTCAATTCTTTTTGTGAATCTTTTTGTCAGAAGTTTAATAAATTACAGGAAGATGGTAGCTTTTAGACCTATTATGATGATCCAAACCCAAATACATAAAAATAAAGCAATCAACTATTAACGCTACTGATATTCGTCATAATCGGCCGCTGATTGTTATGATTAAAAATTTATCCCAGATTGACATCTCCCGAAAGAAAATTCTCCTCCGGGTTGACTTCAATTCACCGATTGACCCCCAGGCAGGAGTGATCCTTGATGACAAACGCTTCAGGGAACATCTCAGAACAATCCAGGCGCTCAGAGATGCGATTTGCATCATCGTCACTCATCAGAGCAGACCCGGAAAGAAAGACTTCACCTCTCTTGAGGCTCATGCAGCCCGGCTCCAGCAGCTCCTGGGAAAACCGGTAACATTCATCGATGATATCTTCGGCCATACAGCCCAGGATGCTGTCAGAAATGCACGACCTGGCGATGTTATTATGCTCGAAAATGTCAGGTTCAATGCTGAGGAGAACCTGAAGCTCAACGGTGAGGAATCAGCAAAGACACTCCTTATCAGAAATCTCTCAAAAATGGGAGATATCTTTGTAAATGATGCCTTCGGAACTGCACATCGCTCACAGCCAACCATAGTGGGTCTTCCAGAGGTTATGCCCTCTGTGGCAGGACTTCTTATGGAGAAAGAGATTTCAAACCTTTCTCGCGTCTTTGAAGGAGCTCCAAGGCCGGTCACCTTTGTTCTTGGTGGCACAAAAGTGGATGATTCCATTGATGTGGCTCACCATGTGCTCTCAAATGGTATCGCAGATCGGGTTATCACAATTGGAGTTGTAGCAAATATCTTCCTCGCTGCTATGGGCATCGCAATTGGCAAACCTTCAGCCGACCTTATCACCCATCTCGGGTATGATGACCAGATAGAGATAGCAAAAACAATACATGACGAGTTCGGAGATAAGATCTTTGTTCCCGAGGAGGTTGCGATCCGCAAAGACGGCATACGAGTTGAGGTTCCGGTAAACCAGATCCCTGCCGACTGCCCAATCCTTGATATCGGAGGAAAAGGACTCAAATCATGTCTTGAGATCATCAAAAACTCCAAGACAGTTGTCCTGAACGGACCGGCAGGACTCTTTGAAGAGGCCGATTTCGCACTCGGAACCTACGATATCATAAGAGCAGCAGCAGATGTCCAGTTCTCGGTAGTCGGCGGGGGGCACACAGCGGCGGTCATTGAAAAGATGGGATATGACAACCGGTTCACCCATATCTCCACAGGTGGCGGGGCATGCATCGAATTCCTGACAGGAAAGAAACTCCCTGCAATTGCAGCACTTGAAAAAAGTGCAGCCAAGTTTCTATAACTTTTTTTCCGATACAAATAGTCACGTTCATTCCTCCGTACGCACTATAAGATTTGAGAACTCAGGGAATCCAATGGGAGACGATCACATAGAACTGACTCATATCGCCTTGTACGTGACGAACCTGCAGCGGAGCATGGAGTTTTACAAAAAGATCCTGCGCATGAATGTCTCTGAACCGATCTCGCTCAGAGAACAGTCAACCGGACTTAAATACGGCCACTCGCTGGTAACCCGGGGACCTTCGATGGTCAGAAACCTCATCAGCCGGGCAAACCCTGCAGCATATCAGCAGATGTTTACCGATATCTGCCACTGCAGCACCGATGATGGTTCAGTCAACCTGATCCTCGTGCAGCAGACCCATCCGGAGAAGGGATATGTCAGATCTGTCACCGGAAACACCCTGTACGGATTCTCATGCTACCTCTCACCAGATATTGACACAGATGATCTGGCCTGGGATATGGAGATCGCAGACGTTCCGTTTGAGCATGGAGACCCCGGAACAGATGGGCTTGAGTACTCAGTAAACTCCAGTGATCATTCACTCTACATCAGGGACCCGGACGGGAGGATGATAGAACTGATCTCATCACCTGACACTAATGGAGAGTTTCTGACAGGTCTTGGACATGCTGTGCTCTATGTCAACAATATCCAGGAGAGCAGGAGATTCTATCAGGAGAAATGCGGTCTCACAGACATTACACCCCAGGGTCTTGTCCAGAACGCATGGAAGAAGAAGTATACATGGATGGGAACCCCTGGTGGTTCACCGGTTGTCATCCTGTACCAGGTTGTAAATCCTGATGGGACCCCGATGAAAGCAGGGGGATACGGACTGGATCACCTGTGTCTTTCAGCAGGGTACAAAGGAGACGGGGTAGTCAGCGAGCCGGAATGTGTCACAATTCACCCTCCGGAGAGTGCTGAGCCTTCAGGCTACTACCTGCAGGATCCAGACGGATACCAGGTAGAGGTCAAAAGATGAGGGGGATCAAAGTTTTTCATCGGATTCAAGACGAAGACCGCTCTCTTCGACACTCCTTCTCCGTTTCATCTTCTCCAGTTCGAGGGGCGTCGGAACCTTGGTCATCGGATCCTTACGGGTTAGCGTGATGTACGCGACAAAGAAGATCATGAGGACACAGAGCAGTATCGCTGAGTTAAGAGGGGAGAGCAGACCGATCAGGTACCCAATGAAAATGATCAGCAGAAGAGTGAAGACCAGTGCCACACTCCATACCTTCAGGCCCATAAACCGAATATACAATCTATCTGATAAAAAATAAAATTATCAGTACCTGATCACTGACATCTCATGATATTATGGTTACACAAACAGGAACTACGATAAACGCAGGAACACCATGAGCACAAGAGGGTATCCAATATGGAAGGTTGTAGCAGGCCATGGTTCTCACATAAAGGCTACCAGAGATGCCCTTTCAATACAGTACCATGGATCCACAACCGAGATCCCTCTCACCGATCTCGATCACCTAATGATCATGGGAGGACATCAGATCCAGACATCAGCGATCACAACCCTGTTGAGCAACCAGATCTTTGTCTCGTTTCTGGAGTCAGACGGTGAACCGGCAGGGTACCTGAAGCCCTACGGATACACGATAGATGATACCATCAGGGAAAACCAGAACAGGGTGACACCCTTCAGTTATGCCCTGACCTGCGCAAAAGGAGCGGCACGGGAGAGGATGCTCGCTATCGAGCGGTGGAACGAGGAAAAAGAAGGAGAACTCCTCTTTAGCGGTGAACTGGATATTCTTGATCGGGCAGATGGTGAACTGGACAGCCTGATCAGGCTCGACGAGATCGGCAGGGTAGACCGGCTCATCGGTGATATGTATTACGAGATCATGAGCAGGCTGATCCCATCGGATATGACCTTTAAGCGAAGGACCGGAAGACCATATCTCGATCCGGTGAATGCTATCCTCACATTCGGATATGCCATGCTCACCGCGGACTGCACCAGGGCACTCGTCGGGGTGCATCTCGATCCTGACCAGGGTATGCTCAACAGGGGAAAACGTTCACTAGCAACCGATCTTGTGAACTGCTGGAAGACAAGAATGATAGATCTCGTAACCCTTGAACTCATTCACACCGGTGAGATCACTCCAGACTCGTATGAGTGTGGAGAAAAACGCTGCATCCTTTCAGAATCACTCATCAGAAGGCTGATTGATCGCTATCAGAAGAGCATCAGGGAGGATGTCATTGATACACAGGTCAAAACCCTGGTAGAAGCGATAAACGGAATCTCTCCGTTTGTAATTCACCGTTTTTAAAAACCCCAACGGTGCCCGTTGGGGGCCCCAGGCAGGAGCGATGGTTAGGACTTTTTTAAAAAAATGTTTTAAGGAATTACTGGCGTGGCCGGGCCGGGCTCACACCGATCCGGACACCACGAATCTCTGCTCCGTCAAGCCGGGATATTACCCGGTTTACATAGGAGGAGGGGATCTGGACAAACGAGTATGCCGGGTACATCTGGATATCTCCGACTGCCCGTTCAGGCATGTTACATGCCGAAGAGACTGCATATACGATGTCGCGTGGGCTGAACCCGTCCTTTCTTCCCGCAGAGATGAAGAGCCGGGCTGAGCCGGGCTGCTCTGATAACTGATTCTCGGGAATCTCGTTCCCGCCTGATCCGTTGTAGGCACTCTTCTCTTTCAGGAAAGCAGCAGCAAGCTGAATCGGATCAAACCCTTCATCAACCAGACCCTGTATCACTTCCTGGTATTTTGTAAGATCCTCACTGCCGATTACGGTCTTGATCTTGGATATTGTCTCTTTTGCCCGTGCCTCTGCAATTTCGGCAGCTGTCGGGATCATCATCCGGTGCATGTGGGTGTTGGTCTGACGCTGGATGTCCTTCATCCTCCAGCGATCACGGGGCATGACAAAGCTTACCGATTTTCCACCTTTGCCTGCACGTGCTGTCCGACCGATCCGGTGGACATAATACTCGATGTCCTGGGGGAGATCATAGTTGAAGACCATCTCGACATCCTCAACATCGATTCCACGGGCAGCCACATCACTGGCGACAAGGATACTTATTGAACCGTGACGGAATCCGCCCATTACGCGATCTCTCTCACGCTGCTTCATATCACCATGAAGTGCCTCTGCAAGGTAACCCTGCGCCTTCAGTTTGCTGGCAATCAGGTCAACCATCCGTCGTGTGTTGGCAAAGACCATTGCACGTGAAGGATTATGACGATCAAGCAGCCTGAAGAGGGCATCGTCCTTTGCTGTCTCCACGAGTTCAATATAATATTGATCAATTCCCGGACCGGTCAGTTCTTTGTGTGCGATCTTGACCATTTCAGGGTCACGCTGGTACCGGCGTGAGATCTGAAGGATCGGCTTTGGCAGCGTTGCAGAGAAGATAACGGTCTGTCGTTCACGGGGAACATACGAAAGGATGCTCTCGATGTCAGGCCTGAATCCCATGTCAAGCATCTGGTCTGCTTCATCAAGAACAACCAGGTGAACATTTGAGAGACTGAGGGTCGTGCGCGCAATATGGTCCAGAATGCGTCCAGGAGTTCCGATACAGATGTGAACTCCGCGTTTTAATTCTCGAATCTGACCATCGATTGCCTGACCGCCATATATCGGAAGGACATGTATATCTTTTCTATATTTGAGAAGGCGGGAATATTCTGCAGCAATCTGGACACAGAGTTCTCGGGTTGGACAAAGGACGAGGACCTGAACAGCCCTGACTTCCTCCTTGCATCTTTCAATACCGGGGATTGCATATGCCGCAGTCTTCCCGGTACCGGTCTGAGCCTGGCCGGCTATGTCCTGCCCTGCCATAAGGAGTGGGATCGCCTGCTTCTGAATCGGCGTTGGTTCTTCAAATCCCATGTCAGAAAGTGCACGAAGAATAGGTGGCGAAAGATCTAGGTCCGAAAAAGAGGATATAGTCATCCCACATGATGGGACTTTTCGACATATATATGCACGGATGGCAGGTGACCTGCTTTGATCGTATGAATAATAATGAGTCGATCTCCGGAGGTATAATTTTTTGGAAATTATCCTGAAATCTGGATTTTTGTTTCATTCGTGATATATAGCATAATGAGATTTATTATTTAAAGATGTTTATTGCAAAAAATTTGCACAATTTAAAATATTTTCAAAAAAAAATAAAAAATCAAATGAAATTGATAGGACTATGCAATGATTGGATTGATACAATCCAGAATCTCTTTCTCGAACGCCTTTACAACTGCTTCAGTTTGAGACTCGATATATAAACGGACAAGAGGTTCTGTACCGGACGGACGAATGAGGGCCCAGGCATCAGCACGATCGATCCTGAGTCCGTCAACCGTGTTGATTTTATCACCGGAGAACTTCTTACTGACAGCCTGAATCATAGCCGGAGCCTTATCAGTGTGGAACTTGTGCTTCAGCATTACCGATGGAGGAAGATTGTCTACCAGGCTGCTGAGAGTCTCTTTCTTCAGAGACAGAAGATGCACCATCATTGCGGCTGTCATTCCACCGTCACGACAGAACTGGTGGTTCGGGTAGATAAGTCCCCCATTTCCTTCACCGCCAAAGACCACAGACTTTCCTGCGTCAAGAAGAGCACGCATCCGTCGTGCCACATAAATGCTCCCTACCGCTGTATAATCGACAGTACAGGAGTGACGCTGTCCAATCTGTTCTATCAGGCGTGAAGAGCTGACCGGAGTGACGATAATCCCACTCTTCCCATGACAGACTGCATCAGCAACCAGAGCAAACTCTTTGTTTTCCTCAACAAACCGACCCTTGTCATCGATAAAGACCGCCCGATCTGCATCACCATCATGGGCAACCCCAAATTGAGCGCCAACTGACCGGACCAGATCAGCCATCGGAGCCAGACCTTCTTCTGATGGTTCAGGGTTTCGTGCCGGGAACCGGCCGTCAGGCTGTGCATTCAGGGTAATCACGCGACATCCAAGATCTGAAAGAATGGATGCAGTTGTCCGGTATGCGGCTCCACATCCGGGATCTATGACTACAGTCATTCCCTTACCGATACCTGCAGGAACTTTGGCAACCACTCCATCCACATACTCCTGGAACATGTCAGGAGCGGAGCGGCTGGAGCCTACTGCTTCCCATCCCTTTGTTGCAAAGGTGCCTGAGAAGACCCGCTCTTCAATAGCGATGGAGTTCTCATCATCCATCTCGGTTCCATCAGGCTCGATGACCTTGACGCCGTTGTAATTTCCAGGATTGTGGGAGGCGGTGATGACGATCCCGGCATCAAAGTGGTCTTTGACCAGGTACTGAAGACCAGGTGTCGGCAGAATGCCACAGTCAACGACATCACAGCCGACTGCCATCAGTCCAGCTTTTGCAGCCTCAATAAGCGCCGGGCCCGAGGTTCTGGTGTCCCTTCCGACTGCAACAGTTCCCGGGCGCATGCTGCCGACTGCCATCGCGATCTTCATAACCAGTTCGGGCGTCATCAGTTCACCGACGACACCTCTGACGCCGTTTGTTCCAAATAACTGTTTTTTCTTTGGTTCTGTCATGAACATCACATCATATCAGACTCTGAATCAGGCATTTCCATCCCTTCATCTTCAGAATCGTCCTGACCATCTTCTTCTTTCGTCTGCTTGCGTCGTTTTTCTAACTTTGCCTTCTGCTGCTCTTCACGGAGTCTGAGCAGGCGGGCAGAGGCCTCGGCAACCTGACGCATGATGTTGGTCACCTGATCCTCTATCTCGATCTCTTCATCCACGCCGATAGCTGTACTCTCTATCTCAAGCAGAAACCTGGCAACCTCACTCGCCTCAAAGAGAAGATCATCAAGTTCTTCAGGAGTGTAAAAACCGCACATCGCACCATACAGGAACGTGGCTCCTGCCTTGTTCACCTTTTTTTTGAATGAACTGCGGGCCTGGTTTACTGCCTGTGGAGAATATGTACCGGTCATGAACGGAACCAGTTCTGGCAGGTTGCGCCCGATGAAGGTCATCTCTGCACCTGAAGAGGTCTGAAAATCAGAACAGAGACGCGATATGGCCCATTCCCGCGCGGTAATGAACGTCCGCTTTCGCAGGAACTGATTCACCTGGTTGTATGTAGCCCCATCAACCTTCTTGAACTTATGATACTTGCCTGGATCATGTGAACGATGCGCCAAATCCATTCTATTACCATGGATCGCAGAATGAGATAAGGGCCACTGATACAGTAGTGGCAGAATAGTTGTATGCTGGATTTATAAGCTGAAAGTGATAACATATAGAAGGTTCTAGGACCATTCCCGTGCCCAGATAGTGTAGTGGCCTATCATGTCGGCCTGTCACGCCGACGACTCGGATTCGAATTCCGATCTGGGCGTACTTCTTTTAAAATTTTCACATCAAGGGATTTTTCACCCATTGAATCTGAATTTACAAACCATCCCTGATCCGGAAACAACCATCAGGGACCACGATCTCAAAACAGGCACCGGTCCCGTATGTTCCGGTCTCGGTGATGATAATCCCTGTGATAGAGAGGATCTCCCTGACCAGGAAGAGGCCGAGGCCGGTGTTTTTTCCATACCCGCGTTCAAAGATCCGCTCCTTGAGATCCTCAGGGATCCCGGTTCCATTATCCTCAAACGTAATGACAACCTGCTGCTCGCGTCTTGTATATGAGGCATGAATATGTGTGACATTTCCCCCGTGTCGGGCTGCATTGTCGACAAGGTTGTAAAACACACGCTCAAGGAGTGGATCTGCATAGATGCTCAGGCCGTGCAGATCGTTTCCGATGACCCCGCCAGGAAGAAGACCCTGCTGTGAAATCTGATCGATCAGTTCACCGGCCTCCCGCCACTCAGGTGCATGGACACCCATGTCCTGGTAATCTCCGGTGAACTCGATCTGATCCCGTATGGCATATGCAGCTTTTTCAAGCATATCAACCATCTCTGTCATCTCCGGGTTCGAACTCATCTTCTTCACAATAGGCAGGATGCCAAAAAGCACCGTGATCCTGTTGCGGATATCATGCCTGGTGATACTTGAGAGCAGGTTGAGTTTCTCGTTGGTCCTCATGAGTGCCTCTTCGACAATCTTCCGGGAGCTGACATCGCGGATGCTCTGAATCGCTCCGATGAGTCTTCCATGGGAGTCAAAGAGTGGGTTTGCCACTACCGAGAGGTACATCGGACCGTTCACTGTGTCAGGAAGATACTCTTCCACCGAGAGGGTTCCATCCTGCCTGGTGACTTCAGTATAATACTCTTCAGCAGGAAGGGATGGTTTGAGGATCAGGTCTATGAGCAGGGGCCGCTTGTACCCGTAAAATGGAATCGCATACTCCTGCTGCCCTCTTCCGATGATCTGTTCCTTGTTTATCTTTGTCAGACTCTCCATCGCGGCATTCCAGAGGATAACCCAGCCGTCCTTGTCTACCACAAAGGTAGCATCAGGGAGACGTGAGAGCACATCCTTGAGCTGGCGGTGTGATTCACGGAGAGACTCACTCTCCATGAGGATCTTCCAAGCCAGTCTGTGTTCGGTGATATCCTGCACATTCAGGATCCAGTACGGCGTAACCTCCTGCTCAGAGATTACCGTAAGATCGTTCAGGGTAGGAAAGAGCGTCCCATCCCGGTGCATATGCTCGGCTTCAAACACGAAGTGCCCCCAGTTTTCTGCCTTGCGCAGATATGCAGGAAAATCCTTGCGAAGATCTGGTGAGAAGAGCGATGCCATGGGGACGGAGGCGATCTCTTCCCTGGTGTACCCGTGCATCAGGGCATATGCAGGATTGATAACATCGACCTCATCACCGGATCCGGTGATGATACCAGCCTGGGTGTGTTGGACGATGTCGGCAAGCTTCCGGTTCGATGCCTCCATCTGTTTTCGCTCGGTGATGTCGATCGCAAACCCGCGAAGACCAACTGCGACATCATCCTTGATGACCCTGATAGAGTAGAAGACCATAGGAAAATGGGTTCCATCCCTGCGGGTTGCCAGATACTCCTGGCCTGATACCCGTTCACCATCTGCTATCCGCTTCAGATTCTCAATAAGCCGCTGCTGATCTTCAGGTGCAACCAGGTTCACAGCATACAGTCCTGCCTGCAGGTCTTCAGGCCGATACCCGGAGACCTGGAACCCGAGCCGATTCAGAAATGTCAGACGGCCGGAGAGGTCAACCTCAAAGACGAACTCAGGGAGCGAGTCGGCAAGTTCACGGTACTTCTGCTCACTCTCTTCAGTCTTGCGCAGTGCCTCGAGGAGTTCTGCCTCTGACCTGGTAACCCTGTCAAAGACAGGGGTCAGAGCATGGGCAAGTTCAGAGAGTTCATCCCCACTGGCAAACAGGGAGTCAGTGACCCCGTCTATTGGTGCATTCTTTGTACGGGCCCGGGTGATAAGAAAACCAAGGCGCCTGAGAACAAGGTGATCCATGAAAACCAGGGTGATGAGAATAAATGCAAGACCGATGACCACAAGCAGAGCAATGAAACTCCCAATCGTAGTCAGACCCTGATTATAGATACTCCGGTCTGCAGCAACCTGCAGAAGGAACTGCTTCTGCCCGGTGATATCCCTGACCGGAATGGAACCTGTCACGGTATCAGCATCAGATACAGTGAAGGCGATCAAGGGACTTGTAGCATTCATACTACTGACATACTCCCAGTCAAGGGCCGGTACCGGGCCAGATACTGGAATAACCGAGAGAGGGAGAGAGGTTATGTCAGAGAGTTTGCGTACCTCTTCATGGTCAAGATATGTGCCAAAGAGAAGATACCCGGCCGATGGTCCTTCATACATGCTTGTCAGGATCGGCTGGGAAACAACGAGGAGTGGATCAGAATCAGGGATGAGAAAACCTGATCTGCTGCTGATGAGAGAGTCATGTGAGAAGAGATACGGAGTAGAGAGAATTGATGCAAGTTCAGTATCTGTGATCTTCTCAACCTGCTGGGATGTGGTGTTGTATCCTGTTGCATATATGACACCATGGCTCTGGTTCAGGAAGACGAGCAGATCAACACCGAGATTTTCAAACGAGTCACGATTAAGATTCTGCTCAACATATGCAGGGTTATCCCCTTTTACAAACTGGTAGGTCTCATTCCATCGTGACCATTCACCACATTTCGATTCGATGAGGCTCTGTTCATACTCGATCGCCTTGAGCTCCTGCAACACCGAGTCTCGGACACTCTTCTCTTCAAAACCTACATAACTTCCCATCAGGACCGTGTAAGAAAGGCCGAGGATCAGCGCTATCGCTCCAAGGAGCGTGAGGCCGAGGATCAGCAATGTCTTACTACGCAGGTTCATGGAAATGAGGGCTCGTTGTTGGTTTCAGATACGATTCAACATGTCAGAACTGAAGTTCCTTACTCACCGGCCGGGTTGAGTTCAAGGAAGTACCCGCTGATATCACCAAATGAGTCGTTGATCATAAATATCCGCGGGATCACCTGTTTTGTCTTCTGAAGATCTTTCATGATCAGCGGACGTTCAAACGTGGGATCAAGCGAAAAGATATCAATTGTCTCACCTGAGTCAGGGTCCTCCATCTTGATAGAAGAGGGCGCATCTGAGAGCAGGAGATCAGAACCTGACTTCTCAAGCAGGTATTCGGCTGCATCATTCAGCCATATGATCCGGTTACGGTCATCCAGCAGGATGACCGCTTTCAGCGATCCTACAAGGTCTTCACACTGGGCCTGGGTCAGCCCTCCGGTCTTTCCTTCGGTGGTGCCTGAAAGTTTCTCGTGCAGATTGACACTCACCTGTATTGTTGTATTCAGAATATTCTGGTTGATAGGCTTGACCAGGAATCCGAAGGGATCTGCTTCCTTTGCATGGCTGAGCACCTCCTCCTCGTCATGGCCGGTCACGAAGATCACCGGGACATTGAAGATATGAAACAGAATTCTGGCTGTCTCAATACCCGACAGATGGCCGAGCAGATCGATATCCATGAGTACGATACCGGGTTTTCTGGCTGCTACCCGGGTGATAGCCTTCTCACCCGAGTTCACCGGTTCATCGACGACAAAGCCACTGTCTTTGAGGATCGTCTCAAGTACCCGGGCAATGATCGGATCATCCTCAACGATAAGGACTGGGTAATCCTTTTTAGACTCATTCATCAGTTGTTGCTCCTGCACTCATAGAGATCACGGGGGGGTTTGGGATACTATTGTAATGTGCAATACAGAGATATAGGGGTTATGAATTCCAATTCTTGTTTAAATAATCGCAGAGACAGCGGAGAAAAATCCCACATATACCGGGGGTGTTGCCATATGAATCGGCACTCAGCAATCTGGGAGGGATGGTTCTGAACGTGATTGAGCCGATCCGCTTTGGAGCCGGATGCCTGCTCACCCAGCCTGAAGTTTTTCCTTCAAGGGCAGATTTACTTGACAACGGCTCTATCGGGCATGTACAACTGATGGTAATCCCGCAGCCTGAGTCAGACTTTCAGACAAACATCCAGCCGTTTGAGTCATACAAAGGAAAGATTCGCATTCATGCTCCCCATCACCTCCAGCAGGTGAACCCATGCGAACCTGATCTCTTCTCTTCAGGGATACCTGATATCAGGGGACATATCGAGGCAGCGATGAGTCAGACCCTGGAGGCCGCAGACCGAACCGGTTCAGAGATCATCGTGGTTCATGCCGGAAGATACAGACATGGCCATAAGGAGGAGGCGATCGCCAGCTTTCATGGATTTCTGGACCAGTATCCTGATCCCCGGTACATCCTGGAAAGTCTGCCAGATCTTCAGTTCGGGCCTGCATACCTCGGTGTCACCCCTGAAGAACTGAAGGTCCTCGGAGTAGGTACTATTAGGGGGTACTGTCCTGACTTCCCCCACCTCTGGTGTACCTCAAAAGTCAGGGGCCTGCCATACCAGGACCTGCTTGATGGAATGGCAGACCTGGGAATGAAGTTCAGCCACCTCTCAGGAAGTCCGGGGCCTGAGTCAGAGCGGCAACACCTCCTCTTTGATGATCCTGACAACAGGTTCAGTCTTGGACTGATCAGATCGTTCCTGACTGATCACCGGGACCTTGAACTCATTCTTGAGTTTGCAGTCGACGACCCTGCCGTGATCATGCGGCAGGTAACCATCGGATCAGAATGCTGATCGACCCCTCTTCTGATCTATTTTTGTAATGATATTCTGGTTGTGACCAGGTGATGAGGTATCAAAATCGGATCATGACTTTGCGATCATAGATTGCGTAGAATAGGTATTCTGCGTAAAAGTTATTAAAATAGAAATTAGACATATAATCAAGTGAATTCAGGATATTTTTCAGAATGGATTCCCCGGTTCATCCAGTATCTGAAAATGCGCAATTATTCGGCGAAAACACTGATCAGTTATGACCAGACCCTGACACGGTTTGGTCACTACATCTGGCTGACCAGAAACAGCCGTGCTACCATCACACCTGAATCATTTCAGAAGCACCCGGTACGGCTGGAGACCGAGGTTGAGGTGAGTGCGATCCAGATTACTGATTACCTCTCGTTCCTTACTCAGAGCAGGGAGTACCATGCCACCACTCTCAACAGGATCCTCTCCTCCCTCTCCTCCTTCTACCGGTTCATGATCATGCAGGACGTACTTGTTGCAAACCCGGTACCCCGCATCGACCGGCCACGTGTCAAGGATGTTGAGCTCAGATACCTCAAACACAGTCAGGTGATCAGGCTGCTCAGATCGATCCCTGATTCACGTGACAGGCTGATCGTCAGGATCATCTATGCAACAGGGGTTCGTGTCTCTGAGCTCTGCTCCATCAATGTCGAAGACATCGACATCGATGACCAGATGATCAGGGTGAGGGGAAAAGGAGGGAAGATAAGAATGGTGTTTGTCGACCAGGAGACACTCGATGAGATCGATCTCATGGTTGCAGACCGCCTCACCGGTCCGCTCTTCTTCGGTCAGCAGGGACATCACATCTCACCACGAACTGTGCAGCATATCTTCAGGAAGTATGCCCCGGAAGGGATCACCCCTCACAAGATCAGGCACAGTTACGCAAGTGAACTCTACCGGAGATCAAAAAATCTCAGGGTAGTTCAGGAGAACCTTGGCCATGCATCGATCAAGACAACCGAGGTATACCTGCATACCGACCTTGATGAGCGGCGCAGAGTCTACCATGACTACTTCCCCCTCTCTGCTCCGGAGCGTGAGTAGCAGCAGCATAGTATACCTGGCCGTCTCAATACCGAGAGGATGAAGAAGACCATACGGACCGCTGACGGAAGGTGGCTTGAGATCAACCCGGAGACTGATGTCAACGTCATCCGTCAGCCACGATCAGTTACACGGACCGGGACAGATTTTGCCCATGGAGAGGATCTCTATCTCATGACCGACACTTACGGGGTCAGGCATTACTACGTGATCTCCTGGGTTGTTGAGGGAAGGAGTTCGAAGGAGTCATACAGGACCCTGAATGAAGAGCAGAAGGATCAGTTCATCCGCGAACATGTACACAAAGCAGGAAAGATAGGACTAGATCCAGATGTCGTTGACCATATCGAGGAGTTATTTCCCGGCCTGCTCAAGAAGAGATAGCCTGATACCAGAGTCAGGGGGATCTGCAGGTATCTGACATCAAGAGCAATTACAATCAGCACGGTCTATAACCGATCAGATCCAATAGATACAGGCCTTGTGCTCCGGTACTTATACAGGAGAACAAAAGGCAGCATACCCCCGTAGTGTAGCGGTCAATCATCTCGGATTTTGGTTCCGATGACGACGGTTCGAATCCGTCCGGGGGTACTTCTTTTCAGGTAAAATTCAGGAGATTTCGCATTCCTGATCGCGGCATCACAACAGTTATGTACTCGTTCAAATAATCTCCTAACACCGAGTACCGGAGTAGATATTCATATGATAGGCATTCGATGGATCGATTTTGATCATATTCCTGACCGGTTATCCGGACTGATTGACCTGTCCTATAATCTCTGGTCATCCTGGCATCCGGAAGCCCAGATGCTGTTTAAAAACCTGAACAAGCAGGGCTGGAAGGAGAGTATTCATAACCCGGTACTGATGCTGCAGCAGCTTCCCCCTGAAATTCTTGATGAAGGGAGCGGGAATCCCGAGTACACCAACCAGTACGATGCAGTCATCGCAAAGTTCCAGCGATACATGCTCGCAAAAAACCAGTGGTTTACCGAGTATTACTCTGAGCACCAGCGCCACAAGATCGCATACTTCTCCGCAGAGTACGGACTCCAGCACTCACTCCCGTTCTATGCAGGAGGGCTTGGCTTTCTAGCAGGTGACCACCTGAAAGAATGCAGCGATCTCGGTGTCCCACTCGTTGCTATCGGATTCATGTACGCTGACGGGTATCTTCACCAGCGGGTCAGGAGCGATGGGTGGCAGGAGGATGTTGAAGAGAAAATAGATCGGGACAATGCCCCTATTAAACGTGTCCTCAATAAAGACGGGGAACAACTCGTCCTTCAGGTTCCGTTCATAACGCCGCAGATCCACTTCTCAATCTGGCGTGTAGATATCGGAAGGGTCATCCTCTATCTTATTGACACGGAGATCGAACAGAATCCTCCACACCTGCGCAATATCAGCAGCAGGTTGTACAGTAGTATCAACGAGATGCGACTTCTTCAGGAGATCGTGCTTGGGGTTGGCGGTACTCACCTGCTTCAGGAACTGGGAGTTCAGTACTCGGCCATTCACCTGAACGAAGGGCATGCATCATTCGCCCTTGTTGAGCGGTTCAGGCAGAAGGTCGAAGGAGGGCTTGACCCTGTCGATGCATGGCGGCACGTAAAAGAGACATCCCTCTTTACCACACATACACCGGTCCCAGCCGGACATGACAAGTTTCCCCACTGGATGGTTGACAAGTACTTCAGTCAGTATTACGGCGCCATTACGATGTCACGCGAAGAGTTCCTGAAGGCAGGAACTCACCAGGAAGACCCGCCTGACATGTTCAACATGGCTGCGTTCGCACTCAGATTGTCTGCCTACTCGAACGGAGTGAGTGCAAAGCATGGCGAAGTAGCACGGAAGATGTGGCACTTCCTCTGGCCCGAGGTGAAGCTCGACGACGTTCCGATCGGATCGATCACGAACGGGGTTCATGTTCCGACCTGGATGAATCCACGTCTGATCCAGTTGATCAACAGGTATCTCTCACCGATATGTCCGGACTGGCTCGACCATCATGACAAGGATTACGTCTGGGCACTCATCGACCGGATTCCTGATGCAAAACTCTGGGAACTCCATTATGGCCTGAAGATTAAACTGATAAACCGTATCCTCCAGTTCAAGCGGCGTGACTGGATGAAATACCAGGCAGACTGTGCAAACGTCGTTGCCGGAGGAGCCCTTATAGACCCGAACACACTTACCATCGGGTTTGCACGCCGGTTCTCAACATACAAACGGGCGGACCTCATCTTCAGGGATCTCGACAGGATCAAAAAGATCCTGAACAACCCCTGGAAACCGGTGCAGATCATCTTTGCAGGAAAAGCCCATCCTGCCGATGATGAAGGAAAGCGGATCCTGCAGCGTATCTACCAGTACGCACAGCAGCCTGAGTTTGGCGGAAGAATAGCCTTCATTGAAGATTACGGCGAACAGATCGCCAAGTACCTTGTCCAGGGCGTGGACATCTGGATGAACAACCCGGTGCCACCCCTTGAGGCAAGTGGGACGAGCGGGATGAAGGCAGCAGTAAACGGGGTGCTCAACCTCTCCATCGGAGATGGCTGGTGGCTTGAGGGGTATAACAAGAAGAACGGGTGGATATTTGGTGGTAATCCAAAGAATAACAACGGAGATCGTGACTGGGAGGATGCCATCGAACTCTACGACCTGCTGGAGAACGAGATTGTACCACTCTACTACGACGCAGGCCTTGACGGGGTGCCCCATGCCTGGGTTCAGATGATGAAAGAGTCAATAAAGAGCAACACGCCCCAGTTTTCAGCACGGAGAATGGTCAAGGAGTACGTGCATAAGTATTACATCCCTGCGATCTCCTGCACGGAATGTAATGCCCCGTTCGAACCCTTCGACTAACTTTTTTAACCCGTGAAAGAACGAAGAGAAAAGAGAAGTATCGGTTACGCTTCTTCGTCCTCTTCAGGAGTCTCAACTTCCACATCAGAGATGGCAAGCTGATACATCCAGTCGAGGAGCAGATTACACTCGTTCACCGAGCATTCCAGATCGCAGGCAATACAGGGGATCAACTCTTCACCTGCCAGAAGGCAGCGGGGATCCACCGGACCTTTCTTGGCAATAAGACGGAATGTCTTGATTCCTTCCTGTCTGTACTCGATCCTCTCAACCCGGTTGGTGTCAAGGAGTTTTTTAACGATACGGGAGCATTTCCGGCTGTCTACTCCCAGCATCTTCCAGAGTTCACTCTGCAGAACACCGTCAGGCTGCGTTGCGATCAACCTGAAAGCGTCTTCTTCAGATCCGGTCATAATCAGGTTATGCTACAGGTGCGATTGAGAGAATGTTGTTTCCCCGGATGACGAGCGTGCCAAGGTCCCGCTTATTTGCTGCATCTGTTGTCTCAACACTATCTTCAAGGTGCAGATTCAGATACTCATCAACGGCGACCAGCGTGCCCTGGAAGGTCCGTCCTTCGTCTTTCATCTCCACTGAAATGGTACTGTCAACGAGAGAAAATACCTTTTTTATTGGAAGGACAATGCTGCTAACCATCTGCCTTAGGTGAGGGACGCTGGCATATTAAAGGTTCCTAAACGAAGGAGGTGAGGACATGGGAGTTACTGATTCCTGTAGATCTCTTCGATCTTACTGATGACTCCCGCACTCCCGATATAGATCGGTATCCGCTGATGGACTTTTTCAGGCTGGACATCAAGAGGACACTGATTTCCGTCGGTTATAGCTCCACCTGCCTGTGTGATGATATATCCTAGCGGATTTGCTTCAAAGAGCAGGCGAAGCTTTCCGTTAGGACTCTTTTTCAGGGCAGGATAGGTGTAGATACCCCCGTACACAAGGAGCTGATGACAGTCGGCAACAAATGAGCCTGAGTACCGGATCTTGAACCCTTCGTCATCAAAGTAATCGATGACCTTCTCATGGGCAGGAATATACTCGTTCCTGACTCCTCCCGTCCCGTAGATCTTCCCTTCAGGGATGATAAACGAGTCTTTCAGGAGGTAATAATGTTCAGACTGGGGATCCCAAGCAAAACTCTGTACACCTTTCCCGACAGAGACGACCAGAACAGTCAGCGGACCGAAGAGGGTGTAACATGCAGCCTTGAGATTTCTCCCTTTCTGCATAACACCGCCACTCTCGTAGATGCCTACGATCGTTCCGACGGTGAGGTTCGTGGAGATGAGCGATGAACCGTCGAGTGGGTCCATCACCATCGCATACTCACGCCTGGAGTCCTCAAACCTGATGATATCCTCCTGTTCTTCTGACGCGATCTCCCGGACATATCCGGACTCGCCGATGACCTTGATCAGATGGGCATCAGACCATTTGTCAAGAGCTGCCTGGACTTCGCCAGAAGCGTTCAGAGTATGCTCATAAAACTGGTTATCGAAAAACGCCTTCCTGATAGGTTCCATCTGGCGTGAGATGAGACGGATGAGTTGGACAAGATCGGGATCACAGCCACAATCTTCGAGATATTTTTGAAGATAGACCATTACTATTACTCTGTATATTGGAAGGTGGATCACCATGGTATATACCGGCTTGGATCAGGAGAATGGACGCCTCTGAATCGTGCAATCAAATTCGGAGCAATTTTATATATCTAGTGAGTATCCTCTACCCGGAGGAAATCTTTGGTCTCACTGCTTCTTATTGATACAGATCCATCTTTTTGTTCTGATATCGATAAAGAATTTAAAAAATATCAAGAATATACCCTCCAGATTGTTTCATCTCGCAGTGAGGCACGCCAGATTGCAGATCTTCACCAGAGCGGGATCATCATATCAGGCTGCAGCATGAGTGAGAGCCTTGAGATCCTGAGAGAGATAAGGGATTTTAGAGAAGATGTCCCGTTCATTGTCCTGGCCGCAAGAGGCGAGGAAGAATGTATGGTCGAGGCGATAAGCGCCGGTGTTGATCTTGTCATCCCGAAGGGTGAGCCCGGGAAACTCTGTCAGGCTTTATCAACTGCAATCAGCCGGATGATACAGGAAAAATATACACCGGCAAAGAGAGCGTGCTCTGGATCTGCTGAAGAGAAGATTTCAGTGGGACCGTCTGCGGGATATTGTATTGAGGCCCTGAAGGATGCAATTCCTCTGCCAGTCTTCAGCCGGGACATCAGCGGAGTCTACAATGACTGCAACACGGCATTTGAAGAACTGCTCGGGCTTTCCAGGAGCGATATCGTAGGAAAGACAAACCATGACATCTTTCCATCCGATGTTGCCGAACATTGCGGCCACATGGACGAACTCATCATAAAGCACCCCTATATCCAGCAGTATGAGTACAATTTCTCACTCCCTCAGGGAGGGAGTCTTGATGTACTCATCTCTAAAAATGTTCTTCGTGATGAGACAGGAGCAGTGTACGGGATCATCGGGATCATCTACGATCTCAGTGATCGCAAGATGTTTGAGCAGATCGTCTATGCAAGCGAGGAAAAGTACCGGACACTTGCCGATTATACATATGACTGGGAGGCCTGGATCAGTCCGGAAGGCGTGTACCAGTATGTCTCACCATCCTGTGAGCGGATAACCGGATACCAGCCTGAAGAATTCCTTTCAGATCCTGACCTTGTGATAGACATCACTCACCTGGATGACAAGGAGAAGATCAGGTGCCATTACCAGGGTGAATTCAGCCCGGAAACCGGGGCCTGCCATATGGATTACCGGATCATCACCAGGTCAGGGGAAGAGCGCTGGATAAGCCACATCTGTCAGTCAGTATTCAGGGATGACGGAACCTGGATCGGGCGTCGCGAGAGCAAGCGTGACATCACATTCAGAAAAGAGATCGAGAAGGCCTATCAGCAGGCAAACCTGAAACTGAGCCTCCTCTCAAGTATCACCAGGCACGATGTCTTAAACCAGCTTTCTGTCCTTATCGGGTTCACAGATATGGCACTTGAGATGAATACAGATCCAGAGATCGGCATCATGCTGCGGCGGGTAATGGCAGCAGCAGAGACGATTTCAAACCAGATATCCTTTACCAGGACCTATCAGGATATCGGCTTGCAGGAACTGGCATGGCAGCAGGTGTACGATGTGATCCGTAATGCTTCAGATGGAATATCTATCGCGTCGGTTGAAACAGACAAGACACTTCGCGACCTCGAGGTACTTGCTGATCCGCTTCTTGAGAAGGTCTTCTTCTGTCTGCTTGATAACTCGGAGAGGCATGGAAAAAGCGTCTCCATATGCCAGTTCTCATGCAGAGAGGAGGATGAATCCCTGGTTATTGTGTACGAGGACAACGGGGTAGGAATTGACTCTCATGAGAAGATGCGGATCTTTGAGCGGGGTTATGGGAAGAATACCGGGTACGGGCTCTTCCTTGCCAAAGAGATCCTTGCAATGTCTGGCGTAACAATCACCGAGACAGGTATCAGTGGAGAAGGAGTCAGATTTGAGATCAGGTTTCTACCCGGATTTTTCAGAAGAGACGCAGGCCTGACTCGTTAAATACCGTAAATATCTAAAATCTCCTGACCATCATGCAGCTTTATCGGGAAAGGAGACCGATTGTGAGGTATGAAATCCATGAGATGCACGATATGTGGACATATCTATAATCCAGATACCGGAGACGGAGAGATACAGGCAGGTGTTGACTTTGCAGAACTGCCTGACACCTGGAAGTGCCCGATCTGTATGGCAGAAAAATCCATGTTCATCACGGTCTGATCCAGACCAATCCGACTCACCCGATAACTTTTACGATTTTTCCGTCTTTTATCACTGATACGCGGCCGCCGCTTTCAGATACCACAAATCCCACTGCACGGGTAACCGTGGTTATCGCTGCTGTTGATGAGTGACGAGTCCCCATCCCTTTCGGGAGCGAGGCCTGGCTTGCATCAACCGTGATGTACCGCCCTGCAGCTTCAAGCATACCGTCTCCTGATACGACGAATGCTCCGTCGAGAAGGGCATACTCTTTGAGCATCTCACGTACGTCTTTCTTGATGATCGTCCGCATCTCTTCAGGATGACCGTAAAACGGGTTGAGGATCAGCTGCCGGGAACGTGCCATCACTTCATCACGGTCACCGACCAGGAAGGCCGTACCAACCGGCTTGCCCTCCCGGCCTTCACGTGCAATCTCAATACAAGCCTGAAGAATGGCATCGAACACTTCCGGAATGATATCAGTTCCTTCGATCACCCGATCACGCCAGATTCGTGTGCTGATCCGGCCTTCGCCTTCAGGGGTCTGATCAGTCATGTCAGTGCCGATACAGAGCAGTCCGGTGAGTTCTCCTGATGGTGTGTAGTACGCCTTCGTTGTCCAGGCGATGTAGATCTTACCGCCGTCTCTCCTCTGATGCTCCATGATATGGATGGCAGTCGGTTCAGACTCGTTGGCCACCCCGAGGAAGAGGCTGACCGGTGCAACAGGTTCAGGGCCAAGACCGGGAGGGATCAGAATGCTGATATGATTCCCGTCAAGCCCGGTATCAGTGTACCCGAAACACCTTAGGGTGGCGTTGTTTGCAAAGGTGATGGTGCCATCAGGATCCATTTTGAGCACCAACGTCTCAGACAGCCAGAGTTTCTCCCTGCACTCCCGCTCGGTCTCACGAAGCCGGGCTGCGAGGTCTGCCGGTTCCCTGCGATCCTCAAGAAAGATAAACCCGGATATTCCTGATAACCCAGATACCAGAGCAGGATCAGATCCTGCGGGAAGGTGAATCCGTACCGGGATCCTGCTACCAGGGGTTCGCAGCATTGCCTCATGCAGAGAGCCTGACTCATCTGCTGATATCAGATCTGATACAGGCTGTCCCTTTACCTGCTCGGACGATCTCCCCATGAGAGAAAGACACGCCTGATTGGCATCTGTGACCTTGCCATTCTCAAGACCGAGGTACGCAAGAGGCATCGAGGCGATGATACGGGTCTGGAGATCATATCCGGCCCTGAACGACCGTTCAAGCCGGCCCCGGTTTGATGCCTGCCTGAATGCTGCGATCAAAGAGCGGGGAGCCGCCTGACCGGATGGAACCGTTGAAATTCCAGCGGTGATATCGGTTACAACAAGTGATCTGGCAACCTGTGTATAGAGCAGGAATACCGTTGCCTCTCCGCGGGACCTGATCTCCTGGTTCCAGATTATAAGATCGGAAGAATATTCAGGCTCGTCACAGCCTGAAGATCCCGGTGAGGGTGCAAGGATGATATCACACGATGCCCTGGCAGCCTGCACTTTTCCTGCCTGAAGAGAGGAGGCCTTAACCAGATCAATCTCCATCTGACCGGTGAGATCAGAGACGAGCGTATCGCTGCCGTGGCCTTGAATCAGAAGAACCCGGATCATTCCATCCCCTTAGAGAACCCAGATACCCTGGGTATGGTACTTAATGCTGTTATTTACTCCATGATGCTTTAGTCTGCCGGAGATCACAGGAACGATGATACACATTTATTGATCTGCATCCTACAATCTCGCGGGTTTTCATGACAGTACAGAGGAGGCGGATTGTAGCTGAAGGGCGAGTGCAGGGTGTCGGATACCGGATGTTTGTCAGGGACCTGGCAGCCATGTTTCACCTGAACGGGTGGGTGAAGAACCATGCTGACGGAACGGTTGAAGCGGTGATCGAAGGTGAAGAGGAGGTTGTACGAGAGATGATCGACGCTATGTATGCCAGGGACTCGTATGTTATCAGAGTTGATCGCCTCATCGTAACCAAAGAGGCCCCTGCCGGTGATACAGATTTTGAGATCCGCAGGTAACTGCGTGGTATCACCGATCAGATATAGCATAACAAATCAGGTGACTATGGCAGTACTGCTTCAATATATATAGAGAGTGACTCATCACTGTTTCACTCATGAGAACCCTGATACTACAAGAGAGTGTATTTATTTATACTGTCTGAATGAGATGCTATACTACTGATACTTCGTCAATCAGCGTGTCTCACTTCACCTGGGAGCAACAGAGGAGAATAAATTATGGGCGCAGAAAATCCGGATGTCGTCAATTCTTTTGACAGCCCGCCTGTCCTTGCATTGATCGACAATATTCCCTGTCCGGTTCTTATCATGAAGAATAACCGCTTCTGTGGTTTCAACCAGGCTGCAGGAAAATTATTCAAAACTACAGATAAATCATTCATCATCGGAAAGGACCTGCTTGGCCTCTCTCCCTTAAAACAGCCGGACGGCTCCGACTCATCAAAACATGTCCAGCCCCTGCTCTCCCGTGTTACTGCAGGAAAACCCCTCAATATAGAATGGCGGTTTTACCGGGCAGACAATACTACATTTGAGGGAAGAGGAACTATCAGGCAGACAGATGCAGCCTACGGGGACTTTCTCATATTTTCTATCATTGATAACAGTGCAGAATCGCGTGCCATCAGAGATATCCTGAATATTTCTGAGGAGATGAAGAAGGGAAACCTTCGTGCCCGAATCGCTCCTGAAGGATATCACGGGGATCTTGAGACCCTGATTACCAGAATCAACGAGATGCTTGATGATATCCTCTATCCCTTCAGGGACATGAGCAAGATACTTGTCAAGATCTCAAACGGAGACATTCACTCACGGATAGACCATACGTTCCAGGGAGAACATGAACGGATCAGGATTGCAGTAAACGGGGTCGCAGATGTCATCATCGAGCTGCAGAATGAGATCCTTCGCATCACAAAAGCCGCACAAAACGGATCTATCACGGAACGGGGAGATTCAGCAAAGTTCAAGGGTGCATATGCAGAGGTGATCACCGAGATAAACGAGATGCTTGACACGACCATAAACCCGGTGATACAGGGATACAGGGTCCTGAGAAAGATCAAGGGTGGTGATCTGAGCGATCGTGTGGAGATAGAATGTGTCGGGGATCATGCAAAACTCAAGGACTCCATCAATAACGTACATGACTGGCTGGCTGAACTGATCGTATACGTGACACGAATCTCAGAGGGTGATCTCACCGCCTCAATAAGGAAAGCATCAGAAAAGGATCAGATGTACGAACCCCTTATAAAGATGAGGGATAATATCAGGTCACTGATTGCTGATGTGAATGAACTCGGTAAGGCAGGCACAGAAGGTAACCTATCAGTCAGGGCCGATCCCACACGTCACAAAGGAGAGTTCAGGACCATCATCGAGGGGATGAACAAGACCCTTGACTCGGTCATTATTCCTGTCAACGAGGCGATGGTCGTCTCTGAAAGGTATGCCGGCTATGACTTTTCACGCAGGATAAATCCGGCATTAGCGATGCAGGGGGACTGGACGGAGTTCAAACAGGCACTTGACCAGGTCGGGGCCAACGTCTCAGAAGCGGTCCGGATCATCAACGACCAAGTCAAAAGCCTGAACTCGGTCGTCACCCAGACACACGGCAGTATCAATGATGTCAGTCAGGGTACAAACGCCCTTGCGGATATCGCCCAGGCTGTGAGCCTGAACGCAGAGCGTGGGAAAGACGGCATCTCCCAGATTCTGAAGGCCATGGAGGATCTTGCAGTAAACGTCACTGCTGTCTCTGCCAGGGCCGACGAAGTGAACCATCTGGCAATCGATACGAGCGATCTCTCATCAAAAGGCACCGAACTTGCAAAAGGTGCCGAGACAGGTATGGAAGAGATCACCATCTCCACCGAGCAGGTGGTCAAGATCGTCCATGAGATCATGGAAGAGATGAAGACCATCAGCAAAATAACAAAGGTCATCACTGACATCGCAAGTCAGACAAACCTACTTGCACTCAATGCTGCTATCGAGGCTGCACGGGCAGGAGAAGCAGGGAGAGGATTTGCAGTTGTTGCAAGCGAGGTCAAGTCACTGGCTCTTGAGTCACGCAGATCAGCAGAGAATATCACCGGCATGATCGAGAGCCTGCAGAAGAAGACCGAACTTGCATCTGAGACAATGGACAAGAGTGCGACATCGGTTCAGAACGGAGGAAAGGCACTCTCTGAAATGCTGAAGGTCTTCAACGAGATCATCGGATCAATCTCCACGATCAGTGAGAGGATGGATGAGGTTGCCAGATCTGCAGAGCAGCAGGCTGCAGCAGTTGAAGAGATCACCGCCTCTATCAACGAGGTGGATGAGATGGTCCTGAACACTTCCAAGGAGGCTGTCTCTGCAGCAGCAGCAAGCCAGCAGGCGGCAGCAGCAACAGATCAACTGACAGATCAGTCTGAGCAGGTATTTGCTGTTGCAACCCGGCTCAGCGATGAGATGCAAAAGTTTACAATCGGATAATCCACAGAGAACCTCCTTTTTTCAGCAAGTAGAGGAGAGCATGACTCACGAAGAATCATGCACGGTCACAAGGGTTACTGTGAAGCAGATCGGATCCGGTGGCCACCGGCATAGATGGTCATATTCGGAGGACGCACAAATCCTGCAAGGGTCATATTGGTCTTTTTTGCAAACTCGATACCTCCGGCAAATGCTGCATTATTACTGACCACAACAGGGATACCAGCCCGGTACGCTTTTGCTACCATATCTACCGGAAGACGACCAGAGCAGACAAGATAACAGCGGCTGATATCAACCCCCTTTTGCAGTGCTACACCCACCGCCTTGTCAACGGTGGTGTGGCGGCCCATATCCTCGACCCCGCAGATCACTTCGCCGTCATCCCTGATGATGAGGCTACAGTGCATACCACCGGTACGCTTCCAGATGACAGAGTAGTCATTGACCTTCTCCATCGAACTCAGGATGGTGTCAACATCTAGAGACAATCCATCAGGAAGAGGAGGGAGCGAACCGTCAGGGAGGAGATCACGGCAGGAGCCGCCGGAACTGTTCTTTGAAAACCCCAACGGTGCCCCGTTGGGGGCCCCAGGTAGAACCGGTGAAAAGGCCTTTTTCATGCAATACTGCCCCTGGGGTGTGCATTCAGGACCGGGTGTTGTTATCCTGATCTCAGGCAGCGAGATTGTGATTGAGCTGATCTCCTGCACTCTGCAGATATATCCCTCACAGATCAGGTGACCGACTGCAAAGGCCTCAAGTTCAACAGGAGTGATCGAGAGATCACCGATGATCACATCGTTCAGAAAAAGGATCACCCGCGACTCGGTACATACCTCAACAGAAGTCTGATGCTCTGTACCACCTGAGACTTTCACGACTGGGTACATGACAGTCACACCAGGGATACCCCCATCCTGAGAAGACATACAGATACGTCTGATAAGGAGGGTAGTAAGGATGACGGTACACTGTCAGGCAGGGGGTCAGGGTTTTGTAGTGAATAAAATAGGATACCAAAGAGAGGAGGGGTCAGGGAAGATCCCTGACGATGGAGAAGAAGTATGCAGAAAATTGCTAATTACTTCTTCTCGTGGGCATGGGGATGGATGTGAAGCACTTCTTCCTCAACCTCCTCAACCCGGTGGATGATCTGATCGACCAGTGAGAGCACTGCAGGCATCACTGCAACGGCACCAATCAGTGAGAAGAGCACCGCAATGATGGTGGTAAGCCCAAAGTTGCTGATGATCGGGAAGGTCGAGAGGATCAATGCAGAGAATCCGAAGAACGTTGCAAGTCCTGATACCAGGATTGCTGATCCGATCTTCCTGACACTGTTCTTGATAGCCTCGATAACATCGTCGGTCTCCTCACGCTCTTCCAGGTACCGTTCCATCACCAGGATGGTGTACTCTGCAGCCACACCTATCGTCATCGACCCAAGACATGCAGTCATCGGGTTGTAATCAATGCCAAGAACATACATCGCAACTGCATTCCACCCAACAATAGCAACGATTGGAACAATCGGGGTAAGTGCATTGATGTTACGATATACCAGACCAAGGAACAATGCCACGAGGACAAATCCCAGATATGTCATTGCTTCCTTGCTCTCAACCAGCTGACTGATCAGGGTGGTAAAGAGATCAAAACTACCGGTAATACTGGTCTGGATTCCTGGCGGTGGCGGATACATTACGAGATCGCCTTTTATCTGATCCTTTAGATCACTCTTTGCAGGCGTCTCCATGTTTGAGGTATATAACTGAATGACTGCTTCAGTCTTACCATTCAGATACTGTTTCTGGGTCCCTCCAGGAATCTTTGCCAGGGCCGTATCGAGCTCACTCTGGGTCTGTGGCATCGTCCCATTGTTGTATGAGATAACGTAGTCAGCAATACTTAACGCGTTATTCAGCCGGGTTGGATGCAATTTCAGTTCGAGGTCTGTAAATTCTTTCATCCACTTGACATTGTCAAGTGCCAGAACGTTATCACCACTTAACAGAACCGGAGCTGGATCAGTCGATCCCACAATGCGGGTCACTTTGTCGAGTGTAACTTTGGCAGGCATCCCTGGCGGGACAAAGGAGTTCTGGTTGGTATCAATTGGAATATGTGAATCCATCTGGATGCCAACAAATGCCACGAAAAAGACTACAAGCAGTACTGGCACAGGATTCTTCGCAATTCCCACTGCAATCCTGGACAATCCGGAGTCGATATTGTCAGTGAGTTTAGATTTTCCTGCTCCTTTTGCTTTGTAGTCTATCAAAACCGCAATAAGGGGTATGCCTATGAGAGATGTCATGTAACAGACGACCACACCGATGATGCTCACGAGGCCAAAGCCCTGGATCATTGGAACCGGGGATATGAACATCGCGATGAATCCCATCGTTGTAGCCAGCATCGCGTACATTACCGCAGGACCGGTTCTGGTTATAGTATTACGGATTGCATCAGGAAGAGAGTTTGTCCGGGCCTCTTCCTCCAGTCGTGAGTGGAACTGAATCGCATAATCGATACCCAGCCCAATCATCACCGGGAATGCAGAGATTACTGCCATGCTGACAGTAACCCCGGCCAGCCCGACGACTCCAAAGGTGAAAAGGAGTCCTATAGAGACGATCAACACGGGCAGAAACCGGTGACTGACATAGGAGAAGAGCAGTCCCATGACTATCACCATCAATACAAGTGCAGCCAGAATGAGTGTTGCCATTGAGGCTCCCATCTCATTCTTCATCTCCATACTGAAAGCTGCATCTCCGGTGAGTTTGACGGACAGACCCGGGGGGATATTAGTACTGTCGATGAACGAGAGGATGTTCTTCATCGCAGACTCTTTCTTCTTGTCACTGAGACCCGGCTCAAGAGTCACCATCGCCATGTTCAGGAGGTTTGACGGGACATACCGCTTGAGAACTGCGGGTGAGATCTTCTGTTTTACTTCGGTAACCTCGCCAGAGGAGATTGGAAGGGTCCCGTTGTTTGCCTGTTTGAACACCTCCGTGACACTGGCAGTTCCTGAAACATACTGCAGTTTCGCAATCGGCCCCATGATCGAGTCGATGTAGGCTAGAATCTCAGGACTCGTGGGATCGTTGCACTCAAAGAGCAGGACCAGGGTGTTCTGCTGAAACGTATCAGAATAATGGTTTGAGACGACACCAGATTTGGAATTTTTATCCAGATAGGTGTCATTCCCGGTAGCCATAGAGATCATACTCATCCCGACAAGAGAGATCAGCATAAGCACTACAGCTACCTGAGCAACGAGACGGGGCCGGTGAACCACAAGATCGGCGACACCGGAAAAAAATGATTGCATAAGGTATCACAACCGGGTAACGGTTAGCGGACCTGTTTCTGGCGCCGGGTGTGGAAGGTGTATCCGGCACCGATGATGATTACGAGCAGTAGGGCGATCACAATTGGGTTTCCAAGTAGCGAGGCGATACCACCGGATGGCACAACAGAGACCGGGACCTTGACGGTGTCTGAGATCTGGCTGTTATCGAGGGCGTCACGGTACCTGACCTCTGAATCGAGTCCGTAGGTCTTCTGTGTTGCATCTGATGCAGTGCTGATCTCAAACTTTGCCGTTCCTGACTCGCCTGGTTTGAGGTCACCGAGGTATGCAAGGTCATCGTTGCTGGTGAATGGATCTACAGCACTGATACGGGCTTCTGCACTGTATGCTGTTGCTGCACCATCGTTGCGGTAGGTAACAGACACTGCCTGCTTCTTTCCAGGTGAAGTCTCACCTGCAGGGCTGGTTACTGTGAACGATACTTTCGATCCGACCGGGACACCGAACTCTTCTACCGGGGTCTCAAGTGTTTCTCCGTCAGCGTTCTCATACGAGACAAGGACTGACAGTGGGTAGGTCTGTGGTTCTCCGTCCTTTGAGACAGATACCTTGAATTTGGTGTCAACGGTCTGGCCTGGCTCAAAGGTTCCGATGTAGACGGTGCTGTCAACCGGAACAATCGGGGAGTTGCCGTTACGGCTCAGCTTGGCGATTGCCTTCTTTCCGGTGTCAGCACCGCTGTTCTTGAGCTTGAGTGTCACGTATCCGGATCCACCTGCATTGATGTTTTCAGGAGTTACGGAGAGGACATCAAGATTGATTGCTGATTTGATAACAAACGGCAGTTCGATCTGAAGATCCTTCTTTATGTACCGGTAGGTAAGACTGTCTGTTCCCTGCTGGTCAGCATCTGCAAGGTAGGTATACTCGATGGTGAGTGGGAGGGTGTACGTGCCTGCTTGTGCATCGTCTTTTACCCTGATGTCAAAGGTAACCTGACTGTTATTTGATGCCTTAACATCTCCGATCATCTGCGGGTCTGACTTGATCAGAACCGGAGCGTCGCCTGCACCAAGGGTGACTTTCACCATCTTTGCAGTGCTTGGCACATCGTCACGGTCAACGATTCCTGACTGAACCATCTTGATGGTGTTCAGACCGGTGTTCTGTATAAGAACCTTCATCTGGACCGTGGTTCCGGGGGTGAACTCATTGCTCCCTGCAATACTTGCGGTGATGTTCGGTGAGCCTGACATATACTTGGTTCCTGCAAGTGCAGGTGAGGCGATCAGCGCTGCAACCAGCAGGCCGAATACTACCAGAATGAATGTTTTGCGTATCTGACTTGACATAGTAATTTCCATGAAATTGCTGTTGTGTTACCGTGATGGGTTAGTTCATGAATCGGACTGTTCAGCCTGACAGAAGGTCACAGACCGGGACATCATCTGAGTTTTCCCAGAATTGAGGATACAACCTCTGAAGAGGAACAGAGATTTTTCAGATCCTCTTCATTTAGATCTGCAAGGAGGGTTTTGATCCCATCTTTGTACAGACGGTGTGCCTCAAGCAGATGCTGTTTTCCGGCCTCGGTGATCGAGATGTTGATCACCCTTCTGTCGTTTGCGTCTGATAGTCTCTCGACATATCCTTCCTTGATGAGAGCATCAACCAGACTCGTCATGTACGGTTTGGAGATGTACAGACGGGTCCCGAGAGCTGTCATGGAGAGAGTTCCTTCTTTCTTCAGATGTCCAAGCAGACGGTACTGTGCTGCCTGAACACCGGAGATGCCGTGCTCGGTTTTGAAGAGTTGCTTGTGATAGAAGACCAGGAGAGCCAGAATGTTTCCGGCTGCTCTGTCGAGGGTTGTAACATCCATTTCAACTGTCTGCTATCAGACATTAGTTCTCAAGATTAATAATTCTATCACTGAACTATTATCATGGCAAACTATCTCCAGCGGATTTTACTCCGGAGGCCTTCCGACGAACGGTGAAGTAGTACCCTCCGCCGATGATGATGCCAAGCAACAGCAGCACTGCAAGGGGATCTGCGGTGATGAATCCGGCCGGACCTGCAGAGACAACCTCTACCGGTACCTTAACGATATCAGAGGTCTGGCTGGTGCCAAGAGCGTCACGGAACCTTATTTCAGAGTCCATTGCGTAGGTTCCAGGCTCAGCTTCACCAGATGCTGTGATCCTGAAGACTGCACGGGCTGTCTCCCGGGGCTTGATATCACCGAGGTAGGCAAGATTGTCTGAACCCTTTAAGGAGCCCACAGGCGTTATCCGTGCTTCTGCAAGGTACACAGATGTGTCCGCATCGTTGCGATACGTCACTTCGATCTCTTTTGTCTCGCCCTGGCTAATCTCTACCGGCTTTCCAACCGTTGAGAAGACGATCTTTGGTGCCACTGCGATACCCAGATGCTGAATTGGTGTATCAAGAGTCACACCATCGACATTCTCGTAGGTGGCATAGAGGTCAAGGGGATACTCCTGTCCTTGTGCATCCTTGGAGACCGAGACCTTAAACTTCGTGTTGACCTCGTCTCCGGGAGCAAATGCACCGATGTAGACAGCACTGTCGACAGGAATCACAGGTGATCCTTCGCTACGTGCAATCTTTGCGATGGTCTTTGCACCTGAATCAACACCCGTGTTCTTCAGGGTCGCCAGCAGGTATCCTGAACCTCCTGCATTGATATCCTGTGCAGTCAGTTTTGTCACATCAAGATTGATCGCTGACCTGACCTCAAACGGAAGGTCAATCGTCATATCCCGGTCAGTGTACCGGTATGTGACACTTTCAGTCCCCTGTTGATCTGCTTCAGCCAGATAGGTATAGGTGATGTGAAGCGGGAGGATGTACTTCCCTGCCCGGGCTTCATCCTTTACCCAGACCTGAAACGTGACAGGCTTTGCATTGGATGCAGCGATGTCTCCAAGCATCTGAGTGTCTGACTTGACGACCACCGGTGCATCACCGACATCGAGCGAGACCAGCACCATCTTTGCAGTGCTCGGAGTGGCATCCCCATCCAGAACATCGGAGTGGGTCATCTTTGATGAGATCAGACCGGTATTCTGTATCGAGATCTGAAGTGGATTTGTTGTACCGGGAGTGAACTCGTGACTTCCGGATATGGATGCGGAGATATTAGGAGAGCCGGAGAGGTACTTTGAGTCTCCAGATACAGGCAGACAGACCAGACCTGCAAGAAGAATCAGCAGCATGAACAGGCCTGATACAGGGCCATATCTCACGCCTCCCGGGACATCCGCGACCAGTGGTTGATAACTCATACGTGTACTCTGTTCTTTGTTGTACATACAGATGTAAACATAGATACATAATAAGTTTCGGGTTATTTGTCACAAATAGAAGATACAGACAATTGCTTCATACAAGGGGAACCTATTTGTGATCACATAATCCATGCGTAAGTATGCAACGGATCACAGAGGAGCTCTCACGTATCAAAGAGCTGCTCAGGCAACAGCATCAGGGAATGAGTATCACCGATATTGCAGAAAAACTTGGAAAGAACAAACATTCTGTCGGGAGATACCTGGACATCCTGCATGCGTCCGGCCATGTTGATCTCAGAACCTTCGGGATGGCAAAGGTGTATACCCTCTCATCCCGGGTGCCGCTCTCAGCCCTTCTTAGTTATACCACCGATCTCGTGATGGTCGTTGATCAGTTCCTCCGTGTCCTCCAGATCAATGATCCATTTGTCTCCCTTATCGGTATTGACAGGGATCAGGTACTATTTCAGGAGATCAAGTATATCTCTGCACCAGATCCGGCAATTCATACCCTTCTCGGTGTCATTGCAGAGCAGATCAGAACAGGCAATGATCTCGAAGAGGTCACACTTGAGACTGATCCAAACCAGTACTATCACCTGAAGATCGTGCCAACAGTCTTTGACGACGGGACTGCAGGCATAACCGTCATCCTTGAGAATCATACCAATGAACGCCTTGCACACGATGAGATCAAGAGAAGCAGGGAGTTCTTTGAAGAGATGATCGCCAACATGAGTGACGGGCTGCTCGTGGTTGAGATTAAAAACGGGATAAAAGAGACTCTTTACGCCAACAAACGGTTTACGGATATAACCGGCTACAGCAGGGAAGAACTCGCAACAATAGAACCACCCCAGTTTGCAGGAGAAGGGGAGAAAGAGAAGGTCAGATGCAAATTCAAAGAGATGGGAGATAATCCCGCCTCAATACAGAATTTTAGTTTCTGGTCAGCACGACGGAATGGTGAGTCACGATACCTGAATGCCAGGATCTCTTCAAACAAGTACGACGATGCAGAACGCTACTATGTGCTGATCTCTGACATGACCGAGAGACGCATCCAGGAGGAGCAGCAGCAGCTCCAGTGGAAGATCATGCGAAAAGTCGTTGATCAGTTTCCGCACCCGATCGCCTGCTACCGCCACGACGAGCGGGTATTTCTGGTCAACACGGAGTTTTGCAGGTTATTTGGATGCACACATGAAGAAGAGGCTGCAGGAAAGAGTCTCAGTGAGTTGCTCCCGCCCGATCTGTATCATGCATTTGTAGAAGGCGACACAGAACTCCTTGAGAAAGGAGGGCATGAGAGTGTTTCCGTTCTTATCCCCTCGGCATCCGGTGAAGCCAGAAGAGTTCCGACAGAAAAATCAGTGGTCTCTGTCGGTGAGGGTGGAGACCAGTATATCTTCTCAGTAATTATCGCAGATTTTGATGAGAAAGCGATTAAATGCATGAGAAAACATGAGTAATAAATATTGTAACATAGGTAGTATGTACAGGACCTTTCGTGACACCACTTCTCAACTCCAGTACCGAGTTAACGCCTGTGCATTACCGGGTACTGGGGATGTGCTGGGCAGGGTGGATCTTTGATTTTTATGATCTCCTCCTTCTCACCAATCTTTTTGTCTGGATCGGCAAGGATCTGAACATCTCTTCGGTCCAGTTTTCATATGCCCTGGGGGTTTCCCTTGCAGCTTCTGCAGCAGGCGGGATCATCTTCGGTCTGCTAGCCGATCGATATGGCAGAAAGCCGGTGCTGCAACTGAGTATAATAATCTACAGCCTTGGCGCCCTGCTCTGTGGGTTTGCAACCAGTCTTGAAAGCCTGATCCTCTTCCGGATCATCACCGGCCTCGGTGTCGGGGGCGAGTGGGCTACCGGGCAGACATACATCGCTGAACTCTTCCCAGCCCAGATAAGGGGTAAGTATGCATCATATGTACAGACTGGTGCACCGATTGGAATCCTGCTCGCTTCAGTCATGGGCGGATTTATTGCTCCAATCATAGGGTGGAGAGCATGCTTTATCGTCTCTGTTCTTCCTACATTATTCGTGTTCTTCATCAGACGAAACATTCCAGAGTCTGATCTCTGGGAACGTACGGCAGAACGGAGAAACCTTACAAACCCGGAAATACATCCCGAAAGTCTACCTGGAGTGCCTGACAGAAAGTACTGGAAACTGTTTTTGTTCGCCCTGATAGTGGCAACCCTGGGGATGTCAGCATACTGGTTCACCTACTCGTGGCTGCCCGAATATCTGTACATGGAACGGTCCTTTTCTCTCAGTATGTCAGCCATATGGATCATCGTCTGCCAGATTGGAGGAATTGCAGGGTATCTATCATTTGGTATTGTCGCCGATCGCATCGGACGTCGTGTGTCATTCACCCTCTATACGACAATCATGGCGATCGGCCTTGTTATGATCACGCTCCTCTGGGATCTTATTGCAGGAATCCCGGGAGTAATTCTCGGATGTATGGCACTGGTAGGATTTGGCACCGGCTTTTTTGGAGGATATGGACCGCTGTTTGCAGAAATTTTCCCTACTGCAATTCGGAATACGTTGAGTGGTGCGGCGTTCAATATCGCCAGGGGTGTACAACTGTTAACACCGGTATTAATCGCATATATCGGAGAGATGTACAATCTGGGCGTGGGTATATGCCTGGGTGCGTTGTTTGCAGTTGCAACCGGCCTGTGGATCTGGGTTTTTCCAGAGACAAAAGGCCGTGCCCTGGAGCCATAAGAGTGAGAAGATAAGCAGTATTACTGTTCCAGTTTACTCTGTCCGGCAGGGTCAGGGTTTGGAGTCAGTGGAAGGGTAAGGGTGAATGTTGCTCCCCGGTCACTCCCCTGGCTGGTTGCAACAATATATCCACGATGCATCGTTACGATCCTTTTGACAATCGGAAGACCAAGACCTTTGTGTCTGGGATCATTGCGGGAGGGATCGCCGGTTGTGAACTCATCCCACATCACGTCAATGAGATCTTCAGGGATACCTGAGCCGGTGTCGATGATCTGAAGAGTAACCCAGTCACCATTCATACTGCCGGTGATAATGATCGTCCCACCAATTTTATTGAACTGAATCGCATTGAGAATGAGGTGCCTGAACATGAGAGGAGCCTGACTCTCTGACAGCCTGATCCTGATACCATCAGGCACTGAGTTGGTGAACGCGATCTCTTTTTGTACCGCATACTCTTGATGAAAAGCAAACGATTCGTCTACAAAATCATGGAGATCAAACACGCGGTAGTCGGTGATGTAACTCTGGCTGTTCAGGTGGGCATACCTGATCACCTCTTCAGTCATTTCTCTGAGATGACCGAGCCTGACCTCGAAGAGCCTGATAATCTCAAGAAGGTATGGATCAGAGATCCGCTCGCTCAGCTGCGGAAGCAGGGCTACCACCGGGGTTAAGGGTGTACGGAGATCGTGAGCTAGCTGGTTGATGAACTGATCCTTCTTCTTGAGAAACTGCTCAACCATCCGATTGCGTTCAAGTACCTCAGCAGAGAGAGCCTTTACTTCGGCTGTGCGTTCAACCACCTGCCACTCAAGGGTGGTTGCAAACTTTGCGAGTTCTTCCCGTGCCTCGGTGAGTTCATGGTTCATCGCCTCAAGTTCTTCAGCATATTCTATCATCTTCTGCTGCTGTTTCTTGACATCACTGAGATCATGGGCGATATGGATGCACCCCATCACGTTCCCGTCATCATCTGTGAACGGGGCTGTTGTAACCTGAAAAACTCCATCGAGTTTGGGCTCATACACCTCTTCGGTATGGACTCTGTTATCAACGATAGACTTTGAATGAGGGCAGAAATCAGGAAAGGTATCTGTACCGTGGATACATGCAAAGCATTTCTCTCCTCTGCATTCTTCAGGTGTGCATCCAAGCTTTTCTGCCATGGCATGGTTGATCTCCAGGATTCTATGGCTGGTATCAAGGATGGCGATCAGCTCAGGAACTGCATCAAATGCCCGTACATACAGATCAGCACGGATAGCAGAGGAAAATTCATCAGCCTTCCTCCAAGTAATGTCAGAGAGGATGCCACAGATCTCATCAGATCCATGAGCCGGGTTTCCCTGCTCACAGACCCAGCGTTCAGCCCCGTCAGCAGTGGTGATCCGGTATTCTGCCTGGTACGGAGAGTCTCCCTGAAGAGAGGCTTCTATGGTAACTCTTCTTCCGGTGAGATCAGACGGGACAATAAAAGACTCAAGCGGTCGTTCTTCATCTGTGAAGAATCCAGCCGGGTAGCCGGTGAGCTTCTCAACCTGTCTGCTGACAGTTATCATACGAGTATCCCCACGATACCGGGCATGGAAGACCACAGCAGGGATCGTATTGAGAAGATCATCCGGGTTCATTACATGTTCCTGATTCAATTGGGTCTGTATGGGATTCGTTTTATCTTACGTATATAAGAGTAGTTCTGTGAGGTTGCGGTATAACAGTTATCATACTATACGAACCTCATTCAGGATCCATTCAATCAAACACCTTTCATATGCCTGCCATACCTTAGCAGTACATCCAGATACTGTCAGAACTACTATTCCATAATAATACATATAATGAGCATGGAGATCAGAAAGGATTGAGACCTATTCTTCCCTGATGGTCATTACTTTTCAGAGATAGATCTTTGTTGACTGGGGTATAGAGTTTATCAGTTTATCTATGAATCTGTGTTTCATGTTGAGTCTCATATGATACCACCGGATAATTCATTTCGGGAGAAGAACAAGCAGGAGAGGATCTGGTTTGTCAGAAAATCTGCAGATTGGGTACGATCAGTCCCTAATAAAGTCTGGAGTAAGCAGCAATGCCAGTTTATTAATTCTCAATTCAGGAACCGGGGTTCTTATCCACTGTCCAAAGAGCAGTACCTCAGGATTATTGAAGAGGCCCGAACTCTGTCTCATCGACGAAATGGCTCTCCACCAATGCCGGATTTTATTGTGTTAAAAAGAAGGAAGATCTGACATTCATAAACTGATAATCGATACAACATCTTTCCCCCATAACCCCTCACTTCGAGTAAGACTGCGAAACAATGTATTATACAACCAGGAACATGCAGTCAGTCTGGAGATATATCTAAGGACATTAAAGAGGCATTACCAGACATTTCAGTGAACAACGAACGGATTACATCCCCCAACATCCCGAACCCGATTGAAAGGGGAACTCCATTCCTGGTATGTTCAGGTCCAACAAGTACCCGTTCGGGCATAATCCTCACGGGGATCATTCAGCTTTTAATATCCCGTAATGTGCCCCGTTACCCACAATAAAAATTATACAATGCACAAAGGTATCCCTGGGATCAGGACCTGCCTGTGACAGATGCTATCTTTAAATAAAAATACCTTGTATCCATAGTATCGCAACCGGGAGTCAATGGCACCTATATCCCACACTCTTGCCTACTCAATATCCAGGAGGGAGTTTAATTGAGGCTCCCTGTCTTCTCACCTGGAATCAGACTCACGGATCCGTATCTATGGCTTCTGGTCATTTCAGTTATCATAACCTGCCTGATGAGTTATGTTTCCCTGTGGATGGGATGGACAGAGATCGTCGAGATCTTCTGGTATATACCCATCATCATCGCCTGTGCAGGATATATCAGGAAGGGCTTTGTTGCTTCTCTCATCATCATTGCAGGCTACATGGGATTTATCCTGCACTTTACTCCTGATCCGGTATCAGTATCAGATGCACTCTTCAGGGTTGTATTCTTCCTTTTTATCGCAGCAACCGTGACATACCTCTCAGAACTTCGTGCCCGTTCGTTAACGAAGGTTCGCGAGAGCGAAGACCGGTATTACACCCTCTTCAGTAATGCAGTTCTTGGAATCTTCAGGACAAGTCAGGCTGGAAAATACCTGGAGATGAACCCGGCATTTGCACATATCGCCGGGTATGATACGCCAGAAGAGATGATGGCAGCAATCAATGATATCGGGCACCAGCTCTATGTTCACCCGGAGGACAGAGAGAGAATTGTTGAGTTGCTGAGTTCGCAAGGAGAACTTCGCGGGTATGAGGCAGAATGCTGGCACCGAAGCGGCAGTTCCATCTGGATATCAATGAATGCCAAGGCAGTCAGAAACGATGCCAATGACCTGCTTTTGATAGAGGGGACTATCGAGGATATCACTGCCAGGAAGAAGGCAGAAGCAGAACTGGCAATTAAGAATGAGGATCTCCAGTCAATGCTGGAGGAGTTATCAGGATCAGAAGAAGAACTGAAACAACAACTTGAAGAGATCCTCTCATCACAGATTGAGATAGAAGAGAGAGAGAAGAAATACCAGCAACTATTCGAGTCAAACATCGCAGGGATCGGTCTCCACGAGATCATCTGCGATCCATCAGGCAGACCCTATGACTACCGGTTCCTTGAGGTCAACAGGGCTTTTGAAGATTTCACCGGCCTGCATGCAGAAGATATCATCGGTAAGACTGCCTGTGAAGTTCTGCCAGGTATTGAATCATACTGGATAGACACGTATGGTAAGGTTGCCCTCACAGGGGAGACAATTCATTTTGAGAACTACAGCGGTGACCTCGGGAAATATTTTGATGTGACCGCATACTCCACAGAGCTTGGGAGATTTGCAACACTGGTGCTGGATGTCACTCCGCAGAAACTTAGTGACATTAGGATAAAAGAGAACAACGCGTTTCTTGAGAACTTAATCGACAATGCTTTCGGTCCGATCATAGTCTGGAGCCCTGACTTCAGAATTACCAGGATCAACCGTGCAGGCGAATTCCTTGTCGGAAGACAGGCTGAAGAACTGGTTGGCAGGTCACTCGATACGCTCTTTCCTCCTGACGAGGCAGAACGATCATTGAGACTTATCCGCACAACCCTTGAAGGGGTCAGGTGGGAGACAGTTGAACTCAGCATCCAGCATCAGGACGGGTCTGTGAAGACCGTTCTCTGGAACTCATCGACGATTTACAGCCCGGAAGGGAACAATCCGATAGCAACCATAGCACAGGGACGTGATGTCACCCTCGAACGCAGACTGGAGAGGGAGAAAGAGGAGACCACCGTACAGATCCAGGAGAATATTGCAAAACTCGCCATACTCAACGACGGGATCAGGAATCCACTCTCGATAATAGCATTCATCGCTGATATGACAGGAGATTCCAGACTGAATGAGTCCATACAGGTTGAGATAAACAGGATTGACGAGATGGTCTCAAGTCTTGACAGGGAATGGGCACATTCAGAAAAGATCCTGGAGTACCTGAAGAAGCATACACAGATAGGGCGGAGTAATGCATCAGGTTCGCAGGCATTTTCACATACTCACCAGCCTGATACCGGAACCACCGAAACAGATGGGAAAGAGAAGGAGGGCCTGCTCCCTCAGGAGATACAGGCCCAGCTCTACAGTATCCTTGACAGTATCGATGCCCTGGTTTACGTTGCTGACATGAAGAGATACGAGATCCTGTACATCAACAAAAAGGTCAGATCACTGTACGGGGACTCAAGCGGAAAGAAATGTTACTCATTTTTCCAGACAGATCTTGATCACCCGTGCCCGTTCTGCACAAATGACCGGCTTATTGAAGGCGGGACTCCAACCGGTGTGTACAGGTGGGAATATTACAACCCACACCTGAACCGATGGTATGACTGTCGGGACCGGGCAATAACATGGACTGACGGAAAACTTGTGCGGCTTGAGATAGCCACAGATATCACAGATCGTAAGGCGGCAGAGCAGACGATTCAGGAGAGCGAAGAGAAGTTTCGCAGGATTGTCGACACCGCCCAGGAAGGAATCTGGCAGATGGACAGGCAGATGAACACCGTGTACGTAAACCATCTCCTGACAGAGATACTCGGGTACAGCGCAGAAGAGATGTTCATGAAAAATGTCACCTATTTCATGCTTCCCGAAGATCATGCTGAACACGAAGCCCGGATGGAGAAGAAAATACAGGGTTTCAACGATAAGTATGAGCAGAGGTTTGTACGAAGAGATGGGTCAATCTGCTGGATGCAGGTATCTGTCACTGCCCTTATGGATCCGAATCAGGGATTCATAGGATCATTTGCGATGCTTTCAGACATTACGCAGCGAAAAGAGGTGGAGTCTGCACTCAAAGAAAGCGAAGAGAAGTTCAGAACCATCATTGAAACCTCTCATTATGGTATCGGTATCCACCAGGATGGAATCATTGAGTATGTCAACCCGTTCGGGTCATCGATACTCGGATATGAGAGTCCTGATGATCTCATCGGAAAACCTGCCATAGATGTTGTTGACATAGCATTCAGGGAGATGGCACTTGAACGGATGGTAGAGGTGCACAAAAGCACCGTCTCAACAATTCATGAACAGTTCATCAGGGCAGACGGAAGCCGTATCGAGGTCGAAGTCCGGACTGCCCCGTTTGTTCTTCATAATCGCCCTGCTGTTATGGTTCTCTTCTCAAAAGTGTAGAGGACTACCCTCCCTACGTGACGGGGTATTCTCCAGACGATATCATCATACTTTTCATCAAAACCCCAACGGTGCCCCGTTGGGGGCCCCAGGTAGGACCGGTGAAAAGGACTTTTTCATGCAAAAGATTCAACTCCGTACAAGCCATGATCACTCTTACTGTTATGGATCCAACTGCACCACTATGGTCACCATATCTCGCCGGAGCAGGTATCGGGATACTGCTCTGTTTTGCCATGCTTCTTTCAAACCGTCCGTTCGGATGCGGAGCAGCATTCACCGGGGTTGCCGGGATGATAGAGAGTCTCTTCAGAGGCAGAAAGCAGGTTGAAGGGAAGGAGTACTTCAAAGAGTTCCCGCTCCACATTGACTGGCAGTGGATGTTTGTCTTTGGTATCATAATCGGGGCGTTTATCAGCACCCTTCTGTCAGGAACATTCCAGATCACCTGGATTCCTCATACTTTTGCCATAGCATTCGGTGATAATCCCCTTCTCAGGCTGGTCACAGCTATCATCGGAGGAGTCCTCATCGGAGTTGGCGCACGATGGTGCTGGGGCTGTCCAAGTAGCCATGGAATCAGCGGAATACCCCAGTTGTCACTGGCAAGTTTCGTTGCTGTTGCCTGCATGTTTGCAGTAGGAATTGGGGCAGGGTTCTTTATCTTCAGAGTACTGGTGTGATCATGTTTGAGAACCTGTATAAAAACAAGCAGATGCAGCTCGTGCTCGGCCTTCTGCTCGGCATCGGGTTTGGATTTTTTCTGCAAAAAGGAGGAGTCACATCGTATGACGTGATCGTCGGACAGTTGCTGCTCACCGACTTCACGGTTCTGAAACTGATGCTCTCTGCAGTAATTATCGGCATGATCGGGCTGCATATCATGAAACAACTCGGATGGATAAAGTTTCATGTATTCAGGGGATCAATCGGAGCGACAGTTATAGGTGGATGTATCTTCGGACTTGGATTTGCAATACTCGGGTTCTGCCCCGGCACACTCGCAGGAGCCATCGGCACAGGACAGATGGATGCTCTCTTTGGAGGTGCTGTCGGGATGCTCATCGGTACCGGGTTATTTGCCCATTTCTACCCGGCAATAAACAAAAAGTTCATGGACAGGGGAGTATTTCCTGTTGATACCATTCCAGAACTGCTCGGTATTCCTTCGTGGATCGTGGTAGTGGTTCTGGTTGTCCTGATGAGCGGGTTTCTTTTCGCCCTTGAGATGCTCAAACTCTGAATCAGACTTTTACAAGATACCGATGCAAGATCAGCGATACTGCAATAAGGGCACCAAGAATTCCAAGATACATGAGCGGGTTTCCCTCTAGTGAGAATCCGCCTTCTGTTTCTTCCTCGCCAGCCGGAAGTCCGACCGCCTGGTTATACCTGTCCTCGATACCCATCGTTCCTGTCGCTTCAAGAGCAATAAACGCTGCCAGCACAACTACAATGACGAGGACACCGAAGATGATGAGCCCGCTGTTCTCCCGCAGGTTCATTGTCTCCCCCCTTCGAGGAGATCAGGGCGAATCCTGCTGATGTAGACGATGATAAAGCCGGTGATGAAGGCTTCAATGACTGCAACACCCATGTTCACTGCTGCAAGCAGTGAGAGTCCGGTGAGGAGTTCACCGGGACTCTGGTGAACACCCTGGATTCCGGATACCAGGATGATAACCATCATAACCAGGTTCCCGACCAGTAACGCAGTTATCGAAGCGATCCCTGCCTGTGTGAACCGGCTTGCGACAACCTTCTTCATTGCCCTGAACACGATCCAGGCGACAAAGACTTCAGACAGGTTTACAAGGACGTTTGCACCGACAAGTCCCCATCCTCCGTGACCGATGGCAGCTGACAGAATATTGACGACAAAGATGATCAGGGAGCCGAGGAGCGGGCCGGCAAGAATGCCGATGAGGGGGGTCAGATTCAGGTGAACACCACCAAATATCGGAACCTGGACCTGAAAGATTGCAAATGCTGCGGTTGTCACAAATGCGGCGACGGTGATCTTCTTTGGATCAGGTTTTTTACTGGATCGAAGCAGGTATAATGCCACACCGATGAGAAGAATTGCAATAACCCACCATATCAGAACCCAGAATACTGTGAAGGATCCGTCCTCCAGATGAATATGTGCCACGATGAACCTCAGGTCTCTTTCAGATACAGTATCACAAAAAAACGGTAAATATATTTCCAAAATTTTGGTAAGATACCAAATTATGATGATGAGGTGAGCATGTTCACCAGGTCTTCACGGGTAATCGGCCGACCCGACGGAGAGATTCCTTTCTTTTTGCAGAATTCGAGATAGGTCATGACCACGTCTGGCAGATATAATCCTGCCTCTTCGATAAGGTCAGGATCATAGAAGACATCTTCAGGGCTGCCTTCCGCAAAGATAAGCCCGTCTTTCACAAGGCAGACCCGGTCGGACAGCCGGGCTGCAAGATCGAGATCGTGGGTTGCAATTACTACACTAATCCCAAACCGGCTTTTGAGATTCCGTATCAGCTGCTCAACCATGGCGCCATGCATAGGGTCAAGGTCTGAGGTCGGTTCATCCAATGCAATAATCCGGGGTTTCATTGCGAGAATTCCGGCAATGGCTACAAGCCGTCTCTGTCCACCACTCAGATAATTGGGGAGTTTCTCACAGAGATCTTCAGCCCCGACAGTGTTCAGGGCCGCACGTGCTGCTGCTTGTGCTTCTTCATGATCCATACCGAGGTTGAGCAGGCCGAACATGACATCGTCAAGAACCGTGGGTGCAAAGAGTTGATCCTCTGACCGCTGGAAGACAATGCCCACCTCTTTCCAGAGATCGCTCCGTTCTCCCCGGGTGATCGATCGGCCTTCAACCCAGATATCACCCTGTGACGGCAGGAGAAGGCCGTTGAGGTGCTCGATAAGGGTAGACTTCCCGGCTCCGTTCTGACCGCAGAGCGAGACGATCTCCTGTTTTTTGACCGAGAAGCACATGTTGTGAATGCCCACACTTCCGTCAGGATAGACATGGCTGGCACAATCGATGTGGATGAGTTCCTCTTCAGGATCAACAGGAGTACAATGGATAAATTCTGTTTTTTTTCTGATAATTACCATGTGTACGCTCCGTTCAGAGATGGAATGATCCATATAGCCGTGATGGTAAGGGCGTAGGCTGCAACCAGAAGGACGTATTCAGGAGTGGTCGGGGAAGGGACAACGGTTAGTGTCCGGTAGGTTCCGCTGGCGTATCCTCGTGCAATCATCGCTTTTTCAACGCGTTCAGCCTGTTCAAATGATCGGATGAAGACAAGGCCTGCAACTTCAGCAAATAGTTTTCCCTGTATCCTTACCGAATGGATGAGCCCTCCTCCCCGGGACCTGACCGCCTTTAAAACAGAGCCAGTCATGGCGAGGGTGAGGAACAGGAACCGGTACGCCATCAGAAAGATCTGATCCAGGGGAGTTGGGAATATCTGGTAGATGAGAGCAGAGAAGTGTTCATACCTGGTGGTCATGAGGAAGAAGATCGATGCCGTGAACGAGATGAGGGCCTTTACAAGTAACCTGACAAGGAGAAGGAGGCCATTGTCGGTTAATTGAAGCGAGAACGGACCAAGGGGAAGCATGAAAATGATTGACCCAGGCTCATTCCAGATCAGGATCCCGACAAGGGAGAGGACAAAGAAGGCAGGCAATACCTGCCAGGCCAGTAATTTCTTCACCGGAAGGTCTGCAGCCCTGAACAGGAGCAGGAGAACGGCATATAGGACTAGGAGCACTGCCACATTCTGAATACAGGTGATGACGAGGATGATACATATGAGCATGCCCAGTTTTGTCCAGGGGCTTATTCTTGAAAAGAGCGTTGTCTGTCGCTCGGCAAGGGAAGTAATCAGATTGATGTCAGGGAGATGATCAGATATTGATGCCGTGCTCATACATCACATCCGGATGATTCAGAATGATTTCCGGTGTGGGTCATGCAGGCCCTGAGGCAGCCATCATCATGGGTGATTGTCCCACATACCCCAACCTGGGGATGACCCATGGCACAGCACATCTGATCTATTGCTTCACGCGAGACAAAACTCTCAAACCTGGTAACTTCTGCGCATGCACGGTTTTCAGAGAGTCCGTTTCTGACCAGGATCAGACTGAGTATCCGATGCCGCTTGATCAGAAACTTCGCATACATGGTTCCCGAATCAGTGAGGGAGACCCCCCGATATGGAGCATGGGAAAGGTATCCGCTCTCTGCCAGTTCAAGGATCGACTTCGTGACTGTGGATGGATCGACAGAGAAATGAGAGGCAATCTCGTTGGTCTTAACGGTCCTCCCTTTTTCATAGATATACTTGAGGTACTCCACTTTTTTGGGTGAGAGTTCAAGCCCGGTATGATCCCCCATAGTATAGTGTACGAGAGTCATCTGCAAAAAGTTTGGGGTGAGGTAAAAATTTGAGGACATTTCTGATGCCTTCTGTCACCAGTGGTACCTAGCCTGACTCAATTCATTCACTATATTAGAAGCAACAAAATATACGGTTATACACCTTATCCTTTAGCAAAGGGGATAAATACGAGCGATTTTATGAGAGTCTCTATTTTTTGAGCGTGAGAAAGTGAAGACGAGTATGAGTACTATTTCTGTGAATATGCTCCTGAATCTTCATTATATTTCTATCAACATGTATGGGGGAATTGATGGCATTCTTTATGAAGCCACATTGGATTTCATAGTGGAGAAATGTAATCAAGGGAATGGACCTATCCAAATGTCAGCCATCTTACTTTATGACATTTCAACGATGCATCCCTTTGAAGATGGAAACAAAAGAACTGCAGTATATGCTGCAACTATGGTTCTTGAACTGTATGGGTTCAGCCTTACTGCTGATGAAGACGAAGTTATTCGCATGGGACTTGCCCTTGCACGGTATGAAATGTCTTTAGAAGAGACAATACTCTGGATACAACAGAATAGCAGGTCTACTGACCCAGAACCTCAAGCGCCCGATTATACTTGATCGTTGTTTTTCTAACGATCTCTTTCTGATCCTCAGTAAGCGTCGTTTCCTTAAGAATTGACTCCAATTTACCAAGATCAGGAGGGGTCCCAACACAGATCTGCATAATATAGTAGTTCTTTAGCTGCAAAGCATAATTAGATTATCTATCACTCAACAGATTATCTCCGAGGTTGTCCGGTTACATGATTCAACTGGACAACCTCATCTTTGAAAATTGGATTCAATGCGGCGACCATATATCTATGTGTATTAATATTATCATATTTCTCATCTAATCTTCGAATTGCACTGAAAAACAATAACACCTGTATTCTGCCAATACATCACTTCAATAAATACTTAGATACAAATACAATAACTTATCTGGTAAAGACAGGACATCAGTAAAACGACTTTCATTCCTTGACTCATACCTCACGCTCTGGATTTTTTCTGCCATGATCCTTGGAATCGCTATCGGGTATCTCGCCCCATCAGCCCCTGCATTTATCACCGGTTTTTCGATAGGAACAACCTCCATTCCGATAGCAATCGGTCTGATACTCATGATGTATCCTCCTCTTGCAAAGGTCAGATACGAAGAACTCCATCTGGTATTCAAGGACAGAAAAGTCATTGGACTCTCGCTTGTTCAGAACTGGATCATCGGGCCGATTCTGATGTTTCTTCTGGCAATTCTTTTCCTCCGTGATCAGCCGCTCCTCATGTACGGTCTCATCCTCGTCGGGATAGCCCGGTGCATCGCGATGGTTATTGTATGGAATGACCTTGCCGGAGGAGACTGTGAATATTGTGCCGCCATCGTAGGATTGAACTCAATCTTCCAGGTCCTGTTCTTCTCCCTGTATGCATGGGTATTCATCACAGTGCTTCCCCCGATCTTTGGGATCACAGGCACATCTGTATCGATCACAATGGTTGAGATAGCCATCAGTGTGTTTATCTATCTCGGTATTCCGTTTATCGCCGGACTATTAAGCAGGATTATCCTCATAAAAAAGAAAGGAAAAACCTGGTATGAGACTGTCTTCATCCCAAGAATATCCCCAATCACCCTTATCGCTCTGCTCTTTACGATCATTGTTATGTTCTCCCTGAAAGGAGAATTCATCATAACCGTCCCGTTTGATGTCATCAGGGTGGCTGTCCCTCTGGTCTGCTACTTCCTGATCATGTTCATGGCTACATTCTGGATGAGTTGGAAGATCGGAATAGATTACCAGAAATCCGCAACCCTCTCATTTACGGCAGCATCAAATAACTTCGAACTTGCAATTGCAGTTGCCATCGCTGTGTTCGGGATTGCTTCACCGGTAGCCTTTGCAACAGTCATCGGCCCCCTGGTAGAAGTTCGGGTTTAATCAGCCTTGTAAATGTTGTACTTTGGCTGAAGAAAAAGTGGTATAATGAAAACGAGAAAGGAGTTTTACCTTTCTCCTGAAGACTGAACTTTCCGGATATACTCATCCACAACTTTTTCCGCAACCAGCTTTGCATACTCATCAAATGTTTCAGTAGAGACCTAATCTATTCCGAACGGCAGACATTCATCATAGAGCGTATCGGCAAGGACAACCTCCGGATTCAGATCAGGAAGCACTCCCTGCATTATCCGGGTTGCACATGAGACAAAGCACCCTTCAATCACAATACTCCTTTCTGACCGGCGGACAAGGTTTCTCTGTCCGATATTCTTTGTAAATGCACCACCCAGGCATATCCTGACCTTTTCATCTTTCGCCATTTCGTGAGCGATCAGGTTTGCTGCCCGCTTGGATACTTCTCCCCGGGCACAGGCTCCTTTGCAGGAGAGGATGGCGATCTTCGGGGGAGTGGTACTGTTCTTTTCTGAGTAATCTTCATAAAGTTCGCAGGCACCCTCTATCTTTCTTATCTGAATCGTTTCATACTCCATTGGTTTCACCACTATGATATCAGTGAGAGAGAAGGAAAAGGGAGGATCTGCAATTCAGTTTTTTATGAAATGAAAGAAAATGTTTACATATGCCATCGGGCAGGATCAACCAATTCCAGGCCGGAGATATGAACCATGGGTAGTACCCGATGCTGCCCGGCAGACTGTGCACTCAGAGAGGACTGGGAAGACGAATTAAACCAGGTGAAGTCGGATTTAAATAGCGGATATGTCTCCCACATGGAAGGGATGATAAAAGCAGTCAGTCATCCCCTGCGGCTTAAAATTCTCCTGATGCTGAAAACCCGTGATCAGTGTGTCTGTGAGTTTACCTGGATATTTGATAAGACGCAGACACAGATCTCTAACCACCTGAAGATACTCAGAGACGCAGGGATTATCGAGACATATTACCGGTCAAATCATAAGATCTACCGGTTGAAAGAAGATGCTGACATCTCCCTCATAACCTGGATGCATCAGCAGTGGAAGAAGAACTGCAATACACCTTAAAAAGAGTTCATGACAGGAATCTGACACCATTCAATATCCAGGCCATTATGTATTGACGATTTGATAATCCCATGATAATGACACGACTTTACCAACAATGACCACTACCGGACAACTCATCGTCATCACATCGCGTATTGTATCAGTTACAACCCGATCATCCATATCCCCTCTCAGAGTAAATGAAAGGTGAATACTCTCAAAAACCTGAGGCGGATCTTCTCGTTATGTACCACTGATTTCAACAGAGACAGATTCACACCTCTCCCCTTTCTTTGTAAGACTGAGTTTTGTTTTAATAGATGTACATCCTCCCAGTGCACCGAGGAAATGTGCCAGTGGACTCGGGTTATTCCCACTTCCTCCAAGACCGGGTGATGCTTCCACAAAAAAATCTATTCCTGACACTGTTGTTGCCTTAAAGCAAAGTGTATCAACCTGTGTCATCGTGATCTGAACATTATTTTCACTCATTATATCACCCAAAACCCATATTCAGCGATTTTCGAATACTCGTATTTGCAGATACTTTGGATATGATCAACATTTGCTGCAACACCAGAAAATATTACAGGATCTGATAATTCTGAATTTTCTGAAAACTATAAATATTCCGCACACAAAGTATATCGTACCAGATATGGCAAAAGGGAAAGATGAGAAGACTCAATCTGATGTAATCCAATGCGGATGCAGCCAAAAAGCAACATGCAGCGTTGAATCCATCCTGACAATCGATGAACGAGGACAGATGGTTCTTCCAAAAGATGCTCGTGATCGTGCAGAAATCAAGCCTGGCGATAAACTTGCCCTGATCAGCTGGGAGAAGGAAGGAAGCATCTGCTGTTTTGCACTCATGAAAGTTGAAAATCTAAGCGGTATGGTAAGCGATATCCTCTCACCACTGATGAATAACCAGGGAGTATGAGGGGATATGTCAGAACCATGTAGCTGCTGTTCATGTCAGGGAGCCGTCTCTGACGGTTCCTGTACAGTAAAATCGACAGACAGCATAATAACGCTTACTAACCGGATTGATCATATTCTTGCACGCTGGGGATACAAGCGATCAGACCATCGTGTCCAGCCCGGGCTCTATACACTGGGAACTCCGAATACAGATTCTCCGGTCTTTGCATCTGCAAATTATACATTAAGCTTTGATATTCTCCGGTCATCTCTGAAAGGGCATGATGCATACATCCTTGTCCTCGACACCAAAGGAATCAACGTGTGGTGTGCTGCAGGAAAAGGAACATTCGGCACCGACGAACTGGTTCGCAGGATCGAATCAACCGGACTTTCAGAGATTGTATCACACAGGAAGATCATCGTTCCACAACTTGGAGCTCCGGGTGTCTCGGCTCCCGAGGTGCAACGCCGTTCAGGTTTCAGAGTAGTGTATGGACCGGTCCGAGCTGCAGACCTCCCTGAATTTCTCAAAACCGGAACAGCGACTCAGGACATGAGGAGAGTTCGATTCACTGCATACGACCGGCTGGTTCTGACTCCGGTTGAACTGGTTCAGGTCATACTGCCAGGAATAATTGCAACCGTTGCCCTCTGGTTCCTGGCCGGACCTGTTGCATCGCTGGCAGTTTTCACTGCGGTCATAACCGGTACAATACTCTTTCCGGTCCTTCTTCCCATCATTCCGACAAAGGATTTCTCAACTAAAGGTCTGATCCTCGGGATGCTGGTAGCGATTCCGTTTGTATTGACATATCTGTCAGTGCAAACACTCCCGGGCTGGGCTCAGGTTGCAGGAGCAGTTGTTCCTCTTCTTGTAATTCCGCCTGTGGTTGCTTACCTGGCACTGAACTTCACCGGTTCAACGACATATACATCACGAACCGGGGTAAAAAAAGAGATATTCAGGTACATTCCGGTGATGGTTGGATTAGCTGGGACAGGAGTTGTAATCGGAGTGGCACTGGGAGTGTTTCGTGTAATGGGGATGATTTGATGTTTAACTCGTATACAGAGAACACCCTCGAGTATCACCAGGAGAGATGCATTAACTGTAAACGATGTACTGAAGTCTGTCCACACGGTGTTTTTGAAGAGGGTGAGAAGGCAGCAATTCTGAAAAATCAGACCCGGTGCATGGAATGCGGAGCATGTGCTCTGAACTGTCCGGTGCAGGCCATTGAGGTTCAAAGCGGAGTTGGATGTGCCTGGGCGATGATCAGTGCTGCGATCAGAGGCAAGGACATGGATAATGGGGAGTGTAGTTGTGGCGGGGAATCAGGCTCCTGCTGCGGTGAATAAAAAATTCCCGAACTCACCCGGTTCAGGATTACTGCATCTTCTCCCGGATATCAGTCCTTTTTACTCAAAAAAACAGCCTGACAATAAAATACAGACCGACCAGGATAAAAATTACAGAAACTATCCTTCTGACCCATATCTCTGCTGCCTGCACTTTACCTAGAAATGCACCACACCGGTTTACTTCGGTTGCAAGTAGAATAGAGAAGTGGGTCACGGGAAGACCGGTTGCAAGCCCGAATGAGAGAGGCACTCCAATCGGATCGCGGGTACTGAGCGCAAGCGGTACCAGCATACCAAAGAACAGGACGGCACTAAACGGGCAGAAACTGATGGCAAACAAAATCCCGAGAAAGAAACTGCCGATGAGACCCTGATGTGATAACTTCTCATATATCTCTTCTTTGAGGGTTTGTAGTCCGGCATGCTCAAGGGCAAATGAGAAGGGAATGAGCTCATACATAAGGATACCACAGATCAGAAGGACCGGCCCGAGGAGTAGATCACCATACTCCTGTAGAAACAGGGCTATTGATTGTACATTTAATCCACAGAGTACGATGAGTGCTGCGATTGTAACATATACTGCCATTCTGCCAAAGCTGTACAACAGGCCCACAAGAACGGTGTACCTGCTGTTTCCGATGTTCCGGGAGACATATGCTATCGCTGTGATATTTGTCGCCAGGGGGCAGGGACTTATCGCCATCATCAGACCGATGAAGAACGCAGCAACGAGCGGAATATCACTCGTTCCCATCGTCTCCATGAAACTCATCAGATCAGTCACGAACTCACCGGTTCAAGTTATTCCAGAGACCCGGAAAGCCTTCTGTCAAGGAGATTCTTAAGATAGGTCATGAACTCATCTTTGTTTCCGGTTTTGTACCAGACCTTCACATCTTCTTCTTTGTGAAATCCTGCATCGTTTGTGACTCCGATCATCAGGGATGAACCGGTTACTTCAAACTTTTTTACAAGGTCAGCATTTTTAGGGTCCTGAAAGTTGATGTGATCAAAGATGAGTTTCTTATTTTCAAGTTCAGCAGGGTAATATTTCTTCACCGTCTCTTCTGCATAATCACCGATAGCAGTGCAGGTACGGCATCCGTTTGTCGGGTGAAAATGGTACACCTCAACCTGGGTGACACCGGATGGTGTCGCATTTGTGTCAGCGACAGATGCACTCCAGATGCAGAGACCTGCACATATGAGGATGAACGTGATGACTGCAATTCTGTGGAATAAGTTACGTAATGACGATTACTTCATAATATAACCTTATAGAAGATGAAACCGGACTCAGGAACAGGTTGTGTGAAAAGTACTCCGGACAGGAGTATCATCACAGATCCATTAATTTCAATTTAATTTGAATCGTTAAAAGGGCACCGAAGACTGTAAAAAAATTCGTGATACAGATCCTGTTCCCTTGATGAAACATTTTGTAGATAAGAAATATCGTAACTATTCAGGCATCATATCACCAAACAGGAAAAGAAGGTACATCAAGTCATTAAGACCTTATCGTATGAGTCTCTGGCATCCATGGATTATTGTTAAACGCAGCATTAATCGCCTCAATGACCCTTTCACCATTCTTCCTGATTGTTGAGATGTAACTTCTGATCAAAACTACGGCTTCAGCGGTTGTTCTGTCCCTAAACCCTCCAGAGATTTTCATTTTTACCTTCATCATCCGGATATCCCGCTCCGCGAGATTATTATCAAATGGAACACGAATCTGTTCAATAAATCGCAGGATACTGTCTTTATGGATGTCCAACCTTTCGAGCAGGTTTCTGGCAAAACTCTTTTTCTTCCTTCCTCTCTTTCCGGGGATATGAATGGGTAGCGGATTCTCATCGAGTCCTGCTTGAATTAGTTCATCATATGAACTTTTGATGCTGTTCACCATAATCTGTGGTATGGGAATATCGTCCAAATGAAACATTTCCTTGAGATGTTTTGCTTGTATCAGTAATTCACTTAATATATTAGGCCATTTTTGTTCTGTTTCCTCTTCTACCCGTTTAAGTTCTCGAAGAATATGGGCACAGCAGAAACTGTGCGTACATGAGTATGAAAGATATGGATTCCAAAAATCGTGAACACTAATTCCCGTGTAAATTGGAAGAACTCCGATGTTATTGATCCCATCAGCTCCTCTTTTTGGCTGAACTGAGTAAGAGGTTAGTCGAGATGCACTGGTAACATGAAGCCAATGGAGTTTTCCTTCAACTCGGACCCCTGTTTCATCGTTGTGGATTACGGGTTCGCATTTAAGAGCGCTCTTAACCGATTCATGAAACAATATGAGTCTCTCTGACAATGTGCGAGTAATATTGACAATGGTTCCAGGACTGATGGAGATACCAAAGAGATCATAACAGGCCTCGGTTGCCCGATCGTATGGGATAAACTGATAATGAACGAGATAACTCAAATTGGCCTTGATTCTTGATCCATATTGAACGGGTTGTGTAACCCCCGGGGGAAAGGTTCCTGATGTTTTTCTTCCACAATGGGTACAAACCTTTGTGAGGGATTGGTGCTCGATGATCTCAATTGATGGGGGAGGAGGAAGGTCGAAAACTTGTCTTTTTTCAATTCCAATGATTGATCCATTCTGAAGACTTCTTCCACAACAGGAACAAACTTCAGGAGAATGAGTTTCGATGTGATCAGGATTAGAACTCTGTTCCAGGGTTTTTCCTTTGTGACCGGGTTGACCTCCTGGTTTTTTCTGGGTTTTCTTACGAAGTGAGGTTGTATGGTTCTTATGGGTGTAACCATCCGAGGAGGGGGGCTTGCCGCTATTGTTACTGTTGAGTTTTAGCCGGGATTCGAGTTCAGTTACTCTGGCTTCTAATTTATCAATTTTTTCGTGTAGATAGTAAATATATGCGACGATTTCAGGGGGGCAATCTGGAAATTTGGATTTGATCTCTTCAGGTATTTCCATTCCGATAAAAACAGGTTTAAACTCAAGATAAAAAGATCTTTCGGTTATAGTGGAAGATTTGAGTGAGAAAGGCAATATTTGAAGAGAATCAGGGTGGATAGTTTAGAAAGCGCTGAGAGAGGCTGAATAGTTACGAAATATCATCGATTCACAATCTATGATGTAAATAAGAGAACACTATCCAGAAAAAGTACAGAGAGTGGGTATTCCCCGTGTGATCCATCTGTCCGAAACGGGTCTTCATCACTTTTTTTCAGGACCTGTAACCGGGAATAGCGTTCATCGATACCATGTTGACGTTTTCGCTGTATGATATTCCCACTGACTTGTGACTCCGAATAGGTCCTGTAATTGAACTCCAATTTGATATTCTGTCTTTGGCGTCAACCGTACCGCAGTATATGATGTCGCTTCTCCGGAAAGATTCGCGACATTATTTCCATTTAGTGTGATTGGAATACGTGTAATCTGATGGTTTTGAGGGAGCGTCCAGTTCCAGGTGATCGTGAACGGGGTTATCTGCGTAGTATGTAGATCTTTGACAGGGGAGACAGTATTGTCACGTACCTTGATCCTCTCAAACCAGGGAAGATTTGCGGAGTAATTTTCTCCATGAGCGGTATACAGATATCCATCTTCAGCAATGGAGCCGAGATCATGATAACGTGGGAACATCATTGTCGGGAGATCAGGGGTAACCGTCCAACTCTTGTTTGCCACAGAAAAATGTGCGATATCACTGTAAACCACACCTAGAGACGTAACCCTGCGACCTCCTGCGATCCAGAGCGAACCATCAGGATCCGATCCACTCGCCCCATAATCCCATCCTATCGTGTCTGGAATATCCGGGAGCAATGACCATTTCTCACCGTCAAACATCTCAGCAGATCTCAAATTATGCTTATCGAAATCAAAATAACCACCGTATGAATCCAATCCCCCGGCCACGATAATAGTCCCGTTTCCTGATGATGCAAAAAACTGTGTCCGATTGGTGAGCATCGAAGGAGCCTGACTCCATTGACCGGTGGTGGTATTCAGGCAGAAGACCTGGTTGGTGACATTATAATAATCGGTATTTCCCCCAATAACATACATCCGATCCCCGATTACTCCGGTTTTATACAGATATCTCCCTGAAACCCGACGATCTGAAGCAATCTGGGACCACGAATCATTCGTGATATCATACACATTCAGCGTTTCATTCCTGTATCGTCCAGGAATGAAAACCTTCCCGTTTATCAATGAACCTTCGAGAGATCCACCCGGTTCAGGCATCGGTGTTATAGATTCCCAGGTTTTGTTCACGATGTCATATCTGAACGAGGATGAACTGGAACCGCCTCCAAAATGGTACACGTATCGGCCCGATGAAACCATAACTGAACCATAGACATCAAGCGGAACATCAGGAAGTGCCTCCGCTTCCGTTACGGTACAAACTGCATTCACAACCTGTCCGAATACCCCATTCAGATCAGAAAGCCGATATGAAGGATTATAATAACCAAATTGTGCAGGGGATGTTCCCTGAAAGGTAAATGATACATATTCACCAGGAGCGGCCGTTGTTCCTTTCGGAAATTCGATCCTTTCCGGTCCCATGAGGATTGCATCCCGGTTTTGTGCGAACAGCGATATCGAGCGGTTTGAATTCCAGGTATCAGTTCCTGCATTCTGCAAGGTGATGTTACATTGAAACGCAGTATTCGTGTGTATTATCGGTGGCATGTTCATGGATCCGATAGCATCGTACGGAAATATCTCCTGACGAACTGCAGCAGAAGCATTGATCCTGCCTCCTGCAATGCAATATCTGATCAAATTGGGATTTTTATCTGCTGCTCGTAACAATGCTGCTTTTAGTTGAACGTTCGTATAACCGGGATGGAGGGACTTCATCAACGCGACAACACCCGCTACCATGGGAGAAGAGAATGATGTACCATTGTCATATTTATATGGAATATCCTGGGACGACAGATTTGTGGAATTTAGGGACGTTTGATCATGCTTCATCGGCTTCAGGAGAAGAATATGAGATCCCGGAGCAGCGATAAAGATCGTGTTCTTCCCATAATTGGAGAATGATGACCTTTGATCATGGTCATCGGTGGACATGACCGGTATTACATTTGGTGAGAGGAACTGTGGCATCCGATCTACATACCCATCAACATCACTGTTTTCATTACTCGCACTCCAGGTCATGATACCGGGAAATGCTGCTATTGCATCTAACAGCGCCTGATTTCGATATGCGATCCTCCAGGAATTGGTGATAATGTCAGCATGGTGAAGAGTCGCATACTCAAAGGATTGAATCGCGGCAGATACCCAGCCACCACCCCCGCTAGACATCTTTAATGCCATTATTTTAGCTTTCCATGCGGAACCCGTTGCTCCGATGCTGTTGTTTCCAACTGCCGCAACGATACCTGCACAGGCGGTTCCATGGCCATCATAATCCATGACGTCAGTATTGTTATCATAGAAATTGTACCCATGAAGACCGGTGACCGGATCTGTCCAGATATTATCTTTCAGGTCAGGGTGAAGATAATCAACACCACTATCAACAACAGCAACGACGACATCAGAGCCCGTTGTTACATTCCAGGCTCCTTCTGCGTGAATGTCCGCTCCCGGGGTTCCGCCATACTGCCCGGTATTTTTCAAGTTCCATTGAAGCGGATAGAGCGGATCAGAGGGTACCCGGGTGGTATTCACCGCTGAAGAGGTTGGAATACTGGCAGGTGGTGCATCATCAGGATGGATCAGATTATCAGGCTGTGCATAGAGCACAGACGGTTGATTCTGATACCAGGTAACTGCATCCTGAACCTTCATGCTATCAGGGATTTTTACCAGTTGAAGACCTGGGACAAAGTTAGGGGAGGATGAGTAGACTGCCTGTGCCCCGATGGATGCATGAATTGCTTCCACCTGATCGACAGAGGCGAGAGCATGAGACTGATTATGTGCTTCTGGCGTATTGAATCTGACAAGAATCTTATGTGGGGCATACTGGGTTTCAGAATTGTTGAGTGAAGTATTGGCAGAGAGTTCATGGTCACTTGTGAATGATACATTCTCCTTTTGATATGCGGTAGAAATCTGAAATATCAATAAAAATACGATAAATCCCCATGTGAGTGATATGAACCTGACTCCCATTCTGTAATCCTTCCGTATACCCTAATTGCATTTCATATTTATAAGTCATATGATTTTATCTACCAACTATTATTTTTCAGTACATTCGATGGTTTCACAATCAGATTGGATTATTCATCTCCTGCGATCGATATGACTCTAGTAATTATTGAAAGAGAGATGCAAATCTCATTTCCTTATTACCTGTATGTACGAAAAATGTGTTTACCGTAGGCTATTCAGGTATCAACGTGGAATTATAAACAGACAGGACAAGGAACTGGTGGGAACCGATGCTCTGTTCAAATCTGGTACACATCAGACATTGATATCCTGCAGGTTCAGGGATTCCATCGACATACACGCTGGAAACGATCGGTTCTCTCCTTAGGGATATAGAATTCTGATACTTAACTCATTATCCCTGAAGGTAAAGGAGAAGATCTCCAGTAAAAATGAACGAACATCTGATCGGATCTGTATTCATACCCAGATCTGAATACACCGTCTCCCGGTCGGGGTGATTGAGTAGATAAGAAACGGCCCGTTCTGTTCTTTTTCTATCAATCCCGCAGCATTCAGGGCTTTGAGATGATATGATAACTTCGAATCTGCAATATCGATCACCTCTTTGATGACACAGACACACAGCGGCTGGGTACTCAGCAGATAGAGAATTTTGAGTCTTGTCGAATCCGCTAGTGCTGTGAATACTTTTGATTTCCGGATGAGTTCATCGTCAGGTGGGAGGTATTGCTTGAGCCCCTCTACTCCCCCAATCTGAGATAACGACTCCTCAATAGGTTCAGGCAGTGCCATATTCACTCATCCCTTATCTTGATCTGATTCACATCCTATGAAATAGATGGATTATACTCCCGTCATATGATACATCCAATCCAACATTCTCTTTGATAATAACAGATGCAGGGTATGAGAGTGAATTCTCATACACACTGATATCACAGTTTTTTCCCGGTAACCAGGAAAAAGGTCAGGGAACTGAAGAACTGACCCTTGGAGTCAGCATTGGAGAGTTCATTCTCCCACCGCTCTATTTCAGACTGGCTCACGATTCCCTTTTTTGCAGCCAGAGAGAAGGTGGTGTCAAGATCAAATATCCTCCTTGCCAGAGCAAGATCTGTTAAGGTAAGGGTGTATGGGTGTACATCAATACTCTCCAGACCTGCATCTGTAAAGGCCGCATATAATACCCGTCCGACCTGGCCGGATGGAATATTGTCACACCAGAAGTTCATCACGTTTCTGCAGATCTCACGCTCTCCAGGCCAGAGCGTATAGGTTCCCCAGTCAGGCTCAAAGATAACAACAGTTCCTGAAGGTCTGGTTACCCGGACTATCTCCTTAAGAGCGACAAAGGGATCACATGTATGCTGGATAACCCGGTCTGATCGAACCGCATGAAACGTGGCATCTGGAAATGCGAGGTGAAGCCCGTCACAAAGAAGAAACCCTGGAGAACAGCCAAGAGCCTCTGCATTTTTCCGTGCTGCACTAAGCATGGTTGAACTGATATCGATGCCAACTGCGGTACCTGAAGTGCCAACACATTCAGCGAGTTTCTGGAGATCTATTCCGTTACCGCATCCGATCTCAAGTACCGAATCACCGGGAGAGAGGGCAAGGTTCTGGTAACTCTGGGCCTTACACTCCTGGAAAAATGGAATAGAATGAATAAGATCAAGATATTGAACAAATGAGCCTGCATCACTGGTCTTGTCAACCTGTGCAAACCCTGAAGCAAATGAATCCATGTATTTCACTACGTTTTGAGATTATACTTTGACTGTAACGCTATTTCTGTATGGTGGAGCTTTCATTCCGGTCATGTACGGGGAGATATCAGATCAGCAAACCGATCTATCTCATCAAACCTGACCTCTGCCCTGACATCACGGACAACTCCAAGATCAGTAGCAATCACTGTTTTTTCATAAGCGATACCTACTTTTTCGAGTTCTTTACACGAACATCGATCGCTGCATCCAACAATAGCCCAGACTCTCTCATCAGGTGATATCGGCCGGTTCATCTTTCCTTTTCCGACCTTTACCCAGCGATACATTCCCGGAGATCTCCGGATGAGTTGCATGGCAGCCTGCGTTGTTAATTGTCCGACATTACACACACCAGAACAGGTTGCAAGAATGATCGGGGCTGATTGTTCACTCATATTACATACCTCACTGTATCTCCGGTCATGAGTCCCGGTCCTTTAGCCATGAGCAGTCAGCCACATGGCAGATCCGACATCCACACATGGCACCGTTCCTTCGCATACAGAACCTCATCATACAAAAGCAGATCGTCATCATAAGTATGAACATAACCAGAATAATCAGGATTCCATACACCACATGATACCCGAATAATACTACCATGTCATATCATGTATTCTGATGAGAAAATAACCTGGATGTCCGAATTCAGATTTGTATGAAAACGATCTATCTTTCAACATTTTTAAAATCAATATTTTTTTATAGTCACACGTCGATTCAATAAATGTTGAAATGCTTATGGCGATGGATGTGTGACAATGAATCGCAATATTCCATTGTGCCAGGCAGACGCAGTCAGGAAGGTCCGGATGATTGAGGTCAACGGCGTGGCGACCGGGATCAACATGCTGGATGAGATCATCGCAGAAGTCAAAGCGATGAATATCTCAAAGGACACGGATCTTCGTGATGTACTACTCAAAAGAGTCAGGTCCGCAATTACATCCCGAATGGCGCTGAAGACACTTATACCAGGGCATTAGTTACACATTATCGTCAATCAAAAGAGAGCTGAAGGAGGGAGAATATGGTATTTGAGATTGTGCAAACTGCTGCAGACTGGATTGTATATACACTCCTTGGACTGAGTCCACAGAGTCAGGCAGGAAGTGCACTGAACTTCTTCATCTACGACACGGTGAAGATCTTCATTCTGCTTCTCGTGATCGTGTATGTGGTCACGTTTATCAGGTCGTTCTTCTCTCCTGAGAAGACCCAGGCGGCTTGCAGAGCGGAAGGGTTCTACCTTCATAGGCCATATCCTGGCCGCTCTGCTTGGAATCATCACCCCGTTCTGCTCGTGTTCTGCTGTGCCACTCTTTATTGGATTTGTAGAGGCAGGTATCCCACTCGGTGTCACGTTCACGTATCTGATTGCCGCCCCAATGGTGAATGAGGTCGCCCTGGTGATGCTGTATGGGTTGTTTGGATGGCAGATTGCTGCCATATACATCATTTCCGGTGAGGTGATCGCAATCGTTGCAGGTCTTGTTATCGGAAGACTGAAACTCGAACGGTTTGTTGAGGAGTATGTCTACCAGATCAAGGTAAAAGGGAGCAGGGTCGCATCATACAGCCCCACGTACCCGGAGCGGGCCAGAGAGACATGGTCTGATACCGTTGCGATCATCAAAAAGATCTGGCTTTTTGTGGTGATCGGTATTGGTATCGGAGCCCTGATGCATGGATGGATCCCTGCCGGTGCTCTTGCCGAGTATGCAGGAAAAGATAACCCGTTTGCAGTTATTGTTGCGGTTATCATAGGGATTCCGCTGTATAGTAACGCTGCAGGTGTCATACCGCTGGTATCAGAACTTACCCGTGCCGGGGTTGTAATGGGGACCGCCCTTGCATTCATGATGGCAGTAACCGCCCTCTCAATTCCGGAGATGATTCTCCTCAGAAAGGTGCTCAAACCCCAGCTTCTGGCGGTTTTTATCGGAGTCGGCGGAACTGGAATTGTCTGTACCGGGTATCTGTTTAACTGGCTGATGGGATGAGAATCAAGCAGGATTTCGTTGAAAGATGAAAAATATGGTGTTTTCAGTATTATGCAGGTGAAGTATGAAGATTGAAATTTTGGGATCAGGTTGTGCAAAGTGCTCACGTCTCTATGACAACACGGTTGAGGCTGTAAAGAAGGCAGGAGTTCAGGCTGATGTTGTGAAGGTGGATGATCTGAGTGAGATTGTTGGGAGAGGAGTATTAATGACGCCTTCTTTGTTTATCGATGAAGAAGAACGCGTATCAGGGAGGGTTCCGACTGTGAATGAGATCGTAGGGATCCTCGGGGGTGCATGATGGCTGAGCAGCCGTTGTGCAGTTGTGCCGGAGGAGATGCCAGCCGTATCATCTTTCCATGTGGGGGTCAGGCCAATACTGGTCAGATATCAAATCGGGTTGCAATTCAGCTTGAAGAAGAAGGATATGGAAAGTTTTCGTGCACAACACTTCTCATCTCCTCAGAGGATCTGGTGAAGAAGGCTGCATCAATGGACGCGGTTATTGCCATCGACGGATGTGACAAGGCCTGCGCAAGGAAGATAGCGGAAATGGTGGGTGTGCCGGTCTATCAGCATATTATGATCCCTGACCTCGGGGTAGAGAAGAAGACGGGAGATCGGTCTTTTACACAGGAAGAGGTTGAGTCGATCGCATCAGCGGCCTGGAAAGGAGAAAGGATCCTCTCTGCCTCTCAAAAAGGAAGTACCTGCTCATTTCAGGGCTGCAGGTGTACCAGAGAGTGATCATACCTATTTTTGAAAAGTTCTTGATGCTGCAATAGCAGGATCTATTTGGTCTAAATTAAAGGGTTTGCCACAAAAGGGAGCAAACCCGATTGTAACCTCTTTTTGTATCATCCCACACCGAAGAAGAAGTCAGTTAAAGAATCAGGGAGAATTCATACCGCTTCGTGTAATCAGACTTTAGTTTCATCAATGAATGATGTGAGGCAAACCAGATGAAAAAATCATTACGTTCAATCATCAGTGATTCACTACAAACAAAACAACAGAGAATCGGGCGGTATTATATGCTTACTGCAGGGCTGATTCTAATCGCAGTTCTCTGTGTATCTCCCACAATGGCTGATCCCAACCAGACCATTACTCTGAATCCAATCGGTGACCATACAAGTGGTGAGAAGATCAATATCACTGGAACAACACCTATTGAAAAGTGTAAACAGATCGGAGTAGAGATCATACCCAAAAGTCTCTGGGATTCAGTGTGTACATTTGCAAAAGAAGGTACCGGAAGAGTGGTGTTCAATCCGGTTGCAATCACTGCAGAGAACATTCATCCGACCGGTATCAACCTTGTAAGATTCAATGCTGATGGGACCCAGTCACAACAGAATTTCGATATTCCAAAGAATCACGTACTTGTCACCGGGCCGGTTGTGAAGAACGGCCAGAAGGATAAGACCTGGAATGTGGTTGTTGAGAAGGGTGATGACGGTAAACCACTCAGTCCGGGTACATATCATGTAAACATCTGGGATGCAACAAACCAGAAAGAGAACAGCGATAACCCGTTACCAAACGGATGGGACATCGCTAATCAGAAGATCTATCCAAGCACCCCCCGGGTCAACATCTGGGATCCGGCAAACCAGAAAGATGTTCAGTATGCTGACCTCATTATCAAGTGATAGGCACAGGTACCTATTCAGATAGAAATATCTGGTAAAAATCTCGAATAATCTCTTTTTTTCAGGTCAAACGAGATCAGGCATCGATTTCGGAGAAGGGTTTTAGGGGGTTATACACCCGTCTCCCCTGAAAAGAACGAGTTTTTTATTTGAATTATAATCCACCAGTACCCTTTGAAAATTCCACATTAAAATTTCATATAAGTGAGGTTTTCACCATCTTCTTGATTCTCTTTTATAATGAGGTAAAATTATGCACAGAAAAAACTCACAGACAACAAAATGACTCATAGAGATAATAGATTAGCAGAAACCTGGATTTTAGAACTTTCTTCTTGAAACTAAAATTGGTACCGTTGCCTACCGGTATCTTTTTGATCACATATAAAAAGGGAAGGTTTTTTAGATACGCTCGTATGTGTATTGTTAATCATATTATTAGGATCAAACATATAGCTGAAAAAAGAGATACCATCTATAAATATGAATGGGATAGTGTGTAACTCCCCTTTGTGTAAAGCAAGTCTACATGCAGTAGATATTAGATTTTTGATATCGGGGCTTTCGCATCATCCTTTTATAGTCTACCTTGAAATACGACTGTATTTGGTGAATCTATGGAAATAGTAACACAGCGATTAATAACCGCTTTAAACAATATGGGGTTACCCAATCTTGATGCTAAGGTATATGCAGCACTTGTTTATTTGAACTCGGTTGGAGCAAAGGAATTAATTGACTTTGTAGAGATTTCTAAACCAAGTGTATACGATTCTCTTCAAAAACTTGAAGAGCGAGGCCTTGTAGTAAAAAATTCATACAAACCATCTATTTATACTGCAGTATCTCCGAATCTGGCAATAGAAATAATAAATCGGGAATATGATCAGGCCAAAGAGGTTGCTCTTGAAGAATTACAACATCTCATTCAATCCCAGAAGATTAAAGAGGAGAATGATGCTATCTGGACAGTTTTTGGTGAGAGAAACATCAGACCTAAGATTCGTGAGATGATACACTCTGCTGAAGATTATATCATATGCTTAATGGGTGAGAGATATATTCCTCTGTTTGAAGATCTTGAGATTTTTGCTCCACTTACTCTTTATATTGTCTCAAATGATCCGGATATATCTTCCAGAGTCGAAGAAAAATTAGGTAAATCCAATACATCAGTGACCTCTATTCCAATATCAGAAATTGTCAAGGGTATGCCTCATTCAACAAAAAAAGAACAGAGCCCTGAACTTATGGATATCAGTAATTTATTTGAGATAATAATTGATGACAAAGAGACTCTTTCAATTCCTCCAATACGAACAAATAAACTCACCGGGTTGCATTCGAGTATTGATCTCATGCTCTATGTTGCCATCGACAGAATGGAGATGATCTCCGGATTGGCGATACATACTCCAGGGAAAAAGAAGAGAAAATAGTCCCAACGTATCATTAGTATATCCTACCAGATATTTGAGAATAATTTATTACTTTTGCTCCAAATTACGTTGTTAATTATTTAACAACATAAAGAGGGTCAAGAAAGTATGAAAAATACTCTGGTATTGCTAATCTGTTTTATGTTTTGTCTTTGTGTAGTTGGAGAAATAGCATCCGCGAATCTACTCCAACCCATTGATCCATCAAATTCATTTAATAATGTGTATCAGCAAAATCCATCAATGAATCCAGGTTTTCAAAGCCCGAAACCAAATGAAGGAAGAATGAACCCAAATGATGGTTTACCAATTCAACCTCCAAATCAACAGTATCCAAAAAATGAACCATTAAATCAGAAAAAGCCTCTATATGGCCCTCCGAATCAGCAATATCAGCCGTCTATCCCCTCAAATCAGCAACATCCTCCAGATGACGGTATGAATCAACATAACCCTCCATATTAACATTTGAGGATAGCGATTAACCCTCCCATTTTGGAATTGAGTATATATGTAGTTTATTAACTCGAGATCTTCAGGAGGGGGTTATGCACAATCCTCATTTATGAAGAATGTTTCAATAATTTCAGAATTTATTTAGAATTGTGCCCGTTTCTCCTCTTGATCACTTCGATCCTTAAAGGTCTGATACGAACAATCAAACAGAATTTCCTCATATATGTAACGAGATCTAGCTGTGGGCTGATGGTCTCTTGATATTCTGATCTGGTTCGAACCCAAGTTTGCCACATACAAAATAGTGTTCTTATTGATTTTGGATCGACCAAAAAATATAGCATATATCAACGAAATTCATCAAATAAAGCGCTCTTGAATTTGACAGTTGCACCGTATTCCTAGATGACAAAGATAAATACGGTTCATTTACTCCTATTTTGATACCATCAACACCTTGTTTTGTATAAAATTGGATGATTACATACAATTTTAAGGAGAGATACTTCAACTGTCAAATACCGTTACCCGATGAAATTCTGGATAATATTGATAAAAACACAGGTGATCTCATCGAATATCTGATGTTAAGTGGCAAGCTTGGGTTCGAAGTAAAAATCTAGAACAGAGTGATTGTAACTTTTACCTAAAGTTTCAATCCAGATTTATATTTGAATGTTTTTTGGACAGAAGAAATATTTCCTATTGCGTCAGTTGAATCGCTCCATTGATTAGTTGCAGCTGGTTTTTTCCAGTCATTAACGTAAGCATCTTTTCTGGGTTCTGATGATTTTTTATCACGAGCCTCCATAATATCTCCTGCAAATCTTGTTTTCACAATTCCATCAGTAAACTCTTCATTCGAATTAGAATCAGGAGTTACTGCAATCTGATAACCCATACCTGCAGAAGTACTGATACTCATACCAACTGCCCTTATTTGACCTTTTGTTGATATCTGTCCACTATTAAGATTTAATATTGAGCTCTGGGCTTCAACAACATTTTGAAACATTGGGTTATGAATCAAATTGGTATCACTAAAAACACATGCTACACCTTCTGAAGAATTACTGGTATAATTCCCTTTTACATCAAGAATCAGTGATTCCTCCCCTACAAGATGTGATCCGCTCGATCCTGCATAAGTCATGACTTTTTCTGATTCCAGGTTATACTTTTTATCCATCAGATTTGAGGAATCAAATCCGGTATTCTTAACTGCACTGATATCTCCCCCGTTGGAAAGGACAGAATCAGAATATATTACTGTAGAAATAATCTCTCCTTTTCCAATAGAAGTATCAGTTGTGCTTCCATTCCTCACAGTTTGCCAATCCATCTTCGTACCAACATCAACAGCTGCGATAGCCTCAATCTGTGTGTCAATTGTTATCTGCTGTGTCTCTGGGACTGCTGCAGGTAACCTGTCGGCAGCAGACCCTCCAAATAACCCAAATAGCAAAATCAGGAATGTTGAAGCAAGAAATTTGTGGTTCTTCATTATATTCACCTTCTTCACCTATGTCAGATTAGGCGACCGAACCGGTCCCCTATGATATAATAAAAAATAGCAAATTCTCCTCTGGATGGTTATCAGTTGGAGATAATTGCTGGATTTATAATCTCATCAGATATTGATGAAAGAGAAGATTCTCTGGAGACAGATAGAGAATCTTCATCATACGTTATCATCAAATCCGCTGAATCCCTCAAATAATCCATTTCTACAACATCAACTGAAGTAACCATAAGGCCTGTTCTTGCTTTGAGATCAGCGATCAACTCTTCCCGCCGGTCAGCACGGACAAGGTCTATCTTTTCATATCTAACCAATTTACGTTGATCGTATCTAAATCCCCATTTCTTTTCGAGAATCAAGAGGACAACAATAACCATGAGATCTGATAGGATCAAGTTACCATACTGTCCACTACCGTACAGAATCGAATTGATGATTGGAAGGGCAATTATGACAAAGAGGTATGTCATCTCCCGAATAGGAACTGTGTCAGTACGATATCTGAGAACTGAAAACAAAGCAAATAACCCAAAACCAGCTCCTATTGAAAGTTCGACTGAGGTAAATAGGCCCATAATTAAATAGACTACCACCGAAAACGCCATGAATGTAAATACATAATCCTGAGCACGGCGACGTGGGTAGTAAATTCCACGGACTACAATCATGGAAAAGATGAGATTTATCACCATCCCAATAATAAATGAAAAATATTCCATTACCATCGTACTGGCCCTCCTTGCATCATTTTATTCAAAAGTCGAAGAGTAGTTGAAAAATTGTTGTGTTTTATGAAATTTCCATAAATAAGCGATATTCCAATACAGTACTTTGAAAATCCTTTTGGGTGAACTCTCATATTCGTGAGATAATCATGTGCAGGGGAAATTGAGTGACTACTGCTCCTTTTCAGTTCAGCAATTACTACCTTGGGAAGATCAATCTCTGAAGAACCTGAGTTATATGAAAGATCGACATCGAGGGTGATCCTCTCAGGCGTATCAATAGATACGAGAGTGACTCTGCGATACTGATTAATAAGTACCGGTCTGAATTGAGAACAATCAAAGGGAAGGCAAGAACAAAGAAAGTCTTTGAAATCTGATCCCATCTGAGTAATCATGTTCTCAATTGGAATACGATGTTTTATCGTTCTCCCAGTATTCATTTTTTCTTTTACTTCTAGGAATTTCAAATCCGAGTTGACATATGAGCGTGTTCTGAGTTTATATCTGGGTTTTTTTCCATTGTGATGAGTAAGGTACAGGCTGAAAGATGGGGAGTCAAAGTATGTTGTTGAATATGTCTGTATCCGATTTCCGTCAACTTCAAAGACACGGTATGAATCAGGGAGATGGGAGATAAGATCCCGAGCCTGATCCAGTGTTAACAAATACTTTGACTCCTTGCGATCCTGGAGATTTGCGTGTTCCATCTCTCCAACTCCAATACCTGTGAACCGAGAGAGCAGATCATCAAATGAAGTACTCATACATGCAAATTCATGATTCTGAATAATTATTACCCCCGTGTTCTTGATCTGAAACATATGCAACAGCTGCATCATATTGCGAAAAAACATGCGATATGAGCTTATTTAGAGAATCCTCAAAATCCTGGTCACTTTTAAGATGGGTATACTTGGCTCGCTCTCCATCTGGTCCTACAACATACGGGCTAATGAGTTCATGATTCTTTGAGAATGTCTCTTTCAGGGTGTTAGGATCAAATGCTCCATTGCTTACAGTTTTTACAGCCTCAACATATTTTTCATGATAAACGGGATCATCTAACAAATATCGTATCAGAGGCCAGTCCGCTGAAATTTCATTGGATGATAGATTAAATGTCGTATTTTTAAATCCCATTCCCATTTTTTTACTAATATTTGCCCCATCAAAACCTGGATTTTTATTTTCTTGTATTAGTGAGAGGTTATCTCCAGATGGAAAAGACATGTTTTCAGACCCTTCCATTCCATTAGAAGCATTCTGAAATGCAAGATTATAGTCCCAAGGGATCCAGGTAAATGTTCCAGTTTCTGGATCATTATACAGATAGTAGTTGTGGGACATGGACCCATAGGTATCCCAGTTCTTAATGAGTTGATTAGTTGCAAGCCAGGTTAAAAATTCATCAACATTGAAAATTGACTCCAATTGAGAACGCCAGGTTTCAGGATCAGTAATTCTAATATTTGAATTTAATGTGGTGTACAATTGGGTAAGGTCAGAATAATCGTTATCTTTTTTATTATTCTCCTTTTCATATCCTTCTTTGTACTGTGATCCTTTTTTCAGAGAACCAATATCACCCATACTGTCTGCTTTGTAAAGGTTGCCAGATGCATTGGTGAACTGATTTTTTATCATGGTATCTGCAACATCTTCCACCATTGTGTAAAGGCCAAAGTACTCAGGTCCATTACCGGTATCAATGTAAACCTGATAAAATGCGGATTTCGGAGATGGAATGCCTGCATTTGAGAGTATCTCATATGCCATTTTGTCTTTGAGTAAGGAATTATCACTAAATCCACTCTGTAGATTTAATTTTTTAAATCCAAATAACGTAGAATTATCAGAATCATCCTTCGATGTCTTATATTCACCCATGTTTAGTTTCAATGAAATCTTGTAGGTACCAGACCTCCAGGATCCAGAGAGTGAACTAGCCCCTTTAAACCTGATGCCGACATTATCAATGGTTTTTCCATTAAGCGAAATAGTTGCCGGAACTGATATTGGATTAGTCTCCATCTTTTTCATCATAGATTGATTAACTTCTCCTGGTCCTTTACCACCCATCTCCATTGGGCTTATCTCTCCGTTCATAGGAAAAGAATTTTCACCAAATTCTCCGACTTGTTCGGTCATATTGTCAAGCATCTTCTGCCAATTTTCAGGAGATATCTTGATATCAATGCGCTGAACTCTATCTTGGAGGAATACAGCATCGTAGTCTGGTGATTCTGATCCCGAGGATGATACAATAGAAGATTGGGAGAGAGATGTAGATTCCGCCACCGGAGCGACCATTATGTCTGCAGTGGTATGGGTCGTAATATCTGCTGCCTGCACTGCTCCAATCCATATAGATAGGAGAACAAGTATGAGCAACATTTTTTGTTTCATATGGGTCACTGGCTGTAACCCGTTCAAATTAGGATACATATTAGGCGCAAACCTCGTTTTTCTTGATAAATTTTGATCAGTTCAAACATTCCGGTCAATAATTTCCGAAAGAATCGATCTGATCAATCCTTCCGTCGCTCTATAAACTATAGAGATCACAGATCAAGGTCGCCCATCTAGTTGTTAAATATTATACAACTGATTGAGAGGATATCCAATACGTGAATTAAATTTTCTATAATAAATTCGTCAAACAATAGTCAGGATATATGGGAATTAAGGAATGGCTCATACCCCAGGATGAAATGTTTTATTCTCTCTTTGAAGCTCATGCAAAAACGGTAGTTTCAGCCTCAAAAATACTTGAAAAGATGATGAATAAAGAAATAGACGCAATAGAGGCTCAAAGAGATATCAAGGACCTGGAGCATTATGGTGATTTAATAACTCATCAGATCTTTAATGCTTTAAATCGAACATTCATCACTCCACTTGATCCACTAGAAATATCCAGGTTAGGATCGGCTTTGGATGATGTTCTTGATTATATTGATGATTCAGCTGAAAAGATTGTTGCTTATTATAGCATTACCAATTACGATCCGGTCATGATTCAATTCTCTTCTATTATTCGACGCTCAGCAGAGCAAATTGAAATTGGTGTAAAATCGATCAGAAATCATGCAAAACTTAGTGACTGCGAGAGTTGTTACATTGAAGTGAATAGGCTTGAAAATATGGCCGATGACCTTCTTTCTCATGCCACTCGCTCTCTCTTTGAGTGTAAAGACCCGATTCGAATCATTAAACTCAAGGATATATATGAGTGCCTTGAGATTTCAACAGATAAATGTGAAGATGTGGTAAATATTCTCTCTGATATCTGTATCCGTCATGCGTGATATTCATGGAATGGATACTCGTTTTTGGTATTACGGTAGCATTAGGCTATAATTTTATAAACGGTCTTCATGATGCTGCAAATTCGATTGCAACAGTCGTTGCAACACGAGTATTGTCTCCAGTAAAAGCTATCATACTTGCAGCGTTTTTCAATCTTCTGGGTCCTCTAATTCTTACAACAGCAATTGCCGAAACGATCAGCAGGGGAGTGTTTATTCCTGAGTATCTTACCCTGGAAATTGTTATTATTGGAGTAATCTGTGCTTCATTCTGGACACTCTTTACCGCATATGTTGGCCTGCCGGTCTCTTCTGTTCACTCATTAGTCGGGGGATTAGTTGGATCTGCAGTGGCATATGGAGGATTAAATGTCGTCATTCTGCCGAGTCTTAGTGTAATCGGTCAAATTATTGGGTTGGCAATAATCGGAATGATTGGTGGGGCTGGAATCATATACCTGCTTGCATGCTATTTCAAAGAGCAGAATCCCAGGAAGTATATGCCAATAGGTGCCTTTTTTGGATTTATTCTTATTATTCCTACTGCAATTGCCCTTCACTATCTGGTGATATCAGGAATTCTGAAGATTATTCTGTTTATTGTAATCTCTCCCTGTCTTGGGTTTCTTATCGCATTCCTTCTTGGATCCCTGGTGACCCGGTTCTTTCGCAACTCTAATACATCCACCATGAACGGGATATTTAACAAATTGCAGATAATATCCGCTTCATTTTACAGTCTGGGTCATGGGAGCAATGATGGTCAGAATGCCATGGGAGTAATCACCACGATGCTGGTACTTGCAGGTGTCATTTCTGATTATACTGTCCCACTCTGGGTTATCCTTGCGTGTAGTGGAGCAATTTCTTTAGGAACATTGACAGGAGGATGGAAGATTGTCCAGACGATGGCGAAAAAGATCACCCAATTAAGACCCTATCAGGGTTTTTGTGCAGAGACTGGTGGTGGAATCGTTCTTCTGTTCGTGAGTCTGTTTGGAATTCCTGTCTCAACAACACATGCAATAAGTGGCTGTGTAATGGGAGTCGGTTCAGTTCGCGGAACAGCAGCGGTCCAATGGAGCATGGTGAGGCAGATTGTAACCGCATGGGTGATCACCATACCGCTTACAGCCGTAGGTGGTTTTGCTGTCTGTTCTATGTATCTGGTTATCCTTGGGAGATAAGTTTCTTTCAGATTCCTGTCATCCCATTTTTAATCGGTATTCTCTATTGTTTGGGATCGATGAGAGATCTGATCCCCCACTTTTCCGCAAATTATCAGATTTTTACCGATACATATATGCCCTTGCAGATCAGTAGAGGAACGAGAGAATGAATATCAATGCTTTTGATATGAACCTGATAGTAAACTGGTTTCAAACCATATGTGTTCTTATCGCACTATTGCTGTTGTATAATTTCATACCTAATTCAGTGTATATTTTAAAAAAGTTTCATTATGCTGCTTTGGTTGGCATAATATTCTCATTTGCAGCAATATTGGGAACATTTATCCAGTGGTCCAATTCATCTAATATGATTTTAGGCCTGAATACGGTTCTGGTCCCTTTGGCAGGGTATTTTGGAGGACCTATTGCTGCAGGAATTATTACCATATCATTACTCTTCTTATCGGGAACAGTTGAAACAGCACCGATTGGTCATAATGAACAGATAATTTTAATTATTACCGCTCTTATCGGGATTCTGTTTTACTATATCAGAGAAAAAAGATTGGTTAAAATCTCTCAAAGGTGGATGGTTGGCATCCTCTCTATCTCCATCGCTCTCTTAAGTGGCTCATTATTTTTCGTGATCTTCTCACCAGATTTACATACGGCTGGTTCTCTAACCGATTTGCATAATTTTCTAATTTTAATTTTTATGACCCTTGGATTGGGTATTCTTGGAAATATCATCATATACATCGATCAAAACAAAGAGAGCGATTTTGAATTAATGGCGTATAGAAGTCATCTGGAAGCACTTGTTCAGGAGAGAACTCTGGATCTTGAAAAGATCAATGCCCTTCACAAGTCAACCATGGACTCTACGAATGATGGGATTGTTGTTACTGATTTTGAGGGAACTATACAAAATTGTAACCTTGCTGCAACTCAAATTCTTGATATTAATGAACCATCACAGATCGGTACTCCATTAACTATCAATGGAGTCTTCACCACAAAGGTTCCTGATTTTAATCCGGGAGATCTTAACAAAATCGTCTCTGGATCTCCCGATTATGAACATCAGATGTTCCTGACTTTTCGATCAGGGAACATATATGAAGTTCAGGCTGCACCGCATTTTTTTAATGGAGAAATAATTGGAAATGTACTAAATATCCGGGATATAACGAAACGAAAACATGCAGAAGATGCACTTCACCTGGTTAATCAGAAATTACTCCTTTTGTCTGGTATTACACGGCATGATATTCTGAATCAATTAACTGCATTGTACTTCTATCTTAATGAGATAAAGGAGAAAGGCATTGATCCTGAAATTTTTGATAATGTAAAAAGTGCATATCAAATATCCCGTATTATTCAGGAACAGATACAGTTTACCAGTGATTACCAGGATCTTGGATTAAATGAACCAAAATGGTTATCTTTGAATTCAAATTACCAAAAAGCTATGTCTTCATTCGCAGATCAAAATATTTCATTCTCATTTGAAGGTCAGGATTATGAAATCTATACAGATCCCCTTCTTGAACGAGTATTTTACAATTTAATTGATAATTCAATCCGTCATGGTCAGCACGTATCAACCATAACAGTACGTACGTTCACAAAAGATGATTGCCTGGTGGTTCGATATGAGGATGATGGGGCAGGTATTGAACCTGATAATAAAAATAGGGTTTTTGAGAGAGGTTTTGGAAAGAATACCGGATTTGGTATGTTCTTAATTCATGAGATCCTTTCAATAACAGGAATACAAATCAAAGAAAATGGTGTATTTGGAGTAGGAGTATTATTCGATATTATAGTCCCGATAGGAAAATTCAGAGTCTAAAACCATCAATTCAACCATCAATATTAAATAAGAAATTATTGGTGAGGATGGGGATGATGGAGCACTTCTTCTTCTATCTTGTGAGCACCACGGAGGATCCTATCAACAAGCGAAAGAACTGCAGGCATTACTACTATTGCTCCTACTAATGAAAAGAACACTGCAATAATCGTAGTAAGTCCAAAGTTGCTGATGATTGGGAAACTTGAGAGTGTAAGGGCTGAAAAACCAAAGAATGTTGCAAAACCAGATACCATAATTGCAGATCCAATCTTTTGAACACTGTGTTTTATCGCTTCAATTACATTATCTGTCTTTTCCTTCTCTTCGATGTACCGCTCCATCACGAGAATCGTATACTCAGCAGCAACTCCTATCGTCATTGAACCAAGACATGCTGTCAGGGGGTTGTATTCTATACCCATTACGTACATTGCAACCGCGTTCCACCCAACTATTGCAATAATCGGGACTATTGGAGTTATTGCATTCAAATTACGGTATACAATTCCCAGGAATAATACCACCAGAATAAAACCAAGGTACGTCATTGTCTCTTTACTGTCCACGATGTTGTCAATGAGGTCAGTAAACATTGCAAAACTACCAGTCAGACGTGCAATGATTCCCGGAGGTGGCGCAATCAGATCGAGATCTGATTCAATCTGGGTTTTAAGACTCTTTTTCGGTCCTGACTCAAGTTTTATCGTACCGATCTGAATAACGCCTTCGTTTACCCCGTTAATGTACTGTTTTTTGACATCTTCAGGAATTTTTTCTAAAGATGCATCGAGTTCAAACTGTGTCTGTGGCAATTCCCCGGTTACAGGAGAGACGACATAATCTGCGATACTTGTTGCACTGGTGATCTGTGAATGTGCCTTCTTTTCAAAGTCGGTAAACTCCTTCATCCAATGAATTGTCTCAAGTGATGTAACTCCAGACCCGGCGACATAAATTGCTGCTGAATCTGATGATCCCATCGTCCTTGATACTTTATTCATTGTCACCTTTGCAGGCATATCTGACGGAACAAATGAGTTCTCATTTGTGTTTACCTTAATTTGGGAGTCAAGTTGGATGCCTACAATTGCTACAAGAAGAACGACGAGGAGAACAACCACGGGATTTTTAGCCATGGTAACTGCAATTTTTGAAAGTCCTTTGTCAATAAATTCTGATTGCTTAGACTTTCCCGCCCCTTTTGCTCTGTAATTCAGGTATAATGCAACAGTAGGAATTCCAATCAGTGAGGTCACGTAGCAGGTGACTACTCCGATGATACTGATGAGCCCGAATCCTCTGATCATAGGAACTGAAGAGACAAACATTGCAAAGAAACCGATGGCTGTTGCAAGCATAGCATACATAACCGCAGGCCCGGTCTTAACAATGGTATTTTTAACAGCAACAGAGAGGGGGTTTGACCTCGCCTCCTCTTCAAGACGCGAATGGAATTGAATAGCATAATCAATACCCAGCCCTATAAGGACCGGAAATGCCGATATAGCCGCCATACTGATCTGAACTCCGGCTAGCCCTACAATACCAAACGTCAAGAGTAGCCCTACTGCTACCATCACAACTGGTAGAAATCTGTGGCTTACATATGAGAAGAGGATTCCAAGTACTATCACCATCAAGACCAATGCTGCCATAATGAGAGTTATCATCGACTGACTCATGGCAGCTCCCATCTCCATACTGAAAGCGGCACTTCCTGTCACTGAGACATGAACCCCCGGGGGAATATCAGTACTGGTAATGAATGATTTAACATTGGTGATTGCAGAATTCTTTTTTGAATCTGCAAGACCTGGCTGTAGTCCTATCATCACCATTGTCATCAGATTAGATGGAACATAGCGTTTGAGAACTGCTGATGAGATTGAACTCTCTGCTTCGGTAACTTCAGCATCAGATGAAGGAAGTACTCCTCCGTTTGCTTCTTTAAGAAGATCAGCTATACTTGATACCGTTGATATATATTGTAGATTTTTTAAAGGACTTTTAATAGAATCAATATATTTCAGCACTTCAGGGCTGGTAGGATCGTCACATTCGACCAGGATGATAATAGATTCTTGTGAGAATGTGTCAGAATAATGGTTTGAAATGACACTGCTTTCTGAATCTTTATTCTGGTAGGTATCGTTTCCTGTTGCCATCGATATAGACATCATGCCAAATATCGAGATGGCCATCAGGATGAAGGATATCTTAAGAATCAGACTGGTTCGGTTCACTATCAGATCAGCGATATTAGAAAAAATCGTTGATATAGACGGAAAAAATGGTAACATGTCTTTCTCCTTGTTGGATTAGACAGGATTGCCAGAACGCCGCTTTGAATACAGGTAATATCCACCACCGAGAATGAGCAGCAGGACTATTACTCCTGGAAATGGTCCCATTCCCTGTGCAGACTCAACGGTTACCGGAACCTTAATTGTATCTGAAATCTGGCTATTGTCAAGAGCATCGCGATATCTGACTTCTGAATCAAGTCCATATGTCTTAACTGTGGCATCTGATGATGCACTTACCTCAAACTTTGCTACTCCTGCCTCTCCAGGTTTCAGATCACCGAGGTATGCCAGGTCATCATTGCTGGTGAACGGATCTACTGCACTAATTCTGGCTTCTGCACTGTATGCAGGTGCTGATCCATCATTCCTATACTGAACCTCAATCACCTTTTTCTGTCCGACATTGATTGTTGCAGGACTACTGGTGACAGTAAAACTGACTTTTGATCCGACCTCCACTCCGAAGTCTTGTACCTGTGTTGATAAGTTCTCTCCATCGCTGTTCTTGTAATCCACCCGGATACTGAGTGGATAACTCTGGGCTTCGGCATCCTTTGAGACTGAAACTTTAAATTTAGATGTGCCCTCTGCTCCAGGTTCCAGATCTCCGATATAGATCGTGCTGTCAACAGGAACAACCGGCGAGTTATCGTTTCGTAGCAGTTTTGCAACTGCGTCAAAACCAGAATCACTTCCTGAATTCTTGAACTTGAGTGAAACATATCCAGATCCTCCAGCATTCAGTGATTCTGTCTGAACATCTGTGATATCAAGATTGATTGACGGTTTTACCGTGAATGGAATGTTTAAGGTGACTTCCTTCTTGTTGAATCGATAGGAAACGGTATCAGTTCCCTGTTGATCAGCTTCAGCGAGATATGTGTATGAGAGAGTGACCGGGAGTTCATATGTTCCAGCCTTGGCATTGTCTTTTACAAGCACGGTGAACGATACCGGAATACTACTTGAAGCGGAAATATCGCCTATCATCTGGGGGTCTGATTTTATGATAACAGGAGATTCTCCAGATTCTAATGATACGGTTACCATTTTAGCAGTGCTTGGAATATCATCCCTGTCAACAATACCGGACTGTACCATCTTCATTGTGTTAAGTCCGGTATTTTGAATTTTAAGTGCAATTGCTTCGGTATTTCCTGCAGTAAACTCATTACTTCCGGATATGGAGACAGAAAGATTCGGAGATCCGGTCTGGTATTTTGTTCCTGCAGAGACAGGAGAAATTACGATACAGCAAATAGCCAGACTTACCATCAGCAACATCACGGTCTGATATAGATAAGAATTTGAGGACGTTTTTTCCAAAAATATTCGGTTTTTCGGTTCCAATGTTTTATTTTTGCTCATTAGTCCAGGTATCATATGGTTTTATCCTTTGTTATTTGTCGAAAATGCAGCGGTTGATTGTTTCTACCTTCATCAGAGGGAAGAATGCGAGATAGTTTTCTAAATTTCATCAGACAGGCCTATTTTTTTGATTACACAGAAAACATAACCGAAATCATAATTTGAGGGAATTTCAATTGGGATCATGTATCAGTGAATTACCGATTACAGGTCCAATGGTATGAGATAATCCGCGAAGACTATCAGACGTGGCTTTTTTTATTCACGCTGAATTGTTGTCAACTTTTTGACAACTACACTATTTCTGTGATTCAGTTTATAGTTTTCTCAAAAAAGGGATTGAATGTAAAACCTGTCGGTTGGACATAGTGATCTACCGATATCAGGCTTTACTTTCTGAGAAATAGCACGGGAGAAGTATAGATCAGCATCGAAAATCTTCGAGATCTACTAACCTCAACCTGATCTACTCCTTATTATTCTTCAGAATTGATGGTGAATGTGTCTTCATCAGTCACTGGAATTATCCATTTGAAAACCCTAATGGTGCCCATTGGGGGACCCAGGCAAGACCGTTGAAATGCTTTCCATGCAAAATGATTGTTCAATTCCTTACTTTGAATAAAATTCGCGTCCCCATAGGTTTTCTCACTTCATCAGAAAAGTGATGAAAACAGGTGAATTGTTACAGGTATTGATATTGATCCTTTCTGTTCATGGAGCATCTTTTTGAGCTCCTCAAGATTTTTGAGAATTTCCCTCTCTATTCCCTCGATCTCACCGATTATCCACTCCGGGGGATCATACTCAACCTGTTCATATTCGATCTCCTTGTACCGGGATATTGAGAGATCAAAATTGTTCTCTTTGATCTCATCAACCGGTACATAGAAATACTTTCCTTTCCTGTCGGTGGGGTTCTCTCTTTTCAGGCCTTTGAACCTCTCAATGATATCAGGAATATCACCTCTTCCCTCAATCCGGTTTCGCTTGTCATCAAGAGATTACCCGTCTGACTCCATGTTGTAGAACCAGACCCGGTTTGTACTTCCTCCTTTTACAAATGTGATGACAGCAGTGGAGACTCCGGCATAGGGTTTGAACACACCAGATGGCATTGATACGATCCCTTCGAGTTGGCAGGTCTCAAGAAGGATCTTCCTTAAGTTTTTGTGGGCATTGGATGATCCAAACAAGACCCCGTCAGGAACAATAACGCTGCATCTTCCTCCGGTTACAAGAAGTGTGACCATCCTCTCCACAAAGAGCAGTTCGGTTTTAGTGGTTGTCAGGGAAAGGTTGTCACTAATATCACTCTTATCTATACTCCCCTTAAACGGAGGATTTGCAAGAATTACCGAGTATTTTTCTTCTTCTGTGTATCGTTTCGAGAGTGTGTCAATAATGTGGATCTCAGGAGATCGGATTCCATGGAGCATCATGTTCATGACCGATATCCGGGTCATGGTTGAGTCGAAATCAAATCCGTAAAAGATATCTGACCAGAGTTTTTCCCAGTGAGCTGGTTCGGTGATATGATCCCCAACCAGGTTGGTATATTCTCCGTCCTCGTCTACCTTAAGTGTGTCCGGACTTGTATATCTCCGGATAATATGCTCATACGCATTAACCAGGAATCCTGCAGTCCCACAGGCCGGGTAACATACCCGGTCATTGATATCAGGATCAACAAGTCCGACCATCATCCTGATAATATGACGAGGTGTACGGAACTGGCCGTTTTTTCCTGCGGTTGAGAGTTGGGAGAGGAGGTATTCGTAGATATCACCCTGGGTGTCCCGGTTTCGGGCAGTGATATCCATCCGGTCAAGAATTGATACTGCTTCCTGAAGGAGTGAGGCTTTTGCGATAATGAAGACTGCATCCTTCATGTGCTCTGAAAACCTGCTCTTCTCCCCGTTTGAGATTGTTTTGATGAAAGGGAAGACGACATCCCGTACATGAGTAAGCATCTGGTCTGCCGGATAGTTCTTCCAGTTCGACCATCGGCATTCATCATGTCCGGAAAAGATTGGCGTATAGGGAATTTTTCTTGCCGATGCTCTTCGTTCTTCGACAATATCCATGTCCTCAAGTCTTTTCATGAAGATGAGGTATGACATCTGTTCTTGTTGTGGAAGGAGTCTTCAGGGTGGGACAATAATTTCCATTGAAAAACGCCAGGTATTTGACCTTCCTCCTCCTCCGGCAATTGAAATTAAAGAACATCGATCTCAAACCTTGGTTTATAACCATTGTGGATACAAAACATCTGGGATTTTCCCTCCGGATGTAACTCAACCGGTTTAATATGGATCAAGAATCAAGGCGTATATGTGTTATCTTGTTCATTATCAATTCATTCCGTATGAACGGGCAGTTGAAGCATGTTATGACCTATTTGGCGTTTCCATCAGTCCTGGAACGATTGTAAATCTGACTCATAACCTTTCAGAAACTTACCCCATTTGAGGATACTGTCACGAATGCTCTAAAATTCGAACAGATTATTCATAATGATGAAACCGGAGTCAGAGTTGAAGGAAAACTACATTGGCTTCATGTAACCTGCACATCACAGTGGACCCATTACTCTATCCAGAAAAAGAGGGGGATGGAAGGAATAAACGAAATTGGAATTCTTCCGGATTTCAAGGGTATTAGCGTCCATGATTTTTGGAAACCCTATCTCTCCTATCCCTGTACACATAGTTTCTGTGGTGCCCATATTCTTCGGGAACTCAAACGAGTAGAAGAAGAAACGAAGCAACAGTGGCCAGGAAAACTGATTGAATTACTGATACAGGCAAAGGAAATCAAGGAGGAATATCATTCGAATGGGGTTCCTGTACCTCCAGTCATGATGAACTGATTCAAATAGGATTAGGTGAAAATCCACCGCCGATACAAATTCTAGGAAAAAAGGGAAGGACGAAAGAGCTTTTACTCGTAACTTACTGGAAAGGTTGGAGTTGTATAAAGACGGAGATTTACGGTTTATTCAAAATCTGATTGTTCCATTCGACAACAATCTGGCAGAAAGGGATATCCGCATGATGAAGGTTAAGATGAAAATTTCTGGAGGATTCAGGGACAAATCTACTGCGGAAGCGGTAACTCTGATCAGAAGTTACATCTCAACAATAAGAAAAAATGGAATCAGGGTTATTGAGGCTATTGAATCCGCTTTTAAGAACAATCCACGGATTCCAGGGCAGGATAAAATGAGAACATATACACAAGAGAGTATGGTAATGTCAACCTGTTCTCAGCATGCCTGAATAGTTACCTTCAACAACTATATGAAACAGATGGCAGAAGAAACGAAGATTCGGACTTAAACAATCTTCTCTCCTGTCCCGGAAACCAAACATTTCCATGAGAAAGTGTTGAATATTTGGCCCACCCTAAACGAAGAAAAGCCCACAAAATTGATAGAGGGTTACGAGACTTTCTCGAAGACTTCCTTTCCCTGCTGGCAGACTGGGCAGAGCCAGTCGTCAGGAAGGTCTTCAAACGCGGTTCCCGGTGCAATACCGTTCTCCTCGTCGCCTTTCTCCGGATCATACACATATCCACAGATTGAGCATTCATATGAGTCCATAATCTACTCCTTCGTCTTTCGTTTTTTAAACGCCTGCAACAAGGCTTCAGCATATTTTTCTGTCATTTTTGTCGGGATGTAATTGAACACTTTTGCCCGTTTCACCAGTTCATTCATAATATCCCGATCACTCTGCAGATGCAGGGCTGTAACCTCATCAAGGATAAATTCGAGTTGATTAATCCCTGTAGACTTACCTTCAATCTCAATGGATCCTATCGCAGAACCCTGGGGAATAATACCTCCACAGACCTTGCAGTACACCCCGTCTTTCTCCTCACTCATGATTCCTTCTCCCGGATCATGGTCAGGGACATCTTAAACCGGGTTATTGCACTTAATGCATGGGGGATATGAGCCGGGAAGATGATCGTATCACCCTCTTTCATCTGATACGTCTCCCCCTGTACCCAGACCTCGCATTCCCCGTCAAGGATCGTGACAACCGCATCAAAAGGAGCAGTATGTTCAGACAATCCTTCATTCTCATCGAAGGAGAAGAGGGTTATTGATCCAGCCTTTGTGTTAACAATCATTCGGCTGGCAACGGTCCCCTCCTGATAATCAACAAGATCTTTGAGGCTTAGTACCATTCCACGAAGTTCTTCCCGCTTTTTCCCGGGCCTGTCTTCTTTTTTGAGTGTATCTGGATCGAATTCCATCTTTCCCACCAAAGGACGATCATAGGTGTACTGGAATGCATGCACGTATTCAAAACTTATCGAAAGAGAATCGGAGCACACATCATAGACGCTCCGAATGGAACGAAAAAGATATGGGATACCGGCGAAGCCCGAATAGAATCAGGCTGGTACCATCTTCTTCATATCTTCTTCTACAGTACTGTTCTTACCTATGTTAAAGTTCTCAACCAGGACATTGAGCACTCCGGGAGAGACAAAGCCAGGAAGTTTCGGACCGAGCGTAATGTTCTTGACACCGAGTGAGAGCAGAGCCAGAAGAACGAGAACCGCCTTCTGTTCATACCAGGCGATGTTATAGACCACCGGCAGTTCGTTGATCCCTACACCGAATGCCTCTGCAAGGGCCTTTGCGATAACCACAAGCGAGTAACAGTCATTACACTGTCCGGCATCAATCACCCGCGGGATTCCACCGATATCACCAAGATCCAGAGAGTTGTACCTGTACTTGGCACATCCGGCAGTCAGGATAACGGTATTTTTAGGGAGGGCCTTTGCAAACTCCGTGTAATACTCACGCTCTGTCTGGCGACCATCGCACCCTGCCATAACCACGAACTTCTTGATATCGCCCTTCTTTACCGCGTCAATTACAGTCCCGGCTAAAGCCAGAACTGCCTCGTGACCACATCCGGTGAGGAGGTCACGCCCGTTGGTTTTTGGCTGCTGCGGGGGCTGGCACTTCTTTGCATGTTCGATAATCGCAGAGAAGTCTTTGGTCCCGTCTGCTTTCTTTACGATATGCTTTATACCGGGATACCCCGCTGGACCAGTTGTGTATACACGGTCTATGTATGAATCCTTGGGGGGTACGATACAGTTCGTTGTTACCAGAACCGGACCGTTGAACGAATCGAACTCATCCTTCTGGTGCCACCAGGATGAACCGTAGTTTCCGATCAGATGCTTATATTTCTTGAACGCAGGGTATGCATTGGCCGGGAGCATCTCTCCGTGGGTGTAGATGTCAACCCCGTTGTCCCTGGACTGATCAAGAAGTTGTTCCATGTCCCGAAGGTCGTGCCCGGTGATCAATATTCCCGGTTTGGTTCCAACGGTGGTCTTCACCGGAGTGATCTCCGGGTTACCATACGTCTTGGTGTTAGCGGTATCAAGCAGGGCAAGGGTTTTCACACCTATCTCACCGCATTCGAGCACCATCGCGATCATCTGGTCGACAGGAAGGTCCTGGAGTGTTGAAGCAAGCCCTTTCTGCATGTAATCGGTGATCGCCGGATCCGTAAACCCAAGCATCTCGGCATGGTGGTAATATGCAGCGACTCCTTTCAGGCCAAAGACGACCAGAGCCCGGAGAGAATGCACATCGTCATTCACATTTGCCTGTTCAGCGATCTCCTTTGCCTTTGCGGCAATGTCTGCATCGTTCTTTGGTGTCCATGTGCAGGCTTCAGGTTCGCTGTCACCGGATTTTGGTAATGCATCCCTGATCGAGACAGCCTGATGGATAAGGGCTTTGAGCCTCTCATCATCAAAGTTCGTATTGGTCAGGGTGGCAAAGAGGGCTTCTGTAATAAACGCCCCTGCGTCTTTGTTCCCAGCTCCTTTTGCAATTGTAGCCATATTGCGGAGAGAGATTCCCTTGCAGAGATAGATCAGAACATCCTGAACTCCCGCGGTATGATCTTCCTTTCCACATACTCCCTTTATGGTGCATCCGGTTCCCCGGGCTGTCTCTTCACACTGATAACAAAACATGGGTATCGATCTCCTGCATCGAAATGCTACATGATATCAATTACATATCAAGTAATTAATAGTTACAAGTTTCAAAAAGTATACTGTGCAAGAGATCTGTACCGTCAACATGACGGTGAAATATCTGACAAAAAAATGGACACTTCTTGTAATCCTTGAGTTATACAAGGGAGATGAGTATACCCGCCGGTTTTCAGAGCTCAAAGATGCCATCTCTGATATCACCCCGAAGATCCTCTCTGAGCGACTCAAGGAACTTGAAGAAGAGGGTATTATCACCAAGAAGGTAGATGCAACATCCTTTCCTGTCAAGTGTGAGTACACCCTGACCGAAAGCGGAGTAGATCTCGTGAATATTATTCGCGATATTAAACAGTGGGCGCTCAGATGGAAGATCGATAACATCCCCTGTGGTGAACAGGACTGTAAATCCTGTATCCTGTAATCCATGTGCAGGGATGCCTGTATAATCTGTATAAGATGAATGAAAAGTAAGTGATGATATGATTCTGGATCATTGTCCTGGTACGAAAAATCTGAAGACTCCGACCCTTACAATCAAAAAATGCCCGCAATGCGGAGAAGAGGTTGAGATATTCTCTAATGATACCCAGGTCACCTGTAGCAACTGTGGTTTTGTCATCTATAATGACACCCTCTCCTGTATTCAGTGGTGTAAATATGCGAAAGAGTGTGTCGGAGAAGAGATGTACAATACGTATTTTCAGAAGAAGGAGCAGAATACATCCCGATGACATCCGGAACCACCGGAGCGCTCCTTCAGCGTGACGGGAAAGGGTACGCGATCATGACCCATATTCCAGCAGGGATGACAACTCCTGAAGATCTTGAACGTATCGCCGCCATCGGGAAGAAGTATCATGTCCCGGTCATAAAAATCACCTCAGGACAGCGGATCATTCTTGCCGGGATCTCTGCAGAAGATGTTCCAAAGGTGTTTGAGGATCTCGGACCGTTGGCAAAACCAGAGATACGATCGGGTGTTAAATTTGTCCAGGCATGTCTTGGAACCGAGATGTGCCGATATGGCTCTCAGGACTCTATCGCTCTTGCAGAACAGATCGAAAAGCGTCTAAAGACCCAGGAATTTCCTGCAAAGGTGAAGATCGGTGTATCCGGGTGTCAGCGATGCTGCAGTGAAAGCCAGATCAGGGATGTTGGGATCGTAGGAACTACCAGGGGATGGATGATCTTTTTTGGCGGTAACGGAGGGACAAAACCCCGGATTGGTGACCTTATCGCCTGGGGTCTCTCGTCAGATGAAGTGGTTGACTGCACCATTCATCTGCTCGAATATTACCGGGACCAGGCAAACCGGAAGGAGCGTACAGCGAGGTTCATGGAGCGAAAAGGTATTAATGCATTGAAGAAAGAACTGCTCTCCCTGATTCCCTACATTCCCCTTGATAACGTGTGAGCATTATGAAGATTACAGATGTCGCAAATGTTGTATCCGGACCAAATCCGCATCATGTGGATGCCCGGAAGGTGTATGATACAGATAATGCCATGGCTGTCGTTATCACCCTGCAGCCTGGGGAGTCACTGAAAAAACACATCACGCCGGTTGATGTCTTCTTCTACGTGCTTGAAGGAACCGGTATCGTCGAGATCGGTGATGAGAAGGCGACCTGCACAAAGGATATGCTTATCGAGAGTCCGGCAAAGATTCCTCACCGATGGCTGAACGAGAGCAGTTCGGTCTTCAGGGTTCTCGTTGTGAAGGTGCCAAAACCAAAAGAAGAGACAAAATTATTGTGATGTTCTTTTCGCGGCTTTTCGAATCCTGATCTTTTTTTCCAGCAGTTATCAGATCGTGACTCTTATAGGTAAGGCTGATCTATACACTCACGTGGAATATGACCTCCCCCCTCTTCGCCTATAACGATATCCGGCTTGGACTCGAGTCTATCTTCAGGTCACGACTGCAGATGCAGATTCTTCTTTCCCTGGGTGAAGGATGCAAGACCCTTTCTGATCTGCGTACGATAACCGGATCCTCATCCCAGGCAATTATTCCGAGAATCCGGGCACTCGAAAAACGCTCATTCATATCAAACCAGAGGTACCAGTACTGCCTGACTCCGCTCGGAAGGATATTTGAGACGAAAATTAATGAAATTACAAGACTCTTTTCTCTTCTGACTCATCACGATACGTTCTGGCATGAGCATTATCTTGACGGAATCCCGGAGCAGTTCATCAATGAGATGAGTGATCTCTGCAACTCACAGATTGTTGCTGATACCTCGGTTGAGATTTTTCAGGTATATGCACATTATCAGGCCGTAATTGAAAATGCGAGACGGATTCACTGGGTATCTTCGATGATCAGCCCGGGCCATCTCCACTATATCATAACACGGGTGATGGATGGAGTTCCTGTAGAGATGATCATCACAGCAGAGGTAGATAGGCAACTCCGTGCCGAACCGTATGCTTCACAAGTGTCACAGATGAAGACCTGTTCGAACTACATCCAATACATTTCAGACAACCCATTGAAGTTCGGACTCATGGTTACAGATACCCAGTTCATCCTAGGACTATATAAACAGGATATGACGACTTTTGATGCTTCTTCGCATTTTACAAGTTCTGATTCACAGGCATTATCATGGGGTGAACGGGTCTTAACCCATTTCAGGAGTACTGCCCGGGCATGTTCTCTTTGATATTCACCGCTCCGATGAATCTTCACTTCAGAAATTAATGTAAGAACTCGCGAAGACTTAGGATCATATGCCTGGGTCTTTCAATTTTTGGTTAACGTCTGGAGGTAGAGATGGCAACACTTGATCCATCAGTTCTGGGAATATTCATTTTTGGGTTGATAGCAGGGATATGTCCGTGTAATAGTGTTCTCTGTCTTGGACTTATTGGGTATCTCACCAGCGGGAATACATCATTGTCTCTATCTAATATTCTCAAACTCACGATATCCTTCTGCATCGGAACCATTCTTGTGCTTCTCCCACTTGGATTGATTGCCGGATACATCGGGCATTACCTGCTCTTCTTAAGCGAGACAGTTGCCTGGTCAATTGGTGGGATTATTCTCATTCTCATGGGATTGCAGCTTCTTCATGTCTATAAACCGCCGATCCGGAGTATCTTCAACTTTTTGAGGGCACCGATCTCATACACCATGACGGGATCGTTTCTTCTCGGGCTCTCGTTCGGGGCAATCACAATAGGAAGAGGGGCCCCCATGCTTCTTATTGTTCTGACATACATCGCTCTGAATCAGACCGCATTGCAAGGATTTTTTACGATTCTTATCTATGCAATAGGTCTGTCAATCCCACTCATCGTCATCAGTTCCCTTGGTGGTGCAGTAGGAAAGAAGATCAAGGATTATTCCCGGATGAGTGGTGATACTATGGACCGGATTATTGGTGGTGGAATCATCCTTATCGGATTGTATTTTTTGTATATGGCATTTATTCGATGAACGGTGAATCTGATCGAACCTCACCGGTGATGATGTACAACCAGAGTGTCCGGTTGATACCCTATGCACCATCAGTACTGAAACTACGTGATGAAACGGATGCGAATTCTTCCATGATATGAAAGACCACGTTAGGGATGAACGTATCAAGGATAAATTTGAAGAACGGGTTGGGGTATCGAGTTTCTTCTCTTCAAAAGAGGAGGTTTTCAAAGCGTATCAAAGATGGGCAGATTGAAGTTTCATATTTGTGGGAGGTTTTTAAAATCCTTCGGAGCATAAACCTATAGGTTATTATCTCCTGACTTTTTGACTATCCTAAACTCTATCAGGAATAGGAATAATCTCCCCATCATTAAACTTTTAAATTAGACTTAAATATCCTAGAGTTATGCAATTTTACATAACCTTATCGTCTCCGAATCCCTATGGATTAAGTCTCTCGATAAATCATGGCAGATAATACTCAATCAATTCATCAGGAAAAAGAAAAGACAGCTCTTCTTTCTGTAGTCTCCAATACATTCCTCGTCATCCTGAAACTGATCGTTGGATTAGCCCTCGGATCAGTCAGTATCATATCCGAAGCAATCCACTCAGGAATGGACCTTCTCGCATCAGTTGTAGCCTATTTTTCAGTAAAAAAGTCTGCACAGGCTCCAGATGATGATCATTCCTTTGGTCATGGCAAATATGAATCATTTTCAGGGTTATTTGAGGCCATTCTCATCTTCGTTGCTGCAGCTTTGATCATCTATGAGGCGGTCAGAAAAATTTTTGAGCCATCATCTGAACCCCTTGATCCGACACTCATGCTCGCCGGAATGGCTGTTATGGGAATATCAGCACTTGCAAATGCCTATGTATCATCGCGCCTCATGAAGATAGCAAAGAAGGCCGAGTCTATTGCACTTGAAAGTGATGCCTGGCATCTGCGGACAGACGTCTATACATCAGTTGGAGTCCTCATAGGTCTGATCTTGATCAGGCTGACCGGCATTACTATCCTGGATTCAATTGTGGCCATTTGTGTCGCTCTAGTTATCATAAAGGCGGCATATGATCTTACACAAAAATCCTATAAAGATCTCATTGATTGCAGCCTCACGGATGATGAAGTCCAAAGGATTACAAAAATCATCTGCGAGCACAATTCAGATTACGTCAGTTATCATGGGCTTCGGACTAGAAGAGCAGGACCTGAAATATTTGTCGAATTCCACCTCGTCGTAGATAAATTCGTGTCGGTGGAACAATCACACGATCTTACCGATCACCTTGAGGACGATCTGAAACTCGAATTCCCCCGGGCCTATATCACGATCCATGTAGAGCCAAATACCGGAGAGAATGCACAAAAACCATCACTGTGCGAGAATATCCCAAAATAGAAGTTATCCGAAGATATCATCAAAGAATGACTTCTTTTTATGACTCTTGTCAGAGTGATGGTCTTCATATGAGTGATCATGGCTATGGTCATGGTCTGAGTGTTTCCCTTGGTACGAATTGTATCCTCGTTCAGAATATCCTGTATTCTGATGGGATCCCTGCATCCCGCTATTCAATAAAAGATCCAACTTCCCTTTTTCAAGCCAGATACCTCTACACTGCGGGCAATAATCGATAGAAATGGACAATCTTTCACCCATCAGGAGATCAACATTACAAACCGGACACTTCATATTCACGATCGTAATATCATTTACATGATGGGAGATATGGTTTCTCATTCATAACAGAGGTGCAGTATGAAAGAAATTTATAGCGTTTTTCTGCTTGGAGTACTGATAATCGGATCAATCGCAGTATCAGGGTGTTCTTCCGTGGTAAACTCACAAGACCTGGTATTCGTAAGCTCGTTGCAGGAGTTTCAGAATGAGTCTGTAACCAGAATTGGTCATATTAACGAGGATGTAAAGATAAAAGACTGGAATTCGGTTAAAAGTGAGTTGACTGGATATCAGGGAGTAATAAAAACTGAGATTGATCATCTGAACTCGATGCAGGTATCAGATAAGGTGGTTCCGATTCGTGACAAAGCAGTTACTGCACTGAAGAAGCAGGAGTCTATATTAAGTCAGACCCAAAACCTCTCTGATATCAACGAGTCGGTAATATCGAACCTGGCCAGTGATTATCTCTCTGATATAATCCATTCAGTCGCGACATCAGCGCTATCTGGTAAGGACTAAAACTCTTTTTTTCAAAATCATTATCCAAAAAATTCCGGCAATATGAAGTCCAAACGAAAACTGGAACAGATAATCCACAGCGAAAAAAAAGCGGTTCTCATAGTAAATACCCATTCACGTAAAGGTGAAAGACTCTTTTTCAAGGCCATGGACCTCCTGAATGAGAGGGGTATTGATGTTATAGAATCATATCCTGTTCGAAAACCTGAGCGAATAAAGCAGATTGTTCAGGATGTCATCGATGAAGGCCATAGTCTAATCATCATCGGTGGAGGGGATGGGACAATGAATTCGGTGATGGAGTCTTTCGTTCACCGGGATGTTGTTCTTGGTATTCTTCCTCTGGGAACTGCCAACAATTTTGCCAGATCAATGGGAATACCAATGACCCTTGAAAGGGCTGTTGATATAATCGCACGTGGGAAAGTTGTAGATATCGACCTGGGTGTTGTAAATGACCAATACTTCATCAATATTGCCACGGTTGGTTTTTCCCGCGACGTTATCTCGGCAACACCGAGGGTCTTCAAAAAATATCTTGGTGTCTGTTCATATCTCATGTACGAGACCAAATATCTCTTATCGCAGCAGATTTTTGAATGTACAATAACTATCGGTGAGAAAATAGAGCAGATCAAAACGAGGCAACTGATTATTGCGAACGGCAGTTTTTATGGAACCCGTAAGATATCGCCTGAAGCTCATATTGATAATAACTCTCTTCTGATCTTTGCAATGGACTCAATGAGCAGATGGCAGGGATTGAAGTTCTGGATAGGATTCTTACTGGGACGACACCTTATGTTTCCTGAATCACGCCTCTTTCAGGTTGAGTCTGCGTATATCGAGACAGTCCCACGGAAGTATGTAATTCTGGGAGGAGAGAAGGTTGCCAGAACACCAATTCAGATATCTGTGGATCAGGCTGCAGTAAAGATTATGGCAGCAGAGTCGTTTCGTGATCATGATGACTCCGAGGTAGAGATGGCTGAAGCCAATAGGGTTTAAGTTTCAAAACCTTTGAGGAACTGTCTACACCTGACGATTAAATTAGAATCGTTGTCTGTTTTATCTCATCTCAATCTTTATGCAAAACCGGAACACTGCCTTCACTACTCTGATGCTATGGCTTTTCTGGTTGGCCAGAAGTGATGGTAGATCAAGATGGGACCTGCATTCTGTCAGTACTCACAAAACCTGATCATTCATCTTCCCTTACATCCTTCTCCCAGCATCTACGGCAGCATACCTGATTCCTACAACATAGTTGGTGTGAACAATTCATTGAATGTATGAAATAATGATTACAATATCGCCGCATTCATACAAGAATCGATCAATCTGATCTCAAAAAATGGAACCCCCAATCTGACAAAAACAAGACTGAATAAGAATATAACAATTTTTCTCGTAATCTCAGTAAATTCAAGAGCATTTTCCAGATAGAACAGATCAGATCATAACCAACGAATATAGATATGGTGGTACGTTCATCAGTTACAATATGATATCACCAGAAGACGAAATGATCACACGTAAATAGAAATTAGTACTAACATACTGAATACCAACAGAGAGATTCACCCATATGCACATTCCAGATGCCTTTATTCCAATCCCGCAGGCTGCCATCTACTGGGTTATCGCCCTCATATTCCTGGCACTTGCAATCAGATGGGCAAAGAACGAGATGAATGAGGACAAGATTCCTCTTGTGGCAGTACTTGCAGCAGGTATCTTCGCCCTGCAGGGGTTCAACCTCCCGGTGAGCATGGGAACCAGCGGCCATCTGGTCGGCGGAGCACTTGCTGCTATCGTCCTTGGATCTCCATTTGCGGCAATATTCATCCTTACACTTGTCCTCATCATCCAGGGAGTCATCTTCGGTGATGGAGGAATCACCACGATGGGGGCAAATATCATCAATATGGGAGTTATCGGAGGATTTGTCGGGTACTATACATACCGGGGTGTAAACACAGTCATTAAAAATCCGTTCATCTCCGCAGGATTTGCGGCCTGGCTTGCCTGCCTGATCCCATCACTTGCCTGTGCACTTGAGATGTTCTTTGCCGGCACGTTCCCACTTATTCCCGGACTCATGGCCATGGGAATTTACCATGCAGCCATCGGTCTCATCGAAGGTGTTGTCACCGCCGGTATCATTTACCTCCTCTCAAAAGCCAGACCTGACCTCGTGAGTTCGACCATAGGAGCGGCAGCCGTATGATGGATAACAAGACATTCCTGATTGTAGGAATTATCATTGCACTGGTCATTGGCGTACTCGCTGTCTTTTTCGCATCAGGAGATCCGGATGGCCTTGAAAGTACAGCACTCATGATATCAGGACAGAAAGATCTGACTGGAGCAGCACCAGAAGACGGTGATCCGGAAGCAGTCGGCACGGGTACATTCTCATACTCTGCACCGATGCCGGATTATTCGCTCGGAGAAGCCATGGGACCGTCAGGTAGTATCATTGCCATTTTGACAGGAATATTTTTGACACTCATTGTTGTCATCGGGGCTACGTGGCTGGTTCGCAAGTCCGGCGATAAAACCAGGACATAACCGGTAAAAATCCTGAACCTGCGAACCGCAGGAATTTTCCCCTTTTTTCAGAAACAGGCAAATATCATCAGAAACCTCTGATAATTATCAAAAAATAGTCGGGAGAAACAGATCCATATATGTATCTGATACGATTCTCTTGTCCAGGGAGTGATTTCAGACCAGTACTGGTTTTCGGGTGTATCTCCTGACGGTCGATCGTGATCAGGCAAGGCTGCCATTAATCGCAGATCTACATAGTAGTTACCCGGTGCAGAAGAAAAGTGTTGCTCAACATTGGATGGCTGCAGGATATTGATCTGCTAAATACTTTGAGATCTCAGTGAGACTATGGATGTCGTTACCCGGTTTATTCTGATTTTCATCGTGATAACGTTGCTTACAAGTACGGCAACACCCGTAATCGGAGATCAGCAGACCTGGACCAACGCAAATAATGATACCCTCTATAGTGGCCCTGATAAACCAACCCAGGTCACATTCACAACCTGTATGAAGATCCTCTCGATCACCACAAACCACTGGAACTTTGGGAAAGGGGATACACCAGGAAAGATCTCACTGGTCCATACAGATGGAACCGTGTACGGTCCATGGAGAGCGTTTGGCATAAACGGAACCGACGGAGAAGAGAACGTGTACTGGTCGTACAACCCTGGTGAGGTTATAAAAGCCGGAACATACCTGGTGAGTGATACAAATCCCCAGACCTGGGCTCAAAATGACGTGTCAGACAAAAGGGGAATTGCAACCATTGTATATGAGCCCTCATCCAGCCAGGATTTGAGTGTAGAGACCACGGAAAATACCTCATTTACAGCCCAGCCAACCGCGACAGTACCGCCAGAGATGGAAGGTGCAATCACCCTTACCCCGGGAGCCATCGATCCCTCCACCCTCACCGGCGGAGAAAACGAGACTGAGACAGTACCGGTCATCGAACAGGTTGTGTTCAGACTTCTCAGCGGTGAGATCCACGGAGGAGATCCGGTGTTCACCATGCTCAGGGTCAGAAACAGTGGCTTTCGGGCACTCGAAGACGGATATATCACCATCAGGCTCGTAAGTCCGACAGGAATCACCACATACTTGAGTGGGATGGCACAGCTCCCGACCATCACTGCTGATGAAGAACGTGATATCCCCCTGATCATACCCACTGCAAAACCGGATGGGAATGGGGTCACGCCTGCAGAAAATTCTCTTATCTGTGGAAATTATATCCTGGACGGGAGCATTACCGAACACATGGAAGGAGGGAAACTTGTCCGCCGGGGAGACCTCCTCCTGCCAAGAGAGAAGATGGTATCAGTAACCGGATGCTGCCAGGAGCCCCAGACCAATAATCTTTTGAGAGGTTGCAGATCATAGAGCGGGATCCCATAAGTATTATAAGGCAGCGGAGAGCTGCGGCGGTATCAGGTACATAGGAGATCGATCCATCCCGAAGGCTGTTCATATTCATGCAATACTGGTCAAAGAAGTCGACACAGTTTTCATGAAAAAACCCGAAATCCCACTTTTTCAGGACATAATTAAGGATTGTCCGGCTATATCTCGGGTACGGCACCGATAGACAACCACTATATTTATTGAAAATAAATGTATAGTGCCTACATTGTTGTCTAAATAATGGTGGGCGTGTAAGTATACTCGGACTGTTCGAGGACATGTAATGAACGCACGAATCGTAGTAGTAATGATGGTGCTTGTCGCATGTGCATTTATTGCACTTCCGGCATCTGCAGCACTCAACAAGGTCAGCCAGGGAGGAGATGTCTTCCTTGGAGAAAAGAACCTTGATGTGACCGCAGCTTCCGGTAGCGCCAAGCAGATTGCATGGTGGCAGCCAGGCAGCAACTCAGACACTGAGCAGCCTGCTGACATTCAGACTATCTCTGATCCAAAGACCTTTTACGTCTCACCAGACATCTTCGTTGGTAAGACCGGTATTTGGTACCAGTGGAATGGACAGGCAACCGCAAATCAGACTGCAAAGGGAGCTCCAGCATTTAACGTGAAGGAACCATCCCTCAGTCTGAAGGTCTGGGACGCAACTGCAGGTGAGGATATCACCGGCAAGGCAATTCCAGTCGGGAACTATGCAAACTTTGCAGTTGAAACCAACATGCAGAGCATTGCATCCCGTCCAGGATACCAGGCAGCTGATGGCCCATTCAAGCTGAAGGTTAAGACCTCAGACGGCGGTGTCTACCAGCAGCTCGTTGGAAACAACGGCAAAGAGTGGCCACTCAACGCTCTGACCATTAACAACCAGCTCTGGTACTGGGTCGGAGAAGGCAGCGATCATTCCAAGTATGCAAAGAACGACGGCTGGAACACTGCAGCTGAAGACAAGAACAACAACCGCCTGTACAAGGCCGGTGTGTACACTGTCTGGGCAGAGTGTAACGCCAACGCAATGAAGGACCAGTACAAGGCTCCTGACGGCTCTGACTACACCGGAAAGACTGTTTCCGCAGTTAAGAGCGTCCAGATTGCCACCGATCAGGTTAAGATCGAAGCCAACAAGGACACAGTAGTCCGTGGCAATCCGTTCTCCGTCACCATCACTGGTGTTCCAAACGCCCAGTATGTTCTCTGGGTAAAGGGCACCAGCTCCATGACCGGCGCAACCGGCGACCAGCCACCAATGATCCTGACAGCTCAGGACAATGTTAAGCAGGACGACCCGGCAGGCCCATACGAGATTGGTAAATACCAGTACGAGGGTGGCGCAGGAAAGAGCGTTAAGCAAGATGTCCCCGACGATCCAGACTACCACGGAACCAAGTGCTACGCACAGGTAAAACTTAACTCCAGTGGTACTCGTACCGTTGAGTTCAAGACAACCAAGGACACCAAGGACAAGAAGTACACCGTACGTGTCGAACGCAAGTCCGGCAACCAGTACAAGTCCGATGAGGTCGATATCAAGGTAGAGAAGGGCGATGTCACCATCGTCGCTGCAGGCGATCAGAGCTACTACCTTGGTGAGGAAGTCAAACTCTCCGGAACAAACTCCGAGACTGACACTACTTATCTCTTCATCACTGGTCCAAACCTTCCAACAAATGGAGCAATGCTCAAGTCTCCAAAGAAGGAAGTCAACAACAACCAGCCACAGTCATTCGATGTAGCTGATGTTCAGGACGATGACACTTACGAGTACAAGTGGCAGACTGCAAACCTCGAGATGGATGCAGGAACCTACACTATCTACGCAGTAAGTGCACCAAACGACAAGGATCACCTGAATGATGCACAGTATGACACTGTCTCACTCGTGATCAAGAAGCCGTACATCCAGGCAACTGCATCCGGCTCAGTCGTTGCAAAGGGTGACAAGCTCTACGTCAGAGGTACCGCAGAAGGCGACCCATCACTGGGAATTGCACTGTGGATCCTTGGTAAGAACAAGGTTCTCTACGCAACAGAGTCCGTGAATGATGACATGTCATTCGAATACGAACTCACTAAGGAAACCACCAAGAGCCTCTACGCAGGTCAGTACTTCGTCGTTGTTCAGCACCCAATGTACAACAACGAGTTCGATGTCTACCCAGACAACCCATTAAGCCCACAGAATGTCCTTGGTTCATACCCAACCCGTGGATCACAGCTCTTCAAGATCGGCGGTCAGGGTGCACTTCAGGGCACTGACGCAGCAGAGGCACTCATCCAGGCAATCAACAACGCCATGGTAGACGACACCTACACCAAACTGCAGTTCCTCGTAGAGGAGCCAAAAGTCACCATCAACCCGATCGGTGAGCAGAAGGTAGGTTCCAAGTTCGAGATCGCCGGTACCACCAACCTGGCATACGACGACAACGATCTGCTCGTTGAGGTTACTTCATCCTCATTCAAGCCGACCGACAAGTCACAGAGCGGTGAGTTCAGCGGCGCAACCGGAACTGTCAAGGTCCAGCAGGGCACTGACGGTCTGAACAAGTGGAGCTTCAGCGTTGACGCATCCACCTTCAAGCCAGACGAGTACATCGTCCGTGTTTCCGGTGTTACCTGTGATGTAGTTGAGACTACACTGTTCAACGTTGTTGAGGCAGGCGGAGCTCCGGCAGCAGCAGCTACCCCGGCAGCAAAAGTCACCCCAGCAGCACCAGTAGCAGAGAAGACCAATGCAACTCCAGCAGCAAATGTTACTGCAAAGAACGCAACTCCAACCGAGAAGCCGACCGCAGTAGCAACCACTGCCGCAGCAACCAGCAAGCCAACCGAGAAGGCAACCACCGTTCCAACCCCTGAGCCGACTAAGAAGTCCCCAGGATTTGGTGCAATGGCAGCACTCGCAGGCCTCGGAGCAGTTGCATTCCTTGCACTGCGCCGGAACTAAGGGTTAAATCCTAATTTTTCTTTTTTACAGCACAATTCGGTACAGGTTTCATATCGCCGGTATCACCCGACATTACGGTACACAGGTACATCTGCCACTGAGCAGGCTCTGACCTTTCATTGCCCCGGTTCGATCAGTGTCACATCAGGTTGATAGATTCATCCTGTAATGTTACAAAATCGGGTTCTAAAAAAGGGATTGTGAACTGGATTGATACCCGGGAAGATCGACTCTATTGCGTTTCTTCAGAAGGTCCGGGACCTATGAACTGAGCGGCCCACTGGGTTTCAGGGAAACTATCCAGGACCATCTTCAGGAGAACGGTAAGGGGAATTGCCACAATTACACCGGATCCTCCAAGGAAATATCCCCAGAAGATCATGGAGATAAAAACCACTGCCGGTGAAAGATCCATTCCCCGGCCGGCCAGTTCAGGGAAAAGGATATTTTCCGAGAATAAGTTTACAAGGGATGCAATGATTATCACCAGTCCTGCCGTGAGGGGACTGATATCAATAAGGGCCAGAACTGCAGGGGGAATAACTGCGATGAGAAACCCGATGTAGGGAACGAAGTTCAGTACAAACATCATAACCCCCCATAACAGGGGATCCTGGACTCCCAGTAAAACAAGGGCAATGCCAAACCCTGCTCCGGTAACTAAATTCACTTTTGTCCTGATGATGACATAATCTAATACGATAGACCCGAATTCATTGATCTGGTCAGCGAGTTCCTGCTTTTGGGATCCAAGAATTGAATTGATTTTTCGGGAGAATGATGTTGCTTCCAGAAGAAGGAAGAGTGTTGTAAAAAGGACGATAAATAGCGTTGAAAACTGACCGATGACAGAATAAACAGCGTCAGGAGAGAAAGATGAGAGTGAGCCGGTCATCTGGGTTACAGGAAGTATTGTCCCAAGATCTATCCCGAATTGAGAGAGGGATCCCTGAAGAATATGAATATTTGAATTGATCCCCTCTGATATTTTTGGTAGATGACTGATGAGAGGAGAGATCGAGAGCACTATGATTGCACCTACCATGACTAGACAGGCGACAAAGATAGTAAAAGCAATATATCCGGATGTACGGATGGAGAATCCTTTCTTCTGAAACCATAAGGAGACGAAGGAGAATATGATTGCAGCAAATATTGAGATCAGAAGTGGACCGATAAAACCGCCTGCCATCTTCAGCCCGGTCAGAATAATAAAACAGCACGCTCCGAGAAAAAGAAACCGATCAATCTGTGGAAAATCACGAAGAGCAGCCATATTATAGATTTAGAGGGAGAGAAAAAATACCTGCGTATGAAAAAAATCGCAGAATCTGTTGCTGAACAGAGGTGATTCACGCGGGAATTATTCTCTGAATGATGGAACAGGAGTCGCCGGTCAGAAAGTGTCTTGTGTACTTTCCTTCTTTTACCAGGTGCACACACTCTTCATGTACCAGGATCTGAACCATGCGGGTAGCGGTGGGACTGGATACACCAAGATGATCAGCGAGTTCCCGGCGGGTAACTCCCGGCTTTTGATGAATCAATGAAAGTATTTTTCCGGTCTGGCCTGACGAATAATATGACAAAAACCTCTGTTCTTTTAACGAGAATTCATTATGGTTCTCAAAGAAATGAAATGATTTTCCCTGGTCATAGACAGTAATGTAGTCCTTTTCTGCGATCTGATTGATATGGTACCGCAGTGTTCTCTCATTACATTCACAGAGCAGGGCAAGCCTGGTCAGATCAATTCCCGGGTTCAGGCAGATGAGGGCAAATATCTTTCTCCGGGTCTCATTTTCCAGAACATTATGGGTTGTTATCTTCCTGTATCCTCTGAGCTGTCTCAGAAGGGTCCGATATGCCTGATCAATATCAGCAAACAGGCCAGACCATACCGAATGGTAATCCATTCCGGCCTTATCCCTCGGGCGAGGATGAGAATTCTCGGTCTCATTCTCTTCCCTGCCTGATACATCAGGAAGGGAGATCCTGGACTCATGAATAGGACAATCAAGGGGAAAACTCAATGAGATGAGAAAAAAACCAAATGCAAAACCCAGATTGGTATATTGCATACGTCATATCTCGTTGAATCGCAGAAAAGAAATACTCTCTGGTTTTTGCTAATAAAAATAGTTCTATCCGGAAAGCCTGGATAATTTACCGAAAGAGAGAGTTCAAAGGATTAATATCCACGAATTTCTTTACGAACGTTCTCAAGATTCTCAATCCGTTTTTCTAATGCCGGGTGAGTTGAGAAAAGAGCAGCAAATGACTGGCCGGAAATTGCTGGAATAATGTAGAAGGCATTTACACCTTCAGCTGCTGCCCGGGTCTCTACAGGAACCCGTTCCATTCTTCCACTGATCTTTTTGAGTGCAGATATTAACGCGTCAGGATCTTCAGTGATAAAGGCAGCACCGCGATCTGCAGCAAATTCACGATATCGTGACAACGCCATCATAAGCATGGTTGAAAAAACCCACACTACAGCTGCTACAATTCCTGCAATAATCCACGCTCCTCCCTGTTCACGGTTGAAGAGTGAAGCAAACAGGAAGTTGTTCATGATCATGGAAGCGATCATTGCCACAAAACCTGCAACTGTCATCGTCAGAATGTCACGGTTCTTGATATGGGACAGTTCATGTGCAAGAACAGCCTCCAGTTCTGCCTTGTTCAAGGTTACCATAATAGAGTCGGTGACAGCAACAAGGGCATGATGAGGACTACGGCCGGTCGCAAATGCGTTCGGCATTGGCGACTGCATAATTGCAATTTTAGGCTTTGGTAGATCTGCTTCTATACATAACTTCTCGATCATCCGGTGCAGATCAGGGTATTCATCCTCTTCAACAACCCGTGCACCGGTAGTCATCATCACAAGTTTTTCAGAGAAGAAGTACTGAATAAGACCCATCCCCACAGCAATGAGGATGATGAACATGGATGGAAGGCCCAGAGCCATGAGGACTCCCATAAAGATCAGATAAACAAGTAACAGCAGGACCCATGTGAGAAATATTCTTCCGGAAAGTCCGGAATCACGTTGCCATTTCATGAATAATCACGATTTTATTTGTATTCTCACCTAAAAAGGATCCATGATTCAATAAGCTACCAATGAGACCTCTCACCGGTAGATCATTCCAGAAGGGGCATAACCGGTAACTCATCGTATGAGGTATACCGGTATTCTGATGTCTCTATACAACATGATCATGGATCACCATGATCCCCTCACCGGACCAGGGCACGTTTAGCAGAGATGGTCTTTCCACCGAGGAAGTTCTTGATTCCCGGAACAAGTACGGAAAGAATGAGCTAGCTCCACCCAAACGGATCCCTGTATGGAAACAATACCTGGATAAATACCAGGATCCCATCATCAGGATCCTGCTCATCGCGGTAACACTCTCAGCCATCGTTGCCATTATCGAAGGCAATAGTCTTATTGATACTATTGGCATTGCACTTGCAGTAATTCTCTCAACCAGTATTGCATTTATTACTGAATTCAGAAGTAACCGGGAATTTGATGCATTGAACGCGATGCGTGAGGACACCGCTGTCAAGGTAATACGAAACAAAAGCCCGACAACAGTTCCGATGAGGGATATTGTAGTTGGAGACACGATCCTGCTCGAAGCCGGGGATATGGTCCCTGCTGACGGATTCCTTCTCCAGGCATCCGATATCGAAGCGGATGAGTCTGCATTCACCGGCGAGAGTGAGGCGGTCGGGAAAAAAGAGAATGATACAGCCCTGAAAAGTTCATATATCACGTCTGGACGTGGAATCCTGATCGCATCTGCAGTCGGGGATGATACAAAGATGGGCCTGATCGCTGCATCGCTCACCGAAGGGACACGGCCGGATACTCCGCTTCAGGTCAAATTAAAGGATCTTGCTCACCTCATCAGCAGATTCGGATATGTGATGGCAGCTCTGATCATTATTCTTGTGCTGGTTCAGGATCTGGTTCTTGCAGCCCCACCTGAATCAGCCTTTGATATCTTCAGGATCTTTCTGCATGCCTGCATGTTTGCCGTTGTCATCATCGTCGTTTCTGTTCCTGAGGGCCTTCCTGTCAGTGTGACAGTATCCCTGGCTCTTACGATGAGAAAGATGACCCGGGCAAAGAGCCTGGTCAGACGGCTTATCGCCTGTGAAACCATCGGGTCGGTCACGGTTATCTGTACAGACAAGACCGGGACCCTCACCATGAACCAGATGGAAGTTGCTGCTTCTTCCATCGAAGTTCCGGTCGATGTCCAAAGTCTTCCTGCTGATCCTGCAGGCTGGATCTCCCTGAATGCTGCAGTGAACAGTACTGCTGAGCTGGAACATGTAGATGGGCAGTTGATAACGGTTGGAAATTCTACCGAGGCTGCCCTGCTCAGATGGCTTCACCGTGCCGGAATCGGGTATCAGGAGATCAGAGATGCCTGGCCACCCCTGCACCAGATTTTTTTTAATTCAAAGAAGAAGCAGATGTCAACAACTGTCGCTCTCGGGACAAGGCAGTTTATTCTGGTAAAAGGGGCACCGGAGATTATCGGAGCACAATGTAATCCGGTCCCTGATTTAACCCATCTGCACGATCTGGCAGGCAGGGCCATGCGGACACTGGCGTTTGCTCATGGGGAGATCAACTCATCAGAACCGGATCAGGTTCTTCTCACCTGGGACGGGTTTGTAGGAATTCGTGATGAAGTTCGCCCCGATGTCCCGGATGCAGTACAGACCTGCAAAGATGCAGGAATCACGGTAAAGATGGTCACCGGCGACAGTGCCGAGACAGCATCTGCGATAGCACGGGAGACCGGCATTCTCGGAACCGGTAGTGTTATGACCGGTCCTGAGTTCAGGGAGTTGTCAGACGAAAGACGAAAGGAAGTTGCGGGCAATATTCAGGTTCTCGCCAGGTCAGAGCCTCACGATAAACTCCTGCTTGTCCGGGCCCTTCAGGCAAACGGTGAGGTGGTTGCAGTAACCGGAGACGGAACAAATGATGCTCCTGCTCTGAAGAATGCAGATGTAGGTCTTGCCATGGGGATTGCCGGGACAGAGGTCGCACGGGAAGCGAGTGACATCATTCTTCTGGACGACTCCTTCCCGACGATTGAGCAGGCGATCTGGTGGGGAAGAGCGTTATATGAGAATATCCAGAGATTTTTGATCTTTCAGCTCACAATCAATATTGCTGCAGCATTGCTGACCTTCATAGCACCACTTCTCGGATTTGCCCCACCATTTACCATCATCCAGTTACTCTGGATCAATATCGTGATGGACTCTCTGGCAGCTCTCGCCCTCTGTTCTGAAGCACCTCACCCGGCACTCATGGAACGAAACCCCATCCCAAGGTCGGCTTCAGTGATCACACCGTATATGGTCAGGGCAATCCTGGTAACTGCCGGAATTTATATCGTCGCCGGAATCGCGGCACTTATGCTGGGAATCCCCTTTATGCATTCACCACAGGAACAGGCGTCTGCCTTCTTCGCAGGGTTTGTTATTGCACAGGTGTGGAACGGAATAAATTGCAGGGGAATTAACGGGGTGATGCCTCCTCTGTTTAAAGGAAACCCGGTATTTTTCGGGATCATGGGATTGATCATCTGTATTCAGATTCTCATCATACAATTCGGTGGATCAATGTTCGGAACTGTGCCACTTTCCCTGTTTCAATGGATAGCCATCGGAGTTGGAACTCTCCCGGTTTTATTCATCTGGCCAGCACTCCGTATGTTTCATACGGTACAAGAAGAGTGATCCAGACTACTGTTTACGCAGATAATACCACTTTTTTGTGAAGTGATCCAGATACGAACAGATAAACGAACTGTACCCGAAGGGACCAAGGGAAATGGCCTGTGAACGAACATATGTAATACTTCTGTCACAAACTGGTCAGAAGATAATTCAGCTCACTATCAACGAAAAAAAAGACTCATCTCATTTTTCTCTGAACATTCATAAAGGCGAGAATGTTCGGGATTTTCCCGCTTGTGGTTTTGATATGGATGATATTGGTATTCGAATTCCTCATGTTTTAGTCTGATTTCTCGTTTCCAGTGTCACCTCCAGGGCCCGGGTATCACGGTCGCCTATACTATTATTCATATTTCGAGAACAATTACCGATCCCCTTACACCGTAAGGCTTTGTGGGGATACCCGAACTATTTACAGGCCAGGTATTTTCCCATTGCTCACTGGAACCAGTCCCATGGAAGATATGAGATCAAATTGAAGGGATAATGATCAACGCTGATTATGCGTCAGCCCTGATACTACAGTCACAATGGAATGGAACCATATCATGCGAGTGAGAGAAAAAGGGATACTGCTATGTATAAAAACCGAGAAATTGGAGAGGAGCGATCGTACTGAACATTATCGCTGATGAGTTGCAATCAGGCAGGTATTGCATCATGAATTCTCTTGTCCACTAGATGTCCAATTTTTTTGTGCCTCCTTGTCCGGGTATCACGGACGTATATATTCTCATTGCCATTTCGAAGACTATTACACCTGCCCTCATCATGTAAGGATCGAAAGAGGGATCCGAAACTACCCCCGCACATTTTTCCCGACTATAGCAGATTTTGCACAGCATTATGAGATTGCTCATTCCGCGTGATCAGCGATAAATCGTAAAAGAGCTTTATCCAGCGCTTTTTTAGTACCATAATAGATCAATTGCATTAAGATTTATATGATTGAACGAGCAAATTTAGATTGGTCGAAACTTATAAGATCAAATATGAAAACTACAACTGTTGAAAATATAGCCCCTGGGACTTCCGCTGTTATCACCGGAATCGCAGGGGATCCAATGATCAAGCGAAGACTGATGGAGATGGGTGTAATTCCTGGTTCAACACTCAAACTGATTCGCTGGGCACCGCTCGGTGATCCGGCAGAATGCCAGATCAGGGGATACAAACTCTCGATCAGAAGATCCGAAGCCGCGATGATAACCGTTTCACCAGAAGGTGAGATGTAACATGGTCCCGCTCAGCCTGATGAAAGAAGGAGATCACGTACGGGTTGAACACATATCAGGAACCGGATACCTTGCCAGTACGTTGAGCCAATTAGGAATCTCTGTTGGAGAAGAACTCATGATTATCCAGAAAGCAAATGAGTCGGTCATCGTCAGGGTTCGTGGAAGCCGGTATGCCCTTGGAACAGGAGCTGCAAGCATGGTACTCGTAAAACCGGTTTCAGGTGCAGCATGACGGAAATAAAAGTCCTCCTTGCAGGAAATCCCAACGTTGGTAAAACAACCCTGTTCAACACACTCTGTGGGGTATACCAGCACACGGGAAATTACCCTGGAGTCACCGTTGACATAAAAGAAGGAACCAGAAAGAGCGGCTCAGATCTTCTCAGAATATCTGATCTACCGGGAACATACAGCCTCAGTGCATTCACGCCTGATGAACAGGTTGCACGTGATGCCCTCCTGACCTCTAATCCGGACGTTATTGTCCAGATCGTGGATGCAACCAACATAGAACGGAACCTCTTCCTGACTACTCAGTTGACAGAGATCGGTCTACCGATGATCATCGCCCTGAACATGGTTGACCTTGCACAGGAATCAGGTATCACAATCGATGCAGCCTGCCTGTCAAAAAACATCGGATATCCGGTTGTAAAGGTCGTGGCCAGTAAAGGAACCGGGGTAGATGAACTGGTTAGGACCATTGTCAGTGAAGCAGGGAAAGCAGGAGAAAAAAGAACCCCACTTGTCCACTATCCAGCGTCGATAACTGCCCATCTGGATGCAATCACCGGAGTAATACAGAATCATCGAGAGCACCTAACAAACCTGACCCCTGAATATGCATCAATCAGGCTCCTTGAAGGAGATCAGCCCCTATCAGATCGACTCCATCAGGCAGGGGTAACAATTCCGGTCATCGACACCTGCGATCCAGCAGAAGTCGATGGACATATTCAGGAGATTATGCTGGCCCGGTACAAGGCTGCTGAAAAGGTGACCAGTTGTGCAGTCTGCTGCTCCATGTGCAGGGTGATGCCGACTGACCTGCTCGATCAGGTCCTGACACACCGGTGGTTCGGAATTCCGATCTTTCTCTCGTTCATGTGGTTCGCATTTCAACTGACATTCAGTGCCTCGGCACCGGTGGCATCGGGACTTGAGATCCTGTTCGGAGGTATCACAGAATCACTTGGAGAGATCGGACTTGATCCGACTGTGACCTCATTCCTCTCTGAGGGAGTTATCGGAGGAGTCGGAACAGTGTTCAGTTTTGTCCCGAGCATCTTCATTCTGTTTCTGCTCCTCTCACTGCTCGAAGATTCAGGGTACCTTGCACGGGCAGCATTTGTCATGGACCGGCTGATGCATTCGATCGGACTTCATGGCCGTTCGTTTATTCCGCTCCTCATCGGGTTCGGATGTAATGTCCCGGCGATCATGGCAACACGAACGCTCCAGAGCAGGGCTGATCGGATAATCACCATCATCTCGATACCGTTCATGTCATGTGCTGCTCGCCTTCCGGTATATGTTCTCCTTGCAGGCATCTTCTTCGAGGTTCAGGCAGGGACCGTGATCTTCTTCCTATATATACTCGGCATCCTGACAGCGATCGGAACCGCTTTGCTCTTTAGAAGATTGGTATTTCACGATGACCCTTCTCCGTTCATCATGGAACTTCCACCATACCGGAGCCCGACACTCCATGCAGCAGCCTTACACATGTGGCACAGGGGAAAAGAGTACCTGCAGCGGGCTGGGATAGTCATATTCGGCGGTGTCATCGTTGTCTGGATCCTTGCAACCCTTCCATTCGGTGTTGAGTATGGATCAGCAGAGAGTCTTGCAGGCACACTCGGTCACCTGGCAGAACCGATCTTCGCACCACTAGGCTTTACCTGGCAACTTGTAGTCGGACTCATCTTCGGATTCATCGCAAAAGAGGTCGTTGTCGGATCACTTGGAACATTGTACGGTGGTGAAGACTCACTCGCGGCAGCCCTTGCAGGTGATCCGGCACTCGGACCAGCAACGGCTCTTGCCTACATGGTCTTTGTCCTTCTCTACCTTCCATGTGTTGCAACCCTCGGAGTCATCAAACAGGAGATGGGATCCTGGAAATGGACAGGAATCGCTCTCGGTTGGGGTATTCTTGTAGCATTTGTCCTGGCCGGGGTAACCAGGATCGTCGCAACGCTCATCATTGGAGCATAAATATGTCAATCAACAGCATTCCACATAAAAATCTGTATGCCTGGACTGTGGTTCTCACAGTCGTAACCGTATTCGGTGGTATACTTGCGATCATTTCAGGCATTGGGATAGAAGGGATTCCTGTAACTCCGGATATCCCGGGAGGATGCATCCTGCTCCTCCTCGGAGCCCTTCTGGCAACTGGGCTGTATGAAGGATCACGCGATCATGCACGATGGGTCCAGTTTGGATACACCGGGATTATTCTGATCCTGATATTCGGAGTCTGCTCAGTTATTATATCTGGTGCAAATCTTCTCTCACTCATGATTGAAGGAGAGGCAGCAGAACCGGTTGCTCTCATCAGTTCAGGATTTATTTGGGCAGCTCTGCTTGCCATACCCGCTTATCCGGGAATCAGGAATCTTCTCTTCGGATGTTCACAGGAAGGTGAGTTATGATGAGCGAAGGTCTTGAAGTTCTCGGATTCATCAACTCCCGGGGAGGGTGTATGCTCACTGATATCAGCTCAGAACTGAATCTCCCCATCAGTTCTGTACATGGATGGATATCCCTGCTTTGCAGCACCGGGTATCTGAAAAAATGCGAACAGGAACATGGAACATGTGCCTGTGAAAAGAACGGAACCAGATGCGTACATTGCTCCTGCTCCTGCAAAGCAGTACAGGCTAACACCCCGGTACGGATAGAGGTTACAGAACGAGGAATGAACCTGTTCAGGAGGAATTCATATGAAACCTGCAAAACTGAAGTTGTCGCAGACAATGGAAGACTATCTTGAAACAATCTTTGTAGTAAGTCAGAACCGTGGGTATGCACGCACCTGCGAGATCGCAAAAAACCTTCAGATATCTCCTTCTTCTGCTGTTGAGATGGTAGGAAGGCTTGCATCGCTGAATCTTGTTGTTTGGAAACGGTATGAAGGTGTATACCTGACACCTGAAGGTCGTATTCACGGTGAAATAATTCACATCCGCCATGAAATGCTGCGACGCTTTTTTGAGTTTATCGGGGTTCCCAACGATATCGCAAATGCCGAGGCATGCATTATTGAGCATGAACTAACACCGGTCACTACTGCAGCAATAGGAAATCTGGTTCGGTTCCTGCAAACACCAGCAGGAGAAAAGACATGTTCATCACTGAAACTCTTCACCAGATTACAGGATGCAGGCATCCCATTAGCAGAAAAGGAGATAAGACAGGAGCAGGTATCATCAGATGAGATTCAGGAGACGATCCAGAGAAGCAGTCAGCAGTATAAGGTGCTTTCTACACTGACCCGTCATGATCTTCTCAACTCACTTACTGCACTGTACGGGTATCTTGATCTTCTCAAGGAACAAAAACCAGAGGCAGGAACTGCAGAGATTGTTTCCCGGATTGAGCAGACTGCAACCTCGATGTATCGCCAGATATCAGGAACAGGCGATCTTCTCATACCTGGATCATCCACACGGACATGGCTTGACATCGGCAGAGTTATTGACAATGCTGTCGAGGGCCTTGATACTACCAAGATCTCCATCGAAAACAACCTCCATGGAGTTGAGCTGCATGGTGATCCGCTGATAAACAAAGTTATCTTTAATCTTCTTGAAAATGCCGCACGACATGGAAAAACGGTAAGCACAATCAGATGCGGGTGTTTCCATGATAATTCTGATCTGGTCATATACATTTCAGATGATGGAACAGGAATACCAGATGAAGAAAAACATGCCATCTTCAGACCGGGTCATGGCACGAACTCAGGTTTAGGGCTTTATCTGAGTGATCAGATACTCTCATCGTGCAGAATGCGAATTGAGGAATCAGGTAGGTTCGGAGAAGGAGCATCGTTCAGTATCCGGGTCCCTCCGCCATTGTTCAGGAATACCAGGATGGGTTGTGTAGAATTAAAGTCAGAAAAAGAAGATCAGCATCATGACCCTGAAACAGAGTCCCCTCTCCCTGTTCCTGAAAAGGGTTTTTCATGAAGTTCGACAAAAATTCTTACACCCGGCAATAGATCTCCAGTACAGGGGACTGCAAAGAGCAGGACTTGTTTTATGCCCTCTTTTGTGATCAGGCCCAAAGAGACATCCCGGATCTGCATAGACTGATGCATAATTCTGGTGCAGGCCTTCCCTACAAAATTGCTCTCCTGGAAAAGATGAGGAAAGGGTGTTCCCATAATATTTTCTCTCAAATCTCCAATGACCTCTTCTGCAGCAAGATTGAGATCTGATATTACCAGATCTTCATCCAGTGTTATCAGGGGATCAATATGAGTTTCTACAAGGCTTCGATGATACTGGCTCTTTGCCCTGAGATCATGTTCAGTCTTCTTTTCAGAAGTAACATCGCGGATTGTCTCAATCGCTCCAATAAGATAGCCGGATTCTGATCTGAGTGAAGTGGTTTTTACCCAGTAGACCGCAGTATTGAGATCCTCATTCACTACACTGATCTCGCTCATCACCATCCCTGGTGTCTGAAGAAGAAGAACAAAGGGATCAGGAAGATCGACTCTCAAACCAAGAACCATCTCAATTGGAAGTCCGGTTTGTGCATGGATGTATGGTAATGAACTGTGGTTTATGTTTGTTCCTTCAGCCTGTAACCGGGAGATGCCGGTCAGTTCTTCCATGGCCCGGTTCCATGCAATAACTTTTCCGGAGAGATCAACTGCATAGGTAGGATCTGGAAGATGCTGAAAGATGGATCCAATCAGATGCTCCTTCTCACGAATAGCCTTTTCAGATCTGATATTCGATGATATCTGGCGGATAACATTGCATAACTCAGCATACATTGGTTTTGGGTCACAGCCCTTGCCGATATAATACGATGCTCCACAATTAAGGGCTTCAATAACCACCTCCTCCCTTCCTCTGCCGGTACAAAGAATGAACGGAATATGACAACCCGATTCACGCAGCCATGAGAGATACTGGATCCCATTCATACCAGGCATGTCATAATCAGATACGATAACATCGATTTCAGGATCATGAATCTTTGAACATGCCTCCACCGCAGAATTGCAGCAGATTGTCTGAATATATCCGATTCTTTCAAGATACCTTCGTGTCAGATCAAGAAACAGGGGTTCATCATCCACAACAAGAACTGTACAGACACCACTCAGATTGGATAATGGGAGAGACAATTCTGGGGGGAGATCAGGATGGAAAGCAGGAGTCTGACTACTTTGATCAGAGTGTAACGTGGTGATGGTATCTGATTGGGGAATGTTCGTGATCATTAGTTACTATTTCAGAATTCGGGAGTGAAATGTCTCATCCGAATAAATTTCTGTGTTAATAAAAACGCCGAATGAATTGAACATTAAATGGTTGTGCCGATTGAACCCAGTATATAAATCCTCAGCCTGTCCTCCATGAATAATCAGATACACTGTCTGGAAAGGTTTAATTATATCTTCCCGTATTCTTCCCAAAATAGTAAAAAACGGTGCTTTGAAGGGATTAAACCGGGAACATAAATAATATATTCATCTATAGAGGAACACTAATCATATTCGGAGGGGGTTTATGAAATTTTTAGATGACATGCCAATTGGCAGGAAACTGATTGGATCGTTTCTTGCAGTTGTGATCATTATGGTGCTTGTAGGGGGAACCGGGTATGTTGGGGTGACCACAACCAATACATATCTTAACCAGATGTATGATGAACAACTCGTTCCAACTGACATATTAGAGACGATGCAGTCCCAGATCTGGCATCTTCGTGGAAATCCCCCGGGTATATATCTTATCCCGGAGACCAGGGAGAGCAGTAGGGCTGATAGTGACGCCCTCATGAAATCTGTTGACGAAAACCTCTCTGTATATGAATCGTATATCGTATCTGATGAGGAGCGAGCGATATTCAATGAGGCAGTCAGATCATGGAAGGGGTATAAGACCGCATTCGCTGATTTTAATACGATCGTCGATTCAGGTGATAGTAAGGCCGCAATAGCAGCGCTAACGACAGGCGATCTTGTAAATGAGAGGAAGGCATTCACCAATGCTATTGATAAACTCGTTCAGATAAACCGTGAGGATGCAGAGGCTCTGAAGGAAGAAGGAGCAACAACAGTCTCAACAGTTATTCTGACACTGATTATCGTTATTCTGATTGGAGCCGTCCTGGCACTATCTCTTGGGATAATTATCAGCAAAAGCATCACAGGCCCTCTTTCTCAAGGTGCCTTTATGATGCAGGAGATGAGTCTTGGGCATCTGAGTAACAGACTCAGAATGGACCGTAAAGATGAGATCGGGACTCTGGCTATGGCGATGGACAAATTTTCCGATGATCTCCAGTTTGTCATCATCGCTGGCCTGAAACAGGTAGCCGAAGGTGATATCGCACTCTCTGTTCCTCCCCGGGATGACAAGGATGAGATTGCCCCTGCATTCAACCAGTTGATCGCAGCGATCAACGGAATTGTCGGAGAACTGGGAACCCTCATTAATGAGGCAGAAGAAGGAAGGCTCAAGGCAAGAGGTGACACCGCACAGTTTTCAGGTGCATACCAGAACATCATTGTCGGCATCAACAACATGCTTGATGCCATCACCACCCCACTGAACGAGGCACTGAGGGTTTCAGATCAGTATGCACAGGCCAAATTCAGTGCACGGTTTGATGAGAACGTTGCCGTGAGAGGGGATCTCATCGCATTAAAAGACGGCCTGAACACCATCGGGTATGAACTCTCAAAGGCAATATCAGATATCTCCGAACAGGTGAGCAACCTCACTGCTGCATCAGAGGAGGCAGCGGCCAGTGTAGAAGAGATTACGGCAGGTTCTGCTTCAATAGCCCAGAGTTCGGGAATCGTCAGTTCAAACGCTGAGCGGAGTGTCAACGCGGTTGAGCAGGTTCTGATTGCTATGGAAGAGTTATCCTCCTCTGTCACTGTGGTTGCCTCAAAGGTAGAAGCGGTGAGCAAACTTACCCAGGAGGCAAACGACACATCAACAAGGGGGGTTACCCAGGCTGCAGTAGCAGAGAACGGAATATCCGCAATCAATGGAGCTGTGGGTGATGTCGGAACGATCATATCAGAGATCCGTGCCCAGATGGTTGAGATCAACAAAATCGTCGTGATCATCAGCGACATTGCAGATCAGACCAACCTGCTTGCACTGAACGCTGCGATAGAGGCAGCCCGTGCAGGCGAAGCGGGTATGGGATTTGCAGTCGTTGCAGACGAGGTCAAGACTCTGGCCCAGGAGTCACAGGGTTCCGCAGAGAATATCTCAAGGATTATCACATCACTGCAACGTCAGTCTGAACAGGCTGCAACAGCAATGGGTCATGCAACCACTGAAGTATCAAGGGGATCTGTTGCAATCACCGACACGATTCAGTTCTTCCACACCATTGCAGATCAGGTAGAGGAGATCTCAAAGAATATGGGAGAGGTTGCTGGTCTCACTGAAGAAGAAGCAGCAGCAGTGGAGGAGATCACTGCCAGCATCACTGAAGTGAAGGAGATGTCAACCGAGACTGCACAAGAGGCAGTGGGATCCGCTGCTGCAACAGAGGAGACCTCTGCGGCTCTCAACCAGGTATCAACCATCATAAGCAACCTCTCAACGGTTGCCACCAGGATCGATGAGTCTATGTCAAGGCTGAACGGGTAAACCAGAGATCCTCCTTTTTTTGAGCCACGATCTGTGTCTCACAAACTGACCCGAAAGAGCATGTAAAACGACAGCATGTATTGTAATACTGCTTCTCATGCCCGGATTCACATAATGGTTGTGGACACACCGGACAGATCAATCATCTTTCGCCTGACACTCGGTTCCTAGGTATTTTGCCCCCCATGAGCAGAGGGCCTGGATGATCGGGACAAGTGATTCTCCGAATTCTGTAATTGAGTACTCAACACGCGGAGGAATCTCAGGATATACAGTTCGTAATACTATCCCGTCCTGTTCAAGTTCACGAAGCTGCTTTGTCAGCGTTTTTGAATTAATTTCAGGTATTACCCTTTGTAACTCTGAAAAACGCATCACCTTCTTCCTGATCATCCAGAGTATGACTGGCTTCCATTTTCCCCCGATAACGTCAAGTGTCGCCTCAACCGGACAGCTGTAGGTCTTCCCATTCTTTTCGTACATCCCGATTACCTTTACGTAAGTAGATGAGATCGCTATCAGTATAGAATTTAAATCCTCTTGATTTAAATCATATCATAAGTGTAATAATTTCACCCACTTGCCATTATCAAGTAATGGGAGATTAATGACACATATTCAATTACGTGAGGATTATCTTTAGAAATTCAGGTTCATGAAATGACGTTTCAATCTATGAATACCGGAATGGTAATGATGAACAGATCACTGCAGAACCCCTTTCAGTTTTTAGAGGCATATGCCAATGTAGCCGGAGCGGTTGAATCCCGACTTATTCCTGCAGATGGTATCGTTGTGGAAAACCGGGGTACGTTCAGATGTAACTCAGGATGTCCATACTACGGAACATCACTCGTCTGTCCTCCACATTCTCCTACACCTGATGAGTTCAGGAGTGTGATCAGGGATTATTCACATGCACTTCTGGTACGATTCCAGACAGCGGCTACAGCCAGTGATGAGATATCTTCCTCACTCCTCAAAGTGATGTCTGATCCGACAGCTCCTTCTGATCAGAAAGAAGAGTTACAGGTATTTTTCTCAGAATTTGGAGAGGATTGCAAGAAGTTTCATCATGCAATGCTGAACCTCGAAAAGTCAGCATTCACCGCAGGATATCCTTTTGCAGTTGCACTGATGCCAGGGCCGTGTGTGCTTTGTGATACCTGTACCGGTCTTTCCGGGTCTTGTGCTCACCCGACAAAACGACGATTTCCGGCTGATGCACTCGGTGTAAATCTCTTGAAAACAGCAAAACTCGCAGGAATGGAGATCATATTTCCATTTCATACAAGTCCGTCTTCCTTTGGAATTCTTCTCATTGACTGATGGTAAAAAATGTATAATTATGGTTCTATCACATCGCTGAAATCTGAAACAAATAGTATGAACTCTCATATCAGATACATCACAGCCTGGGCAGGTTTCCTTCTCCTTCTGTGTCTTCTTATCTTTCCGGCTGCTGCTGAAGTCTATGCTGCAAACGGATCCCAAATCCCCTCGGACACTCTGCCAGATCTGATCCGGGAAGATCCTTCTCTCGTGTCAGCGAATCTTCATCCCGGAGAGGTAGTTTTTTTCACCAACTCCCACTGTGGAGCCTGCCGCGATGCAGATGAATTTTTTCATGAATTTTCTCCCACACATCCGGAGATGAACCTGGAGGCCTATGATCTCTTTAACAGTACAGAGAACAGGACAGCCTTTACTGTATACAAGCAACGGTATCACCTGGATCACCTCTCAACACCGTCCATCATGGTCGGGAACCTGACCCTGGAAGGCAGTCCGGATATTCGAACTCACCTGGGAGATATCCTCTCTGTACAACAGGATCAAAAACCATCTACTGTGTTTGATTTTTTCAAACCATCAGATTCTCTCTCGAACCATGAAGAGATTTCATTTCTTCTCATCATCGGAGCCGGGCTGCTTGACGGTATAAATCCGTGTGCCTTTGCAGTACTCATCATTATGCTTGTCAATATGATGGCACAGAAGAGCAGACGGGCGATCCTGGTAACCGGACTCATCTACACAGGGGCGGTATTTGTCTTCTACTTCCTGTCAGGACTCGGGATTTTTTCGGTCATCCAGACAACCGGAGTAACGGCATTATTTTCAGTTGTAGCAGGATGTATTGCCCTTCTTGCAGGAATTTTGATGATCAAGGATGCCCTGATTCCAACGAATATGCCAACCCTTGCGATTCCTGCATCCCAGGCCGGCCGGATCAGTCGTATCATGAACAGGGCCACCCTGCCTGCTGCGTTTCTTCTTGGAATCATGGTGGGCATGTTCGAGCTCCCCTGCACTGGAGGGATCTATCTCTCTATCATATCGATGATTTCCATGCGGGTTGACCTTATGCATTCCCTCGTGTACCTCCTGGTCTACAATGTTGCCTTCGTACTTCCCTTACTTATCATTCTCGCCCTGGTTCTGTTCGGCCTGCCACCGGAACGGGTTAATGAATGGCGGCTTGAGCAGCGTCGGGTACTCAGGGGTGTGATCGGAGTTGTCCTGATCATCTTTGCCAGTTACATCCTGTATGAAGCTCTTGGATAATCACCCGATACCCTTTTTGCATGAAAAGGTCCTGCTCACCGGTTCTGCCTGGGGCCCCCAACGGGTACCGTTGGGGTTTATTTAGATCTGGCAATCTGCAGATTCAACAACCACTTTTATTGGCAGCGAAATCATTTTCTGTATTTTCTTCAGGACAGGGACACCGAAGTGTTGTATCATCACTCAAAAAATCAGTTTTGAGCACCGATAATTGGTGGGTTATAATAAGTTAAACAAAAAAAGGGTTACTTTGAAAAGACCACATTCTCAACAAATGCCTTCGGATCAAGGCTCTTTGTTATGGTTGCATCAAATGATGTACCATTCTCTGACATGACCAGCGTTAATCCACCTATCTCGGTCCAGTTTCCGGTATATATGGTGCCATCATCCGAGACTACCCCGGAGAGTGTTCCGTTCTCATCATTCACGTTCGTGAGAGGCATGTTTATTCCTGAAAGGAATTTACCGTTCTGGGTGAGATTATACGATTTTTTCTGTGAAGCCCAGTTACCACTCCAGGGGTTCGCTGAATCCATAATCTCCCCGATTCTTGTTGCATTGCTGTTGTAATATGCAGGTTCAGTCATGGGGCCATGAATATCTGCAGATCCATTGATGGTGAAGGACATCTTGTCATCTGAAAGTGTGTACGTATTTGACCCGGTCTCAATCCATACACCGGTAAATGTTCTTCCATCTTCAGATAGATTCCCTTCAAACCAGCCAGGATCTAATAAATCCAGATCTCTTGGTACGTATTCTCCGCCGATTCCGGACTGATTTTGTATGATATACATCGTATAATCAGGGGTTGACCATGTACCGTTCCATATACTATCTGACTTTTCCCCAAGTTCAGTACCGTTCACAGCAGAGACTGTACATACCACAAATAAACCAAAAATTACCAATAAACCTATCGCATTTGCATAACTCATAAGAACTCACTCGTACTAATGTTCGATAGGTCATCTTTAGTATGGTTAAGTCTATCGAAACAATGGGACATAATCAGAAAATCGCCCGTAACGTCCAGATATAATCCAGAACGTTTGCTATCTCATGGAACGTTTCTCTCAGAAGACAAAGTAAGATGGATGATATTCGGATGCATCAGATCTGGACCCCTTACAGAACAAGGAGCGTTTCATATCCGAGAACTATGAGTGAAAAAATTACTCATTTGGTACATCTCCTAAATGCGCCTGAAACCAGATTCAGGAAATAATTAGAATAAATACCCGGAAAAGTACGGTAAATCAGTTATACTTCGAAACTGACCTTTCTCCTCACATGAGTTCAAACAATTCCAACTCATCATCGGCTGCAATATCAGGATGGAACCAGTACTGGCACGATCTCTTTGTAAAATTCGAAGGACCGTACCTTCCCGGGAGGGTTTGTACAGTTCAAAAGACGAGATACGAAGTGATGGTTCAGGACGGCATCATTTCGATCCCGGTGTCAGGAGCGATGAAATCCAAGAAGATGTTTCCTGTTGTCGGAGACTTTGTTGTGGTTCTCAACCAGCCTGAATCAGTAACCCGGATGATCGTCGCGATTCTGCCCAGGAAAACCGCTCTTGAACGTGGTGGTGCGGGGGATTCTGCAGGGAAACAGGTACTTGCTGCAAATGTTGATACCGTCTTTATCGTAACCGAACCGGGATCTGATCTGAGCATCTCAAGGCTCGAACGGTACCTGCTGATAAGCAGGAGTTCAGGTGCTCTGCCGGTGATAATCCTCAACAAATCTGACACCTGCTCTGATATCACAGACCAGGTAGAAGCGATCAGGTCAGAGATAAAAGGGATCCCGATCATCCCGGTTAGTGCTGCCGAGAAGAGCGGGCTTGATAATCTGAACCCATACCTCGGGCCGGAAAAAACAGTTGTCATAATTGGTTCATCCGGAGTCGGGAAGTCAACCCTCACGAATGCACTCATTGGAGAAAAGCTTCAGGAAATCGGCGATATCAGGGATGATGATGGAAGAGGCAGACATACCACCACAGTCAGGCACCTTCTCTCACTCCCTGACGGAGGTTCACTCATTGATACTCCAGGCCTTCGGGAGATCAGGATATGGACTGCAGAGGAGAGCATCGCAGAAACGTTTGATGATATCCAGGAATATGCTACACAATGCAGGTTTTCAGACTGCACCCACAATGATGAACCCGGGTGTGCTGTCAGGCAGGCAATAGAAGACGGAGTTCTGAATCAAGATCGATTCATCAGGTATAGGAAGATCCTAAAAGAGGTATCTTTTGAACGGGAGAAGGCAGAGATCGGGCTGAAACGATTTGAGAAGAAAAAGTTCAGGGAGATCAGCAAATTGTCTAAAGAGATCACACTTGACAGAAACGCAAGAGGTGGCAGGCTATGATACTCCACAGTGGTAGATGCAGAGAGATCTAAAAAATTAAAAAAATTAAACGGTGATAGACCGCTTTATTGACCCACCAATGTTACACTGGCCGCTTACATCAATTACTGACCCGACAGATGCATTAACCGGGTAGATGTACGTAAATTCATCGGATGTTGGCTGAGATGTATACTTCTCATTCACAACTTCTTTCCCATCAACTGCAACCGTTACATCTTTCAGGTAATGCGTTGCGGGGTCAGCAACCTGATGGGTAAAGGTCGCTGAGAGATTCCCTGATGTCTGATTGTACGTGAGGTTCAGATCACTTGGCGGATGAGCTGATGCAGCAGAGATCAAAATAGTCGCAGTCAGCATAACGAGAAGTGCAAGGGAGTACTTGTTCATAGGTCTTAATGTGAATAGAATGATATCTACCTGCTGGTTATTCAGACATGAAATATAAAAATAATTGAATTAAACATTTTTTGTTGCGAATAAAAAAACTAAACCAGTTGTTCTGGTAACCTGAACTCACTCATCTTCCAAAATGGGGAAAAAGATAATAACAGAGCAAATGAGGTCAGGTTTCCTTGTTCTGGCAGGTATGTTGTGATCGATTTTTTAGCTGGATGGCTTCAGTATGAAATACGTATACCCATATTCGCCTGAGTACCTCCGATGAATATCGATCTCCTTTTCTAATCCCTGAATTATGAACTGAGCATCCTGATTATTCGCGAATTTCTCTTTCAGCATTCCCAGTCGGTCAGAGAGTGGAGAGTAATAATGATTCCACCAGCCGGTATCCGGGAGTCTGAAGGAGCCGATGATAGAATACCCTTCTGACCTGATTATCTCTTCAGCTCCGGATTCTGTCGGCAATCCTGGTGATATCTCATCAAAGAACTCCTGTGATTCCTTTGAGTGAGAGTCAGTAAACCATACACAATCTGAAAATACCAGGTACCCATCAGGCTTCACAAATTTCTTCCAGTATCGGAGGGCTGATTCCATCCCGATGATAAAGGCCGAACCTTCAGCCCAGATGATATCAAATGAGTGATCAGCGAATGGCAGGTTATCCATCGACGCCTTACGGGTTACAATCTTCCCGTCGAGTCCGGCTTTTTTTGCCCGGTTAGTGAGGTCATCGAGGAATGGCTGATGGAGATCAGATGCAGTAATCTGACAGGCCGGGCAGATTCTTGCAAGAGTGAGGGTCTGCATACCGGAACCACATCCGATATCCAGAATTTTCCCTCTTTTTTGATCAGGAGGGATAAAAGAAAAGGCAAAAGCCGTTGCCTCATCCAAGCCTGGGCCTTGTCTCGGTAATCCTTCAAACATTGATGAGATAAGCGTTACATCCATGATAAAAAGCGTTAGAGTGAAGTAATTATATCCTTTCCGGTCTTTTTGCTCATAAAAAGCCTGGAGAATGGAGATTATTCAAAAGGAGAGCACATGTTTTTCTTTCTTACAAATTTTCAGGCCATGTACCCGGGAGTTCAAAATCTCTGCTCCAGAAAATATCTGACACAACTCTTGAGGTATCCTAATGGCCACATTCATACTGCAGATAAAGGGTTTCGTTCACCTCATGGAAACTTGTTTCTTGATAACCGGTGAGATGTACATCACATGTATGTTCCAGTTCTGCAAGGCAGAAATTCAGTATTCACACTCTTCATTCTGATATTCCTTCTTCTCTCTTTTCCGGTATCTGCGGTAAACACCGGATGGCATCCGGTAAATATCACCCCGTGGGCACAGGTGGATATTCCCCCCGGCTGGACCTATGGAGATATCTCCACAGATCCTTTTGATCCTGACATCACGTCCCTTGTAGCAAAATCACCGGATGGATCAACCACGCTCCAGTATCTCTTTGACCACAATCCCAACCAGGCAACTCCGGGAGATCTTATGAGAGCCCAGGATCAGTACATGAACAAACAGGGCTTCTGCCTTTGCCAGGATAGACCGTCGTTTACTGAAAACGACGGCAACACCGCGATGAAACAGACCTATATCAAGGGGACAGAAGACGGTGCCGTTGTTTGTTCAGGTGCATATCCGGGATGGGGCAGGTATCAGTATGCACTCCTGATGAACGGAGCCAGTTCAGTCAGCAAATACTTCGATGACCTGCCAGATGATGTGGCAGACCATATCAGGCCCGTAAATGTTGGTTACGCTAATTCTACAAATACTACAGTTATCCATGATATTTAGAGACAGTTATACTCTGAATAAAAATACCCCAAATAAGTAAGTAAACCTTTCAGCCCGCGATTGCATATCAAAAACCATTTAAAAACATTTTTTTGTTTTAAGATTCTTTCGTTCCCCCACATGGTTTCTTCCAATTGCTTTTTGGGTATTGGGGATTCCACATTTCAGATTCGAGCAATTATTACGATTTAGGAGTTTCCATCGCCAGGATTATTATATATAAACGCTTCCAGATTCATAACCTGCAAAAACCGACCTTTTTATTTTGATTATTACTAGACAATTTAGGCCTTTATTTTATCACAATGGACATCTAGCAGTTCAATTTGCCATCAATAAAAATTTTATTCATGACAGATTGATTCTGTGAGAATCCTTTGTATGGTATCATCCCGGATTCACAAGAAGAGGCTCCCAACAACGCATATCGTTAATTAGAGGCTGTCCAATGAAAAGATGTAGATTGGACAGATTGTCAATCAAATAATTCGCTTTTTGTCGAACTACCAATTTTTACAATAGAATGATAGATACACGCACTGCAAAGGATGGGAATCAACATCCAAACTACTCAAAATTACAGTTGATAGACGAAGAAGAACTAAAAACTCGATAGCATTCGCTACTTAATGGGACATCTGCATTTTATTTTTTCAGTAATATTTTGATAGACCCTGACCCTTTCCTTGGTTTTTTACTAAATTTGCAAGTAATACAAACTGATATGAAATGAGATTCAATGTCATGTAAAATTCTTCAGATCTTTTCTGAATCCATTTTACACTGAAATTAAACATTCGTTTCATGTGTGAATGAGTTCTTTCACAATCTGCCCTTGATTTGTATTCAACTCTGAAATTTGGATTAAGTAAGTTCTGATTGCGAAGATACATCCCGACCTGTTTCTCCCTTCCATTATTCGTGAGAAATAGCATTTTTTCCTCAATAGAATCTCGAATGTCTCCCCCTTTCTTCCACATTTTATTTACCCAATGATCAATTCTCTCAATTGTCCCCTCTATGTTCAAAATTGCGTTCTTGCTTGGATCGATTAGTGGTTGAATTCTGAAAATTCTCCAGTATCTCGCATAAATCATGAAGGAATCATAGCCACCATCAAGTTGAACTTTGATCATGCTTGGATTCATCGTACCAACAATTTCAGCTAATGGGATTGCATATGGGGAATCATGAGCATTACCTTCAGAAAATATTCCATAAAGTGGAAAGTTGTTTAAATGAAATATGTGATATTTGTGCATCCTGCAAGCGTAATGGGGATTATATTCTGCATATTTATCATACCTTGAGGCTTCAATAGGGGTTGAATCAACCATTCCGTGACCATTCTGAATAGATTGACATGCAATGGCTCCGTTTAGGTACATGATCTTCTTAAAGCCGTCTAATCGCAAACGATTGTAAGCAAAATCATGTAAATTACTTGCAGAGGGAATATGATATTTTCCGGGCTCTATTTCAGGAATTCCAAGAGCAATGCAATCTTCAAGTGTTAGTGATTTGATGAATTTTCGATAGGATTGTTTTCGAAAGGAATGGACAATCAAGAGTTTGAATAATAATATTGGTGAATATAACCATTTTCGAGTTTGGCTGTAATTGAGATGGTTGTGCAATTCAATTTCAATCTGGGTAAGATCCATTTTTCCAAGTAATGTACTGATTGAAACACTATTTGTTGGATTTACAGTCCCATGTAATGTCCTTTTTTCGTTTGAGCCAACGAGCATAGAGGCCAGTTTCAATAGTATATAATGGTGCCGAAATCGGTCCCACGGCAATTAACGAAATGAAAAAAGAGTGGAGAGTCGAGAAATTTTATGACCTATTTAAATAATAGGGCCTTCGTTGGACGGCCTCAATTAATCACCCTGGCGGAATGGTGTTACATATACCTGGCATTGGTTGACTGATCAACTATAAATAATACCGTTGACATATCAACTTTGTTGCAATTGTTCTCTTGAAAAATTTCAACTACGCACAATTCGGAATAACCAAAGATAATCTAGAGGAAAACAATGAGCGATTCACCATTTATCGGAAAATTAATTTCATTTCTCTATAGGTATAGTCAGATGTACCTTGATAACGAACTGGCTTCGTACCACATCGGATCCGGCCAATTTTACATTTTAATGCCACTCTATATATATGATGGAATAAACCAGGAGTCGCTTTCCCAGTCAATAAGTATAAACAAAGCTGCAGTAACCCGAGCCATACAGAAATTAATTAATGAAGGTTATGTTTTCAGGCAAAGAAGCGGAGAAGACAAACGTTCCTATCATATATATCTGACTGAAAAGGGAAGGCTGATAGAGCCTCATATAAAACAGATTGCCCTAAAATGGGAGGATATACTCTTATCGGAATTTGAGTCAGATCATAGGAATTTGATCGTGAATTCTTTAGAAGATATGATTGAGAATGTATCCAGAATTATGGTAAAATAATCAGGATTATCATGGATTTTAAAAATTATCACCTTGTTCTGCTTTGTATAACTGCCTTTTTTGCAATGGCTGGGGGAGCACTTATAACACCTGTATTACCTGAAATGGTAGGACCACTGCATACAACTACCCAAGGGGTAGGGATGTTGATGTCAGTTTTTACTATCTCTACTGCAATATTCACACTGATTATCGGACAATTCATTGATTGTGTTAACCGGAAAAAAATACTCGTGACCGGTCTTGTAATCTATGGACTTACAGGCCTTGTGAGTTTTTTTCTCTCTGATGTGAACTCATTACTGATTATGAGGTTTATTCAGGGTATTGGAGTAGCTGCGATAACCTCTCTAGCCATGCTGATTATCGGTGATGTTTACACAGGTATTGACTGTGTAGGAGCAATGAGTAAAATCAGTATATCATTTGCTTTGGGTTCTGTATTTGCGCCAATTATCGGAGGAGGACTGGCAACCTTGGGATGGAATTATGCATTTCTCTTTTATGCCATTTCCCTGCCATTTGCTTTAGTTGTTATGATTATTCTTCCTGAAACCAGAAAGCAGAAGGAGATGAGCAGTCACAAAGGTACCGTTGAAGCGCTTAAATATCTCAAAGATTTGCCAATACTTTACACAATTTTTATGGGCTTTTCGATATATTTTCTTTTATTTGCCATGATGATCTATGTGCCCTTTATGCTCAAGAATGAGTTCAACTTTGCTTCAGGAGTATCTGGAATCATGCTAGCCGTCCCGGGTATAGCTTGTGTAGTGATGGCACCAAAGGTAAGATATTTTGCAGCCAGATATTCATTAATTCGGGTGATTATTGCAGGATTTATTCTTGTTGGGTTATCGCTGTTAGTAATGCCCCTTGTACCCTCTATAATCGGAGTATTTCTCTTATTACTCCTGTTTGGATTAGGGCTTGTACTTTCACAGACATGCATTGACGCACAGATTATTCAGATATCTCCACTTGAGGCAAGAGGCGGCGTGATATCAATTTATAGTTGCATGAGATACGTTGGTCAAAGTTTTTCGCCAATAATTTTAGGTGTAATTCTGGCATATTTTGGAATAAACGCTGTTTTTATTACTGCAGGAATTTTTGGGTTGCTTGTTGCTTTGATGACGTATAGAATGAAAATTTGGTTTGATAATCCTAATAATACGTACATTAGTGAGTGAAAAACCAATCAGGATAGTTAATACCCTCTTTTTATATTTATCTAAATATTCTTGTAACTATTTGGGATCCTGATAATGTAAGAAAGTGCTGTAAATTCAGATAGCCCTGTATCTACTGACCAAAGGAGAACAGGATCATGGATTTATTAGCCTTTTCTTATTCTATCTAACCCGTGGGAGGTTGACTACAGGCTATTGTAATTAATTGAACTTCTTTATGTCCATCTAATTTTTCTTATCATTAACTTTGGTAATACGTACTTTTATAAAGTAATTTCGGCCCTTTTTTGTAGAATAAAGTGACGAGGGACACTAGGCAAAAACAATAACAAATTATCACTTGTATAATAAGTATAAGAGATAAAACTCTTCAAATACTCAAAATCCTTTTCTGGATCAATATCAATATACAATTTTGTTGGTTCAAAGAGATCTGTCGTTCCTGAAAACTCAATTTCATCCCCAACTTTGTGAGTATCTATAGGATTATGGTAATTTTCAGATTGTTATCTGCAATAACCGGAACAGGACATATACATTGTATCATTATTATATTCACAATTAGGAGAAGGATCTTGCAGGAATAATCCTTAATTACGACAGGATGGTTTAAATTCCAGATTCTCTATAAATCAACTAATATTTTTATCAAACACCGGGAAATAGGATATTAAGTTGAAAACCGGATGTCCAGTATTTATACCCAGCCTTAAACCTGTTTCTTCTCGATAATAAAGAACAAAGAAGAAACTACTTATTAGTTCTTTCAGAATTTGTAAGATTGTAAAGAACATATTTGAATGAATTTGATGTTATTAGTAAATAGTATAAATGAGGTAATTACCTCTTCAAATAGTCCATATTCTGAATTCATAAGTTGGATCTGATATCATTAATCCTATTATCAAATCAGTTAATCTTCCTTGGAAAAAAGGAAATACATATGACGATGCAATAATTAAATTTCATAATGTTACCAAAGTCTATACTCTCGATTCCGGAGATGTTACTGGAATAGATGAGGTTTCTTTGGAGATCCATCCCGGAGAGTTCATTGCGATCATGGGACCTTCTGGTTCAGGGAAATCCACACTGCTAAACCTGATGGGATGTCTGGATGTACCTAATGAGGGTGAGATCTGGATTGACGGTAACTCGACTGGAACCATGACCGATAACCAGTTAACAGACCTCAGACTGAACACCCTCGGTTTTGTATTCCAATATTTTAACCTGTTTCCTCTGTTCAATGCCTTAAATAATGTTCATTATCCATATGTTACCCGGACAGGGAGGGTGCATGACACTACCCGGGCAGAAGAAGCACTCACTGATGTCGGGCTTCCCGATAATTTTTGGCATCATCGCCCTAATCAACTCTCTGGAGGTCAGCAACAGAGAGTTGCGATTGCCAGGGCTCTGGTTAACGATCCGGCAATAATTCTCTGTGATGAACCCACAGGTAACCTTGACACAAAAACAGGTACTGCTATCCTGGAATTATTATCTGCCTTGAGTACACGTGAAGGAAGAACAATAGTTATGGTCACTCATGATCTGAAAACCGCAGGATATGCAGATCGAATCATCAGGATTGTGGACGGGAAAGTTGAAGGATAATCATAATGACCAGTCAGAGGATAATATTCAGTTTTGCTACTAATAATCTTCGTCTTCACTGGCTTCGATCCCTTCTTGCAGTGATAGGAATAATCATTGGAGTATTGTCCATCATCTCAATGGGGATGATCCAGAACGTCACCGTTATGACGAATATGGAGCAGTGGAAGTCTTTGGATTCGTTCCAGGTGAATTTGAATACCGATTATGCCGAAAAGGAAGGAATCGATCCATATATCTCCGAACGACAGGCCGATCAGATCCAAAAAATTAGTACAGAAGCCATTTTTGCACCATATTACTACGATTCTGATGACACTATAAAACATAAAAAAGAAAAACTCAGTACGACGATATATGGGATTAAACCCCAGAATCTTAATCTTTTATTTGAGTTTCAAGTAGGGAATATCCCCCGTTCTGGAAATGAAATTGTTATCGGGGCAGACCTTGCCAAAAAAAAGAATCTGTGGATAGGATCCCAGATTATCATAATTTCAAAGGATGGTCAGGAAATACCAACCCGGGTTGTAGGTGTTCTAAAACCCTATCCTCAAATGTGGATGATGTCTCCTGATCAGGCAATATTTCCATATGAACCATGGCTCAGAGAACGGATCATGTTCAAAGGATATAACAATGTCCTCGTAAAAGTTAAGGATACAAAGAATATCGAGACGATTAAGCAGAATATTCTTACAGAAATGAATAAAAGAAAGACAATTATGGATATTTTTGATCTGAATGAATACCGAAATCAGTGGATTGAAGATATGCAGAAACAGGCTGCCAGTGCCACCGCTACAGCAGGAATATCCCTGATCGTCGCGGGTGTATCTATCTTTAATGTAATGGTCATGTCTGTTATCGAACGATACCGGGAGATAGGAGTACTCCGTTCAATAGGAACTAGGCGATCAGCGATCATGTGCATGTTCATCTATGAATCATTTCTTCTCGGTCTACTCGGAGCAATTCTTGGGGGAATATCTGGAGTAATAATTGGATATACCAGTATATCGCTTATGTCCGGGTTGAAATATTTCTATGACCCGTCCACCCTGATATCAATCCCGTATGGAATGAGTTATGGTATTGCTATAAGTCTTATTTCCGGGATATACCCAGCTTGGAAAGCATCCCGCCTGAATCCCATTGAGGCACTTAGGCAGGAGTGATCAGAATGAGAGAAACAAAGCATGATTTGAATATTAAATGTATGTTGAAGGTATAATATGAGAGACAACTCAATTCCAGATAAAATGGAATATCCAGTATTCATCAGAAATAAATTCATGAACATCCTGTTTTTCTTTGTTATTTGCGGGATTCTTTTTTCTTCCCCTGTAACATCTAACAGTACATCACCAGATCCATTCTTTGAGAATACGATCGCTGCACAGCATATCCAAGTCAGCAACTGCACCATAAACCCTGCTGTCCTCATGCCTGGTGACCAGGCAACTGTCACTATACTCCTTACCAATACAGGAACAGACACCGGTGTCGGAATTAACAGCGCGTCTATTAGTTCTGAAGATATACATATTCTCTCCAGTAAGTACGGAAAAGTAGGTTCTATCGGACCATCGAATTCCATGTCGTTTACTTATACACTAAAGGCTGGAGATAAGAACGGTATCTATTATCCGGTTTTCTCTACGGAATTTAGAGGAACCTACTTCCTTAGATATCCGTTCAAAGTAGAAGTTCAGGATATCCCGCTTGATGCATCAATCTTCGAAAAACCAAATACGTGGGCAGATGATAAAAAGGAGAAGATTATTCTTCACGTTGGAAACCGAAGAGATAATGAGTTAACTGGTATCATTATCGTTCCCCATTCAGGTCCTCACGAGGTATTTCCTGCATCATATATCATCGGGACCCTCACTCCCGGAGAGGTCAGGGAGGTTCCATTTAATGTAACTCCTCATGGTGAAGGACCAATCGATTTCGCTGTGGAGTATAAAAATGGGATAAATATCCATAATACATCATGCACGCTCCCCTTAACAATCGGAAAAAATAAAAAAGAGGCAAATCTCTTTATATCCAATGTCGATATTACATCAACCGGGGAGCATATCAGAGTTAAGGGAGATGTATCGAACTCCGGGCTTGAAACCGCTAATGGTGTCACAGTTACCTCTAAAAACCCTGCTGAGCCAGTTTTTCCAAATAAAGAATACGGGGTCGGGATACTGAAAGCTTCAGAGTTTTCAAACTTTGAAGTAACCTTTACGGCTCCTTTAAACTGTAGTGAGGTCCCTCTAGTTACCAGTTTTAAGGATGCTGATGGACGGATAATCTCCACAGAGACACAGGTCAATATTTCCTCTGCTTCTGTAATGAATATGACCGATCTTCTACTGCCAGGTGAAGAACCAGATCTACTTCCGGGAGTTTCGAATAATAGTCTTCAGATCGGTGTATTATTACTTGTCATTCTCATCGGATTCATGCTGTATTGGCGTCGTAAGCAACGTTACCCGACGGAACGTGTGACGAGAATGGGTATCCAAGTCAATGGGGGAAACACCACTCCACTTCAAAAAACCGGTACAAAAAAACCACAACTCCCCGATGGAAATCATAATCGATTTCAAGAAGGGATAAAACTGTATCAACAGGAAGACTTCGTAAAGGCAGCGGAGATCTTTCATCAGATTGTTGTGGAGGATCGGATGAATCATCGTGCATGGAATGCATATGGCATCTGTCTTACTCGACTCAAAGAATATCAGGCTGCACATGATTGTTACGAGAATGCTCTGATGCTTGAACCTGGAAATATGTCATACGAGAGAAATAAAGACAGAAATGAGGTGAAGAGTCAGGAATCATGAGGAATTATTTCCATGAACCATCCAAAACCCCGAAGGTTTTATAATGAGGGAGCAATGGCTTTTTCATAAAATCGGAGTTATGTATCCACATTGCAGAAAAATCATCTTTCTATTATTGAAGGTTTAGTACAGGTAGTAGAAGGGGATCTATGGATGCCAAATTATCCTCATAATTATCAGTTTGAAAATTTGGAGATCCAGTCAGATTTAGCATATAACTGAATAGTAACAAAAAATTTACAACAAATACCTCATAAGGCATAACCAGATTTTTTATCTCTGGTAGAAGGAGAAAAAGGATCACAGATGCGATCCGGTCTGACAAACGTCAGGGCAATGGAGGATCAATCCATTGCGTAATTATTTTTCAAAGGGAGGCACCAGTCAGGCCCGGACAGGAGGTGGTGTATATGAAGTTATACGGCACGGATGTAGGAGGACATTGTGGTATGACTCTGTGATGTATCCTGTCTGGGATGGACAGACAGGTGATAGGTTTATCCGAGCTGGCTGATCTCCCTGTGACATACATGAGTTGTGTGAAACACCGTATAAAGGATCATGAGGAAACAAATATGTCACAGTTTCACATGAAACCAGACCTTTTTCAAAGAGGAATTTTTTTCAAAAAAGGACCTGAACCCTGATTGCAATATCTGCCCCGGACTACTCGTTGCACCTGGTTTCAGAGGTTGGGATCATGAAACCAGTTTCTCCGGTTTCCCACCAGATATAAGAAAGAATGATGGAGAGAATGTTGCAACCGGTTGCAACGATATTTTTTCTCACATCAGCTAAACCCTCCGGAAGATGAAAAAATACATGGAAGGCTGATAACGCGGCACCATCAAACATGAAGCCGGGATCTGCACAGCAGCGGTATCTCATGAGGGCATACCAGACCGGTGATCTCGGCAGTAAAAGGAGATCCAGGGAAATAACAATCAGGAAGTCTGGGTCGTCACACCATCTGTGCTTTCCGCGTTAGTCACCGGTCTGATATGTTCTGCGACCTGTGGAGGAATCGACTCGTAATACTTTGCCACTGCATCCGGACCTTGCATAACCAGGATATAATGTGCCACACCCCATCCCGGATATGTTACCGTTCCGATCACGGCGGCATCATCGATTCCCCGAACATAGGTCTGGCGATAGGCTGAGTGATCTGCACTCTCATCCTTGATCGGATCCTTGGTTTTGCAGATCCTGAACCCGAGTTTACTCATATAACTACTCTGAAACTGCTGGATCTCATTGATAGTCAGAGGTTCGGGAGTACGGGCAAGAATGTAGATAAGCCGGGAGTTCGTATCAGGAGATACAGCCTTGAGCGTTACATCGTCTGGTTTGGCGGTCTCATTGGCATCCACGGAGACACTCCATCCCACGGGAGTATCGACCTTGACCCAGGATCTGGCCTCTGATGGTTGCCAGGAATCAGCAATGACACCATATGAACAGAGCGCAAGGAGAAGGAACAGGAGCAGAAGGGGTGAACTATGGTGAAGAAAACTGAAAGAGTCGGGTCGCCGGATCAGGAAGGAGTGAAATATCATGGATCTTACTTGTCATCTGGTGAGTAAACTCCTTCTGTTCGTACCGGGTTGAAATCTTATAGGAGGATCAGCGGTGGTAAACCGTGCCATCTCGCGTGATGTTTTGTCAAGTGGCATAGTCGCATCCTGGATCGCCTGTGTGATACAGTCGGGTGCTCCTGATGACACCCGGCAACAACCAGAAGGGAGATTGAATCTGTCAAAAGGATTTTTGATTGGGAGATGAGAAAAAAATACGACGTATGCCTGCACCGGTTACATGCATATATATACTAATGTTATGCGTGAGGGAATCATTTACATAACCGGGTGAACGCATAAAGAGCCGACCTGATCAGATACGAACTTCACAGAATACAACATAGGTAGTCTGGAGACACAGAGGCAGGAATATACATGACCTCAGAAGTATCAACTGACGGAAGTATCCTTCTTTCAAAAGAGCAATCAGAAGAGATATGGGAACTTGGGAATGCAGGAGCACAGAATGCGGCTGCAGCACTCTCAACCCTGCTGAACCAGAAGGTGACCATCAGACTCCCATCAATCCTGGTGGTGAACCTGAGCAACCTCCAGGAACATATTGATGACACCATCGCAGCGATGGTCATCTTTCAGATAAAAGGTCAGGTCTCTGCAGGAGGGTCACTGGTTCTGCATGTACCTAAACCGTCGATTCTCAGACTCTCCCATATCATGCTTGGCCAGCCAGAAGACGACCGGGAGATCGACGAGATGGACCAGAGCATGCTTCATGAGATCGGCAACATCATGATGTCATCATACCTTGATGCCTGTGCAACCCTGCTCTCTATCATACTGCTTCCATCACCGCCATCCATGGCCATCGATATGGCTCATGCTGTCCTTGAATCGATCATTGCTACCCATGAGGTCGAAGACAACGCAGATCAGGTTCTCTTCTTCAAAACCGAGATGAGGTGTGCGGAACAGGAGATCGATGCAGAACTGTTCCTGCTTCCGAGCAGGGCTCTCCTGAAAGAACTCCTGGATCGGTTCAGAAAAGTCAGGGCAGAAAATACGGGATAAGGGCAGAAATCTCCGAAACCCGTAGCATCAGAACTGGGTAGATCGCCCGCATGAGGGGGATCCTGACCGGGAACATGCCTTTTGGCAGCCCTGGTTCTGTCCCTGGCACCCAGCTGTTCCGCCAGACTGACATCCGGCAGAGATCTGATTATTATTTTTACAGCATGGAGAGTCTAAAGTAGCCTTTCCCGTTGAAGTAAACTTTTTCTGACCTTTTGAGGAATCAGACATTTTTGTTGGAATGATGGCACCGGCTACGATCCAGCCGATGACAGCAATTATGAGAAGCATACCGACGATCAAAAGAACCCGGTCGGTTTGTTGTTGTTCCATACACAGTTTTTGAACGGAGAGACAAAAGCATTTGTCGTAGATTGAGCTACACGTCAATCGTGGGAAAATTCTCATGCCGTCTTTCCCGATCATCAGTACACGTTGTAAGAACCTTAACCCGGGGAAGACTGCACATCTTCTCCTTTATCCCGGCCAATAAAAAAAGGGTTACTGGTTGCCACTCTCGTACACGAGAGTCAGGTACCGTGCTTCAAAGATGGTGAAGACAACCGAGACAAAGAACATGATGATAAACCCGAGATATGGAATTTCTGTGATGAGATTGAAGGCAATGCCCATAACAAAACTTATGACCCAGAGAACAACTGAAGCAAGAAGGTATGAACCCCATCCAATCCCACGAATGGTCTGCAGAATTGCTGAGAAATTGAATGCTTCCATGAACGATTCTGTTCGTGCCATCCGTATGATCCCAATGGATGAGATGAGAACGGTAATAATTCCCAGGATGAATACCAAAAGCCCACTCCCGATTATCGGGAGGATGTAAGGTGCAAGATCGTGAATATTGAAATGGAATTCACCACCTTCAGCAATTTTGGAGAAGATACTCACACCAATAGCCATGAATGAAACGACCCCAACAATGAGGACCGGAATAAAATACACACATATTGCCACGAGGTACTTCAGACCATTCACAAAGAGTTTTCCAAAGTTCTCTACCTCTGGTGGAGGAGTCCTTCCCCGATAGATCTCCAACGTGTATCCCATAATGAGTGGGAAGATGATCGACATAATGGTTAGAAGAATCCACCGTTTCCACTGTTGCCATACCGACTCTTTCGTATAATCGACTGAGTCCCGAATTGCTGATCCGATATCCATAATACTCTACCATCCGAAGTTTGTATGACTGGCATTTAATGATATTCTATCATGAACTGGAAAATTTGGAAGAAGATTGCGAAATTAAGCCCACAAATCATTTAATATCAGTAAGTACAAGGATTATTCACTATCTTGCAATGCAAGATACTACCAAAACGATGGAACCTGTCACTAATCAGAATTATGAAACCAAAAAGCCGTTCTTCGGGGAAGCGCCTGAAGGGAGGAACCGATGAACGCGCAATTTAAGAAAGGCGTTCTGGAGATGTGTGTGCTGGTGTTACTTGGTGAAAAAGATCGGTATGGATATGAACTGGTCCAGGATATCTCGCATCGGTTCGAGATATCAGAAGGGAGTATTTATCCGCTGCTCAGGCGCCTTCGAGACGAGGGGAATGTGGTTACATACCTTCAGGAGTCTGCAGAAGGTCCGGCACGGAAGTATTACTCTCTCACAGCAAAGGGCGGGATAATCAGAGATGAACTTGTTGCCGAATGGCAGGAGTTCATCGTGGCAGTAAACGGCCTGGTGGAAGGGGTGAGTCATGCAGAAGGATGAGTACTTATCACAACTCAGGCAGGCGATACGAGCCCTCCCCGAGGATGAACAGGAAGAGATCCTTGCAGATTATGATGAGCACTTCAGGATTGGGATCACGGAAGGGAGAACCGAAGCTGAGATAGCATCGGCTCTTGGGGATCCCAGATCAATTGGAAAAGAGTACGCAGCAGTCTCTCTCGTAAACCGTGCCGAAGAGAGCCCGTCAGCCAGAGGTATTGGCAGGGCTGTTCTTGCAACAGTTGGTCTCGGGCTGTTCAACCTGTTTGTGGTATTTCTCCCGTTCCTGATCCTTGTATTCATGATTGTACTCATCCTGATCATTGGATTCTCAATCACATGTGCCGGGCCATTTCTGGCAGGATATGCTGTCCTGATCCTTATCGGGGTTCTGCCAATGCAACTGGATACACCACCTCTGGCAGCATTATTCTTTGGGATTGGGCTTACTTCAGCAGGCCTTCTCATGATCGCACTTGATTATTGGTTGACAAGGATCTGCTACCGCCAGACGATCAGATACCTTCGGTGGAATATTGAAGTAATTTCAGGGAAGGAGACGTTATGAACACTGGAATCAGAGTTCCACCACTCAGGCAGATTATCATCTGGCTGCTCATCATATCAGTAGTATCCTTCGCTATCGGAGCGATTATCGCAGGTCTTGAAGGAAATTCTTACAGATCAAAATACCAATCCGCTGTTACTCCGGTTGAAATTGAATCGGGAACGATCAATCATGCAATCGTAGCCTTGGAGATGGACTCCGGGAGCATCAACATCTCTGAAGATCACCTTACCAGTCTCATGTCAGGGAACATATCAGGAGTGCATGCCCAGAAAGGACCAGATATCTCGTACACATCTATGGATGAGGTCGGTCATCTGAACATGAAACAGGAGTCATCCATGTGGCTTGATCCCATATCAAAAGAGGATCAGTGGAATCTTGCCCTTGGGCAGAAGGTGCCGACTTCACTCTCGATCACGATGAATGCAGGGGATCTTCGAATACAGCCAGGAGATGCGAATCTGACCGACCTCTCAATCAAGCAGAGTACCGGCGATCTCATCCTCGATCTCACCCAGTGGAAAGGGACACACCTTATGGGATCTATCGATGAGGGGATAGGAAGCATGACAATTCTTCTTCCGGCATATGCCTCAATTGCAACTCATGTTGAGAACGGCATCGGGAGCAGAAGCATATTAGGGCTTGAAGGAGAGAAAGGCACGTATTACCATACCGTTCAGGATCGTCAGTCACCGGGCATCTCACTTTCTGTAAACCAGGGAATTGGAGATCTCACCATGAAGGTAGTACATGAATCCTGAATATCTGGAGGATATGCTCTCCCATAGTCTCATAAAGGAGGATACATGACCGATCCGGCAGTCAAAGCAGGAGTACTGATAATCCTGCTCATACTCCTGACCTTTGCCTGGACTTATCCCCTGTACAGGCCCGAAATTAAGAGGGACATACGGTTCCTCTCATTCAAGGCATTCGTACATATCACCGCTGCCCTGGTGCTGTTCGGGCTTGCAGCTGCTAACTGGATTCTTGACGCCTCTCATGTGCTGAATCTAATCTGCGGCGTTTTCCTCCTGCACGAAGGGGTAGTAACGATATTGAACATGTACGAAGATATGAAAAGATTACCAATCCGGGAGAAGGGCATGTAGTCATGCTGTATCATCCAACCCCATCAGAAACGAGAATCGACCATCACAAGTCAAGTACCTGTCAGAGATCTATGATCAGAAAAAATTCAAATCACTGTACCATATCATGGAAATTCGCTTTGTTTATCCTGTTTGGGCTGATACTTATCAATCTGCCCGCTTCAGCCGCAGGTGACACAACCCAGGCACCATCGGTGATCATCCAGGATTACAAAGTTATGCCTACAGTTCTTACACCGGGAGAGAAAGGAACACTTACTGTTACACTAAAATCGGTAACATCAGGAACAAAAACAAGTTCAGTCACATCAGGGAGTGATACGACTTCACTCAGCTCACCGGTGATTCCATTCATCGACTCTGTCACATTCAAGAGCAAAGATATTGATCTCCTCAGTACAGACTCTAAATTTGAAGGAAATATCGGACCTGATCAGGCAATACCAGTAACATTCTACATTCAGGCACCCCAGAAAACCGGCCTGTATTTCCCGGAGGTATGGATCAGAGTAAGAGATGGTCAGAGCCTGAAATACCCGATTCCGGTCAATGTCGGCACCCAGCTCTCGGTGCTTCGGACACCGACACTCTCACTTGAGAACTCATTCCCATCTATGGTCAAGCCGGGAACGAAGATAGATGGTAATGTCACAATCAAAAATGAAGGTTCAAGCCAGGCTGACAACATCCAGGTAATGGTAAACGGAACGCCTCCGTCTGTTATTGCATCAGGAATCAGTTCCTTCCAGATAGAACACCTTGCACCAGGCGAGGCTGTGACCCGTGATCTCTCCCTGCTTGTCGATAAGAATATCCAGGCAGGACTTGTGGAAGTCCCGGTCAGAATGAAATATGCCCAGATTGATGGCACATCTGTAGAACAACTCGGAAGTATTGGAATCGATGTCAGGGGAGATGCCGAACTAGGAATCACCGCTGTTGAGACCACTCCGAGCAGAGTCTCACAGAAAGAGGCATTCGATCTGATGATACGGGTGCAGAACACCGGAACAGGTGATGCAAAGGCTGTATCGGCAAAGATTGATCTGCCAATAGGCGGGACAAAAGAGGCCTTTGTCGGGAAGATAAAACCTGGAAACGATGCCCCGGCAACCTTCATTCTTGAGGGAGCACCAGCAGGGGATTACAACTACAAGGCTACGATCAAATGGACCGATGACTGGGGAGAGCACTCATTCACCCGTGATCTCTCACAGGGCATTCCGGGATCCGAGGATTCCGGTACAACAATACTAGGTGTTATCATCCTGGTCATTATCGGTGCCGGAGTCTTCTGGTACTGGCGCAGGAAGAATAACCCGGACGAGATGGCATGAGCCTGCAGCACCTGAAGGTATCATTCTTCCTCGCTATCCGGGGATTATCACGGGGAAGCAGAGGAAGTCTCTACCTCTCCATCCTTATCATCGCGATGGTCTTTACAAACATGATCTTCATGTCCTCTATCATCATGGGGGTTATCAAGAATTCGGAGCGATCAATCATCGAGTACCAGACCGGTAACATTCTTGTCGGAACAAAAGATAATGAGCAGTACATTGAGGATGTGAGCAGTCTTCTCGATAAATTGAATCGGATTCCCGGAGTCATCAGAGCTTCTGCTCATTACTCGATGGGAGCGACACTGAAAAATGAAGGAAACCGGATCGGAGGAACTGTCACTGCTGTTCGCCCTGATGATGAACGTATGGTCACCGGTACCTGGAAGAAGATGAAGGAGGGAGACTATCTCTCTGACGGAGAGACAGGAGAGGTGATCATCGGTATCCAGACTGCGGGTCACAAAGACAAGAACGAGGACATGGGTGCATCACTCGGATATGTAAGGACCGGAGATCCGGTCACCATCGAATATACAAACGGGGTAACCCGTGAATACCGGGTAAAAGGGATCTTTGAGACCCGTTCATATCAGGCAGACATGGATGTCTTTGTCACCTGGAACGAGATGGAGAGTGTACTTGGTCACCCGATTGACGATTCCACCGGGCTTATCATAAAAACATCGCCTGATCTTCCTGAAGCACAGGTGAAGCAGACGATCCTCAGGTTCGGTGTCCAGGAAAAGGTGAAGACATGGCAGGATCTCCTTGAAGAAGCATTCGGAAGGGCAATTCAGAGTTTTTCGATCATCAACAGTGTTACCGTTATCGTCAGTCTCGTCATCGCTATCGTGGTTCTCTTTATCGTCATCATGATCAAGACTTTGAACAGTCGTCGCCAGATCGGTGTCCTCAAGGCAATTGGTGTTGAGAAGAGTATCATCATCAACAACTACCTCTTCCAGGTTCTCCTGCTCACGACTGCCGGTACCATCCTTGGAGTCTGTATTGTTGAGGGAATGGTCGGACTCCTTACACTGTATCCGATCCAATTCCCTGACGGCGATGTCACCCCCTATGCCAGCGCTTCAGATCTCATTACAAACACAATCCTGCTCTTCATTGCAGCAGCTATTGCCGGGTACATACCAGCATGGCGTGTGGCAAGCGAGGACATAATGACTGCAATGCGGGCCTGATCATGATCGAGATAACGGACCTCTCCAAGATATACGAGATGGGAAAGGTGAGCGTTGACGCACTCAAGAGTGTAACCCTCTCGATCAGCAAAGGTGAATTTGTCGGGATCATGGGAGCATCTGGATCTGGGAAGTCAACGCTTCTCCACATGATAGGACTTCTCGACACCCCGACAAGCGGGAAGATTGTAATCGGTGGCGTTGACGTGTCCACTCTCACCGAACAGCAGAAGTCCAGGTTCAGGCTGAAACGGCTCGGGTATGTGTTCCAGGATTATGCCCTGATGCCTGAACTTACCGTGGAGGAGAATGTCTATCTCACCTCCATGGTCAGAGGTACCAGCGAGAAGGAGTATATCGCCCAGACAAAAGAGATCCTGACCAGAGTCGGATTGATTCACCGCTCCAATGCCTTGCAGAGTGAACTTTCCGGTGGTCAGCAGCAGAGAGTCTCTATTGCACGGGCAGTAGTGAACAGACCTGAAATCCTGTTTGCAGACGAACCGTGTGCAAACCTGGATACGGAAAGCTCGAGAAACGTGCTTGATCTCTTCAGACAGATCAATCATGAACTGCATCAGACGATCGTGATGGTCTCTCATGAAGAGTGGCACATGGAATACTTTGACCGGGTTATCATTCTGCGTGACGGGAGAGTTATCTCTGATGGACCACCGACACAAAAACAGCGGAGCAGCATTCCGGCTTCATAGGAGCCGGTTGTTGCGATTCATCTTTTTTTGCGATCAGAAGCATTGTGGATTTCTTTTCGTTCGATAATAATGATATTAAAGAGACAGATGCAACATGAAGTGGTTCATATGGATCGAAAAATGTTCATTATCGCAGCAGTATTATCCTGCTGTCTCATCTTCTCAGTAGTATCAGCAGCAACAACCACTCCGGCAGGTAACGCAACTAATACTACTAAAGTTGTAAAGAGCACCACTACCGCTGTAACCACAGGCAATGCAACGAGCTCTGATAAGGTCACAAAAACCCAGACCGTCAACGCTACACCTAAAGCAAAAGTTCTGGTAGAACCAAAGGTCGTCTCAATTACTCCAAGCTCAGGCAGCCTTGGAGAAAAAGTCGGATTCAACCTGACCGGCTCTGACTTTGACAAGACAGCCAAAGTATACCTTGAGACCGAAGTCAAGAACAAGACCAAGACCATCGAAGCAGCAAAGAACGTAGTCACATCAAGTTCTCTTATCACTGGAACATTCAAGATTCCAACCGGTGTTCCAGCAGGTGACTGGAATGTGGTCGTCAAGCAGAACGGAAAGGAAAGCACTTCAACTGTAAAGTTTACTCTTAAAGAATAATCTGATCCCTTACGGGATCCACATACTTTTTTCGGATTCAGACTGGCATTGAGATACGAATTATCAAACGTACCGTTCGGGAGTTATCCCATATCCGGATAATACGGATAATCCATCTGCTTCTGGATACTCTTTCTGACCTCGCAACCGGCAATCTGTTCTGTAATATAGAGGCCAAGATCTACTGCAGCGGTCACCCCTCCTGCCGTAATGATCCTGCCATCGTGAACAATTCTATCTGCCAGAACTTCACGGGCAAAATGTTTCAGTACTTCCTGCATGGCCGGGTGGGTTGTCGCCTTTTTGTCACGAAGAAGCCCGGCGGCCCCGAGGAGAAGAACCCCACCACACAGAGCTGCAATGGTTGTATCCGGACCAGCAGAGGAGATCCAACCGAGGTACTCAGGACTCTTCATCAGGTCCTTAACCCCGTCTCCACCGGGTATGAGAACATAGTCGTATGATTTGAAATCGGTGCAGGTTTCATTGGGAATCAGAACAAGACCTTCTGATGATCTAACCTGTTTTGTGCGGGACGAAACTACATATTCTAAATCTGGGCAAAAACCCATGGTTTTCAAACGAGTGATCGGATCATAAAGCCCGGCAAAATCCAGGAGTGTAACCTGATCATAGAGAATAAATGCTACCTTCATACATCAGATCCAGCGTGTATTAATGTGATAGGCCGTAAAAAGCAAAATCATTACCTGAAAATATTGAACCAAAGATAATATAGCACAGCCCCAATGTAAATTATGAAAAAATTTTCATTTCGTTCACTTTTACTTTTGATTGGATGTATTGTCCTTCCACTCCTTGTCGGTGCTGTTGGATCAGTTATTACAACCGCTTCAATACCAGTCTGGTATTCCACACTCACAAAGCCGTGGTTTACTCCTCCAAACTGGGTGTTCGCACCGGTATGGACAATACTCTATTGCATGATGGGTGTGTCTCTCTGGCTCATCATCAAAGACGGATTTGATGATGATGAGGTAAAAGACGGGGCGATATGTTTTGCCGCTCAGTTAGCACTTAATTTCCTATGGTCGATCGCTTTCTTCGGTCTCAAATCTCCATTAATGGGATTTGTGGTAATTATCATCCTTCTTGGCCTCATTGCTCTTACAATTCAAAGATTCAAACGTGTTTCAAAACCTGCAGCCTACCTTCTCATTCCATATTTCTGCTGGACTTGTTGCGCTACGGTTCTGAATACTGCAATCATCCTCCTGAACTAGGAGGATGATTGGCTATGATGAAAGGACAATGTCTCTTGCCCTTTTTGTAAACAAATATAATCGCTCCCTTTTTCAGGAAAATGAGGAGAATTACATTCCAACAGAATACAAGCAAAAAAATTAGTGATTAAGTCTTGACATAGACTCATCAATACGAGTTGCAATCACAGAGAGATCGTTAATTATTGTTGATATCTGATTGAGTGCAGAGGCTGACTCCTCTGAAGCCGAGGCTGAACTGATTGCTTCTTTTGCAGTCTCCACTGACATGCTTTTTACTTCTGAGACACTTGAGGTGATCTCCTGCACTGTTGCAGTCTCTTCCTCAGATAACGCTGCCACTTCGGTCATGTTCTTGGAGATCTCTTCTATCTGAACTGCAATCTCGTTAAAGAACTGAATTGTATCACTAATAGCTACTGAACCTCTTGATACCTCGGTATTTGCCTGGTTCATTGCCGTTGCAGCACGGTTTGACTGTTTCTGCAGGGAACCGATGATCCGTGCAATGTTCTCTGCCGAGCCCTGGGATTCCTGTGCAAGAGTCTTTACTTCATTTGCCACAACGGCAAATCCCATTCCAGCTTCCCCTGCCCGTGCAGCCTCAATTGCTGCATTCAATGCAAGTAAATTAGTCTGGTCTGCAATATTGCTGATGATATCAACGATCTTTCCAATCTCAATCATCTGATCTCTGATCTCGGTAATAATAGTTCCAACATCAGATACTGCAGCATTAATAGCCTTTATTCCACCTTCTGCAACTGCAGCCTTCTCAACTCCTTTCACAGATGTTGCATTGGCATCCAGGGTGAGATTACTGACCGACTCAACCTTTGCTGCAACAGATGCAACTGACCGGTTCAGTTCCTCCATTGCCTCAAGAACCTGCTCAACGGCATGAACACTGTTTTCGGCATTGGAACTTACCACCGATGAACTCTGGGCAATAGATGATGCACCTGCTGTTACCTCCTCAATACTTGCTGCAGCCTCTTCAGATGAGGCAGTAAGAGAACTCACCTGTTCAGAGACTTCTTTGATGGCTAATGAGAGTTCAACTCCGATCGTGTTCAGTCCATCCTTAAGAGCGATCAGATCGCCTCTTGTCTCTACTGATTCATCAAACCGGGCTGAAAACGTAGCCTGAGAAAACTGTTCTGAAACGCGAAGAGCTTCATTGAGAGGAGTAGTGATCGCATCAAGCATATTATTGATGCCAATAATGATCTCCCTGTATGCTCCAATGAACTTGGAAGCATTGCCACGTTTTTCCAGTTGGCCGTTCTCGGCGTCCTGAATCAACATTCTGATCTCACCGGTGATACCGGATAGAGAGGTGATCAACTGGATAAGAGCATGTGAGATCTCATCATTCTCATCCTTGGGTTCAACTGTAACAGAAAGATCACCTGATGCAATCTTTTTGAGGGCAGAGACAACAGTATTCTGAAGGTTGTCGGAAAATGCATCCATTTCCCTCCCCAAAATCCCGATCTCATCATCCCTGTCAAGATTGAGCCGTTCTGTAAGGTGACCTCTCCCCATCTCGCTGATCATCCTCGCAGTCTTTTCCAGTGGTGCTGTGGTCTGTCGTGAAAAGGCAAGACCGATGAAGATGACCGCAATGATAGTGAGTATTGCGATAAGGGAGATGAGAATTATCGCCTGTCTCGTTGAATTGGCAAGATCATCGACAAGACTCTTATTTTCAGTCCGTAATTTCTCCTCAAGAGTCTTGGCCGGCAACAGGAACTCATCAATGTAAACCGCTATACCGGTAACCAGCCGGACCCCGTCTTTTGTCGTCAGGTTTACCGGATAATAACTGATAAACTTGTCGCGATATGAGCCATCTGCCTCCTTTGACTTGTAATATCCGGTAACCGGAGATCCACTTTTCATTTTGGAAACAATTTCATAGAGTTCTGGCTGATCTACCTTATATGTCTCGTACGAAACTCCTTCCTTTGTTTTGGAGGAGTGCATCAGGTTTTTGAATCCTACCGGGTCCCCAAGAAGACTATACCCCTGTGAGCCCACCGGCTGCACTGCTATTGCCCTGAAAGCCGGATCTTTAAAGAGATCCTGCCATGTTTTATCAGGATGGTCGGCGAGATAAACTTCCAACTCCTTTGCAATAGACTGCGTATTTTGTATAGCATTTTCTTCTGCAAGTTTCTGCAATGCTCCTGTTGAAGAAGTGATAGACCCGTTTCCAATCTCGTTGACCTTGGTGTCAATAGTTCCACTCACCGACAAGAGACTGAATATCCCGATAGAGCCGATGATGAGTAAAGGAATTACTGATATTCCAAGCATCATAAGGATAAGACGTCGTTTAAACTGCATTATTTCCACCAGATAATGAGAGAAGTAAAAAATCAGGAGATCCTGTTCAGTGGTGTGTATTCTTTGATAAGATAAATAGGCACCAGTTTTGAGCCTGACTTTTTTTAACCCGCATATCCGGAAATAAAATAAAATATTTGAGATCAGAAAATTATTAATTTTCAGGAATAAAGAGCACTTAAATCTTCTTTTATTGGCGCCAATGGATATTTTAGAGCGCAGACTGGAAGATATGAGCCGTTAATCAGGAGAAACAATTTCAGATATCAACCGGTTATCCCGGTAAGGTCTCCATCATGTGAAGAAGAAATTCCTGCTACTACAAATCCCCCGTCACTTGTCTGAACAACACTCTGTCCGGCATCATACCTGTTCCCACCGAAACACTTCTCCCACTTCAGGGCTCCATCAGTTGCCAGTTTGATGACCCAGTAATCATAATTCCCATGATTCCCGGTCACATCACCATCACGTGACTCCGACTGCCCAACCACAATGTATCCACCATCCCGGGTCTGTCTGATACAGGGAACTTCATCATCAGCCTTTCCTCCGTAGCTCTTCTGCCACGAGAGTTCACCACCCGGAGTAAGTTTGACGAGCCAGTAATCGAGATCTCCATGGTTTCCGGTTACATCACCATCGTTCGATGCTGATGCTCCGGCAATAATATACCCGCCATCAGATAATTGCTGAACAAAGGATGGAGTATCATTCTTCGATCCACCGAGACTTTTTTGCCACGAGATCTCCAGGTTTGGGGTTAGCTTAACAACCCAGTAATCAAAATCACCATGATTTCCAGTTACATCTCCATCATCAGATGCTGAAGCCCCAACTACGATATATCCGCCATCGATAGTCTGTCTGATGCAATAACCAAGGTCATCCTTTGTGCCACCAAACGTCTTCTTCCAGGTGATTTCTCCGGAGGGTGACATTTTTCCGATCCAGTAATCACGATCCGCACGACCACCGGAACCATCTCCTCCAGGCAATCCGGTGTTCCCTGCAATGATGTATCCTGCGTCACCGGTCTGCTGAATACTGTGTATCTCCGCATGAAATGCAGAACCAAGGTCCTTCTTCCAGGAGATATCACCATCATGTGTGAATTTCGCAACCCAGGATCTGTCCGTGCTCATGTTTCCGATTGCATTCTCAGCATCCGTTCCGGATATCCCCCCGGAGTCATACCCGCAGGAATACGACTGATAAACTGCCATCGAATCCGTGCGGTCTCTTCCCCGGTATATCTTCTGCCATACAATATCACCACCAGGGTTCAGTTTTACTATCCAGTACCCCGGATCCTGCCTGTTCTCATCCTGGGTAGCATTTTTGGATTCTGATCTCCCAAACATCAGATATCCCCCGTCGCTTGTCTGCTGGACAATATACGACGACCCGATGAGGGGTGTATTCAGACATTTATGCCACGACATCTCCGGCGTAATGATATTAGGGTACTCGATACCGATGGAGTGAGATGAAGTTTCAGGAGTTTCGATTCCTACAGCAGGAACAGGAACGGTCAGAAACAAAAGTATGAGGAGTATTACAGGAACCCGCAGACAAGCCTGATCGATGCAGCAGATACAAACCATCGGTTTCATAAATTTTCAGCAGGAGATGAGCAAGCAGTAGTGTTCTGTAACTCTTTCGCATGAGGAGATATATGTTATTGACCACTTTGTTGCCTGGGTTTACAGATTCAACGCAAAAAGATATTCATGAAATACTATATCTTCGGGTGGAAGGGCGGGAGAAAGGAGCAAGAACCGTGATTTGAACGGTGGTCGCCCTCCCTGAATTTATAAGAAATTGAGGCTTTAAATTAAAAATTAAATAATTTAATTAATTTTTAATGTACTTGGGCGGCAATTTTCAGGTGCATAGTCATCTTCTCTGCCAACTATCAGGTGTTCTTATATCTCTGTGATCCCAGATTCGCCGCCCGGAGTGGTAATAGCAAACATATCTGTGCCAAATTTACGGATAGCGTTAAATTATTTGGTGGATTGCTTCCACCCGGCTCATAACCACTGCTACCTTGCCGACCAGAGTATACAGATCTGATTTTTTTATGAAATGAGAAGACGGAGACACTAACATTACATCTAAAACCAGGTTTCATTATGAACAAAAGAGGAAATTATGGAAGATATTACGCGTATTCATAGCCGCACTCCTGTAAAGAACATCCATCCAGTTCAAAAAATCGGATATTATTGTGTTTCATCCCGGGTGTAAAGAACCAGAATCAGTGTAAGGGCCGCTAATACCATAGCCACAAGGTACACGGTCTGATACCCCGTCAATGACATAGCATGAGTAATCCTCCCAACCAGGGGAGTTCCGTCACGGGGAACACCTTCTATGTACATCCTGACCGCAAAGATCGTCTGAAACAGGGCTATACCAGCATTCATACCAGCATATCTGGCAGTCATCAAAATACCTGAGGCATTTCCTTCTGCACCTTGCGGACAGGATGACATAATCAGCCTTCCATTCGGGCTGGAAAATGCAGTGGTTGAAAACCGCATGATGATCAAATAAACGACAATTACCAGGATACCTGTAGTATCATTAAGCGTGCTGAAGAGGAAGAATGCAATGATAGTGATGATGATACATCCGATAGAGACCATTCGACTTCCGTTTATATCTGCCAGCCAGCCGGAGATCGGGGCAACAATTATTGACATTACTGCAGGAGCAGTCATAATCAGCCCTGAAAGGATCGGATCAAGTTTCCTGAACCCTATCAGGTAATATGGGAGAAGATATGTCACACCTGAAAACAGGGCCATGACAACAATACAGGAGATGACCCCAAGGGTGAAATTCTTGTTTCTAAAAATTCCAGGATAGATCAAGGGATGCTTTGATCGCTTTTCTGATATGATAAAAGCACACAACGCGATACATCCAACCACGAAACAGAGAAGAAGAGTCGAATCAGAAGTCCCAGGAACCTGATACAATGAGAAACCCAGGAGGAGTGAGGCGATACATACAAAACTTGCCATCATCCCGAACAGGTCAAAGTGCCTCAGGCCCACGTTCTTCGTAATATCAGGCAGATATTTTCTTCCAAAGTAGATACCAAGAATGACTATGGGAATATTAAGAAAAAAGATCCATCTCCATCCCAGAAACTCTGAACATAATCCACCAATCCCTGGGCCGGTCGCAAAACCAAGGGCACTCAGAGAGACCTGAAACCCAAGAGACTTCCCTCTCTTTTGTTTTGGGATAGCAGTTGTGATGATCGCAGGGCCAACTGCAGTAAACATGGCTCCTCCGATTGCCTGAATGATTCTGGAGATAATAAGAAACTGAATACTGAAAGAAAAACCACATAACAGGGAACCTATCGCAAATATCACAAATCCAATCAGAAATATCTTTTTAAACCCAATAAAATCCCCGATACGCCCCAGTGACAGGATCAGGCCTGAGAGGACAAGGAGGTACACGGTCACTGATAATGAGACATCCCCGACCGAAGCATTCATTGATTTTGAAATAACGGGGAGAACAATGTTCACCACACTCATATCAAAAGCACTGATGAAGGAGGCGATTGCGGTGACGAATACTATGGCCCATTCAGAATAATCTGGCCGTAAGACTTTCCCGGAAAACCGTATCTGAATATTGCGATAATTTCGGAAAAACATCCCTTATTCGTTAAAGATGTATGCAGTATATTTTATTTTAGTCCGGACAGGGTTCTGCCCACCATATATTGATCCATGAGGCTGCGAACGTGGAGGTGAAACCACCTACCAACCTGACCATATCATAATATCGGCTATGGCGAGTCATATACTGTAGCAGAAGCGGAGATACAGCATGCAGTATAATTTCACCCGCAAGGGAATAATCATCGGATTATCACTCCTTGCCTTAACGATCATTGCATTTTACATCCGAATGTGGCCGGGATTTGTATCAAATCTCAACGTAATCTCGAATGTAGCCATGGATGATCCCATGTACAACCTGCGAATGGTTGAGCAGACCGTTGCAAATTTCCCACACTATGCATGGTTTGACCCGATGACCTATTATCCACAAGGTCAGCCGCAGCATTGGGGACCCCTGTTTACGCTCATATCTGCAGCTGCGTGTATCCTTGTCGGTGCAACAACCCGGGTAGACATTGCTTCGGTCTGCCTGTTCATACCTGGTATCATGGCTGCACTCATGATCCCGGTCACGTATGCTACGGTTAAACTGGTATCTGACTGGAAGAGTGGAGTTGCTGCTGCGTTCTTCATGACCATTGTTCCGGGTCAGTACTTCTTCAGGTCATACTATGGATACTTTGACCACCATATCGGAGAAGTCCTGTTCAGTTCAGTATTCTGCCTGTGTTACCTGTTTGCACTGGTTTATTGCAGAAAAAGCCCGGTTCAGATAGATGACAAAAGCACATGGAAGATCCCGATACTGATCGGAATACTCTGCGGGATTACCTATGTTCTCGGCCTCGCGATAATGCCGACGATGCTGGTTTTCGCACTCATTGTTGCCATCATTACACCGATCTGGTTCATGATCCAGCGGCATAATAACCATCTCGGGGCATCAGCTCTGGTCATCAATACAACCACCTTCATCATAGCAATCCTCGGATTTTATTCGATTGGCGTAAACACATCCCAGCTCGGAATGGACTTTTATTCAACCGGACATCCGATTGCATATGGCCTCATTATTCTTGGAACATGGCTCCTCTTCGGGTTCTCATATTACCTGCGCAATAAATCATTCATCTCCTATGTTCTTGCAATAGTTGGAGTTACCGTCCTTGGAATTGTATTGTTTGCCCTGCTCTTTCCCTCAATGTTCACATACTTCCTTCAGAATGCAAACGCATTTTTCGGAGAAGACATTCACTGGAAAACAATTCTGGAGGCCAGGCAATGGACGTTTTTTGATGCATGGCATACCTTCAACTTCAGCCTGTTCCTGCTTGCCGCGGGGATCCTTATTTTACTCAGGAAATTCTGGAAGGATACAAATCCAGCATATATTTTCCTGATGATCTGGACCGGGCTGATTCTATTTGCAACATGTGAACACATTAGGTACGAGTATTACCTGGCTGTTCCAGTGGCTATACTATCCGGCATTACAGTAGGAACCACAATCAATCTGGCAATTGGTCCCGGAAAACTAACAAAAGGACCGGCAGAACAGGAGCAGAAGAAACACTCACCAAAATCAGAATCAAAAAAGGTCCAGGGCAGTCCTCATCACAACACAGGAGTCAAAAGAGGAACCGGGGTTGTTTTGCTTGCCATCGTAGCAATTCTGAGTATTCTCTTCTCGATGAATGCCATTGCCGATGACCAGTCACTCGGAATTTTTCAACTGAACACTGACTGGTGGGAAGCATGTTCATGGCTTGAGAATAACACCCCAGATACAGGTCTTGACTTCTACAAGATATACGATGAGAACTCGTTCCACCAGCCTTCAGAATCCTATGGAGTTATGTCATGGTGGGATTACGGACACATCATCCTCGAACTCGGAGACAGATTACCAAATGCAAACCCATTCCAGTTCGGAGTTTCCGGAGATGATGGTGCAGCACGGTTCTTTATCACTACCAATGAGTCAGTGGCATCAGGAATTCTTGACAGACTTCACACCAGATACGTGATGACCGATTACGAAATAGACACCGGAAAGTTCCCGGCCATGACCACCTGGGATAACCCTGATGTTGGAGCAGATCCATATATGCATTCGTTTATTCTTCCTGATCCGGATAACCCGAACATCGGCCAGAACATTCCATTCTTCATGGAGCCATATTACCGGACCATGGTCTCACGTCTCCATAACTTTGATGGATCAATGCAGGAACCGGGAAAAGTACATTACATACAGTACGCGGACCCAAGTCACTCGCATACCAGCAATCCATTGATCATGAACGGCTCAGAGGTTCCATATCAGCTTGGAGTGGAGTTTCTGAAGAATGATCAGAACAATCCAGGCCGGCAGTACAATTCAACTCTCGTGAATTATGTGTACACATCACCGCTCTCAACAGTTCCTGCCCTGAATCATTTCAGGCTGATCCATGAGTCACCAACCCGGGCGTCTCCTGATGAACTGCCTGATGTCAGGTATGTGAAGATCTTTGAGTACGTTTCAGGTGCACATCTTGCAGGGGATGGTATACTTGAGATCCCGGTCAAGACAAACACCGGAAGAACATTCACTTACCGGCAGGAGAGCATCAACGGATCGTTCACTCTTCCGTACCCGACCGATGCAAAGGTAGGAGATGTTCAGACACTTGGACCCTATAAAAACGTCCAGACAGGAAAGGAGTACGTTGTGTCCGAGGAGCAGGTTCAAAATGGAGAGAATATCTCCTAATTTTTTAAATCAGATTGAGATCTTTTTGAACAGGAATGTTCCGATAACTGTCATGGCACAGGCAAATCCGCCGATAACAGCAAGGCTTACTACCGGACTTATCTGACTTACCCCGGTCAGGCCATACCTGATCCCTTCAACCCCGTATGTGAGTGGATCAAACATGGTTATTGGCGATAGCCAGGATGGAAGCGAACTTATCGGGAACAATGCTCCTGAAAGGCCGAATATCGGGAATATTACAAAGTTCATGATGAGTTGAAACCCGGTCATATCCTCCATCCGGGATGCGATTGCAATACCAAACGCGGTAAAGGATATACCGATTAACACCATAAACCCGAGTGCAATCAGAAATCCCAGGACACTCTGAACCTTCAGTCCCACAAAGAGCGAGATGACCATGATCATAATACCCTGAATGACCGCAGTTGTTGCACCACCAAAGGTCTGACCAAGCATGATCTCAAGTCTCGTTACCGGGGCAACGAGTGTCTCTTTTAAAAATCCAAACTGCTTGTCCCAGATTATCTGGATCCCGGAGAATACTGAGGTGAACAGGACACTCATTGCAACCATTCCGGGTATCAGGAACTGGATATAATTCTCACCAAATCCGGGGATATTCACAACAGAATTCAGACCAAATCCTAAAAAGAGCAGGAAGAACAGAGGCATACTGATGCTTCCGATTATCCGGCTCTTGGATCGCATGTACCGAATCATGTTCCGAAGCCAGATCGTATAGATAATATCCATTTAGTGCCTCCTCATCCGGAGATGTCTTCGCATCATCTCTTTCTTGTCGCCCTCTTCTTCACGGATCTTTTTCCCGGTGTACGAGAGGAAGACATCCTCAAGAGTTGGTTTGTGAATTGATACTGATGCTATCGGAATCTGGTGCTGATTCAGGATGGTGATGATCTCGCTGATATGTTGCTCTGCATTCTGCAGGCTTATTCTAACCTCGTCATTATAGACATCAAGGCGGTTTATCCAGGGTTCATCAAGGAGTTTTGAGGCTTTTTCGAACTCTGGTGTTGTTATCGTTATGATATCCCCGCCGATTCCATTCTTCAGGTTCTCAGGGGTATCGAGTGCAATGATTGTTCCGTTGTCGATGATTGCAATCCGGTCACAGAGCCGGTCTGCTTCTTCCATGTAATGAGTTGTAAGAATGATGGAGATGTTCTTCTCTTTGCTCAACGTTGCGATATACTCCCAGAGATGATTTCGTGTCTGCGGATCAAGACCCAGGGTCGGTTCGTCAAGGAACAGGACGGACGGATGATGAAGCAGACCCCTTGCAATCTCAAGCCTTCGTCTCATGCCACCGGAGAATGTCTTCACGATGTCATTTTTTCGCTCATCTAATTCGACCAGGTGAAGCAGTTCATCTATCCGTTCTCTTCTGATTTGAGGAGGAATCCGGTAGAGTCGTCCATGAAAGTCCATGTTTTCGGCAGCGGTAAGTTCCTCATCCAGGCTCTGATCCTGAAATACGATGCCGATAGATTTTCTGACTCCATCTTCGTCCTTTTCGATATCTTTTCCCTGGACTTTTGCATAACCTGATGTAGGTTTCTGCATGGTTGCAAGCATGGATAGTGTTGTTGTTTTTCCGGCGCCGTTTGGGCCAAGAAGGCCGAATATCTCTCCCTGCTGTATCTCAAATGAGATCTGATTTACCGCAACGAGATCGTTGAATTTTTTAGTCAGGTCTTTTACCACAATAGCGGTTGTCATTATTGTTTCCTGTGGATAGGAGGTGATTATATTTCGGAATATCTGGTGCTGCTTAATCAGTTTGACATGAACAAGTATCGGACACATGATCAGTCAACACCTGATTTTTGAGAGAACCAGATTGTGATATCAGGCCTCTTTTCCTGTAGATTTTACAGTCTCATTGATCCTGCTAATTTTTTGACTGATGTTTTGTAACAGTCTTGAATGAGGTGCCAGTTTATCATCTGAAAGATCTTCAAGGTATGACAGATTATTGTCTATCTCACTCAGGATTCCTTCAATGGAATCAGGGTTACTTGTGCATCCGGTTTTAAACATACTAATTTCCTCTAGTCCTGCATCGGTAAGTTCGTACTTGCGATCTTCTCTTTTTGTCAACAGATTTTCTTCGACTGCTTTACTGAGTAACGGATAGATAGATCCGGGTGAGGGTTTCCAGTGTCCATGACTCATTACGTCGATAGCATCCATGAGTTCAGCCCCGTTTTTGGGACCTTCACTCAGGAGGTGGAGCACCAGAATTTTAAGACCACCATATCCCCGTAAGTGACCAATCCGGTGAAACCTTCTCATGAATGAACTCATTATTTCTCGATTGTCTCTCATGTTGATCACGTGGTGAAACGATATCGAATATTCGATATCGACAATACGATATTTGATGCAGTGATATAAAAAATTATTCCTTCGATTAAACTGAAAATGATCTGATATCAAAAGATATGTTCTCTTCCTGGGCTCCGACAGAATAATAATACGGTTATATCACGGACAACAACCATGTTATCCTATGAGTGTGCCGGCAGACCGGTATTCACTAATTCTTGAATATCTCCAAAAACGCTACCCTATAGCAGTCTCAACCTCACAAATCGCCAGAGACCTGAATATGAACCGTGGTTCTGTGGCAAAATACCTGGAAGTACTTCTCACCCAGGGTCATGTGATAATGAAACCTTTTGGAAAAGCCAAACAATATTGCTCATCGCAAAAAATTCCTTTTGACGACCTTTTTGATTATCTTTCAGAAGCAATGGTTATTCTTGACACGGATCCCAAGATCCTGATGGTCAATAAAAGTTTCATCACAACATTCGATATTCGTACTGGAAAAAATGTAATCGGAACCGCGCTAAACAGGCTTAATCTTGCCTTACTGAATGATACTACGGTTCAGGGAAATATTTCCCGCATCCTTGAGTCAAAGACGTACATTAACGAGATGCTGCTTATTGACCAGATCAAGGACAGGTTTTTTCTCACAGAGTTTGTTCCTACTTTTCTCCCTTCACTCTCATTCACTGCTAAACCAGGGATCATGATAACATTCAGGGACATTACAACCTGGAAAAAGACAGAAGATGAATTAAAAACAAGCGAGAGAAAAATCAGAACACTATTTGAAGAAGTCCCTAGTGGGATATTTCTCTTTCAGGCTGATGGGACAATTCTCAATGCCAACCGTGCTTCACTTGAGATCCTGGGGCTTACACGGTTTACTGATATTGTCAATTTCAATCTCTTTGAGATCATGTCTTCCAGGGAAGCAATAGAGAAACTTATCAGCGAAGGAAAAAATGCAGAAATTACACTTACCTGTAATTTTGACCGATTAAAAATCTCTACACTGACATCAACGAGGAAAACCGGAATCGCATATTTCCAGGTAGTTTTTGCTCCGGTGACCGACAGAAGATGGAATGCCAAACAGGAATACTTTATTCTGTTTATAGACATTACTGCCCAGAAGCGTGCAGAAAAAGAACTGAAGGAGCGATTCTGGGGGATTACAAGTAATCTGCCAGGGATTGCATACCAGTTTTATGCCCGTGACTCAGGGGAATGGGGCGTCTATTTTGCTGATAATCGATCTGAAAGTGTGTATGGAATAAGAACAGATCCCCTTGAAACCTGGTTTGACAGGTTCGCATCATGCATTGATCCTGAAGACAAACAACGCTGGGACGATTCCATCAGGGAGGTAATACAGAAGATTGCTCCATGGGATTTTGAAGGGACTTTTATCAAACCGTCGGGAGAACGTGTCTACATTCGGGGTATCTCTCAACCGATACGACTGAAAAATGAGACAATATGGAATGGAATCTTTCTTGATATTACTGATAGAAGAAGATCAGAAGAGGAACTCAAGAAGAGCGAGCAGCGGTTCAGAGGGTTTGCAAGTAACCTGCCTGGAATAGTGTACCAGTTTTACGCTCGTGATGCCGGCGAATGGGGGATGAATTTTGTTGATGAACGGTCACAGGATGTCTATGGGATCAGTCCGGAGCCATTGAACACATGGCTCGACCGGTATGGAATGTGTATTGCACCATCGGATCAGGTACGATGGAAAAATTCGATCGATGATGTGATCAGAAGGACAGCCCCCTGGGAGTTTGAGGGAAAATTTATCAAATCCACTCATGAAGAGATGTATATCAGGGTCGTCTCCCAGCCGATCAGATTATCAGGAGAAACGCTATGGAATGGCCTTATTCTGGATATAACCGACTACAAACGGGCTGAGGAAGCTCTTCATGCAAGTGCTATCAAGGAGATCAGGTACCATTCCTTTTTTGAGAATACCTGCAACGGAGTCTTGATCTATGAACCCATCGATAACGGGGATGAATACATCCTTAAAGATGTGAACAAGGCTACGGCAAGTCTGCTCAGAATGCCAAAAGAGGAGTTGATCGGGAAGAAATTATTTGAAGAGTTTCCCGATCTTCCAGATCCGGAAATTCGTGACCTTCTCAGAAGGGTATTGATTACAGAGAAACCCGAGTTTTCATCTCCTCTTAAATATCGAAACCGGGATGATTTTCCCTGGATCTCTCACTATGTCTTCAAACTCCCGTCAGGAGAGATCGCGTCCTTTATGGTAGATGTATCTGATGAAGTGAAGAAGGAGATTGAAGATTCATCCAGTGTATGCGACTTCAGGATCTGATCGGATAGTTCAGAATACCTGACTCTGAAATGGTGAGCCAACCCTATTGACCATCAATGATTATTGTGATTAAGAACCTGAACATAAAAAATCATATACCAAACGACCAGGTTTTTTTAAAATTTGAGTCAATTTTCATAAATAAGGGATTTAATCCAAATATTTCTAATCTGTGGCATATGTATTCAACTACTCACCCAGAAGTTCATTGGCGAGCAATAAAAAACAGAGATAAATACCGAACTGTTGATGAACGTGTGTGAACGATTGCGTTCACCGTTGAGAGAAACGCCGTACCACATGGGCGAGTCAACCCGATTCAGGTGACCACAAATTTCCCCATGAATCCGGGTTGAAAAATCGCTGATGCAGATATTGTTCACCACCGGGTATCAATATTGTGATCATCAGCCAATCGTCCATGCATGGTTTGTTCGTTGTATACGAGGTCATGCAAATGGAAACAAAAATTGGATACTTTGCATCCATAGAACAGTATAAACCAATGGATGCCCTTGAACAATCGGTCAGGGCAGAAAAAGTAGGATTTGAATCGATTTGGGTTGATGATCATTTTCATCCCTGGTATCATACCAATGCTCAGTGCGGACAGGCATGGGCATGGATGGGAGCAGTTCTTCAGGCAACCAAGAAGGCATTTGTCTCGACCTGTATCACCTGCCCTATCCTTAGGTACAATCCAGGAGTAGTGGCACAGACCTTTGCGACACTCAGACAGATGTATCCAAAACGGGTTGGAATAGCCGTTGGAGCCGGTGAAGCTCTGAACGAGGTTCCGGTAACAGCCCAGTGGCCCAGTGTTCCCGAGCGTCAGGCAATGACCATTGAAGCGATAGAGGTCATGAAAAAACTCTGGGATGGAAAAGCTCCGGTTTCGTTCACTGGCAAGTACTACAACCTTGAAAAGGCATTCCTGTACACTAAACCTGAAGATAACGTTCCACTTTATTTCAGTGGAATGGGTCCAAAAGGTGCCAAACTTGCAGGAATACATGGTGACCACCTGATGACAGTGTCAGCCGATACAGATACACTGAAAAACGTCACCATTCCAAAGTTTGAAGAGGGTGCAAGGGAGGCTGGCAAGGATCCAAAGAAGATGGAGAAGGCCATGCTGATCTGGTACTCGGTAGATCCTGACTTTGACAAGGCTGTTGAAGGAAACAGGTTCTGGGCAGGATGTCTCGTCCCTTCAATGTTCAAGTACCGTGTCAGCGATCCGCCAGAGGTTGAGATGCATGCAAACCTGGTGCATTCAGATGTTCTTCAGAAGAATTTCCTGTGTGCAACCGACGCAGAAGGTCTGATTGCAGAGATCGAGCGGTTTAAACAGGCAGGGATCACACACTTCTGTCTTGGTAATTCCAGTCCGAACGTGAATTACGGTATTGATATCTTCAAGGATGTTATCCCAGCAGTAAAGGGATAATTTTTCACTTTTTTGAGGTATCTATGATTCATACCGATGTATCAAGGATTTTTGATCAGGGGACAGTTGTCTTTCCTGATCACAAGGAGGATATCAACAAAAAATCCTGGTATACCCCTCCAGGATGGGTGGGTGTTTCACTAAAGGATATCATAACCGGGAAAGACACCGGTGGGGCATTCAGTTATCACCTTGTCAGGATCACCAGGCATTGTGAAGTACCTTCACATGTCCATGACACAGAGTGGGAATGGAATGTTATTCTGAACGGGAATGGTTCGTTTGTCATCAAGGAAAAGGAGACACAGGTGGCCATCGGAGAGACGTATGTTACTCCTCCGGGTATTTCTCATACCGTCAAGGCAGGAAATAGTGACCTGGTTATAACCGCTACCTTTGTTCCTGCCCTTGGATGAGCATTCATTTGTCATGAAAAACCCGGTACTGCATAAACCGGGTTTTTCATGACAAAGGCAATCAAAGTATCCATTAATAAGGTGAATCCACTTCTTTCCCGTGCCCAGGGAACCTTTACTTTTTTTACTCCACAATTCGTGGACTGAACTCTTAGAATTCGAGGATGAATTAACATTTGATGCTCAAAAAATCTAAATGCCTCCAGGTTCTGGTTGTTGTATCATGTATGTCACAATCCAAAGAATTGCATTCGGGCACGAAAAATTAGACACTTTTTAAAATCAATCCATTTCTCTAATTTCGTTCTCCTTCACCAAATCGGAGAGAGGATATTTCCCATGGAGTAGATATATGGAGAGCACATTGAAAAACTTCTTCGGCAACAAATATGAATTGGGTTTAGGGCCAATCCTATATCTTACCCACTGAAATTGATGAAGAGCCACATCATTATTACTCCGTTACAATTCGTTTAACTCCGACATAAGGGAAACTCAACAATATACTTCATATTTCAGTTTTTCATCGGAGTAGGTCATCTTTTTCATGTGCCTTTCGTATCCTTTCTTCTCAGTATCACATTCTCTATGGATGTCAGCAAAAATGTGGACCTTCTACAACCCCATCGGTGCCCCGTTGGGGGCCACAGGCGAGACCGATGAAAAAGACTTTTCATGCAAAAACATAGGGTATACATATATACTCATAATTCCCCTAATGAATCATTCAATGAGGGCAGACATACATCCAATACATATTCTCTGCTTTGGATATAGCTCTCAGTATGTAGAAAAAATAGAGGCCGGTCTGAAACCGTATGGCTCATTTGTTTGTACTGCAACAGACAACTGGATGGATAGACCTTTCGATACTGTGGATCTGTTTCTTTTCGACCAATCAGATTCTTATGATCATCTATCCTCGCAACTAGTGTCAGTACGAGATTCACATCCGCAGATTCCCCTCATTTATTGTAGCATAGATGGTAATATCCTGCCATTTGATGATCCTTTGACAGCATTTCTTGATGGATATTTTATTCTTGAGGAGAAGTCAGAGCACTGGGGCTTGAATTTATCCTCACTTATCAATAATGCCGTCAAATGCCAGAAGATAGTATCTGGTGTAACATCCCGGGATAGTTTTTACAAAGAAATATTTGAGAAAAATCCCATCTCAATGTCATTAACAATTCCAGAATCCGGGATGTTTGTCGAGGTAAACAAGGCATTTCTCCAGGCGTATGGGTATACTCAGGAAGAAGCAATCGGACACCGTTCATTTGATCTCAATATCTTTGGTTCCAAAGAAGAACGTGATTTAATAATCACTGCATGTACACGAGAACACCCTGCGAGGGATTTTGAGCTCAAAGTTCGCACAAAAGATAATAAAACTATCACTGCTCTATTCTCTGCTGATGTGTTATATCGTGATGGCCAAGAGTTATTTCTAATCACAATGAAGGATATCTCAAAGCAGAAACAGATTGAAGAGGAGATTAAGGAAACCAATCTTTTTATTTCAAATATTTTATCGAATATTACCGAAGGGATAATCGTCTATGATGTTGCGCAGGGATACCGGGTATGGAACAGATATATGGAAGAACTTACCGGAATTCCTGCATCAGATATTCTTGGAAAACCTTCAGATGTGTTCAATCCTGAGCTGGAAGGAGATGATACTCCATTTCTGATTCGTGAGGCCCTTCAAGGAATTACATCTATATCAAAGGATCTCCACTATCACATTCCCTCAACTGGTAAGTCTGGCTGGGTCTCGGTGATATACACACCATATGTGGATGCATCAAATACCATCACCGGAGTTATTGTATCAGTTCGGGATATCAATGAGAGAAAAAGGTATGAGAATGAACTAATCGCTCATGAATTACATCTCCGCTCTATCATTGACACAGTTCCTGTCTGGATATCATGCTTAAACCGGGATAAACGATTTACTCTGGCAAACATCAGCATGTGCTCAGCTTTTAATATTACTCCTTCCCTTGTTGAAGGAAAATCATTCGAACAGATTAATACTGATTTTAAAGAATTCGCTCATTATGATGCCATGCTCGATAGGGCACTCCAGGGAAGAGAGGTACCATTCGATAAAGAGATGATAGATCCAACTTCAAAGAGAACAAAGTATTTGAGAGGACGATTCTCCCCGCTTAAGGACGTATCCGGAAAAATTGAAGGAGTTGTAAGTGTTGTTATCGATATTACCGATCTGATACTTGCACAACGGACAATTGAAAGTATAAACTCAAAGCTTCATCTTCTCTCATCTATCACCAGGCATGATATCTTAAACAGTTTAACAGCAGTACTGGGATACCTTGCCATAGCCATCGAGGAAAAAGATCCTGATGAAAGAAATTCATATTTGTTTAAAGCATACCAGACAGCAGTACTCATTCAGGAACAGGCCATATTTTCCAGGGATTATCAGGATATCGGTGTGAATAAACCGGTATGGCACAATGCACAAGCCGTCTTTAGTAATGCGATAAAAAGTCTGAAGCTTGGAGATATCTCTGTCGAGGTCTCTCTTGATGATCTGATGGTGTATGCTGATCCACTTCTTGAAAGAGTGATTTACAATCTTGTCGATAACGCTCTGAGATATGGAAAGAAGGTAACCCGGATATCCAGTTATTGGCGGAGAGAACCTGATCAGATCGTCTGGATTATTGAGGATGACGGTGTCGGGGTTGTCAGTGGTATGAAAGACCAGATATTTGAGAAGGGTGTCGGGCACAATACCGGGCTTGGACTCTTTCTCACTCGTGAGATCCTGGACATTACCGGCTTATCAATTCGCGAGACCGGGATAGAGGGTGAAGGTGCACGGTTTGAGATCAGTATCCCGAATGAGTTATGGAAACTTCAGAATTAGCCTATCTGGGTGTAGGGTATTGTAACTTCGATATCAGGACTCCTTTTTACGAATCCAAAAATCACTGTTCATATTACTGACATATCCAATCAGATATTGGATTTGTTACCGGTTGTAAACGTAAATTGTGAAAATCCGTATCTATTTGAGTTATTTAAAACACCCATGAGACAACGCCTCATGGGTGTTTTTAAAAAAAGCGTCACTTCAGTTCATCGGGATCTATGATTTTCCCATACTTCCAATAGAGTATTATTATTGGTAAGGACTTCCATGATATCCTCTCATTAAGTCATATTCAGGCGTAAACCTGAATTGCTCTTCATGAGAATGGGGGAAAATATCAATGAATCTTACCAGGAAAAAAACGGTTGCATTCCTTGATATCGGGACAAACTCAATTCGTCTCTTAGTTGTACGATTCTCCCAATCCATATCCTGGAAGGTTCTTACTGATCAAAAGATGGTAGTCAGGCTTGGTGAAGGAGAATTTGGTAGAAATCGGATTACTCCTGAGGCGATCAGCCGTGCAAAAACCGTACTAATCAGGTTCATTCAGTTAGCCAGGGAAGTTCAGGCAGAAGATATTATCGCAGTTGCCACATCTGCATTACGTGAAGCAGAAAACAGGAGAGATCTGATAGATCAGATCTCTTCTCAAACCGGGGTAGATATTAAGATAATTTCAGGAAATGAAGAAGCGAGACTGATATGGCTTGGAATACAAAATGATATCCGTTGCAAGAGATCACATACTCTCTTTATTGATATTGGTGGAGGAAGCACAGAAGTCAGTATTGGTGATGCATACAAACAACTTTTCTCGTGTAGTATAAAACTTGGTGCAATTCGGACGACCCAGGAGGTTGCTCCGGCAGGATACCGAAAAGCATATACTTCCATTCTTTTTGACAAGATCAGGAACTCTATTCGTGAACAGATAACTCCGGTCATCCCAGAGCTGCAGAAGTACTCATGTCTCCAGGCATACGGGAGTTCAGGGACTATAGTATCTCTGGAAACAATTGCCCGAAATTATCGAGAGACGGCTCCCACCCATATTGCCGGAGTCCTTACTCTCCATGAGATAAACCAGATAATTGAGTACCTTGGGGAAAAGTCTCTTGAAGATAGGCGAAAGATTGAAGGATTAAACCCTGCCCGAGCCGACATCATAATCGCCGGGGCCTGTATACTTCAGATGATCCTTCAGACGACGGATGTTCAGGAGATACAAGTCACGGACCGTGGTCTTCGGGATGGCCTGCTTCAGGAGTATCTGCGTACCGATATGAATACAAGTATCAGAACAGTGGAATCACTCAGGCAGCAGATCATTCAGGAGATAGGAGAGACATTCCGAATCGACGTTCCTCATGCAGAGAGGGTACAAAATATTGCTACCATGCTCTATGAAAGTGGTGAAAAGATCCATCTGTTCAGCCTCCCTGGTGATTCGTTAGAACTGCTTACATATGCTGCGTATCTCCATGATATTGGCCATATTATTTCATATTCTAAGCATCAGTATCACTCATATTACCTGATTCGGTCGCTTCATATGCCTGGATTTTCTTATGATGAAAAAGAGATCATTGCCCTCATTGCCAGATATCACCGGAAAAAGGTTGCACGAGAAAAAGACGAACCATTCTTTGAACTTTCGAAATTTGACCAACGAAGGGTAAAAGTTCTCTCATACCTCTTGAGAATTGCAGAAAACCTTGATCGGAGTCATGACGGACGAATTTCAAGAGTAACATTTAATAATCTTACAAATAAAGCAGTAGCGCTTGATATCGAGTGTCCGGATGACATATCACTGGAACTTGCAGGAATGTATGACGACAAGGGGTTATTCAGGAAGATATTCGGAGTGGAACTACGAGCAATGCTCTCTCATCTGTCACAGAAAGATCTTACAAACTCTGTATGTGGCGAAGTAACGTCCTGACACGAAAATCCGCCCATTATAACAATCCGAAATACCGAATCTCATAAAAATCAAAGCATATGATAAACTATCAAACCTATCCTCCTATATTGCAATCCAGTGGGCCCATCTATGATCAGATAAAGTCCTGGATACAGCCGCATGAGTACCTAATCTCAAAAGCTGGTGATAGGACATATCCCCTTCTTGAACGCGTGAACTTTCTTGTAACGTTTCATACATCTCTGGATACATTTTTCAAGACCAGGGTTCTTGATTTAACCTCTCATCTAAAAAACGATGGGACCCTCGAACCAGATAATCGGGCTCTTGCCGTGGTTCTTGAACAATTGTATGCCCAGTTGTATCCATTACTTGAAATACAAGATGAGATCTGGAACTACTCAATATTTCCAGATCTCCTTGCAAATGGTATCACTATTCACCAGATTCATTCACTTGATGAGCATCACCAAAGAAGACTTCGGGAGTATTTTTACAAAGAGGTCTTTCCCATTGTAACTCCTCTGGCTTTTGATAAAACCCATCCATTTCCATATATATCGAACCTGTCCCTGAATCTGGCAGTTATTCTAAAAGAGACACCACAGTCTCCTGAGCTATTTGTCAGGATAAAAATTCCAGAAGACCTGTTTCCCCGTCTGATCCCAATTGAGAGTGAGCAGCCATCTGTGAATTCCACCCGGTATGATCTGGTTTTTCTCGAGGATCTTATATCTTCCAACCTTGATCTTCTCTTTCCCGGGATGCAGATTGTAGCCTCATATCCGTTTCGAGTGACAAGGAACTCACGTTCTCTGTCATTGAATCTGAACAAAGAAGAGGAAAGGTCTGAAGAGACTGATAACCCGGACGAGCGAAGGCAAAATACCACCGTGCGAATCGAAGTATCGTATCAGATGGACAAGATAACCTGTGGAGTGATCTGTGACAAACTCCTTCAATTCTCCAGGATATTTTACCGAACCAGGGGACCGATTGGGATGGCTGATATGAGTATTCTTTACACCCTTAACAGGCCGGATCTTAAATACAAGTGTAATTCTGACACGTTTATATGACTATTGTGTACACATGTTTTTCATGAAAAAGTCTTTTTCGTCGGTCTCGTCTGGGGCCCCCAACGGGGCACCGTTGGGGTTTTTGATAACCCAAGGTAAACAGGTTTCGTAGACGCGTGTACACGAATTGCGAAGTATGATGCCTGGTCAGTTAAGGGATGTCATTCCTGATTATTGAGGCACCAAAACCCACACACTCTTCGAAAAGTAGGAGACCTGTTGTATCGTTCAGGATCATCCCGGGCGATCAACTCTAATAATTTCGATTTATTGATTTCAGCGTGAAATGTCGTGGTGAGTTGGGGCCTGTAGCATATATTCCCCATGGCCTTGGCAGATCTCACAATAAATATCTATATAGGGAAAACATCGTGGACAAAGATGTAATGAATGTAACGAATTTTTCGCTAAACCGTTGAAATCGGCTGATATTGATCCGCTTTCCATATTACTTTCTTTCATGTACAGCAGAATAATGGTTTAGTATAGAATTACTAGAGAAAGTATATGCACTCAATTGATCTGTTTATACTTGTTTCCTCAATAGGAACTATATGAAAAACCAGAAAACAAATTGAAATTTTCTCTTGACTCTGACAGTACTGGTTGGGAAATATGGGTAATAACACAATTTCATTGAGAGTGTGCCGTACACGATGAAGTGCAATTCTATTAGACGCTCTAAAAAGACCAATATTTACTTCGGTCATTCAAAAACGATGCCATGCACTATAGATATAAATATTGCCGATGACATTGAAGAAAGAGACTTGTCACATCAGTATACCTCATTGTAGATATATGCCCTAATCAGAGGATTCTATGAAATATCCATGCAAGCGAAAAAAAGCATTCTTCTGTCGATATGCGGCAGATACTCTTATTCCGCTTACACATACGTTATCAGAGTTCCTCAAAGACGTGAGTACTGCTGAAGATAGTGAGGTTCTTCACCAGTGCAGGGTGACTACCCGCAAGATTCGAACGGCATTGTCTCTGTTCGAGGCATGTCTCTCTCACAAACGAATAAAATACTGGGAACCTGCGTTAAGAAAACTCACAAAATCCCTGAGTGAAGCACGGGACCTTGACGTTCAGATCTCGTATGTTGAATCACTTCTTACGCACACCGCTCACAAGCAGTCTTCTCCACTCTTCTTTCGTTCATCTACCATTCTGGTAAACCACCCGAATCACCATGAGACTGAAGTGATATCAGGTACCTCTCACGAAGAGAATGTTTCTGCAGTATTATCAGTTGATTCGGATCAGATTCATCATATCGGTATTGAATGCCTCCTGCTCCGTCTCAAGCAGAAAAGAAATGAGATCCAGGAGCATGTACTCTTTTCAACAGGTGAAACTGCAGAATGTAATACGCTTCAGCGAATTAACGAAGATTTACAGGTATACATTCAGGATATGCCCTCCGAGCCTCATCCAGATGAAAAAGTATACGCAAACGAACAGTTCTGTTACTTTTTACTCAGAAAATTCGATGTTCTTACTGAGTATAGCCATTATCTGGGTGATCCGACAGCTCACGTAAAGCATCACAAGATGCGGATCATAACAAAACAGATCATATTTATTCTGGAAACCTTTTCTAAAATCTGTCTCGAATCTCTGCAACAAGAGATCGAGCATATCAAAGCAGTTCAGAGCCTTCTCGAATCGCTTCATGAATGTGATGTATGGATTGAGTTCCTTCCGGGATTTCTTAAAGAAGAAAAGAGTCTGGCAATGGATTATGCCGGGAACACCAAGATATACGATCTCATCGCCCTTGGAATTCTTAAACTCCTGGATGATCAGAAGACAAAACGCGACGAGATCTTTCATGATCTCGTACAGGCCTGGGAGAGAGTTAAAAGCGAAGAGCTCTTTGAGATCATCACTGCCAAAATCTCAATTCTGAATAATGAGACTCTGCAAAAAGAAAAGATCGATGAACTCATACCAAACCTGAAAATTGCCTGTATCAGTGATATACATGCAAATCTTCCTGCACTGGAAGCAGTAATCAATGACGCAAAAACACGTGGTGTCTCTGGTTTTATCAACGCAGGGGACTGTATCGGGTATGGAGCCTCTCCTGATATGGTTATTCATGTTGTGCGATATAACCAGATCTTTTCAGTTATCGGAAATTATGACCTTGATATCATCACAAAAAAGTGGAAGTCCAGGAAGGTGAAGTCGAATGAAAAGAAGATCACCATGGAGTGGACACACGATAACCTGTCACATAGAAATAGTACATTTTTACAAAAACTCCCCAATACATTGAGATTAAAAATTCAGGGAAAGACACTGCTGATAACTCACGGCAGCCCTGAATCTATTACAGAATACCTGACCGCAGATACACCCTACAGCAGATTATGTGAGCTTGCAACCTCTTCGGCGGCTGATGTGATAATTACCGGGCATTCACATTCTCCGTTCATCAAAGAGGTGGAAGGAACATCGTTTTTAAACTGTGGGAGTGTTGGGAGACAGGAGGACCGGGATCCCCGGGCCTCGTACGCGGTTATTACCTTCAACCCGTTCTCCATTGTTCAAATCCGTGTTCCTTACAATATCAAAAAAGCGGTAACCAAGATTCGCAAGAACAATCTTCCGAAAGAGTTTGAACAGATGGCAATAATGGGATGCTCGTTACGTTCAGCAAAAAATCGTACAAAACAAAAAAATAAAAGCTAGAAGTTCGTCAGGTTTCACTCGGGAGAGTTGCCTTGAATGCATCTACTGAGTCTTTTATTCCCTGTGTTGTCTTCTCACTTTTGAGAGCATCCTTAACCTCCTCACCAATCCCCTCAATTGTGGAGACCACGTTCATCTCATGATCGTGTGCCCAGAGTTTGAGAGTCTCAAGTGTGTGTTCAGCTCCACTCTCCATGGTGGCTGCTGCAAAGATCACCTTCTTGCCTTTCAACTGTTTTGTGTGCCAGAGTGAAACAGTCCGATCAATCAGGGCCTTTACCGGTGAACTGACATCAGAGAAATAGACCGGCGATCCCAGAACGATGAGATCGCTGTGTATCATCCGGAATGCAATCTTTCCAAAGTCATCCGGTATTACGCAGTGCCCTTTTTTCTTGCACTTCAAACAGCCTTTGCAGGGCTCCAGGTGGACATCTGACAAGGAGTACTTCTTCATTTTTACTCCAGGAATTCCTGCATCCTTTAATCCGCTCTCAAACGCTTCCAAAATGCCTCTTGTTGCACCTTTTTTTCTGTTGCTTCCACAGATTGTCGTAATCTTCATAATTATCCCTCAAATGTTCGAAATCGAGAATTCATGTTACATTACCTTACTGATGATGAGGTATATCAGGAGGAGTCCTGCAAGAACGCTCACAATGATCAGCGGCAGGTTCTTTTCAACAACGGTCTGGTTTTCACCAGAAGCAGCCTCTTTTAAGTGAGTGATCTCATCGGAGAGCTCCTGAATCTGGGATGAAAACGAATCAGTATCAGATTTCTGGGCGTCGTTTGCTTTTCCCTCACCAAGGGTAACGGCAAGTGATGTCAATCCTGATGAAAATTTGCTGATCTCATCACGGAGAAACTGTATCTCAGACACGCTCTCCTTTTGTTGCTTGTGTAAATACTCAATATCCCGTTTTAACTCCTTGTTCTCCTCTGCAAGATTTGCCTCTTTAACGGCAGTAATAAGCAACGAGATGATCTCCTGCCTGCTCATATCTTTTGAAGATGCTTCCTGATCGATGAGAGCAATAATGTCATCAGGTAGTCTTTTCTCTACTTTATCAGAGCCCATCGTGGCCTCCTTTCATGTTTGTTTTCGGTATCATTCTATGCCTGGTTATTTCTGTTCAGAAATGACCGGGATTTTTTTACCGCACTGGCAACAGAATTTTGCTTCAGATGGATTCTGATAGTTGCAGGCCCGGCATAATCCCGGAATTGGAGGATTCAGTTTCTCGATCAAAATTGCGATTATCGCTTCAGATAACGAATCATACTTGTTTAATGTGACATATTCATCCAGAGTTTCTTTTAACTCAGTTGGCATACGTAATGATACACTAATCTGAGACTTTCCTTTTGCTTTTGACATGTAATCATATTGTAATACAAACCGTAATAATATTTTCTATCAGTTTATATTTTAATAATTTGAGATATATTGGGAAAATGAACTATTTTTTGCAATAATGGGTGCTATATTTCTTTTTTTTAATATACTGGCCATATTTTTTGAATTGATCGAAATCAAATAAATTACAGATTGTAATATTGGTGGGGAAAAAGGTATGGCAGTAATATCGGGATTTTTATTACTTCCACAGCAAATTTCTTACCAACATCCTTTTAAATTAAACCACCGATTACTCACAATATAATCTGATTTTTTATGACCTCTCATCAGATGCAGATAAGAAAGGTCCAGACAAGTGGCAATTCATCATTCTCGCTCTCACTTCCCAAAGAATGGATTGAAACGTATGAAGTTCATAAAAATCGCCCAGTTGGAGTGATTTTTAAAGATAATGGCGATCTTCTTATCACAACGAATCTCAATGGAAATAGCATCTGCAGGACGAAATTATTGGAAATACGACCCGATGAGAATCCAACATTGTTCTTTCGAAAACTGATAGGTGTTTATATTAGTGGGTATAACCGAATCGAGATCAGGTCAGATAAACCAATTCCAATATCTCTCATTCATGAGGTCAGAAATTTCATTGATCTGGTGATAGGATTTGAGATAGTTGAAGAAACGACTGACAAAATTTTTCTTTGTGATCTTATTAGCCCATACGATATACCAGTAGAGAAACTAATTCGTCGTATGTATAATATAGCAAAGGATATGCAGACAAACTCTTCAAGAGCATTGTTTGATAACAACAAGTCACAGGCTTACAATATAATTGAATGTGATCAAGAGGTAGATCGCATATATTGGTTATTAGCACGACTAACAAATATGATAATAGAAAACCTAGACCTGTGTAATAAGACCAGGTTATCAATTGACGAGATTATTCATTATTACCAGGTAGGAACAATTATTGAGAGGTTTGCAGATAATACAGTACTCATAGCGAAGTGTGTTGGTAAGTTAGATATGGATCATGTCTCCAATGACACTCAATTAATTATCCAGAAATCATTAGATCCTCACCTCCCGACACATAAGCGCATAAGGTTGTGAAAAACTCTATCCTCCTATTCCTGATACAAGATATTCCTCTATAAAGCGATTCTTTCACTTTTCCTTAACAATTAAATATAAATTTATTATGCGCTTATATCATAGTGGCAGAAATGAAGTCCACCATACGTATCAAGAAGATTAATGGGAAGGAGTACTGGTACGAAGACACCCCGTATTATGACAAAGAGAAAAAACAGATCCGCCACAAGTCAAAGTACCTGGGGAAAAATATCGACGGGCAGCCAGTGAAGGTCCGTAGTGATGAAATGATTCCTGCTCGGTTGTCCGTATCTTCTGCTCCAAAAGCTGCGTATTTTCATGGGAATCTGCTCCCTCTTCAAAACATCACCCAGGAACTCTCAATTCAGGCTACTCTTGAAGAATTTCTGACTGAAATTGAGACAGATACGCTCTTATCTCTTGTGTACAACCGTATCCTACGCCCTACTGCAATGTCTAATATTCAGTCTTGGTACGAAGGGTCCTCTCTCTGGATCAATAACAATAAGTTACCGCTGAGTGGACAGCGAATCAGCGAGCTCCTATCAAATATTGGTCAAAGTAACATTCCTGAAGAGTTTATGGAACGGTTTGCCGCTCAAATCGAACCAAACGCAACTCTTCTCTACGACATCACCAGTCTGTCGAGTTCTTCAAAACTATTAGAGTGCCTCGAATATGGATATAATCGGGATAATGACGGTCTTCCCCAGATAAATCTCTCCCTCGTTGTAGACAAGGACAAGGGAATACCTGTTCGTTATGATGTATATCCTGGAAGCATTGCAGATATTTCAACACTAAAAAATACTATCATTCGGCTAAAAGATGCCGGTTCGCAGCAATTTCGCTTGGTTATGGATAGGGGATTTTTTTCGCAAACCACCCTTGCAGAACTGATTGACGAAAAAATTCCATTTATCATCCCAGCTACGATCCAACTCACTTCCGTTAAGGAGTTGATGAGTAAAGCTCAAACGCGAGTTAAACAGGCTGAATATCTTCAGAAACACGAGAAAGGACCAATATTTGCAATGCCTGTAACTCTTGAGCATCAATTTGATCTAGATGATAGACCCAGAATCCTTAAAGTCAATGGATATTGTTTTTATGACCCTAAAAGAGAACAGGATGAACGGGATTCATTTTACCAACAGTTATTTGACGCACTTGAAAAACTCAAAGGGTGTCGGCCACAGAACTGGAGAAAACCGGAAACGGTTGTTCAGGGAGTGGCAAAAAAATACGTCAGATATCTGAATTGGAAGTTTGTTGATGGTCAGTTTGAGGTCTCAATAAAACAAAAAGCGGTGACACAACGTCTTAACCGAATGGGACGATTCATACTTTTTTACAGCGGGGAGATGGATTGGCTTTCCTGCCTCACCATGTATCGTCAGCGAGATGCAGTCGAAAAATGCTTCCTGCGGATGAAAAATGATTTGGAAACACTGCCACTCAATGCACGGAGAGAGGATTCAGTGAAAGGATATTTGTTCATGGTGTTCATAGCCCTAATTATTCGAATGAGGCTTCAAATGATCTTGAAAGTGACCGGGCTTGCGAAACAATATTCGGTCGAAAAACTACTATTAGAACTCGAAAAGATCAAATTATTCGAACTATCTCAGGGGGAAATCATGAAATCTGAAGTCAGTAAGAAAAACAGGGAGATTTTAGAGGCACTTAATTTATGTGCCTAAGGATCCGGGAGGTGAGGTTAGATGACTCTATAGAAATGCTTGATTTATGTATGACTTCCTTTTTCTCTAATGATTTAATGCGGGCAAATCGAATTGTCGATTCTGTATACAAATGCGATGATACATTCCAGAAGATTCAGAATGAAATCCTTTCTATTCCAACTGAAACTGCGATAGTTCTCCACACAATTTCTGATAGTATACACAGGATAGGGGAATACTCTGCAGATATCGCTGAAGAAATTATTAATTTCTGCTTAAAAAAGAGATCCATCTTCCCCTAACGATAGAATATTAACATTATTGCGATTGGATATTTTTCTAAATATTTCATAACTACTGCTTGTCGTCTCTTAATTTTCAATATCATTTACAAGGGGAATTACTCTCAAATTTAAATGACGAGGGGCACTACCCGGTAGTGTCAGGAATATGCTGTAAAATAAATCGACCCTAATCTCTACACATTCCCATTAAACTGATCCATATAAATAATTATCTCGCTATCGCTACTAAGCACGGTGTGAAGGGGAGGGGCTTTGTGCCCCGACCTCCCTATCCTTTGATTTTCCTTATTGTGTATCTAATTGAGTGAACGACTAAGCAGGTTGGAGACTTACATTTGTTTTCTCCACCTGTACACTTTCGACGACATATGGATCAATGGATAGATATCGTTTCCCGGTTATCCATTCCTCATTCATATCCATCAATATTGAACCAATTAGGCGAATCAGGGAATCTTCTGATGGAAATGCCCCAACAACTCGCGCACGCCTCTTAATCTCCTTATTAACTCTTTCCATTAAATTAGTAGTTCTGATCTTCTTCCAGTGTTCTTTTGGAAAGGCCTGATAATTGTTGATATCTGGGTAAAAGCGTTCAATTGTCCTAACAGCTTTGTTGTATCCATGATAATGGAGATCTTCTGATATCTCATTTAAATCTCCATTATTTTCAAATAGGGCTGCTTTAAGGAAAGGTCGAAAGATATCTTGACTCCTTACAGGAATGTTTCTCATGATTGCTCTGAGAAAATGAACCAGACACATTTGCCAACAAGTACCGGGAAATGATTCAAGAACCGCTGCCTGAATGCCTTTATGCCCATCCGATGTGACCATTTGTACTCCTCGAAGCCCTCGTTCTTTTAATTCGTCGAATAGAGATCGCCAAAAAGCTTCATCTTCTCTATCGGCGACTTTCAGACCGATTAATTCTCGATAACCATCTTCTCGAACTCCAGCAATGAGGAGAACGGCTTTGGAAACAAACCTTCCATGAGAACGAACTTTAAGGTAAACTGCGTCAACGTTGAGATAAATAATCGGCATCTCAATTGGACGTTCGAGAAATTCCTTCACAGCCTGATCCAGTTCTTGAGCCATTCTTGATATAGTGTCTGCAGATATTCCTTCAATTCCTAAGGTTTCAATGATCGTTTTTACTTTTCGGGTTGAAACTCCCTGAATATAGGATTCAACAATAGTGTTCTCTAAAGCACGTTCTACTCTACTATACCGGTCAAAAACGACAGTCTGAAATGGTTTTTCTCGAAGATCCGGTTTATCTAGAATTATGTCACCATGTCTTGTTTTAAGAGTTCGACTGCGTTTCCCATTACGATGGGCAGTACGGTTTTCTGAACGCTCGTATCTTGATGTCCCGGTTTGCTGTTCAAGTTCAAATTCCATGACCAGATTTAAAAAGAAGGTGATGAGTTTCTTCATCGCCTCATCCTGGTCAGCAAGATATTCTTCTATAAAGTCCAATAAATCCATGGTCCTGTTCTCCTTTGGTCAGTAGATACAGGGCCGTCTAAATTTACAGCACTTTTCTTACGCTATCCACTACCCTCTCATCAGGTATCTGATAATTATCTTTTTGGATTACATTAACTATGGAGATACCTATAGTGCAAAACATAATGTTTTGAAATAGTCGACGTAAAATGGAGATTATTTTTAAATAAACTTTCCCATAACGCTTCATGAACATTAAGCGTATGTTGGGGATTATTCCAGAACATTTTGCATCATACTATTATCATCATTATGTTTCTGAAATGCAGATTGTTAATTTGCATTCATGAATCAAAATATTGTGCAGACCTGCGTTATATGAAAATATCATAGGAACTATATAATCTATTCAGATTTCCTATCATCAACTTAGCATAAACCACTAAACCATATGTATGCAAATCCGGTCCAAATTGGTGAGCAGATTATTCAAAATAAGGCAACTATTGCTGGTTCTTATTCATCAATTTCCACCAAAGATATAACAACCCTTCAAGGAATACTGGATTGTGCTCCTGTTGCTATTCAGATTGTAAGTCCTGAGGGAATGTTTGTAGATTGTAATAAAAGAACCATCGAGATGTTCGAAGCCCAGATTAAGGAGGATATTATCGGACGTCCCCCTGGGATTTTATCACCACCAGTTCAGCGTGACGGGAGAAGTTCCGCGACTGTCTCACAGGAGATGATTATGCGGGCATTTTCTGGTGAGACTGTTAACTTCAGGTGGGATCACCGGAAGATTACTGGCGAAATTTTTCCTGCAAATGTCACCCTGAACCTCATTCAGTATGAGGGACGAACCTGCCTCATGGCATCTGTTATCGACCAGAGTGAGGTTGTAAACCGGATCAATGCCATGACAGCTCTAATTCAATATGTCCCCTTTTCGATCCTCACGGTTTCTCCTGAATCTGAAATTCTCCACGCAAATCCGGCATATTGTGAGGTTACAGGTCATTCCAAAGAAGAAGCAAAAACAATCGGGTTTAAAAATCATACCGTACTTTCTCGTGAAGGAGGGAGTATTCAGGATGCTATCAGACTTAAAAGCCCGGTTTCTGGTAAATTTGCATGCCATTTTAAGACCGGAGTCAAGCATCTTGATTACACGTACATCCCTGTTCTCAATCATAATCGTGACGTTGTTCAACTGTATCATATCATGGTTGATCAGACAGATCTTGTCAACAGGCTCAACGAATCCCAGTTATTAATTGATGAATGTCCGGCCGGGATAATCACCATGGATATAGAAGGTAACATAACTTCAACAAACCGGGCGTTTTCCTCAATATCACAGTTGCCAATTCAGGCCGTTACCTCCATGAATGTTCGCGATTTTAAAATAATTTCAAGAAAAGGCCCTACATTCTCTGATGTTGTGAGATCAGGTAAACCAGAACGGGGAGAACTTGTGGTTGATTTTGGCAGCGGACAAAAGAGCCTGGAGTACAGTTACATTCCCGTCATAGATACCAATAACACAGTTACCAAGGTTATTACCACATACATCGATATGACTGGTGTAAACAGACTCGTCGAATATCTTGAAAAATCGGTTCAGATAGTGTCAGAAAATATCGGCAGCCTGGCTGATGGGAAAACAATGTTTACCACATCAGTAATTCCTGCGGATGAGTACACCAGATCAGCATATGAAAATTTTGTTATTATACAAAGATCCATTGACAAGGCTCGCCTTGCTATTAGTAGTCTCGTCGATGATTCGATAAAATTTTCACAAGAGGCAGCGTCGGGCCATCTCTCATATCGTGCCGATCCAGACCGGCATCAGGGTGATTACAGGACAATCATCAAGGGTATGAACACTACCCTTGATTCGATTAATATTCCTTTGAATGAAGCAATGCGGATATCTGATGAATATTCGGGATATAATTTTACAGCCCGTTTTTCTAACAAACAGGTAATACAGGGAGAATGGGTCTCATTTCAACAATCCCTTGATCATATTGGCAACGAGGTATCATCAGTACTGTCCCGGACAATAGAAAATATCCAGGATCTAAAGAAGAATACTGAAGAGGCAAATGCCAGTATTGAAGAGATTACCGCCGGATCAGGTGAAGTCACATCTTTGATGTCTGCAATTCGGAAGAAGACCGAACAGAGCGACTCCAGTACGAAACAGATACTCAATGCCATGAACGATATGGTAGATGTTGTGAGTTCTGTATCTATGAAGGCAGACGAGGTTGCAACCATCTCGCTAGAGGCTACCACCTCCGCAAAACAGGGAATTGAACTGGCACATACCTCAGTATCCTCGATGCAGGCAATTACTTCTTCATCAGAACACATCGGTACAATCATATCTGACATCAATGAACAGATGAACGAGATCGGAAAAATTGTCAAGTTAATATCTGATATTGCCAGTCAGACAAATCTTCTTGCCCTGAACGCAGCAATAGAGGCTGCCCGGGCAGGAGACGCCGGGCGTGGGTTTGCCGTAGTAGCATCAGAAGTAAAATCACTTGCACAGGATTCCAGAAAGTCAGCTGAGACTATCGCTGATCTGATCTCATTACTCCAGCAGAAATCACAGTCTGCAACTGAAGCAATGGCTGACTCAAACAGGGTTGTTCTTGAAGGAAGACAGTCTCTTGAGCAGACGGTCCGGGCATTCGACGAGATCGCTCAAAAAATAGAGGATATCAGCAGTCACATTACAGAGGTTGCATCAGCTTCAGAAGAACAGGCTGCATCGGTTGAGGAGGTCACGTCCAGCATACAAGAGATAGCAGATCTCACTCATACGATTACCGATGAAAGCGTTTCTGTTTCGAGTGCATCACAAGAAATTTCGTCTGCTTTATCCCAGATTAACAAGGTGGTCTCAAATATTGTGATGATTGTTGATGGTGTTTCTGAAAAAATGGCTCAATTTAAGGTATAATCTGAACATAATTTACAACCATAGGTATCTGAAATTCTATTATATATTGAGAGAATAGAGAAAGGAAATAAGGCATCCTGGGGATAAGAAAGTATGAGGTGTGCTCCACCTCAATAATAAACTGTATACTAGCAGTACTACTACAATTTAGATTCCTGTCATATCTGTCTGACAGGAATCTTTTATTATGTTCTTATTAATCTATTTTGTAATCAACTAGAATTGTTCATGTATTCATTCCTGTAACCAGGGATGAACCCAGGATAGAAGGTGTTCAGGGAAGGTCACCCCTGATCCCCTCCCTTCATCCACTTCATGATCCCGGATATCCGGCTCATATGATCCATCACCTCCCCGGCAAGGACTACCGGATCAACAGCGATCTCCCCATCTTCATCCCTGATCAGCGTAATGACCGTACCTGCAAACTCTGCAGACTCTTCTGCAAGCAGACGGTACTGCCGGTAGAGATGGTACGCTGCGACCCCGTTCATCACCGCAATCCCGAAAGATACCCCGGCAGCCAGATACGCTATCATACCCTCCCTCCGTACCTGAAGATATCCTGCACTGAGAGGTTGCCAGATACAAATCCACGGGTCTTCAAAGATCTGTTCCCGGAGCCTGCAGATCCGAAAGCAACCAGTCCTGACCCGTTCACCCGGGTCTCTCCAAAGAGATCTGTGCCAATCGAACGGGAAGCATCATACTCTCCCTTTTGCAGAATTCCAGAAGTGTATACCGACGCCTCACCCAGGGTTCTTCCGCCCGGGGAAAATGTTTGTTAAAAAGCTATAAACATTAAGACAAATGTCAAGATAAGATAGCATTACAGAATTGTTAAGTGAATATTAGGATAAGTTTCAAAAAAAATTAAATTATTATTCTTGAATTTGTTTTGGATTAAGAGAATGTTAATAATAAAAGTCCAGCATGATGCTATATTTGACTAGACAAATTTAAACGAGGTCATAATACTCATCAAAAATATTGGCGTAAATATGTTGTTTTCTCTTTAGTATTTGAACTTGGCATAAATTAACCTAATTTTTTCTTCGGTATATTACGAGGCCGTCCAACGAAGGTCCAATTATTTAAATTGTTCATAAAATTTCTCGACTCTCAACTCTTTTTTCGTTTCGTTAATTGCCGGGGACCTGGTATCGGCACCATTATATACTATTGAAACTGGCCTCTATGCTCGTTGGCTCAAACGAAAAAAACACCTCACATGGGACTGTAAATCCAACAAATAGTGTTTCCATCAGTACATTACTTGGAAAGATGGATCATACCCAGATTGAAATTGAATTGCACAACCATCTCAATTACAGCCAAACTCGAAAATGGTTATATTCACCAATATTATTATTCAAACTCTTGATTGTCCATTCCTTTCGAAAACAATCCTATCGAAAATTCATCAAATCACTAACACCTGAAGATTGCATTGCTCTTGGAATTCCTGAAATAGAGCCCGGAAGATATCATATTCCCTCTGCAAGTAATTTACATGATTTTGCTTACAATCGTTTGAGATTAGACGGATTTAAGAAGATCATGTACCTAAACGGAACCATAGCATGTCAATCTATTCAGAATGGTCACGGAATGGTTGATTCAACCCCTATTGAAGCCTCAAGATATGACAAATATGCAGAATATAATCCCCATTACGCTTGCAGGATGAACAAATATCACATATTTCATTTAAACAACTTTCCACTGTATGGAATATTTTCTGAAGGTAATGCTCATGATGCCCCATATGCAATCCCATTAGCTGAAATTGTTAGTACAATGAATCCAAGCATGATCAAAGTTCAACTTGATGGTGGCTATGATTCCTTCATGATTTATGCGAGATTCTGGAGAATTTTCAGAATTCAGCCATTAATCGATCCAAGCAAGAACGCAGTTCTGAACATAGGGGGGGCAATTGAGAGAATAGATCATTGGGTCAATAAAATGTGGAAGAAAGGGGGAGACATTCGAGATTCTATTGAGAAAAAATTGCTATTTCTCACAAATAACGGAAGGGAGAAACAGGTTGGGATGTATCTTCGCAATCAGAACTTGCTTAATCCAAATTTCAGAACTGAATACAAATCAAGGGCAGATTGCGAAAGAACTCATTCACATATGAAACGAATGTTTAATTTCAGTGTAAAATGGATTCAGAAAAGATCTAAAGAATTTTACATGACATTGAATCTTATTTCATATCAGTTTGTATTACTTGCAAATTTAGTAAAAAACCAAGTTAAGGGTCAGGACCTATCAAAATATTACTGAAAAAATAAAATGAAGATGTCCCATTAAGTAGCGAATGCTATCGATTTTTTAACTCTTTTTCGTCTAGAAACAGTAATTATGAGTAGTTTGAATGTTGATTCCCATCCTTTGCAGGGGGTGTATCTATCATTCTATTCTAAACTTTGGTAGTTCGACAAAAGGCGAATCATTTGATTGACAATCTGTCCAATCTACATCTTCTCATTGGACAGCCTCTATTACCCTGCTTCACAGTTTGGAGTAATTTAATATATTAGCATGCTAAACATATTGTTGTTAAAAATTTAACTACAATGCTTATGTATTTCATATGAATTGGTCGTTGAACTAATAAACAGACATCAGGGGAGATGTTAATCAAAGAATAATATGATTAATTCAAACCTGTTTAGTCAAGATGTTGCCAATTCTCGAAAGATTAAGTCAGGATTACTTGTTGAAACATGTCTTAATAATAAAGGATGATTTAAGTCATTTCCAATGAGTTGTTCTCTCGAACCCATATTATCCCACTATTTCGGAACTTTGATTTTCAATGCATTAATACAAGGGGTGATTCAAACATGAGCGATATAATCCTCTCAATGGCAATTCGGAATGTCAGAGTTAATTTTTTGCGATCTATTTTAGCAGCGATTGGTATAACCATCGGGGTTATAGCAATCTCTTCAATCGGGATTCTCGGTATCTGTATGACCGGTTCAATGAAGGATCAGTTATCAGAGATGGGTAACAAACTTCAGGTTACTGCATACTCTGGAAAAGGAGGGGGTGGCATGGGTTCGATGATGGGAGGTTCAAGCATAGATAATCTGACAAAAAAGCAATATAAAACGATAAATCAGATTGCACAGAAATATGGCTATGTATATGGTGTAAACTCAATATCTACGAAGGTTAAGAAAGGGAATGATGATTGGACGAGTACAATCTATGGACTCAGTCCTGATGTGATACAGCACGTGATCACCAATTTATCCTCTGGAAATTATCCTAAAAGTGATAGTTCGGTATTGATAGGTTCGACATTTGCATCAGACAATAACATGCGGGTTGGAAGTCAGTTTAATATCGGAGATAAGTCTCTCAAAGTTTCAGGTATAATGGGGGCTCGGGGAATGTCCATGGATCTGAGCACTGATAACGCTGTTGTTATGACTGATACCAAGTTCCATTCATTATTTGGTGGAACTGATCAGTATACTCAAGTTAATATAGCATTATACAACATCAGTGAAAGTAATCTTGCCGTTTCTGCTCTCAAGTCACAAATGAACGCCAGAAAAGATAAAATCAGTGTTATGGATAGTAGTTCCATGACCAGTAGTATCTCTTCAATTCTGGATCTGCTAACTCTATTTGCCACAGCTATTGGAGGAATATCATTGCTTGTGGCTGCAATCTCGATATTTAATATCATGATGATGTCTGTCACTGAGAGGACTCGAGAGATAGGGGTGTTGCGTAGCATTGGCACACAAAAAATTGAAATTCTTCGTATGTTTATCTACGAAACATCAATAATCGGACTTATTGGCGCTGGTGTGGGGATGATAATTTCGTTTCTGATTACATATGTGGTTGCAACAGGTTTATTGAGTGCTTCGAAATATTTCTTTACATATAGTAGTCTGATACAACTCCCTTATGGTTTGCTGATCGGAATGGTCATATGTATTGGTTCAGGATTATATCCAGCATGGAAAGGGGCAAATATGGATCCTATCAAAGCATTACAGATGGATTAAAAATAAGTGCTATTTATAGTTACCTTGATGAAGATGGGGGCCATTTTGAGGCAGTCGGGAAATTTTCAATCTCCTGAGTAGAGTTTATATCTGTATTTTAGGGTATGGGTGAGGGATCGATCTCCAGTACTATAGAAGGAGTTGTCAGAATCTCTGAGAGTGGAAAAGGGTTATACCTGGATATCGGTGGTGTATCCTATGCTAGTCCTGTTTCCCGGGTCAGGGCTGTGATGAGAGGAGATCAACGAAAAGGTCCGGTGAGCAGAGTGAGATAATTCATAGGTTTTACATGAAGAGGAGCTAAATGGTCGAACGAAGGCCAACCACTTCAATTTTTCATCCTTATGATATTCAGACAGTTATTATGAGAGAACTTTAATAGTTAGATATCTAACTTATCTGGGGCAATACATCTCTAGAGAATTTGTTGTCCTGAATCATGGAGAAACTGGTATGACTACTCAAGAAAGCATTGATACTGTCGTTGATTTCATAAAACCCGGATCAACAGTTTATGTTGCAACTGTTGACGGGACCACTCCTCATGTACGGCCATTTCAGTTCCAGTTTGAACAGGATGGAAAATTGTGGTTCTGTACGGCTAATACCAAGGAGGTATTCGCACAGATAACCAAAAACCCGGAGATGGAGTTCACCTTTCTCTCTCCCGAGTATGTTACGATGCGGGTTAATGGATCAGTAGTGATCAATGAGAATGCCCTGATAAAGGAGAAGATCATTGCAGAGAATGAGCTGGTTCGTTCGATCTACAAAGAAGTATCTAATCCGGTGTTTTCGGTGTTTTACATGGAACACGGGGATGTGAGAATCTCGTATCTTACCGGTGATCCTGATAAGAGATTCACGTTTTAGGCCGGATAGCCGGCGTTCATTCTTCACTTTTTATATGAAAAAGTTCGTTTCATCGATTCTGACTGGGGCCTCCAACGAGGCACCGTTGGGGTTTTGATATACATTGGTTCTATGCTGGAGAAGATCCAAGATTAAAGGAAGAGGAGAAGGGCAGAAGATGAAGGGAAATGCAGTTGCCCGGATGTCCAGGGCTCTTGAAGGTGCAAACCGGTTCATTATTGGCGAACTTGAGATTCGGGGTATTTCAGGTATAGCTCCTTCTCATGGAGATATTTTTTACCTTCTTTTTCATCATGACAGGCTGCCAATGCAGGAGATTGCCAGCAAAATTCACCGGACTAAACCAACAGTCACCATCCTGGTGAAAAAACTGGTTGAACTTGGATATGTCGAGAGGGAGAAGAGCCAGGAAGACAGCCGTGTTGCCTATATTTCACTAACTGAAGAAGGGAGAAAATTACGCCCGATATTTGAAGAGATATCTGGATTATTGAACGATAAAGTGTATGGGGGATTCTCACCCGGTCAGGCAACATTGTTTGAAGAGATGCTTGAGATCGTGTATGACAGGTTTGCATTGGGCAGAGATGGCGATGAGAATCTGGAATGAGATGATCACGGTCTACCTGGGTAGACACTGTAAATGCCCATGATGATCCGGGTTTTTAGTTAGATGTTTAATTATTGTATAAGCAACTGAAGAGAACAGCAACCCCATCCTACTTCCTGATCTTTTTTTGTCTGTATAGTTCTGCCTGCTTTGGGCTACAGTGTTTTGACTTATATCATCAGGGCGACAGGGCGGCGGTCCCCGCCTAATGGCAGGAGATGTGAGATCTCCGCCGCCCTACCGCCCGGATGGTATCCTGGTTTTTTTAACATGGTCCAAAGAAAAAATTTGTATCATGGTTTGAAGAGCGGGTACTCTGATATGTCATGCAGAATCAATTGAACCTGATATAATTCATTGGACATAGAATGTCCACTTGTTTCAAGACTATACCAGAAACCCCTTATTTCCTGAAAATTTACCCTTATTGGGATAAATGTGCAGACCCTAACTCTATTGCCGATGAATACGGGTAATTTCGAAGAAGCAAAAAGAATGATGGAAAGATCATTTGCTGACTCAATAGATGATTTACCTGAACATTTTGGCGAAATTCATGGCAACGATGTCTTACCCTCAATTGATGGAGTACTTGAAGACGTACAAGCAACTCCATTGGTTTTCTATCAGGAAGAAAAGATGGTGGGAGGTGCTGTGGTAAAACTTAAAGAAGATAACAATAACGAATTAGACCTTTTATTTGTTGACCTGGATCACCTTGACAAGGGCATCGGATATAGAGCATGGCTGGAAATTGAAAAGAGATATCCACAAACAAAGACCTGGACAACAGTAACACCACCTTGTCTGATAAGAAATGTGTACTTTTATGTAAATAAATGCGGATTTCACATCATTCGCATAGATGATCCAAAAAGCGATGATTCCATGTTTGTATTTCAGAAAGTGATGAAAAATAAAAGGTAACTATTCAGGCATGCTGAGAACAGGTTGACACTACCATCCTATCTTGTGCATATGTTCTCATATTATTCTCCCCTTGAATCCAGGGATTGTTCTCAAAAGCGGAGGTAATAGCCTCAATAACCCTGATTCCATTTTTTCTTATTGTTGAGATGTAACTTCTGATCAGAGTGACCGCTTCTGCAGTATATTTGTCCCTGAATCCTCCAGAAATTTTCATCTTAACCTTCATCATGCGGATATCCCTTTCTGCCAGATTGTTGTCGAATGGAATAATCAGATTTTGAATAAACCGTAAACTCCGTCTTTATACAACTCCAACCTTTCCAGTAAGTTACGAGTAAAAGTCTTTTTCGCCCTTCCCTTTTTTCCTAGAATTTGTATCGGCGGTAGATTCTCATCTAATCCTATTTGAATCAGTTCATCATATGAAGTATTGAGACTGTTCATCATGACTGGAGGTATAGGAACCCCATTCGAATGATATTCCTCCTTAATTTCCTTTGCCTGTATCAGTATTTCAATCAGTTTTCCTGGCCACTGTTGCTTCGTTTCTTCTTCTACTCGTTTGAGTTCCCGAAGAATATGGGCACCACAGAAACTATGTGTACAGGGATAGGAGAGATAGGGTTTCCAAAAATCATGGACGCTAATACCCTTGAAATCCGGAAGAATTCCAATTTCGTTTATTCCTTCCGTCCCCCTCTTTTTCTGGATAGAGTAATGGGTCCACTGTGATGTGCAGGTTACATGAAGCCAATGTAGTTTTCCTTCAACTCTGACTCCGGTTTCATCATTATGAATAATCGGTTCGAATTTTAGAGCATTCGTGACAGTATCCTCAAATGGGGTAAGTTTTTCTGAAAGGTTATGAGTCAGATTTACAATCGTTCCAGGACTGATGGAAACGCCAAATAGGCCATAACATGTTTCAACTGCCCGTTCATACGGAATGAATTGATAATGAACAAGATAACTCACATACGCCTTGATTCTTGATCCATATTGAACCGGTTGAGTTACATCCGGAGGGAAAATTCCAGATGTTTTGCATCCACAATGGTTACAAACCAAGGTTTGAGATCGATGTTCTGTAATTACAATTGCCGGAGGAGGAGGAAGGTCAAATACCTGGCGTTTTTCAAGGGAAATTATTGTCCCACCCTGAAGACTCCTTCCACAACAAGAACAGAGGTCCGGAGAATGAGTTTCAATATGATCCGGATTAGGACTCTGCTCCAGAGTTTTTCCTTTGTGACCAGGCTGACCGCCAGGTTGCTTTTGGGTTTTCTTACGAAGGGAGGTTGCACGGTTTTTTCGGGTGTAACCATCCGACGAAGAAGGTTTGCCGCTATTGGTGCTGTTGAGATTTAACCGGGATTCGAGTTCTGTCACTATGGCTTCTAATTTATCAATTTTTTCATGCAAATAGTAAATATATGCAACGATTTCCGGAGGACATTCTGGAAATTTGATTTAATCTCTTCAGGTATTTCCATTGCGGTAAAAGAACATTTACTCTCATTATACTAAGATATTTTGGTGTTTCTCGGATTATTTAGAATATTAAGCGATTTTTGCGGCCAATAATAAGTGAATGAGTTGGGGGCGCTGAGGATGGCTGAATAGTTACAATAAAAGAATTTAGCATGTAACCATACCTCACGCATTACAAATTTGGGGCTAATATATTCCTGAATTTTCTTCCGTGTACACTCTCATGAATGTAGGAGTCATCTATCCATTCCAGTCATCGAGATTACCGGTTGATTTATAAGCCCTGCTGGAGTTGCGAAAGTGAAATGCTTACGCATCAAAGGTAAATGCCCATATAAACCAAGAAGTGAAGAGATCCACGAACCCCCCGATCACTTTCGCCCTGCTTACTAAAGCTTTAGATACCCGAGGTTAAGATCAGGGTATGCCATGCCTCCAGTCATACACCCTGCCATATCAGGATCCTCGGGGTCCTTCTCGGTAATTGCAGCACCTGTCGGGATCTTACTGGAGGCGCTCAGTAATCTGTTGAGATCGAATCAGAACAATACCCTGTACCTGTGTGGCAATTATCCACAGATTCTCACGAAATTATGTATACACCATGAGCAGGTGAAAATCCGGCGGGCACTTACCGCATATCAGATCCTCACGATTCTGGAAGATGCCGATGAACCACTCATCCTTTTCGAACACGACAGAAGTTGGTACCAGGACACCCCTGAACTCATACCAATCATCGGTGAGATCTGCAAACGCAAATCATCGAAATCGCAGATAGTGCTCCTCTTCTCCGACAGGGTTGATCGGTGGTTCTCAGAGATTGATCCATATGCTAACCGGGTAGTGTATTACCTGGACACACTTGCAAAGCCGAGAAAAAACCACCCGACCCCGGTGAATATTCAGAACACGCTGGAAGGGCTCTGGTGATCTGAATGAGCAGTTCAGCCTTTATTCTTGACTCCTGCCGGACTAAACAGGGCATCACTCTCTGGAATATTACTGATGGCAATCTTAAGATAGTACATCATAACCAGTCTCCATCATTTCTGGTACATTTCAAAGAGCCATATCTTCATCAGGATCTCATAGAGGATCTCCATTCCACCTACGGGATTTCGGAATGCTCATTCAGATCTATCTACGAGGATTACCGGGGCTACAAGGTTGAAGCAGGTAGGGAAGTTGCAGAAGAGATAGAGAAACAGACCAATTACAATGTTTCTTTATTCAATGTAGATATCAGGCCGGAGCAGCGGTTTGCTGCAGAACATACCATTGTTCCCGGTGGTTTCACCGGGATGGATCGATTCAATCCGGTACACGAGTTTCCTGGCACAACACTGGAGATAACCTTCTCTGAAAATCCACACAGGTCAGAGCATACCGGAACCGTATCTGTGACTGATACGGATCGGAAACGACCATATCTCCTGGATGGATCTGACCGGCAGAATATTGACGACCTCTGCGATATTGTCCAGTCCTCTGATCCTGATCTGATCCTCTTTCCCGATTATGATCGCTGGTCGTCGTACATCTGTGATCTGACTGACAAGTGGGGCATTGTAAATACGCTGAGTCGCACGGGGCGATTCAGAAGACTCTCATCGCGATCATACTTCTCGTACGGCCGAATGGAACACCGACTCGGGGCAATGATACCCGAAGGACGGGTCATTGTTGATACTCGGCAGAGTTTCATGTACCGGGAAGGAGATGCCAGGGGAATTTTTCTTGCTTCCCGTCTCTCCGGGCTTTCCCCGAACCTGACCTGCCGGCTCACACCCGGGACTCTTGTCTCAAGTTACGAGGTGTACGAGGCCCTTACGAGGGGGATTGCAGTACCGTTCAGGAAAAACGATGCCGAGGCACACCGGAAGATCGAAGACATGAGGCTTGACTTCAGGGGAGGTCTCACTCTTCAACCACAGCCGGGTATCTACGAGGATGTAACCCAGATTGACTTTACCTCATTCTATCCCTCGATCATCGTGAAGTACAATCTCTCACCGGAGACACTGAAATATCCGGACAGAACCGGATTTCTTGCCTCTGTGTTGAGACCGATTCTTGATCTCAGGCAGATCACCAAACAGAGAAAACGGGTCGATCCCACCTATGCCGGAATGGATGGTATTCTGAAATGGATGCTTGTAACGTGTTTCGGATATACCGGATACAAAAATGCCAGGTTCGGGAGGATAGAGGTTCACGAGCAGATCACGCTCAGAGCGACAGAACTGCTCCAGGAGTGTGTCTCAAAGATCGGCGATCTTCGGGGCAGGGTTCTTCATGCAATTATTGACTGTCTCTTCATCCAGGAGTGCGATCCGTTCCAAGCCCAGTTCGAGATAGAGCAACTCACAGGGATTAAAACCGAGATTGAGCAGTATGACTGGATCGTTTTTCTTCCCCAGATCGACGGAACCGGATCATACGGGAATTATTATGGGCGGCTTGCAGATGGGAAGATAAAAGCAAGGGGAGTTGCTGCCCGCCGGAGAAACACACCCCCGTATATCAGGCAGATGCAGGAGGAGATGCTACACCTGATGGCCCACGAGTGTGAGGTGGATGGAATTGCATCACACTGGCCGGAGGTCCGGGGTCTTTACCGGCAGTACTCAAATGGCCTGAGAGATGTAGATCCACAGGATCTGGTGATAAAGAGGAGAATCGGGAAAGAGAGATATCAGAACAAATGCATTCCACAGGCTGTAATTGAAGTATACCGGCAGCATGGTGTCGAACTGGTTCCCGGGATGGATGCCTCATTTATTGTAAGGGATGAGAAAGGGCTGCTGGTAGATCCCTCATTTGCTCCAAAGGATATTGATACCAGGTATTACCAGCGTCTTTTGGACCGGGCATGGAAAGAGATTGAATTTGTGCATACCGTCTGTGAGAGTTACTGATGAGCGAAAAGACAAATCCACTCAAGAATATTCCCAAGGACGCATTTTCAGTCTTTCAGGCATCTCACAAAGACTTTCATACCTGCCTTGCTGACATTCCAGATCGGTACCCTGGCACCATCACGTACATCAATAATCATGATTATGTTCCGCTTCTCCGGTTCAGGGAAGAGGACCAGGAGAGGCTGATCCATAAGAAGATCGGCAACCTAGATGATCTCCTCGATTATATTTCAGGTGATACATCAGCGATCCTCTTTATTGAGTACCATCTGGCCTGGTTCAGACCGGATAACAAACAAGAACTTGAGCAGTTCTGTGAGACATGCAAATCCAGGGCAAAGGCAGACGGTCCGGTTGCTGTGATCACTGCGGTGATGGACAGAAATCTGTTGTCACTTGAGGGGAAAGCAGATTATTTTTTCCAGGTAAAACCATGGGAACTCAGGGGGAGAGCCCGTGCTCTCAAGAATCAGACAGAGCTCAGTACGTTTTTGAAGTGCTGCACCGGTGGTGTGCAGAGAGGCAGGTTGTTTGGACAGATGAAACTGGAGGTATGATCGAGAATATGGTGGAGATGAAGATCTGGTAAGACAACTGGATCTGTGTGGATCGGGTTACACCATTTTTGAGGATTTCTCTGAAATCTCGTCCATGATGCTGGAATATGAAGAATTTCCATTTCAGTCGCCATCGATACCCAGGTTCATGACATCAGCACTATGCTGTCAACGATTATTTTTTCATCACGTACACTAATTTCACTTCATGAGGAGACCTTCTCTACAATATCTTCTTCTGGCTATCTGCGTCATTGCAGGCATATTCGCTTGTGTTGGCTATGCAGAGATGACTCAGGAAAATTCAAGGCTCGATGGATTTGACGATTTTATCAGTCAGACGATGGAGGAGTATGAAGTCCCGGGTGCTGTCGTTGGGATCGTAGAGAACGATTCTGTCGTGTATCTGAAGGGTTTTGGTGTTCGTGAACTCGGGAAACCTGTCCCCGTTGATCCTGACACCAGGTTTCAGATCGCATCAGTGACCAAGTATATTACCGGGGCTGCCATCGGAACGCTTGTTGATGAAGGAAAACTGAACTGGGATACACCGGTAATCACCTACCTGCCTGATTTTACATTGAAAGACTCTTACGTAGGCAATCATTCAAATCTTCGAGACATGCTGGCTCATCGGACTGGTCTTCGGCGAGACGGGGAACTGCTTGGCAGAATCGGGTACTCGAACGATGAAATATTGTATCGTATGAGATCCCTTGAGTCTGACGCAGGGTTCAGGGAGCGGTACCTCTACTCAAATGCCGGATACTTCATAGCAGGGGAGGTAGCAGCAAAGGCTGACAACCGGAGCTGGGAGGATTTAACCGATGCACGGATTATCAAACCGCTCGGAATGAACAGATCAGGATCTCACCCGGAGACTCTCTATCTTGACGATAACCATTATGCCGGTCACGGAGGAGCACCGGGAGATCTTCAGATCATTCCGCTTGAGAATGCATCACTCCCTGCTGCCGGACAGGTCGTCTCAACCGGAAGGGACATGACCCGGTTTCTGCGGATGATGCTGAACAATGGAACAATTGATGGTACACAGATACTCACACCAAAAACGGTTACCGATATCCATGCAGCAAGCCTTGTTGCCGGACGGAGCGGTCCGCTGAAAGATCCAAACGGTGCAGTCGGCCTTGGTTGTGACTCGTACTCCTTCCTTGGCGATCTCATCATTGAGAAGAACGGAGCACTTGACGGTGTTCGCTCCATCGCTATCCTCATTCCGGGAAAGAAGAGTGGACTTGTGGTTATTGCCAACAAGCAGCTCACTGCATTCCCGGAGGCTGTCAGGGATGAATTCCTTGAACGATACATCGGGAAAAGCGGAGTAGACCTTCAGGCACAGGAAAAAGCATCACAGGCAGGATGGAACTCTCTCATTAAAAACCCTGACCGGCCATCAAACCCAGAGCCTGCGAGAATCAGCCCGTCTGCTATTGCAGGAACATACACGAGTGATATGTATGGCAGCATGGACATTGAAGAAGGACCGGATGCAGAAGATATGACCATCGGACTCGGCCCTAACGGGTATGAAGGGAATCTGACACACTGGACCAACAACACATGGTACCTCTCGTTCCCGAACCCTGACGATCTGGTTGGATACCTCACCTTCATGGCGACTCCATCAGGTTCAGTGGAGGGAATAGTGTCAGATGAGTTTGGGTCCTTTACCCGGAGCTGATCATATCTAGCGGAAAGTGAATGACAGAGACAATTGAGCCAGAAAAAATAGATATCGAGCATATGTAGGGATCATCAGATTCATACACCTTCTTTTCTGCATATCAATTTACAAAAAATGCACATGAGGAGATATGGTATGTCTACGAAAACCCGGGTTATAGTGCGGAGTAATATAATGCTCCACATTCTTTCCAAACCGATGAATAAGGGTATGAGGCTCTCGATTGCTATGTCTCCTGCGAAAAAGATCTGAAGCCTGAACAGAGGACCCTTACTTAGAGAGGAACCGCGTATCATCCAGGATACGGTTGGCTATCTCTTCTCCAATCTCCCGGCTTCTGGAAATGCCATTCAGATATGCCTGATGGAGTGAACTTCCTTCCCTGATACTTCGGCAAACGGTTTCGGTAATTCCTCCAGGAGTACTCATCCTGGTAACATAGGAAGTCCGTTCAGGTTCAATAAGATCCTGGGGTGAAACATTCCATGCCCAGGATAGCAGCTGTGAATACAGGGATCCAAAAGCCTCACTGGTACGGATCTCATTTTCAATATCCAGTGATTGATCTTTCGCCACGAGGAGAGCTGCCGGAAAACAGACACCAGCGGTCAGATCATGCATCTGCTCTTCATTCTGGACTGTGATTGCCTCAAGCCCAATCATTTTGAGATGATTCCTGACAACTAAGGAGCCTGGATTAAGTCCGGCAATACTCTTTCGTGCAAGGATGGTTTCAGGACCGCTGGGCATTATCCGGTGAACAGGCATATTCCAAAGATTCTGGAGAGTACTTGTTGAAATTCCAGCCATACAGGATATTACAATCGTAGATGGAGTAACCTGAATCTTGGATAATGTGGGAAGTGACTGGGGGCGGATTGTGATAAAAACAAGTGATGCTTTAAGAAAAATTTCCTCGTTAGAGGTAACATTTGCTCCCAGACCTGCGGCCTTGATCTCATCTAAAGTCTCTTTTTTACTGCTATATGAGACAAGTATTTGACGATCTGGAAATCCTGCCTGCCGGTGAGCAATCGCAAGTGCCCGTCCCAGATGACCAGCTCCGATGATTCCTATCGTCATCTGATCAGTGGAAGGTAATCCTGAAAGAGGTACAGAGGCTTGATTCATGACACGTGATATTGATTGTAGGGGCCGTAAAAGATTAACTCGTATTCCACGAATTTCAAATTATGTTGGGTCTCTCATTTTTTCTAATTCAACCGATGAAATCAAAAAATAAAATTGTTCCGATGTATGAGTAATTATCGTACATCCCCGTATGATTCTGATTAGATAGTTCTGTTATTCAGATAGTTTGGGATATAATGGATTTAGTTCGGAGATCTGTTCGTTGTATATTCGTCACCAGTTTTAATAAATCCTCACTTCTCGGTAAAATCAGTTTAAATGCATCAAAACGTTGATCTGTAACCTATACTAAAGGAGTTATAATAGTAAAGGGAAATCTGGTGATTGGAGATAATTGAAACTAATCATGACTTTCATACGCTGTAATCATAATTACCTTTTTATCAGCAGCCCAGGGAATTGCTTGTATCTCGCAATGATATAATTTTTTATTAAATATATGTTCAAAAGAAGGTGTATGGGCAATAGGGTTACCCATTATAAGGTCAATACAAAGATTACAGATATGGGCATTCCTCTTTGATTTACCGTTATACCAGCATTTGGTAGATCTTTTGTCACCAAAAAACTGTTTCCAAGATGGATTAACCATTAGTATAGCATGAGTTAAGGGATCCACAATTGCAATTCCAAGATGTAAATTCCCAAATATTGATTGAAATTGTGAATTAAGATTAATAATCTGTTGTTCCATCTTTTTCTTTTCAGTTACATCAAAGGATAAAACCACCCATTGTTGATCTTTATCGCTTTGATATAGAGGATACAAATAATTACTTAAAATTCTATGCCCATCCGAATCTTCAAAATTTAGGGGCTTATTAGTGGACCACGCAGTTTGAAGATATTCAATTCGGTTCAAAAATAATTCCTGAGACATAATATCTTTGAGATTCAACCCAATCAACATATCAAGAGGAATATTATGTCGCTTGGAAGCTGCATTGTTCGCCAGCAATATTCTCATTTTGGAATTTATCAGGTGGAGAGGTACATCGATAACATTAATTATATGTTGAAGAAGGTTGTTTTGTTGTTTGACTTTATTTTCAAGACAAATTCGTTCATATATATCTCGGAGAATTACTGAAGTCCCTAAAAAATATCCTTCCTGATTGTAAATATGTGATAATGAAATTGAGACATCTATTGATACTCCATCTTTACGAAGGCGTTTACATTCATATTGAATAATCATCTCCTTCTCTCTCATTCGTCCCTCTAAAGAAGGATATTTGTCATGGCAATCTGCGGGAAATAAGACAGAATATGGTCTGCCGATCATCTCTTCTGAACGATATCCAAACAACCGCTCTGCCCCACTATTCCAGGAAAGAATGAACATATCCCTATCAACGCTTATAATTGCATCATTCGAACAAGAAATAATCGCAGATAATAGATTTTTTTCTTTATCCAACAATACTTTAAATGTAATATCTTTGATAACTAATGCAATTGCAGATTTTAACGATCCAAATCTGACTTTAGCAATTGAAATTTCAAAAAACAGATCCTGATTTTCGTTATTTACTTCAATTATCCGGGATTCAAGATTTCCACTGTGATAATTATTTAAAAATCCAAGTAGATCGAATGATTTAAGAATTTCTAAATTTAAAACCGAAATTCGCTTTCCGATAATATTTACTCGGGGAAGATTTGAAAACCGGATATACGTTTCATTTACATAAAGGATTTTAAATTCCGTATCTAATATAAGAATTAAATCAGAACTCAAATCACACGGAGTATACAAAGAAGTATTCGAAGAGATTGAATATTTTTTAGCAGTTCCCACATCATATCTGATAATCTGCCCGGACAAATGCATTAGTTCTAAATATTTTGATGCCGTCATTCTGGAGATATCAGCCTTTTTTGCAACATCAGATATAGATATCGGCTTTTTTTCCATTTTTATTACATTATATAACAACTTTAGAATTTTTTTATTCATAAATTATATTATAAAAAATTAGATTTCCCATTTCACACCTCCATAAAAAGGTATCCAGTTTGTTTAAATTTCCTGATAGTCTAAAATACCTACGAACAATTTTTTTATTAAAAAGCATTATAATGATTTTTTGTTGAACCAATAATAAATAAAAAAATTACTGGCCCATATCACGGAGCATACGGGGAATGTCCAACCAAATAATTAAATCGGTATTGTCAGAATCCTTATCACCATGATTATGACGAATTATCCCGAGGATATACGAATCGCTTTTTTCAGTACTATATGAGTTCTCATCAATCTGTGATTTTTTTACAGATAATACAGTAGTAACATCATCAACTAAAATCCCGGTTTTACTCTTGGTAACAGAATTGTCTATGACAATTATACGGGATTGATCTAGAATGGTATCTGATGATACAAGCCCCATTTTTTCTTTTAAATCAATTATAGTTGTTATTTCTCCCCTTAAATCAATAATTCCTTTAATATATCTCTGGCTATTTGGTAATGGAGTAATTTTTGTATATTCTACGATCTCTTTGACATCAAAAAGATTGACAGCAAAAAGCTCTTTTTCAAGACAGAATTCTACGATCTGAATCTCATCATCATTTGTAATTATCTTGTCTGATACATGAGTGGGGCTATTATTCTCACCCATTATATCATGCAACCTTAAATTTTGACATTTCTTTAGATATGTCTTCAACGACTCCGACAACCCCACCCATAATTTTTGCGATTTCATCAATCGAAGCAGCAGCTTCCTCCGTAGCAGCCGCTGCATCACCAGCTTCATGAGAGGTATTCTGAACAAGGTTCGATACTTCCTGAATACTTGCCGTAACCTCTTCTACTGATGCTGCCTGTTCTTCTGATGCTGCTGCTACCTCAACAATATTTTGGTTAATTTGTTCAATGGTATCAGCAATCTTATTGAAGGCTACCATAGTTTCTTTTAACGATGCACCCCCATCCTGAACAGCATTTGTGGATTTGCCCATAGCATCTGCAGCCTGATTAGCCTTACTTTGGAGTGTTGCTATCATATCAGCGATATTTTCAGCTGATTTTCTTGAGTCTTGAGCGAGAGATTTTACTTCTGCTGCGACAACTGCAAATCCTCGACCTGCTTCTCCAGCACGTGCAGCTTCAATAGCAGCATTGAGTGCAAGAAGATTTGTCTGGTTTGCGATATCTGATATTAATCTTACAATTTTGCCGATTTCATCCATTTGAGAATTTATGTCATTTACAATGGAGCCGACAACATTGGTGGACTTAGTTATTTCCCCCATAGCATTCTCAGATTTTTTTGCAATCTGAATGCCCTCTTTAGCGAATGAATTGGCATCATTTGAAGACCCCGATACCGACTCTGCTTTTCTTGATACTGATCCTACCGTTTCATTTAAATCTTCCATTGCCTTGAGAACCTGAAGAATTCCTTCCTCTCCCCTATTTGAATTCTGGCTGACCCGACTTGTATTAAGCGTGATCTGTTGTGTTCCAGCTAATACCTCTTCGATGCTTGCATTTGCCTCTTCAGAGCTTGCTGAAAGGTCTGAAACATTCTTGTTAATCAGTGAGATTGCACCAGAAATTTGAATTCCAATATCATTCAATGCTTCTTTGAAAGGAATCCAGTCACCTTTGATATCTAATTTCGGATTAAACCTGATTAAAAAGTTATATTTCGAATATTCATTGGCGATATTCATTGCTTCCCGAACGGGGATTTTTATCGAATCTAATGTGCTATTCATCCCTTCAATAATTGTCCGATAATCACCTTCATGTATTGACGGGTCTGATCTATACTTCATATTCCCTGCAATTGCTGCATTCGCTATTGAGTTGGAGTCAGTTACCAATTTGGCTATAGCCTGGCGGGCAGTGTTCATCGCTTCCCCTATCTTTTCAAACTGAATCCGTGCTGAAGCCGAATGTTCATCTGCATCTAGAATAGTGTTTGTAAAGGTCATATCCCCTTTAGCTAATAAACTAATATTATTCTGAACAATATCCACGGATTGTTCAAGGTACTTCACCATAGACCTGATGGCAGTCATGTCTGAAAAAATTTCTAGGAATTTAATAACATTCCCTCTCTTATCCAGGATTGGAATGTATATATAATCGAGATGCTTTATCCCGGAAGGACACTCTGCAACAACTCTCCCTTTGGCAGGTTTTTTGTTTAGAATAGCATCACGTGCAGATTGACCTTCCCTTTCAATAATCTTAATATCGGAAAGTTTCATCCGCATACTTTCTTCATAACTATATCCCATGATCTGTGAAAACGCTGGATTAACATCGGTAAAACTCAGATCAGGATCCATTGTTAAAATTGCATGCGGATTTTCACGAATAAAGGTTTTAATCTCATCAACATATGCCACAAGATCAGAAACATCCACATACATTGCAACCAAACGATCAAGGGCACCATTAACGTTTATTATAGGAATATATGTAAAATCAAGAATTTTTACTGCCCACCCAAAGTCAACAACCAATCTTCCCTTTGCAGTTTTCTTTGAAGTTACAATATCACTAAATGACAATCCTTCTCGTTCAAGAATATTAAACTCCTGCATTCGCATGGATAAGAGTTTTTCCTCATTTAAACGAGAAATCGACAGAAATGATGGGTTTACTGAGAGAATTTTTCCGGTAGGATCCATTGTAATGATAGATGCAGGGTTTTCTGTTACAAGTGAATCAGATTCATGGACTTTATCAACGAGATCTGTAAGATCTGCAAATATATCATAGATCCGGATTACATTTCCTTCATCATCGAAGACAGGGATATAGGAGTAATCCATAATCTTTATCCCATTAGGAAAGTCAACAGTTATTTTTCCGCTAACCGGTTTTTTCATCCTAATGGCATCATCCACAGTCGGACCTTCTCTCTTGATAGTTGAAAAATCCCTGACTGTTTTACCAATCCATTCTTTACCATTATATCCAGATATGTGAGAGAAAGCTGGATTTACTTCAGAAATAGTAAGATCAGGATTCATGGAAAGAAGAGCATATGGATTGCTGTTTATAAGTGCATTATACTCTTCCAGTCTGACCTGGCCAGACATATCAACAATATTGGCCATGAGGCATTGTTTTCCTTCATAAGCAATCTCCGAGAGGGTGACTTTCCCAGGAAAACTCTGCCCTGATAATGTCTGAAAATCAAAATGAAAGGTTACCTTTTTTTGTGCATATGCCTGCTGAATTCTTTTACGAGTTTCAATGTCGGAGTCAGTGCCATTAATTTGTGTTTTTGGAGAGAGTTGGCCTAGACTTTTTCCAATAATATCTCCTTTATTTACCGCATTAAATAGTGCCAATGTAGCCATATTGCAATCGATTACTTCCCCCAGGGATCCAAAAATTACCGTTGCAATGGGCATTGTATCGATAATCACTTTTAAGGAGGCCAAATCATTGGATTGGAAGATTGGGTTGGATGGTTCTGGCATAAATTCCCCATTTCTCATTGACAGTTGTAATCCTGAAAATCGAGAAATATGTAATTTTTAAGTTTTCGTTATATACTGATACTGAAAGTGATAATCAGAGTAGAAAAATATATCAATATGATTTGATGAGCAATTAAAATTTGAGAAGTCATCAGAATCAAAATTGTATTCTCTATAGGTACATTATCTGACACCAGGGTATGACCAAACGGTCGCACTGAAAATTCGGTTACAATAATCTATCATCTATAACAGGTTTACGTGACCAAAATAAATTCACAGAATGCAAAAAAACAATAAATAGAACCAAATTCATTATTCACGAACTCATCATCAGCATAATCACGGTAAAAGAGTATTGATATGAACCAGTACACACAAGAGAGAAAAGAAGAAGAAATAACCACTATTACCAGGAGTTTCAAATTAAAAAGGGTTATCTCAAAAAAGTCTCAATATTTGTGATGAAGAATATGGGTTTCAATCATCCTTGAGAAGGAGAATAGGAACTGTACACACAGAATTATTTCAGTATGATGGTAGAGGAGCATATTAGATACCCGGATTGATCCCTGACAAGTCCCAGACCTCTGACACCAGATTGGTTGGCCCATTCATCGCCACTCAACACTCAGGACTTTTCGCTCTGGAATACGCCGGGGATGGTACTTCGGGTACCCGGCCATAAGTGCATAGGCGAGTTCACGACCCGGGGGAAATCCCAAAAATTCTTTGAGAGGGGGATACTCAGCTGCAGCCATGGCAAGAAGTCCGGCCCAGCATGTTCCAACCCCAAAGGCCTGGGCTGCAATATCAACGTGGGTGAGGGCGATGATCGCATCGACGAAGGCCATAGGTTTCCCTCTCGGAAAATGATAATCAGCCGGAATATGAGCAAGAATGAGATGGGGGGCTCCCCGGCAGATACCGTCTATCCCCTTTTCCCATTGGTCCAGGAACTTTTGTATCACTCCGCCGAGCGGATGATCAGGACTTTGAACATTCTTCATCCATTCAAGAGTTAATTCTGATACCCTCCTGATCTTTTCCGGGTCGCTGATAACCAGCCACTCTACCGGTTGACCGTTTCCTCCGGTTGGAGCATACCTGGCTATCTCAAGGATCTGTGCCAGGGTTTTCCGGTCAACCGGTTCTGACCTGAATTTTCTGGTTGACCGACGGTTCAGGAGATAGGAAGTTAATAAATCAGGGGTTATCCGGGGAGACTTTGGGGAAGTAACCAAAGGGGTCTGATGATCCCTGGTAAGTGCGTTCACCGGACAGAACACTTCACAGTGACCACAGTCAATGCACCGGGCTACCCTGTTCTGACAAACTTCGGGCAGACTCACGGGTCCCGGAGGTGTGATGAGTTCTCCCGGGCAGAGAGATGAGCAGATGCCACACCGGGTGCAGAGCGTTTTATCGACATGAATACCGGTTACCATACTTCCCCCTTGAAGTCAGGATCATCATGGGAGTTTTGTTTGAAGAGATCATACAGGAGGTAAAATCTGGCAATATCCGGAGAGTATAGTGGATGCACGACAGATACATCACTCATACTTCTGTTGATTTTGTATTCATTGAAAGGTTGCTGCACGGTTTGCTCATGCAGATTTGATGTAATGTTCATCAGGATTCATTTGTACTATAATATAGTAGAGGAATCAGAGTAGTGGAAGTAATATTATTTCCATATTGTAAGTATTGAAGGTATAGAATAATTTGAATGATCTGAATGAATACATGATGAGAATATTCAAGGGCATCTTCTCAAATTACAGGAGCAGGAAAGGATCACAGATGAGTGATATGTCTTACGCCCTGATGGATTGATAAAAAAAGTCATTTATATCTGGGCTATGCTTTTACGGATACCGGGGAGTTGCCACACTGCATATCCCAGGATTGTCGCAATGAAGAGCTCTATCAGGGTATTCACCAGTCTGTCCATGATTATCCCCTGGATATAAGGCTCATTGAACTCAGGCAGGGATATGATCAGAATGGTCATAACCGATGTGTAAACCAGATAATTCCGGGATTTTGCATATGGCCGCACAGATGTCAGTATGGTAATGATGAGGATGAATAATCCAGATGGAACAGACCAGAGCATCAGAGCACTGGCAATTACCACTCCGATACAGGTGCCAAGAGCTCTCATTGATATCCGGGACATAGTTGTCTCAAGATTTCTATATACGACCAAAACCACCACCAGTGCAATCCAGTACGAACGTGGCAGGTTCAGAAGAATGGAAGTCATTTCTGCAACTATCATACAGATGGTATTTGAAGCCACCAAAGGGATGAGAGGAATACATTAATGCCCTGACAAAATATAACATATCAGTCTACAAGATATTCGAAATATTACTTAAAAAAGGAGAATCGAAAATGGCAGAACCTTTCAATACATCAATAACTCTCACCAAGGATGATGCCCGGCGTTTTCATGAATACGATAGTGATCCATTGAAATATGAAAATGACCGGAGTAAAGCCGCAGCTAGCCGGGCCCGGCAAATCGCTCAAAATCTCAAACTTTAATTCATGGTTTTTGATTCTGCAGGGATAGGTTTAGTGCGTTTATCTGATTCTATTCATATCAATGAATTTTGCTGTGCTTCTAAAGTGGGTAGCCTTCCCCTACAGAATTTCCTGAAACATCATGCCCATGATAACCAGAAAAGGAAGTTATCAATAACCTGGATTCTTGTTCAAGAATCGGAACCCTGTATTCCTCTGGGATATATTTCTCTGGCCTGTGCAAGCATTGATGTAGAGGATCTGAATGCTGGTGACAAAAAAGGTTGTCCTAAATACGACCGGTTTCCTGCGCTATTAATCGGTAAATTTGCCATTGATGACAGTTATCATGGGAAGGGACTTGGTACTCAACTCATGGATTATGTCTATGCTCTTACCATCAAAATATCAGAAAATACCGGGTGCCGATACCTTATCGTTGAATCCAAACCCTCCTCTGCCTGGTTCTACGAAGAAAAGTGTAACTTTATCAGAGTTCGGGAACTTGAAGATGGAAATATCCTCTTTTATAAGAATGTAATTACTCTACTTTTTGAGTAAAAAGAATGAGTCATCAGCATTTCATTGAAGTGTTTATGCTTTTCTGAATAAACGGGAGTTGCCACACTGCATATCCCAAAATTGACGCGATGAAGAGCCCAATCTGGGTATTCACCAGTCTGTCCATGATTATCCCCTGGATGTAAGGCTCATTGAACTCAAGCAGTGATATGATCAGAATGGTCATGACCGATGTATAAACCAGGTAATTCCGGGCTTTTGCATATGGCCGCACAGATGCCAGTACGGTAATGATGAGAATGAATAATCCGGATGGAACAGACCAGAGCATCAGAGCACTGGCAATTACCACTCCGATACAGGTGCCGAGAGCCCTCATTGATATCCGGGACATGGTTGTCTCAAGATTTCTGTGCACGACCAAAACCACGACCAGTGCAATCCAGTATGAACGTGGCAGGTTCAGAAGAATGGAAGTCATTTCTGCAACTATCATGCAGATGGTGATACGAAGTGTGTACACCCACCCTTTCAGTGTATGCAGGTTTTTCTTCCAGTACCGGTATTGCCGGGTGAGTGAGGAACTGCCGGGCTTCACTGTCGTTTCTGTTGTTTGAGGAACACAACGCTCAAGTTCAAACCTTGCGAAGAGGAGGGAGAGGCACATCATCAATACAACGATCCAGATCTCCCTGATGACAAAAAACCCGGTGATACCAGCAGCAGAGAGAAGATCACCTGATTGAAACGATGACCCAATGATAAGAAATATGAGAATCAGGCTGCTACACCGGGCAAAGGTTCTGTTCATCCCCCCAACAAGTGCAATGAAGAAGGTCAGAACAATTAGACAAAATCCTGCCATTACTGTGTTTTTTCCTACCAGTGAACCAAACAGGAATGCGATCGCATCAGCCACCAGAGCATATAGTAGTGTTGAGTATTGTTCCCGGATGGTGATTCATCGGACAGGTTTGCTATTGCCAGTGATCCGATTGAGACGACACCTCCTACTCCGATCATGCCAAGCCACCCGGATATGATCATGGGGATACCGATACCAAGACCGCTCCCGATGATCATTACCGGATGAACGGTTCTTTCAGTTGACCAGGAGAAAAGAGACCTGATGGCTGAAGGTGCATGGTCATGCATTTTAGTTTTCTTCCGGGAGTTCAGATAGAGAGTATTTGGTCTTGACCGTGAACTTCGTATCTATGGAGAAAATCGGGATTAGTTTTGGTGTAGTTTGAGTAGTGAGATTCCGGAGTCCCGGGGTAATGGAAGGTCAGTTTTTATCAGGTCCCTAATGGGTTGAGATCTGAACAACGATGGTTCCTACCAGGAGAGAGTGATGACCGGGCGGGAAAAATCGGGTTAAAGCGGGAGCAATCCGAGCACAGATATAAATCTGATCAGCTCTTTAAATGCCATAGGGGCAGGGTTTATGATCAGAGCGGGAAAGCGGGGTACAGGTATATGTACAGTGATAGGGTGAGGTGATCATGAGGGACACTGTATATAGAAATCTCCCGCTCTCTATCATATAAAATATATATATTATTATTATTTCTTAATATTACCCGCGAATTGGGCGTATTTTTAGAGCGGGGCCATCCGCTCTCTGTTTTTGTAAAGATTTAGAGATTCGAGATTTATATAATGTGACAAAGATGTGATGAGATCATGAGGGCGGGAGTTTTCCGCTATCCTCACTCATTATTTTTGGGATTATCAGATTTATCAGAACTTGGATGGTCCAATCTGATATCAGTTGATCCGGGTAACGGCGTCCACCGATGTATCTGCAAGTGTTACCGTTCTATCGTGATAATCTGTCGGCGAATTATAGAACCGCAGATTCAGATCACTGGAAAAAAGAAGGGATCAAACGGTTAACTTTGGTATTTCCGGTATATCGTCTTCCGGGGACCTGCTTCAATGACAAGAAGCACCAGCTCATCGTCAATGATCTCTAATATCGCCCGGTATTCACCGGTTCGGATTGAGAACAACCCTTTTCCCTTCCCTTTCAGGGGTCCCAATTTATTTCTGGGATTGTCAATCTGTTCTAGATCAGCAAGGGCTGATTCAAGGGAGTGTCGTGCAGGAACAGGAAGTTTTGCCAGGTCATGCTAGGCTCCGGGAGAGATAATAACCGTGAATTTACTCAAAAGAGTCTCCAAGTTCCGCCATTACTTCCGTAAGTGTCTGGCATCTTCCTTCCTTGTAATCCTTTCGCGCCTGCTCCACCCGGTTAAGGGTCTCGTCGCTGATGGGTTCCGGATCTATCTGACCGTCAAGGATGGCATTGATGATCTCTTCGTCAGATTCATCTGGTCGATTTTTCAGAAGGGCAATCTTCTGATAAGTTTCATCGCTCAGAGAAACCGTGACTGTCATGAGTATGTATTATCCTCGAAAGGCCATATGCATTCCGATGAGGAAAAGGTTAAAAATTCAATCAAGTATTCACCTCTACCTAGAATAATGAGGTCTGTTTGTCTGATACAAGGGATTGAATCAGTCTGGGAATTATTTTTTCCGGGAAAATCCTGCTATCACCGAATTGTTTCCTACCAGTGATCCAAACAGGAATTCGATTGTATCAGCCACGAAAGCACATAGCATTGTTGAGTATTGTTCCCGGAGTGGTGATTCATCTGACAGGTTTGCTATCGCCAGTAATCCGATTTAGACGATATCTCCCACTCCGATCATGTCAAGTCATCCGGATATGATCATGGGGATACCGATACCAAGCCCGCTCCCGATGATCATTACCGGATGAACGGTTCTTTCAGTTGACCAGGAGAAAAGAGACCTGATGGCTGAAGATGCATGGTCAGGCATTTTAGTTTTTTCCCGGGAATTCAGATAGAGAGTATTTGGCCTTGACCGTGAACTTCGTTTCAATGGAGAAATTCCGGGATTAGTTTTGGTGTAGTTTGAGTCGTGAGGTTCCGGAGTCCCGGGTTTATGGAGGATCAGTTTTTCTCAGGTCCTTAATGGGTTCAGATCTGAACAACGATGGTTCCTACCGGGAGAAGTGATGACCGGGCGGGAGAGATTGGGTTTGAGCGGGAGTTATCCGAGCACAGATATAATTCAGATACGCGTATTGAATGCCATATGGGCAGGGTTTATGATCAGAGCGGGAAAGCGGGGTACAGGTATATGTACAGTGATAGGGTGAGGTGATCATGAGGGACACTGTATATAGAAATCTCCCGCTCTCTATCATATAAAATATATATATTATTATTATTTCTTAGTATTACCCGCGAATTGGGCGTATTTTTAGAGCGGGGCCATCCGCTCTCTGTTTTTGTAAAGATTTAGAGATTCGAGATTTCAGAGATGTGACGAAGATAAAAGGAGATCAGGAGAGTGGGAGTTCCCGCTGGTTTGTTTGAGAGAGTATATTGGCTCAGCCCATCTGATAGAAAGACTGTCAGGGAGGTATCATGGATGATTCGGTTGTATGGTTTTTCTATTCCTGACGAGGCTGCATGGATTCATAGGACTACTACTGATATTCATTCTCAATGAAGGAAGCGATCTCTCTTAGGTCATCCATGAATTTATGAAAAATTTTCTAATGCCAGGTTGATTACGGGTTACGGTGTCTCATTTGATAATTCCCTTACTGAGGAGGAATGCAGAAAATCACAGCTCGAGTGAAATTTCAAATTTAATTGAAGTACCCGATTGATTCAGCGATTTTACAAGAGGGCATCAGTAGCCTTTCAGTTAGTCATGTCGTGCTAAAAATATGCATTTGATTGATATTCACATGTATTGTGCCATTCTTCGCCAGGTTCTAAACATAACTGAGAACGAGGAGAAAAAATCCGGACTATGATCTCAGGTGGATTGAGCTTATCGGTAAAAAAAATTGAAAAACCAAAATTCCGATTTGAAAGGAAGAGATCTATTTTTCAAGTTCTCCTTTCATAACCTGGAATTCTTCGGTAGTGATCTCACCTTTTGCATATCGCTCTTTCAGGATATCTATTGCAGAATTTAGTTCTGAAATAACTTTATGCCCTCCGATCTCACGGAGAATGAGATACAGAAACAGGGCAAATATACCTACCATCGGGATGACAATGAGGATCCACCAGAGAAGACCATGCATTCCGCGTTTGTTTGCATCCTGGAAGACGATATATCCAATGATAATGAAGATAAGAAACCAGAAGAACATCATTCCCATACCAAAGAATGGGAATCCATAGCCGCCTCCCCAGGGACCCATCATTCCGAACATGAGTGAGAATGTATCTCCGAGTTCATAATCCTTTGCAAGATTCCAATAACCTTTCTTATAATGTTTTGACAATCCCAATTCACGGTGTTCTCACAAATCAGTCCCGGAACAGGTGGTCTGTGTGTTTCTTACAGATTCATATGTGGATGCATTGGATTCTGATGAGAATAGTATATAACCCCCTTTTATCCAAGTAGGTTGAATAATAAGTACGAGTTTTTCTTCATTCTTTCTCTCACAAAACCATCAAAAAGTTGTAGCATTAGGAAATCGTTTGGGTGAAATGGAAAAGAAAATTGATTGGGAAAAATTCCGTCCAATCATCGCTGATATTTTTTACGGATGACCCTATTGATGGTGGTAGACCTCACACCGATGAGGTAATTTGGATCAAACTTTTAGTTCTCCAACAGTGACATGGTCTCTCTGATTACGAATTAGAAATCCAAGCCCTTGATAGATCATCCTTCCAACATTTTCTGGGTTATCCTGTTTCAATTCCATTTAGGTCTACAATTTGGAGATGTCGGGAGAGATTGAACAAAAACAACAAGGATGAGGCAATATGGAAGGAACTTCAGAGACAGATAGATGAACGAGGTTTAACCATTAAACGAGGTATGATTCAAGATGCTACATTTATCCTTACAGATCCTGGTCACGCTAAATCGGATAAACCACGAGGTGATGAAGCTAAAGCGAGAAGATCGAAAGATGGAACTTGAGCAAAAAAAGGAAGAAAATCACACTTTGGGTATAAACTCCATAAAATAGTTGATAAAGAAACTCAACTTATACGGCGGTTTGCTACAACTACAGCAAGTCTACATGATAGCCAAATGGATCTATCTGAACCTGGTGAAACTGTTTATCGAGATTTAGGATACTTTGGTACAACTGTGAGAGGCTCAGGGATAAAACGATAAAGAAATCAACCCGTAATCATCCAATCTCTACCAAAAACAAACGAAGAAATAAAGCAATATCAAGGGTTCGTTCTCTTGTTGAAATGCCATATACAGTGATTAAAAGAGTCTTCAATGATGGTCATATGATGGTAACAACAGTTGAGAGAGTCAACCTAAAAAACCTGTTCTCCTGTTTTCATATGATCAATATCGGATGAGTGAAATTCAACAAAGTAGATTGGATAGCGATAGTTATCCTCATCCAAAAGGATAAATTTTCAAATCGAAGGATATTTAATCATATTTTCTTGAAAAAACAGACTTCTCAAGAAGATATCAAAAACAGTGATTGTAATCTGGGGTTAATCGATATCCTCTTCTCTTAATTATTGATGATTTGGGAGGAAGTGATGGCTTCCGAAGAAATCAGGGAAAGTTGTAATTCAAGAATTTTAAAAGAACCCAGATTGATTAGTACCGGTTATCATTTTCCTTTGGATATCAACGTATTGAAAAAAAGATATCTTTTTCTTTTTTCATTTAATAATTAAAAATATGACACGAGAATTTGCTCCATATATTGGGATATATGCTGATTTTTTAGGAATGAAGAATAGATTTGATGAAGAAAAAAACAATATTTCTGATCTAAACTATGAATTGAATAAATTTATCGAATTAATAAAGCTAAATTTAGAAATTATGAAGGGATTACCTGAAATTATGGGAGGAATAAGTAAAATTTTTTCCGATAATTTTCTATTTCTTTCTCCAATTAAAGATATAGTACCGTGGCGTCCAGAGATTAGTGGAATTAACGAAATAATTACTTTTTCACAACATTTTTCGGTTTTTCAATTGGCGTTTGCGTGTGAAGGATATTATCTTAGAGGGGGAATGGATATGGGTTGGTTTTATCATGAGAATGAAGACATTGCCATAGGGCCTTTATTAACATCTCTTGATTCAATCGAAAAATGGAGCCACAATCCAATTATCTATACTGGTGATATCATAAACAAATGGATTGATGAAATAACAGAATACTTGGGACCAGATAATATTACTACTCACCATGTGTGGTTTATAAAAGATTATCAGCAAAAGTTTTTTTTAAATTATTTAAATGCAATATTTTTATTAGCTGATTTTAATATGCATGATTCATATCAACCAAATACTTTACTCAAGAAATGGCCTGTTGGAAAGGAATACTTAGAAAAGCACAAAAATCACATAATTCATCATATAAAAAATCCAAAAATATACACCAAATTTTTATGGTTAGCTCAATATCATAATTGGTTTTGTAAAAAGCATTTTTATGAACATCCTGATTTAGTTATTAAATGTAAGGATTTGGTGTCAATAGCAGGCAAATTTGAACAGATTGAACGCACAAATTGAACTTCATGATTCATATAGCTGAACATTTCCGGCTCTTCGTCAGTTTCAGTGGGTAAGATGTATGTTGACTTGCAATAATGTATTATGATTATTGCTGAGGAACTCTTTCGGGCTGCCCATCATTTAACTGCTCCCTGGAAAAGTTCTTCAATCAAATTTGAGGAAGGGGAACGTATATTAGATATTTGGGTTGACTTTCCAAAAGGTTCTCGCTTTTCCTGTCTTGGATTTAATCATTTAGATTGTGAATTCCATGACGCTACAACCCGATCATGGCGACATTTGGACTTTTTTGAACATCAGACATTTCTCCATGGTCGGGTTCCACGTATAAAATGTCCCAACTGCGGAATTCGACAGGTTAAGATACCGTGGGCAAGAGAAAGAAGTGGTTTCACTCCATTGATGGATGCTTTAATTGTCTTTTTTGCTCAAACAATGCAGATCTCACAAATATCAGAGAAATTGGATATTAAAGACAAACGTATCTGGCGAGTTATCTCATATTATGTTGCACAAGCGTTAAGTGAGGCTGATTTTTCAAAAATAACATCGGTAGGATTAGATGAAGCATCCCGGCGTAAAGGCCATCAATACATTACCGTTTTTGCAAACATCGATACAGGTCGTATAATCCAGATCTGTAAAGGAAAAGATGCATCTGCTCTTTCTTCTTTTTCTGATACCTTGGAAAAACACAATAGTAATGCTGAGAAAATCGAGGATTTCTGTTGTGACATGTCACCTGCTTTTATTAAAGGAATTAAAGAGCAATTCCCATTAACTTCGATAATATTCGATAAATTTCATGTATTAAAGATGGTCAATGAAGCAGTAGATGAAGTAAGAAGAATTGAACAAATGTTCAATCGAGTATTAAAAAAATACTCGGTACATTTGGCTAAAAAAACCATCTTCATTGACAAAAACACAATTGAAGGATTTGGGGGGATTGAAGGAAATGAATTTGCAGATTGTTCGAGCATATGACTTAAAACTGAGTCTGCAGATGTTTTGGAATATGGAGGATAGTGAGTCAGCGGAAGCATATTTCAAAAAATGGTACTTCTGGGCTACACATTGCAAGTTACCTACAATGATTAAAATCGCAAAAACTCTCAAAAGTCATTGAACTGGTATAATCTCATATTTTAAGGATAGATATTCGAATAGTTTACTTGAAGGATTAAATAGCATGATTCAAGCGCTTAAAGTCAATGCCAGAGGGTATCGTAATGACGAGAATTTTATGACAATGATATACCTTCGCCATGGTCAGTTGAAACTTAACTTACCCACTTGAAACGACGAAGAGCCAAAAAAAATTTATATTCTTAATGCTATGAAATGATGGGCTACAATTAATGATAAGTATATTTCAATCATTTATTAACTAAAAATACCCAATAGATGAATATGGATCCGAAAACTCTTAATGAAATTGAAGATTACCTTAAACAGATTGAGATTAAGCAAAAAAAGAATAAAGAAGAAAGGTTAGAAAAAGAACAAAAAAGAGAGAACCAGCGAAAGGAATCGTGGGATTTTTTATACAAAATTACATTTCTTCAATTAAACCAATTAAAAGAATTGGTTTCTCGCTATGGCCATATTGCTGAAATTTCTCCAATGACTTATGAAGAATCACAAAAACAATCCCAACAATCGATAAAATTAACGATTACACCAAATTTGAGTGAATTAATCTTGAATAAACCGATTGGGGATGTTCCTTCCATTGAATTCTTTTATTGTTATAATGATGAAATATGCGTTAGAATAAATGGAGATACTAAATTTTTTTATGGAGATAAAAATGATTCAAAAAAGAATTCGATATCTCTTTCCAATCAAATAAAAAAAGCTAAATTTGATGAAAAGTTTGTTATTGAGCACTTAAGGTATTTTTCTCAAAAAATCTTTGATGTTTGAATTTCAGGTAGAATATACCAATACTTGAACCTTCTTTTAATCATTCCATTGTAATTATTATTGAGTTTAGAATCATAGAATCAGGATACGATATTTGCACATATTGGATTAATTTCATTTCTACTAATAATTCTTTCATTATTGTAATAAAAGAGCAGGTCAGATATTGGTATTTTCAGCTGAATACACTGACCTTTCTGGGGAGAATGTAAAAAAATTGCATGTTCACTCCCGTGTTTCTTCATTTAGTTTTGAGTTGAGTCTCGGCAACTCTTGCATAGGAAGAATAGATCTTACCACAAGATATTCTTGTAGAATTTAACAGGGCTGTAGGATTTTTCACTCTGGTACACCTTCAAAACGAATTACACTCACTACTCAGGAGAAATGTAGACCTTACAACATCCGGAGCTCTTCACCCATTTCTTCGAAGTTCTATCATGCAGGATCTCGTATATGTCTAAAACCCGTTCTGATGAGATGTATATTTATGACATTCTTGAAGCCATAGAGAAGATCGAATCCTATCTCGCCAATATATAAGATGAAAATTTTTTAAACGATAGTAAAAACAAGGATGCGGTAATTTGAAATTTTGAGATCATCGGAGAAGCATCCAGGCGGATTGATCCAGAAAAGCAGCGAAAATGCCAGATATTGACTGGAGCGGAATGATTGGAATGAGAAATTTCCTCTGTCATCAGTACTTTAGAACTGATTGGAAGATTGTCTGGGAGACCTGCCATTGCGACATCCAAAACCTAAAAGAACAATTACACAGGTATGGATTTCAGTAAACCTACAATGAAATGATATTCAGGTTATATCTACCGGGAAAAACTGGAGATTTGATCTATTCATTCATCCCCTCCTGAAAGACACAATCGATATCTAGACCTGACTATTCTATTTTACCACAGTTACCGAAAAAAGATCAATCTAAAAGAAATGATTCTATTCATATTATCAAATAATATTGTTGCTTTTTCTTCTAGCATTATATAATTGTTTTGCGTTATGCTTTGCAATAAACTAAATACAAGAACCACTTTCTGATTTTATGAACACGGGAGTCATGACAAATATGGATAGTAATGCCATTAACAAAATGGGAGGACCAAGCCCCTTTCCAGATAAACATCTTCTAACCCTTGAAGAGCAGCGTAAATACCATTTAGAGATCCTAAATGCCCAATTATCGACAAGTAAAGAGTTACAAAGTCTTTCAATAAAAGAACTAAAAGCCGCTATTAAAAAGGCAAAAGGAACACAATCCTGGATACTGGCATTGAATATTATTATGTTTTTTTTCGGGATAGTTTTGATATCAGTTGCAGTTTATGCAGGATATTCAAACATGTCACCAATGTATAGTGTTCTATTTGGTGGAATCGGATTCGCAGAATTAGTTGCAAGTTTTTTTATTGGGGCTATGCAACGATCACAAAAATCAATATCAGATTTAGTGCAGATAGAAATAACATTTCTAAACTATTTTGAGCAGGTTACACTTTGGGAGCACTACGCAGGAATAAGGACTGATACTGGGGATATTCAGAAAGAAAATATCGCAGAGGCAGCAAAGAAGATTCAAGAGTCTACAGCGCAGACTTTAGAATTAGTTCAAAAATATGTTGAAAATACAACAACATAATTTTTCACCATAATTTGAATATCCATTATATTAAAAAAATGAACTTTCGTTTACTCTCTAAAATCGATCACATTAAAAGTGATATTTTGATTTATGATGGCTTTATACACGACGCCATTATCGATTACTCATCCCATAATGAATTATCAGAAGAATTCCCGTCATATCCCTTACAACACTCCTGAATTTCTCTCCTGATCTCATCCACTCCGCCTACAAACCCGGAATCAGTCCCGATGATTCCCCTGACATCAGGCTCACATTCAAGCATCTCTGACTCGTACGGTAAATAAAACATACCGGAGAAGAGATCCTTCGTATCACCGAGGATCGAGTACACCTTTTTGATATCACTATCAGATCTCACCCGGTTGATCACGAGATACCGCCTCTTAATATCAAGATCCTCTGCAAGTTGAACCGCCTTCTTCACAACCTGTACTGCATTGAATGTCGGATCGGTCACAAGCAGAGCCTGGCTGAATCCCCGGGCAAGGGCTCTACCGAAATGCTCCACACCGGCCTGGGTATCGAGTAATATCACCTCTCCTTTCCGGAGATTGATGTACCTGATCACCGAGTCAAGCAGGGTATTCTCAGGGCAGAGACAGCCACCGGCCGCCTGAACAACAGTTCCCATCACGAGAATGTTCACACCACCGGGCCCTCTCATCCCAAACCGCTCAACAACATCGGAGACATCAGGATTGAGTGACATCATCAGCCCCCAGCCACTGCCTGGACGTGCCCCGGTCTTCTCCTCGATGTAATCCAGGTTCGACGTGATCGGGACGACCTCCTCACTTGTGGGAACACCGAGAGCATATGGGAGGTTCATCTGGGGGTCCTCGTCAACGGCAAGCGTTGAGAATCCCTGTTTCACAAAGAGGTGTGAGAGGATGGCAGTGATCGTGGTTTTACCAACACCGCCTTTCCCGGTGATCACAACTCTGAACCCGTCTTTACCGGGCCGGGACTGACGCTGCAACTCTCCAGCTGTATCATAGATCCGTGTCTTTCTGCCCGGATCATCCATGATGAACAGATCCCTGGAAGGTTGCCTTGAACATACCTTTCGCGATCACTTTCGCCCGGCAGGCCGGACAGAGAGGCTTCAGTTCTTCGACGATACCGGGATCAGGCAGACTCAGGATCTCCTCCAGCATCTCCTTCGGTGCGAAATACTGACCACAATCCGGACACATCTGAAGTGCAATCCGGGTACCTGACCAGGACTTCATGATCCTGGTATCACCCTGATCCTCGATCTCGATTGCGTGGGTGGGACAGACCTTTGCACAGGTCCCACAGCCCAGACAGGCAGGATTCTCATCAAAGAACGGCGTGTTCACAACCGTTGACGGACCACGGTTGATGAACCCAATAGCACTCCCGCCCATGATCTCGTCGCAGACCCGGACACAGAGACCACAAAGGATACATTTTCCACCAAGAGGATCATCATGCACAATCTTTTTGAGAAATCGTGTCTTTGTGACCCCGTACCGGGCAGCCATCTCCTTGATTACATCAGACTTTGGAGCCTGTGCAAGGTAGAGTTCAAAGAGTGTTGACCGGTATCTGACGATCTCCGGTGTATCAGTCATGATCTCAAGGCCCTCTTTAGCCCTCATCGTGCAGGCGGTCATCATCGTCCGTTTTCCGCAGGTGACATGGTCAACCATGCAGAGCCGGCACGCACCGTAGGGATCGAGCACCTCCTCGTAGCAGAGATGTGGAATATCGATGCCGTTTCGCATCGCAACCGAGAGCATCGTCTCTCCTTCCTCTGCCCGGTACTGGCTCTTGTTGATGGTGACCGTCACCATCCGTGCCCCTTCAGTCATGTACCCTCCTTGATCAGGGCCTCATACTCTTCCCTGAAGTATTTCAGCGTTGTAAGAACCGGATTTGGAGCTGTCTGCCCGAGGCCGCAGAGCGAGGTCATCTGTATTGTATCTGACAGCGATTCGAGCATTGCAAGATCTGCAGAAGATCCTTTTCCTGCCATGATCTTGTTCAGGATGAGCAGCGTATGCTTGAGACCTTCCCGGCAGGGAACACATTTCCCGCAGGACTCACTTGTCGCAAAATTGATGAAATACCGGGCGATATCGACCATGTCGGTATCCTCGTCCATCACCACGATACCACCCGAACCCATCATCGACCCGGCTTCGTTCAGGTGTTCAAAGTCAACCGGTGTATCAAAGAGTCGGGCCGGGATGCATCCGCCTGATGGTCCTCCGGTCTGAACGGCCTTGACTGCTTTTCCACCGGCTCCCCCATTCCCGATCTCTGACACAATGGTATGGAGCGTCGTTCCCAAGGGAACCTCGACCATCCCGACATTCTCAACCTTGCCGACAAGAGAGAAGACCTTGGTTCCGGTGTTGCCCTTCGCACCAATTCCCCGGTACCACTCGGCTCCACGTGCAAGAATCACCGGAACATTGCAGAAGGTCTCCACGTTGTTGAGATCGGTCGGCCTACCCCAGACCCCACTGTCTGTAAGTCGTGGCGGACGTGGACGCGGCCTTCCGGTCTTTCCCTCGATAGAGGCTGCAAGGGCAGTAGACTCACCGCAGACAAATGCACCTGCTCCGGTTGCAAGTTGGATATCACATGAGAACCCGGTGCCGAGGATGTTCTCACCAACAAGCCCGTACTCCCGTGCCTGAGCGATTGCCTTTTTGAGCCTCTCGATGGCAAGTGGATACTCGGCCCTGATATATATAAGTGCATCAGAAGTCCCGATTCCATACGCACCGATAAGGAGCCCCTCGATCAGCATATGGGGATCGCTCTCCATCTCGTTCCGGTTCATGTATGCACCGGGATCGCCCTCGTCAGCATTGCAGACAATGTACTTGAGATGGCCTTTCGCCTTCCTCGTGATCTCCCATTTCAGACCGGCAGGAAACCCTGCACCGCCACGGCCCCGGAGGTCTGACTGTTTCACGATATCGATAACCTCGTCTGATGTCCGGGAGGTTATAGCAGAGACAAAGGCCTGGTACCCGCCGACTGCGATGTACTCATCGATATCTTCGGGATTGATAAACCCGGCATCACGGAGGATCACCTTGGTCTGGCGACCGAAGAAGGTGATATCATGGTAATCAGGAATTGCATCAAACCCGGTTCCGTAGGTGACTGTTCCGGTGATATGATCCCAGGATGAGACCTTGCATAGTGCCTTCTCTTCCAACACAGAACCGTTCAGCACGGATTTCACAATCGCTTCGGCATCATCCGGGGAGACCCGATGAATAATCACGAGCGGTCTTCCCGGGATCGTGATGTTTACTATCGGCTCCTCCTTGCAGAACCCGATACAACCAACACGGACAAGGTCAATATCATAGCCTCCTGCCGTGATGATCTCCTTGAGCCTCTCAAAGAGTCTCTCTCCGCCGACTGCAATTCCACAGGTGGAGAGGCCGACCGCAATCCTCGGGCGGTCTGGCTTCAGTTTTGAAAGCCCGGACTCACGAACCTTCGCGAGATCTCCAGGAGTCTGAATCGGCATGGCTGATCCCGCCATCACAGATCACTCCCTTTTTTCGGCTGCCCGATACCGGTTCCTTTCCATCCGTACCGTGAGAGGATGTCAGGGATCTGTTCCGGTGTCACATATCCATAGAGATCATTGTCAACATGAAGCACCGGAGCCATGCTACAGGCCCCGAAGCACCGTGCGATCTCAACGGTGAACATGTTATCCCCGGTCGTCTCCGAGTATTTTCCGAGAGTGGTCTCTCCCGGAAGACCAAGAAGTGACTGGAGAGTTCCAAGGATCTTTTCTGCACCCTTCACATGGCAGGGAGTTCCCATGCAGACCGTGATCATGTGTTCTCCAACCGGGTGGAGGCTGAAGAACGAGTAAAACGTGATCAGGCTGTACAGCCGTGATACCGGTTCATTCAATTCTATAGACACACGATTCAACAGAACCCTGGGGATGTATCCTTCCTGGATCTGGATATCACGCAGTATCCCGAGAATTCTTCCGGAGGGAGAGGGATACCGCGAGATAATCTCGTGAAATGTTGTATCATCCATGATCTGACCAAAAAATGATAGTGGATCAGATACCCAGGGCCGAACGTTTCCGGTTGATCTCAGCCTCAAGAAGATCTGCTGACTTCACCGGATCAGGTTCGACCGCGAACGCAGAGTTTGTGATGCCCTTTAGTCCTTCAGTAAGGAGATTTATCACATTCTTGCTCCCGAAGATCTTGGGAGGAATCCCGAGCACCGTGTAAACACCGGATGCAACAAAGTATGTCCCGATTGGAAGAGCCTTCTGGGAATACCACTCCGGAGCAGCCCCTCCAAGCGGAAGATCACCAATCCCGACGCCGAGTTCCTTTGCAACCATCGAGGCCATGACCAGGATACGCGAGTTGTCAACACATGAACCCATATGAAGGACCGGGGGGATCCCGAGAAGGTTGCATACCGCCTTAAGACCGGGACCTGCAAGATCCGCTGCTTCCGGGAGGAGAAGACCGGCCTTTCCGCATGCTATCGCAGCACATCCGGTCTCAACAACAAGAATATCCCTCTTGATCAACTCTTTTGCCAGGGTTACATGGCCGTAGTCCTGCTTGATCCTCGGATGGTTACAGCCGACAATCCCGACCACACCCTTGATCTGGCCGGCAACGATGGCATCGATCAGTGGTTTGTATGTCCCGCCCAGGGCCTTCCTGATCTCCTCTTCTGAGAAACCGGCCATCACTTTCATAGGTTTCCCCGGGATTCTCACACGGTCAGGGTTCCGGTTCGGATAGTTGTCGATTGCCAGTGTAATGATCTCCTTTGCAGTCGACAGGGCGGTCTCTGCACTGAACTCCATGTACTGGGTTCCCGGGATCTTTGCCTTCATGCTGGTTGTAACAACCTTAGTATGGTAGCATCCGGCAGTAGCAGGTATTGACGGGAAGATACACTGGTAATCAACCACCATCGCTTCGACAGCACCGGTGGCAATCGCGAGTTCCTGGTCGAGAACGTTTCCTGCGATCGGAATCCCGCTTCGCATCAGGAGTTCATTACCGGTGCAGCACATCCCGACAAGGTTGATCCCTTTTGCTCCCTTCTCAGTTGCATACTTCTTGAGCTCCGGATCCTCGGCTGCCTGGACGATCATCTCGGAGAGGAGAGGGTTGTGGCCGTGAAGAACAACATTCACCTTGTCAGTGCTCAGTGTCCCAAGGTTAGCCCAGGAAGTCAGGGGCTTTGGAGTGCCAAAGAGGATATCTGAACAATCGGTGGCGATCATCGATCCTCCCCACCCATCGGCAAGAGCGGTCCGCATGGCATGAAGGAGAATATTCACGAAATCTGCATCCACACCCATGTGGATCCGGTGCAGGGCTTCCACGATCTCCCGGTCAATTCCCCGTGGAGTGATCCCGAACTCTTTCCAGATCGCCTTTGTCTTGTCAGGTGCACGTTCTGCCATCTGGATATAATTCTTGGCACTCCCGAACTCTGCTAAAAGACCAAGCGCGAGATCTTTTGCTATCTCCGCGGGTTTTCTTCCGGCAACGGAAACCCCGTACTCTTCTGCAACCCGCTTCAGTTTCTCTTCGTCTGTGATCCGGTACCCCTCGGACTTCCCTTCTGCAGTCTCAAGCAGTACCTCAACAACCTCCCTGCCGTGATCAGAATGGGCTGCTGCCCCGACCGCAAGATCATCCAGAAGGTTTCGGGCGACAATCGTATCGACATTTGCTCCACAAACCCCGTGAGAAGGTTTTCCCCCATAGGGATCGATCCGACAGGGTCCCATTGCACAATTATTACAGCAGACACCAAGCTGACCGAACCCGCACTGAGGCTGCTGGAGTGCAAACCGATCCCATGCAGTCTCAATCCCTTCGTCTATTGCCTTTGCTATGATCTCCTGGTCTGCTGAATCAAGTGCTCGCCGTTCTGCTTCTTTTCTAATATCTGACGGGTTACTCATTTTTTCTCTCCTGGAACTCAAAGATTGGCAATAGTCTCCATCACTGCTTTGAATGCACGGATATTTTCCGGCATTGAGGAAGGTTCAACGTCCTGTCCCTGTGACCTGATAAGCCGCATGGTAAGGTCAGCCCTTGTCTCCCTGATGATATCATTTACATCACCGAACTCAAGAGCACCGGTTTTGCATGCCTCTGCACATGCAGGGATCCGGCCTTCAGACAACCGTCCGATGCAATTATCGCACTTTGCATTAACTTCCCGGTCACTTTCGAGCTCACGAACCTTCTGAAACGTGATAATCCCAAACGGGCATGCCATGGCACACACACTGCACTGGATACACCGTGTATAGGATACAAGAACAGAACCGGTTGCCTCGTCTCTGCTGAGAGCCCTAGTGGGACACACCTGCATACACGGGGCAGGATCGCAATGCCTGCACCGGTTTGGAAATGAGAGATAATTATCAACCGACTCAACATGGATGCGCGGATGTGATGGTTTTTCTTCACTAAACGTCAGGAATAACTCCTTGTTCTCTGAATGCTCAACGGCACAGGCAATTTCACAATGCCTGCAACCGACACACCGATCCTGCCGGACAAAGACTGTCTTCATAAAAATACCCTCTGACCTCCTGAAATCTCATAGCAAAGCGGTAATCTGACTGGCAGTAGCATCGTAATGACCGAGTGTTTACACTCAGTACATATCAACATTGTGATCTACGAAATTTCATTTCGGATTAATCTGCTTAAAATGTAAAAATATGAGATTACATTCGAATTTACTGCTCACAAGGCACAGGGGAGAGAAGAGATCATATATCGAATTGACGTATCTTCGCTATTCCTGAAAACCGAGAGAGTCCTGAAGATCTGGAAGATCACATCCTTCCTGAAAAATAGTACAGCATACCATCCGGCTATCCTGTTACCTTCACCATACCTGGTATCAGCCGGTCATCTGTCTGATAGAAATATTCCACGAACATATCGAATTGTAAGATTCACACAGGTATCCTTACCATCCATGGCAATGGAATGAAGGATTACTAAACCGGTATATCGCATATTCGAATATCCGGGCATACCCACATCTCAAAGAGGAACCATATGAGAACCCTGTTTGATACGACCAGAATTGGATCAATAACACTCAAAAACCGCTTTATCAGATCAGCCACATGGGAGTCGATGGCTGATCAGACCGGTCGTCCGACCAGACAACTGGTGGATCTCTATGAAGGACTTGCTCTAGGAGGGGTCGGGATGATAATTACAGGGGCAACAATAATTGTTCCTGACCCGACCGGCCTTCCTGAAATGTTGAGCATAGCTGATGACAGATATATTCCTACATACCAGGAGATGATCTCAAAGATCCATCGCCACGGTGTTCCGGTGGTTATGCAGATAACGTATGTTGGAAGAGGCGGGACATGGACAACTCCTACCGATCTTTCAGAGATCGAACTGCGAGACCTCGCACGCACATATGCCAATGCTGCGGAACGTGCTCAAAAGGCAGGGTTTGACGGGATACAGATCCATGCAGGACATGGTTACTTCCTGAGCCAGTTTCAGAACTCAGGGAAAAATAAACGGATAGACAGATACGGTGGTGAGGTTTCAAACAGGGCCAGGTTCATCCTTGAGATGTACGATTTAGTCCGTTCACGGGTTGGGAATGATTTTGGAGTGTTCATAAAGATCAACTGTGGTGATTTCGAGGATGAGGATGACAGAGTCTTTGAAACCTGCCGCTATACCTGCAACCAGCTTTCAGAGAGAAAGATCGATGGAATCGAGATAACCGGGGGTGCAGGAAACGGTCTGCCCCTCCCTCCCCGGGGCAAATACGAAGAGTCTGTTCTCAGGGATTATGCAGCCATGATTGCAGAAGAGATAGAGACCCCGGTGATGATGGTAGGGATGAACAGGGATCTGATACTCATGTCAGAACTTCTGGAAAAGACGAAGATATCGTACTTTTCCATGTCACGTCCATTTATCAGGGAACCTGATCTCGTTATGAGATGGAAAAACCATCAGGAGCACAAATCTGCCTGCACCTCATGTAACGCATGCAGAAAACAGGAAATCATCAGATGCCCGTTCAGGTCCGTTCCAGAAAAAATGGATACCTGATTTAGCAGGATGATAAAACCGGAAAATCTTCTCCGGGCTTATAAAAGGGATCAGTAAGGAGGAGGAACTTCATCTCTGATGATGCTGTCATTTCCTGTACAGCCTTGGGAGGAATGTAAAAAATATCCCCTTTGCGAACCTCGTGCGGGACACATCCGATTGTAACGTTCCCAGACCCGTCAAGCATGTACCCTATCTCTCCTCCGGTAACATAGTGGGAACCGATTGTATGCTCTGCAGGTAAAGAAACAACCGCCAGATCATATGAGAGAGGAAGAGAGTCACCATTAGTATCAAGAATCCGGATTACACTGAATTTGGTGTTGTCGGTTTCATTTCCAAATGTGACCGGTGTAATCTCACCGGGGGACTTCTTGTACATACTCTGATCCTTTGTATCCTGTATCTGAACCGGTGATGAAAGGACCGTGATGAATGTAAGGGACTCAGTTCCAACGTTTTCTACATTAAACAGGGATCCTTGTGGAACGACAATGGTATCACCGAATTTTGCATTTACAGACGAGGTATCAGCCGAGACCCTGGCATCTCCGGAGATCAGGTATAGTGCTTCCGGCGCAGGATTGGCTCCATCAGGTGAGTATACAGCTCCTGGACGTACCTGAATGATCCTGACAGATGCAGGTGTTCCGTTTGAACCGGCCTGGTTCAGCAGATGAAGGATATCAGCACCTGAAGAATTCTCTGAAAGGTTACCATTAATATCACTGGAAGAAATGACGACTCCGGGTTCGTTCCCGGTATTTTCGGGTTCTGCAATAACTGTTTGAAAAGAAAGAATGACTACAAGAATTGTAATAATTCCTGCAGAAATATGCTTCAGATCCATACGAATAATACTGACTGAAATCTATTAACCTTCACTGATGAAACTGCTAACATGGGTATTTCATTTCGCTCTTTTGAGTTGCCCAGACCATAGGGAACTGCCAATGGATAGTATAGTATGAGCCAGATGAGACACAGGGAGTACCGATGAAGATAGCAGTAGCAGGAAAAGGAGGAGTGGGAAAGACGTTCATTGCCGGAACACTTGCATGCACATTCGCCTCCAGGGGCCTGAAGACCATTGCGATCGATGCTGATACATCACCCAACCTGGCCCTCACTCTGGGAATGACTCCGGAGGAGGCCAACCGGATTCTTCCGATCGCTGAAAACCAGAGTCTCATTGATGAGAAGACAAAAACAGACTACCCTGGTGTTTTCAGAATATCCTACACGGTTGACGATATCGTATCATCCCAGGCCGTCTCCACCCCATGCGGGGTACAACTCCTGGTCATGGGGATGGTCAGGGTAATGGGAGCCGGATGTGCATGCCCGGCACACAATCTCGTCCGTACACTGCTCTCCCATCTCATCATCGAACGAAAAGAGGTCCTGATCATGGATATGGAGGCAGGAGTCGAACATCTTGGCAGGGGAACCGCGAAGAACGTCGATATCCTGCTTATTGTCACCGATACACATCAGGCATCACTGGTAACAGCAGGAAGGATTGCAGACCTTGCACGGCCGGCAGGAATACCTGAAATTGCATATGTCGCAAACAGGGTGACAGGTTCAGACTCGGAGGCAATAATCCGGGAGTCTGCCCATTCCCACGGAGTTCAGGTCATGGCGTACGTGCCGTTTGATCAGGACATTCTCAGGGCGGGGATGGAGGGAAAACCCGTGGCAACCGAGAACAAATACACAGCCGTGACCGAGGTACAGTCTCTCGCTACGAGACTGGAACACAATTTTCTGTCTGCCTGACCTTCTAGTATGCTATGAAGATTATCGTCACCATGGGCCGGGGAGGCACAGGAAAAACCAGTTTTGTAACCCTGATGGCAGATTATTTCATCAGGAAAGGGGACGCCCCTCTGCTCCTTGTTGATCTGGATCCTGATCAGAACCTTGGTGAGATGATCGGAGTTGACCTTGAAGCAGAAGGAAGAAAGACTGTTGCCGAACTGTTAGAGGATACATTCATCGGCAAAGGCGGAACAACAATCGGGGTTGCTCCCTCTGAAAGAATTGAGCACAGAATATGGAGGGACGGGCTTTATGAAGGAAAAGACTTTGATTTTCTCGCACTTGGCACCAAATGGATCGAAGGATGTTATTGTATGCCTGATGCAGCCCTGCGTGATGCCCTGTCCCGGCTCACAAAGCAGTATAAATATGTCCTGATTGATGCTCCCGGGGGCCTTGAACACCTGAATCGCAGGGTTACAGCCGATGTGGACGAGATATTCGATGTGATCGGCCCTTCAAGCAAATCATTTGCCCACCTGCTCAGGGCAAAGCGGGTGGCAGAGGAGTCAGGAATTCACTGGAGAAACTTCTCAAGCATCGGGGGATTTTTGTTCCCTGAAGACCTTGCTTCCCGTGCGAAAGAGATCAGTGAGATCCGGTACCTTGGGAAGATCGCAAATGATGAAGCGGTCTCAAAACGTGTTATCGATGGTCTTCCGCTAATAGGGCTATCACCGGATCTTCCAGGGCCTGATTCAGTCAGAAAGATACTGGAAACAGCAGGATATTAAGAATTCAAGGACATCTGGGAAATTTTTTGAGTTTCTTTTAACGTATCGTGGCCTGAAAAAAAGAGAAGAAACAATTTATAATATTGCCCCTCTAATTAATAGAGAAATTTTTTTTACTAGTCATTACGTCTTCTTACCTCACCCCTCAATCGATCATCATATATAGCGTGTGCGGTGGAAGAAAATTTCCGAGTGCAGCAGTAGATATATATTTTCACAGGGCAAACAGGTATTAGTTGATGCCCAGAGTATCAGCATAAATTGTAGGAGTACTGTAATGAAATTCGGATACATCGCAACTATTGCACTGGTTGCCCTCGTGGCAATCGTCGGTTTTGCAGCAGCAGACCGTCTTCCAAACGCAACCCCTGAGAACCAGGTCTTCTCTATTGACACCGTCATCGACGCCACTGGTGCAGTCGACGACAAGTCAACCATGTCCTGGGTCATCGCCGGTCCAGGCGCAATCCCAACCGGAATCCTGAAGGCAGGACAGACAATCTCTGACGTCACCTACAAGGATGCAATCCTGACCAACGGTGGTAAGCTCGCAGAGAACAAGAACTTCGACTTCAGCTCAAAGAACCAGGAATCTGGTCTCTACAACATTGAGTCACAGAAGGTTCTGACCTACGCAAGCACCGAGGGTGCACACCTGGTCGGCGAAGAGGAGTACACCCTTTCAGTCGCAGGTAACTACGACACTGGTGAGGACAACATCCGTTGTGTCTTCTCAACCAACAACGGCGGCATCCTCCCGGCATTCTGTAACATCGTCTCTGCAAAGAGCAGCCTTGTTAACGTGAACAGCGCACAGGTCTCAACCAAGGGCCAGATCCGTGCAGTTGCAGATTCCGCTGATGTTCCAGCAGGTCTGAACTACCAGATCGCTGTTACCCCTGATGCAAACTCCGGCAGCGGATTTGCAGAGGGTACCGTTAAGACCGTCTTCGCAGGCAGCATCATGGAAGCCCGCGATGGTGGCGACTCTAACTACGATGGAACCGAAGCACCATACGGTGCAACCTGGAACAAGACCTCTGCAACCAACAGCTGGAAAGACAACACCGAAGTCACCGGCGGCATCAAGACCATGCAGAAGGCCTTTGCATACCAGTCCGGATTCAGAGTATAATCTCTGAAACCCTAATTTTTCCTTTTTTTCTGTTTACAGTTCGTTTCGATCTTTTCCCGCAATATTCCTTCAACCATACCTCACACCACAGGGTATACGCTAATTAACTCCAGTCCTCCTAATGTATATCAGAATACACCGGCAGATGACTGTGAACAGGAAAAATGTTACACTTACCCTGGATGAGTTAAAATCCAACAACGGATCACTCAAAAATCTTCAGGTATCCATAGGATCATTGCGCGGGGAAGAATGGGATGAAGAGCCAGGGCCGACCCCGATGCCTTCACACACTGATCTCAGGAACTGGGATCGGATGCTTCTCTCCAGATATAAACCATTATATCTCCCGTTCTGTGACCTTTGCTGCCTATGTACCTATGGTAAGTGCGATCTATCTGGAGGGAAGAAAGGTGCCTGTGGGATCGGAATGGAGGCACAACAGTCAAGAATTGTGCTTCTTGCAGCCTGTATCGGTGCTGCAACCCACATCAGTCATGCCCGTCATCTTGTGACACATCTCATCGAACAATTTGGCAGGCGTAAGCCCCTTGATATTGGTGGTGACTCGATCGATACCGAGGCACCGATCATACGGCTCGTCTGCGGGATCAAGCCCGGGACACTTGGTGACCTTGAGATCGTCCTTGACTACTGCGAACGCCAGGTAACCGAGCTCCTTGCTGCTGCCCATACGGGACAGGAAGGGGATGCTATTGACTTTGAGTCCAAGGTGTTCCATGCCGGTACTATGGACCACGTAGGACTTGAGGTTGCAGACATAGCCCAGATTTCTGCATTCTCATTTCCAAAAGCAGATCCTGATGCATCACTGGTTAAACTCGGACTTGGAACCGTTGACTCAACAAAGCCGGTCATCCTCGTTGTCGGCCACAATGTTCCCCCTGCAATCGGGATTATCGATTATACACGTGAGCAGAACCTGAGTGGAGCGATTGAGATCACCGGGATCTGCTGCACGGCCATTGACCTGACCCGGTACGATCCGAACGCGAAGATCATCGGTCCGATATCATGGCAGCTCCGCTACATCAGGAGTGGTGTACCTGATGTGATCGTGGTGGATGAACAATGTGTCAGGGCAGACCTTCTCGATGAAGCCCAAAAGATCAATGCACCACTTATCGCAACCAGTTCCATGAACTGTTCAGGTCTTCCTGACCGGACAGATGATGAACCAGAAGAGATCATTGCAGATCTTGTCAGTGGAAAGACACCCGGCGTTCTTATTCTTGATCCTGAAAAGGTTGGAGAGGTTGCAGTCAGAACCGCGATGGCAGTGATGAATACCCGTAAAAAATTCAGGGCTATTCCCACACCAGAAGAACTTATCGAGCTGGCAAAACAGTGCGGTGGTTGTCAGGAGTGTTCAAGGGTCTGTCCTGCCGGATTGCCTCTTGCCATCGTAATGCAGCAGGCTGGACAGGGAGATCCATCAGCACTTGCATCCCTCTATGACACCTGTATTGGGTGCGGGAAGTGCGAGGACGCCTGCTTAAAAGAGATACCGGTTCATAGCGCTATTCTCTCTGCAGCTGACAGCCAGATCCAGGGCGAGCGATTTAATGTCAGGGCAGGTCGCGGTGCCATCCAGGATATCGAGATAAGGGAGGTAGGCGGACCCATTGTCCTTGGCGAGATTCCCGGTGTCGTCGCGTTTGTAGGTTGTGCAAATTTTCCAAATGGGGCAGCAGAAGTGGCAGAGATGGCACGGGAGTTTGCCCGTAGAAGGTATATCGTCGTTACTTCAGGATGCTCTGCAATGGCTATCGGAATGCACCGGAATGAAGACGGGCAGACTCCTTACGAAGAGTTCCACGGTAGGTTTGATGCAGGAGGGATCGTGAACGTCGGGTCCTGTGTCTCAAATGCCCACATCGCAGGAGCAACAATAAAGATTGCAAGCATCTTTGCAAAGCGGAAACTTCGTGGAAATTACGAAGAGATTGCTGATTACGTGTACAACCGGGTCGGGGCAGTCGGGATTGCATGGGGAGCGATGTCGCAGAAGGCGGCAGCTATCGCCGCAGGATTCTGGCGACTTGGTATTCCGGTTATCGTAGGCCCGCATGGATCAAAGTACAGGCGTATGCTCCTTGGGAGAAGAGACAAGCCTGATGACTGGTTTGTGTATGACTCGCGAACCGGTGAGAAGGTGCAGGTGGGACCTGTGCCAGAACACCTCTTCATCGCAGCAGAGACTCCAGAAGAGGCAATGACTCTGGCTGCAAAACTCTGTATGAGGCCGAATGATACATCCCGAGGAAGATCGATGAAACTGACCAATTATATCGATCTCTATAAACGTCTCTATGACCGGATGCCTGATGACATCAACCTCTTTGTCAGGTCGCAGGCAGATGTCCCGGTCACAATGAAAGAGCAGATACTTCCTATCCTTAAGGAGAAGGGATACACTGAACAATCGATCCCAGACCCGACAATACTGAAATCACAGATCAGGACTGCAAAGGAGTAAGAAAATGGCAGGGGATGATGCGTGGATACGGGCAGAGATGGGAGGAACATCCCGTGCATCAGTTATCGGGAAACCTGAAGTTGTTGTTGCACTGCTCAGGCGGGCCAATCGACCATTGTTCATCGTCGGTCATGAGGTCGCCGAAGGTCCCGACGGTGAAGTGCTTTCCGTATTCATCGAGGTAGTCTCCCGGCTTAGAGACATTCCGGTGATAGGCACATCACCTGTTGTCAAAGATCTTATGAAACATGGGATCAGGATAACGGCAGTAATGGGAGGGATGGAGGCAGCCGACCGGCTCAGAGACCCGGAGTGGAAAGGATGTGACGGTCTGAGCCCGTATGATCTGATTCTTATTGCCGGCATTCCCTACTCGTTCTGTTGGACGATTCTTTCAGGGATCAGAAACTCGGCGCCGGGTCTCAAAACCATCATCCTGGACAGGAAGTACCAGCCTCATGCATCCTGGTCATTCGGGAACATGGCTGCAGGTCCATGGAAGGAACAACTGCAGGCAGTTATGACTCTGCTTGAGGAGGACAAGCATGTTTGAAGATATTCCGGTAGAGGTCGGCCTGGTCTTTGAAGGCGAGCGGATCAGAAAAGAGGATATGCAGGTCGAACTCGGGGGGCCGAAGGTCGATCAGAAGTTCGAGATTGTGCTGGTCAGAAGCCCTGATGCAGTTGAAGACGGGAAGATATCTGTCATCGGGCCTGATCTCAAAGATATTCCACAGGGATCTCATATACCGTTTGGCATTCTTGTTGAGGTAGCCGGCTCCAGGCTGGAAGAGGATCTCGAAGGAGTCCTTGAGCGGCGGATTCACGAGTACATGAACTACATCCAGGGGGTCATGCATCTTAACCAGAGGTATGACATCTGGATCAGAGTGGGAAAGAAATCCTTTGCAAAAGGACTGGACAGTTTCACCTATATCGGAAAGGCGATCGAACGCCTGTACCGGAGTGAACTTGCACTTATCGAGAAGATTCAGATCACCTTCCTGACCGGTGGCGACGAATTTGAATCGCTCTATAGGGCAGCACTGGAGCGGTATGAGACACGGGATGCACGGGCACGTGGCCTCTCTGACGAAGAGGTGGACACCTTTTACGGATGTGCCCTCTGCCAGTCCTTTGCTCCAAATCATATCTGTGTTATCACGCCTGAACGGTACGCAAACTGCGGGGCGATCAGCTGGTTTGACGGCCGGGCAGCTGCCAGAATGGATCCCGAAGGGCCGATATTCCCAATCTCAAAAGAGATCTGCATCGATCCTGAAAAAGGCGAATACTCAGGAATTAACGAGCATGCGAAAAAGAGGTCGATGGGTGAGGTGAACCGGGTCTACCTCTACTCTGGATTCGGATATCCGCATACATCATGCGGATGCTTTGAGGCGATCGCATTCTATATCCCAGAGGTAGAAGGGTTCGGAATCGTTCACCGCAGGTTTTCCGGACCGACCGTGAACGGTCTGCCCTTCTCGACCCTCGCTGACTCGACCGCCGGCGGCAGACAGGTTGAAGGATTTCATGGGATCTCACTTGAGTACATGCGATCCAGAAAGTTTCTCCGGGCCGATGGTGGATGGAACTCTATAGTCTGGATGCCGAAGGAGATCAAGGAGAGCCTGACTGGATTCATTCCAGACGATGTTGTAGAAAAGATCGCAACCGAAGCCGATGCAACTGATATGCAGTCACTTGAAGAATTTCTCAGGAAGACAGGACATCCGGTTGTTGAGAGATGGTCAACTCAGGCAGATCAGGATGAGGAAACCTCCGGGCCAGACCAGGGGGGGATGTCGTATTCCCACGGAGGACAGGGACCGGTGTTTGTCGCAGGAGAACTGCCAATAACGACCGGAGGGGTGACCATCATCCTGAAAAATGCAAAAATTTTCGCTGAAAAGGTGATCATCAGGCCGATTGAGAAGGAGAAAAAGGGGGGGAAGCAGTGATGGCAGACGAGCCAGATATTTCAGGACTGCTCAGGCTTCTGGGACCGGGAATAGCAGAACTTCTCTCAGGTAAGGAGATAATCCTGGAGAACGTGGAGTTGGATCTTGCAGAACTCCAACTCACGATCCCGGTCGGTGGATCACCGATCATCCTTCCCGGTTATCCGGTTGCCGGGGCACAACCTTCTCCATCTTCTGCTTCCGCTTCCGGAATCGATCGATCCCGGTGGCCATCGGATCTTCTGAAGGAGTCTTTCACACCAGTATCTGATACATACCCGGCACGGATCCGTGAGGTTACGCTCGGTGCAACAAAAGGAGAAGGAGGAAGCAGGGGACGGAGTGTTATCGTCGGCGGAGCACGGGCACCCCCCTTCACCGATCCCGGGGTGCTCCATGCTCACCCACCAGTCATTGCCATGGATGTATTTGATACCCCGTTTCCGATGCCACGAGCACTGAAGAGCCATCTCACAGAGGTCATCGATGATCCTGCAGCATGGGCACGGATGAACGTCGAGAGGTACGGGGCAGACATGGTCACGGTTCACCTGCTCAGCACTGACCCGCTGATCAAAGACGCCAGCCCGAGAGAGGCTGCAAAGACAGTCGAGGATGTCCTTCAGGCTGTTGATGTCCCGATCATCATCGGTGGCTGTGGTGATCCAAAAAAGGATGCAGAGACCTTCATTGAGATCGCTGAGATGGCAGATGGGGAGCGGCTTCTCCTCAACTCGGTCACGGCCGACATGGCTGATGCAAAAACTCTTGAACCGGTTGCAAAGGCAGCAAACAAGCATGGTCACTGTCTCCTGGCCTTCACCGGTCTCGATCTGAACAGTGCCAAGGAACTGAACAGACGCCTGTACCAGTTCTTCCCAGCCGACCGCATCCTGAACGATCTGACAACGGTGGCACTGGGATATGGACTTGAATACTCATTCACGATCCATGAACGGGCACGGATCGCAGGGCTCATGGGAGATGCAGAGCTGCAACACCCGACTATATCGGCAGCCACAAACGCCTGGTCTGCCCGTGAAGCTTGGATGGATCTCGGACCGAGATTTGGATCCCCTGATTTCAGGGGACCAATATGGGAGACCATCGGGAGCCTGACACTGCTTCTTGCAGGAGTGGATCTCTTCCTGATGATGCACCCGCTTGCAGTCTCAACAATGAGAGATGTCTCATCACGGCTGATATCTGGAGGAGCAGCGAAGGCGGCGGAGGCCTCGTGGGTGAATGCCAGGATATGAGGAGGTAGCATGGCAGAGAAGAAGAAAGGGATTCGTGAGATCAGTCCGATTGATGTGTACAAACTTCTGCCACGGACAAACTGTGGAGAGTGTGGTGTCCCGAACTGTATGGCATTCGCCACCCGGGTTGTCAACGGGGAGGCAGTGGTTGACGGGTGCCCGCCTATCCTGGATGACGGGCACAAGGATGCATATGCCCGACTCAACGATCTTCTTGCACCACCGGTGAAGGTGATCACATTCGGGACTGAGAGGACCGCTACCATCGGAGGGAAGTATGTCCTTCAACGCCACGAGTTTACGTACCAGTTCCCACCACCGATCGCGATCGATGTGTCCGACGATATGGACCCGGCTTCGATACAAGCACGAGTTCACGAGATTGCCAGTTTTTCATACGGGTACATCGGCAGAACCCTCACCCTTGATGCTGTTGCAGTCAGGTCTGTGACCGGTGATGCAGAGCGGTTTGGATCAGCAGTGAGACTGGTTATGGATAGCACTGATCTCCCCTTGATCCTCTGTTCCCATGACCCGGAGGTGATGAAGGCAGGTCTTGAGACAGCCGGTAGCAAACGTCCCCTCATCTATGCAGCAACCAGTGAGAACTGGAGGGCAATGGCTGACCTTGCGGTCAGGTATGGATGTCCGGTCGTGGCTGCTGCCCCGGGAGATCTCGCACTCCTCCGGTCCCTGGTCAGGACCCTGCAGGCCTGCGGAATCACCGATATCGTGCTTGACCCAGGAACCTTCGGAGATGAAGGGCTGGCCGGTACAGTCTACTCATTCACAGCCATCAGGAAGGCGGCGTGCAGGGACGGGGATCCACTCTTCGGCCTTCCCATCCTCGGCACACCGATCGCTGTCTGGACCGGACAGGAACTGGGTGAGGATCAGAACAGGTGGCAGGAGGCATACACCGCCTCGATCCTGATGACACGGTATGCAGATCTCCTTATCATGCACAGCCTGGAGGGCTGGACAGTGCTTCCCCAGCTCATCTGGCGGTTCGGCCTTTACACCGATCCACGAAAACCGGTCTCTGTCGATCCGGGCTTGCGGGTATTCGGTAGTCCCGGCTCTGATGCACCGGTGCTGATAACCTCAAACTACGCCCTGACCTTCTTCACGGTCGAGTCTGATATCAAATCAGCCAAACTTGACTGCTACCTGATCGTGGTCGAGACCGGAGGGCTCTCGGTCGAGGCAGCGGTCGCGGGCAGGTACCTCAATGCCGAGAAGATCGCTGAGGCATTGCGTGAATCAGGTATCGAACAAAAGATCAGCCACAGGTATGTGATCCTGCCCGGACTTGCTGCACGTCTTTCAGGAGAGACAGAAGAAGCAAGCGGATGGCGGATCATGGTCGGTCCCCGTGACTCATCAGGGATCGGGAAACTGATCCGTGAGCACTGGCCTCCGAAAGAAGACCACTAACTTTTTTGATCGTGAAAGAAACGCAGGGGGATCGGTCAGTGGAAAAAACCGTGACGATCCTCTTCAACCCGATGAGCCGGATGATAACCATGCCAGCAGGACATACAGTGCTGGATGCCATCCGCGAATCAGGGATCCAGTTCGAGGCGATATGTGGGGGAAAAGCCCAGTGCGGAAAATGCCGGGTCATCAGGATCAGGGGAGACTGCTCTGAAGACCAGGATATCTGTTCACAGTGCCTCAGCCCGGGAGAGCGAAGGCAGGGGTACAAACTTGCCTGTCTCACAAAAGTCTGGTCTGATGCAGAGTTCACGATACCCGTGGAGTCCCGGATCGATCAGCCACAGATTCTGCTCATATCAGATGTAAAGGACTGGGAATTAAAACCCGCAGCATCCTGGTACCAGGTCCAGGTGATCAGAGACGGTCCATCTGCCCTTCTCGGGCCTTCGATAAGGCTGGCAGGATATACTGGTGCAAAACCGCAGATCAGCAAAGAAATTTCTTCAGAGATTATAGCATCACCAGGACCTGTCGCTGCATTGATCACCACGGCTGGTGGTTCTCCGGAGGTGATCGAAATCCAAAATTTGGAGAGATCTCCTAAGACATACGGTGTTGCTGTTGATCTCGGGACAACGACCGTTGCAGCCCTCCTGGTGGATCTGGAGACTGGGAAGATCCTGGCACGTGCTTCTGCATTGAACAGGCAGATCACGTACGGTGAAGAACTGGTGACCAGGATCGCGATCGGCCGCAGTCCATCAGGACTGGCCTCTCTTCGGTCTGCAGCAATTGGAAGTATCAACGAGGCGATCAGCAGGCTGGTCACCGATGCAGGGATCGATCACGATGATATTGTCGACTGCTGTATTGGAGGAAACACGGTCATGTGCTGGCTCTTTGCAGGGATCGATCCGTCCCCCCTCGATTACGTGGATGCAGAGGTTGCAACAGCCCCGATCACGATCAGGGCTGATGCTGCAGAACTCAGGATTTATCCAAGGGGTTGGGTATGGTGCCTGCCTGCTGTAAGCAGGTTTGTCGGGGGAGACGCAGTAGGAGACCTGATTACGGCTGGGATCGATCAGTCAGAAGAACTCTCACTTCTCATCGATCTCGGGACGAACGGTGAGATCCTGCTAGGAAATAAGGACTGGCTGGTTTCAACCTCATGTGCATCAGGTCCGGCGTTTGAGGGAGCAGGGCTTCGGTGCGGGATGCGGGCGATGCTTGGTGCGATTGAACATGTCAGCATCGATCAGGAGACCGGTGAGGCAACTGTCCGGGTGATCGGAGATACCCTGCCCAAGGGAATCTGCGGTTCAGGAATTATCGACGCAGCCCCTGCGATGGCAAGAGCCGGGATCCTTGATTTTTCCGGAAAGATCGTAGAAGGTGCCCCGGGAGTGAGAAACACTGAGGATGGGCCCGGATACGTGCTGGTACCTGCAGAAAAGACAGGTACCGGCCGTGACATCATGATCACAAAGCAGGATATGGCCTACCTGATGGATACAAAGGCTGCAGCCTGCGGGGCGATCAGCGTACTCATGATGAAGTACAGGGTGAAGATCACCGATATCAGGCACGTATACCTTGCCGGTGCATTCGGAACCTTCGGGTCGATCGACAAACTCACCGAGTTTGGAATCATTCCAGAATTTCCACACGCAGAGTTTCACAGGATCGGAAACGGATCACTGACCGGAGCCTATCATGCCCTTATCTCAACTGATTCACGGAACCGGGCTGTCAGGATTGCTGAGAAGATGGGGTACATCGATCTGCTGGTAGATACCGATTTCATCGATGAATACTGGGCTGCACTCAGGATTCCAGGAAAAGAAGAGTTGTTTCCATCTTTTTTCAATCAAAAAAACACGTGAAAAAAAGGATTTCTGGTTTTTCTTTTCGCATCCTCGTCCTCATAATGGCTTTTTTGTCTGAATAAGCAGTAAAATGGGGATTATTCTGTCAAAGGAAGATGCTGCAGAAGTTGATGAACCTGAAGAGATACGTCTATAACCTGTAGAGTCATTCTCAAAGATATCTAACATCAGAATCTCTCAGGATTCATACCAGAAATCTCGACCTGAACAGTTACATCTACTAAAAACAAAGACCACCGAGGACAAATCATGAAGATACTGTCATTCAGATCAATCAGGCATGAAATTCTATTCTTTGGAGCAATAGCCCTGATCGTTGTATCGTGTGCTATTATCGGGTATGCAAGTCTGTCCCAGTACACGATTTCAGTACAAGGTTCATTTGCCCAGGTGAAATCACTCTCTTCAGATCAGGCCATTACTCTGAAAGATGAGATCAACCGTGCTTTTGAGATTGACCGAACGCTGGCAGGATCCCTGGACGGATCATTTACCACAGGAAATAAACCCTCACGTGAATCTGTCCAGGCCATGATCTACGGACTTATGATCCGTTACCCACAATATAACGGGATATACGTTGTTCTCGAACCAGATGTCTGGGATAAAAATGATATCGCATATAAAGGGAAGGAAGGAACCGATGATACCGGACGATTCATGGCATATTATTCCAGAGATATCGCAGGAAACCCAAAACTCGACAAAGTATACAGTTACAACGAAGGTGAAGACGGAAGCGACTTCTACCAGATTCCGAAAAAAACACTGAAAGAATTCGTAACCGAACCATATCCATGGGAAATTCAGGGCAGGAAGATACTGCTTTCATCAGTTGTAGTTCCAATTATCATAGACGGCAAATTTGTTGGAATCACCGGGATAGATCTTCCTCTAGAAAATATTCAGGGTCTTGCTGATGCTGTTCACTCCTATGAAAACACTGCTAAATTATATTTCATATCAAATGACGGAATTGTAACCGGGGCAACCGGGTATCAGGATAGTGTCGGAAAGGCATTAGGTGAAGCTGCTCTTCCTCTTTCCGGGCAGGCTCAATCGATCCTTTCTGACATCCAGAAAGGGAGGAACGAAGTTTTTGAGAGCAAGGGTACCATTACAGCCTATACTCCGGTACAGATTGGAAATTCTGAAAAACCCTGGTCAGTCATTCTTACCGTCCCAGTCGATGTAGCAACTGCCCAGGCAAGAATGAACACAATAATATTGCTGATTATTGGAGGAGTTTGTACATGTATTGGTCTTCTTCTTCTTTTTGTGGCAGCCCGGGGGATTGCACGGCCAATAGAGCAGATCACCTCTCATGCAGATATTATTGCCCAGGGAGAACTGGGAGATGAGATAGTAATCGAGAGAGATGATGAGATCGGGAGGCTTGCTGATTCATTCAGACGCATGCTCTCAAGTTTACAGGGAAAAGCACTCGCTGCTGATGGCATTGCCGCGGGAGACCTATCAGTAGATATCCCAATTTCATCAGATCATGATCTCCTGGGATTATCAATGGTCACGATGCGGGATACCATTAAAAAAATGGCTGATACCGTGACTCTTCTCGCGCATCAGGCAACAGAAGGAAACCTACAGGTAAGGGGAGACAATACACAGTTTAAAGGTGATTATCAGAAGATAGTTTCTGGAATTAATGAGACTCTTGATGCAGTGATAAGGCCGGTAAATGGAGCGATGGAACTTGCTGAAGTGTATGCATCAGGAGATTATACTGCCCGGTTTGATTCTGGAATCCCGGTTTCTGGATCATTTATCACCCTTCGGGATTCAATGGATCAGATCGGGCAGCAAAGTGCTGCAGCAGTCAGCGGGGTGAAAGAACAGATCGTATCTGTAGTGGGAAGTATTGAAGAGACCACAGCATCTTTGGAAGAAGTATCTGCAAGTTCAACCAAACTTGCATCCAGCTCAAATGAAGTCAGTTCACTCGCTGATACAAGTCTGGACGGTGTGAACCAGATACTTCATGCAATGGATGATCTTTCTGTAAATATTACCAATGTGGCTGAAATGACTGACACAGTTGCATCTGTGACTCAGACTACCGATGAATTATCCACCAAAGGATCAATCCTGGCGAAACAGGCAGAGCAAAAGATGAGGAACATCACTTCATCGATTGATGAGAGCAGCAAGACAATGAGTGAGATGTCCGGACAGATGGAACAGATTGGACAGATTGTCCGGATTATAAGTGATATTGCTGACCAGACAAACCTCCTTGCCCTTAACGCTGCAATCGAAGCTGCACGGGCAGGTGAAGCAGGAAGAGGGTTCTCAGTCGTTGCTGATGAAGTAAAATCCCTTGCTATTGAATCTCAGTTGTCAGCAGAGAAAATTACAACCATGATCACAACATTACAGCACCAGTCTGAAGATGCCTCAAATGCCATGCGTAAATCTTCCACTGAAGTGACGTCAGGAAACCAGGCTGTCAATGAAACCCTTGATCTCTTCTCTCAGATCGTAACCCAGGTAGAACAGATATCAGAACTTGTATCTACAGTCGCTGGGTCCGCAGAAGAACAGGCTGCAGCAGTGCAGGAGATTACGGCAAGTGTTCATGAGCTTGAGGAACGGGTCAAGAAAACTGCTGAAGAGGCTGTCTCTTCAGCTGCTGCCACTGAAGAGACATCTGCTGCTCTTGATCAGATCACCAGATCAGTATCAGTTGTAGCCCAGGCAACTGATCATATCAATAATGAAATGGGAAGATTCAGAGTATAATCCCCTTTATTTAAAGCCTGATTGGTTGATACCCTGAACCTTCGGGTTCATCTCTCACCATGCTCATCTGTAGGACTATGCCCTTTTGGTGAGACAGATTTGCAGTTATTGCGACCATTGATGCGGCAGATCTATGAATCATCTCATCTACTGCAAGACTCCATGAATATAATATCTCTGAAAAAAGAGTCTCAAAAAATTATAATAAACCGGTGATAGCAGCCTGAATATTATGTAACCCGGTTGAGATGACAACTACAGGATCAACACCGAGAACCGGAAACAGGAACATGAAATACAAAATCGTTCCCAGGAAACTTCCCAGATTTGCCACAGATGCAACGAGCACAACTTTGAATAATGGAATCTGAAATAGCTCAGTCAGTGAAGTTGCTTCGTAAACTCTTCTGAAATCAGAGACCGGAGGTTTTCGTGCCTTCGCTTCAACATATGCTGCAATCCATCCTGCATGGAGAAGTGGATTTAATGATGTCATCCAGGCAACACAGAAACAGGTGATCACCGAATAGGGATGGCCCCTGACCGCAAGGGTTGCACCTGCAGATAGTGCCCCATGAATCAGTACCCAGAAGAGAAAGGCACGGAGGAGAACATCGAGGCCAACTCCCGAACATGCAATCGAGGCGAGGAGGAGAAAGAACAGAGCAGTGACACAACTTCCAATGATAAGAGTCCAGGGGTATTTTTTGGGCTCCTTAACAAGGGACTCTCTGGATGGAAGTGATGAGGGATCCTGAAGGTACCGGGTAATCCCCTGCATATGGCCTGCCCCAACTACTGCAAGAATCCGATGATCAGCCTCTTTTTTGAGATCTATCAGGTTATGTGCAATATAAGCATCACGTTCATCGATAAGGGCCCGTGCTCCGTTGGGAGAGAATTTTTTAAACTCGCCCATGATGACTTCAAGCATATCCTCATTTTTGAGTTTTTCAATCTCCTCGGCATCAATATTCTCCACCTCGGCTATCGAGAAGATCAGTGATCCCACCATCTTGATCTTTCCGATAAAACCAAGAGACTGCCAGAATCTGAGAAGAGTTACTTTAATATCTCTATCTACGAATTCAACCCTGAGTCCTCTCTCCTGAGCCTCAGCCATTGCGGCTTTCATTTCAGCCCCGGGCTCTACTCCGACATCAAGACCGATTTTTCGTTGAATATATGAGAGAAGCCATTGAATGAGAAGTTGATCAAAATTCCTGAGTTCAAGGACATCATCAACAGACGGGGTAGTACCTTCTTTGTTGATGGCTTTACTTCTTCCCTGATCCAGTTCTACGGCAACAATATCTGGATGAAATTGTTCGATCGCATCTCTGACTTCATCGACGCTTTTTGCCGAGACATGAGCAGTCCCGACAATTTTTATCTCACCCATGTATACTCCATATGGGTAACTGAAGAATAAAACCAAGTTGAGAAAGTGAGAGATTTCAGATTATTTGATCTGCGATTACAAGACAATAGTTCATCACTACGTGCTGACACGCATGAGAAGATACTTTTTTAATAGGGAAATCAAAGAGATTTTGATCTAACATGAAGAACCCAATAGATACCGAATCGTATCGTTTGTTAGAGAAATAACTGTATTTTATGAAAAATTTAACACATACAGATAACAGGTAATGCCATCCAAATCAAAAATATGTGTGAAACTGGGTTTTTTCTCTACCAACCTCAATTTTTGGACTCTGTTGTAAAGAAAAACCCCTCATCGAAAGGGTTCCACCATCATTCTTTTTTAACTCAAGATTAAAAGACCCATCATTTTTCCTGATATCAGAATTTTTGATTATTGATACCGAAGACCCATTGAGGAGATAGGTGGTTGTTTCTGCAGTTTGATGAGTAACAGAATCACATTCTGAAAAGATAGAAGGCTCATTGTACGGACCTATGAATCACAATACCATATACCTCCAGGGCTGGAGGTATATGGAAGACAGCCTTTTTACTTTGTGATAAGAGAGATCAGGAGTTCCTCATCGTCATCATATAACAGGAGATGTGATAAATTCACCTGGAATAATGCTGTATTTTTTAGATTCTCTATGAAGGCAGTTGCCTGGGTACCACCTGAAGTGTCGCATGTTTCATTCATGGTAACAGGACATGGAATTATCATGGCACCACCAGCTGCAGTGTATTGTCCAGTGTAATTACTGCATCCGGCCGCTATTGAAATAATCTCATCATGGAATACTACAGATATGGGATATCCGGTGAGCGGGAAGACCAGATCACCATTACTACTCCTGTATTGCTCAACCGTCCATGAGCCATCAGGAGTAGAAGGGGTAGTTACCTCACCTGAAACCGAATTTAAAAGAAGGATACAAAGTAAGAGACATAGAGAGAGAGATCGATTAAGATTTTTTGAAAACTTTCGGACATTTTCACCCAAAGACTGATTGATATTGTTACTCATTATTTCCCATCCTAGAGGTTATCTACGAAGTACTTCATCATCTTTCTGAGGTAGTAGGGATCGTAATTCAGATCATGATTCTTGTTCGTAAACACGAACATATCAAAGGTCTTGTTGGCTTTTTCCAGGGCGCTTGCGAGTTGCATGGTCATCGCGGGATGAACATTGTCATCCATATCACCGGTCAGAAGGAGCAGATCCCCGGTAAGGTTTGCCGCCTTGCTGGCGGTAACCTGCTCCAGGTACCGCTCACTGACCGGAAATCCTTCATACTTCTCTCCCCAGAACGACCCATACAGGCGGCAGTCCTGATCGCCTGATGCAGCAACACCCACCTTAAAGAAGTCAGGATACGTCAGCATCGCCTGGGCTGTCATGAATCCCCCGGCCGACTTTCCGTACATCCCAACCCTGCTGATATCCATCCAGGAATACCGGGAAGCCAGCTGTGTTATACCGCCAACATGATCAGGAAGTCCGCAGTCACTCAGGTTTCCATAACTCATATCATGGAATGACTTTGACCGGTATGCGGTTCCAAGCCCGTCCATAGTCACCACCACGTATCCGAGTTCGGCCAGCATCTGGCTTGTCCAGAAGATCTTTGAGTTCCATCCCGAATCTGAAGGGTACTGTGTTGCGGTTACAATCGTATACGGACCCGGGTAGACGATATCCACAACAGGATATTTCTTTGTCTGATCAAAGTCAGTCGGCTTAAAGACGAGTCCGTACAGGTCAGTCATACCGTCACGGGCCTTGAAGGTTACCCGCTCTGGCGGAACCCATCCCTGGCTTTTCAGCTCTGAATCATCGGCTGCTCCAAGATGCATCAGAAGAGTTCCATCAATAGACTTGAGATCAGTGACTGTGGGGAGATCAACCCTTGAGTACGCCTCGACAAATGTGCTCATATCCGGTGAGAGCGTTACCTCGTGATCAGCATTTCCCGGAGTTAAGAGTGTGAGGCCGGATCCATCAAGACCGACACGGTAGAGGTACTTGTAATATGGATTTCCCGGTTCTTTTCCGCTGGCGGTGAAATAAACCGTGGATATGTTCTCATCGACTGCGAGCAGATCACGAACTACCCACGGACCTGATGTGATCTGGTTCCGGAGAGTGCCGTTTGCATTATACCGGTAGAGATGTCCCCATCCATCACGCTCAGAGAACCAGATGACATCCGAATTATTCAGCACGGCGACGTTCGGAGTTGTTGCATACTGGAGGTTGACTTCCCGGTATGTCTCTCCGGTCTCATTCAGAATCTCGCGGACATCACCGGATCCAGGGTTCTCCTCCAGCAGCCGGAGTGTCTTCTCACCCCGTTCAAGATACAGAGTGTAGATCCGATCACCGGTGCTACTCCACTTTGAGAGGACATTTTCATCAGTATCCATCATGGTAGTTTCAGGTTGGGAGGCCCAGTGGACCGGTGTTACCTGCCTGGTGATGATATCGATTGTTACGGGTTCATACTCCGGGACGGCAGCATCTCCAGGAGTTGCAAACCGGTACGTATACAGGATCGGTCTGATCGAACCATCTTCAGGGACATTCTGCACGAGGTAGTACGGACTGACGTTCCTCTGGTCAACTTTAAAAGTCCTGATCTTTGTTGAATCAGGTGACCAGACCAGGAACGGAGTTGGTGATGAGTTGGTTCTTGCCTCTGTAACCGGATACCGTACGGTATCAGAGCGTTTGCCATAGAAATAATCTGTAGTCCCATCGGTTGTGAGTGGAGACGAGAGCTTTGTTGTGGAGTCATAGAGCTCCAGATTACTGCCATTGATATACGCGATGTGCCGCTGATCAGGGGATGGAATTCCGGCACTGACGACTGGAGGAGGCGTGATATCAGTCATGTGATACACCGAGAGATCACAGGACCATGTTTTTCCAAATGCATCAAACCTTATCGAACCGAGATCAGGTGAGAGGGCAGGATTGGTTATAGGTAGGTGAGCAGGATCAATCTCTGTTCCGCTCACATTCACGAGAGAGGCAACCAGCCGATCAGTGTTAAGCAGTTGCGACCTCGCATTCTGTGAGACATTCACAAGGAAGAACATCGTTGTCTGCTTTCCCTGATCCATGTACCAGAATGAATCATTGCTGATCCATCGTGGGTTGATATTCGCATGATAGATATGGGAGACTGCGGTATTAGGATAAAAACTCCCTGCCATCTTGATCTCTTCAGGAGTGGGATGATTTGTATCACGTGCCTGCACCGGAGTGAAGAGAAGGAGAATCACAATGAGGATCAGGAGATGAAACCATGTTTGGCGATTGATCATAGAGAAAAGAGGCATGGTCAGAAGAAAAAGATAGTGATTTCAGATTTGATAGAGATCACAAAACGAAAAAGTGGCTTGATGTCAGACCTTGAACTTTGACATCTCACGTGACACAGAATCAGCAATTCCGCTTACATTGCTGACGATCTTACTGATCTGCTCGATTGAGGCTGATGCCTCCTCGGTTGCAGCGGCAGCATCACCGGCATCTTTCGTGGTGTTCTGGATAAGGCCTGAAACCTCGTGAATACTGGCTGTAACTTCTTCGACCGAAGCAGCCTGTTCCTCTGAAGCTGAGGCTACATCGGTTGCATTTGTGGTGATCTCATCAATCGACACAGCGATCTGGTTAAATGAACCAAGAGTCTGGGCAAGTGAGGCGCTTCCCTGCTCAACGGCAGATCCAGCCTTCCCCATCGCATCATTTGCCTTTCGTGCCTTGTCCTGGAGTGTTGCAATCATGTCTGCAATGTTCTCAGCAGACTGACGTGAATCCTGGGCTAGTGATTTGACCTCTGCTGCAACGACGGCAAATCCCCGACCAGCTTCTCCGGCCCTTGCTGCTTCGATGGCCGCATTCAGGGCAAGAAGGTTGGTCTGGTTTGCGATATCAGATATCAACCGGACAATCTTTCCGATCTCATCCATCTGGCGGTTGATATCGGTGACGATCTGGGCAACCTCTTCTGAAGAACGCCTGATCTCCTGCATCGCACCTTCTGACTGCTCGGCAAGTTCAACACCTTTTTTGGAGTAGTCGTTCGCAAGTGTAGCCGTGGTTGAGACCTGTTCGGCCCGGCGGGAGACCTCACCGACCGTGATGTTGAGATCTTCCATGGCCTTAAGGACCTGAACAATCCCATCTTCACCTTCTGCAGCGTTCGAACTGACACTACCTGCATTATGGGCGATCTGTTGGGCTCCTGCCGAGACCTCCTCAATGCTTGCCGTTGCTTCTTCTGCATTTGAGGCGAGGTCAAGGAGCTGGTTATTAATAAGGCCGACCGCACCTGCGATCTGTGAACCGATGTCATTGAGTGCATCCTTGAACTCAATCCAGTCACCTTCGACCTTCAGCCCCGGATCTACACGTGCCTTGAAATTATACTGGGAGTACTCTTTTGAGACACGGAGTGCTTCTTTCACTGGAACTATAACGCTGTCAAGGGTTGAGTTCACTCCTTCCACGATTGTCCTGAATTTTCCGAGATGTTTAGCAGTATCTGCCCTGATCTCTAGGTTACCTGCCACTGCAGCTTCTGAAAGTGTCTCTACATCAGAGACCAACATCTCAAGAGTTTTTGTCAGTTTCTGAAGATTCTCATTGATCGTGACAAATGCATCGTGTGCTTCAGTTGTATAGGAATCTGCCTTTGTGATCTCCAGGTTCAGATTGAGATCACCGGTAGAGAGGAGTTGCAGGTTTTTTGTAACCCTCTCCACCTCTGTCTTCATGAAAGAGATCAAACTAACCTGCTCACTCAGGTCCTGCACTGTCTCGACATACCCGACCGCATCACCTCTGGCATCCAGAACCGGAGCAGTAGTCTGCTTGCATGAGGCGCCATGCCAGTCAAAGTACGTCTCATTCTTTCCAGTTGTCCGGAGCTTATGGATACCACAATCACCAGTGCCACAGATATTGGCATTTGCAGTCCTGCATGGAAGGCCGTATGCAGACTCACGGTCTTTGATCTCCTTATTATCGATGAGAAGTTTCTCAAACGCCTTGTTCATGTACTTCCATTTCATGTCATTATCAGTGACATGAATCGGGTACGGAACTGCATCAAGAATAGACTGGTAGTATGCGATCTGGTTCATCTGTTCGGTAAGATCCTGCACCGTCTCAACAAAACCCACCCGGCTTCCTTTGGCATCAAGCACTGGGGCGGTTGTCTGTTTGCAGGAGGCTCCAAGCCAGTCGAAGTACGTCTCGTTCTTGCCGGTGGTCAGGAGCTGATTGATACCACATTCATTTGTGCCGCAGATGTTCGCATTCGCAGTGCGGCATGGCATCCCATACGCAGACTCTCGGTCCTTGATGACCTTGTTCTCGATCAGGAGTTTTTCAAACGCCTTATTCAGATATGTCCATTTCATGTCGTTGTCTGTGACATGAATAGGATACGGGACTGCATCCAGAATTGACTGGTAATACGCGATCTGGTTCATCTGTTCAGTGAGATCATGAACAACCTCAACATACCCGACTGTGCTCCCTTTGGCATCAAGCACAGGGGCGGTTGTCTGCTTGCATGATGCTCCAAGCCAGTCAAAATATGTCTCGTTCTCTCCGGATGTCCGGAGCTGGTGAATACCGCACTCGTCTGTGCCACAGATATTTGCATTCGCAGTGCAGCATGGCATCCCATATGCAGACTCACGGTTCTTGATGACCTTATTCTCGATCAGGAGCTTCTCAAACGCCTTGTTCAGGTACGTCCACTTCATGTCTGTATCGGTGACATGGATAGGATACGGGACTGCATCCAGAATTGACTGGTAATACGCGATCTGGTTCATCTGCTCGGTGAGATCATGGACAACCTCAACGTACCCTACCTTGTTCCCGTCTGCATCAACCACCGGGGCGGTTGTCTGCTTGCAGGAGGCTCCCAGCCAGTCAAAGTACGTCTCGTTCTTGCCGGATGTCCGGAGCTGGTGAATACCACACTCGTCTGTACCGCAGATATTTGCATTTGCGGTACTACACGGCATGCCATATGCGGACTCACGGTCCTTGATGACCTTGTTCTCGATTAGAAGTGTTTCAAACGCTTTGTTCATGTATGTCCAGTTCATGTCATTATCAGTGACATGAATCGGATATGGAACAGCATCAAGGATTGAGCGTGATTCAGCAACCTGGTGCTCAAGTGTGACTGTCCGTTCAATCAATTCTGATAGAAGGGCATGAAGAGCAGTATCCTGTTCAGGATCAAGATCTGAAAAATGAGGAATTACTGAAGCAGAGGTTATACTCCCTGCTTTGACCTGATCATGAAACCGAACGATTTCATTAGAGAACGAACTGCCCTTAAAGGGCATTGTTCCAGAGTCACGGTTATAATCCATCCTTACCACCTGCAAAGATCCGAATGAAACTGACTATGACGTGTAATGATTTAATTATTTCATCGAAACGGGAAGGGAGGGATTAAATCGGTGTATTTCCAGAAACGAATGAGTTGTACTTATATGGTACGGAGTCAACAATAACCACAACGCCATGATGAAGGAACGGGGGTACACCTGATGACAGATATCAGGCATGAACTGAGAAAGTTCGTTGCACCTGAGTTCATTATCGGTGATGACGCCAGGCTTCTTGCCGGAAGATACGCAAAAAACTACGGCGTATCCCATGTGATGATAGTCACCGATGAGCAGATGCTCAAGGCCGGCTGGATTCATTCGATCCTTGAGAGTCTTGCTGCTGAAGGGATCAGATATACCATTTTTTCAGATGTGCTTCCAAATCCCCGGGACTTTGAGGTGATGAAAGGGGCAGAGCTCTACCATAAGGCAGGGTGCGATGCCCTCGTTGCCATCGGAGGAGGAAGTCCGATCGACTGTGCAAAAGGGATCGGTATTGTCGTGTCAAATCACTCCCACATTCTGGATTTTGAGGGTGTGGATAACATACCGGTACCATCTCCCCCACTCATCTGTATTCCAACAACTGCAGGATCTGCTGCAGATGTCTCCCAGTTTGCAATCATCAATGACAGTAGGAAAAAAGTTAAGATCACCATCATCAGCAAGAAGATTGTTCCTGACATCTCGCTGATCGACCCGGTCCCTCTCACCACTCTCCCGCAGAGTCTTACCGCACATACCGGGATGGATGCCATTGTGCATAGTATCGAGGCATATGTCTCAAACGCCAGTTCTCCGGTTACAGATATCCATGCCCTTGAATCGATCAGAATCATGAGCATGTACCTTCCTCTTGCATACCAGCATCCTGAAAACCTGCATTACCGATACCAGACGTTGCTCGGCTGCCTCCTTGCAGGCCTTGCATTCTCCAATGCAAGCCTGGGCATCGTTCATGCCATGGCACACAGTCTGGGAGGTGAGTACGATCTTCCTCACGGGGAATGCAATGCCCTCCTTCTGGAGAGTGCAATAGATTTTAACTTTCAAGCATGCCCTGACCGGTACCTCAACATCGGCAGGGCACTCGGGATCGAGTACAGATCTTCAGATCACGAAGAATGTCTGATCGAATTGATCCAGGCTCTGAAAAGACTGAGGGAGTCTGTCGGGATTGTAGAGCGGTTCAGTCAGATAGGGGTATCTTCAGAAAGAATTCCTGAGCTTGCCATACATGCGATCCATGACCCCTGCCTGGCAACGAACCCCAGAGAACCTGATATCAGAGATATAGAGAAGATTTATGCCAGAGCACTCTGATAAGATTCCGGACTGGAAGAGCCAGAGACAGAAGATCATCGGGCTTGGAGAGTCATCAGTCAGGAAGAACTACTACCCTGAACTTCAGGAGAGGCTGATAGAACTTGAGAATGTGAATCAGGCTCTCAAGGAGAGGACCGAGGATCTTGAGTCATTAAATGCGGAGCTGCTCGCTGAAGTCCAGGAACGGAGATCCATGGAAGAGGCTCTTCGCGAGAGCGAGGAGAGGTTCCGAGCAGTTTTTGAGAACGCTAACGATGCCATATATCTCTACGACTTCAGCCCTGATATGTTTCCGGTCCCATTTCTCAATGTGAATCGGAAAGCATACGATATCCTTGGGTATACCTACGATGAGATGCTCTGCCTGACACCCTGGGATATCCTGTCAGAGGAGTGCTGGAACAAATACAGAGAGCAGGTTCGCGAAGCATACAAGACCGGTCATGCGATGTATGAGGTTCTCCACATAACAAGGACTGGTGTTAAGATACCGATGGAGGTCAGTTCACATCTCTTTACATTCAGGGGCAGCAGGCTGCTCCTCTCGATCGCTCGTGACATATCAGAACGCAAGAAGAACGAACAGAAACTCCGGGATGCAATTCACCAGATCGATGAGAATATGGGCACACTCGCCGCACTCAACGACAAGATCCGTAATCCCCTGACCGTGATAGATATTCTTGCTGAAGATATTGAGGCCAGCACAAGAGACCAGATCCAGACACAGGTAACAGCGATTGATAAGATTATTGATGAACTGGATAAGGGATGGGTGGAGTCAGAGAAAGTGAGAAACTATTTGAGACGGCATCACGGCCTGTATGAATCGTAAAGTACTCAGAGGGGGATCAGAAATCGTACCGCTTCACGTATCGCTTTTGCAGATTCTATCATCCATCGGGCTGATGGCTCGCTGTAAACACCATCATAGAGTGCCTGGTTATACATGCGTTTTGCTTCCCTGAATCCTGTGAGCAGAGCAGGATCAAGTGTTCCTTCCTCTACATACAGGGCATCCAGAGCTTCACGGAGGCATGCCTCGCTCTTCTCCTGAAATCCCTTCACCATAACAAGGGATCGATACGCATGATACATGGACGAGTATGCCGTGATGATGGCCCACTTGCTGTCGTGATGAGTATCTGCCCTCTGTGAAGCAGTAAGATCCCGGTCTGCTTCAGACAACTCAAGAAGGATTATCTCCCAGTCTGGCGCTACAGGAATGATCCTGCCGTTTAGAAGACAATTTTCAAACCTATCTCTCATGATATCGACGTATTGAGATTGCTGCACCAGGAGGGATGCAGTTGGTAGTATCCCATTTCTCTTATCCCACAATAAGTGAATCGATCTGTTCGCCCGGATCCAGACATACGTCATGAAGAATAGATCAAGCTGGTGAATACTTCGTCAAAAAGAGGAGGGCTAGATGTAATCCATGCTCAGGTCTGGTTTATCTGAACCTGAAAAACATGTTCACTCAAAAAGGTTCTTATCCGCTTGTCAGAAATATCAGCACGGTCTGCTGCCATGATACCTGCTTCAAAGAGTGAGGTGGCTGAAGCCTTATCTGATGCGAGATACCGGTCTGCACCATCCTTGAAACTTTTGGCAAACTGCCCCGTCTGATCGATGTAGTCGTAGTAGTTAAGCCTGACATAGTCCATCTTTGTCGGAACGTTTGAAAGCTCGCTGCTCCGCCGGACCATCAGGGAAAACTCTTCAGCTTTCTGTTGTACCCGGGCCATGTCACCGGTGCGATACGTGAGAAGAAGACCCTCTTTTGCTGACTGCAGGTTATCAAGTGAGAGAAGAACCACATCGCGAAACACAACCAGTGGCTCCTGGGTCCGGTCCGGTATGATCGTCCGCACCGGTGAGATGGAGGGTCCGGGAGATGTGGTCTGAACCGGCCTGGTATCAGATGAAGTCATCACCGATACAGGAGTTTGAGTGACATTAATCGTAGTCGGGGCAATAGAAGGAGTTGGTGATGGTTCCAGTGAAGGAACAGAAGATGGTGATGCTGGTGAAGGCCCTGATGTACATCCTGCCATGAACGTCAGAGAGATCATGATGACAATGGCATACAGTACATTCCTATTCATCTTCTATTGTCTTGCCCCTATAGAAGATATGGATACCGCTTCGGAGGAAAATCTGTAAAGGGACATACAGATCAGAGCCATTCAGGGAGGACAATGCCCATCTCCTGCATCATTCTGCGAAGTGCTGAGTCAATACCATGCTCAAGCCTGATCAGGGTGAGGAGATAGATCACCCCTCCAAACCCGACCGCTGCAGCAACGACAAATACAGTTACAGGAGGGATCACCGCGATAAAAGCTGCAACACTGACCGCCATGACACCGGTTGCAAGAGTGATCGATCGAAGTGCCCTGAAATCTGGTGTCAGCCTGATATGGGGTTTCAGGTACATACAGGCAGAGCAGGCATGAACGACGACAGTGATAAGGATTGCAGCGGCAGCACCGGTTATGCCAAGGCCAGGTATGAGGATCAGATTCAGGGGGATATTTACTGCTGTGGCGATCAGGGCAGCCATTGCACTAAACCTGGGCATTCCAAGGGCACCGAGGGTCATTGACCAGAGGTACACAAAGACATATGCAACCTGTGTTGCGAGAAGCAGAACCAGGGCAGGCCAGGCATACTGGTACGGTGATCCGTAGAGGAAGTAGAGGAGTCTGCCTCCCAGTAGCGAGCCCCCGATACAGACCGGCAGGGCAAGAAGAAGTGAGTACGAGAAGGCACTGGCAAGATATGCTGAGATCAGATCTCGTCTGCCTTCGTGCTGCCAGGCAGCAAACTTCGGGTACAGAATCGTCTGCAACGCAAGTGCCGTAAAGAGTGAGAACGATGAAAGCTGAAGAGAGATACGGTAGAGCCCGACATCGCTGGTTGAGCCAAAGTACCCGAGCAGGATTGTGTCGATATTTCCATACAGAACCATCCCGCCGGACGCAAGAAGAGACCAGAATGAGAACCGGATCAGATCCTCTGCTGACCGGGCTGTAAACCTGACCGGGCGTATCCGACAGAGGGGGACGAGGTACAAAAGCCCGGCAACAAGCCCGGCAACAACTCCTCCCGCAAGTCCTGCAACCCCGTATCCCGCAACGACCGCAAAAACCTGGACCAGGATTCTGATTAGATTGTTTACCAGGGTACTTATCTGTAAAAATCCGGCTCTACCAGTCCCGTATACCCATGTCCCCGCAATATCAGAGAGTGATGTGACTGCAACTGCAACGAGTAGCCAGGGGAAGAGCCCGGTCGCTGATAGATCATAGAAGAAGGGTGAGAGCAAAACCAGAAAAAGGAGCGATGCCACGAGCAGGAGAATCCGGAGGGAAAGGTAAGCAGAGAAGTATTCAACACACTGTTTTTTCCTGCCCATGTAGGTGATTGCTGCCCCTCCAAGCCCACCGCTGCTGATCAGACTGAATATTCCCAGGTATGAGAGGAAGAGAAATAGACCACCCAGGACAGAAGGTGAACTGGTGAGATGGGTGATGACCATGGTTGAGAGAAACCCAATGACCATGACCGCGACACTCGTCCCAAAGTGGAGAAAACTCTGACGTTGTACATCACCGACCCGCATCAGTCGTGACGTAAGGTCAGAGAGGAAGGAGAGCATAGAGTATGTACTGATAGACCTGATGAGGGAAAAAAGATCGGAGGAGGGAAAGTATCCCTCTTCAGTTAGTTTTAGACAAAGAACCCAGACTTGTAACCAAAGGCCTTCTGGAAGGTCTTGATGCCACCAGTTGCAGCGGAAGAATCTTTCCAGCTGTTAGTTGCAGAGGTCTTGAATTCAGCGCCATCCTGATAGTAGCCCCAACTTTCATAAGGCGCAGTAGCAGTATCACTGTCCCAATTATAAGGAGTTCCTTCAGGATCGTATCGCCCATTTGCATACAGACCTGTGTCGCGACCTTCCATGACACTACCTGCATAAGTAGTCTTGACAGTACCTTCTGCAAAGCCACTGCCGGAGTTTGCATCAGGAGTAACCGCAATCTGATAATTCATTTCTGCAGGAATATCATCGGTTGCTGCTACAGCCCGAATGGTACCCTTGCTTGATACCTGGGCACTGTTCATATTAACAAGAGAACTCTTTGCAGAGACGATGTTACAGAACGGAGGGAGCCACTTACCATGATTTGTTGAGAAGACACAACGGATGTTGTCATCAGCCCTTTTCGCTTCTCCGGCAACATCAAGGGTGTACTCTTCCTCACCAACCAAGTGCGAGCCTTCAGTGCTGGCATATGTCAGAACTTTAGAAGCATCGATGTTGTTTAGTCCATTTAACTGATCCTTAGAACTGAAGTCAAAGTTCTTATTCTCAGCAAGTTTTCCACCGTTGGTAAGGATTGAATCACGATACTGGGTATCAGCAATTACTTTTCCTAGAGGGTAACCATATGCATCGCGGTTATTAACAATACTAGTTTGAGCAAGAATCCCAGTCCCAATTGCTCCTGGAGTTGTAATTACCCAGTCCATCTTGGATGAAGCATCGACAGCACCGGTTGCATCGATCACCGTGTCAATTGAGAAAACCTGGTTTTCAGGGGTCTGGTTTGGCAGCCGGTCAGCAGCTGCAAACGCGGTTAGTGCCACAAGGGCAATAATGGTTAAAAGAACTACAGATCCGAACTTCATGTATTTCCTCCTACATGATATGCCGATACTCTCGACATGAAAGAGTGTATCAGCGAGTTGATGATAAATACTTTATTAAATTTTTTATCTGTGCCGCCTAAATACCAAGAGGGGAACAGAAAAATTCAGGGAATCCATCTTTGGCTAACTTTCAAAAAAAGGGGAAACACCGAAGTTTTTTATTCTACACAATCAGATTCAGACTCTGAAACCAGACTTATAGCCAAAAGCCTTCTGGAAGGTCTTGATGCCACCGGTTACTGTGGTGGAGTCTTTCCAGCTGTTGGTTGCGGAGGGTTTGAATTCCATGAGGGTATCTGGAACATCAGAAATATCATCCCAGGGGATATCTTCACCATTTATGCCATAATATCTCCTAGTAAGTGAGGTAATGCCGGTCGATCGTGCGGGAGTGTTTGTCCAATATGCACCAGAACCACGTCCTTCCATGATACTACCTGTAAGGGTGGTCTTTACTGTTCCTTCTGCAAAACCACTACCTGAATTTGCATCAGGCGTCACAGCGATCTGATAGTTCACTTCTGCAGGAATATCATCGGTTGCAGCTACTGCCCGAATACTACCTTTGCTTGAAATCTGAGCACTATTCATGTTGACAAGGGCGCTCTTGGCAGAGACGATGTTACAGAATGGAGGTAGCCACTCACCATGATTTGTAGAGAAGACACAGCGGATGTTGTCATCAGCTTTCTTTGCCTCTCCTGCTCCGTCAAAGGTGTATTCCTCTTCCCCAATAAGGTGTGAACCCTCGGTACTAGCATATGTCATAACCTTTGAAGAATCGATATTGTTCAGACCGGTTGGCTGATCCTTTGAATTGAAGTCAAAGTTCTTGTTCTCTGCCAGTTTTCCACCATTAGTTAGGATAGAATCGCGGTACTGAGTATCAGCAATTACCTTGCCCTGTGGACGTAACCAGTCCCCATCAGCATTATGGTGGGCAAGAATACTAGTCTCAATTGCCCCCGGAGTTGTGATAAGCCAGTCCATTTTGGATGATGAATCAACAGAACCAGTTGCATCGATGGCGGTATCAATAGAGAACACCTGGTTTTCAGGTGATTGGTTTGGCAGGCGGTCAGCTGCTGCAAACCCGATTACTACTACAAGGGCAAGTATTACTAAAAGAACTACAGATCCAAACTTCATGAATTGCCTCCTACATGATATGCCGATACTCCCGACATGAAATTGTTCTTCAGCTCTTTGAGAATATATATATATTTTTTAAATAGGTTCCCCCTACATTCACCAAGAAACCTTATCACCATTCCCGGTTAACGTGACCGGATATTATGATCAACAGATCCGCGTTACTGCTCGTCGTCAGTCTCTGTATAGTATGTCTGCTTCCATTGCAGGCCTCTGCTCTTCCGATGGTCGGATTCTCCCTGAAACAATCGCCGGCTTCAGGCCCGTACCAGGACAAAGACTTCCTCGACCAGGCCAATACAACAATTTACGGCCTCTCAAACAAGACCCTTCCAACCGGGACAGCACTCATTGACCTAAGGACTGCCCAGGGAAAACTCTCCAAGATGAACATCAGTCCTGCTTTTTACAGCAATGCAACCGACATTAATGCATTCATCTACTATTCATGGAAGGCAGGAGATGAGTATGAGGATGCTTCAAGCCTTGGAGGAAGTTACTACTCACCAGTAACCACTGACAGTGCATTATATGATGATGCAACCGAGTATTATCAGGCAGCAAAAACTACCTGGGACAAGATAAAATCCAGATATCCGGGAGTAACCCTCTACACCATGCCAGTACAGACAACAGAGACCGGAGATGGCGGGTCCTATGATCCATACACCCATGGATCAACCAATAAAGGGGCACACTCAGGACTCTGGTAATACCAGTAGATCAACGACTCATTACAAGCAACATTATCTATTTTTTTCCAGGCTGAAACGGAATTATTATCCCGGCCATGGGTGACCTTGTAGTATGGCACCAAAAGCATTCGCTCTTTCAGTTAGGATCGTTCTCTTTGATCAACAGGGGCATATTCTTATTCTGAAACGGTCCCAATCATCAAAGACAAACCCGGGGAAATGGGAGCTTCCGGGAGGAAAAATAGACCAGGGGGAACCTTTTGATGCTGCATTACAGCATGAAGTGCTTGAAGAGACAGGGTTTCAGGTGGTGATTCACACCGCTGCAGGAACTGCCATGCAGGAGACCGAGGAATGGAGGGTTGTCCACCTGGTTATGATAGGATCGATGGTCAGCGGAGGGCTTGCAATCAGCGGCGAACATGATGAATACCGATGGGCCTCTCCACTTGAACTTGGAGGTCTTGAAAAGGCTGACTGGTTTGATGAGTACTACCGGATGTATCTGCAGGCAATCCCTGCTGCACCTGACCAGAAACCACAGGAATAATCATCTTTTTTGATCTTCAGAACACAGAACTTTACTGCTCTACAAGTTTTTTATGCCTCCGAAAATATCCGGACTGCAAGATCGCCTGCCTCTTTGATCCAGGTTTCCCGTTGTTCAGGTGTGCTGGTAACAACAATGCGGAGTGTCTGGCGGTGAAACTCATAAACTCCACAGAGGCCAAAGACACAATCACGCCAGATACGCTCAAGCGGATCGCCAAAGACCAGATTTTCTCTCTCTTCACTGGTATTGGATGTGTTGATCACAAGAGCAGCTCGGGCCTTGAGCAGACCTTCAGGCACACCTTCACCATTGTCGTCTCCGACAAAGCGGTACGCAACTCCGGGCCTGATCACCCGGTCAATCCATCCGGTCAGGATCGCAGGTGGCTGACCCCACCAGTTTGGGTGAACAATGACAATCCCGTCTGCATAAACCAGTTCATGACAATGGTTGGTTATCACCGGATCAAGCGGGATATCACGGGGTATTTCCCGGGCAGGAAGAATCGGATCAAATGCTTCACGGTAGAGATCGTGAAAGATTACATCATGCCCTTCGCGTTCAAGCACCCGTTTTACTTCCAGGGCTATGGCATGGTTGAGACTTGACTGATCCGGATGAGCAAGGATGAGAAGGATCTGCATTACTCAGAATTTCAGACCGTTCCTATTTCGCTCTTCTTCTGAAGTTCGCATTCACACCAGTCGATCAGGGCCTGCTGAAGCATCCCTTCAGGTTCTGCATCTGCCATCCGCACAGATGCTGCACCCTCTAGGCGGTTCAACCCGAGGGCCATAGTCAGTACCATGGCAAAGGTCCCGGTTCTTCCGATTCCTGCCCCACAGTGGACAAGAATTGCATCTCCTGAACTGATAACCCCGGCCATTGCCAGGGTAAGTTCCAGGAACGCAGAACGATCATCCGGAACACCGAAATCAGGAATAGGAAGATGGTCAAACTGCCATTTGTGTTCTCCTGTAGTTATGATCTCGTAATATCCTGGCGACCTGGTAATAACCTCATCAAGGGGTGTGAGACAGACAACATGACTGATAGATAACCGGGACATTCTTGCCTCAAACTCGGTGATAGGCTCATATCTTCCGGGCATAGCAGTCAGGTAGAGCCGGCCGGGAATGGTATCTGGAAGGGGAACTCTGCGAAACATAGTTCTCACATTATGAAACGGTTGTTCTCATCGAGAACCATGAGCCTGTCATGATAATAAGGCTTGCCAATCCAAAGATCAAGAAACCTGTCCATACATGCGGATAAATCGACCCCCATAATATCAGTTCAATCAGATACAGCAGAAAGAACGGTACAGCACCTACAACTCCGGCAAGAACCAGTGAAGAACGGCGATAGCACCCATACGCTGCAACAAGATAGGCTACGCCTGCGCCAAAACAGATCGCAGACTTCAGAGTGATCATAAGGATTCCACATTCAGGATAGAGATCACTGTGAATCTGCAGGGCAAGAGCAGGATCGATGACCGCAGGAAGACTTGCAACAAATATCAGGCCATTCGCAATGAGAAGGATCAGAAAAAGGGTCCTCACCCACAACAGGATGGAATTCCCGATCATGAACAACCATCCTGGGAAGAGGCTTTTGCAGGACCAATAGGGGTACGTGATGCCAGTTGTACATCCTCAAGCAGCCAGGTAGCAAACAGGGCAATTACCACGAGAACCAGGCATGCATCAAAGACGAGTGCTATCGCATCTGTGAAGAGATCAGGGGATATAGCAGTGACATCGATCGAACCCTTTGAGGTGTGGAGAGCACCGTACATGAGAACCCCGAGCAGTGGTGTGATTATGGTAGCTCCCATGTTCCGTGAGAACTGCAATGAAGAGGTGATCACTCCAATCTCCCTCTGAGTAAATGCATTCTGTGCTGCGATCGAGAGGAGCGGATGCATGATTCCAGAACCATATCCAAGCAGGATGGAACCCAGGATGATCACCAGAAACGAGGTATCAGGTCTGAGCAGGGCAAAGATCACGGTTGACACCCCGATGAGAGTAAAACCGCATAGTGCCAGATTCCGATACCGTCTTGTCCGTGAGATCATCTGTCCGGTGATGAGTGCAGCAAGGATCATTGAGAGTACCATCGGAGTTATCACGAGCCCGGCGGTACTTGCACCGGTCTTCAGAACATCCTGCATATAGAGGGGCAGGTAGATAATTGCTGCATAGAAGATGGCATTTGAGAGAAATGCCACGCTCATCGTGATCGAGTATACCGGGTTTTGAAACATCCGGATTGCAATGATCGGCTCTGCTGCCCCCAGTTGTGTTCTGATAAAGAGGAATGAGAAGACAACAGCAGCAGAGAGCATCACGAGTATCTCAGGCGAAGTCCAGGCATACACAGAGCCTGCAAGAGAGAGTCCGAGAAAGAGCGGGACCATTGCAGCCGTGAACGAGATGATTCCCGCATAATCAATGGGCCGGGATGGGGCAACCGGGGGGAGATCTGGAAACCATACCTTGATCATGAGAAGTGACACAACTCCGAGCGGTATATTCAGGTAGAAGACCCATGGCCAGCCCATTGTTTCAGTGATGATCCCTCCAAGGGCAGGGCCCATAATACTGGCTATCCCATACACCGATGCAAGAATGCCCATATACTTTCCACGCAGCCAGATGGGAAAGAGTTCGGCAACCATGATGAATGAGACTGTCATGAGGATGCCTCCACCGATCCCCTGAATTGTCCTGAAGAGGATCAGGCTTATCATATCGGGTGAGAGGCCTGAGCCTATCGAGCCTACAAGAAATATCAGAATCCCTGCAAGAAACACCGGTTTTCTCCCGAATATATCTGATAACTTTCCGAAGATGACGATAGCAAGTGTAGATGCCAGCAGGTACACGGTAAACGGCCAGACATAGAGTTCCATTCCATGGAGTTGATGCCCGATCGTTGGCATCACGGTACTGACGATCGTGCCATCCAGGGCAGCGAGAAGTAGTCCGAGCATCACTCCTGCCATGATACCAGGGATCCGATCAGGTGCTGCCAGGGTTTTTCTCTCGTCAGGCATGACCAGGCCCCCAGGATGTGACAATCAGAAGAAGATCATCCTGAAAAAATTCAGTACTCATGAGTATGCATAAGGTACGTGCATTAATAACAATTACTAGTAGGTAAGTTTTAGGACGAACAATTAATTGTTTCCAGACCTAACTATCTACTCTTACTATGCCGAAGGTAATCCCTGAGTACCGGGAAGAAGCAAAAAAGAAGATTATCGCTGCCGGATTTGAGATGATGTCACAAAAAGGATACTGCGCAACCACCCTTGATGACATCGCGGGCCACATCGGCGTAAGCAAGACAACCCTGTACCTCTACTTCACAAACAAAGAAGACCTGGTTATCGAGATCGTCAGGAGTGTTCACGCAGAAATAGAGAGACAGGCGATCGAATTTTTCAAAACCGAACCCATACTAGATGCTTACGTTCATGTGCTGGATCTCATACTCGGCAGAGATTTAAAACGCGTTGGGTTTACACATGATATCCTGGCTCTTTCGGCACGAAACCCGGCAATCAGAAAAATCCACGAGGATCACATGAACAAGGTCATCGAAAGGGCAACGGCAGGTCTCATCATTCTGCAAAAAAGAGGTGAGGTCCGAAGAGATGCAGATCCACGGACAATGACACTTGCCCTTGTTGCACTCATGAGCGGACTCAGCAGCCTGACTCTGAAAGGGATTGAAGCAGATGAGATCAGAAGGCGGTTCTATGAGACAGGTGCTATCATTCTCGGCATGCCTGATTTCAATAGAGAAGTGTGATTATTCAATATTCTCAATCCACAAGGTATATTCTCGGGGATGACAGAGAGAGGCGTATGCCAGCCGACTCGCTTGTCCGTGGCATCGTTTCCGACTATCATGACCTCTTCTTCTCAACCACACCTCCCCCTGATTGGGAGTAGTAGACCCGATACCATTCTGTCTGGCCGGTGGGTGGCCCATTATGGGGGATGAAGCACCGGTGAAAAAGACGCTCTTTTTTTGGAACTATAATGGATGAAATTATGAAATTGTGAGTGAATACCAGAGTTTTCACCGGATGATGCCCCTGCTGGTATAAACAGAGATCAGGTATCATACATCCCATTCGACAATAGAGATTACGTTCAAAACCTATATTGACACAGAGAAGAGATCTCGCTCTCATGAAAAAGGTGGAGGCCTTCGTCAGAGCCGAAAAGATTACCGATGTCAGGAATGCCATGAAAGCCATGGGCCACAGTTCAATGATCAATTACGACATCTGGTACCGCGGTACATCAAAAGAGATCAACCAGTACAATGTCGAAGCATTGTATGACTTCATGCCGAAAGTGAAGATTGAGATGGTGGTTGATGACAGTGCAGTAGAGGAGATCGTGAATATACTCTGTGAGAGCGCCTTTACCGGAAATATCGGAGACGGGAAGATCTTCATCATTCCGGTAGAAGAGGCCATCCGGATTCAGACCCGGGAAAATGGAGATATGATCCTCTGAACCCCTCAAACTCTTTCAAAATACCTGATACCAGCCCTTATGTGATCAGGTCACCAATCAGATCTACCAGGACCAGACCGTTTATGATCGAAGGGGAACCATTCGCACGACCGATCAATGTCTCGATCTACTACACCGAATTACTTGCCAAGAAGGTGACTGTCAACGGAAAGAAGATCGGAAGACTGCGAGATCTGCTTATTATCGAGACACTTAGGTGCCCTGAAGTAACCCACTTTGTCGTGCACCGATCTGGAAAGCCCACCCTTACTGTGCCCTGGGAGAAAGTTATCTCTATTCATAATACAACAATCGAGATCTCCCCAGAATCACTGATTACCTATGAACGGGAGCCGGGAGAGGAGGATATGCTCCTGCAGCAGTTCATTCTGAACAAGAAGGTGATAGACCTTGAGGATCATGAGATCAGACTCGTATATGATCTCCACCTGATCATCAACATGTTTGACAAACTTCTGGTCTTCGAGGTTGATTTCAGCAAGATGGCATACCTCCGCAGATACCGGTTCAAGTGGCTGGCCGAGTTCATTCAGAGCGGAAGGGATGAAGAGCGAACACTTGTTCCCTGGATAGACATCCAGCTGCTTCCACCGGCAACCGGAGAAGAGAAGCGACGATTCAATATCAAGACCCTGAAAGATAAGCTCTCAAGGATGCATCCGGTTGACATAGCAGAGATCATCGAGGATATGGACCAAAACCAGCGTGCGGTTGTATTTTCTGAACTTGACACAAGCACTGCATCAGATGCACTTGAAGAGATCGATCCATCCATTCAGCGTGAGATCGTATCAGTACTCACACGAGAGAAGGCTGTTGCAGTCATCGATGAGATGACACCCGGCCAGGCCGCTGACGTGCTTGAAGAGATTCCTTTCGAAGAGGCACGGGATATCCTGGAGACGATGACTCCGGATAAGGCGAAGAAGGTCAGATCCATCCTTGAAAAGTCTGAAGAGAACATCCTCGATTATACCACAACCAGATTCATCATGCTGCCTCCCGATGCCGAGGTAGGAACCGTGAGGGATGAGTACGCCCGTCTGGCACGGGACAAGGATGTTATCATGTATCTCTATATCGTGGATGATTCTGATATCCTGCGTGGAATTGTTGATATCAAGGAGCTGCTCCAGGCAGATGACGATGCCACCCTCATTGACATCATGGTATACGAGATGATAACGCTGACCAACGAGAGCACGTTAAAAGATGCGGCAGAGGAGTTTACCAGGTATGATTTCCGTGCTCTGCCGGTGGTTGACCCGGACGGGAAGATCATCGGGGTGGTACCGTACCGCGATATCATGAAACTCAGGCATCATCCACCTGAATAACAGGTTATAAAAGAACGTAATCAGGTTATTCGCCGGCACCCGGGAGCGACGATCACACTCCTCCCAGGACCCCGTTTTTCGACCGATATTCGAGCAGAGATCCGCTCTTTAATTGCGGGAACATGTGAGATGATCCCGATAAGTTTCCCTTCCTGATGGAGTCCTGAAAGGACACCGAGTGCAATATCGAGGGCCTCATCATCAAGCGTTCCAAACCCCTCATCAAGAAAGAGGGAGTCGACCCTGACATTTTTACTCACCATTCCGGAGAGCCCGAGTGCAAGTGAGAGGCTCACGATAAAACTTTCACCTCCGGAGAGGTTCTTCGTGCTCCTGAGATCTCCAGCCTGCCAGGTATCGACAACTGCAAGATCAAGGGGAACATCAGGGTCAGGTCTGAGCAGGTACCGGTCGGTCATCACCTGCAGATGCCGGTTTGCCTGTGCGATCAGGATCTGGAAGGTGAGTCCCTGGGCAAAGACCCTGAACTTTTTACCATCTGCTGAACCGATGAGGGCATGGAGCCTCTCCCACTTCTGCAGTTCCTTTCTTTGTGCATCAATCTGCGAGAGGCTACCTGCCATCTGATCCCGCCTTTTCTGATCTTCTTCAAGGTCTATGGTGATCTTTACAATCTCCTTCTGGAGCGTATCACGCTTCCCGGATGCTTCCCGGAGACCCGCTTCAGGATCCTGATCACCGTCGTCATCAGGCACGATTTGTGCTTCAGCCAGTTTCAGGGCCAGATGCTTATCACCGTACAGAGCCTTAAGTCTGATCTCTTCATTCTCAAATCCTGATGCCATCGCTTCCAGCGATGACAGGTCTTGGGCAGAAAGGAGAGCAACCTGAAAAGCAGCCTCATCAGGGAACCCGGAGCCAACTATTGCCTCTTGGAATGAGGCACTTCCGGACTCGAGATCTCTTCTTACCTCCTCAAGAGAGGTGGCGAGTGATTGTATCTGGCCGGCATTTGTATCACACTCTCCCCGCTTTTCATCGAATGTTTTTCTGGCAGTTTCAACCGCTTCTCCATAGGAGCGAACCGCATGGAGCAGGTGTTCTTCTTCAGCCAGGGGATTCTTTTCACCATACAGATCGGTACGTTCTTTCTGAAGGGTAGAGAGTGCTTCCCTTTTTCTGGTGATATCTGATTCAGCCAGGGTTATCTCGTTTTCAAGGGAAGAGAGTGTATCATCTTTTCCTTTTATCCTGCCCTCAAAATCAGCAACCTTTGGTCCGAGATTACTGATCTGCTCTTCATACTTCAGGAATGTATCACGCCTGTTGGTTAGAACAGCCTCTATCTCTCCGATAGACCCAGGTGTGATCTCTGTTATCTGAAAGGCTGCAAGAGAGGCTAGGAGATCTGCAGAAAGTGTAGCAAGAGAGAGTTCACTCTTCTCTTTTAATGACTGCAGACGACTGACATCTGTTTCAGCAGCAATGCAGGCAAACGCCGCATCCTGTTCTGCCTTTACAACCGCAATATGGGTATCTTTTTCAACGCTCAACTGCTGCTCGAGGATGCGGATCTTCTGATCACGCTCATCATGTCCTGATATCTGCCGGAGGACTTCTTTCAGCAGTTTTTCAGAATCAGAAAGGAACTGGCGTACAAGTTCGCTGCGATCCTTGGCATCTACAGCGAGCCCGAGGTCTTCAGCTCCGGCAGTCCAGGACTCTGTTTCGTCTCTGATCAGGTTTCCAATCCGGTTCTGATCCTGCTGGTTCGCCGTTATTGCACCGATAACTGATGCGATGGCAACATCCCGATCTCGGACCAAATTGATGATCTCTTTGAGTTGATCTCTCGCTTTATCCAGCCCAGACTCATCTTCGTCGAGATCCGGGATCTCAGCACGGTATGGATGAACAGGTGAGCCGCAAAGCGGACAGGGCTCTCCATCTTTCAGGTGAGAACGGTGATCGGTGAGATCCCTGATGAGGAGCGCTCTTCGAAAAGCCTTCTCTTCTGATTCGACAAGATGCTCCTGTCGTTTCTGATGCAGGACCAGATCGGTCTTGAGCCGCTCCTGCTCCTTCCTTGATGTTTCAAGTTCTGCGACAGATGCAACAAGGTTCTGCAGATCAGACCGGTGTGTCTCTTCTGAAGTGAGCACCTCCTGCATTCTCTTCAGGAGTTCGATACGCCCCCTGATATCGACCTCTTTTTTTCGGATTTCACCGACGGGGACCCCCTGAAGAAGAACAGAAACCTGCTGCCGCAGGGTATCAATCTCACTATTCTTTTCAGCAAGTGCCTTCTCCCCTGCTACCACCAACTTTTGTGTGCCTTCATGGTGGATCCTTGCAGTTGTAAGAGATCGCCTAGCTTCTTCGAGGGCGATGATCAACTCGCTGATTTCTGTATTACCCTTCTGCCATGCTGAAAGCCCGGCACTTATCCCGGACCATACACTGTTCAACAGAGCATCGTCACTATGTTCATTCAGGTATGATGTGGCCTTCTCTCTCTCTGCCTCAAGAAGCCCTCGCTCAGCCTTGAGACCATCGAGTTCTGCCTGACCTGTTCTTCGGCGAAGTTTCAGTTCTTCGGAAGTAATACATGCAGATTTGAGAGATTCGGTTGCCACCTCAATCCTGCCGTCAAGGTCAAGAACCTGTTGTATAATTGGACGCTGTTCATCAACGGAGATCTGTGCCTGTTGAAGTGCCAGTTCGGCGGCTCTGAAAACCTCATCAGCAACTCCACGGGCTTCAAGCAGGGAAGCGGATCGAGCCTGCAGAACTTCTAGGTTTTTTGAATCCTGATTCTCACGTGATCGGAGGAGAGAAAGGGAACGCCATACCGCCTCATGGACGGCTGCCTTCCGGCCCATTGCAAGGCGGTGGAGATCTGCGGCGGCCTCCTCCCGTCTGGCAGCAAGTTCCTTCTGTTGCCCTTCTATCCTGCCAACATCAAGCCGTAATGCTTCGATTCGCTGAATGAGATCCAGGCGATCCTGCAGGGATTTTATTGTTATATTTAGTTCAGATAGTGCCCTATCCTTCTTTGATTTCTCTTCGGATAGAGATCCGATCTCATCGGGTGTGAGGAGTGTGATAGCACCGGCCTTGTCTTCAAGAACCCGGAGAGTATCACGTTCTGCAATGGTCCGTTCATGCACCCCTTTTGATATTTCACTGTAGATTCCGGTCCCGGTGATCTGCTCTAAGATCGGGGCACGATCATCAGGCTTTGCATCAAGGAATGCTGCAAATCCGCCCTGGGCCAGGAGCATCGATCTGGTGAACTGGTGAAAATCCATCCCGGTCACATCCCTGACCTTTGCTGCCACCTCTTTCATCTTCGTGGTGATGACGGTCCCGGTACCTGCATCTGCAATCTCATGAGCAGGATGCTGAAGTTTTCCACCCGGCTTTTTTCCTGCACGGTTCTGGTACCATGAGCATCTGAAAACTCCATGCGAGGATTCAAACGTGACCTCTGCAGAGCACTCACCGGTATGCCGGGTCATGATCTCGTTTGTTGTCGCAGAGATGTTTGCAAGTCTTGGGGTCTGCCCATAGAGGGCAAGGCAGATAGCATCAAGGATCGTCGTCTTCCCCGAGCCGGTCGGACCGGTTATGGCAAAGATCCCTGATGAGGTAAAGGCAGGGTTCTGCAGATCGATCTCCCAGTCACCGGCAAGCGAGTTCAGGTTTTTAAAACGCACTTTCAGAATTCGCATGCAAGACCTCCGGTTCTGCCAGCATTGCAGGTATGCCAGATGGATTCACGAGGCATTTGTATCCCCTTCCAGAATGCCGGCAAGGACTTCACGGAACGCAGCGATCAACTCCTCCCGGTTTTCTTCAGGCTCTTCAGCTGCATCCATGCATCGCCTGAATACCTCATCAGGATTCAGTTCTTCGAGTGACTCCTGGGTGATACTACTGATTGATCCGGCATTCGGGGAGACCTTCACCTTCTGGACCTCGACTGTAGAACCGTCAGTTATCCGGTAGAATTCATCTCTCACAGAAGGACCAGCTCCGCTGTCTTCAAGCAGGATCTCAACCCATGAAGGTCTGCCTGAAAAGATCAGTTCGGTGAGTTTATCCCTGACCTGATCAGCATCACCGTGGATCTGCACCAGGTCCCTGATGCGGGGAACAATCATAGGCTCTACATGTACCGGCCGGTCAGTTCCGATATCAACAATCAGAACCTCTTTGTCACGGTCAGACTCACCAAACCCCATCATAAACGGCGAGCCTGAATACCTGCGGGTTGTCTCTCCTCCCACCATCTGCGGCTGATGCAGGTGTCCGAGTGCAAGGTAATCGATGCAGGAGGGAAAGGCTGCGGCACTGACCTGGAGGAGATTTCCTATCGAGAGATCCCGGACCCCATCATCGGCAATCGTGTTACCACCGGCAGCGAAGAGATGACCGGTGGCAAGGATCGGCACGATACTGCCAGTACGCTGACGATGCTGTTCTGCAACTTCACAGACTTCCCGGTAGTGATTGCTTATTCCGGCAAGGAGCCTGCTTCTCTTCTCCTCGATGCTCTCTCCAGCCTCTGCCATCCTGACATCGCGATCACGAAGGAAGGGAACACCACACACTATTAGAGCAGGATCGCCATCCTCCTTTGTGAAGATGAAGACCTCTTCATCCACGGTCGGGGGTATCGAACCGACAACATGGATATCAAGTGCAGAGAGAAGTTCACGAGGGGCAGTCAGAAGCGATGGGGAGTCATGATTTCCCGCGGTCACCAGGACGTGTCTGCAACATGTTCTGCCAACCCTGCCCAGGAACCGGTAATAGAGTTCAAGCGCACGGTTTGAGGGAGTTCCAGAATCAAAGATATCCCCGGCAATTATTAAGGAATCAATGCTATCGCGACTAATAACTCCCATCAACCAGTCGAGGAATGCTTCTTCCTCATCATAACGCTTCTTCCCGGCGAGAGAGGATCCGAGGTGCCAGTCTGAGGTATGGAGGACCCGCATACTACTGGTTCTTCTTCCGTTTGCCGGCACTACTGACTGTCGAAGGATCGCTGGGTCTGAGCCGGGTATCCTTGCCCTTAACCAGTCCAAGCTTTCTCATATCAGCAACCATGCTGTCTACGTACTCGGGAGAGAGGCCGAAGCGATCCTGTACATGCCCCTGGCCGTCCCGTGCTGCGATCTCATCCACAAAGAGGAGCCTGAGATCCTCAAGTGATGATTCCCCGGCATCAAAGAGCTGGCTGATGAGTTCCTGGGTGATACGAAGACGGGACATGCACCCTTCGGTGATCTTCAGAAGTGATTGCGGGTCAACACCGTTATCAGATAGGAACATGATGAACGCCTCGATATCCTCAAGGAAAAGGATCTCAGGCCCCGTCTGAACAACATGCCTTATCTCTCCCCTGAAGTGTCTGATGCAGGTGACATGATATCGCTCGCTCACCTCTTCCTCTGGAGGGAACGGGTACTCATACGGGACATACAGGGTTACCTCACAAGGCTCTGCTACATTAGTTAGGACAAAACCCTGCTGGGTGATCTCGCAGAGGTGGTTTGAGATAAGCGTGCGGACAGTTGCCAGTTCTCGCGCAAACTCATCTGGAGAACACTCATTTTCGGGCTTTATCTTCTGGAACACACTCTGAAAGACAACTGTGCCGATGATATCCCCAGGATGATGTTCCTTCAGACTCTGAGATACAGCGAGTTGTTCAGCATCAAGAACCTCAAGTGTCTTCTTCCAGACAGAAGGATCAAAGTCAACAGGGAATTCATCAGAATCTCCACTGCCAACTCCTCTCTGCTGGTGCTTATCCTGGCAGGCAGTAAGAAACGACTTGAGATCCTCATACCGTCCTGCAAGGATCAGTGCAACAGTCAGTTGTGGTTTTGTGAGGATACGGGCAGGAATACCCTCTTTCTTCAAGTACCGGACGATCTCTCTTGCCTCTGCCTCAGACTCGACAGGTATCCGCTCCTCGAGTACCATTTATCACCCATCTGTCGGCTACAGGCATAACTCCTCCGAAAGTGGCGGAGACAGATACCAGAAATCAGGGAGAGTCAGTCTCTGGTGACCGGTTCATCTCTTTGGTCCACCGGGCGGCGACCCACGCCGCCCTGGGATAGAGTTCTGCAATCACTGCGCCGAGATTAGCATCACCGAGCGGGACCGGACATTTCCCCAGTTGATCATACAGGGCTTTCTTCATCTCATGATCGCCAGGAATCTGGCCGGGAATAGTACCTACTTCAGGCAGAGCAGCGCCCATGCGGTAATATGAGTCAGAAGGGACTGGGGGGAGGACCGAAACTTCCTTACTGTCAGATGAACCGGGCGACGTCACCCGTGCTTCCCTCAGCCCTGACAGAACCTCCTCTTTCGTCTTGCCATGCAGAAGAAAGAGCAGGAAGGGATCCTTGTCGATGTTCTCAGCAAGAAGGAAGTATATCGCGGCTTCATGCTTGCACGGACTTCCCTTGTCAGGACAGTTACATCCCTTGCTTTTAGGTTCTACCCGGGGAAAGAGCGATAAACCCTGCTTTGCAAGGCGCCGTTCCATCGCTTCAGGAACAGAACCTGCCATCAGACGTGCTGCAAAAGATGCCTCGTCGGAGATTATGGAGAGCATCTTCTTCCAGGCATCGTCAGAAAGAGGAGTGAACCTGATTCTGACGGCATAGACATATGAACCAGATACCTTTGCCTCGACCGAGCAGGGTGACGCCTCTATCCATTGTACCTGCCCGTTGCGTGCATAGGATTTGCCTGCATTCAGCCTGATGTAGTCGTTTGACTTCATCACCACTTCCAGAAATCTTCTGCCCCACCAGGTTTCACCTACTCCTCCACGCTGGGAGGAGAGGAGAGAGGTCAGGGGAACAGGTGCTGCATGCAGCGTCATCAGTACTCCTCAAAGACTGCATCACGCAGGGTTATCACATCAATCAGTTCCTTTGTTGAGAGAGAGGTCAGCCAGTCCTCTCCGCTTGAGAGGATCTCTGTTGCAAGCCCTCGTTTTCCGGCAAGTACATCGTCGATCCTCTCCTCAAGTGTTCCGGCTGCTACCATGAGATGTACCTGAACATCACGTATCTGCCCGATACGAAATGCCCGGTCGGTTGCCTGATCCTCGACAGCCGGATTCCACCACCTGTCAACATGGAAGACATGGTTAGCCCTGGTAAGGTTCAGACCCGTTCCCCCTGCCTTGAGTGAGATGACAAAGAATTTTGGCCCATCCGGCTTCATAAAGCGTGTTATCATCTCATCACGGGTATGCCTGCGTGTCCTTCCCGTGAGAAGAAGGACCGGGGCATGGAAGTGCTCCTCTATTGCCTGCTGAAGAAGGGATGCGAAAGATGCGAACTGGGTGAATATGATGGCTGCATCCCCCTCATCAGAGACCTCCTCCAGCATCTCGAGCAGCCGTCTGACCTTGCCTGATCTGAAGGAGCCGGTTACTCCGTCATGAGTATAGAGGTGTGGGTGATCGGCAATCTGTTTGAGTTTGGTCAGGGCTGCCAGGATCATACCACGCCTGGCAATCCCGGTGAGTTTTTCTGCGGCCTGTTTCACCTCATTCACAACTGCCTGGTACAGGGTAACCTGCTCCCTGGTGAGTGTGACAAAGATTCGGGACTCCATCTTTTCAGGCAGATCCCTGATGATGTTCTTGTCTGTCTTCAGCCTGCGAAGCAGGAACGGGCGGATCAGACGCCGGAGCTCTTCTGCCTTCTCCTGGTTTGCATCCTTCTCTATGGGGACTGAGTACCCGATCCTGAACTGCTGTGCTGAACCAAGGTATCCTGGATTTAAAAACTGCATGATAGACCAGAGTTCGCTCAGCCGGTTCTCAACCGGTGTACCGGTCAGGGCAACCCGGTGATCTGCCTGGATCAAAAAGATCGATCTGCTCTGCTTGGTCCGCGGGTTTTTGATGTTCTGTGCCTCATCAAGGATAAGACTGTTCCACCGGATAGCGGTGATCAGATCCGAGTCACGTGACGCCAGGGGATACGTCGTGATAACGAGATCATGGGCAGAGACCATCTCTGAAAACCCTGACTTTTCACGCCCGGTTCCGTGATGAACATATACCGTGAGAGACGGTGAGAACCGGCTTAGTTCCCGTTCCCAGTTCCCTGCAACAGATGTCGGACAGATGAGAAGCGACGGGCCTGAAAGCCCGGCTTCCTTCCTGGAAAGAAGATAGGCGATGGTCTGGGGAGTCTTTCCAAGTCCCATATCATCAGCGAGGCATACACCAAACCCGCGTTCTGCACCAGCGAGAAGGAACGAGAAACCACTCACCTGGTATGGCCTGAGTATCCCGGAAAATGAGGCAGGGATCTTCTGGTCCTGCAGAAGTCCTCCACCCTTTGCTGTCAGAACAAGATCCTGGCTCCAGGAGTCATCCCCGATCACCTCGATGAACGATTCTTCATCGTCTGCATGTGCGATGAGCCTGAACAGGTCAACAGCCGGGAGTGTCTCTCCCGCATACGCATCCTGAAGCCTTCGCAGGTTCTTCTCAAGGTCTCCGGACTGACAGACCATCCATCCGTCCCCAGTCCTGATGATCGAGTTCTTGAGATCAGTCCTCTGAAGAAACTCTTCAGGAGTCAGGATCTCATCACCCAGTGCAACCTGGTAATCGAAACTTACCACGGTGTCAAGCCCAAAGCAGGTGACAGCACTCGGATCACGGCTCACCCGTATCCTGATAACCGGTTTTGACTTCCGCTCTGTCCACCAGGACGGGATGATCGTCTCGATGCCGATCTCTTTGAGCAACGGAACATCATGTGTCAGAAACGTCCAGAGGTCAGGAGTACTCAATGCAAATCCTCCAGGAGCGGGACTGCTCAGGGAGAGGAGAATAGAATTTGAGACTGCCGAACCCCGGCCCAGTTCCTGCAGGAGTGTCTCTTCAAGGATACGAAGGGAAGGAAGAGTTTCAGAGAGGATGTCTCCTCCGGACCAGATCTCTGCTGCAGGGATGAGACAGGTCAAATCATCGGCAGGCCGCAGTTCATATGTTATCAGCCATGATCCGCCTTCTTTTTCAGGCTCATGAACCCGGAGCACGAGGCCCATCTGTGTTGTGACCTTAGTATCTGTAGGCTTCTGCATCCAGGAGATCAACCGCTTGCCATCCCCGTGTTCGGCAGGGAGGAGGGAGTCAAGGCCGAGGAGCGAACTCTGGCCGGTAAGATTGAGGTAGAAGATGAGCGGAATGGTCTGCTGTATCATGACTGCCGGAGTAAGATGGAGATCTACGGGCCGTCGTACCAGTGCTTCATAAATGACTCTCCTGACAAGGGAGGTGAGGAAGGTATAGACAGTGGACTGTGTCTGGTACTCATGGAGTTCAGGAACATGGAGACCAAACCCAGTTGCAGGGATACAGAACGGGGGGATTGCGGCATGGAATGCCCGAATCATCTCATGCTCAGACTCGTCGGGATGGAGATCCCAGAGTACATGAAATCCGGATCTGCCGATCATCCGGTACGCAGGGAGATAATGACCTGCAGATATGAGAGACAGACCTCCTGCAGTCACTTTTGACCAGTACAGAAGCGTCTCTGCCATTATGTATGCGCCATCGTCCAGGTTCCTGATTCCGGTTATCACCGGAGGGATGTATTCAAGCGGAAACCTGACAACAGGTACTGACCACGTGCAAAAACTCGTGGTTTTAGGAGTTTCAAGACTTTTTTGCTGATAATATTCAGGCGAACAGACTGGGTTTTTTCCCTGCTCGTATGTAGGGAGGGAGAGAGTTATGACCATCTCCTCAAACCGGGATGGCAGCACCCCCCAGTTGTCAAGGGTACGAACAAGTTCAGAAGATGAAAGAGCGGCAGGATGTGAGAGGAGAGACGACTTTTGCATCTTCCTTCCCTGCCTGGGAGATTTGCTCTGCTCCAGGGATATTGTTGTATCCTCTGCAAAGAGAATAAACTGATCGGGAGCAGCCGGGGAGTAAAGCCCATGCAGGATGATCATGCGGGCTTATACATCGGAGTGGAAAAAGATGAGTGTTTGGATACCCGATCATCTCCGGTACCATCAGTAAGGGTGTTCAAGTGCGTGCCTCAATAAAAGGGAAGACCTTACTGCTTTCTCCCCATCATCACCTCTTGGGTGACGACAAGGCCATGCTCTACTAGCCCCTCTATCTCTTCAGCAATACCAACAATCCGCTCCTTTGTATCAACCACGTCGATGACAACCGGTAGATCAAACGAGAAGTTCAGCACATCGATGGAATGGATTGTATGCTCATGCCCATACCCGACCATGCCCCGGAAGACTGTGCATCCGGGAAATCCCCGCTCATGAAAAAGTTCAACCAGGTATTTGTATGCCGGTTTCTTCCCAATCCGTGCAGACTCTGCAATATAAACACGTAATAACATCCCTTCAGATAACATCAGACACCAGCCCCGAGAGTTGTGATAACCAGATATCCGGCGCAGACTCCAGCCAGGCTTCCCACGAGATTTATGGAGATATTGGCGATCATTACCAGATAATTCTGTTCTTCAAACATCCTGAATGTCTCAAACGAGAAGGTGGAAAAGGTGGTGAACCCTCCGAGCACACCCACATCGAGGAGGTAATAGAGGTCCCCAGGAGAGCGGGAGAATGCCACCAGAGCGAAGAGAAGACTTCCCAGGATGTTTACGACTGCAGTTCCAAGAGGAATACCAAGGACCGGTTCAAATCTTGAGATCTCAAATCTACACACCGAGCCTGCTGCACCACCAAGCCCGACAAGAATCAGGTGATCCATGCAGACCCCCGTGGGTTTGTAACCATGACCCTGCCGAGGAATACCCCTACCAGGCCTAACAGAATATTTGCAAGGATATTCAAAAGACCGATGATCGGCCCTGCTGAAAAACTCTGTGCTGCAAAGGCTGAAAACGTGGTGAAGGATCCAATCACGCCGACTCCAAAGAAGAGGCGTGAACTCCTGCTGAATGCACCAAAAAAGATTGAACCATACATCAGGATACTGATAGCCATACAACCGAGGACATTTATAACCAGCGTCCCGGGAAGTGACGGGACCTGTTCATTAACCAGGTACCGGGCCACGGCTCCGCAGAACCCGCCGATGCAGACCAGCCCCTCTTCAGATAATGAGTATTTCATGCCATACCCCGGCTTTTAGAGCCCTGTGGCAGATCAGCCATTCAGTACAAATCCCAGCGAATATATAAAAAGGTCATCAGCAATCTGCAGACAAAAAGGAATACTAAATTGGCTGGAGATATTGCCCAAAGACCTCTGAAGACCTGCCTTTTGTAAAATTATGAAATTGGGGATAACCTGCCAAAGACTGTTGTTGTCACACCTGCCTTTACACGGGCAGACTGGGACCAGTCAGCATACCCGGTCTTCGAAAGGGTGACCGTATGATCACCGGCAGGAACTCCTGTTATCGTTTTAGAGGTAACTGCCCCGGTGTCGACCCCATCAATCGCGATGGATGCTCCTGACGGGTTAGAGTATACAAAGATTGAACCGTTTGTTCCACCCGGGATCAGGCTGGCAGAGACCGGTGTTGTCATCCGGGAGTTGACCATCACGGTCTTTGACCAGTCTTTGTACCCGTCCTTTTTCAGAAGAACGGTGTGCCATCCTGAAGAGAGACCGGATACTGTATTAGGGGTCTGATACCCGGTATCTGCACTGTCAATAGAGATACCTGCTCCGGACGGGTTTGAAGTGAGAGAGATACTGCCACCGGTCTGGGTCAGCACCGCATACACGGTGGTTGTCTGGCCGCTTCTGATCGTAACGGGTACGTTGTAATTGGCATACCCGCTCATCACAAGTTTGAGGTCATGGCTTCCCGGGCTCAGCGAAGTAAATGTCGCTTTTGTACTCCGCTCCATATCAGTTCCATCAATCCAGATGGCTGCCCCGGTCGGCTTTGAGGAGACCGTGAGAGCACCGGCCTGGGTCAGCACTGCTGCTACTGTTGTTGTCTCATTGGAGGTGATGGTTACATTCTGTGAATAATCCGAGTACCCGGCTTTCACAAGTTTCAGTTCATGAACCCCTGCAGAGATCCCGGACATGGTTGCCGGGGTCGTATACCCGGTATTTGCAGTATCTATCCAGACCGCAGCCTTTGAAGGGCTGGAAGAGACCGTGAGGTTCCCGGTGCTGGGAACCGGAGTGGGTGTTACGGTCACAGTGGGAGTCGGAGTGACGGTAGTTGTCGGGGTTGGTGTCACAGTGACTGTAGGAGTTGGAGTTGGAGTTGGCGTAGGGGTTGGTGCTACGGGCTTTAGGTGGAATACACTTACAGCATAGTGTTGCATATCAGCATATGATCCCCCCCAGGTCATTGTATGACTGGAATAGTCCCAGGTATCGTGAACAATGATCTGGTCTGTTCCGGTATACCCTACACCAATCATGGTGTGACCCAGGACATGGATCAGAACCGGATATCCTGCATTTATTTCTGACTTATACTGACTGTAGGTAAAACCCTTGGTATTTCCATTATATCCAGATATATACTGGTTGTAATTAGTCAGTACAGAGTAGCCCCTTGACTCTGCAAAAAGTCTCATTCCATGAGTTCCATCACGGTTTTTACTACTCTCTGATCCTGAGTAGTCATAGAGGGGTGAACCATTAGTATAGTAGAAAAATGTCGTGCTACCATCAGTATTCAGCCAGTTCTGGTACTGGTTGGTGCCCATATAATCCCCGACACAGTTCTTTACACTATGTTCAGTCCACGAACCGTAGTATGGATCTACCGCAGAGCCATATGCTGAATAATAATCATCAACATGACCCTTTATTGTCAGGTTGTCGATCCCCTTATGTGAAGCACTTAAGGGGCACTCGCCCTGTCCTTCAGAAGAATTCCCCCATACTTTATTCGTAAGTGGAAATACTCCTCCCTCTGTAGGGCCTACATAGAAATTAGGATACCCGTTCCGATCATAGTATCCAAAATACATGGATGCTGAAGTTGCTGAACATCCATATGACCACACTAATGTAGGGACCTGACCAGTACTGAGAATGCTGGTTGAAAGATCAGATGCTGATGCTACATTCATATTCTTTATCCATCCTGAAGGTGGCAACCCAGGACCGGTTATGTATTCATCAATAAGATTCCCATTTTCAGAAACCTGACCCATGAAATAACTCTGGTTTGTAGAAGAATCTGCACCAACACCGGTACATATCAAAACCAGACTCATGAGAGTCAGGGCAAGCAATCTGAAAGAGAGAAGAGACTGAATATTCATTGAAATTGTATTGTATACAACCATATAAATATTTTGGCGACACAGGGCACTAATTTCCTGGCATTCAACCAATCCTGCACTGGTTAACAGGTAAAATCCTCCCCTGACCTCATATGATCTTTGTCGAGTTATCACTCATATTTGGAAGATTTGCATCAGATACCCATCCCGGTGGTGGAAGACCAGGCCCGGTCACCCACTTATCGATACCCTTTCCATCCGGCAGGACTTCAGAGGATGTATTATTGGTATTCCACCCGGGAGAATCAACTACAGAACAATTTGAAATCGATGAATTGTTCAACGGAAACAGGTATAAGTGGTTTGAGAGATTATCAGGAGAACAGACAACAAATGACCCGTTTGTAATATTCAGACATACAAGAAGGAGAAACATAGCGATGAACAGCGAATGTCCGACTACACTCATAACCATCCTCCATACATCTCATACGATTTGAATCTGCTGTTTATCAGAAAAATCAGGTACCCACTCTCATCTACCCGGAGTGGCCACCCTGAACATCTGATCAGGTATGTGGATCTCAAATCGTGCACCAGAACCTGGTTCTCCGTTCTCCCTGATCGACAGCCCGGTAATAGCCAGGATCTCACGTGAGAGGAAAAGACCGAGCCCCTTCTGTTCCCCATACCACTGCTCAAAGATCTGCTCTTTCAGATCAGCCTCAACTCCGTTTCCATCATCCTCAAACACCAGACGGCACCCACCAGGAATAATCTCATACCAGAGTTTTACAGCAGTTGCCGAATGGGCATACTTCAGCACGTTCTCAGCGAGGATGTAAAAGACCATCTCAAGGAGAGCATCAGCATAGATCTCGAGCCCCTCAACATGGATCTCGCGGGTGTACCTGGAGAAATCAAGATGCGAGATGGCATAAAGAAATGTCTGTGAGACCTGATGCCAGACCGGGGGCTTAATCCCCATGTCCTGGTACATCTTTGCAAAATTGAGTGAGAGAAGAACCTTGTCAACCGCCATACGTTCGTTCTCAAGGAAATAGGTCTCTCTGGAATCTGTAACGATCTCCCGGTGCAGATCAAGAAACCCGGTCAATGAGAAGACATAGTTCTGGATGTCGCTAAAGACTACACGGTTCAACAGGTTTAGTTTTTTTCGTGCCTCATTCAGTGAGTTCTCAACATTCTTCCGCTCGGTGATGTCCCGTGCAGAGCCAAAGATGAGATCACCGGACGGGATAGATGACCATTCAATCCACCGGTATGATCCATCCTTATGCCTGTACCGGTTAACAAAGTTAGATATACGGTCAGTACGTGCAATTTTCCCAACATCACGGGTACTCTGTAGATCATCCGGATGAATGAACTCCAGATAATTATGAGAGAAGATGTCAGCGAGTGAATATCCGAGAGAAGATTCCCATGCAGGATTCATCCTGATGAACATGCCGTCCCTTGAGAGAATACAGAGCAGATCAAGACTCAATGAGAAGAACCGGTCGAGTTCGTCTGTCCGTTCCCTGACCATCTCTTCAAGGTTCTTCTGATAGACTTTCAGTTCCTCTTCCTTCTTCTTCCGCTCCCTGATCTGCTCCTCAAGCAGGATATTCTGGGCTTCCAACTGCTTCTGAAGCCTGTGAAGAGAGAGATGAGTCTGCACCCTGGCAAGAATCTCCTCTGGCTGGAATGGTTTTGAGATAAAATCCACACCCCCGGCCTCAAACCCCCTGACCTTATCGGCAGGCTCTTCAAGAGAACTGATGAAGATGACCGGCACAGATGAGGTCTTCGGATCACCCTTCAGCTGTCTGCAGACCTCATATCCGTCCAGCTCAGGCATAATTACATCAAGTAGGATGAGATCAGGAGTTTCAACACCGGCAGACCGGAGTGCTAGCCTCCCGCTTGGAGCAGGACGGACCAGAAATCCCGGCTTTGAAAGGATATCGGTAAGAAGTTTCAGGCTGCCGGGAGAGTCATCAACCACAAGGATCTGGGCTGGGTCTTCCGACTCATTACCAGTCATTCTGATCTCTCCATCTTCTCAACCTCTTCAAGTCTGCTTACAAGCCGGTCAAAATCAAGATTATCAGCAAGACCTGCAATGATCCTGCCGACATCCGGGAAATCATTCAGGATCTGGCCGATCACCTTCGCGATCTCCACCCGATCCAGTCGTATGACAGCAGTGGAGAGTGAATTACGCAAGGCGTTCGGGATGGTGAGGAGCATATCTGGAGTAAGTTCGGCCTGAAATCCCATGGCCGTATCATCACTATCCTGGATGACCTCATACCCAACCTTGAGATATGTTGCAATCATCTCGAATATCTCCTCTTCAAGGAATGGTTTCCTGACAAAATCATTAAATCCTGCATCAAGAATTTTCTTCCGCTCTTCTTCAAAGACCGAGGCAGTGAGGGCAACGATGACCATGTCTTTCCCTCCAGGAAGCAGTCGTATCTGCCTGGTCGCTTCAATCCCATCCATTTCAGGCATTCTGACATCCATCCAGATGAGATCAGGATGCCATGCCTCTGCTTCACGAACAGCCAGTTTTCCGTTTGATGCAGTTCTGATTGTGAAGCCGGTCTGTGTCAGTAGGGTCTCAAGGAATAAACGATTTTCTTCGTTATCTTCAACGATCAGCACCCGGGGAGAAGGCCCATCACTCTTGAGTCTGAGCACAACTCCATGTTTCTCAATTGTGCCAGATGCAGGGGCAGAAACTGCCCTGATAGGAAGATAGAAGGAGAATGTACTTCCTGCACCAGGTCGGCTGACAACCGTGATATCGCCACCCATCAGCCTGATATAATCCCTGCTGATTGCAAGACCAAGGCCGGTCCCGCTCTTTGACATCTTTCCGCTGCTTGTCTGTTCAAAGTACCTGAACAGGAGGTCCTGCTCCTCTTCAGCAATCCCGACACCGGTATCCTCGATAGAGATACTGAGCACAACTGAGTCACCTTCCCTTTCTCTGACCTCAAACCTTGTAACAACCCCACCATGCTCGGTAAACTTTACGGCATTTCCCAGGAGGTTTATCAGGACCTGCCTGAATTTGCCCTCATCAGCAAGTACGTACCTGGGTATGACATTAAGACCACTGATCTGAAAGTGCAGCCCTTTTGCATTCGTCCTGACCCTGAACATATTCTCCAGGTCCCTGATCAGTTCATGGAGATCAAACGAGGTCTCCTCCAGGGTAACACGTCGTGCTTCTATCTTTGATATTTCAAGAACTTCGTTGATCAAGGCAAGCAGGTGGGTGCCACTCCGGTTGATGATCTGCAGATATTCACGCTGTTCCGGGTTGAGTGACTGATCCCGTTGCATGAGTTGGGAGAAACCAAGGATAGCATTCATCGGCGTCCTGAGTTCATGGCTCATGTTGGCAAGGAACTCGCTCTTCGCCTTGTTTGCAGCCTCTGCCCTCTCCTTTGCAACAGCCAGTTCTGCGGTCCTGTCGATCACCTTCTGTTCAAGTGAGTCATGGGCTTCCAGCAGAAGACGTTCAGCCTCCTGGATCCTCTTCTGAGTCAGCCCCATTTCACCGAGCATCTCAGTCACTTTTCTCAGGAATGCCAGATTCTGATTCACCTGATCAGGCGTGAGGATAGGGACATCCTGAACTGCCTTCAGGTACTCATCTTCAGGGAACCCGTACTTTCGGCCCTGTTCGCGGAAGAACTCAAGATCAGGGGGTTCAAGAAAGAACTGGCCGATGAAGATGTTGGCAAGATGTCTTCCATCGATGATGATCGGGGTTGCAACGTCCACGAGCCCGTTTGCGCACTTGTACATGTAGAATGGCTTTGCCTCCTCCATGTGTCCGAGGATCTTCACATCACTCTCTAAACACCCCTTCAGGGTCGTGGGGTGAACCCGGTGAAACTTGGTACAGACATCCATCCAGCCATTCCCGGTGAGAACAACTGAGTTGTTATCGATGATGCCGGTTGCAAACCTGCTGACCGAGTAGAGAAGATCCATGAGGCCCTGGAGTTCCTCAACGTCGATGAGATCACTGAGTTGATAGTCCATGGTATATGCCGGATACCTGCATCCAGCCAGTCATCTGATCAGGGGTGTCCTGACCCACAACTGGCAGAAGTGGATTTGATGAAGAGATTGAGGAGCATACTGATATTTAAGATGTTGTAAATGTCTCGGAGGAGATAGAAAGGGAGCCAGGAGATGCCATTTCTTCCACAAATGGCACTTGGATCAACCTGAGTTCCCGGAAGAAAATGAAGGTGGTGTTGCAGTCAGCCAGGGCCTCACAGCATCCTTGTCAGGATACCAGTGCGGTACAAACCAGAGTGAATAGAACCGTGCCGCAGGGAAACGGTAGTATCCGTCCTGGTTGTGATCGGTCACATCGTACGGGTCTGCAAAGATGATCACGTCATCCACAACGGTCTCAGTGCCCATGGAGTCATACCCGGTAACTACCATCCAGTGCCCTCCCCAGTCAGCCCAGGCAACAAGAGTAGGGACACCCTCCTTCAGGTTCTTCTGAATCATCGAGAGATCTCCATCGCCATCTGTTGTACTTGAATGGACGGTCCATCCCCTGTCAGTAAACCATTTCGCCATCTGAACGACGTTGATTCCATACACAGGAACGACTCCCATCTCTGAAGCCATACTCATCTCATCCCCGGTTTTACCATAATAGAGGAGGTTGTCAAGAGCAGCAACGGCCCCACAGCTGATCTCGGTCGTCTGCTGCACTGACGGAACCCTGATCAGGGTGAGATTCTCATCAGGAGATGCATTAATCGAGAAATGAGTGTACCATTCCGAATCAGGATGATCACCAAGTCCATCGTATGCCGCTGCACCACCAGTGAGATCGGAGATATTCAGGCAGTATGCCTGCACAGATCCGACTCCGGTACAGAGTATGATCAGGAAGAGGAGAGTCCGGGGTTTCAGCATATATCAACCATTGATCACATGACAGATTATCTTTCATGATCCTTGATGAGAAACCATTATCAGATCATACGGAGGTGACTGATTTGATGATGATCCGTACTGTTGAAGAGGTGTTTCATGCAAGGGAGACGATGGAAGGTGCTGGAGTCAGGCTTCACCGGGCGTTTGGATACCACCAGATTCCCAGGTTTGATCCATTCCTGATGCTTGACGACTTCAGGGGCGACAAACCTGGAGACTATCTAAAAGGATTCCCCTGGCATCCCCATCGCGGATTGAGACTGTCACCTACATGCTTGAAGGAATGGTCGAGCATGGAGACAGTATGGGTAACGCCGGAACCATCGGGGCCGGTGCAGTCCAGTGGATGACAGCAGGGTCAGGGATCATTCACCAGGAGATGCCAAAACCTGTTGACGGGAAGATGGGGGGATTTCAGCTCTGGGTAAACCTGCCTCGATCAGAGAAGATGAGAGACCCCAGGTACCAGGAGATCCCCGCAGAAGAGATACCAGTTATCTCCCCGGAACAGGGGGTTACAATCAGAATTATCGCAGGATCGTATACAGGAATAAAAGGGCCGGTCAGGGAGATTGTTGCCGACCCGGACTACCTTGACATTTCACTTGAGGAGGGGAGGACATTCCTGCACCAGGTTCCGCGTGGGTACACCGTATTCTGCTACGTGTTTGCAGGAAAGGTGACCTGCGGGCTAGGAGAAACACTGCTTGAAAACCGAAACCTAACCCTGCTCAATGACGGTGATCATGTCCAGATCAAGGCAACAGCCGGACCATGCCGACTGCTCCTCTTATCAGGGAGGCCAATCAGGGAACCGATCGCATGGGGAGGCCCGATCGTGATGAACACACAGGAGGAACTTGAGCAGGCCTTCAGAGAGTACGAGGAAGGGACGTTTATCAAAGCCACCAGCCATCACCCTTATTAATCGTCCCGCTGACCTCCTCCTCATGTCACTGTCAGAGCTCATTCCCATCATTTTTATCGCGATCACAATAATCGGAGCAGGAGTTCAGATATCACGGGAACGCCCAAGGGCTGATCATGCACGTGCAGCAGAAATTTTACTGAACTGGGCATTTCTGGTCATCATCGGCATCGGGGGAATCTGGGCGTTCATCGGCCACACATTCTTTGCAGATCAGGTGGCAGAGAGTATAGGCTGGCCGGCAGGAAACCCGTTCCAGCAGGAGGTAGCCCTTGCGAACCTTCTCATCGGAGTGCTCGGGATTCTTGCTCTGCGTATCCCGGGAACATTCAGGATAGCACCCCTGATTGCGTACGCGATATTCATGGTGGGTGCAGGCATCGTGCATATCTGGCAGATCATCTCTGTCCACAACCTCTCGGTAAACAACGCTGGCATGATCCTCTGGATCGATATCTGCATGCCGGTCGTACTTATCATCCTCTTTCTGCTCACCGGATGGCTGCAGAAGCATAAAGCGCAGCCATCACTGCGCAGATAGCCTGGTTGGAACGGCTCTGCGGTTTTTTCAGAAAGCCTGGATAATGACAACAGGCTCATATGTGCATAATTTTTACCCGGAGACGCAGACACTACTCACAGCTCACAATACCACAGAAGGGAACGAAACTCCCCCATGATCACGAAAATACGCTCATTTATCACCCAATTTTCAGTCCCTGTCCTCACCGATCTCGTCTTCTTCCTCGGCCCCTGTATCATGCTTGCCGTCTCGATTAGCGGCAGGGGATTTCCAGAGGCTGTGAGTGCCGGGACACTCACCGGGTTCTCATTCCTCTGGCTCGCCATCCTTGTGTTGATCTACAAGTACTTCCTGGTCGAAGGCCTTGCCAGGTACACACTCGCCAGGGGCGAGCACATCTTTGACGGCATGCACGGATTTCCAGGACCTGAAAACTGGGAAGTCTTCTTCATGGTCCTGATCTACGTGCTCGAGATGATCGGATACGGAGGTCTTGCTCTCTTTTCAGCACAGTTTCTCCAGGAACTCATACCGGTCACCTTTTCCCGTGAGATACTCGCCACCGTCACCCTGCTTGTCATCCTGCCGCTCCTGATCAGAAAGAACTTCTCACTCTTTGAGAAACTGGTCCTCTTCTTTGCCGCTGTAATGATAGGCGGAGTCATCTACACCTTTCTCGGCATCAGCCTCCCGCTGGAGGCGATGGGCGCCGGACTCATCCCATCTGCCTCACGCGGACAGGTGACCGAGATCATCCCCATCATGGGGGCAGTCGGGTCAGGCCTGAACCTGCTCATCTTCTCTATCTGGCTCAGGGAGAAGATCGGGCTTCGCCACGGAGCCTCGTTCTACGCAGAGCAGATCAGAAATGTCAGGATCACACAGGGAATCGCATTTCTCATCACCGGGCTGATGACACTAGCCTTCTTTACGCTGGGATACTTCACAAAAGGTGGAGGAGATCTCTTCACCGGAGCAATTGCGGGATTGAACACACTCCCGTACGGGGCAGTGATATTCTTCTTCACCGGGTATGTCATCCTCTTCGGGGTACTCATAACCGGGGCAGACGGACGGGCACGTGCAGTAGCCTCGATCCTCTGCTCAACAGCGGTTTCAGGTTGGAGTGAGAAGCGAACCTACCAGATCATCATCATCGGGTTTATCGGGCTCATGCTCTTCATCGTCTGGTCAGGTAACCCGAAGACCCTCCTCAGTTACACATCTGCCTTCGGGGCATTCATGTTTGCATTCACCGGGATCATGATGCTCTACCTGGATGCTCATCTCCCCAGGTATGCACGAGGGTCCAGACTCTGGTTTGTGATCATGACTGCAGGGACCTTTGCCTACCTGCTCATGGCCCTCTTCAGAGAGGAGGTTTTTTACGACATCGGCCTTCCTCTCGTGCAGAACCTGCTCGGACTGCTCATTCTCCTGTACCTTGTCATCAGATCGGGTGTGATCACACCGGTGCTCGACCATAAACCGGGACGGGGAGATATCTTTCTATTCATACTCATCTTCTCGATCCTTGGAATTTATGGCACCAGATCCAGTATCCTGATCGACACACTCCCGGTAAGCTTCGGCACCCTCATCCCAATCATGGCAGCTTTCCTTGGCGGACCGGTTGCCGGAGTCGTTGTAGGGGCGGTGTCAGGAGTTGGTGGATACGGATCCCCGGGTTTTACATCACTGCCCTGGTATGCTGCAGTTCTTCCTCCGCTTTTTGCCGGATCTCTGGCGGCGATTGTTTCGTGGTATCAGGATTCGATCTCTTTCCGGAGAACGCTCATTGTCGGAATCATTACAGGGATCATTCAGGTTGTCCTACTCTGGGTTTTCAGAGCAGGAACAGGTGGAACAACAGGAGGTATACTGGATGAACTGCACCAGATCACCATCCCTACCCTTGGGACGCTGGTGATAGGCCTTGTAATCATACTGTACCTGATTGAAGAGGAGAAGAAGACCAGGAGAATAAAAACTCATTCACATCAGGATGCGTCACCCCTAACAGGAATCACCTCGCCAGGTATACGAGAGGTATTGTACCACCACCGGCCAACCGGACGAACTCTGCAGCAGGGAATCATAATCCTGATCATCGGACTGGCCCTCATGGGGGTACTCTTCACAGAGCAGTCGAACGAGACAGGGATTCCTCTCCTGAACAGAATTGCGGTCCTTGGTGCCATCATATTCCTGCTCACCAGGTCCAGGACATTCCAGGACATCCTCATCAGTGCAACAACCATGACCGAGAGGATCTGGCTTACCGTCATCTTCGGCCTCTTCTCGGCATACGGGTATCTTGAGGTGATATCTCGATGGGGAATCACGATCCAGTTCCCTGATCTCGGCCCTGCCATAGCCGGTATCCTTGGTGGTCCGTTCATCGGGGCAGCTGCCGGAGTGCTGGGCGGAGGATATGCTCTCTTCACCGGAGGGCCTGATCAGGCTGCTAGTGCTATTGTCACTATATTGGCAGGGGTTCTCGCCGGTGTGTGTACACTCCTCTGGCGCCGGAATTTTACGTACCCGAGGGTGATCTCGATCGGCCTACTCATCGGATCGCTCAGGTTTCTCCTTCTCCTCATCACCGGTGAGATCATCGACGGGAAAGTCCTGGGTACGTTTATTCTCAATTTACTACTCCCAGTATTCGGTCTGATACTCTTCCAGTTCATCATCAGGGAGGAGACAGTATCATTCCTCTCAATCAGCAGAAGCGGAAACGCTGCCCAGGATCGTGTCCATGAGAAGAAAATGGCCATCCTCTCACGTGAAACCATGGAACGCCTGAGCAGCCTGTTCACCATCATCTCTGGCAGACTCCTCTCACTCGAGTTCATCATGAGCCAGATCGGTGAGGAGGAGATCGCAAGGAAGGTGCGGACACTCATAAGCACGGATCTCATCGATGATCTCCTTGAAGACTTTGGCTATTTCTCGAAACTTCACAAGGAAGGAGACAGGGATGATCTCGAACTGGCGCTCAAGGCCGGGCAGATAACACGTAAATTGAACAGGATGATCAGGAGAGAGGGGCTTGACCGGATCATCAACCCATCCCTGATCAGGCGTGCAGAGCGGCTCTACCAGGATTATCTCTCCCTGCTCGAGGGTATGGAGCCGGCACCTGCAGAGGACAGGGTTGAACTCTCCAGCTTTGTCAATTCAATCCTGACCGAACTGACCCGTGAACCTGCTACCGACGAAGAGTTTCTTGAAGCCAGTGATGATCCTGATACCTATCTCAGGCTGCTGATAACCCGTCTCGCCCATATTCCAATCTTTGAGAATGTTGCTCTCTCGTTTAAGCAGTATGGAGAACTCCCTGAGGTCTGTGTAGCCAGGGGCCGGTTTGAGGACCTTGTGATCTCACTTCTTGAGAGCCTCGGAGTAGCGGGAGCAGAGAGTATCAGGATCACCGGACACCAGAAGGAGGATGCTGTCCTGCTTACTCTTGACTGTCGGGGAACTGGTTTCGGATGGCCCCCGTCTCAGGAGAGTATGGCCGCCCTTTTTGAAGAGTGCAGAATCAGCGGAGGCACAATCAGCCATTCTAAATCAGGTAACAGCCTGTTGATCACCATCAGTCTGACCCCGGCCCCGGAGACTCACGAAGAGGGGAAGAGTATCACTATATAGGTGATTGACAGATCTGGATATCCATGGGAGTGAAGATGCAGCGGATCGCCGTGGTTACCTCAGGGGGCGACGCTCCCGGGATGAACGCCTGTATCAGGGCAGTTTACCGGGCAGGTGCTCATGCAGGTGTTGAGGTGTACGGGATCCGACGTGGCTATACCGGCATGATCGAGGGAGACATCTACAAGATTGAACGCCGGGATGTAGGCAACATCATTCACCTGGGAGGGACGATGCTTGGAACCTCCCGCAGCGATGAGTTCAGGACTCCTGAGGGCAGGCAGAAGGCAGCAGACCGGTTGCTTGAGAACAGAATCGACGGATTGATCCTGATAGGAGGGGATGGCTCATTTAAAGGTGGAAATTACCTCTCTGAAGAGACAGGAATTCCGGTCATCGCAATTCCCGGTACCATCGACAACGACATCCCTGGCACAGACTTCTCGATAGGATTTGACACAGCCGTCAATATCGCACTCGAATCAATAGACCGGATCCGTGACACGGCAATCTCACACGGACGTCTCTTCTTCGTCGAGGTGATGGGCCATACCAGCAGTTTCATCGCTCTTGAGGCAGGAATTGCAGGTGGAGCCGCTCATCTGGTCCTTCACGACGGTCATGAAGAGATAGAAGAACTCTGTTCACACCTGGAGACACTCTTCACCAGAGGAAAACATCATGCCATCGTTGTGATTGCAGAAGGAGATCAGCCGGGATGTAGCTTCGGAATTGCAAAGAAGGTGTCAAACAGGATACAGATGGAGTCAAGGGTCTGTGTACTCGGTCACACCCAGCGTGGAGGTAGTCCCACGTCCCGTGACCGGGTGCTTGCGGCAAAACTCGGAGTCTGTGCGGTGAATGCCCTGCTAAACGGTCAGGGAGGAGTGATGGCAGGAGAGGTGATGCGGGAGGTCGTCTTCCGTCCGATCAGCGAGGTTGTGGGGAAGCAACGCGAGACTGATCCGCGTATGGCTGTTCTCTCCCAGATTCTCACCGGATACTAACTCCCTCACTCTCACAGAGCATCGGCTACGAACCATACACGAGGTGAAACCACGATGTCCGACCCTGAACTCTTTATTTTATATGTTGATGATGAAGCACTGCTTCTTGACATCACAAGCCTATACCTCAAATCCCTCGGGCTCAGAGTGGACACTGCAGAATCAGGCAGACAGGCTCTCAAAAAGATCAACGAGACCAGGTATGATGCAATAGTATCAGACTACCAGATGCCTGAGATGGACGGGATAACCCTGCTTAAAGAGATACGAATCATCTACCCCGAGATACCGTTTATTCTCTTCACCGGCAGGGGGCGTGAAGAGGTGGTTATCCAGGCGATAGAGTGCGGTGCAGACTTTTACCTCCAGAAGGGAGGTTCACCCCGCCCTCAGTATACAGAGCTCTCGCACAAGATCAGAACCGCTGTCCAGCAGCGAAGAGCGAGTGCTGCACTCAGAGAGAGTGAGGCACGGTTCAACCAGGTTGCACTGAGTGCAGGAGAATGGATCTGGGAGATCGACGAGACCGGGCTCTTCAGGTACTGCAACTCTGCAGTAGAGCAGATCCTCGGGTACAAACCGGAAGAACTGGTAGGGCAGAAGTGCTTCTTTGACCTCTACGAACCTGTGGTGAAAGAGGAGCAGACGAAGACTGCATTTGAGGCCATCCAGGGTATGCAGTCTATCAGAAACAGAATATTCTTCTATCAGCACAAAAACGGGCAGAAGGTTATCCTACAATCAAGTGGAACGCCCACCACCGGTGAGGACGGAAAAGTCACCGGGTACCGGGGCGTCCATATGGATGTGACTGCCCGGAAGAAGAGTGAAGAGCTGGTCAGACTTCACGAGAAACGGCTAGTAAAAGCGCAGGAGATAGGAAAAACTGGAAACTGGGAGTATGACCTGAAGACCGGGCTTATCTGGGGATCTGAAGGAGGTTTGAGGATCTTCGGGTACCATCGTCCTGCCGGAGATATCTCCATCGAAGAGATCGAGAACTGCATCGTCGAACGGGAGCGGGTTCACCAGGTACTCGTGGATTTGATCACCTCCGGGACACCGTACAACCTTGAATATACCATCAATCCTGCTGATGCCTCACCACCAAAGACGATAGCATCGATCGCAGGCATAGAGCCTGATGACGAGGGAGGCAGGAAGGTTGTAGGAGTCATCCAGGATATTACAGAACGGAAAAAGGCTGAAGAAGAGATCAGGCGGATGAACGAGGATATCTCTGCCGCGTATGAAGAGCTCACCTCAAGCGAGGAGGAACTCAGGGCAAATTACCGGGAACTGGCAGAGAGTCAGGACGCTCTTACAGAAAAAGAGGCCTTGTTCAGGGGCCTGTACGAGATCATGCCAAGCGGTGCTGCTATATACCGGGTAATCAATGACGGCAGCCGGGGCAGCGATTACATCATCGTGGAGATGAACCGAGAAGCCCTTGAGATGGAGAAGAAAGACAGGAGTCAGGTTGAAGGCCGCACACTCACTGATCTCCGCCCGGCTATTGATGAGTACGGGCTTATTCCTGTCTTCAGAAAGGTATGGCTTACCGGAGAACCTGCGATATACCCTGCAAAGATCTACAGAGATGAGAATTACGAGAGATGGTACGAGAATTATGTCTTCAAACTCTCATCAGGAGAGATTGTTGCGATATATAACGACGTAACCGAGCAGGTTGAGACGTCTGGGAAACTGGCCCAGAGTGAGAAACACTACCGGCTGCTTGCAGAGAACATGAAGGATGTCATCTGGATCCTGGATCCTGACACCCTTATCTTCAGGTATGTCAGTCCTTCATCATACCTGCTCAGGGGGTACACACCGGAAGAGGTGATGGCCCTGCCTCTTGATAAGGCGCTTTCAGAAGAGGATGCTGAAAACATTAAAAACCTTATCAAAGAACGAAAACAGCAGTTCTATGCGGAAAATGAACGGAGGCAATTTTACGTCGATGAAGCCCAGCAGCATCGCAAGGACGGATCGCTGATCTGGACCGAGATCACAACCAGTTACTATCTGAACGAAGACACGGGAAAACTCGAGATCCTAGGACTTTCCCGTGATATTTCAGCAAGAAAGGCAGTAGAACATTCACTAGCCGAGAGTCATGAGAAGTATCAGGTTCTGTTTGAACTCGGGAGTGAGGCGATATTTCTCATCGACAATGCGACAGGAGAACTTCTCGAGGCAAATTCAGAGGCTTCAGAACTCTACGGTTACACCCGTGAAGAACTGCTCAGCATGTGTAACACCGATCTCTCTGCTGAACCTGAAGATACCAGAAGAGTTACTGTAGAGACGCCCATTGGCAGTATTGTAATTCCCCTGCGGTTTCATAAACGAAAGAACGGTGAGGTATTCCCTGTTGAGGTAACCGGAAGGTTCTTCACCTGGAAAGGAAGGCCGGTCCATGTGGCAGCAATACGTGACATTTCAGGGCGGAAGCGATCAGAGGATGCACTCATCAGGGCAAACAGGCAGCTCTCGCTCCTCACCGACATCACACGCCATGACATCCTGAATGTGATCACCACAATATTCGGGTACCTTGAGTTGATCAGAGATGAGAACACCAGCCCCGAGGTGGAAGACCAGATTGAGCATCTGAACCAGGCAGTGAGAAGGATCCAGGAGCAGATCGAGTTCACCCGGGTGTATCAGGATCTTGGTGCAACCCACCCCAGATGGTTCTCGCTCTCCCTCCTGGTCAGGGATGAAGATCTCCCGGCTGGTCTTGAGTTGCAGACAGAGGTTGATGGGATAGAGATCTATGCAGACCCGATGCTGGAGAAGGTCTTCACCAACCTGATCGATAACACGGTGCGGTACGCAAAGAACGCAACAACAATCAGGATCTCATCCAGGATATCAGGGTCTGAAATGGTTCTTTCCTACGAGGATAACGGCAGCGGCATCCCGGAAGACGAGAAAGATAAGATCTTTGAACGCGGGTATGGGAAGAACACCGGGCTTGGGCTCTTCCTGGTCAGGGAGATCCTGGGAATAACCGACATCACCATCGCAGAGACCGGACAGGAGGGATCTGGGGCACGGTTTGAACTCACGGTGCCGAAGGGAACATACCGGACAGACCCTGTCCTGATAGAGCGTAAACAATCTCTCTGAATCAGGAGATCCAGACCCACACGGGTTTGATCAGGAGATCAACCGGAAAACAGGATGCCGCACCACATATGCATAAATATGTCCATCAACATACAATGATGTACATGAGAACCAAGATCATCCTTGATGAGAACGAGATCCCGAAGAAATGGTACAACATCCAGGCAGACTTCAAGACTCCTCTCGCTCCCCCGATGCATCCCCAGACAGGAAAGCCCATCGGACCCACGGATCTTGAGGTTATATTTCCAAAGGAACTGATCAGACAGGAGATGTGCCAGGACCGGTATGTCGACATCCCGGGTGAGGTCCGCGACATCCTGACGCTCTGGAGGCCGAGCCCGCTCTTTCGTGCTCACAACCTCGAACGGCTCCTGAAGACACCGGCAAAGATCTACTACAAGTATGAGGGGGTCAGCCCTCCAGGTTCTCACAAGCCCAACACTGCAATAGCCCAGACCTACTACAACATGAAGGAAGGGATCGAGCGGATTGCAACCGAGACCGGAGCAGGCCAGTGGGGTTCGTCCCTTGCATTTGCAACCCAGCTCTTCGGAATAGAGTGTAAGGTGTATATGGTCAGGGGCAGTTATGACCAGAAACCGTACCGGAAGATGATGATGCAGGTCTGGGGTGCAGAGTGTGTCCCGTCACCTTCACCAGACACCAACTCAGGCCGGGCAATTCTAGCAAAAGATCCGGATACACCGGGTAGTCTCGGGATCGCGATATCTGAAGCGGTCGAGGATGCGGCAACCCACGACAACACCAACTATGCACTCGGCAGCGTGCTCAACCATGTCTGTCTGCATCAGACCATCATCGGACAGGAGGCACAGAAACAGCTCGCTATGGACGAGGCCACTGCCGATATCGTGATCGGTTCAGCAGGTGGAGGGTCAAACTTTGCGGGAATTGCCTTCCCATTCGTGAAAGATAACATCGACAAGAAGACAGAGACCGAGATCATCGCGGTTGAACCTTCTGCCTGTCCCTCCCTTACAAAAGGGCTTTACGCCTACGACTTCGGTGATGTCGCAGGTCTCACCCCGATGATGAAGATGTTCACCCTGGGCCATGACTTCATCCCGCCATCCATCCATGCAGGCGGACTCAGATACCATGGAATGGCACCCCTGGTCTCCAAACTCCATGCTGACAACCTGATAACGGCAACATCGGTGCACCAGAACCGGGTCTTTGAGGCTGCTGTGACCTTTGCCAGAGCCGAAGGAATCATCCCGGCACCGGAGGCTGCACATGCCATCAGGGTTGTCATCGATAAGGCACTCGAGTGCAAACAGACCGGCGAAGAGAAGACAATCCTTTTCAATAACACCGGGCACGGGCATTTCGACCTCTCCAGTTACGAGGCCTACTTTGCCGGAACACTCCCGGACTACGAATATCCGGCAGATCTCATCGCCGAATCGCTGAAGAACCTCCCGACTGTTGCATGAACAGGATCGGGTTTGTAGTAAACCCGTATGCAGGGATGGGAGGGGCAGTCGGGCTGAAAGGTACCGATGGGTGTGTACAAGAGGCACGTTCTCTCGGTGCAGAACCACGCTCCCCATCCCGTGCAGTCAGGTTTCTTGCCGGCTTGAACAGGCAGGGATTCTTTTTTCTCACCGCTGCCGGGAGCATGGGAGCAGACGAACTCAGAGAGGCAGGGATAGCCTCGTATGAGATCGTCTACTCCCCGACTTTGCCAGATACTGTGGCAGAAGACACAAAAGCAGCGTGTGAACTCATGATACGAGAGGGGGTCAGGCTTATCGTATTCTGCGGCGGTGACGGGACGGCACGTGATGTTTTTGCAATGACCGGGAAGGATATCCCGATTCTTGGCATCCCTGCAGGAGTGAAGATCTACTCAGGTGTCTTTGCCACCACACCGGATACAGGAGCCGGGGTGCTCAACAGACTTGACGCGGCAAGCCTGACTGAAGCCGAGGTGGTGGACGTGGACGAGGAGCAGTACCGGGCCGGCGTTCTCACAACACGTCTCTTTGGTATTGCCACCATGCCGTACATTTCAGGACTCTGTCAGTCATGCAAAGAGGTCTCGTTCGGTGACGAAACACGGATGCGGGATGATATCGCCAGGTTCATCACGGGAATCATGCGGGATGATACCCTGTACCTGCTCGGTGCCGGATCAACCACAGGAGCCATAGCAACCAGGATCGGCCTTGCCTCAACCCTGCTCGGTGTTGATGCCATCTATCAGGGGAAGATTGTCGGCACTGACCTGAACGAAGAGGCAATCCTCGGGCTTCTTGAACAGTATGACAGTGCCAGGATCATCTTGAGCCCAATCGGAGCACAGGGCTTTGTTCTCGGCAGGGGAAACCAGCAGATCAGTAGCAGAGTTCTGAAAAAAACAGGTACAAACGCATTGATCGTGGTCGCCACCCCGGCTAAACTGCAGCATACACCGGTTCTCTACATCGACACCGGTGATCCTGATGTAAACAGAGAATTCGGGGAGAGCCTCCTCGTCATCTGCGGATACGAGATGGCACAGCGGGTCAGGCTCTCATAACTTCAGAGTATATACATGCCAGATTACGGGCGTGTTACCTACTTCCACCACCTGCCTGCTTTTCAAAACAATCAAGGCACAGAGTCCTGCCACCGGTTGCAATCAGGACCTTCCCCATCAGCGGCCTGTTGCACTCAGAGCAGACAACCTTATCCCTGAATCTGATATTTGAAGGATCGACTGCCATGATTCTCGTTATGCCCTGATAACACTTCACAGTATCCTGCACGGGAGACAAGCATCACGACCACAGGCCTGTCGAACTCTTTTTGATGTGAAAGATCGCATCAATTGTATAACAATGCCTCAAAATCTCCCTGACCCTTTGAAACCTGCCGCACGGGCACGGAAGAAACAGGTATTCCACACCTGGCGTTGCAACATCTGCTCGTACATCTACCGGGAAGAGGCAGGAGAAGAGCAGACCAATACACCACCGGGAACACGGTTTGAGGATCTTCCTGATGACTGGCTATGCCCGGTCTGTAACGCGGGAAAAAAATCCTTTATCCTTGTTGTTGAAGAAGGGAACGGGAAAAAGAGAGAGCAGGGCACTACAGTATCAGAAGTCCTGGTACACCAGCTGACCTCATTTGGGATCACCGAGTTCTTTGGTGTCCCGGGAACCAGTTCGCTCGGTATCATCGACGCAATCAGGAAGAACAAGGACGCCAGGTTCACTCTCTTCCGCCATGAAGAGAATGCAGCACTTGCAGCCTCTGCCTATCACAAGTTCACCGGGAAGATGGCGGTCTGTGTCACCATCGCAGGCCCGGGTGCAACTAACCTTGCAACAGGACTCTATGATGCCAAAGAGGACAAGACCCCGGTCCTCTCTCTGAACGGACAAGTTGCCATGCAGTACGCAGGCCCGGGAGGATTCCAGGAGATCGACCAGGACGCCTTCTTCAGGCCGGTCACCGTGTATAACAACACCATCTATGACCGGAAGATGGCACAGAAGATCCTGACCCTTGCACTTCAGCATGCAGTGGTCCGGTCAGGTGTCGCACAGATATCAGTCCCGAATGATGTCCAGAAGCAGCAGTTTGAGGGAAAAATCTGCTCACTTCAGGGATGCATTCCATCGCTCAGGGTTGTTCCGGACTCAGACACCCTCTCCCGTGCTGCGGCTATGCTCGATCTTGCAGAAAATCCGGTGATCCTTGCAGGATGGGGGGCATACCCCTACGCTGATATCCTTTCCTCTTTCTCAAAAGCTATTGACGCCCCGGTTCTCTCAACCTTCAGGGCCAAGGGTATCCTGCCTGACGGGCATCCGCAGTATGCAGGTATACTCGGGACTGTGGGTTCACCGCAGGCCAGAGAGATGGTTGAGCAGACAGACCTGCTCATCACCCTCGGGGTAGGATTCTCCAAGATGACCAGGGTTCCGGACCAGGTGCAGATGCTGCAGATCGACCGGGACCCGCTCATGCTCGGGAAAGGAGAGAGATCGCTGTCGGTATACGGTGATGTCGGTGAGGTGCTGACACGGCTTATCTCGATCGTCAGGCAGCGTGGCAGGCCGGCATCCCCGGGAAAGGTGAAAGAGATCGTGCAAGCCTGGGACGCCCAGCGTGACAGGGAGGCAGACCCGAAGGCAAAGCCGATCAGGCCACCGTACATCATGAAGGTACTCTCGGAGGTCATTCCTGACGAGGCGCTGATCTCGATAGATGTCGGTGAGAACGGCTGGTGGTTTGGCAGGAACTTCAGGATGAAGAAGCAGCGGTTTGCCATGTCAGGGTACCTTGCAACGATGGGATTCGGTCTGCCCGGTGCCATCGCAGCCAAACTTGCATATCCTGAAAGCCCGGTCTTCTGCATCACCGGCGACGGAGGATTTGCGATGGCGATGGCAGATTTTGTCACAGCCGTCAAGTACAACCTTCCGATGGTCGTCATCATCCTCAACAATCATGAACTCGGGATGATCAGGGTCGAACAGAAGATTGAGAACTACGAAAACTTCGCAACCGACCTGAAGAACCCTGACTTTGCAATGTATGCCAAAGCGTGCGGAGGGGAAGGAAAGCGGGTGAACGAGCCTGACGACCTTGGACGGGCAGTCAGATGGGCGATGCAGTTGAACAGGCCGGTCATCGTTGATGTTGATACCGATCCAAACCGGTTCTAACCGCTGAATACCAGAGAGTACTCGACTGACTTTGTGAGAAGCCTCCCGAAATCGGCGACTATTATCTCCTCGCGGGCAGCATATATATCCGTGCAACAGGAGCCGGCTGTAAAAAAGACATTATACTGGTGTAACACCTGCAATGTCCCGCTTATCGGGAGAACCTGCGGGTGCGGTGCCACCGGTGAATCAATACCACTCAATAAGCCATATGACCTGCGACCTGCCCTCACCGCAGACCAGGAACTGATCACCAGGCTCCTTCATGAACGCTTCGGACCTGTACCGGTACCGGGGGTTATCCTTCTCAATAAAACCGGCGGACTTGACCGGTACGAGATGGCCATCGCGAACGGAGGGAGGTTCGGCTGGCTCTCCTTCAACCCTGTCACCCGGAGGCACGAACTCATGCTCCTTCCTGAAGCCCTGCCCTTCATCGTCCCGTACGCAATGAAGGGGATCATCGAGATCCCGCCGGGAACCGGCGATGATGAAGATGGAAAGTCCAGGCGGATCGGCGGCAAGAAGGTTGATGTCAACACATCCGAACCGGACGGGCCGGTCATCGTCAGGTACGGGAACCGGTACGGTACCGGTGTTCTTTCAGAAGGATCGGTCAGGGTCAGGGAACTCGTCAGGGTCGAACCAAAGGTAGTCGCAGACTCTGACTGGGGAGAGGTGATCAGGCGTAACTACGACCGGCTCAAGGACCTTGAACGCTCGGCAGTCCGCTCCATCAAGCAGGAGATGAAGAACTTTGACCATGTCAACGTCTCGTTCTCAGGCGGAAAGGACAGCACAGTTGCCCTCGCCCTCGCACGCAAGGCAGGAGTGGAGGAGGCCTACTTTGTTGATACCCACCTTGAGTTCCCTGAAACCTACGACTTCATAAACAGTCAGCAGGTCCAGGTTACGCTGGACGGTGGAGACTTCTGGCCTGGTGTTGAGAAGATCGGACCGCCGGGAAAAGACAACCGGTGGTGCTGCAAGATCGTGAAGATGGCACCGGTCAGGCGCTGGATGGACACAATCGGCCCGGTCCTGACCGTGCAGGGAAACCGGTGGTACGAGTCGTTCAACAGGGCAGAACTTGACCTTCTCAGCAACAATCCTGCTAACCCGAACCAGACCAACTGCTCCCCGATACGATCCTGGCGGGCATTCGAGGTCTTCCTGTACCTGAAATGGAGAAACATTCCGTATAACCCGCTCTATGACATGGGCATCGAACGGATCGGATGCTGGCTCTGTCCTGCGATGCTTGAGGCAGAATACGAGATCCTCCGCGAGAAGCATCCGGAACTCTCTGACCGGTGGGACGCATTTCTTGAAAAGTGGGCCGATGATCAGGGACTGCCAAAAGAGTACGTCAGGTGTGGGATGTGGCGGTGGAAGTCACCACCTCCGAAGATGCGTGAACTTGCAAAAGAGATGGGCATCCCGCTCCCGCGTTCGCCTGACGTGGAACATCTGCCGCAGCGCAGGGAACAGAGGGATGAAAGCAGGACAGAACGAAGAGAGAGACGGACGCTCACCGGCCAGATCGGGAGGATAAAACCATCCTCAGAGGAGCGGACACCACTCAGGACATGGAGTTCAAAGGTCAGGTCCACCAGCAATAGCGATAATAAAAAATCGCCAGAACACAGGGAAAAGAGAGAGAGACGATAATTTCAGAGAGGGACCCGGGGTTCTTATGAGGATGAGAGCCGTTTGACCAGCGTCAGCTGGTTTGCATCCATCTCGCGGTTGTATAAAACCTCGTCCATCACCGATTTGATCAGGTGAACACCGAGTCCGCCGATATTGCGATGGTCGAGATCAGCGGTCACATCTGCCGGGGGAATCTTCGTGGGATCAAAGGCCGGTCCGGTATCTGTTATCGTGATCGTCACGAGTTCAGGGGATGAGACGCACCTGATAGAGACCTGTCCTCCCTCTGCCTCGTATCCGTGGGTGACAACATTGGTGACCGCTTCTTCAACCGCGAGCTGAATCCTGGTGGCCTCCATAAGGGGAACTTCTGCCTGCTCCAGACAATCTTCCAAATACAGGGCTACCTCTTCAATAGCATCAATCGTTGCCGGAACTACAATCCCACCTGATTCGCAGATCATGATATCGCTGTCTCCAGACGATCCACAGGACACGCCCGGTATCAGCCGGATATCCGGCTGACCGCCTGTTCAGGAGTCTCACAGATGGTAAAGATCCGGTCAAATCCGGTCATCTTAATCACCTCAAGAGGAGCAGCCTGGAGCGAGGCCAATGCCAGTTCCCCGCCGTCCTGGCGGAGCCGCTTCAGCGAGGCAAGAATAACCCGCAGACCGGAACTGCTGATATAGGAGAGTTGCTGCCCGTTAAAGACGATCTTCCGGGATCCCCCATCGATCAGTGAGTTCAGTGTAGTCTCAACATCCCGTGATGTGGCTGCATCCATTCTCCCGGATACATCAACAATGGTAACACCCTCAATGCTTCGGGTGGTGACATCGAGCAGTTCACTCATACGTATAAGAATGAAGGCGTGACATCTATTTCACTATTTGGCAGAAGGTTGAAGGGAAGCCCCCCATACAATATGAGCAACTCCCTGACAACCGAGTTTTATTGTGGAATACGGCAAGTACTATCAGAATACTAGTGGAGTCTCGTGATGCAACTCGAGAATGAGGTCTGGCAGCCGATACCAAAGACCCGGAGTGCGTGGGTCTACCCGTTCATCAGAAAACCATCGATAACCGGTTCAAACACCTACATCATCAGAAGTGGCAGGCACCTGCTGGTCATCGATCCGGGAGCGGACCCGGCCCAGATGGAGAAGGTCAGGGAGGTCCTTGCAGGCGAGGTATCAGGTCCTGACCACCGGATCATCCTGATTGCAGGACATATTCACGTGGATCACATGTACTTCGGGCTTGTTGATCGCCAGCTGCGCAGGATTGGCAGCACTATCATCGCAGCCGAAGACTGGGGTGCAATACAGCTCGAGGCAGGGGATACACACTGGACCGGTGCAGATATCGTTGGTCTGCCCCAGTCACCGGCCACCGTTGCGCTTCACCTGCTCACACCGGAAGACAAGGCCGGGGAGATAGAGAGGAGCGTTGTGATTGAGGGATTTGGAGAGATCCTTTTCAGATCCCACCAGATCACCACCGGTGACAGAGTTTTGTATGGACAGTCGATGCATCTTACAGATGGCGATCAGATCGAGTTCTGGTACACCCCTGGTCACAGTCATGAGAGCTTATCGATCAAGATCGGCAGTCTGCTCCATGTCGGCGACATCCCGTTTGCTACAAATCCGGGAATTGCAGGCAGAGCCGGCTGGAATAAAGATGATCTGCTCGACTCACTCTACAACATCAGGGACCATCTCCTGACAGAAGAGGTGATCTGCTGCCCAGGTCACGGAAGAACATTCGATTATGCCGGTGCAATGGCGATGGTCACCCGCATGGAGAAGGATATCAGGGAGATGCCTGATATCTCCGAGTATGATGTGAAGAGGCTGAACCTCTCACTCTGGCACGGGCTTGACCTTATCGATGAGGCTCACCGTCTCTTCCCGGTCATTGCCGGCAGGATGATGGCACTCTGCTTTCACCTTGACCATATCGGGATGGAAGAGGAGGCTGCAGAACTCTGCATCATCTTCGAGGATGAGTCCATTGATCAGCTCCTTCTTGATTTCAACAATTTTTACACGGAGTACAAGGCAGGTACAAAGATAAAACCCGAGGTTGTCCTCAAGGTCCTGCAGATCTTTGAGAAGATCCAGAAGGTCTTTCCTGCTGAGGCACTCGAGACCGTCATCGACAACTCATTACTCAGGCGGGTGACACGGAGCCTGTCCGACTTTCTCTCAACCATCCAGGGTGTTATTCCTGAAGGAACGCACGAACCCGTCGATCTGATACCCCTGATCCAGGAGGTCTTTTGTGGAGAGGGGTCAGGAGTAACCGATGAGGAACTTATCCAGGCAGCAGATGATGAACAGACATACCGCCAGGCGATGGTGAAAAGACTCGCCCATCACCCGTATGCACACCATCTGGCCATCCATATATCTGTCAGTAGTGATGAGGGTGAACCGGTCCGTGTCATGGCAGACAGACTCCGGCTCTATGACTCGTTCATCGCCCTCCTGGAGCACGGTGAGCGTATCAATGCCGAATCACTTGAGATATCGGTGAGCAGCGATGAGAACGGGGTAGAGATGATCCTCACACCGGCAGGAACAACCCTTGCATCAGAACTCCCGCTCCCGGGATCAACAATCAGGGAGATCGCATATGCAGGAGGCGAAGTCAGGAGCATGATGGAGCCGGGAAAAGAGGATATCAGGATAGTCTTTAGCAAGCCGGACGCGTTGCGACCCAGAAGTACCCTGCAATCAGCATGCTGAGCAGGAGACAGGAGAGAAACCCGGCACCGAACCCGGAGAACGTGATCAGTACTCCGGCCACAAGTGGGCCGGTTGAATGACCAATATCCATAACTGACGAGAGGGCTCCCATCGATGCCCCGATCTCCTCTTTTTTTGCCAGGTCTGCAACATACTTCGTTGTTGCCACGGTTGAGAGCGATATACCAATACCTGATACAAGACTGATGCAAAGCAGCAGAATCAGCGATGACGACGCCGGAATGAGGGAAACAGATATCCCGAGCAGAGCCACACCAACGCCGATCTGGTACCGGGGATCCTGACGGTCTGCAACCCTGCCGAAGAACGGCTTGGTGAGGGCAATCGAGAGCACCTGTACTGCAAAGATGATCCCGATGAGATAGACCTCAACACCATTTTTTGCAAGGTAGACCGGGAAGAACGTCTCAAACACTCCGAACACAAAATAGGTTCCCATATCAACCGTGGCGGTTGCAAGGAGCCTGCGGTCTGATCTGAAAACCATGAGACTCTCTTTGAAGATCGCAGGTGTGATCATGTCAAGAGTCCCGTTATCTCCGCCGGGAATCCGGAGTACCAGGAGAAAAACGAGAAGCCCGGTCGCAAACGCCGCAAGATACACACTTTGGTACCTGAAGGTTCCCGGCACCATCACAAAGAATGAGATGAGTGCTCCACCCACAAGGGGAGCCAGGGTTCGGCCGTAGAGCGTAGCAGATGAGTACTGGCCGATCCGCTGCCCTTTCGTGGCAGAGAACCGTTCGGCAATAAAAGCAGAGACGACCGGCCCGAGGATGGCTGTAGCCATACCATGAAAGAACCTCACCGGGATCAGGAGAAGAGGATCGGAGACAAGGAGATAGAGAAGTGGGGCAATGAAGAAGACACCTCCGGCAAGCAGGAGGAGCCGCTTCTTTCCAAGATGATCAGAGAGAACACCAACCGGGAAGCTCAGGAGAATACCGGCAAACGGGGAGACTGCAGATATCAGGCCGATCAGTGCCTCGTTCGCACCAAGTGATGAGGCATAGAGAGGAAGAACAGGATTTTTTGAGATCGTTGTTGAGAAGATTGCAAAAAAGCCGAGTATTGAAAGGGTGAGGATACATCTCTGATCGGTGGAGATCTGCATACCAGTTATAGCGATTTATTCATCTATTGAGGTATCGAATCTCCAATCTTCCTGGTATTATGAAAAAGAAGTAAATTACTTCTTTTTACTTTGAGATAGTAAACTTCACCTTTGATGCACTGGTCTGGCCGTTGTCCTTGACGTTTACGATCCAGGTACCTGCGTCGGTGCCGGTTGGAATGTCAAAGGAGCCGGTAAGAGTTGAGGTCGAGTTGGAGGTTACATCCTTGGCATTGATGTTCTTGGCATCTCTGTCTGACTCGTTCTCAAGGTAGACCTTTGAGGTCTTCGAGAAGTTGGCTCCGGTGATGGTGAAGGCAACAGTCTCCCCGATCTTGCCTGATGTCGGGTTGATTGCCGTGACATTCGGCTTTGCAAGGGCAGATACAACCTTTGCGTCATCCTTCGACTGGGTGGTGTTACTTGCCGCAGCAAATCCGGCAAGCAGGAGGCATGAAATTAAAATTACCGAGATTTTTAAAACATTCTGATTCATAAGAACCAATTACATACATACGAACTTCCTCTATTTGAGGCTTGACCACAAGAGATGATTTTAGCCGAAAATAACCCTGAATATCAGCCAATAGTCCCTGAGAGCAGGTGGGATCGCCGATGCCCCTGACCGGCTGCGCCCGGGTGTTCCATCATCAACAAGGATCCAAGTCGCCTGAACAGAACCGGGATAATCCTGCTCATAAATTATATAGATCGAGTGATGATGTTACGGCATGGTCAAGATACCGGCATTCATACTTCTGGTTTTCATACTTATCACCGGGATCGCTTCTGCTGCTTCTTCTGGTCTGCAGCCAGGGGAACTACAAATTGTGACAGAAGAGTATGCCCCTCTCAATTACATTGACAACGGGACACTGAAGGGGATCTCTGTTGATCTGACAGAAGCTGCCCTGCATCATCTCGGATACAACATCTCACGGGAATCGTTCAGGGTTCTGCCCTGGAGTGAGGCATACAACCAAGCCAGAACCACTCCTGATACCATCCTCTTCTCAACCGACCGGCTCCCTGAACGTGAAGATCTCTTTCTCTGGGCAGGACCGGTTGTTGAGAGTTCAGAGGCACTCTTTACCCGGACCGACCGCTCTGAGAGCGGGATTGGATCACAGAAGATCGTGGTGCTGACCGATGACTGCGGAAAATCATACGCACTGAAGGCCGGTGCAGAAGAGAAGAATATCATCAACGTGCCAACGGCACAAGACGCGATTCTGATGCTTGAGAACGGATCTGCAGACGGGTGGGCATATAATGATCTCGCAGGCCAGCATGCAATCTCTCTATATGCCTCTGACCCGGAAACCATAGGAGAGAGTCAGATGCTTGGCACAAGCAGATACTACCTTGCATTCAATCCTGACACCCCGGTTGAGTTCGTGAATGCAATGAACACCACCCTGCAGGAGTTCAAACGGAACCGGACAGAATCCGGCGTGACGAAGTATGAACGCATCATTGCAGACTACCTCCCGGTCAGATGCACAGACAAGTCCGCAACCAGAGAACAGGTGATGAACCTCGTGAACACAACAACAGCTGCCATCGCAGGCGACGCACCGGGAACAATAGCATCAATACAGGCAGGAAAAAGCCCGTACCGAGACCAGGCAGACCCTGATCTCTACGTATTCGTGTTTGATACATCAGTGAATCTCATAGCAAACGCAGTCAATTCAGCAAACACCGGGAAAAATCTTGCAGGAACAACCGATGTTTTTGGGCACCCATTCCGTGATGAGTTGGTGAAAGGAGCAGAACAGAACGGTACCGGGTGGGTGTCTTACGTCTACTCAAATCCTGATTCGCTCGGGCTGTACCAGAAGATGAGTTACTATCAGATGGTTACCGGAAGCGACGGGAATCAGTACGTGATTGGGGCAGGACGATACCAGACCTGCGATGAGAGAGAATCAGAGATCACAGGAATCCAAAAATAGTCGCATGATCCCCTTCATTTTTCCAGAAATCCGCATCACAATAAAAGGGTTACGGGATTAACCGCCCTGAAATTGTGGTCGTAACTCCTGCCCTGACCGTCGCTGTACCGGACCAGTCCTGGTATCCGCTCTTATTGATGGTGATGGTGTGCTCTCCGGCAGGGATTCCAATGATCTTCTTTGCAGTCGAGTAGCCGGTACAGAGCCCGTCCAAAGTGATCCTTCCACCCGAAGGAGTCGAACTCACAAAGACAGAGCCATTACTCCCCCCTGGAATCAGGGTTGTATCAATCGGTGTGGTATTCAGTGCAGCAACCATAACGGCACCGGCCCAGTCTTTATACAGATCTTTCTTCAGGAGTACTGTATGAGTTCCCGGAGAGAGGCCGGTGATGGTGTTAGGTGTCTGGTATCCGGTATCAGCCTGATCCACAAAGACAGAGGCACCTGATGGGTTTGAAGTGACCGCAATACTTCCCCCGGTCTGATCCATCAGAGCAACAAAGGGTGTTGTCATGCGGGCATTAATCCAAAACGTGGCGGTATAATTTGCATAGCCTGATTTGACAAGGGTCAGGTTATGTGTTCCCGGAGAGAGTGACCGTATATCAGATCTGGTCACCATTCCGGTATCAGAGCCGTCGATCCAGATCTCAGCGCCGATTGGCTTTGAGGAGACAGAAAGGGCCCCCTCCGGTGGGAGTGTTGGTGAGATCGTGGTTGTCTGATTGGCACAGATCGTGAACTCATCAGTATGATCGAAATACCATTCTTTTACAAGTTTCAGACTGTGTACCCCGGACGTGATATTTGTGATAACTTTTGGCGTCTGATACCCGGTGTTCTTTCCATCGATCCAGATAGAAGCGCCTGATGGATTTGAAGAGACTGAAAGGCTCCCAAGTCCGGATACAGAAGAGAAGGCAGTAGTAATTATGTCAAAGTATTGGGCATAATATTCGGTTCCCTGCTCAAATAATGTCGCGTTGTAATTGAGATCCATCTTCAGTCTGAAAAGACCGCTGGGCCTGTTTTCCCTGACTCCCCAACTGTTCAGCACAGTCCAGTAGGATTCATTGACGGTGTCATCATAGCCCACAATGAGAACAACATGACCCCCATCTATCTCTGTGCCATTGTAAGGATCAGGGTTCCAGAGAGCAGCTTCAGACTCGTTTCTCCAGAATGATCTGAACTTCTTCCATCCCTCAACTGGGAGGTAGAATGTGTATATAACCGGAACACCTGCATTTATCTGACTTTTTATTGTATTGATCGCTTGAGCCTGGCCCTGGTAAACATCCAGTGAGGTGTCAGATGCTGAAGATACCGGATAATTTGGTGCAGTTGCAATGGATGAAGCAGATATACCGGAAGGATGGCCTGAGTTCCAGTAATAGTCAGCGTAACTGGCATTGGTGTTTGACCAGGGAACCGCCTGATGCAACGTGCCATTGTAAAAATCAGCCACCCAGTAGGACCAGCCACCATTACAGGCGTTGCCGGTCGAAGAGCCATTATTCCAGTTTGAGTTGAAGTACTGGATTGAAAGCTGATCGCTGACGTTGCTAGTGATGCTGTGGGTTACCTCAATTGCCCCTGTTGAGGCCCACACCCAGCAATTACCACAATATCCTTGATCCCGTTTTTTACCGAGATATGGGACCGCAGACAGGAGTGACTTTGAGGCTGTAGGGAGCGACTCTCCAGCAGAAGCAGCCACCATGGGCATCTGATTTCGGTATGCCTTAAACTCCATGAGTTGTTCGGAAGTAAAATGCATCAGTCCCCGATCAAAATCTACATTGTCTGCAAAATCTGATTGTTCCCCCACACCCGAACTTTCAGGCTGGTTTTGCAGGGTAGTTGATGAAGAATTCACCGTTGCCTGAACAAGGTCTGCTGAACAGAACGATGAAAATAGGAAAATTAGAGAAAGGAAAAGCCCGAAACACCAGAGAATACCGGCATTATCAGATGAATATGTCATTGGGTAAAAATAGGTTTTACCGGATATAAATGATATGATACCGTATCGGCATCCAGGAACAGGATTTGAGCAATAACCGGGTTCAGACTATCCTGAACTTTCCAGCAGGCACCAGGATCTCAAACCTCGCCCCTTCTCCCGGGACCCCGGTCTCCCTGATCGAAAGCCCGGTGATAGAGAGGATCTCCTGCACAAGAAAGAGGCCGATACCGGTATGCTTCCCATACCCATGCCCAAAAATCAACTCTTTTTCACTTGTTGGCACTCCGACTCCATCATCTTCGCAGATGATGATTATGGGGTCGGCAGATTCCATGACTGAAAACCGGATATAGGTGATCTCTCCCCCGTGCCTGATTGCATTCTCAATAAGGGTGGTGAATACCTTTCTGAGGATGGGATCTGCATAGACCTCCAGAGTGGCTGGAACAGTGTTCTCTACAATATCACCATCAGGAGCAATCTCTGCCATCGCAGAACTGATAATCCCCCTGATCCTCTGCCACCCGCTTGATACAAACCCAAACCGCTCGTACTCGCGGGTGAACCCGATAGTCCGCTCTATCTGCTCTGCAGCTTCAGTACAACTCCGGATATACTCCCTGGTCTTCTCAACATCAGGCGACTGTGATGCCAGATCAAGAAGAAGTTCCAGTGCAGACACCTGGTTCAGAATATCATGGCGGGTGAGGCTGGTGAGCAGGTGAAGTTTATGGTTCGCTTCATAGAGGGCTGTTTCTGCCTGCTTGCGCTCGTGTATGTCCTGCAGCGTCCCGTGCATCCCGATGATCATTCTGTTCTCATCCCGCTTTACCCCACCGAACTCCTGGATCCAGCAGGTACTCCCGTCAGGCCTCACCATCTCGAGTTCGAGATTGTACGACTCACCTGTGGTTAGAGAATGGGCAATCGCCTGAACGAGTCGTTCCCAGCTTGAAGGGGTGAACATCCGTCGCTGCTCTGCAGAATTGGGAGCGGGCCGGCCAGGATCAATTCCGGCAATCACATAGATCTCCTCAGACCATGTTGTGCTTTCAGGATCGACGATCCAGTCCCAGGTACCAAAGTGTGCCAGACGGTGGGCCTCGTTAAGCCGTTCCTGGGCAGAGATCAACCCCTCCTCTGCTTCTCTGCGCGAAGTGATGTCACGCCCGATACCGAGCACTCCGATCAGGGTTCCTGTCGAATCATACATCGGTGTCTTGATAGTATCCAGCAACGCACGATGTCCGTCATCGGCGAAGGTGATCCACTCCTCGTTCCTGCCAGGATTGCCAGATTCGATCACCTTCCGGTCGTAGGAGAGGAAGAACTCTGCGAGTTCGGAACTCATAAAGTCATAATCGGTCTTTCCGACAATGTCACACTCTTTAGCACCTAAAAACCGTTCAAACATGGGGTTACAGGCGATGTAAACCCCTTTCGTATCCTTGAGCCAGATAAGATCGGGAAGCGTCTGCACCAGTGTGGAGAGCCTGCCTTCGCTCACACGAAGGGCATCTTCTGCAAGTTTTCGTTCCGTGATATCAGTGATGAAGTTCAGTGTCGCAGGACTGCCTTCCCACTCGACAAGCACCGCACTCACCTCGACCCAGACCGTTCTCCCGTCAGCCCTCACAAGTCTGAACAGGTACCGGGATGGAATGTCCAGGCCTTCCAGCCGCTGTCTGTACCGTTCTGATACCATCGCCCGGTCATCAGGGTGAATAAACATTACAAACGGCAGAGAGAGGAGATCCTGTTTCGTGTACCCACTGATCTCCTCCATCCTGGTATTGGCAAGTTGCAGCCGGTCTTTCTGTGTGACCACAATACCGTCGTTGGCATGTTCGATCAGCTGTCTGTACTTCTCCTCATTCTCCCTGACCGATGCAAGAAGGAGATCGCGTTCGTGGACGATCCGTGCAAGTTTGATGTTGCTCCAGCTGACCTGGGTAACGAGCAGGATGAATCTCGTGTAAAACTGCATCGCAGCATCGATCTTCTCCCTGCTCAGCCTGGGGACCTTCTCAAGGGCTTCAAGGTATGCACCGGTGTCAAACCCGTACCGGTGAGCCTGCTCTCTGAAGAGATCCTCGTCAACAACCTCATCATCATAGAAGAACTGGCCGAGGAAGAGATTTCCCAGGTGGACACCACCGACCATGATCGGGGTTGAGATATCCCACATGTGATTCTTACACCGGTATGTCTTGTATGTCCCGGGAAGAACTCCCTGCGAGAGGACGGTATCACTCTCTACACAGTTTCTGCAGGTCTCAGGGTTGGCACGGTGAAATTTCGTGCAGATATCCTGCCACCCTGCCGCAACCAGGATTGTGCCCTGGAGATCAAGAATGGCAACCAGGATTCCGGTCAGCGAGTGAAAATCATTCATGATCCGCTGAATCTGTGGCACATCAATGATGTCTGAAAGGTCCAGGACACCGATACCGCCTTCAGGCGAGAGGAGAGCATCGAGTTTTTTGCGGATAAGAGTCTCACTCTCGCGCAATCTCTCTTCAGCCTGCTTTAAGTCGGTGATATCGGTTGCTATCTCCAGCCTGACCAGCCTGCCATTATTCCAGCGTATCGCCCGGTCCCGGCAGTCATACCATCTGCCGTTCTTCGTGTTCAGAAACTCCCAGTGGTGCACACCGGTAGGCCCTGACTCATCGACAAGCAGGTGATTTGTACAGAACGGACACGGCCCGGACTGGTTCTGCTGGATGTACTCGTAGCATCTCTTTCCTGCAAAATCCCCGAAGATACCCCTTCCCTGCCGGTTCAGAAAGAGGATCTCGTAGGTTTCCATGTCTGCGACGTACACGACAGCGTCAATACTGTCAAGGATGGTGTAGAGCTCTGCCTGAACCTCCTCAACAAGCGGGACATGACTTCCCGGGATGACGATATCATTCTGATCAGCAGGCCCGGTAACTGCTGCTGGTGAATGTTTCCGCAGGTACTCGAGGATCTTTTCAGACTCAAACGACCGCTGATCAACCTGCGTGATCATCTTGTCTATCCGCTCCACCTGATCCATGATGATACCGGTTCCATCATCATCGCTCATATCAGCGGATATGGCAATCAAAGTCAGGGGATTTCTGATCTCATCGTTTAGAAACGAGAGTTGGACCAGATTCTTCTGAATCTGCTTAATGGCACGATCCTTCTCGTATTCGAGCCGTTTCTGATCGGTGATATCACGGCCCTGCGCAATGGTTGCAACCGGTGTCGTCCCGTCAGGCGAGTACAGAGTGGCAGAGTTCCAGACCACGGTCCTGATTGAGCCATCATTTCTACTGACCTCAAGCTCGACAGTCTCCCACCTGACACCGTCCCTGGTGGTCTGAACAAGCCTCTCTGATCGATCGAGGGCACCGGCAGGGAAGAGCGTCATTATCTTCTCTCCCACGAGTTCACCAGCAGATCTTCCTACCAGATCCTCAAACGCCCGGTTGATCCGCGTAATACGAAACGACGAATCCCAGACGATGATTGGAACATTCGCGATTGAGAGGAGGTTTTCGAGGTACTCAGTCGTCTCTCTGAGCCTCTCTTCTGACATGGAGAGGGCGTTGAACTGCGATCTCAGTTCCTCTTCAGCGCCTGTGAGTTCTTCGTACGCTGCACCGAGTTCTTCATTATTGGAGCCCAGTTCTCTGATAAGGCGTTCATTTTCCCTGGATATCACATGCTGCTCAGTGACATCCTGGATGATACCGACAGTCCTGACAAGTCTCCCGTCAGGGTCCAGTTCCCGCCTGCTCATGGCATGGATCGTACGGGGAGGAGATCCATCAGCGGGATTGATTGTGAGCAGAATATTGCAGTCTGCTTTTCCATCGAGAAGATCTCCAAATGCAGGACCATTCTGGGAGGCTACAATACAACGCTCAAGATCGGAGAGCGAGTACTCCCTGGCAACCGGAGGAAAACCGTAAATCCGCGACGCTTCTGGTGACTGCCAGACCATGCGTGATTCAGGGTTGTAGACCCAGGATCCGCTTTTTCCGATCTCCTGCGCCATAAGGAGCAATTCCTGGCTTTCCTTGAGTTCCTGCTCTGATTTTCTCCGCTCTGCCTCTGCCTGTTCCAGTTCATCACCGAGGGTAATGGAGAGCCGGGATACCACCACGTATACAATCACCACCGAGATGATGACCCAGAATGCAGATGAGAGAACGATGGTACTGTCTGCTCTTCCACCGATGAGAATTGTAACCCAACTCAGAAGCAGGGTAAGCAATATGATCACCGGTAACAGACCGCGAAGGAGTCTGGCACTGACAGACGGCCCTGAAACCCGGGAGAGCGGCCAGGTACCAGGACCGCTGATAGCAACAAGCCCGATTCCGAGTGTGCAGAGAGCCACCGTGGTTGGAAATGCAACAGGGATGACTGAGCCACCGTAGAGCAGCGGGGCATCATACCAGTACCCTAGGATCATCACTCCGCTGATGCAGGAGACGGCTGTTCCGATGAGGGCAGCATATCCTGTTCTTTTGCATGAAAAAATCCTTTTCACCGGTCCTACCTGGGGCCCCCAACGGGGCACCGTTGGGGTTTTTATGGTGAGCAGGAGCCCAGAACTTACAAGCAGGAAACAGAGAGCAGTTACTGGCGACATCCTTCCTATGGGGACAGAACCCAGTGTATCAGTCGGGTGGAAGAGCAGGAAGTCCAACTGCAGGTCATACCTGCTGATTGACCCGATGATGGTTATTCCTGCCAGGAGAACTCCGAAGCAGGAGATAATCATGATCACCTGGCGGGAGTATGCGTGCGCAGGAAAGAGCGCCGCACAACAGATGGCACAACCAAGAAGGATGACGAGGAGTGAGGTGTTCGGGGCCATCGGGATGTAATCAACTCTGATACCGGACAGTGTCCTGATATTCAGAACCCATCCGGTAAAGGCGATACTGCCGATGATGACAGCCAGGAATCCGCAGGACAGGGCAATCCGGTCATACAGCGAAGCGGGGCAGAGAGCTGGGGGTATAACACCGAGTCCTCGCATCTGGTATCCTCTCCCCTTATCCTTCGCTGATATTGAACCTTCGCACCAGGTGTTGATCAAATACATTCGAGGTGCCAATACCCGATCCTACGATCCGGAGTAAAGAGAGGAACAATACATGATCCAGAAAGGTGGAGATCCGAGCGGGAGCTGTTCAATTCACCTGAAAGTGTAAACAGGGCACGTATAATGCCCCGTTAGAGAGACCGATTTAAGTATATATCTGAATAAAGCTTTGTGAAAATGGGAAACAACTCACCAGAGATCATGAAACCCAATCAGAACGCTAACTCCTTGACATGGACGGTGATATCAGCAGGAGAAATTGGGTAATGAGTCGATGGAGGGTTCCACAACTGGAGTACCATGAAGAAGAAAAGAACTGAAGAACCCCGCACAACCCTTCTCTATCTTGGCGGACCGGGAAGATCGGCGGGGGTAGAGTATGAGTATAATTTTTTGAACTCTTTTTACTTTCTGTCACCCGGAGATGAACTCCATGTCTGAAAGGCAGGGATCTCAGGGTGTACAGGATCATCATGTGACTGATACCCGCGAAGCATACAGCATATCACACCCGATCCGCTCTGCATGCAACCTGCTCTTCTCACCCGGACAGACCGTTGAGGTCAGGTTTATCGGAAAGCGTGGTGCAGCATCAGGGTTCTTTGACGACTATGACCGCCTGGAGAGTGCGGTAACCCTGCTTGAGAACAGGGGAGAGTATGCCGGAGCGTATGTTACGCTCAACCCGATAAATCCTGATCTGCTTGCACGACGGGCAAACCGGATCGAGACACGGCTTGGAAGGGATGAGAAGTCGGCAGGTGATACAGACATCCTCTCCCGTCGCTGGCTTCCGATTGACATCGATCCGGTCAGACCCTCGGGTGTCTCCTCCACCAGTGAGGAGCACGAGGCAGCAGGAGCAATGGCAGAGAGGATTCGCACATACCTCACCGGTATAGGTTGGCCAGAACCAGTGGTTGCAGACTCGGGAAACGGGGCACATCTTCTGTACCGTATCGACCTGCCTAACGACGAACAGTCCAAAGATCTCATCAAAAGAGTTCTGGAGAACATGCACATCCTCTTCTCTGATGAGAAGGCCTCGGTTGATACCTCGGTCTTCAACGCGGCACGAATCTGGAAACTCTACGGGACAACGAGCAGGAAAGGCGATAACATTGCAACAAGACCGCATCGCAAGGCTGCAGTTCTGTCAGTACCGCCTGTAATCGGGATCGTATCTGCAGATCTGCTCAACAGTATGGCAGGTATCTTTCCTGACAAGCCACCGGTTCAGAAAGAGCGGAAGGATGGAAGTGTCGGTGACCTGGGAGCATGGCTCTCCGGCAACGGGCTCTCGTATACCCGGAAACCCTATGCAGGTGGATCGATCTTGGTGCTCAGTGAATGCCCGTTCTCGTCTGAACATACAGACGGGGCATACGCGATACAGTTCCCAAACGGTGCCATATTCGCAGGCTGTCATCATTCCTCTTGTGGGGGAGGAAGACAGCGTTGGCAGGAGCTCAGGGAGCGGCTCGAGGGGAGGAGACCTGTCACAAGGAGAAGCTGTCTTGAACCGGGTAAAGGCCGGAGTGCTGCAGAAGATCAGATGCAGGAGAAGAATGCAGCTGTTGCTCCGGTACGCGAGGAGATACAACGTCAAGCAGAGAGTATTCTCTGTGATGGCAATCCACTCGGGTATCTGCTGGAGACCTTTGCCCTTGAACATGAGGGAGACCAGACCGTGGCAGAGTCGCTGGTCATGTCTCTCGCCTCGCGGCTTGTGCTGAACAGCAAGGGCCTGCATGTCTCGATCACCGGTGAGTCAGGGAAAGGAAAGAGTCACGCCATCAAGAGCATGCTCAGGCAGGTTCCCCCTTCAAGCCGGCTTGACGGAAGGCTCAGCGAGAAGGCACTGTTCTACATAAACGGGCTCAAACCCGGGACCGTGATCGCCCTTGATGATCAGGCCCTCTCGGATCAGATGCAGGAGATCCTCAAGGGAGTCACGAGTTCGTTTGACTCCCGGTTTGTGTATAGAACGGTATCAAAAGACCGGACAGCCCAGGAATGTATCATTCCTGAACGGTGTGTCTGGTGGATTGCCAAGGTTGACGGAACCGGGGATGACCAGGTCTATAACCGGATGCTTACCTGCTGGATAGATGACAGCGAAGAGCAGGATGTCAGGGTGCTTGACAGGAGTCTCTCCCATGCCTCGTGCGGCCCGGTCTGTAGTGAGAGCGAACGCGATGAGAACCAGATATGCCAGGAGATCTGGAACGCCCTTATCCCTGCATTCGTGATAGTGCCATTTGCAGACCGGATCAGGTTTGCTTCAGCCGCAAACCGGAGAAACCCTGACATGCTGCTGGACCTGATCAGGGCATCAGCGGTTCTCATGCAGCAGCAGCGTGCTGAAGACGAGATGTACGGAATCAGGTGTATCTATGCGACAGAAGAGGACTTCACCGTGGCAACCAGGCTCTATACAGCATTGAGCGGGGAGAGTGGAAGCCAGGCATCAAAACTCACGAGGAGAGAAGCAGAACTGGTTGCTATAATGAACTCGGCAGGAAGGCCTGAACTGACAATCAGCGATCTGCAGACGCTTTCAGAATGGAGTAACAGCACGATTCACAAACTGCTGAACGGATATTTGAGTAAGGGGCAGATCTACTCAGGTCTTCTGGCAAAATGTTCGGCAGTCTCGTTCTATGACCGGACCGTGACATCAGGTTCTGATGGAAGACACACACAAAAGCGACAGAGGGTGTACACCTGGGATCCATCCCTGTATCTTACCTGGTCAGAGGGAGGAGTTGTCTGGCTGGCACCTGTGGAGAGGGGGTCTGATCTCACAGATGAGGGTCCGGGCGGCAGTGCGGCAGAAGATGGCCCAAAGCGGAACGATGCGGGAGGCTGCCGCTCTGAAAAAGGGAATGAATCCTCTTCTGATTCTAATAATATACAAGATAATAGAGATTCAGATCAGAGAGCGGCAGAAGGTGGAGGTATGAAGCAGTGTGGGTGTGAGGATAAAAAGGGGCGGTGCAGTACCTCTGATCCCGGGATCTGCCGCATTGCCGCCCACGTGGATCAGATCTCACCAGATGACGGCATAACGCCCGAAAGGGGTGTAGAATGCAGAGCGGGTGATCAGCATACCCTGCCGCATGGTGCCGCTTCTGCCGCCCGGAATGATGAACCACAGATCAGGTCTGCAGATTTTGCCGAGGTGGATGGATGGCCGGAGAAGAGACCATGTTCAGTCTGTGGGAGTCCATACACCAGGTATCAGGAGAGAAATACTCATGGAAAAGCGGAGAGACGGGTGCTCTGCCCGATCTGCTTTGAGGCTGCCCAGGTCAGGGAAGCCCTCTCTGTCAGGACGATTCCGGGAATCATCAGAGCCGATACCATGGTACACCGGAGCAGTCCGACCGGGAAATGTTCGGTCTGCAGGACAAGACCTGCTGTCTGGGTAGACCCACAGCAACAGGTCAGTTTATGCGAGACATGCTACCAGCGTGAGCAGAAGACGCAAGCGGAGGGGAGGGAAGGGAATACGAGTTATTGACGCCGGTATTTCGTCAGTATGAGATTTGCTGACCAGGTGATACCCTGTTCTGCCGGAGAGAGCCAGGATATAATGCCTCTCTTCGGCAGGTACAGAATACCCGGGGTACCGTGTCTGAACAGCGTACACAGTCAGTCTTTCTGATTGTTTGACATCAACGGAATCTAAACTCCTGATTCTTCCAGAAAGGTGAGCAGAAGGTGAATTTCGTGAGTGTAGAGTATCACACACACACCTTGGGATGAACCTCCTCAATGGCTTCCTTACAGGACTCCATGATAACTCCTTCAACACGCAAACAAAAACTGATCAAACCTTCGTATGACCTGATATCCTGTAATAACCATCAGAATAAACGCGGCTGAAAAATTTTGCACAACCGCCTAAATAACATGAACCTGCTAGTTTCCTCACCAATAATTCAGAATTGTAAATCCCAAAACCCTGTAATTATCCGAGATATCTGCGAATCCCGGGAAGGAACGCATGTATGGCCGGTGATTTAAAAGGATTAAAATTATATATTTCCTTGACATCAGAAGTAATTGTCACATAAGACTCCGATGGGGGGTGTATGTGATACACATAATCTCGTGCGTCTCGGATCGAACATCGACTATGCTGATACTCTGATTAAATCCTTTTTTTTCGACCTCTTCTGCACAATCAGGTTTCCTGGACCGTCACTCGCCATCGAAGACCCACATGTGAAGAGAAGAATTAAGGTAATCCCTTCAGGCTTACAGGAAAAAACCTCATCCATTTAGCTTTAAAAGTTAGAACATAATTTATGTTCGCTAGTTATCATTACCATACGCGACGTTGCTAAAAACAGGTCAGAAGAACCAGGATGGTTCTAAATAATGTTACATTAGGCATCCAGACGAATGACAGGGATTCAGAAACACAGAAATTAGATCCCTGACATGAGCGGGGCCAATCATTCCCGCCCCGGTATGATCAGCTAAAATCGCCTATAAATTTTTAAATATCATGTTCATAATATGAAGGGATACCTGATGATTGTAGGTTGAGACAGAATACGTCAATCAATACCATCCGATATACTCATATTTCAAAGCGGTATACGACAATCATCAGATAGGGGGGAAATAATGGCAACAAAACCAGCACCAAAAACAACAGCAAGAAAGCCGGTAAAGCCAGTGGCAAAACCCAAACCGGTTCAGGCAAATGCAAATACCTCTGAAATTTCCGATCTCAAAAAGATCATTGATATGCAGGCAAAGCAACTGCTCCAGTTAAACAAGACAGTAGGCGCCCTGCAGACTGAAATGAAAGAGGTCAAGGGAAAGATTTCACCGGTAGCGGCAGCAGCCGAAAAAGCACCTGTGAAAGCAGCCCCGGCAAAGGCAGTATCAAAGCCGAAGACTCCGGTAAAGAAGGCACCTGTTGCAGCAAAGGCATCAGTACCGAAAGCAGCTGCAAAAGCAGCTGCAAAAGCGGCCCCGGCAAAGGCAGCAGCAAAGGCAGCAGCAAAGCCAAAGACTCCAGCTGCGGCACAGAAGGCTGGACCGGTAAAGCGTGGACGCAAACTCGTTCAGCCTGCGCCGGAAACCATGGTCCCGGTACCGGTAAGTGTCTCTGAACGCCTCAACGCACTCACTGCAAAGAAGAAGATCACACAGACCAAGTTTGCCGAAGAGGTGGACGTCCCGCCAAACCTTATCTTCGACATTGCAGCACAGAAAGTGAAGACGATCACCTTTGAACGGATACAGAAGATAACAACCGCTCTCAAGAAGTACGAGACAAAATAATCGCCTGACTCCTTCAATCTCACGATACAACCTCTTTTTTAGTGGAATACAGGTTAAACGCAGGAATGATGATCTACAGGAGAACTCCGCTGCCTGCGCAGGATATTTCCAAAACTCCTATGACCATCCCGGTTGAACAGTATCATGGATATTCTCCACGCAACCGGATATATAGCAGCAATATGTTCGACGGTTGCATTCCTTCCCCAGGTCTGGCAGACGTATAAGACCCGTCACGCCCATGATATCAGCTACGGAATGCTCCTGCTCCTCATGACGGGAATGACACTCTGGTTCATATACGGCCTTGTAATCGGAGAATTACCCGTCATACTCGCGAACGGGATCACGCTTATCCTCCTGGCTGCAATCACGACCATGAAGATACGATTCCCCTGATAGAAGAGACAAAAAACAGGACAGAGACAACCCTGACGAAGATCAGGAGGTCTCCCGGGTTATCCCGTGCTCGGTTATCCGCTTCCAGTTGGTCATATCCTTCATCGTCTGGATCACACCGATAGTCCGCCCCGTTGTATTGAGGATCGGTGAAGCCTTTGCCCAGATCACTGCACCTTTCCCGTTCTGCAGGGATGGAAGAAACGCCTCGGTGAACAGACCGGTACCAAACCTTGAGACAGATGGATAATTTCGGATCAAATCCCGGACCGGGAGATCGACCAGATCAGCAAGGAGGGGAATGCCAGGCTCAAACCGCTTGCAGGCATCACGATACCCGGCGGTCCCTATCATCTCATCCCTGCTGTACCCGGAAAGGGCAGCCATCGCATTGTTCCAGGCAACCACACGCCGGTGATTATCAAGGATAAACGTGGGATCGCTGACATGCTCGATGGCCTCCTCCAGATGATGATACATCATAGAGAGCGACTCCTCGATCATCCGCTGCTCGGTAATATCAAGGGCTGAAAAGATGGTGCATAGGTGATTTCCCCCCGTATCCTTGGAACGGGAGAGATGAATCTGGATGATACTCGTCTTGCCGTCCTCGGTGATATCAGATATGATACTGGTCCAGCTCCCTTTTTTGACCAGTGAGTCAGAGATCTCCTCTCTCTTCCCCTCAAGCTGGGGGTAACTTGAGTAGACAAGATCGATCTGTTTTCCGTAGAGATCACGTTCAGGAAGCCGTTGGAATATCCGGATGAATGATTGATTGTTGTAACTGATCCGCCCGTCCGGACAGATGATCGCGACACCTTCAGACGAATGGGAGATCGCAGTCTCCTTCATCTGCACCTCGCGGTTCATCCGGATCTGGGATGAGATATCGTTGAAGTATGCGATCAGGCAGAGCGGGGTCCCTGCCGTATCTTTTACAACCGAGACCGTGATCAGGAGGTTGAATTTTACACCAGACCTGCGGAGCCCTGCCATTTCACCCGAGTAACACGCTTCACGGGCGACAGTCTGCCTGATCTCAAAGATGCTGCGCAGTGAGTCAACATTTCCATGGGCAAAGTGCTCAATAGGGAGTCCTATCACATCAGAGATGTGATTATACCCCCACATCTGCAGAAATGCCGGGTTTACATAGGTGACGATTCCTTCAAGTGTTGAGAGCCCAATCGGGATGACAGATGACTCGATAGCCCAGCTCTTTATCAGCAGCTCGATCTCGCTACGCTTTCGGTCGGTGATGTCACGCCCTACACCCTGGTACTCGATGATTACTTCATTCTCGTCAAATATCCCCCGGTAGATCCAGTGCTGCCAGCGTGGATCATCTCCAGGGAGGCTCACCTTAATCTCAAGGTCCCATACCGGAGAACCCGGTGTGCAGGCCTGCATCCCGGCCTGAAGCCGTGAGACAGACTCGGGAGGAAGATATGCGATCACCGACCTGCCTATAACCTCATCAGTGTTGATTCGCAGACTCTTGCAGAAGGCATCGTTGGCAAAGGTGATCTTTCCCTGAGGTGTATACCTGCAGATCATCTCGAGCTGATCCTCGACGATCCCGCGGTACCGTGCTTCGTTGATGCGAAGCCGCTCCTCCATCTCCTTCTCTAGGGTGATATCCTCGATGATCACCGTCTGACCGTGTTCGCCGGTATCGAAGATGGTGTTCAGTATCCTGACCTTGTAATACTGCGTCCAGTCATACTGGTCCATCCTGAGTATCCGGGTCTGTTCGGCCTTCTCATCAGGACTGTCCAAAAAGCGGGGACTGGTAAGGACACGAAGCAGGTTCTGGGGGAGAACCGATATCGGGGCACTCAGAATTTCCTGCTGGTTGAGTTCAAACATCTGGCAGAACCGGTCATTCACCTGGTTGATCCTGCCTTCCTCATTGATGACCACGATCCCTTCTTTGGTGAATCCGAGGATCGCAGCAAGCGGAATTCGTTGGGAGAGATAAAAGACCTTTGCAGCCCCCATCTGCCGCAATTCCACACATCCGGAGATTTCCAGGATCTCTAAGTACTTCGCAACCGAATTCCGGTTCATTTTCAGACGCTGCGAAATATCTGATATGGTTAGGCCGCGGGGGTGAAATTTGAGCAGAGACCGGATTTTATTGAGGTTATCCCTCTCTGCAGCCATACGTGAAATTTCAGATCTTAACTAATAAAAGTATGCCACGCAATAAAATCAAAAATAAAGACTTAAATACTAATTCAACGGTAGATTATCATTCTTATTCAGATATCACGGCTCATCAGGTATCTGCGGGATATCAGGCAGCGGGGACTGTTTTATATAGCGGTTGGACGAACAGGCATTCTGCCAGTCAGAGATGCCATGCGGTATTGCGTAGAAAATCCTTATTGTCATACATTACCCATAGCAATCAGCCCTCATTGGGAGGGTTGAACACTCATGCACAGCCATACCCCAAAGATCCGGCCTGCCCTGTGCCATCGCGAATCTGATGCTATTGACGCGGAGAATGTGTGATCTCTGTATAACCGACAGAATTTCCATGGCGTTTTGCGGGTATGGATGATGATACTACCCGGTTACTGCCCGGTACCCGGGCACTCATCAGCAGATCAACGGTCTGCTACCTGTGTTGAGACATCTTCAGCGATGCATACTGTATACAGGGCTCTGCTTTTGCATCAGACAATTCAGGTAGGAGTACGATGGTATCTCAGTCAGAACACATACGATCCAATGGAAGGATCATAACAGTCACAAACCCGCATGCAGAGATCATTCTGCATCAGGCCAATGAGAGGAAACATAGCGGGGATCTCACAAAGGCACTTGAGATCTATGATCAGGTTCTCATGATCGATCCCGGGAATGCAAGGGCGTACCATTCAAAAGGTAATGTGATGGACATGCTTGGCAGGTACAAAGAGGCTGTTGCCTGCTATGACATGGCACTCGAACATGACCCTCTCCATGCAGAAGCATGGTACAACAAAGGAATCACCTTAAGCAAGATGGGGTGCGAGAACGACGGAACCGAATGTATCCAACGGGGGATATCACTCGCGATCGGCTCGCACTGACAGGAAGACCAGCAACACTGATCGCAGATCAGTAAACCACTCATTAAAAGGAGCCCGAAACTCCACCATTCACTTTTGATGTACGGCTGGGACCACCCGGCCGTCATCGTTTAAAATCGGAGGCCTCATCTGATGGGGCATCGATCTCTGGTACGTGCAACGTTCAGGGCTGTCCTCTACACTATTATACACCCGTGGTGAGCACCATCACTGAGCAACAGACCGGGCCGGGCTTACCAATCCTTACCCTCCGAAAGACCAGAGATGGTTTGACAGAGGGTCAGGCTGGTGACAAGGAGGACCGGTTTGTACCGGTTGAGAGCCTGAAAAAAGCAGTTGAATATCTCAAGAGCAACGATGCTGCCGGGCTCATCATCAGCAGGGACAGACAGGATATCAGCCCTGATGATCTTGTAACCCTTGTGCAGGCCCTTGGTTCCTCCCGTTTCCTTCTCCTCTGGCCGCCTGACGAGATGATGAGGGTAATCAGACCTGTGCCATCAGTGGAGAAGGAAGAGAAGGAGGGATCAGATGACCCTGAAAGTCTTCACACCAGAATTGCCATACTTGAGGCAAGAAACGCCTCTCTTGAAGCGTCAATGAAAACCCTGGTTGCAGCCCTGAGCCAGTGTGATCCATGGCCGGAAGCGTATGCAGGTGACGAAAATGCCTGGGAACTGATCATGCAGGGAATTCCCGTCGCTGACCTGGATGCAGAAGACTTCGGAGATACAGGCGATGATGAAGGATCAGATGAAGAGGAGGAGTATGACGAAGAATGAAGTGTCTAGCCGGAAGATTCAAGTAGTAAGGTTTATCGTTCTCTGTGGGTAACAAACCAGATCAGGTCAGAGAGAAGGTTGGGAGAAGAATGCTTGAGAGATGGAAACTGTCCCGGGTGTTCTCACTCACTATCTTCTGCATCGTTGTTTTCATCGTCTCCGGGATGATCCTTATAAATTATCTCTTCACAACCGAGGCAGTGAAAGAAGAGACCCGGATACTCAGGGACCATTCCGAGCAGATGATCAACACCTCGTTTTATCTGATCAATACCGGGCTTGAGATCTACGATAACTCCTTCAACAGCGAGATGCAGGACGGGTTCTCACTGGTGATGGACAGGTATAGTAAAACAGGTGGAAACCTCTCGCAGATGGATCTCCAGGACCTCAGCCAAAGACTGGAGATGGAGGTCCATATCATCAACCGTTCGGCAGTCATCGTGAAAAGTTCCAATACCCTGGCCCCGTTACTCGATTTTAACACGGTTTACCCTGATTTTGCAGAATTTTTAAAGAATATCAGTACAACAAACAAATTCTACCCGGATCGGATTGTGACCGACTATTACACCCGGAACCTGACCAAATACGCATACATGCCCACTCCTGATCACCAGTATATCATCGAGCTTGCTTTGAGCAGGCAGGAGTTCGGCCAGGAGAAGCTGCGTCAGGACTATCGAAACGTGATGGATCAGGTCGGAGCGATAAATCCTGACATCGATCACTCCCGCCTGTTCAGAAAAAATTTCAGACTCGTCGGGGATGCTGGATATAATGCCACCAGCGAGGAACGGTCCATCATCAGCAGCATCCTTAATGATCGCAATAGCCGTGAGTTTGTACATCCGGAGAACGGATCCACCGTTAAGTACCTCCTCATTGATATGCGCAACGATCTGTATGGCGCTGACATGAGCCTCATTGCAGAGATCACATATAAAAATCAGCGGATGCAGGACAAACTGGGGTACCTGCTCGGATACCACCTCATCCTTGCAGCAATAGCCATTATATCCGGACTTCTGCTCTCTCTTCAGATCTCCCGCAGGATCACCAGACCGATAGAAGAACTGGTCGAGGATGTTGACAGGCTGGCTGATGGAGATCTGGATCACAGCATCAGAACCGGCGTCACAATCGAACTTCTCAGGCTCCAGGAGAGTACGATACGGCTCGTCTCTAGCATCAGGGCCCTGGTACATGAGCTCCGCGAAGAGGAGGAGAAACTCCTCCAGAGCGAGGAGCGGTACCGCACCGTGGTAGAGACCCAGACCGAACTGATATGCAGGTTCAGACCAGACGGAGATCATCTCTTCGTGAACGAAGCATACTGCCGGTTTTTTGAAAAGAGTAGTGATGAGATGCTCGGGTCGCGGTTCACACCAAAGATGACCCGGGATGAGCGCAGGGTAATGGAGAAGCATCTCGCATCACTGACCAAAGATAGTCCGTCAGGCATAATCGATCAGCAGGTTCGGGCCCTGGACGGAGGAATCAGGTGGGTACAGTGGAATGACACTGCACTCTTCGGAGAAGACGGGACTGTCACCGAGTACCTGTCAGTTGGCAGGGAGATCACCAGACTAAAACTGCTGGACGAGAGTGTCCGGGCATCTGACATGCTCTACCGTTCAACCATCAACGCCATGGTGGACGGTGTTCATGTGATCGACCGGTCATACACTGTACTCCTGATCAACCACGCATTCAAGGCCTGGATAGATCTTCCTCCTGCCGAATCCCTGGTAAACCGGAATCTATTTGATGTATTTCCGTTTCTGGACGACAAGATCAGATCAGAATATGTGGAGGTCTTTGAGACCGGCAGGATGCTGATCAGCGAAGAACTACAGAATCTGGAAAAAGGACAGAAAGGGGAGATACACACAGAGACCCGTAAGATTCCGATCTGGTTTGATGGCAGAGTAGAGAAGATCGTGACGATCATCAGGGATACTACAGACAAGCATCAGGTAGAGCTTGCGCGCCAGAATATGAATCAGATGCTGGAACATGAGGTCAAGACACGAACCCAGGAACTTGAGGCCATCGTGCATGAGCTCGACTCATTCACCTATACCGTCTCCCATGATCTCAGAGCCCCACTCAGAGCTATCGACGGATTTGCCCACATATTTAGATTAAAAACTGAACCTGACCATAAACAAGAGGTTTCCTACTACCTTGGGAAGATTCACGAGAACATCAGGCTCATGGACCAGCTGATCGATGATCTGCTCAACTTCTCCAGAATGTCACGAAGACAGATCGAGCGATCAGTCATCGATATGGAGGCGATGGCAAAGGAAGTCGTCATGGAACTCAGAAATGTGTACCCGCTGGTCCGGTTCGAGGTAACAATTGATGAACTCCCGCCTGTCCGGGGTGACGCACTCATGATCAGACAGGTGCTTGCGAGCCTCCTCTCGAATGCGATAAAGTTCTCACAGCGGCAGCACAGGCCGAAGATCAGGGTTGGTTACACGATCACTGATGGTGAACCCGAGTACTTCGTGCAGGACAATGGGATAGGTTTTGATATGCAGTATGCAGATAAGATATTTGACGTGTTCCACCGGCTGCATCCTGCAGGAGAGTACGAAGGAACAGGCGTCGGCCTTGCAATCGCAAAACGGATTGTTATCAGGCATGGCGGGCACATCAGGGTCATATCAGAAGAAGGATCAGGGACGACCTTCTTCTTTACAGTAGGGATGGTACATGGCACGAAGTGACGCAGGTTTGGAGTTGATACTCATTGAGGACAGCCAGAATGATATCGAGCTCTTCCTCAATGTTGTAGAGTGGATCGATATGGGGGATCAGGTGCGGGTCTTTCCAGACGGAAGGGAAGCACTTGAGTACCTCCTCGGCACCGGAAAGTTCGAGGGCAATGAGCTGGATTATCCTGCTGTAATATTTCTTGATCTGAAAATGCCACTCATGGACGGGATAGAAGTTCTCAAGGCCCTCAAGGAAAATCCGCGCACAGTCACCCACCCGGTCGTGGTCTTCACATCATCTAACCAGGATATCGATGTGGTAAAGAGTTATCAGCTCGGGGCAAACAGCTACGTCGTAAAGCCTGTTCAGTTCGAGAAGTTTGCAGAGACGATCCGTGAACTGATCAACTACTGGCGTAATATGAACCGGCCCATGGTCCAGGCAGGGAACTGAACCTCTTCTTCTCAACCGGTCCGCATCAGTAAACAATTTTCACGATATCGATTGGATCACTACAGTCCGCCGTACCGTCTCCCCATCTTCAGGAAGTAGGACTGATGCTCCGCCTCTGCCTGCCAGAAAGTTTCTGCAGGAACAACCTCAGTTACAACCGGTGAACTGTGTAACCCCGACCTATTGATCTCATCGATAAGCCGGATCGCTTCATCCCGCTCTTCGTCAGTGTTATAGAATATCATCGACCTGTACTGGGTTCCCTCGTCCGGGCCCTGCCTGTTCAGCTGGGTCGGATCGTGAAGACGAAAGAAGATCTCAAGCAGTTGCCGGTAGGAGACCTGCTCCGGATCATACTCTATCTGCACAGCCTCTGCATGCCCGGTCCGATCAGAACAGACATCCCGGTAGGTCGGATTCGCCGTTGTTCCACCGGTATAACCGACCCGGGTTACAAGAACACCTGCCACCTGCTGAAACGCCGCCTCAACGCCCCAGAAACACCCAGCTGCAACGGTTGCAATAGCCATGCGATCAGGTTTGCTACCCGGGTTTATCAGGGTGCCCCAGGTCAGGTAAACCTATATACACCAGAAGAAACCTGATTGCTTCATGCGATCGTGGATAGCAGCTCTTTGTATCATTCTCATTCTGACTCTGGTCCCCCTGACACTGGCAGACATCAGGACTGTTCCCCCGGGAGGAACGGTCTTCATCGGGGAGGAAAACCTTGACATCAGCGGATCAGGTGTCAGTCCTGGCAGTCAGCTTGCCTGGTGGGCTCCCGGGACCTCGCTTGATGAGACCCCGGCAGACACAATCACGGTCTCAAGCCCGACCAGCTTCTCTGCACTCAGTGCCTCGTTCTCAGGAAGAGAAGGGATCTGGTACTCACTTACAGGAAAGACCCCGGTGATGAAGATCAAAAAGCCGAAGATGCGGGTGAAGATTACTGATACCACCTCGGACTTTGATGCCACCGGCAAATGGCTGCCCAGGGGGCATCTGGCTTCGTTTCAGATCGAGAGCAACCTGTATGAACTCAGATCTCGGGGCGGTCTCACCGGTGCCCCGGTGGACATCATCATCATCAGCCCTGAGAAGATCGAGTACTCAGCAGTCTCCGGGCCGTCAGGCTCATTCAGCCTCACCGGCATTCCAGTAAGTTCAGCCTTATTCGATACAGGACCGATCTGGAATACGGGAGGGACAGAGGCGGGGACGTATACTATCCAGGCGAAGTGCACGGCAAACGAACTGGACTCAAACAGTGCTGACCCGGGAACCGGGGTATCAGAGGAGGTGACGGTGCTGATACAGGATATTAACCCTCTTTCAGGTTCAGGAAAACAGGTGGAGATAGAGGCAGGATCAGATCAAAGGGCTGACACCGGTTCTGATCCCACAGGCACCGGAGAGCAGAAAGTCACGCAAACCCCGACGGGAAAAAAGGCGCCGATTCAGACACTGGCATCGGGAGCACCAGTTCCGGTGCATACGTCAACAAGTACGGCTGCAGCCTCTCCTGCAGGAACGATACCCGCAACCCTTCCGCCGGCCCCGGTAGTCGTTTCCCTGCAGACGCCTTCAGCAGCAGAATCGGTACAGCCGACTGTGAATGCAACACGTACGACAATTCCCCCTTCGCCGTCAGTGACCCCGGTTCCTGCCACAGCGGCGCCAACACCCACCCAGGCCTCGCCCCTGCCGGTTGGGGTTGCCCTTGCAACTCTCATAGTCGTAGCCCTGCTTCATACAGCTGGGCGGAGATAGGAGTGTTGTACCGAAAGGATACCAGAACCTCAATCTTTTTTTGGATCCAGATAGAATACATCCCATGAATCTTGGGGCAACACTCATCAAATCGCGGCGAAGTGTCCGCAGCTTCACTGATGTACCGGTTAATGATGAGATCATCCACGAAGCCCTCGAATGCGCCCGGCTTGCTCCTACGGCGATGAACCTCCAGCCCTGGCTCTTCGGGGCGATCAGGGACAAGACCCTGCTGAAGCAGCTCGCTGACCTGACCGATCACGGAAGGTTCATTGAGAACGCCGCGGTCTGTTTTGCCGTTTTCGGAGAGAAGGAGGCAAAGTATTACCTTGAGGATGGATGCGCTGCAACCGAGAATGTAATCATCTGCCTGCAGGGATATGGCCTCGGTACCTGCTGGGTTGCAGGTGATAAGAAGGAGTACGCAGAACCGGTGAGAAAACTCCTGAATGTCCCTGAAAAGTATACGCTTGTCTCCCTGATCGCAGGCGGGTTTCCAAAAGAGATCTCAATGCCAAAGAAGAAGCATCTGGACGTGGTCTCTTTCACCGATACCTGGAAAGAAGAAGAACAGTAGATTTTAATTTTTTTTCTTTTGCTTCTTACATCAGATACTCTGGAAGAGTTTTACCAGATCGCTGTAGTCTATCTTTGCGTTTCCTGATACATCGAAGGCTTTAACCGGCTCATTGGCCTTGATCCAGTCCATGTACTTGAAGAACAGGCTTACGTCTGCGAATTCAAGTCTTCCGTTCCCGTTGAGATCCTCGTACACCCCGTCACCGTTGAGATCCTTCGGGCCATTGGACTGACCCGGGAGGGTCGTCACTGACCCTCCTGCAAGGGCAGAAAGAGTCTTTCCTGCATCGATCCTCCCACTGGTCACGGTCTTTCCTGACCATGCAGAGACTGTATCAACATTGCCCATGATCAGCGACTTCAGTTCTACAGGTGTTAGGCCTGGTTTCTTTGAGAGGAGCAGGGCAGCAAGACCGGCAACATGGGGTGTTGCCATCGAGGTGCCCTTCATGCTCATGTATTGGGATCCGAGCGATGTCGGATACGCGGAGAGGATACCATCACCAGGGGCTGCAACGTCCACCGATGTTGGCCCATAATTTGAGTAGGACGGGATACCATCCTTGGCAGTGCTTGCAGCAACAGATATGATCTGTGCCTCTGTAAAACAGGAAGGGTACTGGGGGATTGTGTCGGTGTTGATACCTGAGTTGCCTGCAGCACAGGCAAACAGTGTGTTTGTTGCAGATATCGCGTCTTCGAGTGCCTGACTCTTTGCAGTACCGCCCCAGGAGCAGCTGATCACGTTCGCTCCCATCTTGCGTGCATATGCGATTGAATTGAGGGATGCCGCAACATCACCGGTTCCATCTGCCCGAAGGAACTTGAGCGGCATGATCTTCACCTTCTGGTTCACTCCGCTGATTCCGACCCCGTTATTCCCTACCGCACCGATGACCCCGGCACAGTGGGTTCCATGACCGTTGTCATCCATGGGATTGTTGTCGTTGTTGATGAAGTCCCAGCCGTGAACATCGTCAATATAACCGTTCCCATCATCGTCGATGCCGTTCCCGGCGATCTCTCCCGGGTTGGTCCAGATGTTTGCAGCAAGGTCCGGGTGGGAGTAGTCGACACCGGTGTCAATGACCGCGACCACGACAGAGTCAGACCCCTTACTCACGGACCAGGCAGAGAGGGCACCGATGTCTGCCCCTGACGTTCCGCTGTTCTGGCCGGTGTTGGAGAGGGCCCATTGTTCAGAGAAACGGGGATCATTCGGTGCACCGGAGACCGATTGTGCACCGAAGGATTCGTTTCCGGGAAGTTCGGGTGTTGAGGGGAGGGAGAGCTGGATGACATAGTTCGGCTCTGCATATGCCACATACGACGATTTGTTCAGTTCCTCGATGGCCTTCTCCACCGATACCGAGGCGTCCACGTCGATCATCTGCATCCCTTTGAGGCCTTCTGCTGAAAAGTCATCGGTCACTTCTGCACCCAGACTTGCCAGTTTCGTTGAGGCAACACTCATCGCAGAGATCCCATCCGTATTCTTATATTTGATAATAATCTCTCCCGGCACATACGGCGCATCGGTAAGATTGGAGGAGGTATTTTCCGTTCCTGATGAACTGTTTGCAGAGCTGTTAGAACCGTCTGCCATACAAGGGACTGTTAAGACGGCTGTTATGAGAAGAAAAACCAGAAGTGATCTCCAGAGCTCTCGCTGACTGACCATGTGATGACCCCGCCCACCAGAACCTGCAATAGAGCAGATCTGCGGTAACAGGATAGTTGGGTGGCAGTGATTTTAACTGTTCTCTGCTGCATTCAGCAGGAGAAGAGAGAAACCGGGTGATCCAGGGCTGGTAAAAGGAATGATTATCCCTGAGTCAGGCAGATCTGTACCACATGAGTCCACCCATCCTGCAGGTTGCACTTGACCTGGTCGAGACGGATCGGGCACTCCGGATTGCAGGAGACGCTGTTGCCGGAGGAGCCGACTGGCTGGAAGCAGGAACTCCCCTGATCAAGAGCGAGGGGATGGCTGCGGTAACCGCCCTTGCTAAAGCGTTTCCCGGTAGAGCGATCGTTGCAGATATGAAGACCGCAGACACCGGGGCCATCGAGGTGGAGATGGCTGCAAAGGCAGGAGCTTCTGTGGTCTGTGTACTGGGTTCTGCTGATGATAATGTTATTGCTGAAGCTGTCCGGGCAGGTGCCAAATACGGGGTGAAGATCATGACCGATCTGCTGAATGTGGCAGATCCGTCAGCCCGGGCCAGGGAACTTGAGACCCTTGGGGTTGATATCATCGCTGTTCATACCGGGATTGATCAGCAGATGACCGGGAAAAATCCCCTTGAAGTGCTGACACAGATAAAGGGGATTGTCTCTCTTCCGGTAGCGGTGGCAGGCGGGATAGATGCTGCCATTGCAGGTGAGGCGGTCAGGCTCGGGGCAGAGATCGTGATCGTCGGCGGGTGGATCGTGCGATCTGCTGATGTTACCGGCTCCGCCAGGGAGATCCGCACATCCCTGGACAACCCGGTGGCAGGCGGCTGGCAGCCTCCGGATCAGGAGAGCGAGATACGCAGGATATTCAGCCAGGTGTCTGCACCCCATGTTACCGATGCGATGCACAGGAAAGGAGCCATGCACGGGATATTTTCCATCTGCCCTGGCACAAAGGCAGTGGGAAAGGCAGTGACCGTGCAGACGATCGGTGGTGACTGGGCAAAGCCGGTAGAGGCGATAAACGTGGCTGGTGGAGGGGATTTCCTTGTTATCAGCAATGACCAGGTCACCGATGTGGCCCCGTGGGGAGAACTCGCAACGCTCTCGGCACGAAACCGGGGTGTTACTGGTGTTGTTATCGATGGGGCGGTAAGGGATGTTGACGACATCAGAAAGATGAACTTCCCTCTCTGGGCAAAGGCAACGGTGCCCAATGCAGGTGAGCCGAAGGGGTTCGGGGAGATCAACGCAGAGATCAGGTGTGCAGGCCAGACAGTACGACCTGGTGACTGGATCATTGCTGATGAGAGCGGGGTTGTCGTGGTGCCGAAGGAGCGGGGGTACGAGGTTGCCAGAAGGGCCCTTGAGGTGAAGAAGACCGAAGACCGCATCAGGGCTGAGATTCGCGAGGGGAGTACCCTTGCCCAGGTCATGAACCTGCTCAGGTGGGAGAAACGGTAATCTCGTTTATCTGGTAATCCGGCGATTACTGAGAAGAATACTGCCTGCAGCCGGCTGATGGCTGTTCTCACCCAGTTTTTCCATGATGATGATCACTACTATTCCAGCCTGGTTGAAGACTGTCCTCAAGTTTGCTATCGGTATCGTTATCATCGTATGGCTCCTCTTCAGGTTCAACCCCCAAGAGATCCTGGATGCCCTTGCAGGGGTGCAGGTCTCTTTGCTCGTGGTTGCTATCATGGTGTACGCGATCACCCTGCTTCTTCTCTCTCTCAGGTGGCGGTTTATCCTCAGGCAGATGGGATACCAGGTTCCTGTGCTGGTTGCGTACCAGGGATTTGTTGCCGGAATACTGATGTCTGATATGACACCTGCCCGGGTCGGGGAGATCTCGCGGCCGCTTACGATCCGGGACCGGGTGCCTGCCCATGCCGGGCTCGGGTCTGTGTTTCTCGATCGCTACTGCGACTTTGTAGCAATATTTCTCCTCGGGTGCGGGGGACTCCTCCTCCTCTCAGCTGCCCATTCACCAGGGCTGCTCCTGATGATGACCGGAGTCCTCTCGATCCCGATCGTGCTGCTCACTGCATTCTGGGTGAAGCGATCAGCAGTGCTGAACCTCGTGCATATCTTCAGGATGCCCAGGCTCTCCTCGTTTGCTAGCGATCTCGGGGAAGCCATGGATGCACTCTCCCATCCTGTACCGACAATGGGAGCATCCATTCTCTTCACACTCCTGATCTGGATCCTCCAGAGTCTGCGGGTTGTTCTTATCGCACTGGCAGCAGGATTCGTGCTCCCGATACAGGAGTTGATCTTTATTCAACCGCTGATAAGCGCCCTCGCCCTGATCCCGATATCCATTTCCGGGCTCGGCTTTGTCGAGGGCGGGTATGTGACAGTCTTTGCACAGTATGGTATCCCGGCCGCAGCCGGATTTGCAATTGCTCTTCTTGACCGGGTGCTGACGGTCGGGTTTCACCTGGTCGTCGGGTTCAGGTATGCCCTGAGGACCGTGGGGAGGTAGGAACAATATACGGCTTCCCAGCCGTCTTCAGGGTCCTGAAGCGAAAGCCATAATTTTTACGATGAAGAGCGGATCACTATGTATGGATGAGGATCGCCGCCTTCGTTACCGGGATAAAATTCTCTGGATTCACGGGCGTGCAGACCTCATTGAGACATGGATTACAGAATCAGGCAATGATCTGAAGACAGATACGAAGACCACGCTGGCAATATTCAAAGCATTTCAGGAGATCACCGAGGCGACTATGGACTGTATCTCCATGTTTCTGCGTGACAACCAGCAACCTGCACGGGATGACTACTCCAACATCGATAGGATCGATCTCTTCTCACCTGATCAGAAGCAACTGCTCCGTGAGATGAACGGGCTGCGGAATAGGATCATTCACCGGTACAACGGAACCGATGAATCCCTTGCATTGGCAGGGATAGAGCAGTCACTTCCAGAGATCCGCTCACTTGTACTGGTGATCGAGGAATGGATCAACAGAGCCTGATAGCGCAGATACTGAAGGATCTTGCGACTCTTCCGGTGACACCATTCGGGGTTTTCCTGTATGGCTCACAGGCTGTAGGAAAGGCTGATGAGCGTAGTGACATCGATCTCTGCCTGGTTGCAGGAAGTGACATAAACCCTGTTCATCTACAGCGGCAGGCATGGCGTCATATCAGGGCAGATCTCTACGATATCAGGATATTCGAACTGCTCCCGTTGTACATGCAGATCCGGATTCTCTCTCAGGGAATCCGGATCGCATCCCCGGATCAATACGCACTCACCGAGTACCTGTATCCCTGGTGGAAGAGATGGGATGATCAGCGGTGGTACCAGACACCGATTCCGGGAGCACCATAGCGGGTGCAGTGCCGTCCTGTGTCCGCGACACTCGCCCTTTACTTCATCGGGTCTTTCGTAAAGTCCCTCTCCAGCATCGCGTAATGGGCATGATCCATCCCGAGGCTGAGATAGGTCTGCTGTGCAATAGTGTTCTGTTTCTCCACGTACAGTCTGATGCCTGCAACCAGATCGGCTGATGCTGCACGCTCCAGGATATTGCAATACATGGCAGAGAAAATTCCGTTTCTTCTAAACTCCGGAAGGACGTACACCGACTGGATCCACCAGAAGTCCCCACATCGCCAGTCACTCCACTCATATGTGACCATGCACTGACCAGCAGGAACTCCGGATGATTCTGCAATCAGGTAAAAGCCCTTCTCCGGACTTGAGAGAAGCATGGAGACACCCTTTTCAACAGTTGCAGGGTGAAGGAACCTCTTCTCGGTCTCCATCGCCATACGCTGATTGTACTGGGCAATGGTGGCAGCATCAGCGGGTGTTGCCTCCCGGATCGTGATATCCATCTGCTCAGATCATTGGATACTCACAAAGAAAAGGAAGAGCAAGGGACGCCTTACAATCCTGGCTGCTGATCACCGAAAGACTGGAAATGCCAGGTCCCTGCCTCACCGATATCCTTCTTCCATATCGGCACATAGGCCTTGATCTCTTCAAGGATCCATGAGCAGCCTGCAAACGCCTCCTGACGGTGACCAGCACCGCAGACGATAGCCACGATAGTCTCGGTGAGAGCGAGTCTTCCACACCGGTGGATGATCTCTACCGAAGTTAGAGAGAACCGTTCGGTGGCCTCTGTAGCGATCCGGTTCAGATCTCTGACTGCAACCTCTTCACATACCTCAAGATCCAGAGCTTCAAATCCGTCGTCGCGTACCGTACCGATGAAGGTCACGATCCCACCGGTCTCCGGTCTTCTCGCATTCTCGATCAGAGCAGGTATGTCAATATCATCGCGTGTTATGCCGATCATCTATCCTCCAGATACCGGTGGAAACAGCGTGAGGGTTTCACCTTCGGCGAGCGTGACGGTTCCGGCATCTGTCGGACGAACCCGGCTGCCCTGATGGACGATCATCACGTACTCCCTGATCGTTCCATCGGAGCTCAGCAGCAGCTCGGCATCCGGACCGGCACGGCCTGCAAGAACCCTGACTGCATCCAGGATCGTCGCGGAATTGGGAACCTCGACGGTTGATTCTTCTCCAAATACATCCCTGAACCGGGCATAGCAGATTATTGTAACTCTCATGATGTACTCGCGGTATGCTTCTGGCAGACATTGCAGTCCTGTCTGGGTGACAGTGAAAGATACTCGGTTCTTCCACTCAAACCGTCCCAGATGAGGAGGCGTCCTGCAAGGAGGCGTCCTGAACCGGTGATGTACTTGATGACCTCCATCGCCTGAAGAGATCCAATCACTCCTGCTGTGGCACCGATAACCGGAGTCTCCCGTTCTGGTGGAGAGTGAGGAAAGAGACACGCAAGACATGGCGTCTCACCGGGGATGACTGTTGTCATCTGGCCTGAGAACCCCTCCACCGCCCCATGAACAAGGGGAATTTCTGAATCAAGGGCAGCCTCATTCAGCAGGTACCTGGTCGCAAAGTTATCGGTTGCATCGACCAGAATATCTGCATCCTTTGTCATGCCTCTGATAGTTTCGGGGGTGATGCGTTCAGGAATGGCTGTGAGTGTTATATCGGGATTGAGAGCCGAGAGAGTTTCTGCTGCCGAGTAGACCTTTTTCATTCCGATGTTCCGGTTCGCATGAAGAAACTGTCTGTTCAGGTTTGACTCCTGCACCAGGTCGTCATCGGCAATAATCAGTTCACCAACGCCGGCAACTGTCAGGTATGTGGCAACCGGGGAGCCGAGACCTCCGGCTCCCGCGATAAAGACCGTTGCATCAGCCAGTTTTATCTGACCTTCCCTCCCGAAGAGCGGGAGTTGTCTTGTGTAGCGGGTAGTATTAGTCATGGGTGTACACCGGAATTGTGAGCGATGAGTGAGGCGATGTACTTCAGGGCTGCCCTGGCATCATCCTGCTTCTGATCAACCCGGGATGTCCGGACCCAGGAAAGGATCGCCTCAATCCGGTCAGAAGGAAGACCTGCCCCCCTGATAACCTCTGTCCAGATCCGGTCAGGATAATACCGCCTCTGTGCCTCTGCAAACAGGGCAGAACCCTCATCAGGAGATATGATACCTGTCAACTCCGCTCTCTCAAGCGTGATCCTGATGTTCACCAGCGCCTCGGACAGGGCAGTGTTTGAGACGGGATTGCAGATCAGGGCAACCTCGTCATCAGACTCGATCTCACCGGCCTGGTAGCGCCGGTAAACCTCTCCGACCCCTGCCATCCCGAACGATGACAACTCAGCAGCACGAAGGGCGCCCATGCTCGAGGCCCCGATCACTCTGATACCGGCACGGAGAGCGCCCAGGATCTCACGGTGTCCGACAGAGGCATTCTCGAAGAAGAGCCCGTCGATGATACCAATGATATGAGGCTTTGCTGCAATAGCACAGGCGAGATCTCCCCGTTTGACCGGTGGACAGTATTTCACTGCCGACCCGGAAGGGAGGATCAGTTCTGCCTCATGCAGCGGCAGGCTTGGACCCAGGTAGATAATTACGTCTGGCACTTCTGCACCGCTCTCCAATCCGTTCAGGATCCATCGCGTAGTGTTCAAGCCCGGGCACTATGACCCTGACGACGGGAATCCCGATCTCAGGCCGTGTCAGATCAGTGACCAGGACATGGCTGATCCCTGCCCTCTTCAGCTGCCCGAGGGTGTAGGTGATGTCATCGAGGAAGTCTTCTGAACAGAACGCGTACATATCTGAAAACGCGATAGACTCCCCGTTCTCAAACCATTTCCTGTTCAGCCTCTTTGTCCGGTCATACCCGATCTGCCGCTTCATATGGCTATCCTGGGTATCCTCGCGAGCCCCGTGGATCTGCGTTGCCCTGCTCTGTGCAGCCTCGGTGAGGGCCCGGAGAATCGCAATCTCGGGGACTGCATGCGTTCCCATCCCGATACAAAGCAGGGTAGGGTCCCTGAGGGTCACATCGTCGGCGACTGCGGCCACGGATGGAAGACCGATATCGCTTGAGATGTCTCGGAGTGTGACCTCAACCCCGGCCTCTTTGAACCGGTTCAGAAGTGATAGGATCGTCTGGTTCTCAATACCGGTGATGACAGGGCCGCCCTTGTTCACTGCCTCGACAAGTGACCAGGCATCCCGTTCTATGATCTCGCAGAGACCGTGAAACACAGCCTCTTCCAGGGTATTGCCAGAGGCGATCCCGTTGGTGCTGGTTCTGAAGAGCTGGCCCATGTTTCGCTGAACCGGATGAAAGATCGCATGGGCGGGAACGATGACCTCCCTTTCCTGCATGATATCATACGCAGGAAACCAGGGGATCGGGAATGTGAGATCCACACCCCGTGGAAGAATCAGGTCAACAGGATCGATCAGATCATCCCGGGCCGACATCTGATCAAGGCCTGCAATCACCGGCTGTCGGTCATGCATCTCGGCAGAATACCGCTCAAGCCCTTCCATGATGGCAGAGACCCGTGCTGCCATCTCGGTCGCTCCTTTTCCGTTATAAACTGATATTGAACCTTCTGCAGCGTCCGGCCTGATACAGGAGAATACCGGGATTCCAAGCCGGTCAAGCCCGGTGATGTCAGCAACCCGGGTGATACCGGCAGGGACTACCAGATCCCTGATGATCGCGTAGGTCTCTTCAGGTGACTTTGTCCGGTGTGTCTCCTGCTGGTACCGTTTCCTGCACGAGGCGAGCTTCATTGATACCTAAGTGTTGGCTCTGAACCCTGAAAAGAGATCTGATCCTGACAAAATCAGAAGATTACGTCGTTTCTGCAGGAGAAATGAAGCAGAACAGGTAAAACAGAACTAACAGACAGGTTTATTATCGTGAAAACGCAAGTTCTCAAGTGAGGGATCGAAAATGGACAAATTTGTATCGCTGGTAAAGGAGATGAAAAGTCTCCCCCTGGCAGAACAGGAGAAACTTATTGAGGAGAAGAAGAAGGTATGTATCTGCCCGACATGCCCGAGTTTCAACAAATGTGCCATTGTTGAACGGGAAAAACTCTTCTGTCTTCTTGGGAAAAGTTTCCTGTGTATCTCGTTTGAAGAAGGGTGCAACTGCCCGACATGTCCGATTGCAAAAGAGGCCGGACTTGAATATAAGTACTTCTGCACCCGTGGGGATGAGAAAGGCCAGCGATACGAGCAGTCTGTCTGGGGATCTACACTCTCCGAGTAAGACAGACACCGCCTTATAGGAAATACGATGTTTGACTTAGGTGGTAATATGGCGAAGAAATTCCTTTCTTCGCCCGAAGGACAGCAGATGATCAAGGACTATATCTCGTCCCCTGAAGGAATGAACACGATCAAGGAGATGCTGGGAAGTGCAGAAGGGAAGAAGATGGGCGCTACCATCCTCCTCTCCATGCTTGATCAGTTCCCAATCCCTGACGAAGCCAAAGGGATGGTCAGGCAGGCATTAGAAGGACTCTGACCGATCTTTTTTCTTTTTACCCTGGTTTACCTCATCGGGGTCTCAAGATGCGGATATGCAGACTGCACCAGGAGACGTTCGAGATCAAATGGCATACCAGTGCAGGCCTTCCTCGTTATCGTGAACACCTCACGCCACATCTCACGTGCCTCATCGCCATGAACAGGCGAGAGCCCGTGGGCGAGAATGGAGTCATTCCGGACCCGAAGGAAGGGTTCAAGATGCATATAGTACTCACCGGCCCCCTGCATCCCGAGATCTTCAAGCAGCATGAACTTTGACCGCAGGCCGATCCTGATAACTCCCTTCCGGTCTGCTCTGCGTGCATACAGTGAGACATCCCTTTTATCGTGAAGAATCTTGCGTAGTTCGGTGAAATGGATCTTCCCTTCAATATCATCGATGTTCCAGCTGAGCAGCAGGACCTGAGAGAGGAGTTCAACCACCCGGTACAGCCTTGCAAAGGCATCGTCATACCGCTCTCCTTCGATCCGGCGCCTGGCGTTATTGAGAAGATCCACAAGGATGTACAGGTACTTCTCCTGTCTGAATCTGCACTGCTCCTTTCTGGAAAAGCCATTCTCTCCTTTAGCCTCCAGTTCAAGCAGGTTCTGAAGAAAATCCCTGTTCCGTGACACACCTTCGGTCAGGTCATCAGCATGCTGAAGATACCTGAATGCCTCGGCATAGTTCAGTTTGTCCCAGGAGTAATACCCATGAAAGAGGGCATAGTAGATGTCACGTTCAGGAATGGTTGAGATGCCGGATAGCAGTTCGAGAGAACTGCCGAAGTGGTTGTTGTTGAACTGGTCAATGGCCTGGTGGAATCTGAGACGATCATAGGCAGCAAAAAGGGTCATCTCCTTCATCCGCTCGGTTCCCGGGATCACCAGTCCTCCCTTTTTCTCGCCTGTGACATGTGTCACCTGGCTGCGAGTCAGAAATGAGGCAATGGATGCTGCCATGGTCATCGATCGGGTTCCAGAACTTGCATCGATGACGATCTCAAACTCCTGAAAGAGCACGCACACCCCGTAAATGACCTCAAAGCACCGGGCAAAGTCATTCGGATCCTCTATGATGCAGGTCTCTGACTGGGGAGGTGTCAGGCCCCATAACTCCCTACAACCCTCCTCGATATGGCTGACCAGATCTTTGCTTTCAGGTGAACAGAAGTAGATGATATGATCCGGTTTGTAGGACTGGATCACAAAACTACATGAACGGACGAGACGGTCGATGGCATCAGCGGGATCAGACCCGATACCTGTCCCGACCGTCATGAGGAGGTACATCGGGAGAAGATGGGTCAGGATGGATAATCTGTCTTCCGATACCCGGTCGTGATCAGGTATTTCCTGACCATGTCTTCACCAGTTCACATCCCGGGACTAGCCAGGATCTCGTATATTCCGATGAACAACATAAAAAGGGTCGAAGACATTCCAAGGAGGCTGAGTATCTCCCAGAGCATACTCATACTATGTCCGTCTCCCAAAAGGGTCATGAGAAAACTACAGAACCATAAGAGATAGCAGATCAGCGAGAGGAGGATCACCCGCAGCCGGGGTATCCCGGAGACAAAACACTTGAGAGATATCTGGACCAGAATGATAAAACTGACAACGAGAAGTGCCCCCTGAACATCAGTTCCAATATCCAACATCATCCGGGTCTCTCCAGGTATATGATACCCATGCAGGGGGATAAAACATTCTCAATACCTGGTGATCCGTCAGGGATCACCTGTATCACATGTGGAAGAGGTATGGGAGCGAGAGGAGAGCTACCATCAGGATAAGGATCAGGCTGCTCATCGCCCCTACAATATGGGCTCCATACCCGGAGAGGCCCCGGCGTGCAAGCAGACGTTCAGTTCCTTCCTTGAAAATCAGCCCACCATCGAGTGGGATCATCGGAAGGGCGTTGAAGAGGCCTGCTGCAAGGTTGATGAAACCTGACCAGAAGAGCAGGTGAATCACCTGCCAGTAGAGAGGGAACGGTTCGGTGTAGTACTTCGTGTCTTCAACATCAAATCCCAGTATCCGGAGCTGCTGGCCCTCGTACCCTGGGATGAAAGGCAAGGAGAGGAGCAGCAGGAATCCTGCCGGTGAGAGAAACCGTTTCGTTGTATCTATGACTCCCTGGCCATTATAGTAGAAGACTCCCATGAACCCGGATTCATGAGGGCCAAGATCGTCAGGCCAGGTCGAGAGATTCAGTTCACGTTCAGAGGTAGTACCGTTCTTCTCAAACCCGACCACGATATGATCACCTGGCTGTGTCAGGTTGAGAACAGAAGCCACCTCTGCTGTACTGTTCACCGGAGATCCGTTGACTGTCCTGATGATGGAGGGAACAGGGATATCGGCTGAGGCCGCAGGATAATCCTTGTAAAACCCGACCACGATCGGTTCGGCGCTGGGTACTGCCCATCCGATCATGCCGATCATCAGAATAAAACAGAGGACTCCGACAACGAGGTTGTTCATGATCCCGGCACCGTACATCCTCATCTTCGGCCAGGAGGCTGCCTTGTTCACCTCCTCCTCGTCAGGTTCCACGAACGCCCCGATGGGGATCACGAAGAAGAGAACTCCCATGGCCTTCACCCTGATCTGCTCAACACGGCAGAGGATAGCATGACCAAACTCGTGGATCATAAGGGTGAGGATAAAAGCAAACCAGACTGCAAATGTAGACGGAACAAACTCATTCAGGCCTGGTATGAGGAAGAGGTTCTGGGGTTTATTGATTGCAGTCGGTTCGGGTTTCAGGGCGACGGTGAGGTTGACCGAGAGCAGGATCATGAGAACCATCAGCACCGAGACGATGATAACCATGAAGACCCCGATGGTCCCGTAAATGCGCAGACCGCGGCTGTACTTCCTGAACCAGTCAAAGAAAGCGACACTTTCTGTCTTCAGGGCAAGTATCGGCCCGTAGAACATGATATGGGAGGCAAGGATGGATCGCTGACCGGGAATAGGCTCAGGCTCCTCGCCGATGGTGGTATCTTTGCGGGGCGTTGGGAGATAGGTTTTGATGATCGCAACCAGTGCCAGGTAGATGACAATGACCGCGAGGGCGACAAGATACCAGTCCATAGATGTATACCTGTTGAACGTTTGCAGTAAAAGAACACCCGGAAGTTTCAGAAGAGTCGCTTCTGTCCGGCATTATTCATCAGGTTCTTCACCGTGGCCCAGCTCCTTCGTGCAATCGGCGGGGGTGAGCCATGTGATCTGATGTACCTGGTGAGAAACCCGATCGTCACAGGGTCTGCCGGGTATCCGCTCCCTATCTCACCGTACTCTTCTTCGTAGGATCTGACCAGCCCGTCCCTGATCACCTTTGCAACAATGGATGCAGCAGAGACTGCAGGACAGGTACGATCAGCCTTGTGTTTTGCGATCACCTGGCATGGCTTTCCGATATAACCGGCAACAGTCCTGCCATACCGCTCCTCGTTCACGTCACAGGCATCAAGCCAGGCAACTGGGCATCCAAGGGTTGCAACAACCTCGGCATGGGCCCGTGCAGTGATCACATTCATGGTCATCTCTTCCCTGAGCCGGTCAATGTCAGCCGCTGTCCTGATGACCACCGCGTAGGGGAACTGTGTTTTGATCTTCTCAAACAAGGCTTCACGACGCTTCGCTGTCAGTACCTTTGAGTCCATTACTCCGAGTGCGGCAAGTTCATCAAGGTCGGAACAGGCAACCCCGGCCACCACCATAGGGCCCAACACCGGTCCTTTTCCCGCCTCATCTACCCCGCATATCTTCCTGGCTGGTGTTGATGCCCCTTCAGAACTATTGTTCGCTGCCATACTCAGGTGCATGCATGGGAGCACCGGGGATTTATAGCGGTGGTTCGATAGTGCCGCAGAGATGATCAAAGAGATGATTAAATAAGACGTTTTATTATTACTATCATCGAATATTTCCCACAGCAGACAAAATAATCAGATGAGAGAGAAATTAATGGATTCCGGAGTACAGAAATGCGATATCCCATCATGGAATCCGGATTTTGTTCCACGTATCCGTACTTGTGGATCTGTTACGCAGATCCTGCTAATCCTGTTTATATTCACTCTTCTAACAGGATATACCGGAGCTGAAGCATCCACAGGAGGACCTGCATCATGTATGGTACTGGTGACAAGCACAGAGGGGGGAACTGTAAGCCCCTTTGGTGCAAACACCGTCCCGTCAGGATCTCCCATAACTTTTAGCATCACCCCCATGCCCGGATATGAGATCGACCACGTTATGGTGGATATGGTTGACAAAGGACCGGTCCCAATACTCACCATCTCCCCGGTGACCCATGACCTGACCGTGCATGTAATTTTTGGTCCGAAAGGAGAGACAGGGCCAACACCACTTCAACCTGAACAGACAGGGACACCATGTCCTGTTCAGCCGGCCCAGCAGCCTGCACCATATCGCGGGACAGAACGACCGGTGACGGCAGCACCAACTCAGGTCCAGGAGTTGGACCATAGTCCATCGGTTATTACAGTTGGAAAATCCGGTGCTGATTTTACCAGGATTCAGGATGCCATCACCAGTGCGTCACCAGGAAAGACCATCCAGATTGAACCAGGCAGGTACGATGAGCAACTTATCATCACCAGACCGCTCGCCATCACCGGGAAACAAGGGGCAGATAAACCGCTCATCTCTGCAGGATGGAATGGATCTACAGTTCTGATAGCAGCAAACCAGGTGAGTTTATCCAGGCTGAATATAACAGGCGCCGGGATGGATGGAAACGACCAGATAGCAGCGGTTTCAGGAGCAGGAATAAAGGATCTCTCCCTGGAAGACTGTGAGATTTCAGATTCGCAGAACGGCCTGATGGGTACCGGAAGTGAAAATCTTACCATCACCGGATGCAACATCTCAAACATCAACAGGAACGGGATCACACTCAAAGCCGACACCGGGATGGTAATCAGACAGACCACGATATCGGGATGCCGTACCGATCTGTGGGGAGAGAACCTGACAGATTTCTTCATGAACAAAACTCAGATCAACGACGCTGCAGAGAATGGAGTGTTCATCAGTGGGATTGTTGATTCTGAAATATCAGGAGATATCATATCAGGAAACTCAAAGAACCTGACTGGTGACGCTGCAAGCCCGGGTTACGGGATCCGCATCGACAATGCCAGGAACGTAACCATCACTGATAACCAGATCGTAAGCAACCAAGGTGTTGCTTTCAGGCTTGATGCCCCCTCTAATATCACAGTAGCCCATAACACCCTCCGTAACAATGCTGCCGGGTTTTCCTGTACCGGAGATGTCAGGGAGACGAACAGGATTGATCAGTCAAACACCATTGACAGTCTCCCCATCCTCTACTACGAAGGGGTAACAGGAAAAACAATCGAGGGCATCTCTCCAGGAGTCCTGTACCTTGTGAACTGTTCGGATATGACGGTCAGAAATATTGTAATGAAATCACAAAATGAATATGGAATAGTTGCAAAAGGGGGCAGAAACCTTACCATTCAGAACACATCGGTCAGCGAAAACCTGAACCAGAACATCCTCCTTTCAGGAGTGGCCGGAGGAACAGTCACCGGAACTACAGTCCATAACTCAAGCAGGTATGGGCTCGGGATATCTGACTCGAAAGACTTCAGGATTGCTGGTAATAAGATCAGGGACAACGGGATCGGGGTTGCAGTTCGGGGATTCTCTTCAGGGGTGAACCTAACAGGCAACACATTTTCAGGAGATCTGGTAGGATTTCAGATCCAAGATGGGTGCAACAGACCAGGGTTCGGAGAACTGACAGGAAACCAGATCAACAGATGTAAGACGGGGATAGATTCTGAAGGTGGAGGAGGAGGTATGATCAGGCAGAACCGGATTTGGGAGGCTATCGAAGGGATGAACCTTTCAGGGTCGCAAGGGCTGCAGATCGAGGAGAACATGATAGAGGCAGGAGATACAGGAGTCTCTCTCTCACAAGGCAACCCAAGGCCTGACAATACGATCTCATCGAGCAGGGCGACCTTCGGGAACCGGATACTGCGCAACAGTATTACAGCAGCAAAACCTCTGCTGATCAGGGACTCTTCAGAATGGATATATGGCAATACATTTGTCCTGAATGACTTCAACACAAGAGCAGCGCCATACGAGGTGACCCCGGATGGACTGCCTGGGGATTCTGAAGACTCCTGGGGAGGATTTACTCAGGTTATTCCCGATCTGACCGAACCAGGAAAGAGTCAGCAGACAGAGCAGGTGGAGACATCAAACACCTGGGATACCGGTGAGCGGGTCAGGTACACCTATGGGAACGCCACATTTTCGGGGTACCTCGGCAACCACTGGAGCAAATACACAGGAAAAGAGATCGGTGCCAGTGGCGTGGGTGATACACCATACACGATCAGCGGTGACAATATCGACCGCTATCCCTTAACCGGACTGCAGAACCAGTACGAGACGGGAGGAGGCGGGTACCTCCTTGAACTTGAGGCTGGATGGAACACTATATCCACCCCTTCAGTCCTTACATCAGGACACAATACAGCAGAGATATTCAGAGATATCGACTCATCAGGACACAGCCTCTATTCGTTCACCAATGGGTCTTGGATCCCGATGAAGGCCGGTGACCCTGTCCAGCCCCTGCACGGATACTGGCTCTATGCCACAAGTAAAGCAACAGTCCCCCTGATCTTTGATCCAGGCACAGTGCCGGAACCGGTTCACCTGGTAAAGGGCTGGAATGTGATCGGGTTTCCAGGAATACAGGCTGCAGAGGCTGGTGATGCGTTGAGCTCACTGGATGAATCCTGGTCGTACGTAATGGGGTATAATGCAACAACCCAGAGGTATGATTCCCCGATATTCAGGGACGGAGGCAACAGTGCGATGATGTACCCGTCCCGAGGATACTGGATTCATCTCGACAAAGAGTGGAGCCTTCAGCCGATAACCGGGTAACATACCCGCGTATCTAGATCTGCAGAAAAAAGATCAGAATGAGTCTATCAGACTCTTGAGTCCTGCTTTCCCGAGTTTCAGGGCAACCTTCGGGTTGGCAGTGATGATGTTCTTGACAAGGTTGAGCGTGTTAAACTCTGACATGTTCATCTTTGCAACCGAATGGATGATCGCATTCAGGTCATCATCATTCAGCTTTACAAAGACCTCCTTGATCTGATAGTTTCTATCAAGGGCCTTACCGAGGTAGGATGCCCGCCAGGTCTCATCATACTTCATGAGATTCTTCTTACTGACATCGCCTTTTGCAACTGCATCGGCACCGACATCTGCTGCGGTCTTGCCGGTATACAGGGCTGCATAGATACCTCCGCCGGTTATCGGGTCAGATACACGGGCTGCGTCACCGACGATCATCAGACCATCTGCAACAGTGGACTCAAGAGGCCGGCAGATAGAGACACCACCTGCGATCAGTTCTATCGTCTTCCCATTCGGGAAATGTTTCCTCACAAACCGGTCAAGATAGTCTTTCGGCCTGATTCCCGGCTTTCCTCCCCGGTCTCCGCCTATGCCTATCCCTACGTTTGCAGTCTTCTCACCCTTCGGGAAGATCCAGACATAGCCGCCCGGAGCAACATCGTTGCCGGTGAAGAACTCGGTTGCATGGGGATCGATGTCAATGCTGGTCATCAGGTACTGGGCACAGGTCTCCATCTCCCTGAGCGGGACTGTGGTGTTGACTCCGCACCAGCGGGAGAACTTTGATTCTACACCGTCTGCTGCTATTGTGAGGTCAGCCTTCACCTCGGTAACGGTGCCGTTGTATTCGAGAAGGGCGCCTTTAACGACCCCGTTCTCCATAACCGGGGAACATGCACGGGTCTTGACCATGATGTCTGCACCTGCGGCAGCAGCCTGCCAGACAAGCTCCCGGTCAAACACCTTGCGGTGAAGCACGTACCCGACTTCAGCACCAGCCTTCTCAGGGTTCAGTTCCATCCTGAACCCATCCGGGGCGATGAGATGAGCACGCTCGATCTCTGCTGCCACCCAGCGTTCATCAGGTTTCATGAACTCGCGGAGCAGTTCCTTCCCGACACCTTCTGCGCACCTGACCGGGACACCCGGGGCCGGTCGTTTCTCGACCATCAGGACAGACAGACCCTTTTCCGCCGCAGTCTTTGCTGCATATGCACCGCCAGGTCCGCCTCCAATCACGAGCATATCGTAGGTGCTCTTCATTTCTTAACCTCCAGTGCCCCGAGCGGGCATGCACGGACACAGATGCCACAGGTGATGCAGGTATTTGCATCAACGTCCAGATAGGCATCTATCAGCTCAAGTGCACCTTCAGGGCAGACTGAAATGCAGCAGCCACAATAGGCACAAATGTCCCGACGAACGATGATCATTCCTTATGAGGTGGGCGGGGGAGTCCTTTAACTATTCTGTGTGTTATGCGGTAGTCCTTAGGAAAAACAGATGTACCAGGGCCGCAGTCTGATAAGCAAGGAAGCAGCGCATCTTCGGTATTTACCCGAGATCGAAGGTTCCATACTGTCCACCCCCACCCGGATGTAGGGTAACCCTTCCCTCGCGGAATGCAGCAACCGCATCCCCAAGATCCTGGTGGAACTCACGAAGGTCATCAACAGGTGTTTCGGTAAGGACCGAGATCTCATCACCAAACGCAACCAGACATCTCTGATAGAGATCAGAGCACTTTTTCGTCGTTGGAGAGCACGTTTTGAGAGTACGCTGAATGATCTCTGCAAGCGGAATAATATGCAGGTAGGCAGGCCTCCGGGTCTCAGGACCTGAGGAGAGTTCTTCTGCCCTGTCACGCACACCTTTCTTGATCCTCCCTTTATCAAGTGGACATTTCCACCCGTGCTCTTCAGCCTCTGAGAGAGAATATGGGGTGAAACATCGGGTGCACGCAGTCCTGTTGTACTTGCCTTCTTCAGGGAAGAATCCGGCATTCATGACGATTGTTCCAGCTTTGATCGCATCAAGCACATCTGCGGTATCAGGGCGAACAGAGTTTATTTCTATCCTGGTGAACTCACGCCCGAGTTTCGCAGGCTCAGCACTATGGGCGTCTGAGTTGGTTAGAAACGGAACACCCGCAAGATCAGCGATCCTGCTGCCATACCCACTGTCAGCAGAGAGGCCGAGCTCAAGGAGATCGATCGGTTCGTCACCGTAACAGGAGGCAACCGAGTTGTGCGAGGCATACAGGGAGGTCCAAGGGGTGAAGGCATGTGCCGGCCCGATCATCCCGTCAAGATCATGAACCCGGGATGCAATATCCTCGCCGGAAAGTTTCACCTGTGGTCTCCCGTTCTTCCCGATATTCTTACTGAACGGTGAAAGGGCATCTGCAAGATCGCGGCCAGTCTCATAATCAGGGAGCAGGATCAGGTGATGAACCCGGTCATTACCCTCAACCTCGGTTGTTGGGACAACAATCAAGTCATCAGGAACTGTGGTCTTCTCCCACATCTCACGCCAGACCGGATGCAGAATGTCTCCGGTTCCGATACCGGTGATTCCTTTCAGCCGGCATCCGGTAAGAATAGGTTCAGGCAGCATCCGTGGAGATGATGCCATTGAAAAACAGGAATGGATATGGAGATCGATATTGAGGAGCATGCCTAGCCGATATAGGAGAGTTCTTCCTCTGACTTCTTCTCCTGCTCAAGAAGACGCTGCACAGCAACTTCCATCTCACCGGCACGCTCCTTCAGGTTGGCAGGATCGATGTTGATACCGATCAGTTTTGTCAGCACGTCCAGGACCAGGGCAGCACTCTTCGGATCAACCAGGTAACCTGACGTCTCTCCCATCAGGCATATTCCTTCGATACCAAGCGGCGCCGAGAGGCCGAGCATCAGTCCCGCAGCACCGATGATACCGCCACCCGGTTCTCCGTCACCGAATACGCCTCCTGCATCGGTTACGAGCTGGGAGAGCTCGTCTTTATTCACCGCTGCAATGACCCGGGGCGTATCGATGAAGTGGCCGACCCCGTATCCCCCTATCGTGTAAATCCGCTCTACACCGAGGTCACGGGCTATGTCCACGTATACCTGGGAGAGAAGGTAATGCCCTTCGTTTGAAGTACTCTGGAAATCCCCGATCAGGAAGAGAAATGTACCTTTCTCACCCGAGTACCGGTACAGTTCATTATTACAGAGCCTGACGACTCCGTTCTCACCGAGGATAACCTGAGGCGGGAAGTAGATCGAGTGTATTTCAGCGATCTTGACTGCTCCGAGTTCGCTGATCATATGCTCGGTCACGAGTTTGCCGACATGACCGATACCAGGCAGCCCTTCGATCAGTACTGGTGCCGGACGGTCTTCAAGCGCTACCGCTTCGTCAAAGACAACCGTAATATCTTCCATCACCGGGCCATCCTCCGGTATGAACCAAGATGATCCTGCGGAGAGTAACGGGCAGGATGCGGAGTAACCGTGGGATGCCCACACTGGGGACAGGTTTCAGAAAGAGTATAGAGGTGGTCAACAGGACATTGCCTGATTCGACCTTTCATACGTGTTTCCCAGCTTTTGCCTTCCGGGTGAACCGGCCATCTCCGCCGGCACGTTTCATGACCCCGATTGCGGCACTGGAGGCCTTCTCAAGAGCTTTCTCAGCTTCCTTATAGTTAGGGGCAGAGACCTTGATCCGGTAGTTCGGAGCACCAAGATATATAATCTCGACATGCTCATCGTCAGATTTTGGCTCTGCACTCCTGAGAGCACGTCTGATGATATTGACACCGTCCGACTTGGTTGATTGCAGGAAGAGATCTCCTGCTATCGTCACTGTCGGCAGTTTGACATTCTCTGTTGCTATCTTGTACAGGGCATCAGCGATGGGTGCATCAAGACCGAGTTTGTCAAGGACTTCGCGCCCTTCAACAACAAATTCCTCAAAGGCAGGGTGAAGATCGGGGTATTCACGATATAGTACATCGGTTATGGCAGGAACTAAATCCTCCCGGCCTGCTTCCGCAGCTGCAAAACCGATCCACTTACGTGCCTTCGATTCGTTCTTCCAGATCCTGATCTTCTCACGACGCTGATGCTCGTTGACATCTTTGAGGGAGAGATCGATATGGCCTTTCTGCGAATCGACGTTCAGTACCTTGCAGACGACCTTCTGTCCTTCCCTGATATGGTCTCTGATGTACTTAATCCAGCCGCGGGCGATCTCAGAGATCGGGATCAGCCCTTCTTGATCGTTGTACTCGTCAAGGGTGACAAAGGCTACAAAATCCTTTACATTCTTGACCGAGCAGACGACAAGTTCGCCTGTATCTGGCCACACTCTCTCCTGCATTACCTGCTCACTCAAATGCAGATATGATTTCTGCCTTGATATCTGCTTTTCCACCGGTTGGGGTGGCAAGGACGTGACTGCAGACAACACAGGCAACAGTACTGCTGGCCTTCTCAAAGACGAGCTGCTCGTTCTCACAGTCCGGACACTTTACTTTGACAAACCTGCTCCGGGTTTCACGTTTTGCTTCTACCATTTGTCTCACTCCGTAAGTTCAAACTTGCCCAGCCGGTATCCTGCTCTCAGGTGTGCCTTGTGGCATGAAGTGCAGCGGTACCGGACGTTGATCTTCTTGGTCGGTTTGTCTCCTCCAGGAACCTTGGAGAATTTACCCATGTTACCGACACGGCCACGGCGGGCTTTCTGGCGGTCGATCCAGTGAAGACCGGTGGTCTTGCCCTTCTTAACCTTCTCAATCTCGTGCTGCTGATGACTGCGACAAAACGGGCAGTATGTCCTGAATTTTGATGGCATCTTCATAAAATGAGCCTCATCTGGGTATAGAGAATACCTACATTATTAGCCCGGATTTATATTTAAGACTATGTCGCGTTCTGCAAGCACCTGGGCATTTCTTCCGGGAAGAGTAAGGATATCACCGGTTGCAATTTCATAAGTCCGGCCGTCCACTCCCATAAACGGTTCCATATCTGCCAGAACACGGACAAGAGTATACGCGAACGGCTCATCATCCTCGTCATCAGAAGGCGTCCAGCCTTCCTCCGGCTCATGTGCGCGTTCAGGGAGATCAGGCCCTGAATTACTGGCCACAACAGAATCCGGATACCCATGGTCACTACCCTGAACACCGGACGAGATCCCGCCACCATCAGCAGAGGTGACATCGTACCCTGCAGGACGCTGAAGATCTGATATCCGCTCTGGGATCTCAACCCTGATCGGAGCCTGACTTCTTCCTCCTGCTTTCCATTCGATGAGAGCGATCCTGCATTCGCGAATACCATCCACGATCCTGTTGAACATCTCAAGCTCTGCAGGGATGAGCATGCGAAGTTCTTCGCGTTCGATGTAGGATCCATCAGCCTGGCTCTGGGCAAGGGAGACGATCTTCTCAGATCTGAGATGAAAGAGTTCCTCAGCAGTCACTCTGATGCTTGCAACCCTCTCGATAAGGATACGCGCTTCATCAGAGAAGGGATCATCCATGATGATCACCTCCTGTTGTAAGGTCTTCACCAGGATCGCGGTTGTCTGGTAGAGATCATGCGGAATCTGAACTATTGTGCCGCTGTCCCGTTCGGCGAGGAGAATGCCCCTGAGATCCTCAAGATGCAGGAGAGCCACCCCCTGCTATCTCTGCCATACCCCGGCAGCAGAGGAAGAGTGCCACCGCTTCAGGGACCTGCTGGACACCAGGACGTATCTCCCAGGAACTGCCCAGCAGGTCTACCGTGTAATCACGGGGAGAGTCGATTCCGACACCCCGGTCTCCAAATGGGACAGCATCAATGAGCGGATCAAACTCTTCGAGTTCTTTGACTGCCAGGGGAGTGACTTTGAAGCCTGATTTGGCATGGAGGGAACCGGGAAGCCTGATCAGCCTCCTGATATCGGTGGTCACCGGCTCATCAGCCTGAATACCGGCTTCGCGGACCTTGGCATACAGCGGACTCTCTTTCTCGGTTGTCAGGATGGAGAGGATCTCGATCGTTGTCGGATCCCTGACATTCACCTGCCTGGGATCAGCATTGAGCTGCTGCACCAGTAAGGGAGCATTCTGCAGAAATCTGGTCGCACGGGTATCGCCGACTCCTTTGAGTGAACAGAGTGAGGCCTTCGCTTCTGATGCAGGGAGGGAGAGAAGACCCTCCAGGTATGCAGTGAGACATGATCGGTACCGCTGGTGCCACCCGGAGTGCCCGGGCAGAAAGTCACTCATCATCCGGGCCGGGCTCACTCCGATACCACAGATATAGTCGATCAACTCACGCCGTTCCTGTGAATCAAAACTCCGGAGTGCTATCTCCTGCACATGAATATGGTATCCTCTCCCACCTGAGAAGACGAGCCGCACGGTGCGCATATCGATCCCGAGTTCCTCATCAAGGACGGTAACCAGTTTGACGGCCTCTTCTTTGATCCGCTCAAGCATCAGACTGTAAGAGCCCCGGAGAATGTGATCGGCATCCAGGTCAAAAATCAGGTCAGCCCCGAGCCAGTCTTTGTCGCCCATGGTGGCGGCCTGGGGTGTCCGGTAGTATGCAGTCGAGTAGTAGGCATGAGCAGGAACGAGGTTCTTAATGTACTCCTGCATCTCTTCAGGTGAGCCGAACCCGATATGCCTTCGCATCCTGATATCTTCGGGGTAGTTTCCGTCAAAGAATATGAACCCGAACTCACGCTGGCCTGAAGAAGACGGGGGAGTGATCTGCACCCTGCCGTAGTACTCAGTAAACCGTTGCCTGATGAACGTCAGGGTCGCTGCTCTCATGCCGAAAGATCCCTGATCATGTAGGGGCCGGAGCGTTCATAACCGAGTCGGCGATAGTAGGGCCTCACCCCGATACCGGCCATGATAGCCATCCTTGAAAAACCTGCATCAGCAGCCTGCCGCTCTGCCTCGGTAAGGAGTTCAGTCCCAAACCGGCGGTGCTGCCGGTCCTCACCTGAACCGGCCCTGCCGATCGGAACGACCTTTCCGTAGACATGCAGCTCGCGGGTGAACGCAGCATTCCCGGTCTCCGGTTGCCAGGAGTTGCCCGGGAGCCGCAACCTGGCAAACCCCACGAGTGAGTCTCCTGAAACAAAACTGATAAACCGTTCCTCTCCTCCACAGGAGTCATATTTCAAGGTCTGAAGAACGGCCTCATCATCAGATGAGCGACGACCTATCTCCCGGCACCTGATGCACCGGCAGATTCCCCCCTTTTCGGTGAGTCGCTGTTTGGCAAGCTCGCGGAAGTTGGAGTGTTTTGACCCGGCAAGGATCCGGTCTGCCGGGATATCTCGCTGGATACGCTGCAGCCGGCAGTATTCAGGAATTGCAGCCTTGGCATCAGCTACGATATCGATCAGTTCATCCTCGTCATACACATCATACTCACCCCTGTTGTGCATCTCTTCTATCCCGGTGCCGGGGGTGATGAGGGTTGGATATATTTTGAGAAAGTCGGGTCTGAACCGGGGATCGCTGAAGAGTTCCCTAAACATCCTGCGGTCCTGCTCGGCGTCGCTGCCCGGGAGGTTTGGCATCATGTGAAACCCAACCTTGATTCCGGCGTCCCGGAGCAGGGTGTTCGCTTCCACTGTATCAGCAACTGTGCAGCCCCGCTGGTTCAGCTCAAGGACCCGGTCGTCCAGGTGTTGAACTCCGATCTCTACCTTGGTCACACCAAGTTCAAGCATCCGGTCAATATGTTCACGGCGGCACCAGTCAGGCCTGGTCTCAAACGTGATCGCCACGCACCTTACCTTTGCTTCCTCATTTCGTTCATATATGGCATCACGCACACCGGGCACAAGGGGGACAACTTCACTCACCGGTCTCCCTTCGGCCTCTCCAGACGGAGGGGAGGCGGGAGAGTAGTCCGGAGTGAAGCCTGATTCATACTCGTTCATCGCCCTGATGCAACTCGCGGTGAACCACTCCTGGTACTCCTCATCCCTGGCAGTGATGGTTCCTCCCATAATGATCAGTTCAGCCTTGTCCACATGATGGCCGAGCTGCTCGAACTGGGCCAATCGTGCAGCAGTCTGATCATAGGGATCAAAACCGTGGTGGAAGGCCCGTCTGGCTGCAGGTTCACTACCGGTATAACTCTGGGGAGAATGGTACTCATGGTCCGGCCCTCCCGGACAGGGGAGGCACTTCCCATGAGGACAGGGAGCAGGTGAAGTCATCACGGCAACCGGGGCAACTCCGGAGAGAGTCCGCGATGGCTTGACCTGCAGAATGGGGCGGAGCAACTCACGCTCACCTTCGGTCGCACAGGCAAAGATATCAGAATTCCGAGGGACTCGGGGGAGACGATATTTCTTACAGACCGTTGCAACGATCCGTCGGAGATTGAGATCCTGAGGATCTGCTGCAAAAAGAAGGGAGACGATCTCCCGATATGCGATCTCGTCGTCCATTATGTCAGTTTTCAACTGCTATTTCAGGTGTGACCATATCGGTAAAGCCTATCAACTGGGGTTTATGCTGTTGTTTAATATGGTCAACGATCTCCTGTCCAAGAACGAGGATAGCTTCCTTATGTGACCTCTTGTTCTTGTGGATATGGACAGGAGAGATGTGCAGAGTATCATACTGATCAGTGGGGACTTCCTCACTGGTGGTAAGTTCATAATACTTCTTAACGTGGACAAAAAGCATGTGTAAATGTAGCAACTCTTCCTTCTGCACTCTATCACCTGGAACACTCATCTGCTATCTCCACCGGTGTCAGGATATAGATTATGCAAATGGTTTATTAAAGGGATAATCCTAAAGAGCGCATAACAAAAATGAACCCCAAAACAGGGGATTCATCCGCGCTGTAAGAGGAGCAGCCCCCGTTAATCTATAAGGATGTAATATACAGCATAAACTTAAAAATACGCGAGAGGAACTGATTTACTGAGTTGTTCTGGGAAGTACATCAGGGAGAGGAATAACCCTGACCATCATTGGTGTATAGTCTGAACGGCACTCGATCTGATCCTCCGGCAGAATCTCGGTGATGATATATTTCTGACCGCTGACCACACCGGCAGGATGGCAGTCGGCATACCATTCACATGCCTCATCACATTCAGGTAATCTGATAAGAACGGTTGTATTCTTTTTAGCAAGGTCTTCAGGAACCCGGATCTCAACCGGTGCTTCGGTTACATCCACAGTCACTGTCCCCTTCAGATGTACCGGACAGGAGTGATTGGCTGCCCTGATTGCCACGACCTCATACCTTCTCCCAGTCTCGAGGTTATGACAGACCCGGGAGATAGTACATGATTCACATGCCTCGGTCCTACCGGTATAGACAAACTGGACGCCAGGCTTTGCATATGCTGCTCCGACAATGGTGACCCGGGTCTTCTTCTGATCCATAGTTATTCCTCGTATAGCATCCGCACCAGATGCTCTGCCGACTCGCGGGTGAGACCGGTATCAAGGATAGTAAACCGTTCAGGTCTGATATCCTTTGCGCTGAGCAGGGCCTGGGCGATGACCTCGTCAGGGATCTTCAGTTGCTCAGGAGTCGTAGGTGCACCGATCTGGATCAATGACTGCCTGATGGATCGCCAGTCACCGCCGTGCAGATACATTGTCATGATCGCACCAATACCGCAGACCTCTCCGTGGAGTGCACCCCCGGGCATGATCCGCTCAAGTGCATGCGCAAACTTGTGCTCTCCCCCTGAAGCCGGGCGGGACGAGCCTGCGATGCTCATCGCAACCCCTGACGAGACGAGGGCCTTTACAACGATCCAGGCTGCTTCCTCCTGTCCCGGTTTGATAAGCCGGGAGTTCTTCACCAGTATCTCGGCAGTCATCCTGGAAAGTGCAACGGCATACTCGCTGATCTCCTCGCCCCTCAAACGATGGGCAAGCTCCCAGTCGAGGACTGCCGTATAGTTGGAGATAACATCGGCACACCCGGAAGCGAGCAGACGGTGGGGAGCCCTGGAGATGATTCCGGTGTCTGCCACGACAGCGACCGGTGGATGAGCCTGCACCGAGACATTTCCATCTTCGGTGGGGAGGGTTGCACGGCCTGACACGATCCCGTCATGTGACGCCGCAGTCGGCACGCTGATAAATGGGATGTCAAGGTTGTACGAAACGATCTTGGCAGTATCAATAACCCTGCCTCCTCCGACCCCGATGATGAAATCTGCTTTTGCCTCTCTGCCGGCCTGCTCTGCGTCTTTGAGGAGATCTGCATCGAGCCGGGTGGCAGAGAAGTGGGTGATCGTATAGTCATGGCTCAGCACATCGGAGACCTGGTTTCCGGCAACCTCGCGGGTGGCAGAGCCGGTGATCAGTAGTGCAGACTTCCCTGGCTTGATATCAGCAAGGATTGCAGGGAGCTGTTCAATTGCATTATGGCCGACGAGGACATCACGGGGGAGTTGCGTCCATCGTGACTTGGAAAAGTCCCTCCTCAGCACATTTATGTCATCTGCACTCATGTAGCTCTCAGCACATGATTAGGGAATTCATCTACAAATACTACATAGATCCCATCACGTACGGTCAGCCCTATACCCTTGTTGATACGCTGACCTACGCAGGAATTCTTATCATCTGTGTCTGGCTGATCTACCGCTGGCTCTGCAGAAGCAGGATACAGGTAGACCGCGAGTTTGTGTATGCCCTGATCCCGTGGGTTATCTGGGGAGGTCTGCTCAGGGTTGTTGAAGATACAGGGACTGCAGGATCAGGATGGGGAATCCTCCTCACGACACCGTTTATATTCTTCCTGATATTTGCTGTTGCAGCACCCATACTCTGGGGGCTTTGGTTTCTTGAGACCCGGCAGGTCATCACCGGATTCAAACGTGCCTTTGGGGGAGTCGGTGGCGCAATAAGTCTGGGTACTCTCATCTTCCTGCTCTGGTTCGGAGTTACCACGACCCGGGTTGATCTGATGGTAGCAGTCATCATCCTCTCCATAGCGGCTGTCTCAACCGGGATAGTATACGGATTGCTCAGATACATATTCAGATGGGAGTACGTCTCTGACCGGCTCTACCAGTTACTGATCCTCGGTCATATGCTTGATGCCAGTGCGACCAGTTACGGTATCGATCTTCATTCGGTCCCGTATGTCGAGCAGCACGTGGTAGGTTCGTCTCTCATTGCCATGACCGGAACAGCGTTCGTGATGTTCCCGCTCAAACTCCTCGTGGTCATTCCGGGCATCTGGATCTTGGAGCAGTATCGTCGCTCGGATGACTCAGGTATCTGGTATCTGATCCTCCTTGCAATGATCATGGTAGGGATGGCACCGGGCATCAGGGATATGCTCAGGATGGTGCTCTATGTCTGACCGGCCATGGCAGGATGAAGAGGAGGACAATCAGGAAGTCCCTCAGCCGGACTCCACCTCCCGTTTCACCCCGTTCCAGCTGGAGTTTATCAGGTACCTCGGGATATCAGTCCTGGTGTTTGTCGTCGGATGCGCAGGAGGATTCCTGTCCTCGCAGGCTGACCCGGGATTCGGAGAGTCGCTCGTGAAGCTCTTCAAGGAGATGATCACAAACGACATTATGACTGATGCACCCCCGCTCCTAGCACTCCAGTTATTTCTGAATAACCTGGAGTCATGTGTCATGCTCTTTCTCGGGGGTGCAATTTTCGGAGTTGTCACACTGCTGGTCCTCTCGTTCAACGGGCTCATCATCGGAGGTATTCTGGAGGTTGTCAGGGGAAAGACCGACATCGTGGTCATGTTCGCCTCCATAATTCCCCATGGTATCTTTGAACTCCCGGCGGTGCTGGTCTCTTCTACTCTCGGGCTTATGCTTGGAAGGGCAGTGATGCTTGAACTGGCAGGACAGGGGGATGCTGCCGGGAAGGCATTTGTTCTCGGAGGACTGTTTGTACGATATGTGGTGCCGTTCATCGCAATCGCGGCATGTATAGAGGCATTTATCACTCCCGCAGTCTTAGGGATGGTAACATAGGAGCTGTGTAATGGAAGAGCAAGAGGCGACTCTCCCGCCAAAAGCGGAATTCTCAGAATGGTACAACGATATTCTCTGGCGTGCAGAGATCATGGACGTACGATACCCGGTGAAAGGGCTGTATGTCTGGTTCCCGTTCGGGTTTGGGATCAGAAAGAAAGTATACGGAGTCCTGCGTGAACTGCTTGATCGTGACCATGAAGAGGCACTCTTCCCACTGCTCATTCCGGAAAATGAGTTTATGAAAGAGGCTGAACACATCAAGGGATTTGAAGAAGAGGTGTACTGGGTTACCCACGGAGGTACCAGTCCCCTTGATGTGAAACTCGCCCTGCGTCCGACGAGTGAGACGGCAATCTACCCGATGTATGCTCTTTGGGTCAGGTCACATGCTGATCTCCCGATCAAGGTGTACCAGATCGTCAACACGTTCAGGTATGAGACCAAGCACACCCGCCCCCTGATACGACTCAGAGAGATCACCTCGTTCAAGGAGGCACATACGGTCCATGCTACCTGGGATGATGCAGAGAAGACCGTAGAGGAGGCGATCGCCCTGTACCGGGAGTTCTACGACCGGATGTGTATCCCGGTCCTGATCTCAAAGCGGCCCGACTGGGACAAATTCCCGGGTGCAGATTATACCATCGCTGTCGATACGATCATGCCAGACGGTCGGACGCTACAGATCGGGACAGTCCACCACCTCGGCGATCACTTCTCACGGACCTTCTCAATCTGCTATGAAGATCTTTCAGGCCAGCAGCAGTACTGCTATCAGACCTGCTACGGCATATCAGAACGATCCATTGCAGCACTCATCAGCCTGCATGGTGATGATCGGGGCCTGGCTCTGCCTGCAGAAGTGGCTCCGACACAGGTTGTCATCGTTCCGGTTATTATGAAGAAGCGGGAGGAAGAGGTTGTTGCGGCCGCTGATTCTCTCAGGAAAGAGCTTGAAGCAGCCGGGTACCGGGTGAAGGTGGACAGCCGTGACCTTCGGCCCGGAGCAAAATATTACTACTGGGAACTTCGCGGTGTACCACTCAGGATAGAGATAGGTCCGCGTGACATTGACAATGGTGTTGTAACCGCCGTGACCAGATTCGGAGAGAAGTCAACCATTGCCAGGTCAGAGTTCATCAGTGGTGTTCAGGCCAGGATGGCTGCCATGAATGAGGCGATGACAGAGAGGGCAGTTCAGCACATCAGGGATCACCTCTTCCCGGTTGAGGATGTCACCAGTCTCAAGGAGGTTATCACAAAGGGTGTTGCTGCTGTCCACTGGTGCGGGTGCAAAGAATGCGCTGACAGGATCGAAGAGGCGGCTGATGCCAGTATCCTCGGAACTGAAGTCAGGTCTGAGCTTATCAGCAACGGTTCTGGAACCTGTGTGATCTGCGGAAAACCCGGCTCAGTGATGACGCTGGTTGGCCGGAGTTATTAACCTTTTTTTCTGTAGTTAGCAGAGCACAGGGATTAAAAAAGTTCAGGCAGGTTATCGCCTGGAGACACAGAACAAACCTGCTATAAGTCCAAACAGTACCACAGTGACAGGAAGACCTGCCCTTGTCGGAGCAGGCACAGGAGTCTGGGTTGGGATCGACGTCGCCGTCGGTACAGGGGTTGCAGGAGTTGCCGGCAATCCGGCCAGTACTGCGGTTATCGGCAGGGTCTGTCCTTCAATGACCTGAACCACGCTGATGTACGAGGCATATCCCTCCTTTTGCAGAGTAAGGGTATACTCACCGGGCGTGAGACTGGTGAGGTACACAGGCGTGATCCCCATGAACTGATGGTTCAGGAATACCTGCGCATCACCGGGATCTGATTGTATCTGCATCGAACCGGTGAATGATCCTCTTCCGGTTTCAGGGGTCAGCACGACATTGACTGTTCTAACCTGACCGCGTTCGACATAGATCGTGCTCGTATACGGAAGGTAGTCATCGTACTGGATGAGCAGATCATAGGTGCCTGGCTGCAGTGATGAGATATCAAGATATCCGGTGTGAGGAGTTCTTCCCCGGTATTTATTGTTCAGGTACACAGAGGCACCTGCAGGTGTACTCAGGATCTGAATTGTACCAGACCGGTAGTAATAATTTGATGAGTAATAGGAGTTGTAAGGATAATATTGGCGATAATCATCATCATTCCAGTAGTAATGTGATGCATACCGGTACCTGGGTTCAGGGTCATTATAGACAGGGTATGGATTGCTCACCGATCGATAGTAATCAGAGCCACGGTAATGCTGGGCAGCAACTACCGGAGAGAGAGGGGCAGGGGGAGGGTTGGATATCGGAGCCCGTAATCCGGGAACATGATTCGCGGGTATACTGTTTCTCCAGGCATCCGGATCAGACACCGGGTTCTGCCAGGGAGTATTCAGGGAGATGGGACTCGTATAATATCCACCGGAAGAGTCTGCAGCGCAGACGGCACAGAGAATTGTGATCAACAGAAGTGCCAGGAAGAGATCTAATCTAAATGACATAACCACTATTCCCCAGTGATCGGAGATGAACCTATCTCATTTATCGTCGAAAAGAAAAAGTACAGGATCTTCTGCTGATATCCGGCTTATGCCTGTTTGTGATCCATATGACGAGTAAGTACCATGCAGCCCTCACGATCGCCGGTTCAGACCCTTCAGGAGGCGCTGGTGTCCAGGTAGATCTAAAGACATTTGCAGAGACCGGGGTCTGGGGTATGGCAGTAATCACGGCTCTGACAGCGCAGAACGCCTGCCGTGTCTCGGGAGTCTGGCCGATGGAAGCGAGGGTTGTTGCAGAGCAGATTTCAACTCTTGTTGAGGATATTACTCCGGGAGCGGTTAAGACCGGGATGCTGGCCACTGCCGGGGTCATCAGGGCGGTTGTAGACACCTTACCGGAGAGTATTCCACTTATTGTGGATCCGGTGATGATCTCAACGTCAGGGCACCGGTTGCTTGATGAAGCAGCGATCAGGACTATGAAAGAGATGCTCATACCCCGTGCAACCCTGGTTACCCCGAATATTCCTGAAGCTGAAGTGCTTACCGGGATGAAGATCACAGATGAGACCGCAATGATCGAGGCGGGCGAGCAGATTCGTGCCCTCGGAACTCGTTCTGTAGTTGTCAAAGGGGGACACGGTACCGGAGAAGAATCGGTGGATCTGTTAATCGGCAGGGAAGGAGTGATCAGGCTTACATCTCCCCGGATGCCATACCAGGTTCATGGATCAGGGTGCTGTTTTTCTGCAGCGGTTACCGGGTTTCTTGCACTGGGGTATGGGGTAGAAGAGTCATGCTGGCAGGGTAAGGTGGTTGTGACTAGGGCTATCAGAGACGCAGTAGCAAGTATAGGCGAAATGCGGATGGCAAATCCGGGAGGGGTTGGGACAGATTATGATCTTCGATAACTCTTTCCACACCATGAATAATTGATACTATATGCTGGATCTCACATCCCTTAAAAATGCGATCCAATCCCTGGACAACGCTGTTTCTGTTGTGCAGAATTCAGAGGTGATGAGATAGACACCAGGAAATATCAGGGAAGTTATCGAGGAGGGAGTGATCCAAAATTTTGAGTTCACCTATGAACTCTGCTGGAAATTCATGGTACGATGGATTTCACAAGAGATTCCACCAGAAGAGCCATTTCCACGAACCAAGCGTGATATATTCAGAACTGCTGCACGGTATGGGCTTATCAGAGATCAAAAACCGTGGTTCAGATATGTAGAAGCCCACTATATGACATCACATGCCTATGATCGGAAAAAGGCAGAGACTGTACTCGCCATCGTCGGAGAGTTTCTCAGCGATGCAAAAGGTTTTTACCGGGAGATTGAAGTGGTGAATGTTTGATCTGAGTGATGAGGAATATCAGTTACTTCTTGGTATTCTGAATGAGCATCTTTCAGGGTGCAGGGTGTATGCGTTCGGCTCCCGAGTAAAGGGAGATCACCATCCATGGTCTGATCTGGATCTCTACATTGAAAGTGACAAGGCGATATCATCTGAACTGAAAGAGGCATTATCCGAGTCTGACATTCCGATATTTGTGGACCTCATTGATTCACAAGAGGTATCACCAGAATTTAGAGAGACCCTGACGAAGGTTGGGATGGTGCTGGTCGCAACGATTGAGTGATCATCAGGAAGGGAGGATTGAACAGGCTAAAAGATATTTACCTTTCTTCAAAAAGCAAAAATTTTTGGACTAATCAGGGTCTTCTAAATCCATAATATTGGCCTGAATTATTAATTAAGAGATTTTTGACCGATATTTTTTCTCCAATAAGTAACCTTCAAATATATTAGGAACATAGAGATGTTACGCACACAGGAGGTGCAAGATGTATAAAAGAGAAGAGGCAGTTTCTCCGGTTATTGGTGTAATTCTGATGGTGGCAATCACCGTGATCCTTGCAGCAGTTATTGCAGCATTTGTGTTTGGGCTCGCTGGAAATGCAGGGTCATCTAAAAATGTAGCAGTTATCTTCCAGGCAAATGCGTCTGGTGGAGAGTTTTCCTGGCAGGGAGGAGCTGACCTCAACAGAATAACAAAATGGTATGCGAAGCAGACAGGAGCTAGTGTAACCGCTCCCGGCAATATTGGAATGGGAACTACTGTCAAGGTCGGAGACATTAGTTGGGTCAATAATTCAGTAACAAGTACAAGACTTCAACTGGTAGCAACCTTTACTGATGGTAAAGAGACCATTATCTTTGATCAATCATATTGATCCTCTTTTTTTGAATTCATCTTCACGGGTTTGTAGCATTCCCTTTTCGGTTTCTCTCCCTGACATTTCAACAGTAAATTAATTTTCAGGCTGGTTTTCGGGATATGTACTACGTTGGCATTAATTACTAAACATGGAAATACTGCACAAAAAAGTTAAACCTTACTATAAAACGGAGCAGATTTGCTATCTAAATAAACCCCGCGTATAATTAAAATCTGCACCCTATAGGAGCGATAAAACCCAATACCATTGTCACCTAGAGAGCAATATCACATAGTTTCACGAATCTAGTGGCCACCTATGACAAATATACTTCCGAAAACCCTTTACCTCATGTCGCAATTCATGGAAAAAAGATAGAGGCTACTCGGATCACATAAAAAATTGAGATAATTAAACCGCTTCAGAAAAACTCATTTGTGCAACAGTCGGCGACGCCTTCACTGATCCGCCAGTCGTTGTTGCTGATGCCGATGTCGTTCCCTTATTCTTCCCTTCTGTCAACCACGGTTTCTTTGCCATTATTGCATCAGATTTTGCCTGAAGTTCCATTGCTGTCTGATCGTCACAGATGGAGCAACAACTTGGACAATACCCGTCTTCAGGCTGTATCTGTGTCAGTGTCGGGGATGCCTTAACCTCTGATGAACCCACAGTTCCCGGAGTATAACTCTTTGTTTGTACTCCGTTCAGTGAGTTATCAGAGGATCCGAGGTTCATAGTGTTAGCATCTTTCCACTGGCTGAACTTATTCCACTTGTACCACCGCTCCCACCAGCAGCAGTAGAGACCCGCAGTGACAAATGGAGCGGCATCATCATAAGCAAAGTTCCAGTATCCTTTGGATTTTGCATCATCAGCGCAACCAGGATTGGCACTCTCATCACAGATGCTCCAGACAGTTTTAGCTGCCGCCGGACCAACTATCAGAAGAAGAATTATTGTACTGATAACTGCGATGAGAAACAGGTATCGGCGGTTCATAGTATCTATATATCTACAACAATCCGGTATCAATTTTTCCGAATTGGTGGATCATGTACGATTCACAATCCCGATAGTATATGGTGAGCTACCTGAACCATTGTCATTGATCATCAAATGCAAAAAAATATAAAAGGGGGAAATAAACTTCTTTCTCTCAGGAATGTCCTATACCCCGGATAACACAAAACCAGAGTCGAGATTTCTTCGGAATCGAAGAACCTCTGAACATTTGATACTAACGCAGGTGATTAATGCCAATAAATTACGTTGACACCGGATTTGTGCTGATATGCACAGCACTCGTCATCTTCATGACCTTTGGAGTAGGGCTCTTTTATGCCGGGCTTGTGCATCGGAAGAATATCATCTCCATGCTGACCCTCTCGTTCATCTCGTTTGCACTTGTTTCACTCCAGTGGATCTTCTTTGGCTATTCATTGGCATTCGGACCTGATTTCGGTGGACTCATCGGAGGTCTGGACCATATAGGGCTTGCAGGGGTTACCATGGAAGGTGACAACATCCCAAAACTGGTCTTCATGATCTTCCAGATGGCATTTGCAGCGATCACCCTTGCCATCGTTACTTCAGCCGTGGCTGAACGGATCAAACTCTCATCCTTTCTTTTGCTCGGCCTCATCTGGACAACATTGATCTATGACCCGGTGGCTCACTGGATCTGGGGCGGGGGATGGGCACAACAGATAGGAGTGCTGGATTTTGCCGGAGGTATAGGCGTTCACATCTGTGCAGGATTCTCAGCACTAGCCCTGGCCTTTGTGATAGGAAAGAGAAAGGGATTTGGTGAGTACTCCCTGCAGCCATGCAACATCCCGATGACCCTTATCGGTGGTGCCATCCTCTGGTTTGGCTGGTTTGGTTTTAACGCAGGAAGTGCTCTTGGCGTAAACAGTATCGCAGTAAACGCATTCATCGTCACCAACATTGCAGCAGCTGCAGGTACATTCGCCTACATGTTCGTGTCCTGGTACAAAGGCAAACCCAGTTCGCTATCCATGATTTCAGGTACCATTGCGGGGCTTGGGGCCATAACTCCGGCTGCAGGATTTGTCGGCCCTATGGAAGCGGTTGTCATTGGAGCAATCTCGGGAGTACTCTGTTACTTTGCCCTGGTATTCAGACTTGAACAGCAGTGGGACGAAAGCCTCGATGCATGGGCAATCCATGGAACCGGAGGCCTTTGGGGGACCATTGCACTGGGTATCTTTGCCACTGCAACAGTGGGTGGAGTGAACGGGCTGATCGCAGGAAACGGCCACCAACTTATCCTTCAGTTGGGTGGTGCATTCATAATACTGGCATACTCGTTTATCGGAACGTGGATACTCGCCCTCATCGTTGATAAGCTGATCGGCCTGCGGGTGACCGAAGAAGAAGAGTATGTAGGTCTTGATATCTCCCAGCATGGTGAGACACACAGGAATTAACCTCCAATTTTATTCTGCTGAGCCATCCAGGCGATCGTGGGGACTGGGGTGAGATTACCCTTTTAGAAAAGAGTAAGTGGCTGTTTCTGGCCGGTCCTAAAAACCTTGGAGTACGTGATCTCGAACACCTGCGATCTGGGAACGGTTATCTCAGGACCAGTTGGATGATAATCGTCGTATCTCTGATACCTGATCTCATCTTTTCCAATGGAGGTAGGGAAGTTTCCAAACCAGTTCCCCCCATATATCAGAGTGGTAGTAGACAGACCACATTTATTCAACATTCCACTAAATGCCCATTGGTCAAGACATTTGGCATTATAATAATGAACATACCCGGAATCAATCCGGTTCATCACATCTTCCTGCCCGAGTTTCCCGATCAGTTCACTCAAATGGTTGCCTAATACATCTCTTTTCAACCTGAACAGATCCTCACGGGTCGGATGATAGGCAGAGAGAATCCCGTTGGGAGCATTCACCACGAAATCAGTTGAGTTGAAATAGACATAGGGATATTCACTAATCTCCTCAGAGTGTGAGCAGAAATACCCGGCAACACTATCAGATAGTTCGCCAGATGTAACCCAGTTACCATACAGACCCTGGGAGATCAGAAGGGAGCATAAGATGCCAGCCAGCAGTAATATTCTGGAATACCTGGCAGTACACAACCTGATACAGAGGAATGCGATCAGGCATGCTACAAAAATATCTATAAGGACATACCCCCGGGTTGGTGTACCGCCCGTAGTCAGGATAATCGGAACCGATGTAACCACAAGACCGGTTAGGAGAACAGACATGTACCTCCAGGAGCCTTGTTCCACAAACCGGTACAAACGAAGGTACCATGATATGAGGATAACTAGTATTATATCAATAGCCAGAATGCAGGCGCTCTGAACCAGAGTCATCTGCATCCACCCCATAACAGAAAACTGAATCTGATTAGAGAATATCAGGAGCGATGTAAAGATGAAGAGACCAGCATGAAGAAGAAGAACACCAGGTTCGAAACTGGAAACATCATGCCCGTATCGTACGTATCCAAATCCGAACCAGTGAGTAGTCCGGATCACCATCACCAGGCCCAGCGGTATAAGATAACAGAACGAATCTCTGATCTTTTTCCCGTTGAGAAGATCATGCACCACAAGGACAGCAGGTAGTGCAAACCCGGTCTCGTACGTAAGAAGTCCAAGGAGATAGAAGACCAGAGATACAGGGAGGAGATAGCGACGATCCCGGTACAGGTAGCAAAGGATCGAGGCTGCGTAAAAGAGAAACCCAACCTCGTTGCATATAGAGACAATTACCCAGGGATATGCCTCATCCTTGTTCCAGAGCACCACGTAGAGGAGACAACTAACAAACGGAAGGTACGACAGGTATCCGTAATCTGCAGCAATCTTTTTGAGAATAAAATAAAGCAGAACAATAAAGAGCGATGAGAGTACTAACCCCGCCAGTTGTAAGCCAAATGCATCCACTCCATGAAATGAAAATGCCAGTTTTTTCAAAGCGAACTGGATTGGACGCTGACAATCTGATAGAACTGCCAGGTAAGATCTTGCAGAGTCCGGAGAAGTTACAACATCGGACCAGTCATCGCTGTAATACGTATAATGCCTGATAAAGAGATAATTGGCAATACCATTTGTTAGAAGGAGGAGAAAGATCTCAATAAGAGTCTTTATCCAGGATTGTAAGGATTTCTTCATGCAAAAACCGGGTACCTGTAACTACCAGAAAAGTGATAGCACTGCAAAATGAGGGTTATAATTTTTCAACCGTCACACGGACCCGGTCGCCAGGAACCAGTCCATGACCCTTTGGTATATCAATATTGAACCAGAGCGTGCCAGGATCATCCTGTGTGTTATCCTGGGACATCAGACAGTCTTTCTGCTCGTTGATATCAGCGACAAACTCTAAGGGTGATTCAAAGCTGACAATGGTCTTCATCAGACCCAGTTATTAGCGGAAAAAGAGTTTAATTCTTTGCAGGACTGACCATCCAGGTGGTGCTGTTTGAATAGCTCCACCTTACAATGGAGATCTCGTGACAGATTTCTGCCAGGATCGCCATGTTGGTGCCTACCTCCTTGGAAGACAGGCCCAAATCCTTTGCAATGTATTTGGACTTAAAGTAATGCCTGCCTGAACCAAGACCATTTCGGAGATAAGTTATGAGTCGCGTCTGCGTCTCATTATACTTCTCTCTCAAGCATGTGTGTGATGGCATTATACTACCTCCATCAGCGTAGTTAGAAATCAGAGTTCAGGCATATAAAGATGCTTGAATGTTGATGATCTATCATGTTATATGCGAATCCGAAAAAAAGAGATTATTCAACTGTTGAAAACTGAGCAATCTTTTCTGAAAGCCTTTCGGTAACTTCCGGGCGCATTCCTTCGACAAATTTTATACTGCCCACTACAAGATGTCCGCCACCGTTGACTCCGGCCCCGGGGAGATCATCACGAAGTTCTCTGACCATCCTCGGGATATTCATGAGTACACCACGAGATCTCAGCACAACAAAATCAGGCCCGAACCCGAGGGTAACAACCGGTTCACCGGCATATTGCTGACAGAGACGGTCATGGACCTCCCCGCAGGTCTTGCCCGGTGGTGGGAATGTAAACTTGTGGGCGTGGATCTCGACGTCGATCGTGAAGAGGTGAGCACCATTCCCTAGCACTGTATGACCCACGTGCGGCATGCAGGTTTTCACCTGTTCGGTTATCGCTGCGTTGGCTTCATCTTCCAGCAGCTTAACCATCTGTAGGTGACGCTCATGGTTGCCATTCAGATCCAGAATATCTTTTATCAGTTCCTTTCCATCGTTAAACCTGAGATAAAACTGAATGTAGTCAAGTGCCAGGGCTATCCGTCTGCACTCATCCTCTGAAAACCGATCCGCAGAGAGTTCAAGGTACCTGCTCCGCTCCGGAGCCTCGCTCCGGTCTGCAACACCGGCCACAGCGGCGATATGTCTGATCTGCCGATCAACAGACGGGCTGATCAGGCGGGCAATCTCGGTACCGAGCATACCGGCGGTGATACCGTAGTCTCCACCGACATGGTACGGGTTGACATGCGCTTCTAGGAACTGATCAACGATCTCATCAGGATGGTGATGGTCGAAGACGATCATAGGAATCCCATAGACCTTTGCCATCTTCATGGCAGGGAGATCCTCTTCGGTGGATCCGTTATCAGTCAGCAGCACCAGTGGCATCTTCTGCCCGAACCGGACGTTGTCTCTGGTCGCATAATCAAGATCCCTGACGATGTCCTCTATCTCATAGAACGGAGCTTTCGAGGGGGCACGCTTGAAGAGATAATAATCGGCGTCGTAGTCTCCTCCGGACTCGTTTATCAGGGAGATGACAGCCTGTTCAATTGAGACTGCAGAACATATCCCGTCGGCATCGGCATGGTGGCGAAGAAGGATCGGCTGAGCAGTGAAGACAGCACGCCTGATGATCTTTGCGATCTTTCGCATTGCAGGCCTGAGTTTCTCAAGCACTTCGCTATCCACAAGAAGCGGGACTTCAGGTGGCTCGGCCCGGGTATCGATGGCCTGCTCAATACCAGCAAGAACATCATCAGCCTCGCTTCCCCGGAGCACAGTCAGGTTCTCAAGTTCGATCTGAATCTGACCTCCCCGCTGCATCACTTCTCCGGTCGCACGGACGACATCGCCCTGGTTTGCATCCGGAAATGCCCGTTTCCCGGCCTCTACAAATCCGGCTCCATTCTCTGATCCGGTTGCATCAATAAATGTGAAGATCGTAGGCCCTGAAGTCTGTTTCACCTGGGCAACCACGCACTCAACCATCACTCTCCGCCCAACTTTTCCTCTCAGTTCGTTGAGTTGGATAGCACGCTTCTTACAGATCACCGGCTGAACCTGGTACGAGGTGATGACGACCTCCTCAAGGTCGATATTTCCGTTATCCCTGATATTTCCAACCCGCACCAGGATCGAATCCCCTTCCTGGTGACTGGTAAGCATATTGCTTTTATGAACTAGCCCTTTGGTTGAACTGTTCAGGTACACAAATGTCCCGAACGCAGCAAACCCCTGGACAGTACCGGAGTACGTCTTGCCGACAACCACGTCAGCGAGACTGCATCCATCACCCAGGCTGTATACAACAGTCTCTGTTCCTTTTGGCATACGAATTATCCACCGTTATTCAGCCGGCCGCTGCGATCAGACAAGAAGCTGAATAAAACCCCGGTTACGGGAAGAGTGCAGGGCAAAGCAAACAACCGATGGTAGTATAGTGGTAACTGGAGGGAAATAAATTCAACCATGCAGCAGGAGACCAGACGACTGAAAAAGGGAGCATTACCGGTTTTTGCTACAAGACTGTATCATGTGCCTTCCGGAGATGCCGAAGAACGTTCAGAGAACGGAATATCAAGCATGACCAGATCATCAGGCGCGAGAATTTCACCGGAATAATATTTTCGTGCATCCAGGAGGTGCTGGTCTGCAGATGTATACCTGGTACTGATATGGAAGAGGGCCAGGCGACCAGCCCGAAGTGCTTTTGCAACTCTGCCTGCCTCTCCAGCTGTTGAATGCATAAACTCACGTGCCCGATCCAGTTCAGTATCATCAAAGGTGGCATCGTGAATCAGAAGATCGGCATCCTCACCAAGAGATGCAAGCTCAGAGAGGTTGGGCCTTGTATCACCAGAATAGATGATCTTCCTTCCCAAACGCGGCTCACCCATGATCATCCCCGGGGTGATCAGTCGCTCCTCCCCATCCACCACCACCTGCACATCTTCTCCACGCTGAAGCCTGCCAAAGAGCGGCCCGGGCCTAACACCCAGACTTATGGCAAGTTCACGATTGAACCTTCCCGGGCGTTTGTCCTCTTCAAAGATGTATGAAAGTCCGGGGATTCCATGATCGGTTGCAACAGCATGTATCACGTACCCTTCAAATGAAAGTGTGTCGCCCGATCTGACTCGTCGTGACTCAACCGGGAACTTGATCCTGCTCCGGCATATCTGTTTGATATCAGTGACCATCTCATGGACCGTGTCAGGGCCGTAGATCACAAGAGGCTCCTCCCTCCCTGAAAACGACATCGTCTGCAGGAGGCCAATGAGCCCGAGAAAGTGATCTGCATGCCAGTGGGTGATGAACACAGACTCAAATGAAAAGCCAGTCCGTGCCTTCATCATCTGGCGCTGTGCCCCTTCGCCGCAGTCAAAAAGGAGATCATGCGATCCCCATTTCATCAGAATACAGGGGAGGTTTCTCGAGATCGTCGGGAGGGCTCCGGAGGTTCCCAGGAAGAAGATCTGCAGTGTCTCGCCGGCTATGGTCCCCACCCCCTTATCAGATCAAATGACCGCTTTGCTTCTTCGATCGAACGCCCTTCTACAACCACCACGCCAGAATAGTGGTCAAGAAGATCCTTTGAGAGACGCTTCCAGTTGATGGTCCCTGCACCTAATGGAAGGTGTTCATCAGATTTGCCATGGTTGTCATGGATGTGAATATGCGATGCATGGTCCAGGTATTTTCTAAACGCATCAACCTTCCCGAGAGTGTTGGCATGACCGAAATCTATGGTCAGCCCGATCCCCTCAATATCCTCGATAAGACCGAGGATCTCTTCTGGGTACTGACAGAGGAAGTCAGGAATGTTGGGCATATTCTCGATACACGCAGTCACCCCGTACTCCTGTGCAACCTTCCCGAACTCACGGAGGGCATCCTTCTGGAGTTGCCAGATCTTGTCAGGTACCAGTTTACCTGTACAGGAGAGATAACCCGGATGAATAGTAACCCGGTCTGTGATGGGAGCAGCTTTCCTGATGCATTCAGAGATCTGATGAACAGTCTCCTTCCAGATCGGCTCATTGATGGCAGCCGGATTGAGATCACCATAGGGAGCATGCACGGTTACCTTGAGCGAGGTGCTTGCCAGTGTCTCAATGACAGAGTTGTAGGAGTCAGGTCTGCTGAAATGGTAATTTCCGTCTGCACATACCTCCCAGCCTGAAAACCCCACCTCTTCAATACCAAATATCCAGTCGATCTCATCCCAGACTTTTGCTGACGATCCAAAATATGGACAAATACTCATGTTACTCCTGCAATCTGCTCCAGGGTCGATCTGACAGTTTTCCGATATTCAGTAAGGGTGCCGGTATTCTCAACCCTCATGGTTGCAAGGTTCATGGCTTCACGCAGACCGAACGATGACTCGCGTTCATCCCTGGAAGAGAGTTCAGAAACATCATTCAGATCATCAGACCTCCCACGGACTTTGAGCCTTTCAAACCGTGTTTCAAGAGAAGAGTCGATGGCGATGAGAATGAAATCCGAGAAGTGTTCAGCAAACTCCCTGACCTCGGCATCTCCCCTGATTCCATCGATCAGAACCATGGGTGAGTTCTGTGACTCGATGACCGGGATGCAAACATGAGCGATGGCTGCCATGCCATACTGTTCACGGAGGCGCCTTGCCACAACACCCATACTTGCATCAACCGGAGGAAGACCTTCTTTCTTAACCTCCTCCCTGATGACATCACCCATGACCACCACCGGGATACCAAGCTCTGCTGACACGGCAGAAAACTCACCCTTCCCTGATCCCGGCATTCCTACAATTCCTATTACCTTCATACCATATCTCCCCTTGCTCTCTGGTTCGTATTCGTACCGGTCGATGGAGTTCATCAGCAATCCTGGTCAGATCCTCAAACAGGAGAGATCGTATCCCGGTATATTCGCCCTGTTGGAGAACCAGATCAACATCCTGAGCAACATCAGGCACCACCGATGCTACCTGTTCGCTACTCCCCGGGAAGAGAGTCAGCACCACCTCAAAAAGTGGTAAACTTCCATCATGAAGCCGGGTTGTGCAAAGTGCCAGTGATCGTTTCACTTCAGGTCCGAGTGCACGTTCTTTCCCCTTCACCGTATTTAGATTCCAGTCCGGTTTGATATCAAGGGCGATGAGATCGATCAACCTTCGGGAGATCAGATCATCCAGAACTTCAGGAAATACCCCGTTTGTGTGCAGGCCAACTGCAAGCCCCATCTGCTTCACCTGATCAGCAAGATATCTGAGAGCATCAGGTTGCATCGTTGCCTCACCGCCTGAGAAGACCACCCCGCTGATGAGCAGACTCGCAGACCTGATCATGCCCAGAACATCATCAGAGGCCATCATATCGGTCCCGCTCTGTATCCCGGGATTCTGACAGTACCAGCACCTGACCGGACATCCCCTGAAGAAGATGACACAGACTGATCTTCCCCGCCAGTCAACGGTACTGAGAGGGACAAAACCTGCAAAGTTCATGCGGACTGGATCTGTCACTGCGGCATAAGGTTGGTCTCCGCTTTTCATCACTGTTTTCATTGGTACCCAGTGACAGGTATCCGGAGTCACGAAGCATTGAATGGACTGAACAAATTTACTTGCGTTGCAGGAAACCAAATTGGAGTCCCCTTTTCAAAAACCGAGCCTTTATGTATCATATTACAGTACATATGAGGTATGTCAATAGTTGAGGATGCCAGGCGAGGCATCATCACCGAAGAGATGAAGACCGTAGCAGCTCAGGAAGGCGTTACTGAAGATTATATCCGCCGTGGAATCGCTGCAGGTCACATTGTCATCCCGGTGTCGCCATACCGCAAGGTTAAGGTATGTGGTATCGGAGAAGGACTGCGCACCAAAGTGAACTGTTCCATCGGGACTTCCTCAGATATAGTTGATGTGGATATGGAAGTCGAGAAGGCAAAGGTCGGTGAGAAGGCAGGGGCTGATACCCTGATGGAACTCTCGACCGGAGGCGACTTCTTTGATATACGCAGACGGGTGATTGAAGCAACCAGCCTTTCTGTCGGATCAGTCCCCTTGTACCAGGCATTCATCGAGGCAGCACGCAAGGAAGGAGCAGTCATTCACATGCGTGAGGATGATCTTTTCAGGATCACAGCCGAGCAGGCAAAACTCGGTACCAACTTCATGGCAATCCACACCGGCATCAACCGGATCACCCTTGAGCGTCTCCAGCGGCAGGGTCGCCACGGAGGTCTCTGCTCACGGGGAGGTGCATTCCTCACTGCGTGGATGCTCCACAACGACAAGGAGAACCCGCTCTTTGCAGAGTTCGACTACCTCTGTGAGATCCTCAAGGAGCACGAGGTCACCTTATCGACCGGGAACGGGATGCGTGCAGGAGCCGTCCATGATGCAACCGACCGTGCCCAGATACAGGAACTGATCATAAACGCTGAGCTCGGTGACAAGGCTCATGAGCAGGGTATCCAGGTGATCGTGGAAGGTCCGGGACATGTGCCGCTTGATGAGATCGAGACCAACGTGAAACTGATGAAGCGGATGTCAGGGAACAAACCCTTCTACATGCTCGGGCCGATCGTCACCGATATTGCGCCCGGATACGACGACCGGGTTGCCGCCATCGGAGCTGCCATGTCATCCTCGTACGGTGCAGACTTCATCTGTTACGTCACTCCTGCAGAACACCTCGCACTGCCCAATTTAGAGGATGTGTACGAAGGTGTGATGAGCAGCAGGATTGCAGCTCATGTGGGCGACATGATCAAACTGAAGAAGCGGGATCAGGACCTTGCCATGGGTCATGCACGACGTGACCTGGACTGGGATGCCCAGTACAACCTTGCCATCAACCCGGAGAGGGCACGCAAGATCAGGGCCGAACGGATGCCTGCAGACAGGGAAGCCTGCACGATGTGTGGTGATTACTGCGCCCTGAAGATCGCCAACAAAGTGATCAAGAAGTTGAACTAAAGACAACGTCACTGACCTGATATCAGAATCCACCTGGATTCTAAAGTTCATCAACTACTTTTTTTCAACGGTAAGCAGAGGTACCGAATGCTCCAAAAGACACTCTCCTGCAGAAAAACTGCTGAAGGGAGTATCCAGGAACCTGGTAGAAGATCATGCTCCTCGAATGTGATACCCGGAGCAGGAGTGATCGGACAGTCGTGATCACGTGATAGGACAGAAGTAAGAACTCAGAAAAAAGAGCGATGCCGGATACCGGCATGCGTGTTGTAAAGATACTGATTATTCAGAAGGCAGAAAGCCACAAGCGTATCGATTAATCTAGAGGGACTGTCTCAAGGTTGGAGACCAGTTCCCATACACGGGTTCTTGCGTGCATCGGCATATTGGAATCATTGCTGATCTCGTCGATCTTGGATATCGCTTCGGCTGCCCTGAGGCCAACCTGTTTATCTTTATTTTGTAAAAGTGTGCGTGTCTCGTCAGCGACCCGCCTGATATTGCGCGGAATCGTTCCGTCATCGATAATGGCGGAAAGCATCTGTATACAGTAATCTACCGTCTGTTCCGGATTTGGCATGCTATCACCCGTGAGAGAGCTTCTCTTATTATTACTTACTGACCCTCATAAAACTATAGTGAAGTTATGAGAAAGCCAGACGAGATCATGGCAGAGTATCTCCTGAAGGGAGGAAAGATGCTTGCAAAAACTTGTCAGAACTGCGGCTCTCCACTTTTTGAATACAAGGGGGAGACACTCTGCGTGGTATGCAGGGAGACCGAATCTGCCAGTAAGGATGAAGAGAAGAGAGAACTGAACACCAGAGATCAGGTATCAGGATCCGGAACAGCAAAACCGGGTATATCCAAGATTAAGTCAAACCTCAACCTGGATGAGCAGTTTGAACGAACCATCAAAACCCTGCTTCTCAGGATCGAGGAGGAACCGGATTCACGAAGACTAACAGAACTGACAGGGGCAGTGAATGAGGTCGTAAAAGCATACGCAATAGTGCATCAGGGATACGACAACCGGGATAACTCATAAATCCGCTCTGCTTTCTTCGCACCAATTCCCGGAACCTGTAATAGTGCGTCGCGGTCAGCCTGTATGACAGCCTGGACCGAGCCGAAGGCTGTGAGGAGTGCTCTTGCATGTTTCAATCCAATATCAGGAAACGCCGAGATGATCGCTTCCTGTGCTTCGCGATCTCCCTGATATGCGTGTTTCAACGGTGAGCCACGCTCGATGGTGCCCTCCTCGGATTCTCTGCGCGCAAGAACCAGAAGAATCTCTGCGGTCTCCAGTGGATCAGAGGTGGTGAAGATCGTCACACCGAAGTTAATCCCGATCGCTGCCAGTGCCCCGCGTATGGCATTCGGATGGATGTCACGCTGGCTGTAGAGATCGCCACCTTCAATAATCAGCACTGGCTTGGTACAGTTCACTGACATCTGTCTGACCTGGCCGAGCAGATCACGCTCTATAAGCGTGTCAACAAAGTCCCGGGCAGTCTTGCGCTCGACAAGAATACGCTCACCGATGCGGTAGTCACCCATTGGGAGACGCTCCACACGGATCCTGGCATCAGCAGAAGAGAGACGTTCGGTCACTTTTGAAACGAGTTCCCGGTCATCAACTACAATTTCCGGGCCGAAATGATCCTCCTGCTCGGTGCGATCTCGGCCAGCCCCTTCAGGACTTACCGTGAGTGCGGACTGAAATTCATTCTTCATCCGCTTCCCAAGACCAGACATCTGTTTCGCCATAGCCCGTTCTTTGCGCACCGAGGTGAACCTGGAGATCTCATCACTTGTACCCCGGGTAACCATCACAATGATCCTGCCGGTGCCATGACGCCCGGTTCTCCCTTTCCGCTGGATACTCCTGATCTCAGACGGAACCGGTTCGTAAAAGATCACGACATCAGTGGAAGGAATATCAAGACCCTCCTCACCGACCGAGGTTGCCACGAGAACCCTGAACTCACCTTCCCTGAACCTCTTCAGAGCTGCGATCTGTTTCTTCTGAGAGAGACCCTTCTCACTGTCCTTTGTTGCCTGACCCACGAACCTCTCTGCTGAAATCCCACGGGCGGCGAGCATCTCAACGATCGTTCTGACTGTGTCACGATAGGTTGCAAAGACGATCACCCTGCTTTCAGGCTGTTCTTCAAGCACCTGCTCAACCAGGGACGGAAGTACCAGAAGTTTTGGGTGGCACTCTTCCTGCCATCCTTCTACCTTGTTCAGTAGTTCTCCAAACTTAAGATCTTCAGCGATTCGTCTGCTCGCTTTAGATCCGCCTGGTGCCTTCCCTTCTGCATCAAGCTTCTGCAGGTACCCCTTGAGAACCAGACATCCCTGTGACTCGGCAAGACCGACAGCGTGGCGTAGTTTCATACACTCGGCATGAATGCTGGCAGCAACAAAGCCACTTGCATCCCGCTCTGCTATCCTCTGCTGGATATGGGCATTGAGTTCCTGCAACGTCTTCATCGAGAGGTTTTTCCGATCAGGAGCTGGGAGTCCTATTTCCCTAAGTTGAGACAGGCGATCATCGATCAGTTCGTAGAGGAAGGTGAGACACTGCTTTAGTTCATCAGGAAGGCTGACATTGATGATCTCAACCTCCTTCTCGTGAACATAGGGCCTGACATCAGGATCGAGTTCTGATCGTGTCTCAACGTGGACGATATGCAGGTTCTCAACAATCCCTGCCACCTTCTCCTGGTTTCCCCCCGGTGAAGCTGTCATGGCAAGGACAAGCGGCTGCATGGCTGTCTCCATATACCGCTCAACAAGGAAGACATACGCATAATTGCCAACCGCACGATGGGCTTCATCAACCACCAACAGGGAGACGTCGTGTAGTGAGTAACGTCCTGCTATCAGATCGTTCTTCACTACCTGCGGAGTTGCCAGGATCACCGTTGCAGCACCCCACTCGGCTGTCCTTACCGCCGGTGCAGCTTCGCCGGTGAAGATCACGCAACTGCCCTCCGGGGCATCTGGCAGATTGAGATGCGACTGGAAATATCGGAGATGCTGCTCGACAAGTGGTTTTGTCGGGGCAAGCATCAGGACCTTGCCACCTGTGCTGTAGAGGCGTGAAGCAGCAACGATAAGTGCAACAGCAGTCTTTCCCAGACCCGTGGGGATGACTACCAGTGTGTTGCCATCAAGACAACGCATTGCAATTGAAAACTGGTATGTACGTTTCTCGAGTTTGTCAGGGAGAATAAAAGGGTGGTTGATGTATTCCATCAGGATTAGAGAGCAGAGAAGGCCTGATGACCCTTAATAAGCTCTGAAACAAGGTGGGGGAGATCAGAAATCTTTACCCGCACCTGTTTCATACTGTCACGCTCACGAAGGGTCACAGTCTGATCCTCTTTGGTATCATAGTCAACAGTGATGGCAAGAGGAGTTCCGACCTCATCCTGTCTGCGGTACCGCCGCCCGATCGCACCTGAGTCATCGTACTCTGCCAGAATCTCATGGGTATGCAGGGCATGGGTGATCTCCCGGGCAATAGTGTCAAGTCCGTCACGTGCCATGAGAGGCAGGACCGCAACCTGGACCGGAGCAATCCTGAACGGAAACCGCATCACCTTTCTGACCTCACCATCAACGTCCTCTTCATCAAATGAGTGCTCGAGTACAGCATAGATCATACGGTCGATCCCATAACTCGGCTCAATCACATGCGGTCTGACATCGGTACCACGGACATCCACATCCTGCTCTGATATCTCAAAGAGATTTGACGGGACAAAGTACTCCTCTCCGTCGACCGTAACGGTTGCACCGTCAGGGCCGGGGGTGACAGTCGCGAGGGCATCCGCAATCGCTTTTGCCTTGCCACGGTATTGGGGGCCGAGAACCCCCATATTGGCAGAGATAATCTTCCGGCGTTCACGCTTCGGCTCTGCAAACTGGATATAGACCGTGAACGAATCGCCGCTCTCCTCAGCATGGGCCTTAAGATCATAATCAGTCCGGTCAGCGATACCAACCGTCTCAACCCACCCGAACCGCTCAGAACGGATCTCTGCATCCCAGCAGTCCTCAGCGTAATGAGCACGTTCATCAGGAAGGTGCTGTCTGAACCTGAGTTTCTCAGGCTTTACTCCGATGGTGATGAGCAGCTCATGGGTAAGGGCAAGGTAGTATGCGACATATTCGTTGGCTATGATACCCTGGGCAACCGCGTCTTTCATAGAGTAGACCTTTGCTTCACCGCCAGACTGTTGCTCTTTATAGGAGAAGAGCGGGAATGAGTAGTCTGCATACCGGGAGAAGTTTGGGTGGTTCTTCTCTTCAGGATGGACGAAGATCTCGGCCTCGGCCTGGGTAAATTCACGGAGCCTGATCATCCCCTGACGTGGTGAGATCTCGTTTCGGTACGACTTGCCGATCTGGACTGTCCCAAAGGGAAGTCGATCGCGGTAAAACCTGAGGAGACGACCAAAGTCAACAAAGATCCCCTGGGCAGTCTCGGGCCTGAGATATCCTTTCCGTTGGGAACCAGGACCTATCGACGTCTGGAACATGAGATTAAAGGCAAACACCTCTATCTTATCCAGTTTTTCTCCGCAGGCAGGACATGGAAGACCACAGATAGCTTTCTGGAGTTCTGCGGCGTTCAGCACCGAAGCATCAGGCACATTGTGGGCTTCAGCAATATGGTCTGCACGCAGATACTCTTCACAGGCAGGGCACTGGCACATCTTGTCAGCAAATCCACCTACGTGACCTGACGCAACATAGATAGCTTCCTGGCCGATGGTTGGGCACTCGATCTCGTAGTAGCCTTCTGATACCACGTAGAACTGACGCCACATATTCTCTATCCGTCGCTTAAGAAGGGTACCGAGCGGACCATAATCGATGAAACCAGCAACCGATCCATAGCATTCAGAGGACGGCCAGACAAAACCTCGTCGCCTGGCAAGATCAATGACCTGATCATAGATATCGTTCTCTGGAACCTGCGACTTTTTATCTGCCTTTGAAACCACCGCGAATGACACCTCAATATCAGAAATATCTAAACATATTGGTAAATTCAGAGCATATAGATTCCGGAGTTGTCGTCATACAACTCTCGTTGCCATGCCGGGAGTATATATGAGCGGGGGCTGGAGGGAGGCATACTAAGAGCCGCCGGATGGAAATTTTTCAGCGTCATAGCGGGTTAGTTATAAGGATTATCGGTCTAATCTCCGGAAAAATCCAACAAACTTAAATAATTTAAACGGCATCTATATCGGTATCCCTACCAGCGTGATATCCTATGCCTGAAGAGATCCAGAAGAAAGAACAGCTTTTACAGTTGTTCACCAATATGACCGGCAACACACAGATTGTGGAGCCGATGAAGAAGATTCACGGCACTCTTCGTGATAGTGACGCAGTCGAGCGGGAGATTGCACTCATTATGCGTGAACTGCTCGACCAGGGGATCTTCAAGACAAAACTGCGTCCCATCCAGCTTGCAAAACTCATCTGTGCCTATCATTCAGGGAAGAATGACACAGAGATTGCCAGGGATCTGGGAGATGAAAAACTGTCTAAAACAGTGGCCCGGGCACGTGTAAGGATGAAACTCTTCCGTGAACTTGATTTCAAGATGCCATTTGACCGGTTCAAGATGGAAGAACTCATGACTTCTGGGAAGACCATGAAGGAGATCAGCGAGCAGCTCGGGATCAGCCCTTCAACCCTGCGTGAGTACCGCCATGTTCTTGAGGCAATGATAGACCGGGACATGGACAGGTACATTGAGCGGATCAAGGATGTGATGGAAGATCGTGATCTGACAGAACAGATGACCGCCAGTGCGACCAAGGATGCCTTTGGTGAATCGATCGATATCACAGAGGCAGAACTGATCGACATCACCTAATTTTTTTATGAAACTTACCTGGCTTGGACACTCCTGTGTACTTCTGGAGGGGTCCCGCAGAGTGCTCATCGATCCTTTTGTGCCTGACGGGAATATCCCCTGCACTCCGGATATCGTGGCAGTGACACATGCCCACGCTGACCATCTCGGATGCACCCTTGACCTCGGGGTAAAAACCGTTGCCATGAACGACCTCGCCTACTATCTGAAAGATAAGGGACTGGAGGTTGAGCCGATGAATCTCGGGGGGACGATCACGATTGACGGGATCGAATTCACGATGACCGCAGCCCTTCACTCATCATGGATAGAGGATGCCGGTATCGGTGTGTATGGAGGGGCCGCTGCCGGGTATCTTATCACCATGGACGGGGTGACTGTGTATCATGCCGGAGATACTGCCCTGTTCGGAGATATGAAACTGATTGGCAGAATATATAATCCGGACATTGCTCTCCTCCCTATCGGCGGGAGGTATACTATGGGGCCTCGTGAAGCGATGATAGCAGCAGAATTCGTGGGTGCACCTGTTGTTATTCCGATTCACTATAATACTTCACCAAAGATAGCACAGGATGCGGATGAGTTTAAGCGGATTATCGAGCGGACAACAGACCTGAAGGTTGTCGTTTTGAAGCCCGGAGAGTCATACGAGACTGCCTGAAAATAATTCAGGCTTTTGTGAACCGTTTTTCAAGTCCCTAATGCAGCGATTACTAATCCGGGTTTTTTGCTAGGAACGAAGTGGAGTGAATAAGTAGCGACCCAGTTTCCCCTCTGATTGGGGAGTTTAGGGGAGAGACGATCTTCTGAATCTCTCAAAAAATGATCCACACCGGAATTGCTATCTCGCTCTCAAATAGAGGGATGCACGGGTTTTCTTGAAAAAATTGGTGGAACAAAGGCCGGCCCGGAGTTATATTTTCCCGGCCGGTTTGCGGAGGAGCGAAGCGACCGGGTGCGAGCCGAACTGTCAGGCGTCCCCAGGGAAAACGGGTTCCCCCTCTCCCCTCGGGCTTGGCGTGGGGAGAGAGGGGTGAGATCTTCTATTGTATTGTGATTGAATCAGGAAGAGTTGCTTTTCTTCTCTTCTCTTCTTTTTTCTATGGATTTGAAGTACTCTTCCGGATCATCTGGCAGCCAGGTCTTTCTCTCACTGGTATAGTCGCCATATCCGGGGTCGTAGATCTGTATCAACCGGGCCTAACGTATTGATTAATGCCTTGATTCCTTCCTGCTGGATTTTGGATAACGATTTAGTCTCCATTTTCACCTCCTCCTAACCAGATTACAGGATGAGTAATGGGTATATTGAGTAACTGACTATTTCGTTTTGCTATCTGAAGAATGATCTCTATAGATGTATATCAGGATAAATAATTATTCAAAAAATACTTGAGATATTTTTAATATTATCAAGATAGGTTATTTTCATGAAATTTCTACTAAAATTAGATTCACTTTCATGGGCACTAATATTTGGCTTACTTGCATTCACATTTACAAGTATAATTTTCTTTAATGAGGGAATATCTTCTAACCTCATCATTTTAATTACATCTGCTTTTATTTCGGCTTTAATTGCTATTTTAATTGTAGATTACACATACAAACGAAATAATGAATTAGACCAAAAAAAATATTTTAAATTACTATATTCTGAATTAAAATTAATTTTTAACAAAGGAGACCTAATACTTTCACAAATTGATCAATTAAATGAAAAATGGAAAAAATGTGAACCAGACCAATGGATTCATGACAAACACCCAAAACCAATTGTGGGTAACAATTCCCAAGATAATTTTTTTTATCAATTCTTTCCTAATCACATATTTATTTCATTATGTTCAAAAGGACATGACACAATAATCAAAGGGTTTAACCCGGAATCTAATAATCCACAATATCATGAACTAGCCTTGTTCTATTTATTTTGCAGTAATACAAATAGGATCTCACAGTATATTGAAGATGAAATTAATCGAATAATAAATATAATTCAGAAAAAATATCCAAATCCAAATGATTTACATAGAATTATTCCAACCATTTATCTGGAAAATATTCCTGGAAACAACACCAATAAGATTAGGATATTTGAATCAACATCGGGGTCAGAAATAGATAGAACTATCAATAGAGTATCACTTAATATCCTAAATAATGGTCCAATTACTTGGGAGCAATATCTAAATAAACAGAAAGAACAGTTACAAGGGATATTCGGAGAATGGTCTAATAATGTTTCAGTAAGAACTCCAATAATTTTTAAATACAAATCCCTCCAGTTTAATGAAATTTACAATGATTTAATATTAGATCCCAAAAATAAGCCTGAATTAAAAGTTAATTTAAAATATTGGATCATTTTTTCTTTAGCCATAATTGCCTGCCTTTTTTGGACGATAATATTAGTATCAAAGAATTATATTGAAATTTATCGTGAAGAAGGATTTCAAATAATTTCTTTAAACCCGTTAAACGGATTAATTTATTCTGGGATTATTTTGTTTATAGTGAGGCCGTCCAACGAAGGCCCTATTATTTAAATAGGTCATAAAATTTCTCGACTCTCCACTCTTTTTTCATTTCGTTAATTGCCGTGGGACCGATTTCGGCACCATTATATACTATTGAAACTGGCCTCTATGCTCGTTGGCTCAAACGAAAAAAGGACATTACATGGGACTGTAAATCCAACAAATAGTGTTTCAATCAGTACATTACTTGGAAAAATGGATCTTACCCAGATTGAAATTGAATTGCACAACCATCTCAATTACAGCCAAACTCGAAAATGGTTATATTCACCAATATTATTATTCAAACTCTTGATTGTCCATTCCTTTCGAAAACAATCCTATCGAAAATTCATCAAATCACTAACACTTGAAGATTGCATTGCTCTTGGAATTCCTGAAATAGAGCCCGGAAAATATCATATTCCCTCTGCAAGTAATTTACATGATTTTGCTTACAATCGTTTGCGATTAGACGGCTTTAAGAAGATCATGTACCTAAACGGAGCCATTGCATGTCAATCTATTCAGAATGGTCACGGAATGGTTGATTCAACCCCTATTGAAGCCTCAAGGTATGATAAATATGCAGAATATAATCCCCATTACGCTTGCAGGATGCACAAATATCACATATTTCATTTAAACAACTTTCCACTTTATGGAATATTTTCTGAAGGTAATGCTCATGATTCCCCATATGCAATCCCATTAGCTGAAATTGTTGGTACGATGAATCCAAGCATGATCAAAGTTCAACTTGATGGTGGCTATGATTCCTTCATGATTTATGCGAGATACTGGAGAATTTTCAGAATTCAACCACTAATCGATCCAAGCAAGAACGCAATTTTGAACATAGAGGGGACAATTGAGAGAATTGATCATTGGGTAAATAAAATGTGGAAGAAAGGGGGAGACATTCGAGATTCTATTGAGGAAAAAATGCTATTTCTCACGAATAATGGAAGGGAGAAACAGGTCGGGATGTATCTTCGCAATCAGAACTTACTTAATCCAAATTTCAGAGTTGAATACAAATCAAGGGCAGATTGTGAAAGAACTCATTCACACATGAAACGAATGTTTAATTTCAGTGTAAAATGGATTCAGAAAAGATCTGAAGAATTTTACATGACATTGAATCTCATTTCATATCAGTTTGTATTACTTGCAAATTTAGTAAAAAACCAAGGAAAGGGTCAGGGTCTATCAAAATATTACTGAAAAAATAAAATGCAGATGTCCCATTAAGTAGCGAATGCTATCGAGTTTTTAGTTCTTCTTCGTCTATCAACTGTAATTTTGAGTAGTTTGGATGTTGATTCCCATCCTTTGCAGTGCGTGTATCTATCATTCTATTGTAAAAATTGGTAGTTCGACAAAAAGCGAATTATTTGATTGACAATCTGTCCAATCTACATCTTTTCATTGGACAGCCTCATAGTATTAGGCATAATTTTTCCGATCATTTATTATTGGACTCAGAATACAGAGTAAATAACGAAATATAGATATTAAATATACACAACAATCTCTTTATTCGAATAATAATTGATATTTATGAATGGCATTTATCAATAAAATTTTTATGGGAGGATCTAATCCCCAACCAACTAAGGGTCATTTTTTTTGTAGTTCTATCTGCTTTGAATTGGTTCAAAAAAATTCCTTAAGTATTACTCGAGAAATTAATGATGGCCAATATATTTGGGAAATTGAAATTCTCGAAAGATGCCAATATATTGTTGCAAGATGTAAGAATCCTCTTCCGATTGATAAAATTCGTATTCGAGGAAATGATGTTTGTCAGGAGTTTTTAGATTATCTCTCGGTTGAATATAGTATAAATTACGAAGTAAAACCATCCTCAAATTTTAATATAATTCTCTATAAAAATAATTCAAAATTTCAATTAAATTTAATTTCAGAAGTTAATTTTGAGTTCCAAACCTCTTTAACAATACGATGTTTTGATGAAAACGGAAATGAAATCCAAAATAATACGCCTAAACTCGAAAAAATAGAAGAATTTATTAGATATTATCGAAAATCCAATTTATCTAAAGATGTTTATACTGCATATAAAGAACTCTACCTCTCTTTTGAATTAATGTTACAAAAGATCAATCCCAAAAAAGACGAACAATCAGAAATAAATTGGTTAAAAGAATCTTTAAGAATAATAAAATCCAGAATTTCACTGTCAGATTCGATTAATAACATCATAACAGAGCAATATTATAATATTCGATTGAAATTATTCCATTCAAAAGACGATAAAATTCTGCCTGGATCAATTTCTGAACGGGCTATTAAAGAAGCATATCCCAAATTGATGGATTTATGGATAAATATTGCGACAAATTATTTAAAGATCCACATCGGAGGTGGAGGTTTGATGAATGCGGCATTTTTAGATTATATGGATTCAACATTTGGTCAATCATTTTTAATAAAAACGTCCAATGATAATACTCCTCCTTCTTCTTCAGATACCACAATAACCCCCAAAAATATGAAATTAATTAATTTTAAGAAAAATCATTACCAGCATGATCCTAAATCAACTAATAAAATTCTAATTTCAGGATCCTTAACAAAACTAGATTATTGTGATATTGACAATATTTTTCGAATCGGCTATTTTAATCAAGAGGATATTCTTTTTTTCCAAATATATATTGATGGGGGATTATATTTAGATGGAATCGATATTTTCCAGGTAGAAATATATTTAGGATACATCAATGCCAATGCTCCTAGATTAAATTTTTAATCTTTTTTTAAAAGGGGGCGCGAGAGAATTTTTCCATTCTCCCATTAAGTACGGTGTCAACCACAACTGTGAACACGAAGGACGTAGCCACGAGAGCCAGAGGATCAACGGTAACCGTCCCATCCTCCTTCTCCTCAATAGATTCCACTACCAGGGCAGCGAAATCCATCGAAGAAGCAGCCAGTTTCATGTACTGCCGGTACATCAGAATGAGACCGATCACATTCACAATCGTCGTCCCACCCAGAAACCCGCTTACAATCTCCCAAGTCATAACCTCCCCCCATACCTCACGAAATCCTGCAGACTCAAATTCCCGGCGACAAAACCCCTGGAGTTCTGAGAATTATTCCCGAGAGTCTGAGACCCGAACCCGACCATACCGGAACCGTTCACAACAGTTCCTCCGGTCAGACCGGATCCAACAACTCTGGAGATCTCATAACTCCCGTTCCGGAGCATTCCCATCGTATACAGATCAGACACCTGGGCCGCCTGCACTCGGGTATCTGTCAGAAACGTACAGGCGAGTTCATCCAGAACTTCTGGAGAAGCCCGGGCTGATGCATAATCTGATGCCAGGATCGGACCCGACCCCCGGATGATCAGATCAGTCTGAAACTCATCACCACCGGTAATCAACCTGGACAGATGAGAAGTATCCACGGCCATAACCCGGGACGCAAACGAACCATTCTCAGTATTCCCGGAACTCGCCAGCATCATCGTCCCATCAGTAGAGATAGAGGTACTGACAAAATCAGCACCAACAAGGCCAGCGAGAACCAGGAATACGCCACCGGATAAAATAAATTTCCAGTTCATATTCCTGCCTCGGTTGGAAAAGAAAAGGAAATTTAAGCGAGAATTGCGACTGTGTCAGCCCAGGATTCAATGCCGGTCAGAGTCGCATCATTCTCGTAGTTTGAGATCACAACGCTGTCACGTTTGAAGGTCACATTAAACGTCTCACCGCTTGCGGCGTGGCACTTCAGCACACAACTGAAGGAGTCTTCAGAACTGTCATGAGATGCAGTTCCACCCATTGCAGTCGCAAGAGCGGTTGTTGCGAGAATGGTGCTCACATCAGTGTTGAAAGCCGCTGAACTCGGAGCCCGGACGGGGATATAATCCGTCAGTCTTCACCTCTGCATTCTCATAGACGACCTTTCCTGAGTAGTACTCAGTACCCCGGACCACTGCAGCAATCGTTTCATTTCCTGAAGAGTACGAAGTACAGCCCCAGGGGTTATTGTCAAGGATATCCTAGACAAGAGCCAGGAAGTTCGCAACGGTATCAATCGGAGTCGTGAGTTTTCGCTCAGCCGACTTGACGATTGACTTTGATATATAATCTGCCATTTTTCCTCCACCCGGAACAAACCGGTATAAAAGAATTTGGAGAATATTTTTAAAAAAATTCAAAGAGGATGGGATTTAGTCACGTGTAGAGTTTCTTTTCTGGATTCAGAGCCACCTATGTGTGGACAATATAAAAGAATTAAATGTACACCCAGAAAAGATGATACCCGGTAACCTTGTTCAAAAGAACATCTGTTACAGATCTTCCATCATGGATATCCAGTCTCTTCCGGTCTTTTGTGCGATTTCTTTCACAATATGAGTGAGAGTTCCGGTTTTGAGAGGATCATGCAATGGAACAGTTATTCCATACGGTTCCCCATCGATCACACATTCGAGCCGAACATGACTTCCCGTCTGCCTGATTTTTTGAAATCCTATCGAAATAAGATAGGATATTAAATCAGAGCCAGAAATATCCCGGGGAACTTTCATACGGCAAGAACTTCATCCTTAACGATATGAAGCCTGATAAGGGCCGGGGCTGGTTCATCTCCAAAGTGACAGAGAACGGCATCACGAACCATATCCCGGAGTTCATCGAGGGTATCAGCCTGGGTGTATATGGGAAATGCAAGAGATCGGGCAATATAACCGCCCTCATCGGCTTCTTCCACAAGAAAGAGGATTTCAGTTTCCCGGTGTTTTTCAGAGATTATCATTCTGATTTCCTGTTGGGGATTCTCGGTATGTATAAGTACACCTTTCTGCTTAAGATGTTTTTTTCCGGGACTGATGAACATAGAGGAACTATATCGAGATGTCAGATCTTCTTCCATGGAATTATTGAAGAATTTGAGAGAGAATTAAGAGATCGGACATTTTTTTGATTTTTACTTTTAATCAAAAACCATGCCATTCTATATTTAAGTAAGAATTACTCACCTGCTCCCCAATCAAAAATCAGGATAACAATTATTAAAATTCGCAAAATATCAGGATAGATCCGAAATATGAGAGCATAGATTCAGGCAAGAATCGGAAGTAATATCTGGTTACCCATGAGGATAATCCTCCTATTGCGACAGAATAAAACAAAGCAGATCCCTTTCGTGATATAAAATGCATACACATAATTACGATTTATTATTTTTAGCCATTTTTATCCAATTATTCCAATATTCAAGTCTACGAATTAAGAAATCTCTTCTCTGAGGAGGTATATTTTCATTATTCACAATTGCTTTATCTAGATCAAAGTAATTAGAACGGACTTCAGCCAAATTTGAAGATAATGTAAACGTTTCTGGAACAGAAACAACTGAAATAACTGATGCACCATTTTTTTCTTTCACTTTCAAGCAAACAAATTGATCCCAATTTACTCGAGGATGGAGACGATCAAAACTCATTATAAACAAATCATTCTTCTCCTTTTCATGTCTTCTTTTATTCCCAATTGGTTTTTCATAAAGTTCTTTTTCACGCCCATAAATTAGAACAAATGCTGGAAAGAAAGATAATCTTTTATATGGCTCATCATTTAAACCATAAAATTCACGAAATTTAATTTGGTTGGCAGGATCAGAAATCCATACCTTCCAATCTTCCAATTGACCCAATGCTTGATTAAAATTGGCACTAAAATCAATTCCAGCTCCAAAATATTTTTTTCTTGGTGATTCAATTTCAATAAAAACTGGTTGAACATACGAACTATTTTTCGAGATCCACATAAAATCAGGGATATAACCATAATATGATGGAAGGATTGGTTGAGATATTAAGCCCCAAAATTTCGGAGCATGTCCACTTTCGCCTCCAGTAATATTGAAGGCTCCAGGAACTAATGAAGGATATTTTTCCAAAAATTTTTGTACTTCTTTTTCACTCGGAGAGGGATCACGATTTATTAAGATATCCCATTCTTTTTTTATTTTCGATTCATACTCTTCCCTTTTTATTGCTTTGATTGGAGGGGATTCAAGAGTATATGTATCACTTGTAGCATTAGGTAATTCTGGCATTTAGTTTTCAATCTCTTTTTTGTCTTGTCTTTTATTCAATGAAAATAATAAGAACTAAATCTTTTTTTACTTTATATAAATTATATGAATGATACACCTATACTTTCCATCATTTCAGATAACAGTTTACAAATTACATTGATTGGTGCCTTTTTTGGCGCTCTTTTAGGAGTGAGTTTACCAATTTATTATTTGGAAATTCTAAATGATATTAAATTACGAAAATCTCTCAAATCTGAAATTGAATATAACCTAAATAAATTAAAAGAATTAAATCATCTCATAATTGCTAGTTCAATACGATCTCCCTACTTGGAAAAAGCTATTAAGCACGGAATTAAGATTGACATGTATCTCGCATATCATCCATTTCCCTTAAAAATTTGTAGCAACTTAGTATTTCAGGAGAAGTGGATCGATATTTCTAGTTTACAAGAAGATCTTGTAATGAAGTTAAAAAAATATTATGAAGATATTCAAGAATTACAACAAATTATTGACTATATTATCGCCCATCAACAAGCTGGTGTGTTTAATAATGATATACTGATTAACTATGCTCTCAAACAAAAAGAAGAATTAATTAAAAATTCAAGAGAACTCCTTCAATATCATGAATTTAATTGTTTTGGAAAATTTAACGCTATTTGGCAAAGATTTTTTTTAAAGTGAAGAATTTCTGAAAAATACCATTTACACCTAATTCATAATATATTTTATTTAAATAATTATGATACAAAATTATACATATTGATTCCATTTTAACTTTCTATACAATTATTGAAAAATTACGATTCCTCATACCGCTCAATTAAAAAAACAATTATTGAACCTACCATATTTATTACAAATTTAGCATAACTTTGCTCTACTTTTTTTATTTTTTCTCCTTGACCATGACCAATTCCGGCAAGATTTCGTATAACATTAGGCCCATTTTTCAGACATTTATCTAGATCAATAAAAATTTCTTGGGTTGAAACTTTTAATAAATCAGTTCTTTCAATTATTAACGTGACTAATTTAGGAATTGTATCATTCTTTGTATAACCAATTCCCTTTTTATCTAAAATTGTTTTTAATGTACTTTCATAGGCTTTATTCGCTATATGAATACATTCACTATATTTTTCTAAACGATAATTATCCAAAGCTCTGTCAAATTCATCTAAAGCTCCATTAAAATTATTATTAAATAATAAAGTTCTAGGTTTAAGCACGGTTTCATTTAATTGAAATTTCGACTCAAAGGGAATTATCATAAAAGGTAATTCATCATCACCAACTAGTACAATTTCAAATCCAATTTTATGAATATTAAATATCCTATTAATTTTTTCAATTAAATCCTTAAGATCGCTAATTTCATCAGGATTAACAGAAGCATGATTTAGTTTTACCAAAATCAGTAATTCTATAGCAGATAAAAATTCAGATAAGTCACATTTTTTTAAATATTCGAGAAAATCCGATTTTCGATATCCAATACTTTTTCCTAATTCTCTTTCAAAAGTGTATCTCCATTCATCCAACTCATCATATGGACTTCCATAACCTGAATAAGATATTGAATATTCTTGGATAAGTCTAACAACTGAAAATCGCTGTCCTTCATTTATTTCATGGATATAATAATCAGGGACCTCACCATTTAATCGAGCTACTCGATTGAAAAATAAGTTTTTAAGTGGCCCAATTATTGACATAATTATTTTTTATTTAGGCTAGTATTTATGCAAATCCAATATAATATCAGTTAAACAAACAAATTGTATGATCCGGGAAACCGAGACCCTAAATATTCAATTTAAAAATAATTTTCAAATTATCAATTTTTGATCTATAAATCTAAAATGAGAGAATCTATAGAAATAGTAATTATTTAATAAATATTGCATATACTAAAAACCCACACCGCTGCTTTCTTCTCCGGATTTTCCATCATATTCCGAACCTGCTTAACCAGGGCTGAGTACTCCTGACCACCGACCGGAATCGTAACCATCATTCTTCGGCCATCATTTGAAAGACTCATCGTCCCTACCGATTCGTCACCATCGTTCACCGGAATCTCAATCCCGAGATCTACCACAGCGAATACATCAAATCCTAAAACCCGGAGAGTCCTATCACCGTCGATCTCAATGACAACATTTCTCCCTGAATGTTTCATCCGACCAACCTTTTTCCATTCGTCGCCTACCCAGATCATATTTAACCCTGTGAACTCTGCAAATATTGTTACAATCAAAAAATATTCTCAATTTATGCGCAAATTAACAAACCTAATTAACAGAATCATTTCGACATACTTAAATTACAAAACACTAATCATCTGTTGTCCTACAATCACCTAGGACATGTTCTAGTATGGGAAAATCCCCTGCACATCTAACCTAACACAAAACACAGAACAATCCCCAGCGTTCCTTTTTCACCAGATCGGGGCCCCCATCACTACCCCGATCTTTAACTATTCTACCTAATCCGGACCTCAACACCCGGACGTGGTGACTCGTTAAACCGGAAAATCTCCATCTCAATCGCCTTGAAAAAAATCATCTTACACGCATCCGTATCAATCAATGCATCATGAGCATCAAGCAGAGACTCGCCTATCAGTTTCTCATACGCCTCACCGAGTTTAGGATACTTAAATCCTGTACCGGATGGAAACGGAATCTTACAGTAACTCGTAAGACTCTTCATCGTACAGAAACTCGGTTTCTCCTGAAATCTTAACGGGTTAATCATCTCACGCTGGCACTCATGAGCGATAACATCCAGGTCATACGACACATTGTGACCCACAAGAAGACCGGTGCGAGATACATCAGCGAGAAGTTCCTTCAGAACCACAGACAGATCAAGACCCTCAGCTTCTGCTATCTCGGTCGTGATACCATGGATTGCAGCCGCCTGATCCGGGATCGTGAACCCCTTTGGTTTGACAAGATGGGTCTCCTCCTTCACAATCTGCCCGTCACTGGTGCAGACAATCCAGGCGATCTCAACAGCCCTGGCGAGACGTGGATCAGTACCGGTCGTCTCTGTATCGAAAAATAACAGTAAATCAGGTTTCATAATTCCTTATTCAAATCAATCAGAGAAATATTATTACACACAACACGGGAGGGGGAGGGGCCAGAACGAAGATCCGGCCCCGACAGGATATCATGGCTCATACTGACGCCACCCCAATACACTCAGGGGACTCAAACACCCACACACCCCGGCGTCTCCCCCAGATATGAGTGTCAGGTCTGCGACCAGCAATCTCATAGATGATCATACGCAAACGGGTGACACATAACTGTCCCGAATAGGGATACTCTCCAGGATGCTGGATAATCTCCTCCTCGATAATCCGGCAACTGATGATCCTCATATGGGACTTCTGCGAAACGATTTTTCGGTCGAAAAATCGTTTCGCGGAAGTCCTATTTCAGTTATTATCCCGGAGGATACAGCGAGAGGTAATGGATCCGGTTTTTACTAGGATTTCCATGAAATCTCTTGCTATCAGCCATCTGGGGAGACATGAAAGACCGTCTCCCCTACTGAAAAAAAGGTGTTAGATTTCTAAACTAATTTTCTTAGAAATCGGTCATGATTCTGAACTGATCGATCTCTTCCTTGTTGAGCTGCTCAAGGAACTCTTCTGCTGCATGGTGGACATCCTTGCTTGCAGTGATCGCACGCCCGACGACCAGGATATCAGCACCTGACTTCAGGGCCTCCTTGACGACAGGTACCCGGATACCGCCTGCAGTTGCCACAAGGAGCTTTCCACCTGCTGCCTTCTTCATGTCGTTGATGTTACCCCATGCATGTGCAGATGATTCTGCATCGATTGCCCGGTGTAGTTCGACGATGTCAGGCTTGACTGAGAGGCTCTTGATGAGACCCACCGGATCTGCTACATTGAGCATATCGATGACCGAGTAGATACCAGTCTTGCGTGCTTCAGCGATTGCCTTCTCGATAGTGCTTGCCGGAGCAAGACCAGACATCACAACTGCATCGGCAGATGCATCGGCTGCCATCCTTGCCTCAAGGTTTCCGGTGTCAAGGATCTTCATGTCAGCGACGATGAAGGAGTTCGGCTTGATGGCCCTGATCTCGCTGAGGACATTAAGGCCGAACTTCTTGATCAGCGGTGTCCCGGCCTCAATGATCAGGTGATCATTTTCAGGCAGCGATGCAAGAACAGATCTGAGCTTGCCAAGATCCACAATATCAAGGGCAACCTGAAGATACGGTGGATCCCAGAGCCGTGGAACCTTGAATCCCATGACTGCGTGGGCGGCACGGTCCTTCTCATGGATGAGCGTCTTCTCATCAGGGAACTGCTCAAACGCACGATTCAGAGCAAGTTTGACCGCACCGTAGTTGTACCGGTAGATCCTGTTGTAGTCCTTTGCTTCAGGACTCAGAAATGCACTCGCCAGAATAACCAGGTCATTAAGATCCTGCCCAGCGAAGACACCTTCCTCAACACAGTCTGCAACCGCCTTGGCAACTGCAGCCTGGACCGGACCGAACATCTGGGTCACCTGGGCGCCCGACTTCAGGGTCACCTTCGGGATGACCAGTGTTGCAGGTTTGGTAAGCAGGTTTGGCCTGACAACCGCGAGGAGCGGGGTATGTCCTGCTGACAACTGAGAGAGTGAGTTGGCAAATGCAGTACCGACCGGACCGTTCTTATCACCGATAATGAGGTCAATGTGGGCCAGTTCAGCACCGTCACCAATGAGTGCTTCGCCTATGAGATACATCTGTATTCCTTCCGCGTATATATCGGCGAATGATCTATAAGACACCTGTCGCCAGAAAAAACACAGAATTAATCGCTGAAGAATAGAACGTTCACACTAATTTCAGAATATTTTCTAAAAACGTGGGGTCGGTGAGATTTGAACTCACGATCGACAGGTCTCTCCGTTATGCTCCCAAGCATCAGTGCTCCAACGGATCATCACTGAATCAGAAGACCCATTTATCATCATCTGCCGGAATACAAAGACCGCTGGAGCCTATCGCCATGCCGGACTAGGCCACGACCCCGTGTGCTCGTATAGGTAATTCATCAACTCACTTAAGACTTATGATCAAACGGTACTGCCGGCTCCTGCGCGAGGGATAAATCCCTACACAGTTTAGTACTATGCAATGGCTGAGCAAAAAGCGCCTGAGCTGAGTTACTCATGCGGAACTTCCGACTTCCCGCTGATGGGAGCAACCATAGGAGAGATGCTGGATCAGATCTGTGCAAGGCAACCGGACGTTGAGGCACTGGTAGCGCCATTCCAGGATGTTCGTCTCACCTATCGTCAGTTCAGGGAGGAGGTTGATCGGATTGCCCGTGGCCTGATGGCAATGGATATCAACAAAGGTGACCGGGTCGGCATCTGGGCCATGAACTATGCCGAGTGGACTATGGTCCAGTTTGCCACCGCAAAGATCGGGGCCATCATGGTGAATATCAACCCGTCATACCGGACATTTGAGCTTGAGTACTGCCTGAAGCAGTCAGAGGTAAAACTGCTCATCCTCCAGGGCCGGTTCAAGACATCAGACTATGTCGGGATGTTCTATGAGGCCTGCCCGGAGGCGTATGAATCACGGGCAGGACGGCTCCTTTCAGAGAAGTTCCCATTCCTCAAGACAATAGTCTTCATGGGAGAGATCCCCTACAACGGCATGTACAGTTGGAGTGACCTGCTCAGTCGCGGAGAATCGATCAGCCCGGAGGAACTGCAGGAGCGTGCAGACTCCCTTACATTCGATGACCCTATCAATATCCAGTATACATCAGGAACAACAGGGTACCCCAAGGGAGTGGTTCTCACCCATCACGGCGTGATGAACAACGGGTACATGATCGGGAAGGGTATGGGATTTACAGATAAAGACCGACTCTGCATCCCTGTTCCATTCTACCACTGCTTCGGAATGGTCCTCTCCAACATGGCCTGCACCACGAACGGAGCAACCATGGTCATTCCTGCCCCGACATTTGATCCTGAAGCAGTTCTCAAGACGATCGAGGCCGAGCGATGTACCGCTGTTCATGGGGTACCCACAATGTTCATCGCAGAACTAAGGCATCCTGATTTCGCCAAGTACGATCTACGATCCCTCAGGACCGGGATCATGGCAGGATCTCCCTGCCCAATCGAGGTGATGAAGGAGGTGGCCACCAAGATGCACATGTCAGAGGTGGTGATTGTGTACGGCCAGACAGAGACCTCACCTGGTGTGACCATGACCACGACAAAGGATCCCCTTGAAAAACGGGTGACGACAGTGGGACGTGTCTTCCCTCACACCGAACTCAAGATCATCGATTCTGAAACCAAAAAGATCGTACAGATGGGAGAGATCGGTGAGATCTGTGCCAGAGGATACATGGCCATGCGGTGCTACTACAACAACCCTACAGCCACCAGGCAGACCAAGGATGAAAACGGGTGGATACACACCGGTGACCTCGGATCTTTTGACAGGGAAGGATATGTTCACATCGAGGGACGGCTCAAGGACATGGTGATCCGTGGTGGTGAGAACATCTACCCGCGTGAGATTGAGGAGTTCCTTCATCAGCACAAAAAGATCGCTGACGTCTATGTGATCGGAGTGCCAGACGAGAAGTACGGCGAAGAGTTAATGGCCTGGATCGTACTTGAAAAGGATACCTCCATGACCGAACAGGAGGTTCGCGATTACTGCACAGGAAAGATCGCAAGATACAAGATCCCGAGATACATCTCTTTTGTTGAGTCTGTCCCGATGAGCGTAACAGGAAAGATCCAGAAGTTCAAGATGAAGGAGATGGCAATCGAGATGCTCGGCCTGGAATCAGTTGCTCATATCAAGACAGCCTGATCATAACCACTTTTTTGCTCGGAAGTATGCGTACTCATATGCCCAGTCATCAGACCGGAGACTGACAAGTTCACGCATCCGGTTCATCATCTCCTCATGACCTGCCTTTTGATCCGGGAATACACGTCCGGTTTCAATCGCTTCGGCAAGGGCCATACCAAGATTATGACTCTCTTTGATCGCAAGGTTACACGCGTCCTGGCCTTTTGACAGATTTACTGATGCTTCCCCGACCATATCGGCGCCCATCAATGAGAGCGTATGATTCAGGTACCCTGCCACATCACCAGCTCCGGACCCCCCGGCAGTACTCACCGCTGCACCGTACTTCCCAGACATTCGCTGACAGTGAACACAGTCACCCATCCGATCAAACAGGGCCTTCATCCGTGCAGTCACGTTATTGATATAATTTGGACTGGCCAGCACAATGCCATCAGAGGAGAGGATCATCTCAAGGATATCTGCATAGTCATCAGACTGGACACATGACCCGGTCCGGTAACAGGCCTCACACCCAAAACAGAATCTGATCTCATAATCAGAGAGTGTGATGTCAGTGACTTCGCACCCCCCGTCTTCAGCACCCTTGAGAACAGCAGCCAGGAGACGGGCGGTGTTCCCTCTTTTACGGGGACTGCTGTTGATACCAAGAACCTCCATGTGGATTGATCCACGATGCAGGATATATAAATACCTCAGCAGACGGGATGAGCATCCATGTTACAGAATAACAAGGGTTATGAGTTTTTGAACATAATAATAGGCCAGATACTCCGGACACCGGGTTGGTGGCGGGTATAATATATGGTGCCTGATATGTTCTGGGACAAAGCAATGGAGACGATCAGTCAGGCCGACCTACAGGACCTTCAGTTAAAACGACTGCGGGAGACAGTAGAACGGTGCGGGCAGATCGGTTTTTTTAAAGATAAATTCAGGGATGCAGGAATAGGACCAGGAAGTATCAGGAGTCTTGAAGATCTGAAGAAACTTCCGTTCACCAGGAAGACAGATCTCAGAGCCGGGTACCCGTTCGGCTTTTTTGCGGTTCCCAGACGTGAGGTTGTCAGGATCCATACAACATCAGGAACTACCGGAAAGCCGACGGTGGTCGGGTATACGAGAGGAGATCTGGATAAGTGGTCAAGCCTGATAGCCCGCAACCTGACGATGGTGGGGCTGACCTCTGACGATGTCTTTCAGAACATGGTCAATTACGGGATGTTCACCGGCGGGCTCGGGTTTCATTACGGCTCAGAGAAGATCGGAATGACCACCATTCCCAGTGCCACAGGGAACACCAGACGGCAGATCGAGATGATCCAGGACTTCGGGGTTACTGCCATCCACTGCACCCCAAGTTATGCCCTTCACCTTGCCGAGGCGGCAGAGGAGATGAGTGCAGATATTTCAGGGCTGAAAGTAGGGATGTTCGGTGCAGAACCCTGGTCAGATGCGATGAGGCAGGACCTTGAGAAAAAACTCGGGGTTGAAGCGTTTGACAGCTACGGAATGAGTGAACTGTATGGTCCGGGTGTTGCTTTTGAGTGCAGGGAGCATAACGGCCTGCACATCTGGCACGACAGTTACCTGGTCGAGATCATCGATCCAAAGACCGGTGAAAATCTGGGTCCCGGAGAGAGGGGAGAACTTGTTGTAACTCCTCTTGTCAAAGAGGCTATGCCTCTTGTCAGGTACCGGACCGGAGACATCACCATGCTTCTTGATGATGAATGTCCATGTGGTCGTGGTCCGAAACTTGCCAGGTTTACCGGCCGGAGTGATGATATGCTGGTCATCAGGGGGATCAACGTCTTCCCAAGCCAGATTGAGCATGTGCTCCTGGAGATACCTGAGATAGGTAATCATTACATGGTATATGTGAACCGGGTAAACCATATGGATGAGATGACGATCGATGTGGAAGTAGCACCAGGATATTTCAGGGGTGAACTTGCTGATCTCAAGAATCTGCAGAACCGGGTGGTAAAGACTCTGAGAGATGTTCTCGAGATCAGGACAACAGTCAGACTTGTTGAGCCCGGAACACTTCCCAGGTTTGAAGGAAAGGCGAAACGTGTGATTGATCAACGGGAGGCACTCTGATGCACTGCTGGGATCCGAGAATCGAGGAGATGCCACTTGAAGACCTCAAAAGACTCCAGTTCAAACTTCTCAAGACACTCGTCTACCGGGTGTACAGTTTCTCTCCTTTCTACCAGAACCGGATGAAGGAAGCAGGTGTCCACCCTGATGACATCTCATCACTTGAAGACATCAGAAAACTTCCGTTCATGGAGAAGAAGGACCTCAGGGACAACTATCCTGATGGTCTGATCGTCAGTGACAAGGAAGAACTGGTCAGGTACCACGTCTCTTCAGGCACAACCGGCAAACCGACTGTTGTCGGATATACTCAGAAGGACATCAACAACTGGGCCGAGTCAGTTGCACGTGGTCTTGCCTCAGCCGGAATAGGCAGGGGAGATGTGATGCAGATCAGTTACGGATACGGACTCTTCACCGGAGGACTCGGGGCTCATTACGGGGCAGAACGTGTCGGTGCAACCGTTCTCCCGACATCGGTTGGTAACACCGAACGTCAGGTGGAACTGATGCGGGATCTGCGGGTGACCGCCATTGCCTGTACTCCATCCTACCTGATCCATATCGGTGAGGTCGCTGAGAAGATGGGCATCTCAATAAAGAATGATACTCTGCTCAGAAAGGCTGTCGTTGGTGCAGAGCCCTGGACCGAACAGATGCGGATCAGGATCAGGGACTGTATCGGTGTCGAAGCATACGATATTTACGGAACCAGCGAACTATCTGGCCCCTTGTTCAGCGAATGCATACAACAGCAGGGTGCACATCTCTGGGGGGACCTGATCTATCCTGAAATTCTTGACCCTGATACCCACGAGCCACTTTCTCCAGGTCAGAGGGGTGAACTCGTAGTGACCATGCTTCAGAAGGAGGGATTACCAATCATCAGATACAGGACCGGGGATATCGCAGCACTCAATTATGAACCCTGTGCATGCGGGAGAACTTCTCCACGGCTTGAGCGGCTCACCGGCCGGGTAGATGACATGCTGATCATCAGAGGAATTAATGTCTTCCCCTCCCAGATAGAACATACTCTGCTTGGAATCCCAGAGATCGGCGAGCAGTTCATGATCGAGGTAGACCGATCCGGAGCCCTTGATGATATGCTTGTCAAAGTGGAGATTGCGGGGGATTCATTCTCTGACAAGATAACTGATCTGATGAAGGTCAGATCAAAAGTTGAGCGGGCCCTTCATAATGCACTTAATGTTGCAGTGAAGGTGGAACTGGTGGAGGCAGGTTCACTGCCGAGATTTGAAGGTAAGGCTAAGAGAGTTATTGACAGGAGGAAGTTGTGAATGAACTGTGAAAAATACATCATCAGGCAGATCTCGCTCTTCTCTGAGAACAAACCAGGCAGGCTTGCTGCAATGGCAAAGGTGTGCCAGGAAGAGGAAATAAATATTCTTGCATTCTCGATAGCCGAGGCAGATGGGTTTGGTGTCATCAGGGCACTCGTGGACAAGCCTGACCTCGCTCACAAGAAACTAACCGAGTTAGGATTCAACGTGGCCTTCACCCATGTAATCGGGGTCGAGATGAAGGATGTACCCGGAGGTCTCTATCAGATAGCCTCCAGACTCGCAGATGCGAAGATCAACATCGAGTATTCATACGCATATTCAGGTAAAGATCGGGCTGTCCTGATTCTGCGTGTCGATCAGGTGGAAGAAGCGATCCGCCTGCTTCTGGAGAATCAGTTCACCATCATTGCTTCTTCAACGATCCACTAATTTTTTCCCAGATACCTTATTACCGTTCATCTCCCATTGCAGATCTGATAGAGATGACAGGTCAAAAGAAGGTCCTCATTGTAATTGCACCCCGGAATTTCAGGGATGAAGAACTAACCGAACCGATCAACTACCTGGAGCGAGCAGGTATCTCCTATGATGTGATCTCAACCAGTCGTGGACTGGCTGTCGGAATGATGGGAGGAAAGATGCTCATTGAACACACGATAAGCGATATCAATGAGGGCGATATCGGCCAGTATTCTGGGATCATCATCATAGGTGGTGGAGGCACTCCCGAATATCTCTGGAACAACCGCTCACTTCTCAATCTCGTCCAAAAATTTGACAAACAGGAGAGCATTGTAAGTGCGATCTGTCTTGCCCCGGCTGTCCTGGGACAAGCAGGAGTTCTGAAAGATAAGAAGGCAACTGTCTGGAATGATGATCAGGCTATTGATGAGATCAGGAAGGGTGGAGGAATCTTCACAAGCAGCCCGGTAGTCGTTGACGGACGGATAATCACCGGGAGCGGGCCGACAGCAGCTGCAGCATTTGGCGAAAAGGTTGCTGGTGCAGTAAACAACCTGTAACTGATGGCAACTTCCGGTACCAATCTGCCATCAAGGTGGCATCTTTTTTGAATCTAAAAAAGAAGGGGAGGTGATATTAGTTGCGGAACGAGATGTGAACATCCATGGAGTCTGCACCGAAGAATTCACGGCAGAAGTCTGCTGTGAGTTGGGGTGCATACTCCTTGCAGGAGAATATATCAATATATGCGGTGTTCGTCTCGTTTGCAAAGTGAGCGGTGATACATGAGGTCTCTATGAGTTGTGTCATAGAGAATCCAGCCACGCGCTCACAGGGTCCAAAGTTGATGATCTGAGGTTCACCAAACCGATTCATCTTGATCAGGTCACAGAGTTCAACTACGAACTCACGGATCTTACCTGCATCGCGGATGCTTTCAGGGTTGCAGTTTCTCAGATCCACACTCATGTAAAGACCCCATGCATTGCGGGTCTTAAACTCTTCCATAGTCTCCTGATCGGACTTTGGAGGGACGGTTGCCACTCCTTCTCTGGTCGGAACAAGTACGTCTATCATGGTTGTGTCTCCTGTATACTGTATCACGTGTATCCCTCAGCATTTAAGATTTATGCAGTACAAAACATGCCGAATCGAGAATCAGCAATTTATGGCCGTCAAATTTAAATTTAAGCCAGTTTTGAGCGAAGCAATCTAAAAATCTCGATTTTGCCTTAAAATAAAAAAAAAAGGCAGATCTGCAATTTTGAATTCGATGCAAAATCGAGAGAATCAAAATCATGCGGTTTTTGACAGAGGCGCGGCACCAGAGAGAGTTTTGCAGAGCCCAAGTAAAGAATTGGCAAATTAATCCCATAATTATTGAAAATAAAGCAAAATTTGCCAGATTAAATCAAGGAAAAAATACGAAAAATCTGCCGTATTTTCAGATGAGTTATCCGGACCACAAAACAAGGGGAGATGAAGAGATAGTATGATGGTGAGATGGAGGAGGTGCCGCACATTACCCAAAGGTCAACGGGTATTTTTGCGGCACCCCATAAGCAGAGAAACCTAGGGGATCAGCCCTGACCCCGTGAGAAGAGAAACGGAAGAAGAAGCATCACAGCAATGATGAGCCAGAACTGAGTAAATATCCCAAGCAGATTCTCCTGGTTGGCATCATAAAACCTGATATCAAAATATCTTGCCTTATCCCAGGTGACAATGGTCTGGTTCATACTACGGTTCACATGCGATCCGCTCGGCTGAATGGAGGTCAGGAGTGGGTTGTCCACTTTGTATCGATCAGGAAGGAGGATTGAGAGCGAGCCAGGTTCAGGGAGCTGACTCTGGAATGTGTTTCCAGAGATCTGACCGTCATAGGTGATCGAATAATTCCCGGAAGGGAACCTGATCCCACCACGTTCCTCTGTGAAAGTAGTGTTTACGCCATTCTGAAAGAGAGTGATATTAGTCACTTTGAGCGGGACCTGTTCACCAAGTGCTCCGCTCTGCATGAACTCATACTTATCCGTGGCATTTACTGTAGCCACCGCATGGTACCTGGTCCCGTCATCATCAACCTGATATGTGACATTCAGAGCTGACACCGGGAGAGCCAGGAGTACCAGGATCAGAGCTGCAGTGCAGCTAGTAATGATTCGAGTGTTGCTTCGCATTCGATTGGAGGGGCACACTGTTTAATCACCGTTTCAGGGTCCTTGAGGAGATGACCGGTGACCACACAGACCACCTGCTCATCCCGGTCGATAACCCCTGACTCGACCAGTTTCTTTACACCTGCTACTGATGCAGCTGATGCAGGCTCCACACCGATACCCTCCTTGCGTGCGAGGTCACACTGCATGGCGAGAATCTCATCATCGGTGACCGAATCTGCAGTTCCACCGCTTCCCCGGATCGCGGTGAGAACCTTTTCAGCATTTACCGGAGCACCGATCCTGATAGCAGTTGCAACAGTTTCAGGGTTTTCATCAGGGATCACTTCAGGAAGACCTTCGCGGATAGCTCTGACCACTGGCTGGGATCCTGCTGCCTGGATACCAGTCATCATCGGCATCTTGTCAACAAAACCCAATGCCTTCAGTTCCAGAATCCCTTTATAGACTGCAGATATGTTTCCAGCATTCCCAACAGGGAGAACCATCCGGTCAGGTACCTTCCCGTCAAGCTGATCGATCACTTCAAACCCGATCGTCTTCTGGCCTTCAAGACGATACGGATTTATCGAGTTGAGCAGATAGATTCCCTTGCTTTCACAGAGGTCGCGAACCATCTCAAGAGCACGATCAAAGTTCCCTTTGATCGAGATGACCCGCGCCCCATGCATAAGAGCCTGGGCAACCTTTCCGAGGGCCACCTTTCCGACTGGCAGCAGTACAATGGTTGGAATTCCTGCTTTTGCCCCATAAACTGCGAGTGATGCTGAGGTATTGCCAGTGCTGGCGCAGGCAACCGAGCTCATGCCAAGCTGAAGAGCCATGGAGACACCGACTGTCATACCCCTGTCCTTAAAAGAGCCTGAAGGATTCATCCCCTCATGTTTGGCATAAAGTTCCTTCATTCCAAGCTCTTCACCAATACGTTTCAGATGGTACAGCGGGGTCCCCCCTTCATACAGGGTGACAGGCTCGCGTTTCACCGGGAGAAGTTCACGATACCGCCATACAGAAAGGGGACGGGAGAGCCAGTCCCTGCGGGTGATATTGATGGATGCGAGATCATACCTGACCTCAAGAAGATGACCGCATTTCCTACAGGAATATAGAACTGTGTCAGCGGGATATGATTCTCCACATCTGACACATACGAGATCAAACATGGTTCATGAGGTTAGTGCTTGATCTACTTCATATTGTAGGGAGAACCTGACACTGTCACCAGAAATATCCCGGACAGATGACTGGAAAAAGAGGGTCAGGCAGGTTTACCTGAGAACTGCTCTCTGATCTGCGAGACACGCATCTCCTGAAACTTCAGGTTTGTCTCCATACTCCTGATTGCAATATTTATATCATCTGATAATTTCATTGAAGGATCCGAGAGATCATACGTTGCAGAAAGAAGCTTGAGAAGACGCTTGGTAATCTCGACACTTTTGACCAGACGGCCATATTCGTTGATGAGTGCATCTTCGAATCCACCATCCTTTGCCTTGCTCATATCGTCCAGAATCTGCTGCCTTCTGCTGATGACTCCCTCAATCGCAGAATACAGTTCGGAATGGGTGACAGGTTTGAGAATGTAATCCTCAATATACATCCCGTACTCCTGTGCCTCCTGGGGGGTGAGTTGTTTGGCCGTGAGCATCATGACGGGGATATCCTTGGTTGAAAAATTCTGCTTGATCGCAACGAGGGTTTCCCATCCGTCCATAGGCTCCATCATGATATCCAGAAGGATGAGATCAGGCGTTACACTCTTAAGCAGTTCAATCCCTTCAGGACCACTGTTGGCAGAATAAACAGTATATCCACCCCGCTCAAGCATTGTCACAAAGATATCCACGATGAACGGACTGTCATCAATAACCATTATAGTGGCCATCAGAAACTCCCCCCAACATCCTCTGCGATCTCCCGCAGAGTTGCAGTAACTGTTGCCATATCTGCCGACGGGTCGATCAGAGTAGTGAGCAGGATCTTGTCGCCCGCTCCCATGATGATCAGAGTACCGTCCGACGACTGAATCGTGACCATCTCCGGAGACTGGACTTTAATGATAACTGCCGCAGACTCTGCCGAGGCGAGGAGAGTTGCGCACATTGCCGCAAACCATGCCTCATTGAAGTCACCTGCGGCATGCTTACCCAGCATTATCCCATCCCGCGAGACGAGTGCACAAAGCCGTACCCCCCCTACCTTCGTGATATCCTCGATGATACCGGCTATCTTCTCCTTGAGCATGTCTGGGCCCCGTATTATGCAGTAACTACGGTATAATCTCCGACGTAGATATATAATATTTTGTCTTTTTTTCCTCTTCAGGAAGTCGTGCTGGGTTAGAGGCAGGGATCGTGATGAAATTTCATCATAGATGAATGAAGAGTTTGTCGTATATGGTGTGAATAGGATTATCAGACCAGATTAAACTCCCTGCTTTGAAATACCATATCGATCAGCACAGAATAAAACGGGTAAGTACATATGCCAGATGTGAGAAAGTAGTATGGACTCGGGGCCATAGGGTAGCCTGGCATCCTAGGAGACTGGGGGTCTTCTGACTCGAGTTCGAATCTCGATGGCCCCATACTCTCTTTTAAGGTGTTCACATGCATCATGATGATCGCTGTTTTGACTGTTTGTTATCCCGGGTACGGCTTGAAGCAGAACTCGTAGATCTTCCATCTGAAAAGTTTGAGCCACTCATGGAGCACGCAACCAAACTCCTTGGCTTCCTCCAGGAGACTCCATATACCCATCCGGTGGTCGCAAGCCTGCTTCATCGGTCCGTGTACTATCAGTTAGGAACAACCGATCCCTTTCTCAGGCTCAAAGAGCAGTCAAACATAGAAGCGACAAAGGCACTTGATCTTGTTAGAAAGCACCTGGCCGATTTCAGAAGTCTGGTCACAGCCGCAGTCATTGGTAACATCTTTGATTATGGTGTAAGGGGACACACCATCAGCGAAGATTTTGTTGCATTCTTCAGGGATGAGTTTGCATCAGGGCTGGCTATCGATGACACTGACAGGATCCTCCCATTGGCCGGGCGCGTTGTGTACCTTACAGACAACTGCGGTGAACTTGTATTTGACAGGCTGCTCATTGAATACCTGAAGAAGCAGGGATCGTATGTCACCGTGGTAGTGCGGGACGCTCCTATTCTCAATGACGCAACAATGACCGAAGCAAAGGATATCGGACTTGGTGTGATCGCTGATCATGTTTACACCAACGGGGCAGGAGCAGAGATCGGAATAAGGTTTGACCTGCTTCCGGCTCACGTGCAGAAGGAACTTGATACCTGCACTCTTATCATTTCAAAGGGAATGGCAAACTATGAGAGCCTGCGGGAAGAAACGGGCCTCCCCCCGACAGCATACCTGTTGGCAGCCAAGTGCGAACCCATTGCTGAAGAACTCGGTGTTCACAGGGGTGCCAAACTCGCGATGCTCAGATCCCGTTAGGTCATCATCTTTTTGATTCCAGGAGTCAGAATACTCCATATGGCCGTTGAGGGATTGTCATATGGATGGCTTGTAATTCTTGCAGGCACATTTCTTATCGCTCTTGAAGTATTCTCTCCAGGATTCTTCCTGTTAGTACCCGGGACGGTCCTTATCATCATCGGGATACTGCTTCTGCTCGGCATAGATATCTTCAGCACAAACATCGGCATTCTCGTCGGAGTTGGCATCGCAATTGCAGCAGCTCTTGCCACAGTTTTTGCATATAGCAGAATGACCCCCGCTGGTCAGAAACCCTATACCATCAGCATGGACTCACTCATCGGAAAAGAAGGGGTGCTTACAAAGGCAGCTGATGAGCAGTCACTTGATGGAAAGGCAACCATCGAGGGGCAGGTATGGAGTGCAAAAACTGAGACGGGCACTATTTCGGAAGGAGCAAGGATAAGAGTTATCTCCTCGAAGGGTGTGCATATTGTTGTTGAGGAGATTGTGTAATGGCATTTATTGAGACGTTTATCACCATTGTTCTGATCATCATCATCCTGATCATCTTCGCACGGGGAGTGGTTATTATCCAGCCGTACGAACAGGGACTCCAGATCAGGCTGGGACAATATATCGGAAGGATGAACCAGGGGTTCCGCTGGGTGGTCCCATTCATAACACAGGTTGTCAAGTTGGATCTCAGGACACTGGTTATCGACATCCCGTCACAGGAGGTCATCACCAAAGATAACTCTCCAACCAATGTGGACGCGATCGTCTACATACGGGTTATCGATCCCGAAAAGGCATTCTTTGAGGTTGCAAATTACCGGATGGCAACTGTGGCACTTGCCCAGACATCCCTGCGTGGTATCATCGGTGACATGGAGCTCGATGAGGTCCTCTACAACCGTGAATCAATAAACACCCGGCTCAGGGATATCCTGGATCGAGAGACTGATCAGTGGGGTGTGAAGGTTGAGCGGGTTGAGATCAAAGAAGTTGACCCGGTCGGTGCAGTCAAGCAGGCAATGACAGAGCAGACTGCCGCCGAGAGGGAACGCCGTGCAGCAATTCTCAGAGCTGACGGAGAGAAGAGGTCTGCTATCCTGAAGGCTGAAGGACTGAAGAAGAGTATGATCCTTGAGGCAGAAGGAGAGCGGCAGAGTAAGATCCTGAAGGCTGATGGTGAGAGGATGTCCCAGATCCTGAGGTCTCAGGGTGAAGCACAAGGTTTGAGAGTTCTCTCAATCGGTGCACGTTCTCTGGATAAGCGGGCCATCACCGTCCTTTCCCTGGACGCATTAAAGACGATGTCAGTTGGTCAGGCAACCAAGATCATCTTCCCGTTCGAGATCTCAAGCCTGATCCGACAGGGTGCCAAGTTCCTGGGTGCTACTGAAGAGATGGATGAGAGCGAATCCGCGTCTGTGAATCTGGATGAAAGCCTTCTTGGAGACATCCCCTCTGCTGAATATATTGCCGAAGTAGTAAAGTCAATCGAAGACGAGACAAAGGCTATCATGAAGGAAGGTCAGGCACCAGAAATTGAGATCAGTGATAAAGATGTGACTGTCGAGAAAAAACTGATATCAGAATGACTCACACTACATCATACCATCTACACCGGACTGCAGGGGGATGACTTCCGGTGCTGAAGAGAGGAGGGTTATGTCTACCGGTCTGAAAGTCCTGTATATTGATGACGAAGCACTGCTGAAGATGGCGTTTGTTGAGACGCTGAAGCAACAGGGATATGATGCACGTGGAGCAATATCAGGGAAGGAAGCATTAGAACTGATAGATGCTGACATCCCGGATATCATCATCCTCGATGTGATGATGAAACCGATGGACGGATGGGAGACACTCTCCCATATCAAGAACAAGGAGGCAACCAGGAATGTTCCCATCATCATGCAGACCGGAAAAAGCCTCACCATCAAGGATGTCATCAGGTACGGGGACCAGATCGAAGATTATCTTATAAAACCAGTACGCCTCCCCGATCTCGTGAAGTCGGTGGAAGGAGTAAGGGATCGCAAAGAGATGATAAGTAAGGAAGTGGATCAGGCAACTGCACGAGGTGGAGATGCTGATCTCATCGCCGAGTACGCACAGGTACGACACAGGACACTCATCGGTAAGCGCCTGATCACAATATTGGGACGAATTTATCCGATAAAAACCGATGGCACCATTGAAACCGATTTTGATATGCCCGAACTGCATGAAATAATCAACCGGTTTGAAGCGGAGAGCAAAAGGTGTCAGGACCTGCATAAGATCCTGTTCTGAACGGTTCAGAGATCAGAGTGCCCCATTCTCATCTATCTTCTTTTCTATCGCTTCGATAACTGTTCTGATGGTCATGATCCGTGCGAAATACTTGTTGTTCGCGGGAATGATGGTCCACGGAGCCTCGGGCGTGCTCGTCTTGCGGATCATGGTATTAACCGCAAGTTCATACTCATCCCACTTCTTTCGGTTCCGCCAGTCTTCATCGGTTATCTTATACCGTTTGTACTCACTGTTTTCACGTTCAGTAAACCGTTTTAACTGCTCGTCCTGATCGATATGGAGCCAAAACTTAACGATCACAACCCCGTTTCTCGCCAGTTGCTCTTCCATGGCGTTGATCTCATGATATGCCCGCTGCCATTCATCCTCGTGGCAGAACTTCTCCACCCGCTCCACGAGAACCCTGCCATACCATGAACGATCAAATATGGTGATGTGACCTTTGCGGGGGAATTTCGGGTAAAATCTCCAGAGATAATGATGCAGTTTCTCATAGTCATTCGGTGCCCCGATAGGCTCCACAACATACCCTCGTGGGTTGAGGGGGTTGGTGAGCCGGATGATGCATCCCCCTTTCCCTGCCGCATCCCACCCCTCAAAGACGATGACAACGGGAACACCCTGCCGGTAGGTCGCAAATTGTATCTTTTTGAGATCCTCCTGAAGTTGCTCCATGAGCGGTTTATACTCGTCCTTGGTGTAGGACTTCGTGAGGTCAACAGTATCAAGGATGCAGGTTTCACCGATGTTCTTCATCACTCCCTGAACTGCAAAAAACTGGGAACTTTCAGTTGACACTTCATCAAGACTTGCCAGCCAACCCTCTATCATGGAGTTTATCGTTCTGAGAACTTTCACATGAGCATACTTGATCTGTTCAGCCTCGACGATCACCCAGGGACTTGCTGGAAGATCAGTCTTCATCAGCATCTTCTCGATAACCGGAAGATACTGCCCATACTGATAAAAACCCTCTATTCTCCGGAGATACCGGGCCTGATATGTAAAGGGATCATCCTCCAGATCTGACAGACGTTTCTTCTGTTCCTGCTTACTGATGTGAAGAAAGAACTTGATGATGAGGTTACCATCACCGGCAATCTGCTCTTCAAACCCAATGATGTCAGAGATGCTATCAGAAGGTATTTCATCCGTCCGTGACCGCTCAAACTGCTCAATGAGCATTGAGGTATACCAGCTCCTGTCAAAAATTGCGATCTGCCCGTATGGAGGAACCTTTGTCCAGAATCGCCACATCAGGGAGTGGTCCCGCTCTACATCATTAGGTTCGTCAGTTGCGTATACACGGACACCACGGGGATCAAATGCGTGCAATATTTTATTGATCACCTGTGAGATCCCTGATCCCCTCCACCCTTCAAAGACAATAATTACCGACTTCCCACGTTTACGAACCTCACGCTGCAGTTCACCGGTTCCGATGCTGAGGGGATCTGCGATTGATGAGTATTCGTCTTTGGGAATTTTTATTGAGAGATCAAAAGTCTCGAGCATGTATCTCTCTTCTGCAGCCATTACAGTTATACATTGGGGACCAAGAGGCGGTACTATCGCCAGAGATAAGCCTGTGTATCACACATCTGAATGAGAAATGACAGATCCTTTCCTGAACAGGGAACTGGCACGGTTTACAGAAGAACTCAAACTCCTGTCTGATTTCCCTGAAGAGGAACTTGTCAGGATAATCAAAGAAGTTGGTTTTTCCTGTACAGGATGCGGGGGGTGCTGTACTGCCGGACAGAACGGGCATGTCTTCCTGCTGGACCATGATACCAGGCGGGCAAAGGAGATATGTCCTGATACGATCATCCCCGCACCTTTTTTTGAGGTCTGCGACAAGAATGGAAATTTTTATGTGTCAGGGTATGCCCTCCGTACCAACCCAGACGGATCCTGTGTTCACCTTATTGAGAGACGGTGCCAAATCTACAACGATCGATTCTCGATATGCAGGGTTTATCCCTATATGCTCCACCGCGAACCTGATGAAAAGGGCAGACTGTCATTCAGGCAGATCAGCGGTCTGAATGAACATGGCGAGTATAATACCCTGATCAGTGAGAAAGAAAGCGTCAGCCTGGCTCAGGAGACCAGATCATACGAAGAGGGATGGCTCATACAGATGATCGGGTTCTACAGATCATTGATCGATCTTTTTGATAGAACTGGGGAGAAGAATGTCAGAAAGATATATGATCAGCAGATGAGGGCATTTCTCAAAGGGGAGCCTGTGAGAGTTTTTGTCTTCTACGAGGACGAGTTTACTCCTCATACCATCAGAATCCAGGACTACAGAGGAATTATTCAGGTACAGATGTGAGAACCTATAAATGCAGAAATGGACAACTAAATACATAGATGTATCTTGTTGTCGAGAGAAGTGCCACCTAACACCAGCCTTGTTCACACATCAGAATCCATCCGATCAAATTATTATTGAGTGAAAAATATGAAGTCACAGGATATTGCTATTGTTGGAATTCTCCTCGCTGTGGGAGCGATCGCACGTCTGATTGCAACCGCACTCGTGCCCTCCCCAATTGTACCGAACTTTGTGATCATCTTTTACTGTCTTGCGATCATGCTCATTGCCCCCAGATTTAAAGAGGCTCTCGGGATAGGAATCGTCGGAGGTATCATCAGTGCATTGATCAGCCACTCGCTCTTTCCCCCTGCAAACCTGATCAGCGAACCGCTCGGAGCAATCGTCTGTCTCGGAGTATTCCTCGCAACCAGAGAGAGGATCAAGTTTGCACCTGCATTAGCAACCCTGATTGCAACGGTGGTAAGTGGTCTGACATTTGTTGCGATCGTTATGGTGCTTGTGATGGTTGCTCCAGGAATGTTGTATAAGGCTTTCACTGCAACAAGCCTGTATGCATTCTTCAGCCTGATGATGTTCACCATCGTCCTCCCGACATCCATCCTCAATACGGTGGTCGCCCAAATCCTCTACCTTCCAGCAGCACGTGTCCTTTCCCGGGGAAGGGCATGATACTGGGAACAAACTTGAGTTACACATATCCCTTGAGCACGAAGCCGGCGCTGGAGGAGGTTACCCTCTCCATCAGTGCCGGAGAACTGATCCTCATCACCGGCCCCACGGCAGCTGGAAAGACGACCCTCTGTCTTGCTCTTGCCGGAATTCTGCAACATGAGTTTGGTGGGATACTCACTGGACATCTCTCTTTTCAAGGCCACCCCATTGCAGAGTATGAGGGGATGAGTCAACTCAACCAGTACATCAGCATGGTATTTGATGACGCTGATGCCCAGCTCATCTTTACCAGTGTAGAGGAGGAAATAGCATCAGGCCTCGAGACACGGCTTGCAACGGTGGCAGAAAGGCGGGCACGGATTGATCAGGTGATGGAGCTCTGTGAGATATCGCATCTTCGTGAACGCCCACCATATGCACTCTCTGGTGGGCAGAAACAGCGTGTCGCTATCGCAGCGGCTCTGGCCATGGACACAAGTGTGCTGATCCTTGACGAACCCACATCAGAACTTGACGTCCGTGCCACCGGAAAAATTATCGAGGTCCTCAAGGGTCTGAAGGCAGAAGGAAAAACAGTCATTGTCGTCGACCACTCTCTCGAAGGGTACCGGGGGGTGGCAGACAGGGTCATTGAGCTGAGCCATGGACGAATATCCAGGCAGGGAACCTTTGATGAACTCTTTCCTCATACTCAAGGATCACTAAAGGCACTGTACGAAGACCCGGATCTCTCCCCGTATTCACCACAGGGAACTGATCCCATCATCAGGCTTGAGGATGTGCACCACAGATACGGGGAGATTGCTGCCCTCAACGGAGTCAGCATCTCCATCTACCCGGGTGAGTTTGTCGCCCTGCTTGGCGAGAACGGATCAGGAAAGACCACACTTGTCAAACATCTGAATGGTCTCCTCAGGCCAGATTCAGGTACAATCAGAGTGCTTGATCTTGATGCCACTACTGAACCGGTGATGACCCTTGTGCGTCATACAGGTCTTGTGTTTCAGAACCCTGACACCATGCTCTTTGCCGATACTGTGGAAGAAGAGATCCGCTTCGGGCTGAATAATATCAAGACACCGGATCCAGACAATCGCATCAGGGATGTTCTCACGATGGTGAGACTGGATGGGCAGGAGCAGACATATCCCCGTCATCTCTCACGGGGAGAGAGGCAGCGTCTGGCAGTCTCATGTATCCTTGCCATGGAACCTGAGATCATAATCCTTGATGAACCGACAACCGGTCTTGACGAGGTTGAATCAGACAGGATGATGGCACTCATGAAGTCACTCCAGCAGCAGGGGCACACCATCATCATGGTCACTCACAACATGCGAATTGCAGAAGAGAATGCTGAACGGATTATTGTGATGGAGAGCGGAAGAGTCAGCGGTGACTATGCAATCCAGAGGGTGAAGGCATGACCGAGATTCTCCAGTACATTCCTGGTAGCGGGGTACTTCACCGGCTCAATCCAGTGACAAAACTGATCATCGTCCTCCTTATCGTTGGGATGAGTGTACTCACCCCGAGTGCTCTCTTTCTTGCCGGCCTGATCCTGGTCATTGCCATAGGTGCATCAATATCAGGAATGCACCGCGAGATCACCAAGCAGATCCCGTTCCTCATCCTGCTCGGAATATTTCTCCTCATCGTCACAACACTGACCGTGCAGGAAGGGGAGACATACTTTACCCTTATTCCGGCATCAATTCCGGTGATCGGGGGGATGCTGCCGGTCACGGAGGGCGGACTGGGTCTTGGACTCCTCTTCACATGCCGCTTCATCGTGATGATCCTTTCATTCCATCTCTTCATCGTCACAACAAAGCCCAGCGAACTGGTTACCGCACTTCTCGCATTTCACATGCCTGTGGATTACATTCTGATGTTCCTGATAGCACTCAGGTTCATCCCAAGCCTTCAGCTTGAAGCGACACGAATACATGAGGCACAACTCTCCCGGGGATACAACCCAGGAACAGGAGCAATAGGGAAGGTAAAGAGCCTGCGACCCATCATAATTCCACTGGTTGCAAACTCCCTCGCCAAAACCCAGGTTCTTGGACTAACTCTTGATCTACGTGGATACCGGAGCAAGAAGACCCTGCCCTTTCACGATCTCGAATTCCATAGAATCGACGGGATGGCACTGATATTCATAGGTGTCGTGGTCATCGCGTACTTTGTTTATCACTTTGGATAAACTTTGAACAAGATAATCAGGGCACTTCTTTTTTGCCTAAAAAAGTAATCGGGTGAGTTGGAAAGTCCTAAATGTTTAATTTGATTTAATGAGGCTCTTGGCTATCGAGAATGCCTCATTCGCCTCGTTGATCTGACCGAGAGCCAGGTGAATCTCTCCTTTTTTGCTCCAGATCTCAGCATTATTCGGTTCGATGCTGGTCATCATCTCATAACATTTGAGCACTTCAACGAACCTTCCCATTTTTGTCAGTGAGTAAGCCTTGTTCTGCCAGAGATCCAGCCGCTTTGGATCGATCTCGATGGCTTTATCAAATGCCTGAAGTGCATTCTCATAATCTTCAAGCCGGTTCAGCGCAAATCCCCGGAGCAGGTACGCGTTCTCTGCCTTGTCGGAGGGGGTCTTTGCCAGTTCAATCGCACGGTCAGCAGCCTTGACAGCCTGGCGGTACTCATTGGTATCGATATATGTTGCTGCCTTGCCTTGCCAGGCACCGCTCTCGTTCGGATTGATACTGAGTGCCTGCTCAAAATCCTGCATCGCAGTATCATAACTTCCCATGTGTTCAAGGGCTACTCCACGGTAGGTAAAAACCTTTGAATTTCTGGCATCAAGTTGTAATGACTGATTATACGCATCAACAGCGCTTTTATACAGCCCTTCATTTGCATACTGGTTCCCTTTTTCTAGCCAGTCATCCGCAGACCACTGTGTTCCAACACAGCCGGAGAGCAGAACAGAGATGATGAGGAGCAGTATAACCAGAGGGATAAGAACTTGTACTATTTCCCGCGAAGACACCTGATATCACCTGTGACATGCCAAAGGGCACGAGTGATGAACAGGTTTGATAAGATCCGGGAAATGCCTTCCTCTATACTGATCAAAAAAATGAAACTTCAGGATGTAAACTGCATGGGAGTTTTGGGGATCTTCTTGCTGATGTCCTTCTCCTGTTCCTTATAGAGAAGATTTGCCTTATCAATCGCCACTTCAGCCTCTGCCTCTTTGCCCATAGCCTTTAGAACGGATGCTTTGTTGATCCAGTTCTCTGCATTTTGCGGATTGACAACGATAGCCTGTTCATATGAGTACAGCGCCGGTTCATACTGTTTTTTCATATTATATGCAAACCCGCGGGCACTCCAGACCTTCTCATTATTCTTATCGATGAGCAGAGCCTTGTCAAAATGTTGAACTGCCATGTCATACTGACCACGGCTTGAGAGTGCCATCCCACGATAATACCAGTATTCGGTGTTTCCGGGTTCTATCTCAATAGCTTTAAAGAACGATCTAACAGCCTCATCATAATCGCCCATCATATAACTGGTACGCCCTTTCCAGAACCAGGCCAGGGAATAGTTCCCATTCTGGCGAATAGCATCGGTAAACGCATCAATAGCATCCTTGTACCGTACCATCTCATACAATGACATACCTTTCAGGTAGTAGAGTTCACTATCATTTGGAGTGATGGCAATAGCCCGATCGTAGGCTGATATTGCCTCAGAGTATTTGCCATTCTGAAAATCCTTCTGCCCTTTCTCCTTCCACTCCCCTGTGCTCATGCATCCAGTAAGCAGGACAGACAGGAGCAGAATCAGCCAAGACAGAGCAACCGCACGGCAGATTCGTGGAGATGAACAGAAATAATTCATGGATACCAGGTACTCTCACTCATTTTGAACCGCAGCGCATATGAGCCTGACTCAGAGAGCCTGGCAAAAAAAGTGGTTATTCGTAAAGATACTGCTCGTCAATGCGGGTGTAGGATGCAAGTTCTTCAGGTTTGAAATGAATCGCGATCTCCCTGGCTGCAGTCTCTACTGAGTCTGAACCATGGATGACATTCATTCCGATCTCAAGAGCCAGATCACCACGAATGGTTCCGGGGGCTGCCCCGGCAGGATTCGTGGCACCGATCATATCTCTGCTGATCTTCACGATGTTCTTCCCTGAAAACACCATCAGGAAACAGGGTCCGCTGGTGATGTACGCCTTCAGACCTGGGAAGAACGGTTTCTGCACATGCTCTGCATAGTGCTCCATAACTCGGGCATCAGGAAGCCGTTCGAACTTTGCTGCCACGAGTTTGAATCCGCGGCGTTCAAAACGGGAGATGATCTCCCCGACAAGGCCACGCTGTACCCCGTCAGGTTTGACCATCAGGAACGTCTGTTCCATTGATTATCCCTTGCCCATCGCCTTGCGGCCGGCTGCAGTCCAGGAGACCCGGCGCGGAATACGCCCGAGTTTGTAGTTCTTCTGGCACTTGGTGCTGCAGAAGTAGAAGATTGACCCATCCTTTCGGACAAACATCTTCCCGGTTCCTGGCTCCATACCCTCACCACAAAACGAACAAACGTGTGATTGCATCACCGTTTTCACCTCCGTGAGAGTTTCTTTGCCTCACGCTCGGTCTCGAGGAGCATAAGGACATCCCCTTCTCGGATGGGGCCAACCGTGTTCCTGGTAATAATTCGACCCTTATTCGGGCCATCGAGAATCCGGCACTTGACCTGCATGGCTTCACCATGCATGCCCGTAGAGCCGATCACCTCGATCACTTCGGCGGGCGTTGCGTCAGACATGAGACTCACTCGGCCTTAAGCGCAGCAATCTGTCCTGCAATCTCGTCAACGATCTCCTTCGCCTTGCCGGGTTTTATGACGGCAGCAGCAGCAGAGCCGACCTCAAGCCCACATGCGGCTCCTATGTCGTTCTGTTTGGTGACGAAGATGTACGGAACCTTCTTCTCTTCACAGAGAGGACCAAGGTGCATCACGATCTCAGCCGGCTCAACGTCGCCACCGATAAGAACGAGCTGGGCGATCCCGCGCTCGACAGCCTTGGTGGCTTCGTTGGAGCCCTTCTTGATCTTGCCGGTTTCTCTGGCCGTTTCGACTGCCTCAAGTGCCTTGTTCTGAATTTCATCAGAAACTTCAAAGGTAACGTAGTTTGCCATATTAGACCTCATTCAGGAGAGCTTCGGTCTCTCCATCATCACTCATCAGTACATGACGAATGTGCCATACAAGTATGGGATCAGAGTCAATAAATGTTTTGAAAAGAGGAGAGTGAAATCAGCAGATCCTGTCGGGAATACCGGATCAGGCCAGACGGTATATCGTGACCGCACCCTGATGATACGCTGGTGAGAGACCGGCATCAGGGAGGGTGACATTGTAGCGTTCCTCTTCTGTCGGCCCCACGTACAGAAGATCGATGTGAAACATCTTCATGAGTTTCACACACCATGACGGATCTTCGTAGATTGTACGCACAACAGTTGTCCTTTGAGCATACCATCCAAGCGGGGTATTGTTACGCCACATTGATTCATGGAACGACCACCCGAGAAGTGCAGGTATTCCGGTGAATGCTGAAACCCGGGAGTAGTATCCATAGTCTCCCCCTTCAGCCTCAACAAGGGTAAGGTTTCCTTCCTGGGACCGAAGCCAGGTAACCGCTGCAAGGTCGTCCGGATGGGAGACTGAAAGCCAGGCAAGTCCATCAAGAGTCGGGGTATGCGGCCCTGCATGAGTGGCAGTGACCACTGCCGGAAGCAGAAGAAGGAGCAGAAGAATCAGCGGAACTGCACCCTCAACCATTCGTGCTGACCATGACTCACTGTTTATCAGAGGGAGGATGAGCCTTCCAAGCATTCCGGCAGTGGCAGCACTGAAGAGCAGCCAGGCGGTGATATAGAGTTTGAAGACGGTATTCATCCTGAAATACTGGTCGCCCATGTTATCCTTGAGATAGAGGATCTCACAGAAGACAAGGATCGCAAGACCTGCACCAGCCAGGAGATCGCAAGCCCCTTCACGCCTGACCAATACCGCACCAAGAAGGACTGCAGGTATCGCTGCTGCAACATATCCGGTTACCAGAAACGGCACAGCAATGACAAGAAGCCAGGGCGAACGCCTGAAGATGGGGAGGAGGGAAACCGCAAGTATAAGGATGAACCATCCGTTCACAAGCATAAATTCAGATATCGAAGTCGGCAGAGGAACTACTGCGATCCCCCCAATTCCCTGTGCTTTCATCATCAGATAATAGGGAAGATAACAGAGGACACCAATTACCGGCACCAACAGAAGGTAGAGAAGTGCCCCCCTTCCCTGGGAAAAATGTCTGATGATCGCTCTTCCGGACACAGGCTCTCTGACTTTCTTAACAAGTCTTCCTGCCAGAGAAGGAGAATGATCAGGCTCTGAACGAGAACCAGTTGAATTAATCAGCAGGATGGTTCCGGTGATGAGAACCAGAGGGGCCTGGATAAGGACATCCCAGGTGTTCGTGGGCGGGATTGAACCAAGTGTCAGACCAGACGAGAGGATCAGGACCAGCCGGGAAGCCGGCTGCATCTCCTTCCAGCAGGTTACAGCGAGAATGATGAGAAGAATCAGGGTTGTCTGTGGGAAGAAACCAAGCACATGCGCATGCACGTCACCAAAAATGAATGAAAACAGAGGATATTCATTTATGGTCCCGTCGATTACCCGGGTACTGTCCCAGAGGAGTTTACTCCATTCAGTCCCTGCCATGGCAAGATGAACAAAAGCAGGGTTCATTATGAAAAGCAGCACCACAGGGAGGAGGCGAAGACGGGGAAGGAGAAGATGACCGACCCCGTACATGTTGACGCCAGCAAGTGCAGCAATCGTTGGTAGTGCCATGGTGAAGAGGACCGGTGAAGGAACTCCTGATGTTAGACCCAGGGCGGCAAGCATCCAGTGCCCAAGATAGTAATAAACCGAGAGATCACCACCCGTAAACCAGGGATCAAGGGGCGGGATGACAGGCATGCGCATCATTGAAGAGATGAACCCATGATCCATGAACTTTTCAGCAGCACTGATATCAGGACTGTAGACGCGGAGCAACAGCATCGCCAGAAAGACGATGATGAAAAGGGCGTAATATCTCCATTCTGATGCAACAAACGAATGGTATCTGAAAATTTCACGAATTCCATTCTCCCGGCATGCCTGCAGACAGGTGTACCCCATACCAAGAAAGAAAGGGATCAATGCAAGTTGGACAGGAAGATGCACCAGGGCACTCCAGTAACTGAGGAGTGTATAGAGTAACAGTGAAAGACTGAATGCGAGAGGAACTGCCACCTTTTTAAAATAGGTCTGGAAAAACGGGACCAGCGAGAAGTGAAGGAAAAATATGAGGATTATCCATGCAAGGATCAGAGTGAAATCCCCGGGAGTAATCATACATCCTCATCCCCATTATCTGACAAACGGCGCTTGATGCTTGCCATCATCTCAGGGACAACCCAGTTTCCAAAGTAGAAGATCGATGCAACTCCACCGATTACTGTGATCAGGTTTTTGATGAGATGATCGATCACCGCAATTAGTGTCGCAGTCGCTGGGGCAACTCCTGACAACTCAAAAATAATAGCAAGAGAGGCCTCATAGGTCCCAAGGCCCCCGGGAGTTATCGGAACAGCTTTTACCAGATTCCCTGCCACAATCGCGAGCAGAACAACTGCTAGTGGAATCTCCTGATTAAACATCGCTGCAACCGAGACACAGATAATCGTATCCATGATCCAGATGGCAATCGATGAGAAGAAGAGCAGAAGAGCAGAGGAAGGGGTGAGGGAGGCTTCCTTTACCTCGGCAAGCATAGTCAGAATGTATCCGACGTACTTATTCTCTGAAGAAAAACGACCCATGAAGAGGAGAATGCCAAAGAACAATGCCCCAAGGATCAGGGGGATCGCAATCAGCGAGAGTGCCCATTCTGGAACATTGATAACAAAAAGGATCGAGATCAGACCCAGAAATGCAACTGTGATGATGTCAAACACCCGTTCGACAACAATCGAGGAGAGCCCTTGTGAAACAGTTGAATCATACTCGTGCCTCACAAGAATGATCCTAATTAGATCACCTAACCTTGCCGGAACGAGAAGATTGACAGTCTGTGAGAGATATATACAGGCAGTCGCAAAGAGCGTCGGCACAATCACGGTGAGTCTGGCAAGAATGATCTTATATCGCCATCCTCTTGAGAACCATGCAGCGACACAGATCAGTATAGCAGGAACGAGATACAAAGGATGCAGGTACTGAAGCGTTGCATTAAGATCACCCCAGACCCGCCAGAGCATTGCACCGATGATCCCGACAGCCAGAAGAAGTGAGAGCACGAGGGCGACAATTTTACGATACATGAAGTCTCCACCAGAGGTTCAATATTGAGCGACCCATCTTCCAGATATCCTGTGACTTGACCGTAGTTCCAGGCCCTTCCCGCCAGATAACCGGTATCTCTGCAATCTGATAGCCCTTTCTTTGTGCACAAACCAGCACTTCAGTATCCCAAAACCAGTGTGTATCCCGAATATCCGGCAGAAGTGATAGAAGACTCTCTTTTTTGAATGCCTTGAATCCGCACTGATGGTCCTTCAGTCTGCTTCTGAGAATAAATCGGACAAGCCAGTTGTATCCGCGGCTCTTGACCTCCCGGCCCAGGCTACGGGTGATATTGCTATCAGACAGAAGTCGCGATCCGGTCGCAACGTCTGCACCCTCGGCAACTGCCCTGATGAGCATGGGAAGGTATGACATATCTGTTGCAAGATCAACATCGAAGTAGCAGAAAATTTCTCCTTTTGCCTGTATGGCAGCAGTAGTCAGGGCAGACCCGCGTCCAAGCCGCTGGTCACGGTGCAGGTTAATAACCCGTGAGTCTTTTTCCTGCCATGAGGCAGCGCACTCAGCAGACCCATCTGTGCTAGCATCTTCAGCAATAATGATCTCAAACCCTGAACAAAACTCTTCCATCACCTTAAGGGTAAGAGGAATGGCATCCTGAAGGGCTGAAAGGTCATTATAGACAGGAATGACTACGGATACGAATGATTCAGTAATACTATTCACGGTTTTGGATACCCTCCACGACTCGCAGGGCTGCCTTCACAGAGCCTTCAATACTCCGCTCAGGGTAGTTCTCTGGTGAGAACATCCCTGCTAGGTACAGTCCTGGCACAGCCGGATTGGTAAGATTATTCATATATCCGGTAAGATACAGCGGACCGGCATCACGATCAATGGCAATCCGGCTCCAATGTACCTCTTTAGGATCTACAGAAAATTTTGTGCAGAAATCAGATAGCATCTTCTCCTGAAGAGAAGGATCAGGATCACCTGAGAAATAGGAGGCAAGATATACCAGATGTTCCCCGTACCACTCAAACGGGGCAAAATTTGTATGTGAAACCACAGCTCCATAAGGGGCAGGGTCAGTGATGTTCAGCCAGTAAATACCACCTGTCACATCACGGGAGAGCGCGAGGGTCAGACATGCTGCCCCCTGGTACGGAATTGATGGGATACCAGGCACGCCAAGATTCTGAAGAATACGGGGGCTGACTGTCCCGATCACCATATCAAAAAACTCACCGTTGATCTCCCAGCCAGGATCTGGTGATACACTCACCTGAACTACGGAGGTTACCGGAACCTCGGTCCGGATAACACACCCTTTATCTTGGGCAGCATCTGAAAGACGATCAATCAGGACAGAAAATCCGCCATTAATATACCCCAGCCGTTCACCTGCCACTCCACGATCAGATCTGATAGCCACACGACTGATGAGCCAGGCAGCAGATACAAGATCAGCATTCTGACCAAACTTAGATTTGAGAAGAGGCTCGAAAAATGAATGATATATTCGCTCACCCAGTTTAGAAATGATAAAATCGTGTGCTGTGATAGCATCAAGTGGAACCATATCCATATGCGATGCCTGTTTGGTAAAGAGCCCAAGCCTTGCCTTGTCTATGATGCTCAGATACGGATAGCGAAGGATTTCAAACGGGGTGGTCAGTGGGTGAATATCCCCATCCGTAAACGAGCCTGTGGACCCTGAAAGCCAGATAATTTCGTCTGAAAGTCCAAGTTCATCAAGCAGAGTCATCAGAGTTGTATCGCCGGAGAAGAAGTGATGATAGAACCGTTCGATAGTATACCGCTCATTCCTGTACGAAGAGAGCAGGCCGCCAAGTTCAGGTTCCTGCTCAAATATGACCACATCATATGCATCTGCGAGCGAGTACCCGGCGACAAGACCTGCAAGGCCTCCGCCTATGATGCCTATCCTCATCTGAAATCTCCGCTCATACTTCCTTAGTTAATCCCTTCGCGCTTATTGAAGAAGCTTTTTGAGTATATACACGTAAAATGTACGCAATATCAAGGTTCCAAATAATGTCAGGGCAACTGGTGTAACCACAATGAAAGTATTCTTTATCGGATTCGGTCAGGCAGGAGGCAAAATCGTTGACAAGTTCATCGAGTTTGACCAGAGAGCCTCGGGAGGAAGCTTCCGGGCAATTGCAGTCAATACTGCTCGTACTGATCTCATGGGACTTCAGAACCTCGAGTTTGAAGATCGGGTTCTTATCGGTCAGACAACTGTAAAAGGGCATGGAGTAGGAACAGACAACGATACCGGTGCCCAGATAACCTTCGATGAGATCGACATCGTGATGAATGCTATTGATCGGAAAGGGATCGGAGAGACAGAAGCGTTCATCATTGTTGCAGGCCTCGGAGGAGGTACCGGTTCCGGTGGTGCTCCTGTCCTCGCCAGGCACCTGAAGAAGATCTATACAGAACCAGTTTACGTATTAGCAATACTTCCTGCACCTGAAGAAGGCAGACTGTATTCATACAATGCAGCACGAAGCCTCGCCACCCTTGTAAAAGAAGCTGATAACGTAATCCTTTTTGATAATAGCGCATGGAAAAACGAGGGAGAAAGCATCAAAGGAGCCTTCGACCGGCTGAATGAGGAGATCGTTCGCAGGTTCGGACTTCTTTTCCGTGCCGGGGAGGTCGGATCCCTAGGCCATGTTGGTGAGATGGTGGTTGACTCCAGTGAGATCATCAACACACTCAAAGGCGGGGGTATAAGTTCAGTTGGATATGCCATCAGTGAGGTAGGAACTCAGACATCTGAACCAGAAAAGGGACTGCTCGGGCGGGTTTTACGCAGGAATCAGGTCGAGGAGCGACGTCCCGAGGACAAACTGATGGGCGAAGACCGAACTTCGCGCGTTCTTTCGCTGGTTCGGAGGGCAATGCTTGGACGGCTAACACTTCCTTGTGAATACTCCACAGCAAGCCGTGCCCTGGTACTGGTAGCCGGACCACCTGATGAACTGGATCGAAAGGGTATCGAGAAAGCAAAGAGTTGGGTCGAAGAGAACATCGCCGGTGTTGAGGTGAGGGGAGGAGACTTCCCTGCACAGAGCAGATTTGTTGCAGCAGTGGTTCTCCTTGCATCCATCGCTGATGCACCGCGTGTCACAAAACTCCTCGAAATTGCCAAGGAGACCAAAGCCACATCAGAACGGATTGATGAAGAGAACAAGATCAAACTCGATGAGAGTATCGAACCGTTGTTTGAATGAGATGCGCATGAAGACTGGAACACTCATAATTTCAGTGCTGGTCCTGCTTGGACTAGCAATCTCCCCGGTATTGGCGGGGGTTGATGTAGGATATGTCAATGTGAAACCTGCCGGAGATCTCGAATCTGGAAAGACAAATGTTACGGCTGATTTCCAGATTGATTTCATCTCAACCGCAGGAGAGACGTTTCCCAGTGATGAGAACATTCTGCTCTCCACCCAACTCGATAACCCTATCTGGAACTATGTTATTGTGCTTGATGGTGTAGAAAATCCCAGACCGGCGTCAAGCAAGAGCCAGTTGAGCCTCACCGGATGGGAACTTTCATACAAAGACAAGGAAGAGCAGGTAAAGGTCACACTCAAAGGAAATGCTCCCAAGGTCAACTCATCCAAGCAGATTGAAGTTGTGAGTATCAGTACTACAGGCGCTAACAGCAAGGTAAAAGAGCAGGTAAAAAATGTCTCCGCATTTGTTACAAATCCAAATGAGTTAACCGGAGACATCGGTTCGGTACAGACAAAGGTAAAAGCGTTACAGAACGAAATTGCCAAGTACAAGGCTGACGGCATTGATACCTCCAAGGCTGAGCAAAAGGTAAAAGATGCTAATACAGCCCTACAGACTGCAACAAAAGAGACCTTTGCCAATGCAAAGATCTACATGGATAATGCAGGGACGTATGTTCAGGATGGATATACATACCTGGACATGGGTATCTCACAGAAGATAATAGCCGACGCCAAAGAGGCAATTGACCGGACCGATGAGTGGATTACCTATTTCAAGGGAGATAAAAAGATGGAGACAGATCCACGGCTGGCTCCAATTATTACCAAGCGCGAATTTGCTGCAGAGTACGCATCAAATGCTCAGGAACTCTTTGAACAGGGCAAGTATACCGATGCAAAACAGAAAGCAGAAGATGCGTTTACCAAAGCCACAGAGGTCTTCAATGATACCCAGAACCTCAATAATGAGATTAACCAGACACCGGCAAGTTCAGGCCCTGACATAGGTGCTACAGTAGCATCAATACTCCCTAATGTTGCCATCGTTATCGTTATTATTGCAGTCATTGCAGGAGCTGTCTTATTTGTAAAAAGACGCGGCGGTGGAGGAGGTAAAGGTGGAAGTGGAAAAGGTGGTGGAGGATCATTCGGATGGAAGAAACGCTCCTCACCAAAAACAAAGAAGTCTCATCAGTATGATGAACTCTTCTAATATCTTTTAATACTGATATCTCTCTGTGTCATTATTCGCATATTTTTAAGATCAGATGATGAGCCTGGCATCGACAAACTATGTATCATAATAACAGAATATCCCGCTCCGAAAGTGATAATATCACATAAATAAGCAGAACTCATGAACGGACATAGACCTTTCCTGCTGCATTTCCATAGATAAAAAAAGTGGAAAGTAAGGTGCCGGTCAGGTTATTGAACAATGCTTGAGCCTGATTTTTCTTTTACAAAGACATCAAGATTGATGCTTCCAGTCTTGCCATCCCTGAAGAGATAGTACATAGGAACCCGATCCTTGTTATCATACCACGAGAACCAGTAACTGAGTTTATACTGCTTCTTCTCATATCCTGGCAAGTCAGGGTAACTTTCAGTATCATGGGTGATCACAAGATCAGGATGCTTTGATTCAAACACAGAAGGCTCGACCTTGTGTCCGTAGAAGGAGATCTTATCCCATTTGTCTCCACGATAATACCAAGGAAGAGGCCAATATGATTCAGTGGCAACCACAACAGAGTTTGAATTATCTATTAGTTTCATTACCTCCCGCATATCCTCGCTGTTCTGCACCTGAACCATAGGTTCATTGATATCAGCCGGTGTATAGCAGACATGCACCATCATAACACACAGGAAGACACAGGCAATACCAACTGCAATGAACTTGACACGCGACTGCACATCATAGGCTGCAAGCAGGATCATCGGAAAGAGCTGATGAATAATAAGCCAAGGAACTTTCTCACCAACATACCCGTAAAAGATCATGGAAAGGACTGTCCAGTACAGGGCAAGAAGAAAGAAAAACCGGGACCGATCTCCAATCCCAACATACGGTTTGAAGAATCCGCCACCACCAATCAACTGCTTCAGATATGAGGCAATCCCAATTCTCACTTCAGCGAATCCCTTCTCGCGGATTCCATATTGCCACACTGCTACTCCGGCAAGCAGGGCAATCGGTACCTCGTACAATCCCAGAATTAGGAGGTACCAGTATGGACCTCCACAAAGCCTGCATTGTCCATGTATGCCCATCCAGTGCTCAATAGCCTTGAAAGGTGCCTGAATGAACATTTCTGGATGAGTAAAGAAGGTGGTATAGCATGTTGCCCCGATAGCCACCATGATCAGGAGTCCTGCACCAAGATCCCTTCTCCATGTTAGGGGAAGGGCAATCCGTCCGTTAAGGATCATGAACAGGAAGAATGAACCAAATATCAGGAGAGTAAAGGGCATATCCTCCTTTAAGCTGAGTCCGCATGCCGCACACACTGCTGCACCGGCTGCATCCTGCCATCTTCCCTTATCAAAGTACATGAGAAGAAAAACGAGCAATGCCACCGTGAAGAAGAGTTGAAAGATGTCATGCCTCAGAAAGCGGGAGAAGTATACCATGCAGGGGGATATGGCAAAGAACAATGCCCCGACAAGGGCATGATTGCATTTTACCCATCCTTCCCGATATAATATCCAGAACAGAGGAATGATTGCTGCCCCGAACAACCCGGGAAGAAACCTGACAATCATGTCAGAATCCTTAAACAGCAGAAAAGCCGCTCCAGTCAGATAGTAAAGAAGAGGCCCGTGGTACATCGGATCATACAGGTACGTTCCCTTTGTGATCAGATCGTATGTAAACCAGGCATGGATCGCTTCGTCATGATGAAGAAGTTTTACTTCTGGGAGTATGATCCGAACCATAAGCCCGAGAAGGAAGATGAGGATAAATATCCTGAACGGAGAGAGTGAAAGACGATCTTTCAGACTGCAGGCACACATGTATATCTGATCATTCTAGACTGAAATAAAAAAACTCACCTGATGGTTTTCCGGGATTGAAACTAAAAAGAAGAGGAAAAGGATCGGTTTTTAGAGAATACATCAAGATAGGTGCTTAATTTAGTTCCATCGCGCATGAAGTACCAAGCAGGGAAATCCTTCTCCACCAAAGGCAGAGAGAAAGAGTAGTTATAGGCAACCACCTGTTTCTGGTACCCGGGAAGAGAACCTGAATCATATGAATTCGTACTGAGCATGATGACCAGATCGGGATCTTTCTGAAGGATCATGGCAGGAGCGGGTTTTTGCGCAAGGAGGGTGATTTTATTCCAGCCTTCTCCCCTGAAATACCAGGGAAGCGGCCAGTATGCATCTGTTGTCACCACTGACATGTTGGATACCGAGATGAGATCCATCACATGTTTAAGATCCTCACTGTTCTGCGTCTGAACAATGGGTTCATTGATATCAGCCGGGGTGTAGCAGACATGGAGGGTCATGACCAGGAGGAATGCACAGCCCAGCAGTCCCAAAATGATCTTTTTCCCGGATAGATCATACGATGCCAAAAGAATCAGGGGAAACAACTGATGAATCAGGAGCCAGGGAACCTTTTCCCCGACATACGCATAGAAGAGTAGTGAAAGCAAAGCCCAGTAGATCGCAAAGGTGAGCAGAAATGCTGATTTATTATCATTTGTCTGATGGTCGGCACCATGACTCTTCTTTATTTTTTGCAGATGTCGAGATGTTTCAGATTTCAGCTCGGAAAAACCGGCCTGTCTGATTCCCCAGTGCCAGAACCCAAGAACGGCAAGGATCAGGATCGGAAGTTCGTAGACAACCAGAAGCAGGAGATAATACCATGGAGCACCACAGATTCTGCACTCCCCCTGAACTCCCATCCAATGAGAGATAGCTTTCCCAGGAGCGAGCAGGATCATCTCCGGGTGAGAAAGAAATGTTGTGTAACAGAGCGTGCCAATACCAGCCATAACCAGTAATCCGACCACCAGATCACGCAACCATCTCTTTGGCAGCCGAATCCGGCCGGTCATGAGCATCAGCACAAAAAACGATGCAAAGATGAGGAGAGTTGCTGGCATATCTTCTTTCAGACAGAGACCACAGGCTGCTGATGCAGCAGCACAGGCAGCATACTGCCACTTGCCTTTGTCCAGATAGAGAAGTAAGCAGACTAGAAGACAGACAGTGAAGAAGAGTTGGAATATGTCATGGCGCAGAAACCGGGAGAAATATACCATGGAGGGGGAGAGTGCAAAAAAGAGGGACGCAAAGATGGCCTGATCTTTTTTGATCCACCCGTTCTGATGTAGCACCCAGAATAAAGGAATAATTGCTGCTCCGAAGATTGCCGGGAGCAGACGAGCGACAACATCTGATGCTCCGAACAGGAAAAATGCTGCACCTGTCAGGTAATAGAGCAGTGGGCCATGGTAGACGGGATCATACAGGTACGAACCGGTAGTGATCAGATTATACGTATACCATGCATGGATGGCTTCGTCATGATGAAAGAGTTTCAGATCTGGTGAGATACATCTGATGAGAAGGCCTACTAAAAAAACGAGAAGAATGATCCGCCCTGCGGAGGTGCGGTTATAGATATTGGAAATTACGTGCTTCAGCACGTTATGCACCAAAAAAAATCAGCTCTCGAGAACAATCTCGATACCGATATCTTTTGGTACCTGGGTGCGCATCAGCTGTCGCAGTGCACGCTCATCTGCATCGATATCAATGAGACGCTTGTGTACACGCATCTGCCAGCGGTCCCATGTTGCGGTACCTTCGCCGTCCGGGCTCTTCCGGATTGGAACAACGAGTTTTCTGGTAGGGAGCGGGATTGGTCCTGCGAGGTTTACGCCAGTGCGTTCTGCGATCTCACGAATCTTGTCGCATACCTCTTCGACTTTCTGGTAATCTGTTCCGGTGAGCCGGATACGGGCTTTCTGCATGATTAAACACACCCAAAAAATTAGGGTTAGCGGAATTGTTTCTTGACTACTTCAATACACATTCCGGCTGCAATGGTCTGACCCATATCACGTATGGCAAAGCGACCGAGCTGGGGGAATTCCTTTGCGCTTTCTACGCAGAAGGGTTTTGTTGGTTTGCACTTGATGACAGCTGCATCTCCTGCCTTCAGGAAGGTCGGATTCTCCTCAGAGGTCTGACCAGTCCGTGGGTCGAGCTTCTTGACGAGCTCAATGAAGGTGCATGCAACCTGTGCAGTGTGGCAGTGGAAAACCGGAGTGTATCCTGCGGTGATTGCGCTTGGGTGCTGAAGAACGACGATCTGTGCAGAGAATTCTTCTGCAACTGATGGTGGAACATCAGCGGCACCGCATACATCACCACGGCGGACATCGTCCTTACCGATACCACGAACGTTGAAACCGATGTTGTCACCGGGCAGTGCCTGTGGCTGCTCTTCATGGTGCATCTCAATGGATTTGCATTCTCCACCCTTGTTTGCTGGCATGAAGACGACGTTCATACCCTTCTTAAGGATACCGGTCTCAACACGGCCGACTGGAACAGTCCCAATACCGGAGATTGAGTATGCATCCTGAATTGGAATACGAAGTGGCTTGTCGGTTGGTTTCTCCGGGACTTCAAGTTCATCAAGAAGTGAGAAGAGTGTCTTCCCCTTGTACCAGGGCATCTTGTCGCTGATCTTGGTGATGTTGTCGCCTTCGAATGCACTGATTGGGATGAACTTGACGCTGTCAGGGTTGGTTCCGACCATCTTGAGGAGGTTACCAACATCAATCTTGACCTGGTTGAACCGTGCCTCATCGTAGTTGGATGCATCCATCTTGTTGACACCGATGATGAGTTGTTTGATACCAAGGGTCTTTGCAAGGAAAACGTGCTCCTTGGTCTGCTCCATAACACCATCAGGTGCTGCAACGATGATGATTGCTGCATCAGCCTGTGATGCACCGGTGATCATGTTCTTGACGAAGTCACGGTGTCCCGGACAGTCCACGACGGTGAAGTAGTACTTGTCGGTGTCGAACCTCTTGTGAGCGATATCGATGGTGATACCACGCTCACGCTCTTCCTTGAGGTTGTCCATAACCCATGCAAATGCAAAGGATCCTTTTCCCTTTGACTCTGCTTCTTTCTTGTACTGCTCGATGATATGCGCAGGAACTGCTCCTGCTTCGTACATAAGACGTCCAACGGTAGTAGACTTGCCGTGGTCAATGTGGCCGATGACCGCGAGGTTAATGTGTGGCTTCTCAGCTGCCATAGTATAGTATCCTCCAATACCTCCGCAAATATCAGATCTGCCTAACACAGTCCATTTATGCGAGTATTACATATTTGATAGAAGTTCTTTTTAATAGTTTTCATGCCCATCCATTCCTTTTCTAGGACACCGATTAGGATTCGGAGCCCGGTGGACGAACTGATAAATACTGATCCTGAGGATAGATATCCAATATCATGAAATCTCTCCCAATACTCCGAGAATTATCCTGCGATAAGGTTCAGGTTGAATGCGCTTCAGGAAAACTCGCTGTGCATACCAGATGTGGATTGTGCATACATTGTAAAGGGGTCAAAGTGGGAGCGCGGATTATGCCCTCTCCATATGATATAATTGCAGGACAGATCCGAACCGGCGTTATGCCACCTGAGGCGCTGATGGAAGCAGCGATGCAGTTCAACACCCTCGTCAGGGATGGAACTGAGATCACCTGTGATGATGATGCCAATACAGGTTACACCCCCCGTTTCAGATCCAAATAAAATCAAAGCAAAATATCCATCAGGGACGGTGCGGATACAGCCGAGGTACAGGCGAGAACAGCCAGCACCCCTGCACGGGTGATCTCTCCGCCTGCACCAGTGACATCACCATTTACTCCTCCAAAAAGCCGGGTTGAAAGGGTGATGAGTATAGCAGGCACTACAATTATTACCGCAACCATAAGCCCGATTGATATAATAGAAACCGGCAGAAGGAGAAGCGGGAGAAGAAGAAGAGTGGATGGTATGGCATACCACGGAGAAGTGTACTTGTGCAGCATGGCATGAAGTCCTTCATGAAACGGTCTGCCAAAGATCGTCATGATCACCATAGTATATTTTCCCGCAACTTCTGCAAGGATAATTGCAATAAATGCCAGATGTAGTGAAGCAAGGGAACCCCAGGAGAGCAGGGTTACCATAAGCCCAAGGGCTATCCCACCAGTGCCTATCGTCCGGTCGGTAAGGGCACGAACCCTGATCTCACGGTTTCCATGTGCCATCAACCCGTCTCCGAGATCCAGAAGACCGTCCAGATGGTTGCAACCCGTGACAAAGAGCAGAACGGCAAGTCCTATTCCTGCTGCTACAAGCGGAGGAGCAGGAATAAGAAAAAGAACCACACCTGCAATCCCCCCGGTGACATACCCGGCAAGCGGATAGATCCAGACATTCCGGGAGAATGCCTCAAACGGTGCCATTCTTCCAAGAGGAAGGATTGTTGTAAACTGGAGAAGGGCTATGACCGGGTTCAGGGGATTCATAATTAGGTACATATCACTTCTGACAGGAATAGAAGTACCTGACTGCATCTGGGTGATCCAGACAGACCTCTTCAAGGAGGCAGATTCATGCATCAATGATGCCAACCGGTGAGTATGACTCTCCTCTCCAGATCTCACACTCACATTCCGAAATCGCCCCTTTTCTGTGGTGTTCTTGCAAATACTCTTCTTTCAACAGTCCCCGGCCTTTCAGGTACCGGTCCGAATCCACAGGGATCCCTCATGGTTCCAAACCTGGATGCTGAACTCATCATACAGGGCAAGATCACCAGTTGCGATGCAACGCCCAACACAGGGACGGGATGCCCGACCCCTGCTTCCATCACCAGATCCATGGCAGAATTGGCAGGATTTCCTGTCCTTTTCATTAATGCCGGCCTTGCCCATCAGCCAGATGTTCCCTGCCTTGATTTCTACTCATCACCCGGACAGGACCCCAGAAAGGAACCTGCAGTGCCTGATGCACAACGATTGTATACCAATGGACAATGGGCAGGAAGATTCTTCTCAGAAACGTATGACACACTGGTGATCGGAGAATGTGTCCCTGGAGGGACCACAACAGCACTCTGTATCCTTCGTGCATGCGGGTATCAGGCACATGTCAGCAGTGCTGCAACTAAGAGCCCAAAAGAACTCAAAGAGGAGATCGTAACTGTTGCCCTCCAGCGCATCAAGGCTTTAGGGACAAAAAATCCTCTTGACCTCATTAGAGAAGTGGGTGATCCAATGATGGCGGTTGTTGCGGGAATTGCAAGCACCTATACAGGTACACTCTTTCTCGCCGGTGGAACCCAGATGCTGGCAGTTGCTGCTATCCTAATGGCACTGGGCATGCCGGCTCCAGAAGTGGTAACCACAGTATATGTCTGTGACGATAAGGATGCAAACTGCATTGATCTTGCTGCGCAGATTGGAGCCCCTCTCACCATCGTCGATCCTGATTTCGGGGCAATTGGGCACTCAGGACTGGTACGATACTGTATTGGAGAGGTGAAAGAAGGGATGGGAGCAGGAGGAGCAATATTTCTAGCCCACCTGATGGGCCATCAGTTTCCTGAGATCAAGGAGTCGATCCTCAGATTTGTCACAACCTACTGTCCCTCAAAACCTTTGTAGTCAGCACGCCAACATTTGGGGAGATGCTCCCCATCGCTGTGGTTAATAATCATGGTCAGTTTAACCATCTGATCTCACGGGCTCTCAGGGATCTTGATATTGAATCGATCCTGATTCCAAATACCACTCCCCCTGATGATGTTGCAACCGGATACCGGGGTATCATCCTCGGCGGAGGGCCGGATATCGGTCGTGCAGGCAGATCCGCAGAATATCTGGACCTGCAACTTCCTGTGCTCGGGATCTGCCTCGGGCTCCATATCATCGCAATTAAGTTCGGAGGAGAAGTAAAACCCGGACGTATGGGCGGATATGGTGCCGTTACTGTCTCAGTGGTTGACCAGGATGCTATTCTCCAGGGGTATCCTGATACCATTCAGGTCTGGGCATCCCATGCCGATGAGGTGATCACCGCTCCACCTGGATTTGCTAAGCTGGCTACATCTGACATCTGTGGAAATGAAGCAATAAGGCACCAGGATCTTCCCATCTTCGGGGTGCAGTGGCACCCGGAGGTCAGCCATACCTTTGAAGGGTATCGTGTGTTTGAAAATTTTGAAAAGCTCTGTCAGGGTTGAGCAGAATTTCTGACCAGCAGTTATACTCAGAGATCGGGAGAACTGACTTCACCTGTATCAGGTGTGGTGCATGCTGCAGGGAGACTGAACCGGGATCAAATCTTGTTCTGGTAAGCCCGGGAGAGGTGAGAACGATCATGGCTGCCACTTCGCTCACATTCGATGAGGTTGCAGAACCATACCCGGACCAGATTCATGAGGGTGATCGAAAGTATACCCTCGGATGGGCACTCAAGCGTGAAGGTGACAGATGCAGGTTTCTTGGTGAAGGAGGCTGCTTGATCTACCAATCCCGCCCCTGGATATGCCGGACATATCCATTTATGATCAATAATGGGAGCCTGATAACATCCCCCTGTAATGGAATAGGAACCAGTGCAGGTGAAGAGCCGATGGTCATAAACCAGATGATACAGGACCTGATAGACCGGCAGCGAGCAGAAACAGCAGAAGAAGAGCGTATTTCAGAAGTCCTTACCCGGGTGAAGATCCCAGATGGAAAACTGGTGGTTATCGATGGAGAAGGAATGAGGATAATGAATGGGTGAGATCAGGATTATTGGGACAGCACATGTCTCACAGAAGAGCGTTGATGAAGTAGTCGAGGCAATTGGGGAATGGAACCCGGACGTTGTCGCCATAGAACTTGATCAGGGAAGATACAACGGACTAAAACAGCAGCAGCAGAATCCGGACATCGAAGAGATACTTCATGCCCAAAATTTTAACCAACTACTGATCCAGTGGGTTCTCGCATATATTCAGAGAAAAATCGGAATGGATGTGGGAGTGGAGCCCGGCGCTGAGATGAAAGCAGCCATCACTGAAACTGAAGGGAGAGGAATTGAACTCGCCCTGATCGATCGTGACATCAGAGTGACACTTCACCGGTTCTGGGCTTCCATGTCGATACTTGAAAAACTCAAGATGTTTTATTCCCTTGCAGGCTCCCTCGTGGTCGCAGATAATGCAAGTGAGATGATCGACATTGAAGAACTTAAGAAAGAGGACTTTGTCACAGTGGCGATGGAAGAGTTCCACAAATTCTCCCCACGTGGGGCGTATGCCTTAATATCTGAACGGGATGCCTACATGTCCTATCATCTGATACAACTTGGGCAGACCCATGAAAGGGTACTTGCAGTGGTAGGAGCGGGCCACCGCAAGGGCATCGATGGATTCCTCAAAGACCCGAAGTCACTCCCGCCGATGCCAGGTCTCGTGGAGAAGATCAAAACACGGCCATGGGGGAAGATTTTTGCTGCAGCAGTGATGGTTGTCTTTGCCCTGATCATCCTGGCCATTATCTTCTCAGGAGTCGGGACCGATGTGCTCATCCTGGCTCTTATATACTGGGTGATCATTCATGGAATTCCGACAATGGTTTGTACCCTTCTTGCAGGCGGGCATCCCCTCTCGGCACTGACCGGATTTCTCATCTCACCAATCTCTGCACTACACCCACTCATCGCAGCTGGATGGTTCTCTGCAATTGTTGAGGCAAAGATCAGAAAACCCCGTCCATCTGATGTGAAGAAGATATTTTCAGCAGAATCATTTGCAGAGATGCGGAAGATTCCCCTCTTCAAAGTTGTGCTGGTCGCAGCTCTTGCAAACGTCGGAAGTAGCATCGGAACCTTTGCCTACTTTATCTTCATCTTCCCTATCCTCGGGATAGACCCAAGTGTGCTCCTCTCCACCGGATTTGAAAACATGATTCATACGATCACAAACCTTTTCACCTGATGCAAGTTTGTAAGCGAACAAATGATGATCCATCCCCCACCTCTTTTTCAGAAAAAATGAAGGATTACCCTGTTCTGCAGACTGGTAGACTTATTTTAAGGCAGTTCTTTTTTGAAGAGGCTTGCATAGTAAGGGAACTTGCCGGTTCTGCAGAGGTTGCCCATGGCTGCATCCATATACCCCACCCTTATGGAATCAGTCTGGCAGAGATCTGGATTGCATGTCATGAAACATGGTATGCCGAAGGCTCGCAACTCGTCTTTGCAGTTACAAGGAAAGAAGACGGATGGATCATCGGGGCGATAGGCCTCACATTTGAACAGGAACATGCCCGGGCCGAGATCGGATACTGGATTGGACTCCCATTCTGGAACTGTGGGTATGTAACCGAAGCAGCAGCAGCAGTCATGACATATGCATTTGATGAGCTCCTCATACACCGTATCACTGCTTTACATTTTGTGAGAAACGCGGCATCAGGGAGAGTACTGGAGAAACTAGGGATGCACCAGGAAGGGCTACTCAGAGAACATCTTCTAAAAGACGGTGTCTGGGAGGATGTAATTATCAGAGCCATACTTCGTAGCGAGTGGGGTAACTCTTTGAAACAAGGGATAACCTTGCATTCGGGTGGTGCGGTATGAGACTCGCTGTACTCCTGTCAGGTGGAAAGGATTCCATTTACTCATGCTGGAGAGCGATGCAGTCAGGTGATGTCGTCTGTTTTGTCACGATACGATCCTGCAACACTGACAGTTACATGTTTCACACCCCGAACATTGATCTGACCCGTCTCCAGGCAGAAGCAGCAGGTATTCCGTTGATCGAATGGCAGACAGCAGGAGAGGAAGAGGCAGAGCTCGATGATCTGAGGGCGGCTTTACATGAAGCTATCAACAGGTATGCAATTGAAGGGGTTGTCTCCGGTGCCATTCAGTCAGTGTACCAGGCTTCACGTGTCCAGCGGATCTGTCTGGAACTAGGGCTCTGGTCATTTAACCCACTCTGGCTCTGTGAACAGGAGGAATACCTGAACGAACTGATTGAAAACCGATTTGAGATAATTATCGCAGGAATCTTCTCTGCACCGTTTAATGAGACCTGGCTTGGACGAAGGATCGATCCTGAATTCGTGAACAGGCTACTTTCAATCAGGAGCAAGTACGACATCTCTCTCACCGGAGAAGGGGGAGAGTATGAGAGTTTTGTCTGTGATGCCCCCTTCTTCACCCGTCGTATCGTGATCACCAGATCAGAGATGACATACAAAAATCATAACGGAAGATTCCTGATCACCGGTGCTGAACTGGAGGACAAATGATCGCGATACTTGACTGTACAAATCAGGATCTTCCTCTGCTCAAACGCGAATTTGTTAACCCGATAGAATCGGTCGTACAGAAAACTGCTCACCATTCAGTAGTTCTCCCGCTTAATTCACACGAAATGCCGGGCGACCTGAAGGGAGTAATTCTGACCGGCACTGCACTCATGGATAATCGGTATCTTACCATCGGACTCCCTGAATGGCTGCAAGAATGGGCCGGGCCGGTACTGGGGATTTGTGCGGGCATGCAGCTGATGGCACTCACATGCGGAGGAAGACTTGTTCCATCAGAAGCGATTGGGATGACAGAAATACGGTGCATTGGTGCTGATCGAATACTAGAGGGGAGGGAGCAGTTCACCGGATGGGAACTGCACAGGTCAGGGGTTGAAGTCAACGGGACCGTAACGGTTCTTGCCAGGTCTTCATCTGGTATTCAGATGATTCGGGCAAACGATCGGCCGTGGTATGGCCTCCTCTTTCACCCAGAGGTGAGAAATGAATGGCTGATCACGAACTTTCTGGACATATGTGACGAACAGGAATCACCAGAAGATCGTTGTTCTGAATTCTGACTCATTCCAACAGCCAGATTATATCATCCAGAAGAGCCAGATATTAACCAGTTTCAACAGCCCGTATCAGAGAGGAGACCAGAGATGGCAGCAGATAAAGTTTCACAGCGAAAAGAGGATCTCCTTGAGGTAATTTTTGAGATCGTGCAGGACAAGGGGTATGCTAAGTCACGTGACATTGCAGCAGCCCTGCAGATAACCCCTGCAACTGTAACCGATGGATTTAAACGGCTCTCTGATGCAGGTCTGGTAAATTATGAGCCATACGGCGGGGTTACACTCACAGAGGCGGGGTCACGAATCGCCAGAAGGACAAAGGACTCACATCAGACTCTTCAACGGCTGCTTGAACTTGCGGGTGTAGAGAAAGAGACTGCAGACAGTGAAGCCTGCATCATGGAGCATGGGCTCTCCCCTGATTCATGTGACAAAATTAACAGGATTGTTGCTTTCGTTGAAGAATGCATAACAGATAGTGAAATGAATCAGCGTTTCAGGGAGATCCTGAATGATTCAGATGCTGCTCACTACCATAAGTAAGGACTTGATGAGCAGACAGATCAGTTCATGATCTCATTCTTTTGTATTGATCAAACTCTGAAAGGCCAAGGTTCACACTGTTGCAGTACATCCTGCAGGAAAACGCCAGCCTCTATTAACAGATATTTCAATAACTGAAAACAGAAAATCCCGACTGAAGTCCGGCATTCGCAATCAGGAGACAACCTGATAGCACTCCGGGCTCTGAAATCGGGCGTGGAAACCGGACATATCAGTACAGTAAAGAGAAAGGATGCAACCAGGAATCCCTGACGGGATGCAATCAGGGGGATGGGAATGATGAAACCCATCTCCACGGTCATATGGAACGCCGGGGGGTCATCCGGATCTGACACGTGCTGTCTGGTGGGGTTGATGTGTCTGGTAGGTGATCCATGAATGCAGACCGGGGGGCCCGTGGGTCGAACCACCCGATGCAACAGTTGTAATGGAGACCGGTTTTGCCGGCCGGATCGCATACCCGGAAACCGGCGTCACATATGCCACTCAGGAGATGAAGCTTTGCGGATATTCCTGGTTACTGACCTTGGAGGCAACACTCCGATATCCGGGGGCATTTACCTCTGATTCAATGGTCAGTGGGTGGGGGGTTAAAGCTTACCCTATACGAGTTAATTATTGAAATTGTGCGATATTTTTGCGACGATTCGCTATGATAAATTAAGAAACAGACATTTCAGGTTCAGAAAAAACATCCAATGTCCGGAGAGTTCTGGACGAACATACAATATATGCCATATTCTTCAAAACCAGGCTTAAATTACCAATATATTTAGAAATAGAGGAGGAGATTCAGTAAAGTCTGAAAATCATTACCTGGTTGTTCCTGTCCCTTTAGGGGGACTATTCATCGACATATTTGGAATGCGTGGAGATTACAGAGCCTTTTTTTCAGAAAGAAAGAATAACAGAGATATTTATTGGAACTTATATTCAAAAAACGAGAATACAGATCATGGCCCGCCCCCATGCCCAGTGAGTGATGGAATAGATCAAAAGTATCAGGGGGAAGAGATCCCGCTTTTTTTGATAGAATCGATCGAGGATGCAGACCTGTTCAGGATTTGAAACATCTCCTCAGGAGATACATTGCCAACTGGTGAGACTATTGCTTGTACTGCCTCTTCGCATACATGTCTGACTGCTTCAGTGTGCTCACCCTTTTCAGTACTCACTCCAATTCGCATACTTTCCGGTAAAGCCTGGTTGAAGGGATTCATACTCATATACGGATAGGAGTCGAGCACAGTCAGGAGAGCAGGCTGATACCCTGACTCTGCAAAGGATAACTGGACTTCAGGTGAGTAGAACCAGGTCAGAAAATCCTCTGCACGATCCCGGGATCCATCTTTGAGGATACCGACCCCGTCTATCCGTACAGTGATGGCCCTGAAAGATCCTTCATCTGTGATCTCACCAGGGAGGGGTAGGTACCCGAGTGAGAGATTATGCTCTTGTGCTGTAACCTGGATGCCTGGGAACTGTGAGAACCATGTGATCCCCGTTGCAATAGCACCTGAACCAAGTGCATCTGCAACATCTTTGTCCCCCCATTTATCTGCACCGGCAGGTTCATACCGGGAGATGTTTCGCATTGCTCTCAGTGCCGATGCTGTCCTGCTGCTATTCCAGGTCCCTGTTGCCACTCCTGACGAGGAACCATACACGGCAGAACCATACGAGGAGACAAAGCTAAACCACGGCGAAGAGATGGGATCAGTCCCATTAAGACCGGCAAACCCGATACCAGCCAGATGGGACTCATTGCGAGAGAAGAACTCTGCTATGTCAGCGAGTTCTTTGTAACTACCCGGAGCTCCGAGGGGATACCCGTATGTTAAACAGAACGCAGCAGACTCATTGGGATCATCAAGGAGATCTGACCGGTATACAATACCGAGTGCATCCTGATTGAAGGGGAGGGCATAGATTGAACCTGATCGATCAGGGTATTCTCCCACCATAGTAAGAGACGGGCGTTCAAACACACTCCAGTTGACATCAGGGCTGGAGTTCAGGTATGTGTTGAGCGGTTCAAGTTGACCTTTTGTGGCATAGACAGGAATGCGGCTTATCCCTGCGATGAGAAGATCGCCTTGTGGATGAGATGCTCCATCTTCACCCGGACCATTGACCTGTTTTACTGATACAGACACCCCGGTCTTGTTCTCATATTCGCGGCTAAGTTCCTGAACAGCAGGTAATGCAGAAGGATCATCAACAAGAATTATGACTCCCGCCCCTCCTGAAACTCCTGGTATCACAGGAGTTGTTGTACAGCCACATGCCAACAGGAAGAAAAACAAAACTGTGACAGGCAGTAAAATACCGAAGAGAGAGGGACAGGGGAAGGTGGAACTGGAACGAATTGATGTGCCGTTAGATGAGAGACGGTCTGATTTCAATTGAGTCATGATAATTATCCTCCAATGATATGTTCAGTCAGGATCTTCAGACCTATCAGGATCAGAACAATCCCACCTAGTATCTCGGCCTTTGAACCGATATGATCACCAAATCGTTTACCGATCCAGAACCCGGCGCCAGACATAACGACTGCCCCGGCTCCGATGATCAGGGCAGGGAAGAGGATCTGCACCTGCAAAACAGCCATAGAGAGCCCGACAGCAAGTGCATCAATACTTGTGGCAACCGCAAGGACAAGCAGAACTGATACTGAATAAAAGTCGATTCTCTCCTCATCAGAATCAGATAACCCTTCCTGAATCATCTTCCCACCGATGAATCCAAGAAGAACAGCAGCTACCCAGTGATCAAATGGTTCTATCCAGGCAAAGATGAGTGAGCCTCCAGTCCACCCCAGGAGCGTCATACCGAATTGAAACAATCCAAAGAGAATGGCGATCCTGGAGATGACGGAGAGTCGTCCTTCTCGAACTGCTATACCCGCAGCGATGGAGACGGCAAAACAGTCCATCCCCAGGCTTATAGTTATTGCAATGACACTTATAAGGTCCACACTGTCACTCCAGGATCATACGGGGTATACTTGTGAGCCTGTTGTCAAGTTTAGCAGCGGTTGCGAATGCGAGATCAGCACGATCGGTCTGATCCATGGCTGCCAGAATTACTCCGGCATTGAACCAGATCTTCGGCATAGTGGGAAACTTTGCCAGGGCCTTCTCGATAGCAGAAAGTGCCGCTTCATATTCACCACCTTTATAAAAGAGAACTGCCAGGTAATGCCACCTGATTGAACAATCATCAAAATCTTCAGGAACCAGGGCGAGATCCCGGATAGCCTCTGCATTCATACCAAGTTTATAGTGAATGAATCCACGCCTGAAAAGGTATTCAGAATTCTCAGGCTGTCGTCTGACCAGTACCTCAAAGTCGATTAAGGCTGACTGATAATCAGATCCTTCGAGATGGCACATCCCACGATAATAGAGGATATCAAAATCATCAATACCCCCCTCGATAGCCTGGGAGAAATATGGGCAAGCCGCTTTCAGATCTCCATCACGGTACTTTTTTAGACCCAGAATATAGGCCTGCTTTGCCGGATCAGATCCTTCAGTGTTCATTCCTGATTGCATGCACCTGAAGTACTGTACGGTTGCATTCTATTTGGTTATGGCCCTCGTGAAACAGTAGAAAATTGCCATGGCAGTGACATGCCCTGATTTATTCAGGGCACTAGAATCATTTAAGGGATTTAATAACCTGCGATAGCCGTTCCATCCCTTCAGTGATCAGGTTGAGATCCACGGTCGAGAAGTTCAGCCTGATTGTATTCCCTCCTCCTCTGTCAATGTAAAAAGGGGATCCAGGCATAACAGCAACTCCATTACTTACTCCTTGTCTGAACACATCCATTGAATCGATGCCTGAAGGAAGGGTTACCATCAGGAACATACCACCTTCAGGACTGGTTCGATGGGTCCCAGCCGGAAACCGGTCATCAATGATCTCTTCCATAAGATGACACCGCTCTTCGTATACCCTGGCTGTCTCCCAGATACGTCGATCAATATCAGTAGTTTCCAGATACCGGGTCAGTATCATCTGGGAAAGCAGATTGGAGTGGAGATCTGCAGCCTGCTTTGCCCTGTTGAACTCTTCAATCACCGGATGAGGGGCCCAGATCCATCCACACCGAAGCCCTGGTGAAATGGTCTTTGAGAATGAACCGGTCATAATGGTCTGATGAGGGAGCGATTTCTTAACCGGTTCCCTCGGTCTTCCATCAAAGAAGAGTTCACCAAACGCATCATCCTCGTACAGAAGAGTGTCCGTTCCGTCCAGAATATCAGCGATCTCCCTGCGAATACCGGGAGACCAGGTCATTCCCGATGGATTTTGTGAGTTTGGTATCCCATACCAAAGGACAGGGCTATTGTCGGTAACCAGCCCCCTCACCGAATCAGGGTCAGGGCCGATAAGACCATCAAGAGCCTGAACCGGATCAAATACCGGCTCATAATATGAGAAAGCCTCTATCGCTCCCAGGTACCCGGGGCGTTCAATAAGGACATGATCACCGGGATCAACAAGGATCTTGGCGACAAGATCAAGACACTGCTGTGAACCATTTACGATCTGAATATCCTCAGGATCAGCATTAAGGCCGAGTCGGGATCGGTACCGAGATGCAATGTAGGTGCGGAGCGGAAGATATCCGTCGGTTGTACTATACTGAAGAGCAGTCTTTCCTTCCTGCGCGAAGACCTCTTCTGATGCCGATCTGATACCCTCAACATCAAACCTGTTTGCATCTGGCAGGCCACCAGCAAATGAAATCACATCAGGCTGTGAAGAGACACGAAAAAGTTCGCCCAGAAATGAAGCAGGCACATGCGAAAGGCGTTGAGAGAAGCGGTATGATACAGAGCCGCTCATACAATGATAATTAGTAATAAAGGGATGAATCTCTTGCGATGAAATCATGTATGTATGATGAAGATAGAAACCTGGTCCAGTATATCAGGAGTTACCCCACAGAGCAAAAGCCTGAATATTAGTTCGGACAATACCCTCATACGATATGAAATTAAATGCCCTTGTGGTTACCCTGATCGCCGGCCTCTTCCTTGCGGTGATCGTTCTGGCACAGACTGCACCTTCCGAAGCAGTCAATAATACAACTGCAATACCCGTAGATAATAAGACAACACCTCCGGCTCCGCCAAATACTACCACAGCAACGTATGTACAGGGAGAACTTCTGGTCCAGTTCAATCCATCGGCATTTCCAAACAACCAGTCCATGCAGGCATCCTCAATGCAGGCAAATGCTGAAATCGGTGCAGTCATAAAGACTGATTATACCCAGCAGGGCATGTCAGGACTTGAACTGGTCAGTCTGCCACCGGGAATGACCGTTGAGAAGGGGATCTCATATTATCAGAGCCTTCCAACCGTGAAATATGCTGAGAAGAATGCTATATATTCGATCGCTAATGCAACTGTCATAAATAGCAGTATCGCATCGCCACCACCTGCAGGAAATACCACAGCATCTGGAGGGTTATTTGTCAGATATAACCAGACAGCTTTTAAGACAAACCAGGATATGCTGGTGTATGCAAACTCAACGAATGCAGTGATTCATGCTTCGGTCATGACAGATTATACAGCATACGGAATGCCGGGTCTTCAGCTTGTCTCACTTCAGTCAAATATGACAACACAGCAGGGATTTTCATACTACAACAATGTGACCAATGTTCTCTATGTAGAACAAAATGTTCAGTATACGGCAACTAATACCACCAATGCCCAAAACACAACCCATAAGGGCTAACCCTTTTCTGATATTTTACCTTTTTTCCGAAAAGGCTAGGAGAGGTTCTGATACAACTTGTTCCTCCGGTCATGATGCACCGAGAATCCGTCACGAACCTCCACAACATGATCAGGACTTATCTCAGTGAAAAGCAGTTCTTCAACCTCCGAGCCCCTTGATAAAACCGTCCCATCCGGACCGGCAACGAGTGAGCCACCAGCATACCGATCAACCGGTGTTTCACCGACAGTATTGATTCCTGCAATGTACATCTGAAACTCGGCTGCCCTGGCTGTAATAAAAAGCTCGAAATGACGCATCCGGGAGGCAGGCCAGGCACTTGGCACCAGCATCAGATCTGCTCCGCCATCACGATACAGTCTGAAGAGATCCGCAAATCTGAGATCGTAACAGATCGCTATTCCACACCGGCAGCCATCATAAGAGAAGAGAGCGATCTCTTCACCAGGAGTATAGGCCTGATTCTCATGTTCGGGAGAGAAGAGATGCATTTTGGAGTACCGGGCAATCAGATGCCCATCGGGTCCAATGGCGATTGCCGTGTTGCGTGGACAAGGGTGATGCATCTCGCGGTATGACCCGAGTAGGCCGATGCCAAAATCTCGGGCATATTCCTTGAGGACTGATATGATCTCATCCTCTTCGGTCTGAACAAAGTTCTTGCCATCAAGCGGATCCCACCCGGTTATAACCTGTTCAGGAAATGAGATGAATGAGGCATCACACTCCATCGCCTCGGCGATTCTGTTTTTTATAGATGAGAGAGTGCAGTTCGGATTCTGCCAGCAGGGAGAGATCTGGGCGGTGCAGAGGATCATATCGAATAGTGATCATCACTTCCACTTTAAGAAACTGGTAGGAAGAATCTACACCACAAAATGACAATGATGATACAGGCGACCTTCCTGCATAACACAAGGATTTCGGAGTGTAACAAAAAACAGAGAGTTTGAATAGAATGGCAGATGAAAGGCAGAAAAAGATAGAACTGGCAATCTCCGGGATGCACTGCGCCAGTTGTGCTATTAACCTGGAGAAGGGACTGTCTGCTGCGGATGGAGTGAGCAATGCACAGGTTAACTTCGGAACAGGAAAAGCGGTTGTGCAATATGATCCCTCGTTGACAAACCCTGTGATGCTTACCAGAGCGGTTGAAAAAACCGGTTACGGGGTTATCAATGAACAGGTCACGATCAGAGTAGGAGGAATGACCTGCGCTATCTGTGCACAGACCATCGAGACTGCCCTGAAAAACCTGGATGGAGTTGAGGCTGCCACAGTGAACCTCGGCACTGAACGTGCATATGTCACATACAATCCCTCACTTGTTACTCTGTTTCAGATGCGGGATGCCATCATAGATGCGGGCTACCAGTACCTTGGTACAGATAAGGAAGGCACACTCAGGGCTGGCGATGACGATATCAAGGCAGATCTCCGTGATAAACTGACAAGAGTTATCGTGGGATTTGCCATATCGGCAGTTCTCATGGGGATGATGGCAGCACCGCACGGGCTGATGCACACCCTTGCGTACCTCCAGTTTCTAATAGCCACTCCTGCATTCTTCTGGCTTGGCATGCCGATATTCAGGGCTGCGTTTGTGTCCCTGCGAAACCGGACCCTGAACATGGATGTCATGTATGCCATGGGTACAACGGTTGCGTACCTGGCAAGCGTGCTTGGAACGTTCGGTATCGTTCTGGACATGAGTTACATCCTGTACGAAACTGCCATTATGCTTGCGTCGTTCCTCATGCTTGGAAGATACCTTGAGACGAGAGCAAAAGGAAGAACCTCATCAGCAATCCAGGCCCTTGTAAGGCTCCAGTCTGACACGGCGGCGGTCATTAGGGGAGATGAAGAGATCCGTGTGCCAGTTGAAGATGTTGCTGTCGGTGACAGGATTGTCATCAGGCCTGGGGACAGGATCCCGGTAGATGGGATCGTCACATCTGGTTCAAGTTTTGTTGATGAATCCATGGTCACAGGTGAACCGCTCCCTGCTGAAAAACTCACAGGAGACGAGATCATTGCCGGAACTCTCGCCACAACAGGAAGTCTGAAATTCGAGGCACGGCGTGTTGGTGCTGACACAATGCTCTCGCGAATCATCAGGATGGTTGAAGATGCCCAGGGATCCAAACCACCAGTCCAGAAGATAGCAGATACTGTTGTTACCTGGTTTATTCCTGTTGTTCTGGTGATTGCAGTTGGATCATTTCTCTTCTGGTTCCTGGTAGCTGGTGCAGGCCTTCAGTTTGCAGTCCAGACAATGATCGCGGTCATGGTGGTTGCCTGCCCCTGTGCACTCGGGCTTGCTACGCCCACAGCCATCACAGTCGGGGTAGGCAGAGGAGCAGAACTAGGAATTCTAATACGAAACGGAGAGAGCCTTGAAGTTTCAGACCGGCTGACTACGATGCTTTTTGACAAGACCGGAACCCTTACCCAGGGAAAACCGGTAGTGACTGATATTGATGTATTCACAAGTTCACGCTCACTTCTTATCTCCTATGCAGCAGGTCTTGAGTATCTCTCGACCCATCCTCTCGGAGAAGCGATTCTCACGCAAGCAGGAGAGGAGGGAATTGATCCTGCCGAAGTCACCGGATTCACGTATCTCCCGGGTAAAGGACTTACAGGAGAGATTGCTGGGGGGTTGATCCGTGTAGGAAATCATCAGTTTATAGCAGAAGCCGGAGTGTTAGTCGATACGGATGCGGAATTGCAGATTAAACAGAGACAGGAAGAGGGCAAGACAACAGTCCTGGTAGCCAGGGATAATCAACTTCTCGGCCTCATCACGATTGCTGATTCGGTGAAGCCATCGGCTGCAGCAGCGATTACAGAGTTACGAAAGATGAGAATATCAGCAGGAATGGTAACCGGCGATAACCAGAGGACAGCACGGGCTGTTGGACAGATGGTGGGGATTGACCGTGTGATTGCCGGTGTTCTTCCTGATGAGAAAGAGAATGAAGTCTCCCGGCTGCAACAGCAGAAAGAAGTGGTGGCTTTTGTTGGGGACGGGATTAATGATGCCCCCGCACTTGCCAGGGCTGACACCGGAATTGCGATCGGTTCAGGAACAGATGTCGCAATCGAAAGTGCCGATATCATACTTGTGAGGGATGAGATAACCGATGCAGTCGCCGCAATCCAGTTGTCCCGTAAAGTAATGGGGAGAATCAGACTCAATCTCTTCTGGGCGTTTGCATACAATATCATTCTCATCCCTCTCGCAGCCGGCCTCTTCTACCCGGGAGTCATATTCAGACCTGAATACGGTGCCCTTGCTATGGCACTCTCTTCAGTAACGGTGATATCACTCTCACTGCTTTTGAGGAGATATACCCCACCAATCAGAATGATGACCTTTCAGACCATGCCAGATCCTACTGCCATAGATCCGGTCTGTGGAATGAAAGTAAACACAGATACTGCAGATTTCACAACAACATACAAGAATAATACGTATTACTTCTGCAACAAGGGATGCCTCGATGCATTTGAAAAAGAGCCAGAGAAGTTCCTGAACAAGAAACAATAACCCCTTTTTTGACCTGAGGAAAAAATCCGGACCTAAAAAATCTGTCGTTTCAAGAGGGCCTGCATTTCAGGCACTCTTGACTATGAGACTGATTACCTTACTTTCAGACGGAGTGTACAGCCCGTCACCAGGGAAAAGTACCCGCACATGTACCTCACCTTCCTGAACAACCGGAATTCTAAAGTTGTACTCTCCGATCTGATTAGTCTGACCGAATCCCAAAGGATCCCAGTCAATACCAGCAGTACTGCCATTCGGTCCGGACTTATTACCGGATGAATCTGACTGATATCCGATCTCACGGTTTGGAACACCTTTTCCTGCTGAATCGGTGAGTCTTCCCTTGAAAACGACCTCATCACCAACCCGGGGATAGACAGGCCATCCGGACAGGGTGAGAGTTGTCTTTCCCGCTTTAGTCGAGGGAACCACGTCGACCATGATCTTGGGACTATTTACTCCATTATACAATGCTTCAAATCCCCATGTCCCACCCACATCTGCAGGAAGTTTGTAAGAGAACTTTCCATGCTGATCAGGAGACGACAGAATAAAAGTGTCAGCAAGGCTGCCCTCAGGGGCAGAAATAAGAATAACCACATCTGACGGGGCACCACCAATCAGCGACTTATCGATGATCCCCTTAAGAACGATCTCATCCCCGATCTCAACATTGCGAGAGTCTGAGTCGATGATCACCTGATTCGGACCATCGTGTGTTGTATTGTTATGTTTATCTCTGATCTCTTCTCCGATGGTGACAGTACACACAAGTACCATACACATCAGTGACATCAGAACTATTCGCAGGCAGATCGTATCAGCCATTCCTCCTGTACCAGATATCCTGTATGTATCTGAAAGGTGCGATCATATCAGGCTTCGCGCATCGTGACAGGACAGAGAGTAAATAGATTATAATTCTCCCATATACTGCTAGGATCTGATATGTTAAAAAAAGAAACGATCCTCCGCGCATAACACCATCAATCCGTATTGGCGAGATTTGTATTGAAAATGAGAAATTGCCAGGGGTTTCGTGTTTCAACAGATCATACAGCATTAATGCACTCGCCTTGAGGCCCAGAAATAATCTTATGTCTGATTTTCTGAAAAGGTTTCTTCCCTGACTATCGTGCAGACCCTGCCAACCTTTCCATCCTTGAGGCGGACCTTAATCCCGTGGGGATGAAAGGACGAATTGGTCAGGATCTCGCTCACAACTCCACGGGTCTTCTTTCCTGAACGCTGATCCTGTTTCTGAATAATATCAACAGAGAGACCAGAGTGAATCGATCCACGACTCTTCGCATCATTTCTTTCAGGCATACTATCTGACAAACCACTCAATCCGGTTTCAATCGGGACACCAGAGATCAGTACATATTGCAGATCTCACCGATAATACTGTGTCAAAAAGGGATTATTCAGGGGGTCTGACCGTGAGATATGCAATGATCAGCCCGAACAGTGCCAGAACTATCACAACAGGAAAGACACCAAGGTACGATCCTGATATACTCTTAATGTATCCTGCCAGTTGCGGACCGGCAATTGCACCAGCACCGTATGCCAGAAAGACAAACCCATAGCATCGAGGATAGTCACGGGTTCCAAAGTATACGGCTGTTGCGGCTGGTGCGATCGCAAGCCACCCTCCCAGACATCCCCAGAGTACCGCGAACGAGATGATGTATACCGGAGCCGACGGTGAGAGCGTGATCAGCAGCGATGCACCCATAATCAGTGCAAATGAGACCATGGCCACAGTCCTGACCGTTATGCGATCAGCAAGGAACCCGAAGACCGGCCTGCCACCACCGTTGAATATTGCGAAGACACCGACCAGTGTCGTTGCCAGCACAGGGGAGATCTGTGCAACCTCAGTGCCGACCGGTTTAGCAATAGAGATTGCCATGAGGCCGGAGAGACATCCGATAAAGTAACAGATCCAGAGTCCGTAAAATGCCCTGGTCTTCACCATTTCAGGGAGCATGAACTCGCAGGTCTGATTCTGTGATGAACACTGTGGAGGTTCCCATCCGGACGGCTTCCACCCGGGAGGAGGAAATCTCTGCGGGAGAGCGAGGAGCACGGTCAGGATAATGAATGCAATTCCAAAGATCCTGAAGGTCTCCATGACACCGGTTTCAGCGATGAGCAGCCCGGAGAGGTTGGCTGTGAGAAAGGCTGAAAACCCGAATCCCAACAGAACCAGCCCTACTGCAAGCCCCCGTCTTTCAGGAAACCACCGGGCAGCGACAGCTACCGGAGCACCATATGCAATTCCGACCCCAAGGCCGCCGATTACCCCATACACAACCGAGAGAATCTGCACCGAACTTGCCACGGATGCCATGAGCCACCCAACCCCGGTGAGGAGCCCACCGGCAATGATGATCAGACGGGGACCATATGTATCGAGGTACTTGCCGGTCAGGGGCATTGCCAGGGCAAAACATGCGAGGAATACCGAGAACGGCATGAGCAGTTCCCCTGCAGTCACCTGCTGATGAAGGGTTTTTGTGAAGTAGTCTGCCAGTGGCCCGACAAATACACTCCATGAGTAGATACTCCCAAGGCAGAGGTTGAGGATCATACCGAGAAGGACTAATCCCCATCTGCCTTTTTCTGCAACCATCCCGAGGATCCGCAGTTCATGATCCATACCTTGTTGTCTCATGGTGCTTTTTACTCTTCAAGTGTAGAGATATCCCCTGGATCCATACCCATCTCTTTTGCCTTGAGCAGACGTCGCATGATCTTCCCGCTCCTGGTTTTGGGCAGTTTATCCATGAACTCTATTGCATTTGGCATGGCTATTGGTCCGATACTCATCCTCACATGGTATGTTAGTTCAGAGATCAGCTTCTGGCTCGGTTCATATCCCTGTATCAGTGTCACGAACGCCTTAACAGCCTGACCTTTGATCTCATCGGGAACACCGATAACGGCTGCTTCTGCAACAGCTTCATGCTCGACCAGGGCAGACTCTACCTCTGCGGTTCCGAGATTATGGCCTGCAACGATGATGATGTCATCAGACCGGCCCAGGATCATGATATACCCGTCCTCATCCTTTACCGCGAGATCACCGACAGTATAATACTCCTTGATCTGGGTCCAGTACTTCCGATAGCGTTCATCATTGTTGTATACAGTCCTCATCATCGATGGCCATGGCTCCTTGATGACGAGCAGTCCGCCCTGACCAGGAGGCACCGGGTTCCCGTCCTTGTCAACCACATCAACAACCACACCAGGGATCGGGACACCGGCAAACCCTGGCTTCATGGGCATTCCAAGTGGCGTAGTTATCATGTGCATACCTGTCTCGGTCTGCCACCAGGTATCCAGGATCGGACATTTATTCTTGCCGATCACCCGGTAATACCACTCGAAGGCTTCAGGGTTGAGAGGTTCACCGACAGAACCGATGATCCTTAGTGAACTCAGGTCATACTTGTCAGGCCATTCTTCACCTACCCGCATAAACATCCTGATAGCAGTCGGGGCGGTATAGAAGATCGAGACGCCGAACTCCTCGATGATACTCCACCAGATCCCAAAGTCAGGGTAATCAGGCGTCGTCTCGGTGATGACCACCGTTGCTCCGACTGAGAGCGGACCGTATACGATGTAACTGTGGCCCGTGATCCAGCCCGGATCTGCGGAGCACCAGTAGACATCGTTCTCCTTGATGTCGAAGATGTATTTGCAGGTGTAATGGGTTCCAACCATGTACCCCCCACAGGCATGAACGATCCCCTTGGCAGTTCCCGTGGTACCACTGGTATAGAGGATGAAGAGTGGGTCTTCAGCATCCATTTCTTCGGCTGGGCACTCATCAGACATCCCTTCCTGTATCCCGTAGAAATCAACCTCCAATTCAGAGTACAGCTCGAGCGGGCACTTCTCCCTGCAGAGCACGATGACCTTCTCAACACTCGGTGAGTTACGGACAGCATCATCCACGATACTCTTGAGTGGGATCGTCTTTCCCCGGCGTTTCCCTACATCTGCGGTGATCACGATCTTTGCATTGGCATCACGTATCCGTGAGTGGAGTGCCTCGGCTCCGAACCCGGCGTACACGATCGAGTGGACGGCCCCGATCCTTGCACATGCCAGAATAGCAACCACATGTTCAGGGACGAAGGGCATGTAGAAGCAGACCCGGTCACCCTTCTGAACCCCAAGACTCTTCAGGGCATTTGCAAACCGCATGACAGATCGGGAGAGTTGCCTGTATGTCAGTACCTCTTCCCGTCCATCTTCACCCCTCCAGATGATGGCGAGTTTATTGCGGCGTCCGTTGTTGACATGTCGGTCCAGGCAGTTCTCGGTGATATTCAGGCTTGCACCGGTAAACCACCGTGCATACGGATGCTCCCATTCCCTGACCTTATCCCATGGGCGCATCCATTTCAGCTCGCGTGCCTTCTCATCCCAGAACCCATCCGGATCAGAGATGAATTTTGCATATGCTGCCTTGTAATCTCCCAGTGCAGAATTCGCCAGGTACTGCGGGTCCGGAATGTATGCCTTCTTCTCAAGTTTGACTTCAAAGTCTTCAGCCATGATTGACCTCCTTCATGATTAATCGTTAACAATGCCCCCGCCTTCCAGACGCATGTCTGGCACAATCAAAGGACAGGACGACGCTCTATACGTTCTGAAGTATACGCAGCATCTGATCAGGAGTTATACACATCAGCATTTAATAAATCGTATATGTCGTACATAATAGTCACAACAGTTAAGTGGCTTTTAACGATTATTTTTTTGAAAATATCTCAAAATAGTCAGGAATAATTCACCCGCATCAAAAAACGAAACTCAAATTAGAGATGATCCTCTTTATCAGATCGAGTGACAGTAGGATATGTACGACATAATGACAAAGACAGGACCAACCAGACGAGGTGAAAAATATTGATCGGAGATCTAGAGGAGCTCATACGAATCAGGGAACAACTTGTTGAGCATCCACGTGGTATGTCCATCACCGATCTCTCACAGGTGCTGGGCATGCATCGGACCACGGTGGCCAAGTACCTCGATGGGATGCAGATGAAAGGAGAGGTTGACCTCCGGATTGTCAGCACGGCCAAAGTTTACCACCTCTCAAACCGGATACCCTCTTCTGCTCTTGCCGTATATACCCCGGATCCATATATTCTCATCACCTGCAGAATGGTTGTCGGAGCTGCAAAGAACGGAATATGTGAGCTCTTTGGACTTTCTGATGATCCTACAGGGAAGCAGATCACAGATCCCGACCTGAACCTCCTTATGCAGGATGAGATCACCTCAAAGATCAAAAAAGCAATTCAGGGGCAGAAAGAAAACCTCGAACTCTCGCTCACTATCAGGGGTTCCCCCCGATGGTTTGAGATAGCCATCATGCCAGTTGTCTGTGAGGACGGTCGACCAGGATCCGCAATCATCTTCAGGGATGAGACCGGGACAAGAGATGCCATCCACCAGGCTGAAATCTGCAGAGCCGAGGCTGAAACACTGTCATCTGATCAGAATGAGTTTATATTCAGGTCACGTCCTGACGGAACCCTCACCTATGTCAATGATGCATTCTGTAGGAGAATGGATAGGAAGAGGGATGAACTGGTGGGATTTTCATACGAGCCGGTTATCTCTCACGAAGACCTTGAACGGCTTGACAGGCTACGTTCTGACCTAACGCCAAAGACCCCTGTTGCAAAGATTGCATTCAAAACAATTCAGCCAGACGGGATGGTAGCGTGGGAGGAGTGGCAGTATAGGGGGATCTTTACCAACAGTGGTGCACTTGGAAGCATCCAGGCTATAGGAACCGATATATCAGAACGTAAACACCTCGAAGAGCAGCTCCAGATTTATCATGCCAACTTCGAAGCGGTCATTAAACAGAGAACCAGAGAGATGAGGGCGGCAAACCAGGATCTCATGGCAGAGATAACACGACGGGAGAAACTCGAGCGTGAACTGCTTATCATCAGGTTTGTCTTTGACCAGGCTTCAGACTCAATCCTTCTCTTTGATATCACCGGGGCAGTATACCGGGCAAACGAGACCGCATGCAAACTGCTCGGATATTCTCGTGAAGAGATACAGCAGATCACAGTCTATGATATTAACCCCGAGATCACCCTCCAAACCTGGCAGGAGATGTGGGAGATGCCAAGAGAAGATGAAGAGACCTTCAGGGTCAGATCAGTTCACCGAAGACAGGACGGGGAGATTATCCCGGTTGAGATTTCACGAAAGTTCATCACAGCCGGACCACTCTCCCTCTTCTGTTCCATTGCACGTGAGATTGTAGGATAATACCAATACCCAGGTGCAGATGAAGATCGGATCTTAACAAAGATCCCAACGATTATGCACTCTCATGTTGAGATCAACAGAGGGACCATGCCGGGTGAATGGATATGACAAAGGTTCTTTTGGTCGATGACGAGTCTGTTCTCCTAGACCTCGGGCGCCAGATCCTTGAGAAGAAGTTCGGATTCTCTGTTGATGTTGTTGATTCAGGTGAAGAAGGACTGAAACAACTGAAATCACGGAGATATGATGCAATTATTTCAGATTATGCTATGCCTGGCATGGATGGTCTTGAGTTTCTTAGTAGGATCAGAGAGAAAGACCCACAGATCCCATTTGTGCTCTTTACGGTCAGAGAACGTGAATCAGTTGCAGTCGAAGCACTGAACAGTGGGGCAAATTTTTATGTCCAAAAAGATAACAGCCCGCATGTCTCCTTTACCGAACTTGCCCATAAGGTCAACACGTCAGTTGAACTTGTCAGGGCAGAGAAAAACCTGCGTTCCCAGCGGGATCTCGCCATAGCCAGTGCAAACTCAAAGAATATCGACGATATCCTCAGTCATTGCCTTCAGGCAGCCATAACTACCTCTTACCTTGATGCAGCAGCCATCTACCTTATGGATGAGCAGGATCACCTTTCGCTTGCAATGGCAGAGGGTTTTTCTGCTGAGTATAGGGATCATGTGATACAGGCGCACCTGATCCCTCTCTTTTTATCATTACTTAGAGGGACCGACTCAGTCTTCAGGAATAGCAAGACCATTCATGAGTTTTCACATATCCTTGAAACGATCGAGAAAATACATTCAGATGCTATCATCTCACTCACCCATCATGGCAAACCGATCGGTCTCATACACATCGCTTCGTTTGAAGATGACCAGGAATTGTCTACTCCTCTCCAGCGATTTCTTCAGGGAATAGTGGTGCAGATAGCAGGTCATATTTCAGACAAGATCGCTGAAGACGCGCTTGTCGAAAGTGAACGGATGGTCAACACCTTAATCGAAAACCTGCCAGGTATGGTGTACAAGTGCAGCTTTGACGATGACCGGATAATGGAGTATGTGAGTGAGGGAAGCCTCTTCCTTACAGGTTATCACTCGACTGATCTGGTCCAGAACCAGAACCCCACGTACACCTCGCTTATTCACCCAGATGATCGTCCCCGGATTATGGATGTTATCAGACGGGCAGTTGGCAGGCATGCACAGTTCAAATTAATGTATCGAATCTTCACCAAAACGATGAAATTTAAATGGGTCTGGGAGCAGGGAGTAGGGGTTTTAAATGAGAACGGGGATGTGATCGGACTTGAAGGATTTATCATAGATGTTACCCGCCAGAAGGTCCTTGACGACCAGGTAAAAGTGAGTCAGAACCGCCTGAACATGCTTTTTTCAAATATGAATGCAGGTTGTGCAATCTTTCTCGACCACGATGGTGATAGCAGGTTTATCCTTATCGAGATGAACAGAGCAGCTGAAAACCTGGAGGAGAAGAAGAGGGAAACACTACTTGGTAAAACATTTCAGGATTACTTCGGCCCTGCAATCCCTGATGAACTCAGCACAGCCCTCATTAACCTGGTCACGACCGGAACACCTCAAAGCCTGGAAAGGATTCAGATAGAAACACCATCAGGAAAAAAATGGAGGGAGATTTATCTCTCGAACACTCATGTGGGCAATGCACGAGAGATCTTCCTGATATATAACGATGTAACCAGCAGAATACGAGATGAGGAACAGATCATTTCATCGCTCCATGAGAAAGAACTCCTGTTAAAAGAGATTCACCACCGGGTGAAGAACAATCTGCAGATCATATCAGGAATTCTCAAACTTCAGGGTATGCGGACTACTGACCCGGTTACAAGTGAGATTCTACAGGATTGCAGAAATCAGGTTTTTTCGATGGCCTCGATCCATGAACTTCTCTACAGTTCCCATGATATCGGGAAGATCAACGTCAACGAGTACGTAGGAAATCTGATCAATCACCTGAAACAGGAGTATGTGGGTGCTAACTCATCTATCAAGTACATCACTGAGATCGATCCTAACATTGTTCTCGATATTGAACGATGCATTCCCTGCGGACTTATACTGAATGAATTGATAACCAATGCCGTCAAATATGCCTTTGAACCGGGGGGTTATGGGGAGATCAGGGTGACATTCACCCATCAGAACCATATATATCGCATGGAAGTATCAGATAACGGGCGTGGGATGCCTGCGGAGGGGAAGAGTCCGACCGGGACATCACTCGGGACCGAACTCGTCTCCAGGCTCACTCATCAGCTCAAAGGAGAGATCAACCGACCAAAAGGACCGGGAACGACCATCACAATACAATTTAGTGAAAATCCCGGAGAGCGGGTGCATGTATGAAACGACGTATTCTCATTGTTGAAGATGAGGCAGTCACTTCAGTACTCCTTGAAAAGACACTCAAGGAGCTCGGATACGAGGTAGTCGGGAGTGCGTTTGATGGAGCTGAAGCGATAAACCTTGCAAGGGAGAAGCAGCCTGACATCATTCTGATGGATATCAGGATTCAGGGCGACATGGACGGTATAGAGACCGCAAAGAGGATCTACCAGCAGTACAAGATCCCGATCATTTACCTGACAGCCCATTCAGATGACGATACCATCAAGCGTGCAGTGGATTCTGGGCCGTTCGGGTACCTGATCAAGCCATTCAAAGAACGGGAACTCTACAGCAACATCGAGATGGTGGCCCATAAAAACAAATTATACCAGACCACCACCGCCCAGCGCTCAAATCAGCCTCCTGAACCTGAAGTAGAGCCAGAACCAGTATCGGAGTCCGAGCAGACACGACAGGTACCACCGCCGCTCAAAGCAGGAGATTACCGCCTCGCTATTCTTGCGATACAGTCGATCCCACATCCGGTGATGCTCTTTACCACATCTGGTGCCGTCATTTTCATGAACAATGCATGCAGGTCTTTCTTCAAGCATGATCACCAGAACTCAAACCCCAAATCTATTCAAGACCTACCTGATCTTTTTAAACGGATCTGGGCTTCAGGAAGAGATAGGTTCAGGGAAGGAAAGGGATTTGCAACGAACGGACCATTGCAGATCCATGAAGCTGTCAGAAGGGTAAGGATTGATATGATCCCGCTCATGGACAAGGGCAGTCTGCAGTTTATCACTTCAGTGATTGTGCCCGAACCGGCAGGAGGAGGGGCTGGCGGAGGTATAGTGAACACACTCCTTGACGAGGCAGATTCCCGGCTCCGTGAGATCAGATTCCTCTCATCAACTGAAGAGACCCACCGCCTCAGGCGGATCTCACTCTACACAACCGAGGTTATGAAAAAGATCACGGAACTGCGGGGCATATCATACCCAGATGAAGAGAAAAAGGCAGTCAGATAATCCCGGATCAGAGCGAGATCGGGTAATCATTGAGGATTGTTGCTGGAAGCCTGACTGTGATATGAAAGGCTGACTGGGGATAATGCTCCTCAAGAACAAGGAGCGAACACCGTTCAAGGTTTCCATCCAGCTCCCGGTCAAACCTTGCTTCAGCTTTTTTATAAAAGTCTGTGATGGTATCGACCACGTTGCCCATCTGTTCACCAAGAACAACTTTCCCAAATTTTTCCCCGATCTCAAACGGCATCAGAAGTTCGAGGTCGTCGTACCAGAGCAGGCAACGATCAACCTCCATCAGGTCCTGACCTATCACGACATACTTAAACTCGACATCCTGGATCCGGTCAGTCTCGCCTGACATAGCGATCATGTTGTAGAAAAAATCCAGAAACAGGCGCTTGTTTGATTTTAATTCCCCAGTGATTGCCTCACGGGAGAGGCGTTTTGCCATATCAGGGATTGCATCCTCGCGATCAAGAACCTGAAGAAACATCTCCTGCGATCTGATATGATTGACGATGGCCTGAAGAGATCTGAACTGCTGATGCGTATCCCCGATACCCCGTGATTTCGACACTGCCATATTACTCTTTTTGTAGTCCCTGTACAGATATATTGGTTCCTTAATTTCCGATGCGGATGAAGTACCCTGATAGTTGGTAAAAGGACAGATTTTCAGATCGATGTAATCCTGCTGATATATCGCAACATTTAGTTTATTATATAAAATTTTATGAGGGGTCCATCTCATCCAGAAATGGAAGAATGCCCTTTACTACAGGGTTGCTATTATACTCTTCAGAATTTGAGCAAATGGTGATCGTAAGTGGAACCGTTGTGAGGGCATCCTCAAAGCATGGGCTCATCTTCCGCTGGAATGACATAAAGGAGACGAGCTCAATGAATGGTCGTTCATCATCTGGATACTTTTCATACTCTTTCAGATCTGCTGCATACGTGGAGTTCTTTGCAAGGTCCTCTTCGAAGTAAAGGATGATGGAAAGATCTCCCTTCCTGGCAACAGCCTCCAAAACCCTGATATCAACTTTCTTTCCGATGTCAAGTCCAGCCGGAGAATCCTGTGTTGTCATAGTATTATCCCTGCGAATGAATCGCTTCAATCATTCGCTCAAGTACTTCACGCCGCTTCTTTGACTCCTTCTTCATATCACGGAGTGCTTCTATCATCTCTATCTGGGTCTTCAGTGAGCGTTTTTGCAACTTGATCATCTCACGCATATACTCAAGTGCAAGCTCTGATCTGACAAACATTTCTTTCTGAAAGTCACCAAAATGCGGCTCAAATCTGGTGAACTCACCCGTATATGTCTGTTCAGATACATCAACAGAGTGAACCTCGATCAGGGGTTCATCTTTGGCATAGAGATCTGCTACATACTGATCAAGCGCCGGTTCGTCTCCTTCGGCTATAATGGAGACGCGACCGTCAGGTTCATTTGATGCAAACCCGGTCACACTGTACCGGTTGGCAACAAGGCGTGCAAATCCACGGTACCCGACGCCCTGAACCCTGCCTGATACCAGGATGTTCAATCGTTTCTGCATAAGACTTCGGTGGTACCACCGGTACGTCGGGAGAGCGGTTGAACATTTCGAACCTGGGCAGACCGGCCCAAAAAAGATGTGATCAGGGAAGCAGGGTCAGATCGATCTCGACAGCAGAGACCGGCTGATCGATGTCAAAAGCACTGAGCACTGCAGGATGAATCTCACCGAACAGGCCGATGACCTTTCCACCAACCACAATGTCAGCACGTCTTCCGTCAATGAATGCCGGGTCAGAGCTCTCGGACACCTCGTATGTCAGCCCCATCTCACGACAGACTGCATCTGCAGTGGCATATGCTTCAGAGAAGTCAGCACCCGGATGGGTAGAAGAGAGTGCCATCTTCTGACCGGTCTTGAGATCCCTGACCACGTCTCCGATATGGAAGATCTTCTGTGGGAGTTCCCTGCGTTTGTTGATCCTGAGCAGATCGAGGAGCAGCGGGAGGATATCAGTTCTGAGCAGGGTTTGATCCTCGCTGATCGGGTGGAGAACACGAAGGACACCAGGATGTGCAGTACGCTGCATCTTCGTGTACATCACCTCATCGCTGGACAGGGTGAATGGCATGACCTCCTGGAACCCGAGTCCACAGCAGATCTCACGGAGCAGACCTGCACGGAGCATGATAGGGTGTTCACATCCAAGGGTGGGTGCACGCGGAAGTGCAGTCTCAAGGTTGTCAAACCCGAACCCGATCGCGACATCCTCAAAGACATCCCAATCGTGCATGATGTCAGCCCGGTAGCACGGGATGTTTACATGGACCTTATCTGGTCCTGCTGCCTCGGCACCATACCTCATCTTCCTGAGCACCTCTGCCATCTCTTCTGCAGAGAGTGAGCAACCAATAAGCTTGTTGCAGGCCACAACACTAACCTCACGAACCGCAGGTGAGAGATCAGGACAAGATTTACCATTCACCGTCACGGCTTCACAAGTCCCGCCTGCAGAGATGAGTGCAGAGGTGATCACTTTCACCGCAGTCATAACGGCCCGTTCGTCGGTACCGGTAACGTCAAGGAGCAGGTTTCTGCTCTTCTCTGTCACGCGGGTCAGTTCACCGTTGATGATCGGCGGGAATGAGAGGACATTGCCGTTTGCGTCCTCTATCAGGGGCATGACAGGTTTGCCGGTAACAATGTGAGCGTAGTCACGGCCTTTCGGATGCTTCTCCATAATCTCTGCAAGGGTCATCTCCTCTGTGAAGTCAAGAGGAACAAATGCCTTACTCAAAGGAGCACCATAATACCTGAACGGCGGGGTGATCTTGTCAAGGTCGTGAATGCCGATGGCAACCTTTGAGCGGCCCCTTCCGACCACCCAGTGAAGGGCTTCCTGGACTCCCATCAGGCTGACAATTGCCTCGTTATCAAGAGTAATATTCCTAATTACCGCTGACCCAAGGTATGGCCTGATATCTTTCAGGTTCTCATCGACAGTGAACTGGATTGTCGGGGATACTACCTGGTACTTTTCTTCTCCTGATTCAAGTCCCAGAAATCCCCGCATGGCCCTGGCTACACCCTCGGTAGAGTAGAGATCCACCCGGTCAGGGAAGAACTCAACATCGACCTGTTCTTCAAGAACACGCTCGATATCACAGCCGATCATCGGGAGGCGCTCGATGATCGTCTTCCGGTCGGTCCCGGTGAGCCGCTCAAGGTACTTGTACGGGAGCGATACAACTGGCATCAGTAGTCACCTCCGTTCATGACCGGTGTCCGTCTGACCCACTCGATGTCACTCTGGTAAAGTTCACGGAGATCAGAGAGGCCCATCCTGAGCATGGCAACCCGTGAGACGCCCAGACCCCATGCAAGAACCGGGCTTGTGACTCCCCACGGATCAGTGACCTCTTCCCTGAATATTCCCGCCCCTCCCAGTTCAACCCAGCCGAGCCCGTCGATCCAGACCTCGGGCTCTACACTCGGTTCGGTGTACGGGAAGTAAGCAGGTCTGAACCTGACATTTGTAAAGCCCATCCTGCCGTAGAACTCTTTGAGGTATCCAAGCAGGTGGCGGAAACTGACATCCTCATCCATCACGATCCCTTCAAGTTGTTCAAACTCCGGGAGATGGGTTGGATCGATCGTCTCTCTCCGGTATACCCTGCCGATACAGAACGCTTTCTCAGGAGGATTCGGATGGGTTGCAAGGTGCTGTATCGAGAGTGATGTCGTATGGGTCCTGAGGACTGTTGCCTTTGCTTTTTCAGGGTCCCATCTGCCACCCCAGCCACATGAGGAGGTTTCACCCCCGTGCTCGTGAATGTCCCTGACCTTCTCCCAACCAACAGGAAGATCTGAACGTTCCTTGAGATGGAACGTGTCCTGCATCTCTCTGGCCGGATGATCCTGGGGCTGGAAAAGGGCATCAAAGTTCCAGAATGCTCCCTGGACAACTGACCCGTAGAGTTCGGTGAATCCCATGTCAAGAAGGATCCTCCGCATCTCATTGATGAGCCGCTGGTATGGGTGGATCTTACCAGGCCAGACCGGACGAGGCTTCTTGGTGATATCATACCTGCGAAGGGTAAGATCACGCCATGCTCCGGAACTGATCTGATCGCTCGTCAGCGTTCCGGTCTCTTCAATTAGGTTCAGACCTGATGCTGCAAGTTTTCTGCCCTGATCCGTGATACTGATAGAGTACTGGACTGATTCTTCTTCAGCTGCCAAGCCTCGGCGGAGTAATTCTTTCTTCACTTCTGGTGGAGCTTCGTCCGGTTTTTTAAGGAAAGGTCGAACAGGGGATGATGCATTTACACCTGTTCTAACAGCAATACCATTCTCAATTGTAATCCACCCGAGCTTTTTCATTTGCCCAAGGCCGATTTTAGCATACGGATTACAATTTAATTCTGAAACCGGGATATGACCAGTATTTGGAAACTGATCATATAGTTGTTCTTCGGGAAGCCCCTCATTTGAATATTGTTCTCCTTCAGCAGTTGGGATCATTGAGGTTTTTACTCTACGATCAACCACTACCAATCCTTTCTGGGAAAGCAAATTTCCATACTGGATGATAGATTCTACGGGCTTATCTAAAATTTTTACAAACTCAGCTAATTCTTCCGTGTTAGCAATCCCAATTTTATCTAACTCTTGAAGCAGTCGTTTCTCATTCAGTGCTAATTGCATACTCCCCTCCGGGATATTGGAGAGGATCTTATCTCTACCCTTGATTGGTGAGTTATTATATCATACATGGGTTAATCTCCTGAAAACCTGAGTACTGGTAATCGATTATTACAGGGGCCCGGAAAGAACCAGACCCCTATCTAAACGAAAAAAATGAGCCGAAGAAGAATAAGGGAGCGTATCCCAGGCTGCTCATAAATAATCCAAGTATCTTTTGAAGGTGATCACTTATTATTGAATGGGTCAGACTCTCATAACAACGAATATTGAAAGAATAGTGGTATGCATGAACACTCCCGATGATATCAGGTATAAACAAAGGTTTGTAAAATTCTGCAAGACAGAGAAGATGCTGACCGAGGCGGTAGATCTATATTATAACCGACCTCTGACACCGATTGAAAAACAGGGATTTATCAAAGCATTTGAATTCACGTTTGAACTTGCCTGGAAAGTGATGAAGGATTACATCATGTACCAGGGAGATCCTGATGTAATGGGTTCACGCGATGCGATACGGAAAGCATTCTCTCTTGGGCTTATAAAGGATGGTGATACCTGGATCAGTATGATTGCAAGCAGAAATCTTACCAGCCATACCTATGATGAAAAGACAATGGAAGAAACTCTTGCTCTGATTGCAGGGGAGTACCATCCGTTGTTTGAAGCTTTTTTAGAGAGGATGGAACAGATTGCAGATTCAAACTAGCATTCAAGGACTTTCTGAAGAACAAACTGAATGTATCAGAAAGATCCTCTCCTCCTGCTCTCATCTTGAAAAGGCAGTTATATTTGGATCACGGGCAATGGGCACAAACCGGCCAGGTTCAGATATTGACATAGCCCTATTCGGAGACAATCTTACAATACACGATAAAATATCACTCATGACCAGAATTGATGATCTTGACCTGACATATGAGACAGACATCATTCATGTTCAGAGCGTCACAAACCAGGAACTGTTAGCCCACATCTCTCGTGTTGGAAAAGTGATCTATGAGAGATCACAATGAGATCAGGATCTACTGGCAAGAACATCTGATGCTGCTGCCATCTTCTCCCTGAACTCGCCGAGAAACGCTAGGACCCGTGCAGCAGTGTCCTTCTTACATTGTCCGCACATCAACTCTCCTGCCTTGCACCGCCGGTGAACCTCTGCAAGTTCAGCATCGTCGGTCACCATGTGGAAGAGGTTCAGCAAGTAGACCGGACACTTATCTGCCTCTCCACCGAGCTCTTTCTGTTCCTGCAGGGTCATCCGTCCACCGGTAAGGGCAGACATGATCTTCTTGTTGACAACCTTGTCATCCTCATAGAACCCGATTATACTTTCAGGTACACTTGATGACATCTTACCACCGGTTAGCCCGGGCATAAACCTGTGATATGTTGCAGACGGGGTCACAAACCCGTACCCGCCGTTTGCCTGCTCAATCGCCCGGACCGTCTTTGAGACGATCTCGTGCGGAACACCGGTAATATCAATGTGCCCTTCATACCGCTTTGAGCCTTTGAACGCCTTCTGTACGGCATCCATGGCTTCGACAGGAGCCTCCTTGGATCTGATGCTGATATGAGTGTCCCGGTCCTCAACCGTGAACATCCTAAGTTTGTGTGCTACGCCCCTCGTGAGTCTGACATGTGGATCCTGATCCAGTCCGGCAGGTACAACTGTTGGGGCAGGTTCATCATCAACCTGCGGATAGAGGATATCCGATACCTGGGTGAGCACACTCAGGGCATGACCTATGTCAGTCTCTGGAGTAAACCCGTAGATCGCACTCATTTCAGAGAAGTTAACCTTGGTTGATGCCTCAAAGGCCAGATCCTGGACGACGCGGTTCTGGCTCTGTAGGTAGGTTTCACCATCGTACCCGAGGGCAAACAGGCAGGAGAGATATTCATCCCCGTATTTTTGGCACTGCTCCCAGGTGAGATTCCTGACCGCATGGGCCTCACGGTCTGCAACACAGATGTACCCGTTTCCACCCTGCTGTACATGCCAGACCACCTCTTTCATCACCATCAGGTGACCGAGGTGGGGATGACCGGAGGGCATGAACCCGGTCAGTACATGAAACGGATCATGATTTACGATAGCTTTTGTAATCCGGCCATAATCGCGGTGACCGAAGACGATACCCCTCTTCATGAAGTATGGCAATTCAGGGAGCTCGTCAACGACTGCATCCATCCGCTCAATTCCGAACTCTGTATAAAGCCGTTCAATATCTACAGATTGATCTGAAGAAGCCCATGGGTTTATGCTTGATTCCATTGTATCCAGTTTTATAGTTTGATGAATTCTGGCATCGGATATTAATCAGAGTTTAATTCGTGCAAACTCTACGTACGCGATGCCTTCAGCATGTATGCACCCGAACAGCATCTTCTTTTTCACGCTGTGTGCCATCCTGACCGAACGTGAGATGATATTCATCGGAAGTGTGGTGTCGGGCTCAATGGCCTGGACCAGCATCTCGGAGTGGACTTTTCTTCCCAGGTATACCCTGAAGTGATGCCCGAACTTATACCCGGTTTTAGGGATGTAGTTCAGGGATCGCAGATGCTGATACACAGTGAGTTTCGGTTCCATCTCGGTATCGAACTCGCGAATCATATCGCGGTACTCTTTGGCGGTAATATTCCGACCCTCATGCTTCACGGCGACCAGTCCCTGTTCCATCAGGGATATCGACTCTATAGTTGAGAGGACGATCCGTTCATCATCGAAGCGTTTGCCGTAAAATGCATGATCATATGCTGATTCAGGTGCTGCCGGAATTATCACCGATCTACTTGAGAGGAGACCGTTAACAGGTTCAGGCCGCTCTGTCTCTTCGATGGGAGCGGGCTTCTGGATCTTTACTTCGTAGTAAGTGAGTTCGAACTCGTCGTCCACCGCTGCAAGGACATGACGTTTTCGCATGTTCACAGTCGCCTGGACCTCTTTCCTGACAACGGCAAAGTCGATAAGATCACGCTCAGAGAGGACACGAAGCATGTATAGTGACTCGCCTTTACCAGGTTTTTCTCCACGCTTAAATATCCTGAAATCCTGCGGTCCTGTCTGGACGACATATCCCCGTTCCCGTATATCCCGGTATACCAGGAAGGACCTGAGAACATGGACATCGCCGGAGAAATGGACAAGGAGCGAGTCAAAGTCAAACCCGGGTACCTCGATCCGGCCACGATATACCAGGTACAGGGCCTCGACAGGAGAGAGACGGACTCCCTCTTTCAGCGGCCTTCCAAAACCGCTCTGTTCATACAGGGTTAATCCGTCCTGCCCAAGCATGACGTGCCCGCTTTCTAGCCTCGCCTTCACGGCTTAGTATTTTGGCGTTCCAGCGGCATAAAACCGCCCTATACATCATAAACCCCAGCCCATCAATTACCAATATTGCTAAAAATAAACTCCATGATGATATACGTTAGAACTGGATCCAAAGTCAGGGCGGAGATCAGAGATGTTGGAGACAAACCAAACATCGGGAGAAAGCAGTAGTCAGTAATGAGTGATGTCAGGAGGCAGACATCACGAGGATGAAAGAGTCAGCACACCCAGCCGAATTCAATCAAAACGAAGTAGGATGATACAGAATGTGACGATGACAGAAGGAGTAGAGGAATCTGGGCCTGACACAATCACCAGGAGATTGACATTCACGGAATATACAGGAGAAGAGTATACAGAAGAGAGAGAGAGAGAGAGAGAGAAAGGAGAAGGATTCTGATCTATCTTGGATCTACAGATTCTACCAGATAATCAGGATGAACCTTTTCCCGAACAAGGAAGGTCAGGATGAGGACCAGAACTCCAAAGATAAATGTGACACAGAATGTCAGATCGAACCCTGCAGTCAGGACTTTCTGCTGGACATATATAGGGGCACTTCGCGTCACCCCGTATTCGGTCGCAATAGCGATCATACCTTTGATAAATATCGCATTGAACACCGCAATACCGATGGTCAACGGTGCAAACCTTTCAAGACTTGTGAGTGAGGAGGCCATGCCCTGGTACTGTTTTGCTACCGAACTCATGATCATGCTCGATATCGGAGTCATCATAAATCCAAGACCAAAGCCGATCATTGCCAGACAGAGAACAACATACCAGAGGGTTGTGTTCACCTTAAGTTGCAGGATAAGGAAATACCCGATAAGCAGAAGAACCGCACCAGCAATTGCAATCCGCCTGCCACCAATCTTCGTATAGAGGGACCCTGCAAGCAGACCGGTTATCATCATCGCAAACGAGAGCGAGGTGAGGATCAGACCTGAAGTTGAAGTGTTGTATTCGCCCACATACTTCAGGTAAAACGGGAGAAGATAACTGATCCCGGAGAACCCGAAGAAGAGCAGTGCCATGATGAGATTGAGACAGAAGAAGTTTTTGTCCTTAAAAAGCCGGAGCTCAAGGAGCGGGGATCTGACCTGTAACTCTGTTCTGACAAACAGGGCAAGGAGAACGATGGCCAGAACGAGGGAGCCTGCGATGATTGGAGAGGTCCAACCTATTGAATCACCTTCAGACATCCCGAAGAGCAGGAAAGCAAGACCTGAAAAGATGAGAACCGCACCTGTCCGATCAAAGGATCCATCGGGGGCAGACGGGGCGAGAGCCGGGATAAAACGTTTCCCAACGATCACAGCAATGATCCCGACCGGGACATTGATGAAGAATATCCAGTGCCATGAAAGATACTGCGTCAGGATACCACCGACAGTCGGACCTATTGCAGTTCCAAGTGCTGCAACCGTCATGATAAATCCCATCGCCTTTCCTTTCTTCTCCATCGGGATGTACGCATTCACCATCGCAGGAGCAATCGCGGTGAGCATGGCACCACCGAGGCCCTGAAACGCACGGGAGCCAACCAATGTCAGGAATGAACCGGTAAGGTCCGGCAGCACTCCACAGGTGAATGACCCAAGGGTAAAGATAACAAAACCAGTGAGGAAGATCCGTTTGAACCCGATGATGTCTGATATTTTGCCAAATATGAGTACACAACCGGCCATGACCAGCAGGTAGATAGTAGAGACCCAACTCACTGCAGCGGTTGAGAGAGAGAAGGATTCTGATATAGAGGGGATGGCTATGTTCACAATTGTGCCATCAAGAGAACCCATAAAGATGGCAAGAGAAATTGAGAGCAGAATCAGGAAATAATTCTGCTGATCATGAGATACCATGACTACAATCTTGAATCTCAGATGCAATTACTCCTGTGATCTGATTCGGCAAACCATGGCAGATCACTGTGATAACGTGCAGTTCTGCCAGGACAAGTTAATAATGATTAATAATGATAGATGCGAATCTCATCACAGTGATGTATGTGGAACTGTATGTGGAACTGCTTCTCTTTCTGATCCTGTTTCCGCTCATTCCCGCATTGATTCTCACGGTACTTCGCAATGAGAATCTCCGGGGAGTAGTGGTGACAGCAGGAGCAGGGATCTGTGCCCTTGGATCCATCCTGCTTCTTGCGTTCTCGGTCGGACAGAACCAATTATTCTTCACTGTACCTATGCCAGGCATTGCACTTGTAATGCTGATCCTTGAGATTCTGATTGCAGGATACCTGGTGATGGTAAGTGTGAAGGCAAAGCAGTATCTGGTGACCGGTTTTGTGCTCCTCCAGCTGCTGCTTATCGGCGGGGCAGAATACCTCGGTCTTGAAGGGCATGCAAAGGTACCTGACCTCCTTACCGATGAGTTCTCTGCCATCATGGCGGTAATCATCGGAGTCATCGGAGGGCTCATCTGCATTTACGCACTCGGATACATGCGTGAATACCAGGAACACCACAAGGATCTCCCAGATAAGAGACCCAGGTTCTTTGCAATACTCTTCCTCTTCCTCTCTGCGATGTTCGGAGTTGTCTTCTCCAACAACCTCATCTGGATGTACTTTTTCTGGGAGATTACGACACTCTGTTCATACCTGCTCATCAGGTACCCAGAGACCGGTGAGGCTGTCAACAACGCATTCCGGGCACTCCTCTACAACCTGATCGGAGGGGCTTGTTTTCCGGTAGCAATCCTCTTCATCCTTATGCACGGGGGATCTGAGCACCTCGGGATAGGCAGCCTTATCGCAGCAGGACCAGCAATAGCCTTGGTGCCTGCCTCATTAATTGCAATTGCCGGCTGCGCTAAATCTGCACAGCTTCCATTCTCATCGTGGCTTGTCGGTGCAATGGTTGCACCAACTCCGGTCTCTGCCCTGCTTCACTCGAGCACGATGGTAAAAGCCGGAGTATATGCAATAGCAAGGTTTGCACCGGTTTTTGACGGCCAGGTTCTCGGAATGGTCATCGCCCTCATCGGAGGGGTCACGTTCCTGGTCACATCCTGTATCGCGATATCACAGAGCAACGCCAAGAAGGTGCTTGCCTACTCGACAATAGCAAATCTCGGACTGATTGTGGCCTGTGCTGGAGTTGGGACTCCGGAAGCCCTCTGGGCAGCAATATTCCTGATCATATTCCATGCCATCTCCAAATCGCTCCTCTTCCTCTCGGTAGGAACAGTCGAGCATCGGATAGGAAGCCGGGATATCGAGGATATGACCGGTCTTGCAGCACCGATGCCGAAGGTCGGGCTCATGATGCTGATCGGTATAGCAGGTATGTTCCTTGCCCCGTTCGGAATGCTCATATCCAAGTGGGCATCGATACATGCCTTTTCGCAGGCACTCCCACCATTCGGGATGATCCTTATCGTGATTCTTGCCTACGGTAGTGCGGTAACGGTCTTCTTCTGGGCAAAGTGGATGGGCAAACTGCTTGAGGTCAGAAAGTGGGAAGAGTCTATCGAATTCCAGATCTCAAAGGCCGAATGGGCAGCCCTCATCCCACTGACAGCCCTGACAATCATTGCCTGTTTTGGGATTGCACCAATCTCAACATACTTTATAGAACCATTCCTTGTAACGACATACGGACCGATATCAGAGTTGATCCCAGCATCAAATCTGATGATAATGGTCCTGATGCTTGCACTCATCGTCGTGCTCCCGGTGTTGATGATGAAGATCCTCATTCCAAGGAGAAACCTCAGGCGGTACATGGGAGGTGTTACGGTCAAGGACGGGCTCATGGAGGGCAGCATCGGTATGAAGCGTGAGATATCACTCTCAAACCTGTATCTTGAGGATCTCTTCCCTGAAGCCGGGCTCTCAAAGTACGGGTCACTGATCACCATCGTCCTCTTCTGCGTCCTTGTACTGGGACTCATCGGAGGTGTATTATGAATACCATCCTGACAGCAGTTGCATTTCTCATACTCGCCCCGGTGATAGGAGTTCTGGTCACAGGAGTTGACCGGATCATCACGGCACGAATGCAGGGTAGAGTAGGACCGCCTGTTCTCCAGCCGTTCCTTGACATCGCCAAGTTGTTTGAAAAAGAGAAGGTGGGAGTATGGCAGGCTCCGGCAGTGCTGATATTTTTGCATCTGGCCTTCATGGTAGTCACCGGACTGATATTCTTCGGTGGCGGGGACCTGCTGCTTGCGATATTTGCCCTGACACTTTCAGAGGTCTTCCTCGTCCTTGCCGCGTACAGCACACGCTCTCCGTATGCCCATATTGGTGCAGGAAGAGAACTCATCCAGCTGATTGCAGTCGAACCTGTGATCATCCTCACTGCGGTCGGATTCTACAAGGTGACAGGAAGTTTTGCAGCAAGCGACATCATGAGTTACTCAGGCCTGCCAGTCATTCTTCTGCCAGGAATCTTCATCTCAATGGTCTGTATCCTGACCTTCAAACTCAGAAAGTCACCATTTGACCTCTCCACTTCCCATCATGCACACCAGGAACTGGTCAAAGGTGTGATGACCGAGTTTTCAGGTTCGACACTCGGAATGGTAGAACTTGCCCATCTGTACGAGACAATCATTCTTCTCGGGATCATCTACCTGTTCTTTGTAGGAAACCCGGTGCTGGGTATTCTGGCAGTCATTGTTGTATACCTGCTTGAGATGCTTGCAGACAACAGTACGTCACGTGTCAAGTGGCTCCCTGCACTCAAGGGTGCCTGGCTTATCACCCTGATACTAGGAGGAGGAAACATCATCGCCCTTTCACTGATCTGATGGAGAAATAATATGGCATATTTATCAAAATCACCCTGGATACTCCATTACGATGCCTCCAGCTGTAATGGGTGCGATATCGAGATCCTTGCCTGCCTGACCCCTCGGTATGATGTTGAGCGGTTTGGGATCATCAACACGGGAAATCCGAAGCATGCAGACATCCTTGTTATCACCGGCGGAGTAAACGAGCAGAACAGATCAGTGATCCAAAACCTGTATGACCAGATGCCAAACCCAAAGGTTGTTGTCGGTGTTGGAATCTGTGCCTGCACAGGCGGGGTCTTCAGGGAGTGCTATAACGTCGCAGGCGGAGTCGGAGAGATTCTTCCTGTCGATGTCTGGGTCCCGGGATGTGCTGCCAGACCAGAACAGATCATCGATGGAATTGTCAAGGCTCTTGGAATTCTTGAACAGAAACGGGCTGATATGAGCCGGGCGGAGGCTGGAGCATGAGAAAGGAAGAGCAGGAGACGATTGAGGTAACGCTTCAGACACTGTCATCAGAAGTTCAGAAGCAGAAGGATCTGGGTTCCCGTCTGGTTCAGATATGCTGCGCCCGGATCGGAGAAGATTTCGAACTTCATTACTCGTTTGAGCATGAGGCAAGCGGGAGACCATTTACCTTCACAGACCTCAAATTTGTGACTGATGGAAACTCACCAATCGGCAGTATCACCAGGATATACTTTGCGGCATTCGGGTATGAGAACGAGATTGCAGATCTCTACGGGCTGAAGATCGAAGGAAATCTCCTCGACTTCAAAGGAACATTCATCACGACTTCGGTTCCGTATCCGTTCGGAAAACCAACTGTCACTAAAAAGGAGGGTACTTCATGAGCAGACAGGTTGTTGTCCCATTCGGACCCCAGCATCCGGTTCTTCCTGAACCGGTCCATCTCGATCTGGTGCTTGAGGATGAGAAGGTTGTTGAGGCCATCCCCCGGATCGGGTATGTGCACCGGGGTCTTGAGAAACTCGTAGAAAAACGTGACTACAAGGACTACATCTTCATTGCAGAGCGGATCTGTGGTATCTGCAGTTTCATTCACAGTGTAGGGTACAGTCAGGGCATTGAGGCACTCATGGAGATTGAGGTGCCTGCCCGTGCAGAGTACCTGCGGACCATCTGGTCAGAGTACTCACGTCTGCATAGCCACCTTCTCTGGCTCGGATGCTTTGCTGACAGCATGGGATTTGAGAACCTCTTCATGCAGTCATGGAGGATCAGGGAGAGCGTGCTTGATGTACTCGAGGAGACGACCGGTGGAAGGGTTATCCAGGGAAGCTGTAAGGTCGGTGGTGTGAGAAAGGATATCGCTACACCACAACTCGCACAGATGAAAGAAGGGCTAAAGACTCTCCAGACAGAGGTCGATGACCTTGTCGCTGTCTTTGCAGATGAGCCGACGATCAAGAGCAGAACGATCGGAGTCGGTAATCTCTCTAAAGATGATGCATGGGATCTTGGAGCAGTAGGGCCGATGCTTCGTGGATCTGGTGTCAGAAAAGATATGCGGATGCTCGGGTACGGGGCATACGAACATCTGGACTTCAAGCCGGTTGTTCACGACGCAGGAGACTGTTACGCCAGATGCCTTGTCAGGGCTGAGGAGATGTCTGTCTCCATCGATCTGATCAGGCAGGCGATCGACTCCATTCCTGAAGGGGAGATCGAGGTTAAGGTGAAAGGTAACCCTGACGGTGAATACTTCTCACGTGTCGAGCAGCCGAGAGGAGAGGTTCTCCACTTTGTGAAAGGTGGCGGGAAGAAGAACCTGCTCAGGCATCGGGTGCGGACCCCAACCATGGCCAACATACCAGCACTTGTTAAGACTCTTGCCGGTTGCCAGATGGCAGACGTCCCAGTGATTGTTCTCTCGATTGATCCCTGTATCGGATGCATGGAGCGGTAATATGGGTGTCTTCACAATTACCAAGATGATTGTACAGTCCCTTTTAAAGGGGCCTGACACACGGCGGTACCCGGCAGTGCCTGCTAAGAAGACTCCACTAACCCGGGGACACCTGGTCATCGAGATCGAGAAGTGTATCTACTGCGGGCTGTGCAGTATGCACTGTCCAGCTGATGCTATTGTGGTGACAAAGGCAGAACGGACCTGGCATATCGACCGGTTCAAGTGTATCGTCTGTGGAGGATGTGCAGAATACTGCCCAAAGGACTGTCTGCATCTTGTGCCTGAGTATCTTGCTCCGCAGGAGAAGCAGCAGGGTGATACCTATACCGGACCAGAACCTGCTGTTGTGCAGGAGCCGGCACCGGCATCAGAATAGAACTTTTTTTCTTTTCGTCTGTGAAAAAGGAGGAGGGCGTTTAGACGATCCAGCCGGCATGGTACGCAACCGCTCCTGCAAGTAAGATCAAGGCCGGAACAACCACATGGATTGTAAACGCAGTAATCTGAAGGCTCTGCAGGAATGCAGCGCCCATTGGTGCAGTGGTTTTTATCTGCATGTCTAGTATGTTTTACATCTCCTGTTAAGGGGCTTCTTCTGATCCTCTGATCAGCCGCAATCACGTGATAAGAAACCTTTTCTTAACCCTTGCCAGGCTGATATGAGACAGGTGAGGTGCGGGATGGATCATCCTGTTGAAATAGTTCAGACTAAAAATGGTGTGGATAGCGATCACATACCCATACCGATATGACAGACTGCACACTATACAACGAATCCTGTATTACCGGAGCCAGAAGTTATCTTACAGAGAACTCTGTGGATCTGATCATCACCGATCCCCCGTATGGCATCAGAGGTGATACTCTTCACAAGCACTACAACCGGGATGAGAGTTGTGTTGTCGACGGGTATATTGAAATTCCCGAAGAGGAGTATGGCCGGTTCTCAATCGACTGGATATGCGAGGCTGAACGGATCTTAAAGCCCGGCGGCTCGATGTACATCGTTTCCGGGTATTCGAACCTCTATCATATCATCCACGCTCTCAGGCAGACCTCGCTTGTTGAGATCAACCATATCATCTGGAAGTACAACTTCGGGGTCTGGACAAGCCGCAAGTTCATCTCATCCCATTATCACATCCTCTTTTACGAAAAACCGGGAGGAAGGCGGACATTCAATCTTGAGTCAAGATTCGGGGCAGAGGAGAAGTCCGAGGATAATGGTTCGCTGAACTATCAGGATAGGGAGGATGTATGGGTGATCAACAGGGAGTACAAACCGGGTCAGGTGAAGAACAAGAACGAACTCCCTATGCAGCTCCTGACAAAGATGATCCTGTACTCGAGCAATGAAGGGGATCTGGTATGTGACCTCTTCCTTGGAGGGGGATCCACAGCACGTGCAGCGATCGGGCTGAACAGGAAGGCTATCGGATTTGAGATTTCACCAGCGATCTACTCAGTGAGAACTCCTGATATCATGAGCCTGAACCCGGGGTTTCTCCAGATTGAGCAACGTGTTCCGGAGTGTTCAGCACCTAAGCGGCAGAGAGAGCGGTGGACGGCAGAATCACGATCTGATCTCCTGTTCAGGTATGAGGAACTCAAACGTCAGGGTCTGAAGAAAGGTGAGATTGTCGAGAGGCTGATGGAGGATCTCGGCAGGGGCAGATGGGCGATCATCAAGGCACTGAAGGCATTCGCAGATGGGACCTGATAATCAGTACCTTTTAGCATGGTTGCCTTTCTTGATACTAACCATTATCGTGTCATAAAACAGAGCAACAATGAAGGTGATGGATATGTCAACTACTGCGTTCATTGCTGATCCGGTTATCAATCAGTACCTCCATGTTCCACTGGAGAACTCACTGATTCTCATCCTCGGCGGTTTGATTATCAATGGAATTATTCTCCTGTATATCATCAGATCAGGAAGCCGGATACAAACCTACAATCATACGTCCTAGGCAGACAACACCACAGTTTAACGACGAACTTGGTGCACGTACCGCTCGAAGAGATCGGGATATTGGCATGTGGATGCCTGAAGAACAGGAACGCCACCAAAAGGTTAGCGGTCGGAAATCTCAATAGATATATCATTTTTATTAGGCATCTTAAATTTTGAATAATTCAAGTATTTTCTGATAGTTGGAAGATTCTGCGCCTGATCACCGACGTCGGGATTCTAAAATCGATACATATTAATGCAACCATTCCACAGGATTACTATCCAGTTTCTGGGTGATGAATGTGGGAAAAAAATTCTATTTTATTATCGGACTGCTCATTGTAGCATGCATCATTTCGGCTTCATTTGCTGAAACAACTGCAAACAAGACGAGCAGTGTCAAGTCGGTTGCCGTAAGTGCTAAGAACCTGAGTGCTACCACGGAGATGGAGAAGAACAACCAGATGCAGATGGGATATGTCTGTAATCAGCCGTATGCAATCTGCGATACCGCGATCTGTGTTCCAGATAAGAATGACCCAACACTAATGAGGTGCTCATGCTCTGTTGAGAACGGGAGTTCTATCGGAGGGGCTTGTGATACGTGGGAGCCGGTTGGCATCTACATGAACGATGACGGCGAATGGATGATCCAGGCGGGGTATTCAGTAGGACAGGTCACTTCTACGTTCTCCTTTGCCCATTCAGCACCGGTTGAGGGTAATGAGATCGACCCGAACAACACGCCATCAGATTATGAGGGCGATGTGTACATGAAATCCTGCTCGAATGCAAGTGGAGACGGTATCTTTGCAGACTGCTGGAATGCACCATGCACTGTTCTCCCGAAGGATATCAATGCAGACATCAACACCGACAGGCCGGCATCCCCGTATGCAGTCTGTGACTGTGGCCTCGAACTGAATAACTCTGAGTGGTATGTCGGGGTTCATGGCGCTGACAAGTGCAATAACGAATCTTACTGCAAGGATTTTATCATCTCTGCAGGTCAGAAGCACTCTACCGACCTTGGGATTCAGAAACTCGGGAACTATCTTGCAGATAATCCGGGTGTTGATCCTTCCCAGCCGTACAAGATAGAGTACTGTAAAAACTGTACAGACTGTACATAGAATGATACCAGTTCCTCATCCTGATTCCAGGATAGGGGAATACTCTTTTTTTCATCAGAATTTTTTGACCTAAAGGGAATTGTTTTCGAATCTTCGTTCATCTGATTATGGACATGTGTGGAGATATGTAATTGGTAAAAATAGATGGATGATTTAGGTCCTGAAGAGTTAGGACGGCTGTTTTCGATCATTCTCTCTGAATATGATCCGCAGTGGCCAGCACGATATGAGGCTGAGAAACCGGTGATCATCAGATCAGTAAGCAGGGACAATATTGTAAGTTATCACATTACGGCAGCACATCGGTTCCCGGCATTATTGGAAAGCCTACCATTGACATCCTGCTTAAGGTGATTGATGAGGTCGATACAGAGAGACTCATCTCTTCATTCATTGACATCGGGTATCTGTCCGATTCCCAGCCCCGCAACCCGGGTCCCCCATATGATGTTTATGAAAGGGTACACACCGGAGGGATTTGCAGGTCAGGCGTATCATATTCATGTCAGGAACAGCGGAGACTGGGATGAACTCTACTTCAGGGATTACCTGATCGAGCATCCGGAGGTTGCAGCCAGGTATAGTGACCTTAAACTATGGGTAAAGGAGAGGTACGAATTTGATCGGGAAGGATACACCCGGGCAAAGACTGAGTTTGTTACTCAAATAACCAGGATGGGAAGGAGGGAACTGCGTAACAATTTTAAGAGAATTGAGGTTTAAACCTCAACCAGCCGGTACTCCCGGCTCCCGAGTCCCATCTTCTCACCGTACTTGGTCTGATGATCACCGTCAACCTTTGACCACAGCCCGGAGAACTTATGCTCACCCGGAGCATGGTGCTCATGCAGGCAGCTCTCCTTTATCCCGGGTTGTTGGTTGATTAAATCAACGGCTGCTGCATCGATCGCAACCGGATCAGTCGAGGCAAGGAACCCGATATCAGGAACAATAGGCGCATCGCTCCAGGGAACGCAGTCACAATCAGGTGTCACCGACATCACGAAACTCACATAGATAACTTTTCCCTCCTTTCCTGCCACAGCCCCGGCTGCATACTCGACCATCCTCTCGATGAACTTCGGGACATCATCCTTCCAGTTGAAATCGATAGCCTCCTGCGGGCAGACCTGCAGACAGGCAGAACAGCCGTAGCAGATTGACTTCTCAACACGGGCCAGTTTTCCGTTGCATCTTATGGCATCGAACGGACACTGGGTCACACAGAACCCGCACCCGACACAGGTCTGCGGATCGATATTTGCCTGCATACCCTGGTGCTGATCCCTCTTGCCGAGCGGGGTTGCACAACCCATCGCAAGGTTCTTGATCGCTCCTCCAAACCCGGAGAGAGCATGGCCCTTGACATGGGAGAGGACGATCATCGCATCAGCCTCGGCGATATCACCTGCGATCTTCACTGAGTTGAAATGTGTTCCACTGACCTCAACCACTCTGACATTATTTCCGGTCAGCCCGTCAGCAATTGTAACCGGTGCGTCAACAACAGCATAGCAGAACCCGTGCCTGATCGCGACCTGCAGATGGTCAACCGCATTATGGCGGGCACCGATGTACATCGTATTTGTATCGGTCAGAAACGGCTTACCTTTCAGACCTTTGATCTCATCAACCACCTGCCTGACAAAGACCGGTTTGATATAAGTATCATTTCCGAGCTCACCAAAGTGAAGTTTTACCGCTGTGAGATCACCCTCTTCAATCCGGTCTGAAAGCCCGGCAGCATGTAGAAGTTTGGTGATCTTTGTGAGATTATTCTCATCCGGACTCTTAATCCGCATTCGTGCAAGAAAGACATCGCTAACCATGAACTCGCCTGTACCGAGATCAACGCAAGAATATAAGAACCATCCTGCCTAGAGACAGGTGGCTGAGCAACGAGATCTCTCGCGGTTGGATCATTTCCTGGCAAGAACAACAAGGCCATAGGGATGGGCAATCACCTGCGATGAACTGAATGGAATTTTAGAGAGGATCTCTTCAAGTTCATCCTTTTTGTATGCTGCACGAACAGACGTTTCAAATCCCTTTCTGATCTCCTCTGAACTGCAACTTCCCTGCATAAACCTGAAGATTTCAGGCGAGAGATCGCGTCTCAGATCGGTTACCATCACCCTTCCTCCCGGCTGAAGCACCCGGTGTATCTCTGAGAAGACTACTCCTGCATCCTCCCATTCATGGAGCGATCCGTTAGAGAATGCCAGAGAGAACTGGTTATCCTTAAATGGCATCATAAGAGCGTTGCCTTCCTGATACCTCACCCGGTCTTTCAGATCATACGAGATCACATTCTCTGTGACAAGCCGTATCATCGCAGGGCTTATCTCAAGTCCGGTAAGGGTTGTCCCGTCAGTCTTCTTAACCCACTCAAGCCCATAGTACCCCGGCCCCGGGCCGATCTCAAGGCCTTTGTCACCTGGCTGTGTCTGCTTTGCAAGATCCTCAACCGGAAGATGCCCTGCATCCCGAAGCCCACGTTGCATGATATCATATGCTGCAACGGTGATCTCATCCTGAATTCCATCTACTGTTTCCGGCACTCGTGTCTCAAACATAACTGGTATTTCCTTTGGAGAGAACGGGAAGGGATCTGTCTGGTACCTCCGGTCAACAACCTCTTCAAGCCGAAGAAGTCTTCCATCTTCGTACGTGACAAGAGGGATCTTCTCGGCTCCACGACTTCTTTTAAATCCGCTTATCTCTGTGATGAAGGTCATATCATCCTCAACACCGGTAAAGCGTGAGCAGAGATCTGCGAACTGGTATCGCTCATTCTCGGGCAACCTGGAGAGACGGGATTCTAGAAATCCAAATATCTTCTCTTCAGTCTCAAGAAGCCAGAGTTCTCCCTTCTCTGCAGGAACAACCCTGATGACCCTCCTGTTGTCAGGATCCTGGACCCTGCAGACAAACCCTTCCCGTTCGAGATAATTTACAAGATCTGTAGCTGAACTGGGAGTGATTCCCAGCATTCCGGCAATATCCCCCATGCACACCGGAGAGAAGTACGATGTGTACAAAATCTCAATTGCTCCAGGACTCAGGAGATTTTTACGCCCCCGGTCAGTACCAAAAAGCATGTTGATAGCGGTGGCGACAAACCCTAGTGAGAGCCTGAGGTGTGATGTTGGATCCATTGCTACAATATTTAGGATATCCGTAATTATAAATATATTACGGATAACCGTAACATCAGGTTTGGCATATCTATCCAGAAGGCATGAATCAGAAGAACAAACGAAACAACTGAAGAGTGGTCGAAATTGGGAAGATTTGAATAAAAGGCCCCTGATTTCAGGTCTTATCCAGCGCCAAGCAGAAATGCAACCCCCGGAATCGTTATCAAAGAAAGGATCGTTGAGATAAACACCCCTTTTGAAGCTATTTCAGCATTCACACCATACTCCTCTGCAAGGAGAACTGTGTTCGCGGCAATCGGCATAGCTGCCAGCAGGACCGGGACACTGAGAAGAAGCGGGTCAGAAACAAAGGGGCGGAGCAGTACAAGAACAACCAGCGGGATGATACCAAGCCGGAAGGTTGAGATCACCCAGATCCTGACGTCACCGAACATAGAACAGAACGGCAGTGGAGCAAGAAGTGCTCCGATCACGATCATCGCAAGTGGTGTTGTGACTGAGCCGAGCAGTGAGATAGAGTCTGAAAATGGTGACGGGATCGTAACTCCTGCAAAGAAGAGGAGCAGTCCGAGAAGAGATGAAACCAGACCGGGTGAGAGGATCCGCTTCAGGTCAGGATTTTGTGCAAGATCAGGCCTGAGCAGAAAGACACCGACCGTGAAGACCAGCAGGCCGAACGGGATATTAATGAGTGTCACATAGAAGAGTGACTCCTGCCCGAAGAGAGCCTGACAGACCGGGTAGCCCATGAACCCGAGGTTGGAGAAGATCAGCATGAACCTGAAGACACCTGCCTCAAACCGTGAACCTGAAAGAAGGTATGGGACCAGGAATGCTGCAGCAAATGAGACGCCATACACCACAAGTTCTATCGTAAAGATCACCAGGATCTCGTGAACACGGTCAGGAGTCACCGGAACCTGCATACTCTCTATGATCAGGCATGGTAATGTGATATTGACAAGCAGCGATGAAAGGCCTGTCACACCCGAGCGGGTGATAACCCCGGTACGATATGCCAGATACCCGACAGCGATCAGGATGAATAAGGTGAGAATACTCTCAATAATCGGAATAAGATCCATTATTTCAGCCAGAACTGATCAGAAACTCAGCAGGAGAAGAGATAAGGTTGGGGGTTGGCAGAACGAAATGACCCAACAGTGGCTTTGAATTACCTGATCCCAGTGCCCGAAATACGTGGTACAGCGGGGGTAACCGATCAATCCATTTAGTACTGAAAAAAGGGTACGTGATCCTGATGAGATCGAATGAATCAGAGATCAGATCTTAAACCGCTGCATCTCACCGTTCAGATCATCAGCGACCCGGTTCACCGAGAGCATGACGTGGCTGACATCCTGGATGGATGAGGAGGTTTCATGAGTGATCTTCTCGGTATCAGCCGCTTGTTTTGCGGTCTCCTGGAGCGTCTCGAGTACCAGGTTTACGATAGCGGTGACCTCCTCAACAGCAGCAGCCTGTTCTTCTGATCCGGCGGCAACATCGGTTATCTTATGGGATATCTCCCCGACAGACTGGACTATCTCCTTGAAGACCGTTAGGGTCCGGGTGACTGAATCAATTCCAGACTGAACCTGCTTGTTTGCATCGTTCATAACACTGGCAGCGTTGTCAGACTGGCTCGTCAGGTGGGTTATCATCTCTCCGATCTTCTCAGCCGAACTCCGCGACTGGGTCGCGAGATCCTTCACCTCGTTGGCAACAACCGCAAATCCCATCCCTGCCTCACCTGCCCGGGCAGCCTCGATGGCAGCGTTCAGGGCAAGCAGGTTGGTCTGATCAGAGATATCGGTGATGATGGTGATCACGTTGCTGATCTCTGCCATCTCTTGGCGGATCGACTGGATCATTAGATCAAGGTTCTTGGTTGAAGAGTCGATACCCGTCATCCCTGCTTCGGCAGTCCGTGCCAGTTCCTCTCCCTTCATCGAGAGATCGTTGGTATTGATCGCAAGACCGGAGACCCGCTCGGCCTGCACAGAGATATCAGAGACCGCCATCGAGAGATCTTCAATCGTCTTCAGGATCTCTGCGACACTCTCCTGCCCTTTGCGTGAGTTCTCACTCATATTTGTCATATAACCGGCGGCCTGTGATGCTCCGGAGGTGATCGACTGAATACTGGCCTCAACCTCCTCTGTTCGTGCAGTAAGGGTGATAACACGTTCAGAGATCACCGATACAGTCTGGGAGATCTGATCTCCTAGATGGTCGAGAGAGTCACGAAACTCGGCAAAACTGCCAGATACCGGGATAGAGGGATCAAACCGATCTGAGAAACAATTCTCTGCATAACTTTTGGAGAGGCGTATCGCCTCGTTCAATGGCAGAACAACCGCATCAAGGAGGGTATTGATACCGGTGACAATCTTGTGGTATTCCCCTTTATACTTCCCTGTATCAGCCCGCTCTGAGAGTGAACCGCTGCTCGCATGGGTAACAAGAGTATCAAGATCCAATGCAAGCCCGGAGATGGCGGATTTCATCGTGACCATCGCTTTCCCGAGGGTATCCTCATCAGATACGACCGGTATGGAAACCCCGAGATTCCCTTTTGCGATCTCCTGGGCAGCAAGAGCCTTCTCCTCAAGATTACTCTGCATCACCACGAATACATCGTTTAACCGGTCAATCTCCGTCATACCACTCTTTTCAACCTCACTCCTGTGGAGATCCCCCTGTCCTAGCTGCTCTGCCTGCACGGTCAACTGCCTAATCGGGTTGCTGATGGTTCTCGCGAAGATGTACCCGACGATGATAACCACAATCATGGTGATGAACGTGACCAGGACTATCAGCCAGGTTACCCCCGCGGTCTTGTCATTGATGGTTGTGGTGGTCTGATTGACCCGGGTGTTGATCTGTTCTTCGATCTTCCTGACCGGCTCCGAAAACTCATCAATGTAGGTGGTCGCCCCGATACGGAGCGTAACCCCGTCAGCAGTCATTAAGGTCGTACAGATGAAATACCCGAACTTATCCCTCATAACGCCGTCAGCATCTTTCCAGGGATAGTATCCATACGTGTCCTGACAGTTGGCCCCCTTGGTAAGGATTGCATAAAACTCAGGGTTCGATGTCTCCATCGTGTGATAATCGGTACCAACATTTTTGTTGTTGCTGTGGAACCGGTTAATCAGGGTCTGGGCATCCATGCCGGTAGTATATCCGGTCTTTCCCACCGACTGCACGATGATCTTCTGAAATTCAGGATCAGCCTGCAGATCAGCGATTGTCTTCCCAGGATTCGCACGGAGATAGATGTCAACCTGTTTTGCCACATCCTCTGCAATACGGCGGATCATCTCCTCGCCAAGCGTGTCCATCGCTGCCCGTGCATTATCCACCGACTCCATCCCGATGACCCTGGCATCCTCAGCAGTAGAAACTCCGAGTTTCTGTGTCTCGTTGATCGACATGAAACCGATAACCAGAAGCGGAATCAGCGATATCGCAACCATGATTACCAGCAGTTTGTATAAAATAGGCCAGTTCATATTCCACCTTACACGACAATAAATCCCTGAAAATCCCGAATTGCACGAACCTAAACCGGGACAGGATAAGAAGGAATACGAACCAGACACAAGACAGGTCGCTGATACCGGCCTTCATATCCCTGACACCTCCTACTCCAAGGTACCATATATTAATTTCGAGGGTGTCTATGGATCTCTTATATAAAAAATTTCACAAAGCCAGGTAATGCGCAGAATAATTATCCATTGTTATCTGCACACATTTCATAATAATTACTCAATGCTCCTGATTTACGGGCAGTTGTAAGATCAACAGATTCAGAAAAGATATCGCTACATCCCATCTCAGGATGAGGATTAAATTTCTAACCCGAAAAGGTACCAGGAAGGTAATCTCATATCATCAGCAGTAGATGCATACGTAGTAACCCGGCTTTGCGTATCATGCAAAAACTGAATGCAAAGTCATTGAATCGAAGCATTTCAGATCTGAACGTATCCACAGCAGAACAAAAATGAGTTCTCTGATCACATGAACAAGAATAAATTATTCATCGGAAACCTGCATTATTCGGTCACTGAAGATCAGTTACGGGCATTGTTCGCCCCGTATGGCAATCTCGTCAGTGTAAAAGTGATGCAAGGGAAAGGGTATGGATTCATCGAGATGGGAACGCCTGAACAGGCTCAAAAGATAAAAGAGACCTTGAATGAATCCGTATTCCAGGGAAGAAGACTGCTCATCGACGGTGTTCCCTCAAAACAGTCAGAGACCAGAAAATGGGCATCAATCTCACCTGAATCCCATAGGTCTGGACGAAAACCAGACAGAAGGGATAATTCAGAACGGCCATTCCGGGCTAAAGTTCCAGCTCAGCCTGAAGAGAGGGCTCATCATCTCACCGATGTGACCGATGAGTTTAAAAAATCTAAGAAACCAGAGCCGAAACCTGAAAAACCTACAGTACGGATCGGCCAGTATCCAGCTCCTGTCTCTGAACAGACGAGTAAGAAGGCAGTACCATCAGGAAGGGACCGCCTGCCGACTGATTTAGGACAACAGACAAAAGAGGCCAAGGATCAGCAAAAAGGGAAGCATTCATCATCATCAGGTCAGGGAAAAAAGACCAGTCATCCTGGAAACAAGGATAATTCTGACCGTAGACCCAACGAAACGAAGCCGAAGAAGATAAAGGAAAAACCTCCAAAGAACCCGCATCCTTACCAGGGTTCAAAGAAATCTAAATCTGCACCGAAACCTGACCGCAAACCGGAGCAGGTTTCACCTGAAACTCAGGAAGACGAGAGGATAAGTTACCTCAAGTACATGGCATCACGTGCAGGAAAGAAAGAATAGAACCGCTAATGATGAATCAGGAGGACGTGAAGAAGGTACCGGTCGGGCTGGTCAGCTGTGACGGGTATGATGGAGACCAGGTATATCAGGCAGTGGAGAAGGCAATTGACCTGACAGGGGGCATTAGCAGATACCTGAAACCAGGGATGCATGTCCTTGTAAAACCCAACCTCCTGATGGGAGCAGAGCCCGCAAAGGCAGTCTGCACTCACCCGGCTGTGCTGAAAGCAGTTTGTACAATCATCACCGGACTCGGGTGCACGGTGACCGTTGCAGACAGTCCGGGAGCAGGGATCCCATACAAACCAAAGAACCTTCTCAAGGCGTACGATCTCGCAGAATACACAGGTATCGGCACATTACCCGGAGTTACGCTCAACGAAGACACCTCTTCACGAACAGTATCATTCCCTGACGGCTTTTTTGTCAAACAGTTCGAGATCATCTCACCGATCCTTGACGCTGATGCAGTTGTTGTCGTCTCAAAACTCAAGACCCATATTTACACAGGTCTGACCGGGGCGACAAAGAACATGTTCGGTGCTATACCCGGCCTTGACAAGCCTCCGTACCATGCCAGAATGCAGGACCCCTCACTCTTTGGAAAGATGCTCCTTGACCTGAACCGCTGTGTGAAACCGGTTCTCCAGGTGATGGATGCTGTTGAGATCATGGAGGGAGACGGACCGATGGCAGGAACTCCTGCAAAACTCGGCACCATTCTTGCAAGCCCGAATTACATCGCCCTTGACATCGTGGCTGCAAGGCTGATCGGGTTTGATCCGCTCTCAATAGGGAGCATAAAGGCTGCAGGAGAACAGGGTCTCATAGATGAGAACTGGATAGAGGTGAAAGGCGCAACAGTCGAAGAACTCGCACGGTCTGATACCAGAAAGCCGCAGACCCAGACACCAGGTGGCAGCAGTTCATGGATTCGGAGTCTCCTTCGCCCAGCCCTTCACAGGCTGGCCGGTTCATACACCCTGCATCCCCATCTCATCAGGCGGAACTGCATCAGGTGCCTGAAGTGTGAACGGATCTGCCCGGTTAGTGCAATACACCTGAAGAACGGGTATCCAATATTCGAAACTGCCACCTGCATCAGGTGCTACTGCTGTCACGAGATGTGTGACTCCCATGCAATAAACCTCCAGCCAGGATTTCTCTACCGGATTCTGAGACCCTTCATTAGATAACATCCGGATCAGGCAGATAAGCCCTGCTAATGAGGAAAACAGGCAATAAGATATTTTACTGGTTATAGGTAACAGATCACCACATGTTGGAAGCACTCCCCGGGTTCATCGACCTGTTCATCCATCTTGACAAATATCTCCCTGCGATGGTTGCATCGTACGGGAACCTCATCTACGGGATTCTGTTCGTAATCATCTTCTGCGAGACCGGGCTTGTGATCACTCCGTTCCTCCCCGGTGATTCACTCCTCTTCATAACCGGAACAGTCGCTGCTGTTGGAGGGCTCAACATCAGCCTTCTGCTGCTCATTATCACATCTGCAGCCATCATAGGAGACAATGTGAACTACTTTATCGGGAGGTTTGTAGGCCAGAAGATCCTTGAAATGAACCTGCCGATGATCAAAAAAGAGCATCTTGACAGGACTCACGAATACTTTGAAAAATACGGACCATTCACCATCATCGTCGCACGGTTTGCACCATTTGTCAGGACTTTCACCCCGTTCATCGCAGGAATGGGAGCGATGGAGTACAAGAAGTTCCTCCCCTTTGATATCTGCGGCGGTATCCTCTGGGTCTGTACATTCACTCTTGCCGGCTACTTCCTTGGAACGATCCCGGTCATCAAGGAGAATATGTCACTCGTTGCCCTCATCATCATCGTGATCTCGCTGGGGGCAGTCGGATCCATCGTCCTTGAGATCTTCAGATTCTTCAAGAACTGTATAACCTGCCGGAGAAAGTAACACTCCAACACATTCAGGAAATCTCCCTTTCGGAACTTTTTTGATCTCCCGGCCCGATCTCTTACCATGCGATACTATCCGGCCCCGGAATCCGCCATAGATATGCCTGATCTGATAGAAGCGGTGAGAATGGCATTTCTGGATCAAGGGAACGGGAGATGTGAGATGCCACCGAAGAGTTATGTCACGCTTCCAGGCGGGGATTTCAGGACCATGCCGTCGTACCTGCCCAGCCTGAAGACTGCAGGAGTCAAGGTGGTAAATGTCCACCCCGGTAACAGGAGTCAGGGGCTCCCGACCGTGATGGGGCTCACCATCCTTCTTGACCCTCCGACAGGAAAACCAGTTGCAGTCCTGAATGCAACCGGGCTGACAGACCTTCGGACCGGGGCTGTTGCAGCAGTGGCAACACATGCTCTTGCTCCGGTGAAAAAGGGAACGCTCGGTCTTATCGGTGCAGGAAGGCAGGCGCGATCCGGACTTCTGGCTATTGGAGAAATTTTTGGAATCGAGTCGGTCAACGTCTGGTCTCGAAGCCAGAAGAGTGCAGAACGGCTGGCTGCAGAGTTCTCCTCGTTTGATATCAGGGTCACCAGCATTAAGCAGGCTGCTGGTTCTGATCTGCTGCTGACCACCACCCCGTCTACAAGCCCGGTTATCATGAACGACTGGATCTCTGACGGAACTCACATCAATGCAATAGGGGCCGATGCACCGGGAAAACAGGAACTTGATCCCATACTTCTCAGAAGAGCAGAGATATTTGTTGATGACCGCGAGCAGGCTGTTCATTCAGGAGAGGTGAATGTTTCCATCAGGGACGGCTTGCTCTTGCCTGACAGCATCGCAGGAACACTCGGGGAGGTTCTGACCGGAAGAGCAGGGAGGAGCAGCCGGGAAGCCATCACCATCTTTGACTCAACAGGGATAGCCATCACTGACTTGGCTGCTGCATCAGAAGCGATGAAACACGGAGAGTATATCGAACTGCCTTTCCTGACCGAATGCGAACATTAGATCAAGAGTTCAACCAGCTCATCTGCATGAACGGATACCACCATTGGGTATCCCAATCTCAAACCGTGCTCCAACCCCGAACTCCCCGGTTTCTGTAATGGTAAGTCCTGTTATCGAGAGGATATCGCGGGAGAGAAAGAGCCCGAACCCGGTATTGCTGAAATACCTGCGATTAAAGATGTTTTCCTTCTCTGCCGGCGGAATACCACCACCGTCATCGCTACAGACCAGAATAGTCCGGCCTTCATGCTTCTCGATGGTGAATGAGATCATTGTAAGGTTTTTTCCATACCGCAGGGAGTTGTCAATCAGATTGAAGAAGACCTTCTCAAGCAGCGGGTCTGCAAATATCTCACAGTAATAAAGATCGATAGAGATTGCAATATCACCGGTGTCGAGCAGATGGGCTGCCTGTTGAATAACTGACGAGAGATCCTGCCAGATCGGTGACTGAATCCCGACGGTCTGATAATCCCGGGTAAAGAGGATCTGCCTCATAATCGTGTCAGCAGTCTTCTTCTCTTTCGCAATCAGCCCGCGACTCTCATCGCCATCTGCAACCTCATCAGAGAGTTCAAGGTACCCGCTCAGGGCAGTCAGCTGGTTGAGGATATCATGACGGGTGATGCTTGAGAGCAGATTCAGTTTATTGTTCGCGGTCCTGATTGCAGACTCATACCGTTTCCGCTCAGAGATATCACGGGCAATTGAAAGAACCACCTGCACACCCTTGAACTCATACGAATGGGAACTGATCTCAACCGGAACAGGATCCCCTGCCTTAGTAAGGAGAACAGACTCATAGGTTGCATGCCCCATCTTTTCCAGAAGATCGAGGTGTTCACGTTCACGAATAATCGATTCCGTGTCAAGAATATCAGGAGGAGAGAGCATGAGGAGTTCTTCCCGTGTGTATCCAAGCCGACTGCAGGCGGTATGATTCACCTCAACGAACTGGTCAGGCTCTCCGTCAGCAATCCTGTACAGAAAGATTGCATCGTTCGCAAGGGTGAAGACGGTTCGAAACCGCTCTTCACTCTCAAGCAGGGAATTTTCTGCTTTTTTTCGCTCGGTGATGTCCTCAAGGGTCTCAAGTGCACCGATCACGTTTCCGGCACCATCTCTGATCGGAGCAGCGGTAAATGAGAGCCATGAACCATCACCCATCGTAGGGAAGTAATCGATTGCCTGGTACCCGCCGTCTACAAGGGTTGAATGTTCATAGTGTTCAGGGAACGCGAAGTTTGTTGTAGCATCAGCGCCATCAACAACCAGATCAGCGATACAAGGTCGTTTTTCTGCATAAAAGGCACGCCAATGCTGATCTGTCCCTACCACTTCGCTCTCTGGAATTCGCGAGTAGGTCTCAAGTGCCTTGTTCCATTGGATAACACGATGGTCACGATCTATCACAAACTGGGGAATAGGTGAACCTTTCACGATCGCCTGAAGGGTGTTCTCACTCTCACGCAGTGCCTTTTCAGCCTGAATCCTTCCCGAGATATCAATCCCAATGGCGACATACCGTCCGGTCGCTGAAACCGTATCACTGATAGCCCGGGTATTCCAGAGGATCTCTTTTTTTTCGCCAGACTTCGTCAGGATGGTTGTCTGAAAGTCCTGAAGATAGAGGTTGTTCTCTATGACCCTGAAGATGGAAGAGGTCACAGACCTCCGGTATGCAGGATCAGGATACAGTGCCTTCCAGATCCAGGATCGCCCCGAGACCTCACTTCCTGCATAGCCCGTTATCTCTTCAGCAGCATGGTTCCAGATTACGACTGTACCCCCTTTATCAAGCACCATGAGCCAGACATTGGCACTCATGATGATGCTCTCCTGGAACCGGGTCAGTGTCTGAATCTCCTCCTCTGCAGCCTTCTGCTCGGTGATATCCTGCAGCACCTCGACTGCACCGATGATGACTCCCTCGGCATCCCTGATCGGGGCAGCAGTAAAGTAGAGCCAGCAGCCCTGCTCACCGATGTCAGGGAAGAAGTCTACTGCCTCGTAGGCACCGTCGATAAGCCGGGATGGTGCATACTTACCCTGATACCAGCGGGGAATCTCTGTAATCTTTTCCTGAACGAGGAGATCTGCAAGACAGGGACGTTCGGCCTGGTAGAATGCACGCCACTGCTGGTCTGTCCCGATAGTATCAACTGCCGCTATTCCGCTGTACTTTTCAAGAGCCTTGTTCCAGTGAATTACACGATGGTTGCTGTCGATGACAAAGAGGGGAACGGGAGACTCATTTATAACAGCAGAGAGGATTGCCTCATTCCTCCTGATCCGTTCATGAGTTGCAATCTGTTCTGATATATCCCTGAATGTTCCTTCTATACCGGCAGGATTTCCATCAGCCCCGTAATAGACATGGCTGTTTGTGGAGACAGGAACCAACGTCCCGTCATGCCTCCTCAGGGTTACGAAATAGTTGGTGACAGATCCGTTCTTAAAAACTTCAGAGACAAACCTGTCACGATCGGCAGGATCTGCATAGAAATCATGTGAAATTTTCCTGCCAAGGCATTCTTCCAGGGTTTCATACCCTAATAGAGGTAGTACACTCGGGCTTGCCATGACAAGCCTGCCTTCAAGATCGCTCCGGTAAAAGATATCCTGCAGATTCTCCACGACACCACGATACCGGGATTCGCTCTCTGCGAGAGCCAGGGTCGCCTGTTTCTGGCTCGTGATATCCTCCAGGGTCTCAAGTGCTCCAATCACTCTTCCTGAATCATCCCGGATGAGTGCTGCCGTAAATGAGTACCAGATCCCATCTTTTCCCAGATGGGGGAAGAACCCAACACCAGCATATGCATCAGGAACAATCGCTGATCTGCCAACCTTATCCCCGTACCACTCCTGTAGATGTTCAAAATCTCCGTCGATCAACAGATCTGAAAGACAGGGGCGTTTTTCCGGATAAAAGACCCGCCAGTGCTGATCTGTCCCGATAACACCTGAAGCCTCAATGCCGGTTGAGAGAGCAAGGGCATTGTTCCAGTGAATCACGGCGTGATCAATACCTATCACAAACAGGGGGATCGGTGATCCCTGCAGAATAGCGTTAAGTTTCGCCTCATTCCCTCGTAGTGCCTGCTCACTCTGGGCAATTATCTGGTATTGTGCCTGGAGTTCCTCTTCGGTACTGAGCAGTTCCTCGTATGAGGCTGCAAGTTCCTCGCTCTTTCTACGCAACTCCTCCGCATTCCTTTTGCGGGTGGTGATATCACGCATGATTCCCAGGAGGAGATATTTATCATTGACAAGTATTCTGGTCAGATTGATTTCGCAGTCAAAGGTTGTCCCGTCAGCACGCTGGTGTTTCCACTCAAATAACTGAGGAGTTCCTGAAAGGGCAGCATTGATCAGGGATGAACCTGCATCCTGCGAACGGGACCCGTCATCCTGAAACTCAGGAGAGAAATCCATCGGAGTATGGTCGAAGATCTCTTCAAGTGGTCTTTCAAACAACGTTGCAGTCTGCGGATTACACTCAATGATCCTGTTATTATCAAGAAGAAGAATTGCATCGTGGGCTGATTCAAAGAGGGCATGATACTTCTGCTCGTTCTCCTTCACTGAGAGTTCAGCCCTCCTCCGGCGGACAAGCTGGTGGATCTGGTTGTTCATCTCTGCAAACTGTGAGGTCGGGTCCCCTCCTTTTTGCAGGTAGAAGTCAGCTCCCTCCCGCAGTGCAGCAATTGCAACCTCTTCCCTGCCCCTGCCCGTGAAGATGATGAACGGAATTGTGCTCCCACTAGCACGGATCTGTTTCAGAAACTCGATGCCATTCATTCCGGGCATCTGGTAATCAGATATGATGACATCAAAGGGCTCTTGCTGAATGCGTTCAAGGGCACGGCGGGCCGATATCTCGGTCTGGACCTGCAGGTCTCCGGTTTTTTCCAGAAATATCTTGCAGATCTCAAGGAGCATCTGCTCGTCATCCACATACAACACAGAGATCAACGATCTGCCACCCTCTTCAGTGTGGGTATTCTCGTCGAGAACCTGATATTCTTTTCTATAAGAGTTCGTAGATTAAATTTGGCAGAACAGATGAAGAATATATGATTAGCCTTGATACCAGACAGAACCAATGGATTATGGAGTGCATGATACCAATAACCATCACCCTTCTCGGGACCAACGGCTGGTACTCGACAGAAACTGGCAATACCCTCTCATTATTAATCCAGACATCTGAAGTAGCAATCATCCTCGATGCGGGAGACGGGATACACAAGGTTGCAGAAATCTGCCCTGAAGTTCAGACACCGGCCTGTCTTTTTATCTCCCATTTCCATCTGGATCATATCAGCGGGCTACATTCACTTGCACGGCTCAGGTTTGCAAAAGGTCTCTCGATCTACGGACCACCAGGCACCAGGGATCTGCTCAGTTCATTCATCGGGTACCCGTTCACTGTCCCGGTTACAGAACTGCCGTACAAGGTGACCATCACCGATATCCCTGAAGGAAGAACAGTCTGCGAAGTCCCGGTGACGACCGCACCTCTTGTTCATACCCAGCTCGTGTATGGGTACAGATTTGAGCTCGGAAAGATCATCACCTTCTGTACTGATACAGGTCCGTGCGATAATTACCGGAACCTTGCAAAAGAAGCTGACCTTCTGATATCAGAGTGCTCTTATCTTCCAGGCCAGGAGATACCTGCATGGCCACATATGAACCCGGAGATGGCTATTGATGCTGCCAGGAAAGCAGGTGCAAAAAGGCTGGCACTCGTGCATTTTGCCGCTGACCTGTATACAAGCATCACGATGAGACGAGATATAAGAAAAACTGTTGATATGGATGATCTCATCATCGGTGAGGATGGTATGGTCATCAGCCTGTAATTCATGCTCCTAGTCTGCATATGACCGGGTGAGTCCGGCCTTATGCAGGAGCTTTTTTCGCGAGCAGCACATGCCATTTCCAGATGGCCTCGGCCAGGACCATGACCATAAGAACCATCAGAACAATCGAGATCCCGGTAAGAAGATATCCGGTTGCGGACTGCATCTTCAGGTAGTTAAGGATATTGAGGTACCCCGCATCAAGGGTTATTGGAATCATCACTAATCCGGGAATGGCAGTTACCCACATGTACCGCTGCCGTCCCATTTTGATCAGAAGGGTTGTGCCTACGATGAGGGCAGTTGCTGCAAGTAACTGGTTTGACATCCCGAAAAGCGGCCAGATGGTCGATATCTCACCGGTGTAGAGCAGGTAACCCCAGGAGAAGGTGAAGAGGATACTGGTGATGATGATGCCCGGGAACCATCTCTTTTCAGAAAACCGGGGAATAAACCTGCCTAGCAGTTCCTGAAGCAGGTACCGGCCTACCCGTGTTCCGGTATCGACTGCAGTAAGCACGAAGGCGGCTTCGAACAGGATTGCAAAGTGATACCAGTAACTCATGAGCCCCTGCAAAAAGGGGAGCTTTGAAAAGATAGCAGCCATTCCTACTGCAAGCGATACTGCACCGCCGGTCCGGCCAGATAGAGTCTCGCCGATCATCTGCTCAAGTTCAGGGAGCTGAACCGGCACCATCCCGAGTGTGCTGTATACAGCAGGCGGTACATTGATGGCATAATAATCGGCAGGAATCATCGAACAGGCTGCAATAAGAGCGATGATCGCGACGAATCCTTCCATGAGCATGGCCCCGTACCCTACGGGAAGGATATCACGTTCATTGGTGATCATCTTCGGTGTGGTACCGGTACCGATGATCGCATGAAATCCAGAAAGGGCACCGCAGGCAATGGTGATGAACAGAAACGGTATGGCAGGGCCTGGAATGACAGGGCCTCCTCCGTTCACGTAATCGGTCACTGCAGGCATCTGGATATCAGGCTGGACGATAAAAATACCCACTGCCAGAATCAGGATAGTGCCGATCTTAAGATATGTCGAGAGGTAATCACGTGGACAGAGCAGGAGCCAGACAGGAAGAATCGCTGCCAAAACTCCATATACCGGGATCATAACCCTGAGAGGGATCTCACCGAGAGTAAAAAGGGAGGATACCAGGGGGATATGACCAAGGAACGGCCCTGCGAGGATGACGAGGGTGAGCATAACAAGACCGATGACCGTCCCCCCAAGGTAATCGAAAGGCCGTATCCTGTTCATGTAGTATCCCATGAAGAGGGCAATAGGGATTGTTGAGAGGACCGTAAGGGTGTTGACCGGACTCATATAGAGTGCCTTGACCACTGCCAGGGAGAGACCTGCAAGAGTGAGCATCAGGATAAAGATGATGGCAAGTGAAGCGATGATCCCGGCACGTTTGCCGAGGAGATCCTCAGCAATTAGAGAGAGGCTCTGCCCATGATACCTGACTGAAGCAAAGAGGACAACAACGTCATGCACGGCTCCTCCTACTACCGCACCGATAAGAATCCAGAGCATACCGGGAAGGTACCCGAACTGGGCTGCTAGAACCGGGCCTACCAGCGGGCCGGCGCCCGCAATCGCTGCAAAGTGATGACCAAAGAGGAGATATTTATTGGTAGGATAGTAGTCCTGCCCGTCGTTCTCTGATTCGGCAGGAGTCTTCCTCTTCTCGTCGAGTTTAAGCACCCGGGTTGCAATGAACAGACCGTAGTACCGGTATCCAAGAGCAAGTACACAGATGGAGATGATGACAATGATAACTGCGTTCACGGCACACCAGGATAGAAACTTGGCGAGAGATACCGATAAAGGATGAGTATTTCATGTACGTGAACGGCATGTCAGAGGTTGGGTTCTATCTGATAGATACTCGTATCGCACCTGACCTCGATCATGTCATACAGGCAGATATCGATCCTCCCGTCATGAATCGCCTTGTGATGACTCATGCATACTACCAGCATGTTTCTGCCAGTGTCAGACCCTCCTTCAGACAAGGGAATTATGTGATGAACCGTAATCGGGGATTTACCTGCTTGATTGCTCTGGCCTGTCAGCGCACAGATCTGACATTCTCCCCCATGCAGTTGCTTCACGAGAAATGAAAGGAACGTGTTTCTGCGCATCTGTATCGGGAGAACACGCTGCTCTTCATCCCTGATCATCTGCCTGACATCATATCCCTGCTCAAGCAGGCGGGTATACAAGCGATGGTATCTCCGCTGGGACGGGAGGGGTGATTGGTCCTGCCTTGCAACGATCAGACCCTCACGGGTTTTTCCTGCAGGTATGAACTCTGATTGGTACTGTGGAAAGACCTCAAGCAGCCGTACGAGAAGGTCGGGATCTTCTGAAGAGAGCCGGTGACTGATATCAGATTTCTTAAGGATTGCGTCAAAGACCTGTCGCTCCGTTACCGGGTGAAGACCGAACATTGGCCATCGTTCAAGCAGAAGGGAGAGTTCAAGATCATCGGCTATAACAAACTTCAGCCTGCCTCGCCTGTTCAGGATCATGTTTCCTATGGCATCTGCTGCGTTGAGGTCAAGCAGGGTTTTGAGCGGGAAGGAGAGACGAAATACCAGTGTGATAAGCCGGGAGTATGATACAAACAATGGAGAGTACGGGCCTTCAGCACGGGCAAAAAGAAACTCAAGATATGCAAGCAGCGGGGCTTCAGCACCGAGGATCAAGAGGTCTGCTGCGGAATCATCATGACAGATCTCAATTAACCTTGGGAGAAGAGATGTTTCAGCGGGAATCTGTTCAGATAGAATTTCCTCGGAGAGGTGTTCAAACCGGTCCTGATACTTCCGCCAGTTCAGACGGGGCATGGTTACCGGGATGAGCCGGGTTTCTCTTCAACAGAAATATCCGGTTCTGACCTGGTGCGTTCGGTAATCCCCCTGACGTACTCAATAACCCCGGTCATCTTCCCTGCTACCGAATCATAGAGTGGATAGGTATACACATCGAGTTGACCGGATTTTTCACCTTCTCCACGCCCTTTTATGATCTTATGCGAAGGATGACCGGTTCGCAGAGTATGCAGAGCAGGACAGTCAGCACATGGTGTGGCCGCCTTGTGATAGACCTCATAGCACCTCTTTCCAAGTATGGATACATTATCATGGGACAAACCATCCATAGCCTGATTTGTCTTCAGAATGCAGAGGTCAGTATCAAGAACTGTTATACCGTCCTGAATGCTTGAGAAGACGTCGTTGATAAACCGCTCATCCTCCCTTATCCGTGCCTCTCCCCAGGCCAGATCCTTGTATTGCTGCCGCAATTCTTCTTCGGTGGCAGCAATCTGTTCATATGCAGCCCTGAGTTCATCCTGCTCACGCTTATGTTCAGTTACATCACGGATGGACTCGATTGCCCCGATGACCTCACCTTCAGAGTTGTACAGTGGGGTTGCAGTAAACCAGAAGTACCCTCCTTTCCCCCCGTAAAAGTGGGGAAGTTCAACTTCTGAAAAGAACTTGTTGCCCTTCTTTGTCAGGGATTTGTATTGGGCCTCAACCGAGGGATCTCCCCGGAGCACTGCATCGATGAGCATCGGTCTTCTGATGCCCCAGATAGGGACTGCATATGAGAAATCACCGGTTCCAAGCATCTCTGCCCGTGAGACACCGGTCATCTCTTCCATAGCATGATTCCAGGCAATGACGATTCCATCCTGATCAATGGCGAACGTGGCATCAGGAAGGAAGCTGATGATATCATTCAGACGCCGCTCACTGTCCCTGATCTGCTTCTCACTCTGTGCAAGGTCCTGGTACTGCTGCCGCAGTTCCTCTTCAGTTGCAGCAAGTTGTTCAAATGCTGCCCGAAGCTCTTCTTCGGCCCTTTTTCTCGATGTGATATCCCGAATAGACTCAATTGCGCCGATGACATCTCCTTCGGAGTTGTAAATCGGTGAGGCAACAAGCCAGAGGTATGCTCCAGCACCTCCATTAAGATTCGGAACGAACCGTTCTGCTATGAACTTGTCACCCTCATGGGCAATGTATGGATAGAGTTTCGCTGCATCGGGAAACTCACGCAGAACATGATCAATAAGGAGTGGACCCTTCTCCCCGAATAGATGAACAGAATATATCAGGTCCCCGCATCCCAGCACCTCTTTTTTGTTGATGCCGGTCATCTCTTCTACGGCCCTGTTCCAGGCGATCACCTTGCCGTCAAGATCAATAGCAAATGTGGGATCAGGAAGGAAGTCGATCAGATCGGTAAGCATCCGTTCAGAGTTGCGCAGTTCTGCGGAGACCTGCCTCCTTTCTGCTGCAAGACGAACCTTATGTTCAAGCTCGGCAAACTGTGACCTCGGCTCACCACCCTTCTGCAGATAAAAATCAGCACCATTATTCAGGGCTTCAATCACAACCTCTTCCCTGCCTTTTCCGGTAAAGAGAATAAAAGGGAGGGGACGCCAGGTTTCTCTGACTTTTTTCAGAAGTTCCAGCCCGTCCATTCCCGGCATCTGGTAATCTGATATCACACAATCATATGTAAACTCCGCAATCAGGGAGAGTGCCTGAAGGGGAGATGAGACAATATCAACCTTGAGGTTGCCTCCCCGTTCCAGGAAAATCTTCCCGATCTCAAGGAGTCCAGGCTCATCATCCACATACAGGACCGACAACATAGAGTTGTAAACAGATTAACGTCAATAATATTAATCTGGGAGGTAGGGACGACATATTTCATTTATATTTGTTTCTGCATCCAGACGGTATCAAAGAACATTCCGTTCTTCTTTCCACTATTCTGAAATCTTCCACAGTGGGTAAAGCCCTGTTTCTCATGGAATCTGATACTCCCCTCATTCAGGGATGATATCTGTGCAAGTATGCAGGTAATTCCGAATTCACGGCCTTTCTTCTCCAGGTATGAGAGCATTGCCCCTCCAATCCCGGACCCGGTATGGGTAGGGCTGATAAAGTAGGTCACCTCTGCAGTATGGGCAAAAGCGGGCATGGGGTTATGGGGGCGAAGCATCCCGAATCCAACCAGAACGCCATCTTGTCTGATGGTTGCAGATGGAAATGATCCCAGAAGCCCGAGCATATGGTCATAAAAAGTATCAGGTACCGGCTGTTCCAGAAAGGCAGCATAACTGTTCTTGATATAATGATTGAAGATACCGATCACATCAGGTCCGTCAGTCCTGCTGAGCGGAGAAAAGTCAGATTCAGATACGTGGTTAGTCATTTCTGCTCCATATCGGGGTCTCGTGAAGCAAACAGGCTTCAGATCAGATCCCGGCAGAATAGTTTATAGAGAAAATGGTTTAGATACTTTACTACAATGTATCAGAGGTGATTCCCACAAGAAGGGGATGATGTCACGAAGACTCAACTGAGTATGTGGAGAGAAAATTTCTGATATGATCATCCCGAATCTTGAGAGAGTGATCGATGGTTGTACTCATTCTGATCAGAAGCTCAAGCAGAATCTGACGATCATTATAGGAAAGGGATGAGAGATACGAGCAGATCTGATCATCAACACAGGAGTGAAGGGATGTATGCCACGCAAAGGCCTTTTTCCCGGATGGAGTGAGATGCAGACAGATATTTTTTCGGTTGCCTTCTTCACGGCAGCGATCAATATATCCCTTGACCACCAGTTTCTGCACCATCTGGGACACCGCACTCTTTGTCACACCCAGGCGGCTTGCAAGTCCGGATATGGTATCATGCGGATACTGCCCGGCCATGTCGATAAGATGAATCTCTCCAGCCGATAATAACGAACCATCCCCAAGATCCACCGGCTGGCTATCGATGAAGGCTGCTTTTTGTACGACCCTGATGAGAATTTCGAGTATCTGCGTAGAAATCAGGTCAGACTCACCTGCAGGTTCATCCCCCATACAAAGAATATCAGGGTCTGTAGATATCTGGTTGTCGAATTATCCCTGTGTTCAACCATTTTGAAGTATTTGCACGAGTCGGCTTCAGGCGACATCGTTATCTTTGAGCAAGGATGCTTCTCTTATATGCTACGGCTCCACATTCTGCTAATCCTCTTTTTACTAAGTACTGCTGCCGGGATGACAACTGCTGAAAATCCAACAGATGATTCAGGTCTGACAGTTGTTGGTGAAGAGTATGCTCCATTTTCGTATCTTGTAGATGGCAAGGCTTCAGGTCAGGCAGTGGATCTGATCGAGAAGATCTCTGCTGATACAGGTACCAAGATAAATCAGGGATCAATTACCCTGCTACCCTGGGATAAGGCGTATAATACCACAAAAGCCGGCCCTAGAACTCTCCTTCTGGCATTATACAGAACACCGGAACGTGAGAACGATCTTAAGTGGTTAGGACCATACGCAAACGATTCAAGTGCATTCTTCGTAAATTCTGCATCTAATATCAAACTCACCAGTCCGGATGACCTGAAAGATCTGAAGGTAGGGGTTGTTTCAGGAGATGCACATTACGGGATGCTTACGAAATATGGTATACCAGAACCGAGTATCGTGACCGCAGACGATATCTCTTCACTCATTCAGATGGTTGAGAATGGCTCTATAGATGCCTTCTTCCATGGAGAGCGTGCAGGACAATGGGCTATTGCAGACATGAAAATTGACCAAAAGACTATATCCATTGCACTCAGGGTAGATGAACAGCAGGTCTGGTTCGGAATGAGTCAGGACACTTCTGAAGAGACTGTTGCTGTTCTGCAAAAAGCCCTTGATATGAGGGTGACAAACACCTCTGGTGGCAGTGCGTAAACCAGAAAAATACCCCCGCTTTTTCATGCGAACCTGAATAATTCACCGTCTCCATACAATTAGGGCGTGCAGGCAGTTTTATCGTTACGTGAATAATACCTGTCCGATCAGGACATGATCTGAGCATGATGAAGAACGAATCAGATATGGCAGATGAGATCAGAAGGCTCCAAAATGAACTTGCTGATGCAGCAAAGAACTGGCTTGCCATGGACGGGCTCTGGTTTCTTGCCGTTGAAGAGGCATACGGGCTTGATGCAGCCATGGCTTGTGATATAAAGGTATGGGAGGAGTTTCAGTTATCGAAGCACGAAGAATCACTGCACGCCTGAACCTTCCAGAGCACGGGGGGCTCGATGCATTGGACCGTGCACTCGGAGCCCGGCTCTTTGCACAGATCAACACCTGTATAATTTCAAGGCCTGATCATTATACCCTTGAATTGTTCATGGTGACCTGTCGTACCCAGGATGCACGTCACCGAAAAGGACTGCCGTTCTTCCCATGCAAGCAGATCGGACTGGTGGACTATCCAAGCTTTGCCAGTACAATCGATCCTGACATCAGAACCGAGTGTATCTCCTGTCCTCCTGATGAACCTGTGGGAGACTTCAGATGCGGATGGCGGTTTACGATAAACAAGGATTGAGGATATGTCCTGATAATTCCGCGGATCCAATACTCATTATGAATAAGAATCCAATGGAGTTGTTCCAACAGGAAGCACCCGATGTCGCAGAGGCCTTCAACAATCTGATTAAAGCGGTTGCCGGGTCGGGGGGTCTTGATGGCAAGACAAAACAACTCATCTACATCGCGATGAAGGCAGCAGCAGGTGATGAAGGGGCAGTCCGGGCTCATATCCCCATGGCAAGGCAGATGGGAGCAACAAGAGAAGAAGTTGTGGATGCCATCCTCATGACACTTACCGTTTCAGGAATTAAGGGAGTGGTGACCTGTCTCCCGGAAGTAATCAGGCAGTTTGATAGTGCACAGAACTGAATCGCATACAGGTCGTATTCAGATCAGGATCTCCGCGATCCTGATCCCGTATTCCTCCGTGAAGGCATTGATGGCCTCCTGTTTGAAGGAGAACGCTGCCCAGGTCTTCCACCATGCCCTGATGGATTTGGTTTTTTGCCACGGTACCCGTATCCGGAGCCGGGCTTTGCAGGTCTTGAGCCTGGACTGGAATGGGAACTGCCACTCGGTCTCGGTTTGTGTGGACTCTTCTTTGATTTAAGGGGAGGCCTCACACCATCTATTAACAGATTCCGGCCTTCAAACTCGGTCTCGCTCAGAGCCTCACGGGCAGCACCGGCCTGCTCCGGGGTCGCCATCTCAACAAAACCATACCCTTTCTTCTCAAGTACCCGTACACTGACAACCTCTCCAAAACGGGAGAATAATGCCTTGAGCTGCTCTTCCCTGACTGAATACGTGAGGTTGCCGACAAATAATTTCCTGCTGTTCATGACCGGCTCCAGAACCTGAATCCCGGGCTGGCATTGTATCAGATCAGACCAGCGTCGGTTCCCTACCTGGGAATGAGGTTCTCGCTTTGGTGGATATCTGTGCGAGCAGAGCATAAAGGCCTATGGTTTTCGGTTAAAAAAAGAGATGATTGCCCAGGTCGGAGGTTCTGGAGACAGAGTCTTTCAGTTATGTTGGAAATGACTGTCCTTCTTCCTGTGCCCCATATGGTAGAGAGAAATGCGTCTGGGCAATTTGCCATCCGCCAGGTGACGAGATAAAGGCCGCACTCATCCTTCCTGTTAAGGAGAGAACCTCACTCCCGGTCCGGGCAGTTATTGTGCATTTCGCAATCATCCAGGCAAAACCCTGCACTTCTTTAATCTGAGTGTCAGAAAATTTCATGGTGACCTCATCACACTGGGAAAAATCACGGGAAATTCCGGCACGTAACTCTTCAAATGAGTGAACAACCTCATCCAAACCTGACCCGAATCCATTGAAGAGCGGCGAGGTGATAGCAAGCAGACCCTCAACATCTTTGCGTGAGTAACACCCGGCCAGTTGATCAGCAGCTTCTGCAGCAGAACCGGGAAGAGACACCTGAGTCATGTGTAATGATTAGAATGACGCGGGAAAAACCTTCGGATATATCATCAGTAACATCTCATCCAGAAGCACCATCTTCAGCCATTCGCCATGCACCTTCAGGAACATGTATCTCGAATCTGGCACCCTGACCGGCAACTCCGTTCTCCTCTATGTTAATTTCGGTGATCAGGAAGATCTCCCTGACCAGAAAGAGACCGAGCCCGGTGTTGGTGCCGAATCCTCTCTCGAATATCTTCTCCTTTTCACCGACCGGAACTCCATACCCGTCATCAGAAATTACTATAATCCCCTCACTATCAATGACTTTGAAATCAAGGGTTATGAGTGATACCTCGCCACCATGCCGGACTGCATTCTCAAACAGATTGAAGACAGCCCGGCTGGCCATCGGATCGGCATAGAGTTCAAGCCTGCCGACGGTATTCTCTATCCTGATTCCGTGAAGGCTGATCCCCTCCTGTGCATGCATGACCATCTCATCCATTCGTTGCCACTCGGGCTGGTGCGAGCCCATCTGCTCGTACAACCGGGTAAATGAGATCTGTTTATGAATGTTGGCAACAGACCGCTGAATGATCTCGATAAGATACAGGCTGCTGCACCCTTCTTCAGGAAGCAGTTCAATTGCCCCGGTTATCACCGAGAGCTGGTTGAGGATATCATGACGGGTGATGCTTGAGAGCAGATTCAGTTTCCGGTTTGCAGTCCGAAGTGATTCTTCTGCAGCAATACGCTGACCAAGCTCATGATCCAGGTCATCTGACTTCTGCCTTATGCTGATGATATCATCCTTGAGATGGTGAACCATCTTCCCGATACTGGTTTCAAGGCGCCCGAACTCAAAGCCATGAGTATGTGTAATAGGATGATCATACGCACCATCTGATATGATCTCGATGTCAGCCACAATCTGATCTATCGGGTGGGTGATGTACCGGGTGATCACAAATGCCACCAGCATAACCATGATGATACAACAGACACCCCCGAACAGATAGGTCAGAAGGGCACTATGCTGGCGATCCCTGATTTCCTGCAGATCATATGTTATCTCAATGACGTGTCCCAGTTCAGACAGGGAAGGGCCTGTTGTCTCTGGTGAAGGTACATACATGTATCTGCGGTATTCGTTTGCACCAGGATCTCCCGCGACAATATTGTTCTTCGATGCAAAGGCTTCCTTAATATGGTCTAACCGGTCAGTCAACGTGGTGTATGATACCTTGTAATGATCAGGATGCTGGAGACCTTCTTTGGGATCGTTCCTGAAGACTGCAAGTTTCCCAAAGATAAAGACAGATTTGACTCCGGGAACACTCCCGGTATACATATTGGATATAGTTGAGAACGAGGAGAGGTTGACTCTGCTTATCAGATCGTCAACATCCAGGGAGATCTCAAGGATATTCCGATGATCAGGAGTGGGCTGATAGCCGTACTTTCTGAACTCCCCGGTTCCCAGAGATTGGATAATAGAATCAGATGCATATACATCTCCCAGCCGTATGGATGTAAGATTCTGGTAAAATTCAGGGAACTGTTTAAAGTCCAGACCCATTTCTGAATCATCCGTACTCCGGGTGATGACTCCTTCATCACTTATCACAAAAAGGTCGGCCCGATAGCCTGTCTCCTGATATATCCTCTCCTGAAGATCCTGAAGATCCATGTTGCCTGGATCCCAACCAGAAGCATTGAGACTCAGGAGGTACTCGGACATGGCTGCCTGCAATGCGGGTTCGTATGCAGCGTCATAAATAAACAGGGTCTCCTGAAGAAGTCTGACCGAAGTAGACAGACTCTGCTCGGTATAGTTCTGGCTGAGAATAAACTCGTTCTCAATTGAGCGTGAGTTATTCAGATAGAGAGCAGAGAAGAGTATCGCTATCAGGAAGATACCCATTAAAAGCAGGATTGAAATGAGCCGGTACGACAGGGAATACCTTGGTACTATCAGACGTTCATCTCCAGCCCTGCTCATTGTATAACCCCGGACACTTTGTGAAGGGGTAGAGTATTACCCATTAAAGGAGATGATAATAACTGATCTGTATGATTCTTTTAATTGTCGCTGGCATTGTTGTACTGGCAATAATAGGCCTGTTGGTCTGGGCCGTATCACTGTACAACAGGTTCTTCAGCCTGAAGAACACCCATGAGGCCACACTGGGACAGATCAAGGTTGCCCTGAAGAAACGCCTTGACATGATCGAGCAACTCCTTGGTGCAGTAAAATCCTATGCTGCCTTTGAGAAGGATACCCTGGAGAGGGTAACAGCCATGCGTGCATCGGTGGGCTCGGCAGGTGCAGGAGATCTTGCAGGAATTGAGGCTGAATCACGCTCAATGCTGGGAAGACTCTTTGCAGTGATGGAGAACTATCCAGACCTCAAGACATCCCAGACGGTAACAAGCCTGATGGACTCGGTGAAACAGGTCGAGGATGAGATAGCCAGGCAGCGGTATACTGCAAACAACGTAGCCGAACAGTTCAACACCATGATGGATACAATTCCCTCTAACTTTATCGGCAAATTTGCAGGCCTCATAAAACTCCAGTACCTTGAGTTTGCCGGGGAAGATATCGAGAAGAGACCCGACATCTCATTTTAATCTTTTTTCAGTCAGGAGTCTGTATTGCAGGGCAGTAGTTGCATATCGAGTAGAAGATCTCCTCTTCCTTATCCCTGATCGGGCAGTAGTAGTGATCCCCTGACCGGTAGACAGTCTGACCACCGGGAAATGGCATCTGAACCGGATGGCCCGGCTCATCAAGCACATACATCGCGAAGGCTGTCATCAGGTACATAAAGCAGTGGTACCAGGGAGCCTTCTCTTCAGGATAGGGATCATTCTCATCACCGGTGATAAGGCATCAGGATGGAAGCATCCGACAGAACGACTGATACGTCGCGGGATCTGATAAGGGATGATCCAGGGATGAAAACCGATCCTTGTGATTCATCATAAGGACACGGTGGTATCGTCCGAATATCCATTCCCGCATGTAAGGCAGAACACGGTTTCTGTACGAGGTTGGTACTTTGCGGAGATCACGCTCCAGTTTTTCGCTGATCAGCTGGAGATCGTACATCCCATATTCAGGAATGAAATCTGCAATATACCTGCCAAGTGCTCCCTTGGTGTGTATAAGAAGCAGATCGTCTGCAAGCTCTTCAATAGTACAGGAAGGCGGGATGGTCATCAGTATATCGGGATAGCAGGATCACATCGTCTCGAAGATGACCTTTCCATTGGAAAAGACCCTGACCACTCCTCCACTCTCTGACACCACAATCCCTATTGCACTGGTCTCCTGGGTAATTGCTGCCACTGATACGTGACGAGTACCGAATCCTTTCGGCAGGGTAACCCCACTGGTATCAATAGAGATGTACCTGCCTGCCGCCTCGACGATACCATTCTCCCTGATTACAAATGCACCGTCGACAAGCGACAGTTCTTTGATATTCTCCCTCATGTCAGGGCTGGTTATCATCCGGTCGTTTTCTGAGTGACCTGATACCGGGTTCAATATCAGCTGCCGTGATCGTTCAAGAACCGCATCGCTGTCTCCCAGGATAAACGCGGTGCCTACAGGTTTACCTTCCCTTCCTTCCCTTGCTATCTCAACCGCGAGTCGCATGACAGTCTTGAAGATTTCAGGATCACCGCAATAGTACGGGGCAATATCAGATGCGATGAGATCAAGATCAGGGAATGGTCCCTGGTTCGGTTGTATTGTACGGGTTGAGATAGAGATATCCCCGGTTTTTACAGCCTCCAGGAACTTTCGACGGTGATAGAGGGCAAAACCAGCTGCAAACATCCCGGTGATTATCACTCCTGATGCAATCCAGAGCAGGGGTGTGCCGGTCGCAGGGGGGTTGTTTACCGGTCGGCGGTCGGTTGTGTTATTCACCCTGATGCTGCCGCTGATGTTTACTGATGCCGGATACCCTGGATCAATGGTGAGCAGGAACCGGTATGCCTGATATGCCTCATCCCACATCCCGAGGTTCTCATAGCAGAGTGCCTTGTGATACCAGGCATCGGCATTATAGGGTTCACGTGCAATGGCACGATCATACTCCTCAACCGCAGCGGAGTAATCGCCAGCGTCTTCATACGCCCGTCCCCACTGGAAGTATGTCGAGGCAGACTCGTTATCGTTAGGGTTCCCGGTCAGTTTACCTTCAGGAGTTGTTGTCGTTTTGGCTACCGTCGGTGTTGCCCTGACCTGGGGGAGCTCAGGAGTGGGAGTCCCTGATGGAGTTGCAGATGGCTGGTCAACAGGCGGTTTTATAACCGGTTCCTTGGTATGAATCGGAGCGATAGTCGCCTTGGCTGTAGGACTTCCCGTTGTCTTCGGCGGGGTTTCAAGAGCCGTAAGTGACGTTAACTGTGTTGGAATTGTCTGACTTGAGGAATCTGCAAAAGCCCCCTGCGAGACTGCAGACACTGCAAGAAGCAGCACCAGCAGTAGGCAATACCAGGGGGAGGGGTTCATGGTACAAATAACGTTTTTTTGCAAGATAAAGATAACACCCGGTATTGAGGCCTGATTTTTCTATTCTGCTGGATAATCAAATATATTCGGTGACAGCGCCAGAGCCGGAAGGGTGGGACTCCCTGAACCTGATCTCGATTCAGGCAAACCCGGCGATTATCGTGTGATCTGAGGTGACATTGATGAACCGGTACTCAGACATCGGGCTGGTCTGAATACCATCGATAACCAGGTACGAGATCTTGTGGGATCCATCTGGTGCGATCATGAAGGAGCCGGTGCCTTTATCCTCAATACTTACGGAACCGTTCGGATAGATAGAACCTCCCGGGCCTGCCGATGCACGGATGACATGAGATTGGTCGGATGAAGGCTGGCTCACTCCGTTTGTTACAGCAACCACTGCAGGGGTTCGCTCAGTGTGGGTTGTAGATGTACCGGTCTGGTTGGCTGTCGAACTGTTTGCTACATTTAGAGTCTGGTTTCTGACTACCGGTGATGGGGTTGTATGTTCTGTCTTGTTTGTACCTGCCGAAGACAAAGAGGCGTTTACCTGGCTTACGGCTCCGGTGGTATTTACAGGTGTCGGGCTATACGTGCTACCTGATAGTTTAACCCCATTCTGTGTAGGTTGAAGGATCGACTGACTGGTTGTATTGGCAGGGCTTTTTATCATGGTGACAGCGATCGATGTTGTCTGTCCGGCACCAGGATATGGGTATATCGGCCCGGAAACAGGAATGTATCCATCCTTTTCAACCCGGTATGTCACGTATTCGAGCCCACCGACAGGAACCGGAACTGCAAGGTCCTTCTGCTGCATGGTATCGAGTTTGATCTCGGAACCGGTAGTGGTTGTCAGAATGACCCGGCCTCCTGACTCTGACACCTGGAACACAAGGTACCCGTTCTGTGCAGGAAGTGCCAGTTTATCTGCTGCCCCTGTTGTAAGGGAGGTATTGTTTCCTGTTTCAGAGGAACTGTTTACACTATCAGAACCCTGAACTGAACCGGAAGTGTTGACAGATGGAGAGGAGACCTGAAGGAACTGACTACTCACAGTCGGATAGGCATTGGCTACAGACCGATTCATGATCGGATCATTGAGGGTGAGAACCGGGACAGGAGAACTCATATTGGTTGTATTGCCGGGCTTTGTGATATTTGTCTGATCTATAGCTTTTTCCGTTACAGACGGGGTCACTACCTCTTTCACAGGAACTGCCGAACTGTTTTCTGATACTGATGATAGTTCCTGACTTTGCTCAGGCTGTGTTTCCTGCACTGGTGTCTGATCGGATGAGATATCAGGGGTTGAGTTGGTACCATTTACATCAGGAGTTATCTCCTGCTCTTCAGGAGCCTTGGTTGCGGTTGTATGAGTAAGCGGGAGGTAGTCGATGTTGTACTCATTGATCCGGTACGGCTGATCAGCAATACCAAAGCCGTCTTTATCAGCTGCCGTGTCTGAATATCCCTTTGTGCCGGCTGCAGATCCCCAGTAGTTTCCACCCAGATACGGCCCTCCCAGGATGTTTATCCCCGGCTTCTGGGTTTTATTCCAGGCGATATCTGTGCTTACATCATCGACCACAACATTCTCGAATGAGCTGAAGTAGTTATCAGTGATCTCGGCGTTGTGGACATCATTGCCGATGATGAGCACTGCACCGACTTCGGTCTGGGAGAGGGTGTTACCGGTAATCTCCGATTTCTTAGAGTTCTCAATCTTCAATGCGGCATATTTGTTGTCGCTGATTCCATTCTTCTTCGCGACTGTACCCTCCGAGTCGGTCACCTCGACGCCGTAAACCTTACAGGTGTTTATGGTATTCTCTTCCAGTGTAGTCTGCTGCGAGTTGGCGACGCCGATTCCTACGCCGCAACTCTTGATGGTATTCTTCTTCAGATCTGTATTGGTCGAGAGTTCTTCAACAACCACACCAGATGAACAGTCACGGATCTGGTTCTCTTCAACCATGACATAATCGGAGTACTCGATGTGGATACCCTTGTCACACTTCACAATGTCGCAATCAGTGATGAGATTTGAATCTCCCTTCTGGCCTTTCACATAATTATAGACAATGCCACCCTCCCAGTTCTCAAGGTTGAGATTCTTCACGGTGACATTGGTGATCGAACCGCCATACTTGTTGACAAATACACCGGCCGACTTCTCACGTTCTTCTCCCCCAAGGAAGTGACCGGCACCATCTATCACAACATTAGAACACTGGATCTGGACACCATAGACATCTGTAATCTGTCTGGCATCCTCGCTCAGTTCATACACACCGGGAGAGGTGATCACAGCCGGTGCTTTAATCGGCTGGGCAGCAGCCATCGTCCCAAAAAGTGCCCCCATGACAACCAGAAGGAATATCCCCCGGCTGATCTGTCCCATCCTGTTCATATTGTTACACCTGATTTACGCGTACCGGAACAGGTGACCTCAAACAAACCCCGTCACCGGCCAGCGCCATAATAGTAAGATTTCATCAGATCGGCTATAAGGTTCTCGGCTTCTGCCCCCTTTTTTGAACCGTGACACAGAAAAAGCCGGGAAAAATGAACAGATGGTGCGCACGAAATAGTGTATTGAAAATATAATAAAAACCGAATATTTGATAAAAATAAAGGAAATCAGGGCTGATGACTCAAACGTTCTGGAAGACTTCTGCCTCCAGGCGACGTACCACGGCAATGTTTTCGGCGTCACCGCGCCGATCATCCACCGGTGTTTCGCAGATGACAGGGATTTTGTTAAATCCCGGATGTTGGAGGACTGCCGCAATACCATGCTCCCCGATAGACCCGCATCCGATATGCTCATGCCTGTCAAGACCCGAGCCGCATGCTCCTTTCGCGTCATTCAGGTGGATGAGGGCGATTCGGGACAGACCAAAGAGCGTATCTATCTGTTCAGCCACTGACGATACAGCATCCGGTGTCCGCAGGTCATACCCTGCTGCAAAAGCATGGCAGGTGTCAAAACAGATACCGGTCCGGCTTTTGTCCCCGATCCCGTTCAGTACCGTGGCGATCTCTTCAAGCCTGCTACCTACCGAGTTGCGTTCACCGGCTGTATTCTCCAGGAGCAGGGTAACATCAGAAGAGTCCTGATCGAAAGCCTGCAGTACTGCAGAAACCACCCGGTCACGCCCAAGACCGGTGTCATCGCCTGCATGCCCGAGATGGGTTACCAGGTACGGGATGCCCAGAAGAGAGCACCGCTGTAGTTCAAGCACCAGGGCATCGACTGACTTGCGGTACATTTCAGGTTTCTCTGATGCAAGATTGGGGAGGTATGGCATATGGGCAAAGATCGGTTGTAGTGATGAGGCAGATACTGCATTCCTGAATGCTGCAGCATCCTGATCAGTGATCACCTTTGCTGCCCATCCACGAGGATTTTTGGTAAATATCTGGAAACAGTCACACCCACGTTCGACAGCCCGGCCTGCTGCCTGATCCAGGGAACCTGCTATTGATACATGAACTCCTGCAACAACCATGATATCACGGCTTTATCAGGATCGTCTTCTCTTCCAGATAATGTTCCAGTGCATAACGGCCGTTCTCCCTGCCAATCCCGGAGTCCTTTGTGCCACCAAAAGGTACTTCGGGAGGGATCTTGAGATGCTGGTTTACCCACACAATCCCTGCCTGCAGTTCTTCACATGCTCTGCTGACAATGCGGGTATCGTGGGTCCATACCGAGGCACCAAGCCCGAACTGTGTGCTGTTCGCAACCGATATGGCATCATCAAGGGTCTCAAACGGCATGACTGGGAGGACCGGCCCGAAGACCTCCTCCTTAAGAACAGGGGCTTCAGGATCAAGGCCTGAAAGAAGAGTCGGTTCAAAGAATGAACTGCCTGAATTGCCGATTGTAATATCTTTTCCCCCGGTTTTGATAGTACCAAACCCGCCTTCGATTGTCCGCTCGACCTGGTCTGCAATAAGTGAACGCTGGGCAAGCGAATGCACCGGTCCCATATCAACACCTGATTCGAGACCGTTGCCTACCTTCAGGGAGGAGATCATTGTCTGCAGTTTATGGACAAACTCCTCTTCAACAGATGAATCAACAAACAATCGTTTCACTGCTGTGCAGGTCTGGCCACAGTTGAAGAATCTCCCGGCAACAGCTCCCTTTGCTGCTTCGGCCAGGTTAGCATCGTTGCACACGATCATGGGGTCACTCCCCCCGAGCTCAAGGGTGACACGTTTAAAGTACGGTGCAGCCAGGGATGCAACTCTTCTTCCGGTTCCAACCTCACCAGTGAACGAGACTGCTCGAATGCCAGGATGGGATGCGATAGCCTCGCCGACAACAGGTCCGGGACCGGTGACAACCTGAAGGATATCAGCAGGGAGACCTGCCTCAACCAGACACCCTGCGAGTTGTATACAGGTCAGCGGGGCTGTTGTGGCAGGTTTCAGAATAATGGAGTTACCGGCTGCGAGGGCAGGACCGACCTTCCATCCCATGATGATGGCAGGAACGTTCCAGGGGATGATGGCACCACAGACGCCGACCGGTTTTCTGGACACGATCGCATGACCATATGCTGATGAGTTCCCGTAATCCCCTTTCAAAAGCCCTGATATTGAGGCATAGTACTCAAGGATCCGTGCAAACCCGGCAATCTCATTTTTTGATTCTTTGAGGGGCTTTCCTTGTTCACTTGTGAGAAGTCCTGCAAATGCAGCCTGCCTATTCCTGACAAGAGCAGCAGCCTTGAACAGTACCTTTGCACGTTCGGTGGCATCTATAACAGCCCACTTTGGAAACGCTTCAGATGCACGGAGAACAGCAGTATCAACTTCTATCGTCGAACCCTGGTGTATTCTCCCGACTAGAGCCCCGGTAGCAGGATTAATAACAGGGATGGGATCCTCAATATCATCAAAAGCCGGGATGAAATACGGCAAATCCATAATCAGGGATTGATGCCAGAAGTAAAAAAGATGAGTTAATCTAAGTTGATGAATCCGGTTTCAGGAGTTGACTCCGGCATACATAGCATCGAGCCGGTCTGCGATCCCGCTCCACTGGAAGTCGCGATACACTTTGGCCCTTCCACTCCGTCCCCACCTGCGTGACCGTTCCATATTGTCGAGTGCTTCACAGATCCCTGACGCGATGCTGTCAGCCGATACCGACGTCCGAATGCCGTCGTGGTATTGTTCGATATTTTCATGAAGACCACCCACATCACAGGCCACCACAGGCTTTCCTGCACTCCATGCTTCAGGCAGCACAATGCCGAACGGTTCATTCCTGCTCGGGATCACAACGAGGTCTGCTGCAGCTAACAGACGGACATACTGGGTATCGGTGATATATCCGGGAAACCGGATCGGCAGACCCATGGCTGCTGAACGCTCCTGGAGCCATGACCGCATTCCCCCGTCTCCGGCCATGATCGCCTGGAAACCCCAGAACCGGTCCTTCACCTGTGGAAGTGCATCAAGCAGGAGATCAGGACCCTTCTGGACAGCCATTCTACCGATGAACAGAACGGTTGGGGCATAGGGATGGATTCCTATCTCCTGCTTTACTGTCCCCTGGTCAAGACTCACATCAAACTGTTCTGGAACCACGCCGTTCGGGAAGACCTTCACCTTCCAGTCAGGAACATTATAGAGATGCATCACCTCATCTTTCAGAACGCCTGACACGGTGGTCACCTGCTTGGCAATGAGGCCGGCATACCACTCCTTCCCACTGATCTCATGGAACTCCCACCAACTGCCATGCTGATTTCCGTTACGGCCATACTCGGTCGAGTGATAGGTGAACACGGTGCTGCGATCCTGCAGAAGATGCAGAGCCTCGGTTACATGCCAGTCATGGAAATGAAGAAGATCAAACTGTGGAGAATCAAGGGAGTGAAACCTTTCTGCCATCATATGGCTCATATTACGGCAGTACTCCACCACATTGTTGCCATACGGACGGACTGTATGGTAATGAACTCCTCCGAAGGTGAAGTCCCCGTCTCCCCGGGTGAAGAAGTGAACCTCGTTCTTCTTTGCCAGTTCCTGTGCGAGGTATGTGGCAGCGTTCGCAAGACCGCCAACCCGATCAGTGTAGAGTGATTCCCAGCAGAAGTATGCTATCTTTTTTCGTTCCATGTGTCATCTCCAGTTCTGTTAATTGTCTGTGATCGAGATCAGGCCGGTTTTTTTGTTTTCAAATATCAGGCTTCAGGACATCATAATTTTTATATAATTTAATTGAGATAGCAGAGTGATTTTCTCTGCCCACACTTCTCCAATAGCGCCAATACTATATATATTAACCTGCAGCCTTGAAAATCCCAATATCTCTAATGATTTTGTACAGGAATGCGCATATTTATCCTCTGAAGAACCGCCAGGACCTCTCCCCACTTCGTTAGGAGAGGGAGAGGCAACACCCCACCCCATAGTGACCTTCTTGTGCGCATAAAAATCCTTGCCATGCAGTTGTAAGGCGTCCCAAATTGATTTATTTCAGAGATTATCATTTAAAATTCAATTCGCCGGGGTCAGCTATACTAACCTGACGTGATTGTTCACACAGTCAGGCATCATCAGCACAATAATGTATAAATATATACAATCGAACACATGAATATACATGATTCAAACAAAAGATACATTTAGCCAGGTGATGCCGGTGGAATGGAGTCCGCAGTGACAGGAGACTGCCTGTCACCGGATCTGTCATATGAGACATTTACACATCTGGCAGAGAACCTGCAGAAACCGGGACTCATCCCGGTAACCATGACCATTCCACTCCAGGATGTATCTCCTGCGGTGCTGTATCAGCAACTTCGTACAGAAAGGGGATTTCTCCTGGAGTCAATGGAAGGGGTACCCCGCCGTGCGGTGCGATCAATCATCGGGACAGGGATACAGGAACTCTTCATCCTCCATGATGAAGACGGAAGATCAGATCCTATCGGGAAGATCCGAGAATTCATGGAAGGGTATACCCTTTCAGGAAAAGCACCTTCAGGATTTGCAGGTGGCCTTGTCGGGTACTGTTCCTACGACATGGTCTCTGACCTGAATAAAGGATACCTGGATGCAGGACATGAGAAGAACTGTCCGGTTGGAAAATTCATGCTCGCAAGATCAGGAGTCGTTCTTGATCACCAGAATAACACCTGTATGGTATTCTCAACCCCGCTCGTACATCCCGGTGTCGAGCCCGGCCGGTTCTATGAACAGGCCGTGGTAGAGATCCAGACACTTGCAGACCAGATCCTAACCATCAGGGATGAAAACCGCTCAGAGAGCGAACGTCCAGCTGCTCGTGAGATCCCGCTCACCTCACCGATGGGAAAGGAAGAGTTTGAGTCTGCTGTCAGGAAGACCCTTGACCATATCAGGGCAGGGGATATCTTCCAGGCCGTAGTCTCACGCCGGTTCCAGACACCCTACACAGGAGATCCGTTCAGGATCTACGAGGAGGTTCGCCAGCTCAACCCGTCTCCCTACCTCTACTTCCTTGAGTTCGGGGATGAGACCGTCATCGGTTCAAGCCCTGAGATGCTGGTCAAGGCAGATGGTGAGGATATCTTTACCGTGCCGATTGCAGGAACACGCCCACGTGGAAAGGATGCAGCAGAGGACGCACGGCTTGCCGAAGAGATGCTTTCCGATGAGAAGGAGAAGGCAGAACACCTGATGCTGGTTGATCTTGCCAGGAATGATATCGGAAAGGTGGCAGCCTTTGGATCAGTGAGGGTCAGCTCGTTCATGGAGGTGGAAAAGTTCTCCCATGTTCAGCACCTGACCTCCCAGGTGACAGGAAAACTTGCCGGGGGAGCAGACAGGTTTGATGCACTTGGTTCCTGTTTTCCTGCCGGCACCGTATCAGGTGCACCGAAACTACGGGCTATGCAGATCATTGCCAGGCTCGAACCACACCCACGGGGCCTGTATGCAGGAGCAGTTGGATACATCGGGTTTGATGACCGACTTGAGTTTGCGATCGCGATACGGACAACCGTTGTAAAGGACGGTATAGCCAGTTTTCAGACAGGGGCAGGAATCGTTGCAGATTCGGACCCAACCCGGGAGTACGAAGAGACGAGACAGAAAGCAGGAGCTATGCTTGCGGCACTCTCACGGGCAGGCGCTGTAGCAGGAGCAGGAGAGCGGAAGACAGCAGGAGGTCTGGCATGAACGTTACAATCGTGGACTGCTTTGATAGTTTCACGTACAACCTTCACCAGCTCGTGGGAACGCTCGGGGCTGACCCGATAGCGATCACCTGCGACCGGGATATCAGTTCGATAGAGAAGACAGCCCCGGATCGGATCATCCTTTCTCCGGGACCAGGAACCCCTGAAGAGTCAGGGGTATGCCGTACGGTTATCGAACGGTATGCAGGTGTTGTTCCAATCCTTGGCGTCTGCCTCGGGCACCAGACGATCATCCACACCTTCGGAGGAGAGATCGTCAGGCTTACAGAACCGGTACACGGCAAGACCAGCAGAATCTCACACACCGGGACCGGGCTCTTTCAGGGAGTATCACAGGCATTCACCGCAACCAGGTATCACTCCCTGACCGCTGACCGGGCGAGCCTTCCACAAGAGTTCAGGATCACCGCAACATCTGAAGGAGACGACTGTATCATGGCTGTCTCACACGAACGGTTCCCGCTTCATGGTGTTCAGTTCCATCCGGAGAGCATCATGACCCCGGCAGGACGCCAGATCATGGAGAACTTTCTGAAGACCGGAGGTATCTGATGATTCACCAGGCGATCGAACGGGTGATTGCACGTGAGAATCTCCTTCCCGAAGAGGCTACCGCTGTGATGGATCAGATCGCAACGGGAAATGCAACCGGGGCTCAGATCGGATCATTTCTCACAGCACTCAGAATGAAAGGAGTTACTGCATCAGAGATCGCCTCGTTCGCACGGGTGATGCAGGACTGCGCTATTCCAGTCACACCTCATGTGTCAGGGACGATGGTCGATACCTGCGGAACCGGCGGAGACTCAGGTACCGGAGGGACGTTTAATATCAGCACCGCTGCCGGGATCGTGGCTGCTGCAGCAGGTGTCCTTATCGTAAAGCATGGGAACCGGAGTGTCTCAAGCAGGTGTGGATCAGCAGACGTGCTCGAGGCGCTCGGAGTCACTATCGAACAGACACCCGAATCGGCTGCGAGGACTGTAGAAGAGGCAGGGATCGGATTCTTCTTTGCCCCGCAGTATCACCCTGCGATGCGTCACGTAGCACCGGTGCGAAGAGAACTTGGGATCTATACGGTCTTCAATATCCTCGGCCCGCTCCTCAACCCGGCAAAGGCTCAGGCCCGTCTCATAGGGGTGTATGATCCTTCACTGGTCATGATCATCGCTGATGCACTCCGCGAACTCGGTGTTCAGCGGGCGATGGTTGTGCATGGCGAAGGGCTTGACGAGATCACGATCACCGGCTCAACACTCGTGGGTGAACTGCTTGACGGGAGACTGAGCGTCAGGACCATCACCCCTGAAGAGTTCGGCATAAAAAGGGCTGATATCAGGATGATCAGGGGAGGAGAACCTGCAGAGAATGCCGCAATCATCAGATCTGTCTTTGCCGGAACACCAGGGCCGGCACTTGATATCGTAGCCCTGAATGCCGGTGCTGCAATCTTTGTCGGTGGAAGAGCAGCAGACCTTAACGAAGGGGTGAAACTGGCATACACTGCCATCAGATCAGGAGCAGCCGCACAGAAACTTGATGACCTCATCAGACTGTCAGGGAGAGCATCATGATCCTGGATCAGATCGTTCAGGCTTCAGTCAACAGGGCCGAGGCACTCTCATCAGGATGTGACAGTGTTGATTTCAAAGGTATACAGCCGAAAAGTCAGCAGACCATCAGCCTCCTGAAGGCGATCACCGGAGCAACAGGCCGCAATGCGGTTATTGCCGAGATGAAACCGGCAAGTCCGTCAAGAGGACATCTCAGGGCAATAACAGACCCGGTTTCTGTCTCCCGGGATCTCATCGGGGGTGGATGTTGCGCACTCTCGGTGATCACTGAGCCTGCGTTCTTTCATGGAACGATCAACACAATCCCTGCGATCCGAGAGCAGACCAGCGTTCCGATCCTCCGTAAAGACTTCATCGTTGACTTAAGGCAGATAGAAGAGACACGGATTGCAGGTGCAGACGCAGTTCTCCTGATCACGGCGGTACTTGGAGACAGACTCAGTGAGTTTGTGGATTCTGCCAGAAAGGCAGGTCTTGAACCTCTCGTGGAGGTACATGACAGACAGGAGGTCAGGACTGCACTTGACACAGGTGCAGATCTCATCGGAATAAACAACAGGAACCTGAAGACCCTGAAGACTGATCTCTCCACCACGATGCGGCTTGCACCCATGATACGAAGGGCAGACAGGACAGTTATCGCAGAGAGCGGAGTCACATGGCCATGTGATGTCCGGACCCTCCGGCCATATGCAAACGGATACCTGATCGGGTCTAGTATTATGGCAGCAGATAATCCACGGAGAAGACTGGAGGGATTCGTATACGCGTAAAAATATGTGGGATCACAAGGCCCGAGGATGCACGCACCGCTGATTACGCGGGTGCAGATGCAATAGGTGTTGTCCTCTTCTCAGACTCACCCCGCTCAGTAGAACCGAGGAGGGCTGTAGAAATATTCAGGGCAGCCGGACCGTATATGGGCAGGGTCTGTGTCTCACACACTAGTTCACGTTCAGAACTGGAAGAGATCCTGCAGCTCTGCCCGACTGCAGTCCAGATATCCAGCCATCACACCATCCCTCCAGACTGGAATGTCCAGGTCATCAGGGTGGTTGAACCCGGGATGGAACTTCCAGGACCGGAAGATACCGATGCCCTCATCGTTGACGCAAGCCAGGGAAAAGGAAGAGCGTTCAATCCTGACTTTTTCAGGAGCGTTATAAATAATACGGGGCTGCCGGTCATCCTTGCAGGCGGTCTCAGGCCGGATACCGTCGCAGAGGCAGTGCGGTCACTCTGTCCCTATGCCGTCGATGTGGCTTCAGGGGTTGAGACGTCCCCCGGAGTCAAGGATCCCGAAAAAATCAGATCATTTGTGCGGAATGCACGGTTACAATCATGAAACTACAAACACGATTCGGTGAATACGGGGGATGTTATGTCCCTGAAACTCTCATCGCAGCACTTGAAGAACTTGAAGATGCATATCTGCACATCCTTCCCACCAGCGGGTTCCAGAACGAACTCAGGGAATTTTTGATAGAGTTTGCAGGACGGGAGACCCCGCTTACCTTCTGCAAAAATATGTCTGCAGATCTTGGATGCAGGGTGTATCTCAAACGTGAAGACCTGCTTCATTCAGGGGCCCACAAACTGAACAATGCGATGGGTCAGGCACTTCTGGCAAAGTTCATGGGCAAAAAGCGTCTCATTGCCGAGACCGGAGCAGGCCAGCACGGTGTAGCAACCGCAATAGCCGGTGCTGCACTCGGTATGAGTGTTGATGTATACATGGGCGATGTGGACATGAAACGGCAGGCCCTGAACGTCGCACGGATGAACATGATGGGTGCACGGGTTATTCCGGTGTTATCAGGAACACAGACACTCAAGGATGCTATCAACGAAGCGATGCGTGACTGGGCAGCAACAGTCGGAGATACCCATTACCTGATCGGGACCGTTGTGGGACCGCACCCATTCCCCCTACTGGTCAGGGATCTCCAGTCAGTCATCGGCACGGAAACCAGAAAGCAGATCCTTGAGAAGGAGGGGCGGTTGCCGACGATCGTCATCGCGTGCATCGGCGGCGGTTCAAACGCAATCGGAATGTTCCATCCGTTTGTATCTGACAAGGTCACCCTGATCGGTGTCGAGGCAGGAGGCGAGGGGCTTGACGGAAAGCATGGAGCAACCCTCTGCGGAGGTTCTCCGGGAGTATTGCACGGCAATTTCTCCTATATCCTGCAGGATACGTACGGGCAGATCCAGGAGTCTCACTCGGTATCGGCCGGGCTGGACTACCCCGGAGTCGGGCCCGAACACTCGATGCACAAGGACTCAGGGCGGGTCACATACACGGCAGTCACCGATGATGAGGCACTTGATGCATTTCTCTACCTCTCACGTACAGAGGGGATCATCCCTGCACTCGAGTCATCGCATGCAGTAGCCTATGCCAGAAAGATTGGCCCGACACTCAAGAAGGATGACATTCTGGTGATCAACCTCTCGGGTCGCGGTGACAAGGATGTTGCCCAGGTGATAGATCTGTTACAACAGAAGGGGGTCGCATTATGAGAAACGGAAAAGAGCAGATAGAAGCGGTGTTTGCAGCAAAGAAGAGACCACTCCTGGTTGCATTCACGGTCGCCGGCGATCCTGACTATGAAACCAGCCTTCGGATCATCAGGGAGATGTCAGCAGTTGGTGCAGACATCATCGAACTAGGGCTTCCGTTCTCAGACCCGGTCGCTGACGGGCCGGTGATCCAGCGGGCAGACCTCAGGGCCATGGATGCAGGAATGAACACCGACCGGCTGTTTGATCTAGTCAAAGACTTCAGAACAGAAAGTAATGTCCCGGTTGTGATCCTGACCTATGCTAACCTGATCATGCGGAGAGGAATCTCCACATTCTACGCAGATGCTGCAGCAGCAGGTATCGATGGTGTCGTGATAGCAGATGTTCCGTTTGAAGAGTCAGAACCATTCACGAGAGCTGCAGATGAGACAGGAATCGCACAGATCATGATGGTCAGCCCGACAACATCTGATGAGCGTCTTGAAGAGATACTCAACAAGGCTGCTGGATTCATCTATCTCGTCGCTGTGATGGGAGTAACCGGTGCAAGAACAGGGGTTGAAAAACCTGCGGTGGACCTGCTTGCCCGGGTACAGAAGAGGACCTCGGTTCCTGTTGCACCGGGATTTGGGATATCTACTCCAAGCCAGGTGAAAGAATGGGCCGACCACGGGGCAGATGCTGTCATCGTGGGTTCAGCGATCGTGAAGAGGATCGAGGAGCATATCGGAGACCCTGAAGCTGCCATTGCTGCCGTCGGGGAGTACATCAGAACACTGAAGAATTAGGATGATTACTCACCTGCAGGTACAGGTGCAGGAAGACAGACAAAAAACCTCGCACCTTTCCCTTTTCCTTCACTCTCCACCCGGACTGTTCCTCTGTATAACCTGACCAGTCTGCGGACAATGGCAAGACCAAGCCCTGATGAACTCCGGTCATGACGGGAGGAGTCAGCCATATAAAACTCCTCAAAGACATGATCCTTCTCTTCTGCAGTCAGCCCGATCCCATCATCTCCCACCTGGATGCAGGCCATCTCTCCTTCAGTATAGGATCTAATCCAGACAGACCCACCTTTTGATGTATACTTTGTAGCATTGCCGATGAGATTATCAAATACAGTACCTGCATCTGAATGGGAGAAAAGGAGTGAGAGATCATCAGAGACCTCAACTGATATATCGAGCTCCTTTTTCTGGATGTAAATCCTGTGTTTCTGCAGGGATTCCTGGAGGACAGGCTTGATCAGAACTGGCTCTGGTTTCACCTCAATATCCTCCCTGCTCAACCGTGCAATGGTCAGGATCTTCTCGGTCTGCTCCTGAATGGAGTAGACTGACCTGAGCAGAACTGCCAGTGACTCCCTCGTACCCGGATCCGGTTCTTCCTCGATGAGGGCAGGCAGGAGGGCACGAAGCGGGGTGAGCGGAGTTTTCAGGTCATGGCCCAGCTGGGTGATGAAATCATCCTTCTGTTTCATCAGTTTGAAGACCTGTTCAGTCCGTTCCTTCACCCTCTTGTCAAGATCCTGGTTTATCTCGATCATCTGGTTCGCGAGAAAGTCCAGCTCCTTGTTCTTGTCAGCCATCTCGGCTGCATACCGCCGGAGTTGCTCTTCTGTCTTCTTCCTTCCGGTGATGTCACGTGCGACGATAAGCATTGCAGGGCTTCCCTGGAACACGATGGGTGCAGAAGACATCTCAACCGGAACAGGAGAGTGATCAAGCCTGACAAACTCTTCTTCAGAGGTCAGCGTGGTGTCACCCTGACTTTCAGGCAGTTCAAACCTTGAATGGAACGTATGGAGAAGGGCAGGATGAATGATCTCTGACATCCGTATCCCTTCTACGTTCAGGGAGTCAGGCATGCCAAGTAGTCTGGCACCTGCAGGATTGACAAAGAGCATGTCAGTTCCGTCATGGACAAAGATCGCATCTGGGGAGAGATCAACAAGGCGCCTGTACCGGTCCTGGCTCTCCCGCAGAGCCCTCTCGGCAAACCTGCGTTCTTCTATCTCAGAGCGGAGAACTGAGTTCACCCGGGTCAGTTCTGCAGTCCGTTCTTCGACCCGGTGCTCAAGCTCCTCCCGTGACCTGACAAGTTCCTCTTCGGTCAGTTTCCTATCGGTAATATCCCTGATACTCTCGATTGCACCAACGATCTCTCCCTGTGAATCCCGTAAGGGGGAGGCAGCACCCCAGAGGTACCTCATTCCACCGGAAAGACCTGACATATAGGCCTCGCCAACAACGGTATCGCCGTTCCGTGAGATCGTGGTATACAATTTTTCAGAGTCCTCATCCACTTTCAGGGCAAGATCTATCAGAATTGGCCTCGTGGTTCCGTAGAAGGGTATGGCATAGGCGTAATCGCCCTTTCCCAGGTAATCACGTGCAGGTGCTCCGGTGAGCTGTTCCATCGCACGGTTCCATGCTATCACTACCCCCTGGCGATCGATGACAAAGGTTGCGTCAGGAAGAAAGTCAATGACATCAGCAAGCCTTCGTTCAGACTCACGGATTGCTTTTTCTGACCTCTTTTGTTCTGAAATATCGAGAACAATCCCCCTGAATCCGGTGACCACTCCGTCTCTGTGTATCGGTGACGAGTAGATGACCACCGGGATGATGCTTCCATCGGAGCGGAAGGCACGATACTCATGTGGACCAATATCCCCGGAGAGAGGAATATCAGCCATATTTTTGACCGCTTTTGCCCGATCTTCAGGGACGATCAGGTCAAGGACGCAGAGATCAGGTGGCAGGGGGCCCTCATGGTATCCAAAGGTCAGGAATGCCTGGTGGTTTGCATAGGTGATGACTCCCTTCAGATCGCATTCATACACGATCTGGGGGAGCAGGTCGGCGAGTTCACGGTATCGTTGTTCACTCTCCCTGAGTTTCTTCTGGTTGGACTCCAGTTCTTTCAGGTAACTGATACGCTCCTCTTCGGTGGCAAGCAGTTCTTCGTATGCAGCGCTCAGTTCTGAATTCTTTCGTGAAAGTTCCTCTTCCCTCTCTCGCAGAGCCAGTTCAGCCCTGCGGTTTCCGACAGCAGCCCTGATCTTGTGAACCAGCTCTGCAAAAAGGGTCTGCGGGTCTCCCCCTTTCTGAAGGTAGAAAGTGGCACCACTGTTGATAGCCTCCATGACAATCTCTTCACGACCCTTTCCGGTGAAGAGAATAAACGGAAGAGACGAGGACTCCCTGACCTTCTGCAGAAGCTCAATGCCATTCATCCCTGGCATCTGGTAGTCTGATACAATGACATCACACAGATCCTGGGAGACCATATCGAGCACTTCAGAACCGCTCCCGGCAGTGATGACCTTCAGGGGGCTCGTGGCCTCAAGAAATGTCTTGAAGAAGAGACCCATTTCGGGGTCATCATCCACGTACAGCACAATGATGTCTGATGGAGAAGCCTCAGGGCTCTTCCCTGGCTCCTGTAACTGAGGATTTTTCAGACTGCTTCCTCCCTCACCAAACATATTCACCTTTCTGATGGTGAGTGATTGAACAACAGATGATAAGAAACATACTGTTTATCCGGTCATATCTGGTATTCAGGTCAAAAAAGAGAGAATCGGTTATGCTGCTTAAAATTATGAGGATGCAAGCTTTTTGCCGAGCTGGTATGCGTTGTCCATCGCTGAAACATTCTTCTCGACATCCTTGGGAGCATCAAGACCACCTGCGATGATCGGATCTGATTCAGAAACCTGGAGATATGACATTGCAAAGTTGAACGTATCTGCGATGCCGGTAAAGGCAGCCACGTTGTCATCGCCCTGCGTGAGTATGACTGCAGACTTTTTCCCTGATGCAATCCGGGGCTTGTATTCTGCATCAATGAGGGCATAGAGCCGGTCTATAAACTGTTTCATCTGGCCGGTCATCTGTGCAAAGTAGACAGGAGTTCCGAATATGAGGACATCTGCCTCACGAATCTTGGCATATAGCGTCTGCATGTCATCGTCGATCCTGCAGGTCTCGTGTGACTTGCAGTACTTGCATCCTTTGCAGCCGGTGATCTCAAGTGATGGAATATGCACCTGCTCAACATCTGCGCCGGCATCTTTTGCACCTGCAAGAGCCTGGGAGACGAGTGTTGCAGTATTGCCCACTGGTCGGGGACTTCCGACAAATCCGAGTACCTTCATGCTCAGGATCTCATCTGTGTGGAGCATATAATCTTTCGATACCTGACCATCCAATCTCTCAATCGACAAAAAGGCTGAAATGAACTGCCACCCTGAATAACATATGGACGCTCGGTTCCCAGTTTACTCACTTCTCCTGCTCCTGCTCTTCATCCCAGGATCCATTCTAGCCGAAAATAATACATCAGTCGTAACAGACACACCACAGTCAGTTGCCACGGGTGACCAGGAGGCACTGATGAACCTGGCCCTTGATGCGAAAGCATATGCTCTTGAAAACGGAAAAGCAACAGCAGTCTCGGCATTTTCAGATAAGGCAACCTTTGTCAGAAACGGGATGCACATATCAGCATATAACCAGAGCGGTGTTCTCCTCGCTGACCCATACCAGACCGAGAAGATCGGTACCTCCTTCATCGCTCCAGACCATGACACCGGCATTGTGAGGCAGCTCCGTGACCTGGCGCAGTCAGGCGGTGGATTGCTCACACCTGAAATAACCGATACAAAGGGCATCTCATACTACGCCACTGACATCGACGGGGGATGGTGGATTGTGGCAGTATCAGGGACTGCATAACCAGAACTTTTTTTTCTTTTGATCACACTGGTCCGATTCAGACCAGTAGATTCTCTAATAGTTCAGGGCGAATATACCCTCATATATGATTCTGATCCGGAGACTGACAATCGGGGAGGCACATGAGGAAGTTGTCAGAATAATCGCAGAACGGTGCCAGGGAGAGACCCGGATAACCGAGGACGGAGAGGTTACCTACGATCCCGAGGAGCCGGTCTGCATCCATATCGAGTCTCCGTTCAGCGCTCCGATGAAGTCAAGTGCATCGCTCTTTGGTGACCGGTTCTCAGAGCAGTACCAGACCTCACTGTATACGGTCACCCGCAGGAAGAACGACGGTACAGATGCGACGTACACCTATGGAAATCGGCTCCGAGACTACCCGGTCGCATCGCTGACACTGGAAAAGGGCGGACGATCGATGGTGAAGGGGGTTCTTGACAGCCTGATGAAGAGGTGCGGGTATCTTCCTACCGGATCTGCAGGAACGATCGAGTATACAGGTGACGGAAACCTCGGAGGAATCGATCAGATCAGGACAAGTATCATAGACCGGTTGATCGAAACCCCGAGCAGCCGCCGGGCTGTCGCGATAACATGGTCTCCGGTTCTCGATATCACCCGCGAAGAACCGCCATGTCTGCAGATCGTCCAGTGCCTGATCGATAAGGCAGATCATCTCAACCTTGTCTGCCTCTTCAGGAGCAACGACATGCTCTCTGCGTGGGGACAGAACGCATTCGGCCTCGCCCATATGCAGAAGTTCATCCTTGAAGAGATCAACAAGGCCAGAACAAAGAGAGATCTCTCACCCCTCACCCAGGGATGGCTGGAGACGATAAGTGTCTCGGCTCATATGTATTTCACCCGCGATCAGCTCGAACTCATGAAATTCTTCCAGAAAGAACAGGCAAAAGAGTCTTTCAAATCATTTCATAAGACCTGATACCCCCCCTGCACCAGCTTAAAAGCATCCTTCTCACGATCACCAGCCTCATATGGCGAACAGGAGATTATGAGATGGATGAAACCGCTCGATACCCTCCTCTCTGACTGCCTGGCAGGTCACCGCCTTACGCCTGAAGAGGCGGTCCGGCTCTTCAATGTCAAGGGAAGAGAAGTCTTTCAGGTTGCACGGGCAGCAGATGAGAAGCGTGAACAGATTGCAGGGGATGTCATCACCTTTGTCAGGAACCAGAACATCAACTGCACAAACATCTGTACCAACCAGTGCGGATTCTGTGGATTTGGCAGACGAGAGAATGACGCTGGTGCCTACCTGCTTTCAGCAGAAGAACTTGCATCCCAGGCACGCCTTGCAGCAGAACGGAAAGTATCCGAGATCTGCACCGTAAGCGGGCTTCACCCGGGTTTCACGCTCGATTCATACCTGGACGTGTATCGAACCATCAGAGAAGCAGCTCCCGGGGTTCATCTTCATGCCAGCAACCCGATGGAGGTTGCATATGCTGCCAGGATGAGTATGTGCTCCACCCGGGAGGTTCTGACTGCATTCAGGGATGCAGGTGTTGAAACGATCTGTGGTACAGCCGCCGAGATCCTTTCAGACCCGGTCAGGGCGATCATCTGCCCTGACAAGATATCAACCAGTGAATGGACCAGGATAATCAGGGAGGCTCACAGCCTTGGGATCAGATCTACTGCAACCATCATGTACGGCCATTGCGAGAACGAAGAGGACCGGGCAGAGCACCTCTCGATCGTCAGGGAGATACAGGATGACACGCACGGGTTCACAGAGTTTGTTCCCCTCTCATTTGTACATCAGAAGACCAGGATATACAAAGACGGATTTGCGCGACCTGGTGCTACCGGGAGGGAGGACATCCTGATGCTCGCGGTCTCACGGCTGTTTCTTGATAATTTTCGAAACATTCAGGTGTCGTGGGTAAAATACGGGATGAAGATGGCACAGATCGGGCTCATAACAGGGGCAAATGATCTTGGAGGAACACTCTATGAAGAGAGCATATCCCGGGAGGCCGGAGCGGTCTCGGGCTCATACCTGGACCCTCAAGAGATGGAATATATCACCACAGATCTTGGCAGAATACTGAAAGAACGACGCACCGACTACACCCTCATATAATACCCGAATAACTCATGCTCACCCCCAAAGACAGGATAACTCCTGATTATACTGCCATGCTCCGATCGATCGAGGAGAAGACCGGGCCGATATCAGATGCCATCAAGGCACTGCTTATCACAGACGGATCGGTAACCCGGCTTCTTGAGTGCTACAACGAAGCACCGATCTCAATACGTACCGTTACCCAGCAGGTGATTCCTGCAGACGATGATATCGCAGAGGAGATGCAGATCGGAGCAGGCGATCCGGTCAATTACCGGGTTGTTGAGATCTGCGATCAGAGCATGGACATTCCACTCGTCCATGCAGTCTCATACTGCCCGGTAAACAGACTGCCTGAACACGCCAGAAAGAGCCTGATGCAGGCAGACATCCCGATCGGGCATATCCTTCGTGACGAGAAGATCGAATCTCGCAGGGAGATCACGAGCATCAGAACGTTCTCAGGATCAGATGCTCCTCCTTCACTCCCGGTATCGGTCGCATCAGGACGGGTGTTTGCCCGCCGGTACCGGATCATTCATCAGAACCTGCCACTATTCAGAATCGATGAGTTTGTGCCTGACCATCTCTTTTCAGGCACCAAGAGGGTCACGATACGGACACCGTCACGGCTTCACCTTGGCCTTATCGATATGAACGGATCACTCGGCAGGGTGGATGGCGGGGTCGGCATCACCCTTGACAGACCCGGATACGTCATCACTGCAGAACCTGCTCTTGAGACGCGGGTCATCACCGATGACGAGGAACTCAAAGTCCGTGCCCTGAGCATTGTAAATACCCTCGCAGAGGAGCAGGGGTATGATCCCGACATCGCCATCAGGATCAGTGAGGCCATCCCCCCGCACAGCGGGCTTGGAAGCGGAACCCAGCTCGCCCTTTCAGTCGCAACGGCAATGGCCCTGATATCAGGAAAACCGATCGATGATCCCGCACGGATCACCGGAAGAGGAGGTACTTCAGGGATCGGAGTGAGAGCCTTTACAGACGGCGGGGTGATCGTAGACGGGGGACACCGGTTCGGCCCTGGAAAAGAGAAAGACTCGTTCCTCCCGTCATCGGCAGCAAAAGGTGTCCGGAAAGCACCGCTCATCGGAAGGTACGATTTTCCTGCAGACTGGAGGATCATCCTCTGCCTCCCTGACGCAAGACCGGGTGCAAGCGGCAAGGAGGAGAAGGATATCTTCAAAAAATCCTGCCCGGTACCACTTCCCGAGGTAGAGAAGATCTCACACCTCGTACTCATGCAGATGATCCCGGCCCTTCTTGAAGAGGACCTTGACCAGTTTGGACGGTCAGTAACCGCGCTCAGAAAGTACGGATTCAAGCGTGACGAACTTGCACTTCAGACACCTGCCCTTCACAACATGCTCGAGTACATGACCTCATGCGGAGCAGCAGGAGCAGGGATGAGTTCATTCGGCCCGGCCCTGTATGCCATCACCGACACAAACAGCACGGATCTTGCCGGTGACATCCAGTCATACCTGGACGACCAGTGCGGTGGAGAGGTCAGGGTCGTCAGGGGAAAGAACACCGGGGCGTCGATCAGATGTACCAGTTGATCATGTCTGCCTGATCAGGCGACCTCTACAGCTCAGAAAGCCCTGATAGTTCCTTCTTCCCAAACTCAATACCAGAATCCCTTTTATTGTTCAAGACAACAGATATCGTATGCAGCTCACCGAGTTCAGGGTCCAGAACTATAAGATCATCAACGATACCGGCTGGATCCCGGTCGAGAACCTCACCATCTTTGTGGGGAAGAATGAGTCAGGAAAGTCTGCTATTTTTCGTGCTCTCTCCAAACTAAACCCGTCTGATGGAGAAGGCTATGACGGCCTGAAAGAGTTTCCACGCCAGCGGTATGCTGATGAGATAACAAAGACCGACTGGCCGGTTGCTTCGGGCAGGTTCAGCCTCACTCCCCGTGAGCAGGAGGAGATCAGGGCTCTTTCAGATCTCTGCACCGATGTTGAAGGGGTAGAGGTAACCAGGCATTATACCGGAAAATACAGCATCACCTACCACCCGGACATCGGAGTCGAACTCGTCACGGTAAAAGACCTGAGTTATGTCATTGATGTGGCAATTGAGCAGATCAGGAACATGATCGCACCCGAAGGACGGGGGGATGTCCTCGGGAGGATCAAGGGTGAACTCCTCTCTATTCTTGAAGAGCAGAAGGAAGCTGCATCCCACGCGATTCAGGTGCAGAAACGGCAGATCGCAGACCTCATCAATATGATAAAGACCAGGGGCAACGAGCAGTGGCAGCTCGAACTGATAAACCCGGTCTGTGAACCGATATACAGTCTTGTCAGGCAGATCGAGGTGTATGAGAGCCTGATGGCTGCCAACCGGTATATCATCGATCACCTCCCGAAGTTCGTGTACTTTGACCAGTACAATGTGATCGAGAGTGCAATCCATATCCCGACCTTTATTGCGACCCTGAAGAGCCATCCTGAAAGTCAGGGACTTCGGGCAACCAACTGTCTCTTCAGGCATGTCAATCTGGACCTTGACATCCTCGACAAACTCGGAACACATAAGAACGCAACGGATGAGAACCCTCTGATCCGCAGACAGGTGGATGAACGTTCTATCCTTCTCTCCACAGCATCAAACCAGATGAGCAAGCGGTTTGAGAACTGGTGGGGTCAGCGACGCCTCAGGTTCAGGTATGACATCGACGGGGATTACTTCAGGGTCTGGGTCTCTGATGACATGGATCCCTCAGAGATAGAACTTGAGCAGCGGAGTGCAGGTCTGCAGTACTTCTTCTCATTCTACCTGATCTTCCTGGTCGAATCTGGTGATGTGTATCAGGACAGCATCCTGCTCCTGGACGAACCGGGGCTCCAGCTCCACGCAACTGCACAGCAGCAGTCGGTCAGGTTCTTTGAACGGCTTGCAGAAGAGAACCAGATCCTGTACTCAACCCACTCACCGTTCATGATAGACCTCGAACACCTTGATCGGATCAGAACGGTATACGAGAGCGGAGACGGAACGACAAAGGTCTCTGCAACCGAGTGGCCAACAGATCACGACTCCCTCTTCCCGCTTGAGGCAGCACTGGCTTACCGGATCGCAGCCCGGACCTTTACCGGAGGCAGGCAGCTTTTGGTAGATGATATTGTAGACCTCTGGCTGCTCCAGGCGATGAACTATGCGGTTGAGAAGATAGGAAAGCCGGGTCTTGAACCTGGGATCACTATCACGCCTGCCGGGGGAGCTGCCAACCTGTTCCCGCTTGCAACTCTCATCCGGTCCCATGAAGGTCCGGTCTCAACACTCCTTTCAGGGAAGGATATCCCTGCAGATATCCTCACACGATTCTCTGGAATGAACACGACACGTGAGAAGTTCCTGCTGCTCTACAGCCAGATCACAGGACAGGCAGGATCCACAATAGAGGATCTCTTCAGCGCAGAGAACTACACACGGTGCGTGAAGGATGTGTACCCGAACATGGTGGTAACGCCGGTACAGGCGCAGAACCCTGCTGAAAGGGGGGAGAACCCGGGAATACTCCATGCAATCAGTGAGGCTATTGATCGGCGACAGGGCGAGAGGTTCGAACGCTGGAAGGTTGCCGAGATCTTATCAGACCGGATCTGTGAGGCACCGGGCATGGTTGATGATGAGACGGTGCAGCGGTTTGTCAGGCTGTTTGAAGAGATAAACAAGGCAACAAGGGAAGAATGAGCCCGGGGTCAGGAAGGAACTCAGAACATACAAAAACAAATTGGTAATTTAAAATTAGCACAAAAAAGTGAATTACTAATTTACTTTCAGGAACCCCGGAGCGACCAGGTCAGAGATCAGGTCCCGGGATCGTTCTCATCCTGACAATCTCTCTGATCACGGCCTCACCAACCTCTTTTGTTCCCGCTTTTCCGCCGAGATCAGGAGTCTTCACCCCGTCTGCAAGCACCTTCTGGATGGCAGCTTCCACCATCTTTGCATTCTCACGTTCCTGAGCGTACTTCAGGAGCAGCGAGATACACCTGATGGCTGCAATAGGGTTCGCAATTCCTTTGCCCGCAATATCAGGAGCACTCCCATGAACAGGCTCAAAGAGGGCATGGTCTTTCCCGATGTTTGCGCTTGGAAGCATTCCAAGGCCACCCTCAAGGTAGGCAGCAGCGTCAGAGAGGATGTCTCCAAAGATGTTCGTCGTCACAATCACATCATACCGGTCTGGATGCTGGAGCACGTCGAGCACCAGGGCATCGATGTACTTCTTGTCCACTGAAACACCTGTTTTTTCTGCCTCCTCCTGGCAGATCTGAAGGAAGTAGGCATCAGACTTCAGGATATTGGCCTTGTTGCCGATGGTCAGGTGCCGTCTCCGTCTGCGGGCGCACGAACTTGCGAACCGTGCAATTCTCCGTGAGCCCTCCTCGGTCACCAGCCTGATTGTGCAGGCACGATCCTTCTCCTGCCACTCGATGCCGGAGTACAGACCTTCGGTATTCTCACGTACGATCAGGATATCAAAGCCAGAACCGAAGACCGGCCTGAGGTTTGCATAGAGATCAAGTTCCTTTCTGATGGTGAGGATCACACTGTGATATTCAGGGTCAGGCGGTGTGGTGATAGCACCGAAGAGGATCAGATCAGCATCCCTGAGGGCAGCCCGGGTGGTCTGTGAGAGCGGATCACCGGTTCGTTTCCAGCATTCATACCCGAGATAAACCTGGCTGTACTCCCATTCAGGATGGAAGATCTTCAGCACATCCACAGCAGGAGCGATCACCTCCGGACCGATCCCGTCACCTGGTGCAACCACCACTTTCATGATCTCTTCCTCTCGTTCATCAGTTCATACACAGCATCTGCGATCTGTTTCGGAGAAGCACCCCAGTGAACAACCACGCCGTGCTTCTCGTTGATCACCTGGAGCCCGGCCCTCTCTGCCCTGCAGCACCGGGCGATAAAGGGCTCCTGCTCGGCGGCATTTGCCGGACAGATGTCAATCACCGGAAAATCCCTGCCATAGCATTCAGAGAGAACCTGCCTGGCAGTCATACATCCTGCAACCTGCTCACCACCGGTGAGGTGATCCGAATCTATGGTCCTAGAGAAACCGGCCGCCTTGCAGGGGAAGACCTCTGCACCGGTCTCCCTGATATCCCTGATATGGAACTCGAATGCTACCTCAAGTTCGCCAAAGATACCGGTTGCTTCAAGGCTTTTGATCGTCTCTGCAAGATGTGCACGGGGTGGTGTCACATCATACACATGAACCGTGCACAGGGCAGAGAGATCAGGATCGCAGATGAAGGTCTTGTGCTCATCAATGCCGGTAAAAATTACACACCGCCGGTTGGTCTCTGCAGCACGACGAATCAGATCACCCCGGTTATGCAGGATCACCCGCTCCGGGTACTGATAGACCTCGTGTGCAGATGCAATCAGACTCACCTGCTGTACCGGTCTCATCATACCGGTCCCTTCCCCTGCCTCAACGGTAAGGATCTCAAATCCATCAGGGACCTCGTGAATCAGGTACTGTGAGAGAAAGTAGACCTGGTCACCAACCGGCTTGTTGCCTGCATACCCGACACACTTGCAGTGTGGTGGAAAGATCATCGTGAGAGTCTCCCTTTCCAGTACTCTACAAGGCCACCGGCCACAAGGATCTCCTGCATTCGTGGTGAAACGGGGCAGCAGTCATAGGATCTCCCGCCTGAACTCACCTTCCCGGTTGTACAGTCATACGAAACCATCTCCCCGTCGCTGCAGAGGAGGCCTTCGCACTCAAGCACGGGAAGACCCACGTTGATGCAGTTTCTGTAAAATATCCGTGCAAAGGAGGGCGCAATGACGGCAAGCACCCCGGCTTCCCGCAGTGCCATAACGGCCTGTTCCCGCGAAGATCCGCACCCCATATTCTTGCCGGTGACCAGCACACATCCTTTGAGCCGTGGTGCAAGAGTCGGGTCAAGGTCTTCAAAGGCATGTTCAGCCCAGACACTCCGATCCTTGGTCCTGAGATACCGGCCTGCGATGACGAGGTCTGTGTCGATGTCTGCACCGATACAGACCGCAGGGCCTGATCCTGCAAGAAGGGTCATACGAACTCCCTGGGATCTGCGATCTCCCCGGCTATTGCACTCGCCGCTGCCGTCGACGGTGAAGAGAGGAAATAGGAGGCACCGACACCCATCCGGTTTCTGAAGTTCCGGTTCGCGGTCGAGAGTCCGACCTCCCCTTCACCAAGCACACCCATGTGTGCACCAAGGCACGGACCACACCCGGGAGGGCCAACAATACAGCCTGCAGAGACAAGTGTTGCCATCACACCGGATGTGACAGCCTGCAGGTAGTCTGCCTGTGATGCAGGAACAACAACCGTTCGGACTGCAACCTTTTTGCCGTTGAGGATTGCAGCAGCACGGGCAAGGTCTTCGTACCTGCCGTTCGTGCAGGTCCCGATAAACACCTGATCGAGCGGAGTTCCAACCAGATCTGACACAGGTTTCACCGTATCAACCCGGTGAGGAACAGCCAGCAGGGGTTCGAGATCATGTAGATCATACCAGATCTCTTCTGAATAGAACGCGTCATCATCGGGCTTTTGAGCCTGGCAGGGTTGCCCATACTTTGATAGAAATTCCCTGGTACCATCATCAGCATACCAGAGCCCGGCCTTTGCCCCTGCCTCGACTGCCATGTTACTCAGCGTCAGCCTGCCTTCCATCGGAACCGATAGGGCAGACTCACCAAGAAACTCAAGAGCCTGGTATGTAGCCCCATCCATTCCCAGTTCTGCAACATAGGAGAGTGCAAGATCCTTGAACTCAACACCTTTTCCCAGAGCACCGGAGAGATAGATTGCGATGGTATCAGGAACACGGAGCCAGGTCTCTCCAGAGACCCAGATTCCTGCCATGTCACTTGCCCCTACACCGGTTGCAAACGCACCGAAGGCACCGAGGGTGCATGAGTGTGAGTCAGCACCGATGACAACGTCACCGGGCAGCACACGCCCTTCTGCCATATACTGGTGGCAGATACCGCCACCGACATCAGAGAAGTGCATCCCGGACCTGATCGCAAACTCACGAAGTTCACGATGAAGATCAGCAGTCTGGCTGGTATTTGCAGGAGCGATGTGATCGTAGATCACGTAGCATGCACCAGGGTTTGCAATCCCTGGAGCTCCCATCTCGTCGTATATTACCTTGGCCTGGATACCGGTTCCGTCATGACAGAACGCCTTATCGATCCGTTTGTCGCTAAAACTTCCGGCCTGAGCACCCAGAATCTTCTCTGACAGAGTTTCTTCCATTGTTGATCTCCTTTCCGGTCACGTTTCTGATGATATCCTGCAGAATCTGCGGGGATATGACACACTTTCCTTCGCTCTCCCTCTTGATCTCCTCAAGAACCTTCGTGATCTGCTCGTCAGGGAGCTGATACCCGAATGTCGTGAGGATGTGAGTGAGGGCCCTCTTCCCGGTGTGCTTTCCGAGGATGAACTGCCGGTCAAGCCCGAGCAGCTGTGGCGGAACAAACTCGTAGGTTTCGGGGTTCTCAAGGATGGCAGCGATGTGAATCCCGCTCTCATGAGCGAATGCATTTGCACCGACCACCGGCTTTGTTGCCGACATCATGATCCCGGTATACTGCTGAATCTTCTCAGAGAGTGCAGGTATCCGGGTCATGTCATACCGATCTATTCCCCCTTTCAACGCAAGGGTGACAAGCACCTCTTCGAGGCGTGCATTTCCGGCCCGTTCACCGAGCCCATTCACCGTGGTATGCAACTGGTACGCACCGAGCTCGGCAGCGATGATCGTGTTCGCGGTTGCACACCCGAGATCGTTGTGGGCATGCATTGCTATCGGGATCGGGACGTTCTTCACGAGTTCAGGGATGATCGTGGCAACCTCAAGAGGAGTCAGACGCCCGGTTGTGTCTGCAAAGGTGACATAACTCGCCTTGTGCTCGGCAGCCTGCTTGTATATGTCAATCAGGACCGGGAGCGGCGTTCGTGAGGCATCCTCTGCACCGAACCTGACGATCAGACCGTGGTCGATCGCATAGTCACACTGGGCAAGGGCATTGGCAACGACCTCTTCACGGGGCTTTTTGTACTTGTGCTGGATGTGAAGGTCTGACGTTGCCACAAAAAGCCCGATCATGTCAACTTCGGCATCGAGGGCTGCATCAACGTCTTCACGGCAGGCCCGCGAAAGACCGCAGATCTTTGCATCAAGGCCCATACGTGAGACCGACCGGACGATCTCCTTCTCATGAACCGAGACTATTGGAAATCCAGCCTCAATCACCTCGACACCGGTTGCATCAAGACGCTGGGCGATATCCTGCTTTTCTTCGAGTGTAAACGAGACCCCGGGGGTCTGTTCGCCGTCACGGAGTGTTACATCACAGATCTCAACATGCCACGGTTTCATGATCAATCACCTCAGGACACCGGCCATAGATCAGGATCGTCTTCGGCCGGTCAGGAATGCTCAACAATCGTTCAAACTGCTCCAGGTCTCCTGCATCACAGACCTGTGGGTCTGCAAAACCTAGGTACGGAAGGGGATCGGGGACAGGCTGACCACCGGTCATGCCCATGCACCGGTTCACCATCACGATGCAGAGGAGGGGCAGACCCTCCTGGTACACCTCGATCAGTGCCTGAAGACCGGAATGCAGCAGTGCATAATCACCAATCAGGGCCATGTCTCCTGATGAAGCAGCAACTGCAACAGCAGAGCCCATACCATAACTTGCAACACCGAACGAGTAGGGCGGATTCATTGCAATCAGGCTGCATCCGGTATCGCAGATCGCAGAGAGGCCCTTTCCGGCCATCAGTTCAAAATGAGGCCTGAAGGGACAGGCAGCACAGAGACCGAGGGTGCTGCCACGTTCTTTCCGGTTTTGCGGGGCAGGGGACGACGGAGCAGGAGGGAGAGGATGGGGTGCAAGGCCGGCTGCACTGATCCGGGCAGAGCCGGATGCTGCACGGACGGCCCTGCCATACATCGTCAGGTCTGAACCGGCAAGACCCGATATCCGGCTTTGTGCAGAACACCGGGAGCAGGTAGTATGAAACGAGCCAGACTCTGGAGCAGGGGATCTCATCTCTTCTGCTGTGATCCGCAGGAGAGCAACCCGGGAGAACTCTTCAGAGGCAGAAAACGCATCACTGACCCCGGACTCCGATACACCGGATATGACCGGTATGGATGCAACCGGGCCGAAGTACCGCGAGTCCTGCACGGTCATGGTGTTCTTTGCGGTTGGATCGTCACCACAGACGATGACAACACCGGCATTAAGACCCTGGAAGGTTGCATGAACCAGGGGATCCACGAGTGCATTCATGCCCACATGTTTTACTATAACACAGGCCCTCCGGCCGGCAAGTGAGTCACCGATGGCACGTTCAAGTGCTACTTTCTCATTGATGACAAACCTCGCTCCGGACCGCTCTGCAAGAGAAGAGACGGGATATCCGGGAACAGCATAGATCCGGTCTGCACAGGATCTGATGGTCCGGACAAGCAGGTCTTCCCCGTTCTCATTGACTGCCATCACTCCCTCCCTGGGATCATATCACAGCCCATGCAGGCAGGGCACATCGTCAGGGCCATGGTTGGATCAAGTCCTGATGTCCTGAGTGCAGCGTCCAGGTACCTGAATATTCGTTTGATTCGTGCTGCATCAGGCCGTGAAAACTCGTTCAGTTCTGCAGTCGGGTTGAGCGGCCTGATAACCGGAATCACGCCATCCTGACAGAGCGAAGCGATACAGGCCTCCATATTGGCATCGCTCTCCCCAAGCCCGAGGATGATGTTCGAGAAAACATGCCCTCTCCCGAACAGTCTGACCGAGTCACGAAGGATCTCCCTGATGGACCCGAATGAAAGACCGGGGCACATTTCTGCAAAGAGTTCAGGCGTTGCAGCCTCAAGGTTGAACTTCACCTCAATCGCTCCTGCCTCTTTGAACCGTGCAGGAGTCTGCAGGGTGGGATAGATCGAGACGCCAATAGGGATGTTGAACCGGGTAAGCCGGGAGACAACCTCAATTGCGTATGCCTCCTCCTCCTCAATGCTCTCAAGCACGCCCGAAGTCAGGGAGATCGCATCGATTGTTCCCTTCACCGATTCGACGAGGTTCTCGATCTCCTCTATGGTCTTTCGGCTTCCTTTCAGCACCGGGACATTGCAGTACCGGCATGAGAAGATACAGCTCGGAGTGATCGTGATGTACGCCTGTCTTGGGCAGTGAAGTGCAGGTCGTTCAAGAGTTCCGATAAACCTCTCTCCGTCAACCGTAAGTTCAGTCCTTCCTTCCCCAAGGTGATGGATAATCACAGGGGAAACATCAGCCAGTGAGAGTCTGACCCGATAGGTGCCAACCGAGAAGAAGAGCGAACCACGACCGCCTGCTCCAGGGCCTGCGGTCGAACGGGTGAGATACTCATCCACCGGTTCACCGGTGACCTGTGCAGTTCCAATTGCGAGCAATCGCGCTTTCAGATCTTCCCAGTTGTTACGGTCCATAGAGTTCGAGTGCCTCGTCATACCTGGTATAGAAGGGGATGGCTGCAATCGCCCCGGTGATACCACGGCCATTCATGATGATCTTGAGGTTTCCACCCTCCAGCCTTCCAGCCTCGTCCGGTTCCACCTGGCCGCGTTTCACCCTCTCGGCAAATGGAAGGAGTTCATCAGGAGAGAAACCGGAATACACCGCCATGCCGGTTTTTTCAGAGAGGGTAAACTTCCTGACCAGCCCTGCAAACCGGTCAATGAGATCCTGCGGGTCTGTGGTCGCAAACTCGGCAACCACACCGACACAGTTCTTGGTTCTGAACGGCACCGGGAAGAGCTGGACAATAGTGTGTGAGAGGTACCGGTGCGGACCTGCAGCCTTCGGATCACCGGAGACTGTCCTGGCGATGTTATGAACCAGGGTCCATGTGGCTCCCTGATCAGGGGTGTCGGTGTCGTCCACCCCGATGAGGATACGCCTGTTTCTGGCAAATGTCAATGTTGACCCAGCGACCTTTCCGCCTCCGGACTCATCGTACTCTGACGAGATGACACCGGCAGCCGTGGCACGGCAGATGGTTGCTCCAACACCGCCTCCACCCATACCGCGGTACGAGATCTGTATCCCTGTGTCAGAGAGACTGACAGAAGAGATGCCTGCCGGAAACCGGGAGCCTTCAAGGTTCAGGTCCACTGACCCGGTCTTCAGGATGTACCGGTTCATCGAGCCGACAGTCCTGACAGATGAAACCAGCGGGCTCTTGGCGTAATGCTTCTTTACCCACATTGCACCCCCGATGCAGTCAAAACACTCAATGAGTTCCACCTGGCTGCCATCATCGGACGCGAGAGCAGCAATCCAAGGATAATGAATGACGTATGGATCAGCCAGATTCACTTCAGCAGCCCATGCATCTGGTGAAAGGTCTTTGTTCGTTGCCGGAATGGAAGGGTTCATATTTGTCGCCGGGAATTTCGTTACCAGGATTTTCGGCATCAAAGTAGATAAACTATCTGCTTGAAAAAAAACACGAAAAAAGAATCAGTGATCTGCTATTTCGAGCGCCCAGGAATCATCGCTCCAGCCGATCAGCCGGATCATTCCCATGCACATATCGCGGATCTGGTATCTTCCGAACCGTGACTTGAAGGTGTACGTCCCTACCGACGACTTATAGCGAACCGGGTCATCAGAGAAATATCCCGGCCATTCACGAACAATGCGTTCAAACTTCTGAGGCTCTGCCTCGTATATCGCCCTGACGGTCACCTCAAGAACCTGGTACCAGTACTTCACATCATGACCGGTTCCCTGGACGGTCACCTTCACCGGCTTTGCTGACTTGGAGATATCTCCAAAGCGAAGCCCGGGAGCCGGCTCTTCTGACGCCACTACAGCATGCGTGATCTCAACCTGATAGGGCCATATCTTTTTGCAGAATGCAGCAAGAACACCGGAACGCTGATCGATCTGGAACTTACGCCAGAGTTTGATCCCTTTCATCGAAGTGTTGAGCAGGTGTGTATCAAGGGCATACCATGCCTTCTTTGTATCAAAATCAGCGTTCAGGATGGAGGGGTTCTCCATCGTGAGGGTGAGATTGCCGAGCCGGTGCAGGTAGTCCTGATGAACAGTCTGCCATTCTGTTCCCAGGTGATCCTGCCACCAGGGGGTCAGAGTTACCGGCATGATGTGATCGATCATCTGTTCAGATGGCGTATCATCAAAGAGATCAAGGCCTGAAAACACATCTGCTGCCGGTGCCTGGGCAGAAAAGTAGGTTTCAAGGGCCGTCATCACCACCCAGGCAACCGTGTTCCCACCTTCAGCATGGTAGAGATCGCTGTACCTGAGGTGATCGTCAAACTCATCATCGTCAGGCATCCGGTACGGTTCTTCAAGCCTGGTGAAGAACGAGGATACCTGATCTGCGACAGGACCGGCGTCCTTGTCGATAGTGCTGCACAGAAGTGAGAAGACCTCTTCATACCCTGCTTCCGATCTTCCGCAGACTGCGCGCCTCATAAGATAGGTCTCAACCTGCTTCAGAACTGCACAGAACTGTTCGTCGGTGAGTTCTATTCCATTCTGATAACCCGGATCATTCCACCCAAAACAGTTCATCAGGAATGGAGCGGTTACATCAGAACCAAGTAGTTTGATCCTGCCAAGGTGCCGCCTGATCTCTTCAGAGATCATCTTCTCTACCGGAAGGAGTTCAGGCTGTAGAAGCCGGAGATAATAGTCCGAGAACCGGTTGATATCCTGCAGAAGGCCCTTGATCTCATCAGGAGGAGCGCCAAGGAACGTACGCCTGATAGACTCAAAGATCTCTCCGGCGCGGATGGCACCTCCGGTTCTCATGCAGAAGTACCGGAGAAACCGCGAGATCAGGTCCTGGTGATTTCCAAACCGCTCCTCCATCGGTTTCCAGAACTGATCATACTGGTTCTCCGCTACCTCGGGAGACTCAAGACTTGCGAAGAAGAAGTTTCTGATGAGATCTGACTCTTCGAGCGGGACACCACGGTAGTTAAGTGCCTCAAACACCTGGTTCGGGTTCTCACCCTGGTCAAGTTCGATGTACACAACACAGAGATCCTCGGTGATCACCTGTTGCAGGGACATGAGATCAAGATCACGGGACTCGTCGATCTTGCGCCAGAAGAAGTCAAAACACTCGACGATCCGCGAGTCGTGCTCGAAATTATAATCCTCATCAAAGATGTGATACAAGGACGCCTTGTCAACCCGGGTAGGAATGACGACATACTGCCCCTCCCCGCTCCGCGGGCTGTTCCTGAGGAAATCAGAGATCTGTTCATACAACTCGGTGACACCACGCTCTTTTGCAAACGCACGAATCACCGCGAGGATGATACTGATGGTCGTTATCCGCTGCTGACCGTCGATGATGGTATATTTGTCAAGGTTCTTCTCGTATTCCCTGACTACAACAATAGAACCAAGAAACCGGTCAGGTATCTTTTCACGCGGGTCGCCTGATTTGAGCGAGTATTGTTCGGTGATGTCTGACCAGAGCTGCTCCCATTGAGGCCGTGACCATACATACGGCCGCTGAAAGAGCGGCACCACGTACTGTTTCGCACCGTTATATAGATCCCAGACAGAAGACTTTGCCGCCTTCATCGTACACATCCCCCAAGATGATATCGTACTCTGATCGCATAGTCTCACCGGAACAGATCTGATCCATTTGCGATGGCAGGACTCACTGGCATCATCAGGCAAGGTAGGACAGGACTGCAGTAGTTTTTTTAAAAAAGAATTACCAGGCCTCGGCAAAGGCCGCATTGGTATAGATATCTTCAAGGCGTGCCTTGTGTCCGAGTTCCATCTTTGAGAGTTCTGCAAAGAGTTTCTTCTGCTCTGCATCAGCGCTTGCATCAGAGAGTTTCTGATACATGGTCATTGCATCCTCTTCCTTCTTGATGGCGATCTTGAGGCCGTCCAGGGGCTTTAACTCGGTTGTCAGGGCAGGTGCCTCAATGATGTCTGACAGGTGATAGTCCTTGACCTCATCAAACATGAGCTCCTTCTTGCTTCCGCTAAGGTACTCCTGAAGGGTCTTACGGTGGTAGGTCTCCTGTTCTGCAAGTTCAAGGAACGTGCTCTTGAGGGCTGCATCCTTTACACGCTCAGAAATGGTCTTGTAAAAAGTGTATGACTCAACTTCCTTGTCGATTGCATCCAGCAGAATTTTCTTGAATTCGTCTTGTTTCATGAGTTATCATCCTCGAGATAACGTATCAGACAGCCTGAGATGGATCAACCACACAGATCTCCCAGGAGCTTTCCACACGATCTTTGTTCGAAGTATCTTTTAAGCGTTTTGGGATGAATCGACTGAGATTTTGGCGGTTAAAAAAAGAAATATCCCGATTTTAACGGGAATGAGCCACATGACCGGGATCTCCTCAGTCATGCCGGACGTATTTTTCCAGGAGATTCTGGCTTATGCAAGAATCTCGTGGAGCTTGAGCTGGAAGGGTCCGAGTTTTCCTTCGTAGTTGCCTGCGCTGATGAAGGTCACACCCGGAACCTTGACTGCTGCCTTGATACCGGCTGCCATTGCCTTCTTGACTGCAGCCTCGTCAACACCGTTGATAACGAGCTCGTAGATAGACTTGACGCCTTCAGGAACCTTGGTGTCCGGAACCTTCTCCCTGATGCTTGGGCAGTACTGCTCGTTGGTGGTTGCCGGAATTGGGAACTTGTAGTTCTTGGACCCGACCTTGGAACCTGATGCAACGATACCGCCTGGGAAGCTGGTGATGGTACCCTCGACCTCGAGGATTGCGTCTGATGCAGCCTGTGCACCGAGAAGAGCAGCCATCTGGCTCTCTGCCATCACGAAGAAGTTACCGCCAGCGACACCCTTGACCATGCCGAAGACCTCTTCACCAACATAGTCTCCCTCCATGATCGGGATCTTCCAGCAGGCACGCCCGCCGATCTCAACCTTGGACTCGAACTTGTCACCAAAGAAGTGAATCTTGATGTCAAACTTCTCTTCTGCATCTGGAAGTCCGTTGAAGACCGAGGTGGTTGCTGCAGTAAGAACGCACTCTGCGATACGCTCCATGACCTGTTCAGGGAGTTTCTTCTTTGATGCACAGATCAGGATCGAGACGCCCGGGCGTCCGTCAGGAGTCTCATCACCGGAGAGGTACCTCTCAATGCCTGCCTCACATGGACAGCCGATGGCTGAGGTTGCAAAGCCGGTTGCCTCAACAGCAGCCTTCATGGCGTATTCGCGGGTCACAGCAGTGATCATCACGCGGGAGATCCAGATAGGAAATCCTTCTGCAAATGTGTTGTCTATCGTTACACCGTTCAGTTCCATTACGGATCCTCTCATCTGAGGTCACCGGGTATCCCAATAATGGTTTCTTATTGGATCCCGGTCATATGAAACGAACTATTATATAGGTTCTGGAAAGCCACATGCCAGTAGGACATCAGAGCCTGATAACGGCCCTGACTGAGCTGATTTCATACCAAGAGTAGATAATGCCAGAATCGAGCTCGGGAGCTGAATCCCGTACAGGTCGACAACTTTGACCGGGTGATCATACCTCTGTGCTATCTTCCTGACAGTGCCCCTGTCGATAACGATGCCAAGTTGATCCAGGATATGTGAGGTATATGAGTACGAGTAGGAACGCGACAGCACCAGACACAAGTCTATGATAGGAGAGCCGAACCTGCTGTTCTCATAAAACGGAGCATCAGCATAACAGAGTTGTCCACAATCCCTGCAGTGGAACCTCTTTATGTATACATACACATGGGTTACTCCAGTGTCTGTTTTTATTGTAGAGAACCGCCGTTTTTTGAGATCGTGAGATATAAGGGGGCCACTGCATGCGGGACATCCGGTAGTCTGGATAAACTGGACATCAGACACCCCTGACACAGCATAATAGATGCAATCAGCAATTATCGGAGAGATGAGTAGATCTTTGTTCATAAATCATGCACATTACATAGGTCATTATGGCAAATATAGAAGCCCGGGGAATAGTGATCTTCAACTCCGAATAAAACCCGGTCTTCTTTGAAATTTCCTGAATCTGCCGATTCCCCATCAGCAATCAGCAAATCAGGGGAACAAATATCACAGAAACATATTATTCCTGATTCAACCGGATTCTGGAACCGGGTGTTGTAATGAACCAAGCATACGCCCAGACAACCGGTTCGTTGTGTGGAACTGATTTTTATGAATCCTGCAGTTGTGATGGGATATTGTGATGGATAGTATCAGGTATTCAGGTATTCAGCCATATCACCCATCTCCGTGATGAAGAAAGACTGAATTTCGCACATACCGGTGGTAGATCAGAAAAAGTATTGAGCAGTTGGTCCAGAGCATCAGGAAAAACGCTGGTGCATCCTTAGAAGCAGAACCGTGATTGAGGCAGCATACAGACCCTGGAGCAGAAGGTTTGGCGATATATCAAGACAGGTGAAGATGATGATTGCGTACACCGGGGTGAGCAGGGAGACGATATCGAGTTTCTTCTTCTTGATCGCGAGGTAGGCAAGGACGATAGAACCCGCAATACAGCCCCAGAAGAAGGTTCCGGGATCTTCGATGATCCTGAGCCAGGAAAGAAGAGCTGCTACAACAATTCCTCCCCATACCAGGGCAAGGACAAGTGCCGAGAGGATCTTCTCTTTTAACGGGAGAGATTTCAGGACCTCAAGATCGATATCCATACCTGATCTATTCGCGTAGAGAAATTATAACCTCATATGTACCAGAGATACAGATCCTGATTCCTGAAACCTACATGAACCGCTTCGCTGTTCACACCCGAAACCATGAAAATATAATCGGTTGATCTAGTACCGTGGGTAGCAAAACTGTCTACTTTCTGAAACGGAGATCTCGTCACGGAGATCGCATCGTGCGATGACGCTTGAAGACCCACGTTTCCCTCTGTTCAAATCAATCACCATCTTTCATGATAGTTTTTGACTCGCCGAACACAGGGGATATGCAAGACATTATCTGAATTCAAGCAGGGATTTGTAGGTATTCGTCCCACACGGCTCAGATTTTGAAAATCACTGACTCACATATATCGATAATTATATTACTCTTCAAATAGTACGAAGAACTACGGTATGGTGGATCGTTCTGCCGCGTTAGGGAGATAAATGGGGAAATATGACGGTTAATTCTTATTTTGAATATTCGACACGACGCTTGTGTATGCTTCTCATCGGGCTGGTCTGCATTGGTCTTCTGATTGTGAATGTATCAGCGATACCAGGGCCGGCACCAGATGTACCGGCTGGGATATTTCATGCATCATCTGATGCCCAATCAGGAAATAATACAACCACGATGCTTCAGCCACCGATGAAATCCCAGAGTCCTGCAGTTTCTGCACAGGATGTCACAACGAAAGGCACGTCAGGAACCGCTGCCTTACTGGCAGTTCAGGATACTCCGGAAACCAACATAACCTGGCAGAAATGTTTTGGAGGGAGTGGTGGGGAGGCTGCAATCTCACTTGCCAGGACAACAGACGGGGGGTACATCTTTTGCGGATATTCAAACTCCACAGACGGGAATGTTACCGGAAATCTTGGAAAGTATGACTACTGGGTTGTAAAGTTCAACGAAACAGGAGCCATCGAATGGCAGAAGAATCTTGGCGGTTCAGCTATCGATATCGGTATGACTGTGAACCAGACCACCGATAACGGATTTCTGATCACCGGGTATTCATACTCAACTGACGGGAATGTGACCGGAAACCATGGTGCTGATGACGTATGGGCATTGAAGCTCTCACAAAACGGCACGACTGAATGGTCTACCAGCCTTGGAGGAAGTCAACACGACTGGGGCTATTCAGGAATCCAGACTACAGATGGAGGGTATTTCATCGGTGGAGGAGCCGGATCCAATGACGGGAACGTGTCAGGAAACCATGGGGACTATGATCTCTGGGTTCAGAAGCTGAACGCTAACGGAACACTTGTGTGGCAAAAGTGTCTGGGTGGATCAGGTGAGGATCGGGCAACAGCTGTGGTAACGGCTCCGGAAGGAGGATATCTGGCTGCAGGGATGTCAGAGTCCACCGATGGGGATGTGACTGGAAACCATGGAGACTATGATGCCTGGATTGTAGGTCTGAACACAACCGGCGGGCTTGAGTTGCAGACGTGCCTCGGTGGCAGTGGGGATGATGGTGCAAACTCGATCATCAGTACCAAAGACGGGGGATACCTGATTGGAGGATATACAAACTCCACAGACGGGAACGTGTCAGGAAACCATGGAAACTACGATGCGTGGATAGCCAAACTGGATACACAAGGCAATCTGACATGGCAGAAGTGCCTCGGTGGTACCGGGGATGACGGAGCAGAATCAGTAATCCAGGATTCTGACGGCGGGTACCTTATTGCCGGATACACAAACTCCAATGATGGCGATGTTTCAGGGAATCACGGGGAGTATGATGCATGGATCGTTAAACTGGATGCACAGGGCAGTCTGATATGGCAGAAGTGCATGGGTGGCAGCGGAGATGACGATGCATGGACACTTATCCAGACCAACAGGGAGAGGTACATGGTTGCCGGATACACAAACTCCAATGACGGTGATGTATCAGGGAATCATGGAACGTATGACGCCTGGGTTGTAGATCTCACCCAAGCTGACTCTGAAAACCCGACACCGATGGTTGATATGGAAACCCTCCTCTCGCAGCCGGGACCCAACGGAGGAACCAGTATGCTAGGCTCTGTTGAAAACTGGTCATTGAACGCTGTTTCTCCCGGGAACAATGCAACCGAAAATGAGGGTTCTTCAGATTCATTGAAGGTCTATTTTACTGCCACTGAGACGAAGGGCTCAGCTCCCCTGACTGTCGCCTTCACCAGTGCATGTCAGGGAAATCCCACATCATATTACTGGAATTTCGGAGATGGAGCAACATCCGGCAAGAAAGATCCGGTCCATACCTATACCGTTCCAGGGACATACTCGGTTACACTCAAGATCATGAATGCAAAGTCAGGAGCAATCGGGGTGCTTCCGGGTTCAATCACTGTTACTGATGGCAGGATATTTGCCAAGAAGTATCAGGCACCCGGGACAGTGTAAATAGTCTGAAAATGTTATGCATTTTCATTCGCATGGCGTGATGCGAGAAATATTAACCTCTTTTTTTTATGAACAATTAGTATCAAACGAAAGGACTATTCAGAAACCCTACTGTATGAAGAGAGTATATCAACTGAAACTGGTGGCACAGTCAGACTATGGTTTTCATGCATCCTATTCCCGGGATATTGTTCAAATTGAGTGCTATTTCTTTTTCTTTAATAGGTTTCCTACGGATGATTTGAGCCAGATATACTGGGATCATTGATCAAACAATAGAGGTTCATTGACATTATCATGGAGAGGATGAACCAGCTTATCATATTCACACATGTCTATCTCTTCCCACAGACCGAACATCTCCGCCGGTTAGGGCCTTCTATCATCCTGACAAAATCATGCGGATTGATACTGGAGAGATACACGCCGGAATGCTGCTGGTTCTTGCACTGATCACTATCTTCAGGCGTATCTGATTGCACACCCTCTGATTGAATGAATGACAGTGCTTCATCACCGGCATCAGGCAGAACTGATGTGCCTTCATCATCACCAGTAATTTTTCTAATTGATATAATCTCATAAATATTTACAGTCTTTATTAAGATGCTAATTTTTTTTAAATTCATGTAAAATTTGTTCACTAATTTTGAATGAATGACGAATAAACTGGAGATATCGTATCCAAATGACTACCATTCCCATTGTATTGAAAATGGTAATACAAGAAAAAACGATGGAAGATGAATCCAAATTATTCATCCCCAAATTTCACGGAATCAAATATGCTCATTCGTCCATGGGCAGAAGCAAGTTCATTTAGTTCAGCACTTGCGTTAGTTGATTTTTTCCCTATGAGAATCAATCCGGACCCATTTATGTAGGTATTTGCTAATGTCTTGGCATTAACCTCATCAGAACGGGAGGAAACGTAGGTTGAGTTGTGTAACAAACCAGAAACTGATACCTCATCTCGATTTAATGAACCTAGATCTTGGATATCGAATACACATAATGGTGTATCTAACTGTCCATTATTCCGTAGATGGTTTAAGTACTCATCAACACCAAGTACTCCAGAACTACTGGCTGATATTGAAGACTCCACCCCATTAGTAATTCGTGTCTCTCGATCTACTGTTGCATGATCAGTTGTAAAAAGATTCACTCCATGAGTTTCGTTTTGATCCAGCACTGAAGAATGTACCCAATAAGATCCATCACAAATAACTGAAGATGATAAAACATCTCCTATTGTAATCCCCAAAGAGATTATACCAATTATAACAAGGATGCCAAAGATTATTGTCCTCATCTTGCTATCCTCCGATTACTAGATTGAAGGAACTTGATGTCTCTACAACGAATATCAATGAATTGGTGAGAAAATCTTTTTTCGGATCGCAGATTATATTCCAATTTCTACTCCTGCCCGTGGGCATATTGAACTCATCAGACAAGTATTAAAAGAAAAAATATCTGGTTAAAATAAGAACAATTCAAAGAAATTTTTAAAAAATAACGGTATTGAAGTAATTAATTATTGTCTGAACGATAGAAAACCATTTAAAATTAAAACTTACCCTCCGGACAATTTTTTAAACTACCTGGATAACGTTCTACAATCTTACACTTGCGAAGCCGACGGCTTCCTCGAAATGCCCAATAAAGGTTTGGACATTGATATCTTGCGCAGATTTCTGCATTAGGTCTCATTTTTAGACCATACACAGATATTTTTCTGAAATTGTAAATCCAGTGAAATGATAACGTATTGAAGTTCAGTCTCATAAGAATGAGTTATTTAATCTCCCCAATTTCCAATGGGACTGCACCTCCTTCAAGAATTAAGTAACGATACCATTGATGAGTGGATAATAACCAAAATTCCACAACACCTGGTATAGATCTAATTTTTACTAGATCTGCAAGATTTACAATCTCTTTATTAAATTGATCTACTCCTGGTTTCCGGGATCTTCGTATCCTAATGAAACGTATTTCATTAGTTCCTTTCCATGCAATAAGATTAAAGAGACTTATATGTCCAGTTGTTTTCTCCACAATATATCCATCTGTTCGCAGCAACCGTTGAGCTAATGAATACGCAATACGATCATACTTCTGTTGCATATTCATCACATTCTCGCATGAAACAGTTTGGATCACCTGTGCACATCTCTCCTGCTTTTCTGATACAGAGGTAATCCGAGTATTTTCCTAAGGAAAGTACTTTGAAATAAGGACAATTCTGCAGTTCCATTATAATTTTAATCTAATGACGAAAATTTATCATCACATAGTAATACATGGATATTGATCTCCGTTCTCTGATGCACATGTGGTAGTGAGTACTCTTGAGGCGGGGATCAATTATGGGTTTTAACCCTCTGTTTTCTGGTTAATTCTGATTTTAATGCTTCTAGGATCAATTTTTTCATATCCTTCAATTAATCTCCACAGAACAAAGAGATCTTCTGTCTCAATGTCTGCATATTCGACTCATTAGATCTTATTAAAAATCTGTCGATTTGCATTAAAAAAATAAGAATGTTAATTGTGACTTAAATGCTTAGGTATATTTACACATTTTAGAAAATTAATATAAAAATATCATACGAAAATCTAGATTAATTTGGGCCTTATTTTCATTTGTACCAAAAAATGTTTAATCAATTTTGTTAGATTTATTAAAACTAAAGGAATATCCCATTAATGTAATTCTCGTTTAAGACTTTTTTACTATTACGTGTTATTCTTTTAGTGATGAGAAAGGAAATGTATTATTCAAAAGAAGGATACTACCCTGAATCCGTTCTTATTACTAATACTATCAGACTCAAGGCTGTTTTTTACCTTTCACCATGTAGCCTTTTGTTCACTAAGATCCTCCAAGTACGTTCTCTCAAGACACAAAATGCAGCATTATTGAAGATGGATTCAGGGATTTCTCATCAAATTACCATTAACTCAAAAAGACAGTCGAATGTTTTAATTTTATAAAAGAGACGAAACGATGGACGAAAAAGATTTGTATGTAATCACCTCAAACCCACGAAATGGGAAAGGTAAAGTGGTATCTCTTCTCGAAGAAAAACTTCGAGAGGAAGGATACACTGTTGCAATTCTACAGATGAGTGATCCCTATAAGGATATTTATAATCCCCTGAAAAAAGGGTCATACCTCTATTCCATTCCACTTGAAGCTACAAAGACAAAAAATAGTTTTAATGAATGGGTACCGATCGGGTATGATAAATATATTCTTGAAATCACGCTACCCTATTCTCCGATGGGAGCAGCGTATTTGGATTTATTTCAACAGATAAATGAAGTAGTCCCCTACGACTTAAAAGATTTCTGGAAAGAACATATTCTTGATCCAGCAAATTCATATGAAAGTCTCGAAATGGAGTTTTATGGTGACTTGTCTGGAATGTGGGATATTGTCCATAATAGGACTGTTCAGACAATTATTTCAAAGGCTCCAGAACCTATGAATGGCCCCTATCTTGATAAGACTCCTTCGTTATATAACATTGATTCTATACTTAAAGATAGTGTCCTTCCTAAAATGCAATTGCCAAAGTCAGAAAAAAAGGTGATCGCAGTCGGGACATTCCCTGCAGAATATTATGACATATTTCCAAATCTTACTTGGTTTAAATCATTTTATGCAGAATTTACAGAAGAATTTGTTAAAAGTGATTATGATTTGGCAATAATTGGATTTAGTAAAAATGATTCACTAAAATTTTCTGAAAAACCAGAGAATAAACCGATAATCTGCTATCATCCTTCAGTATTTCTAGATTTAAAAATCCAAGGTTTTCCTGTGAAAAATTCTCCCAACCTCGGGAATGTTTTTGATATGATAAAAACGGGTAAAGTTGGAAGACCTTTCACAGGATGCAGATGTGCATATGAGGAATTTACCAATAAATATTGGGTTAAAAAGGAGTATGCAGGTGCCGAGCTTGTTTGGAAGGAGAATAATATTGTATATTGTAATGGATGGATCATTCCACAATATCTTATGCAGGAAGAATTATTGGAGGTGAATTAAATGTGTGAAGAATGTTGTGGAGATACTCCTTCTTATCCAACAGTCACTTTAAATTGTGGCAGTAGTTCTACGACTCCTGCTGGTGTCCCCCGAACAATTTCAGCTATAATTAGCCAAGCTGCAACAGTTACTTTTTCTCTGAATGGCGTTCAAGATAGTTCACAGACGATAACTGCTACTGCAAATCAAACGGTTCAATTTGTTGTACGTTCGAGCATTCTTAAGACTAATACCGTAACTATAACAGCGAACAACTCTAATGGTTCCGGATCTGCTTCTTGTTCATGGACTGTTATTGCGGGGACATCTATTAATGTGACTATGGCTTGTCCTGATCCAAGTTACTCTAGTCAACCTCCGAGAGTAACAGTTACCACAGATCAGACAGCAACGATTGAAATATACGTAGATAACAGCCTGACTCCAATCTCTATTACTACGAATGGAACATCATCAACTTGCACTCTACCATCAGGACTCAGTGCAGGTACACACACCATTACTGCTAAAGCTTGGAATTCTACAGGAAGTGGACAAGCTACTTGCTCATGGACTGTTTGGGCAGGCTCTCAACCTGCGCTATCTATTACCTGCCCAGATAGTTCTTCAACCACTATAGCTGGTCAATCTCAAAGTTTTCCGGTGACTCTCACTCAAGCTGATGCAACAATTACCGTGTTTATTAATGGAGTCCAAGATAATTCACAAACCACCTCGGTAACAGCAGGACAAACAATAACAGTCACGGGGACATCTAGTGTTGTAGGAACAAATACAATTCAAGTTGTTGCTTCGGACGGTCACAAACCCGTTTCAGTCACATGCAATTGGACTGTTGTCCAATGTGATCCTGCACTCAATTCATCATATATAGATTTTAATATTCATCAATACCGTTGTTGTTCAGGAGATTGGAAAGAAGCGATCTGTTATCACAACGCAATAATACTAATGGCATGGGCTGGATGTTTATCTCAATGGCAAGATCAATTAGCAAACTGTTATTGGAGAAAAATTGAAAATTGTACTGAACACCCATTTAATAATTCAACCGCTCCAAGTAAGAATTTGTATTTTGTGTCAATTACTAATACAAATTGCAATTTCCCTGGCCATGCAGTTGTTGGAGAACTAGTCGGTAGTGATATAACTAATTTTAATGATTGGAAATTTATTCAATGGGGAAATATGAATATAATTCCAGGGAATATAGAAACAACTGATGATGGTGAGCAAATTGTACAAATGCCATTCGGATGTATTACTACTGATCAGAATGGAAATCAGTATGAATATTTAACTAAAATTGAAATTCAGAGGATTACTGGAATTTCCGTAACTAATTGTTCCATAACCAAAACTTATGATGTTTTAATTACCTTTTATATTGATTCAAAAGGAGTAATTACTAGAGGATAACTAAAAACCCTACATTTTTTTCTCACTGTTAGCTGCAGGCTCCAATGAAGAGATATTCTAAACGATGATATGTGGATTGACTCAAAATATTGCTAAATTATTGAGTTTTCCTTCCAAAGAACTATAGATACCGTTATTATTGCATAATTTTTTCGATACTTCTCAATCGATAAAGGTTGTATGCAAGCAAGTAAAGACATTTTTTACATGTACTCGTTCAACTGTTGTAACTATACTCCACGACATAATATTTTAGAGAATAGCTAAAAACCTCCTCATTTTATCTGAGAAGAACGAATAATAATTGTGGACGATTTCACTTCATACATTTTTCGTGGAGAATATTCTAAAGTTCAGGCCCTCGGTGATACACTATCAAATATAAGCGATTCACTTGATTGGGAGTCTTTTAGAGGAATAATCTCGTCCTTATACAAAGATAACAAAGAGAATGGAGGGAGACCTCACTTTGATGAGATTTTAATGGTAAAAATACTCGTTCTCCAGCAGCTCTATGGATTATCGGATTATGATATTGAACGACACATCTATGATCGAGTAAGTTTTCGTCACTTTCTGGGGTATCCTGAAGAAGTACCAGATCGTTCAATAATTTGGTATTTTAGAGAGCGGTTGAAAAATAACGATTCTCTTGAACGAATCTGGGTCGAATTACAAAATCAACTAGATAATTTGGGATATAAAATAATTCGAGGAGTTTTGCAAGATGCAACCTTTATTAAAGCAGATCCTGGTCATGCTAAAGTAGACAAACAGAGGGGTGAGGAGGCACAAACCCGGCGCTCAAAAGAAGGTAGTTGGAGCAAAAAAGGTAATTGTTCTTACTTCGGTTTTAAAATGCATACTTTGGTAGATAAGGAAAATCAATTTATTCGGAGCGTTGCTACGTCAACAGCCTCACTTCATGATAGTCAGGTTGATCTATCAGAAGAAGGACAAACGGTCTACAGAGATCGTGGGTACTTTGGAGTTGAACCAAGGGCTTCTATGGACAAAACGATGGATCGGGCGACGAGAAACCACCCATTATGTTGTAAACAAATAAGAAGAAATAGAGCAATTTCGAGAGTTCGTTCACTCGTAGAACGCCCAGATGCAGTTATGAAAAGGGTTTTTAAGGGTGGTTATGTATTATAGTGCCGTGCAATACTCATTATAATATTAAACAGAATTAATAATTGTGGTAAATACAGAGCAAATAGAGATCATAAGGCATATTTCTACTCAAAAATTAAAAGGAAAAATTAAGGATTATTCACTACAATCAAAAATGTTTAAACGATTACTTTTCATCAATCTTCGATATTCAGGATTATTGGTCCCTGAGGCATCCGAAAAAGTTGGAATAACTGCTGCAACAGGGTATCATTGGCAAGAACGGTGGAATCAAGAAGGTTATGCAGGTCTGATTCCTCAATATGCCGGAGGTCGGCCTTCAAAATTATCAGCTCATGAAAAAGAAGAATTAAAGGAGGAACTAAAATTAAAGGATCATTGGACTACAATTGAAGCAAAACAACTCATCCAATTGAAATATGGGGTTACGTACAGTATGGATCAGGTAAGAAGAATATTACATTCTTTTGATATGTTGTTTTATAAGCCATATCCACAGGATTATCGAAGGCCTCCAGATGCTGAGGAAGGTTTAAAAAAACCTTCCAAACATGAGTAAGAATACTATTGTTGGATTTTTGGATGAATGTTCACCCCAAACGACTGCAAATACACAAAGACTTTGGTCATTTGAAAAAAAGCCAATAATTAAGAATACTTCAAAGATTAGAGCAAATACATTTGGTATCTATTCACCAAACGGCAATTCAATAATTACATTCAAATCTCGATCAAAAAAAGAAGATGTATGTGAGGTTTTATCTGAATTTGTTGATGCAAATCCCAATAAAAGAATAATTTTGATATTGGATAATTTCTCATCACATCGATCAAAGTTTGTTAGAGAATTTGCTGAAGAACATAATATCATCCTCGTTTTTCTTCCTCCATATTCTCCAGATTTAAATCCAATTGAGCAGATTTGGAGAGCAATTAAAAGAGAGATTTCCAAGATATTTGTCCAAGATCTTCGACACATGATGGCAATAATTGAAGAGGAATTTTATGATCGAGTTATGCGAAAATCCTACATTTTCGGATGGGCTAAAAAATTCTTAAGCAGGGATTATTATTTTAAAATGTTATGCAACTAACTATAATTACAACAGTTGAACGAGTACATGTAAAAAATGTCTTTTCTTGTTTTGCATACAACCTTTATAGATTGAGAAGTGTCGAAAAAAATACGCAATCATAGCGGTAGCTATAGTTCTTTGGAAGGAAAACCGAATAATTTAGCAATATTTTGAGTCAATCCGCATATCATCGCTTAGAATATCTTTTCATTGGAGTTTGCGGTTAACAGTGAGAGAAAAATGTAGGGTTTTTTGCTATCCTCTTTAATAAATTGAAGAACCCTATAATTCACTATGCGCAGGTTGACAGTAGTAAATGCTCCCCCTATGGTCACCTTACTCCAAAATGAAATTCATAGAAATGACGACTCAAAATATGATCATCGATTACATGGAGTATTGCTTGTTGCATTAGGCTATTCTTGTTCCGAATCTGCCAAAATTTTGGGACATACTGTCACAACGATTGAAAATTGGGTAAATCGGTTTAATGAAGGTGGATTCAAATCATTAAGGGATGAACCCCATACTGGGCGCTCTCCATCCCTCTCTTTCGACCAAATGAAAGAAATCCGTGAGACAATCGTAGAAGATCCCAAACTATTGGGATATAACCAGAACCTTTGGGATGGAAAATTCATGAGTCATCATATTTTAAAAAAGTATGGAATTATTTAAAGCGTTAGACAGTGTCAAAGAATATTTCACAAATTGGAACTTAGACAAAGAAAACCGAGACCCATTAGTTCCAAAGTTGATCTACAAAAACAATCCCGCTTTAAAAAAATTGATTCAAAAGATTAAGAGCGGGAAGTATGATGTTTGGAGTACAGATGAATGCCACTTCCAACAAAATGGTACAAGATGTAGGATGTGGATCCCAACGGAGATCAAAAATCCAGTAATTAAGCAAGAACCGACTTGCCGAAAGATTAGCGTTTTTGGGACCGTCAATAATCAAGATGGACGATTTATGTATGATATCAGCCCTGTCTTCAGTGCAGAAACTTTCCTTGAACATTTAAAGCATATTATTCAATATAAAACCCCGAAAAAGAAAATTTTGCTTATTATTGATAATGCCAGATATCACCATGCAACATGGTTGATACCGTGGCTTGAAGAAAATAAACGAAAAATTCAACTCTTCTTTTTACAGCCATATAGTCCTGAATTGAATCCAGTGGAATTGGTTTGGAAGGAAACTCGACATTCTGAAGCGCATAATCGTTATTTTCCCACTGTGCAATCTTTATGGGAGAGTATCACTGAGGCATTTGATCAGTGGGGCAAACCCAATGATAAATTCAGATCGCTTTGCAAAATAAATTATGGCGTTTAATATAAATAAGAGAAATATGCGAAAATATTACCATACTATTGAGTTATTTCTTTGTAGCACCTTGTTTAAATTTTCAGTGAAAATGCTTCACATTTTCAGGGTTTTGGTCAAATAAAAATCAGTTCCACGTTTTATTTGATATATTGAGATTATATAAGTAACTATCAGAACAAGTAAAGAACATGCTATCATTTAAAATAGCAGGTGTTGAGAATACACCCTTGCCATGAGTATTGTATTGCCACAATGGGGTTCCATCGGTTTCTGCTACTGCATATATGTATCCAGAACCACTTCCAACATAAATAATCCCATTCGACACAAAAGGAGTAGATCCCACCATCCAATCCACATAGAATTTCCATTTTTCTTTTCCCGTTGATGTTTCTATTGAATACAAATTTCCATTATTATCACCAACAATGAGAGATCCATCTGCAATTGTTGGTGAAGAGATTACATCACCACTAGTATTGAAACACCACTTAATAGATTTAGTTTTTATATCAAATGCGTAAACGTGACGATTAGTAGTCCCAAAATATACAGTATTGTTCCACACAAATGTGGGAGTTAGACCTCGTTCATTATTTAGGTGTGTTCTCCATATTTCTTTCTCTGATGGTTCGTATACAGCACAAATATCCCTAGAGTCATTGCATCGAAAAATGAATGTCTTATTAGTATATGATGGAAAATCATCATGGATACCAATAGGAAACCAATTATTTCTTGTTATTAGGGTATTATTTGAATATGAATATATCGTATTATTACCCCAAAAATAGATAGTTCCATTTAACATTAAAGGTGCAGAAAAAGAGAGATTTTTAGACTTTATATTCCATTCTTCTTTCCCAGTTTGTATATTAACTGCAGATATTCCATTATTTGTATTATAAATGACACTTTGATTATATATGAGAGGTATAGAATTTGATACACCTTTAATTTTCCAGTTAACTATCCCTGATAAGGGATTAAGTGCATATATATATGAATCATAACCTCTAAAAACAACAATATCGTTTGAAACTGAAGGAGAAGAAACCAATAAATTCATCATTGGAGAAATTTCATGTGAGATTATATTTCCTGAATCAAAATCAACTTTGTATTGGGTATTATCATTGCATTTAAAATAAAGGACATCGTTAAAAAGAACTGGAATTGAAGCGATTCCATCTCCCGTTTGGATGCTCCAAATTACATTTCCAGTTATTGCATTTAATAGATAAGATTGATCATTGTAATTACTAACAAAAACTGTGTTATTAAAAATTGATGGAGTATAGGGTATTTTCCCGCTTGTTTTGTATGTCCAAATCACCTTTCCAGTAGTTGGATCCAATGTGTAGATAATTCCATTATTACTACTAACATGAACATATTCTTTAGATACAGACGGTGAATGAAGGATGCTATCATTAAGTCCAAATCTCCACTTTTCAGCTCCAGTGTCTATATTTATAGCATATATGTTAGATTCGTCATTACCATAGTAAATTGTATTATTGAATATAACTGGTGATGAAGATACTGTCCCATTTGTTTTGAATTTCCAAATTATAGTCTTATTTTTAGTATTCATTGCATATAAATTACCATCTTCACTGCCAAAGAAAATATTATCCCCATGTGTAATAGGGAATGCAGAGATTATCCCGTTTGTTTTAATGTTTCCGACCTCTTTCCCCGTTTGAACATTTAAAAAATGTAGGAATCCATCATCACCCCCAACAAAAATAATTTCATTTGAAATTGTAGGAGAAAATAGAGTAATATTGCCTAATGTAGTCGTCCAAATAATATTTCCCGTTTGAGTGTCAAAGGCATAAAAACAATGATTGTAACTTCCAATATATAGTATACTGTTTGAAATGACGGGAGATATGGATGAGACATCATGGAAACAAACATTTAAATTACTCTTTGTATTGATTATTTTATCAGATTTGAGATATGTACTTTGAAGATAACCAATAGGATTGACATCATATAGTATTCCATCATATATTGCGGGGTAAAAGTGAATCGGCTCGTTTGAAATAAACTTCCAATCACTGTTGCCGAATTTTATCTCGCTAATATGATTGTATGTTTGTTTTGTGTCCTCCTTTTTTGTTAAATTATTGAAATTTTTAATGTTATGTGAGTAACCGGCATTGAACCCTAAAAAAATAAGAAATAAGCATAATAAAGCAATTAAAATTAATAATAATTTTTTCTTCATATAGATTGATTAATTATTTTTGTTGCATATAAGCATGTCGTTTTAATTAGTTGACATCGATGTTGTCCAATTAGAATTCGAGTGGCCATCATCATCTAAAACTGCGTGTGAAGGTAATAAGATTTCATCCATTTAAATTCCCGTTTATCCCTGACTGGCTCCCTTTTTTCCTAAATGGGTAACTCTTCTTCCTCATACCGGAGGTGTGCAACCTGCAGACATTATGTCTCGGCGTTGCCTGGCCGGGGGAATGCAATCAGGATGATGAGATGATCCTGGTTCGGATGAAAGTTGGTCAGGAAGAAGAGTGCGATTCCTGGGAGATTCGTACATGAAGCTTGCATTCTGGAGAAAAAACGAACCGGGCCTGATGGATAGAATCGCCGTAAACCGTGCTATTGGATTCCTGAAAAAAGCAGGGTTGAACTCACCGGTTGATTCAGGGTGGAAGAAATATTTTGGTAATTATGGGGCGATCACTAAAAGGATCAAGGTTGAAAAAGAGCGGACTGCAGCCATATTCCGGCATGCAATCTCATCGGCAAACGCCGATTATAACGTCTGGGGAATCTACAGAGAAGGTGTTTGAAAAGATCGAAAGTGACAATCTTGCCGATAACGCAATCTATTCTCTCTGTGAAAAGACGATTCAGGACTATTTTGCGACATTAGACTGGGAGATCATCGACGGGAAGAAAAACCAGGTTAATTCTGTGATATAGTTCATGCGTCGCCCTAACCCTCAGGACACATTTGGCACGATTCTCCGTCAGACAGTCAGGGATATCCTCCGGGACGATGCAGAAGCGATTGTTCTCACAAAGAGCAATGAAGGCAAGATTCTTGAGATGAAAGCCTATCATGGGCCTGAATTCTGGATAGAGGGGGATAATGAGGTCTCCAAGGTTCAGGGAGAAATGGGACAGTCGTTCGAGGGGAACTGGTCTCATGGATATATAAAATACTATTGGCAGCATTCTCGGCCGGGTATTTTCATTCCGTTTGAGCCGGATGAGGTCTGTTACATGATGCTGTATCCACGGTCAGACAGTCCATACGGGACTGACTACCTGTACCGTCCCATATATCAATGGAGTATATCAACGACAGCACCAAGGCCGCAGGGATGACGTTCGCCAATGGTGTCACACCTGGCCTGGTATGGAACCATCCGGATCACACTTGCCAGGTACCATCTCCTGTGATGAGTCTGCCCACCATGTACGGGCGGGAAAAAACCTCAATAGGCGGGAGGAGTAAACCACATTATTTCACCCTGATATCTATACAGATGAACCATCATTCCCCGATATCAGGTGTGGGCGGGAGAGAGGGATCTTCTGACAGACACAGGACACCACTGCAAGGAAAGTAAACACTCTCTACACAGATCCTCCCGCCCTAAGAATAGGAATCCTTTAATTAATCCTCAGAATATCTTCATCTGCCTAATTCCGCCGAAACATACGGGCGGGACCTCCCGCCTGCTCACCAGAACATCCTCCTTTCTCCCGCTCTCCCGCCCGTCATGATTGTGATCTGATCGAGATCATATCAAATCCTAGCGGTAGTGACGGCCATCTGGATGAAGAAAGTTCAGATACAATTCACCAGCACTTGGGAAAAGGGATGCAGAACTCTTGGAGAGAATTGAAAAAAGGCAGAAAATGGTGATCCACATGGACCTATTAACAGGCATCTGGGGAGGCACCTGTCCAGACGCCAGGTCAGGGATCAGGGTGATGATCTCTGCTGAACCCGGCTGACCGGTCCTTTCCGATGCTCACCACTCATGACCGCCCTGACCCTGGTAGCGGGAATCACGTATGTTTCACCCCCGATATCAAGGTAAAATCCCCTGCCACTCTCAGATAACCTCGCTACTCCCGGTACAGGGCCTGATAGATCGCTCTCTCCAAGACCGGCTAATGTGCCGGTCACCAACCCGGACGGGAGGGCAAACCTACCAATCCCATCGATAAAGATCACCAGATCACCCTGATCCCTGATAATTCGTCCGCAGAGTTCATACTCACGACCCTCACGGATGGTCTCAACAAACGCACCCATCTAGTTCACCTTGCCTTTGTCAGATCCCTCTTCTGATGAATCACCAGATGACAGGTCGTCTACTGCCTGAATCCCGGAAGAGTGAGCACCAGTTGACCGGGCTTTTTCACGTTGATAGCAGGATTCACAGAGATGTGTACGGGATTTCGGATCAGACCATACAGCCTCTTTCTTCAGACAGAGATCACATCTACCGACAGAGGCATGCAGAGGAACCATATCTTCAGGATGTATCATCCCGGGAAGAGGAACGATGGCTGTTATCTCGTGGGAAACAAGCCTCTCGTAGCATGATGAACAGAGCATACGAACCGGCTCAGCATCACTCCCGTGAGCCCGGTCATGACGTTCACGGTACTGGGTCGTTCTCCTCCCACAGACAGAACACGGTACCTTTTCAGGGAACCCCTCAACTGCAGTAAAATCACCCGACTTGAGAGAACTGATCGAGCAACCTTGTGCGGGAGCAGTACTACCGGGGATCGATCTCTCAAGCAAAGACCGCTGCTCACTGAGATCCCCGGATGCCTTGGCGGCGATCGTCGCTTCACTTCTGCCATGATCACCAGAGGGTTGATCTGAAGAGTCATCCGGATCAGATTTGTCGGCATCATCCCCTGCAAGCCAGACAGACCCTCCTTTCAGCCATGCATCGTACAGGTACGGATCCCACAGGTACACCCGTGTATGCCGCATGGTGGTCTGCCCCTGATCGCCTTTGGTGACCGTCCGATCAAGAAACGAGACTGCAGGACATTTCTCAAGCAGTCCGGAGTACACCTTTCCGTACGAGTGGTAACCATGGAGAAGTTTGCAGATCGTGCTGCATGTCCATCCGGTGATTGTCTGGAGCTGCGAGACCGATATCTCGGCAATACCACTTGTGGCTAACGCATGAGTTAGAAGAGATTCACGCTTTGTCAGCTTGTTGCCTTGAGCTCCGGTCTCACCATTCAATTCAACAAAGAGCCGGGATGCCTGATCAAAATCCTCCTCTGTTGCCAGTACACTGGTAACTCCATTCACAACATGACGCTCCCGCTGCTGTTGGTATAGGGCCGCGTTCGTCCGGATCAGATCGAGCAGCATGTCAGGATTTCTTCGGTTTTCAGCGGACTGGAACCGAATTCTCCTGGCAAACGGGATGACAACCCAGACAGAAGAGAGATCTTCCCATAACGCCCTGCACACCGAGACAGTCTCGCTGATCCCGGCTGGATTGTCGGGCATCTCTTCTGCACCTGCCAGTGCACGGTCCAGAACCTTCTGATCCTGCTCCTCGGTATCATCTATCCAGCAGGTCAGCATCCGGTTGATGACCTGGTCATCACCTGACCCTTCCACTTTTGCAATCCACCAGACACACCGCTGTGGAATCGTGCAGATCTGAGGCTTTCTATCTTTGTTTACCGTGCGGTACGGAAACGGCTTTTGAAATGAAGTCGTAACCCCCTTGAGGATCTCCTGCATCTGGTCAGAGAGGCTCACATCATCAAGGGTGATCACAGTCCCGGGAAGGAGATCCTCCATGTAAAAGAGGGCTTTGTCACTAACCCGGCCTTCAATTCTCGAACCAGGAGGGATGAGCGTTCGCATCGTATCAATCGCATGCGACTTCCCTTTTCCAGACTCACCTGATATTGATACGTGCAGACCTTTGCTGTTGATGACAGATCGGGAAACCAGCGAATGAATCAGGCACTCGGCAACAGCCCTGTCCCCCTCATGATACTCAGAGAAGGCATCGAGGAGGAACGACAGGGGATCACCGGATTTCAGAATCTCATCAGCCTTCTGGTGAACCGGGTCAGATTCGGCGGGTGTGGTGCCCGTATCAGGAGATGATTCAGACATCTCCTCGTCTGGATCGATCCTGCCTTCTGCGATCAGTTTTGCCCTGGTTCGTGCTCTTCTTGCCTCCGCAAACCACTCTTCAGGATCCCGGCGTGGCGGATCAAATCGTGCACGGAGCTCTGGCCATCGCTGACGGCCTCCGCCACAGGAGTCATGATGACATCCGGCGAAGATGGCACCGTTAGGAAACTGAATAGCGAATGCTCCGTCTGTGTGATCATCAGAGAAGGGACATGAGTCAAGCACAAACAGAGTACCCCCCTGGTACGGTTTGGAGAGATACGTGAGATTAAACCGATTCAGCCATTGGGCGAGATCAAGCGCCGGCTCCCTGACTGAAGCCATCTCCTCCAGTGTCTGGCCCTTCGCTTCCGGGTTCATTCCAGGTTTCGTGGTGGGTCTCAACCCTGGCTCCAGAGCCTGGGCCGGGTACTGGTTGATCAACTGCACAAGGTCGTCTGCGGAGAGAACCCTCTCTTTAGGAGGCATTGAGAGGACTTTTGATCTCCGGTGGGGACGGTCTGGAAGATTATCCCCTTTGCGTGAGATCGTGCCATACACCTTCCATATCCGTGCAGCATTGAAGTTGGCTGTGTCAACCTTGCACCCTGCGGTGGAGAACCGGACATCAAGGATCTCGAGTACCTGTCTGACGAGCCCTTTTGACTCCTCGTTGTTTGGAAGATCGATCGGATAGAGCAGATGGGCACCATTGCCTGAGTCAGCCAGGAGGGGATCAGGCCACCCGCATGTGGCAAGAAATCCCCTGATGGTATCAGCACGTGTAAGGGCTGCTGCATGCTCATCGTCAGATGAGGATACACCTGATGGCCGTACCGGGTCGATGTCTATCGGCAGCCAGCGTCGCCTGATGATATCAGAGTCTGCTGTAGATGCATCTGCCTTTCCCATCCGGGATTGTATCCGGTTGGCCCGTCTGGCAAGCAGTGCAGGATTTACTTCGTTCAGGGTGACATAGAAGCCCGAAATAAGCGTGTCAGCCTCTCTGATGAGTATCTCTGCCACTGCCTTCTGGTAATCACTGAAGTACCCTGATGATATGGCACCACTTGAGAGAGCCCTGATCTCAATAATCTGGCCAGGATCAAAGAGGTACTCAAGGGTACTGAGTACCTCACCGGCACGATCACGTTCGATCATCGCTTCTTCTCCACAGCCGCCTGTTCAGATTCGGGGACGGATAACATCTATCTGTGACATCCACGCTGTTCATGCCCTCACCTCAGGGAGTGGAATGGCTCCTCCCGGGAGGATCTGGTACCGTTTCCAGTAGTTTCCTTCACCAACCCAGAACTGAACCTCTCCCGGATACCATACGGTCTGAAGGTTTGTTGAGAGCAGGAGTATCTCACTCCTGATCACTGGTTTACTCATCCGTGGAGAGCCTACTCTGATGAACAGAGTCCCTCTCATCCGTTCCCATGCAATGAGATGGAACAGACCCGGAACTGCACCATCGCGTCCTCCAACCCGGGCTACTTCATAGCCCAGATCCTGAAGCAGGATTCTGGCTTCATACTCGACAGTCCTACGGGTCTGGTGCTCATGAGACGGAGACATACGATCCTCCGCGGGCGCAGATGACATTGGAATCATGAAAATTTTTCTCAGGATACCAATACCAAACAACTGCCACCATGGATATTATTAAACAACTGGCGGTACCAATATGAGTAATCCCCGCGTTAATGAGCCTGCAAGCAACAATAACTGCTGGGGATTCATGTCGTTTCATACTTCTTCACCTCATTCATTCGATCACCTGCCTACCCGTTTCAGAGAATGAATCTTAAAATCGGGCAGTAAAAAACTGTAATATGGTGACCTTTCTAAATGTTTTGGTGTTATCACCGTTTTTTCCAAGTACTGTTCAAAAAGTTATATTACCACATATCGATAAGGGCGGTACGGTTTACCAAGAAGTATTACCTAAAAGCGCAAGGTAAAAAGTTTACAAAACCTTTTCTGCCCTGCATCATTACACGAGTTATGATCCTCTATCTGCTCGAAATGTAAAAATGACCCAGATAACCGCGTTATTCAGACCATGCCTGAATAAATTCATATATATACGACATACCTCATAGTGTCGCTTGTCAGGCGACAGGGGGAAAAATGGGAGATTTCACACAAAAGAGTGTTGTAAAGTCTGCGGTTCGAAAACTTTCGTCACCAATTGCTGACTATACTTCATTCAGCGCATTAGTCCAGGATGTTCTTGACAACAATCCCTGGGGATGTACTGCATACGAGTCAGCCGGGGTCGCAAAGCCCGCAGTGGAGAAGAGCAGGGAGGCGTATGCAGCCACCATCACCTACGAGAATGCTGAGGCGAAGACTGTCGGGAGTATTCCGGTCCGGGGGCCGACGATGGCAGCAGTCAACACGGCAGTCACCCAGATCACCAGTACTGCAGCGATCACTACCGGTATGGGGACCGGTGTGACCGCTTCACGTGATTCGTCTGAAGACTCATTCAGTTGCACGGTGAAGTGCCATGCAAGTAATGGAGAACTCTATACGGTGTCCTTCAAACGTGACAGTGTGACAGTATCCAGTTATGAGGCCGACGCTATCAGAACCGGTCTTGAGGCATGGGCTGATACGGTTGCCATTCTGGCATGATCATCTCCTTTTTGAAGGGAGAGAAAGGGGATTACTTGCTGCTCTGCTGTGCCTGTTGTTAGCCGGACCTCTCTGTGCTGACCTGGTTGCAACATCGATCAGCACCGACGGATCAGTGATGCTGAAGACCTGCGGGTCTGATGAAAACGGTTCGTTTGTATCGCGGGTACTCTCTCGTGATGAGAGCATGGTCAGCAGGACTGCAGGAGATGAGAGCGGCCTTGATGAGGAACTCACGGTCAGGAGTTCGGGACCAACCCTCTTCAGCGGGTATGCTGATGCATTGCTCAGCACGAGCGGGATCAAAACCATCTGTGCACTCCTTGACACTCCGCATGAAACCAAGGGGAGTGCAGAGGCATATGCATCCGGAATCATCCTGGGCGGGGAATACACCTCTTCACAGACCATCGGCCCAGGTCTTTCAGGTATGACTGCAGTGAACGGAACCGGGCTCCTGGTACTTGGATCAGGAGCAGAAGGAAACCGAACACTCAGAGCAGCCGGGTTTGTATCAGGAAATATGTCAGTTCAGGATATGGTGAAGTACGGGGTGAAGATCTGATTGCAGAACTCCTTGCAGTAGTATCATCCGGAATAGCACTTCTGAATGGGGGGGCTGCATACCTGATGTACAGACAGTATATCCATCTTGCAGATCTCTCACTGGAATATGCAGGTGTTATTACTGCATCTATCAGAGAGGATGAGACAGGGGCACTCGGGGTAAACCCTGATGTGCTTGCCGGAATATCTATGGATCAGATGAACAGGCTGAACGCTGCTCTCAAATGGATATATCGCCTGCCCACGCATACCTGAACCACCGAAAAAGAGAAAACCCGGAGGGGTGATCATACGATCATCCCCCACCATACAACGCCCGATATCAGGAGATTCAACGCTAAATGCCGATCTTCTCTTCGTCAGACCCTCCAGAAAACATTTCTATAAAGAACAGGCGATGACGATTGACAGGTACATGTAATTGATTTGTCTTATCGAGTTTACTCAAAAAATTCGATTACAATCGGGATTTCAGACTGAAATATCAAATAAAAAGTATTTAATACCTTCACAGGTGATTTTTCTATTACGCCTAACCAGATTATTGTGTGGTATTGGTTAGGTTATCTGTGAAGGTGTGACTAAACTATGGTATTTCATCCACCAGTGCAAATAATTGCAAAAGGAGCAGGAGCAGGCAAGTACAAATCTGGCCTGGAGTGGTGGAACATGATCATCAGAGGATTCATGTCCGGAGCATACATCGCCATGGGAGGAGCCTTGGCGACCGTCTGTTCAACCGCCGTCGCCGACAACCTCGGTGCCGGTTTCGGCCAGCTCATTCTGGGAGCAGTGTTCCCTGTCGGACTTATTATCACCGTCCTTACCGGAGCAGAACTCTTCACCGGTGATGCAATGCTTGCACCTCTTGCAGCATTCATCCACAAGATCAGCTGGATGTCAGTCATCAACCTCTGGATCTGGGTGTATATCGGAAACCTGATCGGTTCGCTCTTCTATGCATATATCATGGCAAACGGACCGTTTGTCACATGGAATGCAGCAGGAGTTGCAACGGTTAACGCCTTCGGATTGAAAGCAGTGAGTATAGGTATAGCCAAGGTGAGTTACTTTGGTGTAGCAGGCATGTGGTCTGCGTTCCTGAAAGGAGTGGGCTGCAACTGGCTTGTGAACCTCGCTATTCTGCTCGGTATCTGCGCAGATGATGCAGTGGGCAAGTTCTTTGGAATCTGGTTCCCGATCATGGCCTTCGTTTCAACAGGGTTTGAACACTGTGTTGCTAACATGTACTTCATCCCTGCGGGTATCATGACTTCAGGTTACCTGAATGCAGACCAGATAGCAAATATCACCCCTGCAAAACTGGCAACGCTGAATTATGTGACTATGTGGACCAACAACGTCATCATCGTCACAATCGGAAACATCGTTGGTGGACTTCTCTTTGTTGGTGTGATCTACTGGATCGCATTCAAGAAAGAGATCGAAGCACTCGAGTAACCCCCCCTTTTTTTTAGAATGCAAATTCGTTCATTTCCTGTAAAACCGTCACTGCTTCATCTTGGTGTCTTCGGCTTCTTCGCTATCTTTCTCCTCTGGTACATTCTTGTTACCCATGAGTTCGTAACGTTGATCTGGGCGGTTCCAACGCTTATCTTCCTGCTTATCATCCCGATGCTGCTCAATTACATGAGCCAGAAGGAGTATGAGGGGCTTGTGCCGGTGTATGAAACTGAGGCAAAGACCGTTAAGATACGGGAGATCAGTGAAAAGATGACTTCCAAGCCGGTAAGGTTTCAGGCTGTTGTCGATGAAGTACGCTTCAGATCTCTGAACAGACCACACTTCGTTGTGAGCGATCGGACTGGAACCACAACCGTGAAGATGTTTACAACTCCCCGTGAAGATGTCAGGGCAGGCGATCTCGTCGAGGTGCTCGGACAGGTGATACACCGTTATATCGTAACTGGTGATCCGGTGGTCAACGGAGTTTCGATACGGGTGCTGGCACCAAAAGGCAGTACAAAAGAGAAAAAAGTGTGAATACCGGCAGACGGTGAGCGCGTTTACCCGGTGAGATACTTACCAATTTTCGATTCTGTTATTTCTATTGATATCTTTTCCAGACCGATTACCGGGCTATTGAGGCATTCGGGATGTATCCAAAATTGCGGCACCGTCTGTAAAATTCCCGCCTTCAGTTGTTTTAGTGTAGAAGGGTATCTCTCCGATGATGTCATCATGGGAGTACTCCAGGATCAAGTCTTTATTCTTGTTATTCCCGGCATTTCTCCAGAACCATTCATATGGTACCGTCCCATCATCCCCGGTCTGGATAGTCTTGTGGAGCCGGACATTAAACGGATCCTTCTGGTATATTCGGAGGGTAATATCAGTGTTCGGGACTGATTCAGTTGTATTCCCTGCTTTTTTCCAGGCTCCGAAGAGTACACTGATCCCCGGCTGCCCATCTTTCAGGATATAGGATGCATCGGATGTGAGAAAAACACCCGGCAGAAAGACACCATACCTGCTGCATTCATTCAGATCATATCTGAAACAGTCTCCCGCTGCAGCCCATTCACAATACTTGGTGTTCATCTCATCAAGCATGAACGACGCGTTTACTTCATCCATTGAGGTGTATTCGAGTTCATCAGAATGTTGCTCCTCTTTTAGATTATCAGGACAGGAGTTGCCAGGTTGCAATGTGGCAGTTGATATTGCGTAGCATATTCCAGCGATCAGAACCAATCCGAGGAATACCCGAATTCCGTGAATCCGGGATATGTACAGTGCCCTTCTCTTCATCATGTCACGCTCCTGGGGTATGCCTTCACCCAATTGGTAATAATAATTCGCCAATAACGTACCCTATCCTGACCTCTCCTAATCTGGATGGATCCAGGTTACATGCTAATATCTGACAAATCAGGATGGAGAGGATACCTGATGTAATTCGTTATAATAATACCCGCCTACTGCGACCGAGAGTGACCCAATAAGTTCAAAGAAAAATCCGTACATGAGATTCATCCCGGTCCCTATTCCGGAATAGAGTTGAGTGCCATAGAGGGTCATCAGGACGAGAAGCCCGCCGATTGCAAGAAAGAGTTGTGGATATTTCTCCCCAAGACCCTGGAAATATCCATAATACAGAGCCCCGATTGCCATAAGAAAGATCCAGAACAGCCAGGTAGTGGAGAGTGATATATCAAATCCCTGTAATGAGAGATGATTCATATAAATCTCATCAAATTTGTAAAATGGAAGAAAGACAGAGACAAAACTGATCAGACCTCCACCTACTATCAGGGCCCGATGATTATCAGAGAGAGATTGGAGTATCTCGTCGGTCTGCATACTGAACTCTCATCTCCCGAATAAATATGTTACGCCTTTGAGGACCCCGGTTCGTCAGGTATCATCCAGTTTTTATTACTTTGGCTGCAGGGTCAGATCCAAGGTAATAGTAGTACCCACCGACTGCCACTGCCAGAGACCCGAGGAATTCACAGAAGAATCCGTACAAGATCGTGACCAGGTTGCCTCCTCCGGCATAGATCTGAGTTCCATAGAGGGTCATCAGAATGAACAGTCCCCCAATTGCAAGAAAGAGATGCGGGTATCTCTCGCCATATCCCTGATAAAAGCCATAAAATAAAGCACCGATTCCGATAAGAAAAGGCCAGAACAGCCAGGTTGAAGAGAGGGATGAATCTGACCCAAATATCGTAGACCCATACGAGAACATAAGATCTATCTTGTAAAACGGGAGAAAGAGAGAGATAAGACAGATAATTCCACCTCCCAGTATCAACTGACGATGATTATCAGAGAGTAATGTGAGAAATTCTTCCGGGGTCATAATCAGATATCTGTCATTGAGTAAATATCTGTTGCATCCTGTCGGGCTCATGCCAGGATACCGAAAAGTTCCGATTTTTTTCCGGAATCACGCAAAAAGGTTTTTCAGACGTACTAATCCGGGTGGATCAATCAGGTTACCATTGATCCTGCTGGTCGGTGATATCCTGAATAATCCCATCTATACTGACCACTCTGCCTGACTCATCAGAGACAGGTCTGCCCCTCTCGCTCATCATCCTGACCCGTCCCTGCTTATCGATGATCCGGTACTGAAGGTCGTAGGGGTCTCCAGATAAGATCGCGTTCATCTTGGTCTGGATCACCTGCTCCTTATCCTCGGCAAGAATTAGAGGGATAAGAGAACTTATCTGCCCGCTGGCAAGTTCTTTGGCAGAATAACCGGTAAGGGTCTCGAAGTGATCATTATAGAACTCCACATCAGAGTCAGAGAGCGATATCCTGAAGACGATTCCCGGAATATTCTGTGCCAGGGTTCTGAACTGCCGTTCACTCCTGGCTAGTGCCTCACGTGACTGGAACCGCACGATTGTGCTGCCAATGAGCGAGGAGGCGATCTCCATCGCGTAGATCTCCTTCTTGCTCCAGACCCGCTCAAACTTGCTCTCAAGAAACCCGACGCAGCCACGGATCTCACCATCGATGATGACCGGCACAAGCAGAACCGATGCTATCCCTGCCGACTCAAACACGACCTGATCTTCTTCTGGCAGGTTTTTCACGAGGCGAAACGCGGTCTTTCCTTCAGCAACCAGGTCTCGTATCACCGGGTACGATGAAGCATCGCTGCTCTCGTACCCCCGGTAAAACCTGGAGAACTCATACGAGTAGGGATCAGAGAACCATGACCCACTGAACGGAATTGATGTCATCGGGTTTACGTGAGCCTTGTTCTCAAACAGACATATCCCGCTCACATCTGCCGCCTCCCCGATAAGTCTGATGGTCTTTGAGACACAGTCCTGGAAGGTGGTTGACTGCAGGATGTTGGATCCGGCCTGACTTATCGCTTCGAATATCTCATTCTGGCGCTGAATCTCCAGTTCCATCAGTTTTCTGGCGGTGATATCACGCAGAGTCTCGATGACACCGATGACGTTCCCGTGGATATCATAGAGAGGAGCAGCCTTGATCCAGAACCACATCAGCACCCTTGTTACCGGATTGCGGGTCTGGATATCGACCATGATGGTGTCACCACTGATCACCGGATTCCTGTACCGCTCAAGAATTGCAGGGTTGCGGGTTAAAATGTAATCTGGGAGAATTGGAACATTCTCATCATACAAGGCTTCCGTATGGGCATACCCTGCTTTTCCGATGATCTCATGCTTTGGAACGCCGGTCAGATCCTCTATCTCCCGGTTCCACCCGGTAACGACCCCGTTTGTATCAAGCACAAAGACCGGATCAGGAAGGAACTCAAGGATGTACTCGAGTCTGAGCAGGGCTTCCTGGATCTCTGCCTCGATCCTCCTCCTCTCTGTGATGTCCCTCGCAATTGCAAGGGCAACCGGTTTGTCCTGGAGCGAGAAGAGATGGGCATTCACCTCTACCGGCAGAACTGAACCATCACGGCGAAGCAGATCTATCTCAAAGAATGCCTGGTTGCTTCCAATAAAAGTCCTGATGATCTCCTCTACCTGGAGAAAGTCCTCTTCCCTGACGAGATCGGTGATCTGAAGAGACGAGAACTCGCTCTGCGTGTATTGGACCATCGAGCAGGCGTTGTTGTTCATCTCAAGCGATACAACCCCTGAAAGGTCGGGCTTCAGTTCCATGAGGATGATAGCATCCATGGCACTCTGAAAGAGCCGTCGATATTTCTCTTCGCTTAAGGCAAGCCGTGTCTCGGCCTCAAGACGTTCGGTGATATCACGCCATACCGAGATATAATCCACTATATCCCCGCTTTCAGAGAGGAGCGGGGTGGTGGTTGTCTCAAACCAGATCCACTCACCGCTTAAGTTTTTGAACCTGAACGAGGCAGGGGGTTTGTGTACAAATCCGGAGACATCCCGGAGTTCTTTCTTTAATGCTGCGTAGTCATTCGGATGGATGAACTCAGAGATGTTCCTGCCCACGATCTCCTGCGAGACAAAACCGGTGAGGATACCACATGCCGGTGAGACGTACGAGATGATGCCTGCCACATCCCACCTGATGATGATATCACGGACGCTCTCGGTGATGAGCCGTAGATTTGACTCGTTTATCCTGATAGCCTCAAGAAGTGTGTGCTTTTCGGTGATATCCTCACCGTTGATGACCAGGGCAGGCCGTTCCTGGAAGAATGAGACCGAGGAGATGGTGAAGAGATATGTTCTGATCTTCTCTTCCTGTTCGATACTGCTCTCAAAGGACCTGGTCTCTCCTGCACTCACGACCCTCACCTCGTGCGGGAAGACAGTGCCAAAGATCCGTTCCAGCTGGAGTGACTCGATGCTGAGTCCTATTACTGACTCTGATGTTGAGTTAAAGAGGCGAAGAAAGGTATCATTCACCCATCTGATCGTCAGATCGGTATTGAGAATGATCAGGATATGAGAAGAGAAGTTGAGCAGCGAAGACTCTGGTTTCACATCAGCGATGTAGTACTTCTTCTTCTGCCCGTGCTCCCTCATCTCCAGGCGGCCTGAAAGGACCAGACTGTCCAGGTACCTGGCAACCGTGTGACGGTGATGACCGCATAACTGTGCCACTTCAGAGATGCTGAGGTACTTCTTCCCGTGTGTAAACGCCGATAGAATATCTTCAAAGATTGTGTTATTCCGCGACGTCATCTAAATCATCTTTGGTTTTATAATGCTTATGTATTTGGACACCTTAAAACGGTGATATATCCAGTCAGTTACAGAACATCTGGTACTCATTTGTCATGCAACGGGCATTGCAGATCAAGTGAGGAACGAATCATACCTCGGAAGACAGGCAAGTCCTACCTGAATACCAACGATAACCAGGGATCACACAAGCAGGGTGGGGTGTAAACCATCCCTCATACTCAACCCTGCGTCCCTTTATCATACATATCCCGGGGCGCTGTTTTGAATTCTGCTCGTCTCGTCTTGTACTCACTGCTCAAACCGATTCTGTCCCGATCCTGATCGAACCACGCGGGAACTGGATCTCAAAGCGTGCTCCTTCACCAGGCATCCCGGTTTCAGATATGGTTATTCCAGTAACTGAGAGGATCTCTTCCGAGAGGAACAGACCGTGGCTGGCAGAGAGCCCGTACTCATGGGAGAAGATCTGTTTCTTGTCCTGGGCAGGAATGCCTACCCCGTCATCCTCATAGATAAGCACCGGGATATCGCCGCTATTCTGAAGGCTGAACCTGATTGTTGTTGTCTTCTTCCCGTGCCTGACCGAGTTGTCGATAAGTTCGGCAAAGACCTTCTCGATGAGCGGGTATGCGTTGATCTTCACAGTATCAGGTATCCGGCAGTCAACACGCACCGAACCCTGTGGTATCTCCCTGAGCGCATTGTGTACAAGTTCCCGAAGATCGATCCATGAAGGAGTCTGGACCACAGGGTCAAATGTCTCGCAGGTGATCCTGACAATATTGAGCGCCTTCTCTACCATTGCATAGGCTTTTTTGAAGTACCCGGGATCGACCTGTCCGTCTTTCTGCCCGAAACTGGCCTTTTCCATGTTGTGATAGATCGAACTCAACTGGGTGAGCAGAATGTGGTGGATGATGCTCCCCATGTACTGGAACTTCTTATTCGACCTGAGCAGGGCGGTTTCGAGTCTGCCGCGCTCGATATTCTTGTTGTGCAGCTCTTCATTTGCCTGTTTCAGATCAGAGACAGCCTTCTGGAGTTGTGCGTTGAGATAGTGCAGACGCTCATCTGCAACCTGCAGTTCGCAGTTGTTCTTGATGGCGGTCTCGTAGGTTGAGAGGAGGATATTAAGAATCTGTGTCCGCCCTGATCTGATCTCATACCGATGGTTTGAGAAAGAGACCGTGAGCGGGTCAGTGACCGGTTTGTCAGGCGCATGCTTTACCGATTCAAGCGTCCCGATGATACGTGAATAGATCCAGTCTGCATCGTAGGGCTTGATAATAAAGTTGTCTGCCCCATATTCGAGGGCCTTTATCACATCGGTCGGATTATACAGATACGTAACCAGAATCACCGGAATTGACCGGGTCGCAGGATTTTCCTTAATATTCCTGCAGAGTTCGTACCCGTCCATAGGTGACATTATAACATCGGTGAGGACGATGTCGGGCCTCTGCTTCTCAAGGATAGCAAGTCCTTCCTGACCATCGGCAGCGATGATGACCTCATGTCCGCCTTTTTCAAGGATGTAACGGAGTGACTCTGCCTGGGTGCGGTTATCCTCCACAACCAGTATCTTTTGGGTAGACGTTCTCGGCATCAGAAACAACCAGTTCGGAAATCGTTCACTGAGTAGTGAATTCAATCCTATATAATTCACCGCTTGAGTTGGCGGAAAAAAATGAGAGAGAGAAGGAGCTCAAACCTGAAAGAGGGGATCTATTCAGGGTGATTAGTTAAAGGACGGAGATCCGACCGGGTGGAGTAGTTCAGTTTCGTTCAGACCTTCAAAGACACCGACGGTCTTGATGACCAGATTGTTCCGCTTTGCTTCGCTGATCAGGTTACGGGACTCCTTGCTGACACCGTTGGAGAGCACGAGGAGGTGGGTTCCATATTCTGCCATGCGGGAGTCACGTACCATACCTGCTGCATTGAGGTCATCCTGCCAGTTCGGGGCGAATTCTTTGTATTTGATCCCCTTTGACTCTGCATACATCTTTGCGATCATATCAACACCGGTTGAACCACCGGCAATGATCTCTTCAATACCGCCAATCTCGGCGACATACTTATTGATCTCTGCGAATACTGCATCTTTCTTATTACAGGTCCGGATACCGGAGACGATTAATTTTGCCATGATAATTTTCCATTTATCTGCGTGTGACAGACCGTTTGAGGCTTCGCAGATGAACAAACTACGTTGCAGATCATCGCATATGAACCCGGTTTCAGAGGAGGCCGGATGAGATACATTCATATGGGGAAATGGATGACCCCGGTTGAATCCAGATGAACAGAAGTCAGAAAAAGAGTATCAGGAGGAATTAGCCTCGTGTTTCAGTGGCTTTCCGGGATCTACCACCTCGAGCTTGGCATCAGAGATGCGGTAGTATAATCCTATCACCCTGAGTGTACCTTCACGCTCATAGTCACGGACGATCTTGTACGTTCGCAGATGTTTGAGCTGGAGCCGGACATTCTCTATCTCCAGACTCGTCTGCCACTCTTTAGCCTTCTCTGGATCATCAGGATGCGGGTTTTTCTCAGTTACTGTTGCCAGGGCTGGTTGGGCATGACGGAGCCAGCCGGGGATGAATGCGTCATCTCCGCAATGACGGTGGGCAAGAGCGTGCATTGCTCCGCATCCCTCGTGTCCGCAGACAACAAGGGTATCTACATGGAGATGTCCGATCCCATACTCAAGGAACGTTCCGACATTCCAGTCACCAGGGGGAACAATGTTCCCGATGTTGCGGTGCACAAATATCTCACCAGGCTTTGCATGACAGGTGATCTCAGGAGCGACCCGTGAGTCACAACAGCTGATCATCATCACGTGGGGACTCTGACCTTTCAGAAGTTCCCGATAATACTCAATGTTCTCAGAAAACTCACACTCAACAAAGTAGTTGTTTCCTTCCAGTAATTTTTCAATACCCATACTCTACTCCGAAGACAGGAATACTATGGGGGTTGCCTGCAGGGTAGAAAAACGATTCTAAATAGATCTACGTATTTTTAAAGGTCTAAACCTGAAAAAAGGACTGATATTTTCGCAGATTCATTTTTGTTTCATCGGAGTCCGCGAACATAGAGATTATATAGAGTAATCAGGACAGGTTTACCGGTTTTTCTTCAGATGAGCCGGCGCTCTGCTGAACCGCCTGGATCGCGAGATCGTCGATGGATCGAACGACAAATATCAGGACCACATATAAACATCTCGATAGTGGATGGCGATTTCGTGGACCGGTGCGCCAAATGGGTTACATATACATGGACTTTCCACGAACGGTAACCAGACACTTCAGGCAGGTTTTTTGGCGATACGTATGCAATTCAGGAATCAGAGTCAGGCTCTTCTCCAGGGGATGCAATACATCACCGATCTACTGCCATACCGATCTGACCGCCCTGTCCTTCACCCACACTCACAGTGATATCATGATTGATCTCTTTATTCCGGCTGTCTTTTTCTTTCTCGTAGCTGCTGCCGTCCCGGTATGCTTCACAGGTATCAGGGCCTGGCAGTGTTGCTCTCTGCTCCAGGGACTGGCAGGAGTTTTCACGGCCCTGGCATCAGCCTTCGTCCTCCTCCGCCTTACCGGGGGAGAACTGCTCTCAACATCCCTGACACCGCTCTTTCCGGTGATCCTTGGCGTTGACCGGCTGACTGCTGCATTTACTATGCTCCTTGGCATCCTCACCGTTGCAGTCTGCTGCTACTCACCAGGATATATTAACAGGATGCACGGCAAAAGAAGCCGCGATCTGCTCTGCAGCCTCATCCCGATCTTTCTTTCAGCTATGCTGCTTGTCCTCCTCTCGCGGACGACCTTTGCATTCCTTCTCTTCTGGGAGGTTATGGCGATCTCTTCGTTCTTCCTGGTCCTGATAGAGTACGAGGATGAGAAGACCAGGCGGGCTGCATTCTTCTACCTGGCGATGACCCAGCTCTCAACGGTCTGCATCTTCCTGGCCATCATCCAGGTATACCTGGCAACCGGTTCATTCACATTCCCTGAAGGAATGGTTGTCTCAACAATCCCCGGCCGGATTGCGTTTCTGCTGCTGTTTCTGGGGATTGCTATCAAGGCCGGAGCCATACCATTTCATAAGTGGCTCCCCTATGCCCACCCGGCTGCCTCATCCCCGGTCTCTGCCCTGATGTCAGGGATGATGCTCAACACCGCTCTCTATATGTTGATCCGTGCAGTTACCGGGTTTTTCACCCCGGACCTTTCAGTCGGTCTGCTGATCCTTGCGTTCGGCTGCATAACCGCTGTTCTTGGCGTGATGTATGCCCTGAAAGAAGATGATCTGAAAGGACTGCTCGCCTACTCCTCGATAGACAACACCGGTGTCATCCTGATCGGGACAGGGCTCTTCGTGGTGCTGACCGCTACCGGTCATGCGTCCATCGGGACGATGGCACTGCTCGGTGCAGTATTTCATGCAGTGAGCCACGGACTTTTTAAGGGCCTGCTCTTTCTTACTGCAGGATCGGTGAACCAGGCAACCGGGACACGGAACATCGATGAACTCGGTGGTCTTCTGGTCAGAATGCCCTGGACCGGCGGGCTCTTCTTCATCGGTGTACTTGCAATCTCGGCTCTTCCACCGCTGAACGGGTTTGCAGGTGAACTGCTCATCTACCAGGCACTCATCACCGGGCTCATGGAGTCCGAACCCCTTATGCAGGTGGTGCTCGTCATCGCCCTGTCACTCTTCGGTCTCACCGGGGCCCTTACCGCGGTCTGCTTTGTAAAGGCCTTCGGACTCACCTTCCTTGCACTCCCAAGAACCCGGGCAGCAAAACAGGCTCGGGAGGTTCCGACCCTGATGCTTGCCGGACCTGCCATCCTTGCCGGAGGATGCATCGTAGCAGGGATCTTCTCATCACAGATCCTAACCGTTCTCGGATACCCGGGATACCTGCCAGATCTGTTCCTCATCTCGGTTCTGCTCACCGGTGCCCTGGGACTCACCTACGCTGCAATCTACACCTTCGCCTCACGGGAGACGAGGGTCTCGATCACATGGGGATGCGGAATGCAGGATCCGACAAGCAGAATGGAGTACACAGGATCGGGGTTCACAGAGCCGGTTGTCAGAATCTTTGCACCGGTATACCGGACGCGGATCTCGTTCTCTAAAGAGTATCATGACCCTGAACGCTGCTTTGTCAGAACCGGCACGGCAAAGATTGAACTCATGAAGTTCTTTGAAGAGTATCTGTACCTTCCTGTTGCACGACTTATCGACTCATACGGAGAAGCCGTTTCAAAACTCCAGAACGGCAAAGTGGACACGTATGTCCTGTATGTGTTCGTGACGATCGTCGTCTTGATCGTGATCATGGGGTGGATCGCATGAGCCTGACACCGGTTGTTGCAGGACTTCTCAACCTCGGGTTCGTCCTCCTGATCTCGCCCCTCTTTATGACAGTCGTCAAAAAGGTCAAAGCCCGGGCGCAGCGACGGGCTGGACCGCCACTTCTACAGGGATACTACAACCTTGCAAAACTCTTCAGAAAAGAGGTCGTGTACTCAGATTACGCCAGTTTCATCTCACGAATAGCCCCGTATGCCTCGCTTGCCATCCTGATGGTGGCTGCCCTGCTTGTGCCGGTCATCTGTATTCCCGATGTAGCACCGGCAGAAGGAAACATCATCGTCTTCCTGTATCTCCTTGCATTCACCAGGTTCCTGCTCGCACTCCTCGGGCTTGATGCAGGCAGCACCTTTGGGGGAATGGGAAGCTCACGAGAGATGAGTCTTTCAGCGGTGATAGAACCGACAACAGTCGTCGTCTTTGCAGCAATGGCATATGTAGCAGGAACCCTCTCCATTCCGGAGATGTTCAGGCATGCAACAAACATCATCCCGGGGATGAGTCCGACTGTCCTTCTCCTCGCAGTCTCGCTCTTTATCCTGATCATCGTCGAGACCGGAAGGGTTCCGGTCGATAACCCGGAGACACATCTTGAACTCACCATGATCCATGAAGGAATGCTTCTTGATACGTCAGGACGAAACCTGGCACTCTTCGAACTCTCTCATGCCATGAAACAGACACTATTGATGGCACTGCTCATCAACATGCTCATCCCCTATGGATTAATCCAGGAGCTATCGGCAATCGGGCTGGTCCTTGCTGCTCTCCTCTTCCTGCTCAAGGGAACGGCACTTTCAGTCCTGCTCGGTATCGTGGAGTCATCGTTTGCCAAGATGCGGTTCTTCAGAGTCCCCAATCTCTTTATGCTGGCCTTCTTCTTCTCGGCCTTGACCATTCTGAGCGAGGTGATGCTATGATTGAGATCGGAGTGATCCCGACCCTGCTCAGGATATGCCTGATCCTTGTACTGATTTCTGCAGCATGCCTTCTTACGACGAGGAATCTCTCATCACTGGTCAGGACATACGCACTCCAGTCTCTGATCCTTGTGGCAATCGCAATCCTTCTCGGCGTGATAGAGGAGAAGAGTATCCTCATTTTTATCGCAGGAATCACCCTGGCTTCCAAGGTGATCGGGATTCCCTGGTTCATCACCATCATCCAGAAGAGGATCAGGATCCAACAGGACCTCAGGTTCAACTACCTTCAGCCTGGAGGAGCCCTTGTAGTCAGCATCCTGCTGATTCTGCTCGTATACATCTGCTTCTCCCGGGTTCTCCACAATCTCTTCACTGAGAACAGCCTCTTCTTCCTCGGCTCTATCATCGGGGTATCGCTGATGCTGATGGGCCTTATCACCATCTTCTCGCGTCAGCTTGCGATAACCAAGGTGATCGGGTACCTCTCGATGGAGAATGGTGTGCTTCTCTTCGGCCTCTTCGTGACAGAACTGCCGTTCATCACCGAGTTTGTGATCATGGTTGACCTTATCATCCTTGTACTTCTGACAACGATCCTCACCGTTGGAATGGACTCAAGCATCGATGCATACATGAACAGACTGAAAGAGTTTCATCTCTGGTCTGAAGAGGAGGTGCAGGCATGACAATCCTGTTGACGATGCTCTACCCGGTTGTGACAGTCCTGATTCTACTACTTCAGGCAGTTCAGCATTCGCACCGGCCGATGAGCCTGCTTGGCGTGCTGCACTCTGCAGCAACCCTGCTCATCACCATCCTGCTGATTGGAACGCCTGATGCATGGAAGGGTGGAGAGCCTCTCTTCATGATCGACCATCTCAACCTGCTGCTGATGCTGATCACCGGTGTGATCTTCACCTGTGCCAGTATCTATGCAGTCGGGTATATCGACGGGCTGGTCAGGGCCGGAGAACTCAACCGACGGAGCCTCCGTATCTTCTACCTCGGATTCTCACTCCTCCTGTTTGCAACAACGATGGCGTATTACGCACCGAACGTTGCACAGTTCTGGATATTTGCAGAACTCACAACAGTTTTTTCTGCACTCCTCGTTGCCATCCTCGCGGTGAAGGAGAACATCGATGCATCACTTAAGTACATCTTTGTCTGCTCGACATCGATGCTCTTCTCCTTCATCGGGGTTATATTCCTCTTTGAACTGGTGAGGCAGAAGACCGGTACCGGAAGCCTTGACTGGCAGACGATTCTTGCAAATGCCTCAACATGTGACAGCGGAATGCTCGGCATCGCATGCATCTTCTGCTTTATCGGGTTTGCTGCAAAGTCAGGGATCGTTCCCCTCCATACCTGGCTGCCTGAAGCCCATGCAAAAGCACCATCAGCAGTTAGTGCCGTGTTATCAGGTGCAATCCTGAACGTCGGAATGTATGGTATCATCAGGATAGCCGGGATTGTGCATCAGACCACAATCGCCACGCAGATATCCCTGCTTTTTATCATCTTCGGGATGATCACCATGTCGGTGGCATGCTTCTCGATGCTCAGGCAAAACGGAACAAAACGGCTTATTGCCTTCTCCTCGATAGAGAACATGGGATTCCTTCTGCTCGTATCAGGAATCGGAACCCCGGTTGCACTCTTCTGGATGCTCTACCACATGATGGGGCACTCGGTTGTAAAGGCAGGACTCTTCTTCTCTGCCGGAATCATCCATCGCCAGTACAAGTCGCATACACCCGGTGCAGAGGATGAGATCGGCGATCTCTTCAGGATGCAACCATTTGCAGCGGCAGCGTTCATCATCGGCTCGGTTGCGATCATCGGGACACCACTCTTCCCGCTCTTCCTCTCAAAGTTTGGAATTCTTCTGGAAGCAGGGAAACTCTCACTCTATATCCCGCTCCTTGCACTCCTCCTCTTTGCACTTGCGGGTGCTGCCATGTTCAGATTCATCCTCGGCATCATGGGAAGACGATTCGCAGACGGCGAGGCTCCCGTGCAGTACATCGTCCCGATCTGGATGAAGGCTCCGGTCGTATTCCTGCTTGCTCTCTCGGTTCTGATGGGTATCATGATGATTCCCGGGGAAGAGGCCTTCCTCACCGCAGCAGTCCATGACATCGGTATCGGAGGTGGAGTATGAGTCAGGCCCTCTCCACAGCAGTCCTGATGAAAGAGGATCAGACTGCCTGGTATTACCGTATCGAGGCTCGGGATCTCGTTCAGACTGTCCAGACCCTGAAGGAAGAGGGAAAGAACCTGATATCCATCTTCGGAGTTGAGGAGTTCGAGGGAGAGGCAGGCTGCTGCTTGCTCTACGTCTTTGAAGAACCGGGATCTGAGAAGATCCTGGTTTTGATTCTGATGCAGGATAGCGGATCACACCGTTCAATATCAGAGATATTCCCGGTTGCATCCCTCTTTGAACGCGAAATCGCTGACGGGTTCGGGCTCTCATTCAGTGGAGCATTTGACACCCGCAGGCTCTTCCTTCATGAAGCATACCCACCTGGGTTCAACCCGCTCAGGAAGGCTGTTCAGAACAGGCCGCCTACAGCAGAGTGGGGCATGCCCGGTGAGCCATACAAGTTCAAGACAATCGAAGGGAGCAGTGTCTACCAGATCCCTGTCGGTCCGGTTCACGCTGGTATCATCGAACCCGGTCATTTCAGGTTCAGTGTCATCGGTGAGACGATCGTAAACCTTGAGGTCCGGCTTGGGTACCTTCACCGGGGGCTTGAGAAACTCGCAGAAGGCAGGACTCCGGATGAGGTTGTCAGGATTTCTGAATCCATATCAGGCGATGAATCGGCGGTGAATGCCTGCGGGTTCTGTATGGCAGTCGAGCAGATCAGCGGGGTCACGATTCCACCCCGTGCCGAGTACATCAGGGGTGTGATCCTGGAACTTGAGCGGGCTTACTCACTCCTCTCTGATCTTGCAGGAATGGTAACCGATATCGCCCATCCGGTATCTGCAAGCAGGTTAACCGTTCTTCGTGAACGGCTGCAGCGTGAGGCAGACCTGCTCTGCGGATCACGATTCCTGAAAGGGGCGATCTGCATCGGCGGGGTATCTGATACGATATCAGGGCAGGCACTTGAGCATCTCTTCAAAACAGCAGGGGAGGTCGAGCATGAGTTCGATGAGGTTGCTCAATGGGTGCTCTCTATCCCGTCGGTCATCGACCGGTTTTCTACCACCGGGGTTGTGCAGCCTGAACTCATCCGCTCTCTTGCCCTTTCAGGTCCGGTAGCACGGGCATCTGGTTCGTTTGCCGACACCAGGACAGACCATCCGTACGGAGTCTACCGGGAGCGGGTACCGGGACAGGCCGGCGAGCAGGGGGGAGATGTGCTTGCACGATTCTCCCTCAAGTACCAGGAGATCCGTGCATCACTCAGATACATCCAGGAACTGCTGGTCTTCATTCCCGACGGCCCTGATGATGCAGAGGTTCAGATTCGTGACGGGTTTGCCCTTGCTGCGGTTGAATCCCCCCGGGGGATGACACTACACTGGGTGTACATCAGAAACGGGGATATTCACCGGTATAAAATCAGAACAGCCTCATTCTGCAACTGGTACGCCATCGAACACGCGGTCATCGGCAACATCGTCGCTGATTTCCCGGTCATCAACAAGAGCATGAACCTCTCGTATGCAGGAACTGATCTCTGATACCATGATCGAAACTGTTGTAAATCTCTTTAAAAAGCCACTCTGTACAGATACCAACCTCCAACAGGATACCGGTAGGAGTGGGGATGATATCACTGATACCGGGATTGCACTGCAGCAGGAGATCTCCCGGCTGTTTGGCAGAAGTCTTGCTATCAGGGAGGTCGACTGCGGGAGTGACAACGCAGCAGAGATCGAACTCGGAAACCTCTCTTCTCCATTCTATGATCTCGAACGGTTCGGGATCACCTTTGTGGCTTCACCCAGGCATGCCGATGCCCTGATGGTCACCGGTGCAGTGACACTCGCAATGGCAGATGCCCTCAGAAAGACCTACGATGCAACACCAGACCCGAAGATCGTTATTGCAGTCGGTGATGATGCATGCACCGGAGGAATCTGGAAGGGATCATACGCTGTTCTTGGTGGCGTTGATGCTGTTATCCCGGTAAATCTGAAGATCCCGGGAAACCCTCCAAGTCCGGCCGTGATCACCAGAAGTCTGCTCACCCTGCTCAGGTCCCGAAGATACCAGTAGGAAAAAAGACGGACCCTGGTCACCAGGGAACCATCACAACAAGCAGATCGACAACCAATGGCAGGAGCAGGTTGTCATCGATAGGACTGCCGAGTTCGACGATACCTGCCACCACCGAAAGTACTGCAGCCTTGACCGGATCCACGAAGAAGAGCAGGACGATAAATGTCACGAGAATTGCTCCGCATGAGCCCTCGATCGACTTGTGATTGATGATCCTGATCCTCCCGTACCGAAGACCTAATATGGTTGCCATTCCGTCCAGGACTGAGAGGATAAGAATACCCTGGGCTGCCACTGTCGATGGAAAGATGATCAGGGTGACAAGGGCTGTGAATACAAAATAAAATGCCCCTTTTCCCGGGAACACCCCCGGGCGTTCGAGATGATAGAGGAGTTGATGTATCAATGGAACATTGATATTTCGCATCTCCAGGTCGATGAACCAGAGCCCGACAAGCAGCCCGACACCAAGGATGAGGAGGGTGATCTCTTTTGGGACACAGTAGATGAGAAGCGTGATAAGCAGGCCGAAGACCATATGCACGGTCTTACGCCAGAACTCATTCATTACTTGGTATCTGTTTTTTTACGTGGTTAACCATGCCGATATTGAACTCCAGGTTTATTGCCCAATCATAAAAGCAGAGATCAATATATTTATATAAAATATGATTTTTCATGAGATCCCGGATCTCACAATATCAGAAGTCTCATAAGTCAGTCAGAGAGATACAGGATCTAAGCAACGTGTTTTTGAAGGTTTAGGGATTCTGTGACATTCGGTGAAAATATGCATCTTTTAGATAAAATCCATGATATCTCAATTGGAACCAGGCTCATATGTGGGTTTATTCTGGTCACGATCCTCATGTCTTCAATCGGGCTTATTGGGTTTATTGGAATGAACACAATAGGCAATGAACTGGACAAGGTCTATTCTGAAGGGACCGTCCCACTCTATGAAGTCTCAAGCATCGAAACCTCGCTCAACTCAATCAGGGCCCTGGTGTTCAGAACATTTTCAGTTCCTTCTGAACGACAGCAGGATCGGGACAGGATGAATGCAGAGATTCAGACAATAGACAGCCTGATAGATAAACTCAAACAGGAGTCTCTATCTCCTGGAGAGCAGTCAAATCTCACATTATTTGAAACCCAGTGGGCAGATTATAAAGCAGCTGCAACTGATGTCTTCTCCCTGCTTGATTCTGGAAAAAATGATGATGCAATCTCATCTATCGCAAATGGAGGACGACATGCAAATGCCCGGCGTGTTACCGCTGATACATTCAGTTCTCTGAAGCAGGGGATCTTAGCTAATTCAAAGAACGTAGCACTTGCAGGAAATGCCGAGAAAGATCGCATAATTCCAGTAATGATCGGTATTGGAGTTGCGGTTGCAGCCATCGCACTTGCACTGGCTGTCTTTCTGACAAAAGGCATTACCACCCCTCTGCACCAGGTCATTGAGCAGTTCAGGCTCATGAAGACCGGAGACATTCGTGGAAGAATGCGACTCGCCAGAAAGGATGAGATCGGTGAGATGGCCGGGATGTTTGACCAGTTCAGTGATTACCTGGAGCATGATGTTGTTGAGACGATGAATCGGATTTCATCCGGAGATCTTACATCATCACTGGCATCTCAGGGTGATACCGACCAGATCACTCCTGCTCTCACCAGCACACTCCACTCGCTTACGACGGTGATTACCGAACTCCAGAAGATCTCATCCCGGGCAGTTCTTGGTGATCTTACTGCACGGGGTAACCCGGGTAACCTGCAGGGATCATATCACGAGATCATCCTCGGCTTTAATTCCACTCTTGATGCACTTATCTGCCCGGTAACCGAGGCAATAACTCTCTCAAGGAAGTATGCAGCCTGTGATTTTACCGCACGGTTCAACAGAGATCTAAAGATTGAAGGGGATTTCAAAGAGTTCAGAGATGCTCTGAATATGATTGGGACAGAGGTCTCATCAGCACTCAAAGTTGTAGAACACCAGATGAATGACCTCCTCGAACACTCTGACAAAGCTACATCAGGTATTGAAGACGTCAGGAAAGGTGCCGGGATAATTGCAGGGAACGCTGAACAGACTAAAAATAATGCTGAACAGAGTAAGGAAGGCATCGCCCAGGTTCTGAGGGCAATGGAGGATCTGACAAGTACAATTGCATCGGTTTCAACGAACGTTGAGGCTGTGGCTCATGCGGCAGCCGAAGCAGACAACCTGGCCAAAACCGGCATTTTTTCGACCGCAACCGCAGAAGAGGGGATGAACAGCATTAAAAACTCTTCATCTGAAGTCGAAGCACTGGTCAAAGAGATTGGCGATCAGATGACAGAGATAACCAAGATCGTGGATATTATCACAGATATATCTGAAATGACCAATCTGCTTGCCCTTAATGCAGCTATTGAGGCAGCACGTGCAGGAGATGCTGGTCTTGGATTTGCCGTTGTTGCCAGTGAGGTCAAGGCGCTGGCGAACCAGACCGGGGCCTCATCCCAGAAGATCGCAGCAATGATCAGTACGCTCGAGAACAAGAGTACAATGGCAGTTACGGCCATGAAAGGTGCAGGAGAGGCGATAGAATATGGCGAAACATCTCTGAAGGAGACAGTCCAGGCTTTTACCCAACTCACCATTTCAGTAGAAGAGATCAGCAGAAATATGTCCAGTGTTGCAGGTGCAACTGAGGAACAGGCAGCCTCCTTTGAAGAGATCACCGCAAGTATCACAGAGATGAACAGTCTTGTAGCAGATACCGCTGGTGATGCCATGAACTCATCTGCAACTGCAGAAGAAGCTCTGGCTGTTGTAGAACAGATAACATCAGTTATCTCCGAGATTAACGGTGCAGTTGCAACCACAACAGATGAGATGAAAAAATTCAGAATTTCATCATAACTCTTTTTTATAGTCGTGCTTCCGGGTTTTTCTTACCGTCCTCAATCTTGATGTAGTGGAATGAACATTCAGTAGTATACTCATTGGTGGGATGAGGGGTCAGGAATGTATTATGACACGACTGCAGTTCATTGATAATATCAGGATAGGACAAAAACTGATTGGAGGATTCGTGCTGGTAACCCTCCTCATGTGTCTGATTGGAGTCATTGGATTTTCAGGAATGAACACAATCTCCGGTCAGATGGATCATATGTATACAGAAAACACTGTCCCCCTGACACAGATAGCAAGTATGGAGGTCTCATTGAACTCAATGAGAGCACTTGTATTCAGATCCATGGCCATTGTCGATGAACGGGAGCAGGACGAAGGCAGGCTTAAATCTGAAATATCAAATATTGACGGCCAGATCCAGAATTTAAGTTCTTCATCAATGAAACCGGATGAGGCAGAGGCGTTCACTATATTTAAAACGCAGTGGGCAGATTACAAAAAATCGGCAGTCCGGGTTTTCGAACTTGAAAAAGTAAAAAAAGAGCAGGATGCTCTCATCTCAATAAAAAACGGGGGTGAACATGCAAATGCCAGAAGAGCAACCGTCGCTACCTTTGATCAGTTAAAACAGATTGTCCTCAGTCAGGCCGAGACTACTGCCAAAGCGGGTTCAGAGGAGGTCAAAAATACAATCACCATAATGGCGGTAGTCGCGTTAAGTATCATTATTATCTCATTGTTCATCGCTATCTCTCTCACCCGGTCAATCACAGAACCCCTGTATCAGGTTATGAATCAATTTGACAGGATGAGCAGGGGAGAGATCAATACCCGGCTCACTCTTACCAGAAAAGATGAGATTGGAGAGATGGCAGGAGTGGCTGATCGCTTCTCCGACTTTCTTGAAAACGAGGTGATTGTCACTCTTCACCGGATTGCACGGGGAGATCTATCCTCCTGTCTGACTCCCAGGAGTGAGACCGACCAGATCACACCTGCACTGATTGGAATGAGCAGAGCAGTAACCGGAGTGATTCATGAACTAGAACTGGTATCCACCAGGGCAGCAGAAGGAGACCTCAGTGCACGAGGAGATGAGACGAGATTAGAGGGATCATACCAGCAGATTGTGAGAAGATTTAATGAAACGCTCCAATCACTGGTTATTCCTATCAATGAAGCCATCAAACTCGCATCAGACTATTCAAAATGTAACTTCACTGCAAGATTTTCTACCAAACAGAGAGTAAAAGGTGATTTTGTTGCATTTGAAGAAGCAATGAATGACATCGGGCGTGAAGTATCCCATGCTCTCAGTCTGATCGGCCTTCAGATGAAAGAACTTGATTCTCATGCAAAAACTGCAGAGTCCGGAATTGAAGATGTCCAGCGGGGAGCAGGAATCATTGCAGCCAATGCCGACAGCACCAGGGCCAATGCAGAGATGAGCCAGGAAGAGATCACACAGGTACTCCGTGGCATGGAAGATCTGACAACCCATGTGATGAAGGTTTCAGCGAGTGTTGAAGCAGTGGCACAATCAGGAACTGAAGCGGATCACCTTGCAAGGAAAGGAACAACTGCTGCAGCAAGTGCTGAAGAAGGCATGGACAGTATAAGGAAAGTATCAGGCGAAGCAACAGGGATAATACATGAGATTCGTGATCAGATGGATGAGATCAGCAGAATCACGGATATCATATCAGATATTGCAGAACAGACCAACCTGCTTGCTCTCAATGCTGCGATAGAAGCAGCCCGGGCAGGAGATGCCGGGAGAGGATTTGCTGTCGTTGCCGGTGAGGTTAAAGTCTTAGCCGAACAGGTAGGTCAGGCTGCCCAGAAGATTGCACGTATGATCACCGAACTCGATAATCGGAGTGCACGCGCTACGATTGCGATGAAGGAATCAGAATCCGCTATTGAGAATGGGAGTATCTCTCTTCGTGAGACACTTGAGATCTTCTCGTCATTGACAAAAGGAGTTCAGGAGATCAAAACCAACATGGATGCTGTCGCATCATCAACTGAACAGCAGGCCGCATCCTTTGAGGAGATTACCGCGAGTGTTACTGAGATGAGTACCCATGTGCATCAAACCTCAAAAGATGCTATGAACTCCTCTGAAATAGCTGAAGAAGCATTATCCATAGCGCAACAGATAACTGGTATCATCAGTGAAATAAACAGAACAGTATCTACAACAACAGCAGAGATGCAGCGGTTTTCGATCTCATAAAGATCAGGCCTGAACATTCTCTGCTCCAACAAATACGATACGGGCATTTCGCGGGAACAATATCCAACCGAATATGCAGATCAACAGACCTTCTGAGGATACATTACATAGAGAACTGGCGGCTACCCTCCCAGTCACCGGTTGGCTCCCTGCGTATACCCGGAAACTTTTTCGTGCTGATATCATTGCAGGGATCACGCTGACTGCATTTGCTATTCCAGAACTCATGGCATATGCCCAGCTGGCTGGTCTTCCACCAGAGTACGGGCTCTATGCCGGTATCGTGGCACCTCTGGTCTACTGTATCTTCGGGACCATCAGGGAGATGAACATCGGTCCCAGTTCATCGGAGGCTATCCTGACCGCAGCAATGCTCGGGACGCTGGTTGGAGTTGATGCAGCACGGTATGCATCCCTTGCAGCGCTCACCGCTTTGATGGCAGGAAGTTTTGCTATTCTTGCACGGATCGCAAAACTCGGATTTATTGTCAACCTGATATCAGAGACCGTGCTCAAGGGATTTCTTGCCGGGATGGGTATGGTTATCATCTGCGGCCAGTTGTTCAAGATCTTCGGGATTGAATCCGTCCAGGGGGCCTTCTTTGATCAGCTTACATACCTCATAACCAACCTGCCACATGCAAACCTCCCGACTGTTGTCATCGGAGTTGGCGCAATAGCGTTCTTGATCTGTGCTGAACACCGATGCAGGAGATTGCCGGCAGCACTGATCGTTGTCATCATATCAATACTCCTCATGACGTACACGGATCTTGCAGAACGAGGGGTCCAGGAGGTCGGAGTTATACCGGCCGGACTTCCGGGGCTGGTCATCCCTGGGCTCTCATTTGCAGATCTGCAGTTCATCTTTCCTCTTGCATTCGCGATATTTCTGCTCGCCTATGTCGAAGGCATGAGCATCGGAACCTCACTGGCAAGGAGGTATCACTACAAGGTCGATGCAAACCAGGAACTCCTCGCCCTTGGTGCAACAAGTATTGCGACGAGTCTGTTCCAGGGGTTCCCGGTTGCGGGGAGTTTCTCCCGGACAGCCCTCAACGAGATCAACGGGGCAGCAACTCAGATAACCGGGGTCATTGCAGCGGTTCTCACTGCTATCGTTGCCATGTTCCTCACCGGACTTTTTACAAAAATGCCGGAGGCGATCATCGGGAGCCTCATCCTCGTTGCCGTGCTCAGGCTGATAGATGTGAGAGGGCTGTTGAGGATCGCCAGGATCAGCAGGGACGAATTTGCGATAGCTATCGCAACATGTGCAGGAGTGCTACTCTTTGGTATCCTCTCGGGCGTGTTCCTCGGTGTCATCCTCTCGCTTACTGATATCCTCTACCGGGTGACATCTCCAAGGATTGCGGTACTGGGCAAGGTTCCTGATACACGACAGTATGCAGACCGGATAAAACACCCAGAAAATGAAGCGATCCCTGGCGTCTTGATCGTCAGGGTTGATGCACCACTGATCTTTGCCAACGCCGAGATCGTCAAGGAACGTATCGGAGAACTGATAGCAGAGGATCCAACAGTCAGACTTGTACTCCTTGACATGAGTACGTCTCCGATTGTCGACGTCTCTGCGTCAGACATGATCGTTGATCTCTGCCAGGAACTCACAACAGCAGGAATTAAGATAAGAATTGCAGATGCGACCTGGCAGGTCAGAAGGATGCTCAGGATATCAGGGGTTGAAGAGACCATCGGAGAGGAGGTTACCCAGACCACCTCCCTGGAGACTGTGCTTTCGGACTGGAACTGTACTGCATCAGTCACCCCGGTCTGTCCGCTTCCCGGAGCAGACACCTTGCCTGATCAGAAATAACCAGAACAACAGGAAAATCCGCGGGCAGTCCGTGATCAGATAAAAAGAGGGCTGAAATAAACACCGTGCCTAAAATGGCCGGGTGAGTTCATAAAAGATATATGCCGTGGCTTCCTTCTATCCAGTATGGAGGAAGTTACCCTGCGGGCCATAAAACGTGCCATGCCCGGCCACGGCAGAGCACGAGTTCACAGCAGCCTGCTTACTGCAATCGGTATCGAAGACAAAACCGAGGTTGAGGTTGTAACTCCCGGAGGTGCTTCACTCACCCTTACCGTGTTCGCAGATGCACTCGTAGAACAAGGTCAGATCCGGATCAGCGAAGAGGACCTGAAAAGACTTGATATTACTGACGGCACCGATGTTACAGTCAAACGAAAGGTGCCTGTGGGTGAACAGGTCAGGGAGGCTGCAGGAGACCTTGCCGGAAAGATCAGCGCCGGCGCAAAGGATCTCGGGGAGACCCTCTCTGAGAAGACTGCAGGTATCAGGGAAGGAACCTCACAGGCAGCCCACGATATCCAGGAGAAGGCACGTGATATCTCTTCAAAGATCGCAGAGGAGGTTGCCCCCCTGGGAGAGAAGATAGGTGAGGCAGGACGTGAGACTGCAGCCAGAATAAAGGATCTTGTCCCTACTGCCAGATTCAGTCAGACGGTTGAGAGCGGTCTGAAAGGTCTCGGGCAGGATGATGCTGAAAAACTCAAGAGCCTGCTCCTTGAGAGTGAGGGTGAGAAGCATGCAGCCCTTGTGAAGGCAGAGACCGCAGCAGGGAGAACCATAAAGAACCTCACCTTCCCTCCTGATGTGATGGTTGTTGCCATTCAGCGTGGTGCAACACTCGTATCCCCGGGTGATGATGTGATGCTTGAGTCAGGAGATCTCGTATACCTGGCCGGGACAGACAAGGGCCTTGAGTACATGACAAAACTGCTGGAGGGATAGTCGTGGAGGTCACCTTTACCAACGACGGTCTTGTTGGCATTGCCGTACTATTCGGAGTCATCGTCTTCATCTTCCTCATTGTGAGAGAGATCAGGCTGATGAAGACCAACAACAGGAAACTTGAGCTTGAACTTGAGCGTGAGAAACTGAGTATTCTCAAGCAGGATACCAGCACCAAGGGGCCTTCGATGCTCAGACTCGGAGAGGATAAGATCTCATCAATGCGGGATCTTGAGGACATGAATGTCAACCTTGAGTCCGATATCTTTGTGAAACAGAAACTGGTCGAAGGCAGGATCAAGAAACTCGAGAATATGATAAAAACAGAGAAACTTGACCGGATGCTGACGAAAATTCAGGAAGAAGAGAAGAAGATTCTGTGATGGATATGTACCCAACACTTTCCGGAACAAGAAACTACTGGCAGGAACTGGGTTCACTGCCGGGATCAATTACTGATTCCATACCCACCTTTGACAAGCAGCTTGACTCCTTCTTTGACCGGAATGGAGAGGCAATCATTGATGAGTGGGGACTTTTGACCGATGACGACCTCCGCCATCTGAAACAGAAGCTTGAGTTCCTCTCTTACGAGGTGAACAGGCTGGTAGTGGAGAAGTCAGGTCTTGAAAAAAGGACAGCGGACCTGAAGTCTGCGATCGAGGAACTGGAGAAGAGATCATGAATCTTGACAATTACCTCTCCGGGTACCTGGACCGCAGGATGAGCATGATCATCGAGGAGTGGCAGATCTCAACCAGGAACGATCTGACCGATATCACCCAGCGGTTTCACCGGGTTCAGGATGAACTTGTAGGTCTGAAGACATTTGAGCGGGAGACATCAACCCGGCTGAACGATCTTGAAACACGGGTGCGCCAGCTGAAGGAGAAAGCGAAATGACACCAATTGAGATCCTTCTGATTGTGATCCTTGCAATCCTAATCATCTTCCTGGTGTACTACTTCTTCAGGGGGTCAGGTGGCAGGGTTGCACTCAGCAGGCCTGTCGAGAGCAGGATCGATGAGTATCTCGACCGGAAGTTTGAGAGGTTTGTCGAGGAGTGGTCACTGGTTAGAAGGCCGGTTCTGAACGCATTCAAGGATGACCGGAATGCTGCTCTTGACCGCGATGAAGAACGGATCGTGACGCTGAAAAAGTTCGAGAGTGAGATGAAGACCACTCTTGATGATCTCGAAGGTCGGCTCAATGCCCTGGAAGATTCCCTGGCAACAGAAAAAACCGGCAGGAAGTGATCAGGCTGGGAGTTTTTACTCCCTTCTTCGCTCTGTGATCGGTGAAGTCCGCAGACAGGGCGAACCACCGGCCAGGGATGCCGAGTCATTCTCCCGGTATATCTGCGATCTCTGTCATAGTGCTTCCCCGATCTCTTCACTCAGGCAGTGCGTAATCTGCGGACGATGGGCATGTCCTGACTGCTGGAAGGATGAGTTATATGTCTGCAGTTCATGTAGCGGGATCATCAGGCTTCACCAGATGCAATGTCCTGGCACTGGTCAGCAGGGTGTAAAACCAAAGGCTCCGTCTGAAGAAGAGACGAAGGCAGAACAGTCAGAATAACTCACCAGATAGAGATAAAACGTGAAGAGAATTCACGGACTCTGTTTTTTCTTCGGCATCGTGTGATTTTTGTCAGGTGCATAAATAATTGACAGGACAATGAGATTGATTCATTTTTGACCACACCACATCTCATCCCAGATCAGACCGCCTCATACGGAGACGGATTCACACAGTGGGATGTAGGAGTTTCTTGCAACTCATACCTGTTGGAATGACTATTTCATGTGATCGAAAACGATCTAACGTGAGTATCCTTTTTTGGCTATCGATATGAACATGATAAGCCATGGTAGATAAGCGGATATATCGATCACGGACCGAAAAAAATCTGGGTGGTGTTTGCGGTGGAATCGGTCAGTATCTCGATGTTGATCCGGTGTTCATCAGGCTAATCGCGATAGTATTGTTTTTTACCTGTGGCTTCGGGATTCTGATATATCTCTGTGCCTGGATACTTATCCCACTGGAACCCGAAGAAGAACAGGCAACGGCCAGGGTAATTTCATAGATTTTGTTTGAAAATGTCCTTTTCATCGGTCCTACCTGGGGTCCCCAACGGGGCACCGTTGGGGTTTTACATTATACCGTGTTTGTAAGCAGTGTTCACGCCGTACGGAGATCGATAGGTATCGATACCATCTCTCATTTGGATTATACTTGAGCAACCTTTTTTAGGAACTCCCGGTTCCTTGCAGCCCATGCCAGGCAAATTATAATCACCCTCTGAAACGGTATGAACAGTATGAGTGAGAGATGGATCCTGCTGCTTGCTATTCTTATAATACTGGGAATAGCCGGTGCAAGTACAGCTGCGAACCAGACCGATGATGCGTCTACAGCCGCGGTTCTCACCGGATCTGATAGTAATTATCATACCAAGGTGGTGCTTCTCGGGACAACCGGAGGGGTATCATGGTATCCGGAGACAGGGAGGGCAAGTTCTTCCTCGGCAGTTGTTGTGGGAGATACCATCTATCTCGTTGATATCGGGCAGGGATCTGCATCCCGGCTTTCAGAGGCGTTCAATACCGGTGATTTTGTCGAGACTCCGACCGGGAGGGTCGAGAACGGATCATCCACCTTTCTCTCCCATGCAAGGGCTCTGTTCTTCACTCATCTCCATCAGGACCACACGGCTGACTATCCAAGTCTACTCCTTATCGGACCAGGAGCGGGACTTGGTACCTCGATTGATCCAAAGACAGGGGAAACAACAATATCTCCACTCCAGGTGATTGGGCCTGGCAACCGGGGAGAACTCGACGCAGACAAGACAAATTACACCGCGAGAGGGGGCACAATCATATATACAGATACATCTGATCCAGAAGCGATCACCCCGACACCCGGACTCAGACAGATGACACAGACGATCATGCAGTCATTTGCCCAGACCATCAACGATATGACTCTTGATGACGGGTACCGAGATTTTACCAAACTTATCACAGTGAAAGAGATCGGAGGCTCAGAGGCTGGCGACATTGCCTTTCCGGTACCTGTGATCGATCCAAACAATGAGACATGCCCGTCCATGGCTCCGTTCGAGATATACTCAGATAAAAACGTCAGAGTTACCGCAACCCTTGTTGATCATCACCAGGTATTCCCTGCTCTTGCATACCGGTTCGATACAGCAGACGGGTCTATCGTCTTTTCAGGTGATACCGGACCTGATACCAACGGAAACCTGCAGAAACTAGCAGATGGGGCTGATCTTCTGATTCACGAGGTCATTGACCCGGCATGGATTGACCTGAAGTTCGGTGATCCAAAACCAGGAAGTCAGATGGCAGCACTCAAAGAGCATATGCTCTCCTCCCATACCTCCATTGACAAGGTCGGTTCTGTGGCCGATTCATGCAGGGCCAAAACTCTGGTGCTCAACCATATTGTTCCGGGGAACACCCCGGTCACGAATCTTGAGAGGGTAGCTGAGAATACATCTGCACACCTCATCATCGGTGAGGATCTCATGCAGATAGGAATCGGCAGATCTGACTGATTCCGGAACTGGTCTGATCTTCTGAACTCTCTTTTTGAGGCCAGACCGTAAGTCTCTTACAGCCGATGATTCCAAGAGGGTATGGAATATTAGGCAGATTCCTTTAAATGAGGAATAACCCCGGCGAAGAACCCATTGTTACAAGACCCTGAGAAACCCGGAGCATGGTAATGGATAAAAGACCCGATGTATTACACGAAGAGACTCTTGACCCCGAAGACTGGGACTCCATGCGGGCACTCGGTCACCGGATGCTTGACGAGGCTATTGATTATATCAAGAATTCCAGGGACAGGCCGGTATGGCAGCATACTTCTGCAGATGTGAAGGCACATTTCAGTTCAAAGCCTCCTGCCAGCCCGCAGAATGCTGAAGAGATATACCAGGAGTATCTCACAACTATCCTCCCCCACCAGCTTGGCAATGTTCATCCGAGATACTGGGGCTGGGTGACCGGATGCGGAACGGTGATGAGTATGTTTGCCGATATGCTGGCATCCGGCACCGATGCGGTGAGCGGGTCATTCTCCTATCTCAGCAATAATTATGTCGAGATGCAGGTTATTGACTGGTGCAAAGACCTTCTTGGGTTCCCAAAGACAGCAAGCGGCCTTCTGACAAGCGGATGCTCGGCATCAACCCTGATTGGGCTTGCTGTTGCCAGAAATTCAAAGGCAGGGTTTGATATCAGAGCCAAGGGAATGCAGAGTGCAGCCGGAAAAATGACTCTCTACTGTTCACAGGAGGCTCATTCATCAATACAGAAGGCTGTTGAACTCCTCGGATTCGGGAACGAGTCTCTCAGGCGGATACCGGTAAACGATGCTATGCAGATCGACACTGGGCTTCTGAAAGAGACTATTCAAAGAGACAGGGCTGCCGGGTTTCAGCCCATCTGTATCATTGGTGCTGCCGGGACGACGAACACAGCTGCCATAGATGATCTCAATACTCTTGCAGATATCTGTCAAGAGGAAGACTGCTGGTTTCATGTTGATGGTGCATTCGGGGCATGGGCAGCAATCTCCCCCCAGAGCAGGCATCTTGTCTCCGGGATGGAGAGGGCTGATTCACTTGCATTCGATCTCCATAAGTGGATGTATCTTTCTTACCCGATTGCATGTATTCTGATCAGAGATCCAGATGAGCACCGCCGGGCTTTCTCACTCACTCCGACATACCTTGCTCACGGGGAAGGTGACAGGGGGCTTACCGGTATCGATGTACCTTGGCTCTCTGACTGCGGGTTTGAACTCTCCCGGGGATTTCATGCTCTCAAAGTATGGATGACACTCAAGGAGCATGGCACTGACAGATATGGGAGGCTCATTCAGCAGAACATAGACCAGGCTCATTACCTTGCAGATCTGGTTGGGACAAACCCAAAACTAGAACTGGCAATGCCGGTATCCCTGAATATTGTCAATTTCAGGTATGTGATACCGGGAACAGGGACTCGCGATCTGAATACCCTGAATAAGGAGATCGAAATAGAACTCCAGGAGCAGGGGATTGCTGTCCCATCGACCGTGAGGATTAAAGGAACGAATTACCTTCATGTTGCGATAACCAATCATCGCAGCAGAAGGGAGGACTTTGATCTCCTCATTAAGGAAGTGATCAGGATTGGGGATGATCTTCTGACTTCGAACGGATCCGAATCCTGATTTACATAAAGACGAAAAAAGACGATGGTGAAGGGATCTCGATCAAGTCTGGCCTGAACTGACAGGTTCAGGATGGACATATCTGCTCATGATCGTATCGTACCTGCTTACCCCTGTCTCGTTCTTCTGCTGCTTCAGGTCATCAAGGGCTCTCTGGTATGAACTGACCGTGGCATCGGAGATATCCTTACTGAAGGCAAAGTAGATTCCAACCTCTTCAAGCGGGTACACTACCGTAAATGAGTCATCATTTCCGGTAATCTCCCCGATATAATACAGTCCGGTTATTTCAGGGTAGGCCCAGAGGTCTATCTTCTTCTCTTCTGTCATCGAGATCAGGTCTGAAACATTTTTTGCATTTACGAACTGACTATCCTTCACTCCATCAGCGAGAAGCTGAGAGAGAGAAGCATCTCCTGTGATTACTCCAATTTTTTGATCCTTCAGATCATCGGGTGTATTAATTGTGATTTTTGATCCATGCGGAGCAAAGAGAACATAGCGTTCAGTTGATATCGGTCCGACCCACTTGAACAGATCTTCCCGTTCAGAAATACGTGCTGTTGAGAAGATCACCGTATGAGTTCCATTACGTGCAGCCTTGTATCCCTCTTCCCAAGGGACTATGTGTACCTGATCCCGTGAAATATTGGTGCCTGTCTTTGCACTGATCTCATCAAGAATATCAATAGTAAACCCTTTCACGGTCCCATTTTCGAGGTAATTATAGGGAGGTAGTGGCTCGGAATATAACGTCAGGTTCTCCTGGTGTTCTGCTGGCAGTACGGAGGATGTATTCTCTGCCAGGACTCCGGGGAAAAGCAGAATTCCTGCAAGAACAACCACAAGGACAAGACATTCACATGGTAGGTCAGGAGACATGAGAGGAGATTATGTATGAAAGTATAAAAGAGGATTCAACTTTAATCCTCTTTTATTCACAAGAGAATGTTCTGACAGGTTGGTGAACAGGGATTGTACTAATCTATGCGAACGATTCACATCAAGTCACCTGAATGCTTGGTCCCCGGTATGAATAATCTCTTCAGAGAGGTCTGCCATCGACCTGATGGCAATACTATGTACAGTGACCAGGACTGGAATCATCAATGAGTGAGCATTCGCTACTCCATACAGACAGATTCCTGGCATGAGGGTCAACGGCGATATTATCCGGATTTGGCAGAACTCGAAATTGTTATATATATCACCCGGGTGGTTTTCGTGGTGATTACAGGTGGGTGATTCTTCCGTGAACATTCTATTTAAGCAGAATATCTGCAGACACTGAAGATCCTGATGCGGCACGCAAGGTCATTATAGATCCGGGCGCATGAAATCCAACACAAATGAGGGGAAATTTACCTCCTGAATTTTAATTCAAAGACAATTATTCCACGCATAAGAAAAAAAAGCCAGGATTACCACTTATTTGAGATCCGCGATTTTATAAATTCCATAATTCAGGCAGCAAACAGCCAGATCCGCCAAATTTCGACAAATATTTAATTTTTAGAGAAAATTATACCGTGCGCACCAATTAACAGTGAGAACTGATGGTAAAATTAAGATTAAACAACATTCAATGGATTTTTTCATTTGTGTGAAAAGATAAATGATAATGAACGATCATGATAGATACATTCAAGTGTGTAAATAATATTGATCATTTCAACATGGAGATCAAAAGATATCGATTTACATTCGCTCCAAATAATCGGCGGAAAACGCGATTTAATTCAATACATTTATCTATATTTTCCTACAACCTTTGTGCAGTCGATTTTCAATCGATCAGGCTGGTGCGTAAGATATGGCATTTGCAGTACATGTGAACATGGAGCGATGTACCGGCTGCAACAATTGTGTGGTAGCATGCCCGGTCAATGCGCTGGAGCTCAACACGATCTCCCCATCTGAAGCCTCTACGACCGATAAGATTTACAAGGTCGTAAACGGTGATGCAGTGATTCTTGATATTAATCACGAACTCTGCGCCGGATGTGGGATTTGCGTTGATGCATGCCCGTACGATGTGATTCAGCTGTCGGGACTTCCGCCTGAGAAGGCATTCGCCTGAGGCAGTCCAGGGTATATTAATTTCCGAACCGAAATCGTGAACACTTACGAGGTATCTTAATGTCAACACTGTTTCCGAAGTACTCGAAGTCCTATGATGGCTCCCGGGTTATCATGGAGCAGCGGCTTCTTCAACAGGTCAACAACCTCATCCTCGACAATGATATCTGCACGGGTTGCGGAATCTGTCGTGAAGTTTGTCCTGAAGAAGCAATAGCTGTTGGAGCTGTGGGAGGGGTCCAGCGTGGTCTGGTCTGTGATGCAGCAAGCGTCCACATTGATGAGACAAAATGCTCATACTGTGGTGTCTGTGTCATCATGTGCCCCTTCACATCGCTCACCCTGAAGATCAATGGAGAAGAGCGACTCCCAATTCTTGAGAAAGAGGGATTCCCAACCTATGATAAGGGCACATCCATCGATGATGAGAAGTGTGTCCGATGCAACATCTGTCAGGATGTCTGCCCACGTGATGCAATCGACCGCGATGTCCCACTCTTTGAAGGTCAGGACTGTGAAGGTCTTGCCAAGGGTCAGGGAGTCAATTTAAAGATTGACTTTGTGGTGGACACTGAGAAGTGTACCAAGTGTGGTATCTGCGGTAACCTCTGTCAGGCATTAACCGTTGAGCACAAACCCTACACTCCTGAAGTTGGAAAGGTTGAAGGCCAGGTTCTCTGGGACAATGACTACTGTGACGGATGTAATGTCTGTGCAGAAGCATGTCCAAACGATGCCATCAAAGTAACCCGGGAGATGTCAGGCAAGGTAAACCTTGGAAAGGTCAGCATCATCGATGATGACTGTTGCACCTGCCGCTGGTGTGCCATCAACTGCCCGACCGAAGCCATCACCGTCAATAAGATCTTTGAGGGAGAGATCACGTTCCATCCCGAAAAGTGTCCGGGTGGCTGCTCAACCTGTGTCGATGTCTGCCCAGCAAATGCTATTTATATGCCTACCCCGCTTCCTGCAAAGGAGATGCATGGTAAGATCGAGGCAAACATCGCAGTCAACAAGGACTTTTGTATCCTCTGTGGTGCCTGTGTAAACGCCTGTCCAGGTGAGGATATCATCTACCTCAGACGTGACTCAGTCAGAATCAAGGGCAAAGAAACTGACCTGTTCCAGAAGATCAAGGCCAAACTCTGCACTGCCAGAACCTCCATGGTCCGGGAGAAGGCATCTGGTGCAGGCTCGGTCGAACTGAAGGCGGTCGGCCAGTAAAAGAGGATAGATATGGCTGCAAAAAGTTACGACAACCCTGAACTGAACAAAAAACTTGCTGACACACGATATCATAACAGTCAGTCAAATCCTGAGTTCACAAAGGACGTTCTAAAAACAAGCCGCACCATCGCTAACATGTGTTACCAGTGCGGTACCTGTACCGGGTCATGTCCGTCTGCACCCCGCAGCACATACAGGATTCGCCTGTTCATGCGTCGGAATGTGCTCGGGCTTGAGAACGAAGCATTAATGGACCCGGATCTCTGGCTCTGTACCACCTGTTATTCATGCACCGACCGGTGCCCACGTGACATTGCTCCAACCGATGTCATCATGGCAATGCGGAACCTTGCATTCAAGAAGGACATTGTTCCACGCAACTTCCTCCAGACCGTCCAGTTGATCTACAACTCCGGTCATGGTGTTCCGAATAACGATGTCAACCGGGCAGCCAGAAAGAGGCTTGGCCTGACCGCTGACCCACCAACAACCCACATGTACCCCGAATATATCAAGGGTATCCAGAAGATCCTGGACCACTACGGACTGAAAGAGAACGCTGACCGTATCCTCAAGGGGGACTAAACGTGCACGAATACGCTTTGTTCCTTGGATGTATTGCACCAAACCGGTACCCCGGCTGTGAAGCATCCGCAATAAAGACCAGTGAAAAGGTCGGCATCAAACTTCTGCCCCTTGAGGGAGCAAGCTGCTGTCCGGCACCGGGTGCATTCGGTTCCATCGATATGACTGTCTGGTACGCCATGGCAGCCAGGAACCTTGTCCTTGCCGAGCAGATGAAGAAGGACATTGCACTTGTGTGCAACGGATGTTATAAGTCCATCTGGGAAGTCAACCACATCCTCAAGCACGACGAGGAACTCAGAAACAAGGTCAACGAGGTTCTGAAAGAGATCGACATGGAATACAAGGGAACCATCGATGTATTCCACCTTGCCGAACTCTACTACGACCCCAAGATCTGTGGTATCCAGAAGATTCGTGACTCAGTCACAACGCCGATGACCGGAACCAAGGTTGCCTGTCACTACGGCTGCCACTTAATGAAGCCACAGAAGGATCGTCACTTTGGTGACACCGAAAACCCAATGTGGTTCGAAGAACTCGTAGCAGCAGTAGGTGCAGAGCCGGTCCAGTACCGCAATAAGATGCAGTGCTGTGGTGCAGGTGGCGGTGTCCGTGGATACGACATTGTCCATGCACTCGATATCACCAACGAGAAGTTGATCAACATCTCCGAGGTCGGTGCCGATGCAATCACAGAACTCTGTCCATTCTGTCAGCTCCAGTTTGACCGTGGTCAGATCGAGATCAAAGAGAAGTTCGGCGATGTGTACAACATTCCAGTTCTCCACTTCAATGAACTGCTCGGACTTGCACAGGGTATGAGCCCACAGGACCTTGCCCTTGATCTGCACGCAATCGACTGTGCTCCATTCCTGGAGAAGGTGCTGTAAGGAGGCAATGACATGGCAGAAAATACAGAAGCAAAAATAGGTGTCTTCGTATGTCACTGTGGAACCAACATTGCCGGTTCCCTTGATGTCAAGGATGTGGCAGAATACGCCAAGACACTCCCCAATGTCGCCTATGCAGCAGACTACCAGTATATGTGCTCCACTCCAGGTCAGACAATGATTAAGGAGGCCATTGAGAAGCACAATCTTACCGGTATTGTTGTAGCAGCGTGTTCTCCGCGTCTTCACGAACCAACGTTCAGGATTGCAACCAAAGAAGGTGGCCTGAACATGTTCCGCTTCGAGATGGCAAACATCCGTGAGCAGAACTCCTGGGTTCACATGCACGGTATGCATGATGATGCAACTGCAAAGGCAAAGGATCAGGTCAGAATGGCAGTTGCCAAGGCAATGTACCTTGAAGACCTCGTTCCAAAGGCAGTTCCTGTTGAGAAAGCAGCAATGGTCGTTGGTGGTGGTGTCGGTGGTATTCAGGCAGCACTGGATCTCGCAAGTGCCGGTATCACCACATACCTGGTAGAGAAGGCTCCGAGCATTGGTGGCCGCATGTCCCAGCTCGACAAGACCTTCCCGACCCTCGACTGTTCACAGTGCATTCTCGCACCAAAGATGGTGGACGCAGGACGTCACCCGAACATCGTTCTCCTCTCCTACCACGAAGTCGAAGATGTGGAAGGGTACATCGGTAACTTCGAAGTAACCCTCCGCAAGAAGGCCCGTGGTGTTATGAACCCTGTTGAGGCAGCAGCCAAGGGTATCGTTGGAGGCGGCTGCAATGGTTGTGGAGACTGTACAGGTGTCTGTCCGGTCATCAAGCCAAATGCATTCGAGTTCGGTATGGCTCCCCGCAAAGCCATCTACATCAACCACGCCCAGGTAGTGCCATTGATCTACACCGTAGACTTTGAGTCATGTGTCAAGTGTGGTCTGTGTGTTGAGGCCTGCGGTACCAAGAAAGCCATCGACCTTGAGATGGTTGACGAGTTCCCCAAGTATAAGGTTGGAACTGTTATCCTTGCAACCGGATACGACTACATCCCAATCGAAGAGAAGAGAGAATGGGGATACAAACGGCATGAAAATGTTATCCATTCCCTTGAATTCGAGCGGCTTATCTGTGCATCAGGTCCAACCGGTGGTCATCTTGTCCGCCCAAGCGATGGAGTAACCCCGAAAGCAGTCGGGTTTGTTCTTTGTGCAGGGTCACGTGACAACACCGGTGGCGTCAGCAAAGCATACTGTTCACGGTTCTGTTGTATGTACTCGCTCAAGCACGCCCACCAGATCATGGAAAAGATCGAGGGCTGCAAGGCATACATCTTCTACATGGACATCAGATCCTTCGGTAAGGCATACGAGGAGTTTTACTATCGTATCCAGAACGAAGGAGCCAAGTTCATCCGTGGCCGTGTTGCAAACATTCTCGAGGATCCTGACACCAAGAATCTGCACGTCTTTGCAGAAGACACGCTCCTTGGCCGTCCGGTTGACATTGAATGTGACCTCGTTGTTCTTGCAGCAGCAGTCCAGCCAATCGACGGTGCAAATGTCCTCAGAAAGAAGTTCGGTGTATCAGCCTCTGCAGATGGCTGGATGCTTGAAGCTCACCCGAAACTGAACCCCTGTGGAACTACTACTGCCGGTGTATTCCTCGCTGGTGTCTGTCAGGGACCAAAGGATATTCCAGACACAGTAGCACAGGCAGAAGGTGCAGCATCAGCAGCATCTATTCCGATCCACATCGGACATGTAGAGCTTGAACCATACTTTGCCCAGTGTATGCAGGATATCTGCGCTGGCTGTGGTATGTGCATTAAGCTCTGTCCGTACAGTGCACTTGATCTGGTAGAGAAGGACGGACGGACCGTCATGCAGGTTACCGAAGCAAAGTGTAAAGGCTGCGGTACCTGTGGTGGTTTCTGTCCAGGTGGTGCAATCAAGATGCAACACTTTACTACCCCGCAGATCGTTGCACAGATTGATGCCTACCTCCTTGGAGGGGAGTAACTATGTCTGACGAGTGGAACCCAAAAATCCAGGCAATCATCTGTAACTGGTGTTCGTATGCTGGAGCAGACCTTGCTGGTGGTGCCCGTATCCAGTACCCGCCAGATGTTCGTGGTGTTCGTGTCATGTGCACGGGCCGTGTTGATATGCTCTTCATCCTGAAGGCTTTCGTTGACGGTGCAGACGGAGTTCTTGTCTCCGGATGCCACTTCGGTGACTGCCACTACCTTGAAGGAAACTTCAAGGCAGCAAAGAGGATGTTCATGATCAAGTCCCTGATGAAGAACATCGGTCTTGACGACAAGAGATTCCGTATGACCTTCGTCTCTGCATCTGAGGGTGCAAAATGGGGTAAGGTCATGGAAGATGTCAGCGCCAAGATCCGGGAACTCGGACCAAGTCCGATCAAAGAGTTCCAGAAATAAACCCATACATCATCCTTTTTTTAAGGTATGATAGTCCGGGTTTCATGGTCTGAAATGCCTTAATAATAGCCTATTACCACCAGTTCTTTGATCAAACAATGATTACTGGAGAGTATCGAGCGATGCCAGACTCTCCAGATTTACTTTTTATTACTGATTGCAGATCAGAAGATCACAGTCAGAACTTTAACTATTCTTTCATAAACATAGTTGCAACGAGTCAATAGATTTGAGAATATTCTTCTATAATACACTGAACTGAAGATATTTTGCAGATCTGTTGGAAAAATATCTCCCAAGATATCATGTCAAACAACGATTCATTACCTGAAATCCTTCCCCAGATCTCACTTCGGGAAGAGTATGATGACTGGGCGTTTCTCTATAATCCAGATACCAGGGCAACTGTGGGACTGACTCCCACCGGAGTCACAGTCTGGAAATGCCTCATCGAAAAAAAAGACCTGGCTGGCATCAAAAAGGCATTATCAGAAGAGTTCGGAGATCTGCCAGATGATCTGGAGACAGATATCAGGGCATTTCTGGATCAGGTCGTTGATCTAGGATTTGCAAAGAGATAAGTCAGACAATGACTTCAGAGATACCTGAAAACCGCCGTCTGATGAAGACACCAAAGAGTCTGGACATAGATATTACCTCCCGGTGCAATCTTCACTGTAAATACTGTTTTCACCGGACAAGCCCGGCTGATACCGGGAGTGAACTATCAACTGCCGAATGGCTCTCGTTTTTTGATGAACTTGGGACATGTGCCGTTATGGATGTCACTATCGGAGGAGGTGAGCCATTCATCAGAACCGATCTGAGAGAACTGATTGGAGGTATAATAAAAAACCGGATGCGATTCTCTATCCTCTCGAATGGGTCATTGATCACACCCGACATGGCGGAGTTCATCGCCTCAACAGGGAGATGTAACTCGGTTCAGATCTCGATTGACGGGTCCCGACCTGAAATTCATGATCGCCTTCGTGGTACTGGTTCGTTTGAGGGTGCAATCAGGGGAATAAAATATCTCCAGTCATCAGGGGTCAGCGTGACTTCACGGATCACAGTAAACCCGTATAATATTGATGATCTTGACAATATTGCCAGACTTCTTCTCGATGACATGGGAATGAATTTTATCTCTACGAACAGTGTATGCCATCTCGGGCTGGCACGTTCGCACGAAGATGAGGTGAATCTTAACCCAGAAGAGCAGTGTCGTGCAATGGATAAACTCATGACTCTTGCCCGGATTTATGAAAACCGGATTATATCAACAGCAGGCCCGCTCTCCCAGGTGAGGAGTTACCACCAGATGGAGTCTGCACGCCGAGATGGGAGGACTCTTCCAGGAAGGGGATATCTCACAGGGTGTGGATGTATGTGGAGCAAAATGACAGTCAGGCCGGATGGCATGATGGTTCCATGCGGAATGCTTTCACATATCGAGCTTGGCAGAATCAATGAAATCCCGTTGCGTGAAGTCTGGCAGTCTCATCCCGAGTTTACCAGGCTCCGTGACAGGTATAAAATTCAGCTCTCAACCTTTGATGAATGCAGGGGTTGTGAGTACAGAATGACCTGCACCGGAAACTGTCCTGCAAGTAGTTACACCAGGGTTCATGATGTCTATACACCGAGTCCGGATGGATGCTTAAAGAGGTTTCTTCGGGAGGGCGGTCGCATTATCGGGATGGATGGGTCATGATCTCATCCTGCCCGGCAATGGATCTGCTCTTTCGCACACAAATCTCATCTGATCTCTCGTAATTGTAAAATATTGCTGATTCTCCGGGATATACTATTATGGAACAACATGAATCTATCAAAACTGAAGACCGAAAGACAATACCTCCGTTAAAGACACTGTACTTTTACCTTACCGGTGACTGCAATATGGCATGCCGTCACTGCTGGATAGCTCCGACGTTTGAAAATTCAGACCGATCGCAGATGTATCTGCCATTCGACCTCTTTACAAAGGTTGTTCGTGAAGGAAAGGAGATGGGAATATCAGGAATTAAACTGACAGGTGGCGAGCCCTTCATACACCCTGATATCATCAACATCCTCCGGTTTATCCGGGATAATGAACTAACCCTAACGATCGAGTCCAACGGGGTTGCACTGACACCACATCTTGCTGATCTGATCCGTTCATGCAGACGCCCATTCATCTCAATCAGCATCGATGGTTCACGGGAGAGTCATGAATGGATGAGGGGAGTAAAAGGCTCGTTCGAACGGGTCTCACAGGGTGTCCGCTGCCTTGTTGAAACGGGTGTTCATCCCCAGGTGATAATGGCTGTTTCCAAACGAAATCAGCACGAGATCGCAGAACTTGCAAGATATGCCCAGGATCTCGGAGCCAGTTCAGTAAAGTACAACTTCGTCACCCCCACATCACGAGGAGAGACAATGGGGGAGGAGGACGGTGTTATCCCTGTCTTTGAGCAGGTATCACTTGCCCGGTGGATCAGAGATGATCTTCAGAAAGAGATGAAAATTGAACTCATGACCAATCTTCCGATGGCATTTAGTGGCCTGTCATCAATCCTTGGTCCACAGGGAAATTGCGGCCGATGTGGTATCTTCTCGATTGTCGGTATCCTTTCAGACGGGAGGTATGCCCTTTGTGGTATCGGGACAAGTATCTCTGAACTCTGCTTTGGTCATGCATCAACAGATTCCCTGAAAACTATATGGGAGGAGACCGGTGTACTGAATACAATCCGGAACAGTCTTCCTAAAGATCTGAAAGGTATCTGCTCACACTGTCTTGTCAAAAAAATCTGTCTCGGCCACTGTATAGCAAATAATTACTACGCATACAGGGATCTGATGGCCGGACATAAATTCTGTGAAGAAGCATTCAAAGAAGGTTTTTTCCCGATGACACGGTATTGTGAGGGCGGAGTACAGTAACCCAGTCTCATGAGGGTGATTGACGCGGGGGATACAGATAACCGGGTTAGTTACTCTGTCCATTATCCACCAACCAGCGGTTTCATTCTTAACCCTGAAGAAATTCGTGATTACCTAAAAAAGAAGGTAATGAGACAGAATACTGTCACATACCTTTGTATCAATGTTAATTTGAGTCGCGGTATGGGCGGGAGACCTGCGCAGAAGCCCCGTTTGTTACACAGTCATATGCAGCGCTCAGGCCAGTGCCACATCCGATATCTCCTGCACCACTTACACAGGTATCGATGTAGGTATCATTTCCAGTGAGTGAGATCGCCTTTGGTGGCATATATTTTTTGTAGTGGGGATTGATGTCTGAAACCTGTTCAAGTACCATGGTAATACCTTTGACTTGACAATATATTTAAAAATATTTATTTGAGAACCACGACCATCTGGTTTCATCACCGATGGGAAAATTCTCACAAGAGACGAAATTGATTAAACTATTTACTTTCAGTCGCCTTTCATCGGTGGAATGCCACCCAAAAAGCTGACTATGGACTTCTGTCTTCTTGAAAGCCTTGCTGGTGAGACAGATGGCTGGTATGACTTTACAATGTGTATCGGCCGGAGTTCGGTGATAAGGGATTCAAAGGTAGAAATTTCTGGAGTCTGAATCTTCTGAATCCGGTTTAAGATAAGATATTTTATAAGCATAGCCAGAAAGCAGATAAAGAAGACTCCCTTTCGTATCCGTTCTAATCTGTACCCCTTAAAGTCTCGTTCTAATTCAGAGATAAACTGGCTCATCTCTTTCTCGAACTCTCCTCGAAGATCTACGAGAGTAAAACAGTCTTCCCAGGTGAAGTTCCCCTGATATAGAACGCAACTTCGACCTAGCTTTTTTAAGGCAAGGTTCATCTCGTCCTGATCTATCCTGATCTGATACGAGCCGTTATTTTCTACAATTACGAAAAAGCGTCTGAATGGGCCTGATGCCTCATTTACTAACTCCTGAATAGTACCCGGGTAATCCCGTGTCTCCTGGATCAGATCACGGACACCCTGAAGATTCTTATGGAACGCGAGGCGATCTGCCTGTTCTTTCTTGATATCATGCAGAATGTATCCGGGGACGCTGATCTTTCCAAATTTTACTGAAAATGGGCGGATGTAACATGCTTCTCCATGGTAATACCTGATATTTGCCGGGTGATCCATCTGTTCACCCCAGGTGAGCACATGTGACGCAACCGGTCCATAGGAGGCATCAGTCCGGGTGATAAACTGGCAACTGGCATGAATCAGTCTCATCATCAGGGATGGAGAGAGATAATCCCAGTGGGGAACAATCACTCCTCCGGGAATGTTACCATAGCAGACCCGATCGATGCTATCCTCGATCACAGCACGCTGGACCTGAAAAGCCTCAAACCCGGCAAGGGTTTTTTTGATGGGATCATACTGAATCCGAACTCCAAGTTCACGCTCAAGCATCTCCTCACAATAGAGTCCGCTCCCTTTCTCCCTCATAAGTTCAGGAATGTCGTGAAGTCGCAGGGTGAAGAGAACCCGCTGATCAGAGAGGTCATTTACAGAAGAGAACATCTGCGAGAAGAGTTCTGCAACCGGGCGGTCGGATATCTTCTGCAGTAATAACATCAGGTTCTCTTCATCAAAGTCTGCTTCGGGAATAAGTTTGGATAGATATGTGCTCTCAAGCCATGTGTTGAGGTTCGCTGGCGGAGATGGATAATATAACCGGTTGATAGCAAGCAGAACAACCGACGATGCTTCATCAGGAGAACAGATAGAGAGCAGTGACTCAAGGATCTTATATTCTTTTACGGCCCAGTATGCGGGTAGATACTCACCGAAATCATAAATCTGCCCTGATTTTCCCCCCCGTTCTTTTTTAACCGGCTCCCCATCGATATTTTTACCTAGGTATTTTGTCTTCTGTCGCCATTTGCCGGTTTCTGGATCATAGTAGGGAGTAACCTCATAGAGGTATTCTTTTCCTTTTATGACCTTGGTCCTGACAAATGGCTTCATGATATGGAGATTTGGGTCATCAAGTTAGGCAGTGTATTGTTGAGATAGCCGATATTATTTGAAATTTTTTCAATTGAGGATTAATTTTTCGTGGATATGGTGACTAATATTTTTACTGAAAATATTTATCCCCCATCTTATTTATAGGTGATACGGCTATCATGACCTTGAATAATATTGATCTATCACAGATTGATGCCTATGAGGCAGAAATCAAAATAAATCGCGATGAAGCTAAGTTTACAACAAAATTGGAAGGGGCATGGTGCTTTGAAGAGGGTGGCCCTCAGTTCACAGCAAATGCAAAGGTAAAAGATGGCGTAGTATCCTTCTCTCTTTCACATCCTAATTTTGCCGGGCCCGGACCATGCCCAAGTCCGATGTCATTCGGGCTATTCTGGATTGCCGGTTGCGCAAGTGCGACATTCATGTCTTCTGCTGAGAAGAAGAATATCAAAATCTCTTCCCTGAAGACAACGATAGAGGCTGATCTCAACTATCTGCAGCAGTTCAACCTTTCTGATGAACCACTGGTGTCGGCTTATCGTATTGTATTCTCTGTACGTTCTGATGCATCAGAAGAAGAGATTGAAGAGTTACGTCTCGCAGCTCTGAATGGATGTATGGCGATGTATACCGTTCGAAATGCAGTTCCTCTCGATCTTTCTGTGAAAAAGGAGTAAGGTACCGATGAAATTATCTGGTAGTTGCCTTGAAGGCAAGAATGGCCCATTTATCCTGGGAGTTATTATCGGAGTCCTTGCAGCAGTTGTTCAGGGATTGACAATTTCTGCAGGAGGTCCAGAGGCGTATGGGTTTTGTGCTCTCTGCCACACCCGTGATCTCGTGAACGGGTTGCTCAACATCGGGTTAGGCACTAACCTTGGTCTTGCTGCGGTATCAAAAGCTGCTGTCCTTCCGGTGATGAGCATGGTAGGAGTACTTATCGGTGGATTTATCGCAGCAAAGCTGAGTAGGGAATACCGGGTCAAGTCTGCATCGATAAAGGATATTATCATCTACTTCATTGGTGGCGTTCTCCTGATGCAGTTCGGGCTTCTCCTTGGAGCATGTCCATACCGGGCAGCAATCAGATTCGCGTATGGTGATCTTGTCGCCCTGGTTGGGATTATTGGTATTGTCATAGGAGTGTGGATATCCCTGTATCTCATTCAGCGATCTTCGAGGGGAGGTATGTAAATGGCAGGATGGATCTCCAAGGAACTTGCGGTGATACTTGTTCCGATCATAACTCTCATTGCAGGGGCTATCATAGGATATCTCGCGCAAAGAACCGGGTTTTGTGCAGTCGGAGGATTCAGGGATTATATTCTCTTCAGACATACGCGGCTTCTGAAAGGATTTTTCTCAATAATTATCAGTGCATTTGTCGCGTACCTGCTCCTGCATGCTATTACTGCAGGTGCTTTTGAACACTTTCCCTGGGCATTAACGAGTGGCATCCTCTCACCAGTCCCGGGAGCCCCAGCTGATCTTTCAGCAGCTGCATATCTGATCCTTGCCCTGATTGGTGGAATTGGAATGGGAGTTATTGGAGTATATCTTGGTGGTTGCCCGCTTCGTCAGTTTGTGATGACAACCGAAGGAAATATGAAGTCACTCTGGTTTGTTGTGGGCATGGCCGTAGGGAGTGTGCTTTTTTATCTCATCACTATGGGACTTGTGAAAGGAATTCTCAAAATAGCAGGACTTTAACATGGCTGATAAAAAACTTGATATTACCGGGGTCGTGTGCCCGTTCTGTGTCTTGAAGGTGAAAAACGCCATGGAACAGATTGTATCTGGTGATACACTCACAATACTGAGTGATCATCCGCCGGCAGCAAAGGACTCAATTCCTGCTTTTGCTGAGATGAATGGATGGAAATGTTCAGTTCATGAGTCTGCTCCAGGGCTATGGGAATTGACAATAAGAAAATAGAAAATATTCTCAATCTTTTTTTATCCCGATTCCTCACACGTATGTACCCGACATTCCGCAGATCTTCGCAACTTCTTTAATTATATAAAAAGGTAAATTATTTATCTAAGTACGTCGATCACTGTATATTCAATGAATTTTGATGATATCTTCGTTTCAGGTTCAGATAGAACAATCGGTCATTTAGGATTGGTTGCTGGATGTTATGATTCTTTAAAAATCAGTGAGATCGTAGACAATCTCATCCCTAAAAATGGACAACATAAACTCACTCATGGTGATGCCCTTAAAGGAATGGTAATCAATGGCCTCGGATATATTGAACGCCGTCTTTATCTTTTTCCAGGTTTTTTTACAGACATTGCCGTTGAACGATTGTTTCACCAAGATGTGTGTGAAACCAACTTCAATGATGATGTAATTGGTCGAACTCTTGACGCAATACATGCATACGGTGAAACAGAACTCTTCAATCAGATCATTCTCCCTTCGCTGGAAAATGAAGAGTTCTCAATCCATCTTGTTAATGCCGATACAACAAATTTCAGTGTGTATGGCGAGTATGATGGAGAAAGCCAAAGTCAGGAGATCTCAATAACTCATGGTCATCCCAAGGATGGCCGTTGGGATCTGAAACGGTTTTCTCTGGGAATGGCAACAAATCAATATGGCATCCCCCTCATGCTTCAAACCTTTTCAGGGAACGAATCTGACAAGAAAGCATTACTTGAGATAATCAATAAGGTCCGTATGAATCTAAATACCGGTGACAAAGTGATTCACGTGGCGGATGCTGCATTTTATACTGAAGACAATATCCAGACATTAGGTCTTCACACATTCTGGGTAAGCAGAGTTCCAATGACGATATCTGAAGCGATAGTTCTGAGGAATACGTCGGAACTCTTCATCCCATGTAAGGATGAGCGATACTCATGGTTTACTGCAAAATCTGAATATGCAGGAATACCCCAGAACTGGACCGTATTTCATTCAAATGAACAACAAAAGAAGAAAGAACCTGATTTCGAGAAGAGAATCCTGATTGAATTTGAGAAGACAAAAAAATCGCTCAAACACTTATGTTCTCAAAGATTTGCTTGTGAACCAGATGCAAAAATGGTTGCAGAAGAATGGATACAGAACCATCCTAAAGTAATTTTCAGTTCATTCACGATTGACCAGGTCAGAGAGCGATTAGAGAAAAAACGGGGAAGACCTAAGAAAGATGAACAGCTTGTGACAAAGTTCATTGTTAACGCAGAAATATCTCTCAACCAGGTACTTATCGAACAAGAACGATCAATCCTTGGAAGGTTTATTCTTGCGACGAATGATCTGGATTTGGATCCTGATACAACTTTGAGTTATTATAAGGGACAATCACAGGTGGAGAAGGGATTCAGGTTCCTGAAAGATAAAACATTCAGGGTTTCAGACGTGTTTTTGAAGAATATTGGAAGAATTCAGGCGTTGGCAATGGTAATGGTTCTCTGCCTTTATGTCTACGCTGTTGCTGAATACAGACTGAGGAAAGGGCTGAGAGAAGCAAACGAAAGCATACCTGATCAGACGGGAAAGCCAACACAAAAACCAACGATGAGATGGATATTTTTCCTTTTCAGAAGGGTAAAAGAAATATCACTTCGAATCGAGGGAATGATAGTAACGAAAGTTTTGAATCTTAATGACATCCTCATAAAAATTATTAGGTTCTTGGGGTTGCATTGTGAAAAATATTATTCGTTATGAGATCTCTGCGGAATGTCGGATGTACGCCCTTTCATGACTAAACCCACTGATATCAGGGATGAGACCTGCACAAACCTGTCTCTCCTCCTCAACCTGCTGATCAGGAATATCAAACCAGGAGAGGAATTTCAGGTAATTACTACCCGGAGGCAGTTGGTACAGATAGAAGAGGTATTACGTCAGAATAACATTGATGTCGAGCATGAATCCCTGCCAGAGGATCTGCTTGTCACAATCTCAAGATCAGAATAGATTTTTGGAAAAAGTTTCTGGGTTTAAAGCCCCATCTCTTCCCGGACTTCATCTTTGTGGATAACTACATCCCAGGTTTTTCCAGTAAGGCAGAACCCATGTTTATCGAGAACTAAGACCGGGTAACTTGCAATATCTTCAGGAATTGGCTGAGTGTCTATCCGTTTGAAGTTTATGAGGTCTTCAGCACGTAGTCCGATAATAGCACATAACTCTTTGAGCTCTATCAGCCATCTGCGGAGATCACGAACATCAATAGTGTCCCATTTCATGATCTGGAAGAGTTTCATGTAAACATCACGTTCCTGCGCAATGTGTCGGACGCCGTCGTCCTTTTTAAAATAAAACTCAAATAAATTTTTAATATCTTTGATATCTTGTGCTAATTCGAAGAGACTATTTTGGCTGGTATTAATCGCAATTCGTAATTCACTGTCTGAAACTTTTTTGGCAACTTCCCGAAGGTTAATGCATTCCTCTTTTATTTCATCAGCATTTTCATCAAGTTCCTTCAGGCAATCTACAAACTTTTCTTCGATATTTACTCCAAAGAAAGCCTCCATATGCTCTGAAAAATCGGCCATACATATACTCAGTTCTTAGGAGATAAAAAACCTACATTTAAATAAAAAATCATGTGTTGTGCAATGAAATTTACCAAGCAAAACTGATGTTTTACCTTCTGGAAAGTATTTACCTGACAACCAGAGTACGTACTTACATCATGGACGTCGATCCCCGATTATACTCCCGAGGGGGTATCATTACTGAGCGAGATCCTGAAAAATGTATTATCCGCCTCAGAATTGCCGCTGGAATGACTACTCCAGAACAGCTCATAGGAATCGGAAAGATCGCCCGCACCTATGGTGATGGCAGGGTTCATCTGACGGTTCGCCAGACTATTGAGATCCCTGGTGTTGATCCCAAACGGATCGTCCCGATGCTGACCGCACTCAAGGATATCGGCACTCCACTCGGTTCAGAGCGGCAGGAGATCGTCAACGTAACAGCCTGCATGGGGACTGATCATTGTAAATATGCGAATATTGACTCCCTGGCCCTCGCAAAAGAGATCGATACCAAATTTTTTGGTAAGGAGATGCCTGTTAAGGTGAGGATTGCCATTTCTGCATGCCCGAACGGATGTGCAAGTGAGCGATTAAACGAGATCGGTATAACCGGAGTCAGGGAGCCATACCGGGATCACGATGCATGTACAGGCTGTGGAACCTGCGAAAAGTACTGCAGAGAGAAAGCGATCATCATCAAAAGAGGCATTGTTGATCTCGATAAAGCACGGTGCATGGAGTGTGGTATCTGTGTTCTGCCCTGTCCGTTTGAAGTATTGAAAGCGAGTGAACCGAGGTACCGGATCACCATTGGGGGAAGACGGGGTCGTCATCCAAAGATAGGGAGAGAGTTGATCACCGTATCGAGCCCGGAAAAAGTAATGGAGATCGTAGGAAAGATCATCAGGTGGATATATGAACTGGCCTCTAGCGATCAGATGCTCCCTGAACAACTTGATGAGATCGGATTTGATGAATTTAAGAGGACTATTCGGGAAGAGTACGCAGAAAAGAGGGTATGGCCTCCGGAAAATGAAGTTGAATCCGACCTCCTCTGACGAATGGGTTAATTAAATAATAGTGGAGTAATTCATTCATGCAAAAGTACCAATGCCTGGAATGTGCTTACATTTACGATCCGGAAAAAGGGGATAAGACTCAGAATATTCCTCCGGGAACATCCTTTGAAAAACTCCCAAAAACCTGGGTATGTCCTGAGTGTAAAATTTCCATCCTTAAAAAAGGTATCTGGGCTCCAAGATGACCAGTTCCTGAACCCCTTTTTTTCACAACACAATCTTTTGATACGCTTCTTTCTTAGAGAATATTCAGGCGCTTGCAAAAAAAACCTGTTCCGGTTGTCTGAATGACTCTCGTGTTCGTGTATTGACACCCTCTGCAGGGCATTCATGTTGCATGAGATCAGTAACTCTTGTGAAGAAGTTTAATGCATCTATGGATGAACCGGCTATCATCAGGGGTAAATATCAGGGAGAGATCTTCACTCCAAACAATGCCATGTATACACCTCTTTTTGCGCTTTAGGTAATTATCAATGAATTTACGATTTTTCATATTGTGCCTATTCCTCTGGGCATCATGAGGGAGGGAGGAGTTTGAGATAGCAATGGTTAGGCATAGATATTATTGAATTAATTCCATTAATTTTAGAAAAAACGGATTATTTCAATTAAAACAGATTGCGATAGGAAATTGTGCCCAATATCTTGGTTAAACAATTTCAGTATATTACTCCCACCAAAAAAAGACTGTGTGCCCAATTCAAAACTCAAACCATAACGCTTATAAGGTATATCTGAGGCATTTTCTAAAATCTCCACGGAAAAAATCCAAATCCTTTATATTACCCGAGTAGACCGTTATTCAATCGGGATAGATCTGCGTATGTACTCGTCTCCTTGATCCTGGGAACTCCGGTGATAATGCTGGGCCAGGGGTCGCAGATGAGTACATAGTTCAGAACTATACCGGCAAAACGGGATACAATTCGGGATAGTATTCCGTGTCTCTATGAATTCCCCTTCAGGAAATAGCAGTATCAGGAAGGGACACTCCCAGAATGGAGCTTCGAGATGACGAACAAGATTACCCTTAACATGATCACCTGCCGGACAATCCAGCAGGGGGTTGCAATGGAGACAGGAAAGACTTCTCAGAAGTACTTTGATGCTGCCTCTATCATCCACATGCACGAGGATGACATGAAAAAACTGGGGATCATGGCAAACACCAATGTCAAAGTCACCAGTAAGGATGGAAGTGTAGTGGTCAAGGCAGTCAGAACCCGTGAAGATCTGGTTCCAGGTCTTGCACACATTCCAATGGGACCCTGGGCAAACGCCATCGTCTCAGCATATACATACTCAACCGGAGAACCATGCTTCAAGGGATTCCCGGTCGATATTGAACCAGCACCAGAGGAGCGGATTATGGGAGCTGTCGAGATAGTTCAGACCCTCTGTTATGGACCTGATAGAAAACCACCGGTGAGGAGTTAAATATGCCAAAAGTTGTTACCGATGTTGTATGTCCATTTTGTGGGACATTATGCGATGATCTTGTAATAACGGTTACTGATGATGAAACCGATATCATTGACTGCCAGAATGCCTGTGCAATCGGTGCTGAAAAGTTCCTTCACCTCTCAAAGGCTGCAGGTCATCACAGAGTAACCCGCCCACGCAAACGCCAGCCTGACGGAACCTACAAAGAGATCACCTACGACGAGGCCATCGAATATACCGCCCAGATGCTGGCAAAGTCCAAGAAGACACTCTGGTACGGATGGGCATCGACAAGCTGCGAAGCAATGTCTATCGGACACAAGGTTGCAGAAAAGGCCGGAACAATGGTCGACAACTGTGCAACAGTCTGTCACGGCTCCTCACTTCTGGCAATTCAGGACGTCGGAGTTCCCTCCTGTACTCTCGGAGAAGTCAAGAACCGTGCAGACCGTGTCGTCTTCTGGGGTTGCAACCCGGCACACGCTCACCCACGCCACATGTCCAGGTACTCAATCTTCCCCCGTGGATTCTTCACAACCAAGGGTCACAAGGGTAGGAAGATCATCTGTGTTGACTGCCGGTACACTGACACAGCAAAGTGCGCTGATGAATTCATTCAGGTTGAGCAGTCATACGACTACGAACTTCTCGATGCATTCAGAACCGCTCTGCGTGGAGAACCAATCCCTGATGTAGTCGGTGGTGTTCCGAAAGAGAAGATCATATCAGCTGTCGAGACCCTGAAGGAAGGAAGGTTCGGCGTTATCTTCTTCGGAATGGGTATGACCCACACCCTGGGCAGAAACCACAACATCGATATCGCAATCAACTTCACCCGCGACATGAACGACTACACCAAGTTCGCCATCGTCGCTATGAGAGGACACTGGAATGTTACCGGTTCAGGACAGGTACTCTCCTGGCAGTACGGATTTCCATACTGTGTGGACCTTACCCGTCGGACCCATGCACGATACCAGCCTGGTGACACATCTTCTGTCGATCTCCTCCGCAGAAAAGAGGTTGATGCCTGTATCTGTATCGCTTCAGATATCGGAGCACACTTCCCGATTGAAGCAACCCGTCATATGGCACAGATTCCATCAGTCTGTATCGACCCGCACATCAACCTGACCACCGAGATCTCTGATGTTCACATCCCGGTCGCCCTGGTCGGTGTTGAGGTTGAAGGCTGTGCATACCGGATGGATAATGTCCCAATGGCATGCCGGAAAGTCATCAACCCACCAGAGGGGATGCTTACCGACGAAGAACTCCTTGAAAAGATCTATGTACGTCTCTGTGAAATCATGGGGGATTCATAAATGACTGAGTATCTGATTAAGAACGGTCATGTCTTTGATGTCGTCAGCGGTGTAAAGGGAGACAAGAAAGACATCGCAATAAAAGACGGAAAGATCGTCGAGAAGGTCTCTTCAAAGGCCAAGACAGTCGATGCATCCGGCAAGACCGTCATGGCCGGAGCACTTGACATTCACTCCCACGTGGCTGGTCCGAAAGTAAACCTCGGTCGCTGGTTCAGACCAGAAGACAAATGGTTCAGGGGACAGATGCGTGGCGGTATTGTCAAGGAGACCTCCCGTATGGAGCAGGGATTCTCGATTCCGTCCGTCTTCAGGACCGGATACTGCTACGGCAGAATGGGATACACCTTTGTCATGGAAGCAGCAATGCCTCCAATGTATGCACGGCACGTCCACCATGAGATCCATGAGACTCCGATCATCGATGAAGCAGCACTGCCGGTATTCGGTAACAACTGGTTTGTCATGGAGTACCTCAAGGAGAAAGAGGTAGAGAAGACTGCAGCATATATTGCCTGGCTCATGAGGGTGACCAAGGGATACGGTATCAAGGTCGTCAACCCAGGTGGCACTGAAGCATGGGGATGGGGTCTGAATTGTCTCGGCATCAACGATGAAGTTCCGTACTTCGATATTACTCCGGGAGAGATTGTATCCGGTCTGATTGAGTGCAACGAATACCTCGGCCTTCCGCACTCTGTTCACCTTCACCCGAACAGCCTTGGTGACCCGGGTAACAATCCGGTAACCCTCGACACCATGAAGCTTGCCTCAAAATACAAGGCAAACAACAAGTTCGGCCGTGAGCAGGTTCTGCATATGACTCACCTCCAGTTCCACTCCTACGGTGGTTCAGGCTGGGGAGACTTCTGCTCTGCATCCAAGGAGATCATGGATTACGTCAACAAACACCCGGAGATCACCTTTGATACCGGTAACGTAACCCTTGATGAGACCACCACGATGACTGCCGACGGTCCGTTCGAACACCACCTCTGTGCACTCAACCACCTAAAGTGGTGTAACGTGGATGTCGAACTCGAGACTGGATCAGGTGTCGTGCCGTTCATCTACAGCCCGAACGTCTTCCCCTGTGCAGTGCAGTGGGCAACCGGTCTTGAACTTGCCCTCCTCTCAAAGGATCCAATGCGGACCATGATCACCACTGATCACCCGAACGCAGGTCCGTTCACCCGGTACCCACGTGTCTTCAAGTGGCTCCTCAGCAAGAAGACCCGTGATGAGCAGATGGCAGCCTTCAAGAACAGTGGAAAGGTAGCCGACGCAACCATCCTGAACGAACTGGATCGTGAGATCACCCTCTACGAACTCTCACAGATGACCCGTGCTGCTCCGGCAAAGGCTCTTGGTCTCTCAAGTTCCCGTGGTGGTCTTGCAGTTGGTATGGATGCAGAAGTTGCAATCTATGACATAGATCCGACAAAGCTCCCAACTGATCCGGAAGAGTACGAGAGAGTATTCTCAAATGTCTCATATCTGTTCAAGAATGGGGACATGGTCATCAAAGAGGGAAGCATCATTCTTGAGAACCCAACCAAGATGACATTCTGGGTTAATGCACAGGTTCCTGATAACAAGCAGGTTACCCGTGACGTCAGGGAGAAGTTCCTCAGGTATTACACCGTTACCCAGCCAAACTACGAAGTTCCTGACTCATATGCACCCCACCCGCATGTGATTGAAACAACCGCAAATGTGTGAGGTACCAGGAATGAAGACAGTAACAATAAAGATGGTAAAGGTCCCCGAACTTTATCTCGAAGGAGATATGATCACTCCGGATCAGTTTGCGGGAAAGACAAACGAAGAGATTGCTGCCCTCCGTTGCTACGAAGGAAGAGAGACCTACAAACTTGGGGATTTCTTTGAGATCCATGGGGATGCAGTTGGTGCAACTCCGGAAGAGACCAAGGTCATTGTAACCGGTGACTGTAAGAAAGTCAAGTACATCGGCATGAACATGACAGCCGGAGAGGTTGTTGTGGAAAGCAGCTGCGATATGTACACCGGTGGATGGATGAAAGGAGGAAAACTCCACGTGAAAGGAAACGTGGACTCCTTCTCCGGTCTCGGTATGGAAGGCGGAGAATTTGTTGTCGACGGAAACGGCGGCAACTTCATCGGTGCCTCATACCGTGGCGACTGGCGTGGCATGCAGGGTGGTGTTCTCCGTGTCAAGGGCAATGTTGGTAGTGATATCGGTACCTTCATGAACGGTGGAACACTCATCGTTGAAGGGGACGCCGATGTGCACATTGGAACCCACCAGGAAGGCGGGACCATCATCGTCAAGGGTAATGTCAACCGCCGTGTCGGTGGACAGATGGTGAAAGGGACGATCTATGTCTACGGAACCATCAACTACATGATGCCCGGGTACAAGTACAACCAGGATGTTGAACTTGAGGTTGACGGGGACAAGGCTGTCTTTGCCGAGTACCTCGGTGACCTTGGAGAGCGTCACTCTAAGTCCAAGGGACAGGTTGTCTACGGTAAGATCTACCTGAAGAAGAACTAATCCTCTCTTTTTTTAGCCGGATTCTTCGGCCTTTAATCCCGAAAAATAGTATGATCAGTTCCTGATCATATCGATGAATGCTTCAATTCGGGTTCGTATCTGCTCTGTGTCAGCAGGTGAGTAATCAGTCTCGATCTGAATAACAGGAAGATCCTTCTCTTTCATAGCCTTTGAAAGAATACGTGACTCGACATTGTACGTATGACAACCGATCCAGGTTATGTCCACAATGCCATCTGCGTTGTATTCTTCTGCAACTTTAGCCAGAATGTTCATCCGTTCGGTATTCGGGCTCATACAGGAGCAGGGAATCTGGAGATATTTCTTTGCAACAGCATGGACAAGATCGGAATCAGAGGTATCAACATCATGGAGATACTGTTTCATTCCTGCACAGTTCTCGATGTAGATTACGGCTGCACCTGACTCCTCGATGATCTTCAGAACTTTTTCAGATCCTAGTCCAGTTGGAACACCGGTTACGATGATCCGTGGTGTGCCTTTTGGAAATGCTCCGGTACCGTTTGCCTTCATCTTCTTCCCTTCTTCAATAAGGGCCTTCAGATGAGTGTTGAACTCTTCAGGATCATAAGTGAAGTTACGTGCCCAGGTCACTTTCAGCATGTCCTGTCCGGACAGCACAGGCGGGTCAGCTCTGTTGAGTTCGGCAACCTCTCTGATAAGTCGGCGCTGCTCATTCATCCGGTTGATGGCTGCTTTTAGAGAATCGGTTGTTATCGTAACTCCGAGACGCTGTTCAATCTCGGTCTTGCAGCGTTGAACTTCCGAGTACCAGTAATCATCCTGTGCCTTGCCAGTAGCTCCCTGGGGAACCTGTAGAACAACGGTCGGTTTGAAGGTGTTCATCAATTCAAACATCTTCTTCTTGCCATCACAGGTTGTTTCACCTATGATAAACTCAGCATTGACAAAGAACGGACATTTGTCTGTTATGGCAAATCCATAACTGGATTTAATCAAAGGACAGAAGTTTCGTGGAAGGTCCTTCTCACCATCTGCGATCGGCTCTTCTTTTGTGGCACAAAGGGCTACCGGGAATCCACCTGCTGCAAGAACAAGTTCCTGAGGGGCAAACACACAGTAAAATCCGACGATTGGAACTTTCTTCTCTTTTATTGCGGTAATTTCTGCTGATGCTCGGGGCATCGCCTGATCAAACCATGTTAATGATTCTGCTCTCATAGTAACTCCGGTCATTGGAATTGAATCAAAAGACAGAACAGTGATAAGAGATCCTCTCCCATCGCTCTGGCAACTGGTTGAAAGATTTCAATCAGGCAGAATATTCAGTCTCCTTAGTATTCACCATTGTGAAGGATATGAACCCATATTCATCTGTTGATTAGGCAGTATTAATCGAAGAAGTTTCACAGGATTCGTAAAACTATCCCTGCAGACCTTGAAAAATGCGATAAAAGAACTCATAAGGGTTATATCATAACCCTTACCGGGACCAGCGGCCATGGATCAACTGTGCTTACAGACAGAACTGCCCCGATCGCACCGGAGAACTCGGCATGTTCAGGAACACGGATCTCCTGCTGTATCAGGACCGACATTCTTGATACGATGTCCGCATTTGCAGATACCCCACCGGTAAAGATAACCGGTGGAGCCAGAGTCATTCGTGATGCGAGAGAGAGCGTACGTCTGGCAATTGCGTCATTGATACCGGCAACTATCTCATGTACCGGACATCCGCGTGATAAGAGCCCGATGATTTCAGATTCCGCAAAGACTGTGCACATCGATGAGAGCCGGAGCGGTTCTGATTCTCTTCCAATGGAACCCATATCGCTCAGAGAGACAGATAAGGCATCTGCCATGATTGAAAGGAATCTGCCAGTACCTGCTGCACATTTATCATTCATTGCAAAATCTGATACTTTACCGGTATCTCCAAGGCTGATAACCTTCGCATCCTGACCACCGATGTCGATCACGGTCCTGCATCCGGGAACGAGGTACACTGCTCCCTTCCCATGACATCCGATCTCATTGAGAACCTTCGAGGATCCGGGAACCATCTTGCGGCCATACCCGGTTGCAACGATGGTGACAGGAGGAGAACCCATTTGGCTGCTCATGGTGTCTATCAGTCCGGTAACACCCTGTTCATACGAGACTCCTGATGAGATCTCATGCAGGATCCAGGACGAACCAGTCCAGAGTGCCCCTTTTATCCTTGTTGAACCGGCATCTATCCCGAGGATCGGCATTCCTGGCACTCCACCCGTCTCATTGGTGATTTGTTCTGTCATACAGAGGCTCCATAATTACAGTGATAATGCAGACCGAGAATACATCGCCAGAGATCGATCAGGTAACACTTCCATGAATCAGAACAAGCCCGGCTGACCGCCTGATATCAGATACATAAAATCCACTCTGTTCAAGAAGGGAACTGATCTTAGGGCATGAACGAAGAAGTGCACGGGAGAGGAACGTCGATGAAGAGTGTTTCTGTTTATACGATCTGCCAATTTCACTCTCGATATCAATCTCAACAACGATGAGTGATCCGTGAGGGTGCATACACCGCTTGACCTCATTCAATATCATCACCGGATCTGTTGTAAAGCCGATGACGGTGATGAGAAATGCCTGAATGATTGATCCGTTCCGGATCGGGATATACTCGCCGCATCCCTGAATCACTCTGACGCCCCGCTGATATGCCATCCTGACCAGAGCATGGGATGGTTCGATCCCTACAAAAATACCAAGTGCTGAAGAAAACCTGCCTGATCCACACCCGATATCCAGGGTCGCACCTTCTCCGGTTCTGACAAAAGGTCTGATCAACTCCTGCTGTTCAGAGAAGAGATCATGATTGTCATCAAACCAGTGATCATATTCTAAAGCACGTACCTCAAACGGATTTTCAGGATCTCTATCAGGAACCAGAAACACCATTCTTCCTCACATCTATGTTGTTTTTTAATGATTTTGCCATCCGGAGAAGTTTGGGTAGATCGGGTCTTCCGTCATGGTAATAATAAAAAAGGACAGACACAAAGTCCTCACAGAGATCCATCACATCCTGGCGGAACCTTATCTCCATGATATCATCCCCGACCCATCCCTTCATTGAAAAGCCATCTGGTATCTCGAACTTGAAAAAACCGGGACCCATCTCAGACAGGGTCATCACAGGTCCGAAGTTTTTCAGAAAACTGATAAAGTCTTCAGTGACCGGTGCACTCAGGACAACCTCACGCATGAATGCCCCATCCACACAGACCTTATGCCTGACTGACCTGATTATCCGCACAGCGGGCTACCTCCAGAATGGCTTCTGCTGCCTGTAAACACTCTGCATCGGTTGTAAACCAGGAGAGACTCAGTCGTACCGAACCGGTGCCTCCGTCCATCTCCTTATGAACAAGCGGAGCACAGTGGAGTCCTGATCTGGTTATGATCTGATATTTACGTGTCAGGATAAACCCAAGATCATCGTTATCGAGCCCGTCGATATTCAACGAGATGATCGGCAGATCAGGGAATTCATTCTGAATAATAATGTTGGGTGCTCCTTTAAGTCTCTGAATCATCATCCTTGTCTGTCTGATCCCCTTCTCCTCAATAGCAGACAGACCGATTGATTGTATGAACCCGACTCCGGCCTCAAGTGCTGCAAGACCCGGGAAGTTGTGGGTACCTGCTTCAAACCGTTCGGGCATTCCCCTGGGATGGGTCAGAACTGAAGAGTATGACCCGGTCCCACCGAACCTGACCGGATTTATCTCTTCTGGATTCTTGATGACAAACCCTCCGGTTCCGGGAATCCCGAACAGTGCTTTATGTCCGGTAAAAACATACGCATCGGTGTGCATGTCATTGACAGAAATGGGGATATGGCCTGCTGTCTGTGATCCATCTGTGATGAGGAATATCCCGTGTTCATGGAGATGTCTGCCGATATCATTTATCTTCTGAACAGAACCAAGCACATTACTTCCATGGGTCAGAACTGCCAGCCTGGTTTCAGGCGTTATTGACTCTTCAATTGCATCGCTATCGATATCTGATCCATCCAGGGGAAGGATAGTAAGATGTATTCTTCCTGCCTGTTGTAGTTCAGACAGGGGTCTGAGCACTGAGTTGTGCTCAAGAGCAGACGTTATCACATGAATCTTCCCCTTGTGAGCCGAACAGAAGCCCTGAATAAGGGTGTTCAGGGCATCAGTGGCGTTATGGGAGAAGATAACCCGTTCATTGTCACGAACACTGAGGAGATCTGCAATCGCACTTCTTGCAGACCAGATATAATCTTTTGAATCCCTGGTGGCACTTCTCCCCCCGCCGGTGAAAGGGGAGAGGAGAGACTGCTGAATTGCGGCGAGTACTTCCGGAGGTTTCGGCCAGCTCGTTGCTGCATTATTCAGATAGATGAAATCAGTCCCGGTCATTTGTGACATTTATCCTGAATTGTTCAGTATGTCTGTCTCTTCTTGTTCTCATAGATGATGTTTGTAGGGTTTCGCATGAGAGATACAACGTATTTCCTGTTTCACATTATGGGCACTAAAAACTTGCACACACTTTCAATTAACTCGGTGCATTCATTAAATATGTATCTCTTGCGAACATTCGTACCTGGTGCCCAAAAAAAATCGCAGAGTCAAATTATTATATTTTATTAAGTACAATAATAAAAATAAAAAAGTGTTTTTAAATAAAACGCATCACCCTATTAATTTTTGCAATGAGGCCCCAATTGGCGTTTTTTATTGCAAAAACCATTACAAAATTTATGCCTAATTTTGCAATTCGGATGTGATATATACCTACGAACTATGAATGTGATTTGTTGATCGGGGTTCCGGATATTGTGCCTAACAACGCTCTGCCATCGGGTGGCAGAGATACCTGGGTACTGATCATCCTCTGGAATAGCGATGACAGAACCGGAATCACACTAGGTGTCAGCTTTCAGTGCTCTATAAACCTGGTGTGTATCCTCAGGGTGACACCCTGGGATGCCAGAACCGGATTGCCTGATCAGAACTGAACGTGATAAGATAGGATTTTTCGGGAGATCCTATGGCCGAAAATAACACCTTAAACATGATAACCCAGCGTGCCGTCGAAGAAGGCATTGCAATGGAAATCGGGAAGACATCTCCGGAATACTTCGATGCCTGTAATCTCATCGAGATGAATGAACAGGACATGAAGAGACTGAAGATATTAAAGAACACCAACGTTCGCGTTACAAGCGAAAGTGGCCAGGTCATTGTCAAAGCAGTGGTTGCTCGCCAGACTGTATATCCGGGTCTCTGCCACATCAGGCAGGGTGTCTGGGCAAACCAGGTCGTTCCTCCCCGCACCCAGTCCACCGGTACACCCCAGTACAGCGGGTTCCCTGTAACCGTGGAGCCTGCACCGGAAGAGAAACTGAAGACTGCCCTCCAATTAGTACAGGGAGCAGTCGGCATGTGGAAGGGTGAAGAATAATGCCAAAGGTATATGAGAATGTGGGATGCCCATACTGTGGCTGCTCCTGCGATGATGTCAGAGTAACAGTCTCTGATGACGGAAAGAAGGTGCTTGAGGTCGAGAATGTCTGTGCAATCGGAACTGAGATCTTCAAGCACGGCAGCTCAGAACACCGGCATAGATTACCCCGGCTTCGCCAGCCAGATGGCTCCATGAAAGAGATCTCCTACGAGGAGGCTATTGAGTGGACCGCACAGCATCTGTACAAAGCAAAAAAGCCACTCATGTACGGGTTTGGTTCAACAAACTGTGAAGGACAGGCAGCAGCAGCCCGTGTTATGGAAACAGCAGGTGGCTGTCTTGACAACTGTGCAACCATCTGCCACGGCCCATCATTCCTCGCAATATTTGATAACGGATACCCAACCTGCACCCTTGGAGAGGTCAAGAACCGTGCAGACGTGATTGTGTACTGGGGATCTAACCCGGCACACGCACACCCACGTCACATGTCCCGGTACTCTATCTTCCCACGTGGATTTTTCACAGGAAAGGGACAGAAGAAGCGTACTGTCATCGTCATTGACCCCCGGTACACCGATACTGCAAACGTTGCAGACATGCACCTCCGTGTAAAACAGGGGCACGACTACGAACTCTTTGATGCATTCCGGATGGTCATGCACGGGCATGCAGATGATATCCCTGATGTCGTTGCAGATGTTCCAAAAGAGCAGATCCTTGAGGCTGCCGAGATCATGGGGAATGCCCGGTTCGGAACCGTCTTTTACGGAATGGGTCTGACACACTCTGATGGTCGTAACCACAACATCGACATTGCAATCTCCCTCATGCGTGACCTGAACAAGGTTGCCAAGTGGACGATCATGGCAATGCGTGGACACTACAACATCGCAGGTCCCGGTGTCGTATGGTCATGGACATTCGGATTCCCGTACTGCCTTGACCTCACCAAGAAGAACTATGCACACATGAACCCGGGTGAGACCAGTTCAGTGGACATGGCAATGCGTGATGAAACGGATATGTTCATCAACATCGGAACTGATGCAGGTGCACACTTCCCGATTCCGGCAGTCCAGCATCTGAAGAAACACCCCTGGGTCACCATCGATCCAAGCGTCTGTATGGCATCAGAGATCTCTGACCTGCACATTCCGGTCTGTATCTGTGGTGTTGACACCGGTGGAATTGTATACCGGATGGACAACGTGCCAATCCAGTTCAGACAGGTTCTCGATCCACAGGGTCTCCTCACCGATGAGGAACTGCTGAACAAGATCGCTGACCGTCTTGATGAACTCAATGCACAGGGGGCCTGAATATGTCTGAACTGATTATCAAGAACGGATACGTCTTTGATCCAATCTCCGGAATTAAGGGAGACAAGGCAGATATCGCCATCAAGGACGGCAAGATCGTAGAGAAGGTCTCTTCAAAGGCAAAGACCATCGACGCCAGCGGTAAGACCGTTATGGCCGGTGGTGTTGACATTCACACCCACGTGGTTGGACCGAAAGTCAACCTTGGTCGTGAGATGCGGCCTGAAGACAAACTCTTCCGTGGTGATTACCGTGGCGGGATTCTCAAACAGGGCAAACGGATGGAGATGGGATTCTCGATTCCAACCACCTGGAAGACCGGGTATGCATACTCCCGTCTGGGATACACCTACGTTAATGAGGCAGCAATGCCCCCGCTCATGGCACCCCACGTTCATGAAGAGATCAGGGACACGCCAATCCTCGATATCAGTGCCATGCCGGTCTTCGGGAACAACTGGTTCTGTCTTGAGTACCTCAAGAACAAGGAGATCGAGAACAACGCTGCTTACGTTGCATGGCTCCTGAAGGCAACATACGGTGTCGGTATCAAGGTCGTCAACCCAGGTGGCACAGAAGCATGGGCATGGGGAGAGAACTGCAACACCATTCACGACCCGGTTCCATACTTCGATATCACCCCTGCCGAGATCGTCAAGGGCCTTATCGAGACCAACGAGTACCTTGGTCTGCCCCACTCAATCCATCTGCACCCCAACAACCTCGGAAACCCGGGCAACTACACAGATACTTTAGACACCCTGAAGCTCGCAGAGGGATACAAGGCAAAGAACAAGTTCGGCAGAACCCAGGTCCTGCACAACACTCACCTCCAGTTCCACTCCTACAAAGGAGACAGCTGGGCAACCTTTGGATCTGCAGCAAAGGAAGTCATGGACTACGTCAACAAGACTGACAACATCACCATTGATCTCGGATGTGTCACCCTTGATGAGACGACCACCATGACAGCCGACGGACCATTCGAGCACCACCTCATGGAACTCAACCACCGCAAGTGGGCAAACTGTGATATCGAACTCGAGACTGGTTCTGGTATTGTGCCGTTTGTGTATGATAAGGACGTCGCTGTCATTGGTATCCAGTGGGCAGTCGGTCTTGAGATCGGACTCTATGCAAAGGACCTGATGCGGACCTTTATCACCACTGACCACCCGAACGGAGGACCATTCAGCCGGTACCCACGTATCATCAAGTGGCTCATGTCTAAGAAGGCCCGTGACGCAACCCTTGACTCCATGAAGCGTAAGGACAAGGTTATCGCAGCAACCGATCTCGCCTCCATGGACCGCGAACTCAACCTCTACGATATCGCTATGATGACCCGTGCAGGTCCGGCCAGGGCACTCGGTATGTCAGGCATGTATGGCAGCCTCGCTCCAGGTGCTGATGGAAACGTAGCGATCTACAACCTTGATGCTAAGAAGATCCCAACTGATCCAGAGCTGATTGAAGAGGCATTCACCAAGACTGCCTACACCATCAAGGAAGGAGTTGTTGTTGTCCAGAATGGTGAGATTGTTGCTGAGCCGAAGGGACACACCATCTGGACCAAGGTCACCATGCCTGAGAACTCCCAGGTTATGCGTGATATCAAAGAGAAGTTCACCAAGAGTTACACCGTTAACCTTGAGAACTACGCAGTGTTCGACGACCATGTGTACCGCCCACGGGCACTTGAAGTAGAAGTAGCCTGAGGTGCAAAAGATGGAAACCGTAACAATGACCCTGGTACAGCAGCCTGAGCTGTACCTCGAATGCTACAGTGTAACCCCTGACAAGTTTGCAGGGAAATCTCTGGCCGAGATCGCTGATCTTCCGGCTCATGAGGGAAAAGTTGTCTGGAAACTTGGAGACTTCTTCTCGTTTTCCGGAAAGGCTGGAGAGACCGCAGCCGACACCAAGATCATCGTCAACGGAAATGTCCGTAAGATGAAGCGGTTCGGCCAGCAGATGACCGATGGTGAGATCCTCATCAACAGCGACGCAGACATGTATGTCGGCTGCTGGATGAGAGGCGGCAAAATCACCGTCAAGGGAAATGCTGATGCATTCCTTGGAATCGGTATGGAAGGCGGAGATATCCTGATTGAAGGAGACGCTGATAACCATGTTGGCAGTGCGTACCGTGGTGACTGGCGTGGTATGAGCGGCGGTCTGATCCGGGTAAAAGGAAAAGCCGGAAATGATATTGGTACCGCTATGACCGGCGGGACCATCATCATCGAGGGCGATGTCTTTATCCATGTCCTGACCCACGCTGAAGGTGGAACCGTCATCATCAAGGGTGATGTCGAGGGCCGTGTCGGTGGTCAGTTGGTCAAGGGAGATGCATACATACTTGGAAAACTCCTCTACCCGATGCCAGGATACAAGAAGATCGGAACCGTCGAGAAGGAATGCGACGGTCAGACCTACACCTTTGATGAGTACATTGGTGACCTAGGAGAGCGGAAAGAGAAGAAGAAGGGAGAGATTGTCTGGGGTCACATATACCTCAAGGCAAACTAACTTTTTTCTTCGTGAATTAGTACATACAGATCCGGTTTTACCCCGTATTTTCATACCGGAGTTACGCAACACTAACTTCTGATTCGATTAGAAACGTTCCTAAACCCCCAACGGGGACCCGTTGGGGGCCCCAGGTAGGACCGGTGAAAAGGGCTTTTTCAAGCAAAATAAGGTATTGTAACCTGTGAGAAACGGAAAGGGAATAACCACAGTACCGAGGAATTACGATGGAAGATATAGATTTAATTAAACTGCCAGAACTACCAGTCATCGAGGTGGTCGATGATCTTATCCAGGTGTACAAGGAGTTCATGGTAATCAGGGCTGCTCTGCAGCTTAAACTCTTTGACTGGATGGCTGCACATGGACCGGCTACAATTGAAGAGGTGAGCAAGGGAACGAAGATCCCCATGGAGTACATGGCACCCCTGATCGGGATGCTTTTTTACCTGGACATTGTCCGACGATCTGGTGAGAAATACCTGGTTTCCCCATCAGCAAACCTCCACTTCGTGAGCAGCAGCAGATATTACCAGGGAGATATCATCCTGGCACTCGCCGAGCCGGAATCCCCATGGAACGATCTGCAGACCTACCTGACAAGTCCTGAAGTAAAATCCACATTCGAGCAGGAGAGCCCGCTGATGAGTATGTCCCGGGCAGAACAGGAGATCAGGGGTATGCTCAAGAACATAACGACAGTTGCAAGCCGGTGGGCAGGATTTAAGGATGCAAAGTCGTTCCTTGAGATTAGCAGCGGCCATGGTCTGTATGCCATGGCTGCCTGTCAGATTCATCCAGATCTGAAAGCTTCAGTCCTTGTGCAACCTGTCAGTTCAGAACTACTCAAGCAGAATATTGCCAGGCACGAGATGAAGGACCGGGTTACACCGGTCAGCGGAAACCTGGGAGCCCTCCCGGAAGGGAAATTTGATATCATCCTGATCTCCCATGCCCTGTACGCAGACCAGAACCAATGTGATGCAATCCTGAAGGACGTCAGTGCCCATCTGAATGATGGTGGTCTTTTCATCTCGAACCACTGGTTCATAAGAGATTCCGAAGGGACCGGAATGCAGGGGCTGTACGAACTTGAACTTGGCATCCACAACACGTATCATGCTATCAAAGACCGGGAAGGATATGAGAAGCTCTGTAATGATAACGGCCTTGTAATCTTCCAGACCGGTGTACTACGGAGTGCATATGGCGAATCTACGATTCATGTGGCAACAAAGACCGGGAGTGGAGCATAATGGCAACAGCTCCTGATAGGTTCGTCTCCACATCGTTTGACCAGTTGTCTGATGAAGAACTGAAAACAGCGATGCTGATGCATGTGAGAATGGGATTTCTGATGAAGAATCCGGGAAAGAGCAAAGAAGCTGAAGTGATTGCACAGGATATCATAGACAGACTCTCTCTTGATCAACTCAGAAAGATTCATCCTGATACCTTCTTTTCCAATAAAAAAATGGGGGAACTTCCGAAGAATCCCTATGAGGTAGCCCTCGAATTGCTGGGCGAGGGATAATCAGGCAGCCCGGTATCTTATCGGGTTACTAACCCGTTTTCATTGATACGAAGATTTTTAAAAGGATCTGAACCCATCATCCTTGAAGTTGAGAATTCTGGATCCCAATAGTTATTCATATCGATACTGTCCCTGATTAATTTCGCTTTCTGAGAAGTCGTACTCTTACTGGTGCCAAAAAAACCACAGATATCATCAGCAGACTGGTAAGGCTCAAATGAAGAGTCGAACAGGAAATTCATCTGTCCAACTGCGTATACAATACCGGCAGCCCAGATGTCACTCTTCCCCCTGCTGAATTTTGAATCTTTCTTTCGTGCTAATTTGCCCGTAACAGTCCGGCAGATAGTGGCATATTCTTCATCAAGCCGCTCTTTGCAGAAGTCATCTGTAAGAGTAGTGACAGCATCATACTTCTCCTGTTGTTCTTCTGGTATCCGCGGAGGTTTATTAGAATTATTGGCAGTAATTGATTCTTTCTTTCCTTTAGATGTAATTTTTTGAGCAAGTTGTTTTATCAGGTCTGGTTCTCCAGATTGGAGCACTTCCATGAAGATCTCTTCTGCATGCATTTCAAGATACGATGTAATTTTTGTGTCATCATCAATATCTATCCCGGAACGCAGCAGATGTTTAGCAAGTATCCCAGCCATCACTCCATCGATATCAGATGATGATGACATGACCCGTTCCTGTAACGGAAGGATGGCCTCAGCAATCTCCAATGCATTGGGTTGCAAATTTTCTTTTCCAAGAAATGTAAAAAAGGCATGAGCAATTGGGATAATGAGTTTTTAGTTTTTGGGTCCATCGGACAGGGAATTAAAGTATTCTCAATAGATTTACAGACGTCTGATACATTCCACTCATTGGGATTAGAGATCTCTTGAACCAACAATCCCACCATGGTCGAAAGAACATCAATGACATCTGTCCCAGAAACCTGATTGAGATCAGATACATAACGTGAATCAGAAAAGGGGAGTACCCATGTGGAGAGAATGGAATACAATGTATTAGTAACGTTAGGGTCAACCCCTTCCATCATACGCTCTCCGACTTTTTGAAAATATTTCAATACCTCTTCGAAATCATCGGTATCTACGCCTTCATCTTCAGCGCCGATTAATAGTGATTTACGCATACTATACAGATCAGGGTTATCCATGACCTCATAGAAATCGTTCTTCAGGGTCTCAATGCCCTTTGCAATTGCATTTGCTTTGGAAAGACGTTTTAATCGATGTAGATACCTGAAGAACTGGGTAAGTACCCCAGGAACAGAGTATATGTATTCTCCATCACGATAGAGACTTCTTGGAAAATCGACCATCAGGCAGCGTTCAACCGTATTCTTTGTCCACTCTGATGGCAGGCAATCCTGATAGTATAAGAGAAAAACGGCCAGATCAGTAACAACCTCATGGGCATACTCATTGTCTTCCTCGTCGAGTTGTTGATACTCCAGGCTTTTGGTAAAATCATCATACCATTCATCAATTAGATCAAATGCCAGCCTGGAATCCCGGGGGAATGCCGTAGGAAACTGATCATGCATAATATGTACCTCATCTCCAGGAAAGAAATTCTTTTGTTAATGTAGATACCATTCCTTGATCCCCAAAACACGAGAATCAGGCATTACATTCGAAAAAATAGAGATTCAGCAGTTTAAATTTTTTTATACATCTTACAATATTGTAATTTGCCTCATTCCCAAGCGAAATATGTATTCCCGGCAATACTCAGATACCATGGGCTGGCTGCACCTTCGGAGTTGTGATGACTGACCAATTATCGATTACCGTTCCCTGCGTAAAAGAGATAGATCACGTGTTCTCACCATCTGATCACGAGGTGGTCATCGAGTCACCGTATGCACTGTGGGTAAACGGTCGTCAGATCCTGAATGTGATGACAAGCCCCAGCCGGCTTGAGGACTTTGTTGTTGGATATCTCTATACTGAAGGTCTGATTAAGCAGGTTGATGACATTGAGTCATTGCAGATAGAAAAACAGACAATTCGTGTTCTGACATCCGGTAAAGTGGCTATCAGGGGAGGGAAGAAGACCATCCTCTCAGGATGCGGAGGCGATTCATCCTTTCTTGATATCAAAAAACTTCCCACCGTAACCTCTGGCCTTGTGATGGATCCGGCATGGCTCCATCAGGCATTGAAACTCGTCCTTGACTCTGATCTTCATGTCAGAACCGGGGGAATTCATGTTGTGGGCCTGGTCAGCAGTGATGCCATGATAACAAAGACCGAAGACATCGGACGCCACAATGCACTGGACCGGGTGATCGGATATGCTCTGCGGACAGGATGGGATCTTTCCCGGACCTGCGTATTGATTTCAGGCAGAATATCTTCTGAAATGTCAAGAAAGTGCATACTTGCAGGTATTCCAATAATTGCATCACGGGGAGCGACCACATCGCTTGCAATCGAGATGGCAGAGGCAACAGGGCTCACCATCATCGGATTCATCAGAGGTGGCAAAATGAATATCTATGCCTCACCTCACCGGGTTGCAGGTGCACAGGCTTTCCACTCAGGATAATCGTCTATAGGTCAAAAATCCTAAAAGAGAATATATTGGTTGATGAAGGAGGAGGATCTCCCCTCACGTCATCTGATTCTGAATGAACCTTATACCGGGCTGAACTTGTACTCTTTCAGTGCGGTCTTTCCGTCATCAGAGGTCAGCAGGGAAACGTACTCTTTTGCAAGGTCCTTCTCCTTTGATTCAGTAAGGACACCTGCATTGTACTTTGCAACTACGTTGAGGTTTTCAGGGATCTCGATGATCGTGATCTTATCTGCAAGTTCTTTACTCACATCAGAGTAGTAGGTGATTCCTGCATCTGCTTCGCCCAGGGAGACCTTGGTGGTTGCACCAGCAACGTTCGTCTCTTCTGATACGATGTTCTTCTTGAATGCATCAACAAATGACTGACCATAGGCGGTGTCATTGACGGTCTTGTTTAGCATCTGTTCGGTGTACTTGCGTACCGGAACATCCTTGGTCTCACTTACAATCTTTACGCCAGGCTTTGCAAGGTCTGCAAGACTGGTGATGCCGGCCGGGTTGTCAACAGGAACAATAAGTGCGAGTTTGTTTGTTGCGTAGGGTGTGACATCATCCTTGCTGATTAGTTCAGCCTTGATCAGGTTATTGATGTTTGACTCACTTGCCGGAAGGAAGAGGTCTGCAGAGGCACCCTCCTTGATCTGTGTCTCAAGGGTTGCAGAACTGTCAAAGTTCGGGGTAATTTTTACACCCGGGTGTGCAGTCTCGAATGCCTTGTCGAGATCTCCGACAACACCGGTAAGTGATGCGGCTGCAAAGATGGTAAGTTCTGTCTGATTTGTGTCAGCAGCTGATACACAACCGATCTGCACTGCCAGCAGAAGCAGTACAAGCCCGATTGTAAGATACTGTATGTTCATCTTCATAATAGCACTCCTGAATACAGGTTAGTTTTTGTTTTTATCCTAGATAAATGCGAATCATTAAATACATTCATTGTACTTTCCTGAACCTACCGTGATGCGTGCTCTGATCGTACATTTATTCCCCATTTTACGGGTTTTGGTTTCTCTGCATAATCGAGACAAAACATATAGAGGATATATATAGAAATTTGATGACATCTATTGTATGTTCGAATCGATCGGTAGAAGCATCGCTCTGATCAAAGCGAGCTGGGAAGTGCTGCGGAATGACAAAGAACTCCTGTTGTTCCCTGTTCTTTCTGGTATCGTCTGCATCATCATTACTGCCTCGTTTCTCATCCCTGCTGTCCTTATGGGAGTAGGGCTTACCGCAGAGCATCAGAATTCACCGCTGGTATACGTCGGTATCTTCCTCTTTTATCTGGTCACGTACTTCGTGGTTATCTTCTTCAACGCTGGACTTGTAGCCTGCGCCAACATCCGGCTGACTGGAGGCGATCCCACGTTCTCTGACGGTATATCAGCAGCAAAGCAGAATATCGTACAGATATTTATATGGGCGCTGATATCTGCAACTATCGGACTTGTTCTCCAGGCAATCAGGGACAATAATAACTTCGTGGCCCAGATCATCTCGTCCATGATAGGTGTTGCATGGAGCCTTTTGACCTTCTTTGTCATCCCGGTGATGATCATCGAAAAACGGGGCACCCTTGAGTCGATCAAGGAGTCTGCATCACTATTTAAACGAACATGGGGAGAGACGGTTATCGGTCAGGGCGGTGTAGCACTTATCTTTCTTCTTATTGCAATTGTTGCCCTGATCCCCGTTACTCTTCTGATGATGACCGGAGTTGGTGAGATCATGATAGCCGCTGTAAGCCTGTACGTGCTTCTTCTGATCATCCTCTTCGTAATAGCCAATGCAATGCAGGGGATCTACAATACAGCTCTCTACCTGTATGCAAAGAACGGCACAGTTCCGTCTGTGTTCTCAAAAGATCTTATCGAACATGCATTCAGGCAGAAAAATTCAACCCGCCAGGGCGGCAACATCTGACAGTTCCTGGTATCACTTTTTTTATCACCGCTATGACCGGTGATTGTCCCACCAGATTGTTGCACTGCGGTGACCTCCACCAGCCAGGATCCGTCCGTCCGGTGTCAGGCTGGCGTGTCTGGTGAAGTATGTCTGAACAATTCTGTGCTGCCACTCTTCAGTGCATTCAAGACGCTTTGCAGCACTTTTGACAGCCTGCTCGATGGATTCATAGGTAGCAGGAGGAGCAGGTTCCATCACCTCAAGGTTTGCAAAAATCCCCATCTCGTACAGAACATTCCAGAGACAGTCGGCAAGCGGGGTAGGGTAATACTCCCTCTTGTGTAGTGACGGCCAAAGATCCTGCATCATATCAGCCCAGGATGGCGGTGTGAGGAACCAGAACAGAAAGACTTTTCCTGAAGATACTCGCTGAATCATCCTGATGGCACCGGCAATATCGGTCATGGTGAGAGAGAACGAGGCTATAATCAGATCAAACGGGCCATCGAGTTCCTCACCGGTGATATCCTCCCATCGCCGGGTAATGATCCTGATTGGTGGAGCCTCTTCCAAAATTCTGTACTCTTCGAGAGCCTTGCACATGAGGGGAGCCTGTTCTACAACAGTTACCCTGCAGCCTTGTTTTGCCAGGGGAACTGCAAGGGTGCCCGGTCCAGATCCGATGTCCAGCACTGTTGCTCCCGGTGGTGTATGTATTATTCTGATCTGTTCTGCCACCACCTTTGAGTATTCTCCCCTGGTGTTCTCCAGGTACCTTCTGACATTATCCGGATCCAGCCAGAAATCACCCTCATTGTTGATTTGTACCGAACGAAGGTGTCTCTCTTTCAGGGCTGACCATCGTTCTGCCCAGGTTTCAACCGGGATGCCAGAGGCATTTTGTTGCTTGAGACACATGTAATCCACCCGAAACGCTGCAGAATTGTACAGGTATATCAGGTATATATGCCGGTTGGACGACGCATGCAGTTCTGAACTGATCTGCCGGGTTCAGGATTCAGAAAGCAAAGTCATCTGCTCCCGTAGTTTGAAGAACCCACAGGACATATGACCTATGTATGGAGATTATGTCGGTAAGAACCAGGACAGTTCTTTCTGACGGACGGATCAGACGAGAGTACCTCCTGTCGAGTCCGGTTACGAAGGAGGTATTACAGGTACTCTCACAAGGGAACTATGAATGGACTGGCTGGCAGTACCTCTCGCCAACATATCTGATCTCCAATCATGAAGGTCTCTGGATACGAGGTATCCTGAAAAGTCCGGTCATCGTTGTTGAATGTCTGCCAGAACTCTCCATTGGAATCGAGGACTATCTTCATAATTTTCTTTCTATTATACAGGATTCTGAAAAACCTGATATGTATATGGTTGTTCTTTTCCAGAGGGCGGTTCAGTTTCTGAAACAGAATCTTAAATGATATATTCTTTTTGTTAAGTTGATTAAATTTATCTAATAATTCCAAAGATCATTTTTACCATACATAAGTCCCACTAGTATGGTCAGTATGTGACCATAGGGAGTGCGATGCATGGGTATGAAATGTAATTATACAGTATTTATAGTGCTGCTGGGGCTTTTAGCAATTCCTGCAGTGTCTTTTGCTGAAAATCTGACGATAACAGATATTGCGGGAAATACGATCGAACTTCCGCAGCATGCCTCAAGAATTGTGACAATTGATCCGTTTACAAGCCAGTTCTTTTACATCATCGGGGCTGATGATAAACTGGTAGGAACCTGCATTGGACCAGCAAACAGGGATTTAGTAAACGCTACAGAGAAATCCCTGGGGGCTCTTCCATCAGCAGGATGCAAAACCAACATAAACCTTGAGCAGTTACTGTCTCTCAAGCCTGACCTCGTGATATCGGACAAGTCATACACTAAAGTTAACGAAGATATTGCCAGAGCCAATATCCCGGTAGCAGTTGTAGATATGGAAATTCCTGATAACCTCATTAAAAGTTATGAGATGATCGGCACGATCACAGGAAAGGAGAAAGAGACCTCAGAATTCATCTCATATTATAATGAAAAGGTGAATGAACTCAGGAAGAATGCAGCAGGTATTGCTGATGCTAATAAGAAGAAGGTCTACTTCGGACAGCGTGACCCATTGTCAACCCTGGGTGACGATTATTATGAGGCACAGGCTCTGACCATCGCTGGAGGAAAGAATGTGGCGGACAGTATATCAGGTGGTGATAAGCCGGTAACCATTGATCAGGTCTATACCTGGAACCCTGATGTTGTCATTCTCCTGCCATACAACTCAAAGAGTGTGAGTGATATCCTTTCAGACTCAACATGGAAGTCCCTTCCGGCAGTTGAAAATAAACAGGTCTACCGTATGCCCAAGTACCTGATGTCATGGGAGCTTCCGGTTCCTGAGACGATCCTCGGGATGATGTGGCTTCAGAACACGCTCTATCCTGACAAGGTATCCTTCAACATGACCGACGAGATCAAAGAGTTTTATGAGATGTTCTACCGGCTTACTCTCACTGATGAGGATGCGGCAGCCATTCTCCAGGATCAGACCCCGGTGATTCTGAATAAACCTTCATCTTCATAACTTTTTTATCAGACTATGGAATGCCAGATATCCAGGTATAACCGAAATAAAAGAAATTTGCAGGATTTTAATCTACAGCGATCATCACTTCGCTTGACTTGATGACAGCATACGCCTGGTTTCCTTCTTTCAGTCCCAGACTCTCAACCGCATGGGCCGTGATTACGGAGGTTACCAGGACACCATTGCCGATATCAAGAACAACTTCTGCATTGACGGGGCCCTTAATGATCGATGTAATTGTTCCTTTCATTGTGTTTCGTGCACTAATTCGCATACCTTTTCTCCTTCTTCCACTCGAATACGGAGTGAAGTAGTCTCTCTGATATGGGTTATACCTATTGTCACCTTACAGCACAGCCATATTTGTAAAAGAGTAAACAAGAATTTCGGGATAAATCGGATGGATTTCGGGAGTATCCTGATCCGATCACGACGTTTCTGGTGCGTAAGAAATGACGTGGAATTAAGGCAGAACTGCGATGTGGATATATGGATTCGCAGGTATCTACGCTTCTTTGATGTCAGTAATCTGAACGGTTATCTTCTGCTTCTGGGGAGCATTAGGCTTTTTTGACTCTCTCCAGGTATACCCGGCCACAATACACTGAACAGACTGCCCGGCAATATTCCGCTCAATCACGGTATCGCGACCAGCTTTCCGGTTGGAATTATACTGGGACACGATATCATGCCAGTCGGAAGGGAAGACCTCAATCTCATATAGTTCATTTACTTTTACCATATGTTAACCTCAAATCTCGGCACATAGATATTACTCATGAGCAAACATAAACCTTTTGAATTGACGTAATTAATTTCAAAGTATAAATAACTAAATTTAGCATTATAAATTGAAAGATATATTTTATCAAGGTCATTCTGACTAATATCCTTGATAATAGGAAAAATGAATCGGTTCCATTCTGGATACAATTACCCTGATACCTGGATTTTGTTTCAGATCTATCACTCCAAGCATTTTCAGACATACCAGTTCTATCAGAAGAAAGAAACCATACTACACTCAATATTCAGAAGGGATTAGTTCAGGAGACGAATGGCACCAGGTCAATGCAGACAATGTGGGTATTGTTGCAGTTGTATGGGAGAGGTTGTGGGTATTGTCAAACAACTGGATCAGGCAAGATTCAGGATCCAGTTCCTGATCACCGGAGTTGAACAGATAGTTACGATCGATCCTGACAAGCTGGACCTGTTTCTGAATCAGACAATACCAGGCAAAAAGTCTCTCTCATGCCCATTCCTGCGGAAGAAAGAGGATGGGTTTGTAATCTGTACAGTTTATGCCACGAGACCCGAACTCTGCAGGATGTATCTCTGTCCGAAATGCAGACCTGTATCGTAATACCTGTGAGACAGGTGACCATACCTCTGAAAAATCATGTTCAGAAGACCCGTTTCCGGCACTACTTCTTCCACCAGAAAAGGGACCACCGGACCTTCGTTTCCGGAGTCTCGTATCTGCCATCCCGTCTTCGTGTCAGATGGGTTTTTAGAAAATCCCTGGCCAAATCTGTCTCTTCAGGGGTAAGATTCAGGAGCATCTGATAACTCTGAAGGGCATGCTCATGATCGGTATAGAGTATCGGATTCCGGCACTCCAGTTGCTCAACATTGGGATGGATCTCCATCTGATGCAGAATATTGAAGACAAATACGTCGTCCGGAGTGTTGGTATACCTCCTGCCGATTGCCTCAAGGAATTCCCGGGAAAAATCCCCCTGCTCTCCGCCCCATGCAGTCACATATGCAAACTGCCTGGCTGCCTGGTTGATCTTCCTGAGTGACTCCCTGAGATCACCTGTCCGTGCAATGGCCCGGGAAGCAACAACAATATCATGGGCCTTGATGTCAGCACCTATCGCAATACTCTCCCATGTCCGGTGAAGATACCTGATGTTTCCAAGATGTCTTCTCTCGGCATCGATCTTGAGAATGTCAAGCATCTGCGCAGATATATCGAGGGCTGTGACCCGTTTAGCCCTCATCGCTGCAGCAATACTGAGGGTCCCGATCCCGCACCCGATATCAAGAACAGACCATTCCCGATCCATCTGAACACGCTGTAGGAGTTTTGATGGATATTCGTCATGCTCTGACCAGAACCGGTACCAGGATGCCATCTGATCCCACCGGCGCTGCTGTGAATCGGGGTCTGAAGAGAAACTGTGTGTCTGTTGCTTCTCTCTCCACATTCCGTCCCAGTCAATATCACCTACCTCCATCTTTTCAGACTCCGATAGACAGATGTTGGGAGGAAGAATGTATAATTATTTGGCAATGTCATTAACTGCATATCTTGTACTAAGAGTATTATTTTAATATTTCATCTCCAATATTTCTGAAATGAATATCTGTGATGGAACCTTCGAATACCTCCATATTCACTACGTATGAACCCTGATACCCGGGTATTAAACCAAATTCGTGACCTTGTTGACTTTGTAGATATCAGCCCGGTCTGTAAAGGTTATTCTTCTGATCTGAAGTACCTCCTGACCACAAAGAACGGGAGAAAGTACCTGGCACGGATCACTATGTCTGATGAGAGCAGGGTTCTCAAGTCAGGAGAGAATCAGTACAATCGTATGAAAGAACTCAGGCAGTACTCGTTGCTTGTCCCTGAACCTCATCACTTCAAGATCGCCGATGACGGCCGATCATACCTGATGATCCTTGACTACATTGACGGAGAAGATGGTGAAAAAGCACTCTGTCGGATGAGCAGTGAAGATCAGTACAGAGTCGGATACCAGGCAGGGGAAGAGCTAAAGAAACTTCATCAGCTTCCAGCTCCACCTGAAATCGCCTCTTGGAACATGCTGAAAAAACGAAAGTACGAGTGGTATTGTGCTGAATTTCTACATGACCCGGTCAAAGTAGCAGGCATTAACCTGGAAGCGATTCAACTGTATGTCAGAGAACATCTGAACCTCATGGAAGGGATCAGGCAGACTTTTCAGCATGACGATTATCACCCAGCCAACCTGATCTTCCAGAACAGGGAGTTGAAGGGGATTATTGACTTTAACAGGTCTGACTGGGGTGATCCAATCCATGATTTTTACAAAGTTGCCCTGTTCACCCGCCATGTCAGTGTCCCGTTTGCACGTGGGCAGGTTGACGGATACTGGAGCGGCTCTATCCCTTCTGATTTCTGGAGCAGGTATGCCCTCTACTGTGCCATGAGTATCGTTCCGGACCTTGTCTGGTCAGTAAGACATTCCAGACAGGCCGGATCAGATGAGCTCGATCGCTCAATCAGACGTATACAGGCCATGGTCAAGGATCATGAGGGCTTCTCCAGGATTATCCCCCGATGGTACAGCACATAACAGGAGACATACAGACGTTTGGTAAAGAGACAGGAATCGTCAATCAGGCCAGTCATCTCGAAGTTTTTCATATACTGATATGATTCTCATGCATGTCATCGATCTCTATTTCAGGCCGTCAGCCTGATAACCAGTATTGATCAACATTCACCCTGATGATCGATATATATCTATATCCGCCATCATTTGTTGTTTTTACTGCATGGCAAATTTTTAAATAAGCATCTACGCAACGAAACAATGCCATTGAAGGATGGCACCGCAGGAGGTGGGGTTGTATGAAACCAGTGGACGGGATTCTACTTCAACTCCATCGGACAATCAGGTACTGATCAATACAGGCGTTACGATTTCAATCGGAAACAGTGTGCTGATGTATTGATCCAAATTCACGGCTGAGAACACTCTGGATTTTGGAAGGGATTAACGGTATTACCGTGCTGGAGGAAGGTAGGAGGTAACTCCTATTTTCCCTTTCGTGTCCTGTCACTGATGTCATCTCTGTTTTGTTGATACCCCTGTGCTATACAGATATCCTATTCTGACTCATCATCGCAGATCAGGGATTCAGAATTCTACATGAACTACTTATGAGCGCGAAAACGTGATCAATACTGTTGTATTTCTATGACAGATATATTCAAACTGATATACGAAACGGCAAGATTATATGGTCTAAGGTTCCTCACTCTATCACTCACCCCCGGGTGATGGAGGAATCAACCATGAAAATTAGCGCAAGAAATACACTGAAGGGAACAATCAAGTCGATCACCAAGGGTCCGGTCAACGCTGAAGTGGTCATTGATATCGGCAACGGTGTTCTGGTAACCTCCATGATCACTGCTCATGCGGTTGAGAACCTTGGGCTGAAGGAAGGAAAAGAGGCATATGCAGTGGTAAAGGCAAGCGAAGTAATGGTAGCGGTTGATTAACCGCCACTTTTTTCAGTTAGAACCGGATGTATTCCGGACTCCCATGAATCCGTCCATCAGTCTTATTTGGTTTCGGGATTCCGAGTCAGGTTGATGATGCCATAACTCTTCATCTCCGGCCATTGAAGTGAGTATCGGGCAGACCAGGGCCTGTATCCATCCCTAACGATCCTGATGGTATGGGTTCCGGGAGGGACCTGGAAGAACTTCTCATTCCCGTTTGTACGCCCATAAAACGTGTTATCAATGAACAAAAATCCATTATCTGGATTTGTTCCAAAAGAGATGAAGGGTTTGTCAGATATCAGCCCGCCCGGGATCCGTATCACTCTCATCTCGGTCTGTTCTTCATCGCCTGCCTTTATGGTGAGATTTATCGGATATTTTCCGTACATATCAAAGGTGTGGGTTGCATTCTTTGTCTCGTACTCAGGGATCGTATCGTTGTTTACATCCCACTTCCATGCAGTAACCTGACCTTTGCTTGTATCAACCAGTTGTATAGAAAACGCATTGCGTCCAAACCGGGTTGAATAATCAGCAACCACCAGATTCCCTGATTTCCCAAGGAAGTAGGAGTCTGCAGCCGCATCAGGATACAGATTACTCATCATCCTGGTCCGGTTTGATAACGAATAGAGCGTGCCGGGAATCGAAATACTCTTGTCATGGTTGTCCCAATCTCCATCAGGGATCAGGAAGTTTTTTGCAACCATTGTTCCATCAGATCCGCTCTTCGCTTCTCCTTTAATAACATCAAACCAGATGATCCCTTTGATATTGGGGAATGCCGAGAGCGTTGTAGCGTTATAGAGATAGGTTACCTGATTCTCTTTGTACTGCTTTTCCTTCTCTGCAGACCCCTGCCCATCAGCCGAGGTCTCCATGAAAATGAACGGATGCTTCTTTTCTACCGAATAATAGTCATAGAATCCTTTCAGTTGAGTGAGGGATGTCGGGCCTCCCGGCCAGGGATACCAGGTCATGCCCACCCAGTCTACCGAATCTTTACTGAGTTGCTCACCGTTATCACCGGTTCCTGGCCAGTAATATAAGCGATCCTCTTTTTTCTGGGCGATGTTGCCTGCCCAGATCATCTGAACGCTTGGGTTTGCTTGTGCATAAAAAACCGAGTAAGCCGTACGAAACGCCTTTCTCCAGGCCTTTTTATTGGCATCGTCAATACTATCATTCCCACTCGGATTGACAACCCACTGGGCGTTGTACTCAAGACCAAAGCAGATCAGGATTGTTGCCGCCTTTCCAGATTTATCAGGGTATTTTTTACTCAATGCATCGCACAGACCTGCGATATCACTAAGTTTCTGGGTTCCGCTCTTTGATCCTCCGGCAGTTACTGATAGATCAAGGGTACCGTCAGATGCGGTATATGACCAGGGATACAGGACGATAACCGGAATACCGCCCTGCTGGAGGACATGTTCAGCCCAGGCAATACAGGAGGAGGAAGGCGTATATTTGATCTTGCCGTAGTCAGAATCAGGATAACTGGCGAGGTTATAGTATCGTGAGAAGAGCAGTTGTTTGTTCCCGCTTCCAGGGTGAATACTCTCTACACTTGTTCTGAAGGTGTCGATACCGGTATCAACTGCTGCAACACCATCAGATGCACGTTCTCCATATGTTCCCGGATGATCCCAGATCTGCGTCTCCCACGGGTTTGGCTGTGCTTTTTGATAGTAATTTACACATGCGACATTGTTTGAACCCTGGTTTCCACCAAGATATGCCCCGATGTAACATCCCCTGTCTGAAAGCAGTCCTTCATCAACAGTCGGGATATGATATGCAGAGACCAGGCTCCCTGACCCTGCCAGACAGATCAGCAGTATGCATGCTACCTTGAGATACCAAATTGAGTATGCCAGTCCCCCCGTGTCCATTGGTATAAATCCCCGTTCAGTAGTAGAGGATCACTTTCTGTGCTGATAAATTGATGTGATTCTTCAAGGGACTTTCAGATCGTCAAATCAGTCACGTTTCGTCAGGTTCACCTGAAAGGACTGATACGAACATGGAAAGGAGAAGCTTCTCTGAACGCTCCAGTTCATCTGCAGCATACCATACCTCGATCTTCTTCTTTCCTACAACCCCTCTCATGTTGAAGGTTGAGTTATGGATGATCGTGTATACCGGATCTGCAAGATAATCCATGATATAGACATCCCCTGCGGGTTTCATGGCGTTGACCATCTCCCGTGTTACCGGTCCCGGCAGAAGATACTCCTTTTTTATCTTGCCATCCCCGCACTGTTTGACCTTTACTTCCTGAATGGTATCAAGCATGATTGTCCTGTCTGTATTTGAATCGCTGGTATTCATTGAACGTCCGGCCAGATCTATACCTTCGTGTGCATTAGAATTTATTAAATATTAGTTTAAAGAAGTTAGCTTCCATCGAGATAATATAGGATTGCAGATTATGTATAGTGATCGTAATGACCCAATCATTTTGTTCACACCACATTTCATCTGCCCCATCCTCATATCGTCTGACCGAAGAGAGAAGTCATCGGATGAGACAGCGGGTATTCATCACAAATCCACCAACAGAACCAGATCTCCTTTTTACCACAATCAACCGGATGGCTGCAGAGGCACAGCAGTTCTACTCTCTCATTGCTGCACTGAATATCAGACTGTTTGATCATCTTGATGTACCGGTCTCACTCGATGATCTCCGCCAATTAGTTCCTCATTCTGATATGATCCCCCCGCTTCTGGGAATCCTGGTGGATTGTGGATTTATCAGTGAAGATGAGGCCATGTACCAGAATACTCAGGTGGCATCCACATACTTCACGACGCAATCACCGTATTATCAAGGGGCATACCTGGAGAAGATCAGAAAGAAGATATCAGAACTCTGGGTCAATCTCCCAGACGTCATCAGGAACGGCCCGGTTGTGTACGACAAGAAGGAGTTCTTCTGCGATATGTGTCTTCCACCGATGGCAGAGAATGCCATGACCGGCAGGCTACAGCATGTTGTCAGATCGATCGTTGCCATGCCTGAATTTTTGTCTGCCCATAAGATGCTTGACCTTGGTGGAGGACACGGGCTGTACTCGATTGCACTCGCTTCACTGAAGCGGGATCTCATCAGTATCGTGTTTGACCTGCCAGAGGTGACTGATACAACATGCGATTACATTATTGCTCATGATATGGACGAGCAGGTGAAGGTATTTCCAGGTAACTTTTTCACTGACGAACTCGGTACCGGGTATGATCTCATCCTGTCATCCTCAAATCCGAGCGGGAAGAAGACCGCCATGATATCGAAGATCTATAATGCTCTGGCCCCGGGAGGTATATTTGTCAACATTCAATCCAGTGATACAGATATCGTGGATAATCCCATCTCCCAGCTGGAACGCAAGATGTGGATGGTAGACGGAGAACCAGAGTGGAAGTCACACAAAGGGAAGCAGCCATTCCTCTCTGATTCGTATGTCTATGCCCTCCGGGAGTGTGGATTTGAGATAAAACAGGTTGAACAGATCCCTGATCTCTGTAAGGATGACTTTATGGTGACCATGATCATCTGCAAGAAGAAAGAACAGATGAGACCAGCCCCATCTCTCCGGATCACGCTCCTCTCAAGAAAACAACGGGAACAGACGGTCACCCTCACGGTTGACACACAGGATCCTGACTGGCTGAAGACACTGTCACTCATGGGCCTCTCTTCTTCAGCCGAAGAGCGGCAGAAATCCTAGGCTCACAGATGAGTCTGGTTTTACATTCCTGATGCCCGAACCTGCTTCCCCAGAGTTGCCAGGACCTCTCCTGCGTACTGGCAATCTGCCGGGTCGGTGAGGAGCGACGGGCTGAGCCTCACACATCCTTTTCCTGCAGTAATCTGGTTATGGATCAGGGGGGCGCAATGGAGTCCGGTTCTGGTGATGATACCATATGTAGTTCTGAGCACAAATCCTGCTGTGTCGGGATCCATTCCTTTAATGTTTACCGCAAAGACGGGGATATCAGGCGATGGGTGGTACCTGATCATCGAATCAGAATCCTTCAACGGTTCATAAAAAGCGTTAATGCACCTCTTCTGATGATCAACAATCCTATCGAACCCGGTTTCCTGAATATACGTGACCCCTGCTTCAAGCGAGATAATACCAGGATAGTTGGGCGTTCCTGCTTCGTACCGCTCCGGAAGCATCGCCGGTTGCCTGAGGTCGGCTGAGTTTGTGCCTGTGCCTCCCTGCATGATCGGCTGTACTGCTTCGGGATCGCGGATCCAGAACCCTCCGGTTCCCGGCATGCCAAAGAGGTACTTATGTCCGGTGAAGACAAAGGCATCAGCACCAAGTCGTGAGAGATCGATTGGGATCTGTCCGGCAGTCTGCGATCCATCAACAAGCAGGAATATACCGGTTCCTTTGAGTACTGCATGTATCTCCTGTATCTTCTGGACGGTCCCGATGACATTGCTCCCCTGGTTTATGACAAGAAGCCGGGTGTCATCCTTTATTTCATCCCGGACATCAGCAGGATGAACATATCCATCACGTGATGGGATGATCGAGAGGGTTATTCTTCGTTGATCTGCAAGAGTCGTGAGTGGACGCAGGACAGAGTTATGATCAAGGTCCGTGGTGATGGCATGAAACTGCGATCCTTGTCCAGCAGCAAACCCATGGATCAGCATATTCAGCGACTGGGTTGCCCCGGATGTAAAGATCAGGTTATCAGGGTTCTCGCAGCCGAAAAACTCCCCTACCGTCTCCCGAGCCTTCTGAACCGGATCGAGAGTGAGTTCATCGGTCGAACGCCCTGATTCTCCAGGCATGGCAAGAAGGTGATCACGCACCGCCCTGATGACTGATTCCGGCTTTGGCCATGAGGTTGCAGCATTATTGAGATAGATATCACGCGGTGGTGGATAGGATTTGTTCACAAAATAATATTGATATGTCAGTGACATTGAGGTTTTCTATTGGGGTAAAATCCATGAAGGATCTAGGTCATATCGGTAAAAAATCGGAGGCAAGAGTTCGATAACAGCGAGCGAGATCTATCTGGCGGGAAAATTTCTCCTCCGCAAAGTTTCATCCAAACATCCGGATAAACCAGATTGAGAACCAAGGAAAGTAGATGGATGATGTTCCCACCACATTCAAAGAACAATGCAGATAAGTACCTAAATTCATATACTATTTAGGCACCTTGCGAGTATGACCTATGGCCGGTAAGATAAAACTCCTCATTGATAGCCTCGTTGAGCAGCGGGCACAGGGTAATCCCAGCCTTGAGTCCACAACGAGAACAAAGCTCCTTCTCAAGGGCATCGACGGAACAAAATATAATGCCTCATCTGACGATGATCCAGCAGTCATCCAAAAGATCAGAGAGATCGCAAAAGATATGGGTGTCCAGCTCACGGGGTAAATATGGCAATTAAGGTAGCACAATCATTAAAACCCGAACCATCGGCTGTTGCGACAGAGATTGCAGGATCGTTTTCAGATCTGAAACCGGTAGCAGTTCTCTTTTTTGCTTCATCACAATATGATCCTGCTTCCATCAGCAGGATGATGAAGGAGAAATTCGCTGATGCCACCGTCATCGGGTGTTCAACAGCCGGCGAACAGGTATCAGGCAGCATGCTGAAGAACTCTGTTGTCGCCATGGCCTTTGAATCTGATGCAATATCAGGCATTGCAGCAGATGTTATCGATCTCAGTGATCGCAAGGCCCCGTCACGGGCAGTTATCGGCCTTGCGGAGAAGTTTGGATCCAAACCACTCGATCTCAATCCTGAACAGTACGTAGGCATCATCCTTATCGATGGTCTCTCCTGTGCTGAGGAGTGGCTGATGGAGAAGATCGGAGATCTGGTTGATATTCCGGTAATTGGCGGATCAGCAGGCGATGACCTTGCTTTTAAGAAGACCAGCGTATATCTGGACGGAGAGGTATACGAGAATTCAGCGGTGCTCGCATTATTGAAGCCGGCCTCCCGGTTCGAACTGGTAAAGACCCAGTCGTTCTGCGGGACCGGGAAGAAACTTGTCCCGACCGCAGTAGACGAAGCAACCCGCAAGGTCATCGAGTTCAATGGCAAACCGGCAGTTACCGCATATGCAGAGGCAGTCGGCGCCAAGGAGAGCGACATTGCCTCTCATTTCATGTCAAATCCGGTGGGGCTTATTGCCGAAGGTGAGCCGTTTGTGCGAAGTCCACAGCGGGTTGACGGGAGTTCCATCTACTTCTACTGCCAGATCAGAAACGGTGTGGATCTTGAGGTTCTCTCTTCAACAGATATCATCGCAGACACAACAGCAGCGATACAGAAGATCCAGAATAAAGATACCCCTGCCAAAGGAATAATAAATTTCAACTGCATCCTCAGAACCCTCCAACTCTACCAGGAAGGAAAGAATGAGGCATACGGTAATATCTTTAAGGATATTCCAACAGTAGGATTTTCAACCTATGGAGAGGAGTATATCGGCCATATCAACCAGACTGCAACGATGCTGGTATTCTTCTGATTGTGTGTAACAACACCGGCAATACCAGTTCTTTTTTCGATCAGTCAGATAGTTCCAGGCGATATCATGCAGTTATTATGGTAGAAACCCCAACGGTGCCCCGTTGGGTCCCCCAGGGAGGACCGATGAAAAGGACTTTTTCACGCAAATAAAAACTATTATACACATTTATTATCTCACACGATCTGTTCTGACAGAATCAGGTTCCACTATACATCACGGATAAACCCCTCATGTCCTTTGAAAATGCCGAACGATATGACCAGTTGACCAGAACAACATATGCACGGATTTATCCGGTTATTGCCAGCCAGATTCTTGAAAGAACCGGGATCTGCGAGGGTATCTGTGTAGATATTGGTTCTGGTCCTGGGCCTCTTTCTATTGCTCTGGCTCTCCAGTCTGATCTCTGGATGATTTCCCTTGATACCTCACCAAAAATGCAGAACCTTCTCTGGAAGAATATACGGCTCAGAAACCTTACTGAACGAATATGCCCAATTATCGGCGGTGTTCATACCATCCCCCTCCATGATGGATCATGTGATCTTGTTGTAAGCCGTGGTTCGTATCACTTCTGGAGTAACCTTCCAGGTGCGTTTAGAGAGATCCATCGTATCCTCAAAGAAGGGGGTATCGCTTATGTCGGGGGAGGGTATGGTTCAGCAGAGATCAGAGATGCCATCAATCTGAAGAAAAAAGAAGATAATCCGGAACGGGAATCTGTGATTACTCCGGGAATGCGGTTTCGCAAATATGGTCCTGGAGAAATTGAAGATGCAATCAGGGCCGCCATCATCGGTGATTACCGGATCATCAATGATGAATCGGGGTTCTGGATAATTTTTTCACGATAGATACGGAGTTACGGGTTCCCTACGTTATATTTTCGCTGGTGTTTACGGAGAGCAGTCTCCATATCCGGAGCATTCATAACATCATATTCGAACTTTTCAGGATCGCTGATGGCTACCGACATCGCGATGGTGATACCATTCTCAAAGAGCACATCCGGTAGTAACTGGGCACTCGACCCATAGAGCGCTCTGATTCTGGCATTCTTTGCATATCCAACAACTTCTTCAAAGGTCCCGTTCACAAGAGTAGATCCGGTGATGATGGCGACATCCGCATCGGCAAGCACTTCTCTATTTTCATCAGCAGGATGCACGGTTATCCCTGCAGGACCATAGGTGATGGTCTCACCAATTATCGTTGTCCTGAACGCTTCAACCGGGCGCTGATCGGTGACATGCAGTTCCCTGCACCTTCCGGCATAACTCTTTACAAGCCCCCCATATCCAACTATCACGAGGTTGTCATCACTCCTGACAAGGTCCTTGACCTCTATCCCTACCTTGTACCCTTTCTCCAGCAGGACTTCATCGGTGACCAGCGGCTGTGAGAGGGCGTTGAGGGCAGCAAGGCCGACGGAACGCCTGCCCAGGCATTGCTCTCCAATCGTCTCCCTGGCAACCTCAAAGAGCGGTCTGCCGATACAGGATTGGAGGTACGCAGGATCGATGCCGGTCTGTTCAGTGCCATAGAGGGGGTTGTTGTCCTGGAAACTCATCGCAACCCCAGAGCACCCATCGGTTCCGATAACAGCATTCCATCCCGGATTAAGACCGAGCTGCTTCACCCTTACATCAGGGAGATTTAGTCGTCTGTACTCGCTGAGCAGTTTCTGGTATCCTTTTTCAAGGATCGTCGCCGGTTTCAGGGTCATGATATGTTCCGTGGCATCTGATAGCGCTCTATAGATATGGATAAAAAAGTTAAAAGATTATTTCAATTATTCGATTGAGTATACCGGTTCTCATATCAGTATTATATTAAAAAGTCTTTTTCACCGGTCCTCTCTGGTGACCCCAACGGGGCACCGTTGGGGTTTTTTAAAGAGTTGTTCAATCAGAACAATTCCTGAATTGTCGGGATATGACCATACCTGATCACGGGCAGGAAGGGAATGGTTAGATACCAGATCGGATCTATATGTGACCAGAGAAAAGGATGATGAAACCTGGCACCATCAATTCTGGAAACCTGATAACCAAGATAGCACCGGTTCTATTCGGTCTGATCGTTCTCATAACTATACTCTTCTTCACGCTCCCCCTGCTCTCACTTGTGCTGCGGATAACTCCCGAAGAGTTCATCGCAGCCATTCTCAAACCAGAGGTTGAGAGTGCAATATATCTCTCGCTCATCACCGCTGCAGCCTCAACGATGATTGTTGTTCTCATCGGCACTCCGCTTGCCTACCTGAATGCACGGGTACCGTATCGCGGGAGGGATTTTGTCGAGACCCTGCTCGATCTCCCAATTGTACTGCCACCATCTGTTGCCGGTCTTGCACTGCTTGTTCTCTTCGGCAGACGGGGGCTCATCGGCTCCCACCTAAATGACATGGGGATTGCTATCATATTTACCATCTTTGCCGTGGTCCTCGCCCAGGTGTTTGTTGCAGGACCCCTATACATCAGGCAGGCAAAGACCGCTTTTGCCATGGTTGATCAGTCGTATGAGGCGGCATCACGGACACTTGGTGCCTCTCCATTAGCAACCTTCTTCAGAATAACCATCCCACTTGCCTGGACCGGTCTTATATCCGGAGTAATTCTCGGTTTTGCCAGGGCTATCGGTGAGTTTGGGGCTACTATCATGGTTGCAGGAAATCTGCCTGGAAAAACCCAGACGATGCCCCTTGCTATCTATGGTCTGATGCAGAATGATCTCGCGGCTTCGATATCCTTATCTCTTGTGCTTATCGGGATATCCTGTGTTATTCTTGTCACAATACGTGTCATTGCAGGGAGGTCTCTTTGATGCTATCCGCAAACCTGCAGAAACAACTGAGAGATTTTGAACTGAAGATACAGTTCACCGTGAACCCGGGTGAGGTTCTCATTCTTCTCGGCATAAATGGTTCGGGAAAATCAACGATTCTCAACCTCCTGGCCGGGCTTCTGAATCCTGATCAGGGTGAGATAACCCTCAACGGCAATGTAATTTTCAGTTCCGGGCAGAAGATAGCCTCCCCCCCGGAAGAGCGTAACATCGGATATGTGTTTCAGAATTACGCTCTCTTCCCCCATATGTCAGTCTTCGATAACATCGCATATGGTCTGAAGATGCGTAAAATCCCGAAAGATCAGATAACAACCCATATCCAGAAAGTCCTGGAAGATCTCGAGATCGCCCATGTCAAAAGCGAGAGGGTTACGAATCTTTCAGGAGGACAGCGGCAACGTGTGGCTCTTGCCAGGGCTCTCATCATCCAACCGGAACTCCTGCTTCTAGACGAACCGCTTACAGCTCTTGACCCTCATGCAAGGGAGAAGATCAGGCTTGAACTTCGTGAACAACTTGTTGCAAGCAATCATCCGGCGATCATGGTCACTCACTCGATAAAGGATGCACAGATCATCGGGGACAGAGTTATTGTTCTTGAGAAGGGGACAGTCATATGGGAAGGAAAGCCTGAGGAACTGGAGTCAGGGGTGAGTGCTCCGAATCTCTCTAATCTCAAGTGTGAGTGTTATGAGTACCGGGATTTTGGGGCAATAGCGATAGACTGAAAATAGGTCCGGGATTATTTTTTCAAATATTGGTTAGTTCTCTATGAGAACCTCATTTTTTGATATCATGGTGTTCTTATAATAAATCTCCATGAAGAACGTATTGCCAAGATTATTGGTGTTATTGAATAGATATTGTTCAGGGATACCATTTTGTAACTGAGAAAGATTTCCTTTGTTTGTGTTATTTCCTAATATATAGTCGATTTCCCCTGGTCGCAGTGAGGTTATACCACTGGCCCAGGAATCTGTTCCAGATAGATTTGTGATCAGCGATTTATTTACAATCGAAGTATACTGAGACGCACTTTTCCCCATTGTATCAGATGGTTTTATAACCACCTTAACTGATCCTGTTGGCAATGGATCTCCACTGATATGACGGATCTCCATCCCTGTGCCGTTTTGATAATATTTGGCCTGCAATGTTACAGAAGGAGCCTTGGTGTCAGTCTCCATAAGCCCTCCCGCATAGCTGTTCACAATCGCAGCGATGATCAGGGTCAGGGTCAGCATGAGAAGAACACCGATCACCGGAGAAACGGCCTCTTGTGTCATCTCACGTCTCCGCTGTGATCTCTTTATCTGCAATTATCGCACCACTCGGAACATGAACAAACTGGATTCTGATTGGAGTTCCTTCACTAATTCCGGAATCAGACTTGTTCCATGAATCAGACATGACAATACTCAAGCCGGTATAATTGGTGAGCAGATGCGATCCTGCAAGTAGTGTGAAGTTTCCAAAAGTTTTGGGTGTCTGATCTCCCGGATCATACCCGAATGGATACCCGGAACCTGATGGTGTGATAACAACATGGTGTGGTTGAGCTCCATTTACCTTCCATTCGGTCTGAAATTTGAGATCCTTTGATGGAATTCCTTCACTAACCGAGATGATCCTGACATCTAAAAAACTGTTTGAGGCAATGGTTGTGTCATTCACCATGGACGCTTCAAAGACCAGTTGAGGAGGTTTTGTCTGTGTCTTTGCAATTCCCCCGGCATACCCGCTGATAATTGCCGCAAGAATCAAGGTAACAGTAAGCATCAGCATAATGCCCACAACCGGTGAAACCGCTGAATCCGGATTGTATCTGCAGACTGGACCTCTGGCATGGTATCGTATCATTTAGTAGACATGGGTTTTTAGAGACTATCTAGTTTACTTATTGATTTTGTAAACTTTGATTTATTGAATATTTGTGACCTTTTTTTAGAATATAATTCTTATATGACATAATCAGACAGATTCCATCGCGTGATAATAACTGTTGGGTAATTGGTGTAATTATCTACGATGTAATTTGACTTAATTTTTAATGTGTATTCTCCTTTTGAGGAATCATCTACGTTCAACTCTGTGTTATTCATATAATTGATCTCGTTCTTGGCTTTATCGAATGACGAATTACAATTAAGAATTTGAGTATCGTAATTGAAAAATTTGAATCGGATTGTTGTTTGGTTATTTAGTCTTAATGATGTTTTATTTGACTCTTTGATCTGAATATTGATATTTCCGACTCCATTCCCACTTACAAATCGATATGATCCCGGGTTTTCAATATTCACCAGATCAATCTGTATTGACGATGTGTTATTTTGATTTGTTTCAATTTTTATTCTTGGAAAGAGCATTTCATAGTACGAACCCCGTCATCATTAGCCCTACCTGTATCAGTATCTGGATATTGTAAAAAAGTGATCCGGTTCCCTTTTGTAACATTCAGGACACCATCATTCCAAACATACCCCTGGCTAATCCAGAAATTGCCTACTGGCCGAAAAACTATTTTTGTCTGATTTATTACTGAGGTTATGTTTTCTATAGGATTGCCATTAACTTGGACCGAGATATTTGATAGTGGTTCACTTTGGAGTGTTGTGTTTACTTCAAGGTACCCTGATGACTTCAAAGGGGAAAAGATAACATCACCTCCCCCCAGTGGAAACGACTCTTTCATCGAGAGGTTCTTCCGGAACGTCAGAATTTGAAGCATATCAGGAGTAATTTTACTAAAACTCTCTTCTACCAGGTGTAAATGCTGAACTTCCGCCTGCTGCTTGAGCGAAGGAATGTAATATGCATTTAATATTGATATAAAGGAGACAATGACCATTAGAAGGAGCATAAACGCCACAATGGGGGATACTGCATCATCTCTCATTTTTTTGCAATTCCAGTAAATATCACAGAATTTTTGGTCACAATAGAGACCTTATCCCCATCGCTCATATCAGATACACCTAATGTATCACCAAGGTCAAATGTCTGATTTTTTAAAAAGATCCTTGCCGAATCTATCTTATACCCATTACGGAATATCTGGACATTTTCCTTTTTGATCCAGTCCCCACCTTTATGATAGAAGAAAAGATAACCAGTATCATTGAGAGGCCCCATCTGTATCGTGACTGTAGGAATCCGGTCTTCTGGAACCTGATTCATCAGGCTGATTGTTACTATGGGGACCAGTATTAGCACAAGAGCGATCAATAATACTTCACTGACTACAGAGGATACTCCCGGATCCTTCATCAGGCACCTGCCGTAGCGTTTGCTGCTGCAGCATGGGCTGCGGCGGTCATTAGATCAAGTTGGTACGGGATGATAAAGGTGAAAAGGATAAAACACCCAAGCACGAGGAGAATAGCATGCTTAAATCCGGCTAGTATACTGTTTGCCGATAACTGTCCCGCCATCAGCCCTGAAAAGAACCCGAGAACAAGTCCTATCCTGAACATATCGGTCAGGTTACTGGCTGTATCAAACGTGATATTGAACTGGGTAAACGAAGCGATAAACGAGACATTCAGGGAATACGCGGTGTACATATAAATCCCGACAGCCAGGTATACGATCATCACATAGGTGATCGCGATATTGAACCGGTCCGTCTTCAGCTTCAGGTAATGTTCAAAGTCGTTGATAGCAATGATAAGAACATCCTTGATGTAATCGGTCACCTCACTTGCCTTCACAAGGAGTGACATCGCACGTTTCACCGATACCAGCCCGATACGATCTTCCATCCTGACAAGAGCATTGATCGTCGTCGAACCCCTCCTGATATCCTCCGAGGTCATCACCAGTTCCTGTGAGAGCACCCCGAGTTTTGAGTTTGAGATAAGACCGATAGCGGTCTGAAGAGTCACACCAACATCCTTCATATCAACAAGCTGGCGGAGAAACTCTGGAGTATGATTCTCCACATTACTCACAAACCAACTCCTCCCTTCATACGCAAGTGAGACCGGGGTGAGTGACGCTATAATAAGCAGGCAGATAAACCCTTCAAGTGAGAGATTTGATATCCAGGTGCTGAGTAGTCCGAAGTAATACAGGGCACAGACGATGCCCCCGCAGAGAACACTGATCACAATACTATAATCGAAGTTTGAGATGTACGCACGTGCAGGATTTTTGAGCAGATTCTCGAGTTTGAACCTCTTTCTCTTCGCCTCAATCTTCTTGAGGAAATTCTGATCTACCTTTGTAAACTCACTCAGATCAATTGCAATATCTCCGAACTCAGTCTCATCGACCGGCTTTCTCGTGATATCCATCTTTATAGTAGGCAGCATCAGATACAGGATATAGATCATGCCAACAGAACCCAGGGCCAGTCCGAGAATAATCACCGGCATGTATGCGGAAAGGTCTGATTTGCCACCCAGATTCTGGGCGACGATGATGATGATCATCGTGATAGGACCAGCAACAAACGCAGTCACATAGACCTCTGCCATGATCTCAATCGTCTTGAGCACATTCTCTAATTCACGTGCTGCTGACTCTCTGAAATACGCAGATCTTGATGAGAGGAAGTTTGTCACATCTCCGCCGCTGTTTGAGAGGAGGAGGAGATCATTGAGAAACTCTTCGAGATTTTTTGATGGGGTTACAGCCTGAAGATTCCGGATGGCTGTGTAGAGATCATCTCCAAACACCTCCACATCACGGACGATAAGACCGAACTCTTTTCCTACCTCTCCAAAGAGATCGTCGGCCTCGTAGATCTTCCTGATGACGTTATAGAGAGTCATCGTCATCGAGAGTGCCTGCATATAGGTTATGGCATACGGGAGATCGAGATCGATAGAGGACTTCCTTCCGGCTGCAGTGGTGGATGGGTAGGTATAGATTACCATGGCGACCCCGGGAACCATCAGAATGAAGAGAATAGCAATGACCAGGATGTTATTATTCAGAATATTATTTGGCTGGGCTGGAACCAGTTGAAAGTTAGTAATAAGCAGGAAAGCCGCGATGGTGATGAACGCTGCCACTGAAAGGATGCAACAGGAGAGCATCATCATAAAGAACGAGTACTGGGAGTATGGGAGGTGTGATGCCCTGATAGATCTCCGCAGACCGGTTCCTTCAAGCCATTTGTCCACCTGCCTCGGTGATATGATGATCATGCACTCCTCCGAAGGTCAGTGATCATCCGCATCAGTTGCTCTGGATCAGTGCTGTACTTGTTTTTTAGCCGTTTCAAAAACGCTGCCCTGACATCGAGACGGAACTGTATCTCCTCATCACTCCAGTTGTGCATGTACTGGATCGTCTGGAGTGTCTTCGATCTCTTGTAGACCCGCCTGAATGTGTCGTTTTCCGGCGCATACTCAAACAGAGTGTTCCATTTCACCTTGTCGCCATCCCCGAGCACGATCTCATGAATGGCATCACACCTGCGGATCATCCGCCCATCCCGATAATGAAAGGTCTGAATGACCATCAGGTTGAGTGCACCAAACATAGCGGCAGGGACATTGATCGGTTCGTTGGTGAGCCGGTTCAGCGCCTCTTCAATATTCCCTGCATGGAGGGTTGATATGGTGGTGTGACCACTGTTCATCGCCTGAAAGAGAGTCTGTGCCTCACTTCCCCTGACTTCTCCAACGATGATATACTCAGGCCTCTGTCGGAGCGATGCCTTAAGAAGATCGAAAAGATCTACATTTCCCCGATCATGTGCAACATTGGTGGATCGGGTCTGGACCGGGAGCCAGTTCTTCTGAGGAATCTGAATCTCACGGGTATCCTCAAGAGAGACGATCTTGGAGTTGTGTGGGATAAAAAATGAGAATGCGTTCATCGCCGATGTCTTTCCGCTTGCTGTCCCTCCAACAACGATCATACTCTGCCGGTTCTCAAGTGCCAGCCAGATAAAGGCAAGAAGTTCATCACTGTATGTCCCGAATGACATCAGAGTTGCAGGGGTCATGGGGTCTGATCTGAACTTCCTAATGGTGAATGAACTTCCTTTTGTCGAGACGACATCAGAGTATGTGATCTGTGCTCTGGCACCATTTGGCAGTGATGCATCCAGAAGCGGAGAGGTCAAAGAGACCTGTTTGTCTGCCTTCTGGGATAGTTTAAGTACAAACTTGTTCAGTTCGTCAGACTCAAACCGTATCGAGGTTGGAATACTTCCATAATACCTGTGATGGACGTATACCGGAAGATTATGGCCATTGCATGAGATATCCTCCAGCAGTTCATCATACATCAGGGGATCGATCTTGCCGTACCCGTTCAGGTTCCGTTTGAGATAGTAGTAGAGAACACCCAGGCGGTCTTCTGTGATCTTCGGGTCGTAGGTCCTGACGATCTTCTCCACCTCTGCGTACTCAAGAAAAAGCTCACCTTTCATGACCGGTTTGTCGTATACGAGGACATCTCTCAGTGTTTCATGGGTCTCTTCAAGGATGATTCGCTCCCGTGGAGATAGTTCTGGTTCGACAACCCTGTACAACCGGTCTTTATTCTGATCCTGTATGACTGCAACATAAGAGTGGGGCTGAAAGAGCCAGTATGCTTCTTCTGCAATAGTCCCATCCTCCTGATTCTGCAGGTTCAGAACCGATGGCGGCTTTACAGTATCAGAATCTGGTTCTGTTTTGCTGTCTTCCTCCTTCTTTCTCCCTTTAGTCAGGGAAGTGAAGGATGAGAGACTCTGTTTGAGAGGATTAATTAATTTCCAGGCAAACCCGGACGCTTCTGGAGTTCCAGGGGTCAGATGGTCTGCCTCTTCAGATTTTATTTCATTACTCTTTGAGGGGATACTCTGCTCAAATATCCGGTTGACAAGATCCTCTACCTTCTGATCTCCATGGGGGGTGTCACCAGTTACGGGTCTATTGGCACCTGCTCTCTGATCATGTCCGGTATTGCTGCCCTCCCTATCCGGGATCTGCAGCTCTTTGAGACCCTTGTATTCATTCTGTGTATCAGAGGATCTTGACTTGGTGATTGCAATCCTCCATGACCAGCCGGAACTGTCCCCCTGTCTTGTAAGGCTGATGAGTATGCCATTAAATTTAATCCGGTCAGGAACCGTCTGCTGCTGCGGATCCACCCCTGCTGACCTGAGAAAGAACCTGGCAAGGTTGTCAACATGGCACCGTTTCAGGATGATGTTTGTCGGGATAGAGTCACGGTATCCTTTCCATCTGATGGATACTGGTGCTTCAGGCCCGGGACAGAGGATGCCGGTTACTTCGGGTTCTGTGATAAGCAGACGTACCCATCGCCCGGGATCATGGTGAAAGAAGAGTGATGATGCGATAATCCTCCTGCGTTCAGGAGGAATGAGCGGGTATTCTGCCTCTATGAGCGAGATGATATCTGTACGCTTTGGTAGTTTGGTATTTTTTGTTTTTCCGAGCGATCTGTACTCAGCGATCAGGTTCTGATGAATGGTATGGCAGATCCTCTTCTCATCATCACTAAGTGGCTCAAGCTGAAGAAGGAACTGGTACTTCCCATCACTGGTCTGGCTTAGTCCAATCCTGATGGTCTGATGAAAGAGACTGCGTGAGACCGGCCAGTTCTGCGTTAGGCTCCTGATCCTTGGAGCAGGTGGCCTGGTTATTATCTTCGGCTGAGCCCCAGAGGTACTCCTGACAGAAGGTTCCTTTGGAGTTGCAGCCTCGTTAGTCATGTTGCAGGTAGTATTTGCCGGTCCAGCATTCCGGTAAATGGTTTATCTCTATTAAATACTCGGGGTATTCTCTCCTGATTAACAATGAGATCCAAACTCTGCCAGATCTGTTTACCCGGAGATGATATAAATCCAAATTACTATACTTTATATGGTAGATGAAGAATTCCCTGATTTGTACATAGTTCTACATCCCTGCGCATCACGAGCAGGTGATCTGTCTGGTTGTAATACTCATAATCGATGATTCGATTCAGGATCGCGAGTTTCTCGCAGCAATTCTCACCGACGCGGGGCATGTCGTGTATGCAATGCCGGATGGAGAGTCAGGGGTGCTAGCATGCAGGAGCAAAAAGCCTGATCTGGTTCTTGTTGATATGATGATGCCAGGGATAAACGGGATGGATGTCCTCAGGGAAATAAAGGCTGAACAGCCATCCATTAAGGTAATTCTCTGCACTTCGGCAGGGAGTGAGGTGTCAGTTGCGCTTGCAATGCGGATAGGTGCTGATGGATATATCGTAAAGCCGTTTGATCAAGACAAGATCCTGATGAACATCCAGCGCTCGCTTGGCTTGAAGTGATGAAATCTGTCAGGAATATTTGATCTGGTTTCATTCCTCTTCATCCTGTGGAACAGGTGGTGTTGTCGGTGTGGTATTCGGCGTGGGATCCATTGTTCTGAGTGTATAATCAACAGATGCGAAATTCCCTTCCATTCTCATATAATAGAGTCCAGTCCGATATATCGTGAGATGCTGGCTTGTGCTTGACGGGTAGTTCCTGTTATATCCCCCGTCAGCAACCAGGTTCTCCCATGCGTCGTGGATCTGTATTGTCACCCACCCGTAAGTGGGATCTGTTACCCTGGGATGGATGGTATAATCGATTACAAATGGTCCGTTCAGAATGTTCAGAGTTCGGCTGACGGGTGTGCCGTTCAGTTCAAGATCGTGTTCTGAGTACACAGATCTCGGACTGACTTTACTCTCTGGGGGAGCAGGGTAACCGACTGATATTCGCGGTGTTGGATTGAAGTTAAAGGTACGGTTTGTCGGGTTCTGAATCACCGATGAGGTCGGTTCCGGAGTCGGGGTGGCAGTTACAATAGGGATTGGGGGGAATTCATCCTCTATTTGTGTAGAGTTGTTGGTAGATATATTATCAGTATTGTTCTGTATTCCGTTCATCATTTTGTTTATCGACTCATCTGAAATGGTGGAATTACTAGTCAGATTGTATTGTATCTGATGGTTTACAGATTCAGATCCCGCGTTAGGATCCCAGTATGTTGTTCGTGACGATTGAGAGGAAAAATTTGATATGTAATGATTTTTATCTGAAGTTAGGAGGCCGGTATGTGCTGCACTTTCTGGCATTGTTGAAAAAAGTGCTAATAATATTAGTGGTTGGATAAAGAATAGCAGAAAGAATAATAGTATAGATGCAAGAAGAACAATCCCTGCAACATGTTTACCTTTGCTCCTTTCCTCTTTCCACTTTCGTAATTCTTCCTCTGATAACTGTTCCTCATCAAATACTTTTGAATCTGCTAAAATTACGAACGTTTTGGCGAGTATATCATGAAGTCCCTGCTTGTTTTTTGTTACTGCTATAATGAGATAACCCAGACATATTAAAAGAAACGATAATATTTTCCCGAAATATCTAATTGTTGCCTGCCAAATTGAAATCCGGAAACCCTTTTCATCACAGACTACCAAGCCAAGGATCTGCTTTCCAAAAGTTCCCTGAAAACGGGAACTCTCCAGTCCTGCTGAATAAACCCATGTAATTAATAGTACACTTACTCCGAAGAGCAGTAATATCCTGATTAAAAATGATGTAAAAGTTTGTAAATAATCCCCCGTGTATAATGTAGATAAATCAGGTATGAGTAAACCCGGAAATGCAGTAAAAAGGATAAGCATCAGCACTGACAAGATTACATGTAGAATAAAGAGATCAATGATACATGCAATCAGGCGAATAAGCAACCCAGCATAAGAGAATCCTGGAATATTCTCATTGGGTTCAGATGCTTGAATATTATTAATTGAATTGCTTGTCATTAATATGTATATGTACTAATATTAATTTAGTCTAATAATAAATGGTATGCATAGCAAAGTTTCAATTTCAAAGATATTCAAATGTATCTGAATTATAAAATATTATTCAGATTTGTCAGAGAATTGTTTATTCAATCCCAGTTGTAGCGTGGTCCCAATCTTTTATCCAGATCTCCATTCATCAAATATTTAACCTATTAGTAATTATAAACAAACATATGAAACACCCAAGTCGGGTGAAGCGTTGTCCGGTGTGTAACGGACGAATGGAGTATAAGTCATTCGACCCCTGGACTACTTTTCCAAAGGATGTCTGCAGCCGGTGCGGATATTCGGGTTCATTTGCCATCGAATGGGAGGATGATGGGCTGATGGATGATTACAAGCCTGCAAACTGCAAATCCCGGAAGAAGGAGGCTTATGCCCTTGAAAAAGAAGGGTTAAGAAATATTGTCCGGTTGTATGCGATCCTGATGATACTTTCCTGGGCTCTTGCACTTTTAATGGGAATTGTGATCTATTTCAGATAGCCTGATTTTTTGAATTGATCTGTTTGAGAGGAACAAAACGGAATAATACGTATTTTTCATCTTCAATGGTTATGTATATTATTTAGATAGAACTGTTATTGATCTAACCTGTAACTTATTAATCCCAATACGATGACTTTTACTCAATCTTAAGGTGATCATAATACCCCAAATATGCATCAACTCACAACTGATATCTCTTGAAAAAGCAAAAGAAGTCGTTCTCTCATCATTTAAGACTCCTGAAACCGATACATCCATCCCTGTTCCTGATTCCTGCGGGCATGTAATCGCTCAGTCGGTATATTCACAGAGGACAATCCCTCCCTGTACTCTCGCCGGACCAGACGGGATTGCAGTACGAAGTGAAGAGACTGCTATGGCCAGCATAGACAGCCCGGTTGAGGTTGAAGTACCAAGGGTGAACACCGGAATGCCCCTTCCTGATGGATATGATGCTGTCATCGCAGTTGAGGAGATAACTCAGGTTACAGATACCAGATTCCTGATTCACAGGCCTGTATCACCATTTCAGAACACAATTTCCGAAGGGGTAGATATTAAAAAAGGCGATCTTCTCTTTGACAAAGGGCATGTAATCAGGCCCTTTGATATCGGTGCCATGCTATCATATGGGATCCTTGAGGTTACGGTCAGGACCTGGAAGGTGGGGATTGTTGCAACAGGAGATGAAATAATCTCCCCATACTCCGTTCCCCAGCCGGGGCAGATCGTAGACAGTAATTCGTACATGATTGCAGCGTTTCTGAAACAGTATCATATTATACCGGTACTGTACCCGGCTCTGCATGACGAGCCAGCAGGGATATCCCAGGTGATCGACACGATCCTTCAGGAGTGTGATATTGCCCTGATATTTGGAGGATCTTCAGCAGGTTCCAAGGATTATACCGTTGATGCAATGGAACAGAGCGGAACTCTTCTCTTTCATGGTGTTGCAATGGGGCCGGGAAAACCCGTAACCCTGGCACGAGTGAATGATAAACCGGTCTTTGGAATGCCCGGACCTTCGGTTTCGACTATGGTAGCACTCCATGAGCTCGTAGTTCCCCTTCTTGTCCAGTGTGGTGTGCCGATCCCTTCGCCACAGCATATCAGAGGAGCTCTGACCAGGCCTGTACTATCTATTGAGGGTTTTGATACATTTCGGATGGTAACAGTCAAAAAAGATAATGGAAAAATTCTGGTCACTCCAATACCCCAGGTGTTTGGACATATGATGGGGATCAGGGCCGATGGAGTTCTCCATAAAAAAGCAGGTGAAGACACCTCTGTTGAGGGGCAGGAGGTCGAAGTAAAGATGATTGTCCATGCCGACTTCGGGTACAGATAGCAGGTTACGGAGAACCCAGAAAGAATACCGGTGGTTTCTCCTTCTTTCTCATCGATATTATCCATCGTATTACTGATGAACCTTTTATTCTACACCCTTTCCTTTTCTTACCATTCGTCTCCATCTCTCCCCGTGCAACAGCCAGCGAGACGATACTCTTCCTAGTACTTGGCAAAATTGACTGATCCAGAAATTCACTCACCAATGACTGGGTGTACCACCCTTCTGGGTCTAGTGCTAATGCTGACTGCATCTCTTCATCTGGTGCATCATCATTAGGTTGAGTATTTTTTGAAGTTCGGGTAGTTGGAGTATGAGGTAGTTTCAGAGGAGTTTTTTCTTGAGATACCATTCTGCCTGACAGATCCAGGATCGGACCGGAGCCTTCTTTTGTTTCTATTTTGTGAAGTTTCGCCTCCATTGCCTCAATCCGTTCTTTGAGATTCGAGATCTCATCACCATCCGGAAAGCGCGAATCGTCACCAGAACCGGTAAGGTACTGTTCAAGAGCCTCCTCGATCAGGCTACTCCTGCTTTTGCGGGTCAGATATGCATGCCTGTTCAATTTCTCATCCATTTCTGGAGTGAGAGTGATATTATATCGTCCCTTCATATGTATATTGTGTAAATTACACAATCCTTTTTTGAAAGTTTAATATTTTCGGCATATTCAAGAATGTGCCCCTCTATTTATCAAATTATAATTGACACACATCACCTATTAAACTATCGAGATAACCAAAAGTATTAAACATGTAGGGAGTGAGGGTATATTACCTGCCTCTCACAATGGCAGCAAAAGAGGTAACAAAACATGAAGATTAGCGCTCGCAATGCACTCAAGGGAACCATCAAATCCATCACCAAGGGTCCGGTCAACGCAGAAGTTGTCATTGACATCGGTGGCAGTAAACTTGTTACTGCGATGATCACAGCACATGCAGTTGAAAACCTCGGCTTAAAGGAAGGAAAGGAAGCCTACGCGGTTGTCAAGGCAAGCGAAGTGATGGTCGCTGTCGATTAAAAATTTCAGATAACATTCGATCGATCAGTACAATCCTTTTTTTCACGATACCGGACTTACCCATCAGATATAATACTCGTCCAGATTACCTGATTATCGGCCCACATACACATAAGGCAATATATTATATTACGGGACTATGTAGATTATATTCCTATGATAGAGAGATGCCGGTAAATATTCCTTTATCTGTGAAGACAAGGAACAATGATTATTAACGCCACAATAAATATTACATGAATACCCGTTAATGAGTTCAGTAACCTCATGATTTCTCAATAATCAGAAGAAGAATTTACAAAAAGGTTAGCATAAAAATTTTAAGGAATTCCCACTTTCTTTATTATATCGGGAGTTTTTCTAAATCCTCATCAATTCCAGGATTACATGAGAGTTTATTGAACGAAACATATTCACACAAACAGGTAACTCATGCAGTTTCAAAATTATCCATTCTTTTACCTGATGTTTTTATCGGCAATAATATCAGGGATTATCTCATTTATCACCTGGAACCGCAGGGATGTTCGTGGTTCAGGAACGTTCAGTTTTTATATGTTCCTCATTGCCTGGTGGTTATTTTTCTATGCCCTCGAGGTAACTGCACTTGATCCTTCCCTTCACATCCTCTATCTTAAGATAGAATATCTTGCAATTCCATGGATACCGGCTTTTGTCATCCTCTTTGCATTGAAGTTTGGGGGATTTGATCGCTTTATTACCTGGAAGACCCGGCTGCTCATCTTCTTTATACCTGTCATCAGTTTTCTCTCATACTTTACCAATGAGTACCATCACTGGTATTATCAGGCAGTAAACGCCCTGACAATTGATGGGTTGACAATTATCTCAATAACTCCGGGTTTCATGTACGATGTTCTGAGTACATACATATTTCTCTCCATTCTCTTCTGCTTACTCATCTTCATCTATATTCTCTATTATTCACCGAGAGTATTTTTTATTCAGTCCTTTCTGTTTATCTGTGTTATAATCTCGCTCCTGGCGGGGTATGCGTATTATCATCTGATGCCCCGGTTGTATCCAGACTTTGATATTACGCCCATCGTTCTGGCATTTGCCGGAATCATCGTCCTTCTCGAGATATTTCATTACCAGTTCTTTGATCTCGTCCATTTTCCTCATCGTAAGATCTTTGAGCATCTTCATGATGGTATCATTGTCCTGGATCCGTCACACCGAATCCTTGCGATCAATCATGCAGCAGTTGCAATCCTACATCTTGAGAACGCCTCTCCTATCGGAGAAAATTTCAACAGGATTACAACATTTTTATCAGAGTCAGTTCCCAGCCTTACCGGCCCGGATCCTGTTCATACAACCATCCAGCATCAGTTTGAAAAAAGTTCTTATTTCTATGCAATCGACATGTATCCTGTTTTTGATTCCATAAAACGGCTGGAGTGCAGACTGATTGTCATGCGGGATGTCAGTGAGATAATACAGTCAAAGAATGCCTTGAGAGAAGCTGGAAAAAAACTAGGCCTGCTAACATCAATTACCCGCCATGATATCCTGAATCAGATAATGATTATATCCTTCTACATTGACGATATCGCAAAAAACTCCGGTGACCAGCCCCATTCTGTGATACCAATTGAACGGGTGAAAGAAGCCACTTCAATGATAAAACAACTCATAAATTTCACATCAGTGTACCAGGATCTCGGGATAGCCGAGCCAGGGTGGTACAAGGTTTCAGATGTTATGCAAAAGGCGTGGGTTACCAGGAACGTCCCTTCATCAGTCTCCTGCAACGTCGATGCAAACCTGGTAATTTATGCGGATATGTTGATCGAAAAGGTATTTTACAACCTTATTGACAATTCTCTGCGACATGGAAGAGACATCACCACAATTACTCTTACATCAAGGATAACCGATCAATCTGCTCTCATTATCTATGAGGATGATGGCGGGGGGATCGCCTCAGAGGAGAAAGAAAAGATATTTGCGAGAGGATTTGGTAAAAATACCGGCTATGGCCTTTTCCTTGTACGGGAGATTCTGGGAATTACTTCAATCACCATACAAGAGATCGGAACACCTGGAAAAGGAGTCCGGTTTGAGATGACTGTTCCTCATGGGGGATTTATGATTCCTCCTGAGATAAACATGAATTTATAAGAGTTCTCTTTTTCGAAACTTTAACTACAATCTTTGGGAGTGTTTGAGTTCTCTTCCTTTTCTATCGGCTTGATGCTCTGTATCAGAACCTCGAAAAATATTTATTATTAAACATTGATTGTTGCATATGGTCAAGAAGAATCAATTAAATATTAAACGTTTGGATGCCGCATTTCAGTATATGAAGACACGTTCCCGGGTTGAAAATCTCTCACTCCTGCCACTTGGAAACAACATTCTCATCTACAACAGTTCTGATAATTATAAGGTCTTTATCTCATCAAACCCGGAAGCCAGGATCATCAGGAACAATTTTGCAGAATTGCCAGAACTTGACAATGGCAGATGGATAGAGTACCTGTCACTTAATGAGAACACCGGTGAAAACGGAAAAACCTATCTTCTAGCAAAAGATGAGGTGATATCTGAGTTTGTTACTGAAAGGATCAATAAGTTCGTTGATCCGCTGTATCAACGGATGGAAGAAGAGAAGCAGTATAAGTACGATCAGATGAATGATCTGGTTGTAGAGACAAAAGCAAACTGGAAGGGGTTCATTCAGAAGACTCATAATAATTAAGTTTCTAACACACCAGCCTGATCTTTAGTTCTTTCACCCATAAATTTCACCTAATTTTCTGGAGGGTCAGTTTATCTATAGATATTCTACCTTTTCCGGTACTGATTCTATTTTTGAAACCCAGTTTACGAGAGTTTAGTTCTAATTAAAAATAGCAGAGTAGACAGATACAAGAATTTCCAAGAACAGATGAAAATTATATTGAATCAGTTTGATTCAACATAAACCATGGAAAGCTGAGTGTTGTGTTCAGGTGGCGTTCCGCTTACTCAACGGCAACCATTACTTCACTGGCCTTCACCACTGCGTATGCAGACATCCCTTCCTTTAAGGAGAGGTTTTCTACTGCATGGGCAGTGATCATGGCTGTTACGAGGACTCCCCCCCCGATATCAATGACAACCTCTGCATTTACCGGTCCCTTCGTGATAGACTTGATCGTTCCTTTCAGAGCGTTCCTTGCACTAATTTTCATTTTTTTCACCTTCATGCTACGGGGTGTAGCACACCATGAACTCTTATTGCTCATATAAAGATTTGCCAAGCGGTAACGTACGACACGAGCTGAAATAATAACCAAACACGTACTGGTCAGATCATTTGCCCTGCGCAAGGTGTGTAATTCTATTTTTCCAAGCCTTCTTGTATATTTGATAAAATCTATCGATCAAAGTATCTCAATTATTCTAGTTTTGGCGATTTTGGTGAGAAGGTATCTCATTCTTGATTTGTTAGTGCCCCTCGCCACTTAAATTAGAGAGTAATTTCTCTAGAAAATGATTATGATAATTATTGACAACAGTTAATAGGGGCATTATATCCAACATTTGCTCCTAAAGAAGCATTTAATCTTTCCAAAAGATTAGAGATCCATCACTCACCAAAATACGGTTCATAGGAAAACATTGCTGAAATTGAGTTGAATGTAATGACCATGTAATGTTTATACAGAAGAATCGGGGATCCAATTTCATTGAATAATGAAATAAAACTTTGTAGAAGAACCGAAATTAAATCAGAAGTCATTAAAATGGTAATTTAAATCAGAAGATACAAGAATTAAACTGCGTCACCTATATCCACAAATTTAAGTGGCGAGGGACACTAGTAGGTAAGAAAGACAATTTCTCAATCCAGCGGTGACTTTTACTGATTGATAACCTGAAAAAATGATCTTATTGAAGCGATGATCTTTCCAGTAATTTCTCTGAAAAATCCTGATATCTGGTCAATGAATGAGTTACTCTCCTGATGGATAGGAGAACTGCCATTTCCATGATATATCCTTGGGCCCCAATACATTACATTGCGCCAGGAGAAAGCGTTCGGTTGACGTGTAATTTCCGGTTCTTCTCCCTCTTTTGAACTCTTTGGTTGTGACCTAGATATTTTCACAGATGAAGGGATACCCAGATTCTCAGAACCCGGATTTCCTTCAGCAACCCGTGAACCAGATGAAACATGGGAGTTTGTGCCATGGAATGATGACGATATATGGAAACCACCCCTATGAAAACCACCTTTTGCTGACACTACTCCACAGATATGGAGTAATACCAATACACAGAGCATTATTTTCATCTTGGATCAGGATATCGCCTGAAGATCATATGCATCTCTTTGGTGAACCTGATGACCTTATAGGGGTGTAGTATATCCGGGACTGTTCGTATCAACCAAATTCTCTGAATTGTCATCAGCATCATATAATACCGAGAAATATCGTGCAGAGTAAACAGCGATGAGTGATTGAATGAATAATGCAATAATCATACTGATACCGATAAAAACCGGCATCGTTCCTTTGAATATGAGTCCAAAAACGAATCCGATTGCCAGGAGGATCAATGAGATAATCCCTTTAATAATCCCAAAGAAAACCATTATGATTACAAATACCATAAGAGAACCCAAATATCGTGTCCAGCCGATATTCCTGATCTTCTCGAGAACTTCTGACAGTTCAAAGGCTGAACTCATCGATCCAGTTCTACAAAACCTGATAATTCCAATAATACTGAATATCCAAAATACGATAAAGACCAAAAACGATATGAGGGATCCACCAAGAATAATACCAAAGAATTTGAATATTTCAGGTGTTGTTGCTGGATTTGTCGTTTCCCCGGATAACTGATGCATGGACGATATCTGCCCACACAATGGGAGTACCACCAGAAAACAGGCTACAAGAATTGGAATGATGAAATATACAAATGAGATGACCGTAACTTTGAGGCCATTTATGAGCATGAACCCCCAATTTTTCATCTCCGGTGCCGGTGTTATACCATGAAATACCTGATATGTATACCCGGCCAGAAATAACAATAAAATTGTCCCTGCAATGAAACATGCAACTGAGGTTTCAAGTGGGTACTGAGTAAAAAAATCCGGGTAATATGTCAATACCGGTTTAGTATTTGAAATATACTTGAGTATTACAATATTTGATGTAAATCCCCATAGCGAACCACCAAAACAGAATACTGTAAGGATTACCCAGATAATGGGTTTTTTGACAATTCCTTCCCACACATAATAGAATGGATCAGATATACGCTCTCCTATAGACATACCATCAAACCTGATTAATAATAAGCAATTATAGTCCATAAGATATTAATTCTACCTATTTGTCTTTCGATAAAAAAAGGTCTATGATCAATATTTTTGGTCTCAATCAGGAAACAGGTGGTATCAGATCGGATAAAATGTCGAATTTCAGGGATATTGAGAACAATTTTCATACAAATACTATATAGTTGGTATCTACTTAGTTTTAATAAAATTTACAAAATAAAATAGTTATTTTATTAAGGTTACATATAACCGTGAAGCGAACCGATTAAGGTTTAATGTATTGCGCACGGTGAGGAGGAATTACAGTATCAACAAAACCCTGGTAAAATACTCTACACTACTGTACTGATCTAAAAGAATTTCTGAAGAGATGAAGATAAGAGAACTCAAGACCTTCTCCCTCCATCACGGATTCAAATTAATAACCTAAAGAAGGATTAATTATGGACTTAATTTTTCTATCGCTAATAGTTATACTTGCTATCATTGTTATCTGGATTGTCGGTAAAGGACTGATCCTGATACGTGCCAATGAGGTAGGTATCATCACAAGAAGGATGTTTGGAAATAAACTTCCTCAAGGAAAAATAATTGCAACCAAAGGGGAGATTGGTGTCCAGGCCGATACCCTCATGCCCGGGTTATACTTTTATATACCGATCATCTGGAGAGTTGAACGGGTAAAGGTTATAGAAATCTCCCCAAATAATATTGGCATTGTCTCTTCGATTGAAGGAGTCCAAATCCCCCCCGGACGACTGCTCGGAGATGAAGTATTATGTAACTCATATCAGGATTCACGGTTGTTTTTAGAAAACGGGGGGTGTAAAGGTCCGCAGATCGGGATTCTGAAACCAGGTACCTACCGTATAAACACCCAAATCTTCTCAGTGCAACAGAAACCAATCGTGACTGTTCAACAGGGAAAAGTCGGGATTGTGAATGCACTTGATGGTATCCCACTTCCCTCACGATATGCTATTGCACCAGGTCCTCTCGGAGATCACAGTCACTTCCAGAATGGGCAGGTATTCATCCAGAGCAACGGATATCGAGGCACTCAACTTGAGACGCTGCAACCAGGAGATTACTATATTAACCCACTTATATTTGATGTAACTCCGGTCAGTATGACCGTAGTCCCACCAGGAAATGTTGCAGTCATTACCTCAAGCGTGGGAGAAGAACTCGAAAAGCCATCAGGCCCTGCTCCGGATTTACCTGAAAATCCTGATCTGAATCAACCTATCCACGAGAATGCGGAACACCTTCTGATCAGTGATAAGACGAAGAGAGGTATTCTCCGCAACCCGATTCCACCGGGTCAATACAATCTGAATACAGCAGCGTACCGTGGAGACATTGTTCCAACAAGTGCGGTTACGATTGACTGGGCAAGTCCAGATGGAGCAAAAGAAACCCTTCAGTTTACGCAGAAAGGAAAAATTGAAACTGCATCAGTCACTGAATTTTTTAAGTTCGGACAGTTACGGGTCACATCCCAGGATGGATTTCAGCTTGAGGTAGATGTCAGGCTTATCATCCGGATTCCTGCTGATAATGCCTCATTTGTAATTGCACGGTTCGGAAGTGTATACAACCTGATTGAACAGGTAGCCCATCCGTTGATTGATGCTTCTTTCAGGAATGAGGCTGGGAAACAACAGGCGTTGCAGTTTGTTCATGACCGGACCAAGCTTCAGCAGACCGCATTCGAGAAGGCACAGGAAGAGTTCAAGAAGTACCATCTGGAAGTTCAGGGACTGTTAATTGCCTACATCAAAGTGGATGATACACTTCTCAAGACACAGACATTAAAAGAGATAGCGGTACAACAACAGCAGCAGTACCAGCAGGAAGCAAAAGCACAGGAGGAACGAATTGCTGTTGCTGAGAAGACAGCACGTGCCGATATGCAGGGTCAGGTTATTGCAGCAAAATTATCCATTGATATCAATAAGGACAATGCACAGGCTGCTCGTGAGTCTGCATATGGTGCCCGCGATGCCACAAAAGCAAATGCTGAAGGAGCAGCATATGCAAATGAACAGGTTGGTATCGGTACGGCAAAAGCGTATATTGCTCAGAAAGAGGCTCTTGGAGCTGAAAACGTAGCCATGCTTCAGGCGATACAAAAGATTGCTGATGGGAAGATCATTGTCACCCCGAATATTCTTGTAACCGGTGAGGGTTCTCATGGAGGGAATCTTCTTACTGCTTACTTTGCAACATTACTTGATAAAACAAAAGAGAAAGAACAATAATTTTAATCTCACAATTTTTGAGAGTTATATTGTGAGGGTTTAATAAATATTTCACTCGTCATTTCTGATGAATCATAGAAATTGCATATTATCACTTGTTCAATAAGCAAATTATTAATTGATTCAATGTGTAATTTCAGAACTATGTGGAATAAATGTGTATTTGTAATATGAAGGCTTGTTTAGAAACTATCTTCAGTCTCCTTAATTACTAACGTTTTAGCGATTTTATCATGTGTAAGTTGCATATTTGTTACTTCAATATTGATTATTATAAAAATAATTAATACAGTTACAACATAGATAATATTTACAAGAAATGGTATTGTTTTCATCAATCCTCGAACGATACCCTGAATTAATGTGATTCTATTACTGTTTAGATCCACGACCTTCATTTTCAAACAAAGATTTCCTATAGTTCCCTGATAACGAGAGCTTTCTAATAATGCGAAATATAACCATGGAAACAATAATGAAAACATTACTTCATATAATTTTATTTGACAATAAAGATTTTGAAATATTATTGGATCAGTAATTTGTTTAAGAATAAAAAAGTGAAAAATCGAAATAATAGCATATAAAATTATAAAATCGATTATATATGCATAAGTTCGTTCTCGTAATGTTCCATATGAATTATTGTCAGGTAAAATTTTCCCGTTATTATCTGTAAATTCCAATCTGTTATCTTTATATGAGTCACTAATATTAGGCAATATATCAATTTGTTGACGTATTTTCCAGATTATAAATAAGAGAATCGCAATTAAAATTGATGACAATTCTATAAAGCCATTTGTAACAAATATCTGGTAATCATCATGAGCAATTATTCTATTATATATAAAGAAAAATAAACATGAGATCACTATTATTTCAAATGCATAACATAACGATAAAAAATAACAATAGAATTTCTTCAAATTATTTTCTTTAAATTTATGCCCGCAAAATGGGCAAGTATTAATATTTGTTTCAAATTCTTTATTACACGATTCACATTTATTCATTTGTATATCTTTATATTATAATTACTTTAATATGATTAGCACACAAAACCCAAACTTTTCCACCAATAGGGAATAATGTTAGATCTGGAGATTATTTTGCTCATAACGGCAAAATTCATTGGAATTCAAATTTAGATCAATCCCTAATATTGAGAGTTAATAAATTGGACAACATTGAATAAAATGGATAAAGACACCTCATCTAAAAAATTTAAGGTCTATTCCTTAATGTATTGCAAAGTTTGGGATAAAAATTGAGATTACCTAATTTCCAGATGATAGATTCAGAAATTATGCAATATTACCTATACCACAAAATGTCTAATGAAAATGAATTATTGCTGCTAATAAGACAACCTGGGCCGATATATAGGCCAGGTTATTGCAGCAAAATTATCGATTGATATCAATAAGGACAATGCACAGGCTGCTCGTGAGTCTGCATATGGTGCCCGTGATGCCACAAAAGCAAATGCTGAAGGAGCAGCATATGCAAATGAACAGGTCGGTATCGGTACGGCAAAGGCATATATTGCTCAGAAAGAAGCTCTTGGAGCAGAAAACGTAGCCATGCTCCAGGCGATACAAAAAATTGCTGATGGGAAGATCATTGTCACCCCGAATATTCTTGTAACCGGTGAGGGTTCTCATGGAGGGAATCTTCTTACTGCTTACTTTGCTACATTACTTGATAAAACAAAAGAGAAAGAACAATAATCCCGATAAATCTGAATGTAACAGAATATTTGATCAACGCTTTAATAGTAGTAATATCATAAGGGACTGTGACGATTACAACTTAAAATTATCTAATACTTGCGTTAACATTGAGCCCGTTGTGACAATAACACGATGGAATCAATCAATGAATATATTTTAAAACCAAGAATATTTCTTATAATTCCCTTCTATCAAATCTTTTTGCTATAAAATCGTTTAAATTTGAATGTTTTTTATCATCCACCTTTTTAATTAGGGTTGAATATGGCAAAATTCATTCTTTTTTTATTGTTTTAAGAGCTAAAATATTCACTGAATTCAATTCGTTTATCCTTCATATATCAGATGTCAATTAAATAATTGAAATGGAATGGATAGTCAGACATATAACCCTTAATTCTCGTTATTTCATAATGAAAATCCTAGACAAGTATACGAAAATTATTCCAAAAGATTTTATATTAAACTATAATGTAGTTAAAATCAAGTGGAGAAGACATACGGTTTGTCGTAAAATTTTGCCGAGATTGAATTGAGCGTCATTTGACACTGTGGTTAAATCGAAGAATCGGAGATTTGAATTCATTAGTGGATGAAATAGAGCGTTGACAATGAGCAGAAATGAGAATAATAAGTCCGTAAAATGGCAGTTTAGGTCCGAACATACAAGGATAAAATTACACCACCTTTACCCTCTATTTTAGGTGGCGAGAGGCACTAGTCCTCAAGTTATAATTCGGCATCCATTCAGATTTGAATAATTCTTTGATCTCCTTTGGAATTATTGAAAAAAGGTAAGAAAGTTTAGGACTAGAATTCCCTCATATATTGTCCAATATAAGGATATTTGATATAGTGACCTTAACTAATGGAAGCCCATAAATGGGCTAGCAAACTACTGAGTTCACACAACTGAAAATTTGATCGAGTTTTTAAATTTTGAGAAAATTTAGAACCTGTTTTTCCAATTTTCACTTGATTTTTAGGTATCGTCAATTTCTTTTTACCAAATAGATTAATATCTATATTAATACAAAGTAGTTCCGTTAGATTAAAATTAATGATTATGATTTGAATCTACTATAATTATATCAAGAGGAAATTCAATTATGTCACGTCAAGAATATAATGATAATCCTGATTTTGAGGATGAAGAAAGCGTATGGAATATCTCAATTCCAGTCTCTAATGTTTATTCAAGCATTTCAATTATTTACCGTGCATTAAAACTCCTTCTTCTTCAACCAAACCTCTTTTTTAACAAATTTAACTCAAAAACATTAAATCCATGGATACCGGTTGTAATTATTGGGTTATTATGCATTATAAATGGCCCATATAACTTTATCACTTATTATTCATCTTACACAATGTTAGGTGACTTTGATAAAAGTAACCCAATTTTTCCGTTTTATTTTGCCTTAATTGCATTTTATGAATTTTTGGGCCCTTTATTAGACCTGATAGAATATAGTATTTTTTTTACAGTTGCACTATATTATTTTGCAAAAATATCTATTAACCATTTCTTCAGGACATTGACCTGGATTACTTATGGTATGGTTCCCCAGTTTCTCTCATTTATTATTTTTAAGGTTTGGTTTCTAATTACGAATGATATTCGTTATTCTGCTAAAATGTATTTGATGCAGCATTATTCAACTACATTTTCTTCTTCTATAGTAACAAATAATACAATTTTTATTAAAGAATTAGTTACCCTTATCGGATTATCTGCATGTAGTTTTATAATAGGCCTAGGATTTCTCTTTTGGAGTGCAAAAATCTGGTCGGCAGGGTTGTCATCAAATGAAAATTTGAATAAAAATCAAATCAGATACATTATGTATTCTGTAATCGGAATAATAATTGCGATTGAATTATATAACTATATTTCAGATGTAGTATTACTACAATATGGCAGATTTTTTTGAGATCTTAAGTTAATTACTTTCTAAATTAATTTTAAAATAGTATGATATTAATAATTTTCAAATTGTACCTAAAAAATATTAGAGAATTTTTTTTTTTAAAAGCCATAGAATTTATAAATTTTTAAGAGTTGCTGTACAACTTGGATTACCTGAAATATAAGCAGGAAGAATAATCCCTTTTTTAGGATTACCATTTTCATCATATCCCCCACCAATATTTCTGACTCCAGTACAATTTGTCGAACTTGAAGCAATAATTGAGTAAATCCCTGAGCTTGGGACGACATATGCAAAAATCCCATTCACAGTCCCAGATCCTAAAGAATAATCATAATCAATATGATCTGATCTAGACACAGGAGACGATATTTCAGCCCATTCGACTTGAATAGATAAATCTGTTGAACTTGTTACGGGAATCATAATATCACTCGAGCACAACCAGCATATATCACATTGATATTTTGCAACTAATGCACAAAGCCCATCAGATTCTATAAATAATATTGGAACTAGATGAATCGAAGAGCAACCACTAACATTCATAGCCGTATCACCGATCACAAATTTACAATAAACGGCTTCACTATCTCCGCATTCGCTTTTTGCTACGGCGCGGATTGTATGGGGTCCAGACGCTAGTGAATTTGAGTCAAATAGTTGGTATGGTATAGTTGCAGTTACAGATGGTCCAACACTTGAAATTAGTAACCCCTCATCAAGGTATACGTCTATAGTTACTTTACAGTCTGTAATATCATACGCTGCTGCTATGAGTTTTGGGGAAAAAAGACCTGAAGAAAGCGTTTCTATTGAATCCCATCGCAAAGATACTTTAGGAATGACTGATTCAACTACCCATCCCCTATTTACTTGAAATCCATCCCCGAAAGCTGTGACTGGATGCGTTCCCGGCCCGAAGTCACATGGGCTGGGTGTATATGTAAGAGAAGAACAGTTAGTACACGATTTTACATTTTTACCATCAATAAACAAACTTATATCGATTAATGGAGGCGCATATTCTTGATTATCCCAGGTTACCGTAATTGTAGGACTGGATGATCCACATATTGTTGTCCCAGGATCCGATAGAGCCAATATTCCACACATTTAATTCACCTCCAGAAGACCTTCCAGGATCAAATACTGGGGAACTACCCACCCGTTGCAATACACGATATTTTTCTCGGTCCAGATCAGGTCTTTGTCGATAACCTTTTTCTTGATCCAGTATTTGTCCGAGTATTCTTCATACGCACAGTGACAGGACGTCAATGAATCTCCCCGCTGCCCATTTTTTATCTTCTGAAACACATTGGACAGATTCGGAGATCTCGTTATATTCCTTGAGGATGAACTTGCTCCCTGGCCTAACGGAAGTTGATAACTGATGATAGTATATTTCGAATTCACCTCACTGGTTTTGAGTTCTTCCGTATATCCAGTTCCCAGGATTACATAGTCGTAGTTTCCGGATAGAAACTCATTCCTGAAAGCGTCATACTCTGATAGATTCCAGACCATACCTGGATAGATATCCCAGTACTCTGCAGGGATAGGACCAAAAGCAAGTACCTTCTTCTCACTGTGAGGGAACTGCATACGTGGAGTTACCTGTTCTTTCAGGATCAGATCAGGATTGATAAGTGCAGGTGTAGTATCCAGATAGGGACCGTTCAGGGGGATTGGTGATTTCGAGATGATTGTTTGAACAGTTCGGTTGTGAATAATATCCCACATCGGTGAAATATCTCCTGAAAACGGGATTTCAAGGCTTTCGAATGAGTTTTGCGGATCCAGAATATGCTCTTTCCAGGAGTCTTTCAGATCATACGGAATTACTTCATTGATACTCTGAAAGAGATCCAGGTATGCAGCCCCGATCGGAGAATATGGCAAGGTAACCTCAAGGATGTACTTATCATAGCCAACTGGAACCCATGCTTCAAATGCTTCCCTGCTCTTTGCAGCCTCGATGGGAATCGAATAATGGTAACGTCCGGATTGCAATGCATTATGTGTGTCAATAAACCCATTGCACATGTACAAGATTGCAACAGAATACCCTTGGTTTCTTAACTGTTCTTCAAGGAGTAGGACCGATTTTCCCTTGAAATTTTTTGGATTTGATGTAATTACATACAGATCCTTCGTTTCAGTGGAGGTAGAGTCACTACTGGTCTTCTTTGAGTTATTTGTCATTTTTTAAGGGGGGTAAATGTGCCTGTAATAAGCAGACACCGTTTATTCATTTCTCTATACAAATGATTCATTCCAAATCATAGATGATGAGAATGCCATGGATCCTACCCTTCCACGACAGAAACTCCAGGTTTGTGGATTAACACTAGCGGAGGATTTACCTGGGTGAATGGCAACAATGACCAATGAGTATAATACGCTCAGTGATGGGCAAATTTTCATGGCAGCATTCTTGAAACGAAAAATGCGGGTTTGTTCTCATCACTACCAGAATAGCATGTATGTATAAAAGAATTTGAACAGGGGATCAAAATCATCCACGAATTATCTTTAGTATCACGATCCGGGCAAATTGATTAAACATTTTTTAAAAAAAATGATAATCGTCAAAAAAGACCTATGTCACATTCTTAAATTGTATTATTTCAATGTTGCATCATTATATTACATAAAATACGATTACTTCGATTAACTTGTCACAAAAGATACCGAAACTATTTTATTAAGATCTAATGAGTCGAATATGCAGACACTGAGGCAGAAGACCTCACTGTTCTGTGGTGATCTCTTGAATCACAAAAGAAAATTGTGCACGAATCTGATTTATTCTGGTAAAATCCGGGATAAGGAGAGAGAAGATGACTCATAATGATCCCCGCCCCTTGACTACTCATTGCCACATGTGCATCAGAGAACGGAGATCATCATCTATACTGTCTCCATTGAAAGATAACCTTTTGCCTAGTGAATGGAGGTGGAGTGTGGTATCTAACCTATATCCCCTTTTTAATTTCTTTCCTCTAAAACCCCTATGAGGCGCTGCCTCATACTTGGCGAATGAAAATCCACTATATGCAATTTGTTTCCAATTTCATATGCATTTCCATGTAAAAAGAAGAAGAGAAGAGAGGTAAAGAAGAATGAAAATTTTATTTAAAAAAATTGACTAAATAAAAAGTAATTATCATATACAATTATTAACATGAATAACTTATATCCCATATCAATATAATTTGAAGATGTAAAATGTTAGATACAATTATGAGGTGCATTATGATAACAAAACCTTTTACCCTGTTTTGCCTGTTTTTCCTCGGAGTAACACTCCTCTGTTGTGGATGTATTGATCTGGTACAGGAGAGAGGACTTGGAGTAAATAACTCAACCCAGATAAATGAGATCGCTCCTTCAAACGACATAATTTCGAATATTACTCTATATCATGGAGATGAATGGAGTTTTATTGGTGATACTTCAACAAAATCGAATCCAATCTATACCTATTCATTCTTTCAAATTGTAAACGATACCTTATTTTTTAACAATTTAGATCATAATTTGTATGCTCTTGATCTCCAAACACGTGAAATCAAGTGGAAATATTCAGGTGTTGATAATCCGGTTATTTCAAATAATCTCATATATTTTATTCACAATGGGAATGTAGTTGCTGTTGATCCAAAGGCGGGAGTAGAACGATGGAATGTTACCAACAATGCAAGTATTCTTTCGACTCTTCAGGATGGAAAAACCACTATCTATTTTGGAAGAAAAGATCCCGATTATTTGTATGCCTTAGATGCCCTAACCGGAAAAGAAAAATGGAGTTCCAAAACAGAGTCATTTGTCTCTAATTCCCCGGTAGAAGATTCTGGTATGGTCTTTTTTAGTTGCAACTATATCAATGTGTATGCCCTCAATGCCTCAACCGGAACAGAAATCTGGAGATTTAATACTGATAAACATGTTAATTCTCCCCTTCTAACTGAAAATGGGTTATTATATTTCAGTGATAATTATTCAGTTGTAAGAGCTATTGATATTTATTCGGGAAATAAAATATGGAATAGTTCTGCTAATTATGAAAAGTCGGTCATACGTGAAGGAATAATTTATTTTGGAAGCATTAACATTAAAGGTCAATTTTATGCTGTAAATTCCCAAAACGGTACACTAATATGGAAAAATAATATCCATAACAGAGTCTATCATACTCCAGTTGTAGAAGATCATATTGTATATTTTGGAGACGATGTAGGGTTCTTATCCGCATTGGATGCCCAGACAGGAGAAAAAAAGTGGATTTCCCATGTCGATTCTTTCATGGTTGGTGGATCTCCTGCAATTTCAAAAGGAATACTATATATCGGTGGAGCAGATGGTTATCTTGTAGCAGTAAACGCCTTGAATGGATCTATTTTATGGAAGTATAAAACACTAGGAGGGGGTGTTTTTTCCACTCCTCTTATATTGAATGAATGGGTGTATTATACTACGAAAGATGGATACCTCCATGCTTTGAAGGTATCTGAAGATGTGAGTTGATTTTTTATAATATAATTAATTCTTGCACTAATTAGAGGTATTATTTCAAAAAAGATATTAATCAATTATTAAAATAAAAATAATTAATACTAGGTTCCAATTGTTACATCACCCAAATTATCTATATTGAAAATGACTAATGGATTACTATACACAACATGAATATCACAATCTGTAACTGATAATGCATTAATTTTCATAATTGTAACTTTTGTATCTGTACTTCCACAACCTAATGGAATTTGATAAATTTGCTTGCCATCATCATCAGTTTCGATTTCTCCAGGTGTAATGTTTAAGTTTCCCCATTGAATAAATCTCCAATTTTGAAAATTTTCAATGCTTATAGTTGTGTCTTTTATTTCACCAACAACTGCATGACCTGGGCACCCGCAATCATTTGTTACTGAAACGTAATACAAATCTCTAGTTGGGACATTTGAGTTGATAAATGGATAATCTGGACAATTTGCATTTCTTCTCCAGCGACAATTGGTTAGTTGATTCTGCCATTGGGATAAATTTCCAGTCCTGGCTAGAAGAATTACTGCATTTTCGAAGCAAGCAGCATCCCTCCAATCGCAATCACCACATTTGTATTGGTGAATATCAAAATTAATAAACGAGCAATTATCTGACTCTTCACATCCTGGATTTTCAACTACCCATCCTTTATTTACTTGAAATGCATCCCCGGAAGCAGTGACTGGATACGTTCCCGGCCCGAAGTCACATGGGCTGGGTGTATATGTAAGAGAAGAACATTTAGTACACGATTTTACATTTTTACCATCAATAAACAAACTTATATCGATTAATTCAGGCGCATATACTTGATTATCCCAGGTTACCGAAATTGTAGGACTGGATGATCCACATATTGTTGTCCCAGGATCCGATAGAGCCAATATTCCACACATTTAATTCACCTCCAGAAGACCTTCCAGGATCAAATACTGGGGAACTACCCACCCGTTGCAATACACGATATTTTTCTCGGTCCAGATCAGGTCTTTGTCGATAACCTTTTTCTTGATCCAGTATTTGTCCGAGTATTCTTCATACGCACAGTGACAGGACGTCAATGAATCTCCCCGCTGCCCATTTTTTATCTTCTGAAACACATTGGACAGATTCGGAGATCTCGTTATATTCCTTGAGGATGAACTTGCTCCCTGGCCTAACGGAAGTTGATAACTGATGATAGTATATTTCGAATTCACCTCACTGGTTTTGAGTTCTTCCGTATATCCAGTTCCCAGGATTACATAGTCGTAGTTTCCGGATAGAAACTCATTCCTGAAAGCGTCATACTCTGATAGATTCCAGACCATACCTGGATAGATATCCCAGTACTCTGCAGGGATAGGACCAAAAGCAAGTACCTTCTTCTCACTGTGAGGGAACTGCATACGTGGAGTTACCTGTTCTTTCAGGATCAGATCAGGATTGATAAGTGCAGGTGTAGTATCCAGATAGGGACCGTTCAGGGGGATTGGTGATTTCGAGATGATTGTTTGAACAGTTCGGTTGTGAATAATATCCCACATCGGTGAAATATCTCCTGAAAACGGGATTTCAAGGCTTTCGAATGAGTTTTGCGGATCCAGAATATGCTCTTTCCAGGAGTCTTTCAGATCATACGGAATTACTTCATTGATACTCTGAAAGAGATCCAGGTATGCAGCCCCGATCGGAGAATATGGCAAGGTAACCTCAAGGATGTACTTATCATAGCCAACTGGAACCCATGCTTCAAATGCTTCCCTGCTCTTTGCAGCCTCGATGGGAATCGAATAATGGTAACGTCCGGATTGCAATGCATTATGTGTGTCAATAAACCCATTGCACATGTACAAGATTGCAACAGAATACCCTTGGTTTCTTAACTGTTCTTCAAGGAGTAGGACCGATTTTCCCTTGAAATTTTTTGGATTTGATGTAATTACATACAGATCCTTCGTTTCAGTGGAGGTAGAGTCACTACTGGTCTTCTTTGAGTTATTTGTCATTTTTTAAGGGGGGTAAATGTGCCTGTAATAAGCAGACACTGTTTATTCATTTCTCTATACAAATGATTCATTCCAAATCATAGATGATGAGAATGCCATGGATCCTACCCTTCCACGACAGAAACTCCAGGCTTGTGGATTAACACTAGCGGAGGATTTACCTGGGTGAATGGCACCAATGAGTATAATACGCTCAGTGATGGGCACATTTTCATGGCAACATTCTTCAAACGAAAAATGCAGGTTTGTTCTCATCACTATCAGAATAGCATGTATGTATAAAAGAATTTGAACGAGGGATCAAAATCATCCACGTATTATCTCTAGTATCACGATCCGGGCAAAATGATTAAACATTTTTTTAAAAAAATGATAATCGTCAAAAAGACCTATATCACATTCTTAAATTGTATTATTTCAACGTTGCATCATTGTATTACATAAAAAACGATTACTTAGATTAACTTGTCACAAAAGATACCGAAACTATTTTATTAAGATCTAATGAGTCGAATATGCAGACACTGAGGCAAAAGACCTCACTGTTCTGTGGTGATCTCTTGAATCACAAAAGAAAATTGTGCACGAATCTGATTTATTCTGGTAAAATCCGGGATAAGGAGAGAGAAGATGACTCATAATGATCCCCGCCCCTTGACTACTCATTGCCACATGTGCATCAGAGAACGGAGATCATCATCTATACTGTCTCCATTGAAAGATAACCTTTTGCCTAGTGAATGGAGGTGGAGTGTGATATCTAACCTATATCCCCTTTTTAATTTCTTTCCTCTAAAATCCATATGAGGCGCTGCCTCATGCTTGGCGAATGAAAATCCACTATATGCAATTTGTTTCCAATTTCATATGCATTTCCATGTAAAAAGAAGAAGAGAAGAGGGGTAAAGAAGAATGAAAATTTTATTTAAAATAAATGACTAAATAAAAAGTAATTATTATATACAATTATTAACATGAGTAACTTATATCCCATATCAATATAATTTGAAGATGTAAAATGTTAGATACAATTATGAGGTGCATTATGATAACAAAACCTTTTACCCTGCTTTACTTGTTTTTCCTCGGAGTAACACTCCTCTGCTGTGGATGTACAGATCTAGTCCAGGAGAAAGGATCTGAAGTGAATAATTCTACTCCGATTAGTGTGACCGCTTTTCCGAGTTATGATTTTTCGAATTTTACTCATTATCATGGAGATGAATGGAGTTTTATTGGTGAAAATCCAAGCAAACCGAATCCAATCTATACCTATTCATTCTTTCAAATTGTAAACGATACCTTATTTTTTAACAATTTAGATCATAATTTGTATGCTCTCGATCCCCAAACACGTGAAATCAAGTGGAAATATCCAAATGTTGAAAACCCGGTAATTTCGAAAAAATTTGTATATTTTATTCACAATGGAAATGTAATTTCCGTTGATCCAATGACAGGAACGAAACGATGGAATGTAACCACCAATGCAAGTATCCTTTCAACTCTTCAGGATGGAAAAAGCACGATCTATTTTGGAAGAAAAGATCCCGATTATTTGTATGCTTTAGATGCCCTAACAGGAAAAGAAAAATGGAGATCCAAAACGGAGTCATTTGTTTCGGATCCTCCTGTGGATGACGGAGATATGGTTTTTTTTAATTGTAACTTTACCAATGTGTATGCCCTCAATGCCTCAACCGGAACAGAAATCTGGAGGTTCAAATCCGGGAAATTTGTATCTTCACCTCTGATGACAGATGGGGAGAATATATATTTCTGTGATAATTACACCAACCTTTATGCCCTTGATATGTATACTGGAGAAGAAAGATGGAAATTTTTTATCCATAATCAAAACCACATAAACTCAATTCTTTCTGATGGAGTGATTTATTTTGGAACTACTGACCGTATTTTTTATTCTGTGAATGCCCAGAATGGTACGTTGATTTGGAAAAATAAAATAATGCACTCCTATATCTGGAAGTTTCCCTTTATTGAGTCTGGAATTGTATATTTCGGAGATACAGATGGATATGAATATGCATTAGATGCCCGCACAGGAGAAAAAAAGTGGATCTCCCATGTCGATCCGTACATGGTAGGTGGAACTTCTGTAATCTCAAAAGAAATACTTTATATAGGTGGAGAAGATGGTAATATTGTAGCAGTAAATGCCTTGAATGGATCTATCATATGGAACTATGAAACACTTGGAAAGGCTGTTTATTCTACTCCTCTTATATTAAATAAGTGGGTGTATTATACTACGAAAGATGGTTACCTCCACGCTTTGAAGGTATCTGGAGAAGGAGGTTGATTTTTTTAACACAATTAATTCTTGCACAAATTAGAATGATTATTTAAAAAGATATCTATCAGTAATAAAACTGAAAAAAATTGAATTATTTGATAAAAAATTTTGAATAATTAATTCAATGTTCCAATTGTTACATCACCCAAATTATCTATATTGAAAATGACGACTGGATCGCTAAATCCAATTTTGATTTTACAATCTATAACTGATAATGTATTAATTTTTGTAATTATAACTGTTGTACCAGTACTTCCACAACCTAATGGAATTTGATAGATTTGCTTACCATCATCATCAGTTTCGATTTCTCCAGGTGTAATGTTTAAATTTCCCCATTGAATAAATCTCCAGTTTGTGAAATTTTCGATACTTACAGTTTTGTCTTTTATTTCACCAACAACTGCATGACCTGGGCACCCGCAGTCATTTCTTACTGAAACATAATACAAATCCTTCTTTGGGGTTGCAGCATTAATAAAGGGATGCGAAGCATAACATTTGTTTTTTCTCCAGTAACAACTAGTTAGTTGTTCTTGCCATTGAGATAGATTACCAGTCCTAGCCAGAAGAATTATTGCGTTCTCTTTGCAGACTGCCTCATTCCATACTTGTGAACAACAACTATACTCATGAATATTAAAGCCAATATAAGGAGAACTATCAGGTTCATCACCATCAGCTGATTCAACTATCCATTCACAACAATTTCCATTGCATCCATTTTGACAAAGTTCTCCCCATTCAGTTAGGCAAAATTTATATTTGCCTGGCGGGGTGCATGGATCTGGAGTATATGTCATACTACTTCCATATTCTTCTTTTAACAATTGATGTCCAGAATATAAACGTAGATCACCTGAAAGCACATCTGAACCTTGAGGATCCCATGTTACAACAAATGTGGGAGGGAATCCAAATTTTGTCGTTCCAGGACAATTTATTACAGATGTTCCACACATCTAATTCACCTCCAGAAGACCTTCCAGGATCAAATACTGGGGAACTACCCACCCGTTGCAATACACGATATTTTTCTCGGTCCAGATCAGGTCTTTGTCGATAACCTTTTTCTTGATCCAGTATTTGTCCGAGTATTCTTCATACGCACAGTGACAGGACGTCAATGAATCTCCCCGTTGCCCATTTTTTATCTTCTGAAACACATTGGACAGATTCGGAGATCTCGTTATATTCCTTGAGGATGAACTTGCTCCCTGGCCTAACGGAAGTTGATAACTGATGATAGTATATTTCGAATTCACCTCACTGGTTTTGAGTTCTTCCGTATATCCAGTTCCCAGGATTACATAGTCGTAGTTTCCGGATAGAAACTCATTCCTGAAAATGTCATACTCTGATAGATTCCAGACCATACCTGGATAGATATCCCAGTACTCTGCAGGGATAGGACCAAAAGCAAGTACCTTCTTCTCACTGTGAGGGAACTGTATACGTGGAGTTACCTGTTCTTTCAGGATCAGATCCGGATTGATAAGTGCAGGTGTAGTATCCAGATAGGGACCGTTCAGGGGGATTGGTGATTTCGAGATGATTGTTTGAACAGTTCGGTTGTGAATAATATCCCACATCGGTGAAATATCTCCTGAAAACGGGATTTCAAGGCTTTCGAATGAGTTTTGCGGATCCAGAATATGCTCTTTCCAGGAGTCTTTCAGATCATACGGAATTACTTCATTGATACTCTGAAAGAGATCCAGGTATGCAGCCCCGATCGGAGAATATGGCAAGGTAACCTCAAGGATGTACTTATCATAGCCAACTGGAACCCATGCTTCAAATGCTTCCCTGCTCTTTGCAGCCTCGATGGGAATCGAATAATGGTAACGTCCGGATTGCAATGCATTATGAGTGTCAATAAACCCATTGCACATGTACAAGATTGCAACAGAATACCCTTGGTTTCTTAACTGTTCTTCAAGGAGTAGGACCGATTTTCCCTTGAAATTTTTTGGATTTGATGTAATTACATACAGATCCTTCGTTTCAGTGGAGGTAGAGTCACTACTGGTCTTCTTTGAGTTATTTGTCATTTTTAAAGGGGGGTAAATGTGCCTGTAATAAGCAGACACTGTTTATTCATCTCTCTGTACGAATGATTCATGCCAAATCATAGATGATGAGAATGCCATGGATCCTACCCTTCCACGACAGAAACTCCAGGCTTGTGGATTAACACTAGCGGAGGATTTACCTGGGTGAATGGCACCAATGAGTATAATACGCTCAGTGATGGGCACATTTTCATGGCAACATTCTTCAAACGAAAAATGCAGGTTTGTTCTCATCACTATCAGAATAGCATGTATGTATAAAAGAATTTGAACGAGTGATCAAAATCATCCACGTATTATCTCTAGTATCACGTTCCGGGCAAATTGATTAAACATTTTTTAAAAAAAAAGATAATCGTCAAAAAAAACCTATATCACATTCATAAACCGTATTATTTCAACGTTGCATCATTGTATTACATAAAAAACGATTACTTAGATTAACTTGTCACAAAAGATACCGAAACTATTTTATTAAGATCTAATGAGTCGAATATGCAGACACTGAGGCAAAAGACCTCACTGTTCTGTGGTGATCTCTTGAATCACAAAAGAAAATTGTGCACGAATCTGATTTATTCTGGTAAAATCCGGGATAAGGAGAGAGAAGATGACTCATAATGATCCCCGCCCCTTGACTACTCATTGCCACATGTGCATCAGAGAACGGAGATCATCATCTATACTGTCTCCATTGAAAGATAACCTTTTGCCTAGTGAATGGAGGTGGAGTGTGATATCTAACCTATATCCCCTTTTTAATTTCTTTCCTTTGAAAAATACCCTGATTACTTCTGCAACCAAAGTCCGAGTGAATCATGCTGAAATGATCCATCTTGTTTTTTGAGGATGAACGATGAATACGAGTCAAAAATATGATCGAATTGCTACTTCATCAGCTCGACGACTTCTTTTATTAGCAGGTTATCAGGTTGAAAAAACAACCGGGCCGGAAAGTCTCTTTCACCTTATTGCATGGAAAGGAACTAAGGATATTCTTTTTATAAGAATTCGAAGATCCCGTACCCCTGGTGTTTTTCAATTTACAGAGGATATCATGCATCTTTCTGAATTAGTAAAAATACAATCGATTCCCGGGGTTGTCGAGTTCTGGTTGTTATCAAATCACCAATGGCGCCGGTACATCATTTTAGGTGGTGGAGCAGTACCCCAGGATATCGGAATAATTTCATGACTTATATTTTTCTGATAGGATCTAACCCTTCGATGGGATTGAAAATCCTGTAATTAAAAGGACAAAACAAGTCATGAGACCAAATACAGTAGTTCACCAACTCAATTTTTCGACGCCGAGTGCAATTCGGCACCTTAATATAGATATGAGTTGCCCCCTGTGGCATATCAGTTTAAATCCAATCCTGCGACAAATTGCCCTTCAATTAGCGAGAAGACGTGCTTTAGAAGGGTCGTTTCTGCGCTTGACAATACTCTTCAAATCCCGATTCGAGGAAAACTGAACCAGAGAAAAGTTATTGAAACAGTCGTCGGAATGGCTTCTAATCAGGGATCAATTCATTCAACAACGAATAGTCTTGTTAATGTTCCTTGTGAAACCTCAATGCGGCACCACCTTCAGAAACTTGACTTTGACTTTCTTCAGGAAAATAATGTAGAAATACTAACCTCTGATGCAATATCCATCCTTAATCCTGGAACAGCGTATAAATTCGCAATAGATTTTACGTTGGATCCCTACTATGGTAATCAAACCCAGGAAAACTGTGATTATATTGTCCGAAGCCAGAAAAAGAAGTCTACAAACGATTTTTACGGATACGCAACTCTGTATGTCATTAACAAAAACCGTCAGCTTACTTTATCCATCCTCCCGATGCATCCGGAGTTCTCTTCAGCTTACTATGTAGCATACTTTTTGGACGTAATAAAGTCATTAAACCTGAAGATGGAGGTTTTATGTTTAGATCGTGGTTTTTATAGTAAAAAAGTTATCAAACTATTACAGATCTGCGATGTGCCTCACATTATCCCAGTAAAAAGACATGGAAAACGGATGATAGAGTTATTAGACGGAAGAGGATCAAGGTTTGACACCTATACAATGAAGGACCGAAAGTGTCCAGTTACTTTCAGATTAGCTGTTGTTACCACATACTCGAAAGGGAAAAGAGGGAAGAACAAAGCGATTAACTATGGATATGTTGTATTTGGAATAGATTGGAAGTTCAAAAAGATTTTCAACATATATCGTACTCGATTCGCAATTGAATCATCTTATAGGATGAGAAACCGGTCAAAGCCTAAAACATCGTCTAAAAGTGTAAAACTTAGGTATTTTTACGCCATAGTTTCAATGCTCTTAAAGAATATTTGGCTTGCGATAGCATGGGATTATTTTTCACCTATCCAGACAGGTCCTCGTGTAATTATTTTGCGTGCATTCAGGTTTGAATGGTTCCTTGATCTCCTTTGGAATTATACAAAAAAGTTGAGAAAGTTTAGGACTCGAATTCCCTCATACAGGGTTCCAATTGAGAGATCTCGATATAGTTACGTTAAATAATTAATATCTGTAAATGAGTTAGCGAACTACTGAAATACAGAACTATGTTCTCAACATCAATGTCCACACCTCTATTGGACATATCAGGGAAGCCGAAGACTACGAAAGTGCAAAATTGTAGACCGATACCCAGGAAGTCTAAAAAATTGTCCGGAGAACAAATTTTAAACACGATTGTAATAATGATATGATGAAAATTAAAAATTTAATCAAATCTTTTATTTTTACCATAACTGCCGGAAATGCCTGTTTTTTTCTTCCTCTTCTCTATCCTTAATACTCATCTGCAGAGTTTATTATGCCCAGTAGGGCAGGAGAGATTGATAGTGAATTATGAATATTATCTTACTAAAAATTGGGATTTAGCGTATTCTCTTTTGGATAAACTAAAAACTGAGATGGGATGGCTCTACTCCCCATTCTTACTCTTGGGCCTATTGTCTGTTTTGATATATGGCTATCGTCTGGTGAAAAATTCCATATCTGATTGGTGGTGCAGAGATCTGTGGCATCTTTTATCGAATTATAAGGATGTATTTCCATGAAAAGTATACTATCTGGTATTCTAGTAGTTGGATTTCTCGTAATCTGCGGCGTGACTATTGGGGACGTGTTATCTTCTTCAGTGATCTGTGATGGATCATATTGGATACACTCTTCAATAAGAGATTCTAATGAGACCTATGCACTAAATCTGATGACCACCAATAAAGCGGCAACTGATCGGACAGTTCATATCACAAACGGTATTGATAGTTCGATATCAACAAATAGCACAGGAGTTCTTGGGATTGATGAATATTTTAATCATTTACAAGATCTTAAGAAAATAGAATCCCCCGTATGTGTTTTTGATATCCAGGCTATACCTAATTCAAAACAAGATGAGGTCTATGTATCCGGTCTGCTAGATTCCGCAACCTATGCCTCATCGCGGTCAACTGAAACCAGTGATAAAACATCGGCAAAAACTTTCATCAACGGGTCTGGATTGATCCTCATGGATAAACAATCCTCGAATAAAAGTGTTATTCTTAATGATATGGCTTCTATTCACGGAAATATGAGTATTCTTGATTATATCGAGTTTGGGGATGAGTAACTTGGATGTTCTTGTTATAATCTCCTTTGGAATTACCGTGATGAATATGATCGGTTTATTGACAGTGTGGATGAAATATCTCCAATTGGCTAAATATTCCATCGATACAGGACAAAAGATACTCAATGAGATACAAAGATCTCTGTTTCAGAAATATTGTAGTAAGAATGAACTTGCTATTTATGAAACAGAAAATCTAATGTCCCTTCTACAAAATTTGAAGGATAGATAGTACTTATCACTAATCACTATTTTCTAATTATTGAGGATTGTGCATAACCTTCTCCTGATGGCAACGAGTTTATAAATTGCATATATACTCAAATCCAGAAATAGGGGGTTAATCGCTATCCCCTATAAAATAATAATGCACATTGAAATACTACAATTCAAGGATATGATAAGATCTTTTTTTATTATTATTATTTTTGTTAAAGAATGTTTAATCAATTAGCCTCAATCATAGTATTACCGGCAATGCAGAGATGATTTAGATCCTCTCTTCAAATTCAATTATACATACGTACTATTCTATTAGTGATGAGAACAGACCTGCATTTTTCTTTTGAAAAATGCCGCCATGAATATTTGTCCACTATTGACTGCATTGCACTTGGTGGTTTTCACCGCCGTTCACTACCGAAATCTGTGTTGGCGTTAATCCACAAACTAATTTTTTTGTCATTGAAAGGCACGATTCATGGCATTCTCATCATCTGTGATTCGGTTAAGAATCATTGGTACAGAGAGATGAATAAACAGTGTCTGCATATTACAGGCACATTTGCCCCCCTTAAATAATGACCCAGAAAACAAATCAGACTTATAGTCACTCTACCACCTCTGATACGAAGGATTTGTATGTAAGTTCATCAAATTCCAAGGGAGAATCAGTTCTAATCCCTTGAAAACAGTTGAAAACTAGGGATACTGCATAATAATCCAGGTCAACGAAATTGTATGATTATAAAAAGGTTACATTATGAATGAAATGTATGTTTTAATTTATAGTAAAAGTCCAGAAAAAAGGATTTCAGCATTTTTACTTGAAAAATATTTAAAAGTTCAAGGGAAAAAGGTTGCATGTCTTACGATTAATACAAACCGAACATTTGTTTTCCCCTACCTTAAAAATGATATTTATCACTATTCGATCCCGGTCGAAGCAGCCAAAAGCCGATCTGAATTTGAAAAGTGGGTTCCAAAAGGATTTGATGCATATATTTTCGAAGTAACGTTCCGTTATTCTCCCATTGGAGCAGCGTTTGTTGACTTGTTTGAAACTGTCAATGAAATAGTATCCTATAAACACAAGGATACGTGGGAGCAAGTTGCCCTTGATCCAACGAACTACGTTACCTTGTTTAATAAAGGAAAATCAATTCCAGATGGGCAAATTATTCCGAATCTCACCCCAATGTGGAATATTATCCATAACAGAAATGTGACCACAGTATTTACACAGTGTCCCATTCCAGTCGATGGTCCGTACATTGATATGACGACCACCCTTAATAACGGCCATATGTTATCTAAAGTGAGTATAAATCCTCAAATGGAATTTCTCAAAAGTGATAAGAAGATTATTGCAGTTGGTAATTTCCCTGCTGAATACTGGGATATTTATCCTAACCTAAAGTGGTATCAATATAATTATGCAGATTTTGTTGAGGCTTTTAAGTCCGAATCACATGACCTGGCAGTAATTGGAACATGTAATACTGATAGTCTAAAAATTCAGTTCAAGCCCAAGAATTCTAAAGCCATTTGTTATCACCCATCAGCATACACAAATCTGACAATAAAAGAGAAGGGTTCTACATCCGATGATGATTTCCATACAGTTATAAATACAATAGTAAATCAATCGATAGGGACTCAAATTAGTGAAAAGGGAAGTTTATCTGGATTTAATAATCGGTATTGGGTAGAGACGAAATATAATGTTTCAGATCCGGTATGGATAGAGGATAATATTGTATTCTGTGATGGATGGATCACTCCGCAGTATTTAATTCGCGATAACTATTTGAAGGTGGTGTAAGATGGGGAACTGCCCATATAACACACCCGATTGCAGTTATGCTCCACCTACGGTTCAGTTAAGCAATACTTGTCCCCAACTTACGTATAATGGTACTTCTCAGACTTTTACTTTAGTAGTTACTCCTAGACCTACATGTATTCTTGAGTTTTATTCAGGAACAACATTGATCGAAAGCATTCAAGTCACAAACAAATCAGGTGGTTCAACTACTTCTACAGTATGTGCTACCCCAACAATTGATTATAATCCCATCACAATAAAGGTGAAGAATGATACAGGAAATTCCTCTATATCATGTGATTGGTATGGAATTACGTTATTTGGAAATAATAATTCATACGCATATTACCGAAAAGATGCAGTTAGTGTAATATTTCTTTATGCCAATGATATTGCATTATTATATGGGATGGCACTATCAACTGCCCAGACTTGGTTTGAAGAGTACGTAATAATTAAAGGGCTTAGAATACCAAGCGGTTCAAAATCAGGTGTATTAGCATATATTTTCTTCACTCTATTAACTATACTTGGTGCGAATTGTATCACAGATTTAAATGGGAATTCAAATATAACTATTCTCAATTCAGTAATTACGGCTATTCAAAATGCCACAACAAGTCAACAATACCAATTAACTATAAACAATGATACAGTCAATTTTACCTATGATCCTTTAAACGGTGCAATTGTCATATAATCATGACGTTAAATGAAAGGAATATATATGAGCCAAAAGATATAACCTATTATTTATTATGGTACTATTCAATATTCCACAGGAAATAATAATATTATTTTTTACTCCTTCTAAATTTTTTAAAAAAAATGTTGAAGATAAAAACAAAAACCTTATTTTTTTTATTTCGATAACTTTTATTCAAGCAGCATTCATTGTTTTTTTAAAAATACCTTTATTATCTTCTCCATATTTATTATCAATAATAATTCTATTTTTTTATCAATTTTTTAAAAATATTATAGTATTAGGAATTTTAGGGGGATCTATTGCTCTTTTACTTTATAAATTTTTACACCGAATTAAACTGATGGTGATTGTATCCATATTAAATTATACATTATTACATTGGACAATATTTACATTCTACTTAACAATACTTGAAATAATATTGAATCATTACTGCTCAAATGTGTTATTCGAATTTTTTTTCATATTAATCTCTCAAACTATTGGATTGCTTATTATCTTTCATATAATTAACAAGGGTATTTCACAGAGTTTAAATGTTCCTTTGAAAATAGTGATTTTTACAACTTTAATTCCATTTCTTCTATTCAGTTTAGTATTTCTTTTCTTTTTCGGAACAATACATAACTTGATTAATTTATTATCAATCTTTCAACCAAAATAAATTAATCGGCTCTTCGTCGTTTCAAGTGGGTAAGTCATACTAAAACGCCATAATTTATTTTGCAAAGCGATCTTAATTTATCATTGGGTTTGCCCTACTGATCAAATGCCTCAGTGATACTCCCCCATAAAGATTGCACAGTGGGAAAATAACGATTATGCGCTTCAGAATATCGAGTTTCTTTCCAAACCAATTCCACTGGATTCAATTCAGGACTATATGACGGTAAAAAGAGGAGTTCAATTTTTCGTTTATTTTCTTCAAGCCACGGTATCAACCATGTTGCATGGTGATATCTGGCATTATCAATAATAAGCAAAATTTTCTTTTTCGGGGTTTATATTGAATAATATGCTTCAAATGTTCGAGGAAAGTTTCCGCATTAAAGACAGGGCTAATATCATACACAAATCGTCCATCTTGTACCATTTTGTTGGAAGTGGCATTCATTTGTACTCCAAACATCATCCTTCCCGCTCTCAATCTTTTGAATCATTTTTTTGTAGCGGGATTGTTTTGTAGATCAACTTTGGAACTAATGGGTCTCGATTTTCTTTGTCTAAGTTCCAATTTGTGAAATATTCTTTGACATTGTCTAACGTGAAAAATAATTCCATACTTAATTGAAATATGATGACTCAGGAGTTTTCCACCCCAAAGGTTCTGGTTATATCCCAATAGTTAGAGATCTTCTACGATTGTTTCGGATTTCTTTCATTAGGTCAAAAGAGAGGGACGGAGGGCATCCAGTATGGGGTTCATCCCTTAATGATTTGAAGCCACCTTCATTAAACCGATTTACCCAATTTTCAATCGTTGTGACAGTATGTCCTAAAATTTTGGCAGATTCGGAACAAGAATAGCCTAATGCAACAAGCAATACTCCATGTAATCGATTATAATATCTTGAGTCGTCATTTCTATGAGTTTCATTTTGGGGTAAGGTGACCATAGAGGGAACATTTACTACTGTCAACCTGCGCATAGTGAATTATGGGGTTCTTCAATTTATTAAAATATTATGTCGTGGAGTATAACATACAGTGGTTATTCAATTGAATGCAATAATTCAAACCGATCCATTATCGCAAATTCAGCATAGGATGGCAATTATTGGGTAGTGGCCTTGAATATAACTGGTGATGAAAATCCTTCATATTATGGTTAATTCACACAATTTTGATCCAATTTATCGGAGCAAATCCTTTCAATGAATGAATATTCATCTTCAGTTATCAAGTGGGCCACTACCAATTATTGAGACATCATATGCCTTTCTGTTGATGTTGATCATCTGACCTGATGTAATGCCAGGCGGTGTCTTCTGCACATCCAGCGGGTTCATGCTTCTCATAATAATCCATTTATTTCCAGATCGACGTGGATATGGGCCCACGATTTATTCCATTGCGGGAAAGCGGGAAATTTTCACTCACAGATAGTATGACACACATGCTCTCTCTCCTCTATACACTCTCATTCCCGCTCTCTCTATAATATAATAATAAATATTTTATTATATCTTAGTATATCCTCTGTACTCCCGCAGATTTACCGCGGTGATATCCTACCTGACCAGCCACACCACCGCATTTTCCCGCCCAACCGCTACTCATGATAATAAGAACCACGGGTGCAGGGATAGAAAAAATTTAAAAAAAGATCTGTGTTTTAAGATGCTGAAGCATCCAGAGGCTTTATCCAATGTATCGCATAACCGGAGCTTTCCGGTTATCACCGGAGAGAACTGCCCGTACTCGTGTTACCGGAGTTGTATAAAGAACCTCTCCGGTCTCAAGATAAAAACCCCTGCCACTCTCAGAAAGCCTGAAAATTCCATGGACCGGGCCTGATACCTCACCAGGTCCTAGACCGAGAATCACAGACCAGACTGCATTCATCTGAAGGCAGAACCTGCCAACCCCATCGATAAACACAATCAGCTGATCATTGTCCCTGATCATTCTCCCGCAGAGTTCATACGGATCAGCCTCTCTTACCTTCTCGACGAACCTGCTCATCTCTTCTCCCCCATCACTGGTTCAGACTGCTCGCTTTTCGGACAGAAGTACATGTTACTTGGCTGCTTGTTGATTAACGTGCAGATAAGTCGCCTCTGCTTCTTATGCGAGGGTGTTGCAGTGATATACCATTCCCATTGAAGGTGAGGGCACCGAATCACCCTACACCGTATTGTATCTGGCCTCATCATGTTAAAACCCGCAAAATACCGCCCATATCTCCCTGCCTTCCACCCGAAAGGCATTCAGGGAGGACTTGTACAGGACCTGGATCTTTCAGCAGAAACCCTCTCTACTTCACGCTGATAGCATGCATCACACAAGTGGGTCTTCGATTCTGGATCAGACCACACAGCGGGCATCAGCGAACAGAGATCGCATTTTCTGGTAGCCGTTTGAAGCCTGACCATACGGTCCGGCTCAATAACTCCGGGCAGTGCAACCATTCTTGCAGCCTCTCGTGAGATCAGCCGCTGATAACACGAACTACACAGGAGCATACCTGTTGCCGTGCCATCATGCCAGCTCTCATGAGCCCGTTCCATGTATTGTGTCTGTCTTTTCCCACATACACAGCAGGGTTCATGTGTTGGAAACTCACCGGTCTTTACAAACATTCCAGAAGAGAGAGAACTGATACAGACACCAGATTCCTGTATACAGGAACTGGGTTCCGTGGCATCATCCTTCTCAACTCTTCGTTCCGAAGTCGCAAAACAGGTATCAGTGTTCGGCTCGGTCTTCTCCGAGATTTGATCATCTTCTGTCCTCACCTCTGCACCGGGTTGAGCATCTCCGCCCCCGTCACCAGGTTGAATCTGGTCATGATCCTGTTCTTCTCGTGCAAGCCAGATCAATCCTCCCTTCATCCAGGCTTCGTACAGGCCTTCATCCCAGAGATAGGCCTTTGACCTGCGATGCGTCGTGCAACCACCATCACCCCGTGACTCGGTCCGATCAAGAAACGATATGGCAGGACACTTCTCAAGCAGACCTGAGTATGACTTGCCATATGACCGGTATCCGTGAATCAGTTTAGTAATCGTCGAATTTGTCCAACCGGTCGTTCCCTGAAGTTCAGTTACTGTAATCTCCGAACGGTTCAGAGAAGCGATGATTGATAGGAGTGACGACTCACGCTTTGTCAGTTTGTGTGCCTGTCCTCCATCTTCCCCGTTCAGCCCGACATAGAGCCGTGCTGCCTCGTAAAAATCTCTCTCTGAAGCAATCACGCAGCAGGTATCATTCAGGGTACATTTTTCACGTTGCTGCTGGCAGAGGGCAGCGTTGGTTCTGGTAAGATCAAGGAGCATATCAGGATTTCTCCGGTTCTCTGATGACTGGAACCTGATTCGTTCAGCAAATGGAATCACAACCCAGACCTGCTGTATCTCCTCCCAGATCTTTCTACAGACCAGCACATCATCAGACTCCTGCGTAGGGGACCCGGGGAACTGTCCGGCAGCAGCAAGTGTCCGGTCAAGCACTTTGTCGTCCTGCTCCTGTGTATCATCTATCCAGCAGGTGAGCATCCGGTTAAAGACCTGGTCGTCTCCGGCACCCTCAACCTTGGCGATCCACCAGACACACCGTTCAGGGATTGTACATATCTGCGGTTTGCGATCCTTGCTCACCGTCCTGTATGGGAATGGCTTTTGAAACGATGTGGTCACACCCTTGAGAATCTCCTGCATCTGATCAGAGAGGTTCACATCATCGAGAGTGATCACCGTGCCGGGAACAAGATCATCCATGTAAAAGAGGGCCTTGTCACTCATACGCCCTTCAAGCCGATATGCTGCCGGAATCAGGGACTTCATCGTCTCAATGGCATGAGACTTTCCTTTTCCTGATTCACCCGTGATAGAGACATGCAGCCCTTTGCTGTTGATGACCAGTCTGGAAGCGAGTGAATGAACCAGGCATTCACCAACACTGTGGTCCCCCTCATGAGAATGAGCAAATGTCTGAAGAATGAAGGCAAGTGGGTCTCCGGTGGTAAGTATCTCCTGAGCTCGGTGCCGAATCAGATCATTATCATCTGCATCAGCCTCTACACCAGGTTCAGAGGCCTTAGTATTCGTAGATGGTCCTGGTTTTTGGGTATCATCACTCTCATCATCAGGGTCTATTCTCCCTTCTGCAATGAGCCGGGCCCGTATTCGTGAACGACGCGTTGATGCAATCCACTCGTCAACACAACGCCCATGATCTTCGAACTTTGCCCGAAGTTCAGGCCATCTCTGTCGTCCGCTCCCGCATGAATCATGATGGCATCCGGCATATATCGCACCGTTCTCAAACTGAATTGCATATGCACCGTCCCTGTGAGCCTCAGAGAACGGGCATGAATCAAGCGAGAAGAGTATTCCTCCCTGGTACGGTTTTGACTCGTATGAGAGACCATACCTGGTAAGCCATGCCCCTAGGTCAGGAATTGATCGCCCTCCTGAACAGGTAGAGTCTGAAGACCGGAATGATGACTGCGATTTCACGCTGTGATCATGCCGGTCGTTCAGATTTTCTGATGGATTCTTCTGATCAGTTGAAGAATCTGCGATGAGGGATACGAGATCGCTGACCATAATCTCTCTCCTCTCCCCGGCACCGGAGATAATTCCTGCACGCCGATGTGGACGGTCAGGCAGATTATCACCTTTCCGGGAGGTGGTTCCATAAACTTTCCAGATCCTGGCAGCGTTGAAGTTTGCGGTATCAACCCTGCACCTCTCATCAGAAAACCGGTTATCCAACACTTCAAGCACTGATCTGACCAGGTCTCTGCTGGTCTCATCATTTGGGAGATCGAGAGCATACAGGAGATGTGCCCCATTGCCTGAGTCGGCAACGATGGGTTCTTTCCATCCCCGTTCTGCCAGAAACTGTCTGATCACTTCTGCCCGATGCAAAGCCTCCTCATGCTCTGGCTCTGACGATGAAATACCGGATCTTCGTACTGGATCGATATCTATGGGCAACCACCAGCGGTGGACAATATCAGCATCTGCAGTGGTCTGATCCTGTCGACCGATGCGATACTTGATCCTGTTCGCCCGACGAGCAAGGAGATCACTGCTGACCTCGTTCAGCGTGACATACATACCATGTCCCCTTGGATCGCGATCCTGTGCTCCGATAGCGACAGCTGCCATCTCAAAATCGTTGAAGTACCCGGATGAAACTCCATCATCACTGAGGATCCTGATCTCAATGACCTGACCCGGTGAAAAAAGGCTTTTCAGGGTCCTGAGGATCTCATCATACTGGGGATCACCAGTCATGTCTTCCCCAACCCATGGGTCTTTATGGCCGCAATACCTGGTCCTGTTGCTGATAGAAGCAGAGGCAGTACTCTGAAGAAGGTAAAAATAGGTATCATGATAGCACCTGAAGAGGGAATGCACCTCCGGGTCTGATCAGATATCGTTTCCATCCTGCCTTGCACCTGATCCAGTATTCTAGCGCTCCAGGATACCGGTGAAGCACAACAAGTCTGCAGAGGGCATGAACATCCTTCATGAAAGAGACTCTCCTGCATGATCTGGCATAAATGAAGAGAATATCACCATCTTTGTCCCAGGCTATCAGGTTAATCCCAGCTGACTCATGGGAGTGGCTCTGTGCCACCCTGATAACGGTGTACCCATATCTGGTAAGAAGATCCCTGGCGCTGTACTCAGCCGTCCGTTTGGTTCGATAATCCGGTCTTTCAGGCATCAATTCTCCTCCGGGAGGAGTTGCATGGATCGATACCATCAGGTGTTACCAAAAAATCATGCCGTAACTCACAACCAGTCCTGATAGATATGCTTAAAATTTCAGACTGTAATACCTGATTACTCCCCTCGGTGATAAGCCCCCAAGCGAATCCATCTGACGGGGAGTACATCATTCTTTATCTCCTCTTGTCATCTTCTCATCCTCCTGCCTGAGATTTTCACTCTCGTACCCAGGCAGTGAAACACTGTAATCTCCGTATCTTTCTAAATCTTTTGGATTGATTTTGTCATAAAGTAAAAAGATATAATAGAATCCACAGCCTACACCATCTACCACATCTAAAACTGATGTAATCTGCTCCATATCAAAAAATTCATATATATTGTACGATTCGAGATCATGTACATTGGGGTGCTCTTTTCCTCTGTTATTTTTTAAAACCAGGCCTTTATTTTTCGTTTTTGACTACGTCTTTCGAACCTTTTATACCCCTGCCACCTATGAGATAGTGTCGCAATACAAGCGACAAGGGGGAAAAATGGGAGATTTTACGCAGAAAAGTGTGGTGAAGTCAGCTGTTCGAAAACTTGCAACTCCGATTGCCGACTATTCCGCATTCAATGCACTTGTCCAGGATGTTCTGGACAATAATCCGTGGGGATGTACTACCTACGAGTCAGCAGGAGTCGCAAAACCAGCGGTCGAGAAGTCGAAGGAGTCATACTCTGCATCCATCGTGTATGAGAATGCGGAAGCGAAGACAGTCGGGAGCATTCCTGTCCGGGGGCCAACGATGGCAGCGGTAAACACTGCAGTGACCCAGATTACAGGTGCTGCAGCGATCACTACCGGTATGGGGACCGGTGTGACCGCTTCCCGTGATTCTTCTGAAGACTCATTCAGTTGCACCATCAAGGCTCATGCGAGTAATGGGGAACTCTACTCGGTGACATTCAAGAGGGACAGTGTCACTCTCTCCAGCTATGAGGCAGATTCTATCAGGACAGGACTTGAAGCCTGGGCTGATACGGTTGCCATCCTGGCATGATTACCCTTTTTTCATATCCGGGGGGAGTATGAACGGGGTATTTCTGGCTACCGGGATCTTCTGCCTGCTGTTTGCAGCGGTGTCAGGGGCCGGATATATTGCTACTACCATCAGTACCGATGGTTCTGCATTCCTCTCAACCTCGGGATCTGATGCAAATGGGTCGTTTACTTCCCGGGCTTTGACAGTGGATACAGCCCGACTTGCCCGGACAGTTTCAGGAGACCAGACCGGGAGTGATCTGGTGGTATCGGGAACCGGGCCGGTTCTCGTGTCAGATTTTGCATCAGCACTGATGAGAGAGCCCGAGATCAGGGAACGCTGTATGTTTCTTTCAGCCGGAGGCGACCGCTCTCTTGGAGAAGCATCGGTGTACACCTCCGGTATTCTGCATGGTGGTGAGTTTGAACTCTCACGGAAGATAGGAGCAGAACTTTCCGGAGAGACCCGGGTGAACGGGTCCGGGCTGGTTGCCCTCGGGTTTCAGGGATCTGGGAACCGGTCTCTTGTATCCAGGGGGTTTGTGTCAGGGAACATGACCGTGCAGGATCTTTTCAGGTATGGAGGAAGGGTATGATCACTGAAGCTGTTGCCGGGGTATCGCTTGGGGTCGCGATTATGAACGGCCTTGCAGCGTTTTTTCTGTACCGGCAGTATCGTCTGCTTGCTGAGGAGACGGTAGGTTTTGCAGGGAAGGTTCTGGCCCTGATACGGGATGAGGATGGAGAGATAGTGACCGATCCGGTGACCCTTGCCGGGGAGGCTATGGATCATTTGAGTCAGGTGTCCGGGATTGTGAAATGGATCAGGGGATGAATACTCATCTCCTTTCAGAATTCAGAAATCTATTACAAAGACACCGATCAAGTCTCTTCATGGATAGTAGGAATTTACTGTACACTGACAAAGATAAACTATTAGCATCATGTGAAACCTCTTTGTGAGATTCACTTGAGTTATACTGCCTCTCAACAGGATAATGCCACACTGATGGGTGCAAATGAATCACGAACCATCATATATAAACATCTCTTTTAAACGGTAGAAATAAATCCACTGCTTCAGGTAATGTTGCCTATCTCCAGTCCTAAAATTCAGATGTATTTTTGTTGTACCCTTCTATGACTTTGATCTCACTATCTTCTCCCAGGAAAAGCAGAGCAAACCATTCTCGATGTTGTCCTACGTATTGCATTGGTTCTGGAAAATCATACCATCGAAACCCCGGAATTCGTAAGATGTTACGACCATAATCGGTCCCGATTTCTTCTTTCAACTCCCTAAAAACCGCTCTTTCGAGTTTTTCTTCATTTTTTCACTCCTCCATGTGGCATCTGCAATCAAACTGTCCCGTCACGCCGTTTTGCTGCAAGAATCAATCCTTTGAGATTAAAAGACAGATTCCTACACTATGCCAATAATTAATATTTTTTTGTTGAGAATACATCATGGAAACTTAGTATCCCTCGTCATCTAAAATTCATATCAAAAAACTTAGAGAATCAATTCGAAAATAAGGTGGCGATAGACACTTGTGACATTATGAATGGAATTGTTTCAGGCGAAAAAAGTTTCAGAATTAAGACGAAATACGAATTCCAGCATATATATTCCGAGAACTAAAATCGGTGGATATGGTCTTTCCTTATTCAACTCTGGTATTTACATCATCCATTATCGGATAATAGATTGATGATGAATGTCCTTGGTGAAATTTGATAAAGTATTGCCTGGTGTCATCTTTTACCAGGGGATGCCCACAATTTAAACCAATTTCTTGAATACATTGTCTTAAAAATGCTGGATTATCATTGTTTATCTCATTCTGGGATATCTTTGCGTAAAGTCCTCCTGGAATTATAATAGTATCTAATCCAGGAGTTAGCAATCCTGAATTCAATATCTGTCCCCCAAAAAATGAATATTGAGTTCCGCTTTCATGCCATGAGGAACCGATATAATCTTGGACATATGGTTTACGGCAATCAATTGAATCAACCGTTTTCGCGTTTTGTGAAAAAAACTGATTAATAAGATCGAGACCATGAATTTTATCAGTCTTAATACCAAGAACCGTGAGAGGGGGAAGGGAAATAATTTTTATTTTTACGGAGGCATGTTGCTCATCCGGTGTTAATGGTTTTTTAATTGGTTCATCTGCGTAAAGAAGTTCCCCCTTAAGATTTATTGTATGGATTGATTCCTTACCATTCTCATAAACATAGGGGGTATCAGTATGAAATGCTCCGGTAAAATAATCCCCTGTATCATAAAACGAGCCCCCGTCATTTAATATTCGGGCATACAATCCACTGCCTGTCATTTTTAAACACGTATAATCAGGAAGACCCTCTGGAAGCTGACCCATTGACTCTACTTCATACCCAAATATGTAAGTGAAACACCCATCCTCACCGGGTCGGTATAATCCAACGTAGAATCCTGGATTACTATTCTTGATTCTTTTTTCCATAAGCGATATCGTTCCATCATGTAAGAGTGATGAAACCATTTGGTTTGGGCCATATATCGATTCAGGAGTAAAATGTCGTTTAATTCCAATTATTGTCTGATCATTACGTTCAATGATTGAACAAACCGGGTTCACTTCGGAGATTATTTTAGTATTATTCATAATGTTTCAACCGTTATATGAAATACAATGTAATCATATGTGATGGATTGTGCGCATATAATTATGATTTATATTTACATATTAGTTTAACTAAGTCAATAAGATGATTATACTGCATTGTTTACCTATTCTGCAGAATTTTATTCTTACAAAAGTAAGAACTGGTAGCATGTCAGGATATTGTAATCATTATACATTGAGATTATGTTATTGAAACAACCAACATGTTGATGAAAAGGATATTCATCGTAATGATGAATATCTGATTCAAGAAACCTGGATGATAAATGCCTGATATTTTATATAATGAGGAGAAGAAGGATCTTCCAATCGATCAATTGCATCACCTGTTCAAGTCAGCGGGCTGGATCCGGGAACCTGAAACAGAGGAGATGATTCTAAATTTTAATCTGCCTTTTATCAATTCTACACGCGTGATTTCGGCTTGGTACGAGGAACGATTAGTGGGAGTTGTCAGGGTTCTTTCTGATACAATAGTCAGATCAACTATTCACGATCTGGTTGTTGATCCTGAGTTCCAATGTAAAGGAATCGGAAGGGAATTGCTTACACGTTGTATTATGGCATATCCAGATACTGAGTGGATTGTTCAAACAAATGACGATAATGCAGAATATTATCTGAAAACCGGTTTTATCAGGTATCCAAGAGTTGTTCTCTTCAAACCGTCTGTATGGGATCCGGAATACTAAGAAATAGTGCTGATATATCATGAATTTTCGTAACTATTCAGTTATGTTCAGGTCCGCTCTCTACAAATGTAAGAGTGCAAGATAATGAATTGACCCGTTTAAAACGACGAATAGTCTAACCTTTTTTCATGGGTTTCAATGTTCAAAAAAATGAGAATCATTCTGGATTTATAACCCTGCACGATCTACGATAACATCAGCAACCTGTCTGGCACTGGTGAATGGAAAATCACTCTCCGTAAGGAGGGTTCCCGCTTCCCCTGCGGTCATTTTTAGGTCACCAACCTGGCAGGTGGTGTCAGCTCCGGCAGGAAATGCTGCGATAAGCTGCTCCGGTGTCTTGATTGGAAAGGCAGCACCTGCTAATGCTCCGGTTATCTGTGCATGGATCTCTTCTTTGACAGATGGCATGTGTATCTCACTCCTTGATCATGGAAGAAACATCGCCTACAGCCCTGGCAATTGCGCAGTCATTGCTATGAGTACTGCATCCAAAGCAGGCGTTTTTCAGATGGGCGATAGACTCTTCGGCTTTTTCTTTGCTCACTTCTGTTCCTGTGCAATTCCAGATCGGCATGTGCCTCACCATACAGAACTGTGTGTGTTATCATAATATACTTGAGCGTCATTATAATGACCGATGACTGTCCTGCTACATTTCAATGACTCTAATGGTTATCATCCAGTATCCCCAATATCTGACAAGAATACGCCATGGACCACATAGAAGAATCTGTAACCCCTGATGCACTTATGCATGAAATCCGGGAGATCAGGGGAGATCTGAAAAGATTTTTTGAACGCACAAACCAGGTCCATCTCCAGTCCCTCATATCAGATCTCAAGCACGAGTACGGTGATATTCTTTCAAAGAACCATGTCGAACGTGCCAGGGAATGTCTGTCCAGCAACATGGTACATGATTGTGAGATGCATGATACCTGTTTTCAGATCCTCCTCAATTTTCTAACCGTCACTTCAAGCCACATCAATGACGAAGAGATTACCGATGATCTTGTTCGCTCGTACCGGGCCCGTATCGATGAGATGCGAAAGAAAGGGCCATATCTACGATGTGATATCTGCTTTACTGAGGTCAGACGACTCTTTGAGAAACAACTGGACCTGATGCGTTCATTGGGAATTCTGAAGCAACAGGAGGAATCGCTGCCTGTAATGGATTATCCTGAAGAAAAGATTGTTTCAGTAATTATCGAACCGATAGCAAGTATTCCACGATTTCAGATCCTTCAGTCAGTATCAGCAGAGACAAAGACTTTTTCAGATCTCTCCCAGATCACCAAACTCAGGGGTGGAAACTTCTGTTTCACCTGAAAAAACTCCAGGAAGCAGGGATGATTATTCAGAGGCATGAACGGGGAGATTATGTTATTACAGAGAAAGGATTCAGGGTGTTATCAGCGATTCGGGAAGTATATGCTAACATCGTGAGCAAAGAATATGGTGAATAGTCCGGTTTTACCAGATGATGTATCGAAGCTATCATTCGTCCGTACTGATGGGGGATGAGGTTTTATCAGAGATCGCATCATATCCTCTAAAAATTATGAGATGAAACTGGTGGGTTTGACAGGAGCAGGATGTATGAATAATTCACGAAATGGGATGATGAACAAGGTAATGCCAACAGAGCCATGTGCCTGGTGCAGGAATTACCATGAGGTATGCCTGAAGAAGCATGTGATACGCTATGTTATGGGAGGTTATTACTGTCCTGATTATGAATGCAGATTTAAGTCACCTAAAGAACCAAAATCTGGTTTCCCGTAGAGATCCCGTATCTGTAATTGCCTTTTTGTTCTGATGTATTGCCGATTTGAGAAAATTATTTAACGTTGTACCGGTTACTCCGTAGTACTATAGATATCATATCCCACTAACATATACCATAAGTATATGATTCCTGATCATCTCCATCGTTAGGTAATTATGAATATATCACCTCCATCCCATGCAACAATCTCTGATTTTGCTTATCAACACCGGTACATCATCCTGGCTATTGTTCTAATCGACTCGATAATGGCGAGTCTTGACAGCAGTATGGTCAATATCGTTCTCCCCACCATAACCACTGTGTTTCACTCAAGCCTCGCCGATTCCCAATGGGTCATCACTGCGTACCTGATAACGATGACCAGCCTCTTTATCATCTGCGGGAAATTATCTGAGTTCTTTGGAGTATGCAGGTTATTCACACTTGGATCAGTTATCTTTACCCTGAGCTCACTTTGTTGTGGTCTTTCAGCCGACCTCAACCAGTTGATCTTTTATCGTGTTCTGCAAGGGCTGGGCTCCTCGATGGTTGCCGGAATCAGCAGCGTCATCATATTCAGAGTTTTTCCCTCACATGAGATCGGAAGAGCGCTCGGGTTCAGCGGATCTCTCTTTTCCATCTGTTCCCTCTGTGGTCCGGCTCTTGGAGGTGCAATGAATGACTGGTTTGGCTGGAGATACATCTTTTTTGTGAACGTCCCACTTGGAATAGTCCTTTTTCTCGCCAATCTGAAATATCTGAAGATACCTGAAACGATATCTCAGGATCGGTACTTCGACTGGATCGGATCCATGAGCCTTAGTTCACTGATCATTCTCTTCTTTGTAATATTCGGACAAGTACAGCAAGACATTCACAATGTCATTCAGATCAGTATACCATGCGGAGCATTCCTGGTATCTATTGGAATATTCCTGTTTCATGAAAGCCGGTGTAGTCGCCCACTCTTTGATCTGGCCATATTCAGAAATGGGAGATATATGGTGCCGGTTACAAACAGTATGCTTCTTGGGATCTCAAACTTTTCACTCATTACCCTGATGCCGTTCTATTTTGAAGGTGTTATGGGATTGAGTTCATTTGAGATAGGTATGACCCTTATAGTATCACCGGTAGTTCAGATATTTGCCTCCAGTGCAACAGGATGGATTATTGATCGGTATCACTGGAAATATCAGGCCTGCTCCGGGTTACTTATCGTCTCGCTTGCAAGCCTCCTGACCGGTTATGCACTGATTACAGTAAACCTTGGGTTCATCCTGCTTCTCATGATCGTGCGTAGCATTGGAGCCAGCCTGTTTCAGGGCCAGAAGAGTATCGATGTCATGAACGCCCTTCCAAAAGAACAGATGGCTCTCGCATCCAGTGTCTCCACAACTGCCGGATGCCTCGGAAGTACTTGTGGAGTAACGATTGCCGCACTGCTCATGACTGTTGTTCTTCATGGTGCGGGATATTTCGGACCGATACTTCAGGCTGATGCAGGGCTGCTTTCATGGGCTGGTGCAGTAGCAGTAGTGATTACTGGTGCTTTGTGCATTCCAGGAGCATATGCATCATATGCCTTGAATCGAAATTTGAATCATATCGAGAAGAGCCAGATATGAACGCTGTTATACAAGAAAATTGTAAATGGTATGTATCAACATTCTTAAAATAATGTAAACATCTATTTAATTAATTCAAACAAATATGAATAATTTCAAAAAACCTCGGAGTAAGATACAATAGAAATCATACCGTTTCAGAAAGATCACATTACACAAGCTTGTAAACTGGTCGCAGATAATTATCATGAAGAACAGCAATGGGTCCCGGAACTTCCAGTTATCTCTGACTTTTTCCTTCCAGAGGTATTTTTTAGGAACAATCTCGGGGTTGCAGCATTGGATCACGGAGATCTTTTCGGTTTTCTCTGCTGCATGGGTCCTTTTGACAATCAGTTCGGATATGTGAAGGGAATTTTTTCTCCATTACATGGGCACGGGGCAATCAGTTCTGACCGTACGAAGATATATTCCATGCTTTATGCTCAGGCAGCAAAGATATGGGTGGATAAAGGGATTTTAAGTCATGCGATATCTCTGTATGCACATGACACTGACGCATTAACAAGTTTTTTCCAAAATGGTTTTGGAATGCGTTGTATTGACGCAATGAGGTTTTCCGATCCAATACCTAAAACAGATCCCCAAGGGTACTCATATGGAGAGATCGGAAGGGAAGAATTCAGGGTACTATTGTTTTTGAATAATACCCTCATCTCACATATGCATCAAAGTCCGGTCTTTATGCCCATCGAACATAAGACCCTCGATGACTTAATTGAAGATAACAACGACGAATCGGTTCGATATTTCTGTGTTTACAAAGAAGGAGAAATCATCGGATATATGAAAATCGGTGGTTCAGGAGAGAATTTTATTTCAAAACAGAAAGGAGTGGTAAATATCTGTGGTGCATATCTTCTTCCAAGGTATCGTGGACAAGGGGGGCCACTCAGTTACTGTCTTATCTCCTCTCCCGGTTACAGCAGGATGGCTATTCTCATGTTGGGGTAGATTTTGAGAGTATAAACCCTCCAGCTCGTGAATTCTGGTTACGCTTTTTTACTCCCTATACAACTAGCCTTGTCAGAAGAATTGATGAGAGAATACTACCTGTTAACGAAAATTTGAATCTCCATGGAAGATAATTTCCAACAATTATTACATTAAAATATTTATTTAGTACAACCTCTAACCTAGTATCTCAATGACCTTCCCTGAGTACGATCATCTCATCCATGCGATCGCTGCTTCAGCAGATCATACCCAGGTGATCGAGGATATCAGAATCTATACAAACTGGGTCCTTGTAAAAACCGGGAGATGGTCGCTCTCAACGATATTTCGGGGCATGCCAGGCCTTGAGGATAAACCCGGGATGGACTCATGGATGGGTGACTGGCTCGGAAAACCTGCACTGGAATCAGCGCTCGAACTCCTTTCAAGCAGAGAGACACTTCGTCGTGCGGTCGGGATGGCCTGCCTGAAATCGCTGCTTCCGGTTCCAACCAGCGTCATGTCAGGAAATGCGGTCATGATGGTCGAGGCTGCAGCAGCCCGGGTCCCAACCTGTTTCATCGGGTACTTCAAAGAGGGTGCAGAATGGCGTGAGATGGGGCGGCCGGTGAACATCGTCGAACTCTTTCCGAGGCCCGGTGATATTCACTGGGACGATGCAAAAGAGGTCCTTGAGGAGGCTCAGATCGTCCTGATGAGTGGACTTACCGTGGTAAACGACACACTTGCAGAGGTGATACGGAGAACACCCAACGCAAAAGTCCGTGTTATGATGGGGCCGACTGTTCCGCCAAGCCCTGTACTCTTTGACTGCGGGCTTGATCTGCTGGGGGTGACTCTTGTCAGCGACTGGACCCTTATGGCACGGTATGCAGAACTTGGAGGCGGGAGTATCGCATACTCTCCATCCGGAGCTCTTGAGAAGGTCAACCTTGTCAGGGATGGGGGAAGACTCATCGAACGACTCAAAGAACTGGCAGGAGAGTAGAGAGAGGGAAGTAGTAGAATGTGGCTTACACGAATATCTGAATGGCATGCAGCAGGGGTTCCCTGTGCATTGGTGACGATCATCGAATCATCTGGTTCAACACCACGTAAGGTTGGATCCAAGATGGCAGTCAATAATACAGGGGAGATTGCCGGCTCGGTCGGGGGTGGTGGCGTTGAGTTCTCCTGTATCGGTATTGCCCAGGATGCGATAAAAAAAGAGATCTGTATCACGAAACGGTTCGTTTCCAAAGGAGACGGAGATGAGTGGAAGGCTGATGACGCTGATACCTCACTCGGAGTTTGCGGTGGATCGCTGACTGTTTTTATCGAACCGATTCTCGTCGAGCCAGAGATCGTGATCTTTGGCGGGGGCCATGTCGGACTGCACCTTGGAAAACTCTGTGAAGTACTTGCAATTCCATACCGGGTGTATGATGACCGACCCGAGTTTGCAGATACCGGGAGGTTTCCCGAAGCTAAAGAAGTTGTGTCTGCACCTTTCACAGCGATTGAGCAGAACATCAATCTGTATGGAAGAAGTTACTGTGTTATCATGACCTATGGGCATGAACATGACGAGGAGGTTCTTGAGCAACTCCTGAAGAACAAGACTCTTCCGTACATCGGGATGATAGGCAGTGTCAGCAAGGCTTCCGTCCTGATAGAAAATATCAAGAGTCGCGGAGGCGTGATAGATGACCGGCTCTATTGCCCGATTGGGATTAAAATAGGTAAAAACCTTCCCCAGGAGATTGCCCTCTCAATTCTGGCAGAAGTCGTTCTTGTTATGCGCAATGGAAAATTAGAACATATGAAACGGAACTGGTCATAAATCCGGAGAACCGGATTGCGACCGGTAGATTCTGATCTCATTCAGAATCTCTTCAGCAACTTCTTCAACATCAATAGAACCAAGCTTCAACACAACCGGTCGTATCATCGGCCACCGGGTTATCACCATCTGGACAAATTCATTCCGAACGTTCCATATCATCGGAGGATGACACTTTTTTACCAGTTGATCAATGCACCCGCCCCAGAGAGCTCCTCTGACATCAAACCGCCCCACCTCATCGATTACGATGAGATCGGTGACATCATGTCCCGGTGAGATGAGAAGAGTGCGTCTCCCGAATGCAAGTCCTTCGGGCCTGAAGTAATATCGAGCATGTTGCTCTGATCCTGGTGACGGGACGTCAGAGCAGAGTTCCATTCCGGTTCCGGTTGCAACGTCAATTACAGAGAAACCCGATCGTACACCATTCGTAAAGTAACCTGGTGCAACAATTCCCCTCACATGTATCTGATGTGTATCAAGTCTGGTGAGTACATCCATCATAAAGGTTGTTTTTCCTTCAGCCTGGGCGCCTGAAATGATGAATACCGGAGGCTGCCAACCCGAAACATCATGTTCACTCATCGAGATCACGACTCTTCGGTGCCAGAGGGTATTGCATAAAATAAGGTAATGACAGGTACTTGTTATTGCAGAACATATAACGAATCTTTATACTTATTGCATTATAACAAGATAAGAGTATAATGTAAACATTTCTGAAATATTCAGGAAGTTTATATCTGAACCCATACCTCATTTCACGACACATTGCATCAACAGAGCACCACTTTGCCACACGGAAGGACAGAATATGATATGTACATACTGTGAGAGATTGTGCGATATTCCTGACTCTGGATCAGGATACTGCACCATGTACCGGAATGAGAGTGAGGCTATCACCGAGAATTATCCTGATGCGTATCTTAATATCTACCCGGTCTCAAGCGAGTCCATTCCTATGCTTCATTTCTACCCGAACAGTACCTTCCTGCTGGTAAGCACCATCGGATGTAACTTTGCCTGTGACGGGTGTATTTCTGAATTTCAGACCACACGCAAAGGAACACTTGAGAAGGTTCTGACACCCCACACTCCGGAGGAGATCCTCTCAATAGCCAGGGAGAGTTCATGCAGGGGAATTACCTTCTGCCTGAATGAACCGACAGTCTCGCTGCCAACCTTCCTGCGGCTTGCAAAAACAGCAAAGAACGAAGGGTTTCTTGTCGGTTGCTCAAGCAACGGATACATGACCGAAGAGACACTTCGAAAGATGATCCCGTATCTTGATTTTGTCAACATCGGGCTGAAAGGATCTTCTGATGCACGATACCATGAGTGCGGGGCTGTTTCAGCAGATCCGGTCTTCAGAAACCTCCAGATTCTGCATGACGCCGGTATATTCATCGAGATCTCAACGATGTATCTCTATGGCAGGGAGGACGAGATCCAGGGGGCTGCAGAGAGGGTGAGGCAGATATCACCGTCAATTCCATTTCAGGTCATGCGGTTCTTTGCTGTCAATGAGGAGCTCTCCGGTCTTCAACCAGACAAGGCCCAGGCAGAAGTAATGTGTAATACCCTGAGGAGGATAGTGGATCATGTCTACCTCTTTAATACCCCGGCAACAACAGAACTCGATTCCCGGTGCCCAAATTGTGGAAATACGATCATTCACCGGGTCTTCTTCGGTCCGATGGCTGCCCGTGTCTTATCCCTCCAGCCAGACGGGATATGCTCCTGTGGGTATGAATTTCTTCACAAGGGAGACATCATGCCTGTGCCGACTGAAGATTCTCCGGTTCTTGGTGGATACCGCTCAATCATGGGTGCCAAGTTCATCGCCGGATTTCTGAAAGTCCTGGGCGTCACCGATGAGTCAGAGATCGATCACATCTGCAACACGGTGATCAGCAACGGGTATCTCGCTGACCTGCAGCAGCAGCATGACTCTCTTGAGACCTTCACGACCATGACCCGGTATCTTGCAGGGATCTCCAAACGAAATGAAGCAGGTGAGAGTCTCATCAGGTATGCAACCGGAATTTCAGATGAGATAGCAAAAAAGGTACAGGGTGTCCATAAGCCACGGGTGTTAGGTGTATTCTGCCATCCTCTCTCCCCTATGTATGCAACCAAACTCGGGAATACTCTTATTGAGATGGCTGGCGGATTGAGCCTGAATAAGCAGGAGAACTTCCGCGAGAGTTCTCATGCAGAGTACACGGTTGAAGAACTCAATCGGCTTAACCCTGATAGTATTCTCATATCCGGACATTTTGCACCATCAATAGATGAGTTTCTTGCAACCTGCAAAGACCTTGGCATCTCATGCAAAGCAACCACTGAAGGAGATGTGTATGCCATGGATAGTGAGTTCTCATCAGGAGATCTCGGATGGCTTGTCAGCCTGATGGATGTCGCAAATATACTTCATCCGGAGATATTCACCTATTCACTCAGGGAAGAAAAGGAAAAGATAGAGAGGCATATTGCATAAATACAGGTAAATAAAGATGGAAATAACTCCTGAATCCGATATGAAATCAGTTTTTAGTGCTGATGATTACCTCTATTTTTATTCTGACCATCTTAAGGATGAATATTCAGATGAGGAGGTAGCATTCCTTATTCGTGAACTCTCTCTGAATGAACCACGGGCGATTCTTGATCTTGCCTGCGGACATGGAAGGCATTCCACCCGGCTTGCGGGATTTGGGCATGCAGTCACTGGTATAGACCAAAGTAATGAGTTCCTGGAGATTGCAGGAAGTAATGCTGAAAAGAAAGGAGTGAATGTCAGGTACCTCTGTGCAGATTCACGGAGCTATTGTGGAGAAAAAACATACGATTGTATCATCCATCTCTTCAGCTCATTTGGGTATTTTTCAGATAAAGAGAACGAACTGGTTATCAGGAATGTGGCAGGTTCTCTCAAGGAAGGTGGATTGTTCTGCCTTGATGTCCTGAACAGGGATACCTTTCTGAAGGATTATCCGCGATTTTCTGTGCTAGAGAAGAATGCAGACCTGATGATTGATCGAAACCGGTTCGACCCGGTGTCCGGGAGGTTATATAATTCCCGTATTATCATCCGGGATGGAATACGGAAGGATACCCCGTTCTTTCTCCGATTGTATAACCTAAATGAGATTACAACGATTCTCAATTCTGAAGGCTTGTCTGTTATAAAGATCTTTGGTGATTGGAAGGGAAAGCAGTTTGATGGTGAATCAAAGCGTATGATTCTGATTGCACAAAAATCCCCTCCTGATCAAAAATAAACCATTTTTAGTATTGGGATAATGGAAACGAACCAACTAGAGCTCTGGAACCGTGCTGCAGAACGATATATCCAGGATGACTCACAACTCACAATCTTCCATCGTTCGATATATATGCCGGTTATTGAATCGATGATTGGTAATACCCGGGATAAGTATGTACTTGACCTAGGGTGCGGTATTGGAGAATTCACGAAAAAATTAGCATTAGATGGGGCATTTGCCTTTGGAATAGATGGTTCGGTTACAATGATATCCAAGGCCTATAAAGAGAAACAAGATTTATCTGCGATGTTTGCAGTTGTGGATCTTACTCATCCATTACCGATAAAAAGCCGAACCATAGATATTGTTGTAGCAAACATGGTTCTGATGGACATCCCAGATATTGAGATCTGTATCAGAGAAATCTCAAGGATTCTCAGGCATGGTGGAGTCTTTCTCTTCTCCATGACACATCCTGCATTCTTCTGTAGTGAATGGGAATGTGAAGAATCAGACCCCCGTGCGTATAAGAAAGTCAGTGATTATTTGAATGAAACATGTGAACCGGTCTTCTTCTGGGGTGAGACTGTTCATTATCACCGGCCGTTATCTACATATTTCAATATACTCGAAAAGAACGGAATGTGTGTTCTTTCATTAAAGGAACCGGTTCCTGACCTCAACGGGATGGGTGAGGACTCATCAACCAGATATCACATGAGAATTCCATCGTTTATTGTGTTGAAAACAGCATTACTTGAAAGATAGTGTATGTTTTGAGATAGAATTCTCTCGTTATGGCGACCTGAATAGAATTCGGGAGACCGGGTATTGTGTTGAGGTATCCCCCTAATAATGTTCTGGGGGGTAATTAAAAAAAAGAAGGTAGGATGTCAGGATCAGAATGGGGCCCGGATGTGATACATCTCCGGGAACAGGTTTACAGATTGATTCATTTCTCTGATACAATGTCTATCCTAGACATTGGATGTGGAACCGGTTATGATATTTTACGATTTGGGGAATGTTGTGGAGTCAATGCACAATTCATTGGTGTAGATATTTCTCATCGCTCTATCAGGAAAGCAGGAGAGAAGTATGGATCTGACACAAGGTTCAGGTTTATTCAGGGAGATATCAGTGCAGGTTTACCGTTTGATAGTGACTCTTTTGACCTTGTATATTCATGCAATCTCCTTGAATGTATTCCTGACAAACAACGATTAATCGATGAGGTTGGCAGAGTTCTAAAACCAGGTGGTCAGGTGGTTTTCTGTCACTATGATTGGGATTCTCAGATCTTCAATGGGTATGACAAGCCCCTAATCCGGAAGATCGTTGCAGAATTTAGTGACTGGAAACAGGATTGGATGGATGCAAGTGACGGCTGGATGGGAAGAAGGATGTACGGTCTGTTCAGAAACAACCCGTCATTTTCCGGAGATATAGTCCCACTTGTTCTCGTTAACACAGAATACACTCCTGATTTATACGGTTACCAGAGAATCAGAGATGCTCAGACGATGGCAGATCAGGGGATTGTCTCTCAGGAAGATGCAACTATGTTTATCCATAACATCGAGAAGACTGTATCAGAAGGGACCTTTTTTTACAGTATTACTCTTTTTGTGTATGTAGGACAAAAATCAGGCACCTGATGCAGAAACATCACATCTTTGGTCTTGTGGCAATAAGCAGTTGTACATTCAATTCTTCTACAAATACCCCACCCGGTTGTATCTCCAAGAGTCTTCTCGTCATTCGGTCCCTGAATTCAGCATTTCGTTCATTGAGCAGAACCGGATGTATATACGAGTAACTGAGTAACAGGCCGATAAGCTCTTCTATCGTATGTTCCTCATGAACATCAAATTCAATTTTTTTAATGACCGGAAACGACGAATGAGCAAAAAATTCCTCATGCTTTTTGCGATCTTTCTTTTCAAACCGTCCGAAGTAATCCCATGAATCTCCAAGCATATCCTGGATTTCAGATATCGCTGCCCTTCCCAATTGGTGGATGCTTGCTGATTGGAAGGCATCCGTCTTGTCCAGGCATACAATGCCACCATCTGGCTCAATCATGGTATCTAATGTTTTGAGTGTCTGATGGCGATCCATCCAATGAAAGCTGAGACCCATGGTACAGAGTTTCAACCGTGGAAGGTTCAGCTCGGTCAGGGTTGCATCGGATCCGCTAATCCATCTGACTGGGCAGAGGGGTTTGGATTCAGATTCACGTAGTTTTGCCTCAGTGATCATATCAGGTTCAGGATCTACAGCATAAACCGTGTACCCTCTTATGGCAAGTGGTAAAGAAGTATTCCCGGTCCCACAGCCTAGATCGAGAATAACTGATTCAGAAGAGAGATTAAACTGAGAAATAATTATATCAAATACTGCTGCAGGGTAACTTCCCCGGTACTGTGCATAGTACCGGGCTTTGCCCGTAAAATAATGGTTCATTGTAAAATCTAAATTTAGATTATATTAGTTGATAGACATCGGAAATCACATAATAACATTTAGAATCCCATGGACACAACTGATTAGATATGTGCATAATTCTTTGGAAAAATATTGACCATATTATTGAAACATAAATTAAGACCCAAAATCGGACTATTTATTCAACATTCCACCAAATATGGGCTCCGAGAGCCTGACCAGGTACTCGGTATCCATTGCTGTTTTTTACAAGAGATCCTTCACAGTATCTCCTAATAATCTCTTCCTGCTTTGGATCTGAACAGTTGAGACGTTGATAAAAATCCTTTACTGCATCATCAATTGTTTGGAAATATGCTGCTTCACAACCAGGTTCAACGGCAATGTTGGCATAGATACCCATCTCATAGAGAGCCTGCCAGAGAATTTCAGCCGTTGGTTCTCCAGGAAATTCAGTTCCATGCACAAGTGGCCAGAGTTCACTGTTAAGTCTCGATGAAAGTGGCTGGGTCAGAAACCAGAAGAGATGAATTGTGCCGGTGCAGACAGCCTGCATCTTCCGAATCGCTACGCCGATATCGGTGATCATGAGGCTGTATGATGCAATAACCACATCAAAAGGTTTTCCGAGTTCAGCAGGATCGACCTCTTCCCATGTTTTTCTGATAAGGGTAATCGGAGATGTCTGTTGCTGTTGCTGATATACAAGCAGCGCTTCACCCATCGCTTCTCCTGGTTCAACAGCTACCACATCACATCCATGTGCTGCAAGTGGTACACTTAAGTTTCCGGTGCCAGCCCCCACATCAAGGACCCGGGATCCGTCCCTGATTCCTATTGATGATATCCGTTCTTCTGCCTGTGATCTCCATCCATCAAGATTTTGTATAAAATGGTCTTTCAGTTTCTTTTTGTCGTTCCAGAATGAATGGGGAGAATCAAACTTCGGAACAGCAAGGCGGGCTAAACGCTGATTTTTCCATCGTTCAAGCCAAAAATCAGGAGGGAGATTAAGTGACTGTGGATCATAACCCGGATTATTTATTAAAGAATCCATTAAAATTATTTAATTTTTTATTATATCTTATTACCTATTTAAGAAGAGGACTTCATTATGTAATCATGAAATATTTTAGCTCTTCGCTATAGAAAAATGAAACTCAACTAACATACAGAAAACAGTGATGAACTGTCAGAACAAACAATCTCATCTTATCGCAACGCTTTAATCCCAAGAAAAATCCGAGTTTATTCTCATGAAGCTTAATACGTGTTGAAAAAAAATCATGAAAAATGAGATCCTTCAACATCAACACTACTGCCAACAAGGGTTACATCATTATCTTTAATAAGGATATTTCCAGTAACGGTAACCTTCTTTCCTATAGATGGGGGAATAACGAAGTTGTTAGGTTTTAAAGTTACATAGAGATCTCCAGATTCATCAGACATTATAAACCAGCATCCTGATCCACATTGTGATGTAATCTTCCCATCAACACAGATGGTTTTTCCTACTAAATTATCTGCTGTATTCAGAATATCACTGATGGGAATTTTAACAGTAATTAGTGACTGATTTGCTTGTTGTTCAGCAAAACAACAATTAAAACTGATACTTACTATCAATAAGAAATACAGAATAACCTGTTTATAGTACATAAAAGTCTCTTTAAGACATTGCTTTACATTACATATTTAATTTATTTGTCAATTTTATCCTATAAATAATATTAAATTTTTTTACAACAAGGTTTATTCTCACTTGCTCCTCCTGTCGATGTAAATTTAGTGATTTTCGTAGAGTTTTTTGTTTCTCTGTTTTCAGTATTACTATAATCTTTTACCTGATAATCATGGAACTGTTGACCCTCGTTTTTATTATTATTTAAATTATCAACAGATTTTTCTGATGAATTATTATTTATCGAGATTTTGTCGGTTTTTAATTGGAATGGGGGAATCACTACCATAGCGATAATACAACAAATGATAGTAATAAGTAGAATAATCGCAACAACAACAAGGATGGGATCCTTTTTTTGAGACTCCATAATAAATCTTTGAAAAGGATTGGTGAAGTATTTTGCTAAATTAATTTTATCATTCAACGATATATATTAAATAAAAGCGATATGGGGCAGACGAGAAAGAATAAAAAATGAGATTAAAATTACTATTGAACCAGATATTTGTCTTATTAGTGAACACCACTAAAAAATTTAGATATAATTTTTAACAATCATAATATAAATAATTAAAGTTTAATTTTTCATGATTAAAAACACTGTTATTAAATAATGTGACATGTCACATTTACATAGATTAGGTAAACAGGTATGAAACTGATTTCAATATTCTCAAAAAATCGAACCGATGCCATTTTTTACCTCCTACTGTGCAGTCTTTTTATGCTGTGTTTATTAACAGGATGTGTAAACAACAATGTTCCTTCGCAGCAGCCTGAAAAAAGTAATACTGGTGACCTCAAAACAGATATCATTATCCCGGTAAATTCTCCTTCTGAGCTGGTCTCATCCAATGTAATGACAAAGAAAAACGGTGTTCCTGCAGGTGGTTTAATCTATAAAGGATTATTGACGAAAAACAGGAATGGAATTTATGTTCCTGAACTTGCAGAAAGTTGGAATGTATCAGATGATGCTAAAACCTGGACATTCCATCTGGTTCATAACGCTACATGGCAGGATGGAGTTCCAGTAACAAGTGCAGACGTCAAATTCACGAATGATTATCTGAAGAAAAACAATCTGACGATGGGATTTGTTCTATCTGATGTGGAATCGGTAACCTGTCCTGATGATTATACAGTCGTATTCCATCTTAAAAATGCATATTCAGTATGGCCGGACCGTCTTGCCCAGTCACCGGGAATTGGTGTGTATCCCAAACATATCTTTGAAAAGATCCAGGACCCTAAAACCTGGCAGGATTCACAATTTATTGGTTCTGGCCCATTTAAGTTTGATAAAAGCGAACAGGGATATTTCCGTGTTGCCCGGAATGATAATTATTGGGGAGATAAACCTAAGGTATCCGGAGTAATTCTCAAATTAATAACAAATCAGGATAGCCAGGTTCTGGCATTAAAAAATGCTGATATCGATATTGTTTCTGATATTTCACCTGCTATTGCAGATAGTCTCCAAAATGAACCTGGTATTGGGATAATCACAAGACCCAGCACAACCGGTTATGAGATGGGGTATAATATGATTCAATATCCAACAAATCTCTCCTCTTTCAGACATGCATTGAGTCATGCTATCGATCGTTCCACAATCTGTAAAGTTCTTGGAAATGCACATCCCACAAACACGACCTTCCTTTTACCTGCAGTAGCAGGATCATATGTGAATCAGAATGACACTGGGCTATATGAGTATAATCTATCCAGAGCACGGGATGAACTCAAGAAGGCAGGATTCATTCAGGATAATCAGGGAACTCTAAGGGGCCCGAATGGAAATTCAGTTGAACTTATAATTCCCCTTGGTGGCAAAGCCTCATCAGGAGTAAGTGAGAAGATTGTAACCGTAATTCGAAATGACTGGGCTTCACTTGGAATCCAGGTAAAAACGACTAAATACGATGATGAGAGTCAGTATCGCAAGGCAATAGATAAAGGGCATATATTTATAGATGGTATGCCTGCTATCCTTCATGATGATCCAGATGATCTTGTGAATTTTGCTGTAACTCCTCTTCAGGAGAAGAATTACTACAACTTTAATAATACCGAATATAACGCCCTGACAGGAAAAGTACGAAACACAGTAAGCCCGGAGGAACGAAAATTGATCGGATTCCAGATGCAGGATATGTTGGCAGAATATGTTCCGACCGTTCCAATCTGCAATACTGACAGTTATGATGCATTTCGAAAAGATCGATTTTCAGGTTGGGAAAAACTTGAAAACTACACAAGTATTCAGGACCCACGAGTTCTTTCATCACTTATCCCTGTTTCCTGATTGATTAGATCAGAATCCAATATTTTGGAGTCGATAAAAGATGCAGGGATTATACCTGATAAAACGTATTGTTTTTAGTGGAATTGCTTTTTTTATTAGTATTTCAATCACCTTTTTTATCCTGCACCTCATGCCTGGTGATTATATCACAAATTATCTGCTTTCATTAGGGAATGTGTTACCTAAAGAGACCATTAATAACTTTTATCATGATTTTGGTCTTGATTTGCCTTTGTATGATCAATATTTCATATATATCCAGAATATTCTCAAAGGTCAGTGGGGGTATTCCTATCAATACTCAGTTCAGGTCATGCCTCTCATCATCAATAAGTTATTCTGGACTCTTATTCTCCTGTTTCCTGCCACAACGGCAGGCATTCTTACGGGAATATTTCTTGGTGCATATTCAGGATGGAAAGCCAGGTCCAGGTTCGATCTGACCCTTTTTAATGCTATGATCATTATTCGTGCTATTCCCACATATTGGTGGGCCATCATGGCTATTTTTGTTTTTGGGTATATCTTTGCTTTTTTCCCTATCAGCGGATATACCAGTATCTCGATATTATATTCAGGAATTAATCCGGTTGATGTCATTTACCATGCAATTCTTCCGATAGGGGTGCTTACTCTGACAATTTCTGCTGGAAATTATTATCTGATGCGAAATTCGATGGTTTCAGTTATTGGTGAGGATTACATTATAACTGCCCGAACAAAGGGACTTGATGAGAATGCAATTCTCTGGAATCATGCTCTCAAAAATGCCTGCCTTCCGATAATTACTCTTGCTACCTTGCAGTGTGCATCTATAGTTACCGGAAGTATTTTTGTAGAAACAGTTTTTTCGTGGCCTGGTATTGGGCTCTTAACTACTGAAGCACTCAAATCACGTGATTTACCATTACTTGAAGGAATTTTTCTTCTTGATACTCTTGTAGTTATTTTAGCTAATCTTATGGCAGATATTCTGTATCCCTGCATTGATCCACGTCTTAGGAACAGCATAGATGACTAAAATTCTATTTTTATTTTGTTGTATAATTCTTCTTTTCTATTGCATTATTGCTATATGTGCCCCAATTCTTGCACCATATGACCCATATGCAATACTAGATTCTCCTTTGCAACACCCTGATAGTGTTCATCCACTAGGAACGAATGCAACTGGGCAGGACATTTTAAGTCAATTAATATACGGGACAAGAATAACTCTATTGATAGGTTTTTTGGCTGCAATCATCTCATGTTGTATCAGCACTACTCTTGGTATTCAGACAGGATATTATGGAGGATTTTTCGATGAACTCGTAATGCGGGTCATAGATATATTTATGACAATACCACTCTTTCCTCTTCTTCTGGTATTAACTCTATTTTTTACACCTGGAATTTATACTACAGCTGCATTGATGGGCATCGTGGGAAGTACTCATAGCATCAGGGTGGTCAGATCTCAGGTCATGATGATCCATAATGCCACATATATTGAAGGTGCACGGAGTATCGGGGCTAAAGACCATCAGATAATGGTATGGCATATACTGCCAAATATTCTCCCTCTTGTCTCGGTCAAACTCGTATCATCAATGCAGCATTATCTGCTCATGGGTGTTGGTCTGAGTTTTCTTGGGCTTGGAGATCCCATGGTTATAGACTGGGGTCAGATGATTGAGCAGGCGTATTCATCTGGTGGGTTCGCTCTTGGGCTTTGGTGGTGGCTTCTTCCACCGGGACTTGCGGTTGTAGGAATTTCTCTGTCCCTCGCCCTTTTAGGGTACATTAGTGAAGAACAATTCAACCACAGGCTCAAGGTAAATCGGTTATAACGAGGAGAAGGGGTCCAGTTACCATTGGAGTTTAATTCATGAATGTACTTAAAATAGCCGGACTTAAGGTTACTTTTACTATGCCTGGCGGGAATATCCATGCTCTGGACTCCATAGATCTCTCCATTCAATCTGGTGAATCATGTGCAATTGTCGGAGAATCGGGCTGCGGCAAGTCAGTTCTCGGAATGGCTGTAATGCGGCTCTTGCCTCCAAATGCAATTATTGGTGGGAATATAAGGTATCGTGGCTCTGATTTGACTAGTTTAGATGAAAGTACGATGAGAAAAATCAGGGGAAATGAGATTGCGATGACGCCTCAGAATTCTGTAATGTCTTTAAACCCGGTCATGAAAATAGGCAGACAAGTAATCGAGCCTCTGATTCTCCATCAGGAAATTTCACCTCATGTAGCTAAAAGATCGGCCATTAATCTTCTTCAGAGCCTTGGCATTCATGATCCAGGTAAAGTTATGTCGCAATATCCTCATGAACTGTCAGGAGGAATGAGGGAACGGATCCTGATTGCAATGTCACTGATATGCAACCCCGAATTACTGATTGCAGATGAGCCAACTGCTGGTCTTGATATTCTTATCAGGAATCAGACAATTGATCTTTTTAAAAGGCAGTTATTCAAAAAAACACTTTTCCTCATAACTCACGATCTTGATTGTGCCGATATGCTCTGTTCACGTATTATTGTAATGTATGCTGGTGAAATTGTTGAATCTGGTCCAACAAAGGAGGTTTTGTCTAGTCCAAGACATCCATATACCCTGGGTTTGCTCGCATCTCTTCCTTCAGCAGGACTCCATCCAATACGTGGGATAAGTCCTTCCCCTGCACAAATACCCCAGGGATGCAGGTTTTATGATCGATGCCATGCTTCCAGTGATACCTGTTCACATGACCATCCCTCTCTTAAAGTGATAAACAACCTCCGCCAGGTCAGGTGCCATTGTTATGATCGAACTTAAGGGCATTTCAAAATCATTTTTTTCAGGTTATTTTTCAAAAAAAAATCATATGGCCATAAGTGATGTATCTCTTTGTATTAAAAAAGGAGAAACAATAGGTCTAGTGGGAGAAAGTGGATGTGGTAAATCCACCCTTGGAAGAATTGCAATCAGACTTATCGAACCATCTGCTGGAAAAATTTGGTTTGATGGAGTTAATCTGACTGAATTGTCGAAACCTGCATTAAGGCTTATCCGTCCAAGAATGCAAATGGTATTCCAGGATCCTGACACTGTTCTTGATCCCCGTATGACGATTGGTAAGAGTGTTGCTGAACCATTATGGATCTGGAAAGGCGGGGTTCGTCATGAAGATACAGATCTCATATTCGAAACATTAGAAACAGTAGGCCTTCATTCAGATCTGATATCCCGTTATCCGTATGAATTAAGTGGGGGACAAAAACAGAGAGCCGCTCTTGCAAGAGCATTGATTCTGGATCCTGAATTTATTGTAGCCGATGAATTATCATCTGCTCTTGATCTCTCTATTCAGGCACAAATTCTTACATTGCTTAAGGATATTCAGAAGAAACGAAATCTGACCCTTCTTTTTATCTCTCATGATCTCCAGGTAATCAGACATATGACAGACAGGGTTGCAGTCATGAAACAAGGTACTATCGTTGAAGAGCGGAGAACATCAGAGTTATTTAGGTCTCCGGAGCATCAATACACAAAACAGTTAATTAATGCTGCATATTTGAGTAAAACATCGTTTAGAGATTAAATTCAGAGCGGTGGTTAAGATTTAACCTTTTTTTTCACTGATGAATAAATCATACTGCCTCATGAACAACCTCATTGAGAGGAAAAAAATAGAAGGAGTGTTAATCACGTAGTGATTGGAACATTGGCTGTTGAAATCAGCTTACCTGTTGCCTTATCACTGACATCCATGATAAAGGTCTTACCAATGTTTGCCGGATTCTTGAAGCAAAGACCCCAGAATACAGTCTTCCCTCCAGAATAAGTGAGTCCATCAGAACTTATGGAACTTCTGTAATCGCTTGGCTTTACAATTGGTTGTAGAATATCACAGAAACAATTAGTTGAGTTTACCTGCGCAGTCTCTCCAGGGTTGAATGAGACAACCCCTAAAGTGCCGTTTGTGTACATCCAGGATTTGACATCTGAACTATCGGAAATTATGGTTCCGTTAACAACCTGAATAGTCCTCTGTTCTACATCAGGTCCGAAGAGTCGTGAGTTTCTGACTGTTATGACCATATCCTTTGTGGGAACTGCATCTCCACCATTGTGTTTAATGAAAAACCCGTCATGAACACTAAAGGTTCCGGATATTTGTGCTTGAGGAACCTTCTGCTGGCTTTGTACAAGACTTCCTGCAAATCCGGAGACTACAGCGGCTATGATAACAGTCACAACTATCATGAGCAGAATACCAATAACTGGTGAGACTGCAGATTCTGATCTTTTCCTCTCCTGCATCATACTGATCCCTCCGTCACTATGACATCTTTCTGGAATATGGTCTTTCCAGTTGGAATGTGAACAACTGTAACTGTTACCTTGTCACCCGCTCTCAATGAATTCCACTTAGTTCCAAGAACTGCCATTGTAGCATCTGTATATGTGTCTGCCCAGCCGGTTCCGGCAGTGTAAGTGTATGCAGATGATGTGTCAATACCATAACCATATGATGCACCGGCATTTCCACCAATTGCAACTCCACTGGTGTACGGAGCAGGTACAGCAGACATACTTGTCCCAGTTGTCAGCGTATAACTTCCGAATTGTTGCCCATAGACCGTGAAAGGCTTTGTTGGGTTCTGAACATAGGTGCTGTTTACTCCGACACCAAATCCATATGGGGCTACTGATGTGGTATACTCAGCATTTGTTCCCATTCCAACATAACAATCAAAGTTATAGATTCCTCCAGTTGTAGTATTGCCTCCGGAATCTCCTGAAGCAGATTTCCACTGGGTTATAAGTTTCAAGTCTTTTGTCTTGATTGGTTCACTTGTACCAGTTACTGATGCAAAGAAACCACTCCCCATGTAACTACCGGAGTTGGAAATTTTTACATCCATACTTAATGTTGGGGATTTGGCAGAATTAGCATTTGCCAGACTCCCTGCAAACCCGCTGACTACAGCGGCAATAATAATAGTTACCACCAGCATTAGCATAACTGCGATGACAGGTGATACTGCACTATCTGATTTGTTCACGAAATTCCTCCTTACATTAATATGACCTCTGGGATGGTTGCCCAACCGGAGATCGTACGATCTAAGGTATTGAAAGAAATGACTTAAAAATTGTGATATGTAATGCGATAAAATTTGATTACTTTGAGTGGACTAAATCGTAGTAATTATCATAAATCGGATAAATCGCACATAAAATGTTGAATTCTAACTTATTTTCTCATTAAAAACATATAATATATTTGCGAATATATAATTCCTTATGTTAATCGCGCATGGCACATTAAATTTATTTGCTAATTAAGTTAACACAAAATGGTTGGGTTTTTCTATGACATACCCATTAAGATCACCGGGGCACTGTCTGAAAGAATATTCAAGACCTCATCATCCGTAAGGTCTATCCGATACCACTTCTTGTAAAATTCTTTGATCTCCTTTGTAAGATCATAGGTTACCTCTCCCGGGTATAGGACATTTGCAAGCCACATGGTTGCAAGAACCGATTCAGGAACAGGCATCTCCCATGTCATCAGGAATTTGGGCATCCTGAACACCTGCTTCTTCTGAACTGCAGGAAGTGCCTGCCAAGCTGGATCAGAGAGGATATCATTTACCGACTGGGCACAGTATGGAAGAAGGATAATTACATCAGGGTTCCATGAGTAGATCTGGTCCATGGTAACGATATTATCGCCACCCTTGACTCCTTGAGCGACATTGTCACCACCTGCAATTGCTGCAATCTTGGCTTCATAATAGTTGTCCCCGAGTGTCTGGGTTGCCTTTCGCTGTCCATAATAGACCTTCTTTACCTTATCTGTGGTAACTTTTGCTAGGTCGGTCTTAACCTGATTCATCTTCTCATTATAATACGAGAGAAATTCATCAGCCTGCTTCTCTTTTCCAAACATCTTCCCAAGGATCTCGTAGCTCTTGGTGAGGTTCTCCGGAGATTCAAAGTCAAGAATCACAAATGGGATACCAAGTTGTCTGGAGACCTCATTTGCATTGATATAATCAATAGAGGAGATGACAACCTGGGGATTAAGGCGTACTAGTTCTTCCTTGTTTACATCATCTTTGTGACCTGCTGAGGGGAGGGAAGCAAGATAAGGCGTGTATTGCTTTAGTTTTTCAGCGTCTGACGGACCATGCTGTGTTGCGATCAAACGGTCATCTGCACCAATGACATGGAGATACTGGGCAGAGAAGGGATCAAGATTTACAGCCGTTGTAATGTTTGCCGGAAGAATAACCTCATTACCGGTCAGATCAACTATTGTCTGCGTGTCTTCTGCCAAACATGGAACTATTCCAGAGATTAGGCCAATCAGGGCCAAGATACGAAATAATTTAAAATACGTGTTCAACACAATCACCTAGTTTTGCCTGATAATTCAATTACTTATTTGAATAATTAATATAATAAGTCTTTATTTTTAATTTTAAAAAATAGAATTTTATGAACTCAAAAAGAAACATTACAAAATTTGGAATATCCTAATTTTCTACTAAATCAGAATTTCTTGCTGGAATAAAATTTTAAAAGGCAAATGACGAAAGTCGCATGTAACAATAAAAAGAATACAACGTATCCTAATATATAATAAAAAAAGGGTTATATTAGTTCTTTTTATGACATCCCGGTCAGAATAACCGGGGCACTATCGGAAAGAATATTTAACACCTCGTCATCTGAAAGATCAATATTATACCACTTCTTGTAAAACTCTTTGATCTCCTTGGTAAGATCATAGTTTACCTCACCCGGATACAAGATATTTGCAAGCCACATAGTCGCAAGCACCGACTCCGGAACCGGCATCTCCCAGGTCATCAGGAATTTGGGCATCCTGAACACCTGCTTCTTCTGAACTGCAGGAAGTGCCTGCCATGCTGGATCAGATAGAACATCATCAACAGACTGGGCACAGTATGGGAGAAGAATAATTACATCAGGGTTCCACGAGTAGATCTGATCCATAGTAACGATGTTATCGCCACCCTTCACTCCTTCAGCAACATTGTCTCCACCTGCTATTGCAGCTACCTTTGCCTCATAGTAATTATCACCGAGAGTCTGGGTCGCCTTTCTCTGCCCGTAATAGACTTTCTTTGTCTTATCTGTGGTTACTTTTGCTAGGTCGGTCTTAACCTGGTTCATCTTCTCCTTATAGTATGAAAGGAACTCATCAGCCTGCTTCTCCTTTCCAAACATCTTCCCTAGGATCTCATAACTCTTGGTCAGGTTCTCCGGTGACTCATAATCTAGAATAACAAAAGGAATACCAAGTTGTTTGGAGACCTCATTCGCATTAACATAATCAATAGAGGAGATGACAACCTCGGGATTGATTTTTACAAGTTCTTCCTTGTTCAAATTATCTTTGTGCCCTATTGACGGGAGAGAAGCAAGATATGGAGTGTATTTCTTGAGCTTTTCAGCATCAGAAGGTCCTGCTTGGTTAGCAATGATCCGATCCTCAGCACCGATAACATGCAGATATTGGGCCGAAAACGGATCGAGAATAGCCGCTTTTGTAATATTTGCAGGAAGAGTAACCTGGTTTCCTTTAAAGTCAACAATCGTCTGCGTGTCTTCAGCAAGACAGGGCATAACTCCTGATATCAATCCAATCAGGGCAATAATACAGAGAAATTTTAAACGAATGTTCAAATCTATCACCAACTTTTGACTAAAGTTTGATCATATGTATTGCCACAATGGTGTAATAAGCATTTATTTTTAAGGTTGTTAAAAATGAATTTTTAAGTTTTCAAATCTGGGAGAATAATTTATAACCTGATTTAATTATTCGATAGAAACAATAAACAATGTTATCGATACATTATCAAAAGAGATAATAAAGATCTTTTATATACACTCTCATCAGAATTCCTTCGCCATCACTTCGAACCGGAGCACCTATGAATAACCCTCTCGAATCGCCGCTAGTAACCAACACACCCTCTGATCTACCTGCAAATATTCAGGAAGACATCTCACGCCTGATTCAGAAGATGCATTTCACCCTGCCTCTGACCATCCTTTTTTATATTCTTCCTTTTGCGATCATCTTCTGGTCGCTCTTTATCGGAAGATATGAAGTGGATCCCGGAAATGTCCTGCGTATCCTGATATCTCCTGTTGTCCCGATGGAACATACCTGGAGTAGTGCCGAGGAGACGATCGTCATGCAGGTCCGGCTCCCGAGGATCATCGCTGCCGTCATGGTCGGTGCAGCCCTCTCAATGGCTGGTGCAGCCTATCAGGGGCTCTTCAAAAATCCGCTTGTATCTCCTGATATCCTTGGTGTCTCCCACGGGGCCGGTTTTGGTGCAGCGGTTGCGATTCTGTTATCGTCTTCCACCTGGCTGATCCAGGTCTCCGCGTTTGCAGGAGGAACGGTGGCAGTCCTCTGTACGTATCTTCTGAGCAGGCTCTATAGATCCGGCCAGATTCTGGTCCTGGTACTCTCGGGAGTCATAGTTTCAGCCTTCTTCCAGGCACTCGTATCTATCACCAAGTACCTTGCTGACCCATATGAAAAACTCCCGACCATCGTCTTCTGGCTTATGGGCAGCCTCTCATCGGTCAGGTACTCTGATCTTCTGGCAATTGCTCCAGCCATGCTTTTAGGTGGAGGGGTCCTCCTCCTGATTCGGTGGAGGATTAACCTTCTCTCACTCGGATCTGACGAAGCACAGACCCTTGGAATCGATCTCAAGCGAATTACAAAAATTATTGTCCTCTGCGCAACTCTTCTCACCGCGTCAGCGGTTTGCATCAGTGGAATCATCGGCTGGGTCGGGCTTGTAGTTCCTCACCTCGGGAGGATGGTCACCGGACCTGACTACCGCAGACTCATGCCGATGACCATCGTTATCGGAGCTTCGTATCTCCTTCTGATGGATGACCTCTCACGCACCCTCATTAGCACAGAGATTCCACTCGGAATTCTTACAGCCCTGATGGGGGCTCCGTTCTTTGCGTACCTACTCTGGAGGAGGAAGACAGGATGGTCCTGACACTGACCGCCCATCATTTGAGATTTAGTTGGGACGGAAAGCGTGACATCTTTGATGATGTCTCCTTTACCCTGAACCCGGGTGAGATCTTCTGTATCCTTGGGCCCAATGGAACTGGAAAATCAACCCTTCTGCGATGCCTCATCAATCTACTTGACATCAATGAGGGCTCGGTCTGTATCAACGGGTGTGATATCAGAAAGATGGAGAGAACTGATCTCTCCCGAAAGGTGGCATTTGTTCCTCAGGGGTATGATGTTGCGTTTCCATACACGATCCTTGAGTATGTTCTGATGGGACGGGCACCCTACATCTCCGCGTTTGCATCACCGAGCGAAGAGGACATCAGGATCGCTGTGGATGCCATCCGGGAGGTCGGCGTTTACCATCTCATTGAAAAGCCGGTCAACGAAGTGAGCGGTGGTGAACATCAACTGGCACTTATTGCCCGTGCCCTTGCCCAGCAGCCAGAGATCCTCCTCCTTGATGAGCCAACGTCACATCTGGATTTTGGCAATCAGATGCAGATCCTCTCACTGGTGGAGACTCTCCGGGCCAGGGGGATTACTATCATCATGACCTCACATTTCCCAGACCACGCATTCATCGTGTCAGATCAGGTCGGAATCATGCGTGACGGCGCTTTCACAACGATCGGATCTGCTGATACAGTAATTACCAGCGATACTCTCAGGGCTACATATCACGTAGATGTCAGGGTTGAGTACATCGAGGTGGCAGGGAGAAAGGTCTGTATCCCGATCCGGTACCGGCCAGGTTGTCTTTGTCCGGTGGAGTCAGTGCTGGATCAACTCATGAACGGGTATGTAAACTCCAGTCACCGGTGTTGCAACTGTGGTATGGTGACCGAAGAAGAGAATATTCTGGTACAGTAATAGGTATCATTTTCGTTTTTTTCCCGCTGGATACCTGACACACCGACTCAGAACAAAAACAAAAAAGTCAGAATATCCAGGGTTACCCTGTCTTTTCTGATGAGAGACCGGATCCGGTGATGATATCATTCACTTCATCATCGCTGAGGTCATAGTGGTAGAATGTACTATAGAACTCTTTGATGAGACCGCCAAGATCCATATCACTAAACTGATCAGGGTAGAAAACTTTTGCAAGCCATGGAATACCAATGATCCTGTTTACACCCGGTGGCCTGTCTATCCATCCGAATGGCTGGTTTGGAATCAGATAGACCTTCTTATTCTTAACCGCATCGATATCCTTCCAGTTCGGGTCTGTCATAACCGATTTGTAGAACCTGCTGTCTCCTGCAATGATAAGTTCCGGATTCCAGGATGCAACCTGCTCGAACGAGACAGGAGTCATACCGCCACCACCCTTCTCATTGACTTCAGCCACGTTTTTGCCTCCACAGACGGTTATCAACTGGGCATGATCTGAAATCGCAGGATCAGTCTTCAGCCCGTCAGGGCCCTCGGCATAATAGACCTTAATCTTCTTCTCATCAGGTATATCAGCAACCTTTGAGGTTACGGTTTTGTATACCTTGTCATAGAACGCGTTCAGTTCTGCTGCCTTGTCCTGCTTGTTTAACAGTTCGCCAAGGAAGGTGATACTCGGTCCATATGCAGTCGCATTTGTTGAATCAATTGTTCCCACAACCGGGATGGGATTGAGTTTCTTCTGCATATCCTCAATAGTTCCGGTTACATCGATATCGGGCCCGGATCCAAGGAGGATTATGTCAGGTTTCATGGCGAGATATGTCTCATAATTGAGAGTATTTCCCATCTGCTGACCGCCGAGATTTGGAAGGCTTTTGTACTTCTCTGGAACATACTTTGAGTTGTTTAAATCAAAGTTGAGTCCGATCAGAACATCTGGATCGAGCATGTACACCGCCTCAGTTGACGGTGGGGATGTGGCCAGAACAGTATTAATCTCTGCCGGAACCGTGACACTTCTTCCGGTCATATCTGTGATCGTCTTGGTATCTGCAGCATACACCAGGCTGGAGCTGGTTGCTGCGATAACCAGGAGGAGCACAAAAAGTCCTCGAATTAATGATTTAGTCATATCAACTCCCCATCCGGCACTTCAATCGGTGATGAAATAGTGCCAGAATGCATGAAGAGTTAATTCTGATAGTAATATATGCATTTGCGTTAATTATTATTCAATTAAAAGGATAAACAGAATAAAATAGACAATCTTTTTTATTCAGATATGAAACCTTACATCTGAATCTGCAATCAATCGCTACCTACTCATTCATCATGAAATCCTCTGAAAACTTACAAACATTGGTAGACTGTTGGAACTCATCGGTATCAGGAACAGAACCGGTTACTGACGAGAGTCAGGCAGACCGGTGGAACCGGCGTGCATCAACCTTCGGCAACGACCATGATCCTAAAAAGAGAGCTAAAAAGACAGCAGACTTTTTTTGCCTTTTGAGTGAAGCAGGTTTTTCACCAGAAGGTTCGCGGGTTTTAGACATAGGCTGTGGTCCTGGATCACTCTCACTTCCCCTGGCAGAGGCAGGTGCAGATGTCACTGCCATCGATATATCATCCAGAATGCTCGAACGTCTTGCAGATACAGCAAAAGAGAGAGGCCTTTCTATCAGAACGCTTGTATGTTCATGGTGGTCTGCAGATATCGATCTTCTGAACCTGCGTAACTCGTTCGACCTGGTTATTGCCTCAATGACACCCGGAATAAAAGATGTTGAGACGTTTGACCGGATGGTGGCATGTTCACGGGGGTACTGTTACTACAGCAGTTACATGAAGAATGGCCCCAATAAAATACCTGCAGACCTCTATCACCGTGTCATGGGGGAGTTGCCACAGTCAAGGCCTTTTTCTTCAGGTTTTTTCTATCCATTCATGTATCTCTATGCACAGGGTATTCATCCTCTTGTCAGAATGTACCGCAAGCCGGTGCGGTACGAGGAGTCCTGGGAAGAAGCAGCCGAGCGGGCTTTAAAAGATATCCAGCATGGAAGAGTTCTCTCTCAGGAATCCAAAACTGAGATTATGGAGTATTATAAAAATTCATCAGTAAATGGAAGGTATTCTTCTGAAGATGAGATGTATAATGCCATGATGGTATGGCCTATCCACAAGGAGAAGATCTAAAATTCGATTCTGGTTCAGCAGGTCAGAATCTGCCTAAACAAGAAGATATATTGGAAGGTTTTTTCCCAGTTTCCTCTCCGGCGTCTTTTTAGTGCCAGGTCTATGCGTCTTTTACCCCCTACTCCGGATCATGTCAGAGATAAACACGGCATTCGTACGACAGATATATATATGTCGATGCAGATTATCACCTAGATAAGTTACCTGTTACATGAGAATCGCTGTGGTGGGGATGTACCTTTTGGTAGCATGAACTCTATTGGAACTAATCAGGGCGGGTAATTTTCATATGATTGATACTCTGCTGCTTGATCGGCAGGGTGAGAGAGGATACCATGACCGAAATATACCAGTCAGTGATCAGAACAGCAGACGTAGAGTCACTTCAGAAGATTATCGATTCAATACCATTGGCTACTCTTATTGTTGGGCCAAAGGGGACCTTTATTGATTGTAATAACGAGACACTCCGTATCTTTGATACATCTGACAGAAACGATATCATAGGAAAAACACCGGACATCATCTCTCCACCCAAACAACGAAACGGAAGTGACAGCGGCTCTGAGGCTGATCGTTTAATTAAAATGGCAATTGACACTGGTTCATCAACATTTTACTGGGATCATATCACCCTTAAAAAGAAGGTGTTTCCTGCCAGGGTTACTCTGAAACCAATTCGGTATGGTGAAGAGCAGTGTCTCCTGACTACTGTCACTGATATGTCAAAACAGATCAGGATTGAAGAGAACAAAGCACTGATAAACCAGAACCCCTACGCTCTTCTCAAACTCAACCCGGACCTGACCATTGCTGAAGTCAACCCTGCATTCATAAAAATATCAGGATATAAATGGGAGGACTGGATTGGTAGATCCCTTACCGACTTCAAGGTTATCAGACGTGATGGCCCTACGGTCACAGATGCAATAAAAACAAAGACCGTAGTATCGGGAACGATCGTTGTTGATTTTCCAAATGGTATCAAAAACATGGAATACTCCTATGTTCCGGTTTTTGATCCTGAAGGTAACCTTATCCTGATCTATGATATCTTTGCTGATCTTACAGATCTTGTACAGAAGATCAACGAGTCTGCCGCACTTGTTGCAGACAATCCTGCCTCCATCATCACCATGGATCCGTCTGGCAAAATCCTTGCAGTAAACCCATCGTTTTTAGATCTCTGTAGAATGCCTGAAAAGCAGCTGCTCTCCATGAAGGTGCAGGAATTCAATATCACCGGGCGTGAAGGACAATCTTTCACCGATGCCCTCGCATCAAAAAAGCCTGGAAAAGGAAGACTTGTCGTTGACTTTGGATGGGCAGTAAAAACGCTCGATTTCACGTATATTCCGATCATCGATGCAAATGGTAATGTTATTCGTATGGTTGCGATGTACATCGATATCTCTGACCAGGTGGCATACGTTGAAGAGATCCAGACATTTATCCAGGAGAATCCAAATGCAATCCTCATGTTGGATACTGATCTGAATATTACAGACAGCAACCCGGCTTTCACAAAGATACTTGGATACGGCTACGAGGAGAGCCTTCGGATGAAGTTAACCGATATAAAGGTTATAGAGCGGGTTGGTCCGACCATCAGGGAGGCAATTCAGACCAAACAGTCGGCACGGGGAACCCTGGTTGCAGACTGTCCAACAGGAATCCGGCATCTCGACTATGTTTACATTCCTATCACAGACAAGAAAGGTACTGTGATCCGGCTGATTGAGATCTTCTCTGATATGACCGCTATCAGATCGCTCATCTCATACCTTGAACAATCAGTCGAGCAGGTTCAACAGAATATCAGTTCACTGGCAGAAGGGGACACGACCTTCAGTATGAAGATACTAGATGCAGATGAACATTCTGTAGCAGCTCGGGAGCAGTTTGTAAAGATTGGAGAGGCAGTAGAGATAGCACGCCAGGCGATCACCCACCTAGTTTCGGATTCTGAAGCCATAGCAAAGGCGGCAATTGCCGGGAACATTACGTTCAGATCAGATCCATCTGTTCATGAAGGCGATTACCGCACGGTTATTGAGGGGATGAATCAAACCCTTGATTCCATTACAACTCCGGTTTATGAGTCGATGAAGATCGCACAGGCGTATTCAAACTATAACTTTGCTGTGCAGTTTGATCAGAAGATAGAGGTCAAAGGCGAATGGGTACTGTTCAGGGATGCCCTGAACAACATAAGTATCAAGGTATCAGAAGCGGTCTCTCTCATCAACAAGAATGTATCTGATCTCGCATCGCGTGCAGAACAGGCAAATGCTAGTGTTGAAGAGGTCATTGCCGGTGCACAGCAGATAGCAACCAATGCAGGTAAAGTCAGTCAGAACTCTGAACAGGGAGGAGATGGGATCTCACAGGTTCTTCGGGCGATGGAGGATCTCAACGAGACCGTCGGAGCCGTATCAAGAAAGGCTGATTCTGTGTCTGTTGCTTCAAACGAAGCGAATGAACTGGCTAAAGGTGGAATTAATCTTGCTCACAGATCTGAAAAAGCCATGGGTGATATCACCATCTCAGCCGAGGAGGTTGACTCGATCGTTTCAGGGATAAATGCAGAGATGGACGAGATCGGAAAGATCGTTCGGTTGATATCAGATATCGCCAGCCAGACCAATCTTCTTGCCCTTAATGCAGCTATTGAGGCTGCCCGGGCCGGGGATGCCGGAAGGGGTTTTGCGGTTGTTGCTGCTGAAGTCAAGTCTCTCGCTCTCGATTCACGAAAATCAGCAGAGACAATAGAAGACCTGATCACAAAACTCCAGGTCAAAGCGAAGCAGGCAACACAGGCGATGGAGAAGTCCACAACCTCTGTTATGGAAGGGAGCAATGCCCTTGCGGATACATTGACTGCCTTTAACAGGATTGCAGAGACCATCGGTCAGATCAACAACAATACAGTCGAGGTAGCCTCTGCATCAGAGGAGCAGGCTGCATCAGTTGAGGAAGTTACTGCAAGTATACAGGAGGTTGCGAACCTGATTCAGAACACCTCACAGGAGGCGGGGGATGCTGTAGCAGCAACCGAGGAGGCGAGTGCTTCACTCGATGAGATCGGGCGGATCATGACCGGAGTAGTTGGCATCGTCGAGAACGTCTCCGGTGAGATGGCCAAGTTCAAAATTGCCTGATATTCAAATCAGTGATGATATGAAATCTCTTTTTTACATTCAAGGGTAACCGGAGCAAGGTTATACCGTTTCAGGATCACATTTGCACCCATACAGTCCTCTTCAAGGTGGGCTATGATCCTTCTCCTGAAGAACGGATTTTCGGGATTATGAACATGGATTGTGATCACAGGATAAGAGATGCTAACCCCGGTGATGTTCTGATGTGCCTGCCAGTGCCTTCTGCTATGTTCATTGAGCCCGTCTTCTATCAATAGAAAAACCTCTTCAGGGCACCGGTCAGTGCCGAGATCTACCGCATCTGCAACACGGAAGACTGCAGCAATCAGAGGGGTGCGAACGGATGGTGTCTCTTCCCTGATACCTCCAAGATCGGTATGAGTGTCATGATACCTGATGATAGTCCCGAGAAGAGAGAGTTCAGGTGGACTGAGAAGGCTCTGAATTGTGGGATCCCTGCCAATCATCTCGATCGAGAGTTCGACATGCATACCCCGGTCATAGATAGAGAGGGGATGAATATACCCGAGATCGTGGAGCCATGCGGCAAGATAGAGAAGAAACCTCTCAGTATATGATATCTGCAGCCCGGAAGTTGTCAGTCTGTTGATATTACTGATGAGTGTGAGCGAGTGAACTGCACCGTGTGACTGGTAGACTGGGAGCCCTCGGGGGATGAACGGGAGAAGACGGGATGCATACTGCTCTACCTTTTCGATCCGGTCAAGCAGATCAGGATATCCGGCTAATGCCTGGTATCTTCTTCTCTCGTCAGGCTGGTTCATACCATCAGGATGTTCCTCTTGAGTAGGATCAGACCTTTCTGATCAGGATCTTCTTGGCTGATTTTCCAAAGAAATGATACCCTGATCCTCCCTGCATGATGGTTGTGAGAAGACTGTCGGGATCCGTTACGATATCACCGCCGATTGCAGTGACTCCCATCTCAAAGAGAATATCCGGGATCATACTCACAGTCGGTCCACCGATGATGACCGGCACTCCTTCTGGTATTCTCGAAAGGAGAACCTCGGTTGTCCCGGTCACCATCGTTGCACCGGTCATTACAACACATCCTGCATCTGCAAGAACTGAATCCTGCTGCTCCGGTAAAACAAAGAATGGCATTTCATCCTCGCGCAGTGCGCTTTGGTTCAGTTCAAAGATCCGGTATGATGCTCCCCGTTGCTTGAGGCGGTGAATCACAGGCCAGAGTGCTCCTACGACCACCACCGGTTTATTTGGATCGATCTCATCGACCAGATCAAATGCATCCTTGTTCTCCTCGATCTGATAGGTTCCTTCAGGGCAGATATCCAGATACCAGGCAGAGAGGGCGTTAACGATGCTGATCAGCACGGCTCTCACCAGTGGAGCAGGTGAGGATATATGGGTCAGGATCTTCTCAAGTGACACTCCCTGCAGGTTCCCGCAATAGGGCATTGCACTTGCAGCCGTTGTACAGCAGACCGCCTCGGGGATGAGATCAACTGGAGTGAAACAGATCCCTCCATACCCGTTGCTCAGTTTCACTCCTGTGAAGAATACGCCGACAACAACATTCTCAAGCGTGATTGTACTCAGGGGTTCAGGCAATCCCTCCCGAAGCAATGCAATGGTATCGTTCAGGATCTGATCTGGTTCTGGTAGTTTAGTCATGGTATCGCAGGTTCTTGAAAAGTCGCACATATTTGGAATTTAACTCTTGATGTAATTACATTGGCAAAATAATCTGCATATCTTATTTAACTATTCGGATTAAAGAATTACCATGATTGATATTACAACAATAGACTGGAATGAGGCCTGGAAAAAACCTGAAGAGGGGGAGAAAGGGAAGAAATTATTCATCAGTTGTGCAGACCGCTGGTCTGAAAAAGAGAGGTGTGAGCGCTTCAACCGTTCTGCAAAAGAGAACAACTGGCAGGCTTCCCGGGCACGAATTGAAGGGATGAATATTACCCCTGATGCACGGATACTTGATATCGGCTCAGGACCTGGAACCCTTACAATTCCCCTTGCAGGCCTCGTCAGGGAGGTTACTGCAGTTGAACCATCCGCGTTTATGCGTGAATGTCTCTCCTCAAATATTACACAAGCCGGTCTGAAGAATGTGATCGTGGTTCCAAAGAAGTGGGAGGATGTGGATATTACCACTGATTTGAATGCCCCCTATGATATCGTGGTTGCTTCTTACTCGCTCGGATTTCCCGATCTCCGGGAGGGACTCCAGATGATGGATCAGGTGTCTTGCTCTTACGTGTACATCTTCTGGTTTGCAGACATGCTCTCACCCTGGCAGAAGAATTACGGAGATATCTGGGAAGACCTGTATGGGATACCGTTCAAAAAATACCAGAAACCAAACATCATCTTTAACCTGCTCCACCAGATGGGCATCTATGCAAACGTGGAGATCACCAAGGAGGTGCACCAGCAGAAGTTTGCATCGATGGACGAGGCAGTCAGCGATCAGGGGGCTGGCCTCAATCTTGAGACTCCGGAACAGTACTCCGTGCTCAGGGAGTACCTTGAGAAGAGACTACAACAGCAGGACGGCCAGTATGTGATGAGCAGCATCTCTCCAAGGGCAAAGATCTGGTGGAAAAAAGATTAACGAGAATATGGATTCAGAGGACCGTGTAATACGATCCCTGTGCACAGTTTTTGCAGACCGCCTTCCCCTCGATTATGACCTCTTTGCTGTCCATTATCTCCTCACCACAGCGACTGCAGACATCCTTGTGGGTGGGGAATCCGGGCATGTCCTCCTTCGGGATAGTGATCTTTACATTATTGATCGTGAAGATCTCTTCCTCAGGAGCATTGCAGATCATATTTGCGACCTCTTTCATATCCTTGGGCTGGTTAGGATTTTTCGGAAGCGCAGCAACACGGACCGCCTTGCCTGTTGCCGTATTAATAAAGGTTGCTGCAAACTTCCCATAGTTCATGTGCTTGAGTGAACGGTGACCGAGGGATACTCCGGTGATTGCTTGTATGGCATCTGTTGCGCACCGGTCTATCTCGACATACACGATGAGATCATGGGTCTTGGTGAGGGGATCCAGTCCCAGTTCCCGCATACCGGCCATGGTCATTCTGGTTCCCATTACAATTCCCGGACATATCTCTCCATGGAACTCCTTTGCTTTCTGTAAGAGGGTATCAATAGTGCTCATAATTTCAGTACATCTATACTCTTTCTTTAAGTTAAACTCTTATTCCCGTATATTCAGATCTCTTCACGCTCTTTCACCGGAATTCCACCACGGGGATCGTTCTACTTACACCAGGGTGATGAACAGGCTACGCCTAAGTTAATATTAATTAATTTATTAATGCCAATAATCAAAGTGTTTTTATGATATCGCAGACAACACTTCTCTGCCGGAGTCGGAAGGGCTGAATCATTCCTAGATGAATTAGTACTTCCTGACAACTGGAGAACAGGGCATTCATATGATATGAAATTCCATCCTGGGTTGCAGAACGCCATCAGGATTACATCCTGATGAGTGGTAGCACCACTCTTTCCGGGCAGGAAAGAGCTCCTTCGGCGATTAGATGAGAATCATCCCTTCAGAGATTCTTAAGACAGAACATGCCATTCCGCCTGCCTGAACCAGATATCCACTGGCAGCATCCGGGAACAACCACACAAATCCCGCAAATCAGCTGGTTCACCTCAAAATCCCTCGGGGTGGACTGGTATTCATCGATTCGATCCAGGAACATGAGGGGGAGAAGGAGCCGGATGACAGTCGTTATCCAGCGGTTCATGACCGGACTTGTCTCATCACACCCGGCTCCTCTCCATTTGCGGGATTGCTGACGCGATTAGGTCCTGTCATTTAAAAAAAGTTATTGGATGGTTATATAGCCAGTTCTCGTAAGTGTTCCGCTCTTCTTTCCTTTTATGATCTTCAATGTTACAGTGTAACTGCCTTTGTTCTGATAGATATGCCGCGGATTTTTCATTGTTGAACTACTGCCATCGCCAAAGTTCCAGTTCCACGCGGTCTCACCTGCAGATGAGGTGTCAACAAACTGGACCGGGAGAGGTGAATGACCGGATCTTGGAGAAGCAGTGAATGAGGCTACAAGATCGCCGGTTGAATTTCCAGGATCCTGATTATCCCCACCTGATGATGACTTTACCGCATTTGCAGCGTTGAGTCTTCCGTTGCTTACCACCTTCCCGTTCAGTGAACTGATTGTTTCTGCACCGGATAGAATCTTTGCCTTAACTACGGTACAGGAGAGCGAAGAGTTGGAAGCATATACAAGTGCTGCAACCCCTGATACATAAGGCGTTGCCATCGAGGTTCCAGACAAGTATGCATACCGGTTATCTGAGTATGTGCTTCTTATCATAACCCCTGGCGCAGCGATATCCACAGATTTTGAACCATAATTAGAGAATGAGGCAAGATTGTCGTTGTAATCGGTTGCTGCAACAGCGATGATGTTTGAACTGTTGTATGATGCCGGGTAGAGTGGGGTTGTGTCAATATTTTCTGCATCGTTGCCTGCAGCACAGACCACTACCGCCGAAGATGCATCAATCGCCTCCTTCAGGGAGCGGGATGATCCGGTTCCTCCCCACGAGTTTGAGATGACCTTTGCACCCATCTTGTTTGCATACAGAATTGCAGAGATTGCATCAGAGGTGTACCCGCTCCCGGATGAGTCAAGAAACTTCAGGGGCATAATTTTGGCTTCCCAGTTCACACCGGTCACACCAACCCCGTTATTACCTACAGCGGTGATGATGCCGGCACAGTGAGTCCCATGTCCGTTGTCATCCATTGGATCATTGGTAGCGCTGCAGAAGTTCCATCCCCGAACATCGTCGATGTATCCGTTCCCGTCATCATCAATACCATTCCCCGCAATCTCCCCTGAATTGGTCCAGATATTTGCAGCCAGATCTTCATGGGTGTAATCAACCCCGGTGTCCACGACTGCCACAACAACCCCGGATCCAGTCGTAGTGTTCCAGGCAATCGGAGCATCAATATCTGCTCCTGCAGTTCCATAGAAGGGTGACTGACCGGTATTATGGAGTCCCCACTGAAGTGAATAACCCGGGTCAACAGGAGTAACGGATGATGATCCCGTTGTACTGCTCTCTGAACTTCTCACTGAATCTGCAGTCTCATTTGGAGAGAGTGATATGAGATGATCCTCCTCGGCGTACAGCACCCCTGAATCCTTTGAGTATTCAGCGATAGCCTCTTCAGTTGTCAGATTGCCAGGAGGCCTGATGATCTGCATCCCCGAAATTCCCATTGGTGAGAAGTCAGCAAGGACCGATCCACCGACCTTTCTGTTCATAGTATCCATGAACGAGGTAAGGTTCTCATCAGGCCCTTTTGCATCAGGTCTGTATTTAACGATGATCCTGTCCTCTGCATGCTGGGGTAAGACCTGTAGGTTCTTCCCTGACTCTGATCCCTGCTGTCTGTAGTTTACGGTTTCCGCTGATACAGACACAATTACATTGATGAGGAGCAGGATGATTATCCCACAATATATGCTGATATTGAACATGCGGTTCATAATGATCCAACCCGCGAACCCGTAATCTCATTGAGACGTATCGGGATTGCGAAACTTTCCAGTAACCCTGTCGAGGATCACTGATAAACGAGTATTAATAAAAAGTGGAACTTGCTGGTTGAGCAATCGGGACGATGTAGATGACTGGTTAATATGAGGAGTTATGAGAACTTCATTTCATAGCCTGTTGAACAGGAGTCCCGATTGCCGAATTTTGAAGCCCGGCAGATTCATTCCTCTTCCATTCACATAGTAAAGTATGCGGAAATTTGCCCTCCACGAAAAGGGAGGGATCATCCAGGAGATGGACGGAGAACGGTATACCGTCCGTATCCGGATCCCTGCTGGAATCATCTCACCTGAGCAGATGTCTGGAATATGCAGAATTGCTGATAAGTTCAAAGTTGGCATTCACCTGACAACAAGACAGACAGCAGAACTCATCCATGTAAGGCATGAGGATCTTGAGGCAGTTGTGGAGGCACTTGAACAGAACGGCACACCCCTCGGGGCCGAGAAGTCAGAGATCGTAAATGTTACGGCATGTCCGGGGACAGACCGCTGTAAGTATGCCCAGATGGACTCAATCTCTCTCGCCCTTGCCCTTGACAAGAAGCATTTTGGCAGGGACATGCCGGTGAAGGCTCGTATTGCGATATCAGCCTGCCCGAACTCGTGCATGAGTGAGAGACTGAATGAGATAGGGATAACCGGTGTGGTCAGACCTTACCGCATACCAGGCACCTGCACCGGTTGCGGAACCTGCACCCATTACTGCAGGGAAAATGCCATCGTCATCAGAAACGGGGTAATTCACCTTGATGAGAATAAATGTGTTCACTGTGGGATGTGCATCGCTTGTTGCCCGTTCCATATCATCAAGTCAGACCCACCCGCATACCATATCACGGTAGGAGGAAAACGTGGGCGCCATCCCAAGGTCGGCAAGCATTTTGTCACGGTAAAGAGCCCGGAGACTGTGGATCTCTGTATCGAGAAGATCGCCTACTGGATTTACCGCAAGGCCTGGGGTGACCTGCTCCTTCCTGATCAGCTCGATGACATCGGGTTTGACAAGTTCAGGGAAGATGTGATCTCATCTCTGCCTGAAGAAGAGATTGTTACCGGGTATTAATTACCTTGTAACCCTGCTTTTCTGAGTTAGGAGTTCTTTACTTCTGATGGAAATTCGTCCTCTCCCTCTTCAGAGAGATCCACTTTTCCTACAGTTGCAAGGTAGAGAACGAACCGTTCGGTCCCATCGAGATTGAGCATATCATTGAGGGTCTGATCCCTGAATGCCCCGATGGCACAACAGCCGCATCCGACCGGCTGGACTGAGAGGTACAGGTTCTGACAGATGTGTCCGGCATCAAGGAAGAGATTACGGTATCCCCGCTCCCCGTACTTCCATGTCATGCGATACACATCTGCTGCCCAGATGAAAACCACCGCAGCCTGATTCACACATGGCTGATCAAAGCAGGCAATGTTGATATCCTGCTTAAGATCGGGATATGCAGGTAGCATCTCAAGGGCATGCTCCAACGCAATATATCGATACAGCCCTGGCTTTAATCCCTCAACGCGGTTTATCGCAAGGTAGGTATCGATGGCATGGCAACATCCTGCAGAAGGCACGGTCCTGAAAGCACCACCAGGAAGCGCCCATTTCACCCCGGCACTGCACCAGAGCATGTACGACAGTTCGGGAAGCGTCAGCGGTTCATCGGTATACTCACGCCGACTCTCCCGGAGTTCTATCGCCTCAGAAAGATCCAGTTCCTGAACAGTCTCACGATCAGGGTCGGGGAGGAAGATGAGATCGCCGGCTGGTTCTTCTTCAATCTCAGGCTGCTCGACCCCATTCATCTCATCGGTTATAATCTGCTCATTCCCGTACCGGGTAGCCTCGATAAACTCAATCCCCTTCATGATCGTATCCTATGGCTGTTTGCCTGTGTCTCAGTGTATTCGTGCCCTGACCCAGATATCTCTTCTTCATTGGCACCGTCACGGCCAGGGGGCCCTTCCGGCAGTTCTACCTCATTTCTCCATTTCTCTGAGAAGAGGAAGGTTGTAAGCGGTGAAATCTCACCGATGACAGGTGCTGTGTCCCTGAAGAGGAGCAAGAGCCGTTCACCATCCCTGTGCCCGACAACCACAGATCGTACCGGATCTTTACACCCAGACTGAAGAAGCCGTGATACATCCGTATCCCTGCTAATCGATTCGTGTAAGAAGATACCATGGCAGGTCCCTTTGCAGAGGGCTACTGCAGCCCCGATAGCAGAGAGGGGGCGTATGATCAGATGAGAGTTGTGAGAGATGAAGTTCGCCTGCAGACGGTCAGTGAGCGTATCTGATACTCCGGCGATAAGGATGCCCTGCTCGTCATGATGAGTTCGGGTGTGTCTGACTGTAACAACAGCCCCTTCCCTGTACCCTTCTTTTACTGCCGGGATGTGAAACACAGCATTGGATCGGACTGCCTGCATCTGGCCGGCAGCACCCCGTGGCCTGGGAAATACATAATCCTCACCAAGAACTCTCACAACGGAGACCGGGATGAACTCGTCTATTCCCCCGTCACTTGGTATCGGCTCGGCGGTAATGGCTGATGACTCGGGGTACTGCTGAAGGTCAAACTCCCAAGAATCAAGGAGAGGAACTACGACCTCACGCCATGCAGTCAGTGACGCCATCGGCTGTCCCGGAAGGCCGATCACCGGCTTATCATTGACGGTACCACAGAGGATGGTCTTTCCCGGTCGCATTGCAATCCCGTGAAAGAGTATGCTGCCAAGTTCTTCGATGACCTCGCGAGTATGGTCGCGGTTTCCTCCGGATGAGCCGGCAGAGATGAGAACGAGATCACACACCTGTACCGCAGTGCTTATCGCATCTCTGATCTGGTCAGGATCATCGGGAGTGATCGGGTACCGTACCGGTGTAATTCCTGCCTGCATAAGAGAGGCAGCAATCACAGCCGTATTGCTCTCCCTGACCTGGCCTGGCTTTGGCTCCTCATTACCTGCAACCAGTTCATCACCGGTCGGGATGAGACCTACAGCGAGAGACCTGACCTCAACATCCCTGATCCCGTATGTGATGAGTGCACCAAGGTCAGTGGGTATGATACGGTGGCCAGGATGGAGAATGAGACGCCCCTTTCTGACCTCTTCACCCGGCTCCCTGATATTCTGACCCATGCGGGCCGGACGGCGAATCTGAAAATTATTCTCACCAGCGACCCCGATCTCTTCTGATGCGATGACTGCATCATACTCAGGTGGAACCACCTGGCCGGTGCTGATACTGAAAACATCTGTGAGCTTGACCGGGCTTTGATCCCTCGAATCAAGTGTTTCACTACTCTTTACGGCAATCCCATCCATCGATGAGAGTCTTGCAGAAGGGATTGTTGCGTTGGCATACACCGGTGAGGCAAGAACCCTTCCGATGGCCTCCTCTGCTTTGATTATCACGCGGCGCTCAGGCCGGGGGAAGGCTTCAATCAGGATTCTGATGGCTTCAGTCAGGGGTATCTTACTCAGATACCTCTTCACCAGAGCATCACCTCAACCTCGTCACCGGCCTCATATCCCTCATCACCAGCCGGAATCCTGATAATTCCATCACTCCATGCAAGCGTGTTCATAAGGCCGGACTTGCCAAGCACCGGGGTTGCACAATCGCCCTCTATCCTGACCCGCAGGTAATGTTCACGCCCCTGTTCTGACTGAACACTCGTGGCCATCCTGATCTTCTGCTTGTAGGTCTTCTGGCAGGGTGAACCCTTGAGTGCCTGCAGCAGATGAATAACCACGAGGGAGAGTACCATGAACGTGGAAGCCGGATGTCCGGGAAGCCCGATGACCGGAACATTCTGTATCTTGCCGATGATCGTTGGTTTTCCCGGTGCTATCGAGATCCCATGCACATAGACCTCTCCCAGTTCTCCAATGATCCTCGCAGTGATATCATTGCGGTCCTTGGAACTTCCTCCGCTCACAACCACAGCATCGCACTCGCGGGCAGCACGGGAGAGGGTCTCGCGGAGTTCATCAGGATTGTCCCTGATGATCCCATACCGGACCGGAACTGCTCCCTGCCTGCGAGAGAAGACGGTGATCAGATACGAGTTTACCTCTCTGACCTCTCCAGGACGGGGAACTGCTTCAGCGGGAACCAGTTCGGTACCGGTTGAGATGATCCCGATGACCGGTTTCTTTCGCACTGTTATCTGGGTCTTTCCTATCGATGCCAGGACCCCGATGTCCTGGGGACGGAGGATCCAGCCGACCGGGTATATGAGATCAGACGCTTTGAAGTCCTCATCACGTCTGATGATATTCTCGCCCACGAGTGCAGGCTTTTTAATTAGGATGGTATCTCCTATCCGCTCGGTGTACTCAACCATCACAACGGCATCGGCACCTGCCGGGATCTGACCTCCGGTCGGTATATACATGCAGGTTCCGGGGGTGACAGTCAGGTCTGAAGGTGTTCCCATCCTGACCGAACCAAGGCAGGAGAGGTTCTTTGGTGAAGACTCGGATGCTGACTGAATGTCACCTGTGATGACCGCATACCCGTCACGCCAGGATCTCTCAAACCCAGGAATATCAGTGAGAGCGATAACCGGTTCGCTCAGGGTCCGGCCATCCCCGTCATCGATGGGTATCGTCTCGGTCCCGGTCTGGTGCGAGATACTCCTGACGATCCGCACCGCTTCCTCGATCGGTACTACATCAAAATAATATCCAGATGAAGCATCCGGACCTGACTCTTCTGGTTTAGACATATGTTATCGGCGCTGTGCTCCTCTGGCAGCACCAGCGATCATACCAGTCCAGGCACAGGAATTGAAAGAGGTCTGGTTCAAATGACTATACCCGAGTTCAGAGTACATATGTATTTTTTTACCTGCGTGGATATAACCAGTTCCAATTACAGTTACCAGATCATCACTTCGACCCGGTCACCAGCACAAAATCCTTTACTGCCTGCTGGAATCTTCACGATCCCATCACTCTGGGAGAGCATATGAATAAGCCCGGCCTTTCCAAAGACCGGTGTTGCCAGGTCATCGGTGATGGTGACCCTGATGTACCGGTCGCTCTCTCTGCTGGCATGCAGGTTATCGGTGAGCCTGACAAACTTGCGGTACACCTGCTGGTTCGGCGATCCTTTCATCGCCTGCAGGAGATGAATCACAACAAGCGTCAGCACCATGAAGGTTGCAGACGGGTGGCCTGGGAGCCCGATCACGAGGACAGAGTCAATCTGCCCGATGGTGGTCCGTTTTTCGGGAGCAAACGAGATCCCCTCGGTGTAGACCTTTCCCAGTTTATGGATGACCTGCGCCGTGATATCATGCTCATCCCGTGAGCTGCCCCCGCTCACGATGATGGCATCACACTCCTGCGATGCCTGCTCGATCAGGTTCGTGAGTTCTTCAGCATCATCCCTGATGATTCCGTATCGTACCGGGATGGCACCCTGCCGTTTGCAGAAAGCAGTGACAAGATACGAGTTCACCTCCCTGACCTCACCTGACTTTGGAATAGACTCAGAGGGCACCAGTTCCCTGCCGGTTGAGATGATCCCGATGACCGGCTTCTTCCTGACTTTTACGCGGATTCTTCCAATAGATGCCAGAACTGCGATATCCTGGGGTCGCAGGATCCATCCTGCCGGATACACAGGCTCTCCCTTTCTGAAATCCTCATCCCTTCTGATGATATTACTTCCAGGAGACACCGGGCGTTTTACCGTGATTCTATCTTCCTGCACATTGCAGTCATCTGCCAGTACCACTGTATCTGCACCTTCAGGCAGTTTTCCACCGGTCTGAATCGAGACTGCCTGACCATGGCAGATCATAGGGATCGTTGAGAGACCTTTGCGTACCGAACCAACGAGGGTGAGGGTGCAGGGCTGGGCCAGGGCATCAGATGTATCAGAAGAGATGATGGCAAAACCATCCATGGTCGCCCGGTCAAACCCGGGCATATCAATCAGGGCGTAGATGGACTCACTGAGAGTCCTGCCGTCGGCCTCATCTGTCGGTATCGTCTCAGTCCCGGTCTTATGAGCAATCGAGCGGACGATCCGAACCGCTTCTTCGAGAGGGACCGTGCCGGGATCCGAAGAGGTCTCCCCTGCAGCTGATTCTTCAGTTTTAGCCAGCAAAAACTGATCAGCCCAGCGGGTCTCCGTCTGATACATGGTCCATGGAATCGGCATGGCGTTGAATGATTGTTGATTTCATGGGTACATATATGCTCAACCGGAGGACTCCGTTAGCGAAATCTCTTTATTAATTCCGGGGAAGTTAAATGATTATAATATCCAGCACGAGAGAAATATTATCGCAGCCTACTGGCTGCCAATAGATCCTACCTGGCGGTTTTTTGGCCGTTCAACTTTAACAAATGCTGATTTCGGCTCCTTGCATGGAGGGCACCGCCATGTGTCAGGCAGCTTGGAGAACGGTGTTCCCGGGGGAATGTTCTGGGTAGGATCACCTAACTCCGGATAATAGTAATACCTACACGGATTGCACCGGTAGACATCCATATCCGGATTTGAGGATGAGGCCACTTTCTTCACCATGTATCTGTAAATATTCGATTTTATGCCACATATGCTTTATCAGAGCGAAAATTTCAATAACTCAATATGCCATACTACCCGGGCATGGTAAGCACTCCTGATCTCAGTATGATATTTATAGATTTTTCACCCAAAATACAGTCAACGCCACATGCAGTGACTGAGGAAGAACGGATCATTTCAGACTCTCATTCGTACCAGACCCGTGAGAAAGTAATATTTAAAAGTTTAGTCATTGACATCGTCTTCTGGATCCCTGATATCCTACTGGCAGCCATATCAGGCTCTGTAACCCTGTATGCAGATGTAATAAAACGTGGTAACGAGATACTCTCGACCTTTTTTGCCTGGCTGGCCATGAGAAAGATAACAAAAGGCGGGGGAGATGCCTATAATTACGGGATGGGGAAGTTTGAAACACTAACCGATATCATCACCGGTGCCGTGATGTTCCTCTCACTGGTTCTGGTCTTCGCAATCACAAGTTTGAAACTTCTCAACCCTTCTCTGCTCCACGAAGAAGGGACAGTTCTTGCAATCGGGATGATGGCTATCGGTGTCTGTGTAAACACCTGGCTGTGGAGAGAGAAGTCCCATATAGCAAAGAAGGAGTACTCACCAGTGATGGAGTCACAGATCAGGCTTTTTTAAAACCAAGGCTCTTACTGATCTAACCGTCCTAATTGCACTGCTCCTTGTGATGATGCTTTCAGATTATGAATAGGCAATATATATCGATCCGGTTGCTTCATTTATCGTCATTGGATCGTTCCTTTTCTCAGGGTACCGCACAATATCATCCTCCCTTCCTGATCTGCTGGATAAAACAATTGATGAAGAACTGCAACTGGAGGTGGTCAGGGCTCTGGCTGACTACTTTTACGACTACGAGGCTTTTCATGGTGTCAGGTCCCGAAGAAGTGGAAACAACATTTACATAGAGTTGCTTCTTGAATTCAACGGTGACAAGAAATTTTCAGATGTGCAGGACGTGATCAACCGGATTAAAAATACCCTTGAAAGAGAGATCCTCCGAAGTTCAGTGACCATAATACCATGCACGGGTAAGTTTGGATTAATATAATTATATATCAATTTTTACCTTAAGTAACACGTAAGCAGTCTCCACATCCGTGATCTTCTGATTTTTTCGGAATGATTTTTCTGCTGTCAACTGATCTACAGGGGAGAATTGCCAATTGAGGTCTTGGTGATTGTGGGTTTTCCTGGGCACGGTAACCGTATCGATTTATACCCGGGAGTCTATCTACTCACATGGCACTATGGGTCTGTACAAAATGTGGATATGTATACAACGAAGAGATCGGGGATCAGGATCATAACATCCCGAAGAATACACCCTTTGAGAAACTTGATCCCTCATGGGTCTGCCCGAGATGCGGGGTTGGTAAGTCGTTCTTTGTAAAACGGTGAACCGAATCTTTAGATGTAAGGATGTTCCTGGCAATCGTATTCTCATGTGATTAGGGAGGATGACCTCTTCATATTACCAAACGCTTTAGACCTCTTTTTGCTATTATCTATACATGGACCATCATGACGAGTATACGCAGGATGAACTCCTGCAAAAACTCCGGGAACTCGGGTATGATTCCAGGTTTCAGGAATATTACAAGAGTTGTATCCCGTTCCATACTTATCCTGCACCCGGCCTGCTGATCGCTATCGGCATGGTTGATTACGCATTCGAACTCCTCGGTGCAAAACCCGGTGATAAGGTGTACGCGGTCTGTGAAACCCAGAAGTGTGCTCCCGATCCCCTCCAGGTCATCGCCCATTGCACAATCGGGAATCACCGGCTTACGGTTGTCCCGGTCGGGAGGTTTGCATTCACCATGAACAGGCCGAGCGAGACCGATTCTACTGAAGGTATCAGGATCTACATGGACCCGGTAAAACTCAAGGCATGGCCAACCCTGGAGAAGTGGTTTGCAAACAGCCCCGAGTTCTCCAAGAAGAGCATGACAAAGGCACTTCTTGAAGATATCCTTGCTGCAAAACGCTCCATCCTCTCGGTGCAGAAGGTCAGAATTCCGGTCACCCAGAAGAAAAAATGGAACACAGCGATCTGCAAAACCTGTGGCGAACCAGTCCCTGAATACCTCATTGAGGGCGATCATTGTGCCGCATGCGGAAGCCTGCGGTATTATGAACTCATCTGAATTCTTTTCAGTTGCACTTTTTTTACCGCTTAATCCGCAGAGATCGAAAGAGCAAATTCTTTGCGGGAATAGCATTCTGACACCCATAACTCAGGCACAAAAGAGAGATAAGACGTACATCAGGATAGGAAAGGGGTGAACCTTTCCCGTTCCCAATTGCGATGAGTGTAACGTCGTAAACTGGTGAGGAGTGGTTACTCCTCGTCGAAGATGTTGATGTAGATAGAGTCGGTGCCGGTTGCTTCCAGACGTGCACGCTCTGCTTTCTCCTCTGCAAGTGCATGGATTGGCGGGCTCATGTCGCGTCCCGGGACGTGGCCGAACATCTTCTCGATCTCGGTCTGCTGTGAGTGCATGAACAGAGCGTTTGGAATCTCCATTGGACAGAGTTCTTCGCACTGACCACAGTTGACACAGGAGTCAGAGACGTGAGCGAACCGGATCAGGTGGAACATGAAGCTTGTTGGCAGTACACCAGGTGCAACATACCAGGGCTTCTTGGTCGAGCACTCGATACAGTAGCAGATCGGGCAGTTATCGACACAAGCGTAACACTTGACACACTTGGCAGATTCTGTCATGATCAACTTCAGCCGATCCTTACCAGTGCCGAGTCCCTCGAAGTCACGCTTTCTGCATGAGTCTCCGAGTTTGAACATTGCGTTCTCGACTTTGCCCCTGATCTCGATACCCTTCGGATTTGCAGCCTCGGTCTCAAGAGCACCCTTTGACTTGGCACTCTCGATAAGGTTTGCACCCTTCTCAGAACAGACTTCCAGGAATGTTGCCTTTCCTGCCTTGTCTCCGATGACTCCCCAGTTTCCTGCTGCGATATCAGCCTGGCGGGGGACTTTCATCTTACAGCGCTGGCAGTTAGACCGACGTCCATAGCCCTCTTCCTCAAGTTCGTCGATCTTGATACCCTTGTGGCCGCCTTCGAACTCGATGATGAACTGACCCTTGTCGATCTCTTCCTTGTGGACAGTATCAGGGTCAACCTCGAACTTCTCGGTGATCATTCTCCGTGCTGCAACCGGGCTGACTGAACCTCCACAGTTGACACCGATCATGATGATGTTGTCAAGGTTGATCTGGTTCCTCTTGGCAAGTTCGTAGAAGGCCATCGCGTCACAACCCTTGCAGGTGACTGCGTACTTCTTGTCCTTTGCCCCGTTCAGGTACTTCTTGATCAGTTTGGGGATCAGCAGAGTACCACAGTGCAGGGAACCTGCAGACTTGATGACATCATCGGCATTGGTGATCACGGTTGGGACTGCATCATACAGATCCTTGCCCTTGGTGATAGCGACCACACCGTCAACCATCTTGGTCTCAAGTGCATGCTTCAGGAGAGCAGTGACAGCTCCTCCGCACTCACCTTTCTTCTGGACCTCGGAGTCTTTTGCCCATGCGTAGATCATGTCGCCTTTTGCTACCATCTTAGTTGCCTCCGAGTTTTTCGATAGATATTGCGCAGTGCTTGAGTTCAGGCATCTTAGAGAGTGGGTCGAGTGCGGTGTTGGTCAGGTTATTGACACCATCTGCAAAGTGCATGGTCATGTAAACCACTCCGGGTGCTACATCATCAGACACCCGTGCATGAGTGATAGTCTCACCACGGCGGCTTTTCAGTTTGATCTGCTCGCCGTCCTTGATCTTGAGACGCTCTGCATCCTCAATATTGATCTGTGCATAGGACTCCGGGACCTCACGGTGCATGTCACTGCGCCCAGTCTGTGATCGGGAGTGGTAGTGGAAGATGAGACGTCCGGTCATGAGGGTGTATGGATACTCGGCGTCTGCAACTTCTGCTGGTGGCCGGTACTCAAGACCGAAGAACTGACCCTTTCCGTTCGGGGTTGCAAATTTCTCACGGTGCAGGATCGGGGTTCCCGGGTGCTCTGGGGTTGGACAGGGCCAGATGACGGACTCGGGTTTTTCCATCCGCTCGTAGAGGCAGCCGAACATGGAAGGAGTTACTGCACGCATGTCATCCCATACGGCGTTTCCAGTCGGGAGGTCGAAGTTCTTGAGACCCATACGTTTTGCAAGTTCTGCAATGATCCAGATGTCTTCCTTTGCTTCGCCCGGTGGGTTTACTGCCTTACGGACACGGTTGACACGGCGTTCTGCACTGGTAAAGGTTCCATCCTTCTCTGCAAAACAGGCTCCCGGCAGAATGACATCAGCATACTGGCATGACTCAGTGTAGAAGATATCCTGGATAACAAGGAAGTCGAGTTTCTGGAGCTGTGCTTTGACGTGGTTTGAGTCCGGGTAGGTGACAACCGGGTTCAGACCGAGGATATACATACCCTTAATCTCTTCCCCACACTGGTTGATCTGCTCAGTGAGGGTGACACCGTACCAGTCTGGCAGGTCAGTAACTCCCCAGGCCTTCTCCATCTTTGCACGATTCTCCGGAACTTCACACTTCTGGTATCCGGAATAAACGTTCGGGTATGCACCCATGTCACAGGCACCCTGCACGTTGTTCTGTCCACGAAGTGGGTTGACACCGACACCTTCGCGTCCGATGTTACCACAGAGCATCGCGAGGTTTCCGAGTGACCTGACGTTGTCGGTACCGGTGGTGAGTTCTGTGATACCAAGGCAGTAGATGATCACCGCATTCTTGACATCTGCGTATCTGAATGCGAGATCCTTGACGGTTGCCAGTGGAACACCATGGATTGCCTCGCAGTCTGCGTAGTTCTCGACGGTTTTTTGGAGTTCGTCAAAGTGTTCGGTCCGTTCTTCGACAAACTTCTTGTCATACTTACCTTCTTTGATGATCCAGTACATCATCGAGTTGATCAGGGCAATGTGTGTTGATGGATTGAACCGCACCCAGGTGTCTGCAATCCGGGCGGTCATGGTCTTACGTGGATCTACCACGATGATTGGAATGCCCTTCTTCTTTGCCTCTGCAACACGGCGTCCTGCAAGTGGGTGAGCCTCCATTGCGTTGGATCCCCACATCAGGATCAGGTCAGAGTTCAGGACATCGCGGTAACCGTTTGTTGCGGCACCGGAACCGAAGGAGAGTGAGAGACCGGCAACAGAAGGTCCGTGGCAGATACGGGCGCAGTTATCGACGTTGTTCGTCTTGAATCCACACCGGGCAAACTTCTGGAAGATGTAACAGTCTTCGTTTACGGTTCTACATGAGGTCTGGAACCCAAGACCACGGGGGCCGTTCTTGTCGCTGATCTCTTTCAGCTTCTTGGCGACCAGGTCAAGGGCCTCGTCCCAGGTTGCGGGAACGTGCTTGCCGTCCCTCTTGATCAGCGGGGTGGTGAGCCGGTCAGGGCTGTGAACATGTTCCCAACAGGTCATACCTTTTGGACAGAGTTTTCCCTCGTTCACCGGGGTTCGCTGGTATGCCTCGACACCAACAACCTTCCCGTCATTAACAACCAGGTTCAGACCACATCCCACACCACAATATGGGCAGGTAGTCGGAACATATTTCATTATTTCTGTATTTTCACTCATATTTCACCCGAGTTCAAACGGTGAAAGAAACCACGATTTAAGAAACCGGCACTGCCGGCATGTAAATTCCGCCATGTGATCAGGAATTCCCATATAGCAGACTACCCGCTAGTCTGCATGGGCTATCGTATCCTGCTCACAGTGCAGGTTAGATATTATCATTGATCCTGATATAAGTCTGACGAAACGACCTTGAAAATTGAGGATTAGTGGTGGACGTGCTTCTCCCATGCCAGAAACACTGCTTTACACGGGTTATTCTACAAGCAAGAGTTCATCCAGTAATATCGGGTTCGTCAACTAAATCTTTAATTCGAGATTACTTCTGTCCGAAAATGAATGGCACAATTAAAATTGGGGAATATTCAGTCGCCTCCCGTCTCTCCAGACTCTCTCCGAACCTGACCAGCAGGCTGACACCAGGGACCATATTCTCTAGTTATGAGGTGTATGAAGCTCTTCCACGGGGAATTGCTGTCCCATTCAGAAAGAACGATCCAGAAGAAAGAGAAGCTAGCATAATCATTTCCTTCGGCCCCTCTTTTTCCGCCCACCCGTGATATCACGGCGTGTGTGCGCTGAGTTGAAGAACCGGAGTGATTCGTTTACAATGCTCTTCACCCATGGATCTTCAGTCCCTTCAATCTCTTCAGGTATGATGTTATACCAACAGGTCCAGGAGATCAGATGCTCCTGATCATCCCGTTCCCAGCGGGTATACTCAGTCTCTCTTCGCTCTCCTTTGTTCAACGTACAGATCCCCTCCTGTGAGTCAGACACATGGACAAAAAAAGCACAGACGGAACAGGGTCTGATCTGTCGAAATTCAACTGGAGGAAGGTCCATCCTATATCATACCTTATTTGTGCTAATCCTGCTCACTCCCTGATCCCTTCCAAGTATGCCGCCGAATGTGTCGGTGACAAATTTATGAGAATACCAGTTCTGCAGAGATGTATGACATATAACCTGTCACATTTCAGACCTGGCATTACTATTTATTGAATATCTATATGACCCAGAATAATTATTCCTGTTGATTTTCATGGTTGATCCAGCCAATAGAATAGTTGATCTGCACACTCACCTATCAAAAACAGGTGCTCTTACTCTGCAATTATGCCCTGATCCAATACCGTCTCTTATAATAGTCCAGGTTTGGGCAGCAATCCTGTTCTGACCATGTAAGGGTCATAGGAATCCTTATGCTTACACCGATCAGACGTTTTGTATGAGGAATCTTCCGTGTATATTTGCTCTCCTTCTTATCAGCATCTTGATTCTACCGGCGATATCTGCTGCCGATAATGTGAGTGATGCGAAGCAGATGTGGGATGCAGGAAAAGCACAATGGGACGAGAAAAAGTACGATGAGGCTTTCGTTTCATTTACAAATGTAACCACTCTGGATCCAACAAATGTTGATGCCTGGTTTTATACAGGCCTGACACTCGCACGGTTGGGTAAGAATGAGAAGGCAATCTCTGCGTATGAGACAGTAAGCCAGTTGGATCCGGCAAATGCAGCAGCCTGGTTCAACAAGGGTACCAACCTGGCAGCCATCAACCGGACTGATGAAGCACTTGGCGCATATGAGAAGGCAATCGAACTTGATCCGGCATACGCATTCCCCTGGTATAACAAAGGAAATATTCAGGCAGATGCCGGAAACTTTGAAGACGCCCTTAAATCATACAACCATGCAATTGAGCTGGATCCGACCTTTACCATCGCATGGAAAGGAAAGGGAAGTGTCCTTGCAAAACTCGGGCGCACGGCAGAGTCAGTTGATGCCTACAACATTGCTAAACAACTTGAAGAGTAACCAGTTGACCTGCGCATACCACCAGACCAGTTCATAATCTTGAGAAGAGGACTCCATTCAGAGGGAAAAAGGAAGAGCACTACGGTAATTCCCTATCCCAGGACCAATGTACCCTTTTCCAGGAAAATTCAATATAACAGATTCAGGGAGATCGGGAGAGGGGAAATCTCCCACTAAAAAACAATAATAGACCATCAGAATCTTATGAAAGTAATTCACATTGCCGGGTGGTCCGGCTCAGGGAAAACAACATTCATCCGTGATCTAGTAGAAGCCCTGCTACCATTCGGCGCGGTCGGTACAATCAAGCATATCGGTGATCATGTCTGCGACCTGCCCGCTGGGAAGGACACATCGCTGCATTATAATGCCGGAGCATCAGTGGTTGCAGGAATCGATCGTGAGAAGACGATGATCACATGTCGTACCATATCACTCCCTGCTGCTCTTGACCAACTTTCTGATGCAGGGGTCAGATACGCCGTTATTGAAGGATTTAAGAACATTCCCTTTCAGAAGGTTGTCATTGGAGATCTCGATATACCAGCCCTTATCCGAAATCCAAAGGCAAGCGATGTGATCTCACTTATTCCCTCATTTGATAATTATTACACATCGGGGGGGCTGGCAAAGGAGATTGAAGAGATACAGGGAACTTTTACGATGACAACCGGGAATGCACCACATGAACTCTCAACAGATGCCTGTACCCATCTTGAGGATGAAGTCAGGACCTGGGACGGTGTACATGATATCAGGATCAGGGTTCAGAGGCCGATTGTTCATCAACAGGCCCGATTTTTTATCGTTGTGCAAACAGAAACTGCGATGCTCGGAAGTGCCGTTCTTACCCGGTGCATGACGACACTTGGAGTATGATCAACAAGAAATGGCCTGATAACGGGGGCATCGACCAGATGTCTCCCTCTGATTCGACCACCATTGATAAGGAACGCCTCATCTTCCTCATCAGAGAGATAGCACAGGCCGGATCCGAAGGACTTCAGCATGCTCTTCCAGAACTCATGCGCATATGCAAGAAGACTCTTCTGCACTTGCGCCGATCAGCACCACGCTTTTCTACCAGTGAATGGCCCTGGCTCTCTGGTACCGAACCTGATACCCTGACAATGCAGGACGGGAATAGGTTTCTTTTTGCTTGTATTCTGGAACTGAATGCCGGGAAGACTGATGTCTGGGCTAATACCGAGTACTTTGTCAACGAGGTTCTGGAAGAACCAGAAAACCTCTGGCATGGTATCCTCCTTCATTCCCCCCAGGGATGGGCAGATCAGTTCTGGGAATACGATCTTCATCCTGAACCTGCGTTGCATACCCGTCTTTATGATGTCGCCTCGTTAATGGTACGGTACTATCATGGTGATGCCAGGCAGATATGGTCTGATTACCTCTCAAGTCCGCAGGAAGTATTCAGACGTATCAAGGTCCTCGGTGTCCCCCGCTCAACGGCCTGTCTCATAACCGGTGCATTAAAGGACGAGCAGTACCTTGAGGGGATATTTGATATCGTCGGCGACGTGGTTGATTCACGTGTTCTTGGAAGGATTGCCTGCGGAGAAGGAAACGGCCTTACCTCATACCAGACCAGAATCCTTGGGAAAATGATCGCAGCCGAAGATCCCTGGATACTTGACCGGCCGCTCTACGTCCTTGGGATGAGTTACTGTGGCCCCGGCCCCAGGTGTCGGCGGTGCCCTGTGCATGAGCAGTGTGTGTATGCTGTTAGTGTCGATTTGGGGATTTCTGTAGGCAAGAAGATCTATGAAGGATTGTTCGGACAGAAAACTGTTCAAAAAAGCTTAAAGCGCTGGCTGTAGGGGATTTCACTATCCGAACCGTACTGATCGCATACTGATACTTCCGTGTTCAAATCCTTCGAACGGGAAGGAAACAGGTAATGAACCTCCAGATCCACAGACAACCAGAAGCGGGGCATAATGTTCAAGGGTAGGATGGCTGATCGATCCTGCCTGACTGCTGCTCCATGGATCTCCAATTTTCTGATAATTCCGGGTCAGGATCCATTCTCTTACATCCTCGTCAAACCGGTGTGCCCATTCCGGAACCGGTGCATCCCGGGATTCAAAGTCTACCCTGGAAAGATTATGAACAAGGTTTCCACTTCCGATAATGAGGACTCCTGACTGCTTAAGTGGGAACAGTAGTTCTCCGATGATGAAGAGTTCAGATAGTGGTAGGTAAACAGGAAGGTTCAGCTACAGAACCGGGATCTCAGCATCAGGATAAAAAAACCGGAGAGGAGCCCAGGTGCCATGATCTAAGCCTCTGGTTTGATCCCGATCTACGAAGTACCCTGCTGATCCGAGCAATGTGATTACTTCCTCACCAACATCGGGTGCTCCCGGAGCCGGGTATGTAATCGTATAGAGTTCTTCAGGAAATCCGTAAAAATCATGAATTGTCCCGGGATTCAAAGACATGGTGACTGCAAGTCCATGCCGCTCCCAATGGGCTGATATACAAAGTATTGCACGAGGACGAGGGAGATCTTCTGCCCACGTTTCAAGGAACTCGGAGAATTTTGTGCCGCCGAGGGCGTTCATTGGGTTTCTATGAGCCGTGAACAGGGTTGGCATAAGAGTCATAGATATCAGATGTGGAGATAATTACTGATTTATATGATGGAGAACAGTAAAATCGATGCTCCCTCTCTTTATGCACCTCTCAACCGAACGTTCACGGGGAGTGAGGGTCGGTCGTATTCCACTCTTGACTTCAACAAGAATTATTTCCTTGACCTCTCCTTCTGAAAGTCCGTCAAATACGATAAAATCAATTGGTGATCCCAGGAATCTTGCATCTGTAGGGTTCCAGGGAAATGATGGAAAAAACGGGATCAAATGCTCAGTTACCTTCCCGTGTATTACATCCTTGGATCTTTTTATGGCGTCCTGACGAATGTTTCGCTCTTCGTCAATCTTCCAGATCCTGATCTTCTCATCTACCTGTTGCTCTATCTGTGATTGAAGAAGAGAGAGATCCTGATCACGCCAGCGGTTATGCAGAGTACGTGCCCGTTCTTCAAGCGATGTTTTCAGACGATAATAGGAGAAAGAAATCCAGGCAAGGAGAATAAGAAGCGTGAAAATGACGAGAACAAAGTATTCCATATTACAATATTATGGTTCTGAACGATATCCTACCTCTTATTTCAGCAGGAGAGAGAGTCAGATATAAAATGATCCAAACCAATTGATTGATAATATTATGGTATCTCGCACTCCGGTTCAGTGTATACTCTGTGCAATAGTAATAATTATTGGAGTTATAGCATGCCCACTGGGTACGGCGGATAATATTTCCGGGGCTACGGAATATCAGAAGATTAATAATTCTCCAGCCGATTCTTTCTCTGACCCCAATCAGTCCTCACATTTCCTGGTAGAAACGTGCACTCATTCAGCCTTGATTCCCGGGAACACATAACGATGGAAAAAGGTCCGAGAGGTATACGAAGAAATTTATCTAAATGAAGATAATATTATAGAGATTAGAAAATTGCATCTAATCGTTATGTGTGCTAAAAATACATAACGAGGTTAAAAATTTTAATCCCCAATAATCAACCATTTTTAGATTCAGCAATCAATTTTAAGATTTTACTTCCTCACTCGTTACAGATTTCCGGGAATCCAGGATTCAGGGCACCAGAGTGTTATTAACCGATTTTAGGAACCAAAACCAACAGTATAAATTAAAACAGCATGAGGTTGTTCATAACTCATACCTTATTTAAGAAATCGGACAATTACTTATTGAAATGAGAAAATTTATTAAGATATTTTTTTAAAGGCCGTCTTTGTATCAGTGTTTGGAGTAATGTAACAGTCTCATAGTTGAAGAAACATGAAATTTAAGGTGGATTTCGCGAATGACCCACTAATTCACTTAAAATAAAAATGTATAAACGTACAGTAATAATTTGTGTATTAGTTCCTTACCCAACAAAGACGCCATAAAAATATGGCTAAAGTAATGAGGATAAATTAATTTATGAAGAAAATATGTTTTGTAGTTCAACGATATGGGTTGGAAGTAAATGGTGGAGCAGAATTACTTTGCAGAACAGTAGCAGAGCATCTAAAAAATGATGTTAACATAGATATAGTTACAACTTGCGCTATTGATTATCTCTCTTGGAAAAATGAGTATAATCCAGGCATATCTGAAATTAATGGGATTAGAGTATTAAGGTTTTCGGTCGATCGTCCCAGAAATATCTTAATATTTAATATGATATCAAAAGCGTTATACAACCTTCCCCATTGTAAAGCTGCTGAAATTTATTGGATGAAAAGGCAAGGCCCTGAATCAACAGAATTACTCAATTATATTAAAAATCATCACAAAGAATACGATTGCTTCGTTTTTTTTACCTATTTATATTATACGACTTTTTTTGGTCTCCCCCTTGTCAAGGATCGTTCTATATTTATTCCAAATGCCCATGATGACTTACCAATTCGGTTTTCCATTTTTTATGAAACCTTTTCCTCACCTCAAATAATTCTGTTTAATACTACCGAAGAAAAAACATTTGTACACAAAAGATTTGATATTTCACATATTGATTGGGACATTGTTGGTACCGGTATAGATCCCCCAAAAGACTTCAATATAACATCAAAACAGAAAGATAATTTTAAATATGCCATCTATGCTGGAAGAATTGATACTGATAAAGGTTGTCAAGAACTCTTTTCATTTTTTATCCGCTTTAAAAATCAACACCCTTCAGATCTAAAATTATTATTAATTGGCAAAACAGTCATGCAAATTCCAACCCATGATGATATTATTTATTTAGGATTCGTTGATGATGTGACAAAATATCAATATATAGCTAACGCAACCTTGTTGATTATGCCATCACCTTATGAGAGTTTATCCATGGTCCTTCTGGAATCTTGGCATTGTAAACGGCCAGTTTTGGTAAATGGAGGTTGTGAAGTACTAAAAGGCCAGTGTATGAGAAGTAGAGGGGGATTTTGGTATAACAACTATGAAGAATTTTCCAGTTATCTAAATCGATTAATAAATAATGAGAATGAGTGTATAAACATGGGAAATAATGGATATCAATATACAGTAGAAAACTACAGTTGGGATAATATAATTAAAAAATACCTTAAGGCTATAGATATTTGCATAATGAAAAGTCAGAGTTCAGAGTAAAAAGAGATAAGGTTCCCATTTAATGAGTTTGCATATCGGTAGATGACAAAAAATCCCCTTCCAACAAACCTTTGATAACATATTCTATATATCAAATGTTAAAAACGGGAGTTTTTTGTGATTCCCATGAAGTATATAATGGATAAATGTGGTGAATAAAGGATAGTTTCGAATAGTTATTAATTATAATATTTAAATATTATCGCATTATAATGTGGAGCAATAATCCTGTATCCGACATTCCGCAGAGATCTCATAACGAATAATATTTTTCACAATGCGGCCCCAAGAACCTAATAATTTTTATGAGGATGTCATTAAGATTCAAAACTTTCGTGACTATCATTCCCTCAATTCGAAGTGATATTTCTTTTACCCTTCTGAAAAGGATAAATATCCATCTCATCGTTGGTTTTTGTGTTGGCTTTCCCGTCTGATCAGGTATCCTTGATTCCCGGGAACACATAACGATGGAAAAAAGTCCGAGAGGTGTACGAAGAAATTTATCTAAATGAAGATAATATTATAGAGATTAGAAAATTGCACCTAATCGTTATGTGTGCTAAAAATACATAACGAGGATAAAAATTTTAATCCCCTATAATCAATCATTTTTTTAATTCTGCAATCAATTTTAAGATTTTACTTCCTCACTCGTTACAGATTTCCGGGAATCTAGGAGGTATGGCATCGTTCGCTTCTCTCAGCCCTTTCCTCAGTCTGTATTCAGCAACAGCGTAGATATAAAGGCAGAGAACCATTACCATTGCCAACGCCTGAATTCTTCCAATATTCTTCAAAAACACGTCAGAAACCCTGAATGTTTTATCTTTCAGGAACCTGAATCCCTTCTCCACCTGTGACTGTCCCATATATAACTCAAAGTTGTATTAGGATCCAAATCCAGATCATTCGTCGCAAGAATAAACCGGTAGTGTCAGGAATATGCTGTAAAAAATCCTGGAAAAAGATAAAGACGGCGTTCAATGTATCCGAGGCCATTGATTACCATTCCTTTGAGGGCATCACCATGAGTGAGTTTATGTTGTCCATTTTTAGGGATGAGATTGTCTACGATCTCACTGCTTTTTAAGGAATCATAACATCCAGCAACCAATCATAAATGACCGATTGTTCGATCTGAACCTGAAACGAAGATATCATCAAAATCCATTGAATATACAGTGATCGACGTACTAAGATAAATAATTTACCTTTTTATATAACCTATGTGGTTGTAATGATCTGCGGAATGTCGGCTGTATCGAATCAACTGATGCAATCCATTTGCTGACAGCCTATAGATATCGCTTCTTATTGATCTTGATGTGCATCAAATTGGAATGTTTTATCCCAACTTTGCCACTAATAAAAATAATTGTGTTATTAGTGATGTTTGAATCGTCCAAAATATGAAGCATATCTCAACGAAATTCATCGAAAATTGCGTTATCGGATTTGACAGTTACGATTTATTCGTGGATGAGGAATACAAAAAAGTTCATTTACTCCATTTTTGATGCCATCATCACGTTTATTTTGGACCATAAGTGGGTGGTTACATTAAGTTTTGATGGAAAAATCTTCAACTGTCAAATACAGTTTCCCGATGAAATTCGGGGAAAATTTGATCGCAATAGTGGATGAGCTTATTGAGTCTCAAAGTCAAAGTGGCAAAGTTAGGTTTTAAAAAAACTATAATGATTTATGGTTTAAGCTAGAATATATAATGCCAATTCAAATTTTTTAGGATTATATATGAAGGTTCTAATCCTTGCGGGTGGTCTGGGCACACGTCTAGCCGAGGAAACAACCATTATTCCAAAGCCAATGGTGGAGATTGGTGGATACCCAATACTCTGGCATATAATGAAGTTATATTCACATTACGGTTTCTATGAATTTATCATCCTACTGGGATATAAGGGATATCTAATAAAAGAATACTTTGCAAACTACTTCCTGCATCAAAGTAATGTTACTTTTGACCTTTCCAATAATAAAATGGAGATTCATGAACACCACTGTGAACCGTGGAAAGTGACTCTCATTGATACGGGACAAAATAGTATGACTGGAGGTAGATTACTCCGTGCAAAACCCTATGTTAAGGATGAGCCATTTATGTTAACGTATGGAGATGGGGTATCAGACATTAATATAAACGCTTTAATAAAATTTCATCAGAACCACAAGCGAAGTGCTACTGTCACAGCGGTTCAGCCAGAAGGGAGATATGGCACCATTGTATCTAATCAGGATGGCCTCATATCGAATTTTATAGAGAAACCACCCGGCGATGGAGTTTGGATAAATGCAGGCTTTTTTGTTCTTGAATCAAAAATTTTTGATTACCTGACTGAAGGAGATGCAACTGTTTTTGAGCGAACCCCATTAGAAAGCCTCGCAGAAGATAAAGAATTATATTCATATAAACATACCGGATTCTGGAAGTGTATGGATACACTCCGTGATAAACAGCAATTACAAGAGATTTGGGATCGAGACCAAGCTCCTTGGAGAGTATGGTAAATTGATCCCAGAATCAGTCTTTTCGGGGAAATCAATCCTCATTACAGGCCATACAGGATTTAAAGGATCCTGGTTAAGTATTTGGCTTTCAATATTAGGAGCTAAAGTTCATGGTTTTTCACTTCTCCCTGCTACAGAACCTAACCATTATTCTCTTGCATCAATCTCCCAGGTCCTCACATCTGAAAAGATTGGAGATATTCGAGATAAAAAATCACTTGCATCATATATTTCAGAAGTAAAGCCAGATTGCATTTTTCATTTAGCAGCCCAACCACTTGTAAGGATTTCATACTCCCAACCATTGGAAACTTTTGACGTGAATGTTATGGGGAGCATTAATCTTCTTGAATCTATTCGTATATTACCGAACCCATGTACAGTGATTATGGTTACTAGTGACAAATGTTATCATAATTACGGCCAAGTATGGGGGTATCGAGAATCAGACCCGTTAGGAGGTAATGATCCCTATAGTGCAAGTAAAGCAGCAGCTGAGATAGTTATTGCTTCATATCGAAATTCATTCTTTACACCATCTAAAATTTTAGATCATAAAGTAAAAATTGCATCAGTTAGAGCAGGGAATGTTATTGGTGGTGGAGATTGGTCACCAGATCGAATCATTCCAGATGCTGTGAAAGCCATTATCTCTAAAAAACCATTGATGATTAGAAATCCAACCGCGATCCGGCCTTGGCAAAATGTTCTTGAACCTCTTGCAGGGTATCTAACCCTTGCAGCAGAAATGATGAGATGTAATGAGCAGTATCTGCTATCAGCATGGAACTTTGGCCCACTGCCAACCGACACAGCATCAGTGGAAAAGATAATTACAAAATTTTTTAGAAAATGGGGAGAAGGGCAATTCGAATTAGATATTTCACCAAACAACCCGCCAGAAGCACCCATATTGCGGCTATCTTCAGAGAAGGCAATATCAATTCTTAATTGGAAACCAATCTGGGATTTATCAAAGTCAATCGATATCACTGTCTCCTGGTACAAAGATTATTACTCCGGATGCGAAAATATGCTCAAACGAAGCAGTGACGATATTTTACAATATATGAAAGATATGGAGGATATCAGTGCAAATTGAAGAAACCTCATTGAGAGATTGTTATATAGTTCATACAAACCCATTTGTTGATTTTCGAGGAACATGGACAAGGTTCTTCTGTAACCATGAATTATCATCAATATTGCAAAAACGCCAGATTGTAAATATTAATCATTCTGGAACTAAGTACGCAGGTACAGTGAGAGGAATGCATTATCAAAATACCCCATATGCAGAGATGAAATTAATCCGTTGCACAAAAGGGCGAATATTTGATGTTGCAATTGATATTCGTAAGGGTTCTCCAACATTTTTAAAATGGTTTGGTACCACACTATCTGCTGATTCAATGGATATGATGGTTATCCCAGAGGGTTTTGCCCATGGATTTCAGGCATTGGAAGATGATGTTGAGATGATATATCTACATACTGAATATTATTCATCTGAGTATGAGGGAGGTATTTATCATGCTGACTCTACCATTGGAATAAAATGGCCAATTCCCACAACAAACTTGTCAGAAAGAGATCTGAATCTTCCAAAAATCGCGTCTAATTTTACGGGTATTGATATAAATTAATTTTCAATATTGAAATTTTCGGAATGGTAATTCATGGTTCAAACAGAAGAGATTGCTAGGGCAGAAATTCTCCAGAAGGTTGCAGATTATTATAATAATTATCACAACCAGGAAAAGAAATTTGAAATAGGGAATCGAATCCCCTATGCAGCTAGGATTTTCGATGAAAAGGAATTATGTAATTTAGTTGATAGTGCACTTGATTTTTGGTTAACAGCAGGGAAATATTGTGATAAGTTTGAAACTCAGTTTTCAGAATACTTAAATGTAAAAAATTGTTATCTGGTCAATTCTGGTTCATCTGCAAATCTCCTTGCATTTATGGCTTTGACATCTCCGATTTTAGGAGAACGAAAGATATCTCCGGGTGACGAAGTTATAACAATCGCCGCAGGTTTTCCAACAACAGTAACCCCTATTATTCAATATGGAGCAATTCCCGTATTTGTAGATGTAACCTTTCCACAATATAATATTGATCCTAATCAAGTTTTAGAGGCAATTAGTGAGAAAACAAAAGCTATAATGGTTGCCCATACACTTGGAAATCCTTTTGAACTAGATAAGATCATTGCCATATGTAAAAAACATAATTTGTGGCTGATTGAAGACAATTGTGATGCTCTTGGTTCTCAATACTTCTTAAATGGAGAATGGGGATATACCGGCACATTTGGAGATATTGGAACATCTAGTTTCTATCCTCCTCATCATATAACAATGGGAGAAGGGGGAGCAGTATATACCAATAACCCCGTTCTTGGGAAAATTGTCAGGTCTTTACGTGATTGGGGCAGAGATTGCAGTTGCCCATCAGGTGTTGATAACAGATGCGGCCATCGGTTTGATCGACAATATGGTGGGTTGCCAATAGGATATGACCATAAATATGTTTACTCTCACTTTGGATATAACTTAAAAGCAACAGAAATGCAGGCTGCAATAGGATGTGAACAGCTTCAGAAACTCCCCCATTTTATAGAACGGAGAGTTCAAAACTGGAATCGGATATATAATGGTTTAAATGATTTATCTGAAGCGATTATCCTACCCGAACCTACAAAAAACTCAAACCCAAGCTGGTTTGGTTTCCTAATTACCATAAAAAATATTAAAAAAATAGACCGAACAACTTTTGTTAAGTACTTAGAAGAAAATGGTATTCAAACACGAATGCTTTTTGCAGGAAACTTGTTAAAACACCCTTGTTTTGATCAAATGAATCAGACAGGCAAGGGATTTCGTGTTTATAACGATCTTCCAAACACTGAAAAGATCTTATCCAACAGTTTCTGGATAGGTGTGTATCCAGGAATCGATGATAACATGATTGATTATATGATAGAAAGAATAAGATCATTTATAATCTCTTAAAATTATATTTATTCTGGTAAGAAGATTAATGAAAATCGTTGTAACAGGTGCAACCGGTTTTATCGGAAGACATGTAGTAAATTGGCTTGTTGAAAAAAACCAATATGAAATAATCGCTAGTGGAACGAGTGCAAAAAAGGCATCGACCTTCTCTTGGTACAATAAAGTAAAATTTTTACCGTGTGATTACTATGAACAAAATATTGACTATTACACATATTTTGAAAAGCCAGATTTGTTAATCCATTTAGCATGGAAAGGATTGCCAAACTATTCTGAATTGTTTCATCTGGATGAAAATCTCCCATTTGAAATGCGATTTTTAAAAAGTTTTTCAATTTCTGCCCATACTAAAATTGTAGTGGCTGGAACATGCTTTGAATATGGCCTTGTAAATGGATGCCTATCGGAGGATCTTGTTACTAATCCAGTAACAGTTTATGGAATAGCAAAAGATACATTACAGAAATATTTGGTATTATTAACAAAAAAAAATTCAAATCAATGGAATTGGATCAGGCTTTTTTTCATGTATGGCCCAGGACAGAATCCAAAATCACTATTACCTCTTCTTGATGCTGCAATTCAAAATCGTGATACCAAATTTTCCATGTCAGGTGGGGAACAATTAAGAGATTATTTACCAGTGGAAACCGTTGCTAATAATATTTGCCAAATCGCTATTCAAAATAAGATAAATGGAATTGTGAATTGCTGCTCAGGAAACCCAATCTCTGTAAGAAATCTGGTTGAAAAACACAAAAAGGAAAGACATTCTCAGATAGCATTAAATTTTGGAGAGTATCCATACCCTGAATATGAACCAATGGCATTTTGGGGGAATAATTCTAAATTATTACAGATTTTACAGTAATGTTAAGGATAATTAATATCAAACCTCATCCTTGGGGTTATACAGAAACAGAGATTGCAATAGTATTTTTTTGGAAGAAAGTATGAGTGTAATAAGTGTAGTTATTCCTACAAAAAATCGATTACCACTCTTAATATTTGCATTAGAAAGTGTCCTTAATCAAAAATATCCCTTCATGGAAATCATTATTGCCGACAATAGTGACAATGAAGAAATCCTAAATTACATTGCAAGTATTCAAGATGTTAGAATAAAATATTATAGAACTGGTTCTCTATCTCTCCAAGATAATTGGCAATATGGCATATCTAAAACAGAAGGAGAATATGTTATACTACTAAGGGATAAAGTAGCGTTAAAAAGTGATAGTATTACATTATTATCCTCAATATTAAAATCTCAAAATTTCCCAGATTGGGTATCATGGGGGTGTGATAATATAAATCCCCTAACTGGTCACTATTCATATCAAAAAAACGGTAACTATGAAATTATTAACATAAATACAAACGATATTATCAAAAGTATTGGAAATGGGAAATGGAGAGAAATTTGGGATTTTATTGCCCCTCAGGAATCTGCAATAAAAAAGGATTTATTGATAAAAATAATTGAGCATCCACCAAATAAATTATTTTTTGGGGCTGTCGGAGATATAGGATTGGCATATCAATTGCTAATAAACACGAATACCATCATCCATGTTAATGGATCCCTAATGACCGGTTTATTTCCAATGAACTCAATCGGATATGACTGTGCAACAAGATCCCCGAAATTTATTGCTTTTTTGGAGAGCGGGGGCTATGGGATCAATGATTGTATAAAGCACGTACCATTAAAATTCTTTTCTTGTCTGAATTCTACATACAATGATCTTATTGAAATAGATAGTATACGAGGAGTAAAAATAATTGAACCGATGATAAATTTAAGATCATATTACTCAATGATTTATAAAGAGATGATTGAAACTCTTTTCTTTGGCAATGTACAAAAAAAAGAAATTTTACAACTCGAATCATCCATCAAAGAATTAGATCCTTATTTATATGATGAATTGATTTTTAAATATCAAAAAATCCGTAAAATGTATCCCCTTTTCAATAGAGTGTTTTGCCCTTTGATAGCCAAGGGGTTTTTTTTCCCCTCTCAAATTATTAACAAAATAATAGACATACACCATACATTTAAATTCCTTACCAAGGATCAAAGAAAGAGTCTACTTTTAATTTTAGTTGTACTAAAAAGAGAAGAACGAATGAAAAGATTAGAATCATTTTATTCTAAAACAGCGTTGAAATATTTAAGATCTAATAATAAGATTTCAAAAATTCAAGAAAGTTTTAATTAAAATAATAGATCCTAGATTTCTTTCAATAATCAACTATTGCTTTATTTTTCTCATCTGATATTTTCGTAGTGAAATGCCACTATTTAATTCATACCATGTTAAAATAAATGATAGAAATATTTCTCTAGGTCCACCATTCAGTCCATTTAGATCAAATAAATTACGTTTTAGACATCCGTACGTATCATAGTAAATCCATTTAAACCATGCAAACCGGTGACCAGTTTTAAAACGAGCCTCCCCTTCTAATTGATAATATCGTTTTAATTTTTTCATTAATTTTAGTAGATTATCGCCATTATGATGAATTATCACGGTATCTTTATCGCCATTAATTCTGGAAATCGGGAAGTTATCTAGTGGACTCATTGGTCGATGGACCAAACAATCTAGTTGAACCCGATTTTTATTAAATAATTTTGGTACATATGATATTCCGCCCCATGCAGTCCCATTAACCGGTTTATTTAAAAATGAGTCTTGACGAGGAAGGTAGATAATAGCATCATTATTATTGATAATTTTTCTTGCAATTCTATCAGCAAGACTATATTGGAACTCTTCATCGGCATCTGCTATCAGGATCCAATCATTTTTGACTAAATACATGATATCTGGCCATGTTTGTTCAGGAATTGCAGTCCATTCATGTTGAATGACCTCTACCCCCATTTCTTCTGCGATTAATTTTGAATTATCATGTGAACCCACATCAACAACAATAACCTGATCACAAAATAAGTAACTATTTAAAGATTTTCTGATATTCTCTTCTTCATTGAAAACTACCATTATACAAGTGATTGGAAATTTCATAATTTTCTCTTTTTGTTGATGATCTTAAGACAAAATGTTAGGAATAAAACACAGCCGGGAGGTTTTTGGAAGAACCCATAAAAAAATATGATGAAAATTCATTCTATCTTTGAGACTTAAGTTGATTTTATAGATATAAATAAAAGAATTTTTCATAGTTTATGAGAATTCACTTCAATAATAACTGATAAATTACCACATCATAATCCATCACTGTTTGATCCAAATAAATAATAAAATTATTCAGTACTCCTCCATAAATCCATATACCGCCCATTCCTCCTTAATAGTTCTTCATGAGTTCCATTTTCAATTATTTGCCCTTTCTCTAAAACATATATCATATCTGCTTTTTGAATTGTTGTGAGCCGATGTGCGATAACAAGTGTTGTACACTCTTTTGCAATTTCATCAATCGCTTTTTGCACTATTAATTCCGATTCATTATCGAGTGAGCTAGTAGCTTCATCAAAAATTAATATTTCAGGTCTTCTAATCATCGCTCTTGCAATGACAATTCGCTGTTTTTCCCCACCGGACAATGTAAGTCCAAAATCTCCAATTATTGTATCATATCCATCAGGAAGTGTTACAATAAAATTATGTGCATGCGCTTGTTTAGCTGCTGCAAAAACTTCCAGATCTGAATAATCTCCTCCAAATATAATGTTTTCCCGAATCGTCTCATGAAAAACAAAAGGTTCCTGACTTACATATCCAATATTATCTCGATACGAAAACTGATCATAGTTTTTTAGATCCTCTCCATTTATTAGAACAGTTCCATTAGTAGGATCATATAATCTGAGGAGAAGACTTACAATCGTAGATTTTCCTGAACCAGAAGAACCAACTAAGGCAGTGACACACCCTTTTTTAATAAGAAAACTTACATCCTTCAATACCAGATTTTGATTGTATTTGAACGTAACATCATTAAATTGAATATTCGATTCCAAACCTGGAAACTTGGTCACCCCATTTGTTATTTGGTTATATTTAGTTTCATGAAGTGATTGGTATATAATATTTAAATGAGGCATAAAGGAATTTAACTGTAATTTATAATCTCCCATGTTCATGACTTTAGGAAGAATTTTCATCGTCCCTCCAGCAAAAGTACCTAGAACCGGAATTATAGTTATAAAATTATCAGAGTAATAGATATATGTAAGGAGTATTACTACTCCAATTGAGGCATAAAATAAAGAATTTAAGGCAATAATTGGAACTCTTTGGATAAAATTATACGATGCATATTTATTCCAATATGTATCAAGAGCCGAATTGTATGCACACCTCCAATACTCTGTTGCATTGTGAGTGGTAATAGCTTTAATACCGATTATAAATTCGTTGATTACTTTATTTTCAGACTGCCCTGATGCAATTTGAAGTAATCCCATTTTTTCCGAAACATTTGTACCAATAATATGCATAATAATAAAAAAAATAATTCCCCCAAACACCACAAGACCTAATCCAATAGGAGATATTACAAAAAGCATAATAATTACTAAAAAGGTTGCGAAAAAGTCAGCACAAAGACTTATGATTCTATCATATGTTTGTTCAACATAAATTGGACTCTGATTAAAAAGGTTAATAATATCTCCTTGCTTAATATCGGTAAAATACCTATAATCATTCGTTTCCAATTTTTTAAAAATTTGTTTTTTGATACGAATTACAATAATCTTTTTAAAATGAAATGCTATTTTCCAATAAACCAATTGAAGGAATAACGATATTCCAGTTAATAAAATAAATAATATGCCTAAATGAACAAAGGGAGATCCAATTGGAATTATGTTACTAAATATTGAAAAATAATTTTGAAATGGGATCGAATTTGCCTTAATTTGAAACCCTTCTGATAGCATAGGGTACAATAGAGAGATTCCCAAAGCATCTATTATTCCAATAATTATTGCTAAACCCAGTAAAATAAAGGCGTAATATTCATACCCAAGAATAAAATATCGAAGCTTTTTAATGTATGATTGTAATGTCACCATATTTATTCCATAATCCTAAATAAAAGTGTCTTAGTTTAATAGAGATATGAAAAATTCGGAAGTTGAGGAATTAGTGTTTCGACAAATATCATCGTGTTTCTTAGTATCAAGTGAACAATAATTTATATCTTTGGTTTTTAGAATTGAGATTTGTAATTCATAAACACTTCGGAGAATATTACAAGTGAACAATCTTTTCCTTCTTTGTTACAGTAGATTCTTATTCATAGTTATAAATACCTCCATATTGTTGGTTTTACCTTAAAGCAAATAAAAAATCTAATTTTTGAATATAAATTTAATCGATTATAGAAATTGTTTTCGTGATAAACTATTCTATTATCTATTTCTCTCCCAATTTTTATTAAATATTCCCGCATATAACTATCATTGAAATCAAACGTTTTGAGAAAATTATTGTACTCCCCAAATTGTGCATTTATTTGTAGTAATTCTTCATCAATCTCTTTTAAAAAATGGGACTGAAATTCTGAGTCGATTTTAAAAATGGTCTTTACAGACAATATCAATTCCTCTGCAATTATTGTACATTACTTTCAAGAGATATATACCGCCCACATAAATCATCCAAATTTATTATCAAATCAAAAATATTTAGATTTAATATGTTAAAATGAATGAATATCCGTGTTTGCCAATTTATTGATAGTATTAAATAGGATTTTTATGCTCTTTTTATAATCGAAGTCATCTAATCTTTCATTCTGCGTTTTAATCAGCTTATCTCTTGTATCATCATTTTTTAGAATTATATCAATAATACCTGCAATTACCGAATATTCTTTTTCGTTTATAAGCACTCCAGCATTTCCCAAGGTATATGGAATAGCAGTTGAAGCATATGCAACGATGGGGATTTTATGATACATAGCCTCCAAAAGAGGCACACAGAATCCTTCATGTTCACTCATACAAAGAAAGAGATCTGAAATGGAATAATATGCAACTAAATCTTCAGGGCTAACGGATCCTGTGATTACAACATTATTTAAATTAAGTTTTTTTATCAATCCAAGGAGATACCAATAGTATGTTTCAGATCCTTTATATCCCCCAATTAAGAATAAGCGGACTCGTGGATTAATCTTATTATACATCGCAAAAGAAAGGATTATATCTTCTTGTTTTTTATTAGGAGTGATTCTTCCAACAAAGAGGATATTTTTTGTTGAATCAGATGAGTACTTTTCAATTATTGCTTTATTAGGAGCTGGGAGATCTAAAAAATCTTTGATTATTGGAAGAACCCCGGTTTTATTAAAACCAGATTTTAATAGATCAAGTCGATTATATTCAGAGTCAGCAAATGCATAATCAATATATGGAACTAAATTAACTAATTTTTCGCGTCCATCCAATAACAATTTACTAATATCTGGGTTTGTATCAGCAAAGAATTCAGGAGAAGTTACATTATGATATAATAATATTTTAATTCCAGATAGATCCTTGTAAAAATCAGATACTGAAGAATCAATTGAATAATGGTATAATAGAACATTCTCCGGCGAATTATATTTTAAATATCGTTTATAATATTTTGATTTGATTGTTGGATCTCTATTTTCCACAAATATTTCAGATTTAAAACCCAAATTCAGAAATATTTTTTTCAATAATTGTGCTTCATTGCCAATAGCATCCCCCTGTGTTATTGTTGGGAGAAATTGATCTATTCGTTTAACACGTTTCATAGACATTGAATGCATGTTTTAATAGTAGTCCTTCTTCCTTATTTTTAAATTAAAGAATCCTTTATTCCAATTTATCATGAAAATTTTTTTGTGATTCCTGATATCTTCTTAATGAAATCCCTGCATTAAATTCATACCAGGTATGCATAAATGATAAAAATATTTCTCTTGGCCCCCCATTTATTCCATTTAAATCAAGCAGGTTATATTTTAAACATCCAAATGTATCATAATAAAGCCATTTGAACCATGAGAAACGCTGACCAGTTTTAAAGCGAGCCTCACCTTCTAACCTATAATATCGCACTACCTTTTTAAGTAATTTAAATAATTCATCACCAGGATGATGAATAATAATTATTTTGTCATCCCCATTAATCTGTGATATAGAATAATTATCCATAGGACTCACAGGTCGATGAACCAAACAATTTAATCGAACTCTATTTTTATTAAAGATTTTCGGGGAATAAGTAATTCCTCCCCATGTAGTGCCATTAACTGGTTTATTAAGAAAAAAATTCTTTCGAGGGAGCCAGATTATTGCATCTTTATTATTATTATTAATTTTTACTGAAATTTTTTCCGCCAGACAATACGGGATCTCTTCATCAGCATCTGCAATTAATATCCAATCATTTCTGGCTAAATGAATCATGTCAGGCCATACTTGTTCAGGAATTGCAGTCCATTCATGCTGAATAACTTCAGCACCCATCTCTTCTGCAATTACCATCGAATTATCATGAGAACCCACATCTACCACAATTATTTGATCACAAAATGAGTAACTACCCAATGATTTTCTGATATTATGTTCCTCATTAAGAACAACCATGATACAGGTGATAGGAAATTTCATTAGTCACACTCTTTTTAATAATCCGAAAATTTAAATGATTCTATCTTAAATATATATTTAGCACTAATAATATAGATATAAAAATTGGTCAAATAGTATTTAACTAATTTGTGATGAAAGGGATATAATAGTATGCGTTATTTATTCGGAGGGGAAATGAGATTAATAACCTCTAATTTAATTAAAGTTTCAACAGGCAAAGCTCAAAAGAGCAAATTGGTCACAATAATGAAAGTAGGGAAGGCATCAGGAATAAAAGATTGACAAGACAGATGATAAAACTAGGATTAATTACCGGTGATCTCAAACCGAATACAACAGGAATCGGGACCTATACTTACCAATTGATTGAGAACATTAGAGATGAAGCAGACATCACTCTTATTAAACATCCCTTAGGTGATGATGCACCAGGTTGTTCATCAGCAGTTTCCTCATTTCCTCAGGGTAATTTTTCCCATATTGTTTGGAGTCAGGCCCTCTCTCTGAAAAAGAAATATTTAAAAAAATTTGATATTATTCATAATCCCGCTCAATATCCAGTTTCACCAAAAATAAATCCAAATTATGTCATTACTATTCACGATTTAATCCCAATACTCTACCCAGAATATGTCGGTTTGACATTTTCTACTCAAGCGAAATTATTTTACCCCATATCAATTAGACAGGCATCAAAAATTATCACAGTCTCCCAACATACTAAAAATGATATCATGAGACTATATAAAGTCCCAGATGAAAAAATTGAAGTAATATATTCAGGAGTAGCAGACCATTTCAAACCTGCATCCATCGAAGAAATGCAGAGAATAAGAAACAAATACAACCTAATTAAACCATTTATTCTCTTTGTTGGAGCGATTGAGCCCAAAAAAAATCTGGAATTACTCCTCAAAGCCTTTCAGGTATGCCAGAAAAAAATGCCAGAGTTACACTTGGTTATTGCGGGAAAGAGAGCATGGAAATTTGAATCTATATTTACCCTTGTTGAAACACTCAACATTAAAGGAAAAACTCGATTTCTTGATTTCGTTCCTTATGAAGATCTCCCGGGCCTTTATTCAGCTGCGAAAATTTTTGTTTTTCCTTCCCGTTATGAAGGATTCGGGCTTCCTCCTTTGGAGGCTATGAAATGTGGTACACCTGTGATCACATCTAATGTCTCCTCACTTCCAGAAATCGTGGGAAAAGAGGGTTTAATGGTCAGTCCCGATGATCATATACAACTTGCAGAGTCAATTTTGAAAATCTCATCTGATCCCGAATTTCACTCGATATTTTCAGCTTACAGTTTAAAACGAGCGGAATTATTTTCTTGGAAAAAAACTGGCAGAGAGACATTAAAAGTGTACAACTCAGTAATCGATGCAGGATACTAATACACCATGCAGACCATCGGAATTGCAACGGGAAATTTAAAAAAAAATTCGACTGGAATGGGAACATATACCTTTCAGGTAATTGAAAAGATTAAAACAGAATTTGATGTCGAATTAATTAAACACCCGGACGGTGATTCAATCGAAGGATGTCGGGTCATTGATTATAACCGTATTCCCGGACCATACTGGTATTTTTCATGGAGTAAAAGTCTTGCCCTGGCAAAACGATCCTGGAAAAAATGTGATCTTTTTCATAACATTGCACAATATCCAATATCACCTTCAATTTCCAAACAATATGTCGTTACGATATATGATCTAATTCCCATCCTATATCCTTCATATGTCACCCCTTTTTATGCATGGCAATCAAGAATTTTTTTACCTAAAATTCTTCAGAAAGCGTCCCTGATACTATCAATATCACAATATACAAAAAATGATATTGTCGAGCGATACCAGATTGATCCGGAAAAGATCTGGGTCACCCATCTCGGGGTATCAGATCATTTCCATCCTGCCACCCAATTGGAAATTAAATCCCTTTGTAAACGATACCAGTTGAATAATCCATTTATTCTCTTTGTGGGGGCAATTGAACCAAAGAAGAATATTTCCTCTATAATTAGAGCATTTCATCGGGTCAGACAAAAAAATCCAGATATAGAACTCGTAATTGCCGGAAAAAAATCCTGGAAGTATCAGGACCTTTTTACTCTGATAGATTCCCTAAAATTGAATAAAAGCATCCATTTCTTGCATTTTGTTCCATATGATGATTTGCCTATACTTTACAGTTCCGCAAGTGTTTTTGTATTTCCTTCTAATTACGAAGGATTCGGTCTTCCTCCACTCGAGGCAATGAAATGTGGAACGCCTGTAATAGTATCAAATAAGTCATCGCTACCTGAAATTGTTGGATCTGGGGGTATAATGGTTGAACCTGAAGATTATGAAGGATTAGCAAAAAAAATTATAATGATACTTAATGAGGAAACTATCAGAGTGGAACAAACCGAATATAATCTTGCACGATCCAAGGATTTTACCTGGGAACAATGTGCAGATAAAACGATAAAAGCATATCAAACCATACTTGATAAGTAATGATGCGGCGATAAAATAAAAAATCGCTAATGGCTATCCTCTCTGATTATTGAAAGAATGATCGAGGCCGTCCAACGAAGGTCCTATTATATAAATAGTTCATAAAATTTCTTGACTCTCCACTCTTTTTTCATTTCGTTAATTGCCGTGGGACCGATTTCGGCACCATTATATACTATTGAAACTGGCCTCTATGCTCGTTGGCTCAAACGAAAAAAGGACATTACATGGGACTGTAAATCCAACAAATAGTGTTTCAATCAGTACATTACTTGGAAAAATGGATCTTACCCAGATTGAAATTGAATTGCACAACCATCTCAATTACAGCCAAACTCGAAAATGGTTATATTCACCAATATTATTATTCAAACTCTTGATTGTCCATTCCTTTCGAAAACAATCCTATCGAAAATTCATCAAATCACTAACACTTGAAGATTGCATTGCTCTTGGAATTCCTGAAATAGAGCCCGGAAGATATCATATTCCCTCTGCAAGTAATTTACATGATTTTGCTTACAATCGTTTGCGATTAGACGGCTTTAAGAAGATCATGTACCTAAACGGAGCCATTGCATGTCAATCTATTCAGAATGGTCACGGAATGGTTGATTCAACCCCTATTGAAGCCTCAAGATATGATAAATATGCTGAATATAATCCCCATTACGCTTGCAGGATGCACAAATATCACATATTTCATTTAAACAACTTTCCACTGTATGGAATATTTTCTGAAGGTAATGCTCATGATTCCCCATATGCAATCCCATTAGCTGAAATTGTTGGTACAATGAATCCAAGCATGATCAAAGTTCAACTTGATGGTGGCTATGATTCCTTCATGATTTATGCGAGATACTGGAAAATTTTCAGAATTCAGCCACTAATCGATCCAAGCAAGAACGCAATTTTGAACATAGAGGGGACAATTGAGAGAATTGATCATTGGGTAAATAAAATGTGGAAGAAAGGGGGAGACATTCGAGATTCTATTGAGAAAAAACTACTATTTCTCACGAATAACGGAAGGGAGAAACAGGTTGGGATGTATCTTCGCAATCAGAACTTACTTAATCCAAATTTCAGAGTTGAATACAAATCAAGGGCAGATTGTGAAAGAACTCATTCACACATGAAACGAATGTTTAATTTCAGTGTAAAATGGATTCAGAAAAGATCTAAAGAATTTTACATGACATTGAATCTCATTTCATATCAGTTTGTATTACTTGCAAATTTAGTAAAAAACCAAGGAAAGGGTCAGGATCTATCAAAATATTACTGAAAAAATAAAATACAGATATCCCATTAAGTAGCGAATGCTATCGAGTTTTTAGTTCTTTTTCGTCTTTCAACTGTAATTTTGGGTAGTTTGGATGTTGATTCCCATCCTTTGCAGTGCGTGTATCTTTCATTCTATTGTAAAAATTGGTAGTTCGACAAAAAGCGAATCATTTGATTGACAATCTGTCCAATCTACATCTTCTCATTGGACAGCCTCTGATCAGATCCCTTTTTTTCTAATAAAGATAATAAATTAGAAACAATGTCACATAAAACCGCCTTCATCACCGGGATCACCGGTCAGGACGGCTCATATCTAGCAGAATTACTACTTTCAAAAGGATATGAGGTCCATGGACTGGTTCGCCGTGCATCAACATTCAATACCCAGCGAATAGATCATATCTATGTTGATGCACACGAGCCAGATGCACGGATATTCTTCCATTATGGTGATCTCTCAGATTCTGAAATGATCTCCCACGTACTCTACAATATTAAGCCCGATGAGATTTACCACCTTGGCGCCCAGAGTCATGTCCGTGTCAGCTTTGATACACCCGAATATACCGGAAATGTTACTGCTCTTGGAACTACCCGAATCCTCGAAGCCATAAGAAGAAGTAACCCGGAAGTAAAATTTTACCAGGCATCATCTAGTGAGATGTTTGGCCATACTAATCCCCCGCAAAATGAGGATTCCTGCTTCTGGCCACGCAGCCCATACGCCTGTGCCAAACTCTATGCATACTGGATGACAAGGAACTATCGTGATGGGTATAATATGTTCGCCTGCAATGGGATACTTTTTAATCACGAATCACCACGCCGTGGAGAAATATTTGTAACCAGAAAGATTACAAGAGGTATTGCAGCAATCCTTGCAGGAAAAGAGAAATATCTCTACCTCGGTAACCTTGAAGCCAAAAGAGACTGGGGATTCACTCCTGAATATGTCGAATGCATGTGGCGGATTCTCCAACAGAATAAACCTGATGATTATGTAATCGGAACCGGAGAGACACATACAGTTCAGGAATTTGTAAATGCAGCATTTTCATATGCTGGGCTTGATGTCGAGAAACATGTAAAAATTGACCACAAATATTTCAGACCAACCGAAGTTGAAGCATTACTTGCTGATCCATCACGGGCCGAGAAGAAATTAGGGTGGAAAGCGAAGATCAAGTTTTCAGATCTTGTAAAAATTATGGTCGATTCAGACCTTAAAGCGGCGGGGGTTCAACCAATTGGCGAGGGATATGCAATACTCAATAAGGAATTCCCAAGCCGCTGGTGGATGAAGGATTAAATCCCTCCCCACCACTGATAGGTCTCTCAAGAAGACCACTTTCAAGCGAGTAACGTGGATTATATCCGGATTTTTCTTTAACACAGGAAATATCTGCGAACGAAAGCCGAACCTCTTCTTCACGAGCTTCTTTATGGATGATATCAGTATTCTCCTGGCAATTTAAATTGCTAACATAATGAGCCAGTTTTAATTAAAATGGTGAGACCTGTTCCTACATCAAATACGCCATGAATCTCTCGGTCCATTGAGAGAAGAAGAGCCTGCACTACATCCAGAACATACACGAAATCCCGGTCTATCCATCTCATAGATGACAGTGCAAGCAAAGCATGAGGAGATGAGAGCCGATAAATCCAGCCCCCCCAGTAACCAGGTATTTTTTCTTTTTTTCACACATATCCCAGTCTACCAAGATATTTCAAAAATATCTATACGCATTTTGTTCTGCTAAAGCGTCAGCCAAATCATATTATTGGTTTGTATATTATGAAATAAACTGCATAACGATATATCCAAAGGTATTCAGATCCCAAATCCCAACCTCCCATAGCGCCGCAATCAGTCTAACAAATCATCCCCCCAGTAACACCAAATTCAATCACATCAATTTTGCATAACATTGATCACCCCACACATAGATCCCATAATTAAACATGCCGCAAATAAACCGTAAAAAATAGCGTTTGCATAAAGACTTTCTCTAAAAATCAAAACGCAAACTTTTTATTGACAGATTCCCACTTATTTTCAGTCCCTTTGGGGACATGTACGAGTGATTTCAGCCACACAGTGATGACGCCTTGCTCAGTATTCAGTGAACGAATCGTACAGGTTTGAAAGGAACATCGGAGGAAACACATGGCAAAATTTTCCGACACAATTGATCTCTATGACGATCAGGGCAAACTGCTGAAAAGCGGAGTAGCCCTTGAAAAGATCAGCCCGCTCGTAAACCCGGGCATCAAGAAACTTGTGGACCTGACCAAGAGAACGGTCGCAGTCAATCTCGCAGGAGCAGAGACCGCACTGAAGACCGGAGCAATCGGTAAGGGTAACTTCATCAAGGGTCGTGAGATGAACCTTGATATCTCCGGAAACGCCGGCGCTATCAAGGAAAAAATCTTCAAGATGATCCAGGTTGAAGAAGGCGACGATACCGAGATTCGGGAATTCAATGGCGGCAAACTTCTGCTTGTCACTGTTCCAAGTGCCCGGATTCAGGCCGCAGCAACCTACGATGCAGCAATCACCTCAGTTGCAGCAGCAGCAACCTACGCAACCATCGACCAGTTCAACGTGAACATGTTCGACGGTTCCATGGTCAAGGCAGCCTTCTGGGGTACCTACCCACAGACCATGGACATGGTCGGCAGCAACTGTGCATCTATCCTTTCCATTCCCCAGAACAACGAAGGTCTCGGATACGCACTCCGTAACATCCCGGCAAACCACGCTGTGATGATGACCAGCAAGAACGCAATGCAGGGAGCAGCCCTCGCATCTGTATTCGAGCAGGCAGGAGAGTTCGAAATGGGAGCAGCAATCGGCCCATTCGAGCGTGCACAGCTCCTTCTCCTCGCATACCAGGGTCTGAATGCAAACAACCTGGTATACGACCTCGTCAAGAAGAACGGTGCATCCGGAACCGTCGGTACCGTCGTTCAGTCCCTCGTTGAGAAGGCACTCGAAGACAAGGTTATCACCCCAGGCAAGAAGGGACCCTCCGGTTACACGTTCTACGAGACCAAGGATCCAAGACTCTGGAATGCATACACCGCAGCCGGAACCCTCGCTGCAACCATGGTAAACTGTGGTGCAGGCCGTTTCGCACAGGCAGTATCTTCAACCCTGCTGTACTTCAACGACCTTCTTGAGCACGAGACCGGCCTCCCAGGCTGTGACTACGGCCGCACAATGGGTGTAGCAGTCGGATTCTCGTTCTTCAGCCACTCCATCTATGGTGGCGGCGGTCCGGGAACCTTCAACGGTAACCACGTCGTTACCAGGCACGCAGCCGGTGTAGGTATGCCATGTATCGTGGCAGCCTGTGCTCTGGATGCAGGAACTCAGATGTTCTCACCAGAGGCAACCTCCAAGATCTACGGAGAGACCTTCGGTAAGATCCCAGAGTTCAACACACCAATCCAGCACGTAGCAAACGGAGTGTAACCGCATACAGGATTGCATAAATGAGCGAGGCAGAATTCCCGCAGTGTCGGATTGTCACCGAGCGCTTTTTAAAACCTGAAACAGTGGAGAAGATCCTCAACAAGCTGGTGGTAATAGAGGGTATCCGCCGGATCGTCATAAACGGACCCAGTATTCCTCAGCTCGTCCCCTACGGCCCCGCAAGGGGGCTTCCAAACCCCCATTCCGGTCGCGTCCGAATCGTTGTGGGGGGAACCGATGTGGACCTGCGGGTGCAGGTCGGAACCATCCTTCTCGAACTTGAGACCCGGGATATCGTCCCCCGGATCGATGAGGCGTGCAGGGAGGTCTTTGTGAACTTCACCTATGGAATCAAAGAAGGAAAGTTCATGAGATCCACGCCTACTCAGACCGATTATGCAAAATACGGTCCCGGGGCAGATGAGATGATGATCGGGATCGTTGACCCGAAGAATAAGACCGGACCCACCCTTATTCAGGGAACAAAATAATGCCGATAGGACGTGTCACTCAGATAGTAGACTGCCGGGAGAGCGCCGGCATGGGCAAAGGAGGAGCTCTTGCCCAGAGGGGAACAATATCAGAGTGCCGGTATCCCGATGTGATCATCATCGGGATGTCTCCTGGCAGAAGACACGTCACAAAACCAGTATGTGATATTACATCAGCTCTCCGGACACAGGGGGTTGAATACAGCATCAGTACGATGATCCTCAATGCCGGAAGCGGCATTCCCCCTGATGCTCCGAAGAGTGCCGGTCATGTATTGGGTGCATATTTTGGTCTGAACGAGAAGGAGATTTCCCAGATAAACCGTCACAAAGTGGCGGTCCTGCACCATGGAAATGTCAGATCACACGTGGTCGCAAAGGTCAGGTCCATCCTGAAGGACTGCGACATTCCGGCCGTTGTGGTCTGTCAGGCCCCCATCGATTATGAGGATTTCGCACGTGAAGGAATAAAAACGGCGTTTGTGATGCCACAGGAACAACATATCCAGACGAAAGGAACGGTTATGGCAATTGTCAGCGGCATTACAAGGGGCCAGACCCCGTCACGCGAGAAGATCGCAGACGTCATTCATGCAGTTATGAGATTGATGAAATCATCTGATTTGGAGAGATAAACAATGGCATATACACCACAGTATGGTCCAGGTAAGTCTATTGTCGCCGAGAACCGGCGCAAGCAGATGAACCCCGGCGTAAAGCTTGAGAAGATCCGTGACGTCACGGATGAGGAGATCGTCCTGATCATGGGACACCGTGCACCAGGACAGGCATACCCATCTGCACACCCGCCACTCGCAGAGCAGGGAGAGCCAGACTGCCCAATCCGTAAGATTGTCAGCCCAACCGAGGGAGCAAAGGCTGGAGACCGTGTCAGATACATCCAGTTCGCTGACTCCATGTACAATGCACCATCCCAGCCGTACCAGAGAACCTACGTCGAGATGTACCGCTACCGTGGTATCGACCCAGGAACCCTGTCCGGCCGTCAGATCGTCGAATCACGTGAGCGTGACCTCGAAAAGATCGCATCCGACCTCGTCAACACCAACCTCTTCGACCCGGCACGTGTCGGTATTCGTGGAGCAACCGTTCACGGTCACTCACTCCGTCTTGCAGAAGATGGTATGATGTTCGACATGCTGCAGCGGTGTGTCCTCGATGGAGGAGTTGTCAAGTACGTCAAGGACCAGATTGGTGTTCCACTCGACAAGAAAGTCGCAGTCGGCAAGCCAATGGACGAAGCCTGGCTCAAGGCAAACACCACAATGTTCCACTCACTCGTCGGAACTGCATTCCGTGATGACCCAGAATACGTCGAATACGTCCAGCGCATTCACTCCCTGAGGACCAAGTACGGCTTCATGCCGGTTGAGTAAGGAGGCACCATACATGGCAAAAATTGAGAGAGCACAGAAACTTTTCCTCAAGGCTCTGAAAGAGAAATTTGAGGGAGATGTCCAGGACACCAAGACCAGCTTCTACAACTTTGATGGTTTAAACCAGTCCCCAAGAAAACGCGAGTTCATGGCAGCCTCTAAGAAGGTCGAACTCCGCCGTGGTATCTCCATGTACGACCCCAACCGCTGCCACCTCGGTGGTCTGCCAATGGGTCAGCGTCAGCTCATGACCTACGAGGTCTCCGGAACCGGAACCTTCGTAGAGGGTGACGACCTGCACTTCGTCAACAACCCGGCAATGCAGCAGATGTGGGATGATATCCGCCGGACTATCATCGTCTCAATGGACCTCGCCCACAACACCCTGCAGAAGCGTCTCGGCAAGGAAATCACTCCAGAAACCATCAACGAGTACCTCCACATCCTCAACCACGCAATGCCAGGCGCAGCAGTGGTTCAGGAACACATGGTCGAGACCCACCCATCAGTCGTAGACGACTGTTACTGTAAGGTCTTCACCGGAGACTCCGAACTTGCAGACCAGCTCGAGAAGCAGTTCGTCCTTGATGTCGACAAGCTCTTCCCGGCAAAGCAGGCAGAGGAACTCAAGGCAGCAGTCGGCAAGTCACTCTGGCAGGCAATCCACATCCCAACCATCGTTTCCCGTACTTGTGATGGTGGAACCACCAGCCGCTGGTCTGCAATGCAGATCGGTATGTCCTTCATCACCGCATACCGCATGTGTGCCGGTGAAGCAGCAGTCGCTGACCTCTCCTACGCCGCAAAGCACGCCGGTGTTATCCAGATGGGTAGCCACCTGCCAGCACGTCGTGCACGTGGTCCAAACGAGCCCGGTGGTATCCTCTTCGGTCACTTCGGTGATATGGTCCAGGCAAACCGGAAGTACCCGAACGACCCGGCAAAGGCAACCCTTGAAGTCGTCGGTGCAGGAGCAATGCTCTTCGACCAGATCTGGCTCGGATCGTACATGTCCGGTGGTGTCGGATTCACTCAGTATGCAACCGCAGCATACACCGACAACATCCTCGATGAATACACCTACTACGGTATGGACTACATCAAGGACAAGTACAAGGTTGACTTCAAGAACCCAAGCCCAGACAACAAGGTCAAGCCAACCCAGGAGATCGTCAACGACATTGCAACTGAGGTCACCCTCAACGGTATGGAACAGTACGAACAGTTCCCAACCGCAATGGAAGACCACTTCGGTGGTTCCCAGCGTGCAGCAGTCCTTGCAGCAGCATCCGGTATCTCTACCGCAATCGCAACTGCAAACTCCAACGCTGGTCTGAACGGCTGGTACCTGTCCATGCTCCTGCACAAGGAAGGATGGTCACGTCTCGGCTTCTTCGGATACGACCTGCAGGACCAGTGCGGTTCCACCAACTCACTCTCCGTCCGGCCAGACGAAGGCTGTATCGGCGAGTTCCGTGGACCAAACTACCCGAACTACGCAATGAACGTGGGTCACCAGGGAGAATACGCAGCAATCGTCGCTTCCTCACACTACGGACGTGGCGACGGATTCTGTCTCTCCCCACTGATCAAGATCACCTTCGCAGACCCATCCCTGGTCTTCGACTTCAGCGAGCCACGCAAGGAGTTCGCAAAGGGTGCAATCCGCGAGTTCGTTCCAGCCGGAGAGAGATCTCTCCTCATGCCAGCCCGTTAAACAGGCTGACATCCAATTTTTCTCTTTTTTTTCAGTATCCAGTTGCATTACACAGATCTATCCGTATATACCAACCCGGATATCTGAATGAACACAACTGACTGAATAATAACCAAAAGAAAGGCCCTTATTGGGCAGACGCCTTGATAAACGACCGGGTTGGATGAATATCACGGTATGAGACGCCATAAAACCTGCGATAGAACCGATCCGCCTCCTCCTCGATATCCCAGTCACACCGATCAGGATGAAACATCCTGGCAAGAAGCATCAGACCGAGAGCCCATCTCGGACTTCCAAAATCCCATGAAGCCGGCATCTCTATGACTGCCTCCTTTGTTACTGCAGGAACGATCAGTGAATGAGATCTACAGTACTGAAGCGATGCCTCCTTAGGAAGAGAGAAGAGTCCTGATATGCAGATCCAGTCAGGATTCAACAAGATAAACTCGTCATGTGAGATCGTTATTCCAGGCTTGCCGGTCCGTTTTATCATTCTGTTCACCGGGTCACCGCCTGCAATCTCTGTCAGATGATTCTCAAATCTCCCGCCATTCAGGGAAAAGACCGGGTATCCCATGGTATAGAGAACGCGGGGACGATCTGCCCCGGATACGGCATCAGTTACACGAGCCACCATATCCTGAAGAGTGTGTATCAGGTCCTCTCCGTTCTCAATACGGCCGGTGAGTGATGCAACCTCCCTGATAATGCCATAATAGGTGTCAACCAGTTGGATCCGGTCATGGATCTTTTCAATCCCTTCACCAGCAATAAATGACCGCCATAGCCGCGGAGCACAGAGCGGATCTTCTTCACCGAGACAGGAGACGATACCCTGTATGAACTCAAGTGCCCGGGTAGGCCGGTACCCGCCATTCATCCCGTCCTCCTCATATCTGATTGAACGGACCTGACCGGTGATCGGCAGCCGGTACCCGCAGGAGCACTGCCCATCCTCACGAAAAGTCAGCGGCCTGCATCCCATGGGACCGTACAACTCACGTTCACTGATAACCCCGCCACAGGACGGACAGACCGAGTTCATCCATGAACTGCCTGGTGAGTTGAAGAGGCATACATGAGGGGCAAACGAGTGAATGCGTTCGCAGATCTGTTCAGATTCAGGAATCGACGGTTCGTACTCCTGCCCGAGATCGCCAAATGCCATACAACGCATGATCTGGATCGGTATCGTCCTCGATATCCCGGTAACAGCACGTGCCTGTCTGATCAGATCCTCTTCTCTTTTGGCAACATGCATCAGCGCAACCTCGACGTGAACCCCGGCATCCACCAGGTGAGAGAGATTTGTCATGACAATGCTGTTGTCAGCGATACCACACGAGCGTAATGTTGCAGGATCATCCCCTTTCAACCCGACATTTACCACGTCAAGCACCGGGAGCAGCAGGTTCAGGGTATACGCCGAAAAATAACCATTCGTTGAGCATCCGACAACCATTCCTCTCTCTTTGGCAAGTCTGGCGACCCTGATGAACGATGGAAGTGAAACTGTCGGTTCATTCAGGCAGAAGTAGATCCCTTCGCAGCCTTCAGAGATGGCTTCATCGATGATGGATTTCGGCTCCCGGTGGAGAAGGCCCTTCCCCAGATTGTCAGGACTTCGAACAAGAACTTCAGAGACACACCCTGGACAGGTGAGATTGCACCCGACCGTGCTGACCTGGAGGAATTTTGCCCGTGGCCATGCATGAACAAGGGGAATCGTCTCAACAGATATCGGCGTTACAATCAGCCACTGGTCAGGAAATCGTTCAGATATTGTGCCATCTTGTGCGGTATACATCCCACATCTGCCTATTCCGCCTTCAGATATTTCGCAACTTTGATTGCAGTACTGACACCGGGTCATGACCGCACCATCCGGACCCAGTATCCGGTCTCATCGTTGATGATTGAATAATTGGTGATCCCTGCACTGTCAAGGGCTTTTTCAACCCGTTCCTGCGGCATAGAGCGGATCCGATCCTTCATCCCTTCTTCAAATCCTGGTTCCTTTTCTTTCATGGCTGCGATAATCTCTCTCTTTAAGGCTGAATTTCCAAATCCTCCACCAATATATGCAATGCCTCCAGGTCGCAGAACACGGTATGCCTCACTGAGACCCAGTGAGAGGTCTTCCCAGAAGAACCAGGACCCCCTGCTTACCACGAGGTCAAAGGAGCCACTCGGAAATGGTATCGCACTAACATCGCCGTGAACCGGAATTACACGGCCACATAGTCCCGTTTCATTGACCCTCTCACCGCAGATCCTGATCATGTCAGGTGAGATATCCATCGCCCGGATGACCAGATCTGACCTCACCGCAAGAGCAGTGGCCAGGTGACCTGGGCCGCATCCAAGATCCAACGCGGCTCCTGCACGAATGCTGCAACTGGTAAGGATCTGTTCTGCGATTACAGGGTATATCGGTGCAAAGACGGTTCCGGCGATGTTGGCAAATCCCATAGGTTTCATCGCCATGGTATGATGATTCGGTTTATTATCCATCGGTTTCACGATCCCGGGTATCTGGAACTAAGTTGAACATGGACATCACAGGTCAATCCTGACTGGCTGAATGCGACAGATGAAAAATCCATATGTTGATTCAGTCAACCAGGTGAGAGTACTGACATAGGTGACCATGCCAGCGTACTCAGTTCTCTCTGTGAATCACACCCTTTTTTATTGTAGAAGATGTAACTCTCATACGATAATAATGAGGAGTAAGGTAACCAGATCTATTTTACTGATCCTGATAAGCCTGTTGATAGCAGGAATGCTCATACCAGGAACATTAGCTGCAGACACGGCTGCTTCATCAGCAAATCAGAGCGGAAATGTCTCAATCGACGACCTGATGGCAAAAAATCCGGATGCTCTTCTCATATATGCCGGGGCAGGTCTCAAAAAGGCAGTTCAGGAGATCGGATCCGCATTCACCAATGAGACAGGGATTCCTGTTGTCTACAACTTCCAGGGCTCCGGAGCACTTCTGACTCAGATGGATATCACTCATAAGGGAGACGTGCTGATCGCCGGAGGATCTGATGCATACAAGAAAGCAGAGGATAAGGGGCTCGTAGGTGAACCCCAGTATATCGCATACCATGTCCCGATCGTTGCCATACAGAAAGGAAACCCCAAGAACATCACCTCTGTCGAGGACTTTGCTAACCCAGGCCTTAAGATCGGACTCGGTGATGTAAAGGCAACCGCAATTGGAACCACAGGGGATAAACTCTTCAAAGATCTTGGAATTTCCGAGGATGTAGAGAAGAACGTCGTTGTGAGAACCTCAACCATCAACGAACTGGTCTCTGCCATGAACGCAGGATCAGTCGATGCAGCACTCCTCACCCTGGACCAGATCAATGATAAGACCATGGACACGATTCCAGTGAAAAACGTGAATGATTACGTTCTGGTTGTGTCTGAGGGAACCACTACCTTCTCAAAGCAGCCTGAGAAAGCCCAGAAGTTTGCAGACTATGTCGCATCCGATGCAGGGAAAGCACTCTTTAAGAAGTACAAATTCCCGACCTACGGGGACTCAGAATACAAAGACGTCCAGCCCTGAGAGAGGACAAGGATTCATCACATCAAATTGGATGATACACACTCCTTTTTCAGATCTCTATCGTCAGACCTGGATCATCTGAACGTACACATAACAGGTACCGGGAATGACAGATAAAAGACAGCCGGGTAGATTTTTTTTCAAGATCGCAACTACATTAGCATTTTTATCGGGCTGTATCACCCTTCTCGTGCTCGGTGGTCTTTTCACGTTCATAAATCCGGAGAGCATTGCTCAGACACTCACCTCATCTGAGATCAGGTATGCAATTCAGCTCTCTCTCATCACCTCAATCATCTCTACCATTCTCTGTGCAGTGGTTGCAATTCCATCTGGGTATATCTTAAGCAGGGGAGGATTTCCAGGGCAGCGTCCCCTGATAATGCTGCTCATGCTCCCCCTGTCACTCCCTCCGCTTGTTGCAGGAGTTGCACTTCTGCTCTTTTTTGCCAGGACACCCATCGGAACCGGGCTTGAGGATCTGGGGGTTACCGTTGTGTACACACAACTCGGCATCATCGTGGCACAATGCTTTGTCAATCTCCCGTACCTGATCAGGGTCATGAGATCATCGTTTGCCATGATCTCCCCCAGGTATGAGCATATAGCACGGACGCTCGGGTGCTCGGATTTTCAGGCATTCTGGCATGTCACCCTGCCTTTGGCACGGGCGGGCCTGATATCGGGGCTCGTTATCACCTGGTCCAAGGCCATGGGTGAGTTCGGTGCCGTTCTGATGCTTGCCGGTGCGACACGGATGCACACCGAAACACTGCCAATCGCCCTGTTCCTGAATATGGCTACCGGAGATCTCGATATTGCCATTACCACGGCATGCATCCTCCTTGGAATCGCAGCAGTGACCATGTTCTTCTTTGAACGGTTATCAGAGGGGAGTGACCGGATTTAATGCTCCAGATTGAGAATGTGTCACTTGAACTTGGTGATTTCCAGCTCAGATCCCTCTCTCTTCACATTCAGAACCCGGAGTATTGGGTGATCATCGGTCCGTCAGGAGCAGGAAAGACGATTTTTCTTGAGATGATAGCAGGAATATACAAACCTGCCACCGGAAGGATCCTTTTAGAGAGAGACGATATCACACATTATCAACCAAAAGACAGGCATATCGCCATGGTGTACCAGGATATGATGCTCTTCCCCCACATGACCGTGAGAGAGAACATTCTGTTCAGCGTGAAGATTCGAAAGACGTACAATCAAGATATCGAAACGAAGATCTCGGACCTGGTGAGTATTCTTGGTATCAGTCATCTCATGGAGAGAAATCCTGCAACCCTCTCTGGAGGAGAGGCACAGCGGATTGCCCTGGCACGTGCCCTGATCCAAAAACCACGGCTTCTTCTTCTTGATGAACCTCTTTCAGCGCTCGACTCCATGACACGTGAGAGACTCAGAGAGGAGATTCGAAAGATACACAAGTATCTGCGAATTCCGATCATTCACATCACCCATCACTTCGAGGATGTATATGCCCTGGCTGAAAAAGTTGCCATCATGCAGGACGGAAGAATCATACAGACAGGGAGACCTGAAGATGTCTTTGCCCATCCCTGCACACCGTATGTTGCCCAGATATGCGGGACTGAGAACATCTTCAGGGGTGAAGCAGTAAAAGACGGCACAGGGTCAGTCCTGAACCTTGGCGATCTTCGCATCAGAATTACCGCACAGTATTCAGGCCCGGTCGTTGCGGTGATCAGATCAGAAGACATCATCATCTCGGTGGAGCCATTCAAGTCCAGCGCCAGGCACACGCTTCCTGCTTCAATTATCGATCTGATCCCGGCAGGTCCCTTCATACGGGTTGTCCTTGATACCGGGATCAGGATGATTGCTATGGTCACCAGGACGAGCTCTGAAGAACTTGCGCTCACTCCCGGATGCCAGGTATATGCCACGTTTAAAGAATCAGCACTTCATGTCATCCCTACTGGAGAGATGGGCCATGCGAGCCGGAATATGACCGTCCTGCTCTAGCAAATGGCCATTCCCAACACCTAATGAATAATACACAGGAGAAGAATCTATGAAATTAACAGGTGAATATGCAAAAAAATGGAGAAACGCAGATGTCATCTTCCATCCGGTCGGAGTAATCCATTCAGAACATACAGAGCATGATAATACCCCGATTCAGGGAGTGTTCAACCCATCGGTCGGATATATCGAGGTGTTTGAAGAGAATATCGATGGCCTGAAAGATATTGAGGAGTTCTCCCATCTTTACGTACTCTATTACTTTGACAGGGCAACTGCGAAGAACCTCATCCAGAAACCATTCCTGGATGGGGATAAGGAGAGGGGAATCTTTGCAATCCGGCATTTTAACAGGCCTAACCCCATCGGCCTTTCGATCATGGAACTACTCGAGGTTGATGGCAATATCCTCAAGGTCTGCGGTGTTGATGTGCTTGACGGAACACCAGTCATTGATATCAAGCCCTACGTCAGACAGTTTGATCACCGGGATGAGGTTAAGAGCGGGTGGGTTGACTCGAAACATACCGATGATATCGCAGAATGGAACTGTACACCAAAGGAACTCAGGAACCGGGATAGGACAACGAAATAAGTATAAATTATCCACTCATACTGGTGGATCTTATTTTTGACATGATTTATCCCTGAACAGCACGTAGAGAGGATACGTATTCCTCCTTTACCTGGGCAATAAATGCTGCTTTATCAAACAATATTCCTCCTCCCTTCGAGAGCCAGAATATTTGGTCACACATTGCAGAAATCACATCAGGATCATGGGATATGAAAACATAGGCCACCCCGGTCTCTTTTTGAAGATCTTTCATGAGACGCAAAACCTGAGCCTGAACCGAGACATCAAGCATCGAGGTCGGTTCATCAGCTATTATTAATTTAGGTTGTAGAGAAAAAATTCGTGCAAGAACTGCTCGTTGAACTTCTCCCCCTGAAAGCTGATGAGGGTACCGAACCAGATGTTCATTCCGAAGTCCTACCCGTTTAATGAGGGGTTGCATGGCATCCATCGCTTCATCAAAACTGATCTTCTTATGGACCAGCAGAAGTTCTGTAACGCTTTGTGCCAGAGTCATCTTAGGATTGAGCGAAACTTCTGGATGCTGAAAGATCATCTGGTAGAACTGCCTTGATTCTCTCCGTTTTCTTGATGACAAACGGGTAGGATCCAACGAATCAAGAAGAATTGTCCCGGCACTCTGTTTTTCAAGCTGCATGATACATCTGCCAAGGGTCGTCTTTCCACAGCCACTCTCACCAAAAAGACCTACTGATTCTGCTTCTGAAACGGTAAATGAGATGTCAGTAAAGACATTCCCATGACCATACGATTTTGTAAGATTTTTCAACTGGAGAACGGGTGGTGACACCGCACACCTCCATTCATTGTCCCATTTACAAATTCAGGGTGCGTTAACCTGCATATATCAGCACAATACTCACATCTATCTGCAAATGAGCACCCTGCCGGAAGATTTAACAGACTAGGACTCTGGCCAGGAATCGGGATGAGTCCGTTTTTTGGAATAGCCTGAATAAGAGCCCGGGTATATGGATGCCTTGGTTCTGCAAAAATCCTCGATACCGGACCAATCTCTACGATTTCCCCTGCATACACAACAGCAATTCGGGAACATATCTGCTCTGCGAGATCGAGATCATGGGTTATCAGGAGAAGTGAAGACTGATTCTTCTTTTGTATATCAGTCAGGACAGTAACAGTCTTCTCCCTGGCACGAAAATCAAGTCCTTTTGTTGGTTCATCAGCTATGATAAGCCGGGGATTCTCAGTAATTGCGATGCTTGTTGTCAGTCGCTGCCTCATGCCTCCAGAGAGCTGATGAGGAAATTCATCTGCAATTCTGACTGCAGGAACAAGACCCACTGATGATAAAAGGGCATGAACCCGGTTTACGATCTCATCTCTTTTTTTGTATATACCAGATACAATTTCTGATATCTGGTCGCCATTTCTGGTTACCGGATCGAGAGCCCCTGAAGGATTTTGTGGAACAAGCGATATCGAACTTCCACGCAGAGAATGCATCGCAGCATCTGATAACGTATTGAGGTTTTTACCATCAAATGATATATCCCCTGTAATCTCTGCAGTGGACGGAAGAAGACGAATAACCGCCTGACCAATTATTGATTTACCTGAACCTGTTTCACCGACGAGGCCGAGCACTTCACTGGTATTAAGTGAAAATGATACATCCCGTGAAGCATGAATAATTCCTTCTCCTGTTGGAAACCTGACATTAAGGTCCTGAACATCAAGCAGGGTCATGAGGGGAGTACCTGCCCATCATGAACATCCAGAATATCTCTCAGTCCTTCACCAAATACATTGAACACCATGACTACTACGGTGATTGCAAGCCCGGGAACAATAACATTCAGCGGAGCGGTTCTGAGAAACTCTTTTCCCGCTCCGATCATCGATCCCCATTCAGGAATCTCCGGAGGTATACCAAGACCAAGGAAACTGAGACCTGCTGTTGATAATATTACTGAACCAACTTCCAGAGTTGCAAGAATCAGAACCGGCATAATTGCATTTGGAATAAGATGACGAAGAATGATACGGCTGTTTGATAAGCCGCCGGTCTTGGCACTCTGGATATATTCGAGATTTGTAATCGAGAGGACATCTCCCCTCATAAGCCTGGCAAATACAGCCCATTGAGAGAGCGTAAGTGCGAGCACCATATTCGGAATTCCCGGACCGATAAGACCGAGCAGGGCAAGTGAGAAAATAATGCCGGGAAAGGCCAGAAACAGGTCAATACAGCGTGAAAGACTCTCATCCACAATCCCACCATAGAATGCGGCCATACACCCGATTAGAGCACCAGCAACAAACGCACATCCTACGGTTGTAAATGCAATAATCAGTGATGTCCGGGTTCCCCAGATAGTTCTGCTAAAGAGATCCCTACCAAGATAATCTGTACCCCACACATGTGACGAAGAGATCCCCAGATTTTTATTTGGAAGATCAGTTTCATTTGGGTCATATGGTGCGATTAGCGGAGCACATACGGCGATGGCAACAAGGATGAGAATACATCCAAGTGAAACCAGAAATGCGGGCCGGCGGATAATTTCTCGAACCAGTCTCTGATGTGAATCTGAAACATTATACACAGATGGACATTTTTTCACCTTTGGCACTACAACGGCTTGTTCACTCATAACGAATCCTCGGATCTACAACATGGTATAGGAGGTCAACTCCCAGATTTACAGCAAGGAAAATAGTCATAATGACGACAATACAAGAGGTAACAACCGGGATATCATGTGAAAATACAGCATCGACCAACAATTTCCCAATACCAGGCCATGCAAAAATATTCTCAATGATCACTGTTCCTGCAAGGAGATGACCAAAGTAAAGACCCAGCAGAGTAATGACCGGAATAAGTGCGTTTTTCACTGCATGATTCCAGATTATCTGCCTGAATGAGAGACCTTTGGCAATAGTATAGGTAATATACTCCTGTCCCAGTGTTTCGAGCATACTTGTTCTGACAATCCTGATGATGACTGCAGTAGGATGAAGTGCGAGAGCAACTGCAGGCAGGATAAGGTTTTGAATTGACCCATACCCGGTCACCGGGAACCATCCGAGTGTCAGGGAAAAGATAAGAACCAGAATAAGTGCAACCCAGAATGACGGAAATGAGATACTAAAAACAGTTGCGATCCGTATGACGATATCACTTGTTTTCCCCTCATGGATTGCAGAATAAATCCCAAGAGGAATTCCAAGGCAGATAACCAGAGCCATACTGGTTCCTGCCAGAATCATCGTAGGTACTATTGCCAGCGATAACAGGCTCACAACCGGTGTGTCAAAATAGATAAATGACGTTCCAAAATCTCCTTTTAGCACAACTCCACTCAGCCAGTCTCCATACTGTTTCCAGAGCGGATCAACAAGGTTATACTTTGCAGATACGTCCTTTATCATCTGCTCTGATACGTCATCTTCAAGACCTACCAGGGTATGTTTTGCAATTGTCTCAGCAGATCCTCCCGGAACGGCATGAAGGAGCAGAAATGCAAGAATCGATGCTGCAAATATTGTCAGCACAAGAAAAAACAGCCTTTTGGCGATATAATGATGCATAAAATCACCGGAAAAAAAGAAGAGAAATAATATTTGATATCAATTCCTGCTCCCTTACCCGACAGTCATGTTCGCATCCATTCTGAGGTCGTGAGCAGTAGGATCAAATACATATCCTTTTACTGAGTCCTTTTGAGCAATTGTAACACCGTAATCTGCAATCGGAATACAGATCATATCGTCATATACCATCGCTTCAAGTGCATTGAACTTAGCATACCGCTCTTTCTTGTCAATGGTCTGCTTTGCATCATCGATGAGGGCATCCAGGGTGGAATTTTTATATTTTCCGCTGTTTGAATACCCATCTGAACGGTACCAGGTCTCAATGACATAGGATGGATCAGGGATCATCGCGATATTTGCAGGAACCATAATTAGATCAAAGTTCATTGCATTCTGGCGATCAGTAGATGCTGCACTTGCCATCACTTCAACTTTGGTATCAATTCCGATCTTTCTCAGTGATGCTCCGATTGTTTCAGCCATTGGTGGAAGACCCGGGCGTTCCTGTGCTGATACGATATCAATGGTGAACGATTTTCCATCCTTTTCTACAATGCCATCCCCATTTGTATCCTCATATCCAGCCTCTTTCAGGAGAGATTTTGCTTTTTCAGGATCATAGGAAAGCACATCAAGGCTCTTGTTTGACCATTCCATCTGTGGGATAAAGATTCCTTTTGCAGGTGCACCTACCCCGTAGAGCACATTGTTGACGATATCTGTCCTGTTAATTGCTAGAGAAATTGCCTGCCTGACACGTTTGTCCTGGAAAGGAGGTCTGTTAAAGTTTATAGCCATCCGATACACTCTCGGTGTCAGATAGGTCTTTACATTGATTCCCGGGAGTTCATCAAGCCGTTTGACTTCATTCATCGGAACATCAACCGTGAAATCAACCTCACCCTTTTCAATAGAGAGAGCACGGGCGTTTGAATCTGGAATTCCGGTAATAATCATACCTGATAAGTTTACAGGCCCCTTCCAGTAGTCTTGATTCTTTTTGACGGTAAAGGTCCGTGTCTGCTTATCAAACGAATCAAAGACCATTGGGCCGGTTCCAATTGGCTTTGAAAAATTACCCTGTGCATTTAAGGAGTCAGGATGAATGATTGCCATGTTCGGATAATGCAGGGCATGTGGCAGGATCGGGTTTGGCTTGTTGGTTTCAATTTCTATAGTATGATCATCTATCACCGAGCAGGATTTGAAATCCATAAACTGCCTGTTCTGTGCACTAATATTTGCAGCCCTGTCGAGCGAGAACTTTACCTCATTAGCCGTCATCGGCTTTCCATTATGGAATTTGACACCATCTCTGATCGTAATCTGCCAGGTTGTCGGAGAAGTCTGGTTCCACGATGTCGCAAGCAAGGGAACTAACTGGAAGTCCTGAGTGGCGCCCACCAGGCTTTCAGTCACAATAGCCTTTTCTGTGATGAATACTCCGTTATTAGCCGGATCGTATCCTGTGATGAGCCAGAGTTCTCCAAATTTCAACATATTGTCTTCACTGGAACTTGAGGCATTTTGAACAGAGACACTACTTGAACTACTCTTATCAGTGTTTGTACACCCGCTCAATAAAACGCCAGCAATTAACAGAACTAGCAAAAAAGCCGAGAATATAGACTTAAAATTCATATGTTTCACCAAATTTTTTATTTTTTTGTCTGAAGGATGTAATAGCTCTTTCCGGTCGTGATCTTGCGATACCATGGCATTTGTTCCCGCTGAATATCACGAATATACATCAGATCCCGAAATGCCACCTCTGAAAAACCGGTTTTTTCCAGGTATCTGATCATTGCATCCTGTGATACCCCCCCATCGTGAGGGAGAGCATTTCTAAGGTTTTTATCATACCCTCGCCGATGTGAATTACTATTTTCAAAAATGGATGTCAAATATTCGCTCAAACACCGTTTGCATCGTGTAGAAAATCGTTTGTCATTCCATACACCATCGATAATGAGCAGTGTCCCTCCCTTCTTTAAAACCCGGTTCCATTCGTGTAATGCCACTTCGGGATGGGGAAGTGTCCAAAGCAGATGGCGGTTGACAATCAGATCAAATGATTCATCAGGATACGGAAGATTCTCTGCATCCCCTTTTTTTAGATCAATTGCAAGTTTGTCTCTTACAGCCTTCATACGTGCCTGGTTCATCATTGCTTCTGATAGATCAACTCCACTGACATCATATCCCATCTTGGCATACAGAAGACCCATCGCTCCAGTTCCACAACCGACATCAAGTATTTTTAATGGGGGCTTTGGGATTCCATGTCGTAACTCATTCATCCAGGCTTCTTCCTCGGCTTTGGTTCCGATTTGATGCCCAGGACATGAGTCGTACATTCCAGAGGTGCTATCCCAACTTTCAGTGATGGCAGCCTTTATTTCTTCATTATCCATACTTAGCACCAACTAGTAATATTATATTTTTTCATACGAATTCTTAATTCTTGTTATTTGATTTTTTGTCAGAGGGTGAATTTTTCTTCGCTGAAGTCAAAAATTCATCACCTTCAAGATATTTCTTAAGGGTTTAATGAAATATCTATAACAAAAAAATCACTCGAGAAATTAGAGATCTCGATGAGTCAGAGAAAAATTATAGAATCCTGTAATAACTAATTTTAATTTTTATTATGAAAGATACTATTACTACAAGAAATGTAATGATGACATGTGAACGAAAAATTTTAAGTCATACTAGCATGGTACTTACATCTACCCCATAAAATTGTCAGAATCTGCAGGGTTTTATTTGATCAGTCAGGGAATGTAATCCATGGAAATTTGGGCTGGATATATCTCCACCGATCCGAAGTACAAACAGATTGTCGGGAGGTAGCCCATTATAATTCAGAACAGAGATGTCGGCAGATATCTTACTTACAGAACCCGCATGCCTTATAAAAATGATATTCCTTGAACTACACCGAAACTGAGTTCTAACCACTTACTCTCTTTTCGAGTGATCAGAATGAAATGTCACCAATGAACTTTAGCGACCAAATCACAAAATTCAAAAAAATTGTTTTTGATCAAAATAAATAGCATTAGCACAAACATTCTTTGGTAAAGTTCTTAAAATTTTATTAGGAGTCTATAGTATGCATATCATGGAAGGTTTTCTACCCTGGCAATGGTGTCTGGTATGGTGGATAATTGCCATTCCGTTCCTTGTCCTCGGAGTTATTCAACTGCGTTCGATGATCAAAAAAGACAGGGACAATCTCCCGCTCCTTGGCGTATGCGGAGCATTCATCTTCATACTCTCTGCCCTCAAACTCCCGTCGGTTACCGGCAGTTGCTCACATCCGACCGGAACCGGACTCTCGACCATGTGTTTCGGGGTCTTCATCACCTCGATCATTGGTGCGATCGTGCTGCTATTCCAGTCACTCTTTCTTGCTCACGGTGGCTTGTCCACGATGGGAGCAAACATGGTCTCAATGGCCATCGGTGGTCCCATTGCCGGATATGCCCTGTACAGGATTCTAAAAGACACATCAGTCAATATCTACGTCACGGTCTTCATTGTATCAGCAGTTGCCGATCTGGTGACATATATCATCACTTCACTGGAACTTGCCCTTGCATACCCAGCAGCAGCCGGTGGGGTTGCTGCCTCATTCGGAGCATTCTTCGCGATCTTTGCAGTAACACAGATTCCTCTCTCAATCGTTGAAGGCTGCGTCCTTGCCCTGGTCTTCAAGTATATCGTATCGCTGAAACCCGATATTCTGATCAGACTAAATGTCTTCTCTGAGGAACAGATTGCACAGGCACAGAAACAGGATGCCACTTCAGTCCAGACCGGAGTGTAACCATGATCACGAACTATAAACTTGAAATAATCACCCTCATCGCCGTTCTCGGATTCATCGCGGTGTTTCTCTCGGTAAGTTCAGGCGGAGAGCATGAGTTCAGCGGATCAGATGATGTCGGATCAGAGATGATCTCTGAATTGACCGGAAATCCGGTAGAATCATACAAACCGCTGATTCCGCAGTACGAACCACCATCTGGAGAGATTGAGGCAACCCTCTTCGCACTTCAGTGTGCCTTTGGAGCACTGATTCTTGGCATCATCTTCGGGTACTGGCTCGGTCAGAGAAAAAATTCACCAATCACCTGATTGAAGACAAAATCGAACCTGATTCCATCACACGCATCTGTGTTGAGAAAGAAACGATCCAGAAATCAAATTTTTTTTTCCTGGGATCACGTATCCTCTGGTTCATCTCATCGATGATCATTCCTCCGTTCATCGGTCCCGATGACGTTCACGGTTCCTGCACTGAAAAATATCTTACTTCTTCTGTTCACCAATGCTGTGCTGATTGCCAATCATACACACCAGCCGGTTGTAGTAAGATTCTGACATAGATCACAGGATTCAAACCTTCAAGAAAAAAAGATGTACATACATGCCGGTGCAGAACGATGAATTCTGTCAGTGTTTAGTGGTAAAATCCAAAGGATATTCCCTGGCAATTTTCATAGCATTCGCTATTATTCTGGAGTTTATTGTTCACTATACACTACAGATCTCTATCGTCTACACTCACCTCTTTTATCTCATAATTATCATTGCAGCCATCTGGTTCCAGCGAAAGGCAGTATTGATAGCGATATTTTTCGGACTTCTTCACATTGGCGTTACGTATCTCGTTCTGGGATATATATCAGCGGATTCAGTCTTCAGGGCGTGTATCCTCTGTATGATAGCCTATATCGTAGGATCACTTGTCAGATGCCTGAATGAATATAGGGAAGAGGAAGTTCTTGAGAAAGAAGAACTAAAAAAGACACAGGATGCGTATCAGACCGCAAACAAGAAACTGAATATCCTCTCAAGCATTACGAGACATGATATTTTAAACCAGTTAACAGCTCTTCTCGGATATCAGGAGATTGCCAGAGAGATGTGCAATGATGCCTCTCTTCTGGAAATTATGAAGAAAGAACAACATGCAGCAGATGCTATCAGACGACAGATAGAGTTCACACGACATTATCAGGATATTGGAATTCGATCACCAGTCTGGCATAATATCAGTGAAGTCGTACAAAAGATCAGATCTACCTTTCAATACGAGAACATTTCTATCGATATTGCCGGTATTTCATCACCTCCGATAGAGATCTATGCAGATCCCCTTTTCCCGCTTATCTGTGAGAATCTGATTGATAACTCGATCAGGCATGGTGAACATGTAACAAAGATTCTCTTCTCATCTGAACAGACCGGATTTGAACTCATCCTTATCTACCAGGACAATGGAGTCGGGATCACCCCAGATGAGAAAGCGAAAATATTCAACCGTGGATTCGGTAAACACACAGGAATGGGTCTGTTCCTCACTCAGGAGATCCTGGCGATTACCGATCTTTCAATACGAGAGACTGGTGAGCAGGGAAAAGGGGTCAGGTTTGAGATATTCGTGCCTGCAGGCTCATTCCAGTTTGTGAACAGTGAAAAGAACCCAACAACAATCCCTGATCAAGGATGAACTCAGTTTCATAGGCTCGAGATAGTTCGGTTCGGTTTCCATAGGGAACAGGTTTATTCATCTCATATGAGAGAAGGAGTTGGACCAGATACTATCTACCACATTCCTTATCCCTCCCCAGGATGGATACACTATCATGGTCGTCTCCTTTATTCCACAGCAGGTCGGGCTGGCATACGCCCTTATTGCAATTCCGGTCATCATCTATCTGTACCGGTCAGGGAGATTCACCACTCCAGTGCAGATGATCCTCCTCGTCCTCTCTACCCTCTTCGGGTTCCTCGTTTTCGCCCCGGTCGCCCCGTACCAGTTTCAACAGGTCCTTCTCGGGGAAGTCCGTCAGCTTGGAATGCCTCTTTCAGCGGTACTGTTCTTCCTCATCCTGTTCATCGCGGTCACGATCCTTGCAGGAAGGGTATACTGCAGTAGTGTCTGCCCCATCGGAGCAATCCAGGAGTTATTGTCAAAGGCCCCGGTTCCTAAACTCTCTCTCCCCTACAAGCGTACAGTACTGGGTATTCACATCATCATCGGCGGAATATTTGCCGGGTATGCCCTGCTCCTTTCAGCATGCCTGTTCAAATGTATGGGAATACGATCATTCTTCTTCCTTGATCTCTCTTCTGAATGGTTCTGGTTGTTTGCAGTACTGATGGCTCTCGGACTCATCGTGTACCGCCCGTTCTGCAGATTTATCTGTCCTTACGGCCTGATTCTCACCGCAGGATCATACCTCTCATTCTACAGACTAAGCCGGACCGATGCCTGCATTGAATGTGGGAAATGCGAACAGGTATGCCCTACCCGGGAGGCATTCAGGACTAGTACCAAGTCTGAATGTTTTCTCTGCGGCCGGTGTACAACGGTGTGCCCGGTGTCCGGAGCACTTGTGTATGCAAATCACCGCAAGAGTGAGGAATAACGAAAGGATTATTCAGATCTAATTCAGGGGAAAAAGATACCAGAAGTATCAGATGGTATCAGAGATGGTTTAGTAGAATCGCACATTTCTGATGCAAGGGCAATCAACTCTGGCCCCGAAGGCGATGGTAGTTGCAATAACATTTCAGCAAGGAGAAGTACTGAACACATATCACACCGGTTGACCTCTTCTTCTGTGCCCAGGAGAGGGAGGTGTCGGAATCGGCGATGAGAACGAGACCGAACCAGAGGATACGGATGTCGAGACCACTGCCAGAGTTCCTCACCCAGAAAGCAACGAAAATGACCTTGGTCCACCGGATCATGTGATAAAAATTCAAGGACCGGGAGAAGAGAGGAACTTATCTGATGAGAGTCTGACGAATAGTCAGAAATCCAATGGTGAGGAATGAGGAGGCTCAATCCTATTTCGGAGTGATCTGATAGTGTTTCCGGATAAAATCCAGCACTTTCTCAGATTCACTCCATCTGGTATCCAGTTGGGTGATACTATCATCAATGATCTCAATCTGTTCCTGAATTTTTTTACCTGCCTCCCCATCAAAGTGGATCTCAGATAAGGCCATGATTATTGTTAGAGGATTTCGGATGTTATCATTGAGATAGGCCATCTGGGCAAGGTTCTGCTGTATCTGATCAAGCAGACTTGTCTTCTCCTTCTCCAGTTCTTTTCTCATGGTCAGATCTTCACCTGATGAGAGGGTACCGATGATCTGACCGACAGGGGTCTTAATAATTGTATTCACCCATGAGATCAGGATCCGCTTTCCTCCACGCGTGATTATCTCATTCTCTGAGGATGAGTACATCTCATCAGCCCCATCCATGAGGGAAATGAAGGTTTCACGAACGGATTCTCTCATATCAGGGGGAACAAATGAATCAAACCAATCCTGTCCGATGATATCATCGACAGATCCCCCAAGCATCTCTGCTCCTTTTCGGTTTATGAGCACGACGGTTCCATCATGGGAGAGGGCCACGATCATGACTTCTGCAATATTGAGGTACTGTTCAGCCCGGTCTCTCTCGATCCTGATGACCTCTTCGATCCGTTTCTGCTCAGAGATGTCAACAATGCTTCCGATCATCCTTGTCGGCTCTCCTGTTTCATCCCATGCAACGACCGAACCACGATCCATTACCCACTTCCATGACCCATCCGATCTCTTCAGCCGGGTCTCAACCCTCCAGTGACTGGTCTTTCCAGATATGTGCTCATTCAGGGAAGCGAGTGTTCTCTCTTTATCTGCCGGGTGTATTCGTGACTCCCAGGACTCATAGACTGGTTCAATATGATCCTCATCGAGAATACTGGCAAATGCAGGGCTGAAATACACCACCCCGGTCAGCATGTTCCAGTCCCATAACCCATCAGAGGTCGCCTCCATGGCAAGTCTGAACTTCTCTTCGCTTGCTTTGAGTTCCTCCTCCATCAGTCTCTTATCGGTGACATCGGTATAAATCGAGACGACCTCCCCGGTGGGAAGCCTGAACAGGGATGTGTCATAATATCCGACAGTTCCATCACCTCTCCTCACCTCTGCCTGATAGGAGACCGGCCTGGTGCTTTTTTGGGTATCCAAAAGCCGTGGAACCAGATTACTGTCATGAATAACCAAATGAGCATCAGTTAGTGTTCGCCCAATAACCTCTGACTTCTGCCTCTGTTCGTACCCAAGAGCCGTGCTGTTGATATCTTCTATACGATAACCAGAGTCATGCTCTCCCTTTCCGGTCACACTATATATTGTAGAACCACTTGGCATGATATCAAAGACACCACGGAAAAGTGCTTCTTTCTTCTGCAGTTGCTCCTGACCCTCTTTATTCATCTGAGAGAGGATGGTGATAACGGCGGCTATCAGAATAAAGATGAATACCCTGACCAATGCCTGCAGTAAAACCATTGAATCATGTGAATAGGAGATGATGAGAAAAAAATAGATGAACGAGAGTACAACTGAAAAGAACAGCCCTCTTCTCTGATAAAATGTACAGGCAATAAGGATAGGAAAGTAAAACAGGTTTTGAAAGACTATGGAGATACCCATCTGGAGAAAGTAGAGGCTTACTCCCAGACTGGTGAGGGTTGTAATGACCAGGGCAGCAAATGGCCATGTTTTGAGATATGAGAGACGTATGGTAGTACCAGGCTGGGTCATCAGGTCACACTCGGATTATTCAAAGATACCGTGAATAAGGATTATTTTGGTATCATTTATCTCTGACGGTATGGCAGATTACGAGCGGGATAATATGGCATTCAGATCTTCCATGAGTGCCTTTGCTGAGCGATACCGGTCATGCGGATCTGATGCAAGGCATCTCTGCAGAACCGGAAGAATATCAGCACCTTCCCGCTGCAAAAAAACCGGTTCAGTTTCTGAAGGGAACTCTGCCCTGCCAGTCAGAAGATCTGTAAAGACCATCCCAATCTGCCAGATGTCTGTACCGTATCCACAACCGGGATTTGGCAGATTCTGTTCTGGTGCTGCATACCGCGGAGAGAATCCTGATACTGACCACCTGGATGAGCCTGACCTGGCAAGCCCCCAGTCAGTCAGTCTTGGGACATTGTCCTGCGTGAGAAGGATATTGGATGGTTTGATGTCACAATGGGCCACACCCCGGTCATGGGCATAGATAAGGGCTGACACCAGGCTTGTGATGATCTGCAGAGCCTGCGGGACCGGTAACGGCTTTTCTAGATCTGCCAGTGTTCCAGGAAGGTACTCGATCTCAATATACGGGACCGGGAGGATGTTTGCTGAGAGCACCTGAGCAATATGGGGGTGCTCAAGATCTTTCCATACACTGATCTCCTGCATAAATGACATTCCTGTCTGTTCATCATCCCTTCGAGGAACCTTGACAACTACAGGAAGATCATCACTGATCCGCTCTGCGTACCATATCGTCCCGACACCCCCTTCAGTGAGCAGCCTGATATTACGGTATCGTTCTTGCGACAGGGGGAAGGTGGAGCGGGACCCGTCTTTCTCATTCTCTTCCATCGAATGTCGTTTCCGGACCAGTTCAGTCACTCCATAGACTCCCAGTAGAAACGAGAGTATCAAAGAGATGGAAACAAGTGAGGGGACCGGATAGACTGACTGTAGTAGGTTTGAATACTGACGGACAAAGAAGAAAAGACCGAGCGTCAAGGTCGAGGAGATGATCATACCAAGCCCCACAGCCATAAACAGATGCCAGGGAAGACGAGACCGGTACAGGGATGCCAGATGCACGATAATCAGCAGTGAGAAGAGGAGGTAAACCAGAGGCAGTGATACCGTCGAACCGCCCATACCTGCGTTCACTCCACCGCTCATTGGACCACCCATCCCGCCATACCGGTGGGCCGGTGATGATGCGAGGAGGAGGATCAAAACCAGGTATGATCCGGCAAGCAGGAGGTTGAGAACATGAGGAGTCAGGCTCTTTACTCCTGATCTCCGGAGCAGTTCCGGATCTGCAGGAAAAATTGTTGTCTTCATAAACAGTAGTCTATCAGGGTTTTCCGGACAGGTACAGGAAACTTGCTCCCAGTGATCCTGGTGAGAGTTCGATCAGGTCTTCATTAGTGAGGGGGACCGGCTCATGTGGGACAGGCTTTCCGTTCACGTATGTTCCCCCTTTGCTGTTCCCATCCTCGATGGTCCACACACCAGACTTCTTGCGCAGCCATGCATGGGGCCGGGACGCCCGGCTTACGGATCTATACTCATCTCCAAGGATGATAACCGGCTCGGTGACGAGAACCTCCTCTCCTTCCTCACTCCTGCCAATCCGGTACATCTCGCTCTTCAACTCATATCTGCGTCCGCTATCAGGCCCGTTGGTCAGTGAGAGTGAAGGGCCTTTTCCAGGCATTATATCTATGAGCCCCTTCTTTGCGGTCTCGATTCGATCTGATAATCCTGACAACCCTGAACCTGAAACCGAGGTGAAGAGAGCAAGGTTGCGGGTTGCCTGATCCAGGCCTCCCGGGATGAGAGAGTAGTAGAAGACCGGCTGTCCATGGTTTGATGGATCATCAGAGACACCGATCTCTTTTCGTATCAGACCAAGGGAGAGAAGCCGGGTCAGATGTTTCTTTGTATTTTCGTAACTGGTGGAGATCTCATGGGCAACCTGTCTGACTGTCCTGGGTCTGGTTCCCATAAATGACAACATCTGAAGTCTGACCGGGCTTGCCAGGACATCGAGGTATTCTGAGAGTTCAGCGATGAACTCAGGGTCTGATCCTGAAAGGATCGTCCGGTCATGAGAATTATCAGATGATATGTCATTCACCTCTGTTGTTGATTGGTCTCTTCATCATATCATCTCTACCCCTGATAACCACCAGGTTCAGAGGGTGAACAGATCCCATTTTGGGCGTTTATATTGTACCCCGTGATATGTGTGTCTATGCACCGCTAAAGCGGGTGACACAACATGAAAGCAATAGTAATAGTTCTTATTGTGGGCCTTATCGCCCTCGCAACCATCCTTCCGGCATCAGCAGCCGGACAGAATGGAAACACAAAGATGCTGCAGAACGGATCAGGATCAGCAGACACCGGGGTATGCCCGAACCCGGACTGCCCACAGACTGATTGTCCAAACAACCAGACTCCACCCCGTGACGGGACCGGGATGAAGTACGGAAGAGATCTGACTACGTGAGATCGGTGAGATGATGAACCAAAAAACCCTTACGATAGTTGGGATCAGTGTCATTGCTGTTCTGGTAATTCTGGTTGTAGCCCTTCCGGTATCAGGGGCAGGAAAAATGGGTCCGCAGGACGGAACTGGAAATCAGGTTGGCTACCACGCGTACCAGAATAATGCAGGCCAGCAGGGCGGGTCAGGGAGTGGATCCTGTATCCGTGAAGACTGTCCGAACAACGGAAATGCACCAAGGGACGGAACCGGTATGAAGTATGGCCAGTCCGGCGGAGGCAGATGCGGGAATTCGGGCTCAGGTGGGCAGGACTGCGGCCACAGGTTCAGGGGTTAAACCAAAACCCGGGGTGTGAACACCCGGGTTTGGTCTCCCACAGGCAGGATTCGGCGCTTCCTTTAGGTGAAACACTCCGGCGAATGAGGTGAATAAACCACATTTTTTCCAAAGTATCCATATCCTGGTATCTTCCATCGGGATATGGAGAGTTATTTTTTCTTCGCAGTGACGTGAAAAGAAGAGATGAAGATACGACTCTTCACCATCACAGTCTGTACGAATCCCTCCCGAAAATGTTTGGGAAAATTCCAGACAACGATCAGGAGTTATTCTCAAGTGATTGTGTCTTCCGAGTTACGGGCAAAAACAGTCCCAAATTCGTTTCCCATTTTCTGTCTCGCTTTGGCAAGGTTGTCATAGAGACTCTGCATCTGATCTGTATCTGCATATCCCGTCTCTTCTCCCATCCTGATAGCTGTCTGAAACGCCTGTTCAGCCGCCTCGTACTGCCCCAGTGCTAATGAGACCCGGCCCAGCCCTGCATATGCCGCCCAGGCAGATTCCTCACCGCCAGACAAGGAGATCGCGGTCTTGTACGAGTCAACTGCTGACTGGTACCGCTTGGATCCCTCAAGTGCATACCCCAAGCCAAGCCAGGCATCAAATGATCGGGAATTCAACCGAATCGCCTCTTCAAACTGTCGTTTAGCATCAAGGAACGACCCACCTGCAAGAAGAGTATTACCTTTGGCTATCGATGACGAAACAGTCGGGATCTCGATATCAGTTCCAGATATGTTCCGGGGATAATAGAAATCAGGGAGAATACTGGTATCAGTCCGGTCAAGCACCCAGTCCGGGGCACCGAGCCACCCCTGAGTATATCCCTCATCTGCTGATGCTAAAGGAGAAATCATAAACAAAAATACCAGGATGCAACTGAAATACAGCATTTCATCCTTCAGGAATACGGTTTTTGGGAACAAAGCATTGCTATTCATAGGCTCACCTTGGTGGCGGATGAGAAATACTTTTCACTGTCACCTATCATCAGGAGACGGTATGATTTCAGTTCAAGACCCTGTGCATAAATTAGTTATACATCTACACCAATGAGTCAGATATCGGGGGAGAACAATGACACGAAAGAAGGCGATAATATCCTCTCAAATCATCCTGAAAAATACAATTTCAGGACGGTCGTTTCTCATCGCGGTGATCATCATAGCGATGTGGACCGTCCATGCAGCAGCCCTGCCCACGGTGATGTTCCCTCTCAAACCTTCACCAGCGACCGGGCCATACCAGGATGCTGAATTTCTTGACATTGCAAATGAGACGATCTACGGTTTGTCTAACCAGACAATACCAAATGGCACAAACCTACGTGAACTTCAGACTACCCAGCAGCAACTTGCAAAGATGAATATCAGCCCAGAACTATACCAACGTGCCAGGCAGATCAATGCATATCTTTACTACACATCAAAAGCTGGTGATGAGTACTCAAATGCGATGAATCTTGCAAGTAAGCCCTATTCTCCGGTATACAAAGATAATTCGGTCCTCATTGAAGCACGCCAGTATCAGACCGCGTCACAGGTTATATGGAACCAGATCAAGGACCTCTATCCGGGTGTGACTCCATACCGGCTTGAAACAGTGACAGGAGCGTTCTCCCCTAACGAAGATCCGAATTTCAAATGGCCGTATGATCCTGTATCACCCTATGTCAGTGGGGACCTCTGGTAATACCCGGATTTTTTCCCGGCAGGCTCATTGTGAGCCTGAACATCCAGGTTCAGTGGATCGCACTCAAAAAAGTTATGTTGGTTTTTCAATCTCTGCCATCAGCCGGTCCATAACCTCGTCAATGGCTTTCCAGGTTGGTGAATCCTGTTTCTTCCCGATAAACGGATGGCCTGCATCCCCGGCTTCTCTCATCTTGATATCAAGGGGTATCTTCCCAAGGAACGGTACCTGATGCTCCTGTGCAATCCGCTCGCCTCCCCCGCTTCCAAAGAGATCGATGGTGCCATGGCAGTGAGGACAAGAAAGACCGCTCATATTCTCGATAACTCCAAGGACCGGCATCTCAAGCATCTCAGCAAAGGTGATCGCTTTTGTTGAGTCCAGGGTTGCAACATCCTGTGGTGTTGTCACAATCACAGCTCCCCTGATGTTCGGAGCAATCTGTGCAATCGTAAGAGCCTCGTCCCCGGTACCAGGCGGGAGATCCACGATCAGGTAATCAAGACTTCCCCACCTTACCTCAGACAGGAACTGCCTGATAACCCCCATCTTGATAGCTCCCCGCCAGACAACGGGATCAGATTTTTTCTGCAGCAAAAAGGCCATTGAGATGACCTGAAGAGTTCCGGTCATCCTGACCGGGACAAGCATCTCCCCATCACCCTGGAGCTGATGCTCTTCAAGTCCCAGCATTTTGGGAATATTTGGTCCGTGAATATCAAGATCCAAAAGTCCGGTCTGTTTTCCACGGGCAGCCAGAGCATATGCGAGGTTGACTGCAACGGTAGATTTGCCAACCCCACCTTTTCCTGATAGGATGAGGATTACATGTCTGACATCAATTGTTGCTTTTTCAGGAACTTTATGAGCAGAAGCCGGGTGGGAGGCTGGAGAATGATCATCAACTTCCGGTTTTTCAGAAGACTGTGTTGGTTCAGGTGAAGCATCGGTCATGTACGGACTCCGTTACGTATACTGCATGGATATCATCTTCAGGAAACCCTGGATGATGACCCATGGTCGTACCATAGTTATTACTCATACGAGTAATAATCCATTCCCTTTGAGTTCAGGATGCTCATTATAATGTTGTGGGTGAAAAATGATGGAAAGTACCTGAAGGTCTGATTCCGTTTCAGGAATCCGTTATAGGCACTATCTCAGCTTTGATATCAGCAGGCTGGGCATAATACATCCACGATGTCACGAGCACATCGGCACCGGCCTTTGCGTACGCTCCCGCATTGGTACCGTTCACGGAGCCTGCCGCGATTACGCAGATATTCGGATTGATGGCACGACACTGACCAGCATATTCAGAAAATCGGTCCAGGGGGATCTTATCCAGTTGAATAGCATCAGCCCCGGAGTTGACGACCACAAGCGCTTCCTCGATGCTATGGGCTTCGACAACAATTTTTCTCTCTTTCTGCTTCTGTCTGACCGATTTCACCACTCCGGGCAACTCAGCATACCCACCGGTAAACAATAGATGTTCACGGAAGATAAGGATGGTATCAGAAAGACCGGTGCGGTGCGGCACTCCGCCACCTACAAGTAGTGCTTTTAATGCCATCTTTTTTACAAATGGCGGGTGTTTCCGTGTCCCGGCAACTGAAGCTGACGGATTTTCAGCCTGAACAGATCTGACCAGTTCTCGTGTACGCCCGGCAATACCTGACGCAAATTCAATCATGGCACCCCCGGTCCGCCAGATCAGATGGATGGCACTTGCATCGCCAATAGCCTCAATCAGTGTGTCGCCGGGTTGCAGGCTCGTCCCCGAAGGAACGACATACCTGACATCAAGCCCGACTTTTTTGTACAGACGTTCTGCTTCTTCGGTGCAGCAGGCAATCATCTCGTTTCTGGCAGTAAGCGTAATTGAACCCTTCTTCCCGGACAGGCCCAACAATATCGTTGTCATATCCCCTGCCGGAACATCGTCCTCAATCAGTCGATCAATGTCACTTTCAGTAAAATATATCATAATAATTCTTTTAACGTTTGAATATAAGTAACCAGACAAACTCCTTTCAGAACATATTCAGAACGTGTATACACTCCCGACAGTATTGAGTACCACCTGATCAGGCATCATCTCGATAAACCGGTTTATAGCCTCCCAGCCGGTGCAGTGCAGGGGAATGACATAGCCGGGATGGATCTTCTGCATCGTTGCAACCGTTGGATCGATGATCCTGCTGAAGAACGGACCAGACAGATGGAATCCACCAATGACTGCATAGATCGTGTCAATACCGGTGATCGCTCTGGCGTACTGGACCGTATTGATGACACCTGCATGGGCACACCCGGTGATGATTACCAGACCTTTTCCTTTCAGATTGAGGATGACTGCCTGATCGTCGTGGAAGAGATCAGGAACCCAGGAGTCAGACGAATCAGACACTTCCACATAATAAACAGGATTACTCTGCTCAAACACGGTAGTGCGTGCAATCTCCCCGGTGATCAGGATCCGATCCTGCCACAGCAATGTGGGGCCGGACGTGAAGAGAAGTTCTGCACCGGCATCCATACATGCAGCCTTATCAGGAGGAGCTATATCAACAAACGGCTTATCAGAAAAACGCTTCTGTCTCCTCGAAAAGGAACCGGGATGAATGTACACCGGAACCGGCTTCTCAGATAGTTCAAGAACATCTACCAGAGAACCTACGTGATCATCATGGCCATGACTTATCACAAGGGCAGCGATATCATGCAACGATATTCCGAGAAGTGCCGCATTATACAGAAGGGCGACCTTTGAAGCACCGGCATCCATCAGAACTGATAGTGACTCGTCGCCTGACCATGCGGTGATATGAAGAGAAAGCCCGTGTTCCGCCAGCAGAACCTCCCCATTTTGTAGATCCGGCCGTGTTACAACTGACGAGGAATCAGACCGGAGCAGATCGGTGTAGTTGTCAACAAGCACCGTTATCCGGACGCGATCTATCTCCAGGAGTCTCATTCATTCGCCATCGTCTGACGCTCTTCCTCTGTCACTTCTGCAAGGACCTCTGCAGTCGGACCGATCCTGATGATCTTGCCAAACCGCATGAGAGCACACCGGTCACAGATCTCCCTGACAAACTCCATGTCATGCGACACAACGATGAAGGTATCCTCCATCTCCTCGCGTGAATGGAGGATCGAGTGCTTGACATCAACCTTTGTAATCGGGTCCATCGTTCCCGTCGGCTCATCAAGAACAACGATGGTCGGTTCTCTGATCAGAACCTGGGCAAGGGCAACCCGGTGACGTTCACCCTCGCTCAGTGTTCCCGGGAGCCGGTTCAAAATCTCCCTGCTCTTCTCGGCTGTGAACCCTGCCATCTTCAGCGTGATGATGGCCTTCTGCATGGCAAGTTCTTTGGGAAACTCAAGCCCGATAGCATCGGTCAGGTTATCAAGTACGGTCCGGTGCGGAAAGAGGTCGTACTCCTGGTGAAGAAGACCAAGGTACTGCTTTGCCCTGCCACGGTTGTCATACCCGGGCTTGGTCATATCAACCCACTCATCACCGACCCTGATATTCAGTTCACCGCTGGTCGGCTCGATGATGCCTGATATCATCTTCGAGAGTGTCGTCTTCCCGGCTCCTGATGTCCCGATGATCCCGAAGATCTCCTGGTGGTTGACTTCAAACTGGATGTTATTGACTGCACGAATAAGCCCGCGATCAAGCGAGACATACTGTTTCACGAGATCCCGGGCCTGGAGGATCGGCGTTCCGCATTCAACTGAACAGAACACTTCGTCATCATGGAACCCTTTCATAAAGGTGGCCATGACATCATGCGGAGAGCCTGATGCCTTGATCTCGCCATTCTCAAGAAGAATAGCCGTTGTCACGACCTCGTCAAGGATCTGGGTGAAATGTGAGGTGATGACCATCGGCATCCCTGATGCAGCAGCAGCCTCCTTGAGCATCTTGTGGACGAGAAAAGCGGTCTTGGGATCCAGTGTTCCGGTCGGCTCGTCTGCAAAGAGGCAGAAAGGATCCTTTGCCAGCTGCCTTGCAAGTACAACCCGCTGCTTCTCACCGCCTGACAGGTCACGGGCGATGTGCATCATCCGGTGTGAGAGTCGCACCTGGTCGATAAGATCTGCTGCCCGGGCTATTGCTTTCCCGGCAGGGTACCCGGTGTCATCAAGGGCATGGAGGACGTTGTCGATGACACGGTCATTCCCGTACAGAGCAAACGTCCGCTGGAACATGATCGCGTTGCGTGAGGTTATCCTCCGTTTCATGAGTTCCTGATCAGGACTCCAGAAGTCCACATCCATTGCTGTAAGGATGCCACCACACTTCGGGCATTTCTGCCCGGCATGACTCTGAACAGTGACATACTCACAGGACGGGCAGGCAGCGATGTGGTAGATAATTCGCCCGGAGGTCGGAGGCTGATCAATGCCACGGAGCAGATGGATAAGGATCGTCTTTCCTGCACCGCTTCTGCCGATGATGCCGAGGATCTCTCCTTCATCAAGGGTAAAAGAGACGTTTTTCAGGGCTGGCGTTTCATCGAACGCCAGAGTCAGGTTTTCTATGGTAATGAGCCGGGTCATGTATTGTCTGCAGGATACCAGGGGGTTATTCAACGGTTATATCGACGTTAAGAGTTGCATCGATCAGGAGATCAAAGGAAATTTTATCAAGCCAGCCTGATTTCTGGAACATATGCATGAAACAGATCCCTGCAGATGCGACATCAGGATATGCAGAAAGGAGTGCTTCTGCCTCCTCTATCTTCACCGGCACACCAGGCATTGCCAGCCCCCCCATGAATATGATGATCGAGGGATTGCGAATCTGGCAGGGCTCTCCAAGTTGAAACCCGAGACCCTCGGTGTAGGTCATCTCCCGTGATTCGTTCTCCCTGAGATACGGGACAAACAGAAACCTGCAGGGAAGATTCCTGACCGCATAACAGAGCAGTTCCACAAAGGGTGTGCATGTCCCGGGCACTCCGAAAAAGACGACTTCTGCACCTTCTGGAAGGTTCCACGTTTCAAGATATTCCTTAAACGGCCTGAGCATTCCAGGAATTCCCTGAAAAGTACTATTTTTCATATCTATCCTCCATTCTGCCTGATCGGGATCCACAGATTGCAGCTCCTCAATCAACCACACATCTGATTAGATCTGTTTGAAGAAGGATTATATAATTATACCCATATGAGGGATAACGAATCAGGAGACCATCATCCTGCAAAGGAAAAAAATACGCAATTCACAGCCGTGAACACCATGATCCAGAAGCTGCACCATATACTACATAAGAATGAGAGATGCTGGTTGAATTATTGGGATTACTCTTGACCGTTCATGAATGGGATTTCAATCGAGCCGGCTGGACTTACCAGCATCTCTCTGAGTGCTCAGTTTCTTCTGGATCTGTTCAGGTTAGTTCTTCTGGTGGCATGAGCAGGTGCATGATCCTGCCGAGTCGTCATCGGTTTCGGCGCATCCCGAATGAGTACAGAGAGGTGCATCATCCACGATCTTCCCTGAGAAGAAGTCACTGGCTGCCTGATCGAGTGATCCCTGTACACCAAGGATCGATGCAATGCCCTGCTCCTCAAGCATATCGCGAGCACGCTGCCCCATTCCTCCTGAAAGAATATGGGTCACACCCTGCGCAACAAGAATGGAGACAGCAGCACCATGTCCCTGACCATTTACCAGATCGCCTTCATGCCGCACGGTGCCATTCTCACCAGAGTACAGGGCAAACCCCTCACAGTGGCCAAAATGACCTGAAACGGATGAACCATCTTTTGCAATTGCTATCTTCATACCGATCGTACCTGGTACCCTGTTGAGTACCATTATTACTCATATGAGCATAAAGATAATAAACTATTCATATTCTTCGTCATCGGCGGGAGTGTGACCTCGAGGACAGATACCACCGTCATGCTTTGGACAGACTGTCATATCGCGTCTGGGACATACCCCTTCATTCCGGCGGGGACAGCCGGAGATTTCTATTGTTTTTCCGTTCACAAGAGCATCAGTAACCTTTTTTCTGGCCTCATGAAGATCTTTCCAGAGTGTCTTTCTGGAGATACCCAGTTTCTGTGCCGCTTCTTCCTGCTCCAGCCCCTCGAGATCAACCAGTCGCAATATTTCGATCTCATCAGGCCGAAGCAATACACGCAGTTTTTCGTCCCAGATATCGCATTGAGGGCCGTAACACTTGAGCGGGCCGCACCCAATCGGTCCTCTTTTTCCTCGTGGTCTCCCCCGCCGTGGGGCATTCAGCTCGTCATCAGATGGATCAACCATCATCATAAGATATGGTCACTCCCGGCTTTTTTAGTTTCATCAACCGGCAAGCAGGCAGACAAGCAGGTACACACGATCCATCAGGGTATGGATCGCATGCCAGGTGTTCTCTCCTGCCACATGTGTATTCCCCTGGGTACGGGCGGGAAAACCAATCTGTAGGCGGGAGGAATCAACCGCCATATCACATCCCGTTATTCATACCAATGAACAAGCACTGCCTGATGTTGTTGCTGGCGGGAGAACGGGATCTTCTGACATATACTAATCATCACTGTCAGACAGAGTGAACACTCTCTACATAGATCTTCCCGTCCATATCAATGAAATCTTTTAATTTATTCTTCTAACATCTTTATCTGTCCGATACAGCCGAAAAGTACGGGCGGGACCTCCCCATCGCTCACAGGAAAATCCTTCTTTCTCCCGCTGTCCCGCCCGTCATAATCGAGGTGATCGGGATAAGGTCAGATCAAATTCTGGGGGTAGTAAAAACCATCCGGATGATACCTCCTCATTTCGGATTGAACAACTCGTAGAGCAGAATCACAAGATGAAAAACAACAGGTCCGGAAAAATTATCCGTCGCTGGAATCCAGCCAAAGAGTATGAAGCGTTAGTACCGCCATGTACGCAGATCATCAGACCGCCCGGGTCCAGGAGTAAATATAGGATGTCACTCTTTTCGCTGATCTTTTTGGTCTGGCACCTCTCCTACCCGCCATTTTCCTTTCGGCACTGTTATCTCAAACCGTGCTCCCTCACCGGGTACCCCGGTCTCTGTGATGGTGATACCGGTGATATCAAGAATCTCCCGCGAGAGGTTGAGTCCAAATCCGGTATGTTTGAAGTATTCACGCTTGAAAATCTTTGACTTGAACTCGGCATCAATCCCAACCCCGTCATCAGCACAGACGATGATGTAATCTCCTTGCTTCTCTTCTCCAAAGAACTGGATCCGGGTGATCGTATCTCCATACCGCTTTGCATTCTCTACGAGGTTGTAAAAGACCTTCTCCATGAGGGGATCTGCAAAGACTTCGACTCCTGATATGGTGTTCTGCAGCTGGATCAGGCCGATATCAATCGGCTTTACAGCATGTGCAATAGTGGCACCTACATCCTGCCAGACCGGCGAGTGAACTCCGATATCCTCATAATCCCGGGTAAAGGCCAGCTGCCGTTCGATATTCTTTGCAGATACACTGGACCGTTCAATATACGTGCTAATATCAGGAGGGAGCTTCTCTTCCAGTGCCATACTGAGATATCCGAAGATCACCTGGAGCTCATTACCGATATCATGCCGTGTGATACTGGACAACAGGTTCAGTTTGTGGTTTGCCTGCCTGAGTGCCTCTTCAACCCGGTTACGCTCGGTGACATCCTGAATAATTGAATGCAGGAGTCTTTTTCCTTTCACGATGACAGGGCCGCTAAAGACTTCAACATCCCTGATCTCTCCACTCTTTTTTCTGTGTTTGAACTGAAATATTGTCCCTTTCTGCGTAATGGCATGGGAGATGTTAACCTTGATTACCTCGGGATCTGCGGTGTTGATCTCACTGATGGGCATGTCTATAAGCTCATCCCTGCTATACCCGTAATACCGTGTAGCGGCAGCATTTGCATCGACTATTTTATTAGTTTCAGAATCTATGATGAGCATTACCGCGTTGTTGATCTCAAACATGTCACGGTATCTCCTCTCGCTCTCAATCAGATTCTCCTGGGTACGTTTCCGTTCGGAGATGTCCTGGATTGTTCCTGAAATCTGAAGAGGTGATCCATCATCAAGCCATCTGGTCGTCTTCCCTCTGGCAAGTACCCATATCCACTCCCCGCGTCCATTTCTCATCCGGTGTTCAGATTCGTAAATGGAGGTTCTTCCTGACAGATAATCATCAAGGCGCTGCCTTATCAGGGGACCATCATCAGGATGGGATAATTCACCCAGATGAATGGCATGAAATCCATTCTTCTTCTGTTCAAATCCAAGGATCTCTGCTGACCGGCTATCGATATCTCCAGTCATGGAAGGGATATGAAACTCCCACATTCCTATCTCTGAACCGAAGAGTGCTAATTGAAGTCTGTTCTCACTATACGCAAGTGCCTCCGCAGCCACCTTGTAATCGGTGATGTCTTCAGCAACGCCCTCTATCCAGCCTTTTTCAAAGATCAGTCGTGCAGAGAAGCGTATCCAGACTATCGAATCATCGTTTTGTCTGATCCGTGCCTCATAATTCTGAAACTCACCGTTATCCTTTAACAGAGCAACCATCATCTCGCGGTCATGTGGATCGACATATCGATCTGCCATCGAAAATGCGGTTTTCAAGAGCAACTCCCGATCCTCAAACCCGAAAAAATGTGCCACAGCATCGTTTGCGTCTACCATGAGCCCGGAGACGATGTCTGTTCTGAACAGCCCAATCTGAGAGTTTAAGAAGATGGTTCTGTACGTCTCCTCTGCAACCCTCATCGCCTCTTCAGCTTCTCTGCGTTTGGTGATATCCTGTATCTGGACGAGGTATCCGGTTACGGACTCTGACGCACTCCCAAGCGGGGTGATGAGTGTGTCGAGCCAGATCATCCCTTCCCTAGTTGTAGGGTATGAGAAGCTGTGTCGAACTTTGTCAAAGTCAAGCGATCCCTGGTAATGGATGCTCTCTCCCTGGCGAAGCTTCTCTTTCTGCTCTTCTGACAGGTATATATCGGAAAAGAGAGAGTAATCATGAAGTTTGCCAAGATCAGAAACGCCGAAGAGGCTTATAAAAGCCTGGTTCATATGCACCAGCGTTCCTGAAGCATCATAGAGTACTATGGCGATCGGAGACTGATCATAGATTGCATGGTATCGCTCCTCACTCTCCCGAAGTTCGATCTCTCTGTGTTCACGTTCAGCGATCTGATTTTTGAGATCCTGGTTAGCCCCATATAACTGGGAGGTTCGCTCACGAACCTCTTCTTCGAGGTTTTCTAAGACCTGGTGAAGTTTTTCTTCAGCCTGTTTCCGTTCAGTGATATCATGGGCAAGCACTGCAACACCGATGATCTCATCTCCACTTCTGATCGGGTTATGGAGGACATAGAAGTACTTCCGCGACCTGAGTTCTTCTCCTGAATAAGACTCTTCTATGAGTTCTTTTCCGGTTAATGCCAGGTCAAGATTCTTTTTTGAGAGATCTCTGTCGAGCGGGACGGTCATATAATCCAGAATAGAGTGACCAAGCTCTATCTCTGCTCCGTACAGAGTTTTCATGACACTGGCATGACCCTGGTTGAAACTGGTATACCGATAGGAGCGGTCCACCGAGAAGATCAATGCATTTGCACTGTTGATGACCCCATGCAAGGTGGAGTACTGTTCGGTCAGTTTCTTTTCAGCTGTCTTTCTTCTCTCCAGTTCTCTTCTGATCGTCACTATCCAGATCGAGATGATCAGGAATACTATGAGTAAAAAGATGATAACTAGCCGATAAACCCCTTCTGCGATCTGCTCCCCGGTTTGAAACACCACTTCTGTGGGTTCCCAGGTATCGAGGACTTTTTTGTAGGTGCCATCAGCCCTGATTGTCTGCAAGGCAGTATTGATCTCATTCAAAAGTTTAGTATTCCCTTTTTTAACAGCAAAGGAAGAATTCGAGGATGAGATCGGTTCACCTGATACTTTGATGTCTCTGATCTTGTTTTGAGCAAGAACATAGGATCCTACCCGGTAATCAACCACAACGGCGTCCAGAGAACCGTCGTGTAACCGATTGAATCCTTCCGTAAAATTGGGGATTGTTTCAAGGATTACTTCAGGTTCTTTCGCCAGAACCAGTATTGGAAGGCCTTTTGCTTCAACTCCCACCCTGAGTCCGCGAAGACTTTCAATCCCTGATATGCCGAGGGTTTGTGCATGTGTGAAGATGGAGAACTGTGATTCAAGCAGGGGATCGGAAAAGTCATATATTTTCAGCCGCTCTTCAGTCGGATTTATCTGAATCAGGGCATCAGCGTCTCCTTGTGCAACACGTGACTGTGCCTCTGACCAGTTCATGGCCCTGACTTCAACCGGTTGGGAGAGATGAGGTGCCATTGCCCGGACTATGTCGACATCAACGCCTTTTGGTGTAGTTCCATCCAGAAACACCACCGGGGCAATATTCTCATTTCCAAGGAAAAGGAGAGGTGTCTCCTGAGAACTATTATCCAGGATCTGCACTGATTGAGCTGATGCTGCGACGATGATTGTGGCGGTGAGCAGAAGGGTGAAAAGCCAGATATCGATCCTCATATTGTGGTCCCTAGTGTAACCTGCGATATCTACCCTTCTCATTTTGCGAGGTATCATGCTCAAATCCGGGATGATGGCCCCGATGGCGGTATTCTCACTTGTTTCAGGCCGGGTTTCTCTCCTCGCCCGAGGTACTTATCAGACAGAATACGGGTCTACAGCCTACATATCTTCATTCTTTGGTTCAATATAAAAAACTATGGAGGGCTGATTCGGGAAGATCCGGGACTGAATACGTACCACATTTTCTTATTTCCCGATTATATTTAAGCGAAAATATAATAATCCTGAGGTTATAAGCATAGTATCTGTACCAGATCAGGGGATTTGTGGATGAAGGGAGAGATTAAGGCAAATATTTGGGTAAACCGAACTGATGCACGGGGGGCGTATAATCAGAATACCAGTTTTACTGATGGGAATTCATGGGTAAGGAGAATTCATGAATTTTCCGGACATCTGCAGAGACTATGCAGCAGATTTCGCAGGATGGTATCATGAATACCGATCCCTCCCGGTTTTCTATCTGTATGATCAGTATCTACCTTGCTCTTCTCCTGGGCGGTAGTGCATCAGGGTCTGGGATCTCTCTTGAACCAGGTCATACCGGTTCTGATTACTCCTTTTCCGGAGATTATTCCCACGGTCAGATTTCCGTAACCGGATCGGGTACATATTATCTCACCAATAATCTGACTGCTTCTTCATCAGAGTATGCAATACAGGTCAATACTTCTGATGTTACACTGGTTGGAAATGGAAAATCGGTGAATGGGACCGGAGGTAATGGGATTACCAGTACCTCTGATGGTACTAACACCACAATAACTCAGTTCAGTACGATATCCGGGTTTGATACCGCCATTTATTCACAGGGTGCCGGTGGAGAAATCTCAGAAAATACCGTATCTGGTAATGGAGGTGCAATCGTTGTCAAGGGGACTGGTACCCAGGTAACCGGGAATAATGCCAGTGGGAACTCAGAGAACGGCATCTATGTGACCGGTACAAACATCCAGATCACTGAAAATATTGTCATGGATAATACCTGGTCAGGAGTCAATACCACAGGGCAGTATAATTCCATCACCAAAAACCAGGTGAAAGATAATCAGAAGAACGGTATTGCCTGTCAGAATGATGCCCACATTACTAGAAACACAGTGACCGGTAATGGGAGAGACGGGATCCTGACCTGGGATAATGTCACGATCTCTGAAAACATTGTCAGTGACAATCAGAGATACGGCATGAAAACGATCAACAATGTAACGTTTTCGAACAATACGGTGAATAATAATCGTGAAGAGGGTATCTTTACCGGTAAATATTCGTATGTTTTTGGGAATGATATCTTCAATAACCAGGGGTATGGACTCTACGCAGGAAATTATGCCACTATTATCGACAACAACCTCTCCACCAACGAGGGATATGGCATTTATGCAGGGAATTATGCAAATGTTTCAGACAGTATTGTGAATGGAAATCAGTGGGGAGGGGTTGTTGCAGGGAATTATGCAGGAGTTATACATAATCTTATCACCGGCAACCAGGGATCTGGCATTGATGTCTCAAATAATGCACAGGTTATCAATAATACCGTCTCAGATAACCTTGGCAGCGGAGTTTTTTCCTTACATGGGGCAGAGATTCATCGAAATATGCTTACCAGCAACTACGATTGTGGTATCAACGGCTGGGGTACAGCAAATATTACTGATAATATGATACAGGATAGCAGGTATGGCCTTTTCCTGCCAGATAACAGTGTTAACGTACACGTTACAGGAAATACCATATCAGGATCCACTGACACGGGGATCTATATCGATGGTGGTGGCTGGAACGTAGGATCCGGATATATCTACAACAACAATCTCCTAAACACTGTTTCAGCCGGAGGAACAGGGTACCTGTCATATTTCACCTGGACCAATCCACAAGGTCCACAGCCAGGAACAAATGTCAGAGGAGGGCCGTATGTCGCTGGAAACTACTGGGGTAACCAGGAAGGGACCGGCTGGTCAGATCTCCAGGAACCACATGTATCAGGATATTCTTCTCTCCCATATGAGATTGTCAGAGAATCCGGAGTGTATGACACGGCACCACTCGTCAGATCACTCAACACCATCTCCTCAACCAATGATGAATGGGCGAATACGTATCCACATGGAAATATATCGTATCTGCATCTCTCGAACGCAACATATATCTCTCAGGCCAAACCGGGTGCCGATCTCCTGAATGTCTCGGTAGACAACAAACCGGTCGGACCGGTGAGCAACTGGACATTTAAGAATATCATGTCTGACCACTCCATCTCCTCATCTGGACAACCGACACCGGGACAAGTACATGCCTTCTTTGCGCTGAACACGACATGGGGATCAGCTCCGCTCACGGTAGCGTTTACCAACCAGTCACTCGGCAGTCCGAACTCGTTTTACTGGAATTTCGGCGATGGATCCACCTCAACAGTCCGGGATCCGGTTCACACATATACCATTCCGGGAGTGTATTCAGTCTCGCTCAAAGCATTGAACAACCAGACCGGGGGAGTTGTGATGCTCAATAGCGCAGTGACGGTGACTGCCGGAGTTGTTCCCTCTCCAACTCCGACACCGGTACCGGCAGAGATCACTGCTGCATTCTCGGCAGACCGGACGACAGGGGCTGCTCCCCTGCAGGTTCAATTCACCGATCACTCAACTGGTCACCCGACATCCTGGATCTGGGATCTCGGGGATGGGAACACATCGAGATTGCAGAATGTGACCCATGTTTACTCATCCAAGGGATCTTTTTCGGTCTCACTCACGGCACAGAATGATATCTCAACAGGAACCCTCATGAAAAAAGAGTATATCATCATCACCTGACCTGCACCTGATTTCTCCTACTTTTTCTCAGTATCAATTTTATCAGAAATTTACCGGAGAATTATTTACGAAGGTCTCCGGGATGATTAATCAGGCGTTACCCCGGATTTCATATGAAGGATCAGAATGATAATATCTGTTCAACCCGGCTTGACCGGTTCTTTCGGTGTTTTCTTGAATTTCTTGTACAACATGCCACAAAAGGAGACAAACGAGGGGAAAGGCATGGTAATCATACAATCTGTATGCTCTTTCACATAGGAGTTCATGCACCTGAATCAAATGGTTATCGAAGTATACCAACATTCGGGCGGGAAAATATGCGTATGAGCGGGAGAAATAAACCGCAAGATCTCACCCCAATACTAAACAAATAAACTTGCAGACCCGGATACCGGGTATAGGCGGGAGAGGGGTAATTTCTGACATACACAAGGAATCATGAATAGAACAAATGAATACTCTCTGTACAGATCTTCCCGCCCACTCACAGAAAAATCCGACGTTCTCCAGCTATGCCAATTCATCAAATATCATAGGCATGTACATCCACAAATACAGAAATGAGAATATTCCTGGTACCATCCCGGGATACAATATCATGATTCTATTGGAATCACAACAGGGAGGCCATTATGAGAGAGAATGTCAACCCTGATACCATATACATCTTCAATAATTTCACAGCAAATACTTGTGCGGTCGCATGAATGAGCAATTCTTCCGTTTTTCATAAGAACAAATCGATCTGCAAACCGAAGAGCCAGGTTGAGATCATGCATAGTCATCACGGTGGACAGATGTCTCATGTCAACAATACTACGGATAACCCGTAAAATTTCTATCTGCCTGCAGAGATCCAGGGCACTTGTTGGTTCATCGAGAAGCAAAAGAGATGGTTCCTGAACGATCGCACGGCAAAGACAGACACGCTGATATTCTCCTCCTGAAATCTCATCCACATACCGGAGTTGTAACCTCTCAAGATCAAATAACCGGATGATTGTCTCGACTCGTACATAATCATCTTCAGATACTGTCCACCTGATGTGTGGCTTTCTGCCAAGCAGAATTGAGTCATATACCGTCATCCTGGAGGTTTCATTACGCTGTGGAACATAGCCGATTTTTTTTGCAATATCATTTACATTCATATCGCAGAGATCTTTATCTTCAAGTGTAACAATTCCCGAACGAGGCTGTAAAATCCGGTTCATACATCTGAGTAGAGTTGATTTTCCAACTCCATTTGGACCCATGATAGCCAATATCTCTCCGGGATGGACGTTTACACAAATATTTTCAAGAATATCTGTAGCCTGGTATTGAAATGAAACGCCATTGACATCAAGAAGGATAGAATGGGGATCGTGAACTGGTTCCTTTCCTGAATAAGATGAAGAGATATCTGACTGAAACTTACATATCACTTTTATCTTTTCCTCCGCATGATAAGATACAAGAAAAGAGGAGCACCGAGAAAAGCAGTAATTATTGATACAGGAAGAACTCGTGGTGAGATGATCATTCGTGCAACTGTATCTGATGCAAGGAGGAGCACAGAGCCGCATACACAACTTGCAGGAATTAAAAAGCGATGATCGTCTCCAATTATCCTTCTCACCATATGAGGACAGACCAGACCCACAAATCCGATAATCCCGAGAAAAGCTACCATAACAGAACTCATAAGAGAGGCTGATATCATACCTAAAATCCGGATACGCTCTACAGGAACTCCTAAACCCTTTGCAGTTTCTTCACCAGCATCAATTGCATTGAAATCCCATCGATGTGAAATGAGGTATCCACTACATACCACTGTAATCAGAGTGATAAGTCCAAGTTCCTGCCAGTTTGATCGTGATACATCCCCAAATTGCCAGAAGACAATTGATGCAAGTCTGGTGTCATCAACAAAATATTGAACTGCCATAAGTCCGGCACTACACAGAGAGGTTATGGCTATCCCGGCAAGAATCATCGTTTCCGGAGTGGTAGAACGTAATCTGCTGATGCCAAGGATCAAGCCGGTACTTATGAGGGAAAAACTGAATGCACAGACGGTGGTGAGATAGGGGTTATTAACGACTACTGCGTCAGCCATTGTATACCCACTCGTTCCTGCATCAAAGAGGAGAATCCCTATAGCAGCTCCAAATGCTGCAGAACTGGAAAGCCCTAATGTAAACGGGGAAGCAAGCGGGTTGCGGAGAACAGATTGCATTGCAACCCCTGCAATAGCAAGACCTGCTCCGGTAACAACAGCAGTCAGAGCCTGAGGAATCCGGATATTCCAGATAATTCGTTCATATAGAGTAGAACCACCCCCATTGATGAGAGTAGTTATAATGTCAGGAATTGGGATGCATACTGCTCCCACAGAGACCGAAATAAAAAAGAGTACAATTGCAGAGACAATACCGATGAAAATTACAAGTGTTTTAAATAGAATGTAAGATCGGTAATGCCTTTTGCGATCATGAATCAGAAACATGCTGAAAAAAAGGATTAGGACTTAATTTTCTGGAAGACTAAACCCTGTTCATTCTTGTTGATCTGATCAAAAGCTGAACCTCCATCAACTTTGGTAAAGATTTCATCAGCCTTTTTCGCAGGATCAATGTCTGTAAATTGATCTGGGTAGAGAGTCTTTCCAACAAAGTAGGAGTTGGCAAGACCATTTTCATAGTTTGATCCCATGGAGTTTTCAGGTATCAACCCATAGACTTCACCCTTCTGAACAGCTGTTATCCCAGTATAGGATGGATCAGACTTTAGTTCACCTATCGCTCCACCATTGGCTGCATTCTGGGTTCCCAGGCTGACAAAGATAACCTGTGGATCCCATGCTACTATCTGCTCTTTGGCTACTGTTGCAAAGTCTTTAACCCCACTTGGAGCAACATCTTTTGCCACATTATTTGCCTTTAAAAGAATAAATGGCAAATAATTCGGATTTGTTCCATCAGTACCATGTTCACCCCTGTAAGAAACTCCGCAAATATATGCTCGTTCGTCTGAAGCTGGAACAGAGGATACCCGCTTTTGTATATCAGCATTTACAGAGTCGAAATATGCAATCAATTCCTTGCACCGTGTTTCAGTTCCGAATATTGACGAGATCATCTCAAGTGAGTTTTTCACTTTTTCTGGTTCATCTGTATAAATACCAGAATAAAATAGAACCGTGGGAATCCCGGTTTTCTCCTGGATCTCGTTTGCAGCCTGCACATTATCCGGGCTCGATCCTGCAATAAACAGAACATCAGGATTTAGTGACATGATTTTTTCTGCATCTGCCACTCCGCTTTTTGATCCCGTTGGGGCAATCTTCAGGATCTCAGGGTGTGCAATGATGTACGGGCGTGGGTCAGTGAAATATCCCGACTCTGAACTGTCTGACATGTCAACACCAACAAACCTACCTGGATCAATACCAAGGTAGGTGAAGTATCGCATCCCTCCCATACCATTTACGGCTATTCGTTCTGGATCTGCCGGAATGGTAACCTCTCTACCGAATGAATCGGTGACAGTCACCTGATTGGAAGAAGAAGCAGCATCAGATCCCATAACCGGACATATTATGCTTCCTACCGTAAGGAGAAAGAGCAATAAAACTAAGAAATATTTACTCATAAGTAACATATCCTTAGTTCAATTTTATTGGTTTTAAATCTAATTGTTTTGATTACGACGATCTAAAAATCCCTAATGACCTTTTTATTACTGTCAGACTTTTGATCGATAAACCCGGCTGACCGGTCCTTTCCGGTTTTCACCACCCATAACCGCCCTTACTCTAGCAACGGGGATCACGTACATTTCACCCCCGATATCCAGATAAAATCCTCTGCCGCTTTCAGATAACCTCGCTACTCCAGGGACAGGACCTGATAGATCGCTCTCTCCAAGCCCGGCTAATGTAGCGGTCACCTGCCCGGACGGGAGGGCAAACCTCCCAATTCCATCGATATAGATCACCAGATCCCCTTGAATCCTGATGATCCGTCCACAGAGTTCATACCCACGATCCTCACGGACTGTCTCAACAAACTCACTCATCTAGTTCACCTTACCCAGGACAGATTCCTCTCCTGATGAATCACCGGATGGGAGGTTATCTACTCCCCGTATACTGGAAGAGTGATCACCGGCTGACCGGGCTTTCTCACGCTGATAGCAGGATTCACAGAGGTGAATCCTGGATGTTGGATCTGACCATGCAGCCTCTTTTGTCTGACAGAGATCGCATCGTCCGACAGAGGCATGCAGGGGAACCATATCTTCAGGATGGATCATCCCGGGAAGAGGTACGATGGCTGCTATCTCATGGGAAACAAGCCTCTCGTAGCATGATAAGCAGAGCATCCGAACCGGCTCAGCATCACTCCCGTGAACACGATCAGGACGTGTCCGGTACTGGGTCGGCCCCCTCCCACAGACAGAACACGGTACCTTTTCAGGAAATCCTTCTATATGAGCAAAATCACGCGACTTGAGAGACCTGATCGAGCAGCCTTGTGTAGGAGCATTGCTATCGGGGATCGATCTCTCAAGTGAAGACTGCTGCTTACTGAGAGCCCCGGATGCCTTGGCGGCGACCGTCGCTTCACTTCTGCCATGATCACCAGAGGGTTGATCTGAAGAGTCATCAGGATCAGATTGATCAGGATCAGTTCCATCCCCTGCAAGCCAGACAGAACCTCCTTTCAGCCATGCATCGTACAGGTACTGATCCCACAGGTACACCCGTGTATGTCGCATGGTGGTCTGCCCCTGAACGCCTTTTGTGACCGTCCGATCAAGAAACGAGACAGCAGGACATTTCGCAAGCAGCCCTGAATACACCTTCCCGTATGACTGATAGCCATGGAGAAGTTTACAGATCGTGCTACATGTCCATCCGGTGATAGTCTGGATCTGCGAGACTGATATCTCTGCAACACCGCTTGTGGCTAACACATGCGTCAGAAGAGACTCCCTTTTTGTCAGTTTGTTTCCCTGAGCTCCGGTCTCACCATTCAATGCAACAAAGAGCCGGGCTGCCTCATCAAAATCCTTCTCTGTTGCCAGTACACAGGTAACCCCGTTCACAACCTGATTCTCCCGCTGCTGCTGATAGAGAGCGGCGTTCGTCCGGATCAGATCGAGCAGCATATCAGGATTTCTCCGGTTTTCAGCGGACTGAAACCGAATTCTTCGGGCAAACGGAATCACAACAAAGACAGAAGAGAGATCTTCCCATAACGCCCTGCACACCGAAACAGCCTCGCTTATCTCGGCAGGAGATTCGGGCATCTCTTCTGCACCTGCCAGTGCCCGGTCCAGGACCTTCTGATCCTGCTCCTCGGTGTCATCTATCCAGCAGGTCAGCATCCGATTGATGACCTGATCATCACCTGACCCTTCCACCTTTGCAATCCACCAGACACACCGCTGCGGAATCGTGCAGGTTTGGGGCTTTCTATCTTTGTTGACCGTGCGGTACGGAAACGGCTTTTGAAACGAGGTCGTAACCCCCTTGAGAATCTCTTGCATCTGATCAGAGAGGCTCACATCATCAAGGGTGATCACGGTCCCGGGAAGGAGATCCTCCATGTAAAAGAGAGCTTTGTCACTGACCCGGCCTTCAATCCTAGAGCCAGGAGGGATGAGCGTTCGCATTGTATCAATTGCATGCGACTTCCCTTTTCCAGACTCACCTGATATTGATACATGCAGGCCCTTACTGTTGATGACAGATCGGGAAACCAGCGAATGAATCATGCACTCGGCAACAGCCCTGTCCCCCTCATGATACTCAGAGAAGACATTGAGGAGGAATGAGAGGGGATCACCGGATTTCAGAATCTCATCAGCCTTCTGGTGAACCGGGTCAGATTCGGCGGGTGTGGTGCCCGTATCAGGAGATGATTCAGACATCTCCTCGTCTGGATCGATCCTGCCTTCTGCGATCAGTTTTGCCCTGGTTCGTGCTCTTCTTGCCTCCGCAAACCACTCTTCAGGATCCCGGCGTGGCGGATCAAATCGTGCACGGAGCTCTGGCCATCGCTGACGGCCTCCGCCACAGGAGTCATGATGACATCCGGCGAAGATGGCACCGTTAGGAAACTGAATAGCGAATGCTCCGTCTGTGTGATCATCAGAGAAGGGACATGAGTCAAGCACAAACAGAGTACCCCCCTGGTACGGTTTGGAGAGATACGTGAGATTAAACCGATTCAGCCATTGGGCGAGATCAAGCGCCGGCTCCCTGACTGAAGCCATCTCCTCCAGTGTCTGGCCCTTCGCTTCCGGGTTCATTCCAGGTTTCGTGGTGGGTCTCAACCCTGGCTCCAGAGCCTGGGCCGGGTACTGGTTGATCAACTGCACAAGGTCGTCTGCGGAGAGAACCCTCTCTTTAGGAGGCATTGAGAGGACTTTTGATCTCCGGTGGGGACGGTCTGGAAGATTATCCCCTTTGCGTGAGATCGTGCCATACACCTTCCATATCCGTGCAGCATTGAAGTTGGCTGTGTCAACCTTGCACCCTGCGGTGGAGAACCGGACATCAAGGATCTCGAGTACCTGTCTGACGAGCCCTTTTGACTCCTCGTTGTTTGGAAGATCGATCGGATAGAGCAGATGGGCACCATTGCCTGAGTCAGCCAGGAGGGGATCAGGCCACCCGCATGTGGCAAGAAATCCCCTGATGGTATCAGCACGTGTAAGGGCTGCTGCATGCTCATCGTCAGATGAGGATACACCTGATGGCCGTACCGGGTCGATGTCTATCGGCAGCCAGCGTCGCCTGATGATATCAGAGTCTGCTGTAGATGCATCTGCCTTTCCCATCCGGGATTGTATCCGGTTGGCCCGTCTGGCAAGCAGTGCAGGATTTACTTCGTTCAGGGTGACATAGAAGCCCGAAATAAGCGTGTCAGCCTCTCTGATGAGTATCTCTGCCACTGCCTTCTGGTAATCACTGAAGTACCCTGATGATATGGCACCACTTGAGAGAGCCCTGATCTCAATAATCTGGCCAGGATCAAAGAGGTACTCAAGGGTACTGAGTACCTCACCGGCACGATCACGTTCGATCATCGCTTCTTCTCCACAGCCGCCTGTTCAGATTCGGGGACGGATAACATCTATCTGTGACATCCACGCTGTTCATGCCCTCACCTCAGGGAGTGGAATGGCTCCTCCCGGGAGGATCTGGTACCGTTTCCAGTAGTTTCCTTCACCAACCCAGAACTGAACCTCTCCCGGATACCATACGGTCTGAAGGTTTGTTGAGAGCAGGAGTATCTCACTCCTGATCACTGGTTTACTCATCCGTGGAGAGCCTACTCTGATGAACAGAGTCCCTCTCATCCGTTCCCATGCAATGAGATGGAACAGACCCGGAACTGCACCATCGCGTCCTCCAACCCGGGCTACTTCATAGCCCAGATCCTGAAGCAGGATTCTGGCTTCATACTCGACAGTCCTACGGGTCTGGTGCTCATGAGACGGAGACATACGATCCTCCGCGGGCGCAGATGACATTGGAATCATGAAAATTTTTCTCAGGATACCAATACCAAACAACTGCCACCATGGATATTATTAAACAACTGGCGGTACCAATATGAGTAATCCCCGCGTTAATGAGCCTGCAAGCAACAATAACTGCTGGGGATTCATGTCGTTTCATACTTCTTCACCTCATTCATTCGATCACCTGCCTACCCGTTTCAGAGAATGAATCTTAAAATCGGGCAGTAAAAAACTGTAATATGGTGACCTTTCTAAATGTTTTGGTGTTATCACCGTTTTTTCCAAGTACTGTTCAAAAAGTTATATTACCACATATCGATAAGGGCGGTACGGTTTACCAAGAAGTATTACCTAAAAGCGCAAGGTAAAAAGTTTACAAAACCTTTTCTGCCCTGCATCATTACACGAGTTATGATCCTCTATCTGCTCGAAATGTAAAAATGACCCAGATAACCGCGTTATTCAGACCATGCCTGAATAAATTCATATATATACGACATACCTCATAGTGTCGCTTGTCAGGCGACAGGGGGAAAAATGGGAGATTTCACACAAAAGAGTGTTGTAAAGTCTGCGGTTCGAAAACTTTCGTCACCAATTGCTGACTATACTTCATTCAGCGCATTAGTCCAGGATGTTCTTGACAACAATCCCTGGGGATGTACTGCATACGAGTCAGCCGGGGTCGCAAAGCCCGCAGTGGAGAAGAGCAGGGAGGCGTATGCAGCCACCATCACCTACGAGAATGCTGAGGCAAAGACTGTCGGGAGTATTCCGGTCCGGGGGCCGACGATGGCAGCAGTCAACACTGCCGTCACCCAGATCACCGGCACTGCAGCAATCACTACCGGAATGGGCACCGGTGTGACAGCCTCACGCGACTCGTCTGAAGACTCGTTCAGTTGCACGGTGAAGTGTCATGCAAGTAATGGAGAACTCTATACGGTGTCCTTCAAACGTGACAGTGTGACAGTATCCAGTTATGAGGCAGATAGCATCAGGACCGGCCTTGAGGCATGGGCTGATACGGTTGCCATCCTGGCTTGATCTCTTCTTTTTTCATATCCGGGGGGAGTATGAAGAAAGAGTGTATCATTGCCGGGGCGATATGCCTCATCCTCGCAGGGCTTGCAGGGGCTGAGTATCTCTCCACTGCGATAAGCACTGACGGGTGTGTTATGCTGACTACTGCGGGATCTGATGATAACGGGTCGTTTGCATCACGGGCAATAGCACTGGATGCAGCAGATCTTCATCGAACAGTCTCGGGGGAAGTTAATACACAGTCGGATCTGGTCGTGCGGTCACAAGGACCACTCCTCTTCAGTGATTATGCATCAGCACTCTGGAAGAGTCCTGATCTGAAGAGTATGTGTTCACTGATCTTAACACCTGATAATCAGGAACATCAGGAGGCCTCAACTTTCTCATCAGGAATCGTGAGACAGGGCGAGTATATCACATCAAGGGCGATAAGAGAGGGTCTTTTTGGTGAGACCTCCCTGAACGGCACCGGTCTGCTGCTCTTCGGATCACAGGGAAAAGGAGAGGGAGAGGGGAATCGCTCGGTATCAGGACATGGGTTTGTGTCTGGCAACATGTCTGTCAGGGATCTGGTCAGGTATGGAGGGAGAGTATGATCGCTGAACTGATGGCAGGAATCGGGTTTGGTCTTGCAGTTCTGAACGGCGGGGCTGTGTATCTCCTGTTCAGGCAGTACCTCTCGCTGGCAGAGGAGTCCTATGAATTTGCCGGGATCATTCTCGGGTCGATGACCGAGGAGGACGGGAAGGTTCAGGCGGACCCGATGGCTCTGGCAGGGATATCGATGGATCATCTGAGCCGTATGAGTGGTTTGATGAGATGGGTCCGGGGATAGAGAGGGGAACCTCTCTCTTTTACGGCAACCGGCTTTCAGGTTATTTGTATTGAAAGTCTTATCGATGATATTACTTCATCCGAATGTTGAGGTGACCTTTTTTTTACCGCCGGGATAAGATCTATTCATTATGGGAACATTAGCAGGATTTTTTCTCAATACCTTGCCCGGTTTACTGAACCGAACCCCAACCCGGAAATCTGATCCTGCAAGAAAAAGGGTTGGAAAAGTACCAGTTTATCTTATCACCGGGTTCCTGGGATCTGGAAAAACCACGTGCATAAACCAGATCCTCAGTTCCACTATGGGAGTCCGGTTCGGAGTGATCGTCAATGATTTCGGCTCTATCTGTATTGACCAAAGCCTGATAGAAGGGACTAGAGACCAGGTCATTGCACTTGAAAACGGGTGTATCTGTTGTTCACTCCGAAATAACCTATCTGAAGCGATAACCACCCTCATCAAGTCAGATTCTGAACCAGAGATCCTCGTGATCGAGGCATCAGGAGTGGCAGATCCATTTGGGATCATCAGCCTTCTTGAACATGAAGAGATAAAAAAGATAGTCAGAATTGCAGGGGTTATCTGTCTGGTGGATGCGGAAAACGTCTCATCTGTATCTTGGATCATGAGTCATCTTGTGAGAAAGCAGATCCGATCCGCAGACCTTATTCTTCTCAACAAGACCGACCGAATCTCTGAATCCAAAAAGGCAACCATCAGAAAAGAATGGATACCACCCGGTATTCCATTGCTGGAGACAGCATATGCTGCCATCCCGGTATCGTTGATTCTGGGGATAAAACATGCCGGTCCTTCTGAACATCCTTCTACAGGAGAACCTGCCGGTCATCATCACCATGACAGTAGTGAGCATGGATTTTCTACCGTCTCCTGGACGAATACTTCACCGATTCGCCTCTCCTGCCTCCACGCATTCATGAAAAACCTGCCTCCCACAGTAATAAGGGCTAAAGGCCTTGCATACATCAATGAATTACCATTACAGCAGGTCATCGTCCAGGTGGTTGGAAGGCGGGTCTCGTTGACAAAAGGCAAGCCCTGGACTACGGGAGATAAAGCAACTCAACTCACGTTTATAGGGATCGGGGACAAAATGGAAAATGATGATATCAGCACCAGGCTGGAGTCATGTCTGGTAAAACCGGCATGATATCCAGCCCTCTTCGATCAGATCATCCGGGATTTACATACATAACCACCCCTGACTCATTGAAATAGATTCAGAATACCAGATACCGTGTGGTTTTACAAGTAATTGATCCCATACAGATTTACCAAATCATCAGATCAAAACGTGTTTAATCATTTTTTATCCACACTGTGGAATTTTGAAACTGTTGCTTTTTAACTCGTCAAATATTGTACTCACATTTTCGTCCAATTATCCTTGACATTCCTGGCCCTTCTTACGATAAGATACCAGGTGGCATTTCTGCATCATAGAATTTTCAGAAGGTAATTGCACCAAAAACCGGACAGCACAGGATACAGAATTCCACGCATGATAGTTTTTTTCAAACTACTTAAATAACACAAATTTCAAGATCAATTTCAAAATTATTAATTATTAGTAATTCAGTACAACTGAATAAGATGCATATGAGTATTATAATCTCAAAGTGTAACTAACAGATAACTTTGGCGATTATTTCATGAATGCATCAGATTAGTCATACCATACATGCGGGAGTACAATGAAACTATTAGCGTATCTGGTAATTCTGACCCTATGCTGCAGTATCCTGCCGGGCCTGGCACTCGCGGATACTGATCTGGCATATGATCTCGGATCCCGGGCAGCCACAGTGGGGATGGATCTGCTCAAGTTTGAACCTGGTGACGAGAACATCCTCGCCCTTACCAATGCGGGCCATGCACAGATCAAGGGAGAGACCACAGAACGGGCACTCTCCGGGATTACTGATGTATCAGGACTCCGGACCGGCGATGGCAACCTCTTCCAGGTCAACAGACCGAACTGGAAGCCGCTCTGGTTCTACTTCTTTAATAAGAAGACCGGCCTTGCAGCTTACATGGAGATCGATGCCTCAACCAACAGCATAAAAGGCGAAGAACGGACAGCCCTTCCGGCTGACAAAGTCTTCTCCCAGATCTCGCTGATGATGGTGGACCTGGACACGATGCTTGCACGGCCAGACGATGCAAATGCCACATTTACAAAGAAAAAATTCAGCGGTAATGAGTTCTCCCTGATCGGACTCTCCAATGTCTGGGCAAATGGGGCTACATACGACTTCATGAATGCGGCTGCTTTCCATGACCATCTCTGCCCCGGTGTCACCTCAGGGTACATGATCATCAAGTACGTGGAGAAGAACCTCCCGATCACCAACACTTCAGAGACGTACATCGACATCGGAAGTCCGAACTGGTGCAAAGAGGATGCATTCCAGATGATCTGGGACTCCACACCTGGAAAGAACAGTGAGTTCGTGATGGCCTTAAGTGCTGATGATGAGGCTGCACTCAAGGCAAAATACGGAACACGACCGGCAGGAATCATCATCCGCTGGAATGATGCGGCAAAGAAAGGAACCGGAGTTGCTCTTGGGTTTGACTTTGACAAAGTGAATGCTGATACCGGAGTTGCTAACTGGACCGGACCCTCATGGGCTCCAAAACTGGTTGAGGATATCGGGATGATGCCCCTTGTAGACAAAACCGAAGACTACATAACCACGCTCAAAGAGTTCCCGGTTGACGAAGCAAACCTGACAAAACTGAAGACAGCAGGAAATAACCCCTACAAAGTGCTGGGAATGCTGTAAGGAGACATAAATCCACCTATTTAGACGAGGAATCACATGACACGATTATCAATGTTTTCAATTACTGTACCCTTTAAAATTCTGACACTCATTGCCCTCCTAGGACTGCTCGCAGTACCGGCAGCGATGGCCGCTGATACTACCGCTGACAAGACCGTTACCGACAGTTACGGGAGATCCGTTTCGATCCCGTCAGAGCCGAAAGAGGTCATCTGCTCTGGATCCGGTTGTCTTCGGTACCTGACCTATCTCGGAGCACAAAATCTTGCCTCCGGTGTTGACAGTATCGAGAAGGAACCGCAGAAGATGGATGCACGGGGATACGCACTCCTCAATCCACAGTTCAAGGATCTCCCCCTCTTTGGCGAGTACCGGGGAAAGGATGACCCTGAAAAGATCATCGCAATCAGTCCGGAGATAATCTTTAAGATCAGTTCAACCGGACAGACAGAGGCGGCCACCAAGGATGAAGCAGACAAACTCTCTTCTAAGACCAGCATCCCGGTCATCATGATGCCGTACGGATCGCTCCGGACCGCAGAAGAGCAGGAGCAGATGTTCAGCACCCTTCGTCTCATGGGAGATGTCACCGGGAAGAAAGACCGGGCAGAAGAACTGATCTCCTACATCGAGGCGACCATCGCTGATCTGCAGAGCAGAACCAAGGGCATTTCTGAATCTGAACAGAAGACAGCCTATGTCGGTGGTGTCAGTTATGCAGGAGCTCACGGCATTATCTCAACCGAACCGGCATACCCGCCATTCCTGTGGGACAACATCAAAAATGTTGCCGGAAAAATGGGCTCTCAACATGCCGATGTAGCAAAGGAAGCTATCGTAGACTGGGATCCTGACTACCTCTTCATGGATGTCGGAACACTTCAGATGGATAGTGATGGAGGAATTGGTGAACTCAAAAATGATCCGGCACTTGCAGGTCTGAAAGCAGTCAAGAACGGAAACGTCTACGGAGTTCTGCCGTACAACTGGTATAGCACTAACTACGAGAACGTTCTTGCAGACGCGTACTACATCGGCAAGATTGTGTACCCTGACAAGTTTGCTGACGTTGATCCAGAAGCGAAAGCAGATGAGATCATGACCACGTTCCTTGGATCATCCCCGCTCAAGGATATCAACTCCCAGTACAAGAACATGGGATTTACCAAACTGACCATCTGAACCAGGAATGAATAACCCCCTGATTCACTTCATTTTTTGGAGAAGAGTATCATGCACCTAGCTGATGGAAAAACTCCTGCCGACTATCTCGGGTACATCAGGGTGAAGATCCTCTGCATATGTGCCGGAATTGTCCTGGTATTCCTGCTTCTGATCCTCTCGATATCGGTAGGAGCAGTATCTATTCCTCCCGGTGACGTGCTCTTCACCCTGCTCGGACAGAATGTAAGTACCAAATGGGATGCGATCATCTGGAACATCCGTCTCCCTCAGGCTTTGACAGCAATCGTCGCCGGAGTGGGACTCTCAGTAGCCGGGGTCGCCATGCAGTCGATCCTGAGAAATCCCCTCGGATCGCCTTTTACCCTGGGTATCTCAAATGCCGGTGCATTTGGTGCGGCCGTGTCAGTTATCCTGCTCGGAACCGGCCAGATGCACTCAACCGTTGCCGGTGCGGTCACCATCAACAACCCGTACACCACGACAATCATGGCTTTCATCTTCTGCATGATTGCAACCGGTATCATCCTGATGATCTCCCGGATCAGGGGGGCATCTCCCGAGGTGATGGTGCTCACCGGAGTGGCACTCTCCTCGCTCTTTACTGCAGGCACCATGTTCCTGCAGTATTTTGCTTCAGATACGCAGCTCGCAGCAGTGGTATTCTGGACATTCGGTGATGTGAGCAGGGCAAACTGGCCTGAACTGGGACTTATGACCGTTCTCGTCACACTCTCCACGATCTACTTCCTCAGTAACCGGTGGAACTACAACGCCATCGATGCAGGCAACGAGACTGCAAAAGGGCTCGGTGTCAATGTTGAGCGGGTCCGTATCATTGGAATGACAGTTGCAGCCCTGATTACGGCTGTTATTGTCGCATTCCTCGGCGTCATCGGTTTTGTAGGCCTTGTATGCCCGCACATGGTCCGCAGGATCATCGGAGACGATCAACGATTCTTAATTCCCGGTTCATGTGTGATGGGAGGAATCCTGCTTCTGGCGTCAGATACTGTGGCACGGCTTATCGTTGCCCCGTATGTGCTCCCGGTGGCAGTACTTACTGCATTCATGGGAGCTCCGGCTTTCATTTATCTTATCATCAGGGGGTATCGTCGATGATTCTCAATGTGGAAGAACTGAAATTTCTATACAGAAACAGGGAAATACTGGAGAATGTCGCACTTGAGGTGAACCACGGGGAGATGGTTGCCATCCTCGGACCGAATGGGGTCGGAAAGACAACACTTCTCAAATGTCTCAACCGGATCCTGAAGCCTAGGAGCGGCCAGGTATACCTTGATGGTGCAGAAGTCGGCAGTCTTGACACAGGAGAGATAGCACGACGGGCAGGATATGTCCCCCAGCGGGTCGAAACCGGGAGACTTACCGCTTTTGATGCGGTTCTCCTCGGTCGCCGCCCCCATATCAAATGGGATGTGACATCACATGACCTGAGTATCGTGGATGCAGTCTTCACCCGGCTCTCGATGGAATCTCTACGGCTCTCGTACATTGACGAGATGAGCGGGGGAGAACTCCAGAAGATTGCAATCGCCCGGGCTTTGGTCCAGGAACCACGGATCCTCCTCCTTGATGAACCGACAAGCAGTCTTGACCTCAAAAACCAGGTGGAGATCCTCTCAACGATCCACGGAATCGTGAGAGAACATGGAATTGCTGCGGTAATGACGATGCATGATCTCAACCAGGCATTCCGGTATGCAGACCGGTTTATCTTCCTGAAGAATGGCAGAATTCATTTTCAGGGCGACAGGTATTCGGTAACCCCTCATATCATCGAAGAGGTCTATGGCCTGCCGGTAGTAATGGGGACAATAGAAGGGATCACGTGTATCATGCCCGGCCTTCCCGGTGCCGGGATGGTACACCAGGAGAATTAAGATTACTATGTGTTCAAACGATTCAACAAAAACAGAACCGCAGCCTGAATACGCATCATTTGAGAATGCAGCAGAATTTCACGGGCATGTCTGTCCCGGTCTTTCAAGCGGATACCAGGTTGCAATTGCAGCCATGAAGGCACTCGGAGTTACAAGGCCAAAAGATGAAGAACTTGTAGCCATTGCCGAGACCGACGCCTGCGGGGTTGATGCAATCCAGGTGGTCACCGGATGCACGGCAGGGAAAGGAAACCTGATTGTTCATGATTATGGGAAGCATGTGTTCACTTTTTACTGCCGGGAGAGTGGCAAAGCGGTCAGGGCCATGACCTGCCTTGAGGAGTTCATGCCACAAAAACCAGAGATGGATGTACTCAGGCCAAAGGTCTTCTCAGGCACGGCTACCGAAGAAGAGCAGACAACGTTCTATGCCATGGTGAACCAGGTCTCAAAAGCCATCCTTGAGGCCCCATCAGAAAAGGTTGTGAAACTTGAGTTTGTCCAGATGGAACCTCCAAAGAAGGCACGGATATTCACCTCGATTCCATGCGGATGCTGCGGTGAGATGGTGGCAGATGCAAAGACCCGTGAGCATGAAGGGAAGCAGATCTGCATGCCCTGTTTCCTGAAGTTGAAAGAATGAGAGTTTCCGGTTACAGATCAGAGATAAAACCTGCTCTTCTTCTTTCTCATCTCCTCTTCAGTCACTCCTTCTGTCCTCAGTTTGTACGACCAGCTCTCTGACATGTCATTGATGGATATCAGATGGTCCGGACAAGCCACCACACAGGCAAGACAGGCGATGCAGGAGTCTTTCCCTGCTCTTCCAGTCTCCGGATCCATAGATCCTGTCGGGCAGCAACGGACACATCTCCCACAATCTGTACATGAACCCTGCCGGGCAGGCATTTGAGTAAGAATCCTGAATCTGAACTCTTCGATGCTGTCGAGGAATTCATCAGAGTGTGATGTCCGTTCCATCTCACCAAGAGTCCTACAATCCTCCCCGGTGAACCTGCAAAGAACCTGTTCAGCATAGGCACGGGCAATCTCTAAATCAGACTGATCAGGCCTGCCTTCCATCGCTTTCCATCCGCCGAGGTTGAAGGTGTGCGATCCACAGAACTCAGCCGAGGCAACAACAGAAAAGCCCTGGTTCTCAAGCAGTGACCTGGTTGTCTCATGGGCGGGATGAATACCAAATCCTCCATACGTAAAGAACAGGGCAATCTTTTTTCCATGACCCTGGAGAGTGGCTAGCCACTCCCTGACCACACGGGGAGCCCGCCATGAGTGAACGGGCAGTCCCAGGACAACTAGATCACCGGAGCCGGGGATGACCCCTGCGTTGCGTGAAGTATACGGAGTAATATCAATCAATGTGGCATCTGCACCAAGCCGGACATATTCCTCCTTGATTACTCCGGCTATTCGTGCGGTGTTTCCCGTTGCCGAGAAGTACCAGATATCAATCTTCAGGGGTGGTTGGTTGTGTTGAGCAGACATATGATCCTCTTTTAGTAATAGACTTAACAATAATTCGGTTGAAAAAAATTACCCGGACTGCATGAACTCGCCGGCTGTCTCTTCTATTGACCTGATAACACGCATAAGAAAGGTGTACTGATCAGCGGTGATATCACCGAGTTTCTCCTGCATGCGTGAAAAAATGATGGCGTGGTGCTGTTCATGACCAAGGTATGCGATCTGCCCACGGGGAGTGAGTCTCAGGCGGGTCTCTTTCTCATTGTCAGGACTGCGATATCGTTCAACCAGATTTTTCTCTGCGAGTCGTGCGATCATCTGAGAGACAGCACTTTTGGAGATCCCCAGAGACGAAGCAAGAGAGGTGACATTGATATCCTGATTCTGGCCTATCGCCATGATCGTGTGTATCTCTGATCCATAGAGGAGATCACCGGAGCCATAGTCACGGGGGGTTTTTTCCAGTTCACTCATTTTATTGAGGATCCGGATCCACCCGGCAGAGAACTGCATCATTTCGGCAGACGTTACCATATCAGCCTCACGTCACCTGTTCTCATGGTCCATTATTGGTAAGCACATTATCAATATAATTGATTGGATGATCGTATGATCGCCATACAACAAAGAATATATATTTTTGCGCACATGAGTAGCACAGAGGTGATATGATGGTATGGAACAAGTATTACACCCGGGCCATGGTACTGTTGGGTCTTCTCTCGATCTGCCTGATCATGCCGGTGTCTGCATATAATGAATACCTGGATGGCGGTTTCCTTGGCATTCCGTCTGACATCTACTCACGGATGGATCCCTCTGTCACGAACAATATTATAGGGACTGTTCAAGAGAAGACACTCTTTGGACTATCTGATGACAAACCTCTTCAGACAGGATACTGGAAGAGGCCATCCTACAATCTCTGGCAAAGGAACAGGTACAGCATCTTTAATCCATTCTGGTTCAGACCCACCTTCTTCTTCTGACTTTTTTTATCTGATGAATCACCCGGGTGGAGAGAGTGCAACCGTGACATCCTGAACGGTGATAATACTGCATGTTCCATTCCTGCTGCTAGTCCCAGTATCATCGTTGTCATCCCATTTTTTACTTGAATACGACATAGTACATAGTTGCTAGCTCAACTAACATGATAAGACCTCCAGAAAGGATCTGAAGTCGTCTGCCCAATCTTCAAATGTAAATACATGTCCGGTACCCGGACATCAGGAACCACATGATACGATGATTTTCAAAAAAATACACCTCGTTATGCTCTGTTTTACCGGTTATCTTGCGATGGCAGGAGGATCGCTTCTGGCACCTGTCCTGCCCGAGATGGTAACTCCTCTTCAGACCACGGCTCAGGCTGTCGGGCTGCTAATGTCAGTTTTCACACTCTCAACAGCGATATTCACCCTGGTACTGAGCCACTTCATAGACCGCCTCGACAGGAAACAGATCCTTGTACCCAGCCTGCTGATATACGGACTGACCGGCATTGCAGGGTACTACTCAACCGATTTTACAGTACTTCTGGTCATGCGGTTCGTCCAGGGGATAGGTGTTGCCGGGATGATGACCCTCGCCTTCCTGATCATCGGGGAGGCATACCGGGGAGTTGAGAGCATCAGTGCGATAAGCAGGATGAGTATGTCCCTGGCTATTGGAGCAATTACTGCACCAATGATAGGCGGAACCCTCGCCAGCATGGGATGGAACTACCCGTTCCTCTTCTTCTTACTCTCCATCCCCTTTGCCCTGATGGTGACAGTATTACTCCCTGAAACACGGGAACAGAACAGGAATGTGAGACATGCAGGGATCAGTGAAGCGTTATCTGCTCTCCGAGAGTTCCCGGTAACCTACACGATATTCATGGGATTCTCGATCTTTTTCCTGCTCTATTCACTGATCATCTACCTCCCTTTCATGCTCAAGGAGCTGTTTGACTTCTCATCAGGAGAATCCGGCCTGATGCTTGCCATTGAAGGAGTTGCCGTTGTGATCCTGGCATCACAGATGAGAATGCTCTCATGCAGGTTTTCCATGATCCGGGTTATTGCCGTGGGATTTTTTCTCGTCGGCATATCGATGCTCTGTATCTCGTTCACCTCCTCCATCACAGGTATCTTTCTCCTGCTGATCCTGTTTGGTGCAGGACTGGGGCTTGCACAGACGGCCATCGATGCCCAGATCATTCAGATCAGTCCGGCAAGATCGAAAGGCGGTATCCTCTCGATCCATACATGCATGAAATACATGGGAATGAGCCTTGCTCCCATCATCCTTGGAGTCATCCTCTCCTTCACCGGGCTGCAGACTGTCTTTATCATCTCCGGAATTCTCGGAATCGCTGTCACCATCGCGACACTTCTCATGAGAGGGCGGTTTGACGCCCTTGTTATTCAGGGATCAGAACCTACAGTATCCGCCAGGTAACCAGGGATTTTTCCATTTCTCATTTTAACCTCACCTACCCTAGCCTGATCCTGGTACCAGCAGGAGCAGGGAAAAGATTTGGACAGTACTGATCGATATAATCATTCAGCCTTCAGGATCCAACAATCAGTTATAGGTGACAATCCCATCACCATCAGAGTCAGCATGATCAGATCAGCATGTAACCTCCCGGGGAAGCAGAAGAGAAGCAGAATATCTGGACGGACCCTGCTTATCGCAGTACTCCTGACCGGACTGTGTGTAGTTCATGCCAGCAGTCTTCCGACAATCCTCTATCCCTTAAAAGAGTCTCCACAGACCGGGCCATACCAGGATGAGCAGTTCATGGCTTTGGCAACCGATGCAGTATACAGTCTCTCCAATGCCACAATCCCGAACGGAACTGAACTCCGTGACCTGCAGACCACCCAGCAGAGACTGGCATCGATGAACATCAGCCCTGACTTCTACCAGAAGGCACGAAAGATAAACGCATACCTGTATTATACCGCCCAGGCCGGGGATGCCTACTCAGATGCCATGAGCCTTTCAGGAAAAGCATACTCTCCGGTATATGAAGATCCATCTGCAATGAGTGAGGTCCAGGAGTATCAGGGGGCATCAAAGACGATGTGGAGCCAGATCCAGGATCTCTTCCCGAACGTTACCCCATACCGGATCACGACAGAAAAGAAACCCTTCTCTGTGAACGAGGATCCGGACTTCAAGCAGCCCAACAACCCGTTCTCATCGTACTCGGAAGAGGATGCAATATATGATCAATACTATCGATGATTGTCGATCACATGCCGCGCAATTGCCGACCGGCTCGCGAACGACATGACTTGATCAGGTGCGAAAAGAAGTGCTGAAATTTTCCCCGGATCTGTGATGCCATATATAACCTCCCATCACCATCAGACTTTTTTCCACAACTGTTTCATCGTGGAGAAAAGATGAGCAAAAAAAATTGTTTGCTAAACTACTTTTTCTTAGTTAAAGCAAATTCGGTTATAGCAAAAACGGCATTTTTCGTCTTTTTTCCATTTTCGTGACCGGTATTCTTTATAACGGGACATAATTTCGAAACATTTAACTAAATACTGACCAACTAAGCAATTACCACAACGGTATTGTAACGCTCTATGTGTGTGGTATTGCATAGTGAGTACTCTTGTGTCTGATCAGAGTTACGCAGGAGATAGGTTTACATGGAAGAGATTGTATTAGGCATTGGTATTACTGCATTGGCGGGAGCTCTTGCCACAGTTGCCGGTGCTGCGGAAGATACAGAATCTGATATCGGTTCACAGGGTGACCCGAACTCTCAGGTTCAACTCGCTCCGCAGATGGGATATATCCACCGCATCTTCAACAAGGCAGTCTCCGGTGAGCCACCAGCATACGGGCTTTGGTGTGCCATCGGGGCTGGAGTGGCCTGGGCTTTCTTGCAGCTTAACTACAACCCGGCTCTTGCTATTATACTTGGCTCAATAGTTGCGGTGTTTATTCAGGGTATCTACTGTACATCAGGTTACCTTGGACGTACCGCAAGTCTGGCCAAGTTCAAGCAGCCGGTCTATATCGACATCCTGAAGTCTTTGACTTCGGTGACGATGGCTCATGCGTTTGTCGCGATATTCTGTACCACAGCAGTGTGTTACCTGATGTCCGCAGCGCTGCACCACCCGTTCGCACTTCCGCTCCTCGGACTTATCTGGGGTATAGCGCTTGGTGCAGCAGGTTCAGCATCAGGAAACCCGTTCTATGGAAAGGAACGCCAGTACCAGAACCAGAAGTTCGGTGCCGGTGTCCCAATCTCTGCATCAGGAAACATTGTCCGGTATGCAGAGGCAGGCCAGAGATCTTCCCTTGACAACGGCTGGTTCACCACCAAGTTTGCCGGTCCGGCATCAGGGATCTGTTTCGGTCTGATTGTGTTCCTTGAACTCTGGCGTACCATTCTCTTTGAGAAGGCGCTCGCCGGATGGGGAGCAGTCATCGCAGGAATTGTCCTCATTCTGGTGTTCACATTCATCGACCGCTGGATTGAGGTATGGGGACGTAAGACCTACGGACCATACACTGAACCAGAGGAGGCATCATCATGAGTGCACTCGGAGGAAAGGCAGCCGGTGGTGACGGTATCAATATGTCCGGAACCATCGTCGGTATTGTCATTATCCTTATTTCAATCGGAATCACCGCTGTTCTTGGTGCATCCCTGGTTGTTCCCCTCATCGGGATCATCATTGGTGGCGCACTGATCGCATTCGGTGTTCACTTCGTCCCTGTCGGTGGAGCACCGGCAGCAATGGGACAGGCACCAGGTATTGCAACTGGTGTGGCAATGCTCGCAGCAGGTGCCGGTCTTGCCGGTCTCTTCGGCGGTGCATGGGCATACGAGACAACTGGCGACTTCCTTATCTCCATCATCGGTGGAGCAGTCGGTGGTGGCCTGATGATGGCAATCACCTGTCTGATGGTGAACGCAACTTACGTCTTTGCCATGGGTATCCCTGCAGCATCTGGAAAGATCGCAAAGGACCCAATCACCGGGGACACCTTCCCAGAATACAAATCCCAGGGAACTGAGGGACACGGTCTGCCATTCATCTCCTTTGTTGGTGGTGTAATTGGTGGACTTATCGCTGGTCTTGGAGGAACGATCATCTACATCGAACTTCTGGATGTATACAGCGTCGGTCTCACAACCCTGCTTGAAGCTCAGGCAACTGCAATTCAGCCACTTGCAATCTCACTTGCAGGAATCTTTGCAATTGGATTCTTCCTGGTCAACGCAGTGCTCGCAGCATACAACATCACCGGTACCATCGAAGGACCACACGACCCCAAATTCAAGCGGGTTCCCCGTGCAGTCATCGGTTGTGCCGTTGCATCTGCATTCTGTGGACTCATCTCACTGCTGCTGGTGACCAACATCGGGATGTGAGGAGAAGACATGACAGCAAAAATGGAAGCATCTGAAGGTAAAATGTCTCACAACACGCTGATGACCTATGGTCTGGTCATCGCTGTCGTAGGCACATACCTCACCTATCTCAATGTTCTTACCGGCGTTGCGGTATTCTCCTTCTTCGGAGGAATTGCTGCAGTCGCCGCCCTCTGGTGGGGTTCTGACACGATCAAGCACCTCTGCAGTTACGGTCTTGGTACCGGTGTTCCGTCAGCAGGTATGATCGCATTCGGTTCCGGGGCAATCGCCATGATCGTCGGTACCAAGTTCGGCATTGCATCGCCGATTGTAACCGTCATTCTGGCAGCAATCCTCGGAGCAGTCATCGGATACACTGCAAACAACATCATCAACATGAACATCCCTGTGATGATCATGTCCCTGATGGAGCTCGCAGTTGTCGGTGCAATGACAATGCTCGGATTTGCATCAATGGCAACCGGCTCGTTTGAGTTCAACCAGATGATCATCGGAAGCATGTCTCTCTCTGTAGAGAGTGCCGGAGCAGCAGCAGGTGGAGCACAGCAGTTCCTCGTTACTGCAGTTCCGCAGTACGGAAACTCACTCATTGGCGGTGCAGCACTCGCAGTGATCTTCTTCCTCGGTGCACTCGCACTCCAGCACCCGTTCAACGCCTGTCTCGGACCAAACGAGTCACAGGACAGAACACTGATGCTCGCACTCTCATGCGGATTCCTCTCTATGATCGTCGTAGCGATCATCTCACTTGTGTACCTTGGACTTCTTGCAGGAGTTGTTAACCTCGCTATCTCACTGATCGCCTGGTTCTACTGCTACAAGACTTACATTGACCTCTCCAAGCGTGATGCCTACGCATGGCTCGATTCAAAGCCGATCATTGAGGTCGGAGGTGACCAGTAATGACCTGGATTCCGGTACTTCCCGAGTTTGGTCTCGGTTGTGACGTGTTCGCAGGTTTTGTCTCCCAGCAGGGTGAGTCACTTGCACCCATCATTGCACAGGTAGACAAACTGGACAAGACTGCTGATGATATCATTGGAATGCTCTCCGGAGAAGGCAACTTCCTTGAGTCGTTCCCGAACCGTGAGAAGTCCCTCGTGTATGCAGGTGCCATAACCTCAATCTGGTATGGACTTGCAGTCGGGCTTCTGCTGGCAGGTGTCATCGTACTGGCCTTATTGAAGTGAGGTGATATAGATGGCAAACAAAAAATCACCGGCCAGTGGCTGGCCGATTGTTCAGGGTGACTTCCATACCGGAGATCCCCAGAGCCCGGTCGCAGTCGTGACCATGGGTTCACACCTTGACGAGCAGGCGATCTGTAATGCAGGAGCGGCTATCGCCGGATCCTGTAAGACCGAGAACCTCGGACTTGAGAAAGTTATTGCAAATATCATCTCAAACCCGAACATCAGATACGTTCTGACCTGTGGTACAGAAGTCAAGGGTCACCTCTCAGGACAGAGTCTCATCGCTCTGCACCAGGGAGGGATTACCGGCGGTAAGATCGTCGGATCCAAAGGCGCTATCCCGTTCATCGAGAACCTGTCCGCTGAAAACATCAAGCGGTTCCAGGATCAGGTTGAGATGGTCGATATCATGGAAGCAGAAGATATCGGCGTCGTTTCAGCAAAAATCAATGAACTCAAGGCCAAGGATCCAGGCGCATTCGACGCTGAGGCAATGATCGTTGAGATCAAGGATGAGAGCGGCGGAAGTGGCGACGCGGAAGGGGCAGAAGTCCGTCCGATGTCTGCTGAAGTTGCACTGATTCACGCCCGGATGAAGACCATCCAGATGCTCGTCACCGACATAGGATACCAGGACAAATTTGCAGCTGGTGTTTATGGAGGAAAAGTCGAGGGTCTGATGATCGGTCTCATCGTCTCGTTTGTGATTGTCGGACTCCTTCTTATGGGACACGGGGTGGCATAATGGCAGACGACGAGAAGAAATCAGGTCCGGTCAGAATGGCAGCTATCGAGGCCATGGTCTCTGATATTAAATACAAGGGACAGATCCTTGCACGAACAAACAAACTCGAATCTGGTGCTATGGACTCCGGTCTCATCGGGTTTGCCATCGGTCTTGCAGTAGCACTTCTGATGGTAGTTCCAGTCCTTCTGGGGGTACTGTAATGGCAGACAAGGGAGACGCAGCATCTGGCTGGCCAATCGTACAGGGTGATTTCCACACCGGGGACGTAAAAAGTCCGGTTGCAGTTATCACCATGGGTTCACACCTTGACGAGCAGGCAATCTGCAATGCAGGAGCTGCAATCGCCGGATCCTGTAAGACCGAGAACCTCGGACTTGAGAAGGTAATTGCAAACGTCATTTCAAACCCGAACATCAGGTTTGTTCTGACCTGTGGTACTGAAGTGAAGGGTCACCTTTCCGGTCAGAGTCTCATCGCTCTGCACAAGGACGGAGTGAACGGCGGTAAGATCGTCGGCTCCAAGGGTGCAATTCCATTCATTGAGAACCTCACTGCAGACAACATCAAGCGGTTCCAGGAGCAGGTTGAGATCGTTGACGTCATGGAGGCTGAGGATATCGGCGCTATCTCCGCGAAGATCAGCGAACTCACAGCACGTGACCCCGGTGTATTCCCAGGCGGACCAATGGTCGTTGAGATCAAGGAAGAAGGAGGAGGCGGAGCCGCTGTATCAGCCACTGCAAACCCACAGTTCCTTGAGATCGAGGCAAAACTCGATGCAATAGAGACGAAACTTGAGTTCGTTAACGGAGAAATGACCCAGCGTGTCGGCCGCAAGGTCGGACGTGATATCGGTATTCTGTACGGTATTGTTGCAGGTCTGATGACATATGTCATTGTGACAGAATTACTGCCAAAACTGCTTCATTTGATCGCAAAATAAGAGGTGATGTTAGATGTTCATGTTTGAGAAGGAACAGACGGTCCTTGACTTCAACGGTCACAAGATCGGAGGACAGCCTGGAGAATACCCACGTGTGCTTGGTGCATCGATCTTCTATAACAAGCACGAGACCGTGCTCGACGAGCACACTGGTAAGATTGACAAGGCCAAAGCAGAGGCACTCTGGAACAGGTGTCTTGAGCTCTACGATGCAACTGGCAACTGGTACTTCTGCCAGATCATCGCCGAGTACGGCGAGGCTTTCGAGAGCTACTTCAGCTGGTTCACCGAGATCGATGATGAGTTCCCATTCCTGATGGACTCCTCTGCACCGTCAGCACTTGCACATGCATGCAAGTACGTTACCGAAGTCGGTATCGCAGACCGTGCAGTCTACAACTCGATCAACGGTTCAATCGGACCAGAGAACATCGAGGCTATCAAGAAGTCCGATGTCGATGCAGCAATCGTTCTCGCATTCAACCCCGGTGACGCAAGTGTCCGCGGTCGTGAGAAGGTGCTGACTGATGGTGGTGTTGCAGGTCAGGAGAAATCCATGATCGCAATCGCCGAGGAAGCAGGTATCAAGCGCCCAATCCTCGACACTGCAGCAACTCCACTCGGTCTCGGTTCTGGTGGCTCATTCCGTGAGATCCTTGCATGCAAGGCAATCCACGGTCTGCCAACCGGTGGTGCATACCACAACATGACCGTTTCCTGGACCTGGCTCAAGCGCTGGAGAAAGAACGGTATCATTGACCGGTATAAAGACGCAGGCGTACTGCTTGAACAGATGGGCCACCACCACTTCGGCGGTGTTGAGGGTATCCGTCAGGCAGCATGGTCAGCACCAGATATCGGATGTAACATTATGGCAGGAACGCTCGGTGCAGATCTGCTTATGTTCGGTCCAATCGAGAACTGTGAAGCCGCTGCAACATCAATGGCATTCACTGATATCGTTCTCGCAGAGACCCTCCGTGAACTTGGTGGCGACATCAAAGAGCCAAACCACCCAATCAACAAGCTGGTATAATCCAGCTCTTTTTTTGATACCCGGTCTTATTGTATACTTACCAGAGACCTGCCTGACCCGTGAGGTAATTCTTTCCGCGATGCGAATGATTATTCACACGTCAGGGTAATCAGTACGCCAATAGTCACAATTGTGACCACAACCGCTCTTGGGATATGAAATTATGATTGGTGCACGTATCAGGGAAGATATCGACATTATCCTACAGAAAGATCCGGCAGCACGGAGTAGAATCGAAATTTTATTCTGTTATCCCGGGCTGCATGCCCTTGCCATACATAGAGTGGCACACCGGCTCTGGCTCAGAGAAAATCGGCTTACTGCACGTTTTATCTCTCATATCTCAAGACTTTTTACAGGTATCGAGATCCACCCAGGTGCAACAATCGGGAGACGAGTAGTTATCGATCATGGCATGGGGGTTGTAATCGGGGAGACAGCTGAAGTTGGTGATGATGTGCTGCTCTATATGGGCGTAGTGCTCGGGGGAACAACCCTGACGAAAGGAAAGCGGCATCCGACGCTTGGGAAAGGTGTTGTTATCGGGTCCGGTGCAGCGGTGCTTGGTCCGGTGAATCTTGGGGATTATGCAAAAGTCGGGGCTGGTGCTGTCGTGGTCAGGGATGTTCCACCAGGAGCTACTGTTGTCGGAGTTCCAGGAAGAATTGCAGGCCTTGAACGGAGAACGACTCAGGATGACATCAGGGACAATGCCATGCCTGACCCGACACTCCGGGTTATCAGCCGGATGCTTGAACGTCAGAGTTCTCTCGAAGAGAAGATCAGTAAGCTTGAGAAGGAACTGGTATGCATCAGGCAACATGCACCGATAACCCCGGTGTCAGATCGGGAAGAGGAGATCTGGGTTGCACTCAGGCAGATCATCGACCCTGAGATCGGGCATAATGTGGTTGATGTGGGCCTTATCAGATCAGTGAAGATCACCGGAGAAGAGGTGGACGTGGAGATGGCACTCAACACCGAGTCATGTCCCCTGCTTGAGTACCTCGTAAACCAGGTTGAGACCAGACTTAAGTTGATCACCTGGATCAGCAACGTGAAGGTGGAGGTTATCCATGATCCCTGGGAGGCAGAGACCTGTCTTAATCCGTTGATCCATTACAAAGTGAATACAGAGGATGAAAAGCAGATAGAACCCTGATCTTTTTTCCCGAAGCGGTATTGTTATCACCATCCTGAAGACACAAAGAATCCCAATAGAGACCAATTTTTCAGAAAATAGCCACTACCGGCATCGAGGCTTTTTTTTCCGGTTTGGAATACTATATACCATACCCTTGAGAATAGTATGTTCGAATGTCACAATTGTGATATTGCCCCAGGGCTTTTAATGACCCTGGAGAACGTACGTATTCTGCCGGAGGGCATCATGGGACGAATTTACAATGATATTACCAAAACGATAGGAAACACACCACTCATCCGTCTTAACCGTATAACCAAGGGATTAAGTACCCAGACATTTCCACCAACAATTCTGGTGAAACAGGAATCACGCAACCCGCTCGGGAGCGTGAAGGACAGGCTGGGTGTTGCCCTGATTGAGGCAGCAGAACGCGATGGGCTCATTAAACCGGGGACAACCATTATTGAGCCGACGAGTGGTAACACCGGAATCGCTCTTGCATTTGTTGCGGCTGCAAAGGGATACCGGCTGATATTAGTGATGCCGGAGTCGTTCAGTGTCGAGAGAAGGAAGATATTCAAGGCCCTTGGAGCAGACCTCATCCTCTCTTCAGCAGCAGAAGGAATGACAGGAGCGGTAAACCTGGCAGAACAGATCCACCGGGAACACCCTGACAGTTACCTTGTTCCCCAGCAGTTCAAGAATCCGGCAAACCCTGAGATCCACCGGAGAACAACTGCAGAAGAGATCTGGAACGATACCGACGGGCAGGTTGATATCGTTGTTGCAGGAGCAGGAACAGGAGGGACCATCACCGGTATCGCGTCGGTTATCAAGCCAAGAAAGGCATCATTCAAGGCCATCGCTGTTGAAGCTGCTGCATCGCCGGTTATCTCCGGTGGTAAACCAGGAAAGCACAAGATTCAGGGTATCAGTCCGGGATTTGTCCCTGATGTGCTTGGAGTGAATCTGCTTGACCAGGTGATTCAGATCACCGATGAAGAGGCCTATGAGTATGCACGCCGGCTGGCATCAGAAGAGGGTATTCTTGCAGGTCCATCATCAGGAGCAGCAGTGGCAGCAGCAGTGAAGCTTGGATCCCTGCCGGAGAACGCCGGTAAACTGATCGTTGCCATTCTTCCGGATACCGGAGAACGATACCTCTCAACAGATCTCTTCGATTACCAGGAATAACCAAAATAACCCACACAATTCTTTTTTATTTTATTCGTGCCTTTTAATTTTGTTAATAGGGTATAGTTGATAAAACTGAGTAATGAGGAGTTATAATGGAGAATCGGTAATGGTTATGCCGGCACTGACCATCTTCTCACGGATCAGATCTGCCAGTTCAAACTGTTTCCTGGTCCTCAGCTCTGATCTGATATCCTGTAGTATTGCAAGAGGCACGCTTTTTTCTCGTAGGAAATTTATCCCAAGAATCTCACCATACTCTGTCAGAGCAGTGATATCACCTGCAGATGCAAGAGACTGGATTGCAGCAAGTGCCATAGGAGTCTTGAGATCTGCATCCATCGCATCAGTAAACGCCTTTCTTCCTTCGAGGTTTGCCCCGCTGTCGTGTGTTGCTATAGCACGAATATGCTCCAGGGCTTTTTCAGCACTGGCTAATCCCTCATCGGTTGCCTGAAGCGGAGATCGATAATGCGAAAGGAGGATATAATACCGTAATACATCCTTGTTCCATAATTTGAGGGCATCTCTGATGGTGACAAAATTGCCGAGTGATTTCGACATCTTCTCACCTTTTACTGTCAAAAAGCCGGTGTGGAGCCAGTACCGCACCATCGGATGCCTTCCCTCAAGCGATTCCATTTGGGCGATCTCGGCCTCATGATGGGGAAAGATGAGATCAAGTCCTCCACCGTGAATGTCATACTGCTGGCCGAAGTATTTTTCAGAGATTGCCGTATCCTCGATATGCCACCCGGGTCTGCCCCTTCCCCATGGAGAATCCCAGGTATATTCACCCCACTCTCCGAATTTCCAGAGAGCGAAATCTTCAGGGTTCTGCTTGGTCACATCAGTAACACGGCTGACCCTCTTATCCCGTTTCTGTCCGGACAACTCACCATTGCGTTCAAATGTATCAATATTGAAGTAAACACCGGTATCTGTAGTATATGCCACGCCTTTCCTGACTAGCCGTTCGATCTGACTGATTATTTCGGGTATATGGGTGGTTGCCCTGGCATAGTAACTCACTGCATCAACACCGAGAGAATGCATATCCCTGATATATTCACGCTCGAACTGCCGTGAGAGCGATGCCTGGGAGACCTGCTCTCTCGCAGCCCGGTCGATGATCTTATCATCCACGTCGGTGATATTCTGCAGGTAAAAGACCTCTTTCCCGGTCCAGCGGAGATACTTTGCCAGTACATCAAAGACCACATACGTTCTGGCATGGCCCAGGTGTGAGTAGTCATACACGGTAGGGCCGCAGACAAACATCGAAACCCGATCAGGGGAGAGCGTCTCAAGCGGTTCGATGGTCTTTGATAGTGTACTGTATAACTGCAAAATAATCTCTCCAGTTTACGCCGGCGGAGGGAATCGAACCCCCAAACATTCGCTTTGCAGGCGAAGGCATTCATCCACTCTGCCACACCGGCATTGAAGAATAACCGCATTCACGCAGTTATTACCTGGAACAGGAGAACAGGCTGCTTCGTAATTTCCTTTTAATTCTGACTGCTCTGTCCGAACCAGATACGACAAAAAAGGTAGGACTCTTCAGATATTAAGCTTTACAGAAGAGGCAATTTTGTCATCAGACCCGGTATTCCGCCAGATGAGGTCAAGCCCTAGACTGATCAATTTTTCTGAAGACAGGCCTGTTTCTCCGGCTGCAATCAGTTTAACAACGCCAAACATGATCTGAGAGACCATGACAAGATAGAACTCATGAGGAAGATCACGGATCAGTCCCTTGGCAATCGCCTCTTCAGATATCTGATTCATCCAGGCAAATTCAGCATGGGCTTCACGCATGACTTCTTCAGAGATACTTGGAGAGTGATAGAACTGCTCGACAAAGAGAAATTTCTCATGGTTTGAGATCCCCCAGGTGACAAAACCATGAAAGCACCGCTCAAGTCTGGTCCTTGGATCGAGATCAGGATCATCACAGGTTCTGATCGCTTCAGCCATATCCTTCTTAATCGAGAGATACAACTGTTCAAAAAGGCTGTTTTTATCAGGGAAATAGTGAAAAAGCGTCCCGGTGGAGATCCCTGCCTCCTTACTGATCTGTGAGGTGGGGGTTGCATGAAACCCCTGGCTTGTAAAGAGATGAAGGGCAACATTCAGTATAATTTCACGTTTTCCAAGTGGAACGTCTGCGGTTTCTGAATGCCTTTCAGCTCGGGGTGGACTCATCTTCTCTTTTATTATTATTTTTTAAAACTGAAAATATATCCCAGGATAATGACCTGTGTCTATGCAGAATTATCCAGTTTTTTCCTGCTAACCATCATTTTAACCAGCGGTAGCAGTATTTTTGTTCTCCAGCCACTGAGCGTCTTTGATACATTCTTGAGTTCACCGGGTATGGGAATGTGCTGGGGACACAGGGAGACGCATTTACCGCAGTTTTTACAGAGCGAGGCATGAGATGTTGTTCCTCCCATCGCTCCCATGAGTCGAAACCCGTACATCCCTCTTGTTATCAGCCGGTTCCCTGCCATGTAATACGTGTTATAAAATGAGAAGCACTCGGGAATATTTACTCCAAATGGACAGGGCATGCAGTACGAACAGCCGGTACATGCCACTTTCATCAATTTTCGGTACACATTTTTGATCTCATTCATCATGGAGAGTTCTTCAGGGGTCAGGGATCCAGCAAAGGCATCTTCTGATGCTGTAATGTTTTCTGCAATATGTGCCTCATTATTCATCCCGGAGAGGACTACTGTTACTTCAGGATGATTCCAGACCCATCTGAGAGCCCATTCTGCGGGGGAGCGTTTTTTATCAGCAGAATTATAGATCTTTGTAACTTCAGAAGGGATTTTCTGGGTCAGGACACCTCCCCGCAGAGGCTCCATGATTATGACTGCAATATCCTTAGATGCTGCATAAAGCAACCCTTCTTTCCCGGCCTGGATATCCTCATCAAGAAAGTTGTACTGAATCTGGCAGAACACCCAGTCATATGCATCAATGATCTCTTTGAAGGTCTTTCGATGACCGTGAAATGAGAACCCGATGTTGATGATCTTTCCTGCTGCCTTGGCCTTTTCCAGGAATTCAATAACTCCGAGATCCTGAAACTTCTTCCAGTTGTTTGCATCAAGAGCATGGAGAAGATAGTAATCGATGTGATCTGTCTGGAGTTTTTTAAGCTGACCATTCAGAATTGTCTCCATATCTTCTGGCTTTTGTAGTTGCCATGGAGGAAGTTTGGTTGCAAGTTTTACTTTCTCCCGATACCCGTCCTGAAGTACATCTCCTAATATCCTCTCGCTCTCTCCATACATGAACGCGGTATCGATGTAGTTGACACCCGCATCAATGGCACTGCGGATCTGGGTTTTTGCCCGTTCTTCATCTATTCTCCCTCTTCTTGTAGGGAGCCGCATCGCCCCGAATCCGAGTACAGAAAGAGAATCACCATTCTTTTGAACATGCCGGTACTGCATATGATTACTTCTCCGTGGAATGCCTGATACCCATTAGAGTGATCAGTCTAGACTGACCACTCAATATGCAAATGATTCCACATATATCTTTTGGAACAATCACAGGGAGGACGGACCATGCCTCGCACCTGATTTGAGTTTTAATATTAAAAATGGAGAAGATGTCGGGATCCTGGAGGTATTGTATCAGTATTGTATTATGATACGCTCTCAAAAAAGACCGGCCAGAACGGATCCTGTTCTGGTACCGCGAGCGGGATCTCGGTTCCATCAAGCCGGGTGATCACCCGTTGATCACAATTCTCAGTGACGTACCCGATCACCGATGCCGCAATCCCGTTCTCTTTAAGGACTGAAATGATCTTGTCCGCCCCTTCCTTCTCTGCAGTGATCAGAAGGGAACCTTCAGCAATCGCCTTTACCGGATCAATTTCGAAATGTTCACAGACCATCTTCACTTCCGGCGGATAGACAAAGAGAGACTCATCGATCACCATCCCAACCCCACTGGCATCAGCGATCTCAAATAACCCTCCGATAACGCCACCTTCAGTTGCGTCATGCATACCTGTCACCGCTCCGGTTTTCATTGCAATCAACGCATCCTGAACAACACTCATCTTTTTGCAGAGGGCCTGGGCACGGTGAACGAGGTTGGTATCATATGTTGCAAGAAGATCGCTTTCACGCAGGACGGAGAGGAGGCCTGCCGTCTCTATTGCCGGCCCTTTTGTAAGGATGACCACATTTCCCGGATGGGCTCCTGCCGGAGTTACATACGAGTCTTCCTTGGCGATTGCAAAGACCGTCACACCCCCGATAGTAGGAGCTGCAAATCCCGGGTAGTACCCGGTATGCCCACCCACAATCGCGATACCAAGTTCTGAAGCGGCCTGATGGATAGAATTGACAATTTCCTTGAGATCATCATCAGGGGTATCGGGAGGAAGCAACAGGGAATAAGTCATGTACCGGGGAGCAACTCCCATCACCGCAACGTCACTGGCACCGATATGAACAGTATACCACCCGAACATCTCAAGAGGCTGACCCGGAATCGCGAATATCGGATCCTCGGCCACGATAAGAACTTCGCCGTTGCCAAGCGAGATAACCCCTGCATCTATCCCGGTACGGGGTGGAACGATAACTGATGAATCGGGAGCTCCAAGCCTGTGCTGAAGAAATGAATTGAATATACCAGTATCTATCTTTCCGATTTTTGGAAGCCTGTCTGTCAAAATGATACCTCTACCGTTTTGATTTTTCTGTCAGGTACTGATGAGCAAGTTCAATGACCTGATCAACGACCTCAATTGGGTTTTTCCCAACCAGCACAGTAACTGGCTCCTTTCCTACTGCTCCAGTCTCGTAGAAGACTTTTGGAGCAACACCACCACATGCACGTACTGCTTCAGCAACTTTCCAGGGCATTGACCCGCATTCCTTCTCCTTCACCTCTTCAGGTTCGTTGCTTCGGTCAATCACCGAGAAGGCCCATCCCTTAGAGGCGCAGTAGTCTTTGAGCCATATGGCAAACTCAGGATTGTTCATGAAGTCAATTCCGGCACGATATGAGGGATCAACTTTGGCAAGTTCGATGATGAGACGTGCCATATGACTCGATGCACCAAGCCGGGGACGGCCGGCTGCATGAGGCATTCCGTTGACTACTGTAATTCTCCCGTCAACAGCCAGTACATCATCCCTGGTTCTTGCAGACTTCCTGGCATACACAAGATTTGTCCTGACTTCAGGGATCAGAAGACCAAACTCCCTGCATTGCTCTATCTTCTCCAGTGCAAGGGAGAAGTAGCCGTATAATTCAACCAGTTCATCAGACACGTGAAATCACTCGCGTGATTACATCGGTCAGAATCCATATTGTAGGTTTTCATACAAAGAACCAGATGAATCAGGTAATTGCCCGAAACCAATGACACTCCGTTATGTAGCTGAAATTGTGAGAATTCATTTATTACTACAGAATGAACCTGATTCAGATCAGAAGACGAGTGGTATCTGCTCGACGGAAACCGAACGATACCAGATTCAACCCTCTTTCAATTGGAGAAAATATGAATTCAAAAGTAATCATACCAGGAGCCCTTATAATCATCGCAATCTGTGTCGGATGTTTTGCTGACCAGACAGGAGACCAGACCATCCCTGCACCTGAAAAAGTGAGTATCAGTGACCTGCTTACCGGTGCTGATAAATTCACCGACCAGATCCTTATCGTAGAGGGGAAGATCACGTCGCAATGCGGGTCCGGCTGCTGGTTTATCATGTCAGATGAGAGCGGTGACCTCTATGTCGACCTGAAGCCGAACAACTTTGTTATCCCACCATCTATGGGAAAAAAGGTTGCAGTGACAGGCAAGGTAGTTGTAAAAGACAATGACATCGCCCTTATCGGAAGCAGCGTCGATGTTGAAGGAACGCACTACTCATGAACTTCTGGTCACTGGCAGTAAAAAACCTCAGGAGGAGGAGGGTGAGAACTCTTCTCACCATCATAGGAGTTGCTATTGCTATTGCTGTCCTTTACTCCCTGTTATCGTTTAATGCAGGATATGAGAGACAACTTTCAGGTGAGATGAACAGCCTTGGGGTAAGTCTTCTTGCAGTTCCAAAAGGATGCCCTTATGAGGCTGCAAGTCTTGTCATGCATGGCGGAGTAATTCCGAAGTACCTGAATGAATCAAACCTGCAGACTATCAGGAGTACTACCGGGGTTGAGATAGCAACGCCGATGCTCCTGCAGCAATTTACCAATAACGGAAAATCTCACGTGGTGTACGGGATCGAGAGCGCCGAGATGCAGAAGATCAAACCCTGGTGGAAAGTTCAGGGGAGATTTTTTACAGATGATGAAAAGAACGTCATGGTAATCGGATCCGCACTTGCAGAACTTGATGGTGCAAAAGTTGGAGATACAATCCCGATAGGGCAGGCAAAAGAGCATTTTTCCATCGTAGGAATTCTTGAGCAAACCGGAGGGCAGGATGACCAGTCGCATTTCCTTCCAATAGATGAGGCGCAGCGTATCTTCAAAAAGGAGGGGAGGATCAATACCATTGCTGTTCTCGTGAAGGATCCAAAAGAGGTTGCTTCTGTATCTGATGAGATAGAGAAGATTCCTGATACGCAGGTTGTAACGATGTCACAGATATCAGGAACCATCATGAATCTTGTTGGATCTGCACGGACACTCCTCTTCTCTCTGATCGCGGTCGCAATTGTGATCAGTGCATTTGGGATCATGAATACGCTCCTGATGTCAGTTCATGAGCGTTCACGCGAGTTCGGGATGATGAAGGCTATCGGGGCATCAGGAACAGATATCGGGATCATGATCATGATAGAGACGATCCTGGTTACAACCGCAGGTGGAATCCTGGGTATATTCGGATCATTTGTCGGAGCTGGAATGATCGAGAAGTTTGTCAGATCAAATATTCCCTACGCTCCGGCAGGAAGTCTCATCGCCATAGAACCAGTTTTGATTGGAGAATGCCTGTTGTTTTCAGTCATATTAGGTCTGATTTGTGGATTATACCCGGCTATCCGGTCATCACGACTCAGTCCCATGGAAGCCATCAGGAGTGAGTTTGAATGAACCTGATTGAAGCCCGGGATCTCTCCAAAGTATACCATCGGGGAAGTGAAGAGATTCATGCCCTCAACGGGGTGAGTTTATCAATACAAGCAGGAGAATTTGTCTCTATCGTGGGTCCTTCAGGATCAGGAAAGACCGGGCTCATGAACATCCTCGGACTTCTGGATGCTCCATCCGGTGGGACCGTGATGATAGATGGAACTGACGTAACAAGACTCAAAGAGAGAGAGAGGGTCATCATACGAAGAGATAGCATTGGGTTCGTTTTTCAGCAGTTCTTCCTTATTCCTACAATGACAGCCAGGGAAAACCTTGAACTTCCCCTGCTCTTCAGCAGGAAAAAACCGGATCCTGAGAAGACCGAGACAATCCTGGAGATGCTTGGTCTTGCTCACCGTGGGGATCACCTCCCACATCAGCTCTCAGGTGGGGAGATGCAGCGTGTTGCCATCGGAAGGGCCCTGATGAATGATCCAAAAATTATTCTGGCTGATGAGCCGACCGGTAATCTCGATTCAGCAAGTTCAGAAAAGATCTTTGATCTTTTCAGAGAACTCAGAGAAATGGGGCTCACCCTCATCGTTGTGACCCATAATACCGACCTGGCAAACCGGGCTGACCGGGTATTTACGATCCGTGACGGTATGCTCACCGGAACAGAACCGGTAAGCTCTCCCTGTACCTGATATCCTTGAAAACCCTTTTTTGAAGCCCTGAAGTGGTAGAATTCAAAAAACCGCAGTTCCAGGGAGATAGAGTTAATCGCCTCGCTCGATATCTCATGCAAGCGTGACCGAATGGGTACGTACCAGGTACAGATCAGAAATACATTCAATTCTGTGATCCGGCTCTTATTTCAGAACTCACACAGGTGTGTCAAAGACAGATTCCAGGAACTGGTGAACTTTTTCGGAATTTTCTTTCCGGTTCGTGATATAGATTATGGTATCCCCAACCATTCCCTTCATTGAGAAGAGATCACAGGAGAAGGTAAAGAGAGTATTTGTTCCGAGTTGTTTGATTGAAAGATCGCCGTCAGCCCGAACAAACTGAAGAAAGGCATCATCGACCGGGAGATCAAAGGTGTATTCAGTTACGATTGCACCGTCCGTACACTTTGATGAGAACTGTGATTTGATGATCTTCATGCCGCCAGTTCCTCAATAATATCAGCCACGATCCTGCACTGTTCCATGGTATTCAGGTACGACATGCTCATCCTGACGCAGCCTGCCCCGCCAGTAAGTTTTTTGTGAATCCACGGGGCACAATGAAGACCGGTCCGGGTGACGATATGGTATTTTCTTCCAAGAATCAAGCCGATATCTTCTGGATCCACGTTAGAGAGATTGAACGAAATGATCGGTGTATCCGGATTTGGTGCATACAGTATCAGCGAATCAAGGTGTGACATACGTTCTGAGAGATACCCGGACATTGAACTGAGATGAGAGGTTATCGTATCAAAACCGATATCAGACAGGTACCGCAGCCCGGCTGTCATTGCAGCAATGCCCGGAAAGTTCGGAGTTCCTGCCTCAAACCGTACCGGCATCTCCCCGGGGTGATCAGGGGAAGCAGAGTCGAACCCGGTACCCCCCTGTTTTAGTGGGAGGACAGGTTCAGGAGTTCGGAGGAAAAATCCTCCAATGCCAGGAGTTCCAAAGAGATACTTATGCCCGGTAAAGACAAAAGCGTCAGCAGATGTTTCAGAGAGACTGATTGGAATCTGTCCGGCAGTCTGCGACCCGTCGAAGATCGAAAAAACCCCTCCATCATGAAGGACACGGCTTATTTCCCTGATATCCTGCACTGCCCCGGTTACGTTGCTGCCATGATTGATAATGCCAAGTCTGGTTTCCGGAGTAATGGCTTCAGCGATTGAATCAGGATGTATATGCCCACCTGAATCTACAGGCACGATGGTAAGTGAGATTTTTCCCGCCTTTTTAAGGGACAGAAGCGGGCGGATCACAGAGTTGTGTTCAAGTTCGGTTGTGATCACATGAAACGGGGAGGCATGGGATGCAGCAAACCCGTGAATAAGGATATTGAGCGAATCTGTCGCATTTGAGGTGAAGACATACTCACCCGGTTCATTTGTATGAAAGAAAGAAGCAAGTGCCTCTCTTCCTTCATCAGGATAAGAGACCTGACCTTCCAGTGTCGTTCTCCCGGATTCAAGATAAGGAAGACGGGATGCTTCAGATACAGCATCCAGTACACATGCCGGTTTTGGCCAGGTACTGGCAGCGTTATTCAGGTAGATAAGATCCCGAAGATTCGCCTGCTGCACGATGAAATTACTCTCCTGCACCCGGTACCCAGCGTACCTTGTCACCAAAGAGTTCTGCTTTCCAGATCGGAACCCGGACCTTCAGTTCATCGATAAGATACCGTGATGCTGCATATGCAACATCGCGATGGCCGGATGCAACCGTGATGAGCACGATCACTTCACCCACTTTCATCGGCCCGTACCGGTGAATAACCTGGACACGGGTGAGATCCCACTTCTCTTCAGCCTCTGAAATTATCTTCTGGATCTCTTTTTCAGCCTCTTCCTTATCTGTCTCAAGTCGCAGGATATCCATTCCGTCACTCCTCACAGTTCCTGCAAAGATGAGAACAGCCCCTGTTTCAGGCCCGATATCCTCAAAAACCTGCGTCAGATCGATGGGGTCTTCTTGTAGACGGTACATACTCTCTATCCTATACTATTGGGATCTGTTCCTATAATGGATCTATCCTGCAGATGCGGTGAAGATTCAGCTAAAATGATTACCATGGATCTCTTGGCTGGATCGATCAGACGATTCAGATCGTTTACATACCGGGCAGAAAGGGTCTCTTCTGACCTTGAGATTATCGACAGTTCCCTGTTCCCCATCCCAGAGAACAAGTCTGCCTGCCTGAACTCTGCCTGTTCCGGTGATCAGTTTGATCACTTCGTTCGCTTCCATAAGCCCGATGATGCCCGCCGTTACCCCCAGTACCGGAACGACCGGATATCGTATGGGACGATGAACAAGACACTGCAGGCAGGCGGTCTCATCGGGCATTATCACCATCATCTGACCTTTAAGTCCATGAACAGCCCCATGAACAAACGGGACCTTGAATCTGACCGAATATGAGTTAAGAATCAGACGAGTCTCCATTGAGTCAACAGCATCGACGATGATATCAGCGCCTTTTGCAAGAACAGGAAGAGACTCATAGGTAATAGAATCATGAATGGCGTGGGTGGATATTTCAGGATTGAGACATCGAAGTTTCTCCTCTCCTGACCTCACCTTTGCTCTCCCGATATCAGCAGACCAGTGTAGAATCTGGCGGTTCAGGTTGGACAAGACCACAGTATCCTGATCAACCAGAGTCAGTGTTCCGACTCCAGCAGCTGCAAGATACAGGGCAATCGGGGAGCCGAGACCGCCACAGCCGGCTATGAATACATGGCTTTTTTTAAGAGACTCCTGGCCTTCTGAACCAAATATCAGGATCTGACGAAGGTATCGTTCCTTCTCATCCTCTGACAACCCAACGGATGACAGATCAGGTGACTTCATAAGGATGATACACAGAGAAATGATTCACGATACATGAGATAATCATCAATCTTCAGAAGATATGTAGGAACAGAGGAGGGCATGGCCCCCCCATATAGCAATGACATATACGAAGCGGACATTACAGGTTTATTGTACAGAGATCGGTATCAGGCTGGTACTATTACACATGGCATGTGAATATCGCATCTGCCAACAGTAATTGCCTCGCCTGAGTTCCCTGGGATATGGGATCTCATACACTGATCCTGCCCCGTATCCCAGGATATGTTCTCCATCCTCTGACTGAGAGGCCAGAGTTCCTGCTTTTTTATGAGGATTCATTTCTACCTCGTGTCCACCATGTGAACATACAATAGTCATTCTTCAGACACATAGCACCACCAGTAGCGGCAGATCTTACCTGACACAGATCTGCCCCTTGGGACGTTGATGTATCCATATCGGGAATTATCCAACATAATTGTAGTCAGCAGGCTGACTAAGTACATCACGTAAAAATGCAGATATTGGAGTTATTTCAAACCTGTCGTCCACGGTTTGTATCAAACAGAAGTGCCAATATCGCCAGGGAAAAAAGAACCTGAGGAACCATCGTTCAGATGGTTCTAATACTCATAATAATCTTCATCTGAGTAATCCGGATTACTATTGAGCAGATCCTGTATGTCAGCCGGAGTATATTGTCCCAGATCCTTGATCGTCCCGGGAACCCAGTCGATATCATCGCAGGACAACACCCATTTTCCCTCCCCTTTGTATGCATACAGATACAGGTAATGCTTGTATCCTTTGTGCTGTGGTGCGATTATGTAGTCGGTGTTGCCATCTGCCTTGGAGGAATACCAGGTTTCACCCCAGGTATCCCAGACGTACAGATTATAATCAGCGCCATCAGGCATGTCGACATCGTACTCGATGTCCTTATTTGAATTCGTGTTTATGGTCGTAGTCCACAGATGCTGATTGAAGGTGTAACCATAGATACTGTCAGCGATAGCGGGGCTTATCCCTCCTACCAACATGATACATACTATGACCATTCCAACGATGCGCCATATCTGAATCATGATTCCTCCCTGTGCGGTGAACACGCACGTGATGCTTACATATCACTGGAGGATGATAATGATATCGCCAGAGGATTGCCAACTCTTCCCCTGGATTTTCAAAACCTGATACAATCAGAAATCATTGCGATTTATGCCCATTCAGTCGACATTGCCTCATTCCCATACCTTTTAATCACGAAGGGAGAAGATGTATTCAACTTGAATCCCGGCAGGGTTGATGACAGACATCTGCCTGACAAGAGATTCTGATTATATCTGAACGGAACTTGTATGAAGACTGATATTTGGTTAGTTAGATATTCTGAAATATTTCTAAAGAGCGAACCGGTCAGGAGATCATGGGAGGATATCCTGATCCGCTCACTGGCAGGCAGGCTGCCTGACTGTTCTGTGACCAGAGAGCGGGGACGGATATGGATATCAGGCCCCGTTGATCCTGACCAGCTCAGATACACATTCGGTGTCCACTCCTTCTCACCATGCAAAAAAGCATCCCTTTCTGACATAAAAGAGGAGACAGCAAGGTATGCTGCAGAGACGGGCATCGGCAAGGCATCTACGTTTGCACTCAGAGTTCACCGGACCGGTGAGCACCCCTTCACCTCTCAGGAGCTGGCACGGGATCTCGGAGATTATTTGAGGAGTTTTCACCCTGAACTACGTGCAGATCTCAAAAATCCGGAGTACGAACTGTATATTGAAGTCAGGGAACAGAACTGTTACTTTTACACTGAAATATTCCCGGGTCCGGGAGGAGTGCCCCCCGGTGCATCAGGAACCCTTGTTGCCCTTCACTCAGGTGGTATCGACTCACCGGTTGCAATGTACATGATGATGAAACGGGGATGTAAAATAATCCCGGTGTACATCAAGATTGCTCCGTTTCATGATGACAGTTCAGAAGAGAGGGCACGTCTCATTGTCGAGCATCTCAAGAGGTATCAGCCAGATCTCTCTCTCCATGTGATCGATGACGGTCAGGTGTATGCAAACCGGATGCAACTCAAAAAGAAGGGAATTGAGAAGTATGCCTGTGTCCTCTGTAAACGGCACCTCTACCGGATTGCTGAGGACATCGCCCGAAAATCAGGGGCGAAGGGGATCGTTACCGGTGAATCCCTGGCCCAGGTCGCATCCCAGACACTTGACAACCTCTTTGTCCTTGATGATGCAGTAGATGTGCCGGTGTATCGTCCGCTCATCGGATATGATAAAGAGGAGACGATCATCATGGCACGAAAGATCGGGACATTCGATCTCTCGATCATGCAGGTCCCGTCCTGCTGCTGTGCCATCCCGTTCAAACCTGCAACAACATCAGAGCGGGAAAGAGTACAAGAGATAGAAGATACCCTGTACAGCGAGTGAAAATTCTTTAGATAACTCTCCAGATAGGATATCCTGCAGGAACAAACCCATGGATCTTATAACAAAACTCTCCAGACTCGAAGGGATACTCAAAGAACATGCACCGATCCTGATCGCATACTCAGGAGGAGTGGATAGTTCACTCCTGGCTGCATTGTCACTGGAGACACTCGGCACTGAAAACGCCCGCTGTGTCCTTGTAGACGGACCTGAAGTCCCACGTAGAGGGGTTGCAGAAGCAATATCTACCGCTACAGCACTCGGTTTGAACATTGAGATAATCAAGGGTGAATCACTTTCAAAAGACCTGAAACAGATCAATCCGTCAGACCGGTGCAGACACTGCAAGATCGGAACATACCAGACTCTTGTAGAAGCAGCCCGGCGATATGGAAGTAACTCAATTGCTGACGGAGCAAACATCTCTGATCTGGGAGAGCACCGTCCCGGAATCGATGCCTTCAGTTCATGCGGCGTGATTCATCCGTTCATTATGGCAGAGATCACAAAACAGGATATCAGGGAGATCGCACGACAGAAAGGACTCCCGTTCTGGGACAAGCCATCTTCTGCATGCCTGTACTCCCGTATCCCGTATGGCGACGAGATAACAGATAAAAAACTGCAGATGATCGAGGAGAGTGAAGAAGTGTTGAAGGGCTTCGGATTCACCCAGGTCAGAGTACGCCATCATGGAAATATCGCACGGATCGAACTGCTGCCTGATGATATGATCAAATTCATGGCCCTGAAAACAGAGATAGAGCAGAAAATTCGGGGTATCGGATTCTCGTATGTCACACTCGACCTTCGGGGATACCGATCAGGAAGCATGGACGAAGTGCTGCCATAACGTGATATATGACCGAAACCGGAGAAGAAGAGGATACCACCAGAGTCATCCTGACTTCTGACCGATTTCGGGTATGGATAGATGATCTGTCTATCGGACATGTACGGGTCATCAAACGAATCAACTTCGGTATGATCATCTCGGCGATACGTCAGATAGTATCAGATCAACAGAAAAAGTCTGAAAAAACCCGGATAATTCGCATATACATTCCCAGATCACTCAGGTCGATTCACTCAGAAAACCTTCAGGCGTTTATTCAGTTTGCAAAAGACTGTGGAAATATCTCAATAGAGGTGATTGAGACTGAAGAACTGCAGAATACTACTCATTAAATCCGGTAAATTTTGTAGAATTACCGGCACAACAACAGCAGAATATGTGTCGTCCGATGTAAAAGTGTTGAGGAGTTGGACGGGTTGAAAGAGTCGAATACCATGATAAACCTGACAGATAAACGTATTGAGCATGAGCAGCTCTTTCGGATTTCCAGGATCTCTGTGATGCTTATACGTAATAACAGACGGTAGCAGAATGAGTCTGAAATACAGTATAAACAGGGCAATAGATATCACTCGTGCACTACCTGATGCGATTGAGAACTCAGGGCTCTTAGCTCCGGAGGAGACCAGAAATTATGCTCCACCTCAGGGGGTGACGGTTGGATCTATCGAGCATATCATCTTCATCACACTCACGCTCTCGATTGACAACGGGAGTAACTCTCCTGCACTCTGGGACTCATCGAGGCAGGCATATGAGGCTGAACAGACGAGATACCTCTTCTCACCTGAGGCACTGTTCAGTGAAGAGGTGGATCAGGTCAGATATGATCTGAAAAATCTCAACATGGAAGGCACCAAGAATAAAAATGTTGAGATCTGGAAGAACGCCGGCACATACCTGTTTCAGAAGTGGGGAGGGGATCCAAAAAATTTCCTCAGTTCATGCCAGTGGGACGGACCTGAAATCCTGAGCCGGATGATACCGGCCCGGTATCATGAGGTGTACGACTTTCAGCATTTCATCGGTGAGAAGAAAGGGCAGTTATGGCTGTCGCTGCTCAAGAGTGAAGCAGGGATAGAGGAACTTGTAAACCTCAATAAAATCCCTCTCCTCACCGATATCCACATCGTCAGGGCAAGTATAGCCCTGGGACTTGTATATGGTTCGTACTCGGGGCAGATGTCACTGATATCTCAAAAGGTCAGGGAGCTCTGGGAGGAGGCACTGACACAAACCGGGTCTGAAGGAGCGTCAATCACCACATTTGGCCTTACAGAAGCCCTTCGTAGCCTTTCACGGAACGGATGCTCACATCGGGACGGAAAGAGAGCCCGATGTCAACACTTTGAGGAGTGCCCGTTCAACCGGTTCTGTGTCGAGGGCATATTTGCACTTGAGAATAAAGGAGCCCTGATCGATACAACAAGTGGAAGTACCCTGGCCTAATGATAGGTACCATTATTCATTATTGCAGAATAACTCCTCAATCACCTTTTTCACTAGCACCCTTCTCTTTCATCCGGGCCAGGTAATCTGTAACAATTATTGAAAATGCGGCCATTCCAAGGGCATTTGCCACGATCATTGGTATAGCAGAGGTGGCGACAATCTCATATGCAACCGAAAATGGCTGAACCATCGAGAGCTGCATAAGCATATGGAGGCCCTCCATCAGGATAGCAAAACAGACAGCAGTACGAACACCACAGAATCGTTTCCCTGATCGCAGATAGATCAAACCACCAATGAGACCTGCCAGGATGGTTGCCAGAGAGCAGGGAATTGCGGTGATACCACCGATCGAATACCGTTGGATCCCTCCGATGAGGCCTGCACCAATACCTGCATACGGACCAGCGATGAGACCTGCAATCATGGGACCGAGATCCCTGATATTTATCTTTGCACCAAGGATCTCAAGACCTGAATATGTCCCATAGATTGAGAGAAGACCAAAGAGAATAGCAATGACCAGGATCTGTCTCCATGTTCCTTTTTGCAGAAGGGTTAGTCTGAGAAATGGTGAAGCCGTGACGACCTGGGCAACAACCACGATAACACAGGCCATCTGGATGAGGATAACCACCATATCGAATGATACATTCATGAATTTGCCGTAATCTCATTTCTGAAGGAGTACTATAAAAATGAATTCGGTTGAAATGTTGCTGCTCTGGCGGTTACATGGAGAGGAAGAGATCTCTATTCCAGAGATTGAATCCCTGGTTCAAACCCCTCGCCATTTCACATGAAATAGCCCTTTATCGGCCCTGCCCAGGTCCCCAACGGGCACCATTGGGGGTATCAAACCTGATCACAGAACCTTTGTTGCATTCCACGAGTCAGCTCCTGCAGAAGAATTTTGTGCCATATCATAGGTTCCATTCCAGTACCGGTCATCTTTAGATATAGTAAATGAGAAATTTCCACTCTCACTCCAGTTTCCAAAGAGTGTTGTTCCATCTTCAGAGACAGTTCCGGTAAATGTCCCGGGTTCATCTCCTGTATCAGGCAATGGGGCATATGAACCGGTAACTGTTACTCCATTCTGAATGAATGTATTTATTACCCGATCTGTCTTCCATGAACCATTCCAGAGTTGTTCAGGATCAAACGACGATTCCATCCTTGTTCCTATTGTAGCGTATGATCCAGATGAGTTCAGGCTGGCATCAGGGCGGACATTTCCAGCCCCGGTATATGACAACTTATCAGAAGTCAACACAAACGCAATGGGACCGGTTTCAGACCATGTTCCGGAAAAAACCCTGCCATCAGATGAGAGAACCCCTTCAAGCAGCCCGGGATCCTGGCTTGAGATATTAAAAGGCTCATAATATCCTTTGATTTCTGAATCACTCTGCTGGATATACAGAGAATACCCTTCAGATTCCCAGGTACCATTCCAGATCTTTTCACTCTGGTTAATCACGCCAGGTGCCTGATCAGCCGTTCCCATACCTGATAGACATAGGAGGCATATCAGGAAAATTCCACACATAATCGCGAATTTCATTCCAGTCTCCTCAATTATAATAGAATAGGGGTTTCCACCTTATGTATTATAATTTTGCATGAAAAAGTCCTTTTCACCGGTCCTACCTGGGGCCCCCAACGGGGCACCGTTGGGGTTTTTATTCGGAACTCATGATATCCCGGGCATACCCTGTACATAAGAGAGCAGATCCTGTAGGAACAGGATACGAATCAGGATATGCATGGTGATCTCCGATTCCGATCTCCCCCATACATGATCCTGATTTTTCATTCATCAGGTTACAGGAATCCCTCCGAATCATGGTTGTTGAGGTTCTGCCCACGCCAAATGGTTTTTTCCAATGTAAGACAGAATATTACTCGGAGAATCGCTTTTTTGTTCAGCGCGTTCTGTCTTTGACATAGAGGATACATACCAACTATTGCTCGTGGATGTATTGCTCATGGTTTTTCCTTTTCGAGTATGATTATCTCAAGTACAATCAGGATTATTTCGAATCTATTTTTTCCACGGAGAGCAAACGTATCACATTATATGATTCCAGACCCCGAAGATGGGGCCTTAGCTGGGAGATACCATGGAAGAGTTATTTATTTCACCTGAATTTCAGATGAGTCTGCTTCTGCTTGTTGCCCTTGCTGGTTATCTGATAGCCTCTCGAATTAACCAGTCCGCAGTAATCGGGCTTATCTTCGTCGGGATTCTCGTTGGTCCGAGTGTTCTCGGATGGATTCAGTACACGGATTTTGTGAGTAGTCTTGCCCATCTGGGTGCAGTGATCCTGCTCTTTGTGATAGGATTGGAATTTAAACTGCATGAGATTATGCAGATTCGAAACGGAATAATTGCCCTTGTCGGAGTGATTATTCCCTGGATCGGAGGATATGGTATTTCAATTCTCTTCGGGTACTCAGGAACCAGTGCGATCTTTATCGGGACAGCACTCACCGCAACGAGCATCGCAATTACGGCAAATGTTCTTCAGGAACTTGACCAGCTCCAGACCAATGCAGCAAAAGCAATCATCGGTGCGGCTGTTATCGATGATATTCTGAGTCTCCTTGCACTATCCATCAGCAATGAAGCTGCCAGCGGATCGATATCAGGAATATCAATTGCATTTATGGCAATCAAAGCGGTGGCATTTGTCATTATCGGAGCGGCAGTAGGGGTTCTGATCATCTCCCGGTTTATCGAATACGTTGACGAAACACCATTTGCCGGAAAATACCCGGAGTTCACCTTCATATTTGCGATGATGATGGCATTTGTTTATGGAATTCTTTCTGAAATGGTTGGGTTATCAGCGATTGTCGGTGCATTCATCGCTGGTGTTTCATTCAACGAGATCAAACTGAAACAGGGTCATGATCTAAAAGAAGGAGCAGGGTATCTCCAGATCATTTTTGCATCAATATTCTTTGTTTCACTTGGAATTATGGTTGATCTGAAAGCAATAACATCTGATATTGCCATATTCCTTGTTGTATTGACAATAATTGCAGTAGTGACCAAATTAATCGGCTGTGGAGTTCCGGCATATTTCAGTGGTATGGGTGTTAAGGAGTCACTCATTGTCGGATTTGGGATGGCACCCCGGGGAGAGGTCGCAATGATTGTCGCATTAATCGGGCTGCAGGAAGGGGTAATAAACCAGGGTATCTATGTCACTATCATCATCATGAGCCTGCTTACAACAATGTTCACTCCGTTAATCTACCGGAACTGTTTCTTCCGGGACTGTAAGAATGGGGTGAATGGTTCATAACTTTTTTAGTAATCTATTATCAGCCATATACAATCCCAGAATCTTGTTATTATCCCGTTGTGTTATTAGATCAACAAATCAGAGAATATCAGATCTGGTTCAGCAGAGATCTCTGATTGAACCAATACACCATTTTTCAGGATATTGCCGTTACATCTACTGGTCATGTAGTTGTGAAGTACCTGGATCCGTATCTGATAGCGCGATCGGCATTCACGTGTAGATTCTTCAGAATCAGGGAACATGAACCCTGATCACAGGAGTTGAGATCTCACCAGCCAGTATGAGATCTGTACTTAAAAGAACCTTATTTTCACCCTGGATTTCTCTGGAGAGAGCTGAGGCCTACAATAATTGCCGCATCTTTTCCATCATTTGAGAGATACAGCCATCAGTTGCACCATTCTTTCGGTTTATCCTTTGTCATGATGACCTTGGTATCAGAATTTGGAGATACCATGACCGGAACCAAAAATATTGCCATCTATGGAAAGGGCGGTATTGGAAAGTCAACGACGACATCCAATATCAGTGCAGCTCTTGCTGACAGTGGCCTGAAGGTCATCCAGATAGGATGCGACCCGAAGAGTGATTCGACCAACAACCTCCGTGGAGGAAAATCAATCCCGTCAGTTCTTGACGCCATCAGGAGCGGCAAGAAGGTCGAGATCGAAGACATCGTGTACGAGGGATTCGGAGGAGTACTCTGTATTGAAGCCGGAGGACCAGAGCCGGGGGTAGGCTGCGCAGGACGAGGAATCATCGCAGCTATCGAACTGCTCAGACAGAAGAAGATCTTCGAGGAGTACAAGCCTGATGTTGTCCTCTATGACGTCCTCGGCGATGTGGTCTGTGGAGGATTCTCGGTCCCAATCCGTGAGGGTGTTGCAGAGCAGGTGTATACGGTAACATCTGCCGATTTCATGGCAGTATACGCTGCAAACAACCTCTTCAAGGGGATTAAGAAGTATGCCAACAGTGGAGGAGCCCTCTTCTCAGGCATCATCGCAAACTCGGTTTCCCTGCCGATCCACAAGGAGATCATCGATGATTTCGCTGCCCAGACCGGGACAACCATCGCCGAGTATGTACCGAGATCGATCACCATCACGAGGAGTGAACTTCGTGGACAGACAGCGGTTGAGTATGACCCTGACTCAGAGCAGGCTGATGTCTACCGCAAGCTTGCAAAAGCGATCATAGCCAACGAGAAGAAGTATGTTCCTGCCCCGCTTGACGCGGAAGGACTGAAAGGATGGGCTGAATCATGGTCAGACCGCCTCCTTGATAAAAAGGAGGAGGGTTCTCACCAGTCAGGAAGAGCAGCTGCAGCCACGTAATTGAAAGGGGATAAAAATGGTATACAACACCAGGGATGAAGCAGAGAAGGAGCTCTACGAGAAGAAGATAGATCTCTCCCAGACCACCTGTCCAAACCGTGAACAACGGGCAAATGGTATCAATATCTTCTATGGGAAAGCGAGTGAGCTCGTCGACCAGGCAAAATCAGGATGCCTCAAGAATCATGAGCGTGGATTCGCACAGTCGTCAGGATGTACGCTCAACTTCTACCTCTCGGTTCGTGTCGGCACGATCAGGGATTCGGCAACGATCTTTCATGCTCCGGTGGGGTGCTCATCGTCGGCACTCGGATACCGTGAGCTCTTCAGGGGAGTCCCTGTCGAGATGGGAAGACCTGCAAACTATGACCTGCACTGGATGACCACAAACCTTCGGGACAAGGATGTCGTATACGGGGCCGGCGACAAGCTGAAAAAGACCATATACGAGGCACAACGCCGTTACAATCCAAAGGCAATCTTCATCCTGACCTCCTGTACTACCGGGATCATCGGTGAAGACATCGAAGGAGCAGTCGCTGATGTACAGCCTCATATCGACGCAACCATCGTTCCGATACACTGTGAAGGCGTTCGATCCCGGTTGGTTCAGACCGGATATGATGCATTCTGGCATGCAATCCTGAAGTACCTGGTGAAAAAACCAGAGAAGAAGCAGGAGGACCTGGTTAATGTTGCAAGTATGCTCTCGTACACCTGGCAGGACAGGCTTGAGATTCAGAGGCTGCTCAGCAAGGTCGGTCTTCGTGCAAACCTGATTCCGGAGTTTGCCAGTGTGGAACAGTTCCAGCAGCTCTCAGAGGCCGCAGTAACTGCACCACTCTGCCCGACGTATACCGATTACATCTCTCGCGGACTCGAGCAGGAGTATGGTGTTCCGTACTTCATGTATCCCTCACCGATGGGTGTTGCAAATACTGATGAGTGGCTCAGACAGATCGGAAAGCATACCGGGAAGGTCGATGAGATCGAGGCGTTGATTGAGGATGAGCACAAGACCTGGGTTCCAAAACTACAGGCGATCAGATCAGAGTTTGACCGGATTGCTGCTGAAAAGGGAAGCAAGGTACGGGTGCTCGGATCACTCGGACAGGGCAGGCTGCTTGCACAGCTCCCGTTCTTTGACGAACTTGGGCTCACATCACCGGCTGCGATGTCACAGGACTATGACAATCTGATCCTTGAGGATCTCGAAGAGGTTATCTCAAAGGTTGGTGACTTCGATCTTCTGGTAAACACGTTCCAGGCCGCAGAGCAGTCACATATCACCCAGCAGCTCGACCCCGATCTGACCCTCAGCTGCCCATTCCAGGGAGGGGCATACAAGAGAGTCAAGGGATCAACCAGGATTCACGCACTTCGTGGAGATCCACATCCGTGGAGTGCACAGAGCGGGTACACCGGAGCGATCGCCTTTGGAAATTTCCTCCTCCAGGCACTTAAGAGTACCTCGTTCCAGAAGACCCTCAAAGCGAAGACAAAAGACAGTTACCGCGAGTGGTGGTTCAAACAGTCAAACCCACTCTACTACATGAAACCGGAGAGCATCTAATGAGCAGTGCAGAAGCAGAATCGACATCTGAAGATTATTCAGAAGGGAGAGCATTAGAAGCACCGAGATTCTCCTGTGCACTTGGAGGAGCACTCGGAACTGCACTCGGGATATATGGATCAGTTCCAATCCTTCACTCAGGAGCCGGCTGTGGTATCGGCCAGCTCTTCGGGCAGCTCTATGCCGGGGGCCAGAACGCAGGTGGTCCACAGGGAGGAACCAGTACTCCCTGTTCCTCACTTGTCGAGCACCACGTCGTCTTTGGCGGTGAGGAGAAACTGAGGGATCTCATCTCGGCAAGTACTGAACTGATGGAAGGGGATCTCTACGCAGTGATCACCGGTTGTGTTCCATCACTTATCGGAGATGACGTGAGTGCGGTTGTCAGACCATTTAGAGAGGAGAAGGACATCATCTATGTGAAGACTTCCGGGTTTACCGGAAATTCATATGAAGGGTATGAACTCTTCTTTGAAGCAGTAATCAACGACCTGCTCAAACCAGCTGAGAAGATCAAGCCGAAGACGGTGAACATATTCGGAATAGTTCCATATCAGCATGTCTTCTGGAAAGGAGATGCAAAAGTCATAAAGGATCTGCTTGCGAGAATCGGAATAACCGCAAATGTGTTCCTTGCCGAGTTTGACGGAACCGATCAGCTCAGAAACATCCCATCTGCAGAGTATAACATCGTCCTCTCGACATGGAACGGTCACCGGGTTGTAAACCTGCTGAAAGAGAAGTTCAACACACCGTATCTGACATTCCCATCAGTCCCAATCGGGCCAAAACAGACCGCAGAGTTTCTCCGGACTGTTGGAAAAGCACTCAATGTTTCAGAGGGCGTTGTTGAGAAGGTCATTGAATCTGAAGAGCGACGGGTGTACCGGTTCATTGAATACGGTGGTGACGCTCACATGCTGGTCAGACCACATCCGTTCTTTGCGGTAGTGGCTGATTCAGGCATTGCAATAGGGATTACCCGGTTCCTGGTTAATGAACTCGGGTATTTGCCTGATGTCGTCCAGATCTCTGATGAACCACCGGAGGAGGTCAGGGCAGAGATCATAAAACACCTCACCGAAGGCCTTGAGACCCCGGTTAAACCTGATGTGATATTTGAGACCGATTCATATCTCGTGCGACAGAATCTGAAGAACCGCCCATTTATGTTCCTGTATGCAAGTTCGCTCGAAGCACCAACTGCACTGCAGGAGTATGGAGCACTGCCGATAACCGTCTCATTCCCAACGATGAACCGGCTCATCTTAAACCGGACCTATGCCGGGTTTGATGGTGCTCTCACGCTCTTTGAAGAGACGATCAGCACCTTTGTCGGACCGCTGTAAGGAGGGGTATATGTACGTGTAGTCAATAATTTCGTGAGACCAGAATTCCGGGCATAAAGGGAAGATCAGACATCTACTGCTTTCCCAATCTCCAGATTGTAGGTCCTAACCTACAATCTTACTTCCTTACGGGAACTTTCGGATATGGGTACTGGTTCTTCAGGCATATTGACCAGTACCCTGATTCCACAGGAGAGAAAACAGAGTATAACCGGGGGTGGAGTTGTACTATCAAAACCCCAACGGTGCCCCGTTGGGGGCCCCAGGTAAGACCGGTGAAAAGGTCTTTTTCATGCAAAAAGGGAGTTATATGATCTTTTCTCCGACTGTCGGTCCTGGAGTGCAGGAGAATACTTCCCGTATCTTAACAATGAGAAGTCCTTTTGCAGGAGCCTGTGCCATTTTTGATCTTACAGTTTCATGCATCTTATCAAACTCAGGACCCGATGTCTTCAGTTCCACATCACCCTTTATCTGAAAGCAACCTTGGGTTTCTGGGCCCCAAATAAAGATGGATAGTTTAGGATTTTCCCTAATGTTTGCAAGGGTTTTTTTCATGAAATTGTCAGCAATCCAGATTGTATCATCACTAGCGAGTTCAACAAATCCGATAGGAACAACATTCGGCCATCCTTCTTTTGAGGCAGTTGCAACCGGGAAAACTTTTATGGTTGAAAATGCCGCTTTCATTTCTGCTGTGAGTGCTACCATCTGTATCAACTACTATTCTGTCGAATACAAAGATATACTGAATCGTCATAAAAGTATACTTCCCACCTGTTTGATACAGATTTATAACTTACTTCATCACTTTGGGGAATAAAATGACTAAAATTTCTGAAATTTCAACCGATTTTACCCGCATTTTAAACGAATTGCAGGAGATGCGATCAGACTTAAAAAAGTACTCAGAACAAATGTATCATCTCCAATCCTCTTCATTTCTGAAAGAATTTCAAAAAAATTGCAGTGAAGTCATGATGAAAGGTTATCAGGATGCGGGGTGCGAGTCAATTGGGAAGGTAGCTGCAGGCTGCACGAACTGGACGAGATGTCACCCAGTATTCAAAGAACTCCTTGGTGATATTCTGAACTACCTTAATTCAGGTGAACTCACTTCAGATGATATACAATCAGTTCGGAAAAAAGCACAGGTAATACAATCCCGGTCCACACATGATAACTGTGAATTATGTCACCAGGAAGTCATCCAACAACTCGATAAACAAATAGAGATGCTTCGTGCAATAGGTGTCTACAAGGAGGGAGAAGAAATTTCAGAACTTGTAATGTCTATACCAGAGGGGGAGAGTGCTGCTCTTTTCAATGAGGGACTCAGTAGTCCTGTTCGGATTCAAATTCTCAAATTGCTTTACTGTGGTGGTAAGTCATTCACCGATTTGTCGTCTGCGACCGGGCTCCGTGGAGGAAATCTTCTCTTTCATCTGGAAAAACTACAAAAGTGCGGGATGATTCATAAGAAGGGGGAATATCTGATGAGTTATCGAGGATATGAAGTGTTACACTCAGTGGCCCATCTTTTCAGAGAGTCCTTTACGTAGGGTGAATGAGCATCGGATTTGAGGAGATACATCTCTCGTGCGACAGAACCTGAAGAACCGCCCATTCATGTTCCTGTATGCAAGTTCGCTCGAAGCACCAACTGTACTGCAGGAGTATGGAGCACTGCCGATAACCGTCTCATTCCCAACGATGAACCGGCTCATCTTAAACCGGACCTACGCAGGATTTGATGGTGCTCTCACTCTCTTTGAAGAGACGATCAACACCTTTGTCGGACACGGTAAGGGGGGGTATATGCACGTGTCGTCAATAATATCGTGGGACCAGAATTCCGGGCATAAAGGGAAGATCAGACATCTGCTACTTTCCCAATCTCCAGATTGTAGCTCCTAACCTACAATCTTACTTCCTCACGGGAAAGATCATCGGATATGGGTACTGGTAATTCAGGCATATGTACCAGCACCCTGGTTCCACAGGAGAGAAAACAGAATATACGATCTGTTGTTTTTGAGTAGCCTCATCGAAGGCATCCCGATGATAATCGTTTTTACAAGTAAGAGTGCAATCGTTTAATTCCCTGGATTAACTCAATACTTCTTCAGTGCATGAAAGGCACGGTTCACACCATAGTAGGGCAAATTCACCAAAATAGAAAGCAATTTAGTATGAATCGTTTTTCTATATTACCTTTCAGTTTCATCCATGTTCCTATGAAACAACTATGTTTCTTAACTCTTTTTCATTGATACGATATCACATGTATTGAGACAGTTACACACACTTATCTCATTCCCTGTTTGAGCAAAGAATCCAAGCATCTTGAATCGAATTTTTTAAGAATTCATTCTCCGTGAAATATCAGATCGGTAAGAGTTAGGGAGCTGGATCAGCCTTCATAATAACCAGCCCGGCACTTGAAATTTGCAACCTTGGTGTGTCAAATATCATCTAGGAGCAAAAAAATTTGTATTTTGCTTGCCTATGTCATGTTACTTACAATAATTCCCTGGTTTCTTGAAACACATTCATCTCATGGACCTGCATTGTCGAATAACTAAAATCGGGACAAAACATTGAAACAGGACAGGTATTATGGATCAAACAACTAAATTAGAAAAACTTGAAGAAATACTCCAAAAACATGCCCCCATGTTGGTTGCATATTCCGGAGGGGTAGACAGTACGCTCCTTGCGGCAATTGCCAATGAGGTTCTTGGAAAAGAACAGGTTCATTGTGTACTCGTCGATGGTCCGGAGGTCCCTCGGAAAGAGGTTGCAAAGGCTGTCGAGACTGCTGAAAATCTTGGGTTTTCTTTGGAAGTGATACCTGGTGAATCTTTATCTACCGAATTAAAAAAGATCAATCCCCATGATCGGTGCAGGCATTGTAAAATTGGGACATACCATACTCTCATAAAGGCAGCAACACAGCATAGGTGCAGTTTTATTGCTGATGGGGCAAATGTATCTGATCTGGGAGAACATCGCCCGGGAATTGAAGCATTTAGTTCTTGTGGGGTTATTCACCCGTTCATTCTTGCGGATATCACCAAAACAGACATCAGGGAGATAGCCAAATTCAGAGGATTTTCTTTCTGGGATAAACCCTCTGCAGCATGCCTCTATTCCCGTATCCCTTATGGAGAGGAGATTACTGATGTAAAATTGCGGATGATTGAGGAAGGGGAAGAGATCCTAAAAGTACTCGGAGTCAGGCAGGTTAGAGTCAGACATCATGACACCATAGCAAGAATTGAAGTTCTTCCTCAGGATATCATCAGAATTATTGACCAACGATTACCAATCGAAGAAAAATTCCGTAATATTGGGTTTTCTTACGTAACAATCGACCTGAAAGGGTACCGTTCCGGGAGTATGGATGAAGTTTTATCAGAAAATCAGCAGTCATAGTCATCTTCATGGTGAACTGATATTGAACATTTGAAATTCGGTTCATGAAACGAAACAGTGGTTTGGATTTCATCCTTTCTTTTATCTATGAGAATAATTAGTGATTTTTCATGAAAAAAAGGGTATTCATCAGAATTACAACAGTCCTCCTTCTCATGACGACAATTGTCTCCGTGATAACCGGTATCATCAAATGGCCAGGATTCATTTCTACCTTTGGACTGAGTTATCGGCATATCCCTCTTGCTTTAATCACAGACATCCACGACTGGTCTGGATTATGCATGATCATTTTCTGTAGTATCCATGTGTTCCAATTCCGTAGAGCAGTCAAAAGGATGATCCTCAAATTATTCACAACAGATTGATCTGAAAACTCAGGCTATCTGATAAAATTTGTGAAGATGTATTGTTCTTTTACCGGGAGTTGTACGCCTGCTTTCAATCCAGCTTCCTTGCATTTTAGGAAAAATGCCATATTCCGTGCAAGTACTCGCATGATTTGCAGGCCTTCAAGATCATTTTCGACATCCTCAGGTTTTCCTCCATGTACCATATTCCAGTATCGGGAGGATATTACAGGCATTTCCGAGATGGTGAAGTACTTGATGAGTTGATCAAATGCAGCTGTCGTTCCTGCTCTTCGTGCGGAAACGATTCCTGCGGCTGGTTTCATGTAAAATGTCTTTTTACCTGCCTGAAGATCGGTATAGAATGCCCTATCCATAAATGAGGTCATTGCACCCGATATCGCTGCATAATGGACCGGAGATCCGAATATGAAACCATCAGCATCGCAAGCAATCTCCAGAAATTCATTGACAGAGTCATCAAATATGCATTGGCCTGTCTTTGCACAGGACTTACAGGCCGTACAACCGGCAAGTGGTTTTATACCAATCCAGAAGATCTCGCTATCCAACCCTTCTTCATTCAGGGTTTTTTCTATTTCAGTCAATGCAGTATGTGTACAACCCTTCTTATGCGGGCTCCCATTCACCAGTATTACCTTCATGTCATCTCCTCTACATCGGTGGTATATAATCTGAGTGTTTCTTGTATGACAGACCGGTATCACCGATGTTTTTGTAGAAAAATGATAGGAAGGTTTCTCTAAAATAATGCATACAAACATACATGAGACATACTTACCGGTTTGATACCCATGATCGATACCCCAGGGAAATACAAATATAATTGGCCAATTGAGGCAACAATGGATATTATTGGAGGAAAATGGAAACCTCTATTAATTTATCAATTAAAGGAAGGGACGTTACGCTTCAGTGAGTTCTTAAGCAAAGTTAAACCCAAGATCACACAACGCATGCTGACAAAGATACTTCGGGAAATGGAGAGTGATGGTCTCATCACCCGGAAAGTCTATGCACAGGTGCCTCCGAAAGTAGAATATTCCCTAACTGAAAAAGCAGAATCCCTCATTCCAATCCTTGATCAACTTTGTGAGTGGGGATCGGAACATATGGCTGATGATATTGAGTTTAAATGCGAAGAAGAATAAGCACACATACACAGATCTGGTTGCAAGGTATTCAATAAAAGGTGAATAAAAGATTATGCCTGTTTGAAACTCTGAGATTCTCCAATTATTGCACGAAGACAGTTAGCACTCTCAAAATCTTTCTTTCCCATCCCGTATCCAATCTTTTCAACCTTCATCACTGGCATTGATACAAAGTCTGATGAGAAATATCTTAGTAAAGCAGCTCCTGTTGGTGTGCAGAGTTCTCCTTTGATCGTTCCACCATAGATCGGGACACCATTGAGAATATGTGCCGTTGCAGGAGCAGGTACCGGCAGGATTCCATGTGCACATGCAACCTCCCCTGATCCGACATGAACAGGGGAAGAAAGCACGTAATCTACCCCAAGTTCACTCATTAAAAGGCATACCCCGGCAACATCTGCGATTGCATCCATCATTCCTACCTCATGAAAATGAACCTGTTTCACAGGTTTTTGATGAACCTGACTTTCTGCAGCTGCAATGATCGTGTACACAGCAATTACATCATCTCGAACAATTAAAGGGAGATCCAGATGATGTATGATGTGCTTGATGTCAGACATCGAGGTGTGCTGATGTTCATGAGGAGGATCATGATGGTGGAGATGATCGCTCCCTTCTTCTATCCCATGTATGGTAACGATGATCTGCGTTCCACAAATCCCGCACTTTTCTGCTGACACTGCCTGAATAAAAACACCAGGAATTTGTAGAGCGTTGAGCCTCTGCAAAAAACCTTCAGGATTTGGATGTAACTCAAGCAGTGCTGACATGAGCATATCCCCTGATGCACCCATGCTGCAATCAAGGTAGAGGACTTTCATTCAACCCCAATGTGATTGATCATACTCGCCAGATATCCGGCTCCAAATCCATTGTCAATATTCACCACGCTTATTCCACTAGCACAGGAGTTGAGCATGGACAAGAGAGCAGCCAGACCACCAAATGATGCCCCGTATCCAACGCTTGTTGGCACTGCAATGACCGGGCAGTCGGCAAAACCCCCGATTACACTGGCCAGTGCTCCTTCCATTCCTGCAATAGCGATGATGACCCGGGCACTCATGATATCCTCAACATGAGCAAGTAACCGGTGCATTCCTGCAACTCCAACATCATAAAGCCGTGTAACCTCATTTCCAAGAGCCATAGCAGTAAGTGCTGCTTCTTCAGCAACCGGAATATCACTTGTTCCCCCGGTAGCAAGAACAATCTTTCCTGCACCATTTGGTTCAGGTATCTCACCGATAATTCCTACTTTCCCAATGTCATAATAATGTAATGGAAGTAATTTCCCCACATACTCAGCAGCCTCATTATTAATCCGGGTAATCAGAACTGTCTTCTGGCCATGAGAGAGCAGGGACGATGATATTTCTGCAATCTGCTCTGGTGTCTTTCCTGCTCCATAGATCACTTCTGCTATACCCTGGCGAAGGCCACGGTGATGGTCTATCTTGGCAAATCCCATATCCTCAAACGGCTCTGTCCTGAATTGCAATATTGCCTCATCAACAGACAAAGAACCATCTGCAACTTGTTTTAATATTGTTCTAATTTTATGTTTGTCCATTCAATCACCTCCGCATATGTTGATGAAATCATCTCATGTTTTAAATAACCCTGAAGATTACGTTCACTACATAAAAGCATTGATCAAAACTCCGCTAATTACAGCAAATATCCACACATAGAGGATGTAAATCGTGAAATTTTTTGCACCAAGGATAATTTTAACCGCACCCAGATTGGTTATCTTTGTAGCAGGACCGGTTATCATAAATGCAGCCGCAGCCCCCATGCTCATCCCACTCTGGAGCCATTCCATCAGAAGGGGTATTGTTCCTCCACCACATACATAGAGCGGAACTCCGATGGTAGCCGCAAGGAGAACACCAAATCCTCTCTGATCTCCAAATATATTAGCGATAAACTCCGGTGGAACGTATTGTTGAAATAATGCTGACAAAATGATACCAAGGAGAAAATATCCTCCTGTTGCTCTTACATTTCTCCAGACATTTTTCAGGTACCGCAGAAACAGATTTGGATCTATGTCACGACATACCGGATCTCCAAAACCGGTAAAATTAAAGAAACCTTTATTCTTGTATGCTATTCTAACCCCAATTCCTGCAATAACACCGCAAAGGAGACAACTGAAAAAACGTATGCTAAACGCTGTGTTGCCAAGGGCCAGGGTATAAATCAGTAATTGAGGATTTAACAAGATGGAACTCATCATAAACGCTGCAAGCCAGTCATCCTTAATCCCCTTCTGTGAAAAAGAGGCAGCAATTGGAATTGTTCCATACATACACAGAGGTGAAGCAATTCCCAGCAGGCTGGCAAGAACAAGGCTTAAGACTCCACAATTTTTCTTTTGCATTGCCACGGAAAATGTGTGAATCCAGCGTTGACCAAACACAGATATTGCTGATCCAATAAGGATGCCCAGGACCCAGTAAATGGCTATCTGGTCGAGTTGGGTGTTGAAATAAAACTGGAAATAGATGAGTTCCCTTTGTAAAGGGTCATCCATCCACTGACACCAGGTTATATTGCTGACTGCCTACTCCAAGTTTTTCTGCATCATCGAGAACAAGAGTTCCGTTTCGTGCTTCTATCCTCTCGATTAAATGCTTCTTACCCTCATCAGGAGATGCATAAATTTGGTCAACACTGGCTTTGTCGAGGGCTACCGGATCGAGTGAGGCAAGAATGCCGATATCTGCCAGTTCAGCTTTATGTGCACGGCCGTCACAATCACAATCTACAGAGAGATTGTTCAATACATTGATGTAGACAATTTTGTCACCTTTATCATCAGCAACGGCTTTGGTGTACTCAGCCACATTTTCAAGGAATTCAGGTTGAGGAGTAATAAAGGCATCCGCGAGTGTCTCAGCTCCATGAACCTTTCCCTTCCCCTTCACTGAAGCAAGTCCAATCGCAAGATTCTTGAATGTTCCACCAAATCCCGCGATTGCATGACCTTTAAAGTGCGCAATTGAGATAATAAAGTCATAATTCTTGTAATGTGATCCAAGTATTGCCTCTTTTTGTTGAATTCCTCCATTTATTGGAAGACTGATCTCTCCGTCAGTATCCAGGATATCAACTGGGGCATAGGTAAAACCATGATCCTTTGCAACCTGCAGGTGCATTGGGGTATTGTTTCTTGCCCCTCCATAGAAGGTATTGGAGTCAACAAATGTGCCATTTACTGAAAGAACCAGATCTTTGATGAGATCAGGAGAAAGATAATTTGTGTTTCCAAGTTCTCCCATATGCAGTTTAATCGCAACTTTTCCTGTTGCTTCACGCCCAAGTGCCTTGTATACAGACATCAACCCCTCCGGAGTGATATTTTTAGTCATATAGACTGTTGGCACATCTTGAGCATTCCCACCTGATAGTTGAGAATCAGGTTCTGAAACTTCTCCAATGAAGGACAAATTAGTTGTTGATTGCTGATCCTGGATAATCCCCTCATCTTCAGCACCAAGGCTTCCATATACACAACATGTAAGAAAGAAGAGAGAAACCAGAAGAATATGTAATTTTTTTCGCATTGTTCGTCACTTCCATAATCTTTTAATAATCAGAGTCATCGTTTTCATACACCCAATATCGCGAATTACAGTCACAATCTGATAATGATATCAAAAAATCACAGATTTAGTGTTGGTTCTTCGTTACCCTGGGTAATAGAAGAACAATGATGTGTTTTTAGATATCGCAATATATTGTAAAAAATGTAAATTCATAAAGGAAAATGGAACATTCATGTTCCATACGAACAAGGATGTAACTAAATGTTATTATACAAACATACTACATAACTGGAAAAAACAGAGTTATTGTACGATATAATCAGGATCATCCAGACAAATAGGGATATTTTTACCAAGCAAATAATTAAACTTCGGATTTCATGAAAAAACTATCAAACTCCCGATGATTGATAAAAATATCGATAATTTAAGGTAAATCAAATTATTCGCAAATATATGTTAAAATTCCAGTAAACGCACTACAATATTCTTCATAACCCCACATTGTTTAAACAATTATCAACCGACATATTTGATCCAAATTCCATTTAAAACGGTTGTTTCAAGAAAGAAATCTGATATAGAAAGCAGTTGATAGCATTGGGGGCTATTCGTATCATATGAATCATTCAACTGGTGGAAATAGCAGGAAAAAAACTGATAAAAAATATCTCACCGGTGTTGAGGCAACCCTTGATCTAATAGGAGGAAAATGGAACGGATTGATGATTTATGTTATTGGAGACCGGAAAATTCGCTCCTCCACGATATTAGAAGAGGGAGACCATATCATCAGTCAAAGGATGTTAACGAGGGTTCTTCGAGATCTTGAAAAGAACGGGATTGTTCATCGGGAAGTGTTTGCAGAGATACCACCTCATGTGGAATATTCTCTTACAGACCTTGGAAAATCATTAATGCCTGTTTTGGATGTACTTTGCCTTTGGGGATCCAGACACATGCCTGATGATATTGAGGTAGTATGTAGCGAAGATGAAGAATGTGAAAAATGTAATGAGTAACTCCCTGGCTTCATCTGCCAATGTCTCTACAGTATTATCCTTTTCTGGTATCCAAATGAAAGCACCCCAATTATCAGCAGCGAATTAATGGGGATACAATTTTTGAAGGCAATTAACCACAGAACACACAAAATCGGCTTACATCTCCATTGTTTCGAAAAGGTACTGAAGTTTGAGATCTACTTAAGAATACAGGATCAAAAAAGCGTCAAAAATCGCTTAATTTTAAATTCAATAGGATAATTACTCATTAGTCACACACATGTTTGTATGTGCTATTCATGTTCGAACCCACTATATATGCAATTATGTCGCATACATATATTTGTCTTATATTGAAATTTTTTATTACAAAATACTGAGGTAAATCATGTTATACAGAAATAACCCAAAGACTGGCGATAATCTTTCAATTCTTGGATTTGGATGTATGCGACTTCCTGTAAAAGAAGATGGCTCAATAGATGAAGACCGGGCAAAGAAACAGGTACGATATGCCATTGATCAGGGAGTAAATTACGTTGATACTGCCTGGCCCTACCACATGGGAGAGAGTGAACCCTTTTTAGCTCATGCCCTTGCGGACGGGTATAGGGAGAAAGTAAAAATTGCAACGAAACTCCCATCATGGCTCATCAATACCAGGGAAGATATGGAGAAGTTTCTCAATGCTCAACTAGAAAAACTTCAGACTAACCAGATCGATTATTACCTTGCTCATTACCTTGTAGGTGATCTCTGGGATACCCTTGTAAAACTTGGTATTCAGGATTTCTTTGATACAGCCAAAGCAGATGGAAGAATAAAATATGCAGGTTTTTCGTTCCATGGCGATGGAAAAGATTTCAACCGGATTGTGGATGGGTATGATTGGGACTTCTGTCAAATCCAATACAATTACCTGGATGAGAAAAACCAGGCTGGAACAGCAGGTTTAAAATACGCTGCTTCAAAAGGTCTTGCTGTTATGATTATGGAGCCTCTGAGAGGGGGAAACTTAACAAATCCCGTACCGCCTGTAATCAAAGAAATATGGGAGAGTTCTCCGATTAAGAGAACTCCTGCAGAGTGGGCTTTTCGCTGGATATGGAACCATCCTGAGGTCACTGTCGTTCTCTCAGGGATGAACGAAGAATCACATATTGAAGAGAATATACGGATAGCAAATGAAGCATACCCGAACTCCCTGACTGAAACTGAATTGCAGGTAATTTCAAAAGTAGAAACGAAATTCCACGAATTATTGAAAGTTAACTGTACCGGGTGCCGGTATTGTATGCCCTGTCCAGCTGGCGTAAATATTCCACTCTGCTTTGAAATCTATAATAACAAGTATTTAAACGGAAATGCTGACGAAGCAAAATTCTATTATGCAGTTCGTTTGAGTGGAGCAATAACAGCAGGCGAACCTGAGTTTGCATCTCAGTGCATACAATGTGAGCAATGCCTAGAGAAGTGTCCACAACATATCGAGATTCCAGGCATTCTTGAATCAGTAGAAGAAGAGCTTGGTGGGTCTGATCTTGAGGAACGAATTGCTATTGCACGGGAGATGTTCAAGAAGTCATAAAATCATCATCCTTAAATCGCGACATTAGTACCAGTTTTTTAAACATTTCCCACATTTTCGTAAATATCTTCAATGTGGCTCATTGCTACAACATTTAGATAGAGAGGTAACATAATGGACCCTAAAAAAGCTACAATTCTCATCGCATATTTTTCACGTAGCGGTAATAACTATGTCAATGGGCAGATTGTTAACCTGATCAAGGGTAACACAGAAGTAATCGCAGATATGATTCGAGATATAACCAAAGCAGATCTTTTTTATATTCTATCAGCTGCAGCATATCCTTCGGATTATATGGAAACTACTGAGATTGCGAAGAGAGAGTTGCATGACAATGCCAGACCAAAACTGACCGATTCGCTGTCAACCGCAGCACCGTATGATATCATCTTTCTTGGATATCCCAATTGGTGGGGAACTATGCCAATGCCGGTCTGTACCTTCCTGGAGAGTTGTGATTTCTCAGGAAAGACCATTGTGCCATTCTGTACTCACGAAGGAAGCGGTCTTGGAAGAAGTGTTTCAGATATAAAAAAAATATGCCCGGAATCAATTGTTTTGGATGGCATAGCCATTCGGGGCGGTGAAGTGACAAATGCCCAGGATACTGTCATCAAATTCGTTCGAAAGATTGGGATAGTATTGTAATTTATTAAACCATTTAATTTTTTTAACTTGATAATAGTCGTATATAATCAGTCTGATCCTGATGAAATTATTCCTCTTCGTTACAATGAAACTCAACGATATCACTCAAGTGCTCATCGCCCCAGACACAGAGGTCCTCAAGAATTGGTATGAGGGTTTTTCCTTTTGCAGTAAGTGAATACTCAACTTTGGGTGGAACCTCAGGGTACACTTTTCTAATTACGAGATCGTCCCGTTCTAGCTCCCGAATTTCTTTGGTAAGCGCCCGTTGGGATATTTTAGGCTTGATTCGTTCCAATAGTTCACTTGTTCGTAATGTCTCTTCCATTAAGGCATACAGAATCAAAGGTTTCCATTTTCCACCGATGACATCTATTGCAGCAATGATTCCCCAACTGTATTTCACTTTTCTCTGCTTTTTAGCCATTAGTTTCATCCTTGTGTGTATGTAACATACATGTTTGAACTTTCTATTAAAGTAATACATTCCATATATGTGCTATAACGTATTCAAATGATACGTTTTGGTTAATCCGAAAAAACTTATTTCTGTTTGAGAGTACCACGATGCAAAATTCTTTCCAGGACAAAGGCCGTTCCCACAAAATAGCAGTTCTTGTGATCATTCTGGTAAGTTACCTAATGATCGTTCTTGATATTGCTGTCGCCATAACGGCTCTCCCAAAAATTCATTCAAGTCTTGGCTTTTCTGATACCGGACTTGCATGGGTACAAAATGCATATACTCTTGCATTTGGAGGGTTGCTATTGCTTGGTGCACGATCTGGTGATATCCTTGGGAGAAGAAGGATGTTCATTCTCGGAGTTGCCCTTTTTTCTGTTGCATCGTTCATCGTAGGTGTTGCTCCAAGTGCTTTCTGGCTGATTGCAGGCCGGGCATTACAGGGAACCGGTGCTGCGGTGTTGGCTCCTTCGACACTTGCACTCCTCTCTGATTATTTCCCGGAAGGTACAGAACGAACCCGTGCTGTCGCATATTATGGTGCCGTTGCCGGTATTGGTGCAAGTACAGGACTCATTTTAGGTGGAGTACTCACAAGTTGGCTTTCATGGAGAGTAGCTTTTTTCATCAATGTACCTATTGGAATCGCGTTGATCCTTGCAGCCATATCCTTCATTGTTGAAACACAGCGAACCCCAGGTCACTTTGATATCGCAGGTGCTTTGAGTTCAACACTCGGTATGACTGCACTCGTCTATGGAATCATCCACTCTGCAACAACCGGGTTTGATTATCCCCTTGCAATTGGAATAATCGTCATCGGAGTTTTGCTCCTTGCGTTCTTTGTTCTGAATGAGTGGAAGGCAAAACAACCGATAATGCCGCTCAGATTATTCTCAAGTCGGGAGCGTTCAGGCGCATATGGTGCACGATTTCTCTTTCTTGGAGCGATGATGGGGTTTTGGTTCTATATCACACTCTTTCTCCAGAATGTGTATGGATATACCCCTCTTGAGGCAGGTCTTGCGTTTTTGCCGATGACAATTGCGAATTTTATTGTCGCAATTGCAGTTCCAAAACTTACTGAACGGTACGGAAACGGACGCCTCCTCGCTGTAGGTCTGATTATTACTATGGTCGGTATGGCATGGCTCTCAAGGCTCTCTGTTGAGGTTCCATACCTGACTGCAATTGCACTCCCGATGGTTGTCATTGGTGCTGGTCAGGGTGCTACGCTCGGGCCACTTACAGCATCAGGAATTGCTGGTGTTACCAAAGAGGATGCAGGGGCAGCTTCAGGAGCGGTCAATGTTGCTCATCAGCTTGGTGGATCTCTTGGATTGAGTATTCTCGTTGTTGTGTTTGCAGCAGCAGGATCTCCAGGATTAGATGCACAGCATATCCTGGCCGAACGGATTTCTGCTTCACTTACCGTCGGTACTGTCATGCTGGCGTTTGCATTCGTTCTTGTGATGACATTAATTGTTCGATCACCTTCACTCTGTCAGAATCCGGAAATGTAAAGATGCACCTGAAAAAATGCGTTTCGAGAATTGTCTAAAACTAAAATTACCAGGAGAACCAGGATTATGAAAAAAAAATTGATCATACTCATTATGTTGATGAGCCTCTCCATGATTGCTTGGGGAGATGTAACCAGTGACCAGAATAGCCAGACGAATGATGTACAGAATCAGGAGCCTGATACATCCAATGGAGGGAGCAACCATATCCTTGTAGCATATTTTTCCCATTCCGGGAATACCCGCACGATAGCCAATCAGATCCATGATGTGGTCGGGGGAGATCTGTTTGAAATCAAGACGGTTGATCCGTATCCTACAGAATACCAGGCAGTAGTTGATGTTGCGAAGAAGGAACTGAGTGAAGGATACCGGCCAAAACTCGCTACCCATGTTGAAAATATTGATTCATATGATGTAATCTTCCTTGGATATCCAAACTGGTGGGGAACCATGCCCATGGCAGTTGAAACCTTTTTGACTGAGAATGACCTTTCTGGAAAAACAGTCATCCCCTTCTGTACTCATGAGGGAAGTCAACTCGGATCCAGTGTAACAGATATCAAAAATCTCTGTCCCAAAGCTACTCTACTTGACGGGCTTTCGATCAGGGGAAGTGAAGTGAATAATGCTCAAAATCAGGTCGCAGAGTGGATTGGCAAGTTAGGTATAACCAAGGCATAATCTCATTTTCTTAATCAGGTTTTTTTCGATATAATCTGGAATAAAGAACTCAGATGATGTCGATCTTTGTGATATATTTGGATTACACGAATAAGGAATATTTTCATGGAATGTGGAAAAGAAGTTCATGATAGATCTGTCTTCCCGGTAGGGGAACGGATAACAAATGAGAATTTTATAGGTCCAGTCTGGCTTGAAATACTGGTATCATCGGATACTATCTTCAACTGCCCCATCTACAATGTGACATTTGAACCAGGAACCCGCAATAACTGGCATAAACATCCCGGAGGCCAGATATTGCTTGTTACAAACGGGAATGGCTACTATCAGGAAGAAGGAAAACCTGTTCAAACCCTTAAAACTGGTGATGTCATCAGTATTCACCCTGATGTGAAACACTGGCATGGAGCAACACCTGACAGTTGGTTTACCCATCTTGCCATCAGCACAAACCCACAAAAGGGAGAGGCTCAATGGCTTGAACCTGTACCGGATGATGAATATCACAATGTACGATAATTTTTGGAGTGTACGTTAATAACAGCCTATTTTTCTCTAAAAATTTTAAAAAATTACATTTACAGGACTAAATGAGAACTATGAGTCAAAGTGTGTTAATCTTATCTGCAAGCCCCCGGAAGGGTGGAAATTCTGATCTGTTATGTGACCAGTTTATGAAGGGAGCAGTTGAATCAGGCAATCATGTTGAGAAGATCTCTGTTCAGGATAAGAAGATCAATTTCTGCATCGGATGTATGACCTGTCAGACAAACGGTGGAAAATGCGGTTTGAATGATGATATGGGCGAGATCCTGGAAAAAATGATCAAGGCTGATGTCCTTGTTATGGCAACCCCGATCTATTTCTATAACATGGATGCCCAGTTAAAAGTCCTGATTGATAGAACATGTTCGCGTTATCAGGAGATATCTAACAAAAAAGCATACCTGATAACCACCTGTGCAGATACCAGTGAAACTGCATCTGATGTTACTATTGGCGGATTCAGAGTATTTCTTGATTGTCTGAACAATGTGAAAGAGGCGGGTATCATCTCTGCAGTAGATGTAACCTATGTGGGAGATATCAAAGATAAACCAGAGATGAACCTGGCGTATCAGATGGGGAAAAGTGTGTAATCTCCATCTCATCATTTTTAATTTAGCCAAAAATTAGGATAAAGTATTCTGCAATACCATCTGACCTATTTTCGTTCATATGAGGCAGAATAACTCGCCTTCATCAGTGTCTCATCATTCAATAATTTAGGCATTGTTGCCTGGAATACTTTAGTTCTCTCTTTTGGGGTTGTATTGACGTGTATAATAGAGGTTACACGATAAACGGATTTATTTCCATAGATCTTTTCTAATGATGTACCTGTTGCATTGATCTGTGAGACTGAATACGGTACAACCGTAATATCAGACAAATTCATGTTTCCTTTGGATGGATCAAGCATTGAGGATAAGATATAGTTTATCCGTTGTTTACTTTGGTTTTCTGCAGCCTCAATTGTATAATCGGTGGTATTCACTGTGATATTAAGATTCAATGGAGCAGATTCATTCGCAGAAAATCCTGGGAAGAACGTACCTTTTTGTCCGTGTGATGGCATATAGTCGGCGCTAATCGGTGATGAGAAACCAATCATTACAAACAGTAGTCCTAACCACAAGGAAAGGCAAGGGAATCGATAATTAACGCCATTTTTGTGAAGCCATACTGATATCACATTCATGTATACACTACCCTGTATGCAAAGAAAATGTTTCTTCTATCATACAAATATCGTTGAAATTTTTTGAATGTTTCAAAAAAATGGGTGTTTTAAATCAAACACGTAACCCGGATGTGTATCCGAATGACTTCTGGAAATTCTTTATTCCACCTGTTACTGATGAGGAATCTTTCCATGTGTTTGTTGCAGATGTCTTGTTCCAGTTCTCTCCGGTTGTGTCTCTCGCCTCCATAATACTGCCAGCAAAGACGGTCTTCACGGTTCCTTCTGCAAACTTTGATCCAGAATTTGAATCAGGGGTGACCGCTATCTGGTAGTTTAGAGCAGCAGGAACATCAGCACTTGAGGCTACAGCCCTTACTCCTCCTCTTGTAGATATCTGTGCACTGTTTACATTGATCAGACTACTCTTGGCAGTCACGATATTACAGAACGATGGCAAATCTGCCCCGCTTCCCTGTGAGAAGACGCACCTGATTGCGTCATCTGAGCTTCCACTCCTTCCGGCAACGGAGAGCGTGTACTCTTCTTCACCAACAAGATGAGACCCGTCAATTCCATTATATGTCAGAACCTTCTGTGTCTCCAGATTGTTCATACCTGCAGATTTGTCTTTGGAATCGAAATCAACCTGCTTGTTCATCATGAGATGCCCGCCGTTCGTCATAGTTGAGTCATGATAACTGAGATCAGCTACAGACTGACCTGCTCCGAGCATTCCGGTGGGTATTGCACCTGGAGATGCAGTCACCCAGGAAAATTGTGTGCTATCTGAAACAAAACCGATGACATCTATGACAGTACTGATGGAGATCACCTGGTTTTCAGGAGTCTGGTTCGGCAACCAGTCCGCGAAAGCACCTCCTGAACTCAGGATCGCGGTGATCATTCCAATCCACAAAAGTTTACACATATTGCATTCCAGTTGTTCTGTCTCGATAAACAAACAACTCGAATACTTCGTTTAAAACAAGATAATTAGTTTCTTCTGAAAAAAGGGATGGATAAAAGGGTCCATAGCCATGGATCACCATTAATCTCTTCCCCTGATCCATTTCACAATCCCGGACATCCGACTCATATAATCCATGACCTCTCCGGCAAGGACCACCGGATCAACAGCGATCTCCCCATCCTCATGCCTGATCAGGGTAATCACCATACCTGCAAACTCTGTTGACTCCTCTGCAAGCAGACGATACTGTCGGTAGAGATGATACGCTGCGAGCCCGTTCATCACCGCAATCCCAACTGATACCCCGGCAGCCAGTTCAGTGATCATACTCTCCCTCCATACCTGAAGAAATCCTGCACGGAGAGGTTGCCCGAAACGAACCCCCGGGTCTTCAAAGACCTGTTCCCAGATCCGACTGATCCGAAAGCAAGCAGCCCGGACCCGTTCACCTGGGTCTCTCCCGAGAGATCTGTACCGATAGCACGGGAAGCATCATACTCTCCCTTTTGCAAAATCCCGGAAGTGTATACCGACGCCTCACCCAGAGATCGGTCACTTCCGGCATCAAGAAAAATGCAGCGATCCCTGATCTCAGGATTTCTCAATAGTGTTGATGCAAAATCTGATACAAGAACCGGTCCTGAACCAGATACCACCAGATCGTGCACGCCATCGTCACCTGATACCGTCCTGACCAGACGGGCAGCATCCACACCCATCACCCGCGATACAAACGACCCGTTCTGATCAGACCCTGATGTTGCAAGCATCGCCGACCCGTCGGTGCTTATCGAAGTTGCGAGATAATCAGCACCTGCAAGCCCTGCGAGAATAAGGCAAATGAGCCCGACAGCAACGCAATCTTTCTTCATACTCCCCCCGGATATAAACCCCAATGGTGCCCATTGGGGGCCCCATCAGGACTATTTAAAATGTTTTCATGCAAAAAGAGAGGTTCAGGCCAGGATGGCAACCGTATCAGCCCAGGCCTCAAGACCGGTCCGAATTGAATCAGCCTCATAACTGGAGATGGTGACACTGTCCCTCTTGAATGTCACCGAGTAGAGCTCCCCGTTGCTTGCATGAGCCTTAAGCGTGCAGCTGAACGAGTCCTCAGACGAGTCATGTGATGGCGTCACACCGGCCCCCATTCCGGTAGTGATTGCTGCAGTGCCAGTGATCTGGGTGACGGCGGTGTTCACCGCTGACATCGTCGGCCCACGGACCGGAATGCTCCCGACGGTCTTGGCCTCTGCATTCTCATACACGATGGTTGCCGCATACGCTTCTTTTGACTTTTCAACAGCAGGCTTTGCGACACCTGCGGACTCGTAGGCTGTGCATCCCCACGGATTGTTGTCCAGGACATCCTGGACAAGTGCATTGAATGCAGTATAGTCGGTAATTGGTGATGCAAGTTTGCGCACCGCTGACTTAACCACACTCTTCTGAGTGAAATCTCCCATATTTTCCCCCTTGTCGCCCGAATAGCGACTATAAGAGATGGGTAGTCCACACATATAGTTCTCCGGGCAGGGGTCCGGATCACGGCCATTACAGGACTTATTTTAGAAACTAACCCGTTTTAGAAGCATTACTGCATGCGAGAGAAGTATACAAAAAACCCCTGACAAACACAGTCATCAGCGCTATAATGAGAATAAAAACGGTTAACCGTACTTCCGCATGCTATTAACTCCCATAATAGTTACGTTTACTTTTCCGATTAATATCACAACATTTAGAAAGATGACAAGAATACGGTGTTTTCAATGCCCGGAGAATCAGAATCAACATGTGGAGCGGGCAGACAGGAGAAATAATGAATCAGAAGAGGAATTATGCAACGATATGAATCCCCGTTAGTTATTCATGCTTGCAGGCCGATTAACGCGGGGATTACTCATATTGCAACCGCCACTTTTTTAATAGTATCCATATTGAAGGTTGTAAAAGCAAGTTTCAGAAAAAGAACCGGACAGAGATTATCAGGACGCGGGGGCAGTAATGACTCCGGTTTATGAACGGCAAAGCCGCAGAACAGCAGAGTATGGAGCAAGGAACCTGCTCCGGAAACACGGATACAATGCTGTCAGGGTTACTGAACGTGATGGAGCCCTACCCTCTCTTTTCCATCTGATAGCCTGGAACAAGATGAAAAGGATCTTGTTTATCAGGATAGGCTCGCTTAAGATGAAGGAAACAACATTTCAGGATGAGATCAGGCTCCTCGTCTCCTCTGTCCAGACCGATGGATATCCTGGAGAAGTTCAGTTCTGGATAGGCTCAGACCACTGTTATCGTCGATACCTGATCCTTTCTGGCGGGGCAATCAGGTTAAAGGAGCCTCTCCCATGATTTTTCTACAGACACCGGTAATACGCGATGCCTATTTTGCCGGAATGAACCGCGAAAAATTCATTCATGGATGGAGCGATGACAGACTGTGATCGTGTCACAGAGGTCCTCAGTTCTCTGCAGTATCTCTTTGAGCCCGGGCAGGTTATTGAGATCAGGACCATTAGTGGCGATGGAATATCATCCGGATACTTTGATGATCTTGCAAAAGCTACAACAGAGATTCTTGAGCGGGAGAAGGATTTTCGTGTTTCAGGCATATATGCAACCCTGAACGAGGTAAATCCTGCCCTGCTTGCCAGACGGGCAAACAGGATCAAAGTGAGGCTTGAGAGAAAGGATGCATCAACAGCGGATGCAGATATCATCAGAAGACATTGGCTCCCCATTGACATCGACCCAGTGCGTCCATCAGGTGTCTCTTCTTCAGATGAGGAACACGAAACAGCCCTCTCACTTGCTAAAACTATCAGATCGTTCCTTGTCTCATGCGGATGGCCTGACCCGCTTATGGCTGATTCAGGCAATGGGGCACATCTTCTCTATCCGGTGGATCTTCCAAACGATGATGATAGTAGAAACCTCATCAGAAATGTCCTTGAGATCCTTGACATTAGGTTTTCACATGCACGATGCAAGGTAGACACTGCCAACTTCAATGCAGCACGGATATGGAAGGTATATGGGACAATATCCCGCAAAGGGGACAATCTGCAAGAGAGACCACACAGGAGATCGCGAATTCTCTTCGCACCACCTATTGAAAGAGTTCTTTCTGCTGATGACATAAGCCAATTTATCAGTACCTATCCGGTTCACTCATCAGAACCAGATGTGAGGCATAAAGGAAGAACCCGGACCTCTGAAGCTATTGCTGCAGTGAGTGAGCATGTTCTGGATCTTGCAAAGTGGCTCCGCAGATATGGTCTGACATATATTGCTAAGCCATACCAGAGTGGAACACTCTATGTTCTGGATTCATGTCCGTTTTCAACTGCTCATACTGACGGGGCATTTGCTATTCAGTTTGAAAATGGCGCCATCTTTGCTGGTTGTCATCATGACTCCTGTGGAGGTGGAACGCAGCGATGGCCTGAACTGAGGGCCAGATTTGAACCTGTGTATAAGGATCCGGAGAAATGGATTGCAAAAGTAAGATCTGATAGGATCAGGGCAAAGATCGATCCAGAGGTGATCAAGTATGCTAAAGGAGAACTTAAGGCTGACTCTGTGTTTTCCGGCCACGGTTATGCCAGAGAGGCTCCTGATCCCTTTGCGACCCAGTCATTTGAGATACTATCAACAGGTGATCCGCTGTCATTCCTGCTCGAAACCTTCGGCAGACAACATGAAGGTGACAGACAGGTTGCTCAATGCCTTATTCATTCACTTATTTCCCGGATTGTACTGAATAGCAAAGGTCTTCATGTATCAATTTCTGGTGAATCAGGGAAAGGGAAGTCACATGCAATGGATACCATGCGATCCCTGATCCCACCAGAGTTCAGGATAGAAGGGAGGGTGAGTGATAAAGCTCTCTTTTACATGGAAGATCTCAAAGCAGGAACCGTGATTACTCTTGACGATGTGGGTCTTTCAGACCAGATGCAGGAGATCCTCAAAGGAGTGACAACATCCTTTCAGAAGCCTTTTCCCTACCGGACCGTTAACAAGGACAGAAAACCACAGATCTGTATCATCCCTGAACGTTGCGTGTGGTGGCTTGCAAAAGTTGAAGGTGTCGGTGATGATCAGGTCTATAACCGGATGCTCACCTGCTGGATCGATGATACCGACGATCAGGACCACAAGGTACTTGATCGGACGCTCTCTAACGCAGGACAATTACCTGATTCTTCTGTTGAATCAAACAACGATATCAGTGTCTGTCAGGGGATGTGGGAAGACCTGCGTTCTGTATGGGTCGTTATCCCGTATGCCACGAATATCAGGTTTCAGTCTGCAGAGAACCGAAGAAACCCTGACATGCTTCTTGACCTGATACGCACCAATGCGGCCATTTTTCAGCATCAACGGGAAAAGAAGGTTTTAAACGATGTTGTCTGTATCGTTGCAACAATTGATGACTTTGATCAGGCAGCCAGGCTCTTTATGGGACTCAACGGGGAGGTAGGAGGACAGGCAAATAAGCTGACAAAACGTGAAGCAGTTCTTGTTTCAGCTCTTTCCCAGTTCAGCCACTCTGAAGTTACAGTTTCTCAACTTCAACGGGCTACCGGATGGACGAGTAGTCAGGTTTCCAAGTTACTTCATGGGTATACATCCAGAGGAAAACTGTATTCAGGTCTGCTTGAAAAATGCCCGGCTGTCTCATTTCTTGACCGTACGGTTTCCAAAGGGGATGAAGGGTACACAACCATGCGACGGACAACTGTGTACATGTGGGACCAGTACCTCTATGATGCCTGGGTAAAAGGTGGGAGTGTCTGGCTGGTTACCGATCCCGATAAAATGAGCGGATCTGATGACCCTGATGATCGTACCAGGGAGAATGATTCAGGCATCAAAACTGTCAAGCAGAAGGATGGAGGCAATACACAGGGTAACAGAGAGGATGGTCTGATATCCCGGGATCTCTGTATATCTGATGATTCTCTTCATTTGCCAGATAATGAGAGCGGATGTTCATTTGAGTCTATTAATCCATATGATTTCACACGAATTGCAGGGTTCCCGGAGTACCGTTCATGTTCAGTCTGTGGAAAAGGCCAGGTACATTACAAAAAGCGAAGGTCAGCAGTTCAGAATGCTAATTCGTCAGATGAGCATCAGGTTCTTTGTCTGACCTGCTATAACAGGGCTGTATCGCGAAGAATCGCCTCGATTGTTACAATTCCCGGCGTGATAAACCCGGATGCGATGATCCGCAGGGAGGTTTATATCGGCACTTGCGATATCTGTGGATTAAACCCTGCAACAATGTCAGATCCGGTTTCACGGACAAAAATCTGTGAATCATGTTATAACCGGGAGAAACTGAACGCAGATTCGACTGAATGTGCGTCAGATAGACAGGCTGGCCCTCCCTGAATGCGATAACGGGAGGAGAACGCGGGTGGGAAGTTACATACTTAAGGTGAACGATGCGGTTGCTTACTTCCAGGTGTCGAAAAAATGGGTGTCAGTTTCTGAAATGGCAGTATTACACGACAACACGATCGACACCAAAAAAACGGAGGCGGGGGATATGCATGATCAGCGTGAAGCAGCCAGGAAACATGTATGTCTGTCCACTTGAAGATGAGAAATCAGACTAAAAGGTAATGGAATATGGGTGCATTCATAGAAAAAACAGTATTGGATAGCGGATTTGATCTTTGTGGAAGAATGATTCGGCAAAATGGAGATCTCGCTCTGTTTATTGATGGAGTTGGAAGGTTCACGATACCGGAGAGTCATGTTATTACAGTCCTGATGGGTCTTGGTGAGTGTGAGGTATCAGGTCCGGTGTCTGGATGTGCCAGGCTCTCGGATAGTGGAAAAGGGTTTTACCTTTCGATCAAGGATACCTTATACGTCTCTCCGGTTTCACGGGTCAGGGCTGTTCTTTCAGGAGAACACAGGAAAGGACCCGTAAGCAGAGTGAAACAGATCCCTTGAGTTCTCTTTCACCAAAATCTCGTCCCTTTTTTGTGTTGATCTGATGATCCTGATAGTGGTATGTATCAGGTTTACAGTGCGGCAGTGCGGGGAAAAAGCCTGTTTATTGACAGCCGAGCGGAATCCACCGCACTATAAAATCCTTACATTTACTCTCTAAATTTAAAATAATAGAATTATATTAAGATTCATTGAAGTAGTGCGGAAAAAGAGAGATGTGTATAATGATTCCATAATTCTACAAGAGGATATCAGTGAGATCTGATCTTCCGCACTAACGGGCAATACACGTAATATTCAGTCGTGGAATTAAGATTCACATGAGAGATCAAGTGCGGATCGGATCCGCACTACAGAGGGGAGAGATCATCATCAGTGGTGATGAAAGGGTAGAAATAGCGTTTGAATTTTAGTATTTATGACATCAGACAATTTTCTCACGACATGTTCATTAAATAAAAATATTGACAGATTATCACAGAACTGCCGATATGCTGGTGATATCAATAGCTGAACAGAGAAGAGAGAAGAGGATAAGAAGATGAGGATGATATTGCCTTGATATTTGCTTATATAACCCTGGAAGAGCAACGATAGTATGTAACAGGTGTAAGCCTGAAACAGACGCCAGAATGGCAGAGAGGCTATGCAGCTGACTGCAGATCAGCACAGCCCGGTTCAATTCCGGGTTCTGGCTCTATAATCTAAATAGATATTGACCGCAATTTCTAAGTTCGGGCTCTATTATCTTATAATGCAAACATACTGTTTTGAAGTAATCGAAGTGACACAGAGATTGATTCTAAACGTACTCTCAAAAAACGCTTCATAGTATTAAGCAAACGTTCTGGATTGTTCAAGAACGTTTTGCATTATACTATAATCAACACCGACTTTTCTTTGACATAATAATCCGAGAGAGACCCATTAATAGTCCTTCCCAAGATACTGATATATAAATATTATTAACCTGGCGCCAGCACTCTTCTTTATTATGACTCTACAGGGTTAACAATTGTATCATATTAAATCACTCGGTGCCAGCTTTGAAGGCAGAGTGAATCGGGTAATGTTATGACAAGAAGTGACTCTGCCACTATTAATTCCAAAGATACAGCATCGCTTCAGAAGATAATAGACTCAATTCCTGTTGCAGCATTCATCATTGGAAAAAACGGGACTGTAATAGACTGCAACAAGGGCACCCTTCGGATATTTGGCGCTGGAAGCCGTGAGGAGATAGTAGGAAAACATCCAGGTCTTCTCGCACCCCAAACACAGAGAAATGGACGAGCTTCAGATTCTGAAAGCAGAAAATACATACAAAAAGCACATGAGACCGGATCAGTAACGTTCTACTTTGATCACAGCACTTTGAGCGGTTCTATTTTTTCTGCCAAGGTGACCCTCACTAAAATCGAGTACGAAGGTGAACCTTGCCTGTTGAGTTCTGTCACCGACATGACCGGACAGGTAAGAATCGAAGAGAACAATACCCTGATTCATGAAAATCCATACGCCCTTGTTGAAATGGATCCTAACCTGTCAGTTATCGGAGTAAACCAGGCTTTTCTTGAGATGTCAGGGTACAAAAGAGAAGATTGGATCGGAAGATCCTTTACAGACTTTGAAATAATACGGCGTGACGGCCAGACAGTTAATGAGGCCATATACAACAAGAGAAAGGCAACCGGAAAACTCATTATTGAGTTTCCAAACGGTGTAAAAACTCTTGAGTATGCCCATATTCCGGTTATTGATAATACAGGCGAGATACCCAAGATCTTTGCCGTTTTTGCTGATAATACTGAACTTGTCGAAAAGATCAACGAGGCCGAATCGCTGGTCAGAGAGAATCCGGCTTCCATTTTAACAATGGATCTTACTGGAAAAATACTCTCTACGAACCCTGCATTCCAACAATTATCCAGGATATCCAAAGAACAACTGCTCACAATGAAAATGCAGGATTTTAAGATCCTAAAGAGAGAAGGACGTTCACAGCAGGATATACTTGCATCCAGGCAGCCATCAAGAGGAAGACTTGTTGTTGATTTTGGATGGGGAGTCAGAACCCTTGATTTTACCTACATTCCAATCGTGAATGCAAAAGATGCTGTAACCTCCCTTGTTTCGATGTATGTTGATGTCACTGAACTTTTAGAAAAGATTCATGAGTCTGAATCACTTATCAAAGAAAACCCAGCTTCTATCCTAACAATGGATCCTTCTGGAAAAATACTCTCTACGAACCCTGCATTTCAACAATTATCCAGAATATCCAAAGAACAGTTACTTACCATGAGAGTGCTGGATTTTAAGATTCTAAAAAGGGAAGGACGCTCACTACAGGATATACTTGCATCCAGGCAGCCATCAAGAGGAAGACTCGTTGTTGATTTTGGATGGGGAGTCAGAACCCTTGATTTTACCTACATTCCAATCGTGAATGCGAACGATGTTGTGACCTCCCTGGTTTCGATGTATGTTGATGTCACTGAACTTTTAGATAAGATCCACGAGTCTGAATCATTGGTTCGAGAGAATCCGGCTTCCATTTTAACAATGGATCCTTCTGGAAAAATACTCTCTACGAACCCTGCATTCCAACAATTATCCAGGATTTCGGAGGAAAAACTACTGTCCATGAAACTACAGGACTTTAAGATCCTTGAAAGAGAAGGTCTTTCCCTTCAGAGTATTCTTGCCTCTAAACAACCATCGAGGGGAAGACTTGTTGTGGACTTTGGATGGGCAGTAAGAATCCTTGATTTTACTTATATTCCAATCGTAAACGCGAATGATATTGTTACCTCTTTGGTTTCGATGTACGTGGATGTCACAGATCAGATATCCTATATTGAGGAGATCAAGACCTTTATCAGGGAAAATCCACATGCCATCATCACAGTAACTCCTGATCTGTCCATTACTGATGTTAATCCTGCCTTTTCACGAATCACAGGATACAGTTCTGAACAAAGTCTAAAGATGAAACTGTCTGATATTAAAGTACTTGAACGCAAAGGAAAAACTTTAAAAGACTCACTTGCAAGTAAAAAACCAGAGGGTGGAAAACTAATTGTTGAAACTCCGGCAGGACTGCGACACCTTGAATGTGTATACATCCCAATCCTCGATAAAAATGGAGAAGTTCAGAGATTTATTGAAATATTTACTGATTTGACTGCAGTAAATTCGATGATACAATATTTGAGTAAATCTGTAGCACTCATCCAGGAAAACATCAGTTCCATTGCCAGGGGAGATACAAATTTCACGAGCACCGTTCTTGATGCAGATGAACATTCTGCATCTGCAAGAGAGGAATTTGTAAAGATCAATACGGCTGTTGAGACTGCACGTAACGCGATTACTCAACTGGTGAATGATTCAAACACGATTGCCAAATCAGCAATAGCCGGAGATCTCAGTTTTAGATCTGATCCAACCATTCATGAAGGGGACTATCGGGCTATAATTGAAGGGATGAACCAGACTCTTGATTCTATATCAATTCCGATTCAGGAATCCATGAAAATTGCAGAGGCCTATTCGAATTATAACTTCACTGCACGATTCGATCCATCAATAAAAGTAAAAGGGGACTGGACACAGTTTGTTTTTGCACTAAACAATATGGGTATCCAGGTTTCCGAAGCAATCTCATTGATTACTAAAAATGTCACTGATCTGGTCACCAGTACTGAAGAGGTCCATGCAAGTATTGAGGAGGTTCTTTCAGGTGCACAACAGATCGCATCAAATACCGGTAAAGTAAGTCAGAATGCAGAACAGGGAAATGATGGAATTGCCCAGGTTCTCAAAGCGATGGAGGATCTCAACGTTACAGTTGGAGCCGTATCACGAAAAGTCGAATCAGTTTCCGTAGCTTCAGATGAGGCAAATAACCTTGCAAAAACAGGTGTTGAACTTGCCAAACAATCTGAAAAAGCAATGACCGAGATTACACTATCGGCAAACGAGGTTGACTCAATTGTAACAGGGATCAATTCCCAGATGGATGAGATCGGAAAGATAGTTCGTTTAATATCAGATATTGCAAACCAGACCAACTTACTCGCTCTTAATGCAGCTATTGAAGCTGCCCGGGCCGGGGAGGCAGGTAGAGGATTTGCAGTCGTAGCAGCTGAAGTCAAATCCCTTGCCCAGGATTCACGAAAATCTGCTGAGAATATAGAGGATATGATCGCAACCCTGCAGACAAAAGCGAAACAGGCAACCGAGGCGATGGGGAAATCCACTCATGCAGTACAGGACGGAAGCTCAGCCCTGAAACAGACTCTTTCTGCGTTTGACCAGATTGCCACCACCATAGAAGATATCAACCGTAATACCGTCGAGGTCGCATCAGCTTCGGAAGAACAGGCTGCATCTGTTGAAGAAGTAACCGCCAGTATACAGGAAGTTTCAAACCTGGTTCAGAATACATCACATGAAGCCGGAGATGCTGCTGCAGCAACCGAGGAAACGAGTGCTTCAATAGAAGAAATTGGTCGTATAATGAATGGTGTTGTCACAATCGCTGAAAGTATCTCTGGCGAGATGACCAAGTTCAGGGTAGCATGATACCATGGGTGAGTATGAACAGATATCCTCTAAAAAGATCCATGGAGTTAAAACAGAGACAGAAGAAGAGATCCAGATTGTTGAGTTTCTTCTTGGAAAGAATAAATTTGCACTCAACCTTTTTGATGTAAAGGAGATTGTTGAATATACCCGGATTACACCAGTTCCAGAAAGTGGTCATTACATCAAGGGAATTATTGATTTAAGAGGAGATATTACCACAATAATCGATCTCAAATCAAAATTGGGAATCGTATCATCTAAAGAAGATCTTAAACAGTCCAGGATTATCGTAATAGATAGTTCAGTGACAAATAGCAAGAGCGGAATCCTTGTTGATGATGTAGCAACCGTTCTTTCAATCACAGAATCAGAGATCGATAAAAAAGTATGCGATAAAAACGGATCATCGTTCATCCTTGGAGTCATACGACATAAACAGGGAGATAAGGAATCTGATAATGGTGAACTGGTGATATGGATCGATGTCCCAGGTCTTTTGAGGGATATGGGTCAGTAGAGGAACTACCATGTCTCCTTAATTTATATTATCGGTTTTGGTTTAACCGATTATCATAGCCATTAAAGAAAGAAGACCATGGAAATCCTATTTGGTAATCTCTGGTTCTGACTATTGGGTTTCTGCAATGTTTAATGAGAGATTACACTAATTATCTTTTGTTCTAACCAGTATGATTAAAAAGGCTGACGATGAAAGGAGAAAAATACTTGCAGTACTTAATGATGACCGGTATTCTCTTTCGATTTCAGCAATTGCTCAGCATACAGGGCTTAATCGCCATATGGTCGCCCGACACCTGGATATGCTTGAATTACTTGGAAAGGTAAGAAAGTTAGAGAAGGGAACGGCAAAAAAGTATTTACTTGTCAAAAGTATTCCGGTATTCGGTCTGATAGATATAAGTTCAGATCTGATTCTAATCCTCAATTCAAATTTAATAGTTCAGTATATAAATGCATCTGCATGTAGATACTTCAATACATCGCTCAATGACTGTATCGGGATACATGTAAACTCGTTACATTTTCCATTGTTATCTGACTGGGACGTAATTAAGGCATTGAGCTCTTATTCTTTTGAAAAATCCGAGGTGATTGTTATCCAGGATTCCCACGGGCTATGGTTTGAGATAACTATCCTCCGTTTTTCTCTTCTCCACGCATCAAATCAGATTTCACTCATTTGCAGGAATATCACAGAAAAAAGGTGTTCTGAAGAGGAACTTAAAACAACCCAGCAAAAATACGTTCATGCATTTCATGAATCGCCAGATGGCATTATTATGAGCAACCTCGACACTGGTGAACTTCTTGAGGTTAATCCCTCATATTGCAATCTGGTTGGATATGCCTGGCCTGACTTAGTGGGTAAGACTTCAGTGGAACTGGGGCTATTTGAATCGTACGAATTCAGGAAATCCCTTGTTCAAAATATAAAAAATAGTGATAACAATAAATATCGCTATGACCTGAAAATCCACAATTTATCTGGAGAAATAATCGATGTATCATGTTCATCCAGCATAATTCATATGCAGGATAGAAATTGTATGCTCACAGTTATCCGGGATGTCAGTGAACAGAAACGGGCAGAGGAGCAGGTACGTAAAACTGAAGCCCTATATCGTCTTCTTGCTGACAATACCATGGATGTTATCTGGATTATGGATCCTGTAACCTATTCACTTTCCTATGTGTCTCCATCTATCGAACATCTATTGGGATGGACTCCTGATCAAATATTACAGATGAATATTCAGGAGATTATGACAAAGAAAACATATCTCCGGATGATACTAAAAATGCCTCAGTATATCAAAGGTCATTTAAAAGGGCGATATCCGGATTATTGCAGACTTCGAATAAATTATTTGCATTCAAACGGATCAAAAGTCCCGACCGAAGCTGTTATCACCTTTATAATTGATGAATTCGGAACGATCACACAACTATTGGGAGTCTCAAGAGATATTTCATACAGACTAGAAATAGAAGAAAAATCACGACAGTTTGAGCGTCATTACCGTTTATTTGCCGATTCAACCACAGACCTTGTATGGGTAATGGATCCATTATCAAGACAACTAAAGTATATGAGTCCGTCTGTTACTGCAATGCTTGGCTGGATACCGCGTGAGATCTGCGAAAAACCTTTTGAAAAATTCATTTCTCCAGATATGCGTGAAGAGTTCATTTCCAACTGTAAGATGCATTACCAGGAATTTCTCGATACTAATAGCACGCGACAATATACAAGTGAACTTCGAATGCTTACAAAATCAGGAGATATTGTCTGGAATGAATTCATATCTCACTATTCCCGAAACGAAGAGATAGGAGTTGTTGAAGTAATCGGGACATCCAGGAATATCACTGAAAAGAAGGAAGTTCTTCTAAAATTAACAGAAAGGGAGGCAAATTATAAGTTAATTTTTGATAACATTAAGGATGTTATCTGGATTCTAGATCTTCAGTCCGATTTTTTCACATACGTCAGTCCTTCAATATCACTTCTTTATGGATATCAGCCAGATGAGATCATGGGGCAGCCTTCTTCTAATATAAATCCGGGCATTATCGATACCATCGGTATTAATCTGCTGAAAAAACAGATTTCAGATTATCAATCTGGTGATGAAAATGCAGTGTTCCGACAGATGATGAGTATTTACAATCACCAGGATGGCTGTATATTATCTATTGAGACATCAATATCACTCATTCATGCCTCTGATCAGAAATTAATTCTGGCCATTGGTATTTTAAGAGAGGTCCAAGATAATAGAAACAAGTAGTGCAGGTTGCATAAGATTTCCATGATTATCCCCAATAAGAGGCTCTTCGTTGTTTCAAGTGAGTTAGTTACGTTTCAATTGTTCCTGTCTTGCTTGCCTAACCCCGAAATTAGGACGGACTATTCTTGGAATTCTACCATTAAGAAAGGTTTGATGTTCAAAAAAGTCTTAACGATGTCATGTTATGGTTGTTGTATCACGTACTTCACATTGTAAGTGATTGCATTCTGGGCATGGAAATCGTGTAACTTTAGGAAAGTCAACGCAGATGTTTAATTTTCGCTCTCCTTCTGTGATTTTTTTATATAGATATATACTAGGGTCCCTCGTCATCTAAAATTTATATCAAAAATCCCTAGAGAATCAATTCGAAAATAAAGTGACGATAAGCACTAGGGAACTGTTAAGCGAAGGGCGGCCCAAAAGAGATCCTCTGCAATAACCATTACTCATATTGAATGGCATCCTACATCTTCCCCACTAAACAGACGAAAAGCCTCAATAATCATACCCTCTCCTCTTTATCATCTGTTACACTTTATCTATCAGAATTTAATTCTTCTTAATGTCCATATGAACAGGAATAAAATAAATTAAGCCATTTTACGTTATAATCAGATGAAACAGGTAATGAATGATAAAAACTCCATTCACTCTCATGAAACACTCTGAACAAACATCAATATGAAGTTTGTTTCAGGGTGTTTCATTATCATCTACGAACCGAGGTTCATCGCTGACTTTTTTTAAACTGCTGGATTGGAAGCATATTCGAATTGTTTATATGATTAGATCTCACAATCCACATAGAGTCAAGCAAAATAAAAAAAATATGTCAGACAATAAAGCATTGATTGTTGAGATAAGTAATGAGACCATCAGTTTCATTACATTCCGATTAAACCCCGCATATTCAACGTGAATACAATGCTCTCTCTACTCTACATCGACGACGAAAAGGATCTTCTTGAGATCGGTAAACTCTTCCTTGAAAGGTCAGGAGATTTTATCGTCGATACTCTATCCTCACCAGATCGAGTTTTGGATATTATCCGCTCAAATCAATACGATGCAATTATTTCAGATTATGAAATGCCAGGACTGAATGGGATAGAACTGTTAAAAAAAATAAGATCTGAGTTTGGGGACATTCCCTTTATTCTATTCACGGGCAGAGGACGAGAAGATGTGGTAATTGAAGCGATCAATAATGGGGCTGACTTTTACATCCAAAAGGGAGGTGAACCACAATCACAATTTGCTGAACTCGGACATCAGATAAAACAGGCAGTGGCAAAGAGACAGGCAGAATGTTCCCTTGTTGAATCAGTTGAGAAACTCAGGGCATCATCTTCCCGCTTTGAGGCACTCATTTTGGCCTCAAATACTGGTGCTTGGGAGTATGATAGTTCCGGAAATTTCTGGTGCAGTCCTGAATATTTCTCCATGCTGGGACGAAATATCAGGGATTACGGAAGTTCAGAAAGCCAGGATTTCAAAAAAGTTTGGATTGACCTTATCCACCCTGATGACCGGGAACAAGCGGTAAAAGCCTGGAATTCGTATCTTGTCAATCCCGAAGGGATGTACGAGCAATATTTCCGGATGCTCCATCAGGATGGGCATTGGGTCTGGATCCTATCGCGTGGGAAAACACTACAGGATTCATCCGGATATTTTACCCCTGTGACGATTGGGACACACATCGATGTGACAGGGCAAAAGTTGATAGAAGAACAGCTTTTGAAGAAAAATGAAGAACTTCAAGCCACTTATGAGGAGATTATCGCTACAGAAGAGGAACTTCGTACAAATTATAATGAACTCGTCAAGAGCAAACAGGCTCTTGAAATTAGTGAAAACAGATACTCCCTGACATTAGAATCGATCAATGACGGGTTATGGGACTTAAATATCGCAACAGGTGTCCTCTTTCTCTCTCCCCAGTTTTACCGGATGTGTGGTTACCAACCTGATGCCTTTCCACCAGATATAGCACATTGGGCTTCACTTATTCATCCTGATGATCAAGAAAGAGTTCAAATATTATTTAATAAAACCCTGATGAACGGGGATAATCTTTTCGTTGAATACCGTGTCCTGCGAAGCGATGATACATACCAATGGATATTAGAGAGAGGAAAGGTTATTGAATGGAGTCCGGAAGGTAAACCACGTCGGGTTTTAGGCACTCATACAGACATTACCGCAAGAAAAGAGATTGAAGAAAAATTAGACGAAAAGAGTCGAGTGCTACAGACATTAACGGATAATCTGCCAGGGATGGTGTATCGCTGCAGGAATGATCAGAACTGGACAATGGAGGTCATCAGCGATGGGGTTCTGCCATTAACCGGGTATCAAAAAGAAGAGATGCTTTACAACCGGGATGTCTCGTATGGGTCGATAATTCATCCGGATGATCAGAAAATTGTCTGGGATTTTGTGGAAGAGGGGGTAATTAATAGTAAACCCTTTGAATTGAGATACCGGATCATCTGTAAAGATAGTTCTGTTAAATGGGTTTGGGAGCAGGGTAGGGGAGTGTTTCAAGGAGAAATATTACAGGCTTTGGAGGGTTATATTACTGATATTACTCCGGAAATTGCTGCACAAAAAGCACTTCAGAAATTAGCTCACTCCATCGAACATCTCAAGGAAGGGGTATTCTGGTTTAATAGTGAGGGAATCATTTATGACACAAATATTGCCTTTTCTGAATTTTCATCCCAATCAAAGGGAACAATTATCAGATCTCATGTAAGTGTGCTTCCTTTCATCCTCCAATCTAAAACCTGGTCAGAGTTGATGGACCTGGCAAAGTCAACAGGTTCCATTTCAGAGGGTGCTTTATTAAATATCTCCCCAGATACTCAAAAGAACCTCCATATGAGTATAAGTTACGGTCAATTTGGGGAGGAGAGTGTTTTTTGTGGTATAATCAATGATCGAACGAAAGAAGAGGAATATCTCAGTGAGGTGGTAAGGAGCAGGGAGGAGCTTGCATCTGCATATGAGGAACTTCTCTCATCCGAAGAATCTCTGAAAGACCAATATCTCCAACTCACGAATACAAAAGAAGCTCTTCAGGAAAGTGAGTATAAATTTCGTTCCATTTTTGAGGATGCTATCCTCGGTATATTTAAAGTAACAAAGGAGGGCTCTATAATTAACGTAAATCCTGCATTCGCAAGGATACATGGATTTGATACCCCGGATGAAATGAAAGCAGCCATAACAGATATCAGAAGCCAGATGTACGTTCACCCTGAAGATCGTGACTTACTGCTTCGCCTTCTTGAAGAAAACGGAGAGGTCAGAGGATTTGAAGTCGAAAAGTATCGTAAAGATGGATCTACGGTCTGGATATCGGTAAATGAGAAAGTTATTAGATATCAGGATGGAGAGAGCTATTCTCTGGAAGGTACCATTGAGGATATCACGAGGAGAAAGACAGTTGAATATGAAAATGGAATTTCTCTCAATCAACTAAGAAAAAATTTCGCTGAATTCTCAATTCTAAATGATGGCATTAGAAATCCATTAACTGTTCTCGCTATTTTGGCAGAATCTTGTGATCCGATTATATCTGATAAGATCTCAAATTACATCCAGCAGATAGACGACTTGATCAATCAGGTAGACAACCGATGGGTAGAATCAGAGAAAGTAATCTCATATCTCCAAAAACACCATAATTACTAAATTTGCATTGCCGTTTCAGAGAAATTCTTACTTCTTGATTGAAAAAGATCAGGAGTATGATGTATTTAATTCGTAATACTCTTCTTCGACTGGAAATCTGGTTCCTCATGCTCCCCGCCGTTGATAAGAGTTACATTAGTCACATGGTAATTACTCATGCGGTATTCTCATAAAACTGATGATTCAGGAATAAATATTCAACAAACTATTATCCTGAAGATTACGAACTCTGTATATGCAACGTATAGATCACCGGATACTGCTCCTGGCATTATGTCTCATAGCGGTCCTGCTTTCAGCAGGCTGTACAACATCTGATACCAGCAACCAGACAAACACCAAATCCAATACATCACTTTCTTCTGCTAAAGAGATGGGTAATGAGTCATCGTGGATGACAGTCCCGATCACTGATGTAATGACCGGAAGGCAGACCACGATCGTAGACCTTGCCGATGAGGGAAAACCGGTGATCATTCATTCCTTTGCGGTATGGTGCCCTGCCTGTTCAATACAACTCCGTGAAACTGCTAAACTTCTTAAAGAGAACCCGGGGGCATACACAGTCCTTGGGATAGATTTCGATTCTCGGGAGAACACGGAGATGATCAAGAGTCATGTTGAGAAGAACCAGTTTGTCGGGATGTATATCGCCGCTCCAACAGATCTCACCAGGGGATTAATCCAGACAGTGGGGCCACGGGTTGTCCAGTCACTCCCACAGACCCTGATCATCTGCAACAAAAAAGTTACGTATGTGGGAGACGGGGCATTTCCTGAAGCTAAACTGAAATCGATCCTTTCAGAACTCTGCTGAACAGGCAGAAAAATATTTTTTATCCTCCCGAGACAGGGGGGAATACCTTGATCTCATCACCATCGTGAACAGGCGTTGAGAGACCATCAAGATCCCGATATCCGGTTCCGTTCACCAGAATGTTCACATACCGCTTCAGTTCCCCATCCTGGAACAGAAGTGCATTAAGGCCAGGATATCTACTCGTCAGTTCAGTGATAATATCCTGTACAGTCGTAACATTACTGATCTCAACATCTTTTACACCGGCAATTTCCCGGTAATTTGCAAACAGAATTACTTTCAGACTCATAATAATCGCCTGGGGTATCTTCCTCTCTTATATTGAAAAGTCCTTTTCATCGGTTCTGCCGGGGCCTCCAGTGGGGCACCGTGGGGTTTTTTATTTCAGGTGTGAACATGCAGGACACACCGGATTGCGGGAAAGCGGGAGCTCATGGAATTCAAGATACTCTCCATCATATATCACCATACGGTTTAACGCAAGTTTCCCAACTCCGGTAATAGCCTTGATCGCCTCAGTCACCTGAAGAGTTCCCATCACACCCGGTGTTGCACCAAGGACAGGGAAGACCTCTTTGGGTGGAGCCTCCGGGACCAGGCACTCAAGACAGGGCGTCTTCCCTGGGATGATGGTCGTAAGGCGGCCCTCAAGACCCCATACTGATGCATGGATAAACGGAATATTATGATAAATAGCGGCCTTATTCAGAAGATAGCGGGTCGGGTAGTTGTCCATCGCATCAATGATGATATCAGAGCCTTTGGTCAGGTCCAGGTAGTTTGCCTCATCGATCTTCTCCTGAAGACCAGTAACCTTGATCGACGGGTTGATCGCGGCAAGTTTGGCACTGGCACTCTTGACTTTATACTGATCAACATTCTCATCCCAGTGCAGGATCTGACGATTCAGGTTTGATGCGTCAACAACGTCCATATCAACGATGACGAGATGACCTATCCCTGCTACTGCAAGATATGTTGCAACCGGGCATCCAAGCCCTCCACATCCTGCAACAAATACGGTTGCATTCTTCAGACGCTCCTGCCCTGCCTCACCAAACCCACGAATCAGGATCTGGCGGTTGTATCGTTTCTGATCATACGATGTTAATGTCATACTTTGAAGTCAGTACTATGAGTTCAGTGATGATCCATAAAATCCCGGTGATCCGGGCAAATATTGACATCACGATCCTCTGTTATTCACACAATTCCATCCCGGTAATGATGCCCTGCAGGGTGAATCCTCTCCACTGCTGCCAGGAAAAATATCTCATCTGATGATATCAGTCGTTCAGTTGAACCGAGTTTGTACAGTGTCTGTGCAAACCCGGCTGTAGACTGGATATACTCTGGAGGTAATGATGCACAGTAATGAGGAGAGAGGCGATATGTCTCCTCAACAAAGGATTCATCAACAAACCCACAGGTATCAGCAACGATTGTTGCACATACCCGGGGTTTCTGGCAGATCATGTGAGACACCTCTTCATGAGCCCGAATAAATGACGATACAACGTCATCCTCACTGATCAGGTCATCAGTGGCAACAATACCATAACTCGGATTAAATGACCATATCTTCTCTGCAGGGATTACAACCCGGGCTGATCCATATCGCCGGGCCGCGACTGCAAGAGCAGGAGTTCCTGCCGCAGCCATGATCTCACCATCAGCAAGAGCATCATGAAGAAAATCTGCCCAGGCATAATTCTTCACATGGACCGACTCTTTCCCGTACCGGGAGAGAAGATCCCTGATGATGATATCATGGATAGAGCCTTTTGGTGGTGTTCCGATGCTTTCACATGCAAACTGATCGAGAAAACTGCCCATATCAGGGAATGATTCCAGGGGGGCAACAGAAGGGTTTGCGATGATAACTGTCCCTTCAACATGGCCTCCGGCAATACACCGGGCATGAAGACCCCGATCTAGACCAATAATAAAAGGGGGGAGCCCGATATAAGCCAGATCGAGTGACCCATTCTCCATGGCTCTGATGATATCAGGACCTGAAGGATACAGATTCCATTGGGCACTAATCCGGTTACGTTCCAGAAGATCGGTTCCCATCAGAATAAAAGCCGTATGATACACCGTCGAGAGGTGACCGATACGAACTTGATGCATGGTCATAATTTTCTATCAGAGAATTCTGATATCCTCCACACGGACGTGAATTCCGTCCTTCTTCTGAAGTACCATGTTCACAAGTGCTGTGTGTGCAAGATCGATCATGCAGTATCCGGGAAGGAAATACTGCCTGATTCCCAGGATGGGTGGCCGTTTTATCGGCTCTGCAATCCCTTCAAATGCATGGACATGGTAGGCTTGTACATCATGTGCCTCTTCTGACCGGGCTGCCAGAGGGCCGACAGTATGGCACTCAAGTACTCCGGTAACCGGGTTTGCAGAGAGGACCCTGAGTGCGTGATAGAGCGGACAACCAGGGCCGGCAGGTCTTCCAGTTATCAGATCACCAGCCTTGATATCCCATTTCTCCACAAGATCGGCTCTGAAGGGAACCACAAACTTCCGGGCAGACGGCTCTCCGGGAAAGGCTTTGATTACAAAGTCATACTCCTTTCCTGCGACATCAACTCCGGAATAGGAGACCGTTCTGGCAGTATGCTCTGATGGAGCCACTGAATACGGACAGTCCTCCTTTGAACGGTCACCTGTTGAGAGTGCCCTTGAGAAATCATCGCATGTGGAATAACCACATGCACCACAATCTCTCCCTGGCGGATGCCAGACCATCTCTTCAGTCACCCCGGTAGATCGGATCTGCATTGTCAAGGGTTCTGATGACACCAAAGTGGTTCTTCCATCCGATCTCCTTCTTGCCGATGCAGACCGTGCACACCCCAAGGGGAGGAGTTCCCCGGAGCGTTACAGTTCCGGCATCTTCCACATCCGGGAAATCTCTGATCTTGTTTATCAGGAACCGAAGCCCTGAACCCTGGAGTGCATTGGTCTCGATGATCTCGATATCGGGTGATGCAGAGAGAATTCCCTCGCGGTACACCTCTTTCTCTGCCTGCGATACAAGATCGACCTTGGTAACCACTGCAACATCAGCGAGGGCAATCATGGGAGCCATCTTGAGGGGAGCCTTGCTTCCCGATACTGCAGAAAGAACAACCACCCCGAGAGACTGGGTTGTGTATGGAGTACAACGCAGACAGAGCCCTGCACTCTCCACAATCAGGAGATCAGAATCAACCGCAACCGCCCAGGCAAGGGCATCAGCCAGGACGAGAATTCCCATATGATCCGGGCAGACATCGCCGGAGTAGGTCTTACGGGTCGGAATCCCAAACTCTTCCCTGAGTTCCTCATCCTCAAAAGCTCGAACCACATCGATCTTCAGGTACGACGGCTTGAATTTTGAAGAGAGTTCCTTGATCACCTGTCTGATGACTGCAGTCTTTCCAACGCTCGGGGGTCCTGCAACGATGAGAAGCTTCATGCTGCCACCTTGGTTCCTGTAGCAATTACTGGTGCATCAGAAAACTGCTCACCATCTCGCACTTTTTCCCTGATTTCAGATACAAACTCATCGATATCAGAGAGTCTTCTGACCAGATTCTGTTCAGATCCTGACGGATAAATGACCTCACGGACAGCACCGTTCTTCATCACAATCCTCCGATCAGTACTCAGGGCAAGCAGCGGATCATGCGTCACCAGGATAACGGCACGACGATGTTCTTTGATCCGGGAGATGACCCGCTCTTTTGCAATTCCTGCATTCTCTACCTCGTCAAGAAGAAGAATCGGAGCATCACCAATTCTGATAGCATCTGCGATGAAGAGCGAACGCGTCTGTCCACCTGAAAGGGCCGTCATCCGGTAATGTGGCTGGATCTTCTCGCCTGTAAACTCGTTGGCAAGTTCAATCGTGTCCAGGACGAGAGACTCGTTGGCAATCCCCCGTGCCTTCATGTGAAGCGAGAGAAAATCAACGACCTTGAGGTCTGCAATACAACGGTTATTCTGAGTGATCATAACAATCGGTTTCTTTGCCGGATTTCGCACCATCTCTTCAGGTGGCTCGGCTCCATTGATCCTGATTGTCCTTCGTGTGATGGTATCCCCCTGTGCAAGAACTTCTATATCATTAATGAAGGCAGATTTGCCTGATCCGGTTGATCCGACAATGGAGACGGTGTCACCCGGTTGAATATCGATCCGCGTAAAGAATTCCTGCTGACCATCCTTACTCAGGCCTGGCAGGATCGTGATGATAAACCTCTGGAGGGATTCCATGAAGTACCCTCTATGTCAGGCTATTTAAGAAGAAAGAAACAGGCAACAGAATATTAATACTTTAAGCAAAATATGTTTTTAATATCATCCCTATTAAACTAAACTAGTAAAATAATAGGTAATTTTTGAGAATATATGACCCTCAATCAGACATGTGACGTCAGAAACGAGAGTAAAGAATCATGCGAGTGTTAACGCCTTGATTATCATAACAAGGGCAATAGTGCCAATAGATACACCAAGCATCCACCTGATGAGATCGGCGGTGAGATAAGGGGAGAGCCGGACACCAATTGCTCCTCCAATCAGTACTCCGGTGGCAGTACTGAGAAGAAACGGGATACTTACATGGCCCATCAGAAGACTGGTTGCGGCTGCACCTGATGAGGTAAAGATTATGGATGCCAGCGAGATGACGACCGCATTATGAATCTGAACCTTCCTGCTGATGAGGGCAGGGACAAAGATGATCCCGCCGGAAATGCCGGTTAGACCGCTGACAAGACCTCCAAGACAACCGGTTGCATATAAGAAAAGAGCGCTCATTCTCCTGGTCCTGACTATTTTTGCAGAATCTGATGATGCTGAACTGCTTGATTGATGAGAGAGGAACTCCAGGAGTACAGGCCAGATAGTGAGTCTCCCTGCCATGATCAGAAGAAATATTCCAAATATCCCGATGAGTGATCCACCAGAGAGATACTGGGTACAATATGAACCAATCACCGCTGAAGGAAGGGAGAAGAGAACAATTCGGAGGATAACCGACAGATGTGCCTTCGCTGACTCTAGTTGAAACAAAGTAGCAGAGAGGGTGGTACATATGGTAGCTGTAATACTGGTACCAATGGCAATCTCTGGAGCAAGCCCAAACAACAGCGTATACATCGGAACAAGAATAAATCCCCCACCAAGACCCACAAGTGCAGAGAAGATACCAACAAATACAGAGCTGATTCCTGCAAGGATGAGATCACTGGAGAGTAGTATCATAATAGTTCTGGCATTGAAATATTGTGATCATCGGCAGGGTCAGGAAAAACACCCGATTTCAAAACCGGAGGAGAAGGATAAGATCCATCCGGCCATATATAATGTAAAGGCGTCTGATCCGAGGTAACGTATGGCATAGATACGTCCAGCAACACGACCTGTACGAACGATCGGTTGGTTATGGGTAGATGATCCCGGGGGTCCAGTCCGGTATCACCCTGAGAGGCGTGATGTTCTGTGATGAGTGAAAACTTATCTCCGGTGACAGTACCGTCCTCTGACAAGTTCCCACGGGTAGACATATGCAATCATGTTATCTCCTGTATCCAGGGAGGATACCGGAGAATCATGGATGGATGATGTTTTTACACCCGTCCTGGATCTTACATAATTCATGAAATCTCCCCTAGGATTCACGATTGTGAACACACTATATTGATCCTTCCCAGACATAATAGAGCCAGTATCGGCAGTTCTTACCAGGATCTCTGTCAAAAGTGCCGTTTGCCATAGGTTCATTCAATATACAGAGAAATACATCACCACACTAGTACCTTGAGCGGAGATGTACCAGATTTATGATCTCGATCCTGTTGGTAGACGATGAGCCAGTCCTTTTGGATCTGGGATCCTTCTACCTGACCCAGCGTGAACATTTCACCGTTGACACTGCTTCTAATGGAAAGGAAGCACTGGAGCGGCTTGAAAAGCATCCATATCAGATCGTTGTCTCTGATTACGACATGCCATACATGAATGGTATCGAACTGCTCAGAGAAGTCAAGAAACGTTCACCAAACCAGCCATTTATCATCTTCACCGGAAAAGGACGCGAAGAGGTGGTCATTGACGCACTGAACCTTGGTGCAGACTTCTATCTCCAGAAAGGTGGTGAGCCCAAGGCTCAGTACACCGAACTGGCACACAAATGCCGGAGAGCGACCGAGCGAAGACAGGCACAGGATCAGATTCGCCACCTTGCAAGGCTGTATTCCCTCCTTTCACGGGTCAACAAGGCAGTATACCAGATAAGGACGCGTGACGATCTCATCAGGGAAGTCTGCCAGATCGCAATCGAACAGGGAGGATTCAAGGTAGCATCAGTCTGTATGCTCCATCCGGTAACCAACCTCACGGAGATTGCGGCATATGCTACCTCACCAGAGATTCCCAAAAAGACAGCAGAACCCTTCATCAGCCCGGAATCAGTGCCTACGCTTCATACACTGAAAGAGGGCAGGTTTCATGTATGCTCAGACAACCGGCGGTATCCACATGAAGAGCAGTATGGCCGTGCTCTCTGTGCTGTAGGTTTTCTCACCAGTGCTTCATTCCCACTCCGCGTAAGCGACGGTCTGATCGGGGTACTCACACTCCATTCCGATGAGGCAGACTTCTTTAGTGAAGAGGAGGTGTTGCTCATGATGGAGATAACCGAGAGTCTCTCCCTCGCATTTGAACTCATGGTACAGGAGCGTGAGAAAGAGAAGGTCGTAGACAGGCTGAACATGATGCTCAGTGCGATTGAAAGTGACAATGATGCCTTCTTTCTGATTGATACACAAGGAACAATTCAGTATGCAAATCTGGCGGCCCAGAGGATTGCATCAAAAAGCAAAAATATCCATGCAGGCCTGCAGAACATCACTGACACCGGGCTGCTGACCACTGGGGAGATTCATCAGTTGGTAGCCAATATCCCAAATTCAGACACCGGTACTGAAAAAAGTGGTATCAATCTATCAGAAAAGACAGACAAGGTGCCTGGCTTGTCAGTCAGACCATTTGACCATGATGGTTCCCGGTTCTACCTGGTTCACCTAAAGTAGGAAGAACCGGATATAAGGTTTACTCCTGCTTTATAAGTGCTACAATATATCCGGCAGTCTTGAAATTTGGCCGTTCTTCTTTCTGGACCAACTGGTAAAAGTCACAGTTCAGACAGTTTCCAAGTTTCTGTGCATGGGTTCCCTGTACCTTGCCCCCACACAGGGTGCCGGTTATTGCCCAGCATGCACGACCGCCTTTTGAACCGCTATTTACTCCGTCAACCCGTGACTCGACCGCAGCCGGACAGACACCAAACTCCGCTGCCTTTTCACCACCAGGTTGACGACCACACTTCTTAAAATCCCAACAGTTAGTTTTCATCCGTTATTCCTCACAACCTAGTAATTAATACCGCGAACGCTCAATTCCAGGGATTATATCATCCATAAAGAAAATAACCTATTACTCTTCGTCTCTGATGAGATTCAGGATATAGCCGGCTGTCTTAAAGTTCGGCCGTTCTTCTTTTTGAACTACCTGGTAGAAGTCACAGTTCAGGCAGTTCCCCATCTTTGACGCATGGGTTCCCTGTACCTTTCCACCACAGAATGTTCCGGTTATCGCCCAGCATGCACGACCACCGTTTGATCCACTGTTAACCCCGTTAGTACGCGATTCGACTGCAGCGGGACAGACACCAAGATCCTTTACCTTTTCCCCGCCAGGTTGGCGACCACACTTCTTGAAATCCCAACAGTTCTGCTTACTCATGATTATCTCCTGAAATCTTCAGATCTGGTTGCTTGTGATCTCTTTCGGCTTCGGAAAACCTTCGCACGCCTGATTGAAGAGATACATGCCCCTTATGTTGCTTCTCAAAATGTGAATAGATCTGCGATGCGGCAATTTCGGCTGAAATTGTACAAACCTCTTTTGCGTACATACATAGATGAGAATTATGAAAAGAACAAAAAACTGAAGAATATCAGGTACGAAACATGGGGATGAGGGGCGACCCCTCGACCGGTTCAACCCATGATCACCGGACGGACGAGATCCGCAATGCTGTAAAGGCTCTGCCGGGCGTCTATGTAACTGAGACGCTCTTTGAGCAACGCATTGGTCTTCAGACGCCTGATTGCATAACGCACTGTCCGCGGAGGCAGTCTGGTTTTTTCGATAATGTCTTTCTGGGTGAGTGGCTCACCCGTCTCGAGCACCTTAAACACCAGTTTTGCTGATGGAGGCAAGTGTTCGATAGTTATCTCGTCATAATGTTCTGCCTCAGTAGAGGCAAAAACGATCCCTTCTCGTCATAGTGACTATACATATGTTGAATCCAGGAGTAGATAAATCTTCACAATTGTGAATCGGGATTCATACAATATCATGCCTCGTACCCGAGATACCTTCCCCAGTCCCACGGGCGTCTAAAATCTAATAAATCCAAATTTCCAGGATTATTACCCAGATGTACTCCATCATCCCCTGGGGGGACCAACATATCAACCTGTTCAACTGACTGAAAAGAACGCGGACGGCATCCCTTTGTTCTCATATCAGACGGCCCCTCCGACCAGCCAGAAAGCAGCGGAGGTATTGAGACAATTCATCACAAGGATGGTTGAACAGAAAAAGAAAAAGAGGGTGGTGATATGGCGATTCTTACCCATATTCATACGACTCATCATCAGAGATCCCGACCAGGAATGAGATCACATCCGGTACATGGGAGACACATCGTCCTCGCATGGAGCGGGGAAAGATTATAATCCTCCAGTATCTTCTTCAAAGACTGGGCAAGATGATACAGACGCTCAGCAGAAGGCCGGGATGCTCCTTCAAGAGGATAGTCCGGGTTGACGGAGATCGCTCTGAGTACCGGTAACACTCCGATTGATGCCAGATTTTGAGCACCTAATATGACTGTCTCATCAGACTCTCCAAGCCCGATGATCATGTTTGAACTTACACGGTTTTTTCCATAGATCGGGACTGCATGTTTGAGTTCGTTCAGAATATGATCGAGTCCGAGATCCGGACAGAACCGGGAGAAGAGAACAGGATCCATCGTTTCAACATTGTATTTAATCTCGTGGGCCCCTGCGGCGTAGAGCTCTTCTGAACTGCCCGGAGTGGGATATACCGAGACCCCTATCGGAACGTCATACTCCCTGACAAGGTCTTTTACAAGACCTTTCATCCGATCCAGTTCCTTCTCCGGTGTTTCGGTGACACCGCCAGTGAGTGAGATAGCCCTGAGATCGCCGGAGAGATAGACCTGATCGATCATGGAGAGTATCTGTTCACGACTTTTTATCTGTCCGTTCAGGCGAGGAACCGGACAGAAGGCACAATGAAACGCACACTGTTCTGAAACGGTGATATATGCCTGCTGTGGACAATGGGCTCCGACCGGTTCAAGTGAACCTTTCGCAAGAATCTCCCCATTTCTCTCAATAACCACCCCTCCGTTCTCCTTTCGTATCCGGAGCGGACTCTCATTTTGTATGAAAAAATCCTTTTCATCAGTCCTGTCTGGGGCCCCCAACGGGGCACCGTTGGGGTTTTTAATCGATACCCTGACCCTTCGTTTTCCGTCTGTGAAGAAGACTGATCGTCCCCCGGCTCCCGGACCGGCTGTCGATCTCCCCACATACTCCTCAGTCTGGAGTTCAGGATCAACCATGGCATGACCGATACTGATGAGGGTAGCTTTGTCCCATGGAGTCAATTCAGTTGTAATGTACATCACACCTTAATTCTGAATCACCAAATAATCCGGTCAACACCGGGTTCATACAGTACCTGTATATCTATGGGAAGAAGAGAAGAGTGATGCCGGCAATTACTGCCGCATCGATGAATTATTTTTTGGGGGCAGGTTTTGCAAAAGAAGCAAGCCGGGCAGCTTCGCCTGGATCTTCCACCTTTAGAACAAAGGTTCCGTGACATGGTTTCACGTATGGGAAAATAAGAAAGACTCCGTCGGTGCCCACAGCAATCGGTGGTGGTCCGATGATGCCTTCGCCAAATAACTTTGTTCCGGGTTCAATATGGTAAACCCGGGGACATAATTTTGAGATGAACTCACGACATTCCTGGAAGGTAAGACCCTTCGCAAGAACCTCATACGTCAGTTCTTCGATGCAGCCCATCCTAGAACCTCACTCATCTTCTTTCGAAGGGGCATCGGGTTGTGAACCGCAACCTCTACGATGGTCTCACCTTCATACTCGATAAGCTTCGCAATCTCTTCAGCCTCTCTCCCGAAGACGATGGTGATAAATCGGGCTTCTGGAAGCAGGTACCGCATCGTTGCAGCATACGAAATTCCTGCATCACTGTGGGCAAACGCGAGACAGAGCTCGTACTTCTCACCCTTATCAGTGATATCCTCAACCGCTTTTTCCAGGGTAGTCATGGTGGATATGTAATGCTTCTCGGGATCTGATGTCATCAGAAGCTTCATGACTGCAGGGTTGCCTGCTATGAGAGGAGAATAACCGGTTTTCCTCAGTTGGTAGGTAGTGAAGACCGCAAGAGAGTTCTGAACCGGAACCTCGGGGCAGCCAAGTACGACCAGGGCTTTTTTCTCTTCTGCTTCGGTCATAAATATCGTAATAATCAGAAGGAGATTTCAGGATTTAAGTGATGCCCAGATCCTGGAGTCCATCACGTGATTGTCCTGTGATATCGTGATTGTATGCAAATTCTCAATTGTGAACGCAGATGAAACCAGCCTCCGGATGAGATACTGATTAGATATTTTCTTTATGGTAAACAAATTGTCCAGATAATTATACAATAAGGGCATAATTGTTGCCTCAATAATACGGATTATAGGATCCTCATGGAATATGATCCCTGGAACATGAGACAAGAGAAGAACGTTACCAAGGCAACGTCATGGATAGTGCTTGCATTCAGTCTCGCACTGCTCATGGTTGCTCTGCCGGTTGCTGCCGAAGATGCAAAAGCAAAAGATGTTGTAACCATCGGGTATCAACCAAGCACCCATCAGATTGCATTTACAACGGCATATCAGAAGGGATATTATAATGAAACTCTCTCTCCTCTCGGAGTAAAAGAAGTCAAGGCATATAGTTTCCCAACCGGAGCACCTGAAATTCAGGCACTTCTCGCAGGAGATATCGACGTTGCATATGTCGGATCTGCACCATTTGTAACAGGGGTCGCCAACGGTCTTCATGCAAAGATCATCGCTGCAGTAAACACTCAGGGATCTGATCTGGTTCTGAAAAAGGATCTACCATATACCAGTCCTGCTGATTTGAAAGGTCTCAAGATTGCAACATTCCCGGCAGGAACGATACAGGACACTCTCCTTCGCGACTGGCTCAAGAAGAACGGTCTTGATGCAGACAAAGATGTTGAGATCGTTCCTCTCGGACCTGGTGATGCCATTACTGCATTCCTTGCTGGAAAGGTAGATGCTGCATTCCTGCCACATCCGTCACCTGTTACTATTGAAGATTCAGGAGCAGGAAAGATCATTGTTCATTCTGGTGAGATAGAGGCGGACCATTCATGCTGTGTACTTGTCGCAACAGATGATGTCATCAAAAACAACCCTGAAATCGTGGAGCAGGTTCTCAAGGCACATCTGAAAGCAACCGAGTATAACGCTGCAAACCAGGAAGAGGCTGCCAAACATCTGAGTGAACTGACCGGACTGGATCCATCAATCATTCAGAAGTCATTTGATGAATGGGACGGTCAATTTGTATCAGATCCAGCAAAGATTACAACGTCAGTTGAAAACTTTGCAAACGTCCAGAAGGACCTTGGATACATCAAGAACCCGGTCAGTGAGAAGGAACTCTTTGATACCGGTTTCTGGGATAAAGTCAAGGCTTAATATCCAAACTTTTTACAACCTTTTTTACTTTCGTAATAGAATCGGACACCCATACCCGGATTGCTGCCAGAAAAATCAGGTACATCCTGCAAGTGTTGCAATTGAACCATCCCGGATTCAGGGCTGGCTTATCCAGGAATATGTTCGTAAAACCTTAAACAACAGGCATTATGTTAGTATTATCTGATCTCTGTTGGAGGATAAAGCCCAACATATTTACTTTATCTCTTCCCATATTCGGGTATGGATACCGGGCTTCTGGTTGACTCTGTAACACTGTTTGAGATGGTTTCAGTAGTGATGGTCATTGCGTACCTCTTTAGCAGAAGCCGGTTTTATCAGGAAGTACTCGAGCATCGCCCGACAATTGTAACTCAGGGTATTCTCGTGCTGATATTTGGTATCCTCTCGATATACGGGATGTCCAGCGGAGTAAATTACTACGGTGCTGTGGTAAACATCCGGGATCTCGGTCCAATCATCGGGGGTCTCTCCTGCGGTCCTTTCGTAGGTATCGGAGCGGGTATCATCGGGGCATGTTACCGGTTATCGGTTGGGGGGGCAAATGTTTATGCCGCGGCCTTAGGACCCCTCATCTCCGGAGTCTGTAGTGGTATCATCTTCCTGATTTATAAACGGGAGATCGTATCAACACGGAATGCGATCATCGCCACAATAGGGATTGAGTTAGGGGTCTCAATCCTTGCACTTATAATACGGGCGATGGGAGGATCAACCTCTACGATTCTGACAGTATTCGTAAATGTAGCACTTCCAATGATCTGCCTGACTGCCATAGCAGCAGGAATCTTTACCTTTATTATACACAATCTCATCAGAGAACGCCAGGTTCAGGCAGAAAAAGAGAAACTTGAACAGGAGATAGCCAAAAAAGAGGCTGAACTCAGCATAGCAGCAGACATCCAGAAAAGTTTCCTCCCGGACTCCCTGCCCAATTTCCCTAAATACGAGATGGCAGGAAAGAGTATCCCAGCCAAGGAGGTCGGCGGTGACTTCTTTGATTTCATGCCGCTCGAACTGATCCCATTCTCAAAAAGCCAGATGGGTATCATGATCGCAGATGTTGCTGGAAAAGGTGTCCCAGCTGCTTTATTCATGGCCCTTTCGCGGATCGTGATCCGGATCAGTGCATTATGGTTTAAAAACTGTGCTGAGGCCATTGCGTTCGCCAACCCGGTGATAACTCATGACTCAAAGACAGGGATGTTTGTAACTCTCTTCCTGGGAATCCTTGACAACGAGACGATGACCATGTCGTATGTGAATGCCGGTCACAACCCCCCTCTTGTAATCAGGGCAGGAACCGATACCATTGAAGAGTTAAAACCAACAGGGATTGCAATAGGGGTAATCGAGGATATCGCCTTTGATCAGGATTCCATTCATCTCTATGACGGTGATGTGATTGTTCTGTATACAGACGGAGTAACTGAAGCGATCAACACAAAAACAGAAGAGTTCGGAGTCCCACGACTTATCAAGACAATACAGGACTCAGTCTCACTTCCTTCCCAGGAGATCGTGGATACCATTGTCACAAGGGTTTCAGACTTTTGTGGAACACAGCCACAACATGATGATATCACTCTGCTGGTCATCAAAGTCCATAATTCATAAGGAACCTTCATGAATTCACTGATGAGAGTGCGACTCAACACCGTACTGGATGAAGGATCATTCGTACCCCTCATCAGATCTGAAGATACCGAGTTGGTCGGCGGAACCGGATGTATTGATGGCAGAAAGGTCTGCATTATCGCCATCAACCCGGTAGCTTCAGTTCCGCTTGATCCTTTTGAAGTTCTCCAGGATGAACTGGCACTCCTTGAATACGCAGAAGAGCACCATCTACCGGTCATCCACCTTGCTGACCGGCCAGGACGGGTGCCAATGAGCACCACCGCCATCCCGCTCTCAATTATGAGGACATATATTGAGCCGAGAGGTGTCGGCAGTGTCTTCACAAAATTTGCACGATTGTCAGGAGTGGTTCCCCGCATTGCAGTTGTGTTCAGCCCGATTGCAACAACCCTGACATACCCGGTTGCTGAGTGCGATGTTGTCCTGATGACAAAAGCATCAGGGATGTCCCTTGCCCGCCCGGATATGCAGCATCTTATGACCGGAGAGGCTGCGTCATACGAGGCATACGGGGGGGCAGAGATGCATGCAACGGTGTCGGGAACCTGTGATATCTTATGTGATACTCCGGATGATGCTCTTCAGGCGGTCAAAAGAACCCTCCACTCGTTTCCATCATGGTACAGGGAGAGACCACCGTTATGTAAGCCTCGAAATCCTGATCCTGATGCCCGGCTTCCTTCTCCCCTGACGCTCGCATATCCGTATTCGCGGTTTGATATGCACGATCTCATTAAGACGTTCATCGATCAGGATACTTTTCTGGAGCACAGAGCCCTCTATGCAAGTGAACTCATCACAGGGTTTGCAAGGGTGAACGGCATGACTCTTGGGATTATTGCAAACAATTCCCTGCACAAAGGGGGCATCCTCTTCTCAGAAACCTGCATAAAACTTGCCTCGTTTGCCTCGTTGTGCAATTCATTCAACATCCCTCTCTTATTCCTTGCTGACCTGCCCGGGTTCATGGTAGGAAAGGAATCAGAATGTTCAGGGATCATTCATCATGGCGCTCTTGTCTTCTCCACGCTTGCCAACCTCTCAGTACCAAAGATCTGTATCATAGTCAGAAAGGCGTATACTGCAGGGCTGTATGCCATGTGCGGGACCGGGTTTGAACCTGACCGGCTGCTGGCATTTCCTGATGCAGAACTGACCATATACGGAACAAGAGCAGCGTCCAAACTGGCAGAAGAGAGCGGCCTTACTCCGGATGAGATTAAAGCAGTCGAAAAGGCTGTAAAAGCAACTGCAGATCCCAGACGTCACGCTGAATCAGGGTGTATAGATGGAATAATCGAACCTGATAAGGTGCGGGTTGAGGTATCAGATCTTCTTGAGCATGCGTATTCTGTTCCATTAAACCGGACGTATCCTAGACGGGTACTCTGCCTGTAAGCCTTTTTTACCTTTTTTAGAACTCTCCAGGAAGGAATGTAATAAGACCTGAGGGTCTTCGGATCTTTGAAAATTGTTCTGACATCGGGAGGATAGATATGTTCTCCTTCATCGTTAAACCGCATATTGATATACATAAGGATTGAAGATGGTGAGAAGGTGATGGTACAAACCCAAGGTTAATGCTCCAGTCAGACGCAAAAACAGGGAGACAATGAAACTTATCTTTCCTGATGGGCATGATGCAGAGGTTGCTTCAGAAGGCCGGACAATAGAAACGATTATTCTGGACCTAGGACTCAACCCGCTCGAACTTCTCGTCTCACGGGATGGTGAGATCATCCCCGAAGACACAATCGGAAATGAGAGCGATACCATCAGGCTCATCAGGATATCCCATGGAGGGTAAGCGACCGGTCTGCTCACACTGCCAGAGCCGGGCTGTGTATCTGGATAGGGAGAGCGGAGCCCATCTCTGCAGCCGTCATCTCAAAGAGTCGGTTGAGTCCAGAGTTTTGAGCAGGCTCATGCAGGAGGAACCTCTCCCGGAGATCATCGGGGTTGCATTCAGTGGGGGGAAGGATAGTACGGCTCTTCTCGCAGTTCTTGCATCCCTGAAAGAGAGGATTCCATCACGGCTGATTGCACTCACTGTTGACGAAGGGATCAGCGGGTACCGGGAGGATACCATCAGACATGCGAAGGATGTATGCACCAGACTTAACGTCGAGCACAGGATCATCAGTTTCACCCGGCTGTATGGCAGGAGTCTTGATGAGATTCTGAAGAGTTCCAACCGAAAAGCATGTACTGTCTGTGGAATTCTCAGAAGGCGGGCACTTGAGGTGTTAGCTGAAGAAGAGGGAGTCCATCTCATTGTAACCGGTCATAACCAGGATGATCATGCCCAGACGACGCTCATGAATGCCTTCTCTGCTGATATCAAAAAAGTGTTTGCGGGCTCAGGGAGTACATCCCGGTTTGCACGCCGGATCAAACCGTTTGCAGCGGTGAGCGAGAGAGAGGTGACACTCTATGCAATCGTCTCTGATCTCTTCATGGACCTTCCCGAATGCCCGTATGCAGGGGAGGCTCTCAGGGGAGAAGTCAGGAGACTCCTGAACAGGTTTGAGCAGGAACATCCGGGTTCGATGAGAAACCTTGCTCGTGTCGAGGAGAATATCAGAGCCCGGTTGCATAATAAAGTCAAGAAAACACCAATGGAGACGTGTAAGGTCTGTGGATGGCCCGGCTCCGGGGATGTCTGCCAGGTCTGCTTGTTGCTTAATGAGAATGTAGCAATAACCAGAACTGACTTACAGACCTAACCATAGCATTCTCAAACCCCTTCCACAATCTCCCTGACACCCTCAACCAGCGTCTGAATCTCTTCTTCTGTATTATAAATGTACAAACTTGCCCGCACCGTCCCGTCAGGAAGCCCCAGATATTGCATAAGCGGCATGCAACAGTGATGCCCTGATCTCACAATGACCGTGTCCTGATCATCCAGAATATGGGCAACTTCATGAGGGTGCAAACCCTCAACGATAAACGAAACAACCCCAATCCGATTCTCTCCTTCAGGAGGTCCGATGATACTGACCCCTTCGATTCCTGACAAGCCGGAGAGCAACGTGCCGGTAAGAACTCTCTCATGAGCTTCAATCTCATTCATCCCGATGGCATTCAGATACTTCACCGCTGCCCTGAGCCCGAGTGCACCTGAAATATTGGGAGTGCCAGCCTCGTACTTCGAATACCCTGATGCAACGAGGTACCCGTCGGTGGTAACATCATCGATCATTCCCCCGCCGAGAAGCAGAGGCTCCAGGGTATCCTCCGCCATCCAGAGGATACCGGTTCCGGTAGGGCCGAGCATCTTGTGACCTGAAAAACAGAGATAGTCACATCCGATATCTTTTACATCGGTCTTCATATGGGGAACAGACTGGGCGCCATCCACAAGGGAGAGGGCATTATGATCATGGGCGATCTCTGCAATCTCTTTCACCGGATGAACACTACCAAGGACATTGGAGGCATGGCTGACGGCGACAAGCCGGGTATTTCTGGTTATCGCAGAGGAAACATCGTCAGTTGTAATCCCTGCCGTAGGAGTTGAAGGAGCGATCACCTTCACGATGACACCCTTTTCCCGAAGGGCATACCATGGAAGCAGGTTGGAGTGATGATCAGTGACCGTGGTGATGATCTCGTCACCCGGTCTGAAGATCAGACCGTGGGAGACCATGTTGATCGCCTCGGTACAGTTCCTGACAAAGACCGGTGTTCCACCTTCCCCGCCGATGAACCGGTTCACAGTCTCATGGGCGTCCCAGTAGAGCTGGCCTGCGATCTGTGAGAGCCGGTGCACTCCCCGTCCCACATTGGCACGGTAATGGGTCTCATACTCCACCATTGCATCGATGACCGGCTGCGGGGAAAGGCTCGTTGAGGCATTGTCAAGGTAGATGACCTCCCGGGTGAGAGGGATCTCCTGCCTGATCCGGTCGATGTTCATCTGATCTGATATCCTCCCATGATGTACTACCATGTATTGCCGGTGGTTAAGAATCTCATGATACCGGCACTGCCGGAACCGTGGGCATTATCCCGGAGGAGGATACAGATAATTATCACAATCGTGAAAGCGCTTCCATCAGACGGAGAACCAGCGGAGCCTGCATGTAACCGGGATCTCATCAGAGAGATCAGGGAGATGGCAGACCGGCAGGGGGTTCTCATCCTCGCCCACAACTATCAGTCGCCTGAGATCTACCAGATCGCAGAGAGAATCGGAGATTCCCTAGAACTGGCAAGAGCCGCTCAGGAGACCGATGCAGAGACGATCCTCTTCTGTGGCGTTGACTTCATGGCTGACACCGCGAAGATCCTAAATCCGCAGGCACGCGTCCTGATCCCGGATCCACAGGCCCGGTGCACCATGGCACACATGGCAGGAGAGCAGGCAGCCATGAAGCTCAGGGAGCAGTACCCGGATGCAGAGGTGGTCAGTTATGTCAACACCACAACGGCAACCAAGGCGGTGAGTGACATCTGCTGCACCTCTGCAAACGCGATCGAGATCGTAGAATCTGTTGAATCAGATCAGGTCATCTTTCTTCCAGATCGGAACCTTGCTGCATATGTGAGCAGGTTTACGAGAAAGGAGATCATCCCTGCAGCCGGGTTCTGTTATGTCCACGATGCCATCACAAGAGAGAGTGTCGATGCCATGCAGAAGCTTCATCCTGAAGCAGCCTTTGTTGCACATCCGGAGTGCAGGCCTGAAATCATTGACATGGCTGATGCAGTCTGCTCAACCGGCGGGATGGCAAGGTTCTGCCGTGATGCATCTGCATCATCCTTTATCATCGGCACCGAGTCAGGAATGCTCAACCGGCTGCGAACAGAGGTTGTGGGAAAGAAGTTCTTCTCGGTTGCCGGGGTCTGTGCACCGATGAAACAGGTAACACTTGAGAAGATCAAGACCTGTCTGACAACCGGTTCTGGTGAGGTTCTCCTTGACCAGAACCTCATGGATGCAGTACGTGGCCCGCTCGAACGAATGATCGAGGTCTCAAAATCAATGAAGAGCCGATCCTGCAGGACCCGGGAAGAGATCAGAAAAGGGCTATAGGCAAAGGGCACCTTGTATTAATCGTCTGATTACAGCACATCACAGAACTGGCGTAACATATGACTGCAGAACGAATCGTGTACATGGACCATTCTGCAACAACCGCTACCGATCCAGCGGTCGTCGATGCAATGATCCCATGGTTCTCAAAAGGGTACGGAAACCCGTCGTCCCTGTACCGCATTGCACGCGAATCAAAAAAAGTGATTGAAGAAGCAAGAAATCAGGTAGCGACTGCACTTGGTGCAAAACCTGATGAGATCTACTTCACTTCAGGTGGAACCGAGGCTGATAACTGGGCAATAAAGGGGATTGTATCAGCTAACCATAAGAAAGGCAACCACATCATCACCAGTGCAATTGAGCATCACGCTGTCCTTCACACCTGCGAATACCTCGAAAAACAGGGATTCACAGTCACTTACCTCCCGGTGGATGAGACAGGACAGGTGCGTATCAGTGACCTGAAGGATGCAATCACTGACCAGACCATTCTGGTCACGATCATGTTTGCAAACAATGAGATCGGTACGATAGAACCGATTGTTGAGATCGGAAAAGTCTGTCGCGATCACGGAGTGTTCTTCCACACCGATGCTGTCCAGGCGATCGGGAATGTCCCGATCGACGTCGAGGCGATGAATATCGATCTCCTCTCGCTCTCTGCGCACAAGTTTTACGGTCCGAAAGGAATCGGTGCCCTTTATATCAGAAAAGGAATCAGGATTGACAACCTTCTGCATGGTGGTGGACAGGAGAAAAGGAGACGTGCCGGAACCGAGAATATTCCCGGAATAGTTGGGCTCGGTCTTGCTATTGAACGTGCCACTGCAAGAATGGATGAGCAGAACAAGCGGGTTTCTGCACTCAGGGACCGTCTGCTTGACGGTATTCTCAAGGCCATTCCGAACACAAGGCTGAACGGACACCCGAAGGAGAGACTTCCAGGCAACCTGAATGTGAGCTTTGACTTTATTGAAGGAGAGTCTATGCTCCTGCTCCTCGATCACTTCGGAATCTGTGCCTCAACCGGGAGTGCATGCACATCAGGATCGCTTGAACCGTCCCATGTGCTGCTGGCTACCGGGCTCCCTGCCGAGACCGCACATGGCTCACTCAGGCTCACACTTGGAGCAGAGAACACAGACGAGGATGTCGATTATGTTCTGGAACAGCTCCAGAAGGTGGTAATCCGCCTGCGGGAGATGTCTCCTCTGTACGCAGATCATAAAAAGAGGTCATGTAATGTATAGCGAAAAGGTAATGGATCATTTCATGAACCCCCGGAACCAGGGGGAGATCACGGAAGCTGATGGTGTTGGAGAAGTAGGAAACCCCACCTGCGGGGATATCATGCGTATCTTCCTCACAGTGAAGGACAACATCATCACCGAGGTGAAGTTCCAGACATTCGGATGCGGGGCAGCTGTTGCATCCAGCAGCATGGCAACCGAGATGATCAAGGGAAAGACCCTTGAAGAGGCATGGGAGGTCTCAAACAAAGCAGTCGCCGAGGCACTCGAAGGGCTTCCGGCCATAAAGATGCACTGCTCGGTTCTTGCAGAAGAGGGAATTCACAAGGCTATCAATGATTACCGGGTAAAACATGGGCTTGAACCCTGGGAAGAGAAGAATCCTCATTCACATGATCACCATGGGATTGAGGATGAGACCTGCTCTACATAATCCTCATCGAACCACTTTCTTTTCTAAACATTCTCCCTCCTTCTTCTGACAAATCAGATCCCATGAGGGAGAGAGGCATCCCATTTTGAAATCTTACGAGACCTCACGTAAAACCCTTTTATCAGTTCTGATCAAATCGGTAGCAGCCTATAATTTTGTGTCAGAATCAAAAATATTCCGAGCAGATCCTGAATTTTTGATACAATGACTCAATCTGATCTACATCAAAGACATTGGCAATGGTATAGGAGAGGAGTCAAAAAAATAGATTTACCGGGAAATGAGGGAACCCTTCTCCGGATATGTCACATTCAAGACATAGAACTCATAGGAGTTAACCCCATCCGGATTCTGGAGTGAGTAATCGATGCCCATATTCAACCTGAATAGTGCATGAGGCCGGTTTTCTGATGAACCCCAGCTGTTAAGCACGGTCCAATACTGGTTTTCAGGGTCAGAATCGTTATAACCCAGGATGAGCATGACATGACCGCCATCATTGTGAAGGGTACCCGGTGTGAGGCCAGGTGTAAAAATATCCTCTTCAGTCTGGTTATTCCAGAAGTTCATCATAGGAGTCCAGTTATCAGGCGTATATATGAATAGAACTGCTTTTCCTGATTGCAGGGCTGCTTTTATCGAATTGACTGCGGTTTCATTGGATATCGGGAGCTCTTCATACTTAGCATTTGTACTAATCATGAGAGCAGATACCTGATCGAGAGGGTAGTAGGGGGTGGTTTGGATGTTTGATGCATTCATTGCGGTTGACTCACCTTTCTCGCACATGCTCCGGCTGTCTACAAATGATGCATTCGTGTTGGTCCAGGGAACTGCTTTTTTTGTTGAATTATAAAAATCAGCAAACCAGACTGGAGACCCACCACAACAGGCCCATATCCCGGTTCCATTGTGATACGACGAGGTGAAGTACTGAACTGACAGCCGGTCGGTGACGTTTTTCTGGTATGCGAGATCAAGTTGAAGAGCTCCGGTATCTGCCCATACCCAGCAGTTTCCACAATGTTCATCGACCCCTCCGGTCTGGTCCCATTCGGAGGGAATATAGACAAATCGATCGAGATGGCTGAATGAACCTCGGGGGAGGGATGTCAGGTTTTCAGGGATGGTGAACCTGGGCAAATTTCGATTTGCTTCCTGCATTGCAAGCACGACATCGGTTTGTAGACTCATCACCGCTGCAGCAGTATCCGGAGTTTCATTATTTTGAGTAGTAGCAATAATTGTGCTGATCTCATCCAGATCAGCATGTGAATATCCACTGATATCCATCGCCCTGCCAATTTCACGGGGATCAATACTCCGGAATGCAGTGAGGTTTCCCGAGTCAATGTCTTGTAAACTTATTCCGCTGACAGAAATATTTACAGGACCGGTGCAGGATGTACAGGAGGCTCCTGAAGAAGGGGCCACGAATAAAAGTGTAAATATCACGGTCATTACGAGTGTTCCACTCACCACTCCGGGCAGGTTTGCCATATACGGTACTAGATGGTGAGACGAAGAAGAAAAATTTGTGATAAAAATCAGTTCTGATCCAGGATCGTTGGACTCATTTTTTGTGAGATATTTGGAGATATACGAGATTCAAACGTCCAAATAGACATAATCACCCCATACGAAAAGGCATTGGGTGACTACATCTGTTCATCCGGCATCATTCAGTAGTTCAGAATCACAACCATCAAAGATGCAGAGATTTTTTATCTGATCAAATTTAGCCGGATTCTTATCCCTTTTATACTCCCGCGATAACCTATAGGATAGTTCACGATTGTGACAGAAACGATAATCCCGTAATGAGGTAAGGTAGGGAGATGGAAAAGAATACAGATCTTATCTTTGCAGCACTCTTCAAACTGGAAGAGGCACGACAGGTGATCCGGGACGGACTCCCGTCGGGGCTCAACAGTCAGGAAGAGGCTCAGTTCAAAGAGAAGATCTCAGAGCTCAAAGGGATTGTCCAGGCCCTTGAAACCGGGACTGCCGGGAAGAAACCAGGCAGGATCGCCGGAACGATAGAAGTTCGAACACGTGAGGAGGAGAATATCAATATTCAGCCGATCCAGGCAGCAGGACGGCTGACCCTCGCAGCCCGTCAGGCGATTATTGCCTATGGTGACGGATATTCTACATGTGATGCCTGCCGGAAACCATTCAGACTGGATAAGATATCAAAACCGCCAATCGCAGACTTTCACACCCAACTCGCCCAATTCGTCAATATGGATCAGGCACGGGTTGTGCCTGGAGCACGAAGAGGGTTCCAGGCAGTTGCCCAGACCGTTGTAGAGAAGGGCGACTCGGTGATCGTCTCCGCATTTGCACATTACACCGAGTTTCTCGCTGTGGAAGGCGCAGGGGGAGTCGTTAAGGAGGTTCCCTTAAACAAGGATAATATCATCACCGCTGATGCAACTGCAGAAAAGATCGAACAGGTAAAACAGGAGACCGGAAAACTCCCGAGTCTGGTGATGATCGATCACTACGACTACCAGCTTGCCAACGAGCATGATGTCAAAGGGATCGCAAAGGTTGCACACAGTTACGATATCCCCTTCCTCTATAATGGTGCATACACCGTCGGAGTCATGCCTGTCGACGGAAAGGCAGTAGGAGCAGACTTCGTAGTCGGCTCCGGTCATAAGAGTATGGCTTCGCCGGCACCTTCCGGGGTGCTGGCGACGACGAGCGAATGGGCAGACAAAGTCTTCCGAACCACCCAGATGGTCGGAGACGTCACCAAACGCAAGTTCGGGATCAAAGAAGTAGAGATGGTCGGATGCACGCTGATGGGATCCAATCTTATCGCAATGATGGCTTCATTCCCTGAAGTGAAAGAGCGGACACTCCACTGGGACGACGAGCTGAAGAAGATCAACTTCTTTGCTGATCGCCTGCTTGCCATCGACGGAAGCAAGATCCTCTCAGAGTACCCCCGGAAACACGCACTGACCAAAGTGGATACAACCGGCAACTTTGACAGGATTGCAGAAACGCACAAACGTCGCGGTTTCTTCCTCTCAGACGAACTCTCTTCAAAGGGAATCGTCGGAGAGTTCGCTGGAGCAACCCGCACCTGGAAGCTCTCAACCTACGGGCTCTCCTGGGAGAAGGTCAGATACCTTGCCGACACATTCACCGAGATAGCAGAACGTTACGAATTACCAGTTTCAAAAAATTAAATCACTGATTACCATGACTGACAAAAAAGACAGAGACGCAACTACATCACTGCACGCAGGACAGGTCCCGGACCCGACAACCGGAGCACTTTCAGTACCGATCTACCAGACAACCAGTTACCAGTTCCGTGATGCTGACCATGCAGCAGCACTCTTCGGTCTTTCAGAGCTTGGAAACATCTACACCCGGCTCATGAATCCAACCACCGACGTGCTCGAGAAGCGTATCGCTGCACTTGAGGGCGGATCAGGAGCACTTGCCGTGGCATCAGGTCAGGCAGCCATCTCGTACGCCCTCCTTAACATCACCAGGGTTGGCGATGAGATCGTAGCTGCAAACAATCTCTACGGCGGTACCTACACGCTCCTGCACTACACATTTGCTAAGCTCGGACGCAAGGTTATCTTTGTCGACTCCCAGGATCCTGAAGCATTCAGGAAGGCAATTACCCCGAAGACCCGTGCAATCTACGCAGAGACACTCGGAAACCCGAAACTCGATGTACCTGACTTCCGTAAGATCGCTGACATCGCCCACGAGGCAGGAATCGCATTCGTTGTTGACAACACATCTGCTGTCGGTCTGGTCAAGCCGATCGAGCACGGTGTCGACATCGTTGTCCACTCTGCAACCAAGTTTGTCGGGGGACACGGCAACTCCATCGGCGGGCTCATCGTCGATTCAGGCAAGTTCAACTGGGGCAACGGAAAGTATCCCGAGTTCTCAGAACCAGATCCAAGTTACCACGGGCTTGTCTACTGGGATGTCTTCAAGGACTTTGCAGGGCTTGGAAACGTGGCATTTGTCTTCAAGATCCGTCTCTCACTTCTGCGAGATCTCGGGGCTGCTCTCTCTCCGTTCAATTCATTCCTGCTGCTCCAGGGATTTGAGACGCTCCCGCTCAGGGTGAAACAGCACTCAGAGAACGCTCTTGCAGTCGCAAAGCACCTGAAGGCACACCCCAAGGTCGCCTGGGTCAACTATCCGGGTCTTTCAGACAACCCGACCCATGCGGTTGCATCCAGGTACCTCAAGCACGGGTTCGGAGGTCTGCTCGGAGTCGGCATCAAGGGAGGGGTCGAGGAAGGAAAGAAGGTCATCAACGCACTCAAACTCTTCTCCCATGTTGCAAACATCGGAGACTCAAAGAGCCTTGTGATCCACCCGGCATCGACAACCCACCAGCAGCTCACTCCCGAAGAGCTTACTGCAACCGGAGTTACTCCAGATTATATCAGACTCTCAATCGGAATCGAAAATATCGAAGATATTATTGAGGATCTGGATCAAGCCTTAGCTCAGATCTGACCAATATGATTCGAGGATCTGTTGGAACGGTAAAAACCGAACAGGTGACATTCAAAGAGCCTCTCACACTGGAAAGTGGGGAGACTCTCCCTGAACTCACTATTGCGTACGAAACGTACGGTACCCTTGATCGCGATAGATCAAACGCTATTCTTATCTGTCACGCCTTGTCAGGTGACTCTCATGTAGCCGGTTATCATGCAGGAACCGACAAACCAGGCTGGTGGGATATTGTCATAGGTCCGGGAAAAGCACTTGATACAGATCAATACTTTATCATCTGTTCAAATGTTCTGGGCGGCTGTAAAGGGACTACCGGCCCCTCTTCTATCAATCCGGCAACAAACAAACCATATGGTCTTTCCTTCCCGGTCATCACCATCGGTGACATGGTTCATGCCCAGAGTCGCGTTCTTCAGCACTTCAATATTCAGCGTCTTTTTGCAGTCATCGGCGGATCGATGGGGGGAATGCAGGCACTTAAGTGGTCAGTTCTCTACCCGGACCTTGCAAGCAGGGTTGTGGTGATCGCAAGTACTGCCTACTCGACGCCGCAGCAGATCGCCTTTAACGAGGTTGCCCGGAGTGCAATCCGGTCTGATCCTGACTGGAATCATGGCGACTACTATAAGAATTTCCCCCCGACCCGGGGGCTGTCGCTTGCCAGAATGATAGGCCATATCACGTATCTCTCTGATGAATCGATGCATCAGAAGTTTGGCAGAGGTCTGCAGGGGAAGGAGGAACTCAGTTATGACTTCACCACTGATTTTCAGGTAGAGAGTTACCTGCATTATCAGGGTGATCGGTTTACCCAGCGGTTTGATGCAAACTCGTACCTGTATATCACCAAGGCGATCGATTACTTCGACCTGTCAGTGAATGACTCACTTATCGAGGCATTTCGAAGTGTGAAGGCAAAATTCCTGATCGTTTCGGTCTCTTCAGACTGGCTGTATCCCCCATACCTCTCACAGGAGATCGTAACCGCCCTCTCTTCAGCCAATGCGGATGTTGAGTACTGTGAGATCAGGTCAAATTTTGGTCATGATGCGTTCCTGCTTGAGGAAGGGCAGATGAACTACCTTCTCGGACGGTTCCTCTCGTCTCTGACCATTGCAGATGTGATGAAAGTTCAGGCCCCGACTCTGAACGAGGACGTCACGATCAAAGAGGCTGCCGAGCTGATGATAGCCCAGTCAGTCAATCATCTGCCGGTGGTTGACTCGGAGGGAGCACTCACCGGGATCGTCACATCCTGGGATATCTCGCGATCAGTTGCACGGGAGTTCACCGCTCTTGATGAGATCATGACACGGGATGTCTTCTTTGCATCACCAGAAGAACCGGTTGACAGTGCAGTGAAGCGGATGGAGCAGAACCATATCTCTGCACTGCCGGTAGTAGACGACAAGCGAAGAGTGATCGGCCTTATCACAGCAGAACGTCTCTCCAGGCTTATCGGCCGTTGCAGATAATCACCCACGTTTCGAAATACCCAAATCTGAGTCGTGTGAAGATCTGGTATCTTGACAGTGATCAGATCACACTGCCTCATCGTAGCAGGGATCCTGTTAGTCCTGATTGCATCATCCGGATGCATCGCTACCGATGAGAATACCAGACTGAATCTCACCTTTTTTGATGTCGGCCAGGGAGATTCCTGTCTCCTGCAGGTTGATGGGAAAACCATACTTGTGGATGCAGGCCCGTACGAAGCGGGGCCGAAGATCGCAGAGTGGCTGAAAGCCAGAAATATCTCGTATCTTGACGTGGTGATCGCGACACATCCACACAGCGATCATATCGGTGGAATGCCAGCAGTGCTCAGGCAGGTAAAGACCGGAGTCTTCATCGATTCTGGTGATACCCACACAACCCCGTCGTATGAAGTACTTCTGAAAACCATTGAAAAATATCAGATTCCGTACCGGGTCGTTCATGAAGGCGATCAGATAGATTCGGGCCCCGGGGTAAACATCAGGGTTCTCAACCCTGATACCACTGTTTCAGGCGATCTCAACGACAACTCGATCGTTCTTGAGATCACTTCAGGGAGCAGGAAGTTCCTGCTTATGGGTGATGCAGGGATTTCAGTGGAAGAGCGACTTCTCAAAGAGGGAACAGATCTCAGGGCTGACCTTCTCAAAGTCGGCCATCACGGAAGCAGGCACTCTTCAGGGCGAAGGTTTATTGAGGCTGTATCACCAGAGATTGCAATCATATCCCTTACTGCCGGAAACGAGTACGGATACCCGCAGAAGGATCCGATCAGGTATCTCACCGATGCAGGTTCCCGGATATACCGGACTGATCAGAAAGGGACGATCACCGTGACCGCAGATCAGAAAGGTCTTGTAGTCAACGCAGAGATGATACCCAAATCTGCCCCAAAATAAACGAAGAGCAGAATCCCGAATAGATCCCCTGCTGTCTCGCACGAGGAGCAATCATGACAGATGCAAGTAGAACAGTGGTGATGACCATAGACAGGATTGAGGATGGATATTTTATCCTGATACCCAGGGACAATCCGGAGGATATGATCAAGCTCCCACGAAAATATCTGGGAGATTTCGAAGAGGGGGATATCCTGGAGTTTTCAATCAGAAAGGACGAGTCAGCAACAAAGGAGGCGCGAAACCGGGCGAGCAGGCTTAGAGAACGGCTCGTGAACCGGTGATACGATAAGGATGAGATGCTTGATCTTCAAAACAGTCACGATTGTGAAACATAATATACTTTTGCATATAATGGGTACAGAATGAAACTGCTGGCTGGTGTGATTGTCATCGGCTTTCTTCTGCTCGCAGTACTATCCGGTATCCCGTCTTTCCCAATGGAGCGAAAAAGCTCCTGCTGCACGAGTGACAGTTCATCTGGCCGTCTCTCCTGTCATATGACCATGACCAGTCAGGGGACAGTCCATCCCTGCAGTTGTAAGACAAACGCTGCTGCGTCACCGGCACAAATGCCGGCAGGCTCCTGTGGAGCCTGTGGATCTCTGATGGCACCGGTAACACAGCCTTCAACTCTGCTCGACCGGATTCGCAGATACGCAGTCAGCGGATATCGCAGAATAACAAACAGGAACCTGCTTGAGCATGAGGGCAGGCGCCAGATATATGATGAGATTGTTGCTTCACCAGGTGTTGATATCAGAAGACTTATCGGGATAACCGGGATGAATGAGAATACCCTCCGGTACCATCTTGAACGGCTCTACGACGGGGGGAAGATCCAGGCATCTACAATCGGTGGCGTCTGTCACTACTTTGAAAACCACGGGAAGTACTCAACCGGAGAACAGATTCTGATGGCACGGATGCTGACCGCTGCAAGTTCACGGATTTTGAGGATCATCCTCCACCAGCCAGGCCTCACCCGTGGAGAACTGGCAGATCTCCTCGGAGTTGCAGGCCCGACAGTGACACGGAGTGTGCAGCATCTCACCGATGACGGACTTGTCCATGTGGAACGCGATGGAAGATATACCAGATATTATCCAGATGAGTTAGTATGGGGAGGCTGCGGCCAGGGATTTACTCCCCCATTCATACACGATACTGCGTCTTGCGATCGGGCATGCGCAAAGTGAGAGAGAATATAAAGTACATTTTATATTCCTTTAAGCAATATTTTCCCTGATGATTAGATCACGTTTTTTTCCACCCGTTCTGATTCAGCTCATTCTGGTTCTCCTGATAATCTGCATTCCTGCCAGCTCTGCAGTGTCTGATCCGAGCCTGAACCAGACAATCAAAGCTGCTGACCAGTCCGGACCAGACTATGAGATAACAGAAGTCACCATGCCTGTCCAGACCTCCTGGACAGAACCCGGTACCTACATCCACCCAAATATAACCATACGAAATGCCGGTGCTGCTGACATCGCAGCAGAACCGCTGCAGATTCAGGCATCTCTCGGAAAGTATCAGTTGATCTCAAAAAATAATCAGATCTCACCGTTCAAAGCAGGAGAGGTTCGCACAATAACACCTGACTATCTTGTCCCGAGTGGAGTCCCGACCGGCGAATATACATTGACTGCTTCTGTTACCCATGGTCCGGAACAGGAAGGGGAGAGTATAGTGAGCAGTACGGTGTCGGCTCCTGATAAGCTAAATGTGAAACTGATAACATCGAAGACAAAAGTCCGTTCGTGTAACTGCGGGTAAAATTATACCCGGAACTTTTTTTGCAGAGAAGAGATTCGCTCTTGAAAAAACTGGTGAGTTGCATATTTACCTGCCATTTGTTGTATCCATAGTAGACCTGATGGACTCAATATCAGACAGCATTTCATCGAACGACCCATATCTTACATTTGGATCAGGCGAGAGGGTTCTGGAGATCAGGATGTCAAATACCCCCAGATCGGGTCTCTCCAGGGAAGGTAACACAAGTCCTGATGAAGAACCATCCCAGTACTCACTTGCTTGCGTAAGATGATCATTACGACCATATGGCCTTGAGCCGGTTAACAGCAGATACAAGAGAGCACCGGCCTGGAAGATATCAGTCTTTACGGAGGTGTCACCATACTTTTCAGGAGAGATCTGTTCTGGTGCCAGTATCCAGCACGCAGAACTACATCCTTTCTCTGACAAGACCGCTGCATTGTCAAACCCACCGATCCGGATATGAAGATTCCTGTCAATAAAAACTTCAGAGGGTGCAAGAAGGTAATGCCCGAACCCCTGATGATGCAGGTATGACAGACCCCTGCAGAGCCCAAGTCCAATTTTAACTACAGCACGCCTGGGAACCGGTACTGACAGGTCAGCCAGTGAGTACCGTCTCCTGCCTTTCTGAACCGCCCCCTCCGGAGGATTTGTCACAAGATAAGAGACGGGTTCTTTTTCACTGGCAACAAGGCGAAGAATATGTGGATGCTGAAGAGAACGCCAGACCGTAATTGTATGATCAAATGAGAGAGATTGTGCAATATCAGGACTGATGACCTTAACCATCTGAACAGATGCGTCAACCGCACGTTTTACAAGGAAACAATCCCCACTCTGATCAGAACTGACTGAAGCAACAGGAGTGTACAACTCCAGAAGGCTGGAGGGAAAATTTGAGGTGTCAGAAACTTCAGGCTTACGCTGCTTCAACCCGTCATTTTCTGACTTTTGTACGACCTTGCGGGCATTCAGATTATCTGGATCGATCTCAAGGGCCTGGTGATACGAGAAGTTTGCATCCTCATATTTACCAAGTTTCTCCAGAACCATACCCTTCTGAACCCAGAGATCAGCAGAACCAGAATCCCTGCTGAAAAGGGAGTTGTAGTAAGACAGTGCATCATCAAGCAGGTTTTGAGATTGTAACAGGACGCCGTAGTTATAAGGAAGCACGATCCGCAGTTTTATCTCCTCTCCAAAGTCTGCTCCCGGGTTCACAGATAAGATCCTGCTCACTTCCGGCTGATCACTATCAGGATCATCTAACGGGAACTCAATCTCACCTTCAGTATCAGGGGGAATCTCAATATCTCCGGCCATGACCGGATACGATGATGAATTCTTCATCCTGACTATGGCAGTAGTTTTGTTATTTTCAGATACAAACCCGACAAATGACCAGTCTAGTGCAGGACTGACCGGACGCACACGATAGCGAATCAGGACATCACGGATGAACTCACGCCCTGCTTCATCAATGAAAGGAATATTTCTGATGAAAAACTGATCTCCGGGAATTTCGACAGGGACACGGATGAGGATATTACGGCTCTCACCATCAGGAATCATCTGACCTTCGATGAGGATCGGCCGGCTGCCACAATTTATGGCTCTCACTACCACCTCTCCGGTTGCTCCCTCATCACAGGTCATCATCTGGGGCTCCAATACCAGATCTGTTTTTGCCACCCCTCTTCCTCTGACTTTTTCCACAATATCCAGACAGGAATTGATTCTGTCATTCACTGATGAAGATGACAGAGGGGAGGGAACCTCAACAGACTCTTTTATCTTCCCGGCAACCCGCCGGGTTGCATATGCCCCAACGAGCGTGATACCAAGAAAAGCACCCAGAATAATCGCGTAATCAGTCAATCCAAAGGATGATACCGGATCCTGATCCGGGGGACCTTCTGTACTTACATACGAGAGACAGAACTGTCGGGTTTCTGGATCAATGGAAAGAACAGTGTCTTTTTGGGGCTGGACCATAGCTTCAAGATCCTGATCAAACCCGTCACCGACCAGACGGATATCATGGGAACCCGAAGAGAGGTTTCTGGCAATTAGCGGAGTTACACCACGGTTATTACCATCGATTGAGATCTGTATCGCCATATTTCCGGTGAGAACCTGAATTGATCCATTCCCGGGAGTCTGATCAGATGAACCACCTGAGATCTCTCCGGATACGGGAATAGTGGACACCAACAGAAGGAGTGCCAGTGAGAATATGCCAAAAAAGAGAGTAAAAGATCTCATTTTGATACTACCAGGACGCACCATTCTGATTCAGGTTCCATTATGTGGATTCAGTTCATTCAATTCTGCGATAAACTCATCAAGAGATCCATACCGATCACTTTTTTCAAGTGCTAGAAGTTTTTTGAGTAATAGGTCATATTTCGCGTATCCAGGGTGATGGATCGATGGAGATACATACACACCGGAGATGTACCCGTTCTCACCAGCCAGGGAGATCGAACCATCAGGATAGGGCGATCTTCCGGTCATCAGCCAGTACCAAATTGCACCAAAATGAAAGATATCTGTTCGTTTTCCCAGTTTTCCAAACTTCTCACGGTTAATCTGCTCAGGAGCCAGGCAAAGGGCAGGAGATACAGATTCTGATCCCGTCCGTGAAACAGACTCCCTGATTATCCCTGATATCTTCGGGGTCATTGGCTCATCCAGAAGGATATGTCTGGGCGAGAGGTGATAATGCCGTACCCCTTTCTGATGGAGATATCCAAGACCCTGCGCAATCTGCTCGATAAACACAATCATCGTCTCTTCAGGAACCGGGTGCTCGAGGTCTGCCAGGGTCCTGCACAAACCTGTAGAGCAGGGAAGCCCTGAGGCGTATTCAAGTTCGAGAAAGAGGGTCGGATCATATTCTGCCCGATACATCCTGAGCACATTCGGGTGTTTCAACTGGTACAACACGGATATTTCTGTAAACAGGGACGAGCCCGCAACCGTACCCTCATGTGCAATTTTCAGAGCACGCAGGTCACCGGTATCATTTCTGAGCACCAGAATGATCGAGGCAAAAGCATCATTTCCAAGTAACCTGATGGGAGTATACCGATCATACAGAATATCAGGAAATCCCTGAATCTTTGGCTTCTCTTCTGATCTCTTCTTCTCAGCTGCACGTTTTTCTTTAAGGGCAGCAATCTGCTTCAGAACCTCCTGTGCCTCCTGATTATCAGGATCCAGCGATACTGCCTCATTTAGCAGTGCCTCAGCCTCTTCCTCAAGACCCCAGCGGAGCAGAACCTCTGCCTGTTTGACGAGTGCATCAATCTGGGCAGGATTGTTCCTGAACATCTGGTGAAAGTACTCATATGCCTTCTCTGCAACACCCCGGGCAAGAAGAGCGACTCCCCGGTTGTAAGGAATCTGCATGTACCGGCAGATCTCCTGACCTTTCTCTGAGAGAAACTTGAGAGAGACCGTCACCTCGTACTCGTCGGTCACCGGCTCGGCTACCTCTACTGAGACAGGTGCAGATGTTCCCGGACCGATCAGGAGTCCTTCAACCGACAATGGATCATCTGTATGGTTCAGAGCAGAGAAGTGGGCGACGGCTGATCCGGGTCTGACATCAAGATGATCCAGCCTGATTGCAACTGAAGATTGAGAGTTCTCCTCTTTCCCTGACGCTGCTGCCATACCACCAAGCCCAGCTTCTGTTTCTTCAGGGCGGTTTTTATCCAGCATATCGCGGGAGAATTTTCGAACATTCTTCATCCCGCCGACCGCAACATCAACCACCTTCGGCCCTGCAGCCGAACCGGAACCGGGATCAGAACCTGGTGCTACCTGTTCCAGAAGGTGCTTCTGGTGATGATACTCATCCAGCAGATCCTTCTCTTCAAGAGAGGAGGCACCATCAAGCGATCGCTGTGTCCCTTTTCTCTGAAGATTCTCCTTGTCTTCAGACTCTTTCTCCCTACGAAGCCTGACTGTATGAACCATCAGAACAATGCACCCAATAACAAAGGCAGAAACTATGATGATCAGCGGGACATTGGCCTCGATATACTCAAACAGGGTTCCATTGGAGACAACATCTATCTTCTTGAAGTTTATCGTCGGCTCCTGAGTCACATTCCCTACAAAAACACGGGACATCGTGCTCTTTTCAACCTGCACCTGGACCGTTCTCTCATTCCCTTCACCACGAACTATCACCTGGTACGAACCCGGCTTAAGATCAGGGATGATACAGGGTGTGGATCCCATCGGTTTACCACTGAGAAGGACGATGAGATCCTGCTTTGCACTATCAACTGATATAGAACCGTTTAACGGAGAAGAGACACCATCGCTCGGAACGATGGTAATTTTCTTGACCCACACCTCGGTAACCCGCTGATCCCCCTGTGCAGTCCGATACGCAACATAAAACGGGAGCGAGTACTCTCCGGGAAGACTAACAGGGACAATCGAGACGGCAAAAGAGATCTCTTGTCCAGAGTGAACCTGGGAGTTCTCAGGGATATCAACATAGGATGGCATGCCAACCACCTCAGTCAGATTTCCACCATACACCATCCCGACACGGTGACTCTTTCGCTCCCACGTCACCAGGCCGGTATTTTTGAATGTTACCAGTACAGGATATGAACGGCCTGGTATTAGCCGGTCAGGAATGGTGTCCTTGACATACGAAAGTCCGAACCCGACATTATATGCACTGGCATCCTCTTCCTGGGCGAGAACAGACGGAACCAGGATCAGAAGACAGAATAGTAACGACAGAGCCAGGGCCGGAATCCGGGACATAGTATCCTAATCAATCAGATCCACATGAACAGATATCTACGTATCGGTTTGTCAAAAGAGAAGAACCGGTTCAGGCAGCAGGTACAGCATCGAGATCTGCCAGAAATTCTTCAACATACGCATATCTCTTCTTTTTGTCAGCCACCAGCATCCGGGAGAGGATCTGATCATACCGTGAAAGTTCGGGTTTGAACTCTGAGGGAAGAATCAGCCGGTTTTCACTCTTGTCGTGCCATTCAACAGAGGCACGATCAGCAGCCTGCCGGGAATACGGGAGAGACCCGGTGAGCAGTTCGTAAAAGATCACCCCGAGTTGGTAGATGTCTGTCTTTCTCCCCGGATTCCCAAAGACGGCTTCATTCTTCTGCTCTGGAGCCAGGTACGCTGCTGTCGCTTCACGGGTATCAGACTCCGGCACCGAGAAACCGAGTTCATTCTTCCCCCTGGCATACCCGGCTATTTTTGCCTGCATCTTTGGCGTAAGCAGGATGTCACCGGTCTGCAGGTGGTAGTGTCTGATTCCAAGGCTGTGAGTATACTTGAGCCCGGTTGCCACATCTCGTATCAGTGAAACGGCATATTTTTCACGGAGAGGTTTCGGGAGTGCAGAGAGAGAGGTCAGGGCTCCCCCTTTGTACCTGATGCCGTCAAGGAACTCCAGATCAAGGAAGGTCAGTTCATCTTCGAACTCGGCCTTGTACAATTTAACCACATTCGGATGTCTGAGGTTTCCCCATACCGATGCCTCTTTCCGCAGGATCTCACTACCGGCATACTTCAGGTGAGAGACCTTCAGAGCACGGATACTCCCGTTATCTTTTTTCCGCACCTTGAAGACACGAGCATACGCATCATCACCTGCCACCCCGAGAGGTTCGTACCGATCTTTCAGACCGTCAGGAAACCCGAACGGATTATCGATATCACGAGCCTGTTGATCAACATCAGCAACCTTCAGCTCTTCAGTCTCTTCTCCCTTCAAGTCACCCTTCTTCTTCTGTTCATCACCGTACCCGGGTTTCTTGTCCTTGAGTTCACGAGAGCGTGAAGAGGTCTGTCCGGCAGTTCTTGTAGCAGAACTATCTCCCCGCTTTGAGCCATGCTCATCTGCACCCGTGCCTGATCCATCAGAACCTTTAGCAGATCCTTTCTCCCCTGTCTTTCGGGACCCACCCTTCCCTTCGAAACTAACCGGAACAATGGTTATCGGTCTGACCAGGAGCCGTACCGGATGGTTCTCAGGAAACCGCTTGGTATCCATCATCAGCATCTGAAGACCAAAGAAGAGGATAGCGATGGTCAGGATGAGAAGGGGAAGGTTTGCCTTTAAAAAACCCAACAGAGTATACCGCTCATCCTTCTCGATGGAGATATCAGTCTTGTTTGAACTGGTGAGATCAATCCTGAGCCTGCTGACTGAACCGGGCTCGACCGTAACCTGGACAACCTTTGTTTTGTACTCAGGTGATGCAACACTCAGGTCATATGTCGCAGGCATCAGATCAGGGATCGTGAGTGGTGTTTTTCCCCTTACATCACCACCGATGAGAACCTGTGAGTCGGTCGGGATCGACGAGACGATGATGGAACCTACAGATCCCGAGGAGATTCCATCCTGCGAGATGACTTTTACAGTCTTCGAGAAGGTTTCAGGGAAGGTGTTGTAACTCTCTCCCTTCAGTGTCGCCATTGAGAAGCTGATGGTGTAGTCACCGGGTTTATCAGGAGGAGTCAGAGTCAGGGGGAAGGTTATCTCACCGCCTGGCTTTGTTTCGGTATCCTTTCCCAACCGTGAGAAGACCGGATCAACCTGTATTGATGACTGAAGGCCCTGGTATAATAGACCGAACTTCTCTACTCCCCAGTCCCAGGAGACCATACCGGTATTCCTGAAGGTGATCGTGACCGGATAGGACTTTCCCGCTTCGATCATATCAGGGATCGAATCATTGGTGTGCTCTCCCTTGTAATAGGAGACATCTATCGAACCAATGGAGGTATCTGCCAGGGCCGGAACCAGCATACCAAGTACGAAGACCAGAACTGATACACAGAACATTGATCCACTCCAGGTATATCCGGCGTTCATATCGTTAGATATTGTTCGTCTTTCAGACAGAAGAATGTCAGGCCTAAAAATCTCATCTGAGCGGACTGAAGAGAACAATCATCACACAGCATGGATAACCATCTTATCAGGAGAAGACAAAACGTCTCATTGCGACACAGGAATGAGTTATGCTGAAACAACAGCCATTACCGCGTACCCCTGACTTTTTCGGGAGACTTTCCGGGGAACAACGTGCAGGGATCATCCTTGCTACTGTAATACTTCTGCTCACCGCGTTCCTATTCTGGAGATTAGCCTATGCAACTGTGATAGCAATCTCACTCGCAGTAGTTCTCATGCCTGCCCAGAAATACCTGGAGAGATTTATTGGAAAAGGGTATGCAGCAATATCTGTCTGTCTGCTTTCAATCACAGGGATCCTGGGGTTCCTGCTCCTTCTCGCCAACTCAGTCATCATTACCAGGTTTTATATCTTTGAAGTGGCACAGACCATTGCAGCCGCGATCAGAAATTTTCAGCCAGGGTCCCAGTCATTCACCGGATACCTGCTGACAACACTTGGAGGAACATACCTCCATCAGGACTCGGCAAAGATAGTCGAAGACTCGGCACCGGCGATTATTCAGAGTCTGAGTTCTATCGCACAAGGCCTCCCTGGCCTGATGGTTGAACTGTTTATCGTCATACTTATACTCTTTCTGCTTCTACGCAACGGTGAGACACTCTCATCCCAGTTCTTCTCGATAATCCCGTCGCAGATGAACCGGTACATCACAATACTCTGCAGGGTTGTCACCGATACCATGTACGGCGTCTATGTGGTCAATATCAGCGTCGCAGTCCTGACCTTCTTTCTCACTCTCCCCTTCTTCTGGATCCTGGGATATGGTCAGATTGTGTTCTGGGCATTCCTATGTGCAGCATCACACCTCTTCCCGTTCTTTGGTCCGCAACTGATCACCCTCATTCTCGCTGTATATGCCATAGCACAGGGAGATACACGTGGACTTCTCCTTGTTGCTGCGGTCGGATACCCCCTCATATCAGGCCTGCAGGACTTCTGGATCAGGCCCCGTCTTCTTGCCAGGAGGATTTCCATTCATCCGGTGCTGATGATGATCGGTATCTTCGGAGGAATGCTTATTCTAGGGCCGATTGGTCTTATCATCGGACCGCTGATCATCGCTCTGGCAGACGCAGGATATGATATCCTGACAGAGATACTTGCAGAAGAGCAGTCAGAAGAGGCCGAAGATGTTTCGGTTTAAAAAAGGGTTCTGAAAGAACCTACTCGTTTTCAAGCCTGGCCTGCAGGGCAGAAGAGACGATCCTTCCAAGCTGCTCTACAGTCCAGAGTTCGGTATCAAGAACCAGATGATACGGGGCAAGTGATGCGTAATCAATATTGTAGTACTGTTTGTACCGAAGAGCTTCACTTGCCTCCCGGTCTGCAGTTGCCTGCATAGCATGATCAAAGTCAGCAAACTGATCCCGATCAAGAATACGTCTTACCCGGCACTCAAGTGATGCCTTCAGCCAGATCCTGAGATCTGCTTCAGGAAGCATCCACCCGGAGAGGCGTCCCTCGATAAGGATCTGATCCTGCGAGAGCGCTATCTCACGCTGCCGTTCATCGATCAGTTTGTCAACCGAGGGATCGCTCTCACAAAATGCACCAAACTCGGCAAGAGTCATTCCCTTCTCCTTTGCCATCTGGCGGAAGACCTCGCCTGCTGATATGACATCAAACCGGTGCTCACTTGCCAGATGATAGGTAAGGGAGGTGGTACCGCTCCCAGGAAGGCCACTTATGGTGACCCGCATCGATCAGATTCCCCCGATATCAAGGGCCTTTCTGATCACCTGGGAGAGCGATATCGAGCAGAGCATATACCAGATCATCCATGCAGGAACTGGACCAAGTATTGCAGCGGTCAGATGAACTGAACCACAGAATGGCATACTGATCAGTGCATCATAATTATTCAGCCTGAAGTAAAGCCAGAAGAAGATAGGAAGCGTGATGACCATGATGTATCCCATCGGCTTGAACTGAGCCTGACTCATCTCAAGCTGATCCTTCATCATGGTGTCACGTTTAGCTTCTATCTTCTTGACCCGTTTTTCATCCTTTGAGAGCATCGCTTCCCGATACTCTTTCTGGAAATCTTTCATCTTATTCTGCGTCTCTTTCATCTTCCGGTAGTCTATAGTATACTTCTGGATGATAGAAGAGTAGAAACCGGTCATCGCAGAGAGAAGAAGAATAACGATGTAAAAAGGAATCTGGAGCGTATCAACAAGAGGGCCGAGTGCAACATTCAGTGATGTACCGATGCCTACCCTGACTACCTCAATACTTGCAAGCATGATCAGGCCCATCGCAAGGATGAGCGGCATCATACTCATGTTTCCTGAATTGGATGAACCCATAAAAAAGTCACCGGAGGGTCTGCATCATCTCTTCGACCGCACGGTCGATGAGAAAATCTGCATTGGTGATATATTTTATCGTACAGCCGGTGATTGTCGCATATGCGGCCGCCGCAGCACGATTAAAGTTCTGATGATCAGCGATTGCACGTGCTCCCTCAATGTCACGTACACGGGTCGCGTCAGAGAGGCGGCGTTTCAGGATCTGATCCTCGTCCGTCTCTACCAGGATGATGATATCCGGTTTGAGCTCACGAAGCACCCATTCAGGAAGTCCAGCCAGAAACCCGGCAGGAGTCTTCACTGAAGCATGGGTATCAATGATAACATTGCCTTCAATCTTTGCGATAGCCTGGGATGCAAGCTGCTGAAGCCTTCTCTGGGCATTCTTGTCAAGCTTACGCATCTCATCGCGATCTTTGACCATCCCTTCACGCTGGGCGACCTCGAACATAAAGGTTCCAAAATTGATGTTCTGGTAGGGAACCCCTTCAGCCTCAAGCCGAGCCATAGACTCGTTGATAACTGAAGTTTTTCCTACTCCCGGAACACCCGTGATGATGACCTTTTTCCCAGCCATAGATATAATCCTTTATTACTCCTTGCCAAAGAACGTTCTCATGAAGGGATACATCTCCATGATCTGTTCACTTGCAATCTGTTCGTACAGCCGGTAGGTAATACTCACCGTCAGCAGCAGACCGGTACCAGAGACGGAACCGATCACACCGAAAAGGTTTGCGACCACAGACATGAGACCGATGAACACTCCACCGATGATAGTAACACGGGGGATGTACCGGTCAAGAACCTTCTCAAGGATTGCCGGGTTACGCCGGTATCCTGGGATGGACATTCCTGAGTTCTGAATCTGTCGTGCAACTGCCTTTGAGTCGAGACCTGCAGTCTTCACCCAGAAGAGTGCGAAGATTGCACCACCGACGATCATGACCATTGAGTCAATGCCGAGTCTGATGAGAACTTCCCATGGCGGGTGAGTTCCGACGTAATTCGGCATCCACCACATCCAGTCGGTCGGGTGGTTGATCGGAGCGAGGAACCACATCAGGCCGCTGACCGGTGACTGTCCCTGGAACTCACCAAGGAAGGTGATCCCGATATTATTCAGGAACAGACCGATCATCTGGAAGTTTGCCTGAAGCACACGGACGAGAATCATCGGAAGCACACTTGCGTAGATCAGTTTGACAGGGAAGCGTGCCCTGGCCCCTCTGACCTGTGTGTGTGCCAGCGGAATCTCAACCCTGGTAGACTCTACATACACGATCAGGAGGAAGATACCAATTGTACAGATGAACGCGATCAGTTCGGTTCCAAAGTACTGGATAAAGTTTGCACCGTCCAGCACAACCGCGAATAACCGTGGGAAGAAACCAACCGGATACGCATCGTTCACTGACGTCCAGTTGATGAAACCGTTCACAAGTGCCTGTGAGATACCTGCAATGATGAAGAGACCCACACCAGAGCCAATACCCCACTTGGTCACTACCTCATCCATCATGAATACCAGAACGCCACCAAGGCAGATCTGCAGGAAGATGATGAGTGCAAGTACTGTCGAATTTCCTCCGAAGAGTGCGAGTGCAACAGCCGGATCCGGCTTTAAAAATCCACCCACAATCATCGGTGCTGCTTCAACTGCAATCATCACAAAGATCATGAGTTTCTGCAGACCCATGTACTGGATCTGCCCTTTGATCTCACTGGTATCTATGTGAATGATGTCCGCTCCCTTGAGGAGCTGAAGAACGATCGATGCAGTAACAATTGGTCCGATACCGAGATGAACGATTGAACCACTTGCACCGGCAAGCAGAGCCCGGTAGTACTCGAACATATCCTGGGATGACGTAGCCAGTCCAAACACAGGAATGTTTGTCAGAATAAAGTAGACCAGCAGAATCCCGGCTGTCCAAGCCAGTTTGTTCTTAAAATGAACGTGACCTTCCGGAGCTTTTACTGCTGGCATCATTGCCAGAAGAGGCTCCATCCGGTCTAGAATCTCACCCATTATATTCCCCCAAAAAAGAGGTTCAGGAGGTCATCGCATGACCGCCTTTCGCCTCAATCTTGGCGATCGCCTGCTGGGAGAACGCCGCGGCCGTGATTTTCATCTTGTGGCTGACCTTACCGCCACCAAGAACCTTTTCAACACCAAGGACTGCTGCATCGAAGACAACGGTGTCGCCTTCTTCTTGTGCAGCTCCGGACCTGACGAGGACCGGCACCATCTGGTCGATCTCGCCAATGTCCAGGACGTCTCCGGTGATAGAGGCCTCATGGTGGTGCTTGAATCCGCACTTGCCAAAGACCGGGCCTCTGATCATGTAGGCCCTGACAAAGTGGTGTGCATTGACACCGGCATTGCCTCGGCCTCCGCGGTTTCCTGCTCCACGACGGTTCTTGTGGGTCCCACCACCACAGGTGCGTGAGCCACGGTACTTGGATCGCTTGTTGACTGGCATCTGCTCACCTCATCTTGTAGAGGAGATCGTTAATATTCTCCCCATGGTACCCGAGTGAACCGCCCTGCTGGTAGGTCCTCTTGGTGGTCTTATACCCTTTGCGTGGCGGGTGAAGCCGCAGAACCGGTTTGAGTTCGGGAACATCTGCCAGCCGTGCCTCGCCTGACGAGAGTGCCTTTGCAAACTCCGAGATTCCTGCGTACTGGGAGTTCTCCTTGATGTACTCATCAGTAAGATGAATATCACCAGTGAGACGTCCACGGGTTTTCAGAAGTTCCTCAACCGTACTGGCATCAACTTCACCATATGCAACAAAGTCCTTGACCTTGCGAATCATTCCGACGTAGGCCGGAGTGTCAGGGATGATGACACAGTGGTTGATGTGGTGAAGACGGAGCATCTTCAGGGTGTCCTTGATCTCCCGGCGGGTCTTAACCGTTCCGCGGACCTGAACAACTGCATACATTACTCCTTTCCTCCCAGCCTGATCATATTGGTCGCTTTCAGAGCGTTGAAGGTCGCCTTGGCGTAGTTGATGGTCGTCCGGGTCTGACCCTCGGTCTGTGCCCAGACATCACGGATACCGGCGAGCTGAAGCACCTTCTTCCCGATGTCTCCGGTAACAAGCCCGATACCCTGTGGTGCAGGCTTGAGTGTCACTCTGACACTGCCTGCATCCCCGGTGACCTGCATAGGGATTGAGTGTGGATGGACACATCCACATTCCCATGAACCACATCCACGCTTTACCTTGATCACGTGTGTCTTGGCATTTACGATCGCTTTCTTGATCGCGTCTCCAACCTGGGAGTCCTTGCCCTGTCCGAAGCCGATGTATCCGTCGTGGTTACCGACGACGACAACAGCCCTGAACTTGACACGACGACCGGAATCGGTCATCCGCTGTACCATGTTGATGTCGAGCACCTCATCCACGAGGTCAGGGAGGAATGCATCAACGATCTCAGGTTCTTTGATGGGTTTCCCACTGGCGAGCGCCTCGTCAATGCTCTTGATCTCACCGGCCTGGACCATGCGTCCAAGACCGGTCAGGGGTACCCATTCTGTCTTCTCGTATGCCATCTCAGTTCAGCTCCCCCATGATTGCATCCCGAGTTGCTGCCACATTGGCAGGCAGGGCTCCTGCACGGTCGGGGGCGTATGCTGCGATATGTTCTCCGGTACACCGCTCATCAGAGGGAAGGATATCCTCAGAGTGCGGAATGTCAAGACCAGCTTCTGATGCACCCTTCAGTGCGGCAAAGACACGTGCTCCTGCACTTGCACGGTGAAGACCGATATCAAGGATTGCAGTGTCTTTTCCAGCATTGAGTGCCCTGACTGCAAAGAGGATGCCGGTCAGGTATGCTGCAGGGGTGTTGCTCAGGGATCCCTGGTACCCGAACTTGCGAAGATCTGCTGAGTTCGCAGTAACATGGGTACGGTCTCCCTCAAGGTGAGCAGTCACCATCTGACAGATGATGTGCTTGTTGGTCTTTCTGACAACCATCCGCGGACGGATTGACACGACAAGTTTGTGTCGTGCATGGTAGTCGGTTCTTCCTTCGCGCCTGCGGCGGAAGGAGACAAAGTATCGTGGACCTGTTGCCATTACTGTGCCCTCCCTATTTCGATCTGGGCCTTCAGATGTGCCACAGTCCTGAACTGACCACCAGCTGCACGACGGTAGAACCGGCGGTACACGGAACGTTCAATATCACCAGATTCACGCAGGTCACGGAGTACCTTCCGCTGGGCACGGATACGCGAAACCCAGCGTTCCTTGCTGACGGTACGGGAACCAATTGCTCCCTTTCTGCGGCCCGGACCCTTACGGTGTCCGTAACTCCGCTTTGCCATCATGATACGTGCCCGTCCACGGGAGTTACCTACCTTCTGGTGGGCAGCAATGGCTCCCTCCGTGATCAGGTTTCTGATGTCTTCACGAGAGATAGCCCGCTGCACGTCGTCGATCTTTTCGGGATCGAACCAGACGCGGTTGAGGCCACACTTAAGGACCTCGGCAGCCAGGCGTCTCTGACCAGAAATCTGACTCATTTATTCTTCCTCCTCACTTGCATCAGTCTTGGCGACTTTTGATGCAGATTTTCCTGCCGATGCCGGCTTGGTTGCATCCTTCCAGTTAAGAACGCGGATCTTTACTTCTGCGGCCTTGTTCTGGATGATCTCACGCTTTTTGCGCCCGACAGTTGCACCGATGCGGATTGCCTGGGTTGCTGCGTCGAGCCCTTCCATATCGTTCAGGTTGCAGACTCTGACTTCACGCAGGCCGCACGGGTGCATACCGCGAACAGCGAGAGGACTGCCGTACCCTGGATCCGGATGAGCGCCCTTAGCCTTGCGGAGTTTCCTCTGCTTGCTGTGCAGACCACGGGGTCTTCGCCAGGAGTCCTTGATGGTTACCTTCTTATCAACGCCCTCACGTTTAAATCGGGCTTCTTTTGCCTTTCTTACACGGAGGAGGCGTCTGATCTCTGATACCATTACTGTTCACCTCTGGCAACGATGTAAATCCCGTCCTGGAAGACACGTGGGTCACGATCCCGAATCCGGGTAGCCTTTTCGATGTTTGAAGCGGTTGAACCGACAAGTTCCTTGTCAATACCGGTCACAGACACCTCGTCGGTTCCGAGTTTTACTGATGTTCCCGGAAGGACACGTGCATACCGTGGGTATTTCTCACCAAGGAAGTTGACAATCTCAAGTTTCTCGCCCTGCACCTTCAGCTGGATCGGGAAGTGGCTGTAGACAACCTTGAGGTTGTACTGGTACCCGTTGGTCACACCTGTGCACATGTTCTTGCAGTGTGACGCAAGGGTTCCGACCATTGCCACGACCAGCTTCTTCGGCGAGTCGGTGGTAAAGTTCGCGTGACCATCTTCGATAGCGATATTGATGGCAGGGTGCCACATGTCACGCTGAAGTTCGCCTTTGGGTCCTTTTACTTTAAGAACGGAGTCAACCATGGTTACGGTGACTCCTTCCGGAATGGATACAGTTCTATGAGCTGACATCTGTTCCACCCTTAGTACACGTACCCCAGCAGTTCGCCACCGATTCCAAGTTCTCGTGCTTCGTGATGTGGAAGTACCCCTTTCGAGGTAGAAACCAGCAGCATACCGATGCTCTTGGATGGGAGGTACTGCTGTTCCCAGCTCTCCATGTCAGCCAGCTTTACCGAGAACCGGGGGGAGATGGCACCACACTTGTTGATCATACCTGACATGGTTACCTTAAACTGGCCGCCACGTCCGTCCTCAACAAGGGTATACTCCCTGATATAACCGGCATCTTTCATAACGCGAAGCATCTCGCCGATCAAGGTAGATGCAGGCTGGACAATGCATTCAGCTCGTCCAGTATCTGCAGCGTTCTTGAGCGTGCATAACGCATCCGCAACCGTATTCAGTCTTGCCATTACTCTCCTCCTCAGTTCAGTTTCTTAAAGCCAAGTTTGCTGGCCCACTCTCTGAAGCACTGTCTGCAGAAGTATATACTGTATCTGCGGACAAGTCCCTGTTTACGCCCACAGAGCTTGCATTCGTGTGCTCCGCGTCCGAAAACTTTTGTCCTCTCTTTTCCAGCCTTCTCAGACATTACTGAACCTCCACACCGTATTTCTCTCCCAGGAAACCAACCGTGTCTTCATGGGAGACCCGCTGTTTTAGCGGAAGTTTCTTGGTCTGGATGTGTCTCCGGGCAATCCGAAGACCGTTGCGTTTTACAACAACAGTAACATCAAGACCAAAGATTCCGATCTTCGGATCATAACTCTGACCCGGGTAATCGGTGTGTTCTTCGATACCAAAGGAAAAATTCCCCTGCTGATCGACTGCTCGTGTCGAGAGTTTGTTCCCGACTACCTTGAGTGAGGTGGTCAGAAACTCTTCTGCTACAGCGCCACGGAGAGTGGTCTTGCAACTGAGAGGCATTCCCTTACGAAGTCCGAATGCCGGGATTGTCTGCTTGGCCACACCGCGAACAGGCTTGTTCCCGGTGATCTCACTCATGATCTTCTCTGCACTGACAAGACGATCTCCGGCTTCTCCGACACCCATGTGAACGACAATCTTGTCGATGGAGACTGCACGGTTTGGGTTCATTCTTCAATCCCCCAGTTGTCTACTGCTGACTTCTCACGGCCAACGGTCACAACATACTCATCGATGGTCTCGAAGGCATCCCCGGTCTCTTCATCCTTGAGGATGACACGGTTTGGAAGACTGCCGCTCACAATGACACGGTCAGTAATCCGGGCGATGTTGCCGGAGTGCTTCCCACCGATGACCATAACCATGTTACCGGCCTGGTACGGGAAGTGATCGAGGATCTTGTTCATCTCACCATCTTTCAGGGAAAGAACAATCGAGTCACCGGATTTGTAACTGTTATCTGCGATAAGGTTGGAACCATCACGCAGATTCAGCTGAACCTTGCCACCCTTGATGATCGTCTTGTTGGTGATCTTGACCAGTCTGGACTGGGCTGCTTCTGCATCGATCTGGATGGTCTTGTGCCGGCCTTTTGCGTCACGAAGAATCCGGTAGTGTTTGCCGGTCTTCGGGATGGAGATGATATCAAAGATACCAATTCCCATGTCTGCATGCCTGCATGCACGGCCATTCACAATAACCTCACGCTGCCGAAGGATCTGCTTGACTTCCTTCATATTGCGGGCTACCCCGATATGATCACGGAGCCAGACAGCGATCGGCAGTGCATTGGTGTTGTGCGGACCCGGGGAGGGCTTCATGACGAACTTGGTCGTCTTTCTTGCAATACCCCAGGAATTTGGTGCTACAACTCTCTTCAGGTGTTGTCCCATCTTATTCACCACCCAGTTTCTGCTCGCGTCGCTTGTCCTCAAGGTTCAGTTCTGTAACTATGACATTTGAGGGATCAATCGGGCGTGGTACTTCAGTACCATCAGCTTTCTTGACGGCCACGCCGTCAACGATGATCTGGGATTTCTTTGTTATTACTGAATCCACAGAGCCTGATGTCCCGGTGTGGTCACCACGGACAACCTTGACGGTGTCACCCTTGATAACCCGGACACTTCTCTGGTGGTACTTCTCACGCAGTTCCTTGGAGAGGGAAGCGTGCAGAAGTGATCCGCGCTCGTGGTGCGCGGCATTGTACCGGGCTTTGCGCTGCTTTCTTGGTTGTTTGCTTGCAATCCTTACCATTCGCACCACTCACACGATGATCGTGGCCATCGAACCAATACGTGGGTACCGGATCGCGACCTCACGAGCAACCGGACCCTTGATCTCGGTTCCTCGTGGCTCATTCTTCTCATCAACGACCACAACAGCGTTGTCCTCAAAGCTGAGGCGCAGTCCGCTGGGGCGGCGAATCTCTTTCTTCTGGCGGATAACCACAGCACGCACGAGTTTCCTCCGCATGTCTGGTGTACCCTTCTTGACACTCACCGTAGCGATATCAGCAAGTCCGAGCTTTGGTTGCCTGCGGCGAACACCGTGGTACCCAAAGACCGAGACGACCTGAACAAGCCGTGCTCCGGTGTTGTCTGCACAGGCCATTCTGGTTCCGGTGCTGACTGATCGTGGGACCTTTATCCCAAGACCCTTCATGACTTGTTCACCTCAATGACCACGAAGGTCTTGGTCTTGGAGAGTGGTCTGCACTCGGCTATACTCACGGTATCTCCAACCCGTGCATGCAGGCATGGTGGGTTGTGTGCGTGAATCTTTGAACTCCGCTTCTCGTACCGCTGGTACTTCTTGACAAAGTGCAGGTAGTCCCTCCTGATCACTACCGACCCCGTCATCTTGTCGCTCACGACTTTGCCGGTGATCACCTGGCCGCGCACCGGCAAGGTGCCATGGAACGGGCAGTTTACGTCCGTACACTCTTTTTCCGGTACAGGGACGTTAAATCCGATATTTCTTGCCATTATGAACCTCTATCTTCTGATTCGCATTGTTGTCCGTCTCTCCGGAGCCATCAGGAGTGCTGAGCCATCCAGATCGACGACTTTTCCCCCTGAAAGCCGGGTACGAAGGGTTACACCCTTCTTTCCCACCATCTTCAGACCAGATTCGGTCTTAACCATGACCGTATTTCTGGTCTCATCGATGATGAGCCCGGTGACCCCCACAAGGGATGGGTTTGAGGCATGTGCCACCGCAACATCCAGTCCGATGAGTTCATGGAACAGGATGTTCTGCGGTGTGATCATGCCAGGGTTCTGCGGTTCTGTTCGGTCTTCATCCGGGCGATGGTCCGGCGAATCTCGCGGATCTGACCCGGGTTTTCTGGAGCGCCACCAGCACTGACCTTGCCACGGAACTGGATCAGTTCCATTTTAAGCTTGTCGACCTGTTCTACCAGTTCGACGTCAGATAACTGGCTGACATCATGTGCTCTGAATATCGCCATCAGAGATCCTCTCCTGCATCAGGCTCGTCAATCAGCTCTTCGAGAGAAACATCCTCTTCACTGGCTGATTCAGATGCAATCTTTGTCAGATGAGGAGCGAGGCTTGCCTTCTTCTTCTCAAGAACTGCAGTGACCTGGAAGTGATCAGGGAGCTGTGCGCCTGGCGGAATGATCCGTACCTGAACACCGATAACACCGAGTTTCTTGATTGCTACCGCGAATCCCTTCTCGACGATGGTGTTTACCGGATCTCCGGAGTGCTTGATGTATCCTTCAGTGAACTTCTGGACACGACCACGGGAACCGGTAAGTTTTCCGGAGATGACGACCTCACAGCCGAGTGCACCGGATTCCATGATCCTGCGGATCGTGGAAGAGCCTGCCTTTCTGAAGTACCAGCCGCGCTCAAGCGCACTGGCAAGCCGCTCTGCCATGATCTGTGCATTCAGGTTCGGGTTGTCGACCTGCTGGACCTCGATCTGTGGGGATTCGACCCCGTAAACAGTTGCAAGGTCCTGAGTCAGGCCACGGACTACCTTTCCACCTTTTCCAATGACGATACCCGGCTTTTCTGCAAAGATCGTCACCTGGGTGCCGAGAGGGGTACGGATAAGATCCATACCACCATACCCGGCACGCTTGAGCTCGCGGGAGAGGTGTTTCTCTACCCTGACCTTCCGGACGCCGTCTGCTACAAACTTACGTTCAATTGCCATACGTTCAGGCCTCCTGCTCGGAGACGATCATCTCGATGTTGACGGTCTGCCGATCCTTGGGGGTTGCCCTTCCCATTGCACGGGGCATAAAGCTCCGGCGGCGGATCCCGCGGTTTGCAGAGACGTGAATGATCCGAAGTTTTTCGGTGTCAAGTCCGCTGTACTCGGCGTTCTTGCGCACGCTGTTAAAAAGCCGGAGGTAAACCAGACTTGCCTTCTGGGGATAGCGACCGCCATCCCAACCGACAAGACCACGCTTGTGGGCAACATTTCTGTTGAACTTCTTGAAGGGGATGGCCTTTTTCAGGTCAACCACATCATTCAGGTATGCTTCAGCCTCTGCAAGGGATTTCCCCCTGACAAACCGGGCAATCTCAATTGCATGTTTGGGGGAGATCGGTGCCTCATTTACCCTGCCACGAGCAAGATTGTCCCCTTCCACCTTGTTTGAATACTCGATTCTTCCCATTCACATCACTTCAGTGGAACGAACTTGCTCGACCGGGTTGCTCCGATACCAGCAGAACCGTGAGAGACTTTCCTTCGTGTCAGGGCGAATTCACCAAGGTAATGGAAGACTGATTCAGGCTGAATTTCAACCTTTACAAACTCCTTCCCGTTGTAAATCTCGATCTCACGTCCGATCATCTCAGGGAGAATGATCATATCACGGACATGGGTCTTAACACGGTTGTCACCCTTACGCAGATCAGCAAGGAGTTTATCCTCACTGATGGTCCATCCACGGAGAACCTTCCGGCGTGCCCGTGATGGCATGACCGGGAGCAGTTCCTCAATAGTCATGGATTTGAGTGCCTCGGCGTTGAATCCATGATAGGTGAACTCCTCCTTTCGCCGTGGCAACTTCTTCACTATCTTCTTTGCCATCCGCTTACCTCCTTCTGCCTGTGCGGCGTGCAGCTACGTGCCCGACCTTCCGACCTGGCGATGTTCCGCGGCTCACTGTCTTTGGTCTGCCGGCGTGCTGATGTCCTCCACCACCGAACGGATGGTCGATGACGTTCATAGCCTCACCTCTGACCCGTGGCCAGTTGCTTGCGGTATTCTTCATCTTGTGATATTTCTTACCAGCCTTGACGAACGGCTTCTCGCTGCGGCCACCGCCAGCGACAACACCAACGGTTGCACGGCACTGGCCGTTGAACCACTTGGTCTTCCCGCTCGGCATCCGGACTGCAACCCGGCCCTCCATCTTGTCGGTGATCAATGCCTGAACACCGCCTGCACGGACGAACTTGCCGCCGTCGTTTGGTCTGGCTTCAATATTACAGATATATGCACCAGTCGGGATTTCCGACATCGGAAGTGTGTTTCCGTTCTTGTAGGAGACTTCGGATCCCCAGGACATTGTGTCCCCGACTCCGAGTCCTTCTGGGACAAGAACGTACTTCTTCTCTTTGCCCTCAATCTCGACCTTTGCAATCGGCGTGTGCCTGGCCGGATCGTGCTCGATATCAATAATGACTGCGTTCACCGTCAGGTCATTGCGGCCAAGGTGGCGCAGTGCAGCCTTGTACCGGTGTGACGGTGCACGGTAGGTTGGTCCTCCGTGTCCACGGCTCTGTGTTGTGATTCGATGTCCCATCTTACACCACCTTACATTATGCCGAGACGGCTGAGGATCTCCTCTGCGGACTTCTCATTGGTAAATCCGATGATGGCTTTCTTTTCACCCTTGGTGGTCATCATCGTCCTTACTGAGGTGACCTGCTGGCCGAACATCTTCTCGACCGCCTTCTTGATCTCCGGTTTGGTTGCGTTACGATCAACGACAAACTGGATTTTACTCTCGTTCTCTACCCCGTAGGTTGCTTTTTCAGTTGCATGCGGGTACTTCAGAACCATTATTGTTCACCCCCGAGCCTGACGATTGCATCCTCAGTCCAGACTGTCAGCCGTGCCGACTGGGTTCCCGGAGCGAGGAGTTCGACATTCAGGCTGTCAACCGGGCAGACATCCACACCTGCAAGGTTGCGTGCTGCACGGAGTGGCTGGTTTCCGGTAACAATGAGCAGACTCTTGCGCTGTTTGTACCGGCGTCCACGCATCTTTCCGCGACCTGCACGGACCTTGCGTGATCCTTCAGCCTTGAGAATATCGTTGTATACACCGATTGCTCGCAGTGCTGCGATAACATCCTTGGTCTTTCCAAGAGCTTCAAACTCGTTGGTCAGCACAAACGGAAGAGAGCCTTCAAAGACATGACCACGTGACTTGACAAGATCATCGCTGATGGTTGCTGCAATTGCTGAACCGAGAGCTTTTCTTCTCTCCTTGCGGTTGATGTCGCGGGTCAGGACTTTCTGGACTACAGGCGGATGAGCCTCACGACCACCCTTTGCCTGCGGAACCTTTGCAGCCCGTGAACTGTTCTTCAGACGTGGAACATGTGATGCACCACGACCACTACCCCAGCCGACGGCTGACTTCGTGATACCTGCATAGACGTATGCTCCATGGGGCTGGTACCGGTGACTCTGAATCGAGATGACCGCCTTCTTGATGAGATCCGGGCGGTACTCGGATGCAAAGACAGACGGGAGTTCAATCTCATGGTCAACCGAACCTGACAATGATAAAACCTGTGCTTTCATCTAACTCACCCCTGTTTGCTCTGCTGGCTCACGAATTCAACCACAGGCTCGCGGATCTTATGCTCACCCTGGCGGATTGCGTGTCTGATTCTTACAAGGCGCTTGCACGGACCTGGAAGTGAACCCTTGATGAGAACATACCGGCTCCGGACGTTACCATAGTGCAGGAATCCTCCCTCTGGGGTCACATCTGCGCCATCTTCTCCGATCCGGATGAGGCGCTTGTTGTATTCAGTCCGCTGCTGGTATCCCATCTGACCCATCATCGGAACCTGCCACCGTACATGGTGCGGATTCCATGGTCCGAGAGTACCAACATGGCGTTCTTTGCCACCACGGGAGTGCTTGCGTTTGCGGAGGTGAACTCCCCAGCGCTTTACAGGACCCTGCGTACCCTTTCCTTTGGTGATTGCAGTAACATCGGTGTACTGACCAACCTGAAACATGCCACGGATGTCTACATCCTTTCCAAGCATGCCGACAGCAAAGTCGAACCGTTCTGCAATGCTTCCTCCACCAACACGAGTCTCCATAAGGTCAGGGACCTTCTTTGGGACACCGGTGAGAAGTGCAGGGCGGGTGTATGTAATGGCAACGACATCGACGATCTTGTCTGCTTCAATTGCCTCGCGAATCTTCTTTTCAGCCTCTTCGCGTTTGTAATTCTTTGGCAGGTTGATTCTGCGTCCGAGGTCTGACTCAAGGTTCTCTGCCCAGATCTCGGTCATCGGGTGGTGACCGTAGGTATCTTTGCGGTAAACACGGATTGCAGCAACCTTCATGTCAGGTACTTCAACAACCGTGACAGGAACCATGATGTCCTTGCCTTCATTTGGACTCTTAACATGGTCGTCGACCATGATGACATGGGTCATTCCAACCTTATATCCGGCAAAACCCTGGAGCGCTGGCTCTCCTTCATATGCGGGCCATGCATGATATTTCGGCACCTGGCTCTTCGCCCGTTTCCGTGGGCTGAATGCCAGGGAACCCATGCGGGGTCTGTGTACGTTTGGCATTTTTCAATCAGTCCTTCTGTCTGTATCAGATCATTCAGGCAGTTCTGCCAGAATGATAGTCGATGCAGGATCAGAGACACGAAGTATACCTTATAGCAGAAGCTGCATGAAGCGGAACTTCTGCTGAACGAACGTTCAGACCTGCCTCTCCCCACAGCGTCAAGGTACCAGAGGTCATATGCGCCCCTAATTATTCAGGGTGCCAGAACGAAATCCTTGGCGTGTAGTCAGGCAGTCAGATGTAATGCGTTCAGATACCGGTCTCTCGTAAGATGCGTGAAATTCAGGCTTAACCTGTGATCAGTCACAGGCAATGGGCCGCATCGTCCACCCTTGCCGAAATCACATCCCACTATATCAGCCCATTGCGATGAACGCAATCCTGTCACTCCACAGAAATTTTATTTTTCTGCGATTTGACCGTCAAATATACAGGTACATAAAAATACCTATAGATTCAGGCTTCATACATATGAGAGAAAAAGAGTAATAAAGGTATTGCCATCAGGAAACTTCATTCAAAGTAAAGATCCCCATCATCTTTGATGTAGACCTCGATCGGATTTCGAACATACCGTGAACGGTTCTTCTCAGGGATCTCATCACGAATCCGGTTCATCAGTTGAACCGTATCATACTTTACCTTAATACCAATCTTTTCTGCTTCATCAAATATTTGCTGAACAGACTCTAGCAGATCCTGACCCTTACCAATTGTGCAGAGATGACGTGAATCCAGACTGTGAAAGAACTCAATCGTCTCTCTGGCACGTTTGATATTCTCCATCGCTGACTTCTCAACGGTGCAGACATTTGCCTTCGATGTATTGATGATATCGGCAATCTGTTGTTGTGTCAGGCCTGACTTCCGGTATCGTAGAACCTCTTTCTGTCGGTCGGTCAGTAGCCCATCTTTCATACATACCAATAAGATTGAGATAATTTAAACGCTTTTCGTTAACAATACAAATTTTATCTCATTTCTGATACTTTTGTGCATGAAGAATTACCCAGGCGGAGGAGGATTCACATCCCTGCTCCATTTATTACAATAAATACTCCGAAAAAACGATTTCACAACCTTTATTATGATATTTATCATAGTATCGTTGAACACACAGAGGTGTGCAATGGTAGTAAAAGTAGGAATTGCAAAACTTGGAAATATTGCAAGCGGTGTCATGGCAGAACTTCTCCTCGATGAACGGGCAGACCGTGAGGATATGCAGACCTTCATGGCCACCTCGGGAACCAAGCTCCAGCCAGAAGATATCGAACGTGTCGTCTCCAATATGAAAGCATGGGGTCCGGACTTCTGCGTTGTTGTTTCTCCAAACGGAGTTCTTCCAGGGCCAAAAGGGGCACGCGAGGCACTCGCAGCAGCAGGCATCCCCTGTGTTGTCATTACTGACGACATCACCACCAAGAAAGAGGAGTGGGAAGCACTCAAGGCAAGCGAATTCGGATACATCATCATGAAGGGAGACTCCATGATCGGTGCACGCCGCGAATTCCTTGACCCCATCGAGATGGCTGACTTCAACGGAAACCTTGTCAAGGTGCTCGCACTCACCGGTGCATTCCGTAAACTTCAGGTTGCTCTTGACGAGGTCATCGACCAGGTCAAGGCAGGAAAGAAGGGCAAGGACCTCGCACTGCCAAAGATTGTCATGACCTCAGACAAGGCTGTCGAGGGAGAGTTCAGCAACCCATACGCATATGCAAAGGCACGGGCAGCATACGAGATCTCCAGCGCTGTTGCAGGAGTCAATGTCAAGGGCTGCTTTATGACAAAGGGCTTTGAGAACTACACTCCAATCGTTGCATCTGCACATGAGATGATGCGCCAGGCCGCATTCCTCTGTGATGAGGCACGTGAGATGGAGAAGGCAACCGACGCAGTCATCCGCAAGCCACACAAGAACGACGGAACCCGCGTTGCAAAGAAGACCCTCATCAGCAAGCCTGAATAATCGGATCTTTCCATTTTTTCCTTTTTTTTCTAAACACCAAAGCGGCGAAGGTTTTCGATAAGAACTAATTCTTCAGGGACTCTCTCCAGGTATCTGCCAGGTCTTCAGGGAGGGTGAGAATCACGGGTTCAAGATGCAGCCGCTCCATAAATGCAGTATCAGATGTTGAGAGAGGGTTCGGGTTGATGCGCGATATGAGTGAGCAGAACGCTGAGAAGTGATCACGGTCCTCATCCGTTCCGAAAAATATCGCCATATTGAATGCACTTGTTCCGAGATCCTGGTAGAATCCAAGAATTGTAACCAGGTCATCTGCAAAAACCTCGAGGACCCTGCGAAACTCCTGAATGGTTGTAAGTGGGAGAAGACATCTGATCTCCCGTTCACCCACCGGAACAGGATTTGCATACCAGAACATTCTGGTCCCGGGGAGGTCTCTTTTATTCTGTTCTTCATACTCCCTGACATGTTCGAAGTATTTTTTCCCATGTAGTCCGGGATATCCAGCTCCTGCAGAAAGATACCGGGCAGGTAGTGTGTCTGGAGCTTTATCGCACAGGCCCTGGAGGTGGGGATGAGGAAGTGAAGCTCCGGCTGAGGGAAGGTAGTTCCAGTTGATAGAGACATACCCGGTCTGCTTTTCAAGAGCGACCACCTGTCCGCGAAGGGCATCTGCAATCTGCCGGGGTGTAAAACGGGAGACCGTGTGTTCATGTGTTATTGAGGTCACCACATGGTAGGCTGCAAACGGGTAGAGGTTTGGAAATGTGATACTCTCACCGACACATATCCGTTTCCCGTCAGGAAATACCGGAGTGACCTCCTCAATATGATCAGGGCAGAACGGACAGCCTTCATTGGAATATGCAGGAACATAGGCACCACCGATACCCCTCTTTAGTCGTTCAGGACAGATTCGGGTCCGAAGTCCGGTCAGTTCTTCAGTGCGGTATTCGATAAAGCCACCAGCGTGCTCTGTTTTGAATGAGGTAAACATCAGCCTGCCCTACTCCTCGTATGGGCATGTCACTATAAATATGAACCGAAAAAAAGAGAATTTTGTTTTGCGCTCAGACTACGTACTTTCCAAGCAGGCGGATAGAGTTGACAACATCCGGGCCGAGTGGTGATCCGAAGATAACCTGGGTAACACCGGATTTCATCAGGTCCTCACACTTCTGCTTGACAGTGTCAGGGGTTCCTGCAATGGTGAATGCATCGATGGTTGCATCATCGACATTTTCTCCAGCAGTCTTGAAGTCAAACTTGCCTAGTGCTGCCTTGATATTTGCAACCTTTGCAAGGTCGAGGCCGTGGCGCTGGAGCAGTGGCTCTGGAGATCCGGCTGCAATAAATGCTGCAACAATCTTTGCTGCATTGCGTGCCTTCTTCTCGTTTTTGTCGATTGACATTGCGGTGTATGCACCGATGTCGAAGTTCTTCTTACCAACCTTCTCGCAGGCTGCCTTGATGATTGGAATTGCGACTTCGAAGTCCTTCGGGTTGGATGCGTTGATCAATGCACCGTCTCCGATGGTACCGGCGAGTTCGAGGACTTTTGGACCCTGGGCACCGATGTACATCGGAATACCCTTCTTTCCTGGGAGGGTGACACCGGTGAGCTTGGCACCGTCGTAGTCAAAGAATTTCATGCCGCTCTTTGAAACCTGTTCACCGGCGAGGAGCTTGCGCATCTGCACAACTGCTTCCTCAAGACGGCCGACTGGTTTCTCTGGGTTGATTGCAAGTTTCGGAAGGGTTGAGAGGTCACCAGGTCCGATACCCATGACTGCACGGCCCTCTGATATCTCATCAAGGGTGCATGCAAAGGATGCCATTGCAGCGGGTGTGTCGGTGAAGGCGTTCATAATACCCGGACCCATCTTCAGGGTTGTGGTTGCCTGAGCGATTGCTGCAAGGGTTGGGTAGCAGTGGCGGTTGTTGTAGTGGTTGGTAATCCAGGCAAAGTCAATATCCTTTGACTCTGCGAGTTTACAATAATTGACCACCTGTTTGACGTTAATGTTTCCTGGAACGAATTCTATACCATAACTCAAGGTCTGTCACCTCAAAAAATTAATAAAACCCGAACCGGTAAAAACATTATTATTTGAATCTCAAAAAATCAGGCAATATTAGAATAATAAAGCGATATCATCCGAATTTTCATGTCGAGATCTCTATTATGACAAAAAAATAATTGCAGACGCATGGAGTTACGGAGCATACCGGCTGTTACGGGCAAATTTTCAGGTTGCCCCCAGATACTCTATATGAGATCAAGGGAGTACATATATACACTTCAACGACCGGTTTGAGGATTATCGTGCAACGGGTGATGAAATGAGACTCTTGATATTAGGACTTGGCACGGCTGGGAGCAGGATTGCTGATGCGATAGCTGAACCGGCCGGCAGAGCAACCCGTGGCCCTGCAGTCCATGCGATAGCGGTTGACAATGATCCTGTAATCCTTGAGAGCCTTAAAAATATCGACAGAGAAAGGAAGATCTACTTTCCAAGAGACTCCATTTCCACGCCCGAACTCCGGACCACCACCTTCACTATCGATGAAGTGAAAGCCCTGCTCCGTTCCAATGATGCCGGGGGTCATGATGCAGTACTCCTTTGTGCAGGGCTCGGAGGCGGTCTTATCGATCTGGTCCCTCACCTGGTCGATATCATCAGGGAGACAATGTTTGAACCTGTATTTGCCCTGGTCACCCTCCCCTCTGATGAAGAGGGCCAGGAAAGGCTCAAACGTGCTGCTACAAATATGCGTCAGATACGTGCGATCCTTGACGGGGTCATCGTTTTTGACAACCAGCTCTGGCTTGACAAAGTCCGTGAGCAGATGGAGACAGCGGTCCAACAGACCGGACCAGGAGTGACCGAACGGTTCTGGATACCGGGAACTCCAGAGAAGACTTCGGTCGAACCGTATGATCTGATTAACCACCAGATCGCAATACGAATACAGTTGCTGATTCAGGCAGGAGAAATACAGGATACACCACCACAGATGGTTCTGGATACCAGGGAGATCCTGAATACTATCACCGGTGCTGGACTGATCACAATAGGTTTTGCAGACGAACCTCTTGAAGAGCACTCAAAGATAGGATTCTTCCGCCAGAAACAGGAGTCAATCGTATACCGGCAGGAACGGGCAGGAAGAATTGTAAAACTTGCTGAGAAAGCGGTATTCAGGGATATATCAGCATATAGCGATCTTTCATCAGCCACGAAAGCCCTTATCCTGCTGGTCGGACCTGAAGAAGAACTTTCCATGAAAGGGTTTATGGCTGTCAGAAAGTGGATTGATGACAGTATCAACGGATATGAACTCAGGTCCGGGGACAGTCCTGTTTCAGCACGGCATGGATCCCATGTAGCAGTCCTTATTGTCCTCTCAGGTCTGAATGAGATACCCAGAGTCAGTGAGTTGGATCAGTTAATTCAGACGAAGTAAAAAAACGAGTATTTACTTTTAATTTTTATTTTCAATCCGGGAGAAGGAAATCGTTCCTGCTCCTATCTCAGTGGAAAGTTTGAGACCTTCTTCTGCCGCATACCCGATGGAGTTCATTCCGGAGTATGAAACAAGGGAAATTCTACCAGGATCGGTCACCAGATTAAAGATCTGACCTCTTCCCATCATAAGTGGAAATCTGAATCCACATCCCTGCATTCTGGTGATCAGATCTGATGCCCGATCCCATGACGAACCCGGAATCTGCCTGATATTTGCCAGAAGAACCCCTGAACCATCGGATATAAAGGGGCCGATTGAAGTGAGACCTGAGTTGATGAAGAGTTGGAGGGGATCCACAGTGGAGCCCTGATAGCCGATCAGATCTACGAACTCAATCGGCTTATTATTCTCAATCCGGATCGTCCCCCCATAGGCCATCTTCACCGGGATGCCATTGTGCTGGAAGACACCATCCATTGTAATACTACAGACGGTTAGAATCCCGGTGTGATCTGCCGGAACCCGCGTGTCGCGATCCAGAAGAGCGTAGGAGTGGAAAAAACTGCATCCTGCATCCCGGACCCGGTCAAAAACGCTTGTCACGGCATCAAGTTTCTCGTTTGGAACAATGGTCAGGTTATAGGCCACATCGCCGGTTGAGGTGTCAGGGTTGAACGTACTGCGAAATGCCAGACGTTCAAGTTTTGAGATAACAAACCCGATACGATCTTCCACCAGGGCACGATCTGTCTCTGCAATACCGGTAGAAGTCAGAATCCGTCCCTGATTGCCAACCTTCTCGGTGAATCCACGGGTATCAAGGTACCTGAGATAGTACTGAACCGCCCGGTCAGTCATCACGTATCCCCGTTCTGCCAGAAGTTCAGAGAGACGCTTTGCCCCCATAGGCTCCTGGTGATCCTTGAGGATTCGCAAAATCTCGATATATTTATGCTCTGTTTTTATCATCGTGCTGGAACCACTCCGTTGCTGTCCTGGTATCTCCCATTATAGATCTCGTCACCTGCACTAACTTCAGAGAAGATCATCTGCACAACCCGGTCACCTGCACTGATAGAGACGGGTTCTGCACCCATGTTCACCAGACAGAGGGTAAGGTGTCCCCTGAATCCGGGATCCACAAATCCCCCGCTGAGCAGGAGACCACGGCGTGCGTATGAGGAACGACAACGAAGTGTGGCTGCCAGGTCACCAGGCAGTTCCACCCATTCCATCGTTGCAACAAGCGTCATCATCCCGCGTTCAAGGGTGTAATCTTCTGCAGCCCTGAGATCATATGAAGCAGGCTGTTGGCACTCTGTGCCATACGGCTCGAGGACAACACCTCCGTTACCGGCAGGAATCCCGAGTCTCTGCCGGAGCGAGCGTGATGACAGAATCATACCATACAGGTAGGATAAAAATCATTAATACCTTACGGATGGAACCATCTAGAGGATCCATGGGGTAGCGGATATCCTTCCGGGCTTCGAACCCGGGGACGTGGGTTCGATTCCCACTGGATCCGTAAAAAAAATCAGAGTGATCTCCTTCTGAGATCAATTCGTCTTCTTCTTGCACGTGATGATGGTCTCTTCCCGCCACCCCTGAAATAGAGGATAAGGAGTAACGCCACCACCACGAGGACTATGATTCCTGCCTGCATCAAGGGGAATGGAGTTACTACATTCTCTTTCTCTTTGGGGGTAAGAACGAGAATCACCGGGGTTGAGACAGGTGGGATTATGGTTGTATTATTCTGCAGATACCCTGCCAGTTCTGCCCCGATATGATAGGACTGTTTTTCTTTGAGGGCCAGAACTGTCGATCCATTGCCGTTACTTACAGCCATCTGGGAGCCATTGACCAGAACCGAAGCATTGGGAAGGGATCGTCCTTGAGTATCCTTGACCATCACTGGCACCGAAATCAGATCAGGAGTCAGATCAAAGATAATATCTGATTTATTTGATGTGAGATCAACGGTCCTGCTTTCAGGTTTGTACCCTTTCTTACTGACACTAATGAGATAGGACCGGAGTTCAAGATCTGGTATCGAGATTCTCCCATACTGGGTTGTAGATCCTGCTGACTCACCATCTATCCGAATCTCTGCCCCCTCGATAGGTTGTTTAGCAGGATCATATACAGAGACAAACACTGTGGACTTGAGGGGTATCAGGGCAACATCCAGAATGAGATCCTCTTCACCAGGATTTTTCTGCAGGATCGTCTTCTCATATCCCGGGGATCTCGCTTCGATCATATGATCCACACCCCGGCTCATATTGGTGATAAGAATTCCTTTCTCGTTAGTCTTCCCTGAATCCTTGCCATCAGTAAATACCTGAACGTCTGCAACCGGGTGTTTGGTTTGAGCATCCTGCACCAGAAGTGAGATCCGATCATTTCTGATCATCGAGTACTGAACAGCCGTATTCTCAAACCCTGTCACCAGTTTGTCCCTGATAGTCTGATATTTGCCTCCAGTGATCGTGAGATCATAGACCTGCTCGGTTCGGAGAGGGAGGAGAACACTCCCGTTCGAACTGGTATGATTCTGACGAACTGTCCCATCCGCCAGGCTGGCTTTTACCTGAAGGTCAGGTAGAGGAAGGAGTGTATCAGCATCAAAAACCTGGATCGAATATGTACAGTTGCGAATCTGCAACGGAACCAATAGCAGGGTGTCATTTACATGCGGTGTTCCGGTCCACTCGCGATATCCGGCCTTTGCTATCCTCAAAGCAGGAGGAACGCCTTCATATGAGAGGTTGTAGGTCCCGTTCTCGTTAGTAGTTGCAGCATACTCCCCGTTTGTGTAAATGAGTGCCTGAGGGATCGGGGCTGTCCGATCAGTCTGCTCAAACACCATGATATTGAGACCACAGACCGGAGCAGTTGCCAGAAGGCAGAGCAGGAGAAGTATTCCTCCTGATACCAGTCTCAGTTTCCTGTGTTCCATCTGTCACTTCCTGCCTTACTGTCCAGAATTTTCCTCACAGTACATTATTCAACACCGTTGGTACGCTGCCTGGAGGGGACCCACTCCCTCTGGTTTGGAACACGATCGATCAGCATCCCTTCCACAATCACCGGACGGAGTGTCCGGGCAGTTTCAAGTGCCTTCTCTAGTCTCCATTTCCTCTCGGCATACAGAGTAAATATCGGATCACCACGCTTGAGACGGGTTCCTGGCTTTGCATGAATGTAGAGTCCGGCCCCATGATCATTTGGCGCTCCGGCAACGCGGGCAATAGTGATAAGGGAGCGGTTGTTGAGATCCACAACATATCCGTCATACTCTGCCTTTACGATATGGAAAAACTCCCCTGGTTTTACCATATCAGAAGTGACCTCCGGATTTCCACCCTGGATTGCAATGATATCCTGCATCTTTTTCAGGGCTTTTCCAGTCTTGAGAAGTTCAAGGGCCAGATTTGCTCCTTCACCGCGGTTTGCTTTTCCTGCAAGCTCTAGGGCTATTCCTGCAATCACCGTGCTCTTCTCAATTAGTGAGTTCGGGGATTCAGCTCCTTCAAGGATAGCAAGGGCCTCTTTCACTTCCAGTGCAGGGCCGATTGCCCGTCCAACCGGTGCGTCACCATATGTCAGAGCACATTCAACACGCATTCCCAGCCGATCACCGATCTCAATGAACAACTGGGCAAGTTTCCTTCCTTCCTGTATGGAATGAACCTTGCAGTTTATCCCCACCGGAATGTCAATGGCAACAACATCAGCACCGACTGCATATTTTTTTGCCATGACACTGGCGATCATCTGCCCAACCTGATCAATTTTGAACGGATACTCCTGAATGATGATCTTGTCATCAGCAGGGGCAATGTTGGTTGCACCACCCCACACAATGACACCACCGACCTTCTGTGTCATCTGCTGAACTTCTGTAGCCGAGAATTCCACAGGTGCCAGTACTTCCATCAGATCAGCAGTTCCCCCTGCCCCCGTAATTGCACGAGAACTGGTTTTAGGAATCAACAGTCCGGCAGCTGCTATGATAGGAACAACTAGAAATGTGATCTTATTTCCCGGAACCCCGCCGATCGAGTGTTTGTCAACAATGGGTCCGGTATGAAACTCAAGTTGGTCTCCAGTCTCCACCATCGAACGGGTGAGAGATTCAATCTCATCAATATCCAGATTGTTGATGTAGGAACTGATAACAAACGCAGTGATCTCGCTTGGTGACAGATTGTCATGAACAATATCGCTCACGATCATTTTGATCTCTTCACGTGAGAGACGGGTTCCGTCCATCTTCTTCCTGATATAATCAAGCGATACCGGACGGTCAGCCACCCTGACCTCTACAGATTCACCATCTTTTACCTGTAGTTGCTCGTTACTCTGGTGATAGATACCGAGTTTTCCTTGTTTAATGAGAGAAGAGGTAGTTTCAACATAATCTGCTATGGAGAGACCTGTTGAGATATTGGTAATTTCAACCCGGTCTCCTGGAAAAACACCCAGGGATTTTGCATCCTGCTGGTGCAGGAGCACACCCCGTGCAGCAATATCAACGAGGCGTACAGCAAGTTTCATGCATAAAATTGACGCTGTATCCTAATTAGTTCATTGGAAGAATCAGCGGAGACAAAAAGCAGAGTACACTAACAGAACTTGCTGTGTAAAAAAAAGAAAAATTAGGGTTTAACCCTTAGTTCCGGCGCAGTGCAAGGAATGCAACTGCTCCGAGGCCTGCGAGTGCTGCCATTGCGCCAAATCCTGGGGACTTCTTAGTCGGCTCAGGGGTTGGAACGGTGGTTGCCTTCTCGGTTGGCTTGCTGGTTGGAGCTGCAGTGGTTGCTACTGCGGTCGGCTTCTCGGTTGGAGTTGCGTTCTTCTCAGTAACATTTGCTGCTGGAGTTGCATTGGTCTTCTCTGCTACTGGTGCTGCTGGGGTGACTTTTGCTGCCGGGGTAGCTGCTGCTGCCGGAGCTCCGCCTGCCTCAACAACGTTGAACAGTGTAGTCTCAACTACGTCGGTGGTAACACCGGAAACACGGACGATGTACTCGTCTGGCTTGAAGGTGGATGCGTCAACGCTGAAGCTCCACTTGTTCAGACCGTCAGTGCCCTGCTGGACCTTGACAGTTCCGGTTGCGCCGCTGAACTCACCGCTCTGTGACTTGTCGGTCGGCTTGAATGAGGATGAAGTAACCTCAACGAGCAGATCGTTGTCGTCGTATGCCAGGTTGGTGGTACCGGCGATCTCGAACTTGGAACCTACCTTCTGCTCACCGATCGGGTTGATGGTGACTTTTGGCTCCTCTACGAGGAACTGCAGTTTGGTGTAGGTGTCGTCTACCATGGCGTTGTTGATTGCCTGGATGAGTGCCTCTGCTGCGTCAGTGCCCTGAAGTGCACCCTGACCGCCGATCTTGAAGAGCTGTGATCCACGGGTTGGGTATGAACCAAGGACATTCTGTGGGCTTAATGGGTTGTCTGGGTAGACATCGAACTCGTTGTTGTACATTGGGTGCTGAACAACGACGAAGTACTGACCTGCGTAGAGGCTCTTGGTGGTTTCCTTAGTGAGTTCGTATTCGAATGACATGTCATCATTCACGGACTCTGTTGCGTAGAGAACCTTGTTCTTTCCAAGAATCCACAGTGCAATTCCCAGTGATGGGTCGCCTTCTGCGGTACCTCTGACGTAGAGCTTGTCACCCTTTGCAACGACTGAGCCGGATGCAGTTGCCTGGATGTACGGCTTCTTGATCACGAGTGAGACAGTGTCATACTGTGCATCATTCAGGTGATCCTTGTCGTTTGGTGCACTTACTGCGTAGATTGTGTAGGTTCCTGCATCCATCTCAAGGTTTGCAGTCTGCCACTTGTACTCGTAAGTGTCGTCATCCTGAACATCAGCTTCGTCAAAGGACTGTGGCTGATTGTTGTTGACTTCCTTCTTTGGAGACTTGAGCATTGCTCCATTTGTTGGAAGGTTTGGACCAGTGATGAAGAGATACGTAGTGTCAGTCTCGGAGTTAGTTCCGGAGAGTTTGACTTCCTCACCAAGGTAGTAGCTCTGATCGCCTGCAGCGACGATGGTGACATCGCCCTTCTCTACCTTGATATCGACCTCATCGGACTTGTACTGGTTGCCGGACTTGCGCTCGACACGTACGGTGTACTTCTTGTCCTTGGTGTCCTTGGTTGTCTTGAACTCAACGGTTCTGGTACCACTGGAATTAAGTTTTACCTGTGCGTAGCACTTGGTTCCGTGGTAGTCGGGGTCGTCGGGGACATCTTGCTTAACGCTTTTCCCTGCGCCACCCTCGTACTGATACTTACCAATCTCGTATGGGCCTGCCGGGTCGTCCTGCTTAACGTTGTCCTGAGCTGTCAGGATCATCGGTGGCTGGTCGCCGGTTGCGCCGGTCATGGAGTTGGTTCCCTTAACCCAGAGAACGTACTGGGCGTTTGGAACACCAGTGATGGTGACGGAGAACGGATTGCCACGGACTACAGTGTCCTTGTTGGCTTCGATCTTAACTTGATCGGTGGCAATCTGAACGCTCTTTACAGCGGAAACAGTTTTTCCAGTGTAGTCCGAGCCATCTGGTGCCTTGTACTGGTCCTTCATTGCATTGGCGTTGCACTCTGCCCAGACAGTGTACACACCGGCCTTGTACAGGCGGTTGTTGTTCTTGTCTTCAGCTGCAGTGTTCCAGCCATCGTTCTTTGCATACTTTGAGTGATCGCTGCCTTCTCCGACCCAGTACCAAAGCTGGTTGTTAATGGTCAGAGCGTTGAGTGGCCACTCTTTGCCGTTGTTTCCAACGAGCTGCTGGTAGACACCACCGTCTGAGGTCTTAACCTTCAGCTTGAATGGGCCATCAGCTGCCTGGTATCCTGGACGGGATGCAATGCTCTGCATGTTGGTTTCAACTGCAAAGTTTGCATAGTTCCCGACTGGAATTGCCTTGCCGGTGATATCCTCACCTGCGGTTGCGTCCCAGATCTTAAGACTAAGGGAAGGCTCCTTCACGTTGAAGGCTGGGGAACCCTTTATAGTCCCATTCCACTGGTACCAGATACCGGTCTTGCCGACGAAGATGTCTGGTGACACATAGAATGTTTTAGCGTCGGAAACTGACTGAATGTCAGCAGGCTGCTCAGTGTCTGAGTTGCTGCCTGGCTGCCACCATGCAATCTGCTTGGCGCCGCCGGTTGCTGCGCTCACATCAAGGTTCTTTTCTCCAAGGAAGATATCTCCTCCCTGGCTGACCTTGTTGAGTGCTGCAGATGCCGGAAGTGCAATACATGCACATGCGACAAGCACCATTAATATAACTGCGATTCGTGCGTTCATTGAATGTCCTCCGAACAATCCGATTGTTCGAAAAGCACTGATTCTGGAAACACCGCTGATCCAACGATGATAACCAGAACGTCATGCCACATACTCCGAGATAATCGAAGTATGACTAGATGTTTGTGAACTCCATATTATATCCTTTCTGGTATCTCTGCGAAGAAAAGAGGCAAAAATCTGGGCCAAAATTCAGTAGAATCCTCAATGTCAAAAAATTCAGGATCTATCAGCCCGGTATCACCAATGATGATGAACGAATAAACCGGCCCTCGGAAGGCCGATATCGCGCCAGCATGAGGAAGCAAAAAATCCTGAAAAAAGATACCGATGAGCAGCACTATTATATACCACGAGCGAGAAAAATATGGAGGCACGAAGCCCGATAGTGTAGAGGTCAATCATACGAGGCTCTGGACCTTGTGACAGCAGTTCGAATCTGCTTCGGGCTATTACGTTCAGAAATTCTCTTTTTTGCATACAATAGCTGCATGATCCCGATGGTATTTGTCTAGCCATGTTACGTTGATCTCATCAAGACCTGCATTCTGTAATGCTGATACTGCTTCACTACAAACCTGCTTAGGGTCCAGCTGGGAAGCTACACTCCGCGTTTTCAGCATCAGAATTAACAATCCCCCAGGATTCAGAAAGAACAGATTTTTTATTACTATCTCTACCTGTTCTTTCTGCGCAATATCCTGATAGATCAGGTCTACCCTGCTGACCAGTGGAGCGTAGGTTCGAGGATTAGCAGCATCAGCAGGGATAGGGATAATATTCTTCTTTATACCACAGACCTGGAGTAACTTCACAAGAGGCTCCGGTGCTATCTCAACAGCATATACAACCCCTGCATAGTCAGCGATAAACGAGACCGTGGTTCCTGATGCAGCACCAAGATACAAAATCTGATCTGTTGCATTGATCTCAGGGCCAGATCCCAGATAATAAAGAGCAGATAGTTTACTTCGCTCTGGTGGCCAGACCCGAAAGGAGCCTATCATCCTGTCACCTTTGATGGCTCTCCCATGAGAACACAATATACCATTCTGCCAGATCAAGACTTTCTACCCGCCTTTTCTATCCGTAACCGTGCTCGTTCCAGAAATGTTATATCCCCTATCCCCCGGTAGTAATCAATTCTTGATGCAATGGCAAGATTTGCAGCAAGCGTCCGGGAGACCCTCCCCCTAATCTTACGGGATGCAGAATGTATGCGTTTGTGCTCAAAGATAAGCCCGTGCTTAGGAGGGGGAGAGCCTGATGAGAGATGGGAGAAGAGAGCATTGCGGGCCCCCAGAACCTGGATCTTTGATGCTGGCATTTGAGATAAGTGTCTCAAATTACCTGCCTCTACAAGCAGCCTTGCAGCAACCAGGGGACCCACTATAATACTACTGTTGGGAAGGAGTCTCTCGCTTCTTGTTGAAATATCACGGACCAGTCCTGCCCGGCTCTCCTTCATGCTTACAAGACTGCGACAAAGTAGTGTAATACCATCATTCCCACTTCCTGACGCTACCTCCCTGATAGAATCCTGACCTTTTTTAACCGGGCTACTTGAGTCATACCCATTCTCCCCCATCGAGAGCCAGAAGATGATCTGTTCAGACAGGCGGCTGATCATCTGATCAGTCTCACGAAGTATCAGCATCAGTTTTATCAGCCTAACCTCTTCGGATGAGTTATAAATCTGCAACTCTTTCCGGGACCAGAACATACAGATCTCACGAAGTGAGGAGTAATATTCATCCTTATCTTTACAGATACCCTTGACAACTGCCTCCTGCCAATTGGGAAGGATCGAAAATTTATCTCTATTTGCGATATTTGCTATGAATCCGGAGTAGAGTTGAGTCAAATCAGATGAGTCAGACCCCTCAACCGACTTGCACTCATTGTACCAGTAATGAGAAGTTATCTGCTGGTTACCGGTTTGATCAGATTGTTTTGAATCCATCAAAATCCCCAGAGCCCAAGTGAATATAGAATAACAGGCAATGTTACAACTCCCATGCAGGTTATGCGTGAGAGGTTCAGAAGCACAGGAATCAGACCAATCCCAGTTGCACAGGCGAGGATAAATAATCCAAATGGGCCGGATATGACTCCGCAGAGAAGAATCACAAACCCGGCCACAAGAGTGTTGAGTTTTTTGCCATCAACTCCTGAGAACCACCTTGCATAAGAGGCAAGGCGCAGGGTTATCAGATAAGCTGCCCCCGATGCAATTACCGTAATCAGGAGAAGCACCCAAAACGAAGGTGGATCCAGAGATGATATCATCACCATGACGCCGTTCCTGGTTCTTTCAATTCCGTAAAAAGCAGCAAGGCCGACCACCACGTTTGCACAGGCTGCAGCTCCGGCAGCAACCAGATAGGTTCGCCGGTTTGTATCATATTTTATTCTGGCATTAATCACAGCAGTTGCAGATGCTGTTGAGAGGCCCGGGAGCCATCCAACCAACAGACCAGCAATTGTCCCGGAGAGTGACGCATACAGAATGTTTCCTGTTTCAAGCCCAAGATCTGTAAACCGTTGTCGTGGAACCGGAGCATGGGAAGAGGAGATTAATACAGACAGTCCAAACAACCCGGTCAGAAGAGGCATCAGAACCGTACTCTCACCATTCATCCCCCAGACAAGATACTGGTACCTGAACGCAAAAAGCCCGAGCAGACCAGATGACACAAAGATCAAAAGCCCCCAGATTACAGACTCCTCCTGAATAATTATCAGACCCATAATCAGTACAAGCACCGGACCGGTGAACCAGTCGATGGAAGACTGGATCTGAGGCAGGGCAAGATATGCTATCACAGAAACAGGCACTCCAAAAATAACACCATATACACAACCAATAGCTGAAAGCCTGACTGCCTCTTCCCCTTTTCCTTCCATGGTCAGTGCATGTGCGGGAAGCACTGACAAGGCAGTTCCGGAGTCCGGAACTCCGAAGAATGTGGATGGAATCAGATCAAGAAACGAGTGACTGATAAGCATGGAGATCAGAGCAGCAGCAAGACCCTCTACACCGATAAACGGGATTAAAGCAGGAGAAAGGCCAGCCATGATTCCTGCCATGGTGTTTGAATGAATACCCGGGATCAGACCACTTATGACACCACAAGCAAGCCCGATCACAAGCCCTGATAGTAAGGGAATCATGGGATTCTCATGCATTATAAGTGTGAAGAGAGCTTAAAATAACCGCATATCAGGTCTGTGGACCAGTGATCAGGGGATGGAATGAAGATCGCAATTACCAGGCTTCGGGGGAAGGAACTGGATGATCAGCAGAGATGCGCACGTCGCGGACATGATTGTTACCCGGTAACACCGCTGACAGGGGAGATTGATCAGGATCAGATCGATCTCTTCATTGAACAGGTGCGCGAGGAGCGATTTGACTGCATATTCTTTACCAGTGCCCTTCCTGCCCACAAAATTGGCCCTCTTCTTGGACAGTGCCCACTTCCCCGGGTTATTGCAATAGGCCCGCAGACTGCTAAGGCACTTCGCGAATCCGGTGTTCCCTGTGAAGTATTGCCTGAGTATTACTCACGGGCTTTTGTCCCGTACCTGGGCGAGTGGATATCAGGAAAAACCATCGGCATTCCCCGGTCTGATGCACCAAATCCAGGATTATTGAATGCTATCTCAGAGGCAGGAGCAATTCCTGCGGAGTTCACTATTTACTCCCTGATACCAACATATGAAGAACTCGATCTGAATAGTGCAGAAGCGGTGCTATTCACAAGTGCATTCTCGTTTAAATCTGCAATATGGAAACGAAGGGAGGATCTGATCATCGTTGCAATCGGGGATGTAACTGGATCAGCCATGGAAGATGCTGGTCTGCCCCCTGATGTTGTAGGAGATGGTTCCCTTGAAGGGACACTTGATGAGTTGAACATGTTTCTCCTGATGAACCCCTGATACCCATGCAAACCACATCTGAAGTGAAATTAACAGGAAAGCCGATCATTCCATTACAAAATGGCGGGGGCATTCTCCTTATCGATAAGCCGAGAGGACCAAGCAGCCACCAGGTGGCGGCATGGGTACGAGAGATGACAGGAGTTTCTCAGGTGGGCCATACCGGAACTCTCGACCCTCAGGTTTCAGGAGTACTCGTGGTGCTTCTTGGCAAGGCGGTGCGTCTGACTTCAATCCTTCATCTGGATGAAAAAGAATACATCTGCCTGATGCGCCTACAGGGTAATGTAAGCCAGCAGGACCTTGAAAGGAACATCGCAGAGTTTACAGGCAAGATCTACCAGCGCCCTCCTCGAAAAAGTGCTGTGAAACGTGCTCTTCGGATCAGGGAGATTTTGGAACTTGAGATCCTGAGTCGTGAAGACCGGCTTGTCCTGCTCAGGGTCAGATGCGATTCGGGCACATACATCAGATCACTCTGCCACCATATCGGGATGGCCCTTGGCGTCGGTGCTCATATGCAGGAACTGCGAAGAAGCAGATCTGCAGATTTCCCAGAGTCTCAGATCCATACTCTTCACGATGTTCGTGATGCCGTAGAAGCAGCAAAAGCAGGACACCTGGAATTGTTATCGTCAATGATTCTTCCGATGGAGATCTCGATAAAACACCTCCCGACTGTGACGATCAAGGATTCTGCAGCCGGTGCGATCTGTCACGGAGCACGTCTCTCAATGAGGGGAATCATAAAGACCGACGCGTTTCAGATGGAAGATATGGTCACAATCTTCACCGATTCGGGTGATTTAATCGGAGTCGGCGAAGCGCTCATGAGTGCATCGAGAATTATACCCGGAGAAAAAGGGCTTGCTGTTGCTCCACGAATCATATTCCCGGATGCTGATGCATACCCGGCAATATGGAAAGGCCACCAGACCAGTGATAAGACCAGCAAGGCTTAAATCTGCAAGAGCTAACAGTATGAGGCAATTCTTTTGCTGAGGTAGTCTAGTCTGGGAAGGCGCAAGATTGGAAATCTTGTGAGGCTTGCCTCTCGGGAGTTCAAATCTCCCCCTTAGCGTTCTATTATTCAATTACTACACTGAATCAGAAATTCTGATCTCGAATCTGAAAAAAAGGTTATGCGGATTTGCGGATCCACTCTGCCACCCAGTCGCCAACACCGCTTGTAGTGGCTGAGCCGCCCATATCACGGGTCACAACACCGTTACTGATAGAGGCTTCAATTCCTTTTACAACCGCTGCACCTGCTTCTGTTTCGCCAAGGTGATCAAGCAGCATCGCACCTGCCCATATGGTTGCAAACGGATTTGCAACATTCAGGCCCTTGTACTTCGGCGCAGAACCATGAATCGGTTCAAACATAGAGGTTCCCGTTGGATTGATATTTCCTCCGGGAGCCAATCCCAGCCCACCCTGAATCATGGCACCCAGATCAGTGATGATATCACCAAACATGTTCGGAGTGACCACTACATCGAACCATTCCGGATTCTTTACAAACCACATGGTTATTGCATCCACGTAGTTGAACTCGGTAGAGATATCCGGGTTCTTTGCAGAAACATCACGAAATACATCTCTCCAAAGCCCATAGACATCGGACAGAACATTGGCCTTATCGACCGAAGTCACCTTTTTCCTGCGCTTACGGGAGGCATCAAAGGCGTACTCAATGACCCGCCTTGAACCTTCCCGGGTAAGAACTCCGATCTGGTATGCAATCTCCTCCGCGTCACTCTCGACATCAAGACCAAACTTGACAGAGTAGAGGTTTCTCACAACTTCAAGCTGTTTCTTCTCTTTTCCTGAAAAACGGGAGCCAATCCCAACGTAGAAGTCCTCTGTGTTCTCTCTGACAACGAGGAAATCGATGTCCTGAGGGCCTTTTCCTGCCAGGGGAGTTTCCACTCCTGCGAGCATCTTCACCGGTCTCAGGTTCACATACTGATCAAAGGCAAACCTGAGGGTCAGCAGGATGCCTTTCTCGAGAATGCCCGGTGTTACACGATCATCCCCGATTGCCCCGAAATATATCGCCGGATAGGAGGAGAGAGCATCAATTTCCGATTCACTGACCAGTTCACCGGTCTTCAGATATCGCTCCGCACCGATGTCAAAATCGGTCCAGCCGATCTCAAACCCGAACTTCTCTCCTGCTGCATCAAGCACTCTGCGGCCCGATACTATGATTTCGGGGCCGATTCCGTCCCCTCCGATTACCGCTACTTCATGCACAGGTCTTCACTCCTGATCTGCTTTGCGTATTCAACCAGTCCACCTGCATCTATAATTTGTTGCAAGAATACTGGAACCGGTTCAATGTCAAATCGTTTCCCTGAAACTTCAATGTAACCTTCTGCAAATTGACCCGTGATCTGATCCTGCTCGGTAATCTCTCCGGCTCGTGGGCATATCACAGGAAGGAGTCCAACATTGACACTATTGCGGTAGAAGATTCGTGCGAACGACTCAGCAATAACAACCCTGACACCAGAACCGGTCAGAGCAAGGGGAGCATGTTCACGTGATGAGCCACAGCCGAAGTTGCGCCCTGCAACGATCATATCCCCTTCCTTTACCCCTTTTGCGAATTCGTCCCTGAATCCTTCGAATGCATGTTCGGAAAGACCCTTGGGATCATTGATGGTGAGAAAACGCCCGGGAATGATCGCATCTGTATCGATGTTATCACCGAATTTCCAGACCCTCATTACTGCACCTCCCGTGGATCAGTGATAACCCCGGTGATTGCCGTGGCAGTAGCCGTGGCGGCAGATCCAAGGTAGACCTTGCCGTCAGTCGAACCCTGCCTTCCCTTGAAGTTCCGGTTAGAAGTAGAGAATGATACCTCACCTGACGCTATCAGACCAAATGAGCCTCCCATGCACGGTCCGCAACAGGGTGCCTCGACAAGTGCTCCTGCTTCAACAAACCGCTCTATGATGCCGGCCCTTAAGGTCTTCAGGTACTCAGGCTTTGACGCAGGAATTACAAGCACCCTGACGTTCTCAGAGAATGAGCGATCACCCAGAACCTCTGCTGCCTCCTGCATGTCTTCGAACCTCCCGTTTGTACAGGAGCCGATGAACACCTGGTCAACGGGCGTTCCGGCAATCTTGTCAACATCCACAACCTGGTCAACATTGTGCGGAACAGCGACCTGTGGCACCAGGTCACTTACATCATACTCCCTCCGTGATATGTAGGATGCACCATCGTCGCTTCCCAGATCTGTTGGAGGACAGGAGACCCGTTGCTTCAGATATTCAGCAGTGATCTGATCGGGCGGTACGATACCGGCTTTTCCACCCATCTCAATTGCCATGTTACAACAGGTCATCCTTCCTGCCATTGACATAGAGGAAACGGTTTCACCGGTAAACTCCACAGCCTTGTATGTCGCACCGTCAACAGTGATGTCTTTGATAATCTTCAGGATCAGATCCTTGGCACCGACACGTTTTGTAAACCTACCGGTCACATCTGCCCTTATTGTTTCAGGTACACGGAAGTACAGACACCCATACCGGAGTGCAAAGCCGAGATCAGTTGAACCAACCCCGGTGGCAAACGCACCAACTGCACCATAGGTGCAGGTATGCGAGTCACCACCGATGACAATGTCACCAGGACAGACCCGTCCTTTTTCGAGGGTGACCTGGTGGCAGACCCCCTCTTTTATGTCATAATTCAGAATCCCCTGTTCTTTTCCGAATGCACGCATTCTCTTCTGATTTTCTGCGGCATTCAGTGAATCAGCCGGGGTCTGGTGATCAAAGAGCATGATGACCTTCTTCGGATCAAAAACCTTCGTACCACCCATTTCGTAGAATTTTTCTATCGCCAATGGACCGGTGATGTCATGCATCATTGCACCATCTACCGGAGCCATTACTACCTCACCCGCAAAGACGTCTTTTTTGCATCGACGGGAGAAGATCTTCTCAACTATTGTCTGTTCCATTGCGATATACCATATTTAACGCATTTGCCATTGCTTCTGCCGATGCCAGGACGATATCGTCCCCTGATGCAGCTGCATCAAACAGTTGTCCCTTGTCATCCTGAACAACCAGTGCCACGTGTGCTATCGCATCACTTCCTTCAGAGATGGCGGAGACATTGAACTCCTTCAGTTCAGCATGCCGGGGGACAGTCCCGATCAGTGCTCTGACTGCGGCATCAACCGGACCGTTACCGGTGCAGCAGCATACCTTCTCTGAACCATTAACCATGGCTCTGACGGTTGCTGTCGGGATCATGTGATTCCCGGTCATGATAGCAATATCAACCAGGTCAATGTAGCGTCCGATTGTTCCTGTTCCCACTACAGTTTCCGCGATCTCATAGAGATCTGATTCTGTGATCTTCTTGCCTTTTGAAGCGATTTGCTTGACCCTTGCAATGATTGTATCGATCTGTTCCTCATCAGGCGTGATATGCACCTGATTCAGCATCTCTCTGACCGCATGCCGGCCGACGTGCTTTCCAAGTTTTAGCCTGCGGCGATGCCCGACCATTTCAGGGGTCATGATACCTGGCTCGAAGGTACTGGCATGTTCCAATACTCCCTGTGCATGAATCCCGCTCTCATGGGAGAAGGCATAATCACCGGTCACAGGCCAGTTAGGAGGCACCATCAGACCTGAGAATCTCGAGATCATCCGGGATGTTTCCACCAGCCTTTCGGTCTTAATCCCTGTGGTGTAGCCAAAGATCGACTCGATGATCATGGTGGTGCACGCCAGATCGGCATTCCCGGCCCTTTCACCAATACCATTCACTGTCACCTGGACCTGGTCAGCACCAGCCTCCACCGCAGATATGGTATTTGCAGTAGCCATCCCGAAGTCGTTGTGACAATGAACATCAATTGTGCAGGATATCTCCTTCCTCAATGCTGAAATGAGAGCCTTCATCGAGGTTGGTGTAGCAACACCGACCGTGTCAGGAACATTGATTGCAGTAGCACCTGCATCAACCGCAGTTTTGAAAACTTCCATCAGATCAGGCAGATCAGTGCGGGTTGCATCCATCGCTGAAAAAAGGACCTGATCAGCATGGTCACGGGCATATCTGACGATTTCTCCCGTTATAGAAACAACCTCCTGGTGGGTCTTTCTGATGGTGTGGGTCCGCTGCACTTCAGAAGTGGGGATAAACACATGCACCATATCAACACCGGCATCGATGCACCGGTCAACATCACCTTTCACCGATCTGGCCAGCCCACATATCGTGGAATCCAGACCTTCGGCTACAATTGCTTTGACCGTTGCATACTCATCCTGGGATGATGCTGGAAACCCGGCTTCGATGACACTGACGCCGATATCAGACAGTTGTCTTGCTATCTCGATCTTATCGGCAGTGGTAAAAGATACACCCGGAGTTTGCTCCCCATCACGGAGGGTTGTGTCGAAAACAGAGATCTTCTTTACAGTAGAATTCTTATCGCTGGAGAAAGCGACCTGCCGAGTGTACAACACCGGCGCTCCCTGCCTCGAAAGTGTTCTGAGACATGATCATACTAATCACCCTCATTGATATAAAGTCTTTGGGCTTATGGTGCAGAGACCCTCATACCATGCACCAAAAATGATCAGGATGCAGGGCTGACAACCTGATATACTTCAGCATCTCTGGTAGAGAAGACCTGTTTGAACACCGCAGGTGAGGTAAAGTCCTTATTGTATGAGAAAAATTCACCGGCGTTCATGTATTGATCATTACTCTTTTTCCCGTTCAAAGAAACGATCATCTGCCCGGGATGGAGTTTGGTAAGAAGTTTCCTTGCTGTTTCACCATTTCCCTGTTCAGGAAGAGTAGGAATCGCTCTGGACGTATGCAATTGCATCGCACGGGGATTGTTGCTGAATATTTCTGCACCATGAGGGATATTCTGCATTACCCACTGGTACTCTTCGATCGGTTCGTCGTACCATGATGGGTCAGTATAGGAGCGTCCCCCTTTTTCTGACATAATTGGGATAGAGGCAAACACCTGTCCGGATAAAAATCCTAGAATTAGAATAGTGCACAAAACACTGCTCATAACTCTGTATGAAGAGGGGTTCATACGGCCACATGCACCACGCATGAACGAAAGAACTAGTATGATAACAAAGGGATAAACCGGAAGAAGGTAACGCGTCTGAACAGCTGCAATATCTCCCATTCCAATCTCCAGAACAAAGAGTGAGGCAACATAAATCAGAATATAACTGATAATCACCCGTTTATCCGAGATAAATTTCCAGATATTCAAGTTGAACTTTCTTTTATCTGATAGATAGACACCATACAACAGTAACGCTGCAACAATTACCAGGATAATGCAGGTAACCGCAAAAACTCCATTGGATACACCCAGGTTTCCCAGAAGTTTGAAAGGAGTCAGATCAGATATGAGAATCTGTGACATATCATGAGCAACCCCCGCGATATTTCCAGAGCCACCACCACGGTCTGCACCACTAAAATGACCAGTGCTGGAAATATTCCTGATAAAAACTAAACATACAGGGAGAGATGAAATAATGCCGAACAATCCGATCTGCTTTAGTTGTGATACGGGTTTTTTCCATGGCTGGATTGCTATGATAAGTAATCCGGTTAAGATCAGGGTTACACCCATGTATCGTGTGACTGCACCAGCCCCACAGAGCAGGGCAGCAAATAGGAGAAACCAATACGTTCCTGACTTGAGATATCGGATGAGGAAATACAAACTAATAATCGAGAAAAAGATGTACGGCACCTCTGTTAACGCCATTCTGGCCATTTCCCAGAGTGTACTCATTAACAGGATTACAAAGGCTGAGAGATATCCCACAAGTGGAGAGTCAGTTTCCTTCCCCAGATGGAAAGAAACCACCACAATGCCTGCAAGGGAGAGGATTTGTACCCACATTGCAGCATTTACCGATGTAAAACCCACCAGCACGAAAGCAGCGATAAGAATCGGATAGAATGGAGGCCAGACAGTCAATGACCAGAATTTATGAATCGTATCTGACTCCCAACCACTGACAACCCCTTTCCCATGCACAATGTTTTCTGCCACATTGATGTAATCAGAAGCATCCCAGTCAACCCAGGGGGCCTGAAAAGTAAGGCCCATTCCTATGACAAATAATGCACAGCAGATACAGAAGCTCCAGGAGACATCCTGGCGTTTCATAAAGTCAGCATATCGCTGGCAGACTTGAGTATTCATACATCCTCCGGATTTAAAAATATTGGTTCTAGTTGTACCCTGATAGCCTTAATCGGGTTAGCAAATAGCCTTACCTAGATCAAATGCCTTGAGGTTCAACTCAACAGTCTTTTTTGGAACAATCCTGCTTACAGCATCACGGAGAGACTGCTCCTTTAACGGAAGACACCTGGAAGTTGCACCAAGAAGAACAATATTCTGAGTCAGAACGCTCCCAGCCTCTTCAGCCAATTTTCTTGCATCAATCACAACCACAGCGCGATCTCCAAGTAAACCCTTGAGCATATACTCATCAGGTGCAGGAAAATCCTGCATAAACACAGATGTGGGGACCACATACTCACGACTGGTAAATATCTGGCCACTTTCCTTGAGATAATGGCAGTAACGTGCTGCTTCCATGAGATCAAAGGAGATGATGAGATCTGCAGTGCCGGGAGCAATCAGAGGTCCATATTCCTGCCCGATTCGGATCTGACTCTCAACAGAACCACCACGTTGTGCCATTCCATGCGTTTCAGCACCACGAACCGGCACACCTTCAATAACACATGCCTCTCCCAGGATGTTTGAGGTCAGAATGGTACCCTGACCACCGATTCCGACAATGAGCACATCAAAACTCATTCTTTTACCTCCAGGGATATTGCAGATACAGGGCATAATTGGGCACAGGCCCCACACCCGGAACAGAGATCGGTGATCTGTGCAAGGCCATTGTGAAGTTCAATCGCAGGACATCCGAATTTGATGCATGCCTTACATCCGATGCATCCGTTCGGGTCGACCATGAACTTCCCACGGTTGACCTTTGCCCTACGCTCGGTGATAACACAGGGTTGTTTGGCGATGATCACCTTCACACCAGAGCGGGATTTTGCTTCCTTGAGAACACCGGTAAACTGGACAAGGTCGGAGGGGCTTACTGTCTCAACGAAGGACACACCGCATGATCTACAGAGCATCTCAAGGGAGACTGCCGGGCGCTCAACTCCACCGGCCGTAACTCCTGTGGTGGGGTTTGGCTGATGTCCGGTCATCGCAGTGATGCGATTATCGAGAATTACCACCGTGATATTCGCATTATTGTATACTGCGTTTAAAAGACCCTGGATACCGGTGTGGAGGAAGGTAGAGTCACCAATAGTGCAGACGATATCGTGTTTCTCACCAGCCTGGGCCATCCCTGACGCTATCGTGATCGAAGCACCCATACAGATAGTGGTATCAACAACACCCAGTTGAAGCCCGAGCGTGTAACATCCAATATCGCTCGGAAAAATTCCATCACGAAAGACTTTTCTCATTGCATACATGGCTGTGCGATGCATACACCCGGCACACAGGATAGGGGGTCTGACAGGAAGGCCTGCAGGTGTAGGTATAGCAGGATACTCTATCTTCACCTGGATTTCTGCTGCCTGAAGGTATTGGGCCACCCTCTCGGGGGATAGTTCTCCCTCATAGGGAACATGTCCGGTCTTCTTTCCCAGTACCGGAACCAGCCCTGCCACCTGTCTTGCTATCTCCTCGATCACCGGGGCCAGTTCCTCAACCACTAGGATTCGCTCGTGGCTTTTTATAAAATCAGAGAGCCACTCTTCGTCGATAGGATACGCACCAATCTGGGCAATAGAAACCGAATCCGCAACAACTTCACGAACATACGATGCTGCAATTCCTCCTGTTATCACCCCGGTCTTTCCCCGGATGGTACATCGGTTATACCCTGATTCAACGAGCCTTTTTTTGAGAGATGGCTGTTTTTCATTGAGTCGTTTATGAAGAATGCGTGTATGTGCAGGTATGACAACATACTGACTGGGATCTTTTTCAAAAGATGCTTGCCGGTCTGATGCCGCAACCTCTCCAAGGTTCACATCACTCTTTGAGTGACATATGCGCGTGGTTGGCCGGAAGAGTACAGGTAGCAGAAACTCTTCAGAGAGGGGGAATGCATCTCTGACCATGTCATGTGCTTCCTGGACAGAACTTGGATCCAGACAGGGAATCCGTGCAAAAGCAGCGTAACAACGGCTGTCCTGCTCATTCTGTGAAGAATGTGCAAACGGGTCATCAGCAGAAAGCACGACGAAACCTCCTTTCACCCCGGTGTAAGCAGAGGTCATCAGGGGATCTGCCGCGACGTTTAGACCGACATGCTTCATGGTTACAATTGACCTCAATCCACACCAGGATGATGCCAATGCCTCTTCATATGCCACTTTCTCATTTACTGACCACTCAACATACGACTGGCGGTCAGGCCATGCCCTGAGGGTATCAATGACTTCAGATGATGGGGTGCCCGGATATCCAAATGCAGTATCAAGCGCTGCTTCAAGGCAGCCATGGGCAATTGCCTCATTCCCAAGGAGATATTTCACAACCATGTCAGTTCAGTTCCAGATATTCAGATATTGGATTTGATTTCTCATCCAGATATGAACCATGCATCTGTCGGGAAGGGAGGCCGCCATAATTTCACAAGATTTAATACCTCATAGCATCCACCTAATTAGAGCCTCTGGGGCCCGTAGCATAGACAGGTGGTGCACCCGGCTGATAACCGGGAGGTCGTGCGTTCGAATCGCACCGGGCCCACTCTTCAATTTTAATCTCTGGGACCAAACAGAGTATGTGAATAAGAATATTGTTCTGACCGCTGTTTTTGGAATCATAATTACTCTACTTTTAGGGTTTTTTTTCGGACAGGCTGCAGCAGGCATTGCGGCAGTAATCCTTCTCACGATCCTACTTGCGATGGCGATATCCGAGGATGCAGCAAAGTCTGCGCACCCGGAGCTCTCTGCCTCATTACATGAGGATGCAGAAACGGTAATTGTCGAGAATCTTGGAACTGCACCTGCAAAATCAACACAAGTGCGAATAATTCCTGATGATATCAGATATGAGATCGGAGATCTGAATCCCGACTCTGTTCACCGGTACCTCCTTCCATCTATTGTGCGCAACGCAAAAGCAGCAGTATCATGGGAGAGGAAAGACGGATCGCGGACAGAGCGGATCTTCAGGTTATCAGGATATGAAGACGAGACTGATCCACTCAGGCCGCTTTTCCCTCTTTTCAACTGGAAAGAAAAATAGAACCTGATGATCAGGCAGAGTTCACGAGAAACTGGAGAGTAACCTCAAGGGCGCTCAGGAGCTTCTCCTGCCCTTCCAGGTACTGTTTCATTCCTTTGTACAGCATAAACACCGCATCGTATCCGTAAAGATCGATCAACTGGCGCGGAGTAAGTTCACCCATGTACGAATCGACCACAAGGTCATCTGTACTGTACATCACTTCGTAAAACTTCCCATCCTCGCTGAGAAGACAGAACTGATCAATAACCTGCCGCGACATATTATCCGGGCGGTATGGGGCAGGATCTGCACTTTTTCCAAGGACAAAAACCCTTGAGGAGTAGTGCTTCGCATCGTATATCTCCCCCTGATTGTCCTTTTTTCCTTTTTCAAGGATGGTTATTCCCATTGTGTGAATGACAGGTGCTGTAATTGCACCCATTTTTCCGACAAGGTCATCCTCCTGTGCGCGGATTACGGCGCTCCGCTGATCTATCCCAGTGTCTGTTGTCTGAATTAGATCGATAAGGCGATTATACCCATTGAGTATGACATCTTCCATGTATTCACCAGATACAGGTACCGTCTCCCGGGTGAGAGAAAAACCCCACTGACTTCACCACCAGTTTTGGATTCAGGAAAGTGATCTCACAACCCTTCCAAGCAGGTAATGTGTTCGTTCATCAGTGAACTCCACCAGATACTTAGTACCTACCGGGAGATCTTCACCGATAACAACCCCAGTATACGATCTGGTTCTTCCCATCACTGTGCCAGGCTTGAGTTTTTCTGTGATTATTACCTCTTCTGACCTTCCTACCAGTTCCCGTTTCTTCTCTTTCAGGATCGAGTATCCGATACGAACCAGTTCCCGTGATCGATCCTTCCTGATGCGGTCAGGGAGTTCACCTGATCGCGATGCCGTTGAACCCGGTCTGTAGGAGTACCGGGTAACATTAAGTGCATCCGGTTTTAGGATGGTAATGAGATTCCTCGTAGCCCTGAACTCCTCTTCACTTTCTGCCACGAAACCTGTAATAACATCTGTGGCTATTGAGATTCCAGGAGTACGTTTCCTGATAATCTCAACCATTTCAAGATAGGTAGAGGAACTGTACTCCCGGCCCATCCGCTGCAACACCTGATCAGATCCAGATTGAACAGGGAGATGAACAAAAGAGAAGATATGATCGTTGTCCAGCGCATCAGCAACATCATGAATGATTGGGAGCAGTGTCGCCGGGTTCATCATCCCAAGTCTGACATAGAAGTTGCCGGAGATTTTCCCGATCTCCCGAAGAAGGGCAGGAAGAGAAGGCTCACCCAGATCATACCCGTATGCACTCAGATCCTGTCCAGTGAGGCGGATCTCAACTACACCCCCAAGGACTGCTGAACGTATCTGCGAGAGTATTTCATCCTGCGGGACACTCCGGATATGCCCTCTTGCAAGTCTCGTAATACAGTATGTACAGTGACCAAGGCAGCCGGAACCGATCTGAACAACTGCAACAGGACCACAAGAAGTCATACAGGGATCCAGATCTATTGTATGGATGCTCTCTGGTGATAGCACCCGGACAGCAGGAAACTCATCAAGGACTGCTGGACGTGCAGCAGGAAGACAACCGGAGATCCAGATCTCCTTTCCCTCCAGTTCCCGCATCAGTTTGATCATCTTCCGTTCGGTCTTCTCTATAACAATGCAGGTGTTGAGAATCACTACATCCGCATCCTGCGGATCCTGTGTGAAGACAGAGCCCACACGAACAAGAATATTCTTGAGCCGATCAGAATCTCCTTCATTGTAGGTGCATCCAAAAGTCAGGATGCAGATCCGCTTTCCGGAGAGAGCCTGAACCCATGACGGAGAGAGAGGGCTTTTGGAACCATCACCCATTATCCTAATAATACAGCCTTCAGGCAGATAGGGACAGCGATTGTACCAAATATACCGTGCAAAGTTGTTTAATTTTGTTCGGCAAACATGTAGGCAATGGTCAGAATTGGGCTCCTGGGTTGTGGCAATGTTGGAAAGATTATAGCAACCCATCAGGAGGGTTTCCAGGTTGTTGCAGTCTTTGACCAACTGCCTGAACACGCAGAGAGCCTTGCAGAATTGACCGGATCAAAACCATACTCTGATTTTGATGAGTTTATCACTGCTGATTTTGATATCTGTGTTGAAGCAGCCTCTATCGTAGCAGTCCGGGCATATGCACTCAAGATAATCGAACGAGGAAAAGACGTTCTCATATTAAGTGTAGGGGCCCTTGCAGACAATGCATTCAGGGAAGATCTCATATCAGTGGCCAGAGAAAACCAAAGGCGTATCCATATACCAAGCGGTGCCATCATGGGCCTTGACAATCTCAAAGTGGGCCAGATCAGCCATATCGAGAGCATTCTTCTCAGAACTACAAAAAGCCCACAGAGTCTGAAGATGGATGTCAGTACCCGGACACTTGCATTCAAGGGAAAGGCAAAGGATTGCGTGAAACAGTTCCCAAAAAATATCAATGTCTCGGTGGCTATCGCTCTTGCCAGTTCTCATGAGGTCCAGGTAGAATTATGGGCAGATCCTACAGTTGATAAAAACATCCATGAGATTTTTGTAAAAGGGGAGTTTGGAGAGATGTATTCAAAGATCACTAATCTTCCATCGCCAGACAACCCGGCAACAAGTTATCTTGCTGCCCTCTCAGTGCTCTCCCTCCTGAAGAACATCGACAGCCCCCTGGTGATAGGGGCATGAGTCCGAAGGTAGATCCGGACATCCAAAAAATCAACCAAATCAAGGGAGAACTACACGCAAATATCCTTGCACATAACTACCAGATTCCAGAGGTTCATGCTGTTGCCGATGTCATCGGAGACAGTCTGGAACTGGCCCTTGCAGCCAGGGATACTGATGTCGATGTATTGATCGTCTGCGGTGTCAGATTTATGGCTGAAACCGCAAAACTCCTCAATCCAGAGAAACGGGTATATATACCGATTCCTGATGCAGGATGTCCACTCGCTGACTTCCTCACACCTGAATTAATCAGGGATTCTAGGCAGAAGTATCCTGATGCTGCGGTAGTTGTGTATGTCAATAGTTCGGCTGCATGCAAATCTGTTGCAGATATCGTCTGTACATCAGGAAATGCTGTAACGATTGTCAAATCCCTGCCCCAATCCCGGATTATCTTCGGCCCTGATGCTAATCTCGCGAGTTATGTCAGGGAGCAGGTGCCAGAGAAAGAGATCATCACAATACCTGTAGATGGTCACTGCTATGTTCATCAGCAGTTCAGCCTTGAGGACATCAGGAACGCACGACTGATTGGGGGCACCATACTTGCCCACCCTGAATGTCCGGAGATTATCAGGCATCATGCTGACATTGTTGCATCTACGGGGAGGATGATCAGGATCATCGGGGAACATGAAGAACGGGTGTGGCATATCTTTACCGAAGAGGGAATGGTGATGCGGCTTCGTTCACTCTTCCCTGACAAAGAATTCCACTCAGTTCAAAGTGCAGTCTGTAAGGATATGAGGAAGACAACCATCGGGGATATCATCCGGTGTCTTGAGAGTCTTCAGGGTGAGATCATACTTGACCAGGATTCATCAGAATCCGCACGGAGATCGCTTGATCGCATGCTGGAAGCATCATCATGATGTATCCCGATATCCCATTAGGGCATCTTATCAGTTTCGTAGAAGAGGATGCCCCGTTCGGCGATATCACCTCGGAGTATGTTCTTGAAAAGCAGACTTGCAATGCAGAGATCATTGCAAAAGAGGATCTGATTCTCGCGGGCCTCTCTGATATCTCACGCCTCTTTGAACACTATGGAGTGGTGACCTCTTCCCAAAACCAGGACGGAGACAGGATCAAAGCAGATACATCCATTCTTTTCCTCCATGGCGATGCCCATGCCATCCTTCTGGTGGAGCGGACCGCCCTGAATCTGATCGGCAGGATGAGCGGGATAGCAACTCAAGCAAGAAGAATGCAGGAGAGAGTGAGTTCAATCAATCCGGACTGCCGGATTACAGCAACCCGTAAAACCGCACCTGGCCTCAGGCTGCCTGACAAAAAGGCAGCAATGATTGGAGGGGCAGATCCTCACCGGTTTTCCCTCTCAGACGCGGTTCTGATCAAGGACACACACCGCATGCTGGTACCGATTGGAGAAGCCATCAGACGTGCCAGGAGTGCCGGAGCTTACCATATCATTGAAGCCGAGGCTGAATCTGCTGAAGAGGCCATGGAAGCAGCACGGGCAGGTGCTGACATCATCCTGCTCGACAATATGACGCCTGGACAGATCACAGTTGTTCTGGACCTCCTGAGAACCAACGGACTTCGTGATCAAGTCCTGATAGAACTTTCAGGCGGAATAAATCCTGATACCATCGATGAGTATGCAGCAGTTGGGGCTGATCGGATCAGCCTTGGAATGCTCACTCATACTGTCAGGAACGCAGATTTTTCCCTTGAGGTCCGACTAGAACAGTGAGATCTCCAGGATCTTTTACAAGTATCTCCCGCTTTCCTTTCCAGATCTGGACAGTCCCGTAAACCCTGATGATATCACCCTGGGAAATCTCTGCCATACCAGCAGCAGGAGAAGGGATAAAGATCGTGACACCTCCCAGATCAAGGATCAGGTTTTCTCCTGTGGCTGTATGAGTGACTGTTTGGACAATCCCCTGGAACGAGACCAGTTCTCCTTCCTGGGACTGGGAGGTATAATTCCGGGCGAACGGGCCCTTCCCAACCCCTTCACCAACCCATGCGAAGATACCGCAGGATATGAGTATAACCAGGAGGATCAGCAGAGCAGTCCTCTCCTGCCTCTCAATCATTACCGAGTGATTGGTACCCAGCATGCATAGGATTATCGATATGCATGACCCGGGGAAGTTTATACCGTATCATTACAGATGCTTGTACATGCATAGAATCCGATATCAGAGAGTTCTGATAACCGGGCTCTGCCTTTTTCTCATTCTGATGACCGGAGCAGCCGCATCAGAACAGCCGAAAGAGGTGAGCAAGGAGGTTACCAATCCTGATGTCACCGCTGTTGATCCAAGTGACTCCGGCCTCGGCTGGACAAAAATACCGATGACAGATGCAGTAACCGGAGAGCAGTTTACCATTGATCAACTCGCAAAGCAGGGGAAACCGGTCCTCCTTCATACCTTTGCGGTCTGGTGTCCTGCCTGTTCGATGCAACTCAAAGAGAGTGAAAGTATGCTGGCTGCATCACCAGATGCGTTTACCATCGTCGGAATTGATCTCGATCCAAATGAGAACCAGAATATGATAAAACAGCATATCGAGAAGGAGAAGTATACCGGGCACTTTGCTGCCTCACCTAAAGAACTGACGCGTGGTTTGGTTGGGACATTTGGGACCAGTTTCGCACTTGAACTTCCGCAGACTGTTATTGTCTGCAGCAGGACTGTGAACCATATCGGGTCAGGACTATTCAGAACACAGACCCTGAAGAGCGCCCTCTCTCAGGTCTGCGCATAACCATGGATTTCAGTCCTGACACCTGGATACTCTCATTTCTTGCAGGCCTGTACACTCCCCTCGGGGCGATGTGTGTTCTTCCATTGTACCCAGGTTATCTCGCATTTCTGGCAGGAAGAACTGCCCAGAGAAAAAGAGCCTCCACCCTTCTGCTTGGCCTGACTGTCACAGCAGGGGTGATCGGGGCGATGCTCGCATTCGGAGTGATTTTTGTATCAGTCCTGCAGGCTTCGACCAGCCTAGTTATCGGATACCTCGGCCCGGTTGTGTATCTGATTCTGGCAATTATGAGTATCGGCATGATACTGGGCGTTGACATCGGCAGGATATTTCCGACAGTTCAGACGCCTGAAGCAAAAACTCCCTGGATCACGGCTTTCCTGTTTGGTGCGTTCTTCGGCCTTGTAGCACTTCCCTGCAATCCTGCCTCGATCATCATGCTCTTTGCCCTCTCCACGACAACCGCTGATTTTCTTGCTAACTTCGTCAACTTTGTCATATTCGGGATAGGCATGGCAACCCCGCTCCTGGTCCTTTCAGCATTCTCAATCGATGCAAACAGACGGGCAGTATTATTCTTGACAACCTACCACGGTATAATCAACCGACTGGCAGGAGCTCTGATGCTAGTGGTAGCCCTCTATTATCTGATCTTTGTATTCCTGAGTGAATATCTCTGAACTCTTTTTTTATCGCCGATGACGCCACCAGTATAGTGCCCCAACCATGCAGATGATCATGCAGGCAAGGCCGATTTTCGTCATATCCAGTCCGGATTCAGCCTGCTGTTGTGGATGTTTATACCCACTCCAGTCTTGTTCAAACACAGATGCATAATACCCGGCAACACTGATGTCCCTGATGATGAGACCGGCCTCCCTGTTGAAAACAGGCGAGTTTTCATTCCAGTTGATGCTTGATATCAGTACAGAGTCATCGGCTATCAACCCTTTTGCATGAAGTTTGAGCAGTCCAGACCCCGATAGATCCAGAAGTCTTGGCTCAATCGGGATGTGCTCACGACTGGCAAGAGCAGTGATCTCGGCTGCGATCTCATCGTTATCGTTCTCTTCTTCAGTGTTGTAATAATACGAATCAAGAAGGATCCTGACATTCACTCCCCGCCTGGCAGCGTTGATTGCTGACTCAAGGTAGGGGTTCCGCTTTCCATGCGACCAGTGCTTGATGTAAGCCTCTTCAATCAGTAACCGGCTACTGGTTTCATTGATGAGCGAAAGGATAAGATCACTCGTATCAGGGGCCAGTACAGGAGTTACTGAAGAGGCAGTGAACTTGAGAGGAGCAAACACGGGAGTATACGTATCAGCAGAATAGGGAATGGTTTCTGAAGGGTGCCCCTCGATACCGGTCACGCCCGGCCCGTTCAGATCTGAGTAAAATACCTTTGAAAAGTATGAGCAGAGGTCAGGGGATGAGATCAGAACACCCCACCCACGGTTTCCGGCAAGGCCAGATCCGGGGAATGAGTGATCCTTGAAGTTCTCTGTTGTGAGAAGGAGGTCTTTCCCGTCGATGACCATGTACTTTGCATGATCATAGCGATACGGGGCATGGTCCTCCCCTGCTCCTGTCATGGCCTTCACCGGGATGCCTGCGGTTTGAAGTTTTGTGATGACAGAACGTTCTTCAGGGCTCACACCACCAACCGGACCACCTTCCAGCAGTACAGTAACCTTCACCCCGCGTGTGGCAGCCTGACAGAGGAGATCAGCCAGTCCCGGATCAGTAAATTCGTAGACATTTACCAGAATTTCGTGCCCTGCAGAAGAGATAGCCTGCTCAAAAACAGCACGCCCGCAGTCAGGAGATACAAAAGCCGTACCCTGAACCTGGGTGAAAGTTTCAGGTTTGAACCTGCTCGCCCCTGATATGAAGACCCGACTGTCCCATACCCTGTCTAAACCAAGGACATGAACCTGCCCTTTGCGGGGCTTAAAGGATCCCGGCCAGGTGAGATTCTGGATGAGGAGGCCATGCTCCATCAGCAGAAGTTCATCTTTCTGGTTTGCCAACTGGAACTTTCCGGTTATCATGGGCTTTGGAGCCGACGAATTCTTCCCTATTAGATCATAATCAGGATATCTTCCGGTGACCTTGTGGAATGCTTCTCCATCACGTGCTATAGTTATCGAACCAGATGATACTGCACCTGCCGGGAAGGTGATCCGTCCTTCCCCATCGGTCACCTCAAGAGAACTGAGCGATCCTTCTCCACTTATGACCAGGTACTCATCAGCGTCTCCATCCAGATAGGTGTCAGGATACACTTCAGTTATCTGAAAAGCACTGGTGACCGGACAGAGAAGAATAACCAGAACCAGTACGAAAAGACGCATGATGGAGAGTATACAGGCAGCCATAAATGAACCTGCTGAAATAAACTTCTCGTATGGAAAAGCCATTGGTGATCAAAATAGGAGGGAGCCTGCTGCCTCATTCCGCGGAGATCATCAGTACAATTCTTGAATCCGGGATAAGTGCCCTCATACTCCCTGGCGGCGGTATCTTCGCTGATGCAGTCCGGGAGACTGGAACAGATGGAACGATAGCCCACTGGATGGCGATCGCAGGAATGGAGCAGTACGGATGGTTCCTATCGGGATTTGGTATTGAAGTTATTGAAAATCCAGGGTTTTCAGATAAACCTCGGGTACTACTTCCCTACCAGTATTTCAGAGAGAGAGATCCTCTGCCCCATACCTGGGATATCACGTCAGACACAATCAGTGCCTGGCTTGCTGATCACCTGGGAGCGAAGCTCCTTGTCCTGAAGTCAATAGATCAGATCCGCGCAGCAGGTGCCCCGCTGGAACAGATATCCAGTCAGGTTGAGACTCAGGACCTCGATCCTCTCTTCATCCCTTATATCCTGCACCATTCCATAAGCGGCATGATTATCAACGGTACTTTTCCGGAAAGAATCGTAAAGGCACTGAGGGGAGAGACGATTGTGGGGACGAGATTTGGCATCATGATTTAAGAGGATCAAGAAAGAATAAGATAAGCACCTTTGGAGATATCCGAATATGAGTGAAGAGAAATGTACCTCATGCAACGGCCCAATGGCAGAGCAGGGATCAACTGAATTCGGTTGCCCAGCCTGTGGTGTCCGTATCAGCCGCTGCTACCGCTGCCGGGAACAGAGTGTCGAGTACGTCTGCCCGACATGTGGGTTCCGGGGGCCTTAAGGCATGGGCGATGTGGCACTGATCATCAAGGCAATGCCAGAATCCCCTGAAGTTAACCGTGAAGATATCAAGAAAGAGATTCGCGCAAAACTTCCACGGGTTCAGGATATTCAGGAAGAACCGATTGGGTTCGGACTTGTTGCACTCAAGGTTGTCGTTGTTGTACCGGATGCAGAAGGACAGACCGATGCAGCTGAGGCCGCACTGAATAGCATTCCCGGAATTGAACGGGCAGAGATCATCGGATCAACACTCGTCTAAACTAAAAACAAACCTATTTTTCAGGCTCTTTCTTACATGAATCAGACTGCTGAAGAGTGGTAAGAACCTGTTCAGTCAAATTGCGAATGCGTTCAACTGATCGTTGAAATGCATGTACCTCAAGCGGATCTAGCCTGATTGAGACAGGAAACACCCCTTTCCGGTTTATTCTTGCCGGGACACCGATGCAGACGTCACCAATGTTGTGAACCTCGCTCTTTACGTACGCTGATACTGTCAGGATCCGGTTTTCATTTCCAAGCAGGGTCTTGACGATCGTGGCTATTGCATCTCCCGGTCCCCAGACCGTGGCACCTTTACTGGCAATGATCTGCTGACCCGATGTACGGACCGTTCCCATGATCTCATCAATGGGCAGGTTGCCAAACGAGGGCAGATTCGATATCTGAATGCCACCGATAGTGGTTGCTGACCAGAGAGGCACCATACTCTCCCCGTGTTCACCAATGATGCGCGTATGAACCTCGCTGACATGAACCTGAAAGAACGACGCAATCAGGGATTTCAGTCGCATTGAGTCGAGATGAGTACCGAGGCCGAAGACCTGGTGAGGTTTTTTTCCCGAATACCGGAGCGCCACCGATGTCATGATATCAACCGGGTTTGTTACCATCATGATCATAGACTCGGGAGCATACTTCTGAACCTGCTGTGACAGGTCTGCTACAACTTTTGCATTCTCATACGCAAGATCCAGACGATCCTGATCAGGTCTGCGTGCCACTCCTGCAGTGATGATGACGACATCAGACCCCTTCATGTCTGCAAGATCACAGCTCCACCGCACCGCACTCGCGGTCCCGGTTGCAGCAAATGAATCGATGAGGTCACGTGAAATTCCATCAAGGAGAGACTGCGAACCTTCGCGGCCGTACAACTGGATCTCCCGGATATACGGTATCCGCGAAATCGAGAGGGCCGCGTACTGGCCAACCCGTCCGGTAGCACCAATGATCGTGACTTTTGTCATGAGAATCAGCGTATAAAAATAGGGACACGTTCTCGGTCGACAGACCGTTGCAACCCTGGTCTCAAGCCTTCTCCTCCGCCCCGCAACCCCATGGGCGCCGAACGTTCACGGTAAGTCTGCTCCCTTCCGGGCCTGGACCGTTCCCCGCGACAACAGGTCGTTCCTTCCTCCGAAGGTTTGATTCCTGGCCATCGACCTCACAGGACAGGGTTTCTTCGTTGAAAGCATGGAGAATTCAGGCAGTACGTGTAAGCCTTCCTCGAACTTCGCCCCCTGCGTACCGGCGGTTTCAGGTGACAGGTGACGTCGATCCACCCGGGCTAGTCCCCATTATTATGCGAAGACTTATGGAATAAAAACTTCCCCTCCGACGGTATTCGCCCATCCAGATAAAAAGGACTGATTCTGTCTGAACTGTTTTTTATTAAAGGGATCAAAGACCGTCAGAACCGGGTGATCATGAATCAAGGGAGAGAGTAGTTCCATCCGTCCCTGAAACACCTCAACATCTTTCTCTGAACCATGGCCTTCCGCAACCTGAAGTGGTTCATCATGAACTTTTTCTCGTGAAAGATGGAGAAAATCAGTTGTAAATGTGCATTCATCAAGACCTAACGAGTCTTTATTCACGAGTAGATTAAACGCAGAAAAATAGGCCGCAGCGTACCAGGGATCATTAAGAAGAACATGATGAACACCGAGGATTCCGCCAGCAATCCCCAGCGTTCCAACACCCGAACAAGCATCAACAAAGAGAGATGGATGGACCCTTCGTATCGCAGTTTCAACAGAACGGATTTTGGGATCACTTCCATGAGGAAATTCGATATGTGCTGCACCCTGTTTTTTGTATACTACTACCGGGCCTTTACTCGTTGGAAATAGATCTGCCCTGACATCACAACCGCAGAGAAGGTTCTGTTCAGAACAGACCGGAGGATGAACATCCACCCTATCTCCAATCCCTGGAGGATTTCTCCCCTCGTTGAGAATTCCAGATATTTGAGGGACTTCGTGGTATGCACGATGCGCGGTTGCGTCATCAAAAACAGAAGAGATCAGAAGAAAAGAACGGGAGGGAAGAAACGGAGGGGAGCGTAAAAAAATACCAGGATCAATAAGAGGTGTCCCAACGGAAGAGAGGGGCTCATCTCCTGAAAAAAGCCCGGTATCAACCAGGAGAAGGTAGAGCCGGGCATATACATCATCAATGAAAGCCTTGCCACAGTGGCAGGGAGGAGGCGGTGAATCATCGGGTGGCCCGGACTTATTTCGGATTATTCTGTTACAATCGGGACATGGAGAAAAATTATCATGCCGCCTGCTGAGGAGATCCTGCGCATAACAGATATGATCTTTCCCACAGACAGGACAATACATTCAGATAATGAATGCTACGAGACCATAGAATAAAAAGTAACCGGGTTATGGGCCTGATGCGATTCGAACGCATGACCGCCCGGTTATGAGCCGGGCGCTCTAACCACTAAGCTACAGGCCCAAAAAGAATAACGCCGCCAACAGGACTCGAACCTGTGACATACTGGTTAACAGCCAGTCACTCTACCAACTGAGTTATGGCGGCTCAGAGGTGCTCTATAATGTAAGATGAATTTCCATATAAATATTATGATATTCTCTCATTCAGGATCTCTGAATGAGTGATCTCATCCCACTCAACAAAACGGATATCTCCTCAATATCAGTATCAAGAGTGGTGAACAGCTCGTCTGCCTTCTCGGTCGTGATAGCACCGGTTGGGGAGGCGCGGATATACCCAAGCCCTTCCATGACCCTGAGCGAGTATCGTATCCGATGCTGGGGAACATCCAATACTTCGGATAATTTGATGATGCCTATCGGCTGATGCTGCGCTACCGTGGATAAGACTTCGAGATGTCTGCCGATTAACTCAATGTCCCCCTTAATCTTCTTTAGCATGACATCCTCATTCAGGCATTTTTATCCAGCCACTCTTTTGTTTTCAGGTATTGTCTTCTGAAAATTATCATGAGAATCAGTGCTATGATGAGAGATACAACTGATCCCGGGATCCTCCATGCTTGAGGGAAGAGAAAAAGAGCGAGTACCCCCACTGCAAAGAAGAGGATTACTCCATTCAAAATTACTGCATTGTACCAGAATTTCCATTTGAACTGCTCTTTAGCAGACTCGTTCATTATTCATACATCAGTTTTATCATAAAAGTACTTGTGGTCTCATCAGCAATGTGTAGAGGATGGACTACCTCGATGATCTCATTGGCCGGTCCGGCGCCTCCGCATACTGTCTGTTTGCCTCATCAGATGACCCGGATATGCGGTACCTCACCCGATTTGTAACCAATGACCCGGTCCCGGTGATAAAAAAAAGAGGGGAAAAGCCCATCATGATCCTGCCAGTCATGGAGGCTGACCGGGCAGAACGTGAATCAGTCGCGCAAAGCATTACCAGGCAGCAGGCTGGTTACCAGGAGATTGCTGCAACAGAAAAGAATCCGTACCATATCACTGCTGCCATGATAGAACGGTGTGCAGGTGGGGCAGTGATTGTTCCACCCCAGTTTCCTCTCGCCCTGGCCCGGGCACTTGAGAAAAAAGTACCGGTCATACTGGATGAGCATTCGGCAATTGCACAGATCAGAGCCAGGAAAAGCAGTACTGAGATCGAACAGATATCAGTTGTGCAAAAAGCAACTGAAAAAGCAATGGAGCAGGCAATAAACCTGATCAGAGAGACGACAATACGAAACGGACTACTCTGGCATGGCGAAAAAACACTTACATCAGAGCAGATCAGGTATACCATTCACTCCACACTTCTTGCTCATGGATGTACTGCCCATGACACCATCGTCTCCTGTGGAGAGGAGACTGCAATGCCCCATTGCACAGGAGAAGGGCCACTTCAGGCCCATCAGCCTATTGTGATCGATCTCTTTCCCAGAAGTGAGGCCAGTGGTTATCATGCAGATATGACCCGGACGGTCTCAAAAGGAGAGCCATCCCGGAAAGTCTGCGAATTATTTGAAGCCGTCCGTCAGGCAGAGATCCTTGGTGAGAGCCTGATATCTGCCGGAGTCAGTGGGGCAGACTGTTATCAGAAGGTCAGGGATTATTTCGATGACCATGGATTCAAAACAGACACTGAGGGATTTATTCACAGTCTTGGGCACGGGATCGGCCTTGAGGTACACGAAAAACCAAGCCTCTCTCCTGCAGGAGAAGAATTGAAAGAAGGGCATGTCGTGACTGTGGAGCCCGGCCTCTACTATCGGGGAGTTGGAGGCGTGAGGATAGAAAATATGGGAGTAGTTACCAGCAACGGATTTAACAGACTTACAAATTTCCCGGTGGAGTTGATTCTTTGAAAGAAGAAATTTTTGAACGATATATACAGGCAGGAAAGGTGGCATCCACAATCCTGAAAAAAGGAGCTGACATGATCAGACCGGATGCATCACTCGCAGAGACGGCTGCCCAGGTCGAACAGATGATCATCGATGCAGGCCTTGGTGTGGCATTCCCAGTAAACATCTCACTGAATGAATCTGCAGCCCATGACACACCCTCACCAGAGGACGACCGGACATTTCGTACAGGCGATATGGTAAAACTGGACCTGGGTGCGCACTTGGATGGGTATATCGCAGACACAGCATTAACCGTTGACCTTGGTGACCAGGGACTGCTTGTGGAGGCATCAGTTGCTGCGCGTGATGCAGCAATTGCCAGGGTAAGGCCCGGAGTCGCAATTGGTGAACTAGGAGTGGCTGTAGCGGCAGAGATTGGATCACGGGGATTCAGACCTGTTGCAAATCTTACCGGGCATGGCCTTGACCAGTTCAGACTTCACATGGGACCAAATGTTCCAAATATCGGAGGGATCGGCGGAGCAGTGCTTGAAGAAGGTATGGCAATCGCAATTGAGCCATTTGCAACAACCGGTACAGGATACGTCAGTGATCTAAAACGCGTTGAGATCTTCTCCCAGCAGTCATGGAAACCAGTCAGAATGCCAGCATCGCGAAAGATATTGAGCGAGATTGAACCACGTAAGGGCCTTCCCTTTGCAAGAAGGCATCTTAAAACGCCAAAACCGGATCTGGCCCTGCTCAGACTAGTCAGGGAAGGTGTCCTTCATTCTTACCCGGTTCTGGCCGACATCCCGGGATCGTATGTATCTCAGTCAGAACACACCATGATCGTCACCAGTGACGGGTGTGTTGTGACCACCGCATAAGTACCGAATAAAAATAACACGTTCATCTGTGATCAGCACCAACGATATGAGTTATTGACATGGCCCGTGACGAGGAGATCCTGGACCTGATCGAACTGCTTCTGGCGGCCGAGATTTTTAACCAGAATCAGAATCTGGATATCAACGATCTGACCCCCATTGCACGTGAGGTATATGGTGTTCAGAGCATGGAAGGGGAACGGGGACCCGTTGTGGTCTCGGAGAGCGCGCTACAGAAGGTTCTCGGTATCCCGGACGCACATCTGCGTCTGGAAAAACACCCACTCACGGTGTATGAGGAGTTCGGACACCGGCTCAGAATAACCACACTTCCAACCGGATTCAGTTGGTTTATCAAGCATAACGGAGAGAAACGGATAAAAAAGAACCCGGTTCTCGCCTGGTACGCTGAAGCCAACAATCTTCTTTCTGATGCCTCGCATGCTTCAGCCAGGGATCTTAACCCCAGGTTTGAAGACAGCCGGGTCTCTCTGGACCGGAGAATATCCCGGATGCTTGCAGAAGATGAGAAACTCAGGGCCGGCCTTGATCTTATCATCATCAGCGCACCGGAAGAGGTTGAACAGACCCTGGATGATATCATCTGCACCCCAGATCAGGTTCAACGGATCCTGAAACTGAAGGTGGCCCTGGAAAACCTTGAGTTTTTACGGACACACCAGGTGTTTGATATAGGAAAACTGCTCTTTATCGGTCCGCCGGGAACTGGAAAGACATCTCTTGCTTTTGCTCTCTCGCGGGTCTTCCATATGCCAATTCTAGAGGTGAGGCTCCCGATGGTAACCTCACAGTACCTTGGTGAAACCTCCAAGAACATCGACCGGATCTTTGAGGTTGCACGATCTCTCTCCCCCTGCATCCTGTTTATCGATGAGTTTGACTTCCTGGCAAAAAGCAGAATCGGCGACGACCACGGAGCCATGAAACGTGCAGTAAATGCACTTCTGAAAAATATCGACCGGATCAGTCTTATCAGAAACAACGTGCTCCTGATCGGAGCCACCAACCACCCACAACTGCTTGATGAGGCTGCATGGCGTCGGTTTGATGAGGTCATCCCCTTCGACCTGCCTGACCTGGCAACAAGACAACTCATTCTTGGAAGGCTTCTCCAGGGATTTTCATCAGGGTGTGACGTAAGTGAGGTAGCACGCGAGACTGACGGATACTCTGGAGCAGATCTCAAGATGGTTGTTCGTGAAGCCATACTCACCGCACTCATTGATGGCAGGAATCTTTTGAAAGATGAAGATCTGGCTGCAGGTCAGAACCTGATCAAGAACAGAGATGCCAACAGGACCAAAAACTGCCAGTAAGGACAACGATGGAGATAACCCTGCTCGGTACTGGGGATGCTGTTGGAACTCCCCATGTAGGATGTGAATGCGCACAGTGCACCTATGCAAAAAAGAACGGCATCGAACGGCTCAGGACATCAATACTGATCAGGAACGATGACAGAACCATCCTCATTGACTCCTCACCCGATCTGAGGAGACAACTCCTGCAGAACGGATCCCCGAAGATCGATGCGGTCATCTGGACACACGGACATTATGATCACTTCATGGGATTCGGGGAGTTTTACCGCGTGCAGAGGATCCCCCCGGTATATACAGCCCCGCAGGTTATGGAATACTGCGGAGAGGTCTTCCGGTTCCTGATCCATGAGAGACATGAGATCCCGGTGTATACCCCGTTCACTCTTTTTGGCCTTGAATTCATTCTGGTCGAGGTCACGCACCCGGATGTTTACACCTGCGGGGTTATCTTCTCTGATGGAAAGGTGAGGATAGGGTATACGTCTGATACAAATGAGCATCTCCCTGATAAGACCCGTGAACTCCTGACAGGAGTGGATCTCCTCTTCATAGACGGACTCTTCCCTTCATCATTCAAAAAGGTGGCCAAGCACCTCAACTATGAAGAGTCAGTTGCATTGGCCACGGAACTAAAGGCCAAGGATTTTCGGGTCGTTCATATGAGCCATTACCTTCCGTTCAATCTCCCTCATCAGGGCTATGACGGGGAACAATTTATCGTCTGAAGAGGTGGCTGTAGGTTTATGAGTTTTGAAGACACACTAATCTGGAATGAATATTACCGTTCTTGAACTGAGTGAAGATAAGGTTAAAATTGCCCTGATTGGTCAGGGCCATACGTTCATGAACGCCCTCATCAGCGAGATTCAGAAGGATCCAACTGTAGACGTTGCTAACTACGTCATTGAATTCCAATTTTCTGACCCGGTGCTTACTGTCACCACATACGACAAAAAAGACCCGGTTGCACCAATTATCGCTGCATGCACCCGTATTTCTGCAGCATGCAATGACCTGTTAAAAGATGTAGCGTCAGTAAAAAAGTAACTTATTTTTCAGCCTATGGCTGTTCGGTAAATATAATCGAGCCTGATACTTTTGCTATCCTGACTTTCAGTTTTTGACCTGGTTTTGCACCCTTTACATATACAATATACTTACCGATCTTGGCGACTCCATCACCACGACGGGAGGTAGACTCGATATTGACCTCGATGATGTTTCCGGGTTCAAGGCTGCTAGTTGCCATTTCAGTCTTTGCTTTGCGTTTTCTGACCGGGCGGTGACTACCGCAGGCTTCACATTTGATTACCAGAACGCGATCATCCTTGAATAATTTCGTATCAGGTTTGCCACACTCAGAGCAGATGACATAATCATCGACATAACTCTTGACGAGCGGGACGAACAATGACTCCTCAAATTTTCCGTTGAATATTACCCTGTTGCCATCGATCTTCCCGGATGTACCAAGTTCACCAAGGAAGAATTTCATGAGATGATCAGGGTCACGGCGGAGAGCACTGACAATATCGGTAAAGTTCTCAAGGATGGTCGTTTTGCCCTCGATTGAAATCCTGGGTTCGGGGTATGACCAGCGCTCACCATCCTCGGAGGGCTCAGTCACCTCCTCGTATGCCTTATGTAACAGGGCCTCGTATGAATCGACCATGGTACCTATCATTTCTCCCGGTAGCGGGATAAACATAAGGCACCCCCAAGGTACGGTACCCCCTATCTGTAGAGATGAAGGTTGAATGTATCAGCAAAGAACAAGGAGGAACAATTCCTGACATTATTATCCACCCTTTTATTATTGGATAGCAATGTCGCGGAATTTCATCTTTTCTGATTATGTGAAGCAATAGACAACCTATTAGTATCTCCAGTACTCAGTTGTAGGAACCAGCTCAATCCCTACTATAAGAAAGGAGCGATGATCATAACGAAAACTGCAGAGCGGGCCTTTGTCAGGGAACTCCCCGATGTACAATCCACCACCCCGGATGTCAGAATCAACCTCACCCGGGTGGGCGTCAAAAACGTCAAGAAGATGGTGGAGGTATCCCGTCCAGGAAAACGCCCGGTCATATTTATATCAAATTTTGATATCTTTGTTGACCTGCCAGGCAGCCTTAAAGGAGCAAATCTTTCACGGAATTTTGAAGTGATCGATGAGGTACTCCAGCAGGCAATTGAAGGAGAAGTCAAGGAGATCGAAGAACTATGCAGCATGGTTGCCAGAAAACTGCTTGACAAGCATGAGTATGCTGACCGGACTGAAGTCCTCATGCGGAGCGAGTTCATGGTTGCCGGTGAGACACCGGTTACCCGGACAGTCTGTCAGGAGGTTGTCAAGGTTTTTGCAAGTGCAATAGCCAAGCGAACCTTCAAGGACCCAATTGTCCGAAAGAGCATCGGTGCAGAAGTCACCGGGATGACTGCATGCCCTTGTGCCCAGAACATCATGCAGGAGCGGGCCCGGGAGGTTATGGAGGGGCTCAATATTGAGGCCGCAACCATTGAGAGATTCTTCCAGGAGGTCCCGATGGCCACCCATAACCAGCGGGGAAGAGGATTCCTCTCGATCGAGACCGATGACGAGAGTCATGTTCCGCTCGATAAGATCATCAAGATATTAAAGCAGTCGATGAGCACCCCGATCTTCGAACTCCTGAAAAGGGGAGATGAGGGGCATGTTGTACTTGCTGCGCACAAGAATCCCAGGTTTGTTGAGGATTGCGTACGAGAGATGGCACGCCGTGTTCATGCAGAGTTCGGAGAACTACCGGGTGACTCTGTTGTAACCATTGCACAGGATAATGAGGAGAGTATCCACCAGCACGACGCATTTGCCGAGCGACAGGCGACTATTGCAGAATTATCAGATGAGATCAACGGGGACAACACCTGATCTCATCCTAATAGGAAGATAACTACAAGGATACATACCAACAGCACTATCCCGGCAGCAAGAACCATCTGTTTGCGGGTAATGAGATTGGTCCGGCTGAGTTCTTCACGCATTAGGATAGCATAGGATTCATAGCGTGGAAGTGAGTCCATGACTTCTTTCAGATCCTCTTTTGTCACCTCATGAAAATGGTGAGAGCACTGGTTCCTGAAATTCACAAGAAAAATGAGATCCTGACGTGTTGCCGGATCAATAACATTGTAATCTGAAAGACGTTTGAAGATCGCTTTATTTCGAATCTCTTCTTCAGGTCCTGCGTACCCACGGAAATAGACAGTCTCTCTTCCAAGGTCGATCAGACGATTTGCAAGAGCAAAGAGTACCATAGAGAGGGCATAGAAATTACGTCTATCTCTATCCTGACGTGTCTGCTGCAGACTGATACTTCGGGCGTCTTCAAGGTACTGATTGATGTCCGAAAGGATCTTTCCTTGTTCCGGAGTGAGCCTGCTTCCCATATCTCACATTTAGTTGGGCATGGTTCAGGATAAGCAGATCAGTCCAGGTTGATTCGATCATCAGGATCATAAATCTGCTGCCGATTGATAAAATGTAAAGGAATCTTTACCGGTTCCAAGCGCAAACTGATAATTTTTATTCTTCTTAAAATTTAAGAGATTATAACTGCAGAATCAGTGTACCCACAAATAATAAACAGAGGATGCTGAAAAGGAGATAGATATTTGCAGTGAGTAATACAAAGAAAAAACATGAGGTAGATAATATCCAATATTTTTTATCCATTTTCAGAAATTTGCTAAATATGCAGTAGTTTATTTTTGGTCACCAAATTTTTTGTTGAAATAATAAAGGACATAGTAATACACCTGGTTGAAAAGTGCTACCCATAGCACCCAATACGAAATTAAATAACACACATCAAATAAATTTGGCGCGATTTTCCCCAATATTTGGGGTTCAAATGGCAAAATAGATATATGAAACTCTCAAATTACCAATTGTCGTACACTGGTACGGTCGTACCCTCAGATCTCCTGAGGGCTCTCTCGCGATGAGTGGTATAGCACTACGAACAAACCAATAATGAAAGGCGATTCTCTTGTCCAAAGTAGTAGAAATTTCCCCAACCACAAGACATGAGGGGCATTCCAAGCTCGTTCTCAAAGTCAATGATGAGGGAATTATTGAGCGAGGAGACTGGCTCAGTATAACCCCGGTTAGAGGCCTGGAAAAACTGTGTATCGGAAAGACGATGCACCAGGCACCAAAGATCTCATCCCGTGTCTGCGGTATCTGCCCGATTGCACACACTCTGGCAGGTATCGGAGCCATGGAGGCATCTATCGGCTGTGAGATTCCACAGGATGCATATCTGCTCAGGCTGATCCTTCAGTGCGCAAATAAACTTCACAGCATTGCACTGCACGACATCCTTGCGCTGCCTGATATGTACATCCCAGGCACCGAGACAAAGATCAATCCGTTCACTCCGGAAGAACCAGTCAGAACCGTTGCAAAGCGGATCCAGCGGCTCCGTGAGATCGGACAGACTATCGGTGAGATTGCAGGTGGAGAACCAGTTCATCCAAGCAACCCACGTGTCGGTGGAATGTATTACAACATCAGTCCTCAGGCAAAGCAGAAACTCTTTGATCTCGCAAAGGAAGCACTCCCGATGGCCATCGCCCAGATGGACTTCATGAATGCTGTCTTTAAGAACTTCGAGAAGAGGGAGACCGTTACCGTCGGGAAGACCACCGTTGAGATGCCAAAGGAATTCGGATACCACAACCAGGGATACATGGCTGTTGACTCGATATTCCAGTCATCCAGCCTGGACTTTGACCCCAAGTGGGATCCAAACCGCTGGACTGATGTAACCCCCTGGGACTGGTATATGGGTGAGTGTGAAGTTTCACTTGAAGACCCAGACTACCCAATTGGTGGAACCTCCAAGATCGGAACCAAGGCATGGCCACAGATGCAGGCCTGCACCTCCATTCCACTCTACGACGGCCAGCCAGTCGAAGTCGGTCCACGTGCCCGTATGGTCACCTTCAAGAACTTCGACCACAAGGGAGCCATGGGTCAGAACATTGCCCGAGAAATGGAGTACCCAGACTGTCTGTACACCATTATCGATGCCCTGGATGCCCTTGACTGCAATGGATCTGTCCTCGCTGACGAGATCCCACAGGGAGATGGCAGCCTCGGATGGAACGCCAACGAAGCACCCCGTGGAACCGATGTCCACCTGGCAAAGGTCAAGGATGGAAGAGTCCAGATGTACAACCTGCTTGTGCCAACCACCTGGAACTTCCCGACCTGCAGCCGGGCACTCGAAGGAGCACCCTGGCAGCTCGCAGAGGTTATTGTACGTGCATATGACCCCTGCGTCTCCTGTGCAACCCACATGCTGGTCGTAGACGAGAACAAGAAGATCATCGCCCAGAAACTCGTCCAGTGAGAGAGTCTCACGCATGCTATTCCAGGAGATCGTGATATGCGGGTGCGGTAACCCGCTCTTTGCTGACGACGGGTTCGGTCCGGAAGTAGTAGAGGAACTTAAAAAGATCTCACTACCTGAAACTGTAAAGGTGATTGATGCAGGCCTTGGAGGCCCGCATTTTATCTTTACTCTGCTAGACCAGTCTGAAGAGCCGGTGAAGAAGATAATCATCATTGATATTGCAGACTTTGGTGGAAATCCCGGAGAGATAACACTGTTAACTCCATATGATCTGCCTCCAGGCAAATACCGGGATGCTCATTCATGGGATCTTGCAGAACCACTTCACCGCTTAAAAGACAAGATAGACATCACGATCATTGGATGTCAGCCCAAGCGTGTTACTGCTCCTGATTTAGAAATCGGACTCTCGGATGAGGTTGCAAGCGCGATTCCACGAACAGTACAGTTAGTGCTGAAGTTGTTGGAGGAGCATTATGGGACTACTATCGCTGATATTCGGGAGGAAGGAGAAGAAGCCGGAAGAGGTAAAACCACCACAACCGGCTGCAGCTCCTAAACCCGTGGCGAGTGTGAAACAAGAATCACATAAGGAGGAAAGACCTGTGTCTAACAAAATTACTCTCGGACATGTGCACATGAGTGGGTGTACAGGATGCTGTGTCTCAATTGCAGACACCTATGGGGGCCTGTTCACTCTACTCGATAATTACGCAGATCTGGTATACACCCTGACGCTGGTGGATGTCAGACACATCCCAAAGATGGATGTTGCCCTCGTTGAGGGATCTGTATGCCTGCAGGATGAACTCTCTGTTGAAGAGATCAAAGAGACCCGTGAGAGAGCAACTGTCGTGGTTGCACTTGGTGGATGTTCAGCATACGGAAACATCACCCGGTTCTGCCGTGGTGGCCAGTTCAACCAGCCCCAGCACGAGTCATTTGTCCCAATCTCAAAGTTGATCGATGTAGATGTCTACATCCCTGGCTGCGCACCAAACCCAGAGGTAATCAGGAATGTTGCTGTTATGGCATACCTGCTGCTCAAGGGCAATGACGCACAGAAGAAGCTGGCAACTGCTTACCTTGCACCACTGATGGCACTGGCAAAGGACGGATCACGGATCGAGTCCGACAGTGAGGCCTGTGGCTGCGACATTATGCTCAAGGTCATCAACCAGGGCCTGTGCATGGGCTGTGGAACCTGTGCAGCATCCTGCCCGGTCTTTGCTATCAGCATGGAATACGGTAAGCCAAACATTGACCGCGAGATGTGCATCAAGTGTGGTGCCTGCTATGCCTCATGCCCACGGAGCTTCTTCAGTTTCGATGTATGTGGCGATTACGAGAACATTCTCGGCGCAATTACTGCTGCAATGAACCCAGGAGGCAACTAACATGGATATGCTCGGCAAGTACAAATCCTGTGTTGCAGCACGCAGCACCAGCAGTGAGATCCTGAAGTCATCCCAGGATGGCGGTATTGTCACCCAGATGTTCGTGTATGCTCTTGAAGAGGGCATCATCGACGGTGCAATTGTCGCAGGACCTGGCGATGAACCTTGGAAGCCAGAACCCATGGTTGCAACTTCTCCAGAAGAGATCCTTGCAGCCCGGGGAACCAGGTACAACATCTCACCAAATATGGCAGTTCTCAAGGAGTCTGTCCGGAAGTACGGCCTTGACAAGGTTGGTATTGTCGGTACTCCCTGCCAGATCCAGGCACTTCGCAAGGCTCAGCTCTACCCAATTGGGATGCGGTACGTCACCGACAAGATCGCTCTCGCAATGGGTATCTTCTGCATGGAGAACTTCTCCTACCAGAGCATGAAGCAGATCGTCGAAGACCACTGCAATGTGGATCTGCACTCACTCAAGAAGACCGATATCGGGAAGGGTAAGTACTGGGCATACACCAACCGTGGTGCGGTCTCCCAGATCCCCCTGAAGGTCACTCACAAGTACGAGCAGCCAGGCTGCCACGTTTGTCTGGACTATGTAGCCAACATGGCTGATATCTCAACCGGATCAGTTGGAACCCCGGACGGATGGAGCACAGTCTTTGTCCGGTCCACCAATGGTGACAACATCTGGAAGAAGGCAGTTGAGGCAGGCGTATTCGAGATCAAGGCAATCGACAGTGTCAAGCCAGGCCTTGACCTGGTGACCAAGCTCGCAACCGAGAAGATCACCAAGAACCAGAAGGAACTTGAACACCGTGCATCTATCGGTGTTGGCAAGGGTCTTCGCAACCCATACATCTAAAGGAACCTTCGGGTTCGTTTATCTTTTTTTGCCTCGATTGACCCTGAATTGAGAATACGGTTTAAACCTATCTACAGAATTCTATCAACTTCCAAAAAGCATCATAAGGAAATCCATAATTATTCATCCTTAAGGTGAGTAATTTGAACAATATATCGAATAATGATATACATAAGAGATAGCAAAACCCAATACCCATTATTCCAAGTGGATGAACAAGGATACCATGAAGAATAGAAAACTGCTGATTGCTAGGCTAACCGCTAAAGAGTAGAGAGCGAGTGATAGAGGACAATCCTGCTTATTGGGTCATTGTTGATACTTCAACGCTTGAAAGAGATCCCGGTTTTCAGCAGTTGATGAATCATAATCCAGCATGTATCCTCATGATTGTGTTGGGCCCTATTTGGAAATAGAGAGAAAGAGAGGTCAGAACAAAAATATCAGCAGGAACCGCAGAAGACGCGATTACACCACATATTGCGTAGTATACGACGATTACTGCGAACGTCAATCTTCAAACAAGACTCGTAACAGAAACGATGAATAATTACGCGTTTGGAGGCTGAAACATCAACCAAACTACCATTCCGAGAATATCTACATTGAAACTTTAGAAAGCTGGAACTGCAATAAGGTACTGAAAAAAGAGTTAGAAAGTATCAATCACAGATTTATGAATACTTAAACAATGAGGTAGAGGGCTGCATACTCTTGACATCGCTTGAGTTAAACTTCTCACTCGGCTGCATGCTCTTGACATCACTTGAGTTGAACTTCTCACTCGGCTGCATGCTCTTGACATCACTTGAGTTGAACTTCTCACTCGGCTGCATGCTCTTGACATCACTTGAGTTGAACTTCTCACTCGGCTGCATGCTCTTGACATCACTTGAGTTGAACTTCTCACTCGGCTGCATACTCTTGACATCACTTGAGTTGAACTTCTCACTCGGCTGCATACTCTTGACATCACTTGAGTTGAACTTCTCACTCGGCTGCATACTCTTGACATCACTTGAGTTGAACTTCTCACTCGGCTGCATGCTCTTGACATCACTTGAGTTGAACTTTTGACTCGGCTGCATGCTAGTCGGGTATAACACATCATCGGCAAAGGATACTCCCACAATGCCAACTAATAGGGCGATTATTACACCCGAAACCATCACCATACTCATACGCTTCATATCAGGATTCCTCATATAAAATTGATGGATATGGTATTTAATCTTACTATTCTTTAAAGAGAAAAACCGGAACAATCCATTTTAGAGAGAAATTTCTTTCAGAAATACACACTCTCTGTTAACCATTGCTTCAAAATCGGGAGGAATCACACTATAAAAAGAAAAACCAGGATTATTAAATTTAAACCCTGAATCCGGATTGATATGCAAAAGCCTTCTGGAAGTTCTTAATTCCTCCAGTTACCATTGTCGAATCTTTCCAGGTATTGGTTGCCGCGGTCTTGTTCCAGGTTGCAGTTGCTGAATTATAGTTATCATCGCCACCATCACGTGCTTCCATGATGCTGCCTGCGAAAACAGTCTTGACTGTTCCTTCAGCGTACCCACTTCCAGAATTGGAATCAGGAGTTACAGCAATCTGATAGTTCAGACCGGCAGGCACCCCTGCATCAGAAGCAACTGCCCGAATCTGGCCTTTAGTAGATATTTGAGCACTGTTTACGTTGATGAGGCTGCTCTTAGCTGATACAATATTACAGAAGGCCGGGAGGGCATCGTTCGCACTTGTTGAGAAGACACATCTGATGTTGCCATCTCCTGAAGCATAATTACCTGCTACCGAGAGGGTATACTCTTCTTCACCAACAAGGTGTGCACCTTCGGTACTGGCATATGTCAGAACTTTCTGTGCTTCAACATTGTACAGACCACTGGACTGATCCTTCGAACTGAAGTCAAAGTTCTTGTTCATACTGAGTTTACCACCATTTGTCATGATCGAATCACGATAGGTAATATCTGCAATCGATTGGGAGGCACCCAGAATACCTGTTGGGATCGCTCCAGGCGAGGCAATAACCCATGACAACATGGTGTTGTCAGATACAAAACCAGTAACATCAATCACAGTATCGATTGAGAACACCTGATTTTCCGGTGTCTGGTTGGGAAGCCGATCACCCGCGGCATAACCGATCATGGCGAAAAAAACCACCAACACAGCACATACAACTGTTCTATATTTCACAATAGTTCCCCACTACCATACCTGGAAAACCAGGCATATGAGGATACATTATGACCTGAATTATAAGTAGTTTCTTAAAGAAATTGTTCCAGAAAAAATCACAAATAAAATCCCATTCGCAAAACAAAAGCCAAAACAAAACGCAGTTTGAATTTACCGCGAAGCACTAAAAAAAGAAATCCCAAAAGGGAAATTATTGGGTATCAGAGTTATACTCTGAATCCGGAGCTGTATGTGAAGGCCTTCTGCATGGTCTTGATTCCACCGGTCACTGTGGTAGAATCTTTCCAGGTGTTGGTTGCAGAGGTCTTGTTCCAGGTTGCGCCTGAGCTCAGTGCATAGTTGGCGTCGCCACCGTCACGGGCTTCCATGATGGAGCCTGCGAAGACGGTTGAGACAGTACCCTCTGCAAAGCCGCTTCCGGAGTTTGCATCAGGGGTAACAGCGATCTGGTAGTTCAGGCCTGCTGGCACATCACCGGTCTCGGCGACTGCACGGATCTGGCCCTTGGTTGAAACCTGTGCGCTGTTCACGTTAACAAGGCTGCTCTTTGCAGAGACGATGTTGCAGAATGCTGGGAGAACACTGCCGTGGTTGGTTGAGAAGACACAGCGGATGTTGTCTACTGCATTTGCGTAGTTACCTGCAACTGAGAGAGTGTACTCCTCTTCGCCAACAAGGTGTGCACCTTCGGTGCTGGCGTAGGTCAGGACCTTCTGCTGCTCAATGTTGTAGAGGCCGCTTCCCATGTTCTTGGAGCTGAAATCAAAGTTCTTGTTTTCAGCGAGCTTTCCACCGTTGGTGAGGATTGCATCCTTAAAGGTGACGTCAGCGATTGTCTGGCCTGCCTTCAGAATTCCGGTTGGAATTGCACCTGGACCTGCAATGACCCAGGACATGGTGGTCTTGTCGTCGACTGCACCAGTTGCATCGATGACGGTGTCAATAGAGAATACCTGGTTCTCTGGGGTTGCGTTGGGCAGACGGTCTGCTGCTGCAAACCCGGTAACTGCCACAAGGGCAACCAGTGCAACAATTGCTGCAAATACGAACTTCATTTATTTCCTCCTACATTTCATGCTGATACTCTCAGCATCAACGTAGACACGTTGTCAGTAACGAGTTATATATTTTCTGAGTTTTATGATTTACCAAAAAGAGGCACATTCAAAACTCAAATTGAAAAATAAAAGAGGTACAGAGGATCACTTCCGCATAATCGTGATGTACCCACTGTGGCAGACACGGGTTGAAGGCCTTGTTCCTCGTTCACCACGGTCCATATCACGCATAATGCATTCGTACGAAGCACACTCACCAAACATGCCTTTCGAACCATCATATGCCAGGGCCATCTGTTCAAAAAATGGAGTGTAACACGCAAGGTATCCACCCGGTTTGAGGACAGAATGGGCATGAATTATATGATCATGAGTGAGCCCGAGATCCAGATGAACCACATCATACATCCGTGCCTCTTTCAGAATATCCCCGTTGATTATCTCAAGGTTCTGTATCCCTGCTTCACTGATGGTCATTCGGGCCTGTTCGGCTGATTCTGCCCTTCGTTCATATGATGTAACATGGGCCGCTACTCCAGCAAAAAAGATTGCCGAAATACCACTCCCAGTGCCGGCATCCAGAACATGATCATGCTTGTTCATGCCGGTCAGGCCAATCACAAGACCAATATCACGAGGCAGCATGGGAGCCGTGCTTCTTTTTGCATACTCAAAAAAGTCGGTTGAGCGGGGAAGCCGGATCAGGAACTCTTTTCCCGAATGTGTGTGGATGACATCCCCCGGCTCCTTTCCCACAAGTTGCCCCAGATCTACAAGACCGAGATCAGTCCCAAGCTTCCCATCTGACGCTCGCACAAACCAGGACTTCCCATTACAGGAGATGATAACCCGATCAGATAACCCGATCATTCACTATTTCCGGCTAACTTCAAAATAGCATCAGCAATGTCACCCTTCGATGCTTCAAGGGCTGCCCTGGCAGTATCCATCGGGACATGTGCCTGCTCGGCAACCAGCGATGCATCATCATCAGGAATTTCCAACACTGCATCTTCAAACCGGGGCTCTCCCGTTATCTGCCAGGTGGTAACACCCTGCATTTTCATTATGGCAACTTCAGCCTGATCAAAAACATATCGCCCTTTAGGGGTTGTGACCACAATCTCCAGGACATCCTCAACCGGGCGGACATCCATACCGAGCTGTTTCATTACCTGTTTCATCTTTCTGGGGTTCATTCCTGGTATCATTCCTTATCCTCCTGATCTTTTCCTTTTCGCACAGATACTGCTACACCACAATCTGACAGAACCATCTCATCCCCTGATATCATTGCATCCCCAACGGCCTGGAGAGTCCCGTCACCAGAGAGCACAAGAACCTCATCTCCGGCCTGGATATCAGAAGACGCTTGAGTCACATGTTTTGCAAAAACGCTCTTCCCAATAGCAATGTACGGGCAGACGTCATCACGGACTATCACCCGGTTCCGGGAAGAATCCAGAACCTGTGCAAGCCGTTCAGCCCCTAAAAGACCTAAAGTAAGCCGCCCGTCATGAGCACGAAGAGTGGCAAGCCGGCGGCCATCAAGCATAACCTGCCTGACACCACCCCTTCTGGAGGTGATAAAGCGGCTGGTTTGCGGAAATAACTGAACTCCGATACCCTTTCCAAACTGATAGTCAGCAAGAATCTGAACTCTTTTGAGCATATTGCTGCTTAATTATTCGGTTGACATCTTCGATAAACTCTTGTTCAGCATCACGGGGAATAAATGCCCCTGCAGCAATCCGATGACCGCCTCCCGAAGAACCGTCAACCCGTTCACATGCCACACAGAGGGCTTTCTGAAGATCAACCCCTTTATCCACGACTTCAGGCTTGGTCCGCATCGAGATCTTGGTTTTGGACGGATCAAGAGAGTCCTCGCACATGATTAAAATTGGTTTTTCAGGATTAAGACGCGAAAGTGACATCCCCGCACCAATACCAACAATGGTATCAGGGAACCGGTCACCGACATGGATATAAAGCAGATGAGAAAGCTCAGAGACTCCGTTGTCGGTGATATACTCCATCACTTCCCTGATCTTGTTCCGGTGATTTCTCAGCATCTGTTCAGCTTCACGGTATGCCACCACCCGATCCCCACGGCAGATTGCTCCTCCGAGTTCCGGCCTCTTCCATCTTCCGCATGAGTTCAGGAGGGTCGCATATTCTGATGCATTCCGGAGAGTCGCCTGGATTATATTCTCATCAGGAAAGAGATAATGATCTGCAAACAGCCGATCCAGACTCTTCCCAAAAGCCATCATCTGATCAATAATAGAACAGACAACAGTCTGTTTCTCCTCTAATGTGAGTGATTCCCATACCGGCCACCGGTTTGCGGAAACTGGTTTGATACCTATCCTTTCAAGGAAACGCCTTGCACCATCGGGATCGTGGGATACTCCGGGAATGTCTATGTCGTCAGAGTATGCAAGTGCATTCGGAAGGGGCCTTGTAGATATTCCGTATATATTGAGATCATGTTCCCAGACCTCGACATTACCATAGCCCACCCCATCGGCCATGATCTCACGTGCAGGACCTGATAATTTCAGGTTCTCCCGATCCATCATGTCGCCGATATTGCCGACCACTGCCAGTTTTGCAAGATCGCAATTGATCTCATCCATCTCACGAGCAACCAGATAGGCGACTCCGGCGGCACTCATCTTTTCATGCCCGTGCAGGAGGCAGTTAACCTCCAGATACCCCGTATCAGCGGGCTGGCTTACATGATGATCGATGATGACAACATTATCTGGATGAATCCCCTTCTCCTGGAGCATTGTCTGTTGACCTGAACCAAAGTCAGAAAAGATCTTGAGCGAGTTATCCCCGGGAATCTCATGAAGGGTGAGGGGATCCAGTTGTCTGAGATAGACACTCCTGACAGGGATCCCTGCACGCGAAATCGCCTGTGAAAGGATGGACTCGCTGGATATACCATCAGCATCGATATGAGAGATGACAGTTGCTGATTTACATGAAAGAATTGTTTCAGCAGCAGACCGCACATCCTTATCAAGACTCATTTAATGTATGATATGGGACTTGAGCAGAGAAGAATGAGTACCTGTGTGAGAGTAAGGTGACAACCAACAGGAATTGAATCATCTACTACTGAAGGCAGAGGTGCTCAAATACCCCAAATAATAAGTGAGGGTCTTAAGGTCAAATGATGAGATTTTGGGAAGATTCGCACCAGATCAGGAAATATCTGAATCAGCAGATCATCACCCCTGAAAGGATGAGGGTGATAGATGCAAACGCAAGGGTTCTTGGAGTCAGCGATCTGCAATTGATGGAGAGTGCCGGGCATGCTCTCGCAGATGTTGTCCGCCGGTACCACCCGACATCTGTTCTTATCCTCTGTGGCTCAGGAAATAATGGAGGAGATGGCATGGTTGCTGCACGTCTTCTCACGAGAGAGACCGAGGTTACCATCCTCTATTATGACAGTCCGAAGATGTCCCCTGCCTGTAGAACACAGTTGTCCGTTCTCCAGAATTGCGCAGTGAAACTCTTCCCAATGCGGTGCAAAGACGATCTTCTCACTAGGGAACATCTCTTTTCACAATCAGATCTGATAGTTGATGCACTGCTCGGAACCGGTGTGGCAGGGGACCTAAAAGAACCCTATAAGAGTTGCGTATACCTCGCCAATGAAACAAAATTGCCAATAATATCTGCAGACATGCCCACCCCGGGGATCATACCAACCGTAATCTGTTCATTCCACCGGGCAAAGTCAGAAGGTTCAGAAACTGTTGATATTGGTATTCCGGTTCTCGCAGAGATCTGCACCGGGCCGGGGGATCTGCTCCTCATACCTGATCGGAGGTCGTCCGCGCATAAAGGGATCGGAGGATCACTTCTTGTCATCGGGGGAGGACCATACCAGGGAGCACCATATCTCACAGGAATGGCAGCCCTTCGGGCAGGAGCAGATATCGTCCGCGTAGCATCTCCCTCGTATCTCCAGTTCCCGGATCTTATTCACGTACCAACAAAAAGAGAGCAGATATCAGAAGATGATATTGACAGTCTCGCCGGTTTGTGCGAGAGGGCTGATGTGGTCGTCTGCGGTATGGGGCTTGGTCCTGATTCACACCAGGTAGTCAGTGCAATTGCCCCGTACTGCAGAAAAGCAGTTTTTGATGCCGATGCCCTCCGCCTGCCTCTCCCGGTTGCAAAAGAGACGATATACACCCCCCATGCAGGCGAGTTTGCGAGGATTACCGGGAAAAACCCGGGTACAGAGATCCATACCAGGGCTGATGTTGTCAGGAATGCAGCAACTGATGGCACAGTTCTCCTCAAAGGAGAAGTCGATGTCATATCAGATGGAGAAGAGATCAGATTTAACCGAACAGGTACACCTGCGATGACAGTAGGAGGGACCGGAGACATCCTGGCAGGAGTGTGTGGGGCACTGTTTGCAGTGATCCCCGCATTTGATGCAGCATGCATCGGAGCCTATGTGACCGGTTCTGCAGGAGAAATTATTACAGAGCAGATGGGGTACGGACTTACCGCACAGGATCTTCTCCCGGTCATCCCTCAAATTCTGTACAGACATACAACACTGGGGCACACATGACAGAGTTCACACATATTACAGATGATCGCGCCCGTATGGTTGATGTTTCATCAAAAAACGAAGTAAACCGTGAGGCGGTCGCTTCAGGAGTTATCATCCTTCGCCCGGAGACACTGAAGGCGATCGCAGATGGAACAACTATTAAGGGTAATGTCCTGGCAACCGCACGGGTAGCCGCAACACTGGCAGTAAAAGATACCTCCCGGATGATTCCGATGTGTCATAATATCCCGGTGCATGGGATTGATATCGAATTTGAACAGGATGAGAGATCCATCACAGCGCGCGTAAAGGTGATCTCAAGCGGAAAGACAGGTGTTGAGATGGAGGCCCTGGTCGGAGCCAGCACTGCACTCCTCACAATATGGGATATGGTGAAATCGGCAGAAAAAGACGAGAACGGACAGTATCCGGTCACCCGGATCAGCGACATCATAGTAGAAGAGAAACGAAAAGGGCACCAGCCATAAGGGTACGGCAATAAATAGCAGCGCTCCCCATAAAGTAAGGAACACGGGATTAGTCCTGTTTAGGAATGTGGCCTGATATCAGGCTGAACCTTTGGAGAGATCATGGCAAAATCGATGTATGCATATGTCAGGGATGCATGGAAGGTTCCGGCAAAGTCCGGAGTTCGTGCACTCCTCTGGGAACGTATGCAGGTATGGCGCCGGGAAGGCAGCGTAGTACGTGTCCTCCGGCCAACAAGAATTGACCGTGCACGTTCACTCGGATACAAGGCAAAACAAGGAATTGTTGTCGTCCGTGTAAAAGTCCGTCGTGGTGGAAGAAGGGCATCCCGGTATGTCCGGGCCCGGAGAACTGCACGGATGGGCATCAACAAGCGCACCATGGGTAAGAGTATTCAGCGGATCGCAGAAGAGCGTGCAAGCAGAAAATACCCGAACATGGAAGCACTGAACTCATACTGGGTTGGTGAAGACGGTAAGCAGAAGTGGTATGAAGTTATTTTAGTAGACCCACACCACCCGTCGGTTATCAATGACTCCAATCTCAGCTGGATCAGTCAGACCGGACACCGCGGTCGTGCTGAGCGTGGAAAGACCAGTGCAGGTATGAAAGGCCGTGGTATGGGCAAGCGTGGAATCGGTACCGAAAAGTGCCGCCCAAGTGTAAGGTCCAATGCCAACCGGGCCAAATAATTTTTTTTGGAATGCAGCGTATTGACGGCTGTTCTTTTTTATTTCAATCAGGTTCCTACTCAGTCAGTCGTGCCATAAGGGAACTGAAAGAGATCGGATATACCGGAATGGTTGCCTGTGGCATCAGGGATGAGAAGGTACCATTCGATGATTTCCAGATTATTCCTGCCAGGTACATCAGAGGAACTAACATCAGAAATCTCCAGAAAGAGATCCAGGATCCTGCCGAAAAAGGCAAGTATTGCATGGTACAGGCTGGAGAAAACGGGCTCAATCGTTCTCTTTTAACCCTTCCAGGAATCCATACCCTTTGTGATCTGCAGAGTGCCCCGAAAAATGCTTTCGACCGCTTTTGCGGACAATTAGCGGTTGAACGGAATATCGCCATTGACATCAGAGTCAGACCACTCTGGGAACTGAGAGGAGTCCCAAGAGAACGAGTGATACGAGCGTATGAGGAAATCCTTCTCCTGCAGAACAGGTATGAATTTCCAGTCACAATCTCCAGCGGTGCACAGACAGTCTTTGAAATAAGAAACAGCCGGGCAGTTACGGCACTTCTCAAAGAGGTTGGAATGGACAAGGATCTCATCGCCAGATCCTTTGCATCAGTGCCTGGCCTTCTTGAAACCCATAAAGCAGTACAGGAGATATCCGAATGAGGCTCAGACCCTCAATGCGGGAGAATTATCGATATATCCTCACCAGAGTTGTATCTGCAGAACAGATTGATGCTAAAGATATCTACCTGGCAATTTCTGACACATTTGGTTCACTTTTTGGTGAGATTCACGCATCATGTGCCTGGGTAGCAGTAATGGAGTACAAAATCCCATACACCATTATCAGATTCAGAAGAGGGTATGAACAGAAAGTAGAGGCTGCACTTGCCACCATTACAACAGTAAAAGGATCAGCGGCAGCAGTACATCCGGTGAAGACATCGGGAACAATCAGGACGATCAGAGAAGAGATTCACAAGAGAAATTTCTCATCCCGCCCTGGCAAAGTGAAAATTAACGGCGAATGGTTCTCTGCTGAAATTCGAACAGACAACAGGATCGATCTGAAGGAGAAGGGCATTAATCCTAATATACCCCTCTATATAACAGAAGAGGATATCGAGGACCTGCACTATGATGAATAATAACCAAGCTGCATATGATCGTGCGATAACCGTCTTCAGTCCTGACGGGCGCCTATATCAGGTAGAGTATGCCCGTGAAGCGGTTAAAAGGGGGACCACTGCCGTAGGAATCAAATGTCAGGATGGAGTGGTTCTGATAGTAGACAAGCGAATCAACTCCCGCCTCCTTGAAGCAAATTCTATTGAGAAGATCTTCAGAATTGACGAACATATCGGAGTGGCCTCATCTGGTCTGGTCGGTGATGCGCGTGCTTTGGTTGACAGGGCACGGGTCGAGGCACAGATTAACCGGATCTCATATGACGAGCCCATTGATGTGGAGACTCTCTCAAAGAAACTCGGGGATCACATGCAGACCTACACCCAGTTTGGAGGAGCCAGACCGTATGGAACAGCTCTCCTGATAACGGGAATCTCTGATGGTCAGTTCAGACTGTTCGAAACCGATCCCAGTGGCACACTCCTTGAGTACAAAGCAACAGGGATAGGAACCGGAAGGCCGGCTGTAATGAAACTCTTTGAAGAAGAGTATACCCATGAATGTTCTCTCGATGATGCCATTAAACTCGGACTGAAAGCACTTCACGAGGCTACTGAAGGGAAATTTGATGTCTCAACGGTTGAGATCGGAGTGATCTCCCGAAGTGAAGGCATCTTTAGAAAGATGACCAGGGAAGAGGTCGCAACATACATCGATCAGCCCGCGTAACGCGGTGATGTGAGGGGATGAGAGATGATACCACTAGATCATGCAGTGGTTGCCAGAATCGAGAGTCATGGTGAACGGTTTGAAATTCTGGTAGATCCAGATATTGCCGCAAAAATCCGCCATGGCGAATCAATCGATATTGAGGATGCAGTTGCTGCCCTCTACATCTTTGAGAACGCATCACAGGCAGAGAAAGCATCAGATGAAGGTCTGAAGAAAGTATTCGGGACCACCTCTTTCCAGGAGATTGCAACAAAGATCATCCTGAAAGGAGAGATTCATCTTACCGCAGAACAGCGACGGGCAATGATTGTAGAGAAGCGTAAGCAGGTCGTATTCTTCATTGCACGAAACGCTATCAACCCACAGACAGGTCACCCGCATCCACCCCAGAGAATTGAGATGGCCATGGAAGAGGCAAAAGTGAATATCGATCCTTTCCGCAGCCTGGAAGAACTCGTGAAGGATACGATGAAACTGCTTCGGCCTCTCATTCCAATTAAATTTGAGGAGATCAAGGTAGCAGTCCATATCCCTGCCGATTATGCACCCCGGGCCTATGGCGAGATCCAGTCTGCTGCCACCATCGATCAGCAGGAGTGGCAGAAAGACGGCTCATGGATCTGTGTTGTAACCATCCCCGCAGGAATTCAGAACGAATTCTATGATCTGATCAACAAGATCAGCCGCGGAGAAGCAGAAACGAAACTTGTCAAGTAACTATAAGTGGAACTAGAACAGATTAGAAAGGACATTCGATAGAGGTATCTTATATGGGTAGTGTCAAGACAAAGGCCAAAGGAAGGGTTTCCGGATCAACTGGTCGCTTTGGCCCACGATATGGAAGATTTATCCGCAAACGCGTTCGAGAAATTGAAGTTATTTCAAAAGCTGCTCACACATGCCCACGGTGCGACAATATTACTGTAAAAAGAGTCGGAACCGGAATCTGGGAATGTAAGAAGTGCCAGTTCAAATATGCCGGAGGCGCATATGTTCCGGTTACTCCAAACCTGAAGATCGCACTTCGCGCAATTGAACGCACGGTAAAGGAGGGATAATCCCCCCATGCCAGGCTCATATAAGTGCGCCCGGTGTAAACAGAAGGTCGAGATCGATATTAATGTCCGCTGTCCTTTCTGCGGACACCGGATCCTCTTCAAGGAACGAGGAGCAGCGATCAAAGAACTGAAAGCCCGATGACTCTTGTAACCACATCACGCCGTTCAACCACTGAAAGCAGAGGTGTGGCAAAAGATCTCGCGTTTGCCTTAGGTGCCAGGTATGTTGCCAGGGGTAAACGGGGAATGCGTGAGCTCATTGAGGATGACTCATCTTTTTTCATCATTTCACAGGACGAGAGAGGTCTTATGCTTCGCTGGTATCATAACAGCTCTCCTGAACTTCAGCGGAAGATCGTTTCATATGAATGCAAAACCCGCGAAGGAGTTCTGACCAGAGGCGTTGTGACATCAGACAGGGATATTTATCAGCAACTGAACCGGATGTACCCGGTATTAATGCAGGAAAGCGATACTTCACTCCTCATAGCAGATGGACCACAGCGCCGGCAGAGTATTTTGAAACTTGGAAAAGCAGAATAAAATACTCATGCACGTTGCACAATTCAGGATAGAAACGATCTCAGCATCAATTATCTGTGAGGCTGTTGTTCCTGAAGAAGAGGATGAAAAAACCGGAATGAGATCACAGGGTGTGTGCCGGATGATATCTGATGAATGCCTTGAGATATTAATCCACGCTGCAGACCTTCCCGCACTTCGTGCATCAGTAAACTCATGGCTCAGATTGATACAGGTTGCATCCGAGATGATTGACAGCACTCAAATCAAAGTAGGTATAACATCAGAGGGAACTTCACTATGAACAGTATTCCACCAAAAGTGCAGAACCAGATAAATATGCTGCAGCAGCTGCAGCAGCAGTTACAGACTGTCGCGGGTCAGAAAAACCAATATGAACTCGCTGCCCAGGAAGCGAGAAGAGCAGTTGAAGAGCTCGGTGACGCTCCCGATGGTGCAGCGGTTTACATGACTGTGGGAACTGTTGTTATAGAAAAACCGCGCGATCAGGTGCTTGAAAAATTAAATGAAAAGGTTGAGACATTCGAGATCAGAATAAAATCAATCGAAAGACAGGAAAAAGCACTTCAGGAGAAGTTTGAAAAACTTCAGGCACAGGTCAGACAGGTTCTCGACGGGGGAAGCACTCCGGAAGCTGCCTGATATTTCCAGTTTATTCTCTTATCTCATTATTAGGTGGGAGTATCCGAGCCAGGTCAAAGGAGTAGGATTTAGGGTCCTATCGCGCAGGCGTTCGGGGGTTCGAATCCCTCCTCCCACACTCATTTCCTACGCATATATCCTATTGTAAAAACCTACCAGTGGTTTTCTATCTTCCCTTCATCCCACTCGTAAAGTTATCCATAGAATAAAAACATGATCAATAGCTATACTTTTTTATTGATACATAATATAATATCAGAGAGGATATATTCTGGAAGGTATCCTTTCTGGATGGGGGTTAAGATATGGATTTGGAAAGGGGGAGATGGGGAAATCCCCTGATAGCATCGGATTATAGAATATCACGAATCATTTTTTTGATTTTAATAATCGGGATTTTTTCTTTTCCGGCGGTATCAGGAGTCATACCACCGAATACGAACACAACATCAGACACTTCACCAGGGGTAAAGATCGTTGATGTTTCTGCAATAATGGATGTGAGTCAGATAGGTGAGGTGCCAATCGGGCAGATCCCTGATGAGCGGATAACAGTCATCACATCTGTGGTTAACACCGGGATCAATGTCCTGTCTGGACTGCGTATCAAAATATTTCTTGTGCGAGAAGGAAGAGAAGATACGATCAGTGCCCAGCTCGGGAGTGACTTCAGGAATGTTGATTTAAATCCGGGGGAACTGAAGGCATTCAAAAATAATTATATGGTACCCAAGAGCCTCAAACCCGCAAACTACAAGATTATGATCAGAATTGATTCAGATGGAAAGGAAGAAGGTAATTCATTTGTTCAATATATCAGCGATCATATTGTCAAGATCGGAGCATTCGCAGGATCGGGTGGATCTGTACCGGTGTACTCCCCAAATTCAATCGAGACACCGGGATCATATCTGTTGATGAGAGATATCCAGGGAGGTGACAGGAACACAATCATAAAAATTACCTGTTCTGATGTTACTATCGACGGAGGTGGCCATACGATACAGGGGCTGCCTACAGGGTTCACTTCTGCAATATATGCAGATGGAGGAAATGCAATCAAGAATATCAATATTAAGAACTGTGTCTTTGACGGGGTAGATTTCGGGGTCTGGTTGTACCGCGTCGAAGGTGGATCCATTGTAAACTGCACATTTAAAAACTGTAAAAATATCGGTATACGCCTGGATCAATCACGTACCACAACCATTTCTGATAACACGATCGTGGATAACGTGATGGGTATTGGTGCATTCCAGTCGGTGGGTAATAAAATCACCAACAACTACCTGAAAAACCAGTTTAATGCTGCAGCTAACGATGACCAGCGTAACTTCTGGAGTAGTGAAACGCAGGCAGGGACCAACATTGCCGGAGGAAGTGTAAGGGGAGGGAATGTGTGGCTGGATATCAACGGAAGCGGGTTTTCCATGCTTACCCCTGATCTGAACCACGATGGTATCGTCGATACCCCGTACACAATCAACGGAAACAATATCGATTATTATCCTATTGCAATTTCTCATACTGCCACGGCCCAGTCTTCACCAACACAAACCCCTGAATCAACCCAGGTTCAGGACGAGCAGGTGATAAATTCATCAGAAAACAGCACAGTTTCTGTAGCAGATCCTATTGTAAGGCAGCAAAATATCACTCCAACCAGGGAACAAAACCTCACACCTTCACAATCGCCAGCTTTTGACATCACGACAGGTGGACAGAACGGTACTGGTTATGCAGATCTGGTTCTTAGTAATCTGAATGCAACAGACAGCATCTGCAGCACATCAGGCCTTCCAATAACATGTATGATAGAGAACACCGGGGATCTGGAGGCAAGATACTTTTCAGTTCATTACTACCTGTCAGATGACCAGGTAATCACAGGATCGGATGAGGAACTCGGGTATCATATGGTCGAGAATCTTAACCCTCATGAGAAACAGGACCTCACCGATACCCTCAAAATTCCCGTCGGGACGCCCATGAAAATGTATTCCATCGGGGCAATCGCAGATCCATCCAATGATATCTACGAGAAGAACAAGATCAACAACACTGTACTCATGAATCACCGGGTACAGATCAGAGACTGTTAAACCATGTAGCCTTAAAGAACCACTGACCCCTCTTTTACATTAAGGTCCGATGTTCAGATAAGGTAACAAATCAGCTTACGTTTCTGAATTAAACAGATACAAAAAAGAATTAGAGAGTCTTCTTCTGGGTTGTTGCCTCTTGAGAAGAAGAGGACTGACTCTGGCCGGTTGTATCAACAGGAACCTGAACAGTCTGATTCTGCTCCTCCTGCAGTTGCTTCATCAACTCCTGAACCTCTTTTGCAGGAGTGACGTTGACAAGGGTAACCTCAAATGTAAGGCTCTGGCCTGCAAGCTGGCTGTTCAGATCAAATGTCACATTTGTGGTGTTCATCTCGATGATCTTTGCAGGGAAGTATGCCTGACCGTTAAACAGCGTCACGGTGTCACCGATGGTTACATTCTCACCCTTTGGGACAAAGTCAATTGGCATTGATTTGATCAGGGACGGGTCATACTGGCCATATGCCTCTTCAGGGCTCAGGGTGAACTTCTTGTCCTGACCGACCTTCATACCACGAATCTGATTATCGAACCCGGTAATCGCAGTACCGGTTCCAACAACGAACTGGAACGGACCACGGTCTTTTGAGCTGTCAAATACTGAGCCGTTTGCCAGGGTTCCGGTGTAGTTAATTTCAACCATGTCACCATTCTGAACCCCGTCTGCGGGGGCTGCTGACTGAGCGGCCTGGGATGGCTGTGATGTCGATGCTGGTGATTTTTCATCCTTGCTGGTGCACCCGGCGGCCAGCAGGGCAAGGGCGAGAAGAACGACGCAGACAACGGTGAGATATCTGTGTCTGCGGGGAATGATCTGAGATCTGTCCATACTCAGCTATAGCACAGATTTGGTCAAATAGTATTCCCTCATGAGGAGTTTTATTCATCTCCAATAATCACTCATCAAAATTTTTATCTGATGAAAAAGGCAGACCGGCGAGATCTCTACCGGGATCAAGAAGCAGGTGAGCAGGAAGCCCCACCAGTGCCACTGCCGCAAGAGCGCCGATCACACCATCACCACCAGAGAGGATGACCGAGGATGATTCAGCTATACTTCGGGCAGTCTTGCAGGATACGATTTCACGGCGGGCAGTAAGACCGAATGACTTCAGATCGTCAGAAATCCGAAGGCCGGAACGAACTGCAACACCCCATGACGGAGACACACTTTCATCACTAACAAACCTGACAGTTTCAGAGATGATCTGTTCGACTATACCAGGCTCAACTGCAAGTTCGATTGCGCTGCATGAGTTCCCGGCGGTCTTCTCGTAAACGCCAGGATAGAGCATCATCACATGATGAGTAATAGGAAATACATCGGAAAATCCGGCAAGATGCTGAAGCAGAGCGATTGCCAGTGCAAATGTTGCGCCCCCACTTTCTGAGTCTGTGTTGTCGATCCCGATGGTCAGGTGTGAGAGTGCCTTTGTACGAATAATTCCTTCAGTGCAGGGACCATCTTTGAGTATCTCCACATCAAGCACACCCCTGGCAAGTCCCATCATCCCGGAGAGTGAAAATGCCGGGCCACCTACAGATCGAATTCGCTGAAGAACCTGATCATTCTTTAGGTACACCCCGGTTACTGCAACTGCAGAATGAGGATAGAGCCCGACAACTGCTTCACATTCCCCGAGGTGGATAAACTCGCGGAGCAGGGTTCCATCCCTGACAACAGTCATTTGCTTTCCCCCGCCAAGCTGATGATGATAGCCGCAGAAGCCGGCACATGCACTACTCATACACTCATGTACAATCTCAACGAGATCGCCATCGATTGATGTGAAGATCCGCTTGCACGCACTTCTCGGAAGAGCACTTGTTGCTGCATACTGGGCAGGCGTTCTCCCTCTGGGAGGATGAAGAACGACCACACACCCTTCTTCACTCAGACGCAGGATCCAGTCCTGAGCGGTACTTCGTGGAACACCAGCCTCCTGCTGAATCTCCTGTACAGTAAAGAACCCTTTTTCTAGGGTCAGCCTGCGCATGAGCTGGAGATACGCACGCCTTCGCTCAATTACCCCCTGCATCCAAATCCCTTATTGAGAGAATATCACCAATAACAGCACTGGCAGTCTCTTTTGACCCTGCACCCTTTCCCACAAAGAGAAGATCACCTGCAAGATCTGTTCTGACAATGATGGCATTGAGTGAGCCCTGTACGACCAGAGGATGATCTCTCGGTACAATCCGGGGACAGAGCCGATAGATATTTTGTCCGGGTATAATCTCGCCGATGAGTCTGATGGTTGCATCCTGCTGCTCAGCAAGCCGTAGTGCCTCTTCAGTCAGAAGATCGATCCCGGTCACGTCCACATCATCCAGGCATATATTCTTCTTCCATACCGTATTTGCAAGGATGACCAATTTTATCGCGGCATCGATGCCCTTTACATCATAGGTTGGATCAGCCTCTGCATACCCGAGGGTCCGTGCTTCATCAAGGGCCTGTTTATAGGTGAGCCCTTCTTCTGCCATCCTGGTGAGGATGTAATTGCAGGTACCGTTGAGAACTCCGTAAAGGGAGAGGATATCGTTGCCCCCAAGGTTGTGCATGAGAGTCTGAAGAATCGGGATTGCTCCGGCTACCGTTGCTTCAAACCTGAACTGAACATTGTTCTTTTTGGCGAGAGAGGAGAGGTCGTGGTAGTGAAGAGCGACCGGACCTTTATTTGAAGTGACCACATGGCACCCCCTTGTCAGTGATTCCCTGATATATGATGTCGCAGGCTCTCCATTCCGGGCATCGGTGGGGGTCATCTCGACAAGGATATCATACGGTGCAGTCCTGACTATCGTCTCTGCACTGATGTTCACATCCCCACAGATCCCGGCCTTCTCTTTCCGATCGAGGAGTTCTTTGAGGTCAAGGCCATCAGGATCGATGCAACCGGACCGCGAATCTGCCACTGCTGTGATAACAAGTCCCAGATCTTTTTCTGCGACTGTCTGGATGATGCCACGGCCAACTGCACCCATACCAAGTAATGCTAGACGAACTGCCATTTCAGAACTCCAGAGGCTCGATCAGAAGGAACTCCTTCTGCTTTGCAACCTGCCTGAGTATCAGAAGAGCCTGTTGCATATGCTCTCGGGTCAGGGACTTGATAATAAACTGTGCAGATGTTCGTTCATTGATCGCCGGCATTGCAAGGCTCATATAGGTCACTTCGGCAAACCCGGTCTTATCGATGCGATCGATAGTATCACCCAGATCGGTATGCACAAGATGTCCGATCAGGATGACACTCTGACGGTAACTCATCCGCTCCTCGCCGAGCCGGAGGACATTTATCCCCCGTTCACGCAGCCGGGCAATCAATCCGTCAAGGAGTTCGGGTGGTATCTCAATCACCACCTCCACGCTCAGAACGCCCTGGCCTGAAGTATGTTCATGCTCATGGATGACAGTTTTGATATTACCACCCATATCAGAGATCGGCATGAGGGCAGCAACAAGTTGCCCGGGAGAATCACGGAGCTCAAGTTTCATCGATACCTGCACGAGTTACCCTCCATCACAAACAACAGACATTGTCGTATGTCTCAGATCACCTTAAAAGTTGGATGACTGGTTGAAAAGCCTTACCTTATCGGCAGGTTTTACCCGGAAAAAGAAGGGAATCAGGAAGGAGATCAGTGATCAGTCATGATGATCATGACATCATACCCGTCACCCAGGGTATTGGTTGTGGAAATTGTAGACACTTTGAGATTATTGTAGGTGTTTGTTTTTGGAGAGGTTTCAGTTGTGTTGTTCAGATGAGTGTACGACGAACCCGGGACCTCATTTCCTGATATTCTCATAACACCACGGGCAACATCGACTGCAACATCAGGGCCTGATGTGGTGTTATTACCGGTTTTGGTGTATGCCAGATGTGAAGACTGGGAAAGCCCGGGCATAAGATCAGAGAAAGCAGACCCTCCTGTCCGTATGCCTGAGCCTTGACTCAAGGTGATATGAAAGGAGACATCACGATCAGCAGTGACATACGCCTCCATTGTCTCATTCTGATACCCATCCTTGGTCAGGTTTACGATATAGGAGCCCTCCTTAAGCCCTGCAACTTTATTCGGAGTCATTCCCCGGAGGTTATTATTTATATAAATCTCAGCACCCTCCGGGTTTGTCGAGAGCATGATACCGCCGGTTCCACCTTCCCGGATCTGGGGATGATCAGTGCCGATACCCCTGACACCGAGAACCTGACTTGTGGAAAGGGCATAATCATCAGTTCCTATGAACCTGGCTCTGAGATATTCAGGTGAAGACCCCTTGGGTCTCATAAACTCATACCTGCCATTCCTATCGGTCACAACCATATCTATCGTTGAGAAACTGTCGTTGTCCTGGCTTGTTTTTTCTGAAGAGTCGAGGAGTATACGTTTGTTTCCAAGAGGCTCCCCTCCGGCAGATGTCAGGATCCCTGATATGTGAAATGACTGATTTATCGTCGGATCAACCGGAAGCGCACTGATGGTCAGGGAAGTAGGTATCTTCTCCTGGGTCAGCCCTGCAGTGGCGCCACCAGATCCGATGACAAAGATAAGGCAGATTAGAACTGAATATCTGATTAAAGCACGGAGATATTTTGAATCGAAGAGAGACATGAGTGTCTGAAGTTGGGTTTCTGCAGGCATGAAGATATCTTTTCAGGGTTCTTGTTTCTGGTGATGAAGAAAAAAGAGGATTCAATCCGGAAGATTATGTTATTGCTTAAGTGTTATTTCAAGGGAGGCGTCATATTTCGTGGTTATGTATATATCCTGGGTTTCGTTGAGATATCCTTTCTTAACCAGGGTTACATAATGGGTACCTTCTGTAAGCCCACCCGCGTGATAAGGGGAGACACCACGCAGAACATCATCAATATAGACATCTGCTCCCTGTGGGGTTGAGTAGATCATAACAGTACCCGTTTTCCCGGTACTGACCTGCGGGTGATCTGTTCCCGCTCCCCTGGCACTTATGGCCACACTGGTAACAGGTGCAAAATTATCATTTCCCAAAAATTTTACACGCAGGAATTCAGGAGGGGTATCTACGGGCCGGAAGAAGTCATACTTTCCTTCGGTATCGGTATCTTTGGTTGCCAGAACCTCATAACTGTCCGAATCTGTAGAACTCTTCTGGGATGATTCAAGGGTAATATGTTTGTTTCCGAGGGTTTTCCCGTCTGACGACGTGAGTATACCAGATACATGAAATGACTGGTTCGCTGCAGGATCTGCCGGTGAGAGTCCTATTGTCAGGTTTGTCTGAGTCTTATCTGCACTAGCCCCGGCAGTACCTGCAATCAGACTGATTGCACAGATGAGTCCGAGGGTTGCCCAGAGGTGAAGAGAATTTTGAGAGAGAAGATCCCGAACACATGACATACACCGGGGTTGGACAGCAGAAAAGATGAAGATATCTTTGAACGGGTTATCAGGTATATATAGCCATTAATATTGCAAATGGGGATAAAAAAGATGAAGATACCAATCAGAATCAAAATGAGAATCCGGCTTTACTCTGCGTAGCAACAAACTCCGGATTTCCGTCATGGTACTGTACGATCAGTTTTGCAAACTCAACCGAAGCCTCATGGCCGTTTGCAGTAACGATCCTGTCTTTGTATACTATCGGTTTATTCACGATGATCGCATCATCGATCATCATCTCACGGACAGTCGGACCCGGAGCAACTGTAGCCTCTTTCTTTTTGAGGAGACCTGCCTTGGCAATAACAATAGGCCCATTGTCAATACCGGCAATTACTTTTCCCTTGGCATTAAAGATCCGCGCAAGTTCGTGCAGATGGGTGTTATTCCAGAGGTGAACCATTGTACCCGGCCCACCAACGATCATCATGGCGTAGTACTCATCGGAACCTTTCAGAAGAATATCTTCAAATGTCCGGTTTACCTTTGCTTTTTTGCCCAGAACTCCCATCACAACCCCTACATGGGTTGAAGCCAGGTCAAATTTAATACCGGCTTCCTGAAACACCTGTACCGGTTGGAGCAGTTCTTCGTCCCTGAACTTTTCAGGGGGTATCACGATGAGTACCTTCATGTTACTAACCATTTTTCAGCAGAATTATTAACAGTATTGATATCAGACCTGCGATTTTAACGAACCTATCAAATTCCTGCAAAACCCTTAATTAATCATGTCAAATTTAAATATCGTAATAATCGGACCCGAAGATATCGGAAAAGAGATCGGAAAGAAAGGAACCTCTACCGATATCACATTCTATAATCTCAGGAAAGGAGAGTCAACACTCACGCTGATAGAGCCGTCACGGTATCCTGAAAAACTCTCCTCACTCTTCTATGCAGTTTCACTTGCTGATATGGCGGTTGTAGTCATCGACAAAGTCACCGCACAACTCGGGGAGTGCATTCTTGAGTTGAACTGTGCCCGGCTCTCACGGGGATATCTCATTCTCAGGAACTATCTGGATGTGGCACAGATCTCACCGCTCATAAAGGGGACAGTGCTTGAGCAGTACAAGGTGATTCCCGATGATTTCAACGCCCTCCGTGAAGCACTTCTTGCAGATGCAGATGCTTTACCGGCGGCAAAAACAGACTCACCGGGAATAATCCCCATCGATCACCACTTCAATGTAAAGGGGATTGGAACCGTGATCCTCGGGTGTGTCCAGGATGGGACCGTCCACAAGCATGATCAGGTCACCATTCACCCCCTTGGCAAGACAGCACAGATCCGCTCGATTCAGAAGCACGATGATGATGTGAATGAGGCCCATACCGGAGACAGGGTAGGACTTGCTCTCAAAGGAATTGAAGCTGATGACCTGGACAGAGGATATGTGCTGACAGCATCACAGGATATCCAGAGCAAATGCGAGGTGACAGGGAAAGTGACCATCATCCCATACTGGCCTGAACCCCTCAAAGAACAGATGGTCCTTTACGCAGGCCACTGGATGCAGTTCCTCCCCTGCAGGGTTCAGAAATTTACTACCGGAGGAGACTGGCGGTCAGCAGAGTTAACTCTTGCCTTTGAGAAGGAACTCATCTTCAGACCGGGATCAGTGGTAGTCCTGCATTACCTGGAGGGAGAAAAACTCAGAATTGTCGGGACCCTTGAGCTTGCATAATCCTGGCCAGTGGTTCCGGTCATGAGAGAAGAGCAGGATACAAAGCATCACCCCCAACCGGAATACCTTCCGATCTCGCTGGAGGAACTTGAGAAGATCGGGGTGGATCGCCCTGATATCATTCTTATTTCGGGTGATGCATACCTCGATCATCCTGCATCTGCCACAGCCCTTCTTGGCAGATCACTCTGGGATGCCGGGTACACCGTAGGAGTGATCCCCCAGCCTGATATCAAAAGTGATGATTCATTCACGGTCTTCGGACAGCCGAATCTCTTCTTCTCGGTATCTGCAGGATCCATGGACTCGATGGTGGCCCATTACACACCGGCACGAAAACGGCGGCATGAGGATGCATTCTCGCCAGGTGGATGCCTGCTCCGGCCAGACCGGGCCACCCTTGTATATACCGATCTCATCCACAGGATCTATCCTGATTCGCCCATTGTAATCGGTGGGGTGGAGGCGTCACTGAGAAGATTTGCCCACTATGACTACTGGTCTGACCGGATACGCCAGTCTCTCCTCGCTGATGCTCCTGCTGACATTCTGGTCTTCGGGATGGGCGAACAGCAACTCATACGCCTTGCCAAAGATGCTGCATCCGGCAAAAGCATACATGATACCCACGACATTCCAGGCACCTGCTGGAAGATAGCCCCAAAGAAGTGGGCAGAACAGAGGGAAGAGATGAACTGGGAGATTCTTGAGATCCCTTCCTTCACGGAGGTGAGCAACGATCCCCTCCTGTACGCACAGAGTCACATCCAGGTATCTGATGAACAGAACCCATTCCAGGGCAAAATGGTCCTTCAGCGGCACCCGAAGACTATTATCATCCAGAATCCTCCTGCATTGCCACTCTCCACAGAGAGGCTTGATCAGATCTACGGTCTTCCGTACAAACGAAAGGCTCATCCTTCATACCAGGAACCGATCCCTGCACTCGAATCCATCAGGTTCTCGGTAACCTCTCACCGGGGCTGCTTTGGCAACTGTTCATTCTGTGCTCTCGCCATGCACCAGGGAAAGATCATCCAGAGCAGAAGTCATGATTCTGTCATCAGGGAGATTGAGAGGATCGTCAGGATGAAAGAGTTCAGAGGCACCATATCCGACATCGGAGGGCCAAGTGCAAACATGTACGATGACTGGTGCGAACGCTGGGACTTACAGGGGGCGTGTTCTGAGAGAGAGTGCACCTCCTGCAAGAGCCGGAGATCAGGAATCTCAAGGTACCTCTCCCTTCTCATGGACGCCCTCGATGTGCCAGGCGTCAAACACGTCTTCATCGGCTCCGGCCTTAGATATGACCTGATTCCTGACGAACCCGGTACCATGCAACAGATCTGCACCCATGTTTCAGGACAACTGAAGGTTGCCCCAGAACACATCAGTCAGAGTGTGACAGACCTGATGAATAAGCCAGGTCCTCATGTGTTTGGCTCGTTCAGAAAGCGGTTTGAAGAAGCACAGAAGGGGAAAAATCCACGGCAGTATATCATCCCATACCTGATGTCAGGCCACCCGGGATGCACAATCCAGGATATGATCACACTTGCCGAGTACCTCAGAGACCATCGTCTCTACACCGAACAGGTACAGGACTTCACACCTACACCCATGACAACCTCGACCTGTATGTATGCGACAGGTCTCGATCCCAGGACCAGAAAACAGATCCATATACCAAAGGCTGAAGAAAAGAGGATTCAGCGGGCACTGCTCTCATGGCGTGACCCTGCCGGATATGATCTGGTCAGGGAGGGGCTCAGGCAGGCAGGACGGGAGGATCTCATCGGGAGCGGACCGGAGTGTCTTATTGGTAGAAGAAGACAGCAGAGAGAGCAGGCATCAGGAGAAAAAAAGACCGGAAAGAAAGGGAAGGGTATCGGGAGAATGTCAACCGGCAGTCGTCGCCCGGAGGATTACTGATCCTCTCCGGGAATCTTCATCGCACAGGCAGCACACTCCTCGATACTCTCCGCATAGGTCCGGTATGCATCAGCAAGGACGGTTGACTGGGACGTAAGGCCTGCAATAAGTATGGCCTCAAGTATCTCATCCTTTGTTGCTCCCTTCCTGATGGCTGCCTGTACATGATAATCAGTACAATGATTACACCGGAGTGCGGCAGAGACTGCTATACTGATGAGCTCGACATACTTCGGTTCGAGTGAACCTGTCTTGAGGACGGCTGTTTTATAGAGAAGATGAGAGACAAGAACCTCTGGGCGTTCAGCCATGCGTTCAAAGATCAGGGGAACTCTTCCATTCTCTGCGAGAATCGCATCCATCCAGGACTGGGCAGTCTCGGCTGCCCCGGACTCGAGAACACTTCTGATGATCTGTTCGTATCCTTCAGTGGGTTTTCCCATCTGTGCCTCCATCTCCGGTTATACCGGCAGGTAGTGTAATATCAGTGACCCAGATATCTGAAGGTTGGCAGGCCACAAAGTCAGGCCGCCATAACTATAATAGAGTACATTCAGCTCTTCTATACAATGAACCGATATCAGATTATTCTTATTGCAGGTCTCCTTGCCTGTTTGCTGCTGGTTGCAGGATGCACAGAGCAGGCAGCTCCCAAGCAGCAGACCCTGTCACCAACACCTGCACCCACCCAGATCATATCCACATCACCCACTCCGGAAACTCCTGTGCCATCACAGACACAAGTTCCTTCCCTCTTTGATAACCAGGTCATGCAGCCTCCACCGGAACTGGGTGTTTCGGTTTCAGTACAGAAAGACCCGGTATACTCGAACATCACCACAACCTTTGACGGTGGAAAAGGTCAGGAACTCACCCAGTCAGCTCAGGTCCGGATCACGCTGAGCGATGGCAGAATCATTGAACAGGATCTCGGAAAACAGAAAGGTGATGAGATCACAACTGCAGGAACCAAAGGAACAGATCGCGTTCAGGTCGTAGTCACATTCATGAACGGTGATTCGTACCTCATCCTTGACAAGAAGGTTGGTCAGGAGCGGGCGGGACTCGCTACAGCGACATCAACAGGGGTCACAACAGAGACAACCAGAAGCGATCAGGGGTTGTATGAAGGACCGGTCACCCAGCCGCCAAACAGTCTTTCAGTCTCTGTTGACGTGAACAAGGAGCCGATATACCGGGTGATCACCGGTACATTCAGGGGAGGACACGGCCAGTCCCTGGTAAGTTCAATAGACATGCGGGCAAAACTCGGCAATGGTGAACTGATAACCCGGCAGATTGCCAACAACATCGGAGCCATCGGGGAGATCCAGGGATCAGACGGAATAGATCATGTTCAGGTGATCGTATCATTCAAGAATGGTGAAACATACAAGATCTTCGAGAAAACATTCGGACCGAGAGGATAGGTCAGGTCCTCTCAACTCTATATTTATCTTCTTTTTATCTGTAGCACACAGGCACAGAGCAGTCCCAGAACTACAAGGACCGGAGCAGATCCTGCTTCAGGAGTTGGTACAGGAGTCGGTGCCAGGGTTGTTGGTAATGGTGTCGGCGTCGCAGTCGGCACCGGCTGGAGAAATACTGAAACAGGCACACGCTGACCGGCAGTAAGGACAACCTGGTTCTGTGCATTCTGATACCCGGGAAGGGCAAACCCGATGATATAGACTCCCTGCTCAAGTTCGGCTGCCGTGACAGGAGTGATTCCATATGACAACCCGTTGATAGTCACTGCCGCTCCTGCAGGAGTTGAAGAGACATCAAGAGTCCCGGTTGTAATTGGGTCAAGAGTAATTCTGACTTTATTTTCAAGGTTCGGGGTGACGTACACCTGCTGAATGAAGTCCTTATACCCGGGCATGGTCACCTGCACCATCCGGTTCCCTGAGTTGATGGTTCTGATCGTCATGATCCCTGACTGACCGACCACACCGACAGATACGTTATCGATACTCACTGCGGAGCCGGGAGGGCTAACTGCAAGAGAGAGCGAGCCGGTGAGATTGAGCGGAACAACCTGAAGGGTTCCCCGTATAACCATCGTGTCCCCTGCTTTGGGACCTTTCACCAGTGTTTCACGGTACGTGGAGTAACCATTCGCTTCCATGCGAAGTTCGCGTCTGAAAGAGGTATCATAGACATCCACCAGGATCTTCAGCGAACCCCCCCTGATTGTCCCGACACTCTGATTGTCAAGGATTACATTGGCACCTTCGACATTTGATCTGAACTCGAAGAATCCGCTTCCGACAGGTCCGGGGAGAACCTGATTATTCATTCCATTCTGCGGGGGGAGACCTCCCGGGAGATCTGCAACGCAGAGCCCGCATGAGATCAATGCCAATATTGCAATCAGGAGACGACCGTAGTAAATATTCATATTCCCACCTCATTCTGATGTCTCTGACAAGCAGGGTGATTGATATCAGGTGCCACCAGTATGAAGATCTGAGGAAACAATAGGGTAAAACTCTTTGCTATTGATATCCCATCTCATCGAAATAGGATATGAAAAACCCCCAATGGTGCCCATTGGGGGCCCCAGGCGAGACCTTTGAATTGTTTTTCATGAAAAATGGTATATCACCTGCTGTACCATGAAACCAGAAGCATTAGGCGAAGCAATGAACAGAAAAACTGGTTGGTACCAGAAGGAGAAACCTGCTCAGGGTTTCTGTCTCCTGAATGCCCAGACGACGATCACACCGCAACAGATGATAAGTATCACGAGAAGGATGAAAAATCCGTAGACTACAGAACTATTCTCCTGGGGCACAACCTGTTCAGGTGCGGGTGTAGCATCAGAACAGGTCGGTGTGGGAGTCGGGGGAAGAGAGACGAGGACTGCATCCACCTGGTTGGACTCTGCCCCCAGAACCGATATCTCGCTGCCCCAGTCCTGGTAGCCTTCCTGTGTGATCTTCACAGTATGGTTTCCGACAGGAACCTCCGGAATAGTGAGCGGTGAGAGACCTGCATACCTGTTGTTCAGATACACACCAGCACCTTCCGGCGAGGTATTGATATGAACATCCCCGGTCGTTGCGGGCTTGAGGCTTACCCGGTATACGGTGATCGCATTTGAGGAGACATACTGCTGCTCGCTTATCGAAAGATTCCCTGGTCTCTTCACAGTGAACTGGTACAGTCCGGCCGGGACAGCCTGGATCTGAAGAATCCCTGAATCAGGAGTTACTCCTTTCTTTTCACCGTTGAGGAACAGTTCAGCACCTGGAAGTCCGCTCTCAAATGAGATGATTCCTCTCCGTTCATACCCGGTTTTGTTCAGATCAGCCAGAACAGTCACGGTCTTTCCGGGAACCAGCTCAGGAAGCGGGCCAAGGTATGTCTGATACCCGGTGTACTCAATGATGAGATTGCTATATTGAGGAGACGCCATCACATCGACGGGGATCGTGATGGCCCCGTTCTGAATAAATCCCATAAAGATCCGATCCAGGTATACCCGCGCCCCATCCACGGGAGCCTGAATCTGGAGATATCCGACAGTAGCAAGATCAATTCCCCCGCTTTCAGCACCTGCAACGATGCCGGAGGAGAAGAAGGCTGGCATAACCAGCAGTACAATCAGGAAGAGAAACCTGTTCACAACACATCAACCCTTCGTTCTTTGAGGATGGATCTTCAGCAATCATAACCTTTTTGCGTGCAGAACAAAGCACCGGATTCAGGATTGCAGATGAAAACTGAAATGAGTAGAGTATAGCATCATAGGATTCATGATGATCGTACCCTTTTTTTCAGTTTTCAGTCCTCTTCCCACCGGTGTGAGATATTCTCACTTGCAGACACCACATAATGAGGAATTTCAGAGATTATGACGAGAAGAATCCGGTGATCACAGTACGGACACTTCCCCTGACGAAGCGAACGCATCTCGTTCATCTCGTCGGCTGAGGAGAGTGAGCGGTAATCAACAACCTCTGCCGTGGTCTGCGGGAGATTCATGAGAACTGCCGGGCTGAACTCATGATGACACTTCTGGCAGAACCCCCAGATGCCGTACTGAATAATGATCCTGGAGAGACCCTGCTCCTCAAGGGCCTGGATGACCGGATGATTCCGATAAAAGATGAAGAATTTCCTGATCGCAACAGGGAGAGCAGCATAAACTTTCAGCGAACTGATCTCGGTCCCTGTACAGTATCCTCCAGGAATGTGAAAGATATCGCCACAACTCTGGCACATCGGCTGGGCACCAAGGATGGGATGCACCTCACCTTCAGAGACGGTGTTGATGACATCACAGACAGGACACGGAAAGATCAGAAGACCATTTCTGCATTTCACATCGGTCGTGGTCTTGTTGAGGGGTATTCTGATCCTCTTCGGTACACACTCAGAATTCCCGGTACCAGGAGGAGTTTTTAATCCTGGCTTATCTGGTTCACGAACACATTCCTCAACTACATGAGGTGTCTGAAACCTGCTGAATATCCCCATAATTCCCACCAGCCACTATGGGGATAGTGAGTGGAGAACACGATAAAACTATTGTAATAAGCTGATGTGCCGAACACTGAACCACATAACTCATATTCTTTATCCTTACCCATGTTCAAATGAATTATGATGATTCGCACAGTCGCATTACTCACCTGTATCGTTATGCTTTTTGGAGCAGTCATTGCTGAAGATACAAACAGCACAACCAACTCAACCTCCAATCTGACAAATGCTACAAATATAAGCCAGACACTCACCAATACCACAATAGCGGCAGACAATCTGACGAACAGTTCCAGCCTCACTACAGAAGGAGGTGCCCCTGACATGAATGGCAGCAATCAGGCAACTGCCCAGGTAGCACCAGCAGCAACTCAGAAACCAGTATACAAGCAGAGCGTCGGCAGTGTCTATGAAGCAGACTACCAGGAACCACAGCCGATGACATTTACCAGTTATCCAACCTGCTAATAATATACGATACTACAAAATGTTCCGGAATACCCGGAACATATCTCCAGTAATGAGTCATTTATTACTGACGTGATGAACTAATCTCCGTTTCATACCAATTATTCAAACCATAATGTCTTGTCTATAACTGCAACCAGAACAGAATACAGATAGAACCATCAGGGTGTGACCTGCATAACAGTCTCATACCAGGTGTAATACAGGAAACCCAACGAATCTTCAGGGATTCAGTCAGGTCATCATGGGAACCGAGGAAAAATCAGGACAGTTCAGCCGGGGTCTGCGGGCATTCAAGTCTGGTGATTTTCAGACTGCAGTTGAGTACCTCTCTGACGCAGTTGAGTACGATGACCAGAACGATCGTGCATGGAATGCACTGGGAACTGCCTGCGCAAAGATAGGAAGAACCGAGGATGCCGATCTCTGCTTTGAGAACGCCCTGACCATTGCACCTGATAACCCGGTATACCTGAAGAACAAGAGGACCAACTCAAAGCACCTGAAAAACTCAAGCAACTCACATGAGTTGGCACCGAAAGGGGGAATCCTTGATCGTATCCCTCTCGATAAACTACCCTTTGACAAGCCGCTTCTGCTTGCAGGGATCGCCATTGCCCTGATCATCGTTCTCGGGTTTGTACTGATCTCTGCCATCTCCTTCTTCACAACTCCTGCTGTCCCTCCAGGACCGGGAATACTCCTCTCCGCAAGCCAGAATGGATCATTCATAAACGTCACCAACGGGGGGGGCCGTGAGATCAACTCTGTGGCATCCTTCTCCTGGAAAGTCAATAATATACCGATAGGCACAGGAAATCCTGGCGATCCGGCGACCCTTGGAGTGGAGAAAGGCTTCACTGCGACAGTCCCCTTGTCAACCCTTGCCGGAACAAACCTGAGTGAAGGGATACGGGTGATGGTCATCGCGACATACAAGGATGGATCCCAGATGCTTGCACTGGACACGAAGCTTCAACCTCCATCGCCTGACCTGATCACGCCACTTACAGGAACCCCTGTACCAACGCCCACCCTGCCTCCTGATGTTCCCCGGTTCAAGAGTGGAGACATCATACTGGAGGGCAGCAAAAACGTCTGGTGGCTGGTGACCGCCCCGCCGGTCAACGGCTCATACTCAATAGTTCCTGCTGCAAGACTGCCTAACGGATCGTTCACCAGCCTTGGCACAACAGCCACCAACGTCAGCCTGAAAAGTTTTGAGAAGAGCGGCACGTACATCGGAAACCAGGGGCCAGGAGGTACACCCGCCGGGCTCCCGGGTGAGGTTGCCCCGCCAGTCACCGGCATTCCTTCAACCCATCCACAGCCGATATATCCTGCCGGGGATCTGGTGAATCCTTCACCAAACGGCGAGACCGGGATGATGGTGATCCTCGGGTATGATCATGTGTCAGACCAGTACCAGGCAGACGACATCTACCCGTATTATACCGGGGAGTGGGGGTACAGGACAAACGCGACAGCCAAGTGGTTTATGAGGCCGATACTGGAAGAGAGGTACAGCCACCGGACAGGGCGAATCGCAACCAGTGATGTAGGGATAGGAGCCGACTCAGCGCCACCCCGCACCCCGGTGAAGTACACAGCAGGAGATATTATCAGCCCTGATCCGGCTGGTGTGGACCGTATCCTTGTCATCACCGGATACAACAAGAGCGATGACCGGTACCAGATCGATGCAGTCAGATCTGCATACGATGGGGGCTGGAAACTGGGTGGAGATCCAATATGGGAGAAACGTGCCTTTGTGGAACGGGACAACCCCTACCAGATCAGAAAGATTGACCTCTCACTGATCAGGAGTTGACCTGCTGCGAGATGACGCTCTGCATCCCCTGCAAAGGAAAGGGGCTCTGTGGACGGGAGCAATGCCCGGTCATCTCCCGGTTCCATGCCCAGATGAAGACCACGCCCAGATCTGAATACGTGGGCACAACCCCATCCATTTTTGTCGGAAGTTCGGGTTACCCCGATGTCAGTGCCGGGCCGCTGCTCACTGCAGATCAGGATCATCCTCCCGAATGGATGAACCGTGACCTCTCCATTGCTGATATCGTCAATATACGTGCCCAGACGATAAGGGCCACCACTCTGCCGCACCGGTACGAAGATCATCTCCAGGAGATAGCACGATCCAGTGTTCCACTCGGGGTCGAGACCGCTTTTGACAGGCCGGTCTCGTTTGATCTCAGGTTTGACGGGATGGTGGCCCCGATGGGGATGTCAGGGAATATCAGGTCGTTCGATCTCCTCGACAACGCAAAGGTCGAACGGGTGGTTGACCGGATCACCAGCGATACCGACCTTCCCGCAGCAGGTGCCTGTCATGAACTCACCGAAGGAGGAACTGACACCTACCGGATCATCAGCCTCATGTCTGCAGGTCTGCTTGGCACAGAAAAGAGCAGGCACATGGTCCCGACCAGGTGGGCCATCACTGCCGTGGATGATACGCTTGGAAAAAACCTGAAACCGCAGGTGTTCAGGTTTCCAGATTATGAGAGCATCAGCCTCTTCTACTCTAAAAGGTTCGGAAACGCCATTGCCGTCATTCTCCTGCCTGGTGACTGGCAGTTTGAGATGATAGAGATCTGGGGCAGTCAGTCGCTCTGGGCCGGGGGAAACGAGACCATTGTGGCTGACCGGGAAGGCCGGACAAAAACAGGATACTCACCGATCACCGGTGCATACTACTCGGCACGGCTGGCGATTCTTGAGTTTCTGACAGCAATCAACCGGAACGCACGGGTCATCGTGATCAGATGGATCACCTCTGAATACTGGGCACCGCTCGGCACCTGGGTGATCAGGGAGGTGACCAGGCAGGCCATGGCATCGCCCCCATCCCACCATGAGAACATCACTGCAGTTGTTTCTACAGCATCAGCAGCACTGGGAATGGACCGGTGGACTGCCCACAGTACACTGCTGACCGAGATCAGAACACAGCGATCACTCGCTGACTTCTTCTGATCACAACCACAAATTGTACTTCTCGCTCCAGAGAACGGGTCATTATGGGAGAGTCATCATCATACCGGGTTGCCGGAATTGCCATCATTCTCTGTCTGATTATCGCCGGATTCATCACCCTCATCACCAGTACTCCCCAAAATCATGATGAACTCACCAAGCAGTCCCAGGTAGCCACAAGACCGGATGCATCGCACACCCAGGCGGGGACTGCAAACCAGTCAGCAACCACCAGGATGAGGGTGCTCTGGTATGACGATGCAGGCAAGACCTACACGTTCCATGATTATTCTAGTCCAAAAGGAGTTGGTCCCGATACATGGAGGGAGGCCGATCTCCCATCACCCGAGAACGGAACACTGCAGCGAAAAGCTGCGATGGTGAGATTTCTCGATTGGGATGGATCCATCGAGCGGATGACGGGAACAAAATACCTCATCGATCAGGAGACAATTACCAGTATTCTCAACAGTTACACCCTGATAGCCCCGCCACCGGCGATTCAGACGCCTGAAGTCACAGGGACGCCAACCATCATACAGCCGACACCTGATGTTACCCCTGCCCCTGGCATGCTTATCCCGACCTGCAGCAGGCCGTGTAACCTGGGTGATGGAACAGTCCGGGTCTCGTTCGGGTACATCAATCGCCACAATGGCCCGGTCTCCCTGGCCATCGGTGACCGGAATTACTTCTCTCCCGGCTATCCTGACCGGGGTCAGCCTGCCTCATTCCAGCCCGGGATACACCAGGATATCTTTACAGTCCGGCTTCCTGAGAACGGAACAAATATCGCCTGGCATCTGATGGACACCATGGTCGGAGCAGGGCAGGTCCCGAGATTACAGGCAGGGTTGATCGCTGAACCTACTGTTGGATATGCCCCACTTGACGTCAGGTTTTCTGATCAGTCAACCGGAGGTACAACCGATGATCCCCTGACCGGATCATGGAACTTCGGGGACGGGACCACAGCTGAAGGCACATCAGCATTTCACCGGTACGAACTCCCGGGGACATATGAGAGCAGTAGGATCGTCAGCACATCATGTGGGAGTGAGACTGCAAAAAAGACCATCACCGTGAACCAGGTCTCATTCACTGCAGAACCTGTTCCAGACAGGCAGCAGACCTTTAGATTCACGGACCGGTCAACCGGTGAGCCGACGGTCTGGGCATGGGACTTCAACGACGGCTTCTCATCATGGGAAAAAAGCCCGGTTCATACCTGGAAGTCACCAGGTACCTATCTCGTCGGGCTGACAGTATCAGGAAAATCAGGTTCCGGGACGACGGTGCAACGCATCACTGTGTAGTAGGTTAGTTTCAGATCACTTTTTCGAGGATGAACCTGTCCTCTCCAGGGCCAAAGTATGCTGGTTCGCGGCTCCTGATAGTATATCTCTGCTTGTGGTAGAGAGCGAGCGCCCCTTCATTAACCGGAGAGCAGGAGAGGAGAATCCGGTTTATTCCATACCCTTTCATCGATTCTTCAATTCTGATCAGCATCCTGGTTGCAACTCCCATCCGCTGCATCGCTTCAACAACCCTGACCCTCAGTATCCAGCCTGTTTCCAGGTCATCACCTGATATCGATCCGACAAGATACCCTGCAGACTGATCTTCTACTTCGGCAACAAGGAACAGCCCGGGCCAGAGGGTCATCGCCTGCCGGACAAACACTGCTGCCTGGTACTGCGAGCCTGACTGACCCTGTTCAAGGAGGCATACATGAGGGTAGTCTGCCTCATCGATTGCTCGTACATCGATATATTTCATGGATTATTACGCTCCGGTGAGAGGGACTGGGGAGGATTGCCGTGCACTATAAAAGGAGACCTGACAGAACATATCCTATGGATATTATCAAGACGCTTTCGATATTGCTTCTCCTCCTGATGCTGGTACTCTCTTTTCAGGTGAGTGCTGATGAGAATATCTCTGCAACTGATTCAGAGTTCCAGGAAACCCTGACAGATACAGGAGAGATCGTAGAACAGAATGTCGTAGCAAATGATACTGGTGAACCAGTTGAGCCAGAACCCGTGGAGGTGAACTCCTCCCCTCCTCTGCAGAATACTTCACCAGTGAAGATTGAATCAGCGAACAAGACGGCCCCGGAAGGAAATAAGACAAACCAGACCGGCCCGAGTGCCGCTGACATTCAGAAGGCGTTCAACGGATGGTACGAGAAGGCACTAAACGCTTCAATCAGCGGAAACAACAAGGCTGCAGCAGATGCATTCGCAGCCGCACTCAGGCTCGACAAAGGATCAGAGAAGGCACTGACCGGGTATGGGGAAGTTCTCTCAAAACTCGGGCGGGATACCGAAGCACTTGAGATCTATTCCAGGCTTCAGAACCTCTCACCAACAAACACAACCATCCTCATCCCGCTCGGAAGGGAACAGAACGCAGTCGGCAGCCATGAGGCAGCACTTGCCACCCTGCTGAATGCGACCGCAGCATACCCGAATGATACAGAAGGGTGGAACCAGCTTGCAGCAGCGTATGATGGGCTTACACGGTACGAGGAGGCACTGACAACAGTCAGGAGATCACTCCAGATCTCGACCGACCAGGCCGGAGGATGGGGCCAGCTCGGTGCCATTCTTTCAGGACAGGGAAGATTCTACGAAGCAATCGCAGCCTTTGAGAAGTCTCTCACCCTTGATCCAAAGAACGGAATTACCTGGGCAGACCTCGGCAACACATGGACTGCACTGGGCAGATATAAGGAGGCAGCACAGGCTTATGAGGCTGCAACAGAGAGCAGGCCGTCAGACACAACTCTCTGGCTGAAACTTGCAGCGGTGTACGAGAAAGAACAGAAGACAAAAGAGGCTGCAGAAGCGTACCGCAAGGGAGGAGTTATTTCTCCTTCAGATACAACAAACCAGTCTGTTTTGGAGCTGAACAAAACAGAAACAAAGCCTGATGCAAATATAACAGTGAATATGACAGGAGAGAGCACATCCAACTCTCCTGCTCATAACGAAACCAGTCAGACAAAAGAGTAATTTATCAGGGACAGCGAGCAGATCACTGCCACGTTATCCCTGCTTTGTTTCCAGGCGGACCCACAATCCGCTCGACTGCCTTGAGAAGGTTTGTGGCCTGGTACGGCTTGACAACATACCCTTTTGCCCCGATTCTTCTGGCGAGATCGACCATCCCTTCCTCACCAACAGAGGTACAGAGCATCACCCGTGCTTCAGGATACTCCTCACGAATCCTGCGCAGGGTATCTATTCCATTCAGATCCGGCATGATCAGATCCAGCATGGCAAGATCAGGGATCATCTCCCGGTAGAGCTGAATCCCTTCCTCACCGCCGCTTGCCAGACCTGCTATCTCATAACCGGCAGAGACCAGAATATTCCTGAGAAGATTCCGGTCAAAGTCAGTATCATCTACAATAAGAACCCGAGGCATCCCCATCCCTCTTCTTTCCGATCATCTGCACCTGTTCCCCCATCAAACCCTCTGTTATTCAGAGATCAACAAGACCATATTCACCTGTACCTGCCTTCGATCTCCGTGGTGTACCCATAAATTACTTTTCTTTCGTTTGTCAGATGCTGAACAGGCCTGATCAGCATCAGACCTGTTCAGGAAGGCTTATCCAGAAGGTGGCTCCTGAATCCGGAACGCCTTCAGCCCATATCTTCCCTCCATGCCGAAAGACGATCCGCTGCACGGTTGCAAGACCTATACCGTTTCCTGGGAACTCCTCCTGAGAATGAAGCCGCTGGAGAGGGATGAAGAGAAGGTTCGCCTTTTCAGGCGGGAATCCTGCACCGTTATCCCTGACATAGAATGTCAGGCCCTTTCCACGCAGTGTTCCGGCCACTTCGATCCGTGCCTCGCTCCTCCTGCCGGTGTACTTCCACGCGTTGGTGAGCAGATTCTGTACTGCGATCAGGAGAAGACCTCTGTCTCCGACTGCCTCAAGGCCTGGCTCAACCGTCCAGATAACCTTCCGGTCAGGGTGCTCCTGTGACAGTCCCTCCAGAATTTCCGTGGCAAGGGCACTGATATCAACCGGTTCAATCACCAGTGAAGTCCTGGTTACCCGTGAGAGCCTGAGGAAGTCATTGACCAGTTTATCCATATTGGCTGCAGCCTGGCGAACCCGGTGAAGACACTCCTGCCCGTCAGGGGGCAGATATGTCATATATGACTCTTCAAGAATCCGGGAGAAGCCGTCTATGGCAATAAGGGGAGCCCTCAGGTCATGCGAGACCGAGTAACTGAATGAGTCAAGCTCGCGGTTGGCTGCTTCAAGTTCTGCTTCAAGCCGCGAGCGTTCCTGTGCCATCCGTATCGTCGCATGTAGATCCCGCTCCCTGAACGGTTTTATCAGGTACCCAAACGGCTTTGCCTCCTTTGCCCGCTCAAGGGTCTGGTCATCTGCATACGCAGTGAGAAATATCACAGGAATACGATACGAACCCGAGATACTTCCTGCTGCATCGATCCCGTCGATTGTGCCTGCTAGATGGATATCCATCAGCACAACATCAGGCCTGACCTCACCGGCGAGTTTCACCGCTTCTTCCCCGGTCGGAACCGGACCGGCGACGTCGTATCCGAACTTTTTGAGTTTGGAGGCGATAGACTCCGCTACAATAGCCTCATCCTCTACAATCAGTATCTGTGTCGCAATTATCTCCCCCTTCTATTCAGTGATCAGGAAACCGTATGGTGAAATGTGCTCCCGGACCATCTCCACCGCCGACAGTTACAGACCCCAGCAACTGACGGGTCAGAACACGTACGAGTCGCATACCAAGACTACTTGACGAATCGATGGAGAAATCAGGAGGAAGACCGACTCCGTCATCCGCATAGGCGAGCACGAAAGACCCCTCCTCGTGCTCCATGCAGACCCTGATAAGTCCCTTCCCCTTTCCGGTGAAGGCATACTTCATCGAGTTCACCATCAGTTCATTGATAATCAGACCCAGGGTGACCACGGTATCCAGGCTGAACCGTATATCACCGACTTCGATCTCTGTCCTGATATCCCTTACGGTTGCGATGCTGCTGATAACCTCTTCAGCAAGGTTCTCAAGGTACGATGAAAACGGGATGTCAGAGAGTGACTCACTGCGGTACAGTGTCTCATGCACCAGGGCCATCGATGCGATACGCTGCTCACAATCATGAATCGCTGAAATAACACGCTCATCCTCGATGTACTCCTCCTGAAGCTGGAGCAGGCTTGAGATCACCTGCATGTTGTTCTTGACCCGGTGATGGAGTTCACGGAAGAGGACATCCTTCTCCTCTATCGTCCGTTTGAGCTTCTCCTGATACTGCTTCATCTCGGTGATGTCCACGATCACACCGCGGACCCCGTCATACACGGTATCGCGGAATACCGGGGAGAGTGAGAGCAGAACAGAACGCTCTCCACCGTCTTTTGCCCTGACGGCAAATCCCCCGTTTCTGACAGCAGGATCTGCACGGACCTCATCCATAACACGCGCAAGTTCTCCCTGATCTGCGTCGCTGAAGAACCGGAGAAACGACTCACCGATAAGCGTTGCATCATCAGATGATGAGAGCAGGGCATGTGCTCCCCGGTTGCAGAAGGTAACCCGGCCGCTCGCATCAGTCTCAAAGACCGGTTCAGGCAGAAGGTCTGCAAGTTCACGGAAGTGCCGTTCACTCTCTGCCAGCGCCCGTTCTGCGAGTTTCTGCTCGGTCCGGTCACGTATGATCAGGAGAACAGCGGTATCACCTGCTTGAGTGATAGGTACTGCAATCAGCTCTGCAAAGATCTCTCTGCCTGATATGCTCCACATCACCGCTTCGCACGAGTTCGGGCTCCGGATTGAGAAACTCTGGGAGAGCATCTCGGTCACTGCCGGATATGATGCCTGATCAAAGTACTCGGTTAACGGCCTGGTCATAAACTCATCAAACGAGTGGACACCAAAGAGGCAGAGTGCAGCCGGATTGAGATACACAGGCCGGTTTTCTGACGAAAGAATTGCAATTGCGTCTGGTGATGACTCGGAGAGCTGCATATACCGCTCCTCACTCTCGATGAGTGCATCACGCAGGGCATCTTCAGCCTGGATTCTGGCGATCACGTTCCCTATCTGTGAGACCACCGTCTCCAGGGAGTCGCGGCAGTTGACCGGGACCTCCTTCATGCCATCAGATCCCAGCACAAACCATCCGATAACCTCATCATAGCGCTGGACAGGGACAAGTGCCATCGAGAGAAACGGAGAATCTGACCGGCTCATATCGGTCTGACTGTAGTACCGGGATGCACCTGCGAGGACAGCAAGGAGATCGATGTTCTCGTTCTGCCAGGCCTCCATGAACTGATAGAGTGAGCGACGGTGGGGACCTGAGTCATACGCTTTCGTTACCGCCCCGGTGGCACGGTCACGAAGATACACCGCCCCGGTCTCCAGCCCGGTGAGCCTCACCATTGCCCTCAGTGACATCTCAAGCACCATATCAGCTGAGGAGACCATCGCCAGTTCAAGAGCGAGATCACGCTGGATCGATATCTGTCGTGCCACCTCTTTCTGGGCACTGATGTCACGCCCTACTGCCAGGATCTCCCTCGGTTCAAACGAGGAGTCGAAGAGGAGCCTGAGCGTCCAGTGGAGATATGAACCCGAGCCGTCAGGACGAACCTGCCTGATCTCTGCATATACCACCGGATTATCAGGGTCACATACATCAGGGGCATCCTTCAGGTTCTCCCCTCCCTCCCCGAAGAGGGAGAAGAAGTCTGAACCAACGAGGTCACCGGGTTCGCGGGAGAGGTATGAGGCAAAAGAGGTGTTGACGAATCGTATCATCCCTTCAGGATCCATCTGGCAGATGAACTCGGTCTGATCCTCAACAACAGCACGGTAGAGCTGCTCACTTTCAAGGAGGGCACGTTCAGCCCTGAACTGTCGTGCCGCCTTTCCGATGTCATGCGCGAGTTCGGCAAAGAGTTCCTCAGCATTGCCTCCCTTCTGCAGGTAAAAGTCTGCACCGTTGTTGATGGCATCAATTACGACTTCCTCACGACTTTTGCCTGTGAAGACGATGACCGGAATATCAGGATCCACCTCCCGTATCGCCTTGAGGAGGGTGATACCATTCATTTCAGGCATATCGTAATCCACTACCAGGCAGTCATAGGAGAAGAGCTGCCCGCTCTGGATGGCATCCACAGGATCGTCTGTTATATCAACCTCAAGAGAATGAATAATCGTCAGATAATCGCGAATTGCATGGAGCATTGCCGGCTCGTCATCAACAAAAAGAACACGGACGGCATGATCAAACCCCATGATTACGGCCCTGTATTCTGCGGCGATATCGCCGCAATGACCTGACGCTGGTATTTTATTCGCGATACTACGATCATGCTTATCTTATCCGAATTAGTACAATGATACGTTACACAGAAGCATTATGAAGCAACACACATATTTTCTTCTGCTTGGGTTCATCGCACTGATCGAAGTGGGCATATTTATCTGGTCTGTTGAACACCTCGAACCACTGGTGATGACCGGTGCAGTTATCATCGGCGTTCTTGCCGCATGGATCGTACGGCAACTCGTCGATGAGGTGGTTGCCGATGAACGGACTCACCTGATCACAGAGAAGGCATCACTCAGGACCCTTCAGGTCCTCGGTGTGATCCTCTTCTCGTATGCACTCGGAGGTGCTGTCATCAGCCTCAGGGGTGAGGTGTTCGGCCCGTTCTCGTATCAGGTGGCCAGGTTTGCATTCATCCTCATGTTTATCGTCTTTCTCATGATCATCGTATACGTCATCTTTCTCTCCTGGTATGAACGAAAATACGGGGCCGGGGGGGAGGATGAAGAATAAGATAAAGGTCTTTCGTGCAATGAATGATCTTACGCAGGAAGATCTGGCCAGGGATGTAGGAGTGACCAGGCAAACTATTCTTGCCATTGAGAAGGGGAAGTATGATCCCTCTCTCGAACTCGCCTTCAGGATCTCATCGAGGTTTGGAGTTCACATCGAAGAGATTTTTACCTATGAAGAGATTGTGGGAGATGGACAGGGATCAGGAGACCATCCCTGACCGTAACCAGTCCGAACAGGCAGACTTTTTGAGTTCTTATCTGACAAAACGGCAAGCATACTTGCCGGATAGGAAAGTAGATATAACACAATGTAAATACTACTATACATGCGCAGGCAGAGACCTGCACAGAAGAACAGGAGGTGATACCAGAATCTTGTTGCATGTAACCCCACACCAACCCATCCGGTATGCCATCTTCATCAGAGGGTAATGTATGCCAGAACCCATGCCTCCCGACACGCCGTGTAGAAACACCCCCCATCCAGCACTCCCCGCATAATACAACCATGCACGGCTGACGGAGTCAATATACACCCCATACCCTTCAAGGCTGAGGATCCGTGCGGACACCACCGATCCAGACACAATATTCCCCGGATATACGGTTCCTGTCGATAACAGGAACCTCCTCAGCCGGCATAACCGCCAGACACTCACGAAAGTCTCAAAGTTGTTCTCTTTCCTTGTTACATTGTATCAGATTTGACGCAGAATACATTCTGCTTCGAGGATCTACACAAAAAATCATGCCTTGATCAGACGGGAGCGTCTGACAGTGGCGGACCTATCATACGCTCCACTTCCTGGAGCAGACGGTGTGCAGGATATGGTTTTGGAAAGAATGCAAAAGCCCCTGATCTCCGTGCAAGATCTGCCACCACCTCGTGACCGAACGAGGAGCAGACCATGACAGGAATTGAGGGATAGGCAGCACGGATGGAACGAAGAAGGTCGATGCCGTTCATATCAGGCATCACGATATCCAGGGTTACAAGAGAGGGTTTTATTGACCTGAGAAGTTTCACTGCTTCAGTGCCTGACGAGGCAGATCCGATGACAGGATATCCGGCTTCGTTCAGGATGGTTCTGAGTTGTTCGCGTTGAACCGGGTTATCATCCACGATCAGAATTCCACTCATACCTAAAAAATTCCAGTTTAGTATGCTTATGGAATGTTTCGATATTGAGTATAAAGAAATATGCCATGCAATACCCCAAATCGCGCGAGTTACGTGAAATAGAGAAGCCATAGGGCGTAGACCAGGGCCTGAAGAAGAGTCAGCGGAAGACCGGCCAGAAGAAAGTCACGAAACCGGATTGAAAAGCCAGCCTTTTCAGCCTGCTGAATGACGATAACGTTGCTTGCAGCACCGAGGATGGTCAGATTCCCTGCAATCGTGGAGCCAGCAGCAAGGGCCAGCATGGATCCCGATGAGAGGCCTGATACTGCAATAACAGGCTGAAAAAGGGCGATGAACGGGACGTTTGAGATCAACTGAGAGAGGATGATGCTTGCTGCAAGGATCAGGGGGATCGTGGTAAGATCAGTGAACGGCACCGACGACTGAAACCAGCCTGAATCATACACACTCTGCATCAGGACAAACATTGCTGCAAAGAAGATCAGGGTTCTCCAGTCGATCTGTCTGATGATGGTTGCCCGTTGTTCTGCCAGAAGAAGGATGGGAAAGGCAGCACAGAGGGCGATGGTCCCGAGAGGAAACAGGGGGAGGTCGAAGAATGAGCTGGTTATCCTGATACCGATCAGAGAGAGAAGGATCGCCATGGAGAGAATAGTCACTCTGGCAAGCCGTGTATCAGGAGCCAGCGGGAGATCAGGAGGCACAAAGGTTCCATCATCCACCTTCATCCACCGGGACCTCATCAGCAGCACGATCAGGCAGAGGCTGATGATCGTCGGGACGAGCAGACCCGTTGCAAATGACACAAAAGGCTCAGGAGGATTCCAGTACGTCGCAACCAGGAAATTCTGGGGGTTTCCAATTGGGCTCGGTACACTTCCGGTCGTCAGGGAGAAGCAGAGGACCAGGAGTACTGCTGCCGGGGGGATACGATACCTGCTGGCAAGAGAGAGTGCAAGGGGAGTACCGATGATCGCAACGGTGTCGTTGATCAAAAATGCAGACGACACGGCCATTACACAGATAAAAACAGGCAGCAGCCGATCACGGGTCCCGGCTACCCGGCAGATCTGATCAGAGATCCGGGCAAGAAGCCCGCTGGCAGAAACGGCCTCACCCACGACAAACATCCCGAAGAGGAAGATCATCACATCAGGATTGATCGCAGACAGGGCTTCAGGGAGGCTGATCTCCCCGGTGAGGAGGACAAGAACCGCTCCGACGGTCATCACCTGCCATATGCGGAATGTAAACCGTCCGATCTGTCTGACGGTGATGAGGAGAAAGACAAGGCCCAGGATAAGGAGACTCAGATGCGTGCAGAAAAGTAGTCATCCCTGATATTTGAGTTCCACGTTCTATGGGCCATCCGGGGCCATAACCCTAATGCCGCAAAACGGCACACGTAGCTGAGATTATTGTATGACGGATCGCATTCTCATTCCTTTCATCATTCTCATCGGACTCCTGTTTGTTCCTGCTGCTCTTGCAGCAGACAACAAAGTTCCCCATGGGGGGACCGTGTTTGTGGGAGAAGCAGACCTTGACCTCTCCAGTTGTGATGTTCATACCGGAGACGAGATCGCCTGGTGGGACTCAGGAAACGCCCAGGGAACGCCAACCTCCCGGTCCAGGGTGACTGATGTCCAGCATTTCAGCGTTGACACTGACACGTTCAAAGGTCACACAGGTCAATGGTATGCATTAATTACCAAAAAGCCGGTCTTCACGGTTGAAGACCCCACGCTTGAGGTTGCCCTGGTTGAGAACGGGATGGACACTGACCCAGACATGATCAAACGTGGAAACCTTGTCTCGTTCAAGATAGCAACCAACCTTGCAGGGATAAGCCAGCGTGCAGGATCGTCAGGTGCCCCGGTATCCATCAACCTCACCGGACCGAACGACACGGTGTTCCACACGATCACCTCCTCGCAGACCGGCGACTTCAACCTCGAAAAGGTGTACGTCTACGCATCCCCGTATGACACCGGTGCCGTGTGGGATACCTCTGATGCAAAGAAGTTCCCAGACGGAGAATATACGATCTCTGCGGTCACCAATGTCAACAAGATCAACGAGAACAACCCTGATTCAGGGGCCACCGTCACCGAAGAGAAGACGTACACACTCTCAAAGACAGGGGTAAAAGGGAAGGATAATTCTGATAAGACTGTTAGCAGCAAGGACAAGAGCGGGGATGTGAAGACCGAGAGTGTCACAACCGAGAAGAAATCTTCAAAGAAGGCTGCAAACGTTTCAGAAGATGCTACACCGAAGATAACCTCTGAACCCACTCCTGAAGAGACAAGCAGCAAGAGTTCAAAGAGCAAAAAGTCTGTAGACGAGGAAGAGACCCCTACCGAAAAGCCCACAAAGAAGGTGACAAGCGAACCGACATCTGAGGGCAAGTCAAACAAGACCAAGAAGTTAACGGCAGAAGAACTGGAAAAGCAGGAAAATCTGACCGAACAGAAGACCCAGAAACCGACCAGGGAACCAACCGAGGTCCAGACATCCATTGTCACCCCGATACCAACCAAAGAAGTGACTGATGAACCGACACCGGTCATCACCCCGCATCCAAAGAAGACCTACGCTCACCCGCCAACCCCGTCTGCAACAGCCACACAGGCAAGTCCGCTGCCGGTCGGAGTGATCTGCGCAGCACTCGGCGCAGCAGCCCTGCTCATCGGATCAAAGCGGAGCCAGTGAGCCCCAATACATCTCTTTTCTTTCTGCAGCCCGTCGGGCCATCACCCTCATTACCGCGTATGCCCTAGTATATTCCCATGAAGCGTGCACTGCTCTCAGTCTGGAACAAGGATGGGATCATCGATCTCGCAAAGGCGCTCTCTGCAGCCGGAATTGAGATCCTGAGTTCAGGTGGGACGGCAAAGACTCTGGAGAAGGAGGGCATCCCGATCATCGAGGTCTCTGACTACACCGGACATCCTGAGATGATGGACGGCAGGGTCAAGACGCTCCATCCCAGGATTCACGGCGGGCTTCTGGGAAGGCGGGGAAAAGACGAGGCAGAGATGGAGAAGAACAACATCCAGCCTATCGACCTGCTCGTCGTCAACCTCTACCCGTTCGAAGAGATGGCAAAACAGGCACTGCCTCTGGAAGAACTGATCGAGTTCATCGACATCGGCGGACCAGCCATGATTCGGGCTGCTGCCAAGAACTTCAAGGACGTCGTGGTCGTCACTGATCCTTCAGACTATCCTGCACTCATCACGGCAATAAAGAGCGGAGCAGGGTTCGGGTATGAGGAGCGTCTCGCCCTCGCCTGCAAGGTCTTCACAAAGATGGCAGCATATGACGGGGCCATATCCAACTACCTCCAGAGTCTTGAGGGAAAATTCCCTGACACGCTCTCTGTGCAGTACAGGAACGGGAGATCACTCAGGTACGGAGAGAACCCGCACCAGGAGGCTGCCGTGTACGGAGAGTCCGGAATTGCAGGGGCAGTCCCGGTCCAGGGGAAGGCGATGTCATACAACAACTACCTTGACCTGGATGCCGCCGTCTCACTGCTCAGGGAGTTCTCAGAGACTGCAGCGGTCATCATCAAGCACAACAACCCCTGCGGGGTTGCAACGGGCAAAGATGTCTGCACAGCCTACCTTACCGCACGGGAGTCTGATCCGGTCTCTGCGTACGGAGGAATCGTGGCTGTCAACCAGGAGGTCGGCGAGGATCTCGCACGCGAGATAGCATCCACCTTCATCGAGGTCCTGGTCGCCCCATCCTACGCACCGGGAGCACTTCCCATCCTGGCAAAGAAAGAGAACATGAGGGTGCTCACACTCCCTGACCCGGTGGATCATACCGAGATCAGGACAATAGACGGTGGAGCCCTTGCCCAGCGGAACACCACATTCAGGGAGGACTGGGAGGTCGTCTCTGACCGGGACCCGACCGCGGCAGAAGAGGCTGCCATGCACCTCGCCATGAAGGTCTGCAAGCACACCAAGAGCAACGCAATCATCTTTGCAGACAGCACGAAGGCGATTGGTATCGGGGCAGGACAGATGAACCGTGTTGATTCAGCACGTATCGCGGTCTCCAGATCGCTCTCACCACTCAAGGGCACGGCAGTGGCATCTGATGCATTCCTCCCGTTCCCGGATACCCTGCAGGTCGCTGCAGAGGCAGGAGCAACAGCCCTCATCCAGCCAGGCGGTTCAATCAGGGATGAAGAGGTGATCGCCGAGGCGAACAGGCTCAACATCGCAATGGTCTTCACCGGGGTCAGATATTTCAGACACTGATCCCACAAAACCAGACTTTCTTTTTTTGCCGGTGCGCTCCGTCATATATTTGAGGACCACAACAGCACCTTGTAATCATTCATGGATTCGTGTATCCCGCTGCAGGACCTGATGCTGATGATGATCTCCCGGATCGAGGAGGTCGCAAAATCGATTGATCAGCGCCAGGTGGAGTGTATTCTCACCGAGATTAACCGGGCTGAACGGATCTTTGTGCTTGGTGCAGGCAGATCAGGGTTTGTTGCAAAGTCATTCGGGATGCGTCTCATGCACCTTGGCCTGACCGCATATGTTGTCGGAGAGACGGTCACCCCTGCCTTTAACGAGCGTGACGTTCTTATCGCCTTTTCAGGTTCAGGAAAGACCAAGTCTGTACTTGAGGCATGCCAGACAACCCACCAGATCGGGGGATCGCTCTGCCTGATCACAGGAACGAAGAGTTCTCCAATGGCTGACCTTGCCACCTGCGTTGTCTACCTCATGACCGATGATGAGAGCATCCGCACCGGGTCTGATCACTTCGATCTCCGCCAGCTGAAAGGAGAACACCGATCCATATCACACCCGTCAACTCCGCTCGGCACACTCTTTGAGACATCAGCGATGATATTTGCGGATTCGATCATCTCTGCGCTTATCGAGCTGAAAAAATGTAGTATCGATGATATCATTCACCGGTACTCCAACATGCAGTAACAAACACGGACTTTTTATTCAGGAAGGCCTTATACGGTGTATGGCTGACAGCCTTGCAGAACAGACCGCCCCGGTGATCAGGATCATGACCGTCGTGCCGGTACTGATTTACATCGTGCTTGCGTTGTTTCTCACCATTGTGGCACTGATATCACTCGGAATAACCCTGTTTGATATCATCTCGCTGTTTACCACCCAGAACTGGGACGAAGGGATCATTCAGATAGTATACTCGATCCTACTCACCGTCATCATCATCGAACTCTTTGAGACGGTTATCGTGTACCTGCGGACAAAGCGGGTGCCGGTCAGGGCAATCCTCATCGCAGGACTTACCGCGATGATCAGGCATGTGATCATCTTCAACATATCAAGTGCCCAGCCGATCGAGATCATTGGCCCTGCCGTGATGCTTGCGGTCCTTATTGCAGGTGTATATCTGCTTAGGGAAGAGATCGACACAGGAAATATCAGGATCTGACGACGGTTCACCGGCAAGGAGTTAGCCTGAGTATCATCAGGAGCTCTCCTCCATCAACCCTCTCCTCTGCCACAGTACAACTCTCAAACCCGTTTTTTCTGACAAGATTACCAACCTCATCAGGTTCGGTCAGGGATGAGATAAGAAGAAGCACCCTGCCTTCTGGTGAGATGATGCCAGGTATCTGCTGCAGAAACCTGGCAATAATATCCCTGCCTGACGGGCCGCCATCAAGGGCAAGTTCAAGCCAGTCATCGATCCGCTCGGCTGGATCAGTAGGAAGGTATGGCGGGTTGAAGAGGATCAGATCAAAAGGTCCACACAGACCGGCCGCGAGATCGGTCAATACCACCGGGACACCAGTGGCATGAGCGATAGCGGCTGCATGGGGGTTTCTATCGGTTGCAATCAGCAGACGACAGGATGAGAGGAGTCCTGATGAGACATACCCTGACCCGACACCGATCTCAAGTACCCGGTCAGATGACCTGACCTCCTGTTTCGCTGTTTCAAGGAGGAGAAAAGAGTCTTCAGCAGGCTGGTAGACCTGACTGCTGTCAGCCTGAAAGGGCGTTTGCGATTGTGGCATAATCCTCGAGATAGAGTTCCTCGGGACGGGATGAGAGGATAGCAGGATCCAGACCTGAGAGCAGGGATGCAACCAGGTCAGCACCGAAGATACCCCCCGTGTTCTTCAGGATACTCCGCACCGTCTTTCTCCGGCCTGCATACAGGATCTTCACAACCTCTGCATACACAGACCGGTTATTAACCGGGAAGAGCGGCGGACGTGGCTCTATCCTGACGACCGTCGAGTATACCGCGGGCGGAGGAGAGAACGCCCCGGGAGGGAGGTCAAAGCACCGGCTTGCACGGGCAAAGGTCTGCACCATCACCGTGAGCCTGCCACAGTCGCGGGTCCCGATATCTGCAAGCATCCGGTCTGCAAACTCCTTCTGGTACATGAGAACCGCAGCCTCAAACCCGATATCAAGCAGACGAAACGTGATCTTGGATGATGCAGAATAGGGAAGGTTTGCAACAACGATGTCAAACGGCGGGATATCAACCCTTGTGGCATCACCAGGAACCAGCGTAAGAGCTCCTGAGTCTATCGCCTGGGCAAACTCATGCTTCAGAAAAGTAACCAGGGACCCGTCGAGTTCAACTGCGATAACCCGTGCCCCCCTGGCAAGCAGAGCACGGGTAAGCACACCCCTGCCGGGCCCTATCTCCAGAACCCGGCGATCTGCAAGATCAAGAACTGACGCAATCCGTTCTACCGCATTGCGGTCAGCAAGAAAGTGCTGATCCCGGTACGCACTCATCGTGAGGTGAAGAGGTGATACTTCACCGTCTGATCCTGAAGCTCTTCCAGAATCCGGTTGAGAATCATCTTTTCAGGGTGGGGAAGAGACTTGATCCGTGTTGAGATATCAGCAAAATTCTCAAACGGTTTCTTCTCCCTTGACTCGATGATCTCCCACATCAGTTTCTTTCCGATGCCAGGAAGCAGGTGAAGCATGTGAAGTTTGGGTGTGATAGAGATCGACTTGTTGTAGAAGTTGACATACTCACTCTCCCGTTCCTTGACGATCTTCTCGATGACGAAGGGAAGTTCTGATAAAGCCCCGTTGGTCAGTTCGTGATACCCAATCCTGCGTTTGACCCGCTCGATCTTCTCGCGTTCACCGCTCCCGATGTAGATCAGCTCACCGATCGCCACATCCAGTGTCTTTGGGATCAGTTCAAGAAGCTTGAACTGCTCCACACCGATTGCCTGCACAACCGGCTCTCGCTTATATATGGGACGCGGATCGCCAGGATACCCTTTAGGAAGGATATCAAGAACAACTGCGTTGATCTCCTTCTTCTCAGCCCGCTCAGTCTTCATCATGAGCGCACCTAGTTGAAGTGAGTTATAACGAGATCGATGATCTGGTCGAGTTCCTCGGTTGTGTGCGCAAACTTATCCTTGCCAAAGACGGCTCTAACCTCGTCTCTGGTCCTGGGCATTGTGTTTGCAATCCGAAGTGCTACATCAGGTTTTACCTTTTCAACCTGGAGCAGTGCATCAACAAGACTGCGGGACTTCGCTGCAGAGGTCCGGGAGATCTGGTTGGCATGTTCGATGCTCCTGCGGAGCTCATACGACATCTCTTTTCCTTTTTCCAGACGGACTGCTTCAACATTGAGCAGTTCCTCTTTCAGTTCAGGAACAGTGATCGCATTTTCTTCAATAATTCCTTTGATCTTCATGCCAACCGACCTATCTTCCGTTAGTACTGCTGCGCCTTAAGGTGCTGGGGACGTGAGATAATTGTCTTCATCTTGTTGCCGTCGTAGATCTGCACGAGCCATGCACGGCCTCTGCGACCAACAACTGAACCAGTCTTGCCGTGGAAGCGTGCATGAGGCATTCCCTTCTGAATGCTTGGCTCACAAACGATGTGAACCTTCTGTCCCATGTCAAACTCCTGGATGACGGTGGTGACCGGCAGAACGCCGCGCTTTCTCAGATCTTTCTTAAACTTATACCGGGTCTTCTTCCTCGGTCCATTGTGAAGTGCCATTTCCGTTCACCTACTCGATTCCCTGCACATCGACAACATCTAGTTGTACGACCCGTGCCGGTGTTCCCAGGATCTCTGATAGACTGGGCGTGGTCCGCCCCTGGTCACCTGATATTAACTCCTTGATGTACAGACCGGCCTCTCCTGTTACTTCGAACGCGAAGAGGTTCGCTTCACGGCCTGCCCATATGAGATCAAGGACAACCCTCTCCCGTACCTTGTCTGCCCTCCGGTGGGCAACCCGGGCCGGGGTGCGCTGATGTATCGTGGCACCCGTCAGCTGTTCTGCGGCTGCAGAGAGGGTTTCTTCGGGGATGGAGCCGTCTATATCGACCAGAATCCTGTATTTTTTATGCCCTTTGTGTGTCTTAAGGGTTTCCACCTCACCCCGTTCGGTCCATCTGAGATCCTTTACCCCCACTCTGCCGCCGGCAGCCTCGTTGATCCTCTTTTCAAGGGTTTCAACGTCTGCCTGTCTCAGGCGGGGTTCAGAGATCTCGATGATGAACGGGCGGCCGGATCCGATCATCACTGCATCGATGTCCTCGCGTCCGGCGCCGTGAAGTGTTGCTGCTGTGCCTTCGAAGATCTCGCAGAGGGGCCTGCCTATCAATTCCTCCACCGAATCTGCGTACTGTTTGCCTGTCCCGTTGCATGCTTCGCAGCCTGCGCCCTTGCATGACCTGCAGAACCAGTGAGTCTGGGGGATTCCCCGCTCGTACTTGAAGTACCTGCCATAGAGGAAGATTGGGCGGATCTGAACCTCTGCAATCTCTTCATGAAGGTTCAGGACTACCACCACGTCAGGGTTCTTCAGTTCGACCTGAAGCCCGTTTCGTGCTGATACGGCCTTACCTACCTCACGGTTGATCTCAGACTTGAGAGGCTCGGGGTCCTGCAGCGCCATATCGCTCCAGATCATCTCCTCTGCCTCGGTGATCAACGGAGGAATCCGTGATCCGATCAGAAAGGTCTTGCACTCGATTCCCACAAGAGACGAGATGACCCGCTCTGCCCACTCTGCAGTGTGATCAAAGAAGTTGTTGCAGATCCAGCAGGGTTCAGACGGTGGAGTGTACGGTTCATTTGCCTCAAGTGCAGACGCGATCCGGATCGCGCTTCCGCGCATATCATTCGATAATCCGTGCGAACGCTTTGCTACGAGGCGACCGAGACAGTGATCACAGATCGGCCCGTACTCCTGTACTTTGCGGTATAATTCAGTCAGTTCCATCCGGATCTTCTCCGATCGATCTCATTGTAGAGCAGGACAATTGCGTGGTCTGCATGCAGAATCTGCGGCCCCAGCGAGTACCTGGGCAGATCCCGGATCAACAGTTCCTCTTCAGGTGTGAAGTTCTGATGATCAGAGAGCAGAAAACCTTCAGGAAGATCTTTCACCCCTGCATTTCTGATGTCTGTTCCGGCTTCGTCAAGCACTCCGAACCGGTGCTCACCAAGAAGGGTTTCAAGTCCCGCCTTCCTAACCGAGACACCGGGGGTAACCTCCCGGAAGAGGCTGCCTGCCGGGATCTCAAGGGCTTTCTTGATGAAGGAGGCACTGCTCCGCTCATCCGGGCTCAGGCTGCGAACACTGGCCCCCTCAAACCTGACGGTCTTGGTTGCACCAGGCCCGCCTGCAAGGATCAGGAAACAGGATGCATCCTCCCTGATGCCGTGCGATAGGAAGAGCGAGGCCTGTACGCACCGGCAGAGGAGATCCATCCTGCCACCGCTGCTTGGAAGGTCGTTCAGGCTGAATGAGGCGTCATTCTTTGCCTGGTGACCTGTCACCGCAAAAAAGACCATGGGATCAGGAGAAGCGGCCGAACTTCTTCATAAGCCGTTGCATCCCCTTCTCCCCTCCTTTCAGGTTTTTGAAGGTGCGTTTCATCATCTTGTAGTACTTGATGAGTTCACGCACCTCTTCAAGAGTCGCACCAGCTCCCATGGCAATCCTCTGCACACGTGAACCGTTCAGCACCGTGGGATCATCCATCTCGATGTTGGTCATCGAGTCCATGATGATCCGGTAGCGTTCCATCTTGGTCGAGGTGACATCGATAGCGCCATCAGGAACCTCCATGCCTCCGAGCGGAAGCATGCTGAGCACCTGCTTGAGTGGCCCCATCTTGTTCACTGCCTCGAGCTGTTTGTACATATCCCGAAGCGTGAACTTGCCTGAGAGCATCGCGTTGACATCGATGTCCTCCTCCTGGATGCTCTCCTGGACCTTCTCGGCAAGGGCCTTGAGATCACCCATACCAAGCAGACGCGAGATGAAGCTGTCAGGATCAAACCATTCGAGATCCTCAACAGTCTCACCGGCACCAACAAAGACGATCCCTGCCCCGGTTTCGGAGACAGCCGAGAGGGCGCCTCCTCCCTTTGCGGTACCGTCCATCTTAGTGATGATGACACCATCTATCTGGACGGCCTCGTGGAACCGGCGTGCCTGCTCACGTGCCTGCTGACCCAGTGCTGCATCAAGGACAAGCCAGCGGTGGGTGGCATGGGTCATCTCATTGAGATCGATGATCTCCTGGATCAGTTCATCCTCAAGGGCGTGACGCCCCTGGGTATCCACGATGATGACCTCGTCCTTGAGGTGCTGGAGACCCTCTGCCACGATCTTACGGGCATCGGTCTCTTTGGGGTTGCCAAAACAGTTCACCTGCACCCGGTCACAAAGGGTCTTGATCTGGGTGTAGGCACCGGGCCTGAAGGTATCGGCACAGATGACTCCAACCCGGAGACCCTTCTTCTTGAAGTACCGGGCGATCTTGGCGGTGGTGGTGGTCTTACCAGACCCCTGCAGACCTGCCATCAGGATGGTCTGCCTGCCAAGCTGGACATCGACCTTGCCGCCAACGAGGTGAACGAGCTCCTCGTACACGATCTTGAGCACATGCTCACGTGCAGTAACCCCTTTCGGTGGTTCCTCCTCGAGAGAACGCTTCTTGATCGTCTGGGAGAGCTGCATCACCTGCTTGACGTTGACATCGGCCTGTAGGAGGGCACGCTGAAGATCCTTGACCAGTTCCTCAACAGCCACCCGATCGATGACCGTCTTTCCGGCAAGTTTCTTCAGGGCATCCTTGAGGTTGGTGCCGAGATTTCCGAGCATCAGGCCTCACCTGCAAGGAGGTCAGCAACGATCGCCTTCGGCTCAAAGGGCACAATGTCGTCGTACCCCTGGCCTACACCGATGAAGATGAGTGGTTTTCCAACCGCATGGGCGATCGAGATCGCTGCTCCGCCCTTGGGGTCCATGTCAACCTTGGTCAGCATCACAGCGTCCATACCGACAGACTTTGCAAACTCTTCGGCACGGATGACCGCGTCGTTGCCTGCAACAGCTTCGTCAACATACACGATGAGATCAGGCTGAATGACCCTGCGGATCTTGGCGAGCTGGTTCATCAGGTTGACACGGTTGTGGAACCTTCCGGCTGTATCTCCAAGAACCACATCGATGTTGTGGGCTTTTGCATACTGCACGGTGTCAAAGAGAACAGCAGAGGGGTCAGACCCCTCCTGGTGCTGAATAACCTTGAGACCGAGCCTCTCGCCATGAACATCGATCTGCTCTATCGCACCGGCACGGAAGGTATCTCCCGCACCAATAGCAACAGTCAGCCCGTTCTTGGTGAGATAGTGTGCAACCTTCGCAACCGACGTGGTCTTTCCGGTTCCATTCACCCCGGTGAAGAGGATCTTCACCGGTTTCTCACGTGCTGCGATGAAGTCAAGGATGTTGACTCCTTCACCGAGAACTGACAGAAGAGCATCGGAGAGGGCATTCGTGATGACCGAGTCGACCGAGGTTCCGATCTTGCGTTTTGATCCGGTGAGATCTGCACGGACCTTTGTCAGGATAGCATCGGTTGCAGAAAAGGCGACATCGCTCTCTAAGAGGCCGATCTCAAGATCAGAGAGGGACTCCTCGATGTCTTTTTCAGAGATGATAAACTCGCGGTCTCTGACGAGCGAGACCACCTTCTGGGCAAACCCAGGAGCCTTCTTCTCTTTGGCACCCTCATCAGCGTGAGCCACCGGTAGAGCCGGTTCCGGCTCTGAAGCCTGAGAGACTGCCGGAGATTCCGGAATCTCCCGGGTAACAGAAGCAGCCCCATCATCTGCAGGCTGCTCACTGATGGTGGTCTCCAGTCGCTGCCTGACCGAGAAGAGTTTCTCTTTAAGCGCTTTGAACATCAGAGACCACTCAAGTCCTTAAAAGGCCTTATCGCGGCCCTGCACCGCCGGCACCCTGTTCCTGCTGGGCCTGGCGGTAGAGCTGCTCAAGACGCTTGGAGATATCTTTGACCTGGGCGTCAATCTTCTGGAGTGCTTCGCTCAGATTCTTGCTTGATGCTTCCATCTCAACGATGCGATCCTTGAGGTAACTGGCACCACCCTCACTGGTCTTCTGGAGAATGATCTCTGAGCCGATGTTGACGTAGACCTCATCCGGGTGTTCTACCCGTGCCCGGACGTTTACGCCTCCGCCGACCGGCATCAGGATCGTGGAGTCTCCTGCCTCTAAAAGAGCCTTCAGGGTCTCAATTGCGGCATTCCCTTCCCGGATCCCCTCTTCCATGATACCGAGCTGGCGTGAGTAGATCTCTGCCTGCTGGTTGTACTGGTTCAGGTATGCCTGAAGGGACTGAACTTCACGGGGATCAACGGGTGCCATCGGGATCACTCACCTGCACATTCAGTGATGGTATCGATCTGAATATACATGCGTTTAAGGCGGTGTTTGCTTCCGATCAGGTTGTAGATCCGTTCCTGTGCCTGCTTCTCATTTGGGGCAACAAGAACCTTGGTGTATGGCTTCCATCCACGCAGTTCCTGGTATTTGCCCGTGACTTCGTACTTCTTCTGGTCCATAGTTCACTCCTCAAATCCGAAAATATCTTCTATTCTTCCGAGTTCGTAGCCGCTTGTCTCTGTTCCGGCAAGGTACCCTTTAGTATTTGCCACGAGACCGGTCCCGACCATTGCATTCCCCATGTTGATCGAGCCCTTCCCCACCGGCAGCTCGCAGACCTTCTCAAGAGTGCTCATCTCATGGAGGCTGCTACGTGGACTGACCACGACACCGTTGTTGGTTGCAACCGCAGCCATCCCGACAACCTTCACATCTCCAAGAGTGAGAGGGGTTATCGGGACCTTCAGAAACTCACCGATCTCTTTCTGAAGCTTCTTGTCCATTTCAGGATGAACAGCAGCGAACTTATCACACGCGAGTATGACGTTGCCGGCTGCGTTCATCCCATGTTCAAGGAAGAAGAGTTCGCGGTATTCACTAAGCCGATCGGCTTCTGCCTGCGTCGCAAGACCGGAGACCACAAACCCGTTGCTGTTTCCGGCAAGGAGGGAGCCGATGATCGGACTGCCCTGGATGTTTGTCCTGACTATCTCCAGATCAAAGGCCTCACGGTAATGAACCTCGAGCTCTTCAGGTGCCTCGAGCGGAATGACCGCGATGTCCTCAAAGACGCGGGTAAATACGCCAATATGGGAGTCGCCTGATATCGAGACCGTGCGGTCCATCTCACTCCTCAGCCAGTTCCGCCTGCACCTGACCGTCTTCAAGCTTCATAGCTTTGACACGGATCCGTGCTGGCGGCTTCTGGGAACCACGGGACCAGACCTTCTCGTTGATTGAGGCGTGAAGTTTCACATCCTCGCTCTTCATGTGGTGTCCCAGAAACTCCCTGATATCCTTCATTGCCTTTGCGCTGCGTCTCCAGCGGGGAACGCGCCGAACCGATCCCAGTGGAATGACATATATCTGCTCTTTCAGATTATCGACCATATTCTTACACCTTCAGGGTGCTGCGGCGCCAGCTGTGACGTGCGGGGTGAGTCATCACTTTTCTCTTCGTCTTTATCATAACCCACTGCGGCACACGCCTGTTCTGCTGGGTCTTTTTAGAAAGCCGGATCTTCCGGCACTTTGAAACTTTGCTCATTGTATTTCTCCAGATGACCGTCTTGCGGTCACGAGGGATTGCTCATGATTCGGGGGGAACACCGAAGAGACAGGGATTCCCCGACTCTCCAGTTCACACCTGATCTCATGTTCATAGTCCCCGCTGCGGATTTGTCCGGTCTCCCCGTATCTGATCTCGAGGTACCGGGCAGCAAGCCGCTGTACCTCCCGCTTCGGATACCCGATAAGCGGGCGGACATAGGAACATCCACATCCGTCTGATATACTCCTGACTTCGTCATTGGTCAGAAGTGGTACCCGGTCACCAAACCTGGTACCATCGCCAACAACCTCGTAGGAGGTGCAGAGGATACGAACCGCCTCCCGGTGGATCCGCTGGATTGCCTGTGACGGATGCCCGCACACCACGACTGTATCTGCTACCTCCGTAAGGAGGCCGGATGGAAATATCCGTTTATGGTGCGGGAATCCGAGTACTGCCGCCGCCTGTTCGATCTGCTCAATTGCAGATTCAGGTGAGAAGACAAAGGTGTTCAGTTCAACCTCATAGTTCTCTGCAAGCAGAATTGCTGCAAGAGAACTGTCTTTTCCGCCTGAGAACAGGACGCCGGCCTTCATCCTTTACGTCTGATATTGAATTCGCGCTTGGCAGGCGTTACCTGTTTAAGGATGACTTTCAGCTGCTCGTCATTGATCTTTGTCTTGATCCTTCCGCTCTGGGCAAGCATGATCAGCTGCTGTTCTACAGACTTGGCGAAATCAGGCTTGGTGAGCTTGATGGTGTTCAACCTCTCCCGGGCTTCAGGCTCAAGGATCTGTACGAGTGCCGAGTGAATCTGGGCCTCATACTGACGCTGCCGTTCGGCTTCATCCTGCTGGGAAGCAGCCTGCTGCTGCATCTCCATCATTCGACGCCGTCGGATCTCTGCTAATTCATCATCTCCCATTCAGGAGTACCTTCGTTTACGCGGACTCAGAGACGATACTATACGCTACTCCGTCAAGGAACGATGCGCCTGCAGGAGTGACGACTCTGCCGCTCTTCTGCTGGGCGATGTACCCTGCCTTCTCGAGCTGCTGAACCGCCTTTCTCAGGACGGAACCGCTCCCCTTCACCGTCTTGTTCGGCTTGGAGCCTCTGTTCTTGCTTCCGCCATAGGCAGACCGCATCCGCTCAACACCGACCGGGCCGTCAATGTATACGCGCCTCAGTACAGCTGCTGCCCGGGTGTACCACCAGTCAGAATCTTCAGGTGGCATCCCCTTGTGGGCACCGGTCTTTGCAAAGGCTGCCCATTCAGGAGCAGTTATTTCAGGTTTTTCCTTCAGTTCCGCTGCGACGCGTGAAATCAGCTTCTCAGCTGGAACATCATATACAGTTGTCATCGATAGTCCACACTCTCAATGCAGATAGTCGTCTCTACTTATTCGTATGAAGTGTTCTTATATATTTCGCGGACGGCTTCCGGAGGCAGAGCCTGAATCTCCAAGCACCATCGTTCTTCCACGCACCTGGAGGAGAACTGTGCCGCTCTCTGTTGCGACCGATGCAGGATCCACATCAACCGACTCAAGCCACTTCACCTTGATGGTCTTCCGGGTCTTGATCTGACTGCGGATCTCTTCGATGATCGTCTCGGTCATTCCCTGTTTGCCAACCCAGATGGTCGGTTTGAGGTCATGATATCCCCCGGCAGGGGCTGATGTCTTCTTTCGGGAACTTATTCTGTCTTGACTCATGGTTTATTCCGATATAGCGGGTAGCGGCGGCGATATCCACAGGCCATGCAGGTGACGACCACACGGCTTTTGTGTATGCGGGTCTGCACGGTCACACCGGGAACAAAGAACCGGTAGCAACTGCGGCAGAACTGCCGTCTGAGTTCGTGAGGCATGCGGATCCGCTCTTTCATCGCGATCCGCCGGGCGAGTGCCACGCACCGGTCACTCCAGACAGGGTTCTCGGGAAAGAACCGCGAAGCCTGGATGAAGAGGATGCGGACCCGCTCCCCTGCAATCTGCCTGCGATCCGAACGCTGGTGACGTTTGGCCATCAGTCACACCGGTTCAGGGAGGGGGAACTACTGATTCTCACAGCCCTTCCTTCGATCCTGAGCCTCTCTTCAAAGAAGAGACGGATCGCTTCAGGGAACGCCTTGTGCTCCTCGACAAGGATACGGTCTGCAAGGATATCACCGTCATCACCTTCGAGGACGGGAACGGTCCGCTGGATGATCACCGGGCCGGCATCCATATCCTCGGTCACGAAGTGCACCGTGCACCCGGCAACCTTGACACCATATTGTATCGCCTGATCCTGGGCGTGAAGCCCGGCAAATGAGGGGAGCAGACTCGGATGAATATTCACCATCCGTCCCGAGTATCTCCTGACGACCTCGCTCCCCAGGATCCTCATGTACCCGGCAAGCACGACGAGATCAGGGTCATACTTCTGAATCGCAGCGATGAGGGCCGACTCATACAACTGCTTGTTTGTGAACGATCTGAACGCAACAACCTCACCCGGTATCCCTGCGGCACGCGCACGTTCAATAGCATATGCATCAGGGTTGTCGGTGATGAGGGCGGTGCAGACCGCAGGGATGTATCCATCAGAAACACGGTCGATGATGGCCTGAAAGTTGGAGCCTCTCCCGGAAGCAAGTACGACAAACGTCTTCTCTGCCTTCATGCTGCACCCTTCTCAGGAACATTCCGGGGACGGGAGATCAGCAGTTTTATCCTGGTTATCCGCTTCCCTTTCATCTGAATCACGATCAGTCGTATACCCCCGTCCAGATCACAGGACTCACCAATTCGTGGAATATATCCCAGCTGATCGATGATAAGGCCTGCTATCGTTTCATACGTCTCGCATTCAGGCAGATCAAGATCTAGTTCCTTGTTGAGATCTGAAACCCACATCCTGGCATCCAGCGAGTAGACCCCTTCTGTAACCCGTATCAGTTCAGGCTCTTCGGTATCGAACTCGTCAAGGATATCTCCCACAAGTTCCTCAACGATATCCTCTACCGTGATGATCCCGACAAACGCCCCGTACTCGTCAAGGACGATGGCCTGGTGGTTCTTGCGTGCCTTCATCTCGCGGAGGAGATCATCTATCTTCTTGGTCTCTGGGACATAGACCGGTTCGGAACAGAGTTCAACAAGCGGGTGATGAGTCCTTCCATCCATCACGGCTGTAAAAACGTCCTTTATGTTGAGAATACCCCTGATGGTATCGATGTTCTCATGGTAGACAGGAATTCGTGAGAAACCGGTTTTCTTGAAGACCTCAAGGGCGTCCTCGGGGGAGAGGGTATCTTCTGCCATCACCACGTCGATACGCGGTGTCATCGCTTCCCTGACCCTGGTGTCAGCAAACTCAAAGACCGAGTGGAGCATCTCCTGCTCGTCCTTCTCAATAGTCCCCTCCTCCTGGCCGACATCGATCCACTCCTTGATCTCCTCCTCGGTGATGAGGTGCTGCGAGAAGACCGGACCACCGGTCATCTTTCCTGCAGCCGTATTGAAGATCCATATCAGCGGGCTGAATACCCGGGAGAGCAGGTAGACAGTGGGCGAGACACCGAGAGCCGTGCTGGTCGGGTTCCTGCTCGCGTACATCTTGGGCAGAATCTCACCAAAGACCAGCATGAGGAGTACCACAACCACGGTTGCTATGGCAACCGCAGCAGCCCCGGGCCCGAAGACGCCGATCGCAACCGCGGTCACAACCGAGGCGGCAAGGATGTTCACGATATTGTTGCCTATCAGGATCGTGAGGAGGAACCGGTCAGGGTTCTGTTTCAGTGTCAGGAGGGCCTGGGCACCCGGCACTCCATCGTTGATGAGGGTCCTGACCTTTGCACGGGTTGTCGAGAAGAGGGCCACTTCAGAGCCGGAGAAGAACGCAGAACAGATAACCGCCAGAATAAAGATGCCTATGTAGAGATAATATTCGATCGTCACTGAAAACCTGACCCCCGCAGACCAGAAGCGGCTGGCAGATATATTCGTATGGATGCCTGGGATACCTGTGATATTCCCATAAAGAACTCAAACACCGTCCGGGAGATACAGATCTCCTCAACTCTGATTAATGAGAGCGGGCCACAGAAATATAATCTTTTTCTCAATCTTTTCTGTCTTCACCAGGAGATCGCCCACTGCCTGAACGGATCAAAATGCGAAGCTGTCTGAATCTGAACCGGATCAGAATATAGATCAGGCCAGACGATCCCTGACGACCCTGACATCTTCAGAGATCATCCTGATCTTCTCCTCAGCAGAGAGGGGGTCTCCGACAGAGAGGTCGTTGATCTCCAGCGTGACAAGCCCGTCGTACCCGGCACCGGCAAGGGACAGGAGTGATTGCTCTGCCCATGCATTCCCCTTCACCGGCAGATGCATCACTGCCCCTGATGCCCCTGACAGGTGAACATTTGCAATCCTGCCCTTTGCAACCGAGAGGAACTCATCAAGCACCCCACTGCCACGCGATGAAACATGGCAGGCATCAAGGGTGACAGAGAGCCACGTGCGAGCCTCAAGGAGATTAGAGATCTCTTCAGGTGTTGTGAGCAGGGCGTTGACCTGCGGCTCCATGTTCTCGATCGCGACAGAGACCTGTGACGACTTTGCAAGATCGGCTATCTCATCGAGCATATGATCAAGGCGATGGTAATCGAGCTCTGTTGGTGGCCGTTTCGATGTTCTCCGCCCCGGGTGGATCGTGCAGACCGCAGCACCGAGGGATTCTGCCAGTCGTATTGAGTGTTGTATCCACTTGATCGAGGCCTCAACCACGTCAGGATTGATCGAGCAGGGGTTGAGATCAAGGACCGGGGCATGCACTGACAGGCGTGAAGGAAGTGGGTACTGCCTGACCACCTGGTTCAGATGGTCCTCCGGGAGTCCTGAAAGCCACCAGTCCGGTGTTTCTGGCCAGAACTCGAGGGTATCAGCGCCTGTTCTCCTGACCGCATCAAAGATCAGGTCAAGAGGATGATCGTGGAAGAACATCGTCGAGAAGGAGATCTCCATTACCATTGATTATCTATACCGGGGGAAATAACCTCAGGTGAAGATGGATCAGCAGACACTGGATTCCTGGGGAGCTCAGGAGAAACCTGCGGTCATGCGGGTATCTGAAGTGACTGCAGTGATATCCAGCCTTCTTGATACCCCGGCTCTGACCAACATCAGGGTGATCGGCGAGATCACCAACTACAAGAGGCACGGGTCAGGGCATATCTACTTCTCACTTTCAGAGCGGCAAGGAGCGAAGGAGTTCGTGATCAGGTGCACGATCTGGAAGACCGCTGCCAAGTACCTCCCCTGGACACCCGAGGACGGGATGATCGTCGAGGCGTTCGGGACCATCAACCACTACGAAGGGGGAGGGCAGTACAACCTGAACGTCACCCAGATGTGGCAGTCAGGGGCAGGCGAGAAGGCCCTGCTCATCGAACGGTGGAAGAAGGAACTCGGGCTGAAAGGATACTTCTCTCCTGACCGAAAACGTCCTCTCCCGGATTACCCGGTCAGGATAGGGGTCGTCACATCAGAGACCGGTGCCGTCATCCATGACATCCAGAACGTGCTCTCCTGCCGGTTCCCGGTCGAGATCGTCCTCTCACCGACTGCAGTGCAGGGCCCGACCGCCCATGAGGAGATTGCAGCCGCAATACGACGGGTTGCACCGATGGTGGATCTCGTGATCGTCGGGAGAGGAGGAGGCAGTTTTGAGGACCTCTTCGCCTTCAACAACCCTGCTGTCGTGGAGGCTATCGCCACCTGCCCGGTCCCGGTCATCGCAGCCATCGGGCATGAGGTCGATGTGACTCTTGCAGATCTCGCTGCAGATGTGAGGGCTTCAACACCCTCGCATGCAGCCGAGCTTGCTGTCCGGGATAGGAAGACAGAACTCGAACAGATATCCCAGATCAGGAGCCGGATCGTAAGAAGACTCCTCTCCAGGATGGAGCAGGCAGACGAGGAACTCAACGATCTCCGTGACCGGTTCTTACCGGTGAGGATGGAGCGGAGACTTGCTGAACGAAGGCAGAACCTGGTTGACATCACCGATCGGATGAGCAGCCTCTCTGAACTCTCGCTCGGCAGGCTGAAGGTCCAGGTAACTGAACTTCGTGCCAGGCTTGAGGCGAGGAATCCGTCAGGTATTCTTATGAGGGAGATTCCTGAACGGAGGATCAGGGTTGCAGATCTGGACAGGCAACTCTGCCACGGGGCAGGTTCATTTCTTGCACGATACCGTGCTGAACTCGATTCGTTATCCAAGATTCTTGAGGCACGGAGCCCGTATGCTGCTGCCAGGGACGGATACTGCATCGTCCTTATGGACGGCAGGGCAGTCACCTCTGCAGGTGTGCTCTCACAGGGCGAGATGGTGGAACTCAAATTCAGAGACGGGGCTGCATCGGCAGTCATTGAGCAGGTGAAACCGAGTGAAGAAGTATGAGGAACTGGTGAGCGATCTCAAGGAGATCGTCAAGAAGATTGAGGACGGAGAGACGAGCCTTGATGAGATGATCATGCTGTATGAACAGGGGAGTGTGCTCATCAAGCAGTGCGAAGAGCGGCTGGCTGAGGCAGAGATGAAGATCAGCAAACTTTCAAAGGAGTAATTATGAGAACAATTCTGCTCATTCTGGTTCTTCTGCTCGGAGGAATGGTCGCACTATCAGGCTGCACAAAGTATGCCGATCCTGAGATGAAGATAACGACAAACCTCTCAAAGGTATCTGATGACCCGGGCACAGGAAACATCACCTATGACGTGAAGCTGACAGTCGCCAATACCGGGACCAACAACGCGTACAGGGTCAAGGTCATGACGATCCTCTCAACTGCGAAGGATCAGCCAGAATACAGGTTTACAAACAGGAATACCGATGTCGGGGATGTGGAGAAAGGAGATGTCAAGTCATTTACCGAGCGAATGACCATTCCTGCAACGAAGACGAATTATGATCTCATCGTTGCCGGAACACAGCAGCCCACAGTAGAGACTCAGATCATGTCAGTCTCTTCAAACGTGATGGGGTAGGTCAGGCTACTCCAATACTTTTATCAATCCTCATGGAGAAGATGAGTCTGTGAGTGCCACCAACCGTGTCCTTCTGATCCTGGATGTTGTCAAGGGGATCATTGCGGTTCTCTTCGGCAACATAGGACTGCCACCTCTGGTCAGGTACCTGATCGGTATGATCCAGTCTGTGCAGGTTCAGCTGGAGACTAATACTCTTATAATCAGCCTTGTCTGTCTGCTTATTACGGTTGTTGCGTATCATAAGACAGAGAATAAGATCATCAAGGCCCTGGTAGTGATATGCCTCTTTGTCCCGGTCTTACTTATCTTTCTCTCGTACTTCACCGTGATGAAGGTCCCGATGCCGTTCTGATATTTTTGAACGGCTCAAAACCGGATCTGATACAGGTATCAAAGCCAGCGGTACTGATCTGAATGAGTCAATCACCGTGAACCCTGAAATGAAAATCTCCTGATCTCCAATCAGGTGTTCATGTCCGGGATCACAGGTCATCAGGAATTATGAACCTACACATGGTATCTCCGGTTTCAAGCAATAGGGATAAATCGGATCTTTTTTATTCTATACTACCACACACTGAAATATGTTGATGCAGGAGGCTTCTCCTAAAATGGTTAAAGCATGGAAGGCTACATATTCAAAATACCGGGCCAGGCTGAAACCAAATAACAGATCATCTTCAGAGATTATGACATATGTTACACAGAAATATCCTCTTGAGGAACTTCCCCATGAGGGGTTAAAAGAACTTGTCAGGCATAATATTCTCAATAACGAATGTTACGAAAGAAAAATTCCTGTTGGAAGACCTCTCATACCACGTGTCTTCCATGTTGAGCATACGGGATCAGGAAATGATCTGTATGAAAATCAGGATGACGAGTTCAAAGGATATGAGATCCTTGTTGGATTTGAACTCGAAACCGGTTACTTTCTTGTTGAAGGGAGTAGTCAACTTTGGGATGAGATATTCCTATTCAGGGGCCTTGATGAGTATGATATTGACAATGCATACCTTGTTTCTGAATATATTGATTGTCTCAAAAAAGCGGGTCAACTGGACAGTGTGCTCAGCCCAGAAGATACACCCACTCTCTGAATCATTCGCAGGGTCAGTTCATGTCCGGGTTACCTGATTCAGGTACGAGATATTTGATTTAATCTTTTTTATAATCAAAAAGCGTTGATCTTGAGCCATATCACCTTCGTACTGAGGAGAGATCGCTAAACCCCGGGCAGGGGATCTGGACAGGTTTTTCGATGAATTCAACCTGATGGGGCGATAGTGCTCTGTTCATCCAGATATGCCAGGGTCTCAGGGCACATTCAGGATAATGGCACTCAAGCCTGATACAAAAAGGAGACATAACCAGGAGAAAATAAGGATTTACACGTTCTCCCGGGAGAGTGTGATAAGGAGCGCTTTCATATCCGGGCCATCCTCGAAATATTTAAGCTTTAATTCATTATCGCTGTTCATTTTTCCGATTATGACTCCGGCAACGTAATCTACCAGGTAAATCGTTCCATCATCATCTACAATTCCGGAGAATGTCTCGTTATATGATTTCCCGTCCTTCTTCAGGTACTCTTTTGCACCAGTAAATGCCTGACCTTTCTGCTCTGTGATGTTATAGGTGACCGAGTCAAATTCAACGAAACCGTCGACCTTTGTGTGTCCGACTGCTGTACCATTCCATATCCCGACTAAATCCGGAGTAGAAACAGTTGTCGTTGCCTTTGTTTCTGCAGAAGCAGTTAAGACCAGACTCCCTACGATGACAAGGAGGATAATGAGGATAGCACCTGCGATCTTCATGATGGATACTACATCATACCGCTATATATAGAATCGGTGGCTGAGACCAGCCATCAGTGTTACCATTCAGAAAAATCAATCGATCTCCCACATTCAGAGGTCCTCTGTCAAAAATAGTATTGTGAAATTTAAGCGAGTTTAAGGCAGTATTATCCTTTCAGACAGTATGTATCCGGATTCAGCCATCACGTACCGTATGTGATACCACTTCTTTTCCTATGAGTCCTATTCCAGTTCTACCTGGGGCCCTCAACGATCAGCGTTGGGGTTTTTGCTGATACAGGAAATCAAGCGTTAATGCAGCGATCTGATCCGGAACCTGATACATCATACCATGCCCTCCTCCGGGCACTTCGACACATGTGGCATCGTTCAGATGAGAGGTAAGCACCTCTCCATCTTCAACCGGAGTAATACAATCTTCTTCTCCGGTCAGAAGAAGCACGGGTTTGCTGATGCCTGCAAGGGCTTCATCAGAGATCTCCCAGGCACCTATTGCATCCAGTTGCCGGAGAATTGCAGGTATATTTACAGGATGAGCAGAAGGAGGAAACACATCTGACAGGTCAGGATGCTCGTTCAGAAATTCCGGAGGAAACCGTGCACGAGGGGGAATGATTCCCGGATTTTCAGGGTCGAACCATGAGGTGATCCGATTGTACACACTGATACCGGACCGGGATGTACTACAGAGCACGAGTGAACTTACCAAATCCGGATGAGATACGGCAAGTTGCAATCCGATCATTGAACCAAGGGAATATCCGAAGATATGGCATGGAGAGATACCAAGCCCTTTCAAGAGGAGACAGGCGTCGGTTGCCATAGCCTGAATCGATACCTCAGCATTCTCACCTGATGAATACCCGGTCCCCCTGATATCATAGATGATCACTCGATATTCCTGTGAAAACTGCGAAATCAGCCTTCGATCCCATCCAGACATCGTCCCACCCATTGCCATAATCATAAGGATGGGTTCTCCGGATCCGATGGACCGGTACGCAGTCCTGACTGGTCCGGTCTGAAGGTGATGAACAGGATGGTCTGTCAGAAGATCGGTCATGGATTGAGAGATACCATCATTTCATCATCAGAGATATCGTGTCTGCCATACATGATTCATATACTCCGGTTGTGACACACTCAATTCCTGCAGTCCATATTCAAAGGCAGTATCTTATTCACCTGTTCTTTCAGGTCCTGACACCGGTTGCGGATCAGGGAGATAATCGGGATGCACCTGCGGGTACCCGAAGAACGCAACAACGAGGATGAGAATACTCACAAGAAAGGCAAATCCAAATGCCCAGTGAAACCCGGCTGCAAGGTTTACAACATCAACGGAGGCAAGTTTTTCCATATTGATACCGCTGGAAAGGGGCAGGTCTGGAATACCCAGCATAAAGATGATATTAAAAATGGGTATACCGATGATCAGGGGAATGAACCGTGAGAGACTGATAAAACTAGATATCATCCCCTGATATTTCTTTGATACCGAATGGATGACCATATTAGACGCCGAAGTCCAGATCAGACCTGACCCGATACCAATCAAAAGCAGGCAGGCTACCATATACCAGGAATCCATGAATATCCTGATGTAGTACACCAGGAAGTATCCAAGAATAAGAGGGATACAGGCTATGATATTGATGTATCTTCCCCCGATTTTGTTAAATAAATTCCCCGCACAAAAACCTCCGGCCATTAACGCAATGGGAAATGAAGTAAATATAAGGCCTGTCACATAGGGAGAGAACTTCATTACAAGTTGCAGATAGAAGGGAATGAGGTATACAAGACCATTGAAGTCGATGAACATCAGGATAGTCAACGCATTTATCAGAAAGAAATTTCTCTGCGTAAACAGGCGTAGTTCAAGGAGCGGTTTCGGGCTTCTGAGTTCACATACCCCAAACAAGCAGAGAGAACAGATGGCAAGAAGCATCGCCCCGATGATCACCGGATGCGTCCATCCAACTGTCTGACCTGTTGAAACGGTAAATAACAGGAAGGCAAGTCCGAGAAAGAATAAGACAGCACCAACCCAGTCAAACCCGGGCCTCCATTCAACCCCGGCCAGATCAGGAATAACTGCCAGTCCAAGGAGAATGGCACCAATGCCGATGGGGATATTGATGTAAAAGATCCAGCTCCAGGAGAGATACTGGATGAGTATCCCGCCTGCAGTTGGTCCAAGAGCCATTCCAAGACCGGCAAACGTGAATATGGTTCCCATCGCTTTTCCTCTCATCTCCATCGGAAGGAACGCAGCGACCATTGCAGGACCGATTGCCGTTATCATCGAAGCACCGATTCCCTGAATGACCCGGGAGGCGACCAACGCCTCAAATGAATTGAAGAAGACAGGGAGAAAGCCACAGAAAAAAGAACCCAGGGTGAAGATACCAAATCCTGATAAAAATAACCTTTTGTACCCGATGATATCAGATATGCCTCCAAATATCAGAACCAGACCGGCCATTACCAGAACATACACCGTCAGGATAGAACTTACAGTTCCGGGAAGGATATTGAACAGTTTTGAAATCGTCGGGTTTGCCACACTCACGATGGTGGCATCAAATGCTGCGATAAAATTGGCAAGGGAGATTGAGACAATGAGGAGCGTGAATCTGGTATGATGGGAGTGATCCCCCCGTAGATACATACTACCCTTTTGTTTTTCGTGAATATGAGCCTGACGAAGTAATTCAGACCATTACTATGGGTATTGAAATGTGAATTGGGTCAGGAGTATCCTGACGGTTCAAGCATTTATTAGTTATTTACAGCAGAATTAAATGCTGCCCATGCTCCATCTGCATTACTTGCAGTACTTTGCAATAAATTTAAGTTGAACTTAATATCACTCATTGAATCCCGTTCTGAAAGTGTGCTTGATGCGGTTGAGTAGAACAATTTCGAGCTTCCTAACGCGGTTTTCAATTTTGTTTTTGCTTCTTCACGGTCTTTTGAGACATTGAACTTCTGCAATCTTGCAATATCTACATCGATATCCTTCTTGTATCCATTTACGAGCGATAGTGCCTCATCCCATTTTTGTGCTTTTATCGCTGCACCTAACGTCTTCTGTTCATTCATGTATTTCGTTGCCAGATTCGCAAGATTCAGATCATCCTGCCCAATTGACTCGGTATCATTAGATTGAGACGTGCCTGAATCTTCGATGGTAAATGTCTTATTAATCAGTGATTGTCCGTCAAATTGAACATCAACGTTCCACGTCCCTGGAAACCGTGTCGGGGGATTTTTGGCGATGTTAATCTCAGCAAAAAGAATACATGGTGAGATGGTGTGACCTATCGGATTACTCCCGGTTATGGGAACTGACTTGTATAATATGTCACCCGGCCTATACCAGACAAAAGATACATCGTGAGGGCCGGTTACAGAATTCAGATCAATCCAGGCATAGACAGCCTTGTCTGACGTTGAAAATGTATCTTTTTGCGGACCCGGAACTTTTGTAAACGGATCTACCTGAGAAGTGATAATAAAGTCATCAACGGTTGGCGCTGCAAAAACAGGGAGAATTATACAGAAAATTGCTAACAGGAGCAAAAAAAGGGATGCTGATCGTGAAATTATCAATATTTGTCCTATTCTTTTAAAGTTTTCTGGCGGCATCAATGGGTTTAGGCTGATTAACCCTATAAATGTATTGCGTCATCACCAGAGAGAAAGGTGTGAGGAGCGGACTGTAAAATGTTACTCGTCAGATTCTGTAAAATAAAGAAAGATTCTCTTATTCAGGACAGATCGCAAACACCCTGGCAGGGAACCCGGACCCGTCACGGGGTTTTGGGAACGAGACCACGACCAAGGACCCGGACTCCGGGACCTGGTCAAGATCTGTGAGGAGTTCGACCTGGTATCTGTCCTTTGAAAGAATATAGGTCTCAAGCGGGTACTGATCACGGCTTACCACCAGACCCGGGTCAGTATCTGTCGTTTCATGCCCAGATGCAGTGATGTTGCACTGTTCATACAGGTATGTCAAAACCTCCTGGCTCCAACCCGGATAATGGGCCATTCCTTCAGCGTCAAGGTTCTGCATCGCATCCTGATCAGGCCATCGTGTGGACCAGTCGGTTCTGAGTGCAACAAACGAGCCCTGGGGAATATGCCCGTACTTCTTCTCCCATGCTCTGATATCATCCATTGAGACGACATAATCCGGATTCTCCTTCACCTTCTGGTGGATGTCAATGACAACAAGCGGGAGGATCATCTCCTTTGGGCTGATCTGATCGAGTGTCCGGAGACCTTTGATGAAATGTGCCGGTGGGTCGACATGGGTTCCCCATTGCCCCACATGAGAGTAATCCTGCATGTAAAAGCCAGATCCTAGCGTTCCATTGCCGGGTTCGTATGAGTACAATGTCTCCACCGTCTCATCAGGAGCTCCTTTCCAGTGAGGGATTCCAGGCTCAAACGTATGGGTAAGATCTACATAGGTTGAATTCTGCAATGTTTCCCAGACAGCGGTAAGGTTCTGAGGCTCTGAACCTGCTGATACCGGGCTGCAAACCAGCATCCCGGCAGAGATCATGATGATGAGAAGATGAAGTATCCCTGAAGACATACTGATGATGTATCATTGTGGAGCAGATGAATGTGCTGTCCCACTATACAGAACTAGGACGAAGTCAGGGTAAAACCAGAATGATTCCTTTTTACATCAAAAATCCTTCTCATCGGTTCTGCCTGGGGCCCCCGACGGGGCACCGTTGGGGTTTCAAGAGAGAAGAGCACCCGGTCATGAAGGTGAGTACTTCAGAGATCATCGCATATACATACTGAGTTTCATGGAGCACTATCCATTCTTCGCTGTCACTCCCCTCTTTCCGGTTTACCCGGAACCGGAGAGCCCATCATCTGCACATACACGCTGGATCATGGTCCAGGGTAATTCCGTATTCTTTCAGAGCAATTCAGAACCAGGCACCATCCTCATGCAGGAACCAGTCCCAAAGAACCTGACATCAGGAGATCATGTATACCTTGGCACTTGTGATGATCTCATCTATTATGCTGTTGAGATCGCTCCGGATACATCGATGCCTGCCGGATGGCAGCTCTCAGGGGTCAGGGAGCTTTCAGAAAAGGTCCCTGATAATGAAGTTGCCATAGCCTCGTATGCCGTCCGGATTCTGGACTTTCACAGATCAACAGCCTTCTGTGGCATATGTGGTACTAAAACAAACCCGGTCTGTACAGAGCGTGCACGGATCTGCCCGTCCTGTAGTCGGACCATCTACCCGAGGATCTCCCCGGCCATCATCGTTCTGATCAAAAAAGATGAGGAGATCCTGCTGGCACACTCCCCCCGCTTTCCATCCGGGTTCTATTCAGTCATCGCCGGTTTCAATGAGCCGGGAGAGAACCTTGAGCAGACGATTCACCGCGAAGTCCGTGAAGAGGTCGGAATTTCGGTCAAAAATATCAGGTACTTCGCGAGTGAGCCGTGGCCGTTTCCTGATTCACTCATGATAGGGTTTGTCGCGGATTATGCAGGCGGAGAGATACAGATTGATAAAAATGAGATTGATGATGCCGGATGGTATACCAGGGATACCCTGCCTGAATTTCCATCAAAGGTGAGCATCTCCCGGGCTCTCATCGATGCCTGGATCAGAAGAGAGATCTGATCAGACACTGGTTCTGGTCTGCAAACCTGAAGCAACACAGGAAAACAGTTGTAGTCATTCACAGGATGTCTGATGGATACCAATACCAGAGCATCAATAACCAGTTTCAAATGGCTGATGAACACCGACGGTCCTGAAACCTATGAACAATACATCGTCCCGACATGGATGACTGACTGGACACCTGAACTCATCAAAGCCGGATCTATCGGTCCGGACACCCGGGTTCTGGACGTTGCCTGTGGTACAGGGATTGTTGCACGAATGGCAGCAGAGATTTCCGGACAGAACGGGAGATTTTTCGGGATCGACATCAATGATGGGATGCTACGGCTTGCCAGGAGAACTACAGCAGAGAAGGGCGTAAAATGTGGATTCTATCTGGGGAATGCAACCCGGATGCCATTCTCTTCAGGAGTATTTGACACTGTTCTGTGTCAGCAGGGGCTGCAGTTCTTTCCTGACCGGTCTGCTGCCCTGCAGGAGATGAACCGGGTCCTTACACCTGAGGGAACACTTGCTATCAGCGTATGGGGACGGGCAGAGAAGAGCCCGCATGTGGGTGCCATATGCGAAGCATTCACCAAATACCTTGGAGAGGATTCGACAACGATGTTCAGGGTTGCCTGTTCACTCTCTAATCCCCACCTCCTGCAAAGACTGGTGGAGGATGCAGGATTTTCTAACATACAGATCAGAACTGGGGTGAAGACTGCCCGCCATCCATCACTTGCTGAGTTCCTCCCTGCATACTTCTCTATCTTTCCGGTTGCTGCTCAGATAACAGCAATGGCTGAAGACGACAGGACCCGGATGTTCAGAAGCATAGAGAGTGCTCTTGGACCATGGAAGGAGAATGAAGGTATTGCAGTGCCGACTGAAAACTGCATTCTGACCGCGGTAAAGAGATAATCACCGATCCCACCCCTGGAGATACCGGCATATGATACCCCTGATCCAGGATATCATGTCAGAAGGAATAACCCATATAGAACTGGAAAAACAAAGATCGGGATGACGATCTGCCAGCAAACAAGAAAGAACCAGGCAGCCAAATAGTTACTCTAAGCCCGAGAAGAAGATCAAGTATTTTTTGCCCTCCTTTTTACAAACCAGTTTTTTACATTCCGGTTCTATCCTTTGGATCTTTTACGATAAGCGAGAAGAGTATCTTCCGGAATCATCTCATCAGGACAAAGAACCGGAATAGTAAAAACAAGGGATAAAGGTCTGGCTCTTGCCAGGGTCTGCATTACAGATTATTGTACATCCACAGAGCCTGATTTGTAATATGCCCCGTCCTTGATGTATCTGCTACCTGAGTACGTATTACTTGAGATGTAAGCAGACCTTCCCGGCATCACTGCCTCTACAGATCTGCTAACCGGGGATCCCTGCACCGAATCAACCATCCATCGTCCATCGAGGGATGTTGCATTTGCATCAGTGAAATCGATCACCATCTTTGAGACACCATTGATCCGGGATGTTGACATTGAATTTCTGGGCTTTCCAGCAGTAATGTTGCTGTTAACCCCGGTCTCTACTGAATGCTGGTTATACGTCCCACCCTCTGCCTTCCGCTGTGTTGTTGCCCCTGATAACAGAATATCCTCTGATAATATGGCCGTATTGTCGGCAAATTCACCAAGCACCCATCCATCCATGGTAGCAGGAATTGCTGACTTGTTTGTTCCCTGCTGCACAGCTGATGCTTCGGTCCAACCCTCTGCAAATTCTAAATACGCGAAGGGGTCATCCGGATTTGTTTGCGGAGATATTTTGTAACTAATAGATTTCCCGGTTCCTTTTGTCAGACCATATGCTCCAAAGAGGTTCTTATTATAGATCGCTGCTCCGGTATGATCAAGCGAGGTAACGTCTTGAGCCACTACCTCTTCCATTGACTGGTTGCCATGCACATTCATGTTCTCAGTCGGCCACTCTTCTCCATATGAATTGACCCTGATAGTCGTTCCTGACCCCTCGCGGAGTTGATGATGCCCGAATGATTCATTATCCCCGCTTATCGCATACCCATAATAATTCCCTATCGTGCCATGATCAACCCATAAAAAATCACCAGCATAGTGATCATAGTGGAAAATTGCCGGGGATTCATTTCTGACACCACCCGAAGGGTTCCATTCAAGACCCGGAACTCCCGGGGCAGATACCTCTGAAGAGTTGGGTTCTATCGTATGATATGATCTACACAGGTGATCGATTGATCCGATTTCATTATCACCGGTGACCAGAGCCACCGTCCCGTATTCGTCTGTTTGAACCTCAATTCCAATATTCCCTGAATACCGGCCAGCATCGCTCCACAACTCATCAGGAAGGCCGGTTCCTGCATAGGCAACATACTGATCCCTGCTGATTGCATGACCCTGGAGAAGTATCTTGTCTGCATTCTCAACCTGAACTATTCCAGATGCAACGCATCCATCCGAAGTATTGCTGCTTTGAAGCAGATAACTCCAGTTTGTGGTATCTGTTCCTACGATCTTCAGTTCAACAAATGCATACGCACCTGCAGAGTTGTTTACTTCAACCAGTTTGGTCAGATTCCCGGTCCCATTGATTAATGAGGCCTTCTGATTACTCATATCGAGTGTCTTTGGAATTGCCCTGGTTTCCTGAAACATCGGTGTTACAGAAAGCCCTACCTCCAATGCAGCCTGCGATGAATTAAACGAAGTGTTTTCATTCTGCGATTCGGCAGATGTTCCTGATGAGAGAAAGAGAATTCCAAAAAGGATCAATCCGGTAACATACCATCGTGTACCCATACCCAACACCAATAAACTAATTTTATTACTTCAATTGCATAAAAAATGTTCTCATATAAGGAGACCACATAAGTCAGAATAATGAAAATGGTCCTGAAATATCCGACAGGACACGGGGTCACACCATAAGCTATGGGTAGTCAGGGCCTGTCTGTTCACTGAGTGGGATCTGCTGAACACCGTTTCAATACAAGTATACAGACATACCATCGCAGTTCAATGAAAAACCATCTCCGTTTTTTAATGAGATGCTTTTTTACCGTTACGAATAAACCGGGTACATGGTCTTTTACCCGGATATTTCGAGTCTGTATCAGTACCGGGGCCGGATAGTTCTTCTCCTGATGATTATCGGATATACGGGCCTTTATATCCTCAATATCATTCTGCCACTGGATCTTTGTGTTCCCTTTCAGTACTCAAACCTTACATCCCGGATATGGTCATGGACTGAACTTGTTCTGGGAATGCTGGCATTGTTCATTCTTGCAATAAACCGGCATACAGTATCCAAAAGTGAGATCTGCACAGGAACCATCCTTGGAATAATCAGCGGGATAAGTCATTATCTCATGAACAAGAGCCTGACTGACGGAGTCCTCACCACGATACTGGTCCTGATATGTTATTCATCTGCGGTACTCCTGATTCGATCAGGGACAGGGAGGACGATCATCACCTTTCAGGATTCTCCGGGCACCATTGCATGGCTCATTCTCCTTGGAATCATCATATCGATTCCGTTTGCTTCACTTAACCTTGCGTATTTTTATCTGAATTCCGGGTTGCAGCCCTTTACCGGAGGCATATATGCAGGTATTCTTGCATGCAACCCTGCGATATCAGAAGAGATCATCTTCAGATTATTCCCGGTAATCCTGGTCATTACACTGCTCAGGCATGAGTGTTCACAGCGATCTGCACTCGTGGCAGCGATCTGTATCGGGGTTATACCACACAGCCTGAACCATCTCCCTGACCTGTTCATCACCAATCCGGTTGCAGCGATGAGCATGTGGGTTCTGACTTCACTCCTCTTCGGTCTTCCCCTCTGCCTGCTGCAATTGTATAAGGGATTGCCATCAGCCTGTGGATTTCACTGGTTTGTTGATATGACCAGGTTTCTGTTTGGATATTGAAGGTGTATACGATGGATCAACTGACCTACGGTGTGAAGAGTAATGCGTGAACACCTATTGACCACATATCAGGTCATTCAGACGCTATGCATTATTTTTCTGATTGATTCGAGGAGTAACCGGTCGGCAAAAAGGGGAGATCCTTTTGAAGATCAGGATTCCAGCGCAATGTCATCCGGATCATTCATTCTCTGACTGGACTGCAGGGCAGAAGTTGCAGAGGGAGTACGGGACCTCTTTCTCTTTGTCTCTGATCAGGCAGTAGAAGACCCCATCCTTATCCTCAACTCTGAATCCACCCGGAAACGGCATTCCGACAGGATGCCCTGGTTCTTCAAGGATAAACATCGTGAATGCAGCGATGAGATAGTAGAAGAGCCGGTGCCTGATGGTGTACGGGATCGGCATCCTGCTGACTGTGTCATCCCACTCTGTGCATCCGGTAGGGATGATCTCACAGAATGCCCTGAAGGTCTCCAGATCAGGAATAGATTCGGACATTGTTTTGAACTTTCCTGACCGATGATATGTCATAAGCCGGTGATATCCTCCAAGAATCTGGTCACTCAGGTATGGGCCGACCTGCTCCCGGTATGATCGGGGGAGCCTAATCAGTTCGGTATGAAGTCTGCCACCGATGACCTGCAGATCATGCAGGGTATACCTGGCGACCACTTCGCTCAGGATCTCGCCAAGTTCTCCCTTTGTTCTGGCACGGGAGAGTTTTTTGGAGACCTCAATGGTACCAGCAATATCATCTTCATCAGTCATCTCTATCTCCTTGTTCTGAATTACCAGATTCTGCCCTTGTAATGGATGTCTTCCGCTATCCCCGGTAGCAGAATCAGAGCACACCCGGAAGAGTGAACGGTCTGGGGAGTGATCAGGTACCATGTTTCCACTTACCTTCCGGCACAATAATCTCAAACCTGACACCTTCTCCATGCACTCCGGTTTCTCTGATGGTCGCTTCAGTTATCGCCAGAATCTGTTTTGAAACATACAGTCCGACCCCGGTATGCTTTCCAAATGACCAGTCAAAGATGCGGGGTTTGTCTTCGTTGGCAATACCGACCCCATTATCCTCATATATCACTATCAGGACTGAATCCTGGAATTGTATCCTGAAGGTGATATCTGTCACATGCTCCCCATGCCGTGAAGAGTTCTCAACAAATGTATAGAATACCTTCTCAAACATCGGATCAGCCAGTATTTCCACAGGAACCAGATCAAGGTGCCAGGTGAATTGCACAGTAGGAAGAAGCAGGTGTATGCGGTTGATAATTGTCTCCAGATCCTGCCAGACCGGTTCAGTTGTTCCGATATTCTCATAGACCCGGGTAAATTCTATTTGAGCCTGAACAGATCGTGTCAGATCCATACATGAACGCAGATATGATTGAGTAGGTCCTTCAGAAGTCTCTTCCAGACAAATCTCCAGGTATCCGAGCAGCCCGGTAACCTGGTTCAGGATGTCATGGCGGGTTATCCCTGTCAGGAGATTTAGTCTGATATTCGCCTGCCTGAATGCTTCCTGTGTTGCATGGAGTTCGCGGGTCCGATCGGCAACCATGGTTTCAAGATCCTCATACAGACGGGTAAGTTTCTCTTCAGCGTCTTTCCGGAGCGTGATGTCAGTGAAACTTGCTCTGATCACCTTTGGACCAAGGCTCGGGAGATGGACAATTGTAACATCACAATAGATCTCTTTTCTGTCATACGTGGTTATTCTGCGCTCAAATTGAATAACCTGTCCTGATAAGACCTGGTTGATATGTTCCCGGATGATCGTCGCCAGATTATCATCCAATTCCGTGGCTTTCTCATAAAATCTGAAGAAATCCATGGATAATAATTGATCAAGCGAACATCCCAGCAGATACACTGCTTTCGGATTCGCGTCAATAAACCTGTTCTTTTCGAGATCATACACGATAATGGCATCAGGTGCGTTGTTAATGAGAGTCCGGTACCGTTCCTCGCTCTCCCGAAGAAGGGTTTCAGCAGATAGTCTTCGTCTCCGATTCACGATTAGACCAAAAATAAGCAGAGTTTCAGAAGAGATGATGATGATTATACTTATGATACCTGATGAGTACTTTTCCCAGACCGATTCCTCCCGGTTTACGATAATGCTTTCTTTGGGAAGGGTTGCCGGATCGACACCAAATCGTGAGAGTTCGTTCCAGTCAAACTTGTAAATTCTGATATTTTCCGGGTTCAATCTTTCAGGTTTTGTACCATTTCCCTGTAATGCCTGGAGAGCCAGAGACCCAATCTCCTTTCCATACATCTCCGGACTGAGCAGATATCCTCCGACAATTCCCTTGTTGATATATGTTTCAATTGGCCCGAATATCGGAGCCTGTGCTATGGTATATATCCGGCTCAATGAATCTTCAGGGCTAAAGTGGTTTCCATTGATATCCTGTGCATAACTGATATATAATATCGCAGAATCCCGTGGAATTTTTGATATTTGAGGCAATAGTTCATTGTGAGACTGGTTTATGAGATATGTTACCGGAACAGAGAGATTCATATCAGAGATCTGCTGTTTCAGAGCCTCTAATTCATCAATCTCATCAGGTCCTGATCCGGATATTACATAGATCTGTCTGGTATGAGGAAACAATGAGAGTATTGTCTCAATATTTTTTCCTGTGCTATATCCCTTCTCTGGAACCACCGGGGTGATTGTCAGGTTATGTATCACTCCGGGATCTACATCGCTGATGATTGGGATACCTTGTACAAGTTCCAGGGGCATCCGGGACAACAGATCGATTGCAAGGATATCTTTTGTAATTATTACATCCGGTTTGAGGGCTTGGATCTTGTATCTGAACAGGTCATCTATCTTTGAAAGATACGTCTCATCACGATAATCAGGAATATTCAGGTACTCGGTTACGAATCGTAGGGGAACAGAAGAGTTCTTTTTGAGTTCTTCGTTGATCCCTGTGATAAAAAGAGTCTCATAAGGACTTTTGCCGTCGGTTGATACGAGTAATAGAATCGTTTTGACTGAACTCTCTGAAAAATCTGAGTGCGCCGGATCATCTGATTGAAGAATGAGTTCTGAGGATGCCGGGATTGAAAACAGAGAAACGAGAACCAGCATCAGGATTACTCTTTGGAAAATCACCGAATATGGCATCATGAATCAACGAATACTTGTATCCTCTTTCATTGAAATTATTTTCAGAATATTCTCATGATGATATGTTTTCTAATATTTTATGTGATATGGTATACCAGGATGACTGATACCCCTGGAATGAACCTCATTTTTGGCTTTTTATTCTCAACTATTCCAGAAATTATCAGATCACCTAATTAGGCCATATGAATTGTGAGGGTATTCTCATTACGATGGTATCTTCTGCCTCCAAAAAATTGGTTGGACCGGAATTCACGTGAGAACAGGTATGAAAAATATACCATAAATCAGGATCTGTGACGTATACCGGTATAATACGGGATATATCGGATAATTATACCTGGAAAAAAGAGATCATTTCTGTCCAAATTGCCAAAAGGCCATAATTTTGGTTGCAGGTGGTTCTCAGGTACAGGAATCGTACTGTTCAGCAGAAACCATACTGAATTTGATCACCGAGCTACAGAGTAAACGATACTGGAAAGGGTACAGTGTAGAATACCGGAGATAGAAGTGATGAATCGGTCAGCTTTGGTGATCTTCTCGAGTATTCTACCAAATTAGAAAGGGACTAAAATTTCCCGGATTATATCACGTTGTTCTTTGATCAATATTTCCAAACAGTGTATCAAAAATTGATAGTTGTATATATATATAGTACACATGAAATGCGTTTTGTATTTGATCAAAATGAAAAAACAAAAGAATGCACAGTACAAGCAATGATATAAATAGTACATACGAGAAGTTAATGGTATGGCCTCTTCGACAAAGGAGAATACCACCTCTCAAAGGATTCTCTCTTATCTGAAGGAATGTCCTGAAGGGGCCAATATCATTGAGATATCTAAACGGATCGGCATTGGAAGAAACCAGGTTGCCAGGCATCTGGCTAACCTCAGTCAGGTCGGACGTCTTGATCTCATTACTGACGGGAATAATAAGATCTACCGGCTAGCCCACCGGATACCGTTTCACATCTTTTCCACATACCCAAAGGGGGGAGCGATCGGCTTTAATCGTTCGTTACTTGTCCAGGAAGTATCTGAAAATGCCCTTCGCATACTTGGATGTTCAGAGTCTGAACTCATTGATACATGGATTGAAGACCTGCCTCATCCTCTTTTTCACGAGTTGAATCTGGATTCAATGGCCCGTGAAGTGCTTGATGGGAGGATATCAACTCACCATACCGTTACAGGTCAGATAGGAACAAATTTTTTTGAAGTTTCACTCTACCCCTGTATTTTTGATGACTTAACCAATGGTGTTGCAATTGTCCTTTCTGACCTTTCTGATACTGAAAAAATCATCAAGACAGAGCAACGAGTATCAGACCGGTTTGATGATCTCATGGAGGAGACTGAAGAGTTTATCGTCGATCTTGATGCAAATGACCGGATTGCCAGGGTCAACCGTGCTCTTGCATGCTACTTTGATACTGTTCCTGCCAATCTGATCGGTTTGCTGGGGCTTCCGTCTATCCCACCAGAAGATTTGGTGATTGTAAAACAGACGGCACGTTCAGATCCAACCTCTTCAGATAGTCCATCCACCCCGGTTGAAGTCAGGGTGGTAATGCCAGATGGAAAGGTAAGATACCAGAAATGGCGTGCATATCCTGAAGAGAGGAATGGTATCCTCTGGTCATTACACTGCATCGGTTCTGATATTACAGAAAAAAAATTGCAGGAAGAACGGATCAGATTGTATGAATCCGGATTCGCCACGATAATAGATGAGAGAACGAGTGATCTTCGGGGAATTATTCAAAAATTAAAAGCCCGGATTGATGACCTGCAGAGAATCGAACAGCAGCAGTATTTAACCGAAAGCAGATACTTGAGACTGACTGAAACCATCAGTGAGATCATCTGGGAGACTGGTGAAGATCACCAGTTTACCTATGTAAGCCCGAGGGTTCAGGATAGTATTCGAGAAACACCAGATAACTTAATCGGAAAACACTTCTTTGATCTCATAGACGATACTGTTGGACAAGCCAGAACATTAGATTTTATTTCACTGTTGATATCTGGAAAACCCATTGATCGGATGGTTACACCCATACGAAGCAGTGATGGTTCAACCCAATGGTTTGAGATATCAGGTGTTCCAAATATCGGACCTGACGGAAGTTTCCATGGGTATTGCGGGATAGCAAATGATATTACCAGAAAGGTACTGGAAGACGAGTTAAAAACTGAGATTCTTTCAATTATTGAATCTACAGCACATATTGTCGCAATTACACGTGAAGATGGTTTCTTTACATATCTCAACAAGGCAGGAAAGAAGTTTTTTGGGCTTTCAAAATTATCAGACATTAGCCAGGTCTGTTTCTTCTCTTTTATCCCCAGGGCTGATTATCAGGATTATCTTGCAAAGAGGGCAGAGGCTGCCGAGGCCGGGTACTGGATGGGTGATTCCATCATTATTTCATGTGATGGTACATTGGTTCCAGTATCACAGACCATTCAATGTCACAGACATGAGATATCTAAAAAACCATACTTTTCTACGATAATCAGGGATATTTCTGATCGTCTGGCCTTTGAACAGGAACTTGCAACCGCATATGAATACTCGCGGATGCTTACCGAAGTGAACCCTGATCTTATCGCCACTTTTAGCGTGGAAGGAAAAATCCTGGATGTTAATGCTGCGGTAGAACGGGTTACAGGATTCACCAGACAAAAACTCATCGGTAAAGAGTATTTCCAGTTTTTTAGCGATTCTGAAAAGGTAAAAGATGCTCATATGAAGGTTCTTTCTCAGGGTTCTGCAGTTGAGTATACAACTGATATTGTTCATAAAACCGGAAGAATTACTCAGGTAATCGGGAGATGCGTAGCGTTTAGGGATCAATTCGGGAATTTGAAAGGCGTATTCGCAACTGCCAGAATCATTCAACCTGATTCTGATCAAAAAACCGGAGGGGACCTTCATATGGAACAAAAGGAAAAGCACCGGAAACCTCCTCCCGGTGAAAAACATGCAGATGATTAACGGGCTGGAGGAGCCCTGTCTTCTGCAGGACCATAAGGAGGAACTAGTGAGGTGGGAAAAATGAAAAAAATTGAATTCAAGTCTATTAAAACAAAACTTATTGTATCGATGGTTGCCCTTGTGCTGGTCAGCTGTATCATCCTTGCGTCAGTGAGTGCAATCAACGCACGTTCCACTATGGAAAACGAGATGCACGGAACCTACAATGCCGTCGGGCTCAACTCTGCCGGACAGATGACCCTTATCGTGCAGGAAGGGGTAGATCTCGTTAACATGGTGGCTACACGACCGGCCAGTATTGACCTTCTTTCAACAGAACAGAAATCCGGAGTTAATCAGGAGAAACGAACCACCAGTAATGCCGGGTTTAAAACGTCTGCTGACAGAACCAGTGACGCATTTGGCAATGTCATGCTCGTCAACCTCGCAGGAGATGTTATCTCATCAAATTTACCGGAGAACATCGGAAAAAGTTACAAGGATAGTCCATTGTTTACCGAGGGGGAGAAAGGCAACTATATCTCGACCCCGTACTTTGACGATAAAAAAGTTCCAACACTTGGATACGCCACAAATGTAGTCGATTCTGAAAATAAAACCGTAGGAGTGGTGTTAGTCACTACACCGATGGAAGCTGTGGAGAAGATCGTTCTCGATCCCTCTGGTCTTGGTTCAACTGGAAAAGGAATGCTGATCGATCTCAATCAGGGAGGCCTCATAATAAGTCATGTAAAGGGTGCAGATGATGTATTCCTGAACAAAAAAGCCAAGATAGACATGATCCAGGAGGGAAAACTCAACTACTGGACCAACTTCATGGGTGAAAACGTTCTTGGAAGCAGATATGCAATAAAAGAGAAACCTGGATGGTTCCTCGTGTACATGGAGGATCAGGGAGACGCTCTGAACGATATCAATGCCATGATTATGATGATGATCATTATCACAATCCTGATTATCATCGCCGGAGTAGCATTTGCGTATTATCTTGCCAGGAGCATCGCAACCCCTATCATCGCTCTTTCAAAAGTATCTGATGATCTCGCTCTTGGAGATGTCAACCAGAAGATTACATACTCTTCCAGTGATGAACTCGGAGCTCTGGCTGACTCGTTCAGACGGATGATCGATAACTTTAAAGGAAAAACCGAGGTTGCATCAGCCCTTTCAGTGGGAGATCTGAACGTCACAGTCCCGGTTGCATCTGACAAAGACTCTCTTGGTCTTGCCATGAGTCAGATGAAAGATACCATTACCGGTATGGTAACCACTGTCAAGCGTATTGCAACAGCTGCAGAGGCCGGACAGTTACAAGAGAGAGGAGATGCAACCCGGTTCAACGGAGAGTACCAAAATATCATTTCAGGCCTGAACAACACCCTTGATTCAGTCATTAACCCGGTAAATGAAGCAATGAGGCTGGCCGGATCGTATGCAGACGGTGATTACACAGATCGGATCGATGAAAAACTCGTAGTGAAAGGAGATTTCATCCCATTCAAAGAGGCCTTAAACCAGATTGGTGTCGCTGGAAGTATTGCGATCGGTGGAGTGAAGAGCGAGGTAGAGAGTCTTACTGCCGGAATGGAGGAGACAAATGCCAGTGCGGAAGAAGTCTCAAGTGCTACAAATACCGTGGCACAGAGTTCTACCGTGGTAAGTTCCCTTGCAGAACGGAGTGGCAACGGGATCGTACAGTCACTCAAAGCAATGGAAGATCTCTCCAATACCGTGACAGATGTTGCAACAAAGGCTGAGCAAGCTTCAGTACTAGCCAAACAGACCGTTGACCTCTCAGAAAAAGGTGCCAATCTTGCCGGGAAAGCAGAGGCAGGGATGGAAGGGATCATGCAGTCGGTTGATGAAACAAGTGAGATCATCACTGACATCACCAGCCAGATGGAAGAGATCGGGAAGATTGTTGATGTAATCACCGGTATTGCAGAGCAGACCGGCCTTCTTGCTCTCAATGCAGCAATTGAGGCTGCCCGGGCTGGTGATGCTGGAATGGGCTTTGCAGTTGTTGCTGACGAAGTCAAATCCCTGGCTCTTGAGTCTCAGAAATCTGCAGAAAATATCGCTTCAATCATTGGAAACCTGCAGAAGAAGTCACAACTGGTTTCAGCCTCAATGAAGACATCTGCAACTGAAGTCAAGGCAGGCAATTCTGCAGTTACTGAAACACTTGAAGTTTTCACCCAGATTGTCAGGGCAATTAATGAAGTTCACCAGAACATGATGGAGGTTGCCGGAGCTACCGAGGAACAGGCCGCTGCAGTTGAAGAGATCACTGCAAGTGTCCATGAGGTCGGAAGTCTGGTGCAAAAAACAGCAGAAGAAGCAGTAAGTTCAGCAGCTGCAACAGAAGAGGTTACTGCCTCAATTGATCAGATCTCAAAAGCAATTTCTGATGCTGCTGTTTCTGTTCAGAAGATATCTGAAGAGATGAATAGGTTTACAACAGCCTGAAGGGGCATCATGGAACCTATTACTGTAAAGCAGACAGATATGAGAAAATTTGCACCTGATTCAGGCATTAGCCGGGGAAGGGACCATATCTCCTACTCCCGGATTAAAGATACTGAACAGGTGGTTGAATTTGGGATTGGGGATGAGATGTTTGCGGTTGACCTCTTTGATACCAGAGAAGTGATTACTACACCCGATGTCACACCAATTCCCAATGTCCCTGAATTTATTACCGGAATCATAGATCTCAGGGGCATGATCACCACGATCATAGACCTTCGGGTTATGATGCACATCACCCGGGAATCTACAGGAAAGAGGCGCTCAAGGGTGATTGTGCTTGATAAAACTGTCAGTGATAAGATGATCGGGATCCTGGTCGATGATGTCTATTCGGTCACTACATATTATAAGAACGATATTGACCAGGAGGCTCATTCATCCAGTGAGGGTTCACGGGATATTCTCGGAGTAATACGTAAACATCGCAAGGATGGAAGAGGAAAAGACAAGAATGTCCTTGTGATCTGGCTTGATATCAAAAAGATGATACAGCGAATAGAGAAGGATCTTTAACCATAGAGAATCAGGTTTTTTTAAATTACAATAATCGGAGATATCATGGATTTGAACAATATTGAAAAACTGAGTACTGAAGAGTTAAAAGCTTTAATATCAACCCTTCAGGAAGAACGAAAAGAATTAAGTATTTTTGTTGAAGAAATTGCCTTGATGAGGCAGAACCAGAAAGCCGGCGATATTGAGTGGTTCATGCCTGTAGACAAATTTACCGGTGTGTACCGCACTATGGCAGAAGGGGTGAATGAGCAGGTTAGTGATCATATCGGGGTTAAAAAGCGCATTGTAGAAGTGATACGGCACTTTGGAGAAGGGGATTTTTCTATTGAGATGGAACAACTTCCCGGAAAAAAGGCATTTATCACTCATGATGTCAACATGTTTCGCTCCAGGATTCTGGAACTCTTCTCTGTCCTCAATGATTTAACAACCGCATCAGCAGAGGGAAAATTATCAACCCGGGCAGACATCTCAAAATTTGAAGGAGACTGGAAAAACCTTGTGCAAAATATCAACCAGATGCTAGATGCTATCCTTCTCCCTATTGGAGAAGGAAACAGGATATTGAGGCAGATAAGGGGAGGAGATCTTCGGGAACGGGTTGAGATTGAATGTTATGGCGATCATGAGGAGATGAAAAATGCCATTAACGGAGTGCATCAATGGCTATCAGAACTCATCGAGTATGTCACGAAGATATCAGCCGGTGATATGACTGCCCAGATGAATATGGCATCTGAAAAAGATCAGATCTATGAATACCTTATTAAGATGAAAGAGAGCATCAAAGCCCTTGTCGCAGATGCAAACATGCTTTCTCACGCAGCTATTGAGGGAAAACTCGAAACCCGCGCTGATGCCACGAAACACCAGGGAGATTTTAGAAAGATTGTAGAAGGAGTAAATGAGACTCTTGATGCAGTTATTGACCCCCTAAACGTTGCTGCAAATTATGTTGACAATATTTCAAAAGGAAAAATCCCACCAAAAATTACTGACACATATCACGGCGACTTCAATATCATCAAAAACAACCTGAACACCTGCATTGACGCGGTAAATGCACTTGTCGCAGATGCAAACATACTCTCTCAGGCAGCTATTGAAGGAAAACTTGAGACAAGGGCTGATGATTCTAAACACCAGGGAGATTTCCGCAAGATTGTAGAGGGCGTCAACAAAACACTTGATGCAGTTATTGACCCTCTAAACGTCGCTGCAAATTATGTTGACAATATTTCAAAAGGAAAAATTCCACCAAAAATTACTGACACATATCACGGCGACTTCAATATCATCAAAAACAACCTGAACACCTGCATAGATGCCGTAAATGCACTTGTCGCAGATGCTAACATGCTCTCTCAGGCAGCTATTGACGGAAAACTCGAAACACGTGCGGATGCTAACAAGCATCAGGGCGACTTCAGAAAGATTGTAGAAGGTGTCAACAAAACTCTCGATGCAGTTATTGGACCTCTTAATGTGGCTGCAAACTATGTTGACCGAATCAGTAAAGGTGACATTCCGGTTAAGATCACCGATTCGTATAATGGTGACTTTAACACGATCAAGGACAATCTCAATATCTGTATTGATGCAGTCAACGCTCTAGTATCAGATGCAAATCTGTTATCTAAGGCAGGAGTAGAAGGGCGACTTCAAACCCGTGCGGATGCAAACAAACACCAGGGTGACTTCCGCAAGATCGTTGAGGGAGTTAATGAGACACTTGACAGTGTTATCATCCCGGTCAATGAGGCACTCCGGGTCTCAAAAGAATATGCAAACTCAAATTTTGCTGCACGGGTTGATACTTCTCTCAATGTATCAGGTGACTGGATTGCATTCAAAGATGCTCTGAATAATATCGGAATCCAGGTATCAGAAGCAGTCGGGCTCATCAATAAACAGGTTATAGATCTTGCCTCAAATGCAGAAGAGGCAACAGCAAGTACTGAGGAAGTAGCAGCTGGTGCACAGCAGGTTGTGCGGATCACCGGGGAAGTCAGTAGTAACTCACGGCAAGGAGAAGATAGCATCATCCAGGTGCTCAAAGCAATGGAAGACCTGAATATCACTGTTTCTGAAGTATCAAGAAAAGCAGAGATGGTCTCAGTAACAGCAACCCAGGCCAACAACTTTGCAAAGAGCGGTGTTGAACTTGCTCATAAGTCTGAAACGGCAATGAATGAGATAAAACACTCATCATCAGAGGTTGATCAGATCGTTAAAGATATTAATCAGAAGATGGATGAGATTGGAAAGATTGTCCGCCTGATATCAGATATTGCAAACCAGACCAACCTTCTAGCCCTGAATGCTGCAATAGAAGCTGCACGGGCAGGTGAAGCAGGACGAGGATTTGCCGTTGTTGCAGCTGAAGTCAAATCTCTGGCACAGGATTCCCGCACTTCGGCTGAAAATATCGCAGATATGATAACTGACCTGCAAAATAAAGCGAAACAGGCAAATGCTGCCATGGGCCACGCTGGTGAGACGGTGGAGGTTGGCAGTTCAGCCCTGCTTGAAACCCTGGATGCTTTCAACCAGATTGCTATTTCGATTGATGAGATAACCAGGAATGCAACCGATGTAGCGTCTTCATCAGAAGAACAGGCTGCATCTGTTGAGGAAGTTACTGCAAGTATCAATGAAGTGAGCGGTCTCATTCAGAACACTACAAAGGATGCAAGAGATGCTGCTGCAGCAACTGAAGAAGCATCATCCGCTATTGAGCAGGTTAGCAGAGTTATCACGAATGTGAGTGGGATCGCTGATGTGGTCTCTAGAGAGATGGCGAAGTTTAGAATCTAGGAGCGAAGATGGATCTTGCTAACATCAAAACACAGTCAGGAAAGGAAAATCAGGAAGATGAGGTGCAGGTTGTCGAATTCATTATTGGAGAAGACAAATTTGCGGTCAACCTTTTTGATGTCCGGGAGATTGTAGAGGCTTCAAAGATCACTCCTCTTCCTCATGCTCCATCCCATGTCAGAGGGATAATTGATCTTCGTGGTGAAATTACAACCATTGTTGACCTCCGACAGTTACTCAGGATAAAAGCATCAAAAGATGCATCCACTGCAGATCTCAGGTTCATTGTGATGGACGATACGGTCTCTTCACAGAAAACCGGTATTGTTGTTGATGAAGTAACCTCAGTGCTGACTGTTCCGGTGACAGATATCGATCAGGCAACGAAAGGCGGATCTGATGACGGAGGGCACATCCTCGGGGTAATTAAGAAAGAGGTTGGAGAGCGGGGAGAAAGCAGAAAAGAACTGGTAATCTGGATTGATGTCAGGGAATTAATCACCAACATGAATTAAAAAACACCGAATTTAAGGACTTAAGGGCTTATCGAGTAGGGATCCAAAAAAATACATCACATTTTTGTTGGTATTGCAGATCATGAGGAGAAGACCAAGTTTCTAATTTCTTCGATATCATTGATGGGTGTTACATCTCCTGATCTGATTCTCAATCATTCCCTTTTTAATTCTCACCATGGAACACATACACCCAATTGTATCCCGGTTATCCAACGATCATGTTACCTGCCTCCTCAAACAACGCCGCCTTCTTCTTCGGCCAGTACTCCAGCACGTTCCAGACCTGTGTGACAACCGCTACAAACCGACCGCCATCCTCTCCCGGAATCTCGATCACAAACGATTTGATCCCATTATTCTCCAAGTGTTTGATCTTAACTGAAATTCACTTATCTGATCTGGACATATTGAGAATTCAATTTCCAATCTGTCCATAGTGATATTCTATGATCTCAAGAACAGCCGGAAAAGGATACTGGAGTTGGTTGCAGGATTTCCTGCAGTGATCATAACCGGGCCACGTCAGTCCGGGAAAACTACCCTGGTCAAGACTCTGTTCCCCTCAAAACCATGCATCTTTCTCGAAGAGCCTGACACCCGGAGATTTGCAGAGGAGGATCCCAGGAGTTTTCTGGCACAGTTTCAGGATACCGGGGCAATTATTGATGAAGCACAGTATGTTCCGGAGTTGTTCTCATATTTACAGGGGATTCTGGATCACAATAATACTCCAGGCCAATTCATTCTAACAGGTTCACAGAACTTTCTCATGATGGAACGTATATCCCAGTCTCTTGCTGGGAGAATCGGTATCATTCGGCTACTGCCACTATCAATGAATGAACTGATCCAGGCAGGGTTTCAATACGACAGGTATGAAGAATATCTATACAGGGGCTTTTATCCCCGGCTATATAACTCAACGATTCTCCCATCTGACTATTACTCGTCGTATGTTCAGACATATCTTGAACGGGATCTCAGGCAACTGAAACAGGTCCATAATCTCACCACGTTTCAGACCTTCCTCAGGATGTGTGCCAACCGGGTCGGGCAGATAGTAAATTTTTCATCTATTGGTAGTGATTACGGCATAAACCATAAGACTGTCAAGGAATGGATATCTCTTCTTGAAACATCAGGGATTGTTTTTCTCTTAAAGATTCATCATAAAAATTTCAATAAACGCCTGATTCAGATGCCAAAGGTATATTTTACCGATCCCGGACTTGCGGCATATCTTGCAGGGAGAAAATCTGCTGAAGAGATCGTGACTCATCCATTGAAAGGAGGTTTGTTTGAGACAGGGATTATAATTCACCATCAAATTTAGGTCATCTGCCAAACTTTTCTTCACATTGTTCAAAGAAGAAACATTGTTTACAAAGGTTTTTATCAAGAGTACCTAATATAGGTCTTTTACCTGAGGCAACATCTTTAGCTCTTTCGACGAGTTGAGGAACCCCTTTAATAATTGTTTTTATTTGATCAACACTATATCGAATTAATGGTTCTTCCTCTTCAAGATAAAGGACATGTACTCCAGGAAAAAGACCCGTATTTTGATAAAACATTTTTGAATATAGAGCTGTTTGAATTAACTCTTGAGTTGGATTTGATGCCATTTTCCCTTTATATTCAACAATTATAGGAGTATTCTCTGTAATATCAAAAAGAATCCCATCGGTGCTACCTCTGACCAAAACCTTTGTTCCATCAATAGTAATAAATTCTGTTTTCATCATGGGGCTAGCGTCTTGAAATACCATCCTAATAACTACATCGGGTTTTTCCCCGATATCTATATGGGGAGTAACCATCTCACAAAGATAATTGCTCCAAACTTTCATTGCTGCCCCAAGTGCTATGGCATTATCGGGACCAAATTTTATGCCATGATCAAGCAGATAAGGATAAAAATACTCCATTTTAATAGTTTCAAGAACAAAAGAGGACCGCGTTTTTGATGGTTTTCCAAATGCATTTATCAACTTTTGACGCTTTTCTTGATCTCCTCTCCCAGAGATATCCGAATGTACCTTTCGGCTAATATAATGAAAGTATTTACCAGGTAACTTGCCTGATCCCTTATGACCAATTCTCCATGCTTTTCCGTTTTTTTCTAAAAAGTATCCAAGTAGACGAGGACAATGTTGGCAAAGATGTAAGGCACTTACAGATAATTTTAACATGTTGCTGATGATCCATATAGCATAATTGTCAATCCAGAACCAGTAGGAATAAGTTTGAAATCATCTTCATGACTTTTACAGCAATCAATAAGCGAATCGAGACTTATTGGAAATGTTTTTATCAATTCTTTATGGATATAATCAATATCTGCAATGAAGGATGGGCCAGTCCGAAGGAGGTCAGTTAATACGTTTTTTATATGATCACACTGTGGAGGAAGCGGGATATTCTTTGGCGGGATTGATAGTAATACCTCTCCAAACTTTTCTGGAGTTTTAATAAAGAGATTTAGGTCTTCTAATGTAACATTCCTTGATCCATCAAGAGTTTCATATGTAATATCACCGACAACAACATTCCGTCGTAGATTATCAAGAGCGTAAAAACGACAGATATCTGCATAATGAGGAGAATAAACATACCCACCTTTATTAGCAAATTCTTTTTGTTTCTTTCCAGTAGCTATCCATGATTTTTTACTCAACGTACACCTTGGATCAGCAATAATTATGCAAAATTGATCTTTATTCTTATTAATTAACTTTATCCCCTCTGTGAAATATCCTCCTACTGTTTGATAGTTACTCTCAGTATTAATTAGGATGACTGCTTTTTCGTTTTTATTTGAGATTTTTATATACTTTTTACTATCTGTACTTGTAGTTACATGCCAACCAATTCCTTTAAAATAGAGAGATGTGGCAGATAGTAACTGTTCTTTTGAGAGAGACCATTTGGTGGGTTCTAAGCATCTCAATTCTTCAGTTGCTTCTTTAAATTTTAAAGACAGAATATCAAGTGGATTTACCTTTTTTATCTGCTGATTATTTAAGATAATCTTGTTGGCTTTTATTATTACTTCTCGAGGAGAAAGAGTACCAATATTGTTTTGAAATAGGTTCTTTTTCAGTTCATTGGAAAGCCAATTATACAATTCAATCCATTTTTCGGGGAATTTACTTTTTATCCTTCCTTGAAGTATTTCATCAACTTGATCAGGTGAACAACCCATTATCGCAAATGAATTCATCTCAACTCTTTCAATCACGCTTGTATTGAGAAACGGTTTAAGTCCGGTATCCCAGTACCTCATTCTGGAAAGGACAACAGGTAGAGTTCCAGGGCAAAAATTAACCAATGTTTGTATCATTTGACCAAATGCAGTTCGTTGGTTTTCAGAACTCAAATCTTCAAGTTGGTCGAAACATATAATAATTGTAAGATGGTAGCGAGCAGCTAACGCGGTTATTGATAATATTCTATCAAACATTATCTGTTCATGAACATCTTCTGCAATTTTTTTTGCATGATAGGTAACACCAATCTCTTTTGACTCTTTTTCATCAAGCCTTTCACCATATAACCATTTCCTAGCAATATGCCGCTTTAAGTCATTACAATAAGCAAATAACGCCCTCAAAAAATCATTCGAGACACGAACTTCTTCTCCAACAAGCCATGCAATTGCATTATCCGCTAGAATTTGTGCCTCTGCTTGTTTATCTTTCTGTGGTAAAAAGAAAAACCATTGATTGTCTTCTATTTTTTGATTTATATTAGGGATCCCATTTTCTTTACTGACGTATTCTCTTAAAACCTCAGTAATTAAACGGTGAATTTGAGTGTACCTGGGTCTGCCAGGGATGTTTTTTCCAAGGCTAGTTATGATTTCACGATTGAGATGGTCCATTGGTTTTGAAGAAGCAAAGATCGGAATTATTGAAACAAAAAATGCATTTACTTTTTCATCAGAACATTTTTTCAGAATTCTTGCCAGTAAATGCGTTTTTCCAGATCCATTTTCTCCTTTTATCAAAATACCAATTGGTAGTTCTGGATTTTCTGATTTCGCTTTTACAAGTTTAAAGAGGTTATCAAATGGCCCAGCACAAATAGATGGAACATCATAATCATTATTACCCCAAGGCTGAGGGGCAGAGTTTGAACAAAAAGGATTGTTATCTCGAAGGATTTTCTTAGGATCCATTACATTCCACTCCATAGAAGGAGTATTCGTAATGTATTCTCACGATCAAGAAATGAATCATCACGTTGTTTTTGCGTTAGAGACTCTTGGTTACTCGTTTGTAACACAATATCTCCTTGAACCCATAAAGTCTCTAAAAGGTTATCGAATTGATCCCTTTCCCATTTTAGATGTTCTCGAATTTCATAGATCTCAACATAACCACGTCCACGTTCGAGATTATCATAAGCTCGTTTTAATTCCGTCCGATCAGAATTATAATTAGTTATAGGAGTTACCTCTGATTTTAATTTAAAAACCCATTTAGATCTATTTCCTACTTTTAATTCAATTTCAATACCAATTTTACCTTCCTTAATTAGGACATTCAAGATTTGAGTAAGCTCTTCTTTTTTAAAGGGGAGCTTAGTTGAAATTTGATTAATGGTTAATTGGGGATACTCTGTGATACATTGCAGGCATAACTCAATCGGAGTATAGGTAGAGATATACTTTCTTTCTCCTCTTGGAAAGATTTTAGTATAGATGAAGGGTTGTGGTTTAATGCTATTTATGATCTTAATTACGTCTTGATCCTCTGAATTTTTTAAAATCCCAATTTGTTTTCTCAGTTTTGAAGGGATATTAGATTTAAAGTTAGTGATAGAGCGATACCGTTTTGGATCACCTCTAATGAACTGTACGATTGCTTGTGCTACTGAATCTAATTCTTTTTTTTCCATAGATGTAAATATATGTATAGATATTTATCGATGCCGACATGGTTTTCTATTGATTTTTTAGTAGGTAAATTGTGATTTTTTCTCTTTTCTCACATAATAATTGCATAACAGACAATATATTTAGAATTATAGAAGATATACATTAAATTTGTTTAATGAAACTAAGTTATTTAAGTTTAACTTAATAATTCGAAATGAGTTACTAATTAATACATTTTTTTATTATTTCGGGAATATGTTATTCAGAATAAGAAAATTTTTATGATTAATTCGAAATATATTGGTGATATTCACTGATAATAATCAAGGGATAGTAACAATCTAAACACCAGATTTAAATGATTGACCAAGAGATAATAGAATACCCAATATAATAAGAGCACAAATTTGTGATTTTTTACTGATATTGAATAAACTCAAATAGGGACAGGACTAGGAGAGACACTTTTCATACTCAAAGAAACAGTCAAGGAACATTCCTCGTCTAAAGCTAAACCAATTCACTCCACTCAATAACCTTTGTAGCAATCTCTATCGCTTCTTCCGGGGTGAGAGTATCAGCAATAGTATCATCATATCTTGCCTTGACTGCATACAGATTGAGAAGGGCAACCTTATCACCACCAACCGGCAATGTGAGTGAAAGATCCTGAACTAATTCAGTCAATTCAACAAGATCATGAATCTTCCTAATGGGAATGCCTTTCCGTATCAATACTGCTTTTAACCCTTTCTCCACCGTCTGTTGAGCATGAAAGCAGATAATTGATGATGGTCCATCCTTTTCATAAAGGATTTTTGCAGCAATAAGATCATCATAAGCGAGACGGATTAATGCTGCACTCTCCTCCTCAGCACTCATACAGTACCTTTCCTTCTGATAAAGCCCAGTATACAACAGTGCCAGGGACAGGGTCTCTGGTTTTCTCTGTCGGGTACACCAGAATATCAATACCAACTCCAGGGGCTATTCTGCCGGCTGCTTTTCTCAACCGTACCATCTCCATTCCCTGGTGCTTGACAGTATCCTCTATTACCATGAGATCAATATCTGAATCAGGAGTCTCTTCACCGCGGGCATATGAACCGAACAGGATGATTTTTCGTGGGTTAGCAGCCTTAACAAGACGTTTCACCACATTTTGTATATCATCCATAGTTACCGGAACCTGGTTCATAATTCACCATATAATTCTGAAAGAGTACATCCTGCCTGAAATATCCCGAGATATATAATTATAGTATTAGTGTCGCTAATAATAACTCTCATCTCTCCTTTCATGTTGACATACAATAAGAATCTCTTCAATATTCTCTGTCTATACCGATCCTTCCTCAAACAACGCCGCCTTCTTCTTCGGCCAGTACTCAAGCATATTCCAGACCTGCATGGCTACCGCCACAAACCTCCCTTATTCTCTTCCGAAACCAAGATCACAACCGATTTGATCCGTACATTTTCCAGGGTTTAGGTCTTAGCCGAAATTTACATACCCAATCTGTCCATAGTGATATTCAATGCTCTCAAGAACAGCCGGAAAAAAGATGCTCGAGTCGTTCAGTCTTAACAAACTCCTTCGGGCATAAGGGGTCAACTGGATCCGGCCAGAGGGATGCACAGATAACTGCACGGCAAGCAGCAAGAGACCGACGAGCCCACCAGATATGAAGTGTCGAAATATGATGACCATGACGGATGGATTTCTCACGACGGGCATGTTCTGATAACTTTCTTGATCGGAAGATCAACTTCAATGAGATGCTTTAGGTAGGAGGAGGTTTGTTGAGACATTTTTATCAGATGTGTGTTAAAGCACGATTTGTTTTGGAGGATCATGAAATGGTTTATCAGAATCAGGGATAGAATCTAAATATTCAGCTACTTTCCCATTAAATGGGATAAAATCACCAAATACTTCCTCATAGTTTTTTGTCACATCGGGTATCCGGGTATGAACAACTACTACCTTATTCCATCGCTTTCCATGTCGGTGGATCTTAGCTTCATGAATAATATCTCTGATTTTCGTATCAGATGGGGCTAAAGAATATCCCAAAAAATACAGTTCATCTGCTTCTGCGATCTTTTCTATTGCAGCATTCGAGATCTCAATAAGATAAGGGGACCTCTCTACTTTTTTTCCAAATGGGGGAACAATTAAAGACTTTGGATCAAATTTTTCACAGCAAAAATATCGTTCTTGCTCTTTCGGAGGGAGAGATTTTATATATTCAATATATTTTTGAACTCCGATCCATGGTGTAAGGTATGTTACAAATAATTCTCCACAATTTGTACATCTGCCCCAATTTATTGAACCGTGTAGCCAAAAAACGTGTAATTTATATTTAACCCAATCCGGGGTTCTAATGCGATAACAAATTGGACCATGACAAGCCAGATCAACGTCAGGGGATAACTCGCGATAATTTACCCCATAATCAATATCTTTTCTATCCAATACTCCAGATAATGCGAATTCAAGAAAATGGTCATAATTAAAGGTGAGTATAGTATCTCCCGGGTCGACGATTTTGGCGAACTTACAATAATTTCTCACGTAACCTTGGGCTTCGCTTGATAATGAACTGATATCTCCGTCATCTTTACACGAACCATCTCGAAGAGAACGATAATATTCCAATTCTCTTTCCATATTAAGAATATTTTTGGCTCGAATTACTCCCCCCATATCCTCCTCCTCACAAAGATATGCGGCATATGGATTATCAATCGGACCGATATCTAAATCTGTATTTATTTTGTCCCATGTTTTGGCAATTATTTCAATTATTGCATTAACAAATACCTGACGTAAAGAAAACAGTTCTTCTGGAGAATAATTTTTTAAAGGAGATCCCTCAATCAAACAATTGTCTATTTCTGATAATATTTCTTCAATATTTGGAGTATTATCTGGGAGATATACATCAAAGAGAAATTTGAGTATTTTTTTTGATCTTCCTCATTCACGAGAGATAAAAACCGTTCTTCTAAAAAGTTTCTAATTATTGGAGCTCCGCAATCGGCTGACATTCCAGCACCGATAATAAAAACCCGCTTTGGGGAGAGATGGGATACTTCTGTTTCACTCATGAATATTCCTCTGATAACTCCTCATTGTAACGATATTTGTGCCAGATATGCTCCGGCTCATAAGTCCTCACCTCGATATAATCCTGGCTCATATCCGCACATATTCTCACTCCTCCCAGACATAATATGTCCCCTTCCTGGTCCCTTTTTGCTGAACCGAAGGGTAATTCTCAACCATTTTATTGAGTAATTTCGAAGCCTGGGATCCGGTGAGGGTGCATAAATCCATCACCCCGGACCGGGTAATTTTTCCATGTTCTTTAAGCCAGGTTATAATCATCTGTTCCTGCTGGATTCTATCAAACCCTTTAGCCCTGACATAAGCTGAGGATTCATTCAGCCGCTTGTACACTCTTGGAGATAGGATGTAATGTCTGCCTCCTTTCTCTCCAACTCCTTGGACAAGCCCTCTCTCGATAAGTCGTTCAAGTGTAGCCTTCGCTGAATTCAATCCTTTCTGGGTCAGGTTGCCCGCTTCAGCGGTGGTAATCCTCCGCTCTGAATGGAGGGCATTTAAAATAAGCAATTCATCAAGTTTCAGAGATTTCCCATTTCTATCCTGTTCAAAGACCAGGGCAGCGAATTCAAGCGACGACTCTCCCCCCGGGAGAACCACCCGGACCGCATTTGAATCAGTTCGTGAGTAATCGGGAATCGGTCTGCCATAGGTGATCTGACCGATGTAGATCTTATCGACACCCCGCCCGGTCGTCTCCACAAGTCCGATTCTCCGGAAGACTTCAGCAAGTCGCGGGTTTCGGGGCTTCGGTTCATGTACGAGGATGTTGTCTAGGGTGACCCCTTCAGGAAACCCTCCGGGATTGGTAATGAGAATATGGTCTGTCTGCCACTGGATGAACACCGGCCCGGATTTTGCATAATCCCGGTGAAGAATGGCATTCATCATCGCTTCACGAAACCCTTCAGAAGAATAATCCGGAATCGGAACACGGAATAACCCAACGATTACTTCGCGTTCAGCATTCCGGGCATTGAAACGATCCTCAATCTCCTGAAGAACACGGGAGAGCGGGCCATGAAACACATCATTAAGCCTGACATCTCCCCGTTCATCGAGAACCTGGAAGAATACCTCATGGGTAGGCAGATAGGTCGTGATGATTTCTTCCTTTCCAAGGAGCAATAGACCGGCGTAATTGGGGATGAGCACTCCATCCTTGGTTTCCACAAGTTTTAGAGCTTTTACTAACTCCTCATCTGTCAGTTCAAGGAGAGTATTCTCTCCTTTGCGGGCTTTGATGATCCTGCGAATCCACGCGAAAGCAACCGGGTCGAAAGCATCGAACCCAAGATCAGGAACCTGTTCAGCGGTCAGGTCTATGGATTGGATCTGTATCCTCCGGGAGAGATGATCCCGGGGATAGAACGGAACAGATTGAGGCTTTCCCTGAGTCTCAATAATCCGATGGAGTGCTTTCCCTTGAGAGGTCGAGCAGATCTCCGGGTGTTGATCCACCTCAATCGAGACAACCTGAACGTCATCAACAGGCACAACCGATATACGTGTATTAATATTTGGCACAGTCTTAGTGTAGATCATCGCTCTGATCTTAACCGGATCAATCCCCGTACCTGACCGATTGGGGATTCCGGTTACTGTCCCGTCATCCTCAACTCCAAGGAGAAGCACTCCTCCGTCGGTATTTGCCATTGCCACAATATCAGATACAATCTCATCATCGCTTTGGATCCGGTGGAGTTCAGATTTGAACTCCCTGCCCAGACCCTCACCCGCTGCGGCTAATCTCCGGATCTCCTCCTCATCCATCAGTCTACTGCTCCCAGAATCGAATCAGCCCCAACATGAATTTGTATTTATTATCCGGAGTTTTCATAGGCTTCAATAAATTCTTCACGAGGTATTCCCGCCTGTGTACAAATCATTCGAAGCGTAGATCCCTTTATTTTATTGTGACCTGGCAGAGTAAGTGGGGTGCTCGTATTATCCAGGTTGTTTCTTTCCATTGAAATGTGGTTTCCCGACCTAACGACATGAAATCCTAATACCTCCAGAGATTTGATTACCCGGGTTAGAGGAGCGTCGTGCGGGAATTTCATTCAGATAACAACCTCAGCAAGTTCAGCTCCGATGAGATCATAATCCAGGAATGCCTTATTTCCAAAGGTTTCTAGGTGAAACCGTATTGCTGAAGTTACATCATCTAATGCTTCCTGATACGTGTCACCCTCACCAATAACAACCCCGTTCAATCCTACAGGATAGGCAATATATCCATCAGGATGATGTTCAACGATTATTTTTATTTGATTCATATTGATCTTGATTTAGTTTAAATTCACAAAAGGTTACTCATAGAGATACTGTAGGTGTCTCACCAGTATGACCCATGACATCCTGCCAAACATCTCCACCGGCCTTTATTTTCCCCCTTCTATCCATCCTCAAACAACGCTGCCTTCTTCCTCGGCCAGTACTCCAGCATATTCCAGACCTGCATAGCAACTGCTACAAACCGCCCACCACCATCTCCCGGAATCTCGATCACAACCCCGTGTCCGGAGGGAGATAACCCGACCGTTCCCCCGGGGTCCACCAGTATGCCTTCCTCCTTATGTATCACAGCCCGGGCATCATCCCGGGATATCCTCCCGATCTCACCCGGACCGTCGATGATCACCCTGACCTGATCAGAAGCCGGATCTGGCTTCAGCCTGCCAACCTTCCAGAGCACGGAACACCCGAACAGGAACCAGAGCAGGTGAGGCAGATTGAACCTGAACACTGGAGAGATCATGACCCCTCCCGGAGAATCCTTGACCGGCACGAATCACAGACTGTTGTCCGTGACCCGGGATCATGCCATGTTGCCTTGAACGTACCACATACCTGACATCTCCCGATATCAGAGGTCAGCCGTGTCATCGACCCGGCATCAACCACACCGGGAAGAGACCTTACCGATGCTGCCTCCTCAAGCCGTGCATGTTCATAACACGACCTGCATATCTTCCTGTTCATTCGTGGAGGAGCAGAGAGCCGCTCTCGTGTCATCCGTTCCTGGTACTGCACCCATTCTGACCCGCAGCAGTCACATGGACCAGCACCAAACCCCCGGTCAATCTCACAGAAATCAGATGGTCTCACCTTCCAGGAGCCTGGTCCGCTACTGCCCGGTGCTGCGGAGCCTGATACTGATCGGGGCTCACTGTGAGCATCTGCGGCATCATTGCGGAAAACAGGGCAATGATTATCTGCCTCATTCTTGCGATATGAACTCTTCCCTGGTTCAGATTCATAATCCTGATCACTTGTTGCGGCACAACGAATTTCAGAAGTAGAGTCATGATCACACCTCTGATCACACTCATCATCCTGTGTGTTTTCACATATTCCGCAATGAGTACATAAAATAATATTATTATTGTTTAATACCTGATCTGACCCGCAATGTGAGCCAGAATCTGTTGCGGCACCTTCCGCTGAACTGCCGCAACGCTCCGCAATGCCGCAGTCACGCTGATCACCTGACCGGTCTGGTGATTCATCATCATGACCATCCTTGTCAAGCCAGCATCCCCCTTCAAAACACCAGGACTCGTAGATCCTCTCGTCCCAGGAGTAGGCCTTTGACCTCCGGTGAGCAGAGGTTGTCCCACTCTCATCAACTACAAGCGTCCGGTCACAGACCGAAACAGCCGGACACTTTTCCAGAAGTCCTGAATACTCACGACCTCTGCTTGAAGAGCCGTGTATCATCTTGTAGATAACCGAATTTGACAGATCAGTGATATGCTGAAGTTCGGCAATCGTTATCTCTCCTGTCCCGTGCGACCTGATTGCATCGACCAGGGTCGCCTCTCTTCGGGTTAGTTTGGACTCAAGACTTCCTGATGAACTGTTGAGTGCCATGTAGAGCCGCTGTGCTGCAGAAAAGTCGTCCTCTGTGGCAAGGATCTGCACCATCCCATCTGCATCTGCATGGACCCTCTGATGCTGGTTCAGCACCGCATGGGATCGCACGAGGTCGAGTAACATATCCGGGTTTCTCCGGTTTATCGCCGAAGAGAACCGGATCCGCTCTGCAAACGGGATCACCACCCAGGCTGGTGATATCTGTCTCCAGATCTCCTGACAGACAAGAGCCTCACTCCTGATATCGGTCTTTTCAGGCTTGAACCCGGATGCATCCTGAAGCGTCCGCCTGAGGACAGCAGCATCCTGCTCCTCCGAATCATCGATCCAGCAGGTCAGCATCCGGTTCCAGACCTGATCGTCACCAGTACCGTCAACCTTGGCAACCCACCAGACACACCGTTCAGGGATGATACAGGTCTCACCAACCCGGTCCTTGCTTACGGTCCGGTACGTGAACGGACGACGGAACGAGGTCGTGACACCTTTGAGGATCTCCTGCATCTGATCTGAAAGAGATACATCATCCAGAGCAATCACGCTCCCCGGTTGCATGCCCTTGATGTAGAAGAGGGCCTTCTCACTCATCCGCCCTTCAAGCCTGAACTCCGGGGGTACCTGGCTCATCATCGTCTCAAATGCATGAGATTTGCCTTTACCGGATTCTCCGGTGACAGAAACATGCAGACCACGTGCATTGATCACCTTCCGGGATGCAAGTGACATAACCAGGCACTCGGCTACAACCGGGTCACCGATATGATCGAGTGCAAAGGTCTCAAGCATGTAGGAGAGCGGATCTCCATCATTGAGAACAGTTAAAGCAGTTCTGGAAACTTCATCCGAAACCGTAGGAGACGTATCCTGTTCACAGGCACCGGAGGATTGACCGGCCTTCAGGTCATGAACTGCTGAAGAACTATTCCGGTTCCTCCGATCAGGCTCCTGTTGCTGACGTGACCGGGAAGGCCCAGGACCCTCAAACATCTCACGAAGTTCCTGCCACCGCTGTCTTCCACCGCCACATGATGCATGATGGCATCCGGCAAATATGGCACCATTTGGGAACTGGATAGCGTATGAACCGTCTGTATGGTCTGACGAGAACGGGCACCGGGTAAGTACAAAGATTGAACCTCCGGCATATGGCTTCTGTCTGTACCCGATGCCATAGCGATCCAGCCATGCTGCAAGATCTATCGCTCCCCTGCTTTCACGGGATGTGCATTCAGGAGCTTCTGCCTCGTTTGGGAACATCCCGGCAATGCCTGCGAGTTGCTCACCGGTTACAACCTTCACAACCTCAGGAACTGAGAGGATCGCAGCCTTCCGGTGTGGCCGTGCAGCGATATTGTCCCCTTTCCGGCTCGTTGTGCCGTAGAGTTTCCAGATCCGTGCCGCGTTGAACACCGAGGTGTCTATCGTTGACGACTCATCAGAGAAGAGGATATGCAGGGTTTCAAGCACACCCCTGACGAGATCCCGGGACACCGCATCGTTCGGACAATCGATCCTGTACAACAGGTGTGCCCCGTTTCCCGAGTCTGCGAAAACCGGCTCTGGCCATCCGAGTTCAGTGAGATACGCCGCAACACGGGATGCTTTCTTTATCGCTGCTGCATGCTCTGATTCAGAGGAAGAGACACCGGAGGGTCTTACCGGATCGATGTCTACCGGGAGCCATCTCCGGCAGAGGATGTCGCTGTCACCTGCTGACTTCTCGTCCTTTCCAAGCCGGGTCTCGATCCTGTTGGCCCGTCGTGCCAGGAGATCAGGATTGACCGGGTTGAGGGTGACATAGGTTCCTGCATACTCTCCCCGGTTGTCAAACATGACAGCGTCAAGACTGAGCCTATCATAGTTGTTGTAAAACCCTGATGCCGTCCCCCGCTTTCCGATAAGCCTGACCTCGACGGTCTGGCCCGGTTCAAAGAGGATCGAGCAGGCAGAACGGGTCGGATGATCGATCATGGATTCATGCCCGGCCATGAGTTTCCTCCTCCCAGCAGTCGTAAAACTCCCGGTCTATGAGAGCACAGACAGTGAGCCGCTCTTCACCGGTGAGGACAGACCTGCATGCTGTGCACCGGGTGCCGAGACATGATACAAGATCCTGTCCGATTGAGATGAACGGGCAGATCCGGGAATGTTCTGCAGGAGTCATAGAGGAGCCCCCTCTCTGACCGGGATGGCTCCTCCTGGCATAATCCTGTACCTGTACCACTGCCTGAAGATGAAGATCCAGATGTATACAAGTCCCGGGAGGGTATTGCCACTCGCAAGTTCTGCAAGATGGCTCACGTCCTCGCTGAACCGGGATATCCCGCCGCTGCGGGCACGTCTGACTGCAATGAAGAGGATCGTCTCACCATTCCATGCGATGAGATCGAACTGACGCGTTGAACCTGCGATCCTGACCGAATGGTACCCTTCATGGTCGAGTTCTCTCGCTGCATGATAGAGGATGGACCGGGAGGCAGGACTATTATCTCTCATTCCGGTCACCTGTCCCATGAGAGATGCCTGCAGGATTCCATGCCGAAGCGCTGGTATCTACCTGTCTGCGCCGGGATGTCACAGAGCATGGGATCGTCCTACAATCCACGATACGCACCCCTGGATGACAGAAAGGTACAATAGTTCGGAAGATTATACAGGTAGTTTACCCCCGCCAATCTTCCCGTCCGGCCAAGAAGGAGAAGTGTTGTGCGGGGCTTGTCTGTTTTTGTTCTGTTCATTGTATCACATCGGTTCTGTGATGACACGGTGCCATGTCGAGACACAAGGCCCTTTGAAGATTGACCATTGAGGGGATCAGTATCTGCGTATGGTTGAACCGCTGATCAAAACACGGGTATCGTGCTGAGATCTGGTGATTCACCGGGCATTTGTGCATATTCAGCCATGGACATTGAGGACATGGCATATGGTGATTCAGTAGGAGGGTATCTAAAGGTTAGGTAAACAGGGTGAAAGTGATCAGGGGGGTTCTGGATAACAGCAATTTGCTGCTTAATAGCAAGATGGAGCAAGATAGTTGAGAGATACACTTTCGCAAAACCCTCTGATCACTGTCATTTTTTGTTATCTTCGATCAGTACCTGGTCAGATCGTGGAGCGTCATGTTCCCGGATACGAAGCCTGTTGATCGCGTGGTCCTGTTCCCATCTGATCCTGAACGAAGGAGCATGATACCGCTCCCGTTCACCAGTGTTTCTCCAGAGATCCCGCGACCCGGTACACGGGTCATGGCATAGATTCCGGAGCTCAGGATACCTGATGCGTCGAGGTTGGCCCGGCTGTCTGCGTTGATCCGGTCAGGTGTCAGAAAGACACAGGCCTGACCTAACTGAGTAGGGGTGGTTCCGGTTGTGTGATCAGAGAAGAGGAGGGGGCCTCTTCCCTGCACGGTCATCCCGATGCCTCCTTCATCTCCTATAATACGGGAGAGTTCTGATGTACCGATTGCCATGATCCGGGAGGCGACCGACCCGTTTCCATCCTGGTCAGATCCGGTGAGTATCACGACGCCGTCGGTGCTGATGGTGGTTCCGAGGTACTCTGCTCCGGTGAGCGACGCCAGGATCAGGAGGAGAGATCCTGCAAGCAGATGATTCCACTGCATTCTCTCTCGGGCGATTAGGCCAGGAGGGCAACGGTATCGGCCCAGCTCTCTATTCCGGTCAGGATGGTGTCTGCTTCGTATCCTGATACGACGACACTGTCACGTCTGAATGTGACCATGAAGGTCTCTCCGTTCGTGTTGTGGCATTTGAGTGCACAGCTGAAGGTGTCTTCTGAACTGTCATGTGAGGGTGTTCCTCCCATTGCGGTGTTTATCGCCGTTGCTGCCACGATGGTGCTGATGTTTGTGCTGAAGGCTGCAGAGGTTGGTGCCCGGACAGAGATCTGGCCGACGGTCTTTGCTTCTGCGTTCTCATACACGACTTTGCCTGAGTAGTGTTCGGTTCCTCTGACAACTGCTGCAACGGTTGCCCCGTTTGAGGTGTACGAGGTGCAGCCCCAGGGGTTGTTGTCGATGATGTCCTGGACAAGGGCCAGGAAGCTTGCTACGGTGCCAATAGGTGCGGCGAGTTTTCGCTCTGCCGACTTGGTGACACTCTTGGTTGTAAAGTCTGCCATTGTTCGATTCCCTGCCGATTTCTCGGCTGTGTACTATGTCAGCAGGGTATGGGAAGTACTTTCGAAGGAGTGAGAAACCGGCAGAGAAGAAAAGAGGGATGAGGAATCAGAGCGATTTGAAATACTATTTTTGTGCACGACCAGAATCAGATCATGTATGAGAATCTGGTTCGCAGACCTTCCTGGCTATCCGGGATTTGTAAAAAACCCAACGTGCCCCGTTGGGGGCCCCAGACAGGACTGATGAAAAGGACTTCATGAAGTAACAGGTAAGATCTGGATGAACAATCACTATCATCCATCCGATCCATCAGAACGCGATCAGACCTGTGGTTATTGTCTGATAGAGATTTTTCATCAGACGAGACGATTTCATGCTTAATTCGAAAGTATGACCAATACTTTACTCGAAGAACCTGTACATTACTAATATAATTACTACTTAATGGATAGTATTGAGTTTCTCATAGAATAGTCCTCATATCAAAAATCATGACGATATCTTGTGTATACCGGAAGAGCGGAATGTGTGAGTGATCAGATGTATGTCATTGGAATAAATGGAAGTCCAAGAAAACGGTGTAATACCGGGACTCTTATCGAACATGCTCTCCAGGGAGCCCGGTCAAAAGGGGCTGAAACTGAATGTATCAATCTGTATGATTTTGAGTACAAGGGTTGCAGAAGTTGCTATGCATGCAAACGTGAGGGACCCGGATACGGGGTATGTGCGATACATGATGATCTAACACCCATTCTCGACAGAGTCACAACGGCAGACGCACTCATCCTTGGAACACCGATCTTTTATGGCTCTGCTAACGGGGAGATGAGGTCTTTTCTTGAACGCCTTCTTTTTCCAAGAAAATCGTGGGATGACTGGACATCTCTTGTTGAGAAGAAGATCCCGGTAGGAATCATCTTCACCATGGGTGCACCCGATGATCTGATGAAACAGATGGGATATGAAGCACATCTCAATCTGATTGAACAATTTATCAGGGATATTTTTGGATCCTGCGAATCGGTCTATGTAACAAATACAGTCCATGTTCCTGACTATTCAAAGTTCAGGATGAGATACTTCGATGCTGATGCAAAGATCAAGAGGAGAAAGGAGGTATTTCCACAGGATTGTGAGAAAGCCTATTCGATGGGTGTGAGGTTTGTTCAGGGGAGCCAGGAGAGATAATGCGGAAAATTCTTGTCTTTATTGCTGACGGGATGGCGGATTTTGAGATCAATCTGACATGCCACCTCCTCTCGAGGTATAACTGGGAGATTATGACTGTTGCATATGACACAAGCATAATCACCGCATTATCAGGTCTCCAGTACATTCCCCGCTCAACCATCTCTGAGATCTCCGGTGATTCAGGGGTTGATGGCATTATTATCCCTGGCGGTTTTCATTACGAACAGCGGCCCGAGTTAACTGAATTGATACGGGAATATTACCGCTCCGGAAAACTTACTGCTGCCACATGTGCCGGCCCGCAATATCTGGCTCGGGCAGGATTATTTGAGAGAGCTCATTATACGACGACCATGACGAGAGATTCTCACCGGGAACTGTTTTCAGGATCCGGAGACTTTCCCTTTCCTCAGGATACATACATTGAAAACCCGGTAGTACGAGACGGAACTGTGATCACAGCCAAAGGAACAGCGTTCATAGATTTTTCAGTAGAGATTCTGGATTATTTCGGAGTGTTTGCAGATCAACATGAGAAGAGAGCGTTAGCAGAACAATATCAGCCTTCTTTCTCAGGAATCTCCATCAGTTCATAGTGGAATCAGAATTTCACAGTTGCCGATATGAAATACCATAGGGCCAATGTCATGCCCATAATCGATAGGACAAGCAATTGCTCAGGATTACTCGTATTATCCGGAATTGATCCCTTTACTCATTTCATTTCTGTACTTGAGTAGGTAAAATCAAATTTTTAGCACATAAATCTCCATATGAAATAGAGCAAGTGCCTCTGTAATATTTCATCCACGTTCGATCACAGTAATTCTGGACCTATAATTTTTGGTACGAATATACCAAATTGTTCTGAATCACCCTCTTGAGTTGGAAACACTCTTAATTGTAAAGCCTGCCATTGTTCGATTCCCTGCCGCAATCGCGGCTGTGTAGTATACCAGCAGGATATGAGAAGTACTTTCGAAGGGATGAGAAGGAGACGGAGAAAAAGAGAGGGATGAGGAATCAGAGTGTTTTGAAATACTATTTTTGTGCAGTGTGATGGTGATGGACAATCATACCCTCATCCCGGATACGTACCCAAACCGCTTCTGCAGATTTCTGATTTCTCCGCTGCTCTGGGTGATATCCTTCCATGAGTTGGTTGCAGCGGTCCTGTTCCAGGTATCTTCTGACTGGTTGGTATCCCGGGCTTCCATGATACTTCCTGCAAACTCGGTTTTCACAATGCCTTGTGCCGGCACATTCTTGTCAGCTGTGACTGCAATCCGGTAGTTCAGTGCTGCCGGGGTACTGAACCCGCCCGCTGATCTGATCTCTCCTTTTGTTGAGACCTTTGCCTGGTTGATGTTGATGAGATCGCTCTTTGCCTGGACGATATTACAAAATGAAGGAGTCAATATCTCTTTTGGTTCAGCAAACACACATCGTGGCGGTGATGTATCACTCGTGCAGTTGCCCATATTGTCCATCATAAGGCTCTCTGCTCCAAGCAGATGGGAGCCGTCATGGCTGTTGTAGGTTAGAATCTTCTCGTTTTCAATATTGTATGTCGAACGGCTTTTTGAGTTGGAGTCAAACTCGAAGTTCTTCACTTCTATGAGTGTACCTCCATTTCCCAGGAGTGAGTCACTGTACCTGACCAGGGAGATGAGGTCAGAACTGTTGAGGATGTTGCTCTCCAATGGAGTTCCACTTGATACAGTCCAGTCCATCTTTGTTGACTGGTCGGTAATTCCGGTTGCACTGAGGGTTGTTCCGATCGAGAAGATCTGCGATTCAGGCATGCCTGACGGGAGACGGTCTGCAGATATACATCCGATACAGAGGAGGAGGATGAGAAGGCAGATCCACTTCATGGTGACTTCACCGTGACGGTTCCATCCGTTCCAACAGTCACGGTGAACTGGACCGGATCACCTGCCGGGATTCGGATGTCTTTTCCGGTGGTCGGATCTCTGGTGATCTGCATCGGTTTGAAGATGTAGACATAAGACCCGGGTTGCGACGGGACCTGGAACTGATAGGTGAGGACGTACGCTCCGTCCTTGTATACGAGGGGTTGTTCTCCTATTGACTGGGCCAGGGCGTTTGTGGGAATAAGTCCAAGCCGGGCCTGTGGAGAGAGCTGGATAGATCCCCTGCTATCTAGCACAAGGTTTAGGGTTGTCAGGCTTCCTGGTACTGCACTGCCCGAAAACGTTGCAGAAGTGATGACGAGATAGACACCAGTGTGGTCAGGGGTCGGGTCGCTGTTGTCCAAAAAGTATGAGTCAGAATTATCTGTTGTCGTCGTTGTTTGTGTGGGTGAGACAGTGGGTGTAGGAGTCGGTGAGGCGGTTACCGTAGGGGAGGGTGAGACCGTGGGCGTTGCTGTCGGTGTTTCGGTAGGCAGCATCCCGATCAGCGGATTGTAATCATACACACCGGATGTCACCTCATACGGAGTCAGTGAATACCCGGTCTCATTCGGTGTCTGCAGGTCTGACCAGCCGTTACCGCTTGCGTTGCTCCAGTAGTTGCCGGCATGGTATGACCCGCCGACAACGTTTGTTCCAAGCCTGGGTTCGGTGTTGTTCCAGTGGTACCGACTGGCTGAAGAGGCTGTTGCACAGACGTTCAGGTCATTGCCGAAGTAGTTGTTGTAGATCGAACCATCGCCGGTTCCGGTACCGGTTGAGATGTTCAGGCCTGCTACGATGCTCTGGTTTATCCAGTTCCCGGTCAGGGTAAGACCGGTCGCTGAGTCAGAGATGCCAATGCCGTACCGGTTCCCGGAGACCTGGTTGCCGGTGATGGTAGCGTAATCACCGGTTGCGTTGATGCCGAAGCCGCCGGTGAGTGTCAGGGTTTTTGTGAGAGTTCCCGGACCGGTTGCGGTTGCAGATCCGGATATCGTGTTATTGGATGCGGTGTTGTTGAAGATGGTAGCATAATTGCCTGAAGAAAAGATGCCGGTGCCTCCATTGGCTGTTGCTGTTGAGGAGGAGTGGGTGAAGGAGGAGGAGTAGGAGGAGGAGGAGGAGGAGGCATATGCCGAGTTATTGTTGGCCTCATTGTCTGCTATGGTAACGTTGTTTCCAAGTGATTGTATGCCATACCCTCCAATGGCTGTTGCTGTTGAGGAGGAGGAGGAGGAGGAGGAGGAGGAGGAGGAGGAGGCATATGCCGAGTTATTGTTGGCCTCGTTGTCTGCTATGGTAACGTTGTTTCCAAGTGATTGTATGCCATACCCTCCATTGGCTGTTGCTGTTGAGGAGGAGTCGGTGAAGGAGGAGGAGGAGGCATATGCCGAGTTATTGTTGGCCTCGTTGTCTGCTATGGTAACGTTGTTTCCAAGTGATTGTATGCCATACCCTCCATTAACTGTTGCTGTTGAGGAGGAGGAGTAGGAGGAGGAGGAGGAGGAGGCATATGCCGAGTTATTATTGGCCTCGTTGTCTGCTATGGTAACGTTGTTTCCAAGTGATTGTATGCCATACCCTCCATTGGCTGTTGCTGTTGAGGAGGAGTCGGTTAAGGAGGAGGAGGAGGAGGAGGAGGAGGCATATGCCGAGTTATTGTTGGCCTCGTTGTCTGCTATGGTAACGTTGTTTCCAAGTGATTGTATGCCATACCCTCCATTGGCTGTTGCTGTTGAGGAGGAGTGGGTGAAGGAGGAGGAGGAGGAGGGGGAGGCATATGCCAAGTTATTGTTGGCCTCGTTGTTTGCAATGGTAACGTTGTTTCCAAGTGATTGTATGCCATACCCTCCATTAGCTGTTGCTGTTGAGGAGGAGGAGGAGGAGGAGGCATATGCCGAGTTATTATTGACCTCGTTGTTCGTGATTACGGTATCATTCCCGGTTGAGTAAATCCCATACCCACCGGTTGCACTCACCGTTGCATCCCCGGTGACCCCGCTCTTTGACGCTGTTACCGAGTTGAAACTCGCGTTGTTCCCCTGGATTGTAGCATGCTCCCCGGTCGACCAGATCCCATACCCGCCGGTGACTTCTCCATTACCGGTAGCGTTATTGAAACACGCTACATTATCGGTGATATTCGCAGAATCACCGGATGACCAGATCCCGTAGATATTACTACTCGCGTTATTATCGAATATCTTAGCAGACGAGTTATTCGAGTATATCCCGTAATCGTTCCAGTACACCGTATTGTTCTCGATATCTGCACCTTCTGCGTATGCTGAGATCCCGTGCTCAAACCCAGTGATACCGGCAAAGTTCTCAACCGATGCACCTTTTGCGGTTGAGTCAATCAACACACCCGAGGTTCCGGCGTTATCTGTTCCGGTATACGTGACGGTATGGCTGTTCCCGTCCAGGGTGACATCTGATGCCTGGATCTCAATGGCGAATGAATTACTGGTTGAGATATCCTCGTCAAGATAGTATGACCCGGCCCTCGTGATCGTGTACGATTTAGTGCCTGAATCGTAGGAATATCCGGCCCCTCCATCTCCGCCGGTATGATTAATCGAGACAGGTGTCCCGGATCCGGAACTGGTCACTGTTATGGTTCCGAGGGTCACAACGCCTGAACCTGAACCTTCGCTCGTCGAAGATGTTGCAGATACACTTCTGCTCATCGAGACCAGACTCGTTGTTGTGCTGGTTGTATCTGAAGAGTCATCAGAACTCTCTGACAGGTTAGTGCTGTTTGTCAGCGAAGTCCCATCAGATACGGAAGAGCTATCACTATCAGTTGTCTCTGTCGTGTTCGATGCTTCAGAAAGAGCTGAAAATGAAGCGGTAAGGGTTGTTTCTTCGTCGGAAGTATCTGTATCTGAAGAGAAAGAGGTGCCAGTACCGGTTGTGTTCGTATCTGTTGTCGTTGAATTTGATCCTGATGATGTATCTGAAGAAGACCCTGACGATGGGGAATTGGAAACAGTGTCAGATGAGGACGTCTCTGTTGATCCGATATCGGTTAAATCGGATGTCGTAGAGTCAGAGGAGGTTGATGACGATGTGTTCGTCGTTGAAGTGGAACCGGTGGTTGTTGGAGTTGAAGAACTGCCAGATGAAGTCGTGTCGGTTGCTGATGAACCAATATCAGTTGCACCGGAGGTACTATCAGACGAAGTCGTGTCAGTTATTGTTGAGTCAGAAGATGAAGTGCCAGAGGTGCCAGATGAAGTTGTGTCAGTTGCAGATGATCCTAACGTAGATGTATCTGCTGATCCAGTATCTACTGTAGGTGATCCTGAAAACGACGAATCAGAGGAAGAGGAAGTATCACCAGAGGATCCACTCACAGTTGTATCGGTTGAATTCCCTTCTGCACATACTCCGGGAGTGGCCACCACCAGGATGATGACAAGAATGAAGAGTAAACCAAAGACCTTCATTACACAACACCCATCCCCTCAAGTTTCTTAAGATACTGGGCAGCCTTTGTCTTACCTTGGGGATCATGACGTATCGCGGTCTCAAAGGCAGACTTTGCCTCAACATACCGATTCTGTGCAATTCTGATCACACCGAGGTTGGTGTATGCCATGGCAGCACCGGACGGATCGGCATCTATCGCATTCAGAAATGCCATCTCTGCAGCAATAATATCATTTTTCATGAACTCGATTCCACCGATACCGGTGTACATATCTACTGCAACCTGTCCGCTGGCCCCTGGTTCTGCAGATTTAAATGCTGCAAGGGATTCATCGAGTTTTTTCTGACTTGCAAGCAGGGTTCCTTTCTTTACTGCAGCCTCGGCTAATAGAGCAGGATCTCCGGATACTTTTTCATAACTGGTTAATGCTTCTGACTGACGGCCCAGACGCTCCTGCACAACTCCAAGATTAATCCAACCTCTCCCATATGAAGGATCAGCGGTTACTGCCCGGATATAATACTCAACTGCCTTTTCAGGCTGGCCAAGTGAGACATAACAGGTTCCGATATTGTTTAACAGCGGTGCCTGGGAAGAACCTGATACATCATGTAACTCACTCTCGAACGCAGATATTGCACTGGAATAATCTCCTGATGAGTACAGTTGTGTACCTGAATCTGCTATGCTTAGTGGCAGTAGGAAGACCAGGACTACAAAAAAGAGAAGCGCTCCTCTAATCATCTCTGAGGCTGTCCAATGAAAAGATGTAGATTGGACAGATTGTCAATCAAATAATTCGCTTTTTGTCGAACTACCAATTTTTACAATAGAATGATAGATACACGCACTGCAAAGGATGGGAATCAACATCCAAACTACTCAAAATTACAGTTGATAGACGAAGAAGAACTAAAAACTCGATAGCATTCGCTACTTAATGGGACATCTGCATTTTATTTTTTCAGTAATATTTTGATAGACCCTGACCCTTTCCTTGGTTTTTTACTAAATTTGCAAGTAATACAAACTGATATGAAATGAGATTCAATGTCATGTAAAATTCTTCAGATCTTTTCTGAATCCATTTTACACTGAAATTAAACATTCGTTTCATGTGTGAATGAGTTCTTTCACAATCTGCCCTTGATTTGTATTCAACTCTGAAATTTGGATTAAGTAAGTTCTGATTGCGAAGATACATCCCGACCTGTTTCTCCCTTCCATTATTCGTGAGAAATAGCATTTTTTCCTCAATAGAATCTCGAATGTCTCCCCCTTTCTTCCACATTTTATTTACCCAATGATCAATTCTCTCAATTGTCCCCTCTATGTTCAAAATTGCGTTCTTGCTTGGATCGATTAGTGGTTGAATTCTGAAAATTCTCCAGTATCTCGCATAAATCATGAAGGAATCATAGCCACCATCAAGTTGAACTTTGATCATGCTTGGATTCATCGTACCAACAATTTCAGCTAATGGGATTGCATATGGGGAATCATGAGCATTACCTTCAGAAAATATTCCATAAAGTGGAAAGTTGTTTAAATGAAATATGTGATATTTGTGCATCCTGCAAGCGTAATGGGGATTATATTCTGCATATTTATCATACCTTGAGGCTTCAATAGGGGTTGAATCAACCATTCCGTGACCATTCTGAATAGATTGACATGCAATGGCTCCGTTTAGGTACATGATCTTCTTAAAGCCGTCTAATCGCAAACGATTGTAAGCAAAATCATGTAAATTACTTGCAGAGGGAATATGATATTTTCCGGGCTCTATTTCAGGAATTCCAAGAGCAATGCAATCTTCAAGTGTTAGTGATTTGATGAATTTTCGATAGGATTGTTTTCGAAAGGAATGGACAATCAAGAGTTTGAATAATAATATTGGTGAATATAACCATTTTCGAGTTTGGCTGTAATTGAGATGGTTGTGCAATTCAATTTCAATCTGGGTAAGATCCATTTTTCCAAGTAATGTACTGATTGAAACACTATTTGTTGGATTTACAGTCCCATGTAATGTCCTTTTTTCGTTTGAGCCAACGAGCATAGAGGCCAGTTTCAATAGTATATAATGGTGCCGAAATCGGTCCCACGGCAATTAACGAAATGAAAAAAGAGTGGAGAGTCGAGAAATTTTATGACCTATTTAAATAATAGGGCCTTCGTTGGACGGCCTCCATCTCTGATTAGAGATTTTTTGGAGAACATATTTAACCATACTGAAATATTTTTTTGATCGGTACCCTAAAATAAATTCAAAATGCACTACATTTTTGATAAGTGCCACAGGATAGACATATTTTAGTGAACCGTCGCGAGGATGCAATTGACCAAGAAATGTTTTTATTTTAGAGATTAAATTAATTTAAACGGTTTCATTAAGTAACAATTATTTTCCCGTTTTTTCTTTTTAGGGATTTATGTATGGAGGAAATAGATTAATCTATAGAGATCCAAATTGAAGACAGAATCACCCAATATATCAACCACGCAGAATCATAGGAAAAATGTAGATTAAAAATAATAAATTAATATCCAACCGCCCGGTTGTATATTTGCATTCAGGAATGAGGGATATTGTTACTCTATATGACACCAGATACCCAATAAAATCTATGAACAATGGAGAAAGATCGTTTATCTTCAGTTGGGGATGACATTTGAAAAAATGAATTGTCAGATCTGGATGAATAACTAGGTAATCATAAAAAAATAAGATCTTACCTACTCTTTCTCTTTAAAAACGATTAATACAGTAGATTTATTGTCAAGGCCCAAGTGATGAGTTCAATAATTGTATATCATGTCAATTGAATTTGACGAAGGAACTGCTAGTTCATCATACCCTCATCCCAGAAACATATCCGAACCGCTTCTGCAGGTTTCTGATCTCTCCGATTGTCTCGGATGTATCCTTCCAGGAGTTCGTTGCAGCGGTTCTGTTCCAGGTATCACCCGACTGGTTGGTATCCCGGGATTCCATGATACTGCCTGCAAACTCGGTTCTTACTGTGCCCTTTGCAGGAACATTCTTGTCAGCCGTGATCGCTATCCGGTAGTTCAGTGCTGCCGGGGTGCTGAACCCGCCTGCTGATCTGATCTCTCCTTTGCCCGAGATCTTTGCCTGGTTGATATTGATGAGATCGCTTTTGGCCTGGACGATGTTACAGAATGCTGGCATCAGGATCTCATTATAGTCAGCAAAGACACACCGGGGTGGTGCTGTGCTGCTCGTACAGTTGCCCATGTTGTTTATCATCAGGATCTCTGCTCCGAGGAGATGGGAACCGTCATGGCTTTTGTAGGTCAGGATCTTCTCGCTGTCGATGTTGTATGTCGAACGACCCTTCGAGTCTGAGTCAAACTCAAAGTTCCTGACTTCTATGATATTCCCGCCGTTTCCAAGGAGTGAATCACTGTACCTGACAAGCGAGATGAGGTCAGAACTGTTGAGTTTGTTACTCTCCAGAGGAATTCCACTTGATACAGTCCAGTCCATCTTTGTTGACTGGTCTGTGATCCCGGTGACACTGAGTGTTGTGCCGATTGAGAATATCTGCGACTCGGGCATGCCCGAGGGGAGCCGATCTGCAGATGCTCCTCCGAACAACAGGAGCAGGATGAAGAGGCAGATCCACTTCATGGTGACTTCACCGTGACGGTTCCATCCGGCCCTACGGTTACGGTGAACTGGACAGGATCACCGGCAGGGATGCGAATGTCTTTTCCGGTGGTCGGATCTTTTGAGAGATACACAGGATTAAAGATATAAATATAGGTGCCCGGGTCTTTGGGAATCTGGATCTGGAATGTGAGGAGATACTTTCCATTTTCATATATTGCAGGTTGTTCACCTACTATTTGTGCCAGAGGATTTATTGGAGACAGGATAATTCTCGCTTCCTTGGAGAGGGCAGTTGAGCCTGAATTCTCTAATGTGAGTTGTAATTCTGCCACATCTCCTGGTTTTGTCTCCAGTGGGAGTGATACTGTCACTACCCCAAGATGGATCCCGGGGATGGATGAGGATGAATCGGATATCTGATTTGGACTGTCAGACAGCGGAATGGTTGTAGGCGTGGGAGAAAGAGTGGGGGTAGGTAAAACTGTCGGAGTTGGCGATGTAGTAGGGGTGGTTGTTGTCTTTACCAGTGGAGCGTGATCAAATACCTCTGTAGCAATCTGATAGGGCGTCGTAGTGTATCCAACCTCATTTTGCTCCTGCTGGTCAGACCACCCGGTTTCAGTTTCATCACTCCAATAATTTCCTGCTAGGTTCGGACCACCAACTACATTCGTCCCTGGTGTGGGGTATACATTCCATTTAAAGACGCTTGCATCCCCATTTCCACCAATATTCTCATCATTACCAAGATAATTATTGACTATATTTCCGTCACCACCTCCGCCTCCATTGGTAATGTGAATACCCTCATCATTGTTTCGAATTTTATTGCTTGTTATTTTCGTCGATTTAAAATTGTCAGAGGTAGAGATACCGATTTTATTTTCAGTGATTGTATTTTTGGTGATAGTTCTGTTTTCTCCAGACCCTAATGAAATGCCGTCACCAGAGTTATCGTAGATCGTATTCTTACTGATTGTGACATTATTTCCGGTTATTGCTATTCCTTGAACGTTGTCAGAAACCTCGTTTCCATCAATAATTGAATTAGTTCCCTTTGAATTGATTCCGGTGCCCTGATTTAGTGTACCTATAGAATATCCTTTTACCACATTGTTAAGGATACTCGTATTGACAGATTCTGATTCAATACCATTATTGGCTCCTCCTATACCACTGATGGAATTATTTGAAATAATGGTCTGTGTATTTATCGTACCACTTGCTGAATAGATCCCGGTGTCGTAGTTCTGATCAATAGTATTGTTTGAGATGGCAGCGCTTTTCCCATGGGATTCTATACCCATTGCAGTCCCGGTTATTGAATTGTTGGTTATCTTTGCATAGTTTCCCGATGTTTCTATTCCTTTTACGCCCCACCCGTCATACCCACCACCATTTACGGTGTTATCATCGATTGTGGCATTTAATCCAGTAGTATAGATTCCACGGAAACTCTCACTAATACTGTTATTGTGAATCGTGGTATCATCAGCCCATGACTCAATACCAGTACCAAAATAATATCCTGATACCAATCCGATATTTTCGATTGCTACATTATTAGCTCCGGATTTAACTTCTACTCCTGCGGTTCCGGACCATCCATCACCGGTAATGGTATGTCCATTCCCATCAAGGGTAACATCAGAAGCAACGATTTGAATCGCATACGAGGTAGATGTAGAAATATCTTCATCAAGTCGATAGGAACCAGGGCTTGAAATTATGTATGAATCTGAAGAAGTCCAGGTATACCCGGCATTGCCTGCGATTCCACCAGTCTGGTTGATTGAAATGGCATTCGAAGTTCCACTGCTACTGACTATCACGGTCCCCAGGGTAACAACCTTTGAATTTTCTTTCTCTTCATCAGATGAAGAAAACGAGGTAACCAACTGAGTGGCTGATTGGGAGATATTCTGTTTTCCTGATGTTTGATCTGAGGTTTTGTCTGTAGTCGAACTATTTGTTTCAGAAGTTCCAACTGAATCATCGGAATTTGGTGTCAAATTTGTTGTTAATGTCTCTTTAGACGCATCAGGAGAATAGGCTCTTGTTTCAGTAGGTTTTACAGTGATTGTTGGAGTAACTTCAGGCGTTATTGTTTCTTCACCGGTCTGCATCGATGTGGGTTCAACCGTGATAGTTGGAGTTGCTTCAGGCTTTATTGTTTCTTCTACATCCTGTGTCGATGTAGGTTCAATGGTATTAATCACCGTAGGTTCCACAGTTATGGTTTGTATTGGATTTTGTTCTGTTGAGGGCTCGGGGGGGTGTTGCACATCAGGAGGTGTGACCGTCATATCACCAGGATTGGTTGAATTTCCATCCGCTAAAATCCCGGGGATACACACTCCAAAAAGAACTATGCATATTGATAAAATGATCTGATAGTTCATCATGCCACCCCCATTGCCTGAATCTTTTTCAGATAAACAGCAGCATTTGTTTTTCCAGCCTTATCATGAAGAATAGCAGTCTCAAAAGCACGCTTTGCATCAGCATATTCTCCCTTGGAAATTTTGAGCACCCCAAGATTTGTCCATGCAAGAGCAGCTCCCTGTGGATCTTCATTAATTGCTTTTTTAAAATCCGTTTCTGCTGCCCCTAAATTCTTTTGCATGAACTCTATGGCTCCAATACCAGTGTGGAGATCAACAAGAACCTGTCCTCTTGCTCCTGTTTCACCCTGGTGAAATGCGAACAGAGCATCAGCAAGCTTTCCCTGGACAGATAGAAGAGTACCCTTTTTGACCATCGCTTCTGCATAAATTTCCGGGTTTGAACCTGAAACCCGGTCATAACTCTGGAGTGCATCATCAGGTCTGCCAAGTTTTTCCTGTGTAACTCCCAGATTTATCCACCCACGATCATAAGTGGGATCAACTGCCACAGCACGTGAATAATAATCAAAAGCTTTCTCCTGCTGGTGAAGAGCCATATACCCGGTTCCAATATTGTTGAGAATAGGTGCCTGATCAGGTCCTGTAGACCCACGAAGCGCCTGCTCATACCATCCAATAGAAGCAGAATAATCTCCTGATGCATAGAAATCACCTCCTGGATCTGCAACTCCGGTGGATATCACAATTGTAGTCAGTAAAAGAATGAACACCCATCTTATCGAACTAATCTTTCCATTCATGTGAAAAGCCAGATTTATGAGTGCAACAAAAAAAAGAATAAGAAATTACCGGGAGGGCAAAAGATGTGCTATATAGAATCGAGTTTTTACATAATTAAAAATTTTACAAATTAAATAAAATATTAAATGCTTTAAATTATTGAAATGCCCATAGAGTGCAACACATACATGCAAATAAGTCTTTTAATTATGTTTCGTTCAAATCTTATAAAAATAAAATCGAAATGATGATTTATTCATAAATTAACAATTAAGTGATGCATTATTATCTCAGATATCATTCTGGTTGATAATCGTTGTAGAATTGGAATTTATCATTCAAATTGAAATTAATTATCAAAACAGGTGAAAAAATGCAGTTCCTCTGCATCTGCAAGAATATTATCTGATAAAACAAAAATAGGAAGGCCTATTTTTTAGCATTCATTAAATTGTGCAGACTATGTTGCATTTTCACACAGTAATATCCAGTTGATAATAAAAACACACTCGGTTTACGGGTGAAAACTAAAACCGCCGACAGGAACAGTGATGGAATATCTGTTTAGGATACATTCTTTCGACAAATCATAAATCTGGCATCAGGAGAATGAAATGAAAATATCAGATGAAGAGATTGTGCTTGTTATGTCTATTTTTAAAAACAATCTCCAGGGATTGTCCATATCAGAGATATCAAGAAAGAGTTGCATCCACAGAAATAAGGTTGCTCAGATCTCAAATGATCTTCACAATGATGGAATCATTACCTGTACCCAGAAGGGTTCATCAAAAATATACTCACTCAAGGTAAGATCATCAATCCATCCTCTTCTGGAAGTGCTTACTGATCCCTGGCTCATTCTGGATAACGAGTTTCGTGTTATTGAAGCCAGCGAAGCATTCCTGAAAAAAAAACGTGTTGAACTTACGAAAATATTAGGAAATAACTACTTTGAGATTACAGATAACCTGACTCTTCCTTTCAGACAGGAAGATCTCCTTCAAATAATGAATTCACAAATTGAAGGAGAAAAGAAAATATACGATGCAAAAAACGGATACGAACGGTATTCTTGTTTACAGATTAGTTTAAATGGAGAGATGAGAGGCATTCTTATTGTAATCCAGGCTCATCATGCAGATGATAAAACAGATCAAAACATAAATACCCTCTGCAAGACTTTGGAGAACTTGCTTGACAATCTTACAAAGATTGTACAAAAACCTCATGAAGAAGTATCTTCACTTATAGCAGACATAATCCACGATACCTACCCAGATACTATTATATGTACCATCAGGATCGATGAATCAGAACTATCAGGGCAAATAACAAAGATACTGATACCCCATTCAATTCTCCGGAGTGTACACCATCTCATTGATTTTCTCCAGAAAACACCCTTTCAGATACCTCCGCTCACCCTCATGCGGTATAAAACCGGTAAACCATACCTCTATGAAGATATTTCTGTTTTCCTGGAAAATGTCTTGAATCAACAGGAACTGGAAGATATACGAGACATCCTCCAATTTTACTCGGGCTTCCTGATTGGAATGTCACATAATGAAAAATTAGTGGAAATTTTTGTGATAGGAGTAAAAAATGAAAACATTCAACCAGAAATATTTTCAAAGGTGCTCCAATTAATCTCGCATCTGTTTTTTGCAGCAGGTTTGATTGAACAAAAAAACAGAACACTACAGGAAAATCTGGTAAGTTATCAGTCACATTACAAGGAAATATACAATTTACTATCCCAAAAAACAAAAGAAGAGAAAATCCATACCATAAATGAAAACCACATGAAAAATATTCTTTTTATGGTAATGGATATGCAAAAGATTCCGGTTATGATAACAAATAGGAACGGAGCGATTATTGACTTAAACCAGACTGGTGAAGAAATTTTTAAGTCAAACCGGATGGCTCTCATGTCAAATCCATCAATACAGGATATATTTAATCAGGAAATGTCAGAAGCCCTGATGAAGCTCATTGAGGGCAATGGAAATTTGCTAAACTCTAATATTCACGATCTCGGCATCCATGATACCAGTCATGCTGTCCCACTCATATGGCACCTGGTTAAAAACAGAAATGTATCGATGCAGGGTTTATTTATTTTTATTGCAGAATCACTCCCGGGATCACTCCTTGAGTATCTGACAGATCAAGGATTATAACAGAAATCAGATTCTGAATTTACGATTGTTCATCCACCTTATCGCTCAGGCAGTACCTGCTTGCCTGATCTAGATTTCTGGTTGCTTTTGAAATTATTGGATCTACACACCCAAGGGTAAGTTTAATCTGGTCTGAATCAGAATGCACAACTTTTGATATCTCATTCCAAAGGTGTGCTTCTTCTGTGAGGATACTCATGAGATACCGGTTTTTTTCAGATTCGGTTTGTAATTGCAAAAAAATGTCAGAGTTTTCTCTGATACTCATTTCTATCATAACCTGATTATCATATTCAATGTGGCTCAATCTAACCTGAGCATCTATTCTTTTGTTTCCAGATTGAAATACCCAGGAGAAATCAACCTGATTGCCATTTTCGGCAAGGGTTAGGTAATATTTGAATTTTTCCGTGATATCATCAATATTTCTCTGGTTATTTGCAGAAAGGAGAGTAGGATCCATCCCAATTATTCTATCGCAGAATTCACCAAATACTTCCAATGCAACAGGATTGCATTCTATGATCGTATTATTTGAGATGATCAGTATTGGATCCCTGTTTGATAGGAAAAATTCCTTGTATCTTTGATTTTGTATTCGTTTCTCTTTTTCTTTTATCAACTGAATATGAGCATCATGGACCTGCTTTTCAAGATTGATGGTATTTGTAATATCAGTGAGAACAACCAGATAGGCTCCTTCTGTTCCTATTTTATTCTTTATCCATTTTGCTGATATGCTGTACCCTCTTATGCCATCACCTGAAAGGGTAAGGATCTGATCGGGTATATTTTCAGGTGACTCAAGAATATTTTTCAGTTTCGGGTTTAGCGATGGAATTTCAGAAGGATGCCTGCCAAATGACTCATTGAGTGGGACATTCATAAGTTTCTCTGCGATGGGATTTACATCAATAATTTTTAAATTTCTATTGAGAACAATCAGCCCGGAGTTCAGTATGTCAAAAAAATTCTCTCTGAAAATTGGAGAAAACTGAAGAATATCGTATCGAAGTATTCCATATGAAATGAGAAATCCTGATACAATAATGTCAAGACCCAGAGGTTCAAACCAGGGGAATATATTACTATCAACAATCAGTTCTGAAATTAAAACTATACTTGAACCCGCGATAAGAAAAATAATCTGTGTCTTGAAGATTTTTGATACAGATAGAAATCGTTTCAGTAAATAAGCCTCTCCCACTATAGGGAGGCCATAAAGGTACCCGTACCTCATAATCTCATATACAAAATTGAAATCATTCAGAAACTGATCGTATGAATATCCAAGGGAGGGATCTATTAAGGAAATAATCCTAAAAACCCTTAAAAACAATGGAGTGAACAGTAACAAAGCTAGAACTTTTAAAGTTAGAAATTCTTCCTTCCCTAAATAGTTCATACAAAACAGGAACCAGGTTATTGGAAGCAAAAAATAACAGGTTGTATTAATCATTAACAGAGGCTCTGATTGTTTCCAGAGTGTCGGGAACACATAACTTATGTTATCAATGCCAATTGTGAGACATATAAGAGAATATAGGAAGAATGTAACCCATAATACTGAATAACCACTTTCATCTTTCTTTTTGTATGCAAACATGGTTACATAGAGAAAGAAAATTCCACATCCCAGATTTAATGGAACAATATACCAGGGTAGTGTCATCCATTATACGGTTAGGATGAGAATTAATTAATATTATGAAATTATTCTCAAGAAAATCTAATATCTGGATAAAATGATTTTTCCCAAGATGGGGGTTACGTTGAAACTCATTCATCTCCAATGAGTCGAAGAATCGAGAGAAAAAACCTATTATTATGGGTTTGAGTATGAAATAAGATTGAATGTGCATTATTTAACAGGTTTTTACCCCTATATTGAGGCAATAAATCCTGGAAGAACCTATATTATTGGATTACAGAAGGATGAGGGAATAATTAAAGGATTTTTCGAAACCTTCAGGTTTTTCAATCTCCCCGGATACTTGGGTTTTGGTAGTGGCCTTGAATATAACAGGTGATGAAAATCCTTCATATTATGGTTAATTCACACAATTTTGATCCAATTTATCGGAGCAAATCCTTTCAAAGAATGAATATTCATCTTCAGTTATCAAGTGGGCCACTACCAGATTGTATCAGCCATCCGAACGAATATCATCTCAATTGGAGTAATTACCTGGTTGAGTTTCTCTTCAGTACGGGAATATCACCAGGAATATCGCAGCACAAACCACGAGACCCCAGAATACTCTGGGAATCTCGGACTGTTTCCCGGCAGCGAACATGAATAACGGGTACACAATAATGCCGATGCTCAGACCAAGGCCGATATTCTGGGTGATGCTCATGGTAACCATAAGGACAAATGCAGTCAGCATCTCACCACGGCTGGAAAGAGAGGGGATCCTGAACTGTGCCAGCATTAACAGACCGATCACAAGAAGAACTGCAGATGTTGCAACATCAGGGAACGCGGTCACGAGCGGGAGGAAGAAGAGCGATGCTGCGATCAGAACTGCTGCAACAACGGCCACAAGCCCGGTTTTCCCTCCTTCTTCAACACCGGCAACTGACTCAATAAATATCGCAGAGGTGGTACACCCGACAAGGGGGGAGACCATCATGGAGAGACCATTGGTAAGAAAAGATCTCCTGATATCTGAATTATCCCTGGGCTCTTCGTTCTGGTGAATCAAACTTGACAGGCCAAAGATTGATGCAATCGAGTCAAAAAGGGTGAGAAAAAAGAGTAAAACAACAACTGGGATCATAGTCGGCGTCAGGACAGCAGCGATGTCAGGATACCATTGCAACCCAGAAAACGCCGGTGGAGCAGTAACAATATCAGTCGGCAGTTTCTCTATGCCCAGGGCATATGCAAGGAGTGCACAGGTCAGGATTCCACAGATAAGAGCGCCGGTCTTCTTCCTGATCATAATGACCCCGATGACTGTAATCCCGGCAAGGAGCACGAAGAGGTTTGATGGCTGGATATCGCGGAGATAGGGTGACGTGACCGCCATTGCTCCTACGAGGATGATCCCAGAGTTGGATGAGCCGAGAAACGCAATAAAAAAGCCGATACCCCGGGTGCAGGAACGGCTGATGGTGCCGGGTATGCTTTTGATGAAGATATCCCAATACCCGGAGACGATAAAGAGAGAGAACAATAATCCTGCAACCAGGCTCGCTCCGAGGACTGCACGCCACGGGTAGTTCAGGACACCGCAGAGGACATACACGACGAGGGTGCTCTGACTCACAATGGGGGCGACCACATACGGGCGGTTGGCATACAACCCGATGAGAAGAGTGCCTGCACAGGCAGAGATGATTGTTGCCCAGACTGCATCCCCGAATGGTACACCGGCCACCATCAGCATGGCCGGGTTGACCACGAGGATGTAACACATTGAGAGGAAGGTTGTCAGGCCGGCAAGAATCTCGGTCCTGATACTACTTCCCCTGGCAGTGATACCAAAGAACCTATCAATGTGTGATATCAGTGAGCCGGACATAGTTTTACAGGATACAAGAATCTATTCTCTTATCGGGTGAACAGGAAATATACTTCCTGATAAGAACAGATCCTGCAATAATACCTTGAATCTGTTTCTGATACAGATTAGAGTTCCGGTTTGATTCCGGTTGTACCAGGATGAGGACTGAATAATCCGCTCACCGGTGACAATTGGGAGCCAATATTCTAATACCTGCATCGGCATATGTCTACATATTCAGTGATTGCAGAGTATTATGTCAGAGCAGAATAATATTTTCTTTTTCGGCTATGATGCATTCACCGAGGGTATACTGATCACTGACAATACTCTCACCCTTCTCTCCTGCAATACAGCATGGAAAAGACTCTTCGATCTTCCTGAAGAATGGACTGCTCACACTATAGATGAACTCATCAGGGTCCTCTCTGACCGGGGTGTTGAAACCGACCCAATCTGCGGCATACTGGCAGCGATAAGAGCAGATCCCTTCTGGTCCGGTTGTCTGGATCTTACGGTTTCTGTTCAAAGAACAGTGCATCTGACGTCCAGGCCCATCAGGGATACTCATAATGAATCCATTGGACGAGTCTGGATGTGTGAAGAGATCCCGGATGTGCTTACGAGCGGAGATGGCCTTACCCATCCTAATCAGTCTGACCTGATGTTTAAGACGATTTTTAACCTGATTCCGGAAGGGATCGCAATATCAGACCTTACGAACGGTACATTCTACGAAGTTAACGATCACTTCAGCCAGTGGTGGGGATATACCAGAGAAGAGGTTATCGGCAAGAGTGCCATTGATCTGGACTTCTGGGTTGATATACAGCAGAGAGACGAGATCGTGAGACTGCTTAAGAAGGATGGTTTTTGTAAGCAGGTACCGGTGAAGATGAGAGGAAAGGATAAAAAGGTGAGAGATATCCTCTTATCGGGCAAGACCATCACCATTGATGGCTCCCCCTATATGCTCACAATTCCATTCGATGTTACCGAACTCATGCAGTATGAAGAAAAGGTCAGGTCTCTTGCTTCATTCATTGAATTAAACCCGAATCCTGTCTTTGAGATCAATGCATCCGGGACCATCACGATGCACAACGAGGCAACAGTGCGGGTTATTCGTGATCTGACCGGGACCGGTGATATATATCGCTTTATTCCTGATGACTTAAGCGAGATAGTGCAGGCCATTCAGAAAGGCATCGAACGGACATGTACCCTGGAGATAGTCGTTGAGGATAGAACATTTATCGAGTATATCCACGTCACGAACCAGTATCACACTGCACGTATCTATCTGACCGATATTACCGAGAGAAAAAGGGCAGAACATGAACTGCTGAAGAGAAATGATGATATCGCTGCTGCATATGAGGAGATAGCCACAGCAGAGGAGGAACTTCGGCAGAATTATGACCGGCTGGTTGAGCAGGAACAGATTCTCTTTGAGAGTGAGAAGAAGCTCAGGATGATCGTTGATCACATTCCCGGTCTCGTGCTGACAACTGATACCGAATTGAATGTGAAGAGTATCTTTGGTGCTGCTCTTGAGAAGATCGGTCTTCGTCCAAATACAGGGGTAGGTCATAGTATTCGTGATCTCTTTTCGTCTGTTGATGCCGGTATGCTTGATGCACACAAACAGGCTTTACAGGGTGCAACCTCAACCATTGAAGGATATTATCATGATAGATCCTTTCTGCTGTATGCATCCCCTATCGTTGATCTGTCAGATACAATAACCGGCTCAATCGGGGTTGCAATTGATATCACCGAGCAGAAGAAGTTGGAACAGGAGCGAAGAGATCTTCTCACCCAGCTTGAGAAGAACCTTGTTGAACTGGCATTTCTGAATGATAAGATCAGAAATCCTCTCACGGTTATCGCCACACTGGTTGACATGCATGCTCCTGATATTGAAGAGCCTGTCAGTCGTTGTGTGAAGGATATTGATGATATCATCGATAATCTGGACAAACGCTGGATTGAGTCAGAGAAGACGATAAACTTTCTTCAGAAACACTACGGTGTCCGTGCTGAATTCAGGAAATATAATATTTGATGTCGTATTAAGAACGCAAATGCTTTCGGTTCCCTAGATGAGAGGACTGATAATTCTCAATAGGAGACCTTTAAATTCATTCTTTTTGATGCGAAGAAATATTTGATAGTTTTGAAATTTCCCATAATTTTCGTACCATTGAAAAAAGGAAATTATTGATATAATTTCGCCGATACGGTAGTAGTAACTCCTTTCTTTACAGTGATGGTTTCGGACCAATTTGCATAGCCCTCAGTATGGAGCCCGAGGGTGTGCGATCCAGCCGGTATACCTGAAATCTTTTTTGCGGTCTGGTATTGGGTATTTTTCCCGTCTAGAGATATTTCAGCACCTGAAGGAGTTGAATAGATAAAGATTGAACCATTATATCCCCCTGACATCATGGTTGCTGAAACCTGGGTTGTTTCCCGAGCTTTGATGCTGACGGTATCGGTCCAATCTTTGTAAAGGTCTTTTTTCAGCAAGATTGTGTGAATACCGGGAGTTAATCCCGAAATGGATTGAGGTGTCTGAAACCCGGTATCTACCTGATCTACAAAAATCACCGCGCCTGATGGAACGGAAGAGATAGATACTGTTCCGCCGGTCTGATTTAGGATCGCGATAATTTGGGACGTAAACCCTGGCTGAATTTGAACAGATGTTGAATAATTTTCAAATCCTGATTTCGCGAGTTTCACGTCATGAATTTCTGGAGTTAGGGGAGATAATGTACAACTCGTTTTCTTTCCGGTATCAGATCCATCAAGCCATACTGATGAACCAGCAGGTTTTGTGATAACTGATAGTTTCCCTGCCCGAGTAAGTGTTGCAGAAATCATTGTTGTTATGTTAGATTTGATGGAAAATGATTGATTATAGTCCACATAACCATTCTTTGTCAACTTCAGTGTGTGATCACCAGAGGTGATATTCATAATGGTCTGTGGAGTTAGAATTCCAGTATTCTGATCATCAATCCAGATTGAAACAGATGATGGAGAGGATGATATAGTTAAGTTTCCAGTTCCCCGGGGTAAAGGTTTATACTCGGTAGTGAATGTTTCAAAATAATTCATGTACCCATAATCTTCCCCATCGTGATAGGTACTGTTATAGTTCATATACATTTTTAGTCGAAACAGACCAGTAGGTCTCTGATCCTTGATTCCCCAGCTATTCAGAACTATCCAGTAGGGATCACTGCAGGTATCATTATACCCAACGATGATAGTGCAGTGTCCGGCTGATGGGATGGTTTCATTGTAAATATCAGGATCCCAGAGGATATTTTCGGATTCATTCTTCCAGAATGAACGGAAAGAAGTCCATCCATCTTGTGGGAGATAGAAGGTATAGATTACAGGAATATCCGAATTAATTAATGATTTTATGGTATTAATTGCAGCAGTTTGTCCGTCATATGCCCAAATTATATTATCAGTTACAGAGATGAATGGATAATTCGGTGATGTTGCGATATACGATGCTGGCATCGCGGAGGTTTTGCCGGATGTCCAATAATAATCTGCATAACTGGCATTTGAGTTAGACCAGGGAACAGCCTGGTGAAGAGTATTATTGAAGAATGAGGCAACATCTCCTGTCCATCCCCCTCTACAGGCGTTTCCTTGAATAGATCCATTATTCCAATTAGAATTAAAGTATTGAACAGAGAGTCTATCGCTGACTTCATCATTTACGGTGTGGGCTATTTCAAGCAACCCGATAGAAGCCCATACCCAACAATTGCCACAATATCCCTGATCTCGTTCTTTCCCTACATAAGGCATAGCAGACAGGAGTGATTTTGAAGCAGGAGGGAGGGATACACCTTGATATGTAGGGACTCTGGACATCTGTACCCTTTCCACCTGAAGCTTTCTCATCTGTTCTTTGTTGAACTCCATCAGACCACGATCAAAATCAGAGTCCGACAGAGTTTGTGATGCACTATCATTTCCTGAACATTCAATCTGACCACAATCGAGTGAGTTTGAAGTGATGGGAGGAGTAAATATCCCAGAGTCAGCAGTGCAGACAGGAAGAAGAATAGTCACGAGTAAAACAAATAGAAGAACCAGGGACAAGTTCCTCAGTAGAGTAATGGGGTTCACAATAAGGTAAAATTAGTTTAGTAGAATATATATTCGATGATAAATATCGTCATATAGCAGTGGCCCACCTGGTAACTGAAGATGGATATTCATCTGTTGAAAGGATTTGCTTTGATAATTTGGATCAAATCTGTAGGAATAAACGAAAATATGCCGGATTCCCATTACCAGTTATATTTTGGTCACTACCCAGAATTATGATCTCTGAAAAAAGGGTATTCGTATTTGAGACGATCAGCAGGAATCATGATTCCCGATAATTCAAAGGTATTAGCCGAAAATTGACCTCATTATATAATCTGTTTCCAGTGATATTGTCCAATACAGCTCCGTCGTCTGCAACACCAGAACCAACCATCATTACGGCGACAATGAAACAGAGGAACAGGATATGGATAAAGCCACTCCTGCCGAAAAATCGTCAGGTTTCATCAGATAGATCAGATCTCGTCATCATTCCCCCAACTCCTCTTTGTCCCGGAAAAATCCCCCATCTTGACTCCCCGATTGTATAGATTTCTAATTAAGAGGGCTTTATATATCGATCAAATATATCTGGGAGGATAGCTAAAAACCCCCCCTTCGCGAAGTTTGAGTTTAAATACCCCATATATATTCGACGATGGAAATAGGGGGTTTTTAGTTATTCTCCAGGGATTATTAAAGAGAGAGAGAGAGAGAGAGAGGATATCCAGAAAATCAATGCCAATATGCCTTGAAGAGAATCTATTTCCCGAATTTTTAGCCTTTCAATCGTTCCTGATTCTTACTCAACGTTCCTGTCAAGAACCGACAAGGACCCGACAGGCGGTAACCAAAAAAAGGGGTTTCTGTTATTCTGATAATCTCTTGTTCATCTCCCGGTAATCAGTGACTAATTTCTCGACCAGTACCTCTAATGAGTGTAAGTCTTCCTTGTTAACCTCCCCATCCTTTTCATATGAGGCAAACATCTGCTCAGCTCCATCCATGATGTTCTGTTTCGAAAGTTTCAGATCCTCAAAGGATTCATTGGTAAAGTTACCCTCATGTTTGGCAACAACGGTATCAAACATCCCGAAATTTTTCAGAGCATGTTCCTTTTCGGTTATGTTTGCGGTCGCCGGGTATGCATGTGACTCTTCTATTGCAAGTAACAGAAAGGTATAACCGGACCGTTGTCTTGCATATGCAGTTGGCGGTGTCAGATTTGTCATCGTTGCCAACCACGTCTTATCAGAGGCATGAATGATATTGTCTCCAGCCTCTTCAAACGCTTTGGCATCATCTACATTAATTTTGCCATCCTTTTCAAACGAAGAAAACATGGTTTCTGCGGCATCCTTCATAACCGGAATAGATTTTTTAACATCTTCCATTCCGCTGATAAAGGTTGAGTCATGTTCGCTGGGGGTTACATTGGCCTTCTCAAATGCAGCAATCGCCGCTTCCGTTGCGTTCATCTCCTCATAATACTCATCCTTCATGGCTGAATTATTTGTAAGGACATAATCGAACGCGGTTTCAGATGTAATCATTGCCTGCATCTCAACTGCTGAAAAATAATAGCGTAAATACAACGGCTCACTCAGATTGACCGTCGGTGAGTTTGTATCAGGTGCTCCTTCTGCATACACTGCTGTTGTCAACAAAACCAATCCAATCAGGATTAATACCGATAAACACTTTCTCTTCATCTCGTGCTCCTGGAAATATGTAATAGAGAATATGAGTATATAAAGAACATGGTATCACCCACATATTGAAATCCCGATTTTATGCAACTCATTACAGGAGAACAATCTCCTCATTCGTCACCTATTGAATCGCAAATATTCCTAACTCCGGATCGTCAATTACGAAAAAAGGGGTAAGATCGGGGGGATCTGGGTGAATCAGGGGGCCGTTATGTATCCTTTCTTTTCTATGCTGCCTGAACTGGCACCGTTCTGAACGGTAAGGCCTACCGGATACGTTCCCTTCATTGTATAGAGATGAGTCACGTTCCGGGATGTAGAGAGGTTTCCATCACCAAGATCCCATACCCAGGATGTCGGGTTTCCGGTTGATTTATCCACAAACGAAACCTGCATCGGAGCAGATCCTGAAGTATGGTCTGCTGAAAATGCTGCGGTTATCTTTCCCGGTACCTTTGTCGGGGTCGGAGAGGGAACAATCCCGGCAGTTGCAGTCAGGGCATGGGCTAACGTGGCAACTCCTCCGGTCAGGGCATTGGTTGCCCGGAGTGTGACGTGTATGTTCCCGGAGTCGTATAGGTATGGACCGGATCCTTCTCGGTCGAACTTCCACCATCACCGAAGTCCCATACGAACGAACTCGGTTCTCCGAGCGACTGATTTGTGAACTGTACCGTCAGGGGAACTGCCCCCCAGGTGGTATTCAGGGTGACAAATGCATGGACCTGACCGGGGGTTGGCTGACCTGCCGTTGCAAAGGTACGATTGGCAGTAATCGTTGAGAACGTCCAGTTGCTCACCGGACCAACCGGTTCGTCATCGACAGAGACATTTACGATATCGGCCCCGGGCTTTGCCTCTGCCCGGTAGGTTACCTTCGTCCCTTCAATGTATGACGTTGTACCGGGAGGATAGGCGATAGTCCAGGAGTCAGAGGTGGCAGTAACCGGATGGCTTGCAGTCAGGAGAGCCAGCCAGACGTCATAAGGACCATGGTTCCCGACCACATCGCCGTCGGTAGAATCCGTTGATCCGCAGACCAGGTACCTCCCGTCAGGGGTCTGAATCATGAACTCAGGCCATTCATAACTCGATCCACCCAGACATCTCTGCCAGACCAGATTTCTGGGAGCATCAAGTTTCACAATCCAGTTGTCCATCTGTCCATGGAGTCCGGAGACATCTCCATCGTTGGAGTAGGTCATTGCCCTGAGCAGGTATCCTCCATCAGCGGTCTGAAGAATTGTGCGGGGATAATCATCACTCGTTCTCCAAGACACCTCTGCCAGGTCAGGATACCAGCACTATCAAGTTTATTACCCAGATATCCGTATTCCCATGATTACAAGAGACATTGCCATTTATGGAGAAGGTGTTTCCGTTCACCAGATATCCGCCGTCTGAAGTCTGTACTACCTGAAATGCCATTTCTGCTGCAGACCCCCCCTGACATGTCTGCCAGACAAGATCTCCGGAGGAATCAAGTTTGCCACTTAACGTCAGACACTTGATGAGATCATCCCCTATTTTGATCAATATTTTCCAGAATTTCATCGGGTAACGGTATTTGACAGTTGAAGGTTCTCTCTTCAAAATTGCATCTAATCACCCAATTTTGTATAAAAACATGGTGTAGATTGCATCAAAATTGGAGTAAATGAACCGTATTTGTCTTTCTCATCTACGAATACTGCGTAACTGTCAAATTCAATAGCGCTATTTTTGATGAATTTCGTCGATGTATGCTTAATTTTTTGGTCGATCCACAATCAATAAGAACACTTTTGTAAGTGGCAAAGTTGGGTTACAACCCGGATTTCCTCGCTCCCATGGTTTCCGGTCTCATTGCCATTATTTGAGCATGTATTTCCCTGGACCAGGAATCCCCCATCGGCGGTCTGAATGACTGAACTTGAATAATCAGATCTGGATCCTCCGAGGCACTTCTGCCAGACCAGATTTCCGGAGGAATCCAGTTTTGTACCTGACAAGGGAGATGAGGTCAGAACGGTTTAGTTTTTTGCTCTCCAGGGGAGTTCCACTTGATACAATCCAGTCCATCTTCATTGACTGGTCTGTGATCCCGGTTACACTGAGTATTGTTCCGATAGAGAAGATCTGGGACTCAAGCATGCCTGATGGGAGCCGATCAGCAGATACTCCTCCGATGAGCAGGAACACGATGAAGAGACAGATCCACTTCATGGTGATCTCACCGTGACTGTTCCATCCGGCCCTACGGTTACCGTGAACTGCACCGGATCCCCGGCCGGGATGCGGATGTCCTTTCCGGTTGTTGGGTCTCTGGTGATCTGCATCGGTTTGAAGATGTAGACGTAGGTTCCGGCTAGTGACGGGACCTGGAGTAGGTAGGTGAGATGGTACGTTCCATCCCTGAATACGAGCGGCTGTTCTCCTATTAACTGAGCCTGGGCATTTGCCGGGAAAAGGATGATCCGGGCCTGGTTTGAGAGTTGGATAGAACCCCTGTTCTCAAAGACAAGGTTCAAAGTAGTCGAACTGCCTGATGCTGCACTGCCCGTAAATGTTGCAGAAGTGATGACGAGATAGACACCGGTGTGGTCAGGGGCCGGGTCGCTGCTATCCAAAAAGTATGAGTCAGAATCATCTGTTGTTGTGGTCTGTGTGGGTGAGATAGTGGGCGTTGCTGTCGGTATTGTGGTCACCGTAGGGGTGGGTGAGATAGTGGGCGTTGCTGTCGGTATTGTGGTCACCGTAGGGGTGGGTGAGATAGTGGGCGTTGCTGTCGGTATTGTGGTCACCGTAGGGGTGGGTGAGATAGTGGGCGTTGCTGTCGGCAGCGTCCCGATCAGCGGATTGTAATCATTTACTCCTGATGTCACCTCGTAGGGAGTCAATGAGTACCCTGTCTCATTCGGGGTCTGTTGGTCTGACCAGCCATCTCCGGTAGCATTGCTCCAGTAGTTACCAGCAAGGAATGAGCCGTCGACAATGTTGGTTCCAAGGGTTGGTTCAGAGGTGTTCCAGTGGTAACGATCAAAATGCCCGGAACCCCCGATGTTTTCTTCATTTCCAAAGTAATTATTGTAAATATCTCCGTTCCCAACGGTTCCGGATTGGGAGCGAATTTCCAGCCCATATCTGGAATTTCTGGTTACATTATTTCCTGATATCAGGAGATCCGTGTTCGAATCATCTATCCCAATTCCTACCACATTTCCGGTAACGTTATTAGAAGTAATTGTGGCAGTTTCTCCGGTAGACAGGATTCCATATTCGGTATTATCAGTAACATTATTTCCAGATATTTTCACAGAAGATCCTGTTGAAGAAATACCGGATTTCAGATTGCTTGATACAGTGTTATTAGTGATATTGCTCCCGGCTGCTGTAGATAATATGCCGATTCTATCATTCCCACAAACTGTATTATTAATGATATCAGTTCCAACTCCAGTCGACTGGATCCCATTTCCCCCGTCTGTAGACGTAACGGTATTCAGAGTTAGATATGCATATTGCTCACTACCTGGATTTGTAAAAGGAGTGCCTGATTTCTGCGAGGTACTGGTTTGTGAGTTCTCATTTCCATTTGCAGAATTATTAGTAATCAAAGCCTGAGGGGAGTTCGATAAAATCCCGGTACCTCCATTTGCAGAAGCCGTAACATCGGCAGTAACAAAGTCAGAGAAATATTGGTATGAACTGGGCAACATATATGCAAATGCAGATACAGACGTTGCTGAAGACACTGAATTATCATCTGCAGAGTTTTGGGAGACGGTACCTCCCGAACCCTCGGTATGGATTCCATAACCACCTGTTGCCAAACTGGAAATATCTGCATCAACAGTATAACTCATACTCCTGTCATTCGTCTGTATGGCTTCTGATTTTAAATTTGCAGAGGATGAGGCAGTATTCTGATCCGCCGAATTGTTGAAGATGGTATTGTTCGCCCCTTGTGAGAATATTCCTGTTCCGCCTGAAGCGGTAGCCAGAGCATCGGCATCCACCCTATGGTTACCCCAATTTCCATCGCTCGAAATATCGGAATCAACATCTGTATCGGCAGAAACAGAGTTATTAATAGCACTATTATGGTTAATTACAGAATCTGATCCGATGGAGTAGATACCGTACCCACCGGAGGCAGTTGTCTTGCCATAAGTAGTTGAAGAAGTGAATGAAGATGTGGCATACGCATTTGTTTTTGATTTCGCTGTTGCCTTGGCAAGATTATTATCAGCAGAGTTATACAGAATCGTCCCATTTGAACCCTCTGAATAGACACCGTACCCACCGGAGACAGAAGAAATTGAAGAAGCCGAAGTAACACTAGCAGACTCACTTGATGCAGTTACATAATTATCATGGGCAGAGTTGTTGGTGATGTTTGCATTCTCTCCGGTCGAATGGATACCATACCCACCTGTTGCAGATGAAGTTGCAGAAGAATCCGATCCCGCAGAGGCTGTTGCATGATTATAATTTGCCTTGTTATTATCAATAGTAGCATAGTCGCCAGAAGAACGGATCCCTATTCCTCCGGAAGCAATCGCTGATGCAGAAACAGTTTCCGCAGAGACTGTGGTCACATTGTAATTTGAACTGGCATCATTATTGAGTATCCTGGCATAGTCTCCGGAGGAGTCGATCCCGATGTTATTTCCTGATACGACATTATTGGATATGTTTGCTTGATCTCCGGCTGAATAGATACCAGTCTCAAAATTAGTAATCAGATCAAAGTTTTCTACTGTTACCCCGGTGGTACCGGAGTCGATGGATATGCCTACACCGGTATCTGTCCCAGATCCACTTATTGTCTGTTCATTCCCGTCAAGAGTAACCCCGGACACTGTTATCTGGATGGCAAATGAGTTCGTTGTTGAAAAACTTTCACCGAGGTAATAATCTCCAGGAGTGTTGATTATGTAATATCCTGACCCTGCAATAAAATCTCCTCCAGTCGAATATCCAGTCCCTCCTTCAGGTTTAAGTTCAGTTCCGGTTGCTGTAATTGTTATGGTTCCAAGGGTTACTACTTCAGAATCAGAACTTGTGCTCTCTTCAGATGAAGCAGAACTACTACTGGTCAGAGACACAGCGGCTGTTGTCGTGGTGGTTGATCCAGAAAAATCGTCTGAACTATCTGTCATGTTGGTGCTTTTTGTCAGCGATGTTCCATCAGATGCAGAAGGTGTTGTGGTTGTAGCGGATGATGGTGTGCTGTCAGACGCTTCCGAGAGAACTTCAAATGATGCGGTAAGAGCTGTACTATCCTCATTAGATTCTGATTCAGATGAGTCACAGGTCCCTGAATTTGTTTCTGTTGTTGAGTTTGATGTATCTGATGTAAGGCTTGAAGAACTTGTTCCGGATGAAGAGGAGCCGGTTGAAGAGGTACTATCGGTTACTGTCGTGTCAGAACCCGTTTCAGATGGAGACGAGTCGGTTGAAGAGGTACTATCGGTTACTGTCGTGTCAGAACCCGTTTCAGATGGAGACGAATCGGTTGAAGAGGTACTATCGGTTACTGTCGTGTCAGAACCCGTTTCAGATGGAGACGAATCGGTTGAAGAGGTACTATCGGTTACTGTCGTGTCAGAACCCGTTCCAGATGAAGACGAGTCGGTTGAAGAGGTACTATCGGTTACTGTCGTGTCAGAGCCTGTACCGGATGAAGACGAGTCAGTTGCATTCACTTCTGCAAAAACACAGGAGGTAAACACTAAAAAAAGAAGGGTAAAAATCAGGAAAAAACCTGATGCCTTCATCACAAAACACCCATCCCCTGAAGTTTCTGGAGATATTGAGCAGCTTTTGTCTTTCCCTGAGGATCATTATGTATTGCAGTCTCAAAAGCAGATTTCGCTTCAGTATACCGTTTCTGTGTAATTCTGATAACACCGAGGTTGGTATATGCCATAGCAGCACCAGAAGGATCAATCTCAATAGCATTCAAAAAAGCCATCTCGGCTGCCGGAATGTCACCTTTCATGAAATCGGCACCCCCGATGCCGGTGTACAGATCAACAGCAACCGATCCTTTTGCATTACCTTCAGCAGATTCAAAGGCAGTAATTGCCTCATCAAACCGGCCTTTACTGGCTAACAGTGTTCCTTTTTTGACGTTTGCCTCTGCAATAAGTGCCAGATCCCCTGAATCAGATACTCTGCCATAACTGTTCAGAGCTTCCTCTAGCTTTCCGAGTTTTTCCTGACTAACCCCGAGATTGATCCAGCCCCTTCCATATCCGGGATCAACACTCACAGCCTTTGCATAGTTCTCTTCTGCCAGATCTGGTTTTCCAAGTGCCATGTAGCAGGTGCCAATGTTGCTTAATACCGGCGCTTGGGCTGCTCCGGTCGTGGCACTCAGTTCATTCTGAAAGGCTTTTAATGCACCATTATAGTCTCCAGTTGCAAACAGATCTGGCCCCGTTCCAAGTACAGACGGAATTACAAGATCTAATGAGCATAAACAGATTAGAAGAAAGAAAAACAACATTTTCATCAAGCAATACCCCCCACCGGCAATATTAGTTCATCATGCAAGAAGGTATAAAAAGATTTAGGCAGTTTAGGTAACGTTTTTTTAAATTTACAGGTAATCAAGCAATAAATATTTTTTTAAAATCACATTCTCATCCCTGACACGTATCCGAACCGTTTCTGCAGGTTTCTGATCTCACCAGTTGTCCCGGTTGTATCCATCCACGAGTTGGTTGCAGCGGTCTTGTTCCAGGTATCATCTGACTGGTTGGTATCCCGGGCTTCCATGATACTTCCTGAAAACTCGGTTCTGACCGTTCCCTGTGCGGGTACATTCTTATCAGCGGTGACTGCTATCCGGTAGTTCAGTGCTGCCGGGGTGCTGAATCCCCCTGCCGATCTGATCTCTCCGTGGCCCGAGATCTTTGCCTGGACGATGTTGCAGAATGAAGGCATCAGGATCTCTGCTCCAAGGAGGTGGGAGCCGTCATGGCTGTTGTAGGTCAGGATCTTCTCACTGTCGATGTTGTATGCCGAACGGCCCTTCGAGTTGGAGTCAAACTCAAAGCTCTTCACTTCGATGATGGAACCGCCGTTTCCCATGAGTGAGTCACTGTATCTGACAAGGGAGATGAGGTCAGAACTGTTGAGTTTGTTGCTCTCCAGGGAGTTCCGCTTGATACAATCCAGTCCATCTTCGTTAACTGGCCTGTGATCCCGGTGGCACTGAGTGTTGTCCCGATTGAGAAGACCTGGGACTCGGGCATGCCTGAAGGGAGGCGATCGGTAGATACTCCTCCGATGAGCAGGAGCACGATGAAGAGGTAGATCAACCTCATGGTGATGTTACCGTGACCGTTCCATCAGCCCCGACGGTGACGGTGAACTGCACCGGATCCCCGGCCGGGATGCGGATATCTTTTCCGGAGGTCGGATCTCTGGTGATCTGTATTGGTTTGAAGATGTAGACGTAGGTACCTGGCAGTGACGGGACCTGGAGTTGATAGGTGAGATGGTACGTTCCGTCCTTGAATACAAGCGGCTGTTCTCCTATTGACCGGGCCAGGGCATTTGCCGGGACAAGGATGATCCGGGCCTGGTTTGAGAGCTGGATAGATCCCCTGTTCTCAAGGACAAGGTTCAGGGTTGTCGAACTGCCTGATGCTGCACTGCCTGAAAATGTTGCAGAAGTGATGACGAGATAGACACCGGTGTGGCCAGTGGTCGGATCACTGTTGTCCATGAAGTACGAGCCTGAATCGTCCGGTATTCTCGTCTGTGTGGGGGAGACTGTGGGTGTAGGAGTCGGTGTTACGGTTGCCGTAGGGGAGGGTGAGACCGTGGGTATTGAGGTAGGGGTTGAAGTCGGCAGTGTTCCGATCAGCGGATTGTAATCATACACCCCGGTGGTCACCTCGTACGGAGTCAGCGAGTACCCAGTCTCGTTTGGTGTCTGTTGATCAGACCAGCCATTCCCGGTGGCATTGCTCCAGTAGTTTCCGGCAAGGTACTTCCCGCCAACAACGTTGGTTCCGAGTGTGGGTCCGTTCGGATTTGTCCAGGAATAAAGACTGGCATCTCCCGCTGCTTCAATATTCTCATCATTTCCAAAATAGTTGTTGTAAATCACTCCATCACCGGTACCGTCATTGTCGATGATATATAATCCGTTCCAGGAGTTATTTGTGATATTATTGCCGGTTATTGTTACCTTTTTGTCAGAATCCTGGATGGCAATCCCGCTGTTGGTATTATTGGAGACAATATTTCCGTTAATAATGGTGCCATTCCCTTGTACATATATCCCGGTATCCCGATTATTGGCAACAGTATTGGTGAGGATCTGATTCTCTTCTCCTCTCGATCGTATTCCATTAAAATTTCCTGTTGCATTGTTACCTGAAATAACAGCAGAATCATTGTCAGCAAAAATACCCACTCCATCAGAGGTGACAGTATTCTTGCTGATTGCAGCATCACTGCCCAGTGTATAGATTCCATAGGCACTTCCCGTAATGGTGTTCGCCTGGATACTGGCATTATAACCATTTGACTGGATACCGACAGACGGATTTTTTGCAAGGGTGTTGTCACGAATTATTACATCTGTTCCGTCAGAAAAAATACCATAATTTGAGTTATTATTCGCCTGATTTGTGCTGATGGTTGCAGATGTACCCTTGGCATTAATCCCGGTTTCCAAATTGTTATTTACGCTGTTTTTAGAAATTTCGGCAAATTTCCCCAACGAGTTGATCCCGATGGTGTTCTTATCCGCAGTATTACCTGATATCGTGACTGCATCGCCAGATGAATCGATCCCGTTCTCGCCGTTATCGCGTACGGTGTTTCCAGAAATCGTGACAGATGACCCAGTGGAGTTTATTCCATCGTATGTATTGGAGGAAGCGGTGTTGTTAATGATATTTACATTGATACCGAGGGAGAAGATACCAGTCCAGCCATTTCCGGTTGCGTTGTTGGATGTGATGGTAGTATCGGAACCGGTCGTGTTGATCCCGTCATGAGTATTGGATAAGAGATCGTTCATGCTGATGGTGGCGTTATTGCCTGTGGAATTGATACCAAATCCTCCGGAAAGGGTTGTTTCGTTTATCTGGCTGGTACCGTTTGCTTTCACAACAGCAGAGAGAGATGCGGAATTATAACTGGCATTATTTGCCAGTATGATGGCGCGAGCTCCAGAGGAGGTAATTCCGGTCCCTCCTGCCGCAATATTTGAATTCCCTGACGCTGAGGCATATTTGTCTCCCTTCGCCGTGGCACTGAGAGAAGTGGTTATGGTATTATCATTCGCGGTATTGTTCAGGATCGCGATATCATTCCCGGTGGAAAAGATTCCTTTTCCCCCATCTATCATGATCACATTAGCATCAGCATAGGAAAGACCATATGTGTTTATAGTTCGGTCCGCCTCAGCCGTAAGTGATGCTACTGCAGCATTTTCATTCGCAGTATTATTCCTGATTGTGGCGTTATTCCCGGTGGAAGCAATTCCATTACCCCCTTCTGCCATGACTTCATTAGAATTGGCATAGATGTACATTCCAGCAGAGGATCTGGCGTTGAGAATAGCAGTTCCCTCATTGGTATTTACCGTATTATTGAGAATCGAAGCGTTATTTCCGGTAGAAGAGATCCCGTTACCCCCATCCAGATGAATCGTATTCGAATTGGTTTTTCCTTTACTATTGCTCAGGCCTGAAACCTGTACCGTAAGTGATGCAATTGCAGCATTTTCGTTCGCAGCATTATTCCTGATTGAGGCATTGTTTCCGGTAGAAGCGATCCCGTTACCTCCAGATGCAATAACTTTATTCGAACTGGTTGAAATCGTATCAAAAGCAGCATCTTCGTATGAATTCGATGAAGAGCCGGTATACGAGGATATCAGCGTATTGCTCGTCGCATAATTATTTCTGATTGAAGCATTCATCCCGGTTGAATAGATACCGTTACCCCCGACTGCGGTCACGGTATTTGAATCGCCATACACATTAAGATTAAGAGACGAGGATCCTGTCAGGACTGCTGTTGCTGTTGCACCATTATTATCTGCGACATTTTCACTGATGATACCATTTTTACCGAGTGAGTAAATCCCGTTACCACCCGTTGTCGTAGCAGAATTATCATTGATTACGACATCGTTGGAACCTGTGCCATAACTGTCAATGACAAGTGAAGCGGTCACCGAGTTATTATTCACAGAATTTTTGATAATGAGGCTATCATCTCCCGACGAATAAATTCCAATACCGCCCGTTGCCGTAGCAGAATTCGAGTTGGTAGATTTTCCATATACGGAAGGGACAGAGGCAGCAGTAAATATTGCCGTAGCAGAGTTGTTATTCGCCTTATTTTCTGATATAACAGAATAATTTCCGGTAGAATATATTCCATATCCACCTGTCGCTTCCACATGGTTTCCTTGAGCAATTTCCCCGCTCATACTCTTTGAAGCATTCACCGAGTTGAAACTCGCGTTATTCCCGTGAATCGTTGTATGCTCCCCTGAAGACCATATTCCGTACCCCCCGGTAACGGTCCCGTCTCCGGTAGCATTATTGAAACACGCGATATTACCGGTGATATTTGTGTAATCACCGGACGCCCATATCCCGTACACATTCCTGCTCGCATTATTATCGAAGATCGTAGCAGACGTGTTATTCGCGTATATCCCGTAATCGTTCCCGTAAACCGTGTTGTTCTCGATCATGGCCTTCTCTCCATATGCCGAGATCCCGTGCTCAAATCCGGTGATGCCGGCAAAGTTCTCAACCGTTGCACCTTTTGCGGTTGAGTCAATCAGCACACCTGATGTCCCGGTGTTGTCTGATCCGGTGAACGAGATGGTATGGCTGTTCCCGTCCAGGGTGACATCTGATGCCTGAATCTCGATGGCGAATGAATTACTGGTCTCGATATCCTCATCAAGAAAGTATGACCCGCCCCTCGTGATTGTGTACGATTTAGTGCCTGAATCGTAGGAATACCCGGCCCCTCCATCTCCTCCGGTATGATTAATCGAGACAGGTGTCCCGGATCCGGAACTCGTCACCGTCACGGTCCCGAGTGTCACAACACCGGAACCTGAACCTTCACCCGTCGAAGAGGTTGAAGATAAACTTCTGCTCATCGAGAAGAGACGTGCCTGGGTGGTAGGGGTATCAGATGAGTCGTCAGAACTCCCGGTCAGGTTGGTGCTGTTAGTGAGAGAAGTTCCATCAGATGCAGATGAACTCTCGGCGGTTTCTGTGCTGTTCGAGGCTTCAGAAAGGGAGGCAAAGGCAGCGGTGAGAGTCGTCTCTTCTTCAGCAGATCCTGACGAGTCAGATGCCTCTGAACTTGTTGTATTTGCTGCTGGTGTCGTCGTGTTTGATGAAGATGTACCTGACGAAGAAGAGGCTGATGATGTGGAATTTGAGGCAGATTCGGATGAAAACGTGTCTACTGTCGGGGATGTATCCGGTGTCGTCGAGTCAGAAGAGGAGGAGGAAGAGTTCGTCGCTGGTGGTGAACCGGTCGCTGGAGTTGAGGGACTGCCCGATGAAGACGTGTCAGTTGTTGATGAACCAGTATCTGTTGTATCGGAGGTACTGTCAGACGAAGATGTGTCGGATGATGAACCTGGCGTCGAAGCACCAGATTCAGATGAAGATGAGTCAGTAGTTGGTGATGAACCGGTATCAGGTGTTCCGGAGGCACTATCAGACGAAGATGTGCCAGTCGAACCTGATGTTGATGTATCAGTGGTACCGGACGAAGACGTATCGGTTGCAGGTGAACCTGACGTGGATGTGGCTGATGCTCCGGTATCTGGTGTCCCGGAATCAGAGGAAGAAGAAGTGTCCCCAGAGGATGCACTCACACCGGTATCGGTTGAATTCCCGTCTGCACATACTCCGGGAGTTGCCACTGCTAAAAGGATGACAAGGATGAGGAGTGATCCATAGACCTTCATCACACAACACCCATACATTTTGTCACACCCTCATCCCGGATACGTATCCGAACCGCTTCTGCAGGTTTCTGATCTCACCAGTTGTGCCAGTCCTATCCTTCCACGAATTGGTTGCAGCGGTTTTGTTCCAGGTGTTATCTGACTGGTTGGTATCCCGGGCCTCCATGATACTTCCTGCAAATTCGGTTCTGACGGTCCCCTGTGCAGGTACATTCTTGTCAGCCGTGACCGCTATCCGGTAGTTCAGTGCTGCCGGGGTGCTGAATCCGCCTGCTGATCTGATCTCTCCTTTGTCCGAGATCTTTGCCTGGTTGATGTTGATGAGATCACTCTTTGCCTGGACGATGTTGCAGAATGAAGGCATCAGGATCTCATTATGATCAGCAAAGACACACCGGGGTGGTGAAGTGTCACTGGTGCAGTTGCCCATGTTGTCCATCATCAGGATCTCTGCTCCGAGGAGATGGGAACCGTCATGGCTGTTGTAGGTCAGGATCTTCTCGCTGTCGATGTTGTATGCCGATCTTCCCTGCGAGTTTGAGTTAAACTCAAAGTTCTTCACCTCGATGATGGTTCCGCCGTTTCCCATGAGTGAGTCACTGTACCTGACGAGGGAGATGAGATCAGAACTGTTGAGTTTGTTACTCTCCAGGGGAGTTCCGCTTGATACAATCCAGTCCATCTTCGTTGACTGGTCTGTGATCCCGGTTGCACTGAGTGTTGTTCCGATCGAGAAGATCTGGGACTCAGGCATACCTGACGGGAGCCGGTCTGCAGATACTCCTCCGATGAGCAGGAGCACGATAAGGATGCAGATCACCCTCATGGTGATTTCACCGTGACTGTTCCATCAGCTCCGACGGTGACGGTGAACTGTACCGGATCACCTGCCGGGATACGGATATCTTTTCCGGAGGTCGGATCTCTGGTGATCTGCATCGGTTTGAAGATGTAGACGTAGGTACCTGGCAGTGACGAGACCTGAAGTTGATAGGTGAGATGGTACGTTCCGTCTTTGAATACAAGCGGTTGTTCTCCTATTAACTGAGCCTGGGCATTTGCCGGGACAAGGATGATCCGGGCCTGGTTTGAGAGTTGGATAGAACCCCTGTTCTCAAGGACAAGGTTCAAAGTAGTCGAACTGCCTGATGCTGCACTTCCCTCTAATGTTGCAGAAGTGATGACGAGATAGACACCGGTGTGGCCAGTGGTCGGATCGCTGTTGTCCATAAAGTAAGAGCCGGAATCGTCTGTTGTCGTTGTTGTTTGTGTGGGTGAGACAGTGGGTGTAGGAGTCGGTGAGGCTGTTGGTAAAGTCCCGATCAGCGGGTTGTAATCATAGACTCCTGATGTCACTTCATACGGAGTCAGCGAGTACCCGGTCTCATTTGGTGTCTGCTGGTCAGACCATCCGTCTCCGGTGGCGTTGCTCCAGTAGTTGCCGGCATGGTATTTTCCACCGACGATGTTTGTTCCAAGCCTGGGTTCGCTGTTGTTCCAGTGGTACTGGTTGGCTGACGAGGCCGTTGCACAGACGTTCAGGTCGCTGCCGAAGTAGTTGTTGAAGATGTACCCGTTTCCGCCTCCTCCGTTGTCAGAGATGTTGAGCCCTGCATCCGTGCTCTGGTTTATCCAGTTCCCGGTCAGGTTCAGGCCTGTCGCTGAGTCAGAGATCCCGATACCGTACCGGTTCCCGGAGACGCGGTTGTCGGTGATGGTGGCGTCGTTGCCGGTAGCGTTGATGCCGAAGCCGCCGGTGAGGGAGGTGGTTGTGGCCTGGCTAACACCGTTTTCGAATGCACTGGCTGAAATGGTTGCGGTGTTGGCATTGGCGGTGTTGTTTGTAATGGTGACATAGTCCCCTGTGGACTCTATCCCAAAACCGCCGTTCGCAGAAGCCGAATTGGAATTGGCATCGGCATATATAGAAGCCGAAGCAGATGCAGAAGCATTCAGAATCGAGGTAGCCGAGTTCCCATCCGCGGTGTTGTTCGTAATGGTTGCATAGTTCCCTGTTGACTCTATCCCAAAACCGCCGTTAGCAGAAGCCGAATTTGATAAGGCATTGGCATAACCAGAACCAGAAGTTGAAGCTGAAGCATTCAGAATCGTGGTAGCCGAGTTCCCATCCGCGGTGTTGTTCGTAATAGTTGCATTGTTCCCTGTGGACTCTATCCCAAAACCACCGTTAGTAGAAGCCGAATTTGATAAGGCATTGGCATAGCCTCTGTCATAGCCAGAAGTAGAAGCATTCAGAATCGAGGTAGCCGAATTTCCATCCGCGGCGTTGTTCGTAATGGTTGCATTGTTCCCTGTGGACTCTATCCCAAAACCGCCGTTAACAGAAGCCGAATTGGCATAGGCATAGGCACTGCCAATGGCAGAAACAGAAACAGAAGCATCCAGAATCGAGGTAGCCGAATTTCCATCCGCGGTGTTGTTCGTAATGGTTGCATTGTTCCCTGTGGACTCTATCCCAAAACCACCGTTAGTAGAAGCCGAATTAGAATCGGCATTGGTACTGGCAAAACCAGAAGAAGCAGAAACATTCAGAATCGAGGTTGCCGAATTTCTATCCGCGGTGTTGTTCGTTATGGTTGCATTGTTCCCTGTGGACTCTATCCCAAAACCGCCGTTAACAGAAGCCGAATTGAAATTGGCATCGGCATAGACAGAAGCAGAAGCATTCAGAATCGAGGTTGCCGAGTTGCCAATCGCGTTGTTGTTCGTAATGGTTGCATTATTCCCTGTGGACTCTATCCCAAAACCGCCGTTCGCAGAAGCCGAAGTGGAATTGACATCGGCATTGCCAGAAGCAAAAACATTCAGAATCGAGGTAGCCGAGTTGAAACTCGCCGCATTCTCCCTGATGATCACATCATTCCCGGTCGAGTAGATACCGTATCCTCCGGTGACGTTCACGAGCGAAGTGACATCGCTTGTACTACTACTTGTACTATTGATCCCGGTAGCCAAGTTGAAACTCGCATTGTTCCCGGTGATCGTAGCATGATCTCCTGAAGACCAGATCCCATACCCACCGGTGACCTCTCCATCCCCGGTTGCATTATTGAAACACGCTACATTATCACTGATATTCGCGTAATCACCCGACGACCTGATCCCGTACACGTTCCTGCTGGCGTCATTTCCGGAGATGGCGGCCCTTACTCCGGTGGAGTTTATCCCGACGACGTTGCTGCTCACGCTGTTCTCTGATATCGTGGCTGCATCGCCGGTTGAGTATATCCCGTTCTCCTCATTGCCAGTCGCGGTGTTGCCGGTGATCAGGGATCCTAAACCGCTGGAGGCAATGCCGCTGTTTGAGTTGAAGGAGGCGTTGTTCCCGGTGATAGCGGCGTCGCTCCCGGTGGCGTTGATGCCAAAGCCGCCGGTGAGGGAGGTAGTAGTGGCCTGGCTGATGCCGTTTGCAAAGGCTGTGGCTGAAACCGCTGCTGTGTTGTGCATTGCGGTGTTGTTCGAGATAGTGGCATTGCTACTTGTTGATTCTATGCCATAGCCCCCGGTGGCTACGGCAGAATTTGAATCTGCATAGGGAGCAACTCCAGAGGCAGAAGCAATGAGGACAGCACTAGCAGAGTTGGAATCAGCGGTATTGTTCGAGATAGTGGCATTGCTCCCGGTAGATTCCATACCGAATCCACCTGTAGCCGATGCGGAATTGAAAGAGGCCTTGACACCTGTCCCAGAGTCATAAGAATAGGCAAAGGCATTTAGAACAGCAGTAGCCGAGTTGAAATTCGCATTGTTGTTCGTTATGGTCGCATTGCTCCCGGTAGATTCTATTCCGTATCCACCTCTTGCTGATGCGGAATTGGAAGCGGCAAAGGCTTTATTGCCATTCCCATAGGAATTGGCAGAGGCATTTAGAACAGCAGTAGCCGAGTTGAAATTCGCATTGTTGTTCGTTATGGTCGCATTGCTCCCGGTAGATTCTATTCCGTATCCACCTCTTGCTGATGCGGAATTGGCAGAGGCAAAGGCTAAGCCATTAGAGACATAGGAATTGGCAGAGGCATTTAGAACAGCAGTAGCCGAGTTGAAATTCGCATTGTTGTTCGTTATGATCACATTGCTCCCGGTAGATTCTATTCCGTATCCACCTCTTGCTGATGCGGAATTGGTAATGGAATCGGCTTCAGAGGAATCGACAGAGGTAGAGGCATTTAGAACAGCAGTAGCTGAGTTGAAATCCGCATTGTTGTTCGTTATGGTCGCATTATTCCCTGTTGCCTCTATCCCAAAGCCACCTGTTGCACATGCGGAATTTAAATAGACCATTTCAGAGGAAGAGGCATCAAGAACAGCCACAGCCGAATTGTTACTCGCAATATTATCCCTTATTATCACATCATTCCCCGTTGAGTAGATCCCGTACCCACCAGTGGCATTGACTTTTTCATTACGAATAAAACCAGAGGTGGTTACATCCCGGGAAGCATTCACCGAGTTGAAACTCGCGTTGTTCCCCTGGATCGTCGAGTAATCTCCGGTCGAGTAGATCCCGTATCCCCCGGTGACCTCCCATGAGTTCGTCCCGACGCTGGCGAGGGTGGAGTTGCTGTTGAAACACGCTACATTATCACTGATATTCGCGTAATCACCCGATGCCCATATCCCGTACACATTACTGCTCGCATTATTCCCGAATATCGTCGCAGATGTGTTGTTCGAATATATCCCATAATCGTTCCAGTACACCGTATTGTTCTCGATCTCAGCATCCTCTGCGTACACCGAGATCCCATGTTCAAACCCGGTGATTCCTGCAAAGTTCTCAATCGTCGCACCTTTTGCGGTTGAGTCGATCAACACACCCGATGTCCCGGTGTTGTCTGATCCGGTGAACGAGATGGTATGGCTGTTCCCGTCCAGGGTGACATCTGATGCCTGAATCTCGATGGCGAATGAATTACTGGTCTCGATATCCTCATCAAGAAAGTATGACCCGCCCCTCGTAATCGTGTACGATTTAGTGCCTGAATCGTAGGAATACCCGGCCCCTCCATCTCCTCCGGTATGATTAATCGAGACCGGGGTCCCGGATCCGGAACTGGTCACCGTCACGGTTCCAAGGGTCACAACACCTGAACCTGAACCTTCGCTCGTCGAAGAGGTTGCAGATAAACTCCTGCTCATCGAGAAGAGACGGGACGGGGCAGAAGGGGTATCAGATGAGTCGTCAGAACTCCCGGTCAGGTTGGTGCTGTTCGTCAGCGAGACACCGTCAGATACAGAAGAGTCTCCGGTGGATTCTGTCGTATTCGAGACTTCAGAGAGAGCCGCAAAGGCAGCGGTGAGAGTCGTCTCTTCTTCAGCAGAACCTGACGAGTCAGAAGCCTCTGAACCGGTCGTATTTGCTGCTGGTGTCGTCGTGTTTGATGAAGATGTACCTGACGAAGAAGAGGCTGATGATGTGGAATTTGAGGCAGATTCGGATGAAGACGTGTCTACTGTCGGGGATGTATCCGGTGTCGTCGAGTCAGAAGAGGAGAAGGAAGAGTTCGTCGCTGGAGTTGAGGGACTGCCCGATGAAGACGTGTCAGTTGTTGATGAACCTGGCGTCGAAGCACCAGATTCAGATGAAGATGAGTCAGTAGTTGGTGATGAACCGGTATCAGGTGTTCCGGAGGCACTATCAGACGAAGATGTGCCAGTCGAACCTGATGCTGAAGTGCCGGAGGTACCGGATGAAGACGTATCAGTCACTGATGATCCTGACGTGGATGTATCTGATGCTCCGGTATCTGGTGTCCCGGAATCAGAGGAAGAAGAAGAATCACCAGAGGATGCACTCACTGTCGTATCGGTTGAATTCCCGTCTGCACATACTCCGGGAGTTGCCACTGCCAAAAGGATGACAAGGATGAGGAGTGATCCATAGACCTTCATCACACAACACCCATACATTTTGTCACACCCTCATCCCGGATACGTATCCGAACCGCTTCTGCAGGTTTCTGATCTCACCAGTTGTGCCAGTCCTATCCTTCCACGAATTGGTTGCAGCGGTTTTGTTCCAGGTGTTATCTGACTGATTGGTATCCCGGGCCTCCATGATACTTCCTGCAAATTCGGTTCTGACGGTCCCCTGTGCAGGTACATTCTTGTCAGCCGTGACCGCTATCCGGTAGTTCAGTGCTGCCGGGGTGCTGAATCCGCCTGCCGATCTGATCTCTCCATGGCCCGAGATCTTTGCCTGATTGATGTTGATGAGATCGCTTTTGGCCTGAACGATATTGCAGAATGCTGGCATCAGAATCTCGTTATGGTCAGCAAAGACACACCGGGGTGGCGAAGAGTCACTGGTGCAGTTGCCCATGTTGTCCATCATAAGGCTCTCTGCTCCGAGGAGGTGGGAGCCGTCATGGCTGTTGTAGGTCAGGATCTTCTCGCTGTCGATGTTGTATGCCGATCTTCCCTGATAGTTTGAGTTAAACTCAAAGTTCTTCACCTCGATGATGGTTCCGCCGTTTCCCATGAGTGAGTCACTGTATCTGACGAGGGAGATGAGATCAGAACTGTTGAGTTTGTTGCTCTCCAGGGGTGTTCCGCTTGATACTGTCCAGTCCATCTTCGTTGACTGGTCTGTGATCCCGGTTGCACTGAGTGTTGTGTCGATCGAGAAGATCTGGGATTCAGGCATACCGGAGGGGAGCCGGTCAGCAGATACTCCTCCGATGAGCAGGAGCACGAGGAAGATGCAGATCAACCTCATGGTGATCTCACCGTGACTGTTCCATCAGCCCCGACGGTGACGGTGAACTGGACCGGATCCCCGGCCGGGATACGGATGTCTTTCCCGGTGGTCGGATCTCTGGTGATCTGCATCGGTTTGAAGATGTAGACGTAGGTCCCGGGTAGTGACGGGACCTGGAGTTGGTAGGTGAGATGGTACGTTCCATCTTTGAATACAAGCGGTTGTTCTCCTATTAACTGAGCCTGGGCATTTGCCGGGACAAGGATGATCCGGGCCTGGTTTGAGAGTTGGATAGAACCCCTGTTCTCAAGGACAAGGTTCAAAGATGTCGAGCTTCCTGATGCTGCACTGCCTGAAAATGTTGCAGAGGTGATGACAAGGTAGATACCGGGGTGGTTAGGGGCCGGATCGCTGTTGTCCATAAAGTAAGAGCCGGAATCGTCTGTTGTCGTTGTTGTTTGTGTGGGTGAGACAGTGGGTGTAGGAGTCGGTGAGGCTGTTGGTAAAGTCCCGATCAGCGGGTTGTAATCATAGACTCCTGATGTCACTTCATACGGAGTCAGCGAGTACCCGGTCTCATTTGGTGTCTGCTGGTCAGACCATCCGTCTCCGGTGGCGTTGCTCCAGTAGTTTCCGGCACGGTATGAGCCGTCGACGATGTTTGTCTCTGAAGCAGCAGTTGTTCTCATAGAATTACTGGCCAGGGTCGGTTCGGTGTTGTTCCAGTGATACCGTCCCGCTGACGAGGCCGTTGCACAGACGTTCAGATCATTTCCGAAATAATTATTGAAGATGGAGCCCCCGCCGCCTCCACCGTCGTCTGAGATGTTCAGACCTGATTCTGTACTCTGATTGATCCAGTTCCCGGTCAGGTTCAGGCCGGTTGCTGAGTCAGAGATCCCGATGCCGTACCGGTTGGCTGATACCCGGTTTTCGGTGATGGTGGCATCGTTCCCGGTAGCGTTTATGCCGAAGCCGTCGGTGAGTGTCAGGGTTTTTATAAGTGTTCCAGGGCCAGTTGCGGTTGCAGATCCGGTTATCATGTTATTGGATGCGGTGTTGTTGAAGATGGTAGCATAATCGCCTGAAGAGAGGATACCGGTGCCGCCATTGGCTGTTGCTGTTGCCAGTGAGGAGGAAGAAGAAGAAGAGGTGGAGGAGGAAGAGGAGGCATATGCAGTGTTATTACAAGCCTCGTTGTTTGCTATGGTAACGTTGTTTCCTTGTGAGTATATTCCATAACCACCACTGGATTTTGCAGTTGCCGTTGAGTCGGAGTTGTGGGGGAGGGAGGAAGAGGAGGAAGAAGAAGAGGTGGCATATGCAGTGTTATTGCAAGCCTCGTTGTTTGCTATGGTAACGTTGTTTCCTTGTGAGTATATTCCATATCCTCCATTGGTTGTTACAGAAGCGTCGGAGGAGGAGGGCGAAGAGGACGAGGAGGAAGAGGAGGTGGCATATGCCGAATTATTGTTCACCAAGTTGTCAAAAATGGTAACATTGGTACCTTGTGAGTATATTCCATATCCTCCATTGGTTGTTACAGATGAGTCGGAGGAGGAGGGCGAGGAGGAAGAGGAGGTGGCATATGCCGAATTATTGTTCACCAAGTTGTCAGAAATGGTAACATTGGATCCTTGTGAGTAGATCCCATATCCTCCATCGGTTGTTACTGTTGAGTCGGAGGGGATGTGGGAGGACAAGGAAGAGGAAGAAGAGGTGGCATATGCCGAATTATTGTTCACCAAGTTGTCAGAAATGGTAACATTGGATCCTTGTGAGTAGATCCCATATCCTCCATCGGTTGTTACTGTTGAGTCGGAGGGGACGGAGGAGGAAGAGGAAGAGGAAGAAGAGGTATATGCAGAGTTATTACAAGCCTCGTTGTTTGCTATGGTAACATTGGTTCCTTGTGAGTATATACCATAACCCCCATTGGCTGTTCCTGATGAGGAGTGGATGGAGGACGAGAAGGCATATGCAGAGTTATTGTTCCCCTCGTTGTTTGAAATGGTAGCAGTGTTTCCTTGTGAATATATACCATAACCCCCAATAACAGTCGCAGTAGCAACTGATGCAATATGGGAGGACAAGGAAGAAGCATATGCAGAGTTATTGTTCACCAAGTTGTCTGAAATGGTAACATTGGTACCTTGTGAGTAGATCCCATATCCTCCATTGGCTTTTCCTGTTGATGTTAAGGAGGAGGAAGAGGTGGCATATGCAAAGTTTCTGTTGGCCTCATTGTTCGTGATAACCGTATCATTCCCGGTTGAGTATATCCCATATCCACCGGTGACGTTCACAAGCGAATAAGCACTTCCCGAACTACTACTAGTACTATTGATCCCGGTAGCCGAGTTAAAACTCGCATTGTTCCCGGTGATCGTTGCATGATCTCCTGAAGACCAGATCCCATATCCACCGGTGACCTCTCCATCCCCAGTTGCATTATTGAAACACGCTACATTATCGTTGATATTATCGTAATCACCGGATGATCTGATCCCGTATACATTCCTGCTGGCGTCATTTCCGGAGATGGTGACCCTCGCCCCGGTGGAGTTTATCCCGACGGTATTACTGCTGACCCGGTTCTCTGAGATCTCTGCATCATCGCCGGTTGAGTATATGCCGTTCTCATCATTGCCAGTCGCGGTGTTCCAGGTGATCGTGGATCTCTGACCGCTGGAGACTATGCCGCTGTTTGAGTTGAACGAGGCGTTGTTGTTAGAGATGGTGGCGTCATTTCCGGTAGAATTGATGCCGAAACCACCGGTGATAGAGGTGGTGGTGATCGGAGCGTTTCCGGTTACGGTTCCGACGGTGATGGCGGCATTGGCTGTGTTGTTGCTTGCTATATTATTGCTAATGGTGGCATTTGTCCCGGAAGAGGAGATGCCAGAGCCACCTATACTACTAGTATTGCCAGTAATTACGGCAATACCAGAGCCAAAAGTAGAGGTAGAGGCATAATCTATCGAAGCAAGAGCAGTGTTGTTGCTTGCTATATTATTGCTAATGGTGGCATTTGTCCCGGAAGAGGAGATGCCAGAGCCACCTATACTACTAGTATTGCCAATAATTACGGCAGAGCCAGGGCCTGTGTTAGAAGCAGAGGCAGAAACATAGTATATCGAAGCAAGAGCAGTGTTGTTACTTGCTGTATTTTCACTGATTGTGACATTATTACCAGAAGAGGAGATACCATAACCACCAACACTACTTGTATTGCCGATAATTATGGCAGAGTAATAGTTAGAGCCATCAGGAAAGGCAGAGGCAGAGCCATAGTATATCGAAGCAAGAGCAGTGTTATTGCTTGCAGTATTTTCACTGATCGTGACATTATCACCCGAAGAGGAGATACCATAACCACCAACACTACTTGTATTGCCGATAATTATGGAAGAGGAAGAGGAAGAGGAACCGGGAATGGCGTTGACAAAGGCGTAGTATATCGAAGCAATCGCAGTATTATTACTTGCTGTATTTTTACTGATTGTGACATTATTACCAGAAGAGGAGATACCATAACCACCAACACTACTTGTATTGCCGATAATTTTGGCATTGGTAGAAAATGAGTCATAATCTATCGAAGCAAGAGCAGTGTTATTGCTTGCTGTATTTTCACTGATTGTGATATTTTTACCGGACGAGTAAATCCCATACCCACCCGTACTATATGCATTACCGGTATTGTCGTCAGAGCCAGTGACATGGTTATTGTATATCGAAGCAATAGCCGTGTTATCACTTGCTGTATTTTCTCTGATGATGGCATTATTACCGGACGAGTAAATCCCATACCCTCCGGTTGCACTCACCGTTGCATCCCCGCTCTTTGACACATTCACCGAGTTGAAACTCGCGTTGTTCCCTGCAATCGTTGCATGGTCCCCGGTCGAATAGATACCGTACCCGCCGGTGACCTCCCCATCTCCGGTTGCATTATTGAAACATGCGATGTTATCGGTGATATTCGCAGAATCACCGGATGACCAGATCCCGTAGATATTACTGCTCGCATTATTCCCGAATATTGTAACAGACGTGTTGTTCGAATATATCCCATAATCGTTCCAGTACACCGTATTGTTCTCTATCTCAGCATCCTCTGCGTACGCCGAGATCCCATGTTCAAACCCGGTGATTCCTGCAAAGTTCTCAATCGTCGCACCTTTTGCGGTTGAGTCGATCAACACACCCGAGGTTCCGGTGTTGTCTGATCCGGTGTACGAGATGGTATGGCTGTTCCCATCAAGGGTGACATCTGATGCCTGAATCTCGATGGCGAATGAATTACTGGTCTCGATATCCTCATCAAGAAAATATGACCCGCCCCTCGTGATCGTGTACGATTTAGTGCCTGAATCGTAGGAATATCCAGCCCCTCCATCTCCTCCGGTATGATTAATCGACACCGGGGTCCCGGATCCGGAACTGGTCACCGTCACGGTCCCGAGTGTCACAACGCCTGAACCTGAACCTTCACCCGTCGAAGAGGTTGAAGATAAACTTCTGCTCATCGAGAAGAGACGAGCCTGGGTGGTAGGGGTATCAGATGAGTCGTCAGAACTCCCGGTCAGGTTGGTGCTGTTAGTGAGAGAAGTTCCATCAGATGCAGATGAACTCTCGGTCGTTTCTGTGCTGTTCGAGGCTTCAGAAAGGGAAGCAAAGGCAGCGGTGAGAGTCGTCTCTTCTTCAGCAGATCCTGACGAGTCAGAAGCCTCTGAACCGGTTGTATTTGCTGCTGGTGTCGTCGTGTTTGATGGTGATGAAGTTGCGTCAGAAGAGGTACCTGACGAAGAAGAGGCTGATGATGTGGAATTTGAGGCAGATTCGGATGAAGATGTATCTGGTGTAGAAGATGTATCTGATGTCGTCGAGTCTGAAGAGGAAGATGAAGAGTTCGTCGCTGAACTGGAACTGGTGGTTGGTGAAGTTGAGGGACTGCCCGATGAAGACGTATCGGTTGTTGATGAACCGGTATCAGGTGTACCGGAAGTACTATCAGACGAAGATGTGTCGGATGATGAACCTGGCGTCGAAGCACCAGATTCAGATGAAGATGAGTCAGTAGTTGGTGATGAACCGGTATCAGGTGTTCCAGAGGCACTATCAGACGAAGATGTGCCAGTCGAACCTGATGTTGATGTATCAGTGGTACCGGACGAAGACGTATCGGTTGCAGGTGAACCTGACGTGGATGTGGCTGATGCTCCGGTATCCGGCGTCCCGGAATCAGAGGAAGAAGAAGTATCACCAGAGGATGCACTCATACCGGTATCGGTTGAGTTCCCGTCTGCACATACTCCGGGAGTTGCCATTGCCAAAAGGATGACAAGGATGAGGAGTGATCCAAAGACCTTCATCACACAACACCCATCCCCTGAAGTTTCTTCAGGTACTTGGCTGCCTTGGTCTTACCCTGGGGATCATTCTGTATCGCGGTCTCAAAGGCTGACTTTGCCTCTGCGTACCGGTTCTGTGCAATCCTGATCACCCCAAGGTTGGTATAGGCCATGGCTGCACCGGAGGGATCGACCTCTATCGCATTCAGAAACGCCATCTCTGCCGCGGTGATATCATTCTTCATGAACTCGGCACCCCCAATGCCGGTGTACATATCAACAGCAACCGAGCCTTTTGCATCACCTTCAGCAGACTCAAACGCAGCAATCGCTTCATCAAACCTGCCGCTGCCGGCTAGCAGTGTCCCTTTCTTGACGTTCGCCTCTGCAGTCAGTTCCTCATTACCAGAAGCAGACACCCTGCCATAACTCATCAGTGCCTCCTCCGGCCTGCCAAGCTTCTCCAGGGCAACCCCGAGATTGATCCAGCCACGACCGTATCCGGGATCGAGATCAACTGCCTTCTGATAACTCCCGGCTGCCAGATCAGACTGGCCGAGTGCCATGTAACAGGTACCGATATTATTCAGTACCGGAGCCTGTGCAGGCCCGGTCGTCTCACCGAGTTCTTTCTCAAACGCAGCAAGTGCCCCGGCATAATCACCGGATGAGAACAGATCGGTACCGGCACCTTCAGCACGGGGTATCACAACCAGAGCTGTTCCCACAACCACCAGGAGAAAGAGAAGCCATATCTTCCACCTGGACCACATCCTCTTCATACACCCGGATCTCCGGGTGCAAAGACATAAAGGTTGAGGAGAAAAAGCCGAACCCCGTCTGAAAATCCTGCATATTTTAAATATTAATTCAAAAATATAAATCCATAAATCAATCAAAATATTAAAAACGCATCAATGTGCAGGATAGATGCAAAAATAAAAAATTAAACGTAGTTAATAGATAAAAAAATTAAGAAATTCGCCATATGAAGAAGAATTATGCAATATCCTGCACATATTGACACTTAAAAAATGAGGTAACAAGAGTCATTAGTGAATTCAATCACAAAATTATTAGACCTGAAGAGCACAATATAGAAAATATAAGAGATGTGCAGGACAATTTAGGACACCGGGGATGACCGGGAGGAATTTCAACCCCGCGGGCCCGGATTCTGAAACCCGGCTGAAAGTGCAGGATTAAGGTTTTTCCTGCATCTGCACAGGCCCTTAAGAGCCCCGTAAAACCGGATATTAACTCAAACGCGGCATTGAATTCGATGTCACTGAACCGAGCGACGCTGCACAAAATTACCGAAGAAAAGACATGATCATCACACAACAGAACCGCGAGACGGTCATCCAGACATTTCGTGAGTACCCTGCAGGACTCTCGATATCAGACCTCTCACTAAAAAGCGGGATCAATCGCAACAAATGCTCTCAGATCTGTAGCGATTATCACAAAAGTGACATACTCGGGCTTATTCAGAAGAGTTCATACAAGATCTATTTTCTCAAACATCAGTCAGTCCTTACCCAGATCATCGATTCCATCAGTGGACCGGTACTGGTTGTAAACGAATCATTCGCTGTCATTGCAATAAACAAAGAGTATGTCAGATCATTCGGGATACACCCAGATGAGATCCTTGGCAGATCAGCAGAAGAACTGCTCGTCCCCCTCTACCCTGATCTCATACAGGTGATCAAAGAACAGACAGGGCCCGGAATGAGTGGGAAAACTGCCACATTCCCGGATGAAACCGGAGTACCACGCTGTAAAACCCTCACCATTGCACTGAACGAGAGCCAGTTCTGCATCATCATCCTGCAGACACAAGCCCCCCTGCAGGGTGAGAACGATACCCAGATCTCCACTGCAGAGAGCAGGTTTACAGCAGCAGTCCCGGGACTCATGGCAGAAAATACCTGGCCACAGGCACTCGGGCAGATCACTCGATTACTCCATGAAACCATACCAGATGCCCTGATCTTCACCCTGCTCATCGAGGAGCCACTCAGAACATGTATGATCCACACCCTCGCCAGCCCTGCAGGGTGGACAGAGCCGGAGATATCAGGAGTCCCCATTCCCATGACCGGCATCGAGATCCTCCAGTACAAGACCAGAGAACCGACAACCTACTACACCGGCACACCTGAATCACTCTCGAGCACCCCGCTTCCAAAACCTCTCAGGACCATGTGCCAGGAGAAGGGAATCTCCTCAATATCCCTGCTTGGAATCAGCAGTAACGGCAACAGTACCACCGTCCTCGGGATAGGAACTGAGGACAGCAGTGTCTCGATTGCACATGTGAGACTTCTTCAATCACTCTCCGGGTACCTGAACCTGCTCTGCACACTCTATCACCGTGCATCTGATATGCAGAATATAAAGGCAGGACATCAGAAGCATTACAGTGAGATCTATGCACTCCTTACCGAAAAGACACAGGAGAATGCTGCTCTTATCACCGGGACACAGCACCTCATATCAGTCCTTGAAACTGTCCTCGACTCCATGAAGATCTCCCTCATTTCTGTCAACAGACAGGGAGCCCTGATCACTGCAAACAAGACCGCATCAACGGTATACTCAATATCCGGACAGGACCTTGCAGATAATGTCCCGATAACAAACGTGCTCTCGCCTGAACTCGCAGCATCACTTCTGGCACTCATACCTGACCAGACCAGCCATTCTCCCGGTACGGCTGCTTCGCATATTGAAGAACAGCAGACCGGCAGGACCCACTGGTACCTGATACCCTCACATGGAACACAACAGGAAACCACATATCTGTATGTCGGGGAGAAGCATCCGGCTCATCTCATCAAGTACCTCAAATCAATAAACCGATAAGGGGGAGGCATAGATAGCAGTTCAGATCGTATCAGAACTGCCGGTCTTCCCATCGCGTTGTGCAGGAGCAGAACTGAGATTCTGTGTAGCCATCTGAACAATCTCTTCTAGAGAATGCTGATGTTCTGCTCCAGTACCCGCATGGTCTCGTCTGGTGAGCTGAGAGACCTGGTTCCAGAGATAGATGTCACTCGCAACAATCCGGTTCAGAACCTCGTTGTCCTGACGTACCTCCATCATGGCGGCAGCCACATGGGAGATGTCCCTGATACACATCTCAACCAGAACCTGGTCGTCATATAACAGTCTGCTGAGTCTGACCTCGGTCTCAACCGGTGCATCACTGGCAAGAAACGTCCAGGGAAAATCGATCAGATCTCCTGCAGCTGCCTGTGAGATCTGATACTTGAGTTTATCAGGCACATCAGACTGACGACCCTGCACCTGGGCAGACAGCAGGCACGGGTCAAGACCAATGATATCAGATCTCTTCTTCCCAAAAAACTGCACTGCTACCTGGTTACAATCACTGATCACCCCGTTGGCAACAATCAGGATCGCATCGCGATGTGAGTTGAAGAACTCCCGGTACAGCAGCTCATGACGCTTCTTCTCCTTCTCAACCATAAGCCTTGAATTCGCTTCTGATACCTGCTTTTCCAGGAGTATGTTATGGGTGATATCAGTGATCATGAGAAGGTACACCTCTTCTGCACCGACATTGCCATGATCATGCTGGACAGATATCCGGTACCACCTGGTCTCATCATCGGTCAGCACTGAAATGGGAGATGCATTCCGGAGAAGATCCGGGCTCGTGAGCATCCCGGTGAACCCTTCTGGAAAGACTGCGATTTCTGATGGTTGTTTCCCAAAGACCTCGGCAAGACTTGTATGCAGGATCTGCTCTGCAGTCTCATTCATGTCAATGATCTGACACCGGTTATTAAGGACCACAAGACCTGACCCGACAACGCCAAAAAACCGCTCCCGAAATACCGGAGAGAACGTGAGCAGATCAAAATAAAGCATCCCGAACCCGAATATAAGTCCACAGATTCCAAAATGTATACCAACCGGATTAAACCCGGGAAACAACTTGCTGTCAAAAAATGTGACAAGCAGAACAACCAGGCAGGATGTTCCGACAAGGATCAGAATCTGGTACCTGAACTGATCTGAAACATTCCTGTACTTCTGAATCAGAAGACCAATTCCTGCCAGATACAGAATACAGCATTTTGCCAGCGCTGACATTCCGAATATCCACAAGAAGGTATCAAGCAGTGGAATACCTGAACTATAGGAGTAATGCCGGACCATCTGGAACACGATGAATCCGATGATAGTATACACAAGGAGAAGTGCAATGATCGGCCTGGTCAGATACTTCGACTTTCCTGCATAGAGCAGACAGAAGAAGAACCAGATAGTCGTGATAAGATGACCACAAAAGATGGTCAAAAAGGTAATTGCCGGGAAGGCGGGATATGGTCCAAACTCAGGGTAAATCTCTCCAAGATTATCAAGGCTAAGGAGCAGGCAGATGATCGAAAGCAGAAAAAGGATCATCCAGAAGTAGTACTGCCCGAGGATGGTCTTCCGCCGGTATACCTGAAGCGAAAGGTACAGGAGAATGACACTGCATTCAAGTGTAAATAGTACCAGGAATGCAGCAACGGTCATATGATATACGGTACCTGAGTATTAAGGTTTGAATGTTGCGAAAGGATGGGAGATAATCTCTCCGAACATCGCGTGTGATCAGAATGTACCACCAGACGTGCGATAATATCCAATCCGGAAAAAAATACTGAAGACCAGGTATCAGGATATCGATGAAGCTCTCTGATCCCGATCTGTTCTTACTTCATCCAGCCCATATCCACATACCAGTCGTACTCATGGGAGAATCGCTCTTTGTTAAACTTTACCAGTTGACAGAAGTAATCCCGGGTCTGTTCATGTATTGCATCCTGTTCAGGGTATGAATGCTCTCCCCTGATAGACTGGGCCAGTTTCTTTCCAAGTTCAAAAGCCTGTTTCTTTGCCGGTTCGAGTGCTGACGGATCCCTGCCAATGGCAACTCCTACCCCACCGATAGCAGTTGCACCAAGTGTTGTCAGGACACTGTTCATGTACCCGACAACATCCATCTCATGGGCACCACCTGCTGTGCAGACCGAACATCCGTATTTTTTGTAAAACATCTGGCAATGGATCGCATCTGCCATCCGGTCAAACATTGCCTTCATCGGTGCAGTGACCGAGTTGATGTAATTGGGTGAGCCAAGAACAATCCCATCTGCATCCATCATCTTGTCGAAAAGATCTGAGAAATCATCAAGAAGAGGGCATTCACCCTTGGCATAGCAGAGTCCGCAGTCGTTGCAGTACAGGATCTTATATTCGTACAGGTCAAGGGATTCGATTTCAGCCCCTTCTGCCTTCGCCCCCTCGAGTACTGCATCAACGAGTGTAAGTGTTCTACTCTCCTTTCCTTTTGGACTTGCGTTTATTCCGATAATTTTCATGATATACCAGGCAGAGGATCAGCTGTTTCAGCAGAAAAAGGATCTGATGCAGCGATCTGATCCTGATAAAGACAGGTCCCCATTCAAACGAATGATAATACCGAAAGCCCTGGAATACAGGTGAGTTATTGTACCGCGGTACACAAGAGCCATGATGAGAAACTGTCCATCATATATCCAATACTACCTAACAGGAAGTAACGCCATATCGCCACCAGAATGGATAGTAACATGGACATCATTGACGTAATAAAAAGCCGCAGGTCGGTTCGCAAATACCGCTCTGACCCGGTAAGAAGAGAGGATATCATAACCATCCTTGAGGCTGCTCATTCTGCTCCTTCAGCGATGAATCATAAACCCTGGGAATTCCTGGTCATCACCGGTGAGAAGATCCTGAAGATGGGTGAGAACTTTTTACCGATAGTTGAGCAGTTTTCAGCAGGCTGGAAGTTATCCAATGTCCAGGGCTCCATCTCCCGTGATGAGTTCCTCACATTTGCACGATATTATGGGGGTGCTCCGGTAGTAATCGTGATACTCTTTGAGAAACAGAGTCATGAAAATTTCCAGAAAGCATACCTTGAGAGTGCATCTGCAGCCATGGAGAACCTGCTTCTTGCCGCTACAGCACGGGGTCTGGGAACGTGCTGGATGACCGGACCACTCGCTGATGAAGAATCGCTTCGTAGAATCATCGAGATTCCTGAAACAAAAGAGATCGTAGCGGTCACTCCGGTAGGATATCCGTTGGAGACACCGGGGCCTGTTCCTGACCAGTACTCAGGGGGAGATCTTGAGAGTAAGATCAGATGGATAGAATAGGCGCAGATGTTTCAGAGAAATATCCCGTGATTGGTTAACGGGAAAATTTTAGTCGCTTATTTCATGACAAAATAGATCGACAGAACATAATCACATTGCATCTGAAAAGAGGATTAAAGAAGTTGAAGCTGATTTTTCAACCCTCTGACAACGCTTCTTTAATCTTTGATGCCACGTCTCCATGAAGCGGCCCCTGCAGAAGAATAACATACGGACCGTGAGTGAGGATAACCCCGTTTGGTCTTCCCCGGGTCTGTGAATTAAACCCTCGAATCGCTGCATCCCGGGTCTCTTCTGACTCGAACTTCTGAACATGGATAATGATGTCAGGACTCTGATCAACAGCCTTGCAGTCTGCTGATATGACATATGTCTTCCCGCCAAGTGCTCCGGAAACATCCCAGGAGTTGTCCTTCTCACTGCAGAGAACGATCCCGGCGCTGAGCATGGCATCCTTGATCTTCTCAATAGAGGTCTCCTTAGTGAACGGGCCGGGAGGCTCATGTGAAAGGAGAATCCATCCGAATGGAAGCAGGATTATCAGGATCACCAGGATTACGGCCCCGATCTCCATCGTTTTTTGATCCATTATACTTCACCTGATTCGGTGTGGTGTTCATGAGGCATCCAGGATGGTTTTTTCAGTTTCAAAAAGACCAGCGGAGGCCCGGCCAGCAGCACTGTTCCAAGAAGGACACCAAAGACATACTCAGCAGCATTCGGGTAGTAACTTGGAGGAATCAGACCCACGATAAACGCACAGACAACCCCGATGATTCCAAGTCCACCGACAAGCCAGACTCCGATCATTCCTCCCGGTATCCGGTATGGCCGGGGCGTGTCAGCCTGACTGTACCGCAGTTTTATGAGTGAGGCAAAGACGAGAACATAGACGATGCAGAGAAGTTCCACAGTCATTGCAGAGAGTATCCAGTATGCCTGGTTGACTGACGGCAGAAATACGTACAACAGGGATATGAGGGATCCTATGATCGCCTGGGTGATCAGGACACCAACCGGGGCACCGTACTTGTTGGTATGGTCAAACATCGGTGGCATATTCCCTTCTTCTGCAACTACGGCAAGCCCTTTTGCAGGACCAATAAGCCATGAGGCAAGCAGGGCTATCCCACCCACCGTTATCAGGACTGCAACCGGAGCGATGAGCCAGGCTATTCCCATTGTGGTAAAGAAGTACTGGATCGCCTGCATGACACCTGATGCCAGGTTGAGTTTCTCAACCGGAACGGCAAACGAGATTGCCAGAGTCCCAAAGACCGTGCAGAAGAGGATGATGAGGGTTGAAAGACCCATTGCTTTTGGAAAGTCGGTCTGCGGGTTTCTGACCTCAAGGGCATGGAACCCTGCCATCTCCATTCCGGCAAAGAGGAGAATGATGGTAGAGAAGAACGGAATGGTGGAGAGTGTTATCTGTGGTATCATCGCACCAACCGAGAAATGGGGAATTGCCAGGGGAGCACCGAGGACCACCCAGAGGACACCAAGGCAGATGATGAGAATAGCCGGTATGATACTCCCGACAATAGCACCGAAGTTTCCGAATTTTGCAGAAAACTCCTCGCCAAAGTATGCAACAGCCGTTGTTCCCCAGAATGCAACCATCATGACCGTGAACATGTACCACGGACTGGATGAGAGCTGAGGGGTCAGCGCAAACGCGAGTGTTGATGCAATAAATGAGAGTGCGGTCGGGAACCAGACAAGGTTGTTCGACCATTCACAGAAAAGGGCAATAAACCCGCTCTTCTCTCCAAATGCCTGTTTCACCCAGGTATATACACCACCTCCCTGAGGCCAGCCTGTTGCAAGCTCGGCACCTGCAAGTGCGATCGGGATAAGAAAGAAGATCGTTCCGAGAAGATACCACCCGATACATGACCATCCGTAGATTGCCATAGAAGGAAAATTCCTGACACTCAGGACTGCAGCCACGTTTATCATGGCGAGCGAGAAGACACCAAGAATCTTCTTCACCGGTGGTTTGCCGGCCTTTATTACTGGTTCACTCATAATTTCCTCTGATTACTCTTTGATACAGCTGACAAGGTACTTCCCGCCAACAACCTCTACGCCATGGGTATCATGACCAAATCCCGGGAACCGGGAGTCAAAGTCCTGGAGCCCTTTCAGGTACTCGAGAATCGGTCCCTTCTGATCTCCGGCTCGTTCACCGGGAAGCAGCAGCGGGATACCCGGAGGATAGGGGACAACACCTGTTGCAACAACCCTGTCGCCCATCTCTTCGACCGGGACCTGTTCTACAGCCCCCCTGACCAGCCGCTTGTATGCATCTGCAAATGTGATCACCGGTTCAGGCAGCATTGAGAATGCCTGTGAAAGGGTCTCAAGCATCTTGTGATCCCGCTTGAATGCATGCATCTCTGTAGCAAGGTCAGGCAGGGTCATTGTGCCATACCGGTCAGGATAGGACTCAATAAGATCAGGGAAGACCTCTTCAAGCGGCGTGTTCTCATCATAGAGCCGCTTGAACTCAAAGAGTTCTGTGACAAGCGTTCCCCATTTCCCTTTCGTTATACCTACCGAGAAGAGGAAGAGGATGCTGTAATCTCCTGACTTCTCATTGATGATACCCCGGGTGTCAAGGAATTTAACCACAAGTGCTGCAGGAATCCCGAACTGCTCAAGGCTTCCATCATTTGCAACACCGGGAGTCAGGACCGTGACCTTGATCGGATCCAGCATGCAGTAGTCATCTTCAAGTCCTTCAAATCCGTGCCAGACATCACCAGGATGCAGAACCCAGCATGACGGATTGTCACGAAGCGTCTCTATCGGAGCATCGGTAAAGGATATCTTTTTGCCACTCTGGGGATCGGTAACCGCTTCAGGCTGCCACATCCCAAACCACCAGTCGGCAGGGGTCTCTCTGTGGCCGATCTCCCGGTGAATCCGGGCCATGGTCCTTCTGAACCTGATAGCCTCCTCGATACATTCATCGGTCAGGATCCTCCCTGATGGCCCGTCCATCATCTTGGATGATACATCCAGTGATGCAATGATGGTATAGAGCGGGGATGTGGAGGTGTGCATCATGAATCCCTCGTTGAATCGCGAGTGTTCAATCGGAACCCTGCCGTTTCTGACATGGACCATGGATGCCTGCGAAAGGGCTGCAAGAAGTTTATGGGTGGACTGGGTTGCAAACACTGTCGGACCGGTGGGGTCCCGTGCTCCATCCCTCATGGCAAACCGGTCTCGGTACAGCGGATTGAACCGTGCATACCCGTACCATGCCTCATCAAAATGGATCCGGTCAACAGTCTGCCCAAGCAGATGCTCAACTTTTGCAGCATGATAGCAGAGACCATCATAGGTGGAGTTGGTGATGATGGCATGAACCGGGTGATCACTGTCTGCATACTGTGTAAACGGACATGCCTGCACTTTTTTGGTGATGGCTTCAGGGGTCATCTGATCTGGGTGGATCGGGCCGATGATACCATACCTGTTCCGTGACGGGATGAGGTAGACCGGGACAGAGTGAGTCATGGTGAGGGCATGTTCTGCTGATTTGTGGCAGTTCCTGTCAACAAGGACGATATCACCCTCGGTCACTGCCCCAAAAAAGACGATCTTATTGGCAGTTGATGTTCCGTTTGTGACAAAATAGGTCTTTTCAGCTCCAAACACCTTGGCAGCATACTTTTCAGCCTTTCCGATAGGTCCTGAGTGGTCAAGCAGTGAGCCGAGTTCATCGACCGATATCGAGAGGTCTGATCTGAAGAGTTGTTCGCCAAAGAAGGTGTGAAACGCCCTGCCGACAGGAGTTTTTCGAAACGCTGTCCCCCCGGCATGGCCGGGAGTGTGCCAGGAGTATTCAAAGTCACGGGAGAATTTTATGAGTTCTGAAAAGAAAGGTGACAGCATCTGTTCCCGGTATCGCCTTGCGGCGGCTGCAATCCTTCCTGCAAGGAAATCAGGTGTGTCATCCATCAGGTAGACATATTCATTGATCTCCCTGATGATGTCTACAGTAAATCCGGCCGGAGCCTGTGAGGATGGTTGTGCAAGTAAGAAAATGGGGAGTTCTTCGTTGCGTCTTCTGATCTCATGGATGATTCTGGACGTGGATTCATGATTCTGTTGTGAATCACCTCCAAGGTTCCAGTTGATCAAGATACAGTCAACCCCGGGAAGCTGGGCTGCTGCTGCCCGGGCATCCTCAACTGATGACACGTCCCCTACAACTAATCCTGATTCTTCAAGCTTTTTTACAATTCTCCTCATTGTGCGGCCATGAGGAGTTTCAGTATTGATTGCATCATCTATGATAGCAATAGTCAGTCTCTCTTCAGGATTCATACTCTCCTCTCTGATAACAGAAGAACGGCATCAGTACCGAACATCTTCCCTTTCAGGAGGAGAAGGTACCTACCTTTGTAGAGAGGGGGATTAATCGTATAAAACAATAGTGACCGATTTCTGATACAGACTTGTGAGAGAGATACAAGTAATTGAATATATTTAAGATGATGATTAATTCCATACATTAGATCTAACTTCTGTGCATGTATGAATCAATTTGAGTGAAAAAAATCTTACTGGTTGGTATCATCTGGTCATTCTTTCCGATCCAAATATCAGGCCTAATATCCCGAGTTTTTTAAGAAATATTTTTCAATGGGCAGATCAGAGTTCTACCTATGACTGGACATGGTAGGTCTGTTATTTTTTTTATATTTCTCATCGTCATTCTGATTTCCATAACTTCTCCAGTGTATGCAGGCGACAAATACTCTTCCGGAGAGATGGTTCTGACCGCCGGGATAGGAGGAAGTAATGAACTCCAGATCGGTGAAAAGACCCAGGTCATCGTGACGGTAGCCAATGCCGGCCTTATCAATATGAAGTTCGTAAATACCGGTACGATAACTCCGGATTATCTCCCGACAACCGCTCTCTCACTCACTGCACTCCTTGATGGTGGCACCTCTCCGGTGCAGGTATCATCTGACCCCCAGGTGCTCGGTGATGTCAAGGCAGGAACTGTTGTTCAGGCACCGTTTGTTGTCACTGTTCCGGATTATGCCCAGGCGGGAAGTTACCAGCTCCCACTCACGGTGAAGTACAAGTACATGGATGAAGCTACCCAGCATGGACTTGATGAGATCCAGTACAGTTTCAAGGAAGAAGAGCAGACGCTCTACATCCCGGTAACACTCAGAAAGAGCGTCCGCCTTGATGTCAACTCAATCAACACGGGAGATCTCTATGTTGGTGGCGACGGCCATATCATCATCAATGTCACCAACACCGGTTCAGATGACGGGAAAAACACAGTATTCTACCTTGAGCCGGTAGGAAAGGGACCGATTGCCCCGTACCAGGACAGTGTGTACCAGGGAGATTTCCCGGCAAAAACCTCTGCCACCCTCTCATACAAAGTATCGGTTGCATCAAATGCCGATCCATCCATCCAGTATCCTCTGACACTACAGGCTGTATATACCGATTATCAGGGGCTCACTGCACAGAGTGATAAGAAGTCGATCAGTGCAGGATTCAGACCAAAAATATCATTTGTAATCGGAGATCAGCAGAACACGATAAACTCCGGCGGTGAAGGAGTCATCACTGTTCATTACAAAAACACCGGGTCTGACACTATCTATAACGCCCAGGCAGGAATCACGATTGTTGATCCGTTCACCAGCGAGGACGATCAGGCCTACCTTGGTATGATGAAGCCCGGAGATACTGCTGTTGCAAAGTTTAAACTGAACGTCAACAGTGGTTCTACCGCTAAACAGTATGCCCTTGACTCAGAGATCAGATACACAGATGAGAACCTGACCGAGTTTGTGTCAGATCCTATAAAGGTGCCGGTTACTGTGACAGACTCTTCAGGAAATACGATGCTGATATCAGGAATTATCATCCTCATCATCATTGGGGGAGGATACCTCTACCTTCGTCGCAGGCAACTGATCTGAGGAGTTCAAGAGATGACACTCCTGACTCCTTCAGATTTTTATCTGGCAGGCCGGACTGCACACAGCGGGACCATGATACGGGTACTTCTTGCTCTGTTCATCCTCTCCCTCACTGTATCTGGATGCATAATCCATGTATCTGCAGTCCCGTACCCGTATGGAGAGCCTGAATTCATGGCAACCATCGTCGGAGATAATGAATGCACTCCAGGGAATCTGACTCCGCTTACCATTAAAGTTGCAAATATTGCTACAAACCCGGAGTTGATCCTTGACGCTTCAAATCCTGTCGAGTCAAGCCCGATCGTCTCGTATGCAGTACTGCTTACCCTGGAAGCGGGTAATGCTCCGGTAGATATCATTCACACCGTCCAGACCCTGCCGGTTCTTCCGCCTTCAACCGGCGTACCGCTCACCTTTCCGGTGATCATTCCTGCTGAAGCAAAAGCAGGGAACTATTCGCTTGATCTCAAGGTCCAGTACCAGTACGCTGACTCGATTGCAAAAGATGGCCTTACCAATGTGTTCCATTACACAACAAAGGATACAACACTCACCATCCCGATCGTGATCAAGGAGAAGGTCAGACTGCAGGTTGACAATATCACAACCTCATATATCGCACCCGGTCAGGAGGGAATTATCAGGGCAGACATCACGAATATCGGGTATTATTCTGGGGATAATGCATCGGCAGAACTCACAACAGATAAGGAGAGCCCGATATCAGTATACCAGGGAAGTTACCACATCGGAACGTTTGGTGTTGGAGAGACAAAGAGTGTTGAGTGGAGAGCGAAAGTATCAGATACCCTTGATGCAACCTCTATCCCGGCCACGATCCAGATTTCATATGAGGACAGGAACGGTAACCTCACATCTTCACAGCCGGTATCAATAGGAATCCCGGTAAGCAGAGGACCGAAATTCAACATCACGTATGATCAGCCAACAGTTACACCGGGAGGAAGTGCGATTGTCCATGTTACATACATCAACACTGGAGATGCACCGGCCATCGGGGCAACCGCAAAGATCGTCCCGGTAACCCCGGTTTCATCAAAGCAGACCGGCGGACTGCTTGGAGATGTTGCACCCGGAGAGTCGGTTACCACCTCGTATGAGTTCATACTGAGTGAGAAAGCACTGGTCAAACCATACGGTGTGCTCACCGATGTGAAGTTCAGGGGAGAAGACGGTATCATATACCTTTCTGATCCTCTCAAGATAGAACTCAAAACGGCGGAACCCGGGATCCTTGCAACTCTCCTCTCACCAGTCTCCCTGATCGTTCTCATCGGGATACTCCTGATTATAGGATACCTGTTTCTCAAGCGTGAAGGGCTGATCAGAGCATGATTCTGATCAGATTATCTCCTCAACGGGGTGAGTTATGAGCCTGCTGAACTCGTTCTACTGCGGGGTATCTGATCTGGTACTGAAGCGACCTGCCGAGATTCTCCTGGTAATGGCCCTTCTCTTCCTTGCAGCACTCATCGTGATCGGAAATCTCTCCATGGAGTCGGGAGCATCCATCTATCTGAACCATGATGATCCTTCGATGCGATGGTATACCATCTACACCGACAAATTTGCACTTGAAAAGGATGTTGTCCTCTACATATCAGCCCCAAAACCTCTCGATCATGCACTGATCACAGACCTTGGAATCCTGAAGAAGGAACTGCTCAGGATACAGGGGGTTGAAGATGTTCAGACGGTGTACGACGCGATTCTGTTAACAAACCAGGGAACTATCCCGGCAACCAACGATGAGATCGCTGAGGCATTTGCACGACTTCCCAAATCAGATCAGAAGGAGATTGTCCCTGATTCCCTGCATACTCTCGGGACGGTTGTCACCAAAGGTGACACCCAATCACTTCTTGATCCTATCCAGGCAGTAATTGCAGATGCACACCTGCCTCCGGGTGTAACAATCGAGATCAGCGGGAGCGACGCCTTTGATCAGCAGATGATGACCGAGATGACAGAACAGATCTTCGTTCTCATCCTTGGTGCCTTTATCCTGATGTTTATCGGCCTCTTTGTCCTGTTCGGATCTGTACGGTACCGTCTTCTTCCCTTAGCCTTCGTCATGGTCGGCCTTGCATATCTCTTCGGAATACTCGGGGCACTGCGTATCCCGATCAACATCGGGGCAATCGGAGGATTTCCAATCCTTCTCGGGCTTGGGATAGATTATGCAGTTCAGTTCCAGGCCCGGCTCGATGACGAACTCAAAACATCCAGCCTTGAAGATGCTATCAGAACAACGATCTGTAACACCGGATCTGCGGTCCTGTACGCGATGGTTGCAACGATGCTCGGGTTTATTGTCCTCTTCATCACCCCGCTTCCGATCCTTACCGGGTTCACATTCACCGCTATTATCGGTATCCTCTGTGCGTACGGAGCAACACTCTTTGGTTTCCCGGCACTTGCCATCCTGATCAGGTACCACCCGAAAGAGAAATCAGAAAGTGGAGGGCTCCACTTCTTTGAGAAGTATAATAAGGTACTTTCAGGTGTTGCAGAAAGGATTGCCAGGGCTCCGGTGCTTGTTCTCGTTATCGTCCTGATGCTCGCCGGTATCGGAATGGTAATCGATGATCTTATTCCCATAGATACCACCGAGGATTCGATGGTCCCGTCAGATATGCCTGCAAAAGTGGTGATGGACAAGGTAACCAACCTTCTCGGGTCCCAGACACCGGTAGAACTTGTCCTTACCGGATCTGATCTGACCTCACTCGAATCACTCCAGTGGATGGACAGGTATGGAGCATTTATCTCGTCGGTTTACCCAGATGAGATCATCGGGTACACAAGTATTGCAACCCTTGTAAAGGAGTATAACGGTGGAGATCTCCCGTCTTCCTTGTCACAACTCGATCAGGTTCTCTCAACAATTCCTGAAAGTGATAAGAAGAAGTACCTTTCAGATAAAACCATCGGCCTGATGGAGTTTCAGACCATTTCATTGAAAGCACAGCAGATGAGCGATATCAGGAAGGTCGTCACTGACAATGTTGGATGGGCACAGCCGCCACCAGGCCTTTCTGCACGGACCAGCGGGATGTTTGAACTAAATGCAATCACCCTGGATGATATTGTCAAGTTCAAACCACTGATGACAAACCTTGCATTCCTGATGATCCTCCTCTTCCTCATCTTTGCGTACCGGCATTTTGTATCGATTGCACCGATGGTTCCGATCATCTGCGTTGTGGGCTGGAATGCACTTGTGATGTATATTTTTTCGATAGATTACACGTTTATTACGGCTTCACTCGGAGCAATTACCATAGGAGTCTCATCAGAGTACACAATCCTGATGATGGAGCGCTACCTTGAAGAACGGAAAACAACCCCTGATCTGATCGAAGCCATCACAAAGAGTGTCCAGAAGATCGGAGCATCAGTGACGGTATCCGGCCTGGTCACAGCATTCGGGTTTTCTGCTCTCCTGCTTTCATCATTCCCGATTATTTCCAACTTCGGAGTTATGACCGTGATAGCAGTGTTATTCTCTCTTATCGGGGCTATCCTTATCATGCCGGCAGTTCTTGCAATACTCGGGAGGATCGAGGATCACTTCGGGTGATCCTTCTCCTTCTCTGTACACAGAAATGAGATCACCAGAAACAACCCCTGATTCTTTGTACCGGTCAGCATTAATGAAGCCATATCGTACATATTCTCATGATTTATTCAAAATCGAGGATAGAATACACTTAATTAGATCAGATCCTCAATATCAGCATAGAGATGCAGGGATATCTGAAGCGTATTGAGGCTGCCATCCAGTCAGGCCCGATGAAAATTTCAATCGTATACCTGACCATCGGCCTGCTCTGGATATTTTTTTCAGACAGACTTGCCTTCATCATTGCCGGGCCTGATCATGATCGCTTTCTCTTTCTCTCCACGTTTAAAGGCATTGGATATGTATTCGTTACAGCTTTTCTGCTTTATGTTTTGATACGGCATTTTTTTCTCCGGTTTTCTGAAGAACAACGTAAAGCCAAAGAAACTCTCAGGATCAGTGAATCGCTGTTCAGGGGAATATTCAATACCATGCCATCAGGGGCAATAATCTATTCAGCCCAAAATGACGGCTCACGGGGGAGTGACTATATCGTCACTGATATCAATCCGACAGCCCTCTCAATGGAAGGGATATCAAGAGAAATAATAATTGGACATCCCATTACATCCATAAGGCCGGAGATCGATGATTTTGGATTAATCCCCATATTTCAAAAGGTCTGGACAACTGGTGAGACAATATATTATCCTACAACGGTTTACCCGGGCAGCACCACGGTACACTGGTTTGAAAATTATGTCTTCAGACTGCCTGATCACCAAATCATCGCAATATACAATGATGTAACAGAAAAAATGCGTACAGCTGAAGCCCTTTCAGCAAGTGAAGAACGGCTCCGTCTCTCACTGGAGGCCGCAAACGATGGTATCTGGGACTGGAATGTAAAAACAGGGATTGTTAGTTGTAATTCTCAATGGTATACCCAGCTTGGATATGTCCCCGGAGAGATGCCCGCTACCTACGATACCTGGAGAAACCTGATTCACCCCGAGGATCAGCAAGAGGCCGAGCAAACCATCCTGAAACAAATCAGTCAGGAAGACGGAACTTTTTCCGTCGAACTCAGAATGAAGACCAGACAGGGCGGATGGGTATGGATTCTGACAAGAGGCAAAGCAGTTGCATGGGACGAGGATAAGAACCCAATCCGGGTAGTCGGAACCCATACAGATATCTCAAAGATAAAAAATGCTGAATTGAACCTGATAGCAAGCGAAGGGAGACTGCATACACTCATTCAGACCATCCCTGACCTTGTGTGGCTCAAGGATATCAATGGAGTGTATCTTGCCTGTAATCCGATGTTTGAACGGTTTATTGGGAAGAAAGCTGCAGAAATCACCGGAAAGAGTGATTACGACTTTTTTGAGAGAGAAATCGCTGACTTCTTCAGGAGTAATGACCAAAAGGCTGTCGATGCAGAAGGACCATCAGTCAATGAAGAATGGATAACCTTTGCGGATGATGGTCATCGTGCATTTCTTGAGACGATAAAAACCCCAATGTATGATTCTGATAGGAGGCTTGTCGGCGTCCTTGGAATCGGTCGTGACATTACAGAACGAAACACTATACATTCTCAGAATCTCATTCAAAAAAGGAGGCTGGAACAGGCTGAAGCCATTGGTCATCTGGGTAGTTGGGAGTTTGATATCAGGACCGGAACAATCTGGGGATCTGATGAAGGATTCCGAATATATGGTTTAGAACCTCCCGAGGGAAACCTTCTGCCAATAAACGAAATTGAAGCATGCATTCCTGAACGTGACAGGGTCCATCAGGCTCTCATTGACCTGATCACAGATGATATTCCGTATAACCTTGAGTTCGATATAAATCCCGCTGACGGTTCACCCCAGAGGACTATCATTTCCATTGCTGAACTGACAAAAGATGAATCCGGGAACCTTGTCCGGGTAACAGGGGTAATCCAGGATATAACACTAAGGAAATTGATCGAGAAGGAACGTGAGATCCTTCTGGATAACCTTGCACAAACCAATGAGGAGTTGAATGCTGCTTATGAACAACTGAAAGGATCAGAAGAGGAACTGAAATATCAGTTTAATACTTTAGCATTAACTGAAGAGCATCTCAGAGAGACTACCCAGTATCTGGAAAATCTGATAGCATTTGCCAATGTTCCCATCATTGTATGGGACCCGGATTTTTTGATAACCAGGATAAACCATTCTTGTGAGGACCTTATAGGCAGAAAGGCCGAAGCTCTCATAGGAAAACCAATCGAGATTCTGTTCCCCCCTGATAAGGTAGAACATTCAATGCGACTCCTCAAAACTACCACGGCAGGAGTGCGGTGGGATATTGTTGAGATGGATGTTCAACACCTTGATGGATCAATCAGGTCTGTAATCTGGAATTCATCAACGATATATGATGCCACCGGATCCCATCCCGCAGCAACCATTGTGCAGGGGCAGGATATCACTCTAAAAAAGAGACTTGAATATGAAAATAAACTATCATTTGCAGAGATCCAAAAAAACCTGGCCCAGCTTGCAATTCTTAACGACCAGATCAGAAACCCGTTGTCGATTATCCTATCTTGTATAGAGGGTTTAGAAGAACACGATTATATTAAGGTTCTTTATGACCAGATAATCAGGATCGATGATATAGTTACACATCTTGATCAGCGGTGGATAGAATCTGAAAAGATCCTGACAATTCTACAGAAAAAATACAATATCATCGCATCTCCATCTGCCATCCAGGCAATTCAGACGTATGCCAGAGAGCCTGACGATAAAAACCGAAAAATCAGAGATCTGTTACCGGAATCAGCAGGACTCCTGATAAAGGAGATGGAGGCTGAACTCTATACTATTCTCGATAGTATTGATGCATTTATCTTTGTGGCTGATTACGAAACGTATGACCTTTTATACACGAACAAACTCGGACGGAACCTTTTTGGAACCAGTAGCGGGAAAAAATGTTATGAGGTTATTGAGAAGGATCAAACCGGTCCCTGCCCGTTCTGTAGAAACCATCTTCTCATGGATGAATCCGGTCCGACCGGTATCCAAAGGGAGGAAAAAAGAAACACTCATAATGGCAGGTGGTATGATTCCCGCAACCAGGTAATCCGGGGGGGCGACGGAAGACTTGTGCATCTTCAGATTGCAACAGATATCACCGAAAGAAAACAGACTGAAAATGAACTGAGGGAGAATGAATACACCTTCCGGTTCCTTTTTGAGAAGTCATCAGATCCCATTCTGCTGATGCAGGAAGACCGGTTTATTGAATGTAATCAGGCTTCGCTGGACCTTTTGCAACTAGAGGATAAGGAGCAGCTCATTGGTTCAAACCCGGTTGATTTCTCTCCGGAGGTCCAGCCCGATGGACGGTTGTCATCGGAGACAGTTGCCGAATATATCAGAAGTGCCCATGAAAATGGCAGCTGCCGGTTTGAGTGGATGTGCCTGAGATCAGATGGTTCACCTGTTCTTCTGGAAGTATCTCTTCTTTCGATTTTTTTTAAAGGCGAACGGATGCTACATAATACCTGGCGGGATATTACCCGAAGGAAAGAAGCAGAGGAGGCTATCCTCCGAGCTAAAAGCGAGTTAAAACGAAAACTTGATGCAATTCTTTCACCCGGGGGAGATATCGGAACCCTGAATCTGGCGGATATTATAAATATACCTGAAATACAGCACCTGATGGATGATTTTTATTCCCTGACAAAAATCGGGGTAGGCATTATTGATATCCAGGGAGTTGTCCTGGTAGCAACCGGCTGGCAGCACATATGTACAGATTTTCACCGGGCCAATCCACAAACCTGTAAAAACTGCCTTGAAAGTGATATACTCCTATCGGAAGGTGTGCCTGCCGGTACCTTCAGAAAGTACAGATGTGAGAACAATATGTGGGATATCGCCACCCCGATTATGGTCGGCGGAGTCCACCTGGGAAATCTCTTCTTAGGGCAGTTTCTCTTTGATGATGAAGCAATAGATTATGATATATTCAAAGCCCAGGCCCGGCTTTATGGATTTGATGAAAAAGACTACATATCTGCTCTTGAACAGGTTCCACGATGGAGTAAAGAGACTGTCGATACTGCCATGGATTTTTACATCAGGTTAATGAATCTCATCTCTGAAGTCAGCTGGAACAATATCAGGCTTGCACGGATGATTGCAGAACGGGATTTGCGGCTCATTTCGGGAAAAGAAGGATATGCTGGAGATAGAACTGAATAAACCAGGGGAATTACCTGCATGACCTGACCAGTTGAATCCTGGCATTATTCTTCTCATCAATCAACCGGTCGATATATCTGGTAAGAATCTTTTCATCACCGGCTCCGTCTTGAAGATGTTTGTGAAGTTCAGCGATCATCCCGGCCCCGGCTGTCCTCTCAGCAATGAATGCACTAATATCCTTGAGACAGGGGGACGCTCTGACCAGATCAGACTGCAGATATGCTCTGGCATCGTTCTCGATTCTTTTGTATACCGAAAGCGTATCTGCGATATCATCAGTTTTCAGACAGACGACTCCTGCCAGTTCACGCAGATAGCGGGTTGTTGCTGATGCTGCAACAGCCAGTGCAATAGCAATGAAGATCCGGTTCATCTCGCTCCTTCTGGTAAGAAACCGTGAAATCCTGCTCTCCGGAGCGATGCGGTTCATCAACCATGTCACCCATTTCCTGAACCTGGCACCCGGTCCTGCCTCACTCTTTCCCGGGTGATAATCTCCTGACTGGATCAGATCCTCCCTGGAAGCTGCATGAAACTGGAGTGCTGCATACACAGCAGGCAGAATTAACCCTTCATCATAGAGTTGTCTGTACTGTTTCTGCTCAAACCGGAGGGCTTCCAGCCAGAAGAGTTTGAGGATCTCCCTGCGGTCAGGATGTTTCCTGATCTCACTCCAGAAATCGCGGATCTTCTCGGCCTTGGAGGCTGACATTGCCCTGTACTCTTTCACAAACATCCTGGCGGTCTCATGATCGATGATATTGCTCATGGGCGAGTTCTGCAGGTTCAGTTCTCCGGACCTGCAGGTAACAAGATCGGTATAGATCTGGTGAAACTGTTTTACCAGCCTGGTCTGACCAAGACCAAGGCGATGGATGAGGGGACCGATAGTCAGGCCCTGGAAGAGGATGGTAAACAGGACAACTGCCACAGAGAACTCCACAATCACATCACGATACGGGAACGAGTACGGAAGGGAGAGTGAGAGGGCGATTGCTACCGCTCCACGCAGACCTCCCCAGAAACTGACAACCTGGTACGAGAGCGGAACTTTACGGGGAGTGAAGAGATTGTAAAGGCCGAATATGCCAAATACCGGAATAATCCGTGCAACCGTAACCACTGCAACAAGGAGAATAACCCCGAGGATAGCTCCGCTCATGAACACGGAGAGATCCTGAAGTGACGCTATGGCGATTCCGACAAGGAGAAAGATCATACTGTTTGCCAGGAACCCGATATACTCCCAGAACCGGTTGAGTTCATCCCTGCGGTCAGGGCCGATCCAGTCAGATGCAGCTCGTGCTGCAAGACATCCACAGACCACTACGGCAATAACCCCGGAAAACCCGCAGATGTGATCACTGATCAGGTACGAGAGATACGCTGCAACCAGGGTTGTAGTCTGGTGAATATGGGAGTGAAGCGGAGTTCGTTTCAGGACAAACCGTAGCAGGAGTCCTGTGACGAGTCCTACAAGAATTCCTCCGACAAATGAGGTCAACACAGAGCTTGCAAACTGCACCGAGGTATGTGATACCGAGATATTCTGATCAAGCAGCGAGGCCCCGATGAGAGCAAGAACCATCTGGAACATGACGATTGCAGCAGCATCGTTGAGAAGGCTCTCACCTTCAACCAGAATCTGGAGCCGTTTCGGCACCCCTATCTCCTTGAATATGGAGATGACCGCTGCTGGATCGGTTGCCGAGATCAGGGCACCGAAGAGGAGGGCGTATAGGAGGGGAAGCGGAAAAATGGCAGAGAGGAGTGCACCAATAATGACACCCGATATGATTACACCAAGGATGGCAAGACCCAGTACAGGAAAGAGATTTCTGCTGAGCAGACGGGTGTTCATGGCTATCGCTGACTCAAAGATCAGGAGAGGGAGGAAGAGGTAGAGGATAATATCTGTACTTGGAACCATCCCCTCAAACGACTTCAGGGTGGAGATATGAGGGACGATAAACGATGAAAAGACGTAGCCGGTTATGACAAGGCCTATTGTATAGGGCATCTTCAGATGCCGCAGGGTAATTGCGGTGATTATTGCGATGAGCAGGAGCGTTATGACGATCGTTTCATCGGCTATGAGCAGGTTTTGATCCATGGCCTGTGTACCCTTCCGATATATGGGCAGCAGAGGTTTATGAGATCTGGGATTGGGTATACATGTCCAGACGATACGAGACGAACACTGAGATCATTGTGATAGAGGAACTGAAACAACAATATAAAATTGTGATATTAAATATTATTGATCAACTCTTCCGTCCCTGAACTGGATGATTCTGTCGAAAAATTCGGTGTGCCATGGTTCATGCGATACCATAACAACGGTCTGGTTCTTCTCCTCGTTGAGATGCCTGAATAATTTTAGAATCGTCTGGGATGACTCGGTATCCAGGTTTGCACATGGTTCATCGGCAAACACAATCGCAGGACTGTTCATCAGTGAACGTGCTATAGCAACCCTCTGCTGCTGCCCCCCTGATAATTCCTTCCGGAGGTGATCGGCCCTGCCTCCGAGCCCGACGTCATCAACAAGCCCATCGGCTATCTCCATGACCTCGTGATAGTCACGCCCGAGACCAAGCCCCGGAATAGCCACATTTTCAACAACCGTTAAATCTTCGATGAGGGCATAATCCTGGAAAACATACCCCATCTGCTCCAGGCGGAACCGGGCTTTCTCTTCTGTAGTCATGGACGATGTCTCCTGTCCATTGATACATATCGTTCCTGAACTCGGGGTGTCAAGAAGGCCGACTTGGTGGAGAAACGTTGATTTTCCGCTCCCACTCGGCCCCATGATCCCGACGAACTCACCTTTTTCAATGCCGGTTGATACGCCCCGGAGTGCATGGACCTGGACATTACCCATGTGGTATGTCTTTGTCAGGTCTCCTGTTTCAACGATCATCCGTTTACCAACTCCAGAATGTCGCGGTTTGCCGTCCGATACGCGGGAATCAGGCCAGCGACAACTGAAACAATTCCAAGAGCCAGGAACGACGGCAGAATGATCGTGAGATCCATAACCGGATACACGAAACCAGCCGGGAACTGCAGCGGTGAAGCCCTGAGATACTCCCTGATACAGGTAAAGATACAAAATCCAAGCAGGGCACCTGAACAAAAGATGAATAATACCTGGATCAGGTAATCCCTGATGATATCACGCTCCGGAATTCCTACCGCCTTGAGAATTCCAATCTGTCTCCGCTGGTTGATCGTGTTGATATAGATAATGATAAAGATGACAATACTCGCGATAACAAGCGAGAAGACAACCATGATCATGCTCAGAAGGTTGAAACTCTTGATTGCATCACCGATCATTCCTTCCCCTTTCTGAGCGCTGGTTTTCACGCTATCCCTGATTCCATACTCAAGCAACCGGTTCTTTCCTTCATCAGGATCGGTTCCGGGCGTGAGGGAGACGAGGATTGTGGATGATCGATCGCTTTGACCAAGGATTTCGGTCATCTCCTTTCTGGTGATAAATGCCTGGGAATCAGTATTGAAGAACCCGGTCTCAAATACACCACTGATTGTCATCTTTTTTATTACACCGTTTGCAAATGACACATCCAGACTATCACCGGTATGAACACCGCCAAGTGACTCCATCTTGTCTTTGCTCTCGTCTTCGTGTCCTGCAAGAATGCTTCCGATCAGAACTGTATCAGTATCCCCGTCTGAAAGATACCGCCCTTCTGTCATCTTTCCCGCAAGGTTGATCACCTCCCGGTCATCTGAGGGAATGATGGCAACTACCCCGCGAGAGAGAGTCCGGGTATCAGATTTGAGAGAGGTACTGACCGATGCACGTGAACTGACAGCAGCAACCCCCGGGATCTTCTTTATCATTCTGACCTTTCCATGGGTATCGGAGATGAATGTGTTATCATCATCGGGATCTATGACCAGGTTTCCGTACTGGTAATCGGTGACCTGTTTTGTGTATGCACCGGTAATCCCCCCGACAAGCGATGGAAGAAAAACCATAAGTACAAACGACATGGCTACGACCAGAATGGTCAACACGAGAGTTCCCTTGTTTCCCCGTCTGATGGCCCGGGACGCCAGGTAGAAGGGTATGGACACCTTCTTCATTCAGTGTTCCTCTTCCGTTTCCACAGGAAAACGCCGCCGCCGAGAAGAATGATGATCCCCAGGACAGGAAGAACCGGGATGTCAGATTTTTTTGATACCGTGATCTCTATCGTATCTTTGAGGACATCAGTACTATTCCTGGTGTAGATAGAGATGGGAACCGGGATATCGCCGGCTGGTGCATGCTGAAGGTAAAAAACGGCAGGTGCATCATTGTCAGGTTCGATCTTCCCGACAAATGCCTCTTTTGTTCCATTGAGTTTTGTATCAATCCTGGCCCTGACTCCATCTGCATCACCGGTTCCCGTATTCTCAATTCTGACGATAAGGGTAAACTGGTTCCCCTCCGTGACTCTCCCGGGATCGGTGGAAACCGATGATATTGATAACTCGTGTTCTCCGGTAACCCTGACAGGGATCTCCTCGTTCTGTTCGATGATCCTGCCTGACGCAGTGTTAAACCTGATATGACATTGAACCGGGTGAATCCCCTCGGTTACCTCTCTGCTTGTCAGGATGGAAAAGTCCACAGGGACCTCGTCTCCCGGGCCGAGCCTTCCGATGTGGATGGAACCAGGACTTGTAAAGGAGACCTCCCTGCTTTCTGAACTTACATTAAGAATTACTTCACTAGCTGCAGTCTCTCCTGTGTTTTTAAGGACCAGTGTGCCAGTCATCTCATCTCCCGGGATGACATGATCAGGAATATTCTTGAGAACGATAATAGCCGGGTTCTTTTGTACGAGCCGGTCATCATTGATATTTACCGGTATCGGATATTTCAGGCTCCGGCCTCCCTGCGTAGCGATATGGAGTTCCGGGAAGTATATTCCGGTTTTTTGAGGCGCTTTCACGAGAAAGGTGAGCGGGATAGACTGGCCGGGCCCGACTTCACCAACCCTGCGATAGTCGCCTGATATAACCTCAAGACCGTTACCAAAGAGCTCTACGTCGTCGATGTAGGCATTGATCTCTTTCGTCTCCGTAACTGACTCCGCAGGATCAGTACCGGATTTTGTTGTCATGGAAGCAGCTTTCGCGGTGTTGGTGACGGTAGCCGTGATGAGTGCAGATCCCCCGGGCATGATAACTTCAGGCTGAACCTGGTATCCGGTGATCACGATGGTGGGTTCACTGGCCGAGCAAAATCCACAGAATAAAGAGAGGAAAAGCAGACAGATGATTACTGATGCTGGTCTGGTTCTGATGAACCCTCCTCTGGTTTTATACAGGTATCTCCCGGAGTCCGGGATCTGTTCTGACATAAGTGTCATTATAACTGACACGTGTGTCAGCATTGTAGATATACATTCCTGACACCAGTGTCATTATTACAATCTGAACATAAATTATTGGGTATGCCGCGGGTTTTGCCTGACTATAAGGAAGAGTCACGAAAACAGATCCTCCTTGTTGCAACACGTCTCATACTTGAAAAGGGATACAAAAATGTGAATATGGGAGATATCGCTGCCGAGGCTGGGATTTCACGCCCGACATTGTATCTTTACTTCAAAGATAAAAAAGACCTGCTAATGGCAACATTACAGAATATGATCGAGGATGTGGGTGACGCTCTCGAGATATCCCTGGCTTCAAGCGATACATCACCAGATGGTGGATTTTTTGATCGGGTTCACGAATTGTATGGTGATAAGTTTGCCATTTTCTTTGAGATCATCAATGCCACCGGCATTGACCCTGATCTGTTCAATGAAATAGGCAGACTTCATGAGAAATTGCTGGAGCGGATGACCACCCATATTGAAACCCGGATTCCGGCATGTAAAGAGAGAATGGATCCTTATATTGTTTCAAATGCTCTCCTTGCTCTATTTATCGGACTTCAGATCAGGAGAAAAATAGGGCTTCCGCAGGATCAGGTGAGGGAATCATGGAACACAGTCCTCCACGCCCTGATCGGTGATATCAGTCAGAAACAAACAGACCGTATTTGAACAGGGACATTCCATTCGATCAATCCGGATCTCATAATGTCCTGAACTACTGAGTTCAGAGATCTCTTCACATGGGTGAAGAGATCTGACAATTTCCGGGTTTATGACCGTTGAACCTGTTTCAGAACCAGACTCTCGGAAAAGATCCTGTCAAACGGCTTGGCCATCTGATCCTTCATCGCAGGTTTGATCTTCTTCTGCACAAATGGCAGTCCCATCAGCAGGGAGAAAAAGAACCGTGAGAACCGTTTTCTATACTGGTACTGGGGAAAGTCATAGAGCCCGTGCGACTTGTAATACCGATGATCTGCTCTGAAGATAGGTCTCAGATCTCCCCATACCGCATCCCTGAGCACGATATGACCGGCAACTGCAGGAAACATGGGCGGTTTTTTGTACCCGTCACGTGAAGCCTGAACAGCCCGCTCTGCTGTCGACCTGATGACTGCGTCGATAAGGGAGGAATTTTCAGGCTCATCAGTGATGATATCCACGAGGTTTCCTCCACCCAGTAGACTGGTAAGGTTCTCTCTGAGCCCGGGCACATTGGCAAGCGGTCCTTCGACCACGATCACAAGCTGCTGGTTTTGAAACCGTGGGACATGACCGAGGAAGAAACTCCGGTCAAAGAACTGTTTCCAGGCAGCCGAAAGGTAGCGATCCCTGACAGACCCTGCATAGATGATGATGTCTGCCTGTTCGATCTGCTCTTTCCAGAACGAGCAGAACCCGTCAGAATAGATACATGTGTTGTCGAATGCGCACTGACAACATCCGAGGCATCCCCCTTTCATCCCGATATTATCAAGGTGTACGGTTTTTGCTTCCGGGAGTCCAGTAGCCATCTGCCTGACCATTGCCTCTAAATTAGAGCCTGAAGCAGCATCATGGAGAATAAGCGTCTTTTTTCCATGAGTCTCAACCGGACTGATGGTTCCGGGTGTGTATACAGGCGAGCCGGTTGGAATCCTCGGATATGCCCGGATAGCAGATCTTTTTTCACTACAGGCCGAGAGGATATCTTTGCCAAACAGCACAAGCTGACGCTGGTTCTTCTCCTCGAAGAGATCGTTCATGGCTGCCGAGAAGGATCCGGCATACGTCATCCCGAGATCCTCGCTGATCCCCTGGAGGTACTCATGGACCTTCTGATCAAAGAAGTGAACAGAGGTGCTGATAGATGCAGCATACTTTCCTGCAAAAAGATCCACTGCATTGCGTTCAAACAGGAGTTCAACGAACCGCTTGTACTGGGCAGGTACATGCTGGAAGTACACCGGTGTGGCCCAGAGGATCAGATCAGCATCCCTTATGGATGAACAGATACTCTCCCACTCTTCCGGTTTCTTCTCGATTCCTGAGATCTTTCTACTGATTTGGCAGGAGATAAAGGTATGATCAGGGTTTGCCAGCTCGAGAAACCGGACATACTGCATGGTGATGCTCTTCTCTCCTTTCGGACTTCCGTTCAGAACACAGATCTTCATATTACTCCTCCTCTGGTTTTTCTTCAAACATCTTCAGCATCTTTGTGGCAAGTGCATGGAATTTATCGGCTTTTACAAGAGCAATGCCACGCTTCTCATCTCCGAGAACCATCAGGGAGTCCCCCGGATTAATCCCGAATATCTCTCTTGCATCCTTGGGAATGACAATCTGACCACGTTCCCCGACTTTTACCGTTCCAAAGATATGTTTCCCATCCCCGCAACTCTCATCTTCAACCATAGGAATTATTCATCCCAAACATACTTTTCATACCTGTGTGAATTGTGTGAATATAATGATATGCAAAGAAGAGGAATATCGTGCTCCTGACAGGTCAGGTTTAATAAAAATAATCCGAACTATCTCTCATGAAATGTCGATCCCCTTCCCGAATGTATGCCCTTGTACTCATCATCTGTATTCTGCCGGTGATCATAGTCGCAGATAATCAGGATTCCGGTGTAGTTTCACTGGTCATCACCCAGCCGAGCGACAATGAGACAAATTTTGCAGAAAAACGTGACTTCTATGTGTATGGTATCTTTCCTAACCGCCTTGATTGCCCGGGCGATATCAGGATAGAACTCTTTGCGGGTGACAATGCTGGCGGGCAGAGGGTCCGGCTTCTTGAAAGTCATGTTGATCCCCTGACCGGCACAACTCCCCTGAGCTGTATCGAGACAAATTATTCAGAAGGCCAGAACAGGGGAAACGTGATGGTTGCTGATCTGGTAAAAGAACCGGGGGGCCTTTATGATCCTTCCAACAAGGTTGTGGTCACCAACGATTATTACCAGGGTTTGATCCTTGGCGGCGTTACCAAGGACTTTGATACAACCTACCGGGACAATACCGGAGATCCCCTGAAGGATCTCACCGCTGGAACCTATACCATACGGGTAACAGGGCTCTCTGGGAATCTTTCAGGTCAGGTCGTTGAAAAGATCGTCACATTCGGTCTGACAGACTCCCTGTTCGGAACTGACCGACCGCCTGTCAACCTTCAGAATAGGATAACATACGCAGGGATTCATCATCTCAGGATAGACCGCGACTGGTTTCCCGGATATTTCATCTATCCCGGTTACAACAATACTGGATATACAGTTCCGAAGCGATGGAACCCTAACAACGCCATCGAATCAGTCAATGACCAGAATGGGACGATTATTGATTCCCCGGCAGTAGCAAATAACTCGCTGATTCTCTATAATATCAACGAGAAGAGCACGACATACGGAGTAGAACTCTCATCCATTCTCAAATACGGCCTTGAAGACAACAGGAACACAACATTTCTCTATTACGATACCGGTGAGCCATACCTCACGTATACTGACCAAAAGACCGGGATACAGGAGAATATAACCGGAAATCTCACTCCATTTCCGAAAGATTGCAGGATGATCTTTACCAGGACTGAAATATATCAGAACGATAATCATGAGCAGGAGAACACATTCGATCCCTGGAACAACACGACCGCTATGCAGGTTGATTACAATCTCTCTGATGGTATTACCATTCTTCCAGGTGATGAGTGTATCCTGTACGGGGTGACAAAGCCAATCCGATCTTCAGTAAACGAAACAAAAATTCCACACAGATACACAATCAACAACCGGATAGCAGTTATCACATACTCAGTCCTCGATGAAGATGGGAACGATATATACAACTCATCCCGGAGTGTGAACCTTTCGCGGTTGTTTACCCAGGGATCTTCAGACAGGTTCAACTCTATTTTTGAGTTCGGCCATGAGTTCAGATCACCTGATAAACCCGGGAGATACACGATCAGTTCGCAGGGGATCGATCTGACGGGAAAAGTAGTGGAGGGAACTGAGAGTATAATGCCGGTAACTGTTCAAAGTCCTGAGACAAACTAAATAGTGTCTATTGAACACCCCACCTATTATATAGTGCTAAAGGTTCTGGATAATCCAAACCTTTTGCATTCTACAATTATTACATAATCAGGTTGTTGGTACGTATACAGGAACAAGGGATCCCCTTAAAATGATCAAAATTGGGATACAACAGATGAGATCAAAAAAGTTGTTGATTTTCCTGGTTACTTGTATTATTTACATCACCGGGATATCAATTATCTCACTTGCGCACAATCAACACATACTCCATCCAGATCTCTGTTCAATTCATTCCTCAATATTAAACATCAACAAAAAAGGTAACAAATGACATCAAACATCCTTGTTCCATCAACATTCAATGCGGAGTTATTATTTATTATTAGCGTTCTGGGTCTCTTTATCATATGTATCACTCTTATTGTGACCAGGAATTATAGACTTTCTAAAGCATTAAAAGAGAAAATCGCCACAATATCGAGAGAACTCGAAATTAATCAGCAGGATCAGGTTGAACTGACGACAAAAAATATCGAGATTGAGGTAGCATATGAAGAACTGACTGCTATCGAGAATGAGATACGAAGTAATTACTCATTACTTGAGAAAAAACAGGCCGAACTCGAGATCGCCCAAAAACAATACCGCGATGTTGTAGAAGATCAAACTGAACTTATCTGCAGGTATAAGCATAATGGTGAACTTCTATTTGCAAACATGGCATTTTGCAGATATTTCAAAATTGACTCGAATCATTACAAGGGAATTAAAGTAAAAGAGATGATCTCTCAATCAGAACGGAATACCCGTTCTGCCCACTATGCATCAATAACAAAGGAACACCCGGTTAAAACAATAATACACAAGTCTTTATTTCCAGGAGAGGAGTTTAGATGGCAGGAGTGGGCTGATCGTGCAATATTCAATGAGCAAGACGAGATTATTGAATACCAGTCAGTGGGGAGAGATATTACCGAACGGGTAATAATGAAAGAGAACCTCATCCAGACGAGATATTCTCTTGATCACATGACTGATCTCATGATCTGGTGCAGGAATGATGGCACGATCATTGACACCAATTCAGCGGTATCTAATCTTCTGGGCTTTTCTCAGACCGAACTCTTCTCCATGAATATAATGGAGATTATTTATGCAGATTGTAGTCTGGATATGAAGAGATTTGCTGAACAGGTTCACACAAAGAACGGGGGAGGGCCGTTTGAGAAGGAATTACGGGCTAAAGATAAGACCCGGATAATCGTGGAGGTGTTTATGAGTGCCTTCAAATACCATGGTCATAATCTGTATCTCCTCTGTGCTCGTGACATCAGAACAAAAAAAATTGATGAAGCGTTAATAAAACAGTCATTTTCACAGATTGAAAAAAATATAGAGTATTTTTCAATACTAAACGACCAGATCCGCAATCCGTTAACTATTCTTCTTACATTGGCGTCTGATCTGGATAGTGACCAATTTGTGGAGTTTGAAAAACATATTCACAAAATTGATGAGATTGTGGATAAATTAGACAGGGGTCTTGTGGAGTCTGAGAAGGTGAGATCCTTTTTAAGAAAACATTACTGGGAAGAAGATTGATCGGTACTCCTCTCTCACGTTGAAAATCTGATCACTATGGAAACTGGCATATGATTGGAAAGGAGAGACTAATGAAAAAAGTTAAACTTTTCTTTGAGCATATAGTTTTCATGAATTAATTCTTCTAGAATTGTAAACATGATATCCTGTTTTTGAACCAGTTCTGCTTGTAATAATTTAAAATCTGTTATATCCTGGAACACAGTAAAAACTTTGGACATATCAGACACATCATTTTGAATTATTTGAGATTGGATCAAAAAATACAAGCTTTTTCCCCTGGGATTATTCACATAGATCTCATATCGATGAGAGGGTTTTTCATTATAAATCGAGAGAATGGCCATTCTTAAAGCATCATAACTCTCTATAGATAAATAGGGAATAAGGTCATCTTTAATCGAGATCGGGGAATCAAATGCCTGTTTAAAGTATTTCCGGCTCAATGTATTTGTTTTCAATATTTGGATACAACAGATACATTCTTTCAATTGATCGGGATTTTGTATAAAAAACTGGTTGAGGTCTGAAACACCGTTTATCGTTAAATTATCTATATATTCCTTTACTTTTGACCAGTCCTCCTCATTGATAGCTATTGGTGCAAATTCAAATAATAACCGAAATCGCTCCTCACTTGTAAGAAGATCTTTCTTTAACTTTTCTTTTTCAGTGCTATCTACAGCAATAATAACAGTTGATGTGAACCCGGGTCTAAAGGGAATACTCATAATTGAAACTTCATAAAATCGTTCAGTTTCTTTGAAATTGTATGATAATCGAATTTTTGAGATCTTTAGTGGGTCAAATTTTTTGAGACCTTCTATTACAGGGGGTGATGAGAATAATTCCAACTTTAAATCATCAACCCGTTCACCAATTACTGGCTTATCCAGAAGGTTACATAATTCCTGTGCTGATTTATTGATATACTGGACTCTCCACTTATCATTGATGACCAGAATAAGATCTGAACAGATATCAACAAGATTATATGTTGACAATGTATTATTCAAATAATACCGCTTTGAATTCCCTAGTTCTAATTTTCTTACCTGTCCGAGTATCTCCATACAATCCAGTCTTCTACTTACAGTATGGCGATCTAATCCGCAGTATTGCGCAATCTCCTTGATCATGAGTGCCCTTTTTTGACCATAGAGTGAATGGATAATTAGATCCTCAACAGGGTCCATGTATATTTCCACAAATAATGATATTTATTGATAATGGTAGGGGTAACCGCAATCAGTCGATATTTATAGAAAAAATGAGAGAGGTCAGTTAACTTTCATTCGACCTGTTCAGCCCAGAGAGAGTGAATGTGGTGAAACTATGAGTCTATCAGCCCTTCCTGCAACATCTAAAGATCTAGAGTCTCTCCAGACATTATTCGATTCTATACCTTTCGCGGTATTTGTTATTGGATCAAACGGAATATTTAGTAATTGCAATAAAACAGCACTCAGCATATTTGGTACGTCCACCCATGATGATATTATTGGAAAGCATCCTAGTGTATTGTCTCCTCTTAAACAACGAAATGGAAAAGATTCTGAGATAGAATCTAATAAGCAAATTCAAAATGCATACCGATCAGGATCAGCCAGTTTTTATTACGATCACCAAACTCTCGATGGCAGGGTATTTCCAGCTAAAGTAGTTTTGAGTAAGATTCTTTATGGGGGAGAAGAATGTCTCCTGGCTACTATTACAGATGTAAGTGGTCAGGTACGAGTAGAAGAAAACCGGGCTCTGATCCATGAGAATCCATATGCCTTGATCAAATTAAATCCTGACCTCACCATTGAAGATGTTAATCCTGCGTTTTTACACATAACCGGGTATAAAAAAGAGGAATGGATCGGACGATCTGCCGGTGATTTTAATGTTCTTAAGAGAAATGGTCCAAGCCCTCTGGACGCAATTAAGTCGAGAACAACATTAAAAGGGAATTATATTGCAGATTTTCCTAATGGCATAACCTCGATGGAGTATTCATATATTCCTATTTTTGATGCCGATGGAATAATAATGTACATTTATGCTGTCTTTGCGGACAGGACCGAACTGGACTCAAAAATTAATGAGTCTACGACACTTGTGAAGGAAAATCCTGCAGCAATATTATCCCTTGATTTAAATGGGAAAATTGAGTCATATAATCAGGCATTTTTAGATCTCTCCCATATGAACCAGGACAGAATCCTCTCGATGAACGTAAACGAGTTCAAAGTTCTTGAGAGGGATGGCCTGTCAATCTCTGATATCATTTCTTCAAAAAAGACTTCAAAAGGGAGAATGATTATCGACTTTGACTGGAGCGTGAGGATACTTGACTTTACATACATCCCGGTGTTTGATGCAAGAGATGAAGTAACCGGACTTTTAGGGATGTTCATTGATGTCACAGATCAAGTCAGCCGTCTGGAAGAGATGGAATCATTTCTTGGCGAGAATCCCCATGCCATCATGACCCTCAACCCGGATATGGCAGTAATGGATGTAAACCCGGCGTTTTGTAACATATCGGGGTTCTCACATGAACAGGCAGTTCGGATGCAGCATAAAGAGTTCAAATCCACAGATCGTGTTGGTGCAACTGCTGCAGATGCAATACAGAGCAAAAAGGCCATGGGAGGAAAGATAACCTGTCTCTTTCCGGCAGGGATCCGACATCTGGAATATACCTATATCCCGATATTTGACAAAGCCGGAAGGGTAACAAAGGTCTATGATATTTTTGCAGACGTGACATCACTGGTCGAGAAGATCACAGAGTCGGATGGACTCATCAAAGAAAATCCAGCATCAATCCTCTCTCTCGATCCGATGGGCAAAATACTTTCAGTAAACCAGGCTTTTCTTGATATTGCTCATATGGATGAAGAAAAGATCCTTTCAATGTATATGCGGGAGTTTAACATCATAGAAAGGGAAGGCCTGTCATTATCTGATATCGTGTCTTCAAAAAAACCTTCAAAAGGCAGACTTGTTGTTGACTTTGGATGGGCTGTAAAAACACTCGATTTTACATACATTCCAGTTCTTGATGCAAATAATGCTGTGAAAAGCCTCGTCGCCATGTACATTGATGTATCAGACCAGGTTGCATATATCAACGAAATTGAGGCATTTATCCGTGAAAATCCTCATGCCATCATGATGATGGACACTGATATGCGGATCACTGAAGCAAATCCTGCCTGTTCAAAAATGCTGGGATACAGCCATGACGAGATCACACGGATGAAACTCACAGATCTAAAGATTCTTGAGCGGGAAGGTCAGACAATTCGTGATGCATTACAAACAAAACAACCGGCCAAAGGAAGAGTTATATCAGATACACCAGCAGGCATCAGGCATCTTGATTATGTGTACATACCGATTCAGGATCAGAAAGGCACGGTGATTCGGTTTGTCGAAATATTCTCTGATATGACCGCAATACGTTCGCTCGTACAGTACCTGAATCAGTCGGTCGAGGGCGTCCAGGGCAATATCAGTTCACTGGCCAGGGGAGATACACACTTTGACGTAAAGATCCTTGATGCTGATGAGCATTCAGCATCTGCAAGAGAAGCGTTTGTTAAAATCGGTCAGGCAATTGATACAGCCCGGAAAGCAATTAATCAGCTTGTTGAGGACTCAAATGCTATCGCCAATGCCGCTATTGCCGGAGATCTCAAATTCAGATCTGATCCTTTATCTCACGAAGGCGATTATCGTACAATCATCGAAGGCATGAATAAGACTCTGGATTCCATCAACATGCCTATTGTTGAGTCCATGAAGGTTGCCAGTAATTATGCCAATTACAACTTTACAGCAAGATTTGATCAGACAATAGACGTTAAAGGCGACTGGATACAGTTTAGAAAAGAACTGAATAATATCGGGATTCAGGTTTCAGAAGCAATATCCCTTATTACCAAAAGTGTAAATGACCTCGCTTCCAGTGCAGAAGAGGCGAATGCAAGTATTGAGGAGGTTCTGGCCGGGGCACATCAGATCGCGGCAAATACCGGAAAAGTTAGTCAGAATGCTGATCAGGGTGGAGACGGTATTATTCAGGTACTGAAAACAATGGAGGATCTCAACGAGACAGTAGCAGCTGTTTCACAAAAAACAGAGTCCGTATCAGGAGCCTCTGATGAGACAAACTCACTTGCAAAGGGAGGGATCGATCTTGCAAAACTGTCTGAAAAAGCTATGGGAGATATTACAACTTCAACAAATGAAGTTGATTCTATTGTTAACGGAATAAATTCGCAGATGGATGAGATCGGAAAAATTGTCAGGTTGATCTCTGATATTGCGAATCAGACCAACTTACTGGCTCTTAACGCCGCAATTGAAGCAGCACGTGCCGGTGAAGCAGGAAGAGGATTTGCTGTTGTGGCTGCAGAGGTCAAATCTCTTGCCCAGGATTCACGAAAATCAGCTGAAAATATTGCTGATATGATCGCTGCACTTCAGACAAAGGCAAATCAGGCTACCGTGGCGATGGGAAAATCTACCAGTGCTGTTAAGGAGGGTAGTTCAGCTCTCGAACAGACGCTTTCTGCATTTAATAAGATAGCAGACACCATTGAAGAGATTAACCAGAGTATTGTTGAGGTTGCTTCAGCATCAGAAGAGCAGGCTGCATCAGTCGAAGAGGTCACTGCCAGTATCCAGGAGGTAGCAAACCTGGTCCAGAATACATCACGTGAGGCAGGAGATGCGGCAGCCGCTACAGAAGAGGCCAGTGCATCAATTGACGAGATCGGCAGAATCATGAATGGAGTTGTTCGCATTGTGGAGAACATTTCAGGCGAAATGACAAAGTTCAAGGTTGCCTGATATCATGGGAGAGGCAGAATCTGTATCTCCAGGACATGCTCTTCCAACGTCGTCTGGATCTAATGATGAGATCCAGATCGTCGAATTTATTCTTGGAGATGACCAGTTCGCAATCAATCTTTTCGATGTAAAAGAGATTGTGGAATACACACGGATCACTCCGCTTCCAGGTAGTGCCAGATATATTAAGGGGATAATTGACTTAAGGGGAGAGATCACCACCATTATCGACCTTAAGGAAAAGATGGGGATTTCTACCCTGAAGAAAAATCTGGAGCAGTCACGTATTATCGTAATCGACAGTTCGGTTACAAAAGGGAAGACGGGAATTCTTGTGGATGATGTAACAACTGTTATGTCAATACCGACATCACAGATAGATCAGAAGACCTGTGATAAGGATGATACTTCATATATTCTTGGAATTATCAGGCAAAAGCAGGGCGACAAGGAGTCTGATAAAACAGATCTGATCATATGGCTCGACATTCCCAGAATGCTCAGGGATATAGGTCAATAATTCAGGTTTTTCATTTTTTTCAAGTGATAAGGTTAATTTCATCTATCAATGGCATTGTTGATTACATATCGCTATGTCGTCCACTAATCTGCGAACCTCATCTCATCAGGTGGTGGCAAAGCGGCGATTTCAGTTCGTCATGATGTAGATCTGACAATCTCTGCCTTTAGTCGGTATTCTCGGGAAACGGTTTACAATGTCCAGTGTTTGAGAAGTTAAAAAAATCATTTTTTATCTTCCCTGACATACACTAATCAGATGAAATCTCGTGGAGATGCCGAGGCCTGGTACAATAAAGGGTATGCTCTTTTTGAACGGGGAGAGATCTCTGAAGCCATCAAAGCACTAAATGTGGCTTTGGGGATTAATCCGGGAGATACCAAGTCATGGATCCTCGTGGGAAATGCCAGCATGGAGATGGAAGACTATGAAACAGCGTTGAAGGCATATGACGAGGTTTTAAAAAAAGTGCAGACCGATGCTGACATCTGGGTGAGTAAAGGAAATGCACTCTTTAACCTTGGTAGAACTGAAGAGGCCCTTTCGGCATTTCAGCATGCATTGAACATCGAACCGGACCATTACTACGCAGAATATTGCATGAATATTGCTCACGAGTTGGTAACCAGTCCATCACCGTGACACTCTAACCGTTCATGAATCAAATACCAGAACCAGAAGCGAGAATACCTGGTAGCTTGAGGCATCATAACGAACGACAGGGCCTGATCCAGACAGTATTCTGGATATCTCTTCACATGTCCAACCGGAGGAGTTGTTCATCAGGTTTTACGACATCCTCCTTTTGGCACAATAATCTCAAATCCTGCCCCCGAGCCAGGTACCCCGGCATCACGAATTGACATCTCTGTCAGTGACAGGATCTCACGTATGAGGAACAGTCCTAATCCTGTATTCTTCCCAAACCCACGCTCTAAGATGAGCTTTTTCTCTTCATCAGGGATTTCGACGCCGTTGTCTACCCATGCAACAATCAGGTTCTGATCAGACTCAACGGCTGAGACATGGATGTCGGTCACCTGATGACCACGCCTGAATCTCTTGTAGTCATCAGATCTGCAGGGAAAAAAGGATTCAGGTCTGATGATCCCTGATGTAGGTTATCGGATTGCCCGTAATATTTGCCACTTCACCTACATACCTGACACCGGGTGTCTCGTTCAGGCCTTCCATATCATACACACGGGGTCCGTACTGATACCTGGCGTACTCATTCCACCAGGCGGGGTATCCGATGTTTGAGATCGTGTGGTTCTGTACATCGTTGTAATTTCCATTCCTGTATGTAACGATCATCCTTCCCATGAGCGCTTTCCAGTCATGTAACGCGTTCATAGCAGTTTCATTGGTATATGCTGTCAGGTACTCACGGCTTGAACGCTCATTCACCTTGTAACGTTCCAGTGCTTCTGCCTCAATATCAGACTGTTTTGCAATAGCCGCACCCTCAATACGTTCCTGTTCTGCCTTGATCTCAGGACTCATGTAACTGTACATGAGCCGTGCATAATTCTGCATCAGTTCATATGGCCAGAATGCGGTGTTCAGATCAAACTCCCAGTGAGAGCCATGGACATATGGCAGGGGAAGGTGGTAAATTCCGGCATAAAACGGGACATAACAGGTCTCGGATGGCGAAGAGAGACCCAGCCAGCAGACTCCCCCGATCGGATCAGGAAGAGTGGATCTCCCCTGACAGATGTATGAGTACCCACATGGATCTGTTGATATCGGGCGGGACCAGGAACCCGGTTTTAACTCACCCTCATAGGGGGCATCGTGAAGATCAAACTGGCCCCATACCCGGTATGGGTCTCCAAACGGACCGCCTGCTGGTGGTACAGTCAGGTCAAATACCGTTCCTTCGTAATGATCGCGGTATATGGAGAGGGCAGTGGTGATGTTTACCAGTTTGTCAGGTTTGATCGAGAAAGGGTATACCTTTGAAAATGGTCCCTCAACATACGGAGAAAGGCCAAGTGATGGGGCGAGTCGGTCAAAAATCCGCCATACCCTGGCCTGTGAGTAGTAGGGGTGAGAGTATTCGCCGATGCCAAAGGTCTTTGTCCAGTCAAGTGTTCCGTCAGTGCGGTTCCACCATCCCATCTTTTCTGCATCTTTGTCAAGGTTCTCTGAGTAGATCTGGCTGGGATTATCTGCTGAAAGTTCACGGATCCTGAACTCATTTGCTGCTACAAAGATCTCTCCCTGCTGGATCTGTTCTGCAGCCCAGTATCCCCCGGTCCCATCAGGAGTTCCTCCGCACATCTCGATAACCCAGGCATCTGAAGGATCTGCAAAGATAAGTGTCTCACCGGTTCCGTAGTACCCGTATGTTTCGATGAGGTTGCCGATGAGAAGCACCGCATCCTTTGCTTTTGTGCACCGTTCAAGTGCAATGTTTGAGAGTTCTGAACTGTAAAAGATACGCTTTCCTTTCTCTGCTCCCGGGTGTATCTTTGCGTAATCCGTGCATTCCCCGGTCATCAGCTGATGCTCGTTTATCATCCCGTAACTTCCGGTGATATAGGCATAGGTATGGTTCACTTCAGGGATCTCTCCGAGAACAATGGTCTGTGTGTCAGATGACGGAGCTTCCCCGAGGAACTCTCCTCCGCTGTTTGGATCATAGACGACCGGACGAGTTGCTTTTTCTGGGTGATCCTTTGCAGGAACATGCCTGAACGAGACCATGTCCTCACGTATCCGGTTGTATATCAGACCCGAACCAAATCCATCATTTGAATGCCCGACAAAGACAGACCCGTCTTCAGAGGCATTCCCAGTTACTACAAAAGTTGTACATCCGTATGCTGACGGGATGCATATCAGCAGGATCAGCAGAAACAGGATATAGCTCTTCCACCCGGTCATACTCCTGATTCATGTTTCGTGTATATATATTCGATGAAGGCAGATCCTATGATAGGTAGAAAAAGCGCCGGATTATTCTCAGTAACGTAGATATTGAGGAGATTTTATATTTCACTGATCATTCTAATTCAATCTGATGAAAGAATGATGCGTTCTCTCACATCTGGCCCGTATACGGAATAGGGAGGGGTTTACTGAATAGGTCTCTATACATCAGGTCCAGTCGTTTTGTTTATAAGATGAGACTCAATCATCTTTGATTTCAGGTAACACCCTGTCATCACCCATGCTCTTCAACGCTCCGGACAGCATCATCTCAAAGGTCATATTCTGAAGATAGAGACTGATTGGAAGCGTATTGATGAAGGCCATCCTTTCATCATTAATGGTATAGATACTCATGACTTCAGCATCAGTTGAAATGATAAGGCATTCCAGGAAAAATACCTGGTTCTTCCGAACCAGAGGATTTGCAAAAGCTTTTTCGAAGATATTCTCACGAAAAAATTCGTTCATTTGATCTATCTGGTAATATGAAACTCCTGTTATCCGGCTTCCGGAATACACGATATCAGGTTTAAAGAGAAGGCTTACTTCACCCTTCTTTGCAGCCTCGCGAATCTGAGCATCGTACCGTTCGGGCACCTGTTTTTCAAGCACCAGAATGGAGAGAGGTCCGGTCATTCGTTCAATAAGAAGGTTGAGATGACGTGTGATGCTCCAATCTCCCTTTACATGCCAGAGAGGGACAAATTCTTCATCTTTTTTAGTTGAAAGGGTCTCAAGGACTGCAATGCTCTCCTCTGCAGCATGGTTGAGATCTTTCTGAAGTTTTGCGATCACCACATCTGGTGGAACAAACCGGTAAAACAGGGGGCTGCCCTCACGAACTTCGACAAATCCTTTTGCTGTCAGTTCACTGAGGATGTCATACACCCGGGGACGTGGCACCCCGCTGATCTCATGAATTGTCCTGGCATTTGCTTCCCTGATTCCTACGAGTGCAACATATATTTTAGCTTCATACTCCTTGAGACCAAGTTTTACCAGGTTTTCAATGAGATCTGACATGTGTTACTATAATAGTTACAACACTATTTTATAACTTGCTTCCGACACTATGCACCGCGTCTGAAATCAGTTCAATTCAAAGGTGAACAATGAGCCAGTCATACCTAATTATCCTCATACTGATCTGCATCGGGACATTCGGGATTGTCCAGGGATCAGCACTTGAAACACCGGTTGATCACGAGGCAGCCCAGATCTCTGTTCAGAATGCAACATTGGATCCTGAGGTACTCATGAAGGGTGATACCGGCAATATCATCGTTCAGATAAAAAATACCGGGAATCAGAGCGTTGCAATCCGAAGGGCTGAACTGTCCTGCGATGCTCTGACAGTTCTGAACGATCAGACCTATGATTCCGTGGGAACTATTGGTCCAGGGAACAGTATGAAATTTGCCTTTACAATTAAGGCAGATCATGAAGAAGGGACATATTATCTGAAATTTTACCTTGACTTCATGGGATCGGGATCAGTTCGATATTATATTCCGGTTACTGTGGAAAATTCTGAACTTCAGGTTTCAGTGATTGACTCTCCGGATACATACACAAAGGATCGAAAAGATCAGATACACCTCACCGTAGGAAATCCTCGCAAAAACTCAGTTGACGGCGTGATAGTAACACCGAACGGTGATGAGATCAGACCCACACAATCATCAGTATTTATCGGAAGGCTCGAGCCCAATGCTCAGAAAAACGTAACCCTGGAGGTAACTCCCGAGGCCGAGACAAACCTCACTGTTGAGACATCTTACAAGAATGGAGATAACAAGCATACCGTTCGTCTTCAGATTCCGGTTGAAACAGGAGTCAGAAATGTCCGGGCAGAACCGATTGTCAGTGACCTTGAGGTGATCAGGTCAGGAGAATTCTACACCCTCAAAGGTGATATTACCAACAACGGTCTTGAATTTGCACATAGTATCGTTCTTTCAGCAGGAACTCCTGCATCATCCATCGATCCCAACCCTGACTATGTTGTTGGAAACCTGGAGCCTGATGAGTCTGCAAGCTTTAAAATGTCCCTCACCTGCCCGGAAGAGACATTCCCACTCACAATCAGGTACAAGGATATTGAAGGGGATCTCTGTTCAGATACAACCACGATTAACCTTTCACATCCCGAAGAGAATCCTTCCCGTAAACAGAAGATCGGGGGATTTGACATGAACCAGATTCTGATCGGAGTTGGTATCGGAATTATCCTAATTGGTATAATATTCATCCTTTCCCGGAGAACAAGGATTAGTCAGTCAATTTCTGACATGAGAAGGAGATGAAAGGAGGAGAGCAGATGACTTCAGATGACGAAGTTGTAGGCCAGTCAATATCACCATCAGGTGAAGAAAAGCCTCGTCAGAATCCCCTGATAAAGATAAGGCACCATCCTTTCTTCTGGAAAGGAGTGATCATCCTTTTGGCACTTTCCGCAGTTGTTGGGGTTATTGTCTGGAGCGAAATTCAGAGTACCGTCTATATCGAGGATAGTGCGATAACAGCACCGATAATCACGATCAGTCCCGCAAATCAAGGGATCCTCGAAAGAGTGTATGTCAAAGAAGGGGACAATATCAGGAGAAACCAGGAACTGGCCAGGGTCAACAATGTTGCAATCCATTCGAAAACTGCAGGAATCATCACCAAAATAGAAGATACACCCGGAATGCTGGTGAGTTCACAGACCCCGGTCATCTCAATGATTGACAAGGAGAAACTCAAGGTTATCGGCAGGATCAAAGAGGATAAAGGCCTGAAGGATATTCACCCGGAACAGGATGCACGTTTTACCGTCGATGCCTTCCCTTCAGAAGTATTCCATGGTGTCGTTGAGAAAGTTGCCCCGATTTCACGGGAGGGAGACATCGTCTTCAGTATCTCAGATAAGCGGCAGGAACAGGAGTTTGAGATTACGGTAGAGTACGACGTGGATACATATCCGGATCTCAAGCCCGGGATGTCAGCGAAGATCTGGGTTATCAGGTAACCGTTTTCATGAGCGGAAATGATCGCCTCAAATGGATGATCCTTCTTACCGTGATCATCGGAACATTCCTTGGAAGACTTGACCAGACGGTCGTCTCACTTGCTGTTCCCAAGATCATGGATGATTTTTCAATCACCACTTCAGATGCCGGATGGATATCAACTGCATATATCCTGGCAAACGCAGTGTTTGTCCCGATATGGGGTAAACTTGGAGACACCAGGGGGAGAAAACTGGTTTATCTCTGGGGGTTCATCATCTTTATCGTCGGATCAATCCTCGCAGGATTTGCCTGGGATATTGGATCTATGATCTTTTTCAGGATTATTCAGGCTGTTGCAAGTTCTGCAGACTACCCGACAGCCATGGCTATCCTCACCATTACCTTTACTGATCGAAAAGAGAGAGGCAGGGCCCTTGGTATCTGGTCATCGGCCTTTGCAGCTTCTGCTGTCTTCGGTCCATTGATTGGAGGTCCGTTGATCGACAACTTTGGGTGGAGATCAGTGTTTTTGATCAACCTGCCGATAGGGATCATCGGAATTATCATGGCCCTGAATTATATCCCTGAATCAGTATCAGACAGGCGAAGTGAAACCTTTGACTGGTACGGGGCCATCAGCCTTGGTACAGCACTCGCTCTTCTCGTGCTCGGGCTTGACCGGGGATATGACTGGGGCTGGACATCACTTCCTATCATCACCAGTTTCCTGGGGTCAGTGATATTCTTTTACGTATTCTACCTGATTGATTCACGGCACCCGGAGCCCGTCATAGACTTCAGGTATCTCAGAATTCCATCATTTTTCCATTCCCTTGGCAACAACTTTATGGTTTTTATGTGTATGATGGGAGTAATATTCCTGATTCCTATCTTTGATCAGACATTTCTTGGGTATACTGCTACAGAGACCGGGCTCCAGTTCATCCCGTTTGCGTGTTTTATGATAATGGGAGCATTATTCGGCTCCTCGTTCATCGGAAAGGTAAAGGCCAGGTACGTGATTGCTTCAAGCACATTTCTTGCAGCAGTAGGAGTATACCTCTTTGTCGGGCTTGATCCCCGGTCAAGTACATGGGATGTGATCATTCCTTTCAGCGTGATGGCACTGGGAATGGGATTAGGAATGGCACAGCGAACTGTCACAATCACGTCACTTGTCCCTCCTGAGGAAATCGGAAGTGCGTCAGCAGTTCTTGCACTTGTAAGAAACATTGCCGGGGCATTTGGAATTGCCCTATTTACGACCATTCTGAATAATTCAATTGAGGATAATGTGATTGCCCTCTCTACATACTCGAGTATATACCTGCATACGTCACCGGTGATGAAGACAGTAACAGGCCTGATAATCCTTGATGCTCAGATCCTCTCGTATCACACAATCTTCGTTGTTGCTGCGGTAATTTTGGTTGGAGCATCTGCTCTGGCGTTGCTTATTGAATCTAAAGATGACAGGAAGGAGGAACAGAAAGAAATTGTCGAGATGTAACCTCCCGGCCTTTATTTCGAAGAGATAACTCAGTGAATCTGATCTTAAACAGGAGTGTGAAATACAATGAAAAATATTGTCCTTATCGGTCTGCCGGGTGCCGGGAAGAGCACAATCGGAGTTATCCTTGCAAAAACACTAGGGATGAACTTCGTTGATACAGATATCATAATCCAGGAGAAAACCGGTCGGTTTCTCCAGGCCATAATCGACGAGGATGGCCCTGCGAGATTTCTGGAGATCGAAGAGCAGAACATACTCGGACTGAAGGTTACAAACACAGTCATTGCCACCGGTGGCAGTGTTGTGTACAGTGATGCTGCCATGAATCACCTGGGATCAGGCTCGTTTGTTGCATACCTTAAGATTTCCTTTGAAGAGATGAGGAAGCGGTTAAAAAACATCAAAACCAGGGGAGTTGTCATGATTCCGGGTCAGAGTCTTCATGATATGGTGGACCAGAGAACCCCTTTGTACGAGAAGTATGCCGATGTGACCATTGACTGCACTGATGAAGATTTCGAGAGTGTCGTTGAAAAAGTAGTTGAGAAGATTCAAAAAGAGGGTTAGGTTACGAAATTTTCTCAAACCGGCGATTGGTTCATCCCGAGGAATGCCAGTGCAGATTCTCCATACTGGACCGGTGCGTAGTGATATCCGGTATGAGGGAGGCCCTTGAACCGGACGAGCCAGGATCCATTTATCAGACCTGCCATCTGAACAGAAACCGAATCAGGAGTTAAGACATCTGCTGTTCCGACGACCAGCATAACATCCTTGTGAATTCCGGACAGGCTGCTATAGGATCCGTTCCAGATAAGATTCGCCCCGGCCTCCTCCTGAACGCCAAGCGGTAAGGAAGAATTCCCCGCAACTGCTTCGATGGTTCCAAACAGATTCCTGGTCTCGGGTAACCTGATACTGTATGTGTTAGAGTCGAGAATGAGCTTATTAACTCGTTCAGGGTGATCAATAACCAGTTGTTGTGAGGTAGAGGAACCCATTGATGCCCCATACACATGCATACTCTCATGCCCGAGGGCCGAGATCAGTGCAGCAGCATCGTCAGCATACATGGGAATCGTATGAATCACATTTGAATCACTGCTGTATCCCATGCCCCTGTGGTCATACGTATACACATGGTATCTTGAGGCAAGAATACCGATAAATGTCTCATTCCAGTTGTCCATTGTGGCACCAAACCCGGGGATCATCAGGATTGGTTCACCTGATCCAAATTCGCGATAGCCGAGTGTAACGCCGTTTACATCAGCATATTGGACCGGTGTGTCAGCAAATGAAACAACTGAAGAGTTTAAATCTGACATTGCACCAACCAGATCTGTACCTGAATTTTCAACAGCCCCGGCCGTTACTGGTAGAAGGATGGTACATGCAAGAACCACGAGTATTGCACATATTCTGTTCATGGGAATACCTTGAAGTTGCATAATGTAGTTATCCGGGATTGGATCATATTTAAAACTCCTTATTAGTACAGGTTCCTGACAGTTCTCATAGGAATTGATGATGACTGATGACACCCGTACCAATACAGAAACCTGATCGGTGCTCGTATGAAGTGGACAAAAATTGAGGTTACAACCGGTTCGAGGACAGAGTTTATAGAAATTACAAACAGGGTTTCAGATGAACTGAAGAGAACTGGTATACTGAATGGAACCTGTAATGTATACATGCCACACACCACGGCTGGCCTGACCATCAACGAGAATGCTGATCCTGATGTGACACGGGATATGCTTGCCGGCCTGACTCGACTTGTGCCAATGAAAGGAGATTACCGGCATGCTGAAGGGAATTCAGATGCACATATCAAGGCCTCACTGATGGGATTTTCTCTTATGGTGCCCGTCATCGAGGGGAGTCTGGCACTCGGTACATGGCAGGGAATATATTTCTGTGAGTTTGATGGTCCAAGGAACAGGCATGTGCTGGTGGGAATATCAGGGGAATAGGTCGTTGTAGTTTTGGTAATGGTGCAACTTTATGAAGGTGTGTCTTACACAATGAAGTTAAATTCAATAAGACGATTTAGAATGACCTCTGATTTACTTCGTCCATTCAGAACCGTTGTATCGTGCACACAAAGAAGATACACCCGGCCTTCAGAGTCCGGGTCATATGGCACGGGAGGGAAATATTCTCACTTCCTTTTCAGTTCAGATACCGGCGTTGTCTCTTAACCAGAAATCAGGCTAGAACTCACATCACACAAACATCGGTGCCTTCCGATGATCCCTGCCGATCATATATGCAGACATCATCAGTACCGAACCCAGGTCAGCCAGAATTACTGTCTTTCAAGGAATACCCCTCTCATGAGGGTTCATATAAATCCGCAAACAGAGATATCCCATTACACGGATTGGCAGTCATGATTTTAGCTCAACAATCAACCCGGGATCTCCTCCTTCTCATCATATGTCTATGCACTTTAGTTCCCGGCCTTTGTTATGGGACAATACCGGATCCGCAGTGTCCTGATATATCCTCGTATTTTGATTCTATCAGGTCTGACCGGGATGAACTCACTACCTTCTTCAATGATATGCCCAAAGGAGGAGATATCCATATCCATCTCTCCGGAGCAATTCCGCCGGAAAAACTCATAGCAATTGCAGCCCGTCATGACCTTCTTGTCGATCCTGCGACCGGGCAACTGGTTGATCAGGCAACAGACCAGCCTTATAACTACACTCCATCCGGGCCCCTTGTCCCGGTTGCATCTGCGTACACAAATGTAACTCTGTTTACGCACCTGGTCTCCAAGTGGTCGATGGCTGGTTTTTCGTATGAGAATGAGACAGGACACGATTGGTTTTTCAGCACATTTGATCTCATCGATCCCGTCACGTACTACGACGGAGAACTGATTGCCGATATCAGGGACCAGGCTGCCTCCGAAAATATCCGGTATCTCGAACTGATGACGTCCCAGACCAACTCCGATAACGTCAGGCAGATAGTAAGCCAGGTTCCCTGGAATGATAATCTCTCGCTCCTCCGGGAAAATCTTTTACACGCCGGTCTTGGCGATATCTGTAAACAGAAGGTTCTGACCCTGGCAACCTATGATCAGGTATCCAGGGAACATGCAACAGCAGAAGGCAGGAATGTCACTGTCCGGTACACCTACGAAGCCCTCAGGTTTTACCCACTAAAGGAGGTGTTCTGTGACCTGCTCCAGGCATTTGAGGTAGCAAACCAGTCACCGCTCATAGAAGGAGTTACACTCGTAGGTGATGAAGCAGATAAGTATTCGCTCCAGGATTACGATAAACACATGAATATGGTGGCATTTCTTCATAGTGTCTACCCGGACGTCGGTATCACGCTTCATACCGGTGAACTTACCCCTGAACTTGTGTCCCCTGTCGGTATGCAGGATCATATCTCACAGGCCATATCCACCGGGAACGCCTCACGAATCGGACACGGGGTCAGTATCAGGTATGAGAAAGATGGGGACGAAGTGCTGGAAAAAATGGCTGCCTCACATATTCCGGTTGAGATCCTTTTGACCAGTAACCTGCAGATACTGGGAATAGATACCAAAGATCATCCGGTCTCGTACTACCTTGATCATGATGTTCCGGTGATCCTCGCAACAGATGATCCCGGTGTCGAACGAACAAATCTCACCCAGGAGTTCGTCAATCTCACGATGAACAAACCCCACATTTCGTATGAACAGATTCGGGAGATAAACCTCAATAGCATCAGGTATAGTTTTCTTCCGGAGGCTGAGAAGGACCGGATGCTGGCTGAACTCAATGAGAGCCTGTATCAGTATGAACGTACAGTTCAAGCCGAAGTCGCTGGATCACCGGTATGTGAAGCAGCTTTGGCTGCTTAGAAAGGGGGAGGGATATCCGGGCTGTGGTATCGGGACCCTGCCCGCGGAGTCCACCGTGTAAATTGCGGTTTATTTTTAATTCAACCCCCAATTTTGTGAAATTTTCAGGCTCACATTTGCCAGATAATATTCAAGGCATTAAAAGAGTTAAAATCAGGATTAGAGCCCCCAAATGATTACAATAAACAGACGATACGGTCATGTAATATCCACCCCGGTCCAAATAGTGGTTGAGTAAGAGATCCGGGCGTTACGGGCCCATGTAAAAACGAAATCCTGGCCCCTTTTGGTAGTCCCCTGTCTGATAACAGAGGGCTGAATCTCACCAGTTGAGAGATTCGCCTTGATAGTGTAGAATGAATCTATGTAACGGAAAAATGAGGGTTTTATTTCCGGGTGTATTCCAGGTAACCCCCATTCTATTCCTCTCTTTCCTAACCCTTCCGTATAATATCCAGTTCATACTCATCTCCTCATGTTTAAAATCCCACGGTGCCCCGCTGTGGGCCCAGGCAGAGCCGATGAAATCGACTTTTTCGCAAATTATTTCCCCAGTCATGCTCTTCACTCCAAAATCGGAATGCAGTTTACTCCGTTTTCTACTTTTTTCCGAATTGATCAGATCCAAATTCTTTCAAAAAGAATGCGCCGTGAACACAAGCCATGAGATCAGATGGATAATCGACACGGATTGATGCCAATCCTAGGCCGGATGATTAAACCGTGATTCTAAAATAAGTTCCGAAATATGCCATTTTATTCAGATAGCAGGCACTCTTTTCAAAACATTCAGAGGTTTCCGGGATAACAATCTTTGAAAGGAGAGAGAAAGTTCATGCCCATGAACAGCAGATATCAGCATTATTACCAATTCAAGGGGGGTATTATGATCTTTTTCCCATTAAAATCAATATCGGCATTCCTTATCAGTATCCTGATTCTTCTCTGTCTTTGCAACTCTTCAATTGCAGAACAGAACGGGAACGTGGATAACGAGCGCTCAGTAGTTCAATCGAATATCGTTAATCAAAACCAGAATTCCCTGCATGTTTCTGCCGAACACGCGACAGACAGGCTTATTGTCCGGTATAATCCAGATAAGGTAAAGACGAAGTCAGAATTGATGTCTGTTCAGTCAATGGCAAATGCAGAAGCGGGGTCTAACGTTATTCTGGATACTGGCAAAAATGGAATTCCCGGGATGCAGGTAGTACAGGTTACCAGTACAACACTGGAGAGTGCCATGGAATCATACCAGGCAAATCCTGATGTCCTGTATGTTGAACCAGATTACAAGATATCCTTAAGTCCGGGTGAAGAAACCAGAACTGCTCCGGTGATGGCCAGTATGCAGGCTGCCAGTACTACATATCCGAACGATCCCCAGTATCCAAGTCTCTGGGGGTTACATAATACCGGGCAGGCACCATTTTACGGAACGAATAATGCAGATATTCAGGGTCCGTTGGCTTGGGGAGCAACAACCGGTTCACCGGGAGTTGTTGTTGCAGTTGTGGATACCGGGGTAGATTATTCTCATCCGGATCTGGCATCAAACATCTGGACAAATCCCGGAGAGATACCAGGAAACGGTATCGATGATGATGGAAACGGGTACATCGATGATACAAAAGGGTGGAATTTTATTGATAAGAACAATAATCCCATGGACGACAACGGGCATGGAACCCATTGTGCCGGGACCATTGCCGCGGTAGGGAACAATGGTATCGGGATCGCCGGTGTAACCTGGAAATGTAAGATCATGCCCCTGAAATTCCTCAATTCCCAGGGGAACGGGTATATTTCTGATGCTATCTCTGCAATTTTGTATGCAAATCAGAAGGGAGTTCCAATAATCTCTCTCTCATGGGGTGGGCTCGAATCCCAGTCACTCAGGGATGCAATTGACGCATCTTCAGCCGTGGTTGTCTGTGCAGCAGGAAATACCGGTGCAAACGCAGATAGTAATCCGATATACCCTGCAGCATACACCAGTAGTAACGTCATATCAGTTGCTGCAACTGACTATCATGATAAACTCGCATCCTTCTCGAATTATGGCATACAATCAGTAGATCTGGCCGCTCCCGGTGTTAGTATTTACAGTACTGCCCCATCAGGAGGATACAAATTCATGAACGGGACATCCATGGCAACTCCTTATGTTTCAGGAGTTGCAGCTCTCATAAAGTCCCAGAATCCTTCCATGACTGCAGCCCAGATAAAGAGCAGGATACTCAGCAATTGCGACATTCTCTCTTCATTATCAGGAAAAGTCGCAACTGGCGGAAGATTGAATGCTGCCAAAGCACTCGGAATCAGTAATCCTACTCCAACTTCAACTCCTACACCATATCCTACCCCAACTATAACCAGAACACCAACTCAAACCCAGACTCCGTATCCTACACCAACCGTGACCAGAACGCCTACTCAGACTCCAACTCCATACCCAACCCCAACTATAACCAGAACACCAACTCAAACCCAGACTCCGTATCCTACACCAACCGTGACCAGAACGCCTACTCAGACTCCAACTCCATACCCAACCCCAACTATAACCAGAACACCAACTCAAACCCAGACTCCGTATCCTACACCAACCGTGACCAGAACGCCTACTCAGACTCCAACTCCATATCCGACCCCAACTATAACCAGTGCACCAACGTATACCCAGACTCCATATCCTACAAATCAACCCTCGAATAATTGTGGAATCTACAAAACAGATACCAAGACAGGATTTCTCAGACAGGGACAGGCGATGGTATTAGGGTATTATATTCCGGCAGAGGGTCGATCCCGTATCGAATGGAAGATGAGTTCCTTTGGTTCGCCCAATACAGGAAAGGGACCTAATAAAAATGATAAATATGATAAAAAGTCAGGATACAGTTTTGTAAGCAAAGACTCCACAGTCTTTGATCTCTATATCTGCAAAGATTGTAATCCGAAGTATTCGTATTGCATGGCAAATAAATACGCATATGGTCCGAATTCCTATGTTTCCATAACTCCTCCGGCGTCAGGTTCGACATATTATGCCCTGGTTTATGCCAGAAGCGGGAGTGGTACCTTCAACATGCAGGCAAACAGTTACAGATGTCCAGGAAATTCGCCAGGAATTATTGCATCTATGCAGTCTTTTCCGGATTCCAATAGAGCCGGAGATTCAGGAACCGGGACTGATGTTCCGATTCCAAAAGCAGAAATTGTACCATATTGAGAGGAGAGAACATTCAGGCCCCATCCTTTGAAGAACATCGGTATCAAGGTTCAAAATTAGGACTCACAGATTTCGGAGCCTGATTAATCCCCAGTCAAGAAGTGACGAGCGTTTACATAAGGCCCAGCCCATCAGGAATGATACAAAGGTTAACAAAAAATATCCCAATATTGACCCGGAAACTATCATCGCCTGGTCCTTTTCCCAACGGTTCGCAAGACATCATGAGTACCGGACCTCGTTGCCTTTCCCATTCATTGAATCATTCGTAGCCGCCTCTCCGAGATCAAATAAAAAACCAGACCCCAGATCGGACAGGCTAACCCTGTTCAACTGCTGTTTTCTACGCGGGTGATCGTTAGTTCGAAGGCAGTTCGCTTTGGATGTTTAGGATAATTTTACGAAGTGTTATCTGAATTCATCAGTGGGGATGGCAAAAAAGGTGAATAGATATGCCCCTCATATCACGGAATTCGTTGCAACTCCATTTATTAAATGAGCATCAGGAGAGGTTAAATTCGTCACCGGTGACGCCTGAGACGCCGGGGTAACTTCGGAAACCGGTTTTTTAAAGATTTTTCCAGAACCTGTACTGATCTGATACTCATTCCCATCTGAGGAAACAACAATATTCCCATCGACATTGGTCAGCAATGGATCAATCTTCAACTTTTTGAGAGTATCCTGAGTTGTTTTATTAATTCCTGAAGTTCCTGGATTGATAACCAGAACCTCCGGAGCGATCTCAGATAATGATGCAAGAGAGCCTTGAACATCCTTATTGGGAACAGCCCAGAAAGTAGCTGGTGTAAGACCAAGATTCTGATTTCCGGTAAAGAGGAATGTCACACTACCGGTTTTCACTAAAACAGACAAGGCATTATCAGAAGCATTTGTTGTTGAAGACGAAGCGTTCAGGAATTGAATAGATGCATCTCCAAAGGGAAGACTGACACCCGAAGCAGCCTGTTCAAAGCCTATTGCCTTTTCGTCTATCATCGTTTTGATCTTGTCATACGTAGGGGATGAAAAAGAATTGCTTGGACCGCTGAATATCGAAACAGGGAATGTTTCCATAAGATTTGTCATTCCACCGATAGCGCTTTCATCAAGATTGGTGGCAATGGCATAATCAAGCGTTTTGACACCAGTGGTATTCAGATAATTAATAACTGTAGAAGAGTCCTGGGTATCACCGGCATCGATGATCATAAAATGGCCCAAGGATTCAAGCAATGTTGCATCACCATGACTCGTATTCAGATAGTATACCTTCAGATCGTCTGATCCAGGTCCTGCTTTACTTTCAGAAGGTAACGAATTCATGACATTTGCCAGACCATCAGTCGATGGATTTATTATATTCCCACCTTTATCGACGGAAGGTAAGGTATTAAGGATACTGCTATTCTTCAGATTTACCGAAGACGGGTTTATAACATTTCCCGATTCGTCTACAGAAGGTAAGGTATTCATCACATTTTCTCCAATCCCTGATGACGAACTCATGACATTTGCAGATCCGGCTGCTCCTGGATCAAGGACTCCGTACCCATCAGCAGTAACCAGAGTTACCACAAGAGCACACAGGATGATGAAGAAAAATGGGATGTAGAATTTATTAACTGATTTCATGTATTTCCTCCTCTAAATTTGATACGATTTGATTGTAGATTTCATACAATCCTGAAATAATTTCATCGGATATATTTTCCAATAGTACCAAGAAACTGATTTCTCACATATCAGAGACGACCTTTCGTTAGGGAGGAGAGTATATACGTCTTATCAGTCGTTTCAAAAACTGAATCATATCAAGTAAATATCCCAGAGAAAAAGATATTATTCAAATTGGACAATCGTTCCTTCTAACCTAAAACAAACCTTTGACATCTTTTATGAGTCATTCTATCCCTATCTTTTCTATTCCTTCCGCATAGGATCCAGGGCAACCTCACTTGTTCTCCGGTATACCCTGCAGCATACACCAGTAGTAACGTCATATCAGTTGTGGCAACTGACTATCACGACAAACTCGCATCCTTCTCGAATTATGGTATACAATCGGTGGATCTGGCTGCTCCTTGAGATATTATTTACAGCACTGCCCCATCAGGAGGATACAAATGTATGAATAAGACATCCATGGCAACCCCCTGTGTTTCAGGAGTTGCAGTTCTCATGAAGTCCCAGAATCCTTCTATGACTTCAGCCCAGATAAAAAGCCGGATCCTCAGCAATTGAGACATTCTCTCTTCATTATCAGGAAAAGCCCCAACAAGCGGAAGATTGAATGCAGCCAAAGCACGCGGAATCAGTAATCCAACTCCAACTCCGACACCTACTATAAACAGAACACTAACTATAACCCAGACTCCATATCCTACACCTACCGTGACCAGAACGCCTACCCAGAATCAGACACCAAATCCAACAGATCAACCCTCGAATCATTGTTGAATATCCAAAAAAGATACCAAGACAAGTTTTCTCAGACAGGGACGGGAAAAGGTATCCGGGTATAATATTCCGGGAGGGTCAATCCCGTATCGAATGGAAGATGAGTTCCTTAGGTTCGCCCAATACTTTCATTTATCACATGAGCACATAGAGGGGTATGGATCCAGTCATACAGGTATTCCTCGCCGGGTCGCTGATTCTGATACTGCTACTGATCACAACCACCACCGTTGCTTCTGTGGAGCAAAAGTCAGATAATAAAACTCTGGGCATGCCAATCAATAGCCCTGCATATCCTGCTCCCCCGAACCGGTTCAATAATAGGGAATACTTCATTATCACGTATGAGACAGATCCTGCTGCCCTGGAAAAAGTAGTCCCCTATCCTCTGAAGGTCACAGAGCCGATAGTCAAGTATGAATTCATCAGAATGCCGGACTCATCCGGACTTGGCGACTATACCGAGTCAGGACAGGTCATCCCTGTGGAGTTCAACGGTACCCGCGGTCTCTTTGTCCTCTCTATGTTTCTGGATAATGAACCTGCCATTCTTGCAGGCAGGGAGATATGGGGATTTCCCAAAAAGTATGGCCTTCCTTCACTGAAAGTTGATCCCGTTAGCAGAGACACCCTTGTTGGAAGGCTCTATTACGGAGAACTCGAAGTTGCCAGGGGGACGATGGGATACAAATGGCAGGCTCTGCCTACGGATGATATCAAAAAATATCTCGAAGACACTCCAAATTACCTGATAAAGGTCATCCCTGATGTGGATGGCAGCCCGAAGATCCATCAACTCGTCAGGTATCATCTGGGTAATGTCACGGTTCACGGTGCCTGGACCGGTCCGACAGAACTTGAACTCTTCAGGCATGCTCTGGCACCGGTTGCTGATCTGCCGGTGAAAAAAGTTGTATCAGGAGTCCATTTCATCAGTGATCTGACGCTTCTTCCCGGTACTGTAGAGTATGATTATCAAACATGAAGTTAAAGTGGCAAACGTATGCTGCAAGAAAAAAGAAGGGTTTTATTCTTTTGTGACGGTGACTTTCGAAAACATAAACGATAATGTCATCGGATTATCTGTGCAGGTATCACAGGCGATCTTCGGCAGCTGCACCCACCCGGAGGGCGGGATTACGGCATCCCCTGCATCGGGTATTACCGGGAGATCCAGATTCTTCTGGATGATAAAGCGGTAGGGGTCGAGGCTGCCGAAGTAGTATGCTTTGTAACGGTGCAGGTCGTCGGGTGTTGCGTTGTACGACGCATCCCCACCCTCAGCAGCCGTGACATCCACTGGGATCCAGCCGTATCCCTCAAGATAATACTCAGCCCAGATATGGGTACCGGCAGAACCTTCGATCATCTGGTAGCCGCCGGTTGCCCGTGCCGGTATACCCAGTGACCGGCAGAGGGCGGCAAAGTACAGGCTCTGGGAGGCGCAGTCACCAATACCGGTCTCGAGGACGTACTGAGACTCAGGAATTCCGGTGACATCGAGCCAGAAGTGCGGAGCATGGCTGTAGGGATGGGTCGTGATCGTATCCCAGTAAAGTTTCTGCGCCTGGAAATAGGGGTTTGTCTCATTTCCTACGATAGAAAGCGCCGTTGCTTTAATCTCCGGAGTTAACGCAACATTTTTCGAGGATGCCGTGTATTGCAGGTACTCGGGAGAACTCGTGTTGTACGGCAGTACCTTTGCCGGATCTATCGAAAAGCGCTGTTCGTGCTGGACGAAACTGTACCGGGCGGTGATGTTCAGGAAGGGATCTGTGATCTCTTCGAGCGGGATCTCCAGGTACACAAGGCCGATATCCCCGCCCACACCGGTTGAGGACTGTACATACTGGCTGGGTTCCATGGACAGGATTGTCACATTGGTCTGGGATCCGGACTCAATTGGTACAGGCATCCAGACCTTTAGCGTTCCGTTTGCCGGGAGATTCTCGCGGGGGATATTCAGCACAGTGGATCCTGTATAGGTGACCGGTGCCCCGTATGTCCCGTTACCATTATTCCACGATGCGGTGATCAGGGGTATCAGTTCATCATACAGGGGAGTATGGTGTGCACGTGTATTTTCTTCCTGGAGAATGGATGGATTATGGTTCCTGACATTATGGATGGTTTCGGAGAAATACCACACCTCCCCCTCACTCTTCAGAGTTGCGGTCATTGGGGCATCAAGCCACGCGTCCCGCTGGGCGGCCGATGCATTGGGGAATGCCTGGGCCATCTCAGTCTCTATCTCGCTACGGTTATACGGAAAATTTGTTCCGGCGTTCGTTGACAAAAAGGACATATCCCGGGCACGGATATATGCAGCCCGGTCACCTGCCGTGGAATATTTCTCCTGCGCAAGGGTAAACATATCAGCGGCACTGTGGAAGTTGCTAGCGTTGAATTCTTTTTCACCCTGTGCAAAGAGAGTATCTCCCTGTGATGAGGGCTCTGTCTGGGTGTCGGAAGTATCTCCTGCCGCAATGATTACGACGGTGAGCATACATGCCATTAATGATATCAGGAATATCCGTTTCATTTTTCACCTGTAATAATTCAATATGGGAAAGACGGGATGTACCGCAGATAATATTTTAATCCACTTTAACCTGCATTCGCCAGTTTGGCTCCTGTACCATAACAAAATGGGTCAAAAGATTCAGATCGCCTTCATATGTACCCGGTGAAATCCCGAAGGAGGTGAGGGTGTTAGTAATTCTCATAGATCATCCCGGCAATGGTACCGAGATCAGTACCCACGGAATCCGCGGTGACATTTTCCGAGGTCCGGACGTTGTTGACGTATTCGACAAAGACAAGCCTTTTCCCGCTTCTGGTGTCTACATAACCGGCAAGGCCTTTTGATAATAAGGCATTATCTCCGTTTAACGGGTCTGGGTAATTGTAGGTACCGGTCTTTGCGTACACCCGGCCGCAGGCCGGATTTTCGGCTGCGCAATGGTGGACCGCCGAGCCGTCAACCCCGAGGATCGGCAGGGCTTTGATAAACCGGTCGGCATACGGCTGTTCACTCATTATGTCCAGCAGTTGTGCCGCAGTATGAGGTGAGACATGGTCTACGCGGTCCCCGCCTGCACCATCACCTAGCATCACCCCGGTGGTGTCGAGGCCAAAAGATCGTAACACCTCCCCTTCCTTTGTCATGCCGTCAGAAAAACTCGTTTTATTCTCGGAAAGGGCGAGCAACATGATGTAGTAGTTGGCATGCATGTTCTGTGAGACTTTCAGCGTCAACTTCACGTCCTCGACAAGTGGCGGGGAGGTGAGTTCCGCCACTTTTTTCCCACTGCCATAGTTTCCTGCTCCCGGCAGTTTCTGTACCGGGTTATCACCGGTTGCCTGCGCAACGACATCGACACCCTGGCGCTTTAATGCCTCGATGAAGAGCGTGCGGGTAAATACGGCAGGATTTGTAATCGCTGCCGTTGTATTGACTGTTCCGGCATCTGCAGCAATCGTCCCGACGACCACGATTGTTCCTGCGGGCTCTTCCCCGGCATCAAGCGTGGTCTTTGTCCCAGCCGGCCCGGTGGTCACCCGGTTATCAAGCAGGTATAGGGAGGTCTGCGGGCGCATCACCACGGAAGGTGCGGAACCAGGCTCACCTGGCGTAACGCTCAGGTCAACCATGTTGTCGTTAATGACGATCGGAGAGAGGAGTGCCATATACTCTCCTTTGATGTTCTCGAACAGGCGATCGTCTATGATCACATCTGATACCTTCGTGATGCCAGCGGCTTTCACCTGCTTTGAGAGGTCATCCAGGCCGGCAAGAGGATCAGTTGTTGTGAGACTACCGCCTGATTCGGAATGGTCGGTATCCCTGAACTCGATGGTCCCGTCAGGGAGCGTACGCCCCCCCATGGTCATGTCACCCTTGGCCACGAGCACGAGGTTCCCGTCAAGATTCCCATCCGTTTCAATGACTCCCTCTGCATAGACCGGGGTCTTGATCTGATAATCCGGGCCGAGGGCTGCGAGGACCGCTGAAGACGAAAATATCTTCGTCGTGGACGCCGGTACAAACATCTCATCGGCATTTTTCTCGTACAGGGTCTGGCCGGTCACTGGGTCGACGATTATTAATCCCCAGCTTGCATGGGAAAACCGGGGCTCCGAGGTTATTGCGGTGATTTTTTTCTCAAACACTGATGAATCAGGCGTGGTCTGACTGGCAGTACCAAAGGACCCTATGGATACCAGGATTAAGACAACCAGAATGCTGATGATTACGCCGGGCATATACCAGCGAGAGGGGTCCTGAGTCATGTAATTAAAACCTGGTATTGTCGCTTATCAGGTATTAATTTTGTGAAATGAATTTGTCGCCCAATATGCAGACCGGATCACCCATTTGTCGCAGATATTTTGATGCCGATAAACAGAAAATCAGATATTTTTTGCCAGTATGAGGGGTACTGCTTGTTTCCCCTGATCTTTATCCTGGAGGATGAGCAGGAAGAGCAGAACCATCTGCCCGGTAATCATGAGGGATGCTGAATCTCATTATCAAATGGCGTTAAGCAGCTCTATTAATAGATCGCTTATTTTTTAAATATATAAGATAATTACACACTGTTTCTATCATGTCATACAAGCACACGTTTCTCCTGATTGCAGTTATCTTCACCCTCCTCCTTGTTGCAGGATGCATCCAGGCCTCACCGATCACCACAGGTCAACAACCGGCTGCGCAACCCGTCAGTCACGATGATCATACCGTTCGGACCCATCCCGGTCGCGAGTACAAACGGTGTCAACATCGCCTATGAACTCGAGTTTTCCGGCATGGAGAACATGTCTTTTACGCCCGAAAAAGTCGAAGTCATTGACGCGGCCACTGGAAAAGTACTCTACTCGCCGAATGCTTCGGTACTATCCCGGACCGCGTTCCCAGCAGCCGTTCCATTGCCGACGATTGACGAATTGCAGAACGGTACGGCAAAACTTCAGAAGCCCAGAATTAGTATCTGGTTCGTGGTGAATCCCGATGCTGTGCCGGACCAGCTCACACACAAGATCACCTTCAACCGGACCACTGATGGCCTTGATCTCCTTGTCGTCTCGGGCGGTAATGGAACCGTCCGAAAGGATCTCTCTCCGGTCGTTATCGGTTCCCCGGTTAAAGGTCCCGGCTGGGTAATTATGGAGACAACCTCGCCTGTTGTCCATCATGTCACCTCTCAAATCACTATGGCCAATGTTACCCGGGTCCCCCAGCGGTATGCACAGGACTTCATCCTCCTGGACACAGCAACCGGCCTGCCATTCTCCGGCAACGAAACGATTGCCCGGGATTATTACGGCTTTGGCAAGGAACTCTACGCAGTCGGTAATGGGACCATTGTGTATGTCCACGATGGTGCAAAGGATACTGAGATCACCACGCAAAAACCCCCGGTGACCGTTGATACCGCACTCGGAAACGGCGTGGTCATCGACCTCGGGAACAAAAAATACGCTTGCTACGGCCACATGATAAACGGGTCGGTCCGGGTAAAAGTAGGCGATACCGTCACGGAGGGTCAGGTCATCGGTCTCATGGGTAACACCGGGAATTCCGACGCTCCGCACCTCCACTTCCAGGTCATCACAGACAACCCGTCGATCCTGGGCGGTGAAGGTTACCCGATAGTCTACCGTTCGTTTACCGTGACCGGCCGGTTCGATGAGGAAATTTTGTCAGGGATTTTTTTTAACACATCCCTTCCACAGGAAAACAAGCTCATGGAAAACGATGTTGTCGTAACCTTCCCCTGATTCCTTTTTTCCATTTGTCTCACCATCACGGGATGCAAATCTCAAATTTCGCCCGGTATGGGTACTCAGATATCGGAATGACGCAATGGCTGCTCCCGTCCCTCATAGTGATCCCATAGCAGCGCAAATGATGCTCCGTTTGCCCGCAAACCTCCGGAGAGCCATGGAACACTCAATTTCGATAGATTTATGGTAGTTTACGAAAAACTAGCGTATGTTTTTTTTACTACACTATACTCCTGCCATCATCATTGTGACTCTCTTTGTTCTCTCCGCCGGTTGCGTTACCTCCGTTCAACCATCTCCAGCCGAGATCTCGTTCACCGGCATGACCGTGGATCTCCAGAACACTGCAGAACGTGAAGCATTCCTTTCAGATGTTGACAAAATGGCAGAAAAAGACCTGAAAGACTGGAACGTCCCGGGTATAGCCGTTGCCATTGTTCAGGATGGGAAGGTTGTCTTTACCAAGGGGTATGGGGTAAAAAAGGCCGGGAGTCCGGATCCGGTAAGGGCCAACACCGTCTTCCAGATTGGTTCCACATCGAAGGCTTTCACCGCCGCACTCGCCGCAATGGAAGTGGACAGCGGCAGGATGAAGTGGAGCGATCCGGTGATCATGTACGTCCCGAATTTTCAGATGAAGGATCCGTGGGTAACAAAGGAGTTCACGATCACTGACTCACTTGCCCAGAGGAGCGGCCTTCCCGATCACTGGGGAACGGAGCTCGGGGGGCTCGGGTACAGCCGGGATGAAATGATCCACGCTCTCCGTTATGTCGAACCGATCTCCAGCTTCCGAAGTACGTATCTCTACCAGAACATCCCCTTCGTAGTTGTGGCTGCAGCCGTCGAGAAGACCAGTGGGAAGAGTTGGGAAGACAACATAAAAGAACGGATCTTCGTGCCGCTTGGGATGACCAGTGCATCGACCGGCTATGATGCATTCATAGCATCGCCCGACCGCGTTTCCCTGCACTGGCTTGACTTAAAGGAAGACGGCCCCTATGGGCCTGTTGTTGCGGACTCCTCGCCGTACATGATATTTACCACGCTCATGGGGCCTGTTGGTGGCATCAATGCGAATGTTAAGGATATGGCGAACTGGGCGATCTTCCAACTGGGGGATGGGATGTACAACGATACCCGGCTCATCAATAGAGAGAGCCTGGACTACATGCATACGCCGCGAACACCACTCATTGACACGATGAACAATACGAAGGACTATTACTGCCAGGGCTGGTTCTATAAGGAAATAAATGGCTCTCCGTCGTTCATCTGGCACAATGGCGAAACATACGGCAATCACGCAATGATCCTTTTAGTACCATCAGAAAAGCTCGGCATCGTTGTTCTCTCCAATACCGTCGGTGCCTCGCTTCCCGATATGCTTGCCTCGAAATTGTATGATCGGTATTTCGGCCGGGAGGATTCCCCCGAGATAACAGGAGCTGCGGCCAGTTACCGGCAATCCGTCAATTTCACCGCCAGTGACTTCGCCTTACCCGAGCCCCTAAACGCGAGCACGCCGTTTCCCCTTTCCGCGTACACCGGCACGTTCAGGAACGATGTCTATGGCAATGCAACGGTTGCTCTGAACGACGGGAACCTGACAGTTACCTTCGGCAAAATACTAACGACATACTCCCTCACGCATTTTGACGGGAACGACTTTTTCGCATCGTGCCCGGAGTACCATAAGGCGTACTACGATGGTGTGACCTTCGAGACCGGGCCTGAAAGCTCCATTCAAAAGATAATACTGCCTATCATGGTGAGGCCGGGAATTTCCCCAACGTTTGTCCGGGTGTGACGGTGAAGACTCCCCTTTTTTTGATTTTTTCACTGCCGGCTGGGTGACCCATGGACCGGGAAACCGGCTGAACCGGAGTAACAGAACGATGATGGGAAAGATAGATGAAGAGGGCATTTCATATATTCAGGATAGATAACAGCAGTCCAGGACGGCTCTAAAGTACACAACCGGGGATATGATGACATCAGCAGTACAAACGGAGGACATTTCTTCAACTCTTCAACTCTCGCTGAATGTCGTGAAGGAACGGTACCACGTGGATAAACTTGCCCTCTTCGGCTCCCGTGCCCGGGGTGAGGCCCGCGAGGACAGCGATATTGATATTCTGGTGGACTTTGCTCCCGGTGCCGACCTTCTTGATCTCTCTGGTCTGAAACTCTACTTTGAGGATATTTTTGGCAGGCCGGTCGATGTTGTACCAAGACGGGCGATTCGTGAAGAACTCAGGGAAGCAATCCTAGCAGATGCGATTGACATATGAGAAACTGGGTCCTCTATCTCCATGATATCAACGAGGCCATTTCAACGATACATGAATTCATCGCAGGGATGACCCTCGAAGAGTTTTCACTGGATAAGAAGACCATGAGTGCAGTCAGGGATCAGATCATGATCATCGGGGAAGCAGTAAACCACCTTCCTGATGAGATTCTATCAGAGTATCCCCAGGTTCCGTGGAGGGATATTGTCGGGATGCGAAACGTCCTGGTTCACTCGTATTTCCGGACCGATCCGGAATTGCTCTTCCTGGTTGCCACCGAGCGGCTTGCATCACTATCCATGGTCATCACCGGGATGATCAAAGAGTATCGCCTATGAAAATGGAGTTTCATAACCTGCTTGTTGATTTCTCCCGGCTTTTTGGCGTGACGACTGATGGATTCTCTTTTTGTCAGTCGCTTCATTGACCTAATCTTTGGGTTCTAATACGAGGCATCCCAGGTACCATAACCTGGCACCGGCCGGCTGGGTACCTGATCATTGTCACATGGTCGATATCTCCCAGGCCAGGAATTATCCGAAACAGCGAGGAACAGAGCACCCAGGGAGGTTAGGGTTTTTCATCGCGAAAGAACGATATCACCTGGATAAATATGTAATCGTTATTTCCACCCTCAGGTAAGGACACAGGGATTGTCCACGACTCAGTACCCGGGCCCACTTTTTTCCACGAATCAGGCGTCAATTCCGGACGCTATCTTGAGTAAGAGGCGATATAACTCTTCAGGCTGGTCAGCCATGGGAACGTGTGATGATGATAACTCAACAAACGTCCAGCCATCTGGACTGGCCTCAATCTTTTTTCTTGCGATACCGGTTACAGCCGAATATTCACTTTTTGTACAGAAAATGTAGGTCTTTGGAATTGGCCGGATAATCTGTGGATCAAAATCCAGGGGCTCCACGTATGGAGGTGCCGGGTCAGGGATGAGTACCTGTTCTCCTGATGATATCATCCCCTGTTTCAGCAGTGAATACAGAGAGTCTCCGGGGTCCGGAACTGCTGCGTCCAGATACACAAGATGATCGATATTATTCGCCATCGCTGCAGCCACCCCGGTGATCACCATTCCACCATAACTATGCCCGACAAGCATGACATGATGCAGGTTGTTTTCCCCAATAACGGTGATTATTTCTCCGATGTGTCCCCTCAGGCTACCGGTCAGTTCATCGGTAAGTGTGGGTGCAAATACCCGGTAATTCTCTGCTGAGAGTGCAGCGATAGTTCCTTCCCAGTACCGGGCACCCATTTTGCCATCTTCGGTATGGACGGGGTCTCCGGTTGTGAGAAGGTTCCATGTCCGGGTAGACATGTTTCCCCCATGCACCAGGACAATATCTGTCATAATGTATCCAGAACAATAATGATTCAGGCAGTCTACTATCCTGATTTCTCGCCCTTTAATATAATACTATCAGATCTGTGAAACAAACATCCAAGATAATATGAGAGAAAATTTAATTCAGTTCACAGATGTCCATCAGGGTTGTAGAGGCTGTCCCGTTTGTACATCTTTTTGAAAACCTCTATTCAGAATAATTGCCTTAAACACCCCAGGTTTTTCTCTATCATACTCCGGACCGTGAGCATGGGACCCAGATGAGTTCATCCAACAAGGATGCCTAATCAAAATGATGAATAATGAACCTGTTTGGATATTCACGGTTGATATACACACAAATATCTCTATTACCGGAGATATTCAATCGAGATATCTGGTGTTTCTGCGATTCCCGGTTTTGCGAGCAGTTCTATCAGTCTGGCGCCACGTTCCGGATGAAAGAGGTTCGCAGAGGCCGCACTTCTGATGATCCAACAGGTATCCAGTCCCCGTTCGGTGCCGGCACAGGCAATCACCCTGACTCCTTCCGGTATCATCCCGGCATCGGTAGCCATCAGAACGCACTCCAGGCAGACCAGGGTTCCGGGTGAGATCAACTCCAGAGTTTTGGCAATAATATCCAGGGATGTTACCTGCTGTAAATGAAGTCGTATTGAAAAACTTGGACCAAAGAAGGGAATAGTTCCTTTCACTACCGGGATCTGTAATGCATCAAGTTTTTTCTGATTATCAGCAGTTATCTCCATGGGGACCCGTTTCTTTCCCTCGCGAATCCATTCATCACGGATTGATCTGAGCCCGGGATTTGTTGCAAACAGATCATGGCTCATTTGATCCACCTCCCAGTACATACCCGGGGGACAGGTCACACAGATGATAGGTCTTCCCGGTGATGTTTCCGCTATCTGTAAGGCACTTGATCCGGTAATCGAAGCAACCACGATGTAATCACACCGGGATGCTTCCTTTTTGACAACATCCACAATGGCAGATGTATTCTCAGGGCCCGGTGAATCAAAGACGATCATATCATTAAAGGAATGGGGGTTTTCCTGAAATGGTTTCTCCAATGTAATTCGACTATCATCCGGAGATGTCAAAAAAGTTATTTCAGGTATGTCAGATGAGTTTCGTAACCTATGCATAAAAGGAAAGGATCACGAAGTTATCTATGATCACACCGGGTGTCTCATTCTTTTATGTTTATAACTAATCTATGAATACCATACCCGATTAATAACATTCCAACAACGCAATTGAGGATTTGTATAATAAATAATGGAACGAAACTGCCAAGATATGAAAAAATAATCACAGATAATCCCATGAATATAAAGGTCGCAAAGCCAGTGCCGAATCCGAAAGAAAATAACTCCTTTTTTGTGTAGTTGTATTCAACTACTTTTGCAGTAAACAGACTTGTGAAAAAAATAATTGTCATCGGACTGGAAATTGTTATCAGAAGTACTGACACAAAACTTGTCAGGATATCTGCTCCCGATGATATTTTTGAAACTGCAACAGTGCTGAATAATATTCCTTTCAAAATGAGACTTCCGAATAGTATCAAAACAACAGAGCTTACATACCCAAAAACTCTTTTAAATTTAGTTTCTTTGAGTAATGTACCTACTCCAAGAATAGAGATTGTTATATAAAAATAATCAACAACTGTGACAGCCAGTACACCTGCAAATCCATCAAGAATTGTTTTTTGTAGGGTCAAATTAATGATAAAGAAAAATACAGGCCCTATCGCTAACTGTAATGTTAATCCTGTATAAAATCCCCTTTTGAACTCTTTCATTATAAACCCATGAATCAATACGAATGACTTCTTTTTTAGTACTGATAGAAAAATATTATAATCACAAATCGACTACAGCATCCAGGTAATTTCTTTTCTCTTTCACATTTCCATATAGCGAAACCTATGAAGTCTCAACTCCTCATTATTATCGTATGAATCTGAAAGTCGTCATCGAAGAAGACACCGAAGATGACGGTTTTATTATCAGTTGCCCCGCTCTTCCGGGCTGTCATTCCGAGGGTGAGACTGTAGAGGAAGCCCTCGCCAATATCAGGGATGCCTCGTCGTTCGGGAGGTCAGGTTATCATGGTGACCGACATCAAAAGAGAGAAGCCGATGATTACTGATGAATCCGTTCTTTTCTATTGTCCGCTGCGAACCTATATTCTCGACTCCACAGCCACATACCGGAATCCAGCAGTTATTAACACAGGTCTCCTTCAACCATGATAAGATCCGGGCTGCATACCCACGCAATCTGAATTCGGGGCTTACCCAGACACCGATATCATAATACGCCCATAGCGGGTGAATCCGGGTAATAAAGCCACAACCAAGGATCATTTCCCCGTTCAGGCAGAGAACGATCTCACTCTTTTCGATTGCAGTAGAGATCATATCTTTTGGTTCAAAAACCTCATCCTCCTGCATCTGAAGAAACGGCAGATCCTGAAGGGTTGCCAGCCGAAACGAGAGATCTGGATCCCCGGGTATTGTTACTTGAGTGAAATCACGATAGATGAGACCAACCTCGTGATACGAGTTCATCCGGGAGCAGCATTTCATCAATACCTGATCAAACGATTGAACCAGTATTCTTTCAACATTGCAGGTTTTGACAATCTCTGGAAAATGGAAATTAATATCGGACCCGAAGGTTTCCTTTACGAAAAATTCAAGCATCACTCCCCCCTTCGTGATCGCATAGCCGATAATGGTCCCACAATGAGAGAGAATCACTGCATCAGCATGGGGGATCTGTAGTTCCAGATATAAATCCTGAAATTCAGGAAGAGAACTGAGATGCGTTATCCTCATAGTCTCAATTTCCTGGAGAGTTGCTCCATTGACTGATATCATGCAGTATCATCGTTTTTGAGAGGGTGGGATATAAATACCGGTCATATGTTCCGGATCTTTTCGGGAGGTTGTCCTATGAGGTGCTTCACATTGGACAACCTCTTTCAATCGATCCCGACATAAGGGATTGCATAAGTAGTATGCATGAAATATCTGCATTGAACATATGCACTCCTTTTTTGGTGACAAGGATAATATCAGGGTTTTCTCAGATGGCTTTGATCTCCTCAGAGACCAGTCAGGATCAAAAATAATCTCAGATATCTGTACAGATGTACGGGGCCTGATTGAAGAGGATGATGATTATTACCCTGCATTCTTCTCACTTGAAGCCCTGCTGACTTCTCTCCATGATGATCAGGCTGCAATCGCCCTGATCTCACGTGACTCCCGTATCATGGATCATCCGATCTTCAGGTTCCGGTATGCAGATCACTGCCACCGGGTTGGAGATACCATCTCCGCAGAGGAAATTCTCCGTTCATACACATCTGGGACGTCAGAATCCCTCAGGGATAAAATATATGGATTTCTGGCTGCCGGAAGGATCGGAAATGAAGGGGAGGCGGCCTTGCGGTGGGCTGCCCTGCTCAGGGAAGAGAAACTTGAGGATAGCCATGTCGATGTTGCTTTTGTCCAGGATCCTGATGATTATTCTTTGCTTGCGTATCATCCGTTTCGGGAACGGATTGAAGGGGTTCGTCTCCTTATCCGGGATAATATCATACCCGGAAGGGAGAAGGAAGCATACTCACTTATCAGGTCTCTCCACCTCTATAACGGCGATTTCCTGGAAGGATACCTTACTCCCTATATGTGCGATGAGGGGGGAGAGGCTGTACTTCCGGGTCTCTGGATAGCGGTTCTCATGTCAGGAACTGCTGCAAAAATCGTAGAGGAATTTCTGGCCACAAATCTCTTTACTACTGATATCCTTCGCCAGGGGGCTGAAGAGATCCTCGAGGACCTCCGTGATAGTACAAGGGAATACCTGGTCAGGCAGTTGCTTATCCAGGGAATGGTGGCAGGGATTCCAGACTCCGACCTCCTTTCCGAGATCAGGAGTATTGTTCTTCACCGTGATGACCTGATCCTGGGACCCCTTGAATGGATCACGCTGACTGAATTCGAGGAGCAGGCCTCATCTCTTATCCGGGTAATCCTCAAGGATAACCCGGACCTGCATATATCTGAGGGGATAGTCCCGGGAAAACTCCCGGATTTCCATAAGTTCAGGCCCGGTTGGCAGTCTGACAGCGATGAGGATGACGAAGGCTGGGAAGAAGACCATGAACTTGAATCCCTGCTTTCAGAAAGCCGGTATGATGAGGCGTTCGAGTTGGTATCAGGATATGTCCGTAACCATGTATTATTCGAGGATGTCGAAATTATCTTTGACCTGGCCCTGAAATCCGGCCGGTTTGATGATCTTGTCTCCCTGCGTCATTTCATGGAGGAGGGAGAAAATCATGACGGGGTGTATCTCATCAGGGCATATGAGCGGCTGATGAATAAGGATGTAAAGGGATGCCTTGCTCTGATTGACCGGGCGGTGTCAGTCGGGTACCCTGAAGAGAATGCAATGATTCTCAGTGCAGCATACATGAATAAAGCGGGATTACCGAAACGGGCCGTAGGTATCTGTGAGAAACTTCTCAAAAAGCAGGCACTACCATTGGATGAGATAATCCCGGTCCTCGCTGCTGCATACCGCCTCCAGGGCCGTGAGCAGGAAGCAGCGGAACTGGAAAATACCCTGTGATTACGAGCTTAAAATTAGTCAGGTACTCTTTTTTTTATCAGGCCTTTCGGCCCGACAAGACCAGTATCTTTCAGGAGGTGGTGATCTGAATAAGACGAACCAGGAGACCGGACCGGAGCATCCTGACTCCAGATGATGCAGGAGAAACGGTTGCTAATTAATGCGGCGATTCCTTCTGCCCAGGTTTCCAGCGTTGTCCGGGGAATCAACATCGTAGTTGGTGAGCGAGATACTGTCACGTTTGAATGATACCATGAAAATCTCGCAGTTGCTGGCATGACACTGGAGGGTCTTGCCTGACAGGTATCCTCTGAGCTGTCCAATGATACCGAGACTCCTGATCCCATTGCCCGGTGATGGTTGCATTCCCGGTGATTCTCTGGTGATTGCGGTGCTTTCGGCTGCCATGGTCGGCCTATCCGGAATCTGTCCCACGGTCTTTGCCTCGGCATTCTCGTAGATGAGGGAGGCTGGATAGGATTCTTTCGATCGAGGGCACCCTGGTGACTGACTCCGCCTGATTCGTCAGAAGATGCATACCCAGGGGTTATCGTCCAGGATATCCTGGATCAGTGTGCTCTCCGGATATAATCAGCAATCGAGACCCCTCAAGGTTCCGGACTGCTGATTTTACGGTGTTCTTTGTGGTACTACCATTGGTTCATACCCAATTGTTCTCAACCGCTGCCCTGCGGCATGTGGAGGATTGCAGGGAGTATATACGATTTATCGGGGTCTTTGAATGGCCGGAGAATCTGATTTGGTTTCCCGTTTCACGTGATCGAAGCCATATTTGATCTGCAATGTGGTATCAGGAAGATTGTTTCCGGATGAACTGAAGTTCGTCCTGGTTCCATATCCGGACATTGAGAGAGAGGTATTCAGGTGAGAAGAGCATATGAGGGTATATCAAAAGGAGATCTGCCAGATGAAGAGGTACCAGTTTACAACCCTGATTTGGGAAGAAGACGGAGTGTATGTTTCAAAATGCATGGAGATTGAACTTTCATCCTGTGGTGATACTCCGAAAGAAGCACTTGAAAATCTGCGTGAAGCGATCGATCTCTGGCTGAAGAATGCAGAAGTTCTCGGGCTTTTATCTGATGCTCTTCCCTCTATAACCTCGCCAGAAAAATTCACATCTGTTATCGCGATTGAGGCTGCGTGAGATTACCGCAGGTCTCCTCACATACTCTTATTAAAAAATTCAAACGGATTGGCTACCAGGATGCTCCATTCCAGGGTAAGGGGAGTCATGTAGCCCCCTATAAGGACGCCGACGGAACCAAACTCCCGGTGTTTATTCCTAAACGGGATCCGATTCCAATTGGAACCCTGATCTCAATTATGAAGCAAGCCCGGATGGAGCGGGATGAATTTTATCTTTTTCTCACCAGTTGATCCGAATTTTGCCTGCGGGGGATGATGACGCCGGCTCTCCCTCCTGATACCCAGGTGCAGATTCTGCAAAATTCCCTGGTTGAAGTGAAGGAACGATACCACGTGGATAACCATGAATCACGGATATGGAGGAGGTACCTTATTTTTGTAATTTCTTCAAAGAATTGTCAAATTAGGGTTTGAGAAAGTAATTCGATAAGTGGAGTATTGTTTTCTCTATCTGCCTCTGAAAGGGATTTATAATATTTATTTGAGTCAGAGAAGAAATCATCAGAAATTTTTCTCTCCAATAATTCTAGAACCTGCTGTTGCATCAATATTCTAGCTATTCGACCATTTCCATCTAAGAAAGGATGTATCGTTAAAAAAGCATGATGGAATTCAACAATGTATTCAATTTTTGAGATTTGAGGGCATTTTAGGATTAGTCGATAGTTTGCACACCACTCACTTAATAGAACAGTAATTGCATGCAATATTTTTTCCGGTGGGAGTGGAATAAAACGAGCGTTATCAGGTGTAGAAGTAGGATCACCGATCCACACAGGAACGGTTCTAAGAATTCCAATAAATTTAGAGGGGATGCGTAAATCCTCTCCAATTATTCGATGAATCCAGCATAAGTGCCCAATATTTATCGATGAAGTCACTAATGAAATATCAATATTATTACTACCTTTTTTGAACAAATATGATGGATTAGAGGTTAAATCGGATATTGATGACATAGTCCGAGACATTATTATGTCCATTTTTGAAGAAATCTCATCCATCGCTTTTTTTTGAGTGATGAATAAATCGTAGATATCATCTTTAAAAAGAGAAAAAAATGCATATTGTTCTTCTTCAGTCAGTGAAATCCGGAGGTATTCTAACCTAATACCATAACCTTTAGGAGAATCTAGAATCGCTCGAATTCTTTCGCAATGAAATATATCTGGTTCACCTGGTTCAGTAATTTTTATTAATTCATCTCTTTCAGAAGGAGTTATTTTTTGATTAGTAAAAAAAACGAAACCTTGAGCCTGGTTTTTACTAACTCCTAAAAAATCGCTTGAAAATTTATTTTTTATGTCTGAGAATAATTGCGGTGTGGGTGGAAAAAAACAAGCGACAATCCAAAATTTACCATCTTTTTTACAAATTATATCCTTTTTCCCATCAGGACCACCCAATGGACATTGAGGATCAATTCCTTCATACCCTTCAATGTGAAGTATTTCTGCACACAACCTTTCAGCTTCCGTTTGACCGAAGCGCCATTCTTTTAATGCACTCTCTGTGGGTTGGCGTGAAAAAGCATTCATAGGGCAATTCCTGAATTTTTCTGAATTTGTTAGTATTAATATGTCATTAGTACGGCTAATTGGATTTCGTGAATTTTTTTACATATAAATCCCATCCTATTTAGAAATACTCATTTTTCTATTCTTTCCACAAATATCCCTCATAAACCAGAACATCGAACCTCCCCGTCCCATCGATCAAGATCACAAACAGACCGTCTTTGACGATCATTCTTCCGCAATAATTCTTATAGAATCCTGGGAATCTCCCTGACGATGAAAGGAGAGGGATTGTACCCCATACCCTGGGAGCTCTTTTCGTCTTTTTATAATTACCTCCCTGTTCCACCGATAGTTCTCCACCGGGCTATTCCAGTGACGCATCACCCTGTTTGCTATCTTCGCCCAGATTCAATTCCTTCAGCCATAGAACTATTGACCACACTTCCTACGCAATAGGAAGAATTATTAATTCAAGGACAGGTACGATTGACACCTGCCCCGAACTTCCTGACTGCACCAAGCCAGGGGCCTGGACCGTCTAGACATACAGATCTCCTTTCAGTTCCCCATCAGACTGAACCGGTGAACCCGACCCAACGGGCTATCCCGAGGTATCCCCGGAAGTGGCAGGCAAAAACCAGCCCCGGGAATCATCCGGAACGTCGAAGAAGTCCTCTGTCGTGCCCGCTGGATACATGATGAGCAGAGCAGCCGTGGAGGTTTGGGTTTCTCTCCCGGAACGTGGTAGATCTCCTTCCATACACGATGCAGGACTGAAGAACTCCACCAGTCCTATATCGCTCGCAGCTTCGCTGCTCGCTCCCCAGCCAGATGAAGAATCTATCTCATATCCTGCCCAGGGTCCACGGTAAACCGGGAAATATCTGGATAGAAATAATCTTGACCTGCTCCGAGAACCGATGCTCATTCAGATTCCCAATCCTGGTGGTTCACCCATTGAACCCAGTTCTCATGACCAGTATCAAACCCTTTCTCGTTCTCTGTATTATCACTGGTCCTGATGTGAGCGGAACGATCACCTCCCTACGGAGGTTATCTTTCTTCTGCGGGAATAGAGCGGAAGATGTCGTCTGACGTATTTCGTTCTAAATGTAAAACAGGGCACCAGATACCTTCAGAACCGGGGCCCGGATCTATCCTGGCGGAACTTCAGAATTCACATGTATGATCACATACAAGAAGGTGATCACAAATCCCTACTCCATACATTCACATATTCCGTAATAAGTACTAAAATAATTATTATTACTAAGATATACTTCTTTAGAGACCGGTATAGCACTCATTTTCATGGTGGAATGTTCCGCATTTCTTCCGAAACATTCCGATATTTCGCAGATGATTACACAACCTGGATGAAGAATCCACCAGGTGAGATACCTGAATGAATTACCCGGGCATTACAGACTTGGACAACTGGTCATCCCCCGTCAGGAGGATGAGGACTGTATTATGGTCAGGTCCTTTGCTCATCCGGGCTCTCACCTGGAACGAGGAGGAGGAGAACTACAAAAGGGTCGTTGTCACAAAGATCGATAACAAAATGCACTCATACACTGAAGCAGGATACTGACAAATGAACAGAATCGGACTCACTGTTTAAATGCGGGGAAAGGGAGTCGAACCCCTGAACTCCTATGAGAAACGCTCTTGAGGCGTTCGCCGTTGACCACTTGGCTATCCCCGCACAAGAATAGGAATAGTGTGAATGAGTATCCACACTACGCTGACCTTAAACTGTTGTTCTGTGAAATATTTGTAGGTTACCTGTATGGGAGCCCTACTGGTGGCACCCGCACCCGACACCCGGATCTTCAATAGACACGCTCATTTTCCCACCGGTTCGCTTCAGATTCGATGCAGAGTCAACCGCCCCATGATCACCCCGTGGATCGATGATCAAGAAGAACGGATATCCCTGCTGGGGAATGTACCCGGGAATAGTGAACGATAAACTCTCGTCTTTCACCTCTCCTGCTTTCAGAGGAGCAATGGAGGCATGCAACGGGATCAGTTCATTGCCTCCGAGAAACGCATGCACCTCGACCTGCTCCCCGGAAGTATCATCAGCACCTGTATTTTTGATGGTTACTCCCGGCTGGATCGGAGAACCCGGTTCAACCCTGATCGCTGTGTCGATACCGGATATTGCATCGATCTTGTACTGAGGACCTGATCCTGTACCAGCACCTGCAAGTCTTCCTGCCATGTCGTGACCGGCCTGACCGGGAGTGGAGATAGTCACGGGTGACTTTGATGAAACTCCCTGATCACATGATGACGGTAACGATGTCCCTGCCCCGTACAGAGCAGTGATCTCATACGTACCCGGTGTTATATCAACCGGAACTGCTGACTCCATATGAACCGTTCCTTCTTTGGTCTCACCTGTAAGATGTTTCCAGCTGAGAAGCCTGGCATCTTTGCAGTCACCGGCCGGTTTATTGAACCACAGCGTAAGATACCCGTCTGTACCGGTTCCAGGAGAGAGGAGAATATCTATAGTAATATACCCCCCCTGCTCGGAGACTCCTGATAAGGTGAGATTCACCGGCACGGCCAGTGTGGGTGTGACAAATAGAATACAGAAAAGTGCCAGGATGCCTGACACCAGGATATATTTCATGAGGTACTGTTCAGCCGGGAGTGTGATAATCTTCCCGGTTGACCCATCAGGGACACCTGCTCTTCTCCCAGGGATCAGGTTCAGGGACAAACTCAGGTTCCGAATCTGGATCCCAGGAGTCAAGCAGTTCCCGAAGGGCGTCTGCAAGGGTAATAACCTCTTCTCTGGTTGTATAACAGGCGACCGAGGCCCTTACCGTGCCCTGGTCACAGAAGGAGCGGACATATGGTTCTGCACAATGCATACCACTCCGGACACAGATATCTGCCATATCATCCAGCCGGGTCGCAAGCAGGTCAGGATGTATCCCATCGACTCCGAACGATATCACAGTTGTTCCCCTGGGACTGTACACGTCCACCTGGCCGAGGTCTTCCAGTGCATCGAAGAGAGCGATCCCGAGTGCCTCTTCATGGTCAGCAATCTCATCAACACCGAGGGCATCAACGAGCCGTATTGCCGGCCCCATCCCGATGATCCCGGGGATATTAGGGGTGCCCGGCTCAAACCGTGCCGGTGCTGGACGGAGTTTCACCTCATCAAGAGAGACTGCCGTAACAGTCCCTCCTCCGAACCGGCTTTCAGACAACGTGGCCGGTTCCTCTGCATAAAGGGCACCAACACCCTGGGGACCGAGGAGCCCTTTATGTCCGGCAATCGCGAGATAGTCCATCTTGCTGATGTCAACCGGGATGTGACCGACCGACTGGGCCCCATCCACAACGATGAGAGCACCCTTATCATGGGCGATATCTGCAATCTCATCTACCGGCTGGATAGTCCCGGTTACGTTCGTCATCTGGGTGACTGCAACAACACGGGTCTTTCCGGTGATCATGTCGCTCACCGCATCGGGATCAACGTATCCATCCTGTTGGGGAACGATTGACACCTTCACACCCTGCCTCTTCAGTGCCATCCAGGGCAGAAAATTGGAGTGGTGTTCAAGGGCAGTACAGAGCACCTCATCACCCTTCTTCCAGGGAAGACCCTGTGATATGAGATTTATTGCACCGGTCGTGTTGCCGGTCCAGATGATCTGCTCGGGATAAGCACCGAGAAACCCTGCAAGATCCTCCCTGCTCTCCTCACACCTGGCAGTCGTCTCCCTGGCAAGCCGATGGGTTCCTCTTCCGTAATTCCCGGCATACTCATAAAAAAAGTCGCATATCGCCTCGACAGACCTGACCGGTGTCTGGGTGGTAGCAGCATTGTCAAGGTAGATGACCTCTTCGAGGACCGGGAACTCCTCTCTGAGAGCCGTGAGATCGTACATCTGATGTACGAGAATCAACCTGGTACTATAAAGGAGTCTTGGGTATTCAATGAAAAGAACCCAAGCCTACATGAAATCAGCAAGACCGAGCTGCTCGATCTTCTCTTCGCCGAAGGTTGACTCGATGTTCATGTTGATAACTTCGACACGCTGCCGGGTATACTCGGAGATATGAAACTCTTGGCAGATCTCCTGCGACATCTTGAGATACTTCTTCACCGAGCCTTCATGCACAGTAGGGATCACCGTTCCACCGCACCGGCACTTTCCTGACAAGGGCATCCTGCGGTAACTGGTGTTGCACTTGGTGCACCTGAACTTCTGCTTTGCAAACGCACCGAGGTTGCCCTGGAGGTCGCGAATGAAGTGGGTCTGCAGCACCCGTTCGGCCACGTCGTGCTCGTCAACCGCCTTAATCTTCTTTGCGAGCTCAAGTTCGCAGTTGAGCTTGTCAACCATCGACTGGAGCTGGGTGTACATGGTATCAAGGGGTCCGGCCGAGATGTCAGATGTGTCATGGGTGAAGAAGAATCCCTCGATCTGGTTCTCTTTTCCAAGCCGTTTCTCTACCCGGTCGATGAGACCTTCAACATCTTTGGGGTGTGCATACTCGAGTGCCTTGAGATAGAGCTCAAGGGGATACCCTGCACAGACATCCAGGTTGTGACTCTCCTTGTCGATCTCGGTCGGGTCAATCCTGCTGCTGAGCACCAGCGGGGCATCCATCGAACCCCCCCTTGTCTCGGGAAGAAATGCCCTGGAGAAGTTGATGAGCCCGTCAAGCAGAAGCATGACACAGTCCTCGTCCCCGTCGCACTGCCCGGTGAAGATTCCGTTTGCAACAACGGAATGATCCCGGTCCACGGTCAGGCAGTAGACCCGCTCATCAGGAGACTGAACATAATCGATTGTGGCAATGCGATCAGAGATAACCACACTACCTTCCCAGACCGGAACTCCATCACCGACCTTCACCTCGAGGGCACGGATCTTGCGTAGGTAATCGACATCCCAGACAAGCATCGCATGATCCGGGGTCACCATGAGTTTCTTTCCCCTGGCAGTCACAAACTGGATCAGGTTCTGCGGGGACCGGTGAACTGATATCGAGGTCACCTTGCGTATATGCGGAATTCCTCCGGTATCCACCGTTCTGGCATAGGCAGGTCGGGTCGGATCTGCGTAAAAAGTCCCGATGTTGTCCACTCCGGCCTGCGAGAGATCAAGCCGCTCAAGCACGAACTGGCGGATTGGGAGGGCATGAATCCCGGTCTCATCGCCGATCTCGATCTGGGTATCGCCAAAGAAGCAGTTTCTCCGCTTGGCTGCATGGAAGAAGGGATGCCCGTACCCGACATTAGCCTTTGAGAACCCTATCAGACGGACGAGCACACCTGCACTTGTGTGGGGAGCAAGCCCGATGATGAGATGCCCGATGAGATCAAGCCGTTTCTCGCAGTTGTAAAACGGTTCAAGCCCGTACACTTTCACGAGCAGCTGGTCGATGAACTTTGTACAGGCGAGCAGGTAGTCTCCACATACTTCAGGGACCAGAATATCCTGGGGAGGAAGCTCGAGGATCTGCTCCCGATCTGTCAGTTCCTTGCCGTAGATATCATGAGTGTACCCGAGATCAACAAGCCGTTCGACAGGAACACCGATCTCCCTGGGCCGGAAGTGTGTGAGCGGCATGTCGATGATGTCAAATCTGACCGTACCATCCTTGAAGACAAAGAGATTGTTCAGGGATCTGAGCACTCCTTTCTCAAGCAGTTCAACAGGTTTTAACCTCGAAACCAGCCCCTTGACACCCTTTACCAGGTCGCCGGTCTGTTCCCTGACCCCGAGATTCTCAAGTGCCTTCAGATACTGCTGCTTCACATTGATCGTGTATTCACGATTGCAGGCACCCGGCACCCCACACTGGGGACAGGTACCATCCCCTACTTCAATGCCGCATCTGGGACATGCAATCACCGGAACTGTGTGTGTCCCGCAACTACACCGGTTCAGATATGTCTCGGTCTTACATGCAGGACACCGACGGACTCCCATCTCGAGCTGGAGAATTCCCCCGTCAGTATTCGCCTTGTAGGTGTGCCGTCCTGCCTCCTGGAGAGATCGCCGTGATCCTCCGCCTTCACCAACCGGGAAGAGCACATGGGGAGCAGGCTTCATCTCACGCGGCTTGGCCTTACCTGGCCTCCCCATCCTTCCCCCGATCCGTGTGCCTGCCTTTGATCTGAGTTTGAGACCTGACAGGTGCATGATAAGATCAAGGCTGTCGGTCTTCTCCCCATCCCAGGCAGATATCATGGCGAGGTTCTCATCAAGCCCGAGGCATCTGCAGAAGAGGTGTGCAGGTGATATCAGAATCACCTCGTCACGAACCAGATGAGGGCAGAGAATGTTCTCCAGGATCTCCTTGATGACAGGATCCTGGGGAATCTTCAGGGTGTTTTCAGACAGGGAACCGTGCTGGCTGATGTATTCTGCCAGTTCGCGGATCTCGTCAGGCCTGACATCATCCCAGAGAAGGGTGAAGTCAGGATGCAGGAATGCCCCGGCTTCGCAGCAGGCGAGAGCCTCCTCCTCGCTCGTCGGGTGACCGACACCACCTTCAAGGTGCCACCATGCCTCACAGTAGGCACACGGAGCAAGCACATGGTTGTTCTCCATGAACTCGCCGTAACTGATCAGAATCTCGCCGACATCGATGATAGATGCAACCTGCGGCGAGAGTTCACGTGCCTGTTTAGCGTCATCTATCCTGAGCACGTCCCCGTTGATCAGCCTGACTGTAGGCCCCTGGATCGAGTCAACCGGGGAGATCCCTGCTGCCTTACCCGGCCGTTCGGTCTTCATCTGGGTCCCTACCGCAAGGAAATCACCGAGAATATGAAGCGTTGCCGGATGAAGACCACCTGCTGCAAGCCCGGTGTTCCGTGACCTCCCGTACACCAGCCTGAACCCGCCTTTGCGCATCGGATACGCAAAGACCGGTCTGCCACCGATGAGATCACGGAGATACTTATCCTTGGGGTGAATCCCTACCTCTTTCTCCTCGTGATCTGTACTGGAAGAAGTGGTTGAGTGCATCAGCTCCTCAAGCCAGTCCCACCCGTCCATCTTCATCTTCCTGACATTGCGCATCACCTTGGGAGCCTTGAGGATCAGCCCTTCTGCAATGACCAGTGCCATTCCACCACGGACGGTGTTCGTCTCAACCCGTTCCAGGTTTCGGTACCCGGAGACCTCCTCCCGTTCGGTCGGCTCCCCGTCGATGCAGACCGGGCAGTTCTGGATGATCAGCCTGATCTCTTCAGGAGACGGGAGATACTGCAGGCTCATAATCGAGTTGTATTGCCGGATCTCCTCGACATACCGCTCGATCTCTTCAGGTCGTGGAATATACCGGTTAAGCCCGAGCAGTCTTCTGACATAATCGCCCACAAGAACCGAGAGTGCCTGGGCTGTTCCTCCCGCACTCCGAATGGGCCCGGCATAATAGATAGAGAGATATTCGGTCCCGTCATCGTTCTTCCTGACCGCCACCTTGGCGATACCCTCGATCGGTGCTGATACCACACCCTCGGTAACCAGTGCCATCGAGGTCCTGATCGTATGATCCAGGATCTGATCGTTGTCGGTCTCCCCAAACTTACGTGAGACAAACACATCACCGATCTTGAGCGATGCCTCTTCACGTGACATCCGCGACTCAAGGTCACGGATACAGGCTGCAACCCCCTTTATCCCTACCTGGGCCTCAACCCGGTCTGCAAGATCGTTTGCTATCGGGATCTCTATCACAGTCTCGGGATCAAGCCCTGCCTTCCTGGCCTCACCCGCAACCTCCATCGCCCTGGCTAGACCTGTATTCAGACGATTGTAGTACTTCTGCATGTGGGGAGAGATGTCAGCCATTTCAGATCGCTCTGTATAGATCAGACCGGATTCTATATGGCCTGTTCACCCCAAAAAAACCTGACCTCTTTCAGGATACGGAGTTAGCCTGCCGCATCAGATCACTCATCTCTTCATCCCAGTGGCCTGACTTTTGAGCTGCATTCAGAACAGTGAGGGCTGAACTCTTGTCATTCATCTTCAGGTATGCATCAGCCGTCGCCTTTGTGACCGTGAGATCCTCAGGATTCTGAGCAGCGATCTTTGAGAACGATCTGATCGCATCCCGATAGTACCCTTCAGCGCCCGGCTGCCCAAGCCGGGAGAGGGAATCACCTTTCTTCAGTTCGGCTATTCCTTTTGCACGCCATGCTTCAGAGAACGCAGGAAGTTTTGCAGTTGCATCACGGTAACTGTCTATCGCTTTCTGATACTCTTCCTGCTGCATCCACTTGTTCCCTTCAGAGAGGGAGTTTCGTGCATCTGTACTATTTGTGCCGTTAATCCAGGGGATCAGAAAGAGCTGTGCAACGATGATGATCGCCATGAACAGGGTGAGATAGAAGAGAAGAACCTGTAGGATCCTGGGGATAGTGCTCTTCGGTTTCTGCACCGGTTCCTCATGGAACGGTCGCTTATGGGAGGTCTGGTGATGATGCGTATAGTACCAGGTCCTGGGATCGCGGTACCGCTGGCTTCCCCGGTGATAACTCCCGTACCGGGAGTCTTCTGCAATGACAAGGGTTGCATCATATTCCTCCCGTTTTTTGGGATCTTTGAGGACCTGGTATGCCTCGTTTACAACCTTGAAGAGTTCATCTGCATCAGGACTTTCACAGACATCTGGATGAAGGATCTTTGCAAGTTTTCTGTACGCCGTGGTTATCTCATGCAGAGAAGCATCTGGACGGAGATTCAGGATATCGTAATAGGTCTCCCCTGCCTGGTTCATCGCAATTTCCAGAGCTTAACATATCCATATCTGACGCGGGAATAATAAACTGCTCTGACCCGGACTCCGGCGTCAGAGCCTAATCCCCGTGTGCACATGATGCCGGGTCTACCGGCAGGCTGCAGCAAGACAGTCATCAAGGGTTCCGATGATCGAGGAGGCGCCACACATGTTCGGAACATATGCGAGTGCTTTTCCACTGGAGACCATGATGGTCTTGTACCGCTCAAGTGCAGGTGAGACCACCATACAGGTGTCAGCATACACCCATGCCCCGCTCTTCTCGATGATGCCGACCGCTTCTGCAGATCTGGTGATGACATCACGTGCTGCAAAGATGTAGAGCGGTCTTTTCACTCTGCAACCCTGCAGTTTCCCTGCGATTCTGGTGAGTTCCTCATCAGAGCAGTGCGGACAGCCGATCGCGATTGCATCAGGCTCTGCTGATCCATACACATCTGCAACCTCTGATGCGGTGATGGTGATCGTCTCAAGGGAGGCTGTATCGTACTTGAAGACCCGTGCCTCGGGAGTTATATCCCTGACATGGTAGAGGGCAGTGGCACCGGTGGCAGCCATTGCAGCCCCGAGATTCTTGAGTTGATCCCGTGACGGTCGTATTCCGGTGAAGATAGGCACACGATTTCCTGCAATCTTCCCGGCAAGATATCCGAGAGCACCATACCAGGATTCATCGACATTTCCGGGAGCACCTTCAACATTGATAGAGAGGACCGGGGCCCTGTTCTCAACAAGATGCAGGCCGTATGCAGGTGTTCTCCCAAGGATTGCTGCGGCAAGGGCAGAGGGCCCTCCCTCACGGTTCGTCCGTGCCCCAATGACCGAGTTTGCATACGCAACCGCTGAAGACTCTGACCAGGCAAGGTGATCACCGTACTCGGTGATGGTCAGGTAGTACGGTGTGCAGGTACACTCTAGCCGTATCCCAAGCCGATCATATGCAGCGATCACATCAAGCTGGTTTTTGGCAAACTCAGGATCGATCTCCATCTGCCTCCACCTGATCCGGTCCATACCGACAGGGTTGAGAATTGCAGGCACACTGGCCTTTGCATCAAGGCTTGTGAGCCATTCAAGACCCCACCTGCCGATCGTTTTATACGATGCACCAGAGACCTGAGCGCTTCGTATGGGAACCATCTTCTCTGCCTCGAAGACCTTCCCCATCGCAACCAGGATCTCCATCAGCTGTTGCCTGGTCGGGCCTTCCTCACCACCAAGTATCGCCTCTTCTTCAGCGGAAAGATACATTACTGCTCCCAGGTTGCCCTGATGAACTCATCTTCCCTGCCCATCTCCATGGTTGCATCGATCCCCATCTTGACATTCAGCCCGTCGCCAATCCGGGTGGGGTCAAGGGAAGACCCCCTGATCCCGGGTATTATAATAGTGTCAGTATCAGCCCTCACTCTTGTTGCCAGGGCATACTCGACATCCAGGGGATCTGATGGATTGATATCCTCATCAACGATGACCACATGCTTTAAGGATGTGTGAGCCGCAAAGGCAGCCAGTATCGCGTTCTTTCCATCTCCCTGTGTCCTCTTTCTGATCTGGACAACTGCATGAAGGTACCCGCAGCCACCTTTCGTGAGCACCACATCGGTCACTCCGGTCACACCGGCAACAGCCTTGTAGATCAGTGGCTCATATGGTGCACCCATCAGGATCTTGTGCTCATCTCCCCCTGGCAGAATTCCATGGTAGATCGGATCAGACTTCACGTGCATCCCGGTGATCCTGATCACCGGCTGGGTCCGCACCGGGTCGTAGGTTCCGGTGATATCCACAAACGGTCCCTCACTCGCGGTCTCCGCTCCGATGAACCCTTCAAGGATGATCTCTGCATCAGGAACACGAACTCCGTTTGAAAGTGTCTTTACTGTGATCTCTCCACCGAGCAGTTCTGCTGCAAAAGGCAGTTCCATCCCGACCGGAACTCTGCTGCAGCTTGCGAACATGACCAGAGGGTGCAGTCCTATCGCGATCGCAACAGGGAGTTCCTTTCCGTCTGCAAGGGCCTGTTTCAGCATGGTGTGAGTATGCCTGCCCTCGACGAGCCGGGCAACCAGCCTGTCCTTTCCTGACTGGAGCATCCGGTGCACTGAGGCATTCTCAACCCCGTTGTACCGCGAGAAGACCACTCCGGCACAGACATACCGGCCTGCATCAAGCGGGTAATGCTTCATGATCGGGATCGCGTCGAGATCTGGTGCAGAACATGAGATGGTTCCGTCTTCTATCACTCTGCCATCATACCGACAGGCTGCAAGGTGAGGAACCATCTTTTCAGGGCTGACTCCAAGGGCGAGGGAAAGGGCCTCCCTGCTTGCGGTGACATTCATCACAGCCTTCTTTCCGTCGAGATTATGGAAGAAGAGAAGTTTGTCGGTCCCAAACGATCGCTTCGGTGCTTCATACTCTGAGGAGACCGGTTCATGAATGTCAATGACCAGACCTTTGCTCCTCATCAGATCAATACAGGTTCTCATTCGTATCCACTCCATCTGCTGGTGATCTCGAGGTCCATCCCAAGATGGTCAACGATCCGGGAGATCACAGAATCAACAAGGTCCTCAATGGTTGCCGGTCTGTTGTAGAACGGCGGACTTGCCACCATGATAGTCGCTCCTGCATCATGGGCAGTGAGCATATTGGTGATATGAATCCGGGAGAGAGGGTTCTCCCTGAGCACGAGAATACAGGATCTGCGTTCCTTCAGGGTGACGTCTGCTGCACGGGTTACCAGGTTCGGGGTGATTCCGTTCGCAACCGAAGCAAGGGTCTTCATGCTGCACGGGACGATGACCATCCCGTCATGCCTGAACGACCCGCTTGCGATAGGTGCAGCAAGATCATCAAACCGGTGGATAGTGACCGGAAACCCGGAGAGAGAGACACCTTCATGGACAGCGATCTCTCCGGCAACCGGGCTGACCACAAGATGAACCTCGGCTACGGGAGAGAGGTGATGCAGGAGCCGGGCTGCATAAATCATGCCACTCGCTCCCGATACCCCGATTACAAATCTTCTGGTCATACATCAACCAAGCAGCAGCCACTATCAAAGCCTGCCTCTCGAATCACAGGCAGGTGGCTGCTCGTACTTATCGTTTAGTACCGATGCATGAAATACACACCTGATGAGAAGATGACCTGAGGAATAATATGGCTCGGCTTCGGGATGGCTTTAGAAAATTCGTGCTGATCATGCACCATCAGTCCTGTTACTGATGTCAGGCATTAGTCGCGCATATCCTGCGCACCAAGGGGGGTTGGAGAAATAAACGCCATATCCGATTTATCGCCGCAATAATATTCATAGAAGGAATAATAATCCAATTTAGTTCTTAAATCGCTATTGGGGCGCATTAATTGCAGCGATTAGGAGTGATAGTATTTTATAGAGCTTAGCGTAAAGATTAGCACATATATCTAGTGATCAGTCCATCTGGTCCAAACCAGGTGGACCATGCGGATGGGAGGAGTAATGATGAAGGTTTGGAGATATCTGCCTTATATGATGGTGATTCTTCTCTGTCTCTGCGGCATGGCAGTGACAGCAGAACTGACACTCACCACCGGAATACCGGCTGTACAATCAGAAACGGTAAGTCCGGCAGCACAGAGTGGTGCAAGCGGCATCTCAATTATGGCTGCGGCATCAGATCCTGATGCATACACCCTGAAGAATACCCTGACCCTGGGATCTGTCCAGTACACCCTCACGAGAGATCAGTGCGGTGGAGACAGAAAACAGGTCACAACCGGTAAGCTGAAACGAGTGCACCCGAGGGTCTATGACAACGGGGTCGTGTACGAGGAGTGGAACGCCGGAGCGGCTCTTGTCGGCAAGTACGACTTCAGCACCGGGACGTCAGGAACCATAAACCCTTCAGGCCAGGAACAGACGAACCCGGACGGTTCTGGTAGAATGCTGGTGTATGAACAGGATGCATCCCCTGGCACGTCGATAAAGAACATCTTCGTGTTTGACACCCAGAGTCAGACCTCAATTCAGGTCTCACCCAGCACAGCCAACCAGAACCAGCCTGCAGTATCAGGCAGGTACGTCGTATGGCAGGACTGGACGTCAGGGAACGCTGATATTGCCCTTGCTGATCTGAACAGCCGTAAGGTTGATCTGAGCAGTGGCAAGTATGACGTAAACGGCAACAAGGTTGTTGTCTGCAAGGATCTCGGAGATCAGAAGAATCCGGATATCTCAGGCAACTACATTGTATGGGAGGACTGGAGGAACGGGAATGCAGATATCTACATGTATGATATCAGTGCCGGGAAAGAGTACCAGCTGACGTCAGACAGTTCAGATCAGAAGAATCCGAAGATCAGCGGTAACATCGTTGTATGGGAAGACAGCCGCAACGGTGGTTCTGATGTTTACGGAATAGATCTGAGAAACCTGCATGAGATCCAACTTTCCGCGACAGGAGACGCATTTAATCCTGATGTTTCCGGTGTCCTCGTTGTCTGGGAGGATCACTCAGGAAGCAACTCTGACATCATGCTTCTCGACCTGATCAGCGGAAGGATATACAACCTCGGCAACGATCAGTTCGATCAGAAAGCCCCATCCATATACGGTGATTATGTCTCCTGGGAGGATTACAGCTCAGGAAACCCGAACATTTATGTGATGAAACTGAGTGGTTCAGGAATCAACACGGGGACCACCAGGACTCCCTCCGGGAATTACTACTTCTACGGTGCTGTTAACCGTGCAGGAAATCCGGTACCTGTTGGATCAACTATCACGGCCATGGTTGATGGCGAGACTGCAGCCAGATGCAGTTTCACTGTTGACAAGGACGGTGCATACGGATCACAGGACGGAAAATACTTTAATATCCCGATCTACTCCGACGATGCCGGAAAGAAACTCACATTCTACGTTGACGGTTCACCGGTAGACCAGTCCATGGTGATTGCAACTACCGGAGGAACCCAGATGCTGGACCTGAACGTTTCAGGCACCACCATCGGATCAGGGCTGATCCAGGGTACCCAGACCGGAAAGTACCAGTTCTACGGGGCAATCACCAATGCAGGCAGTGCTATGCCGGTTGGATCAACAATCACGGCCATGGTTGAGGGGTCAACCGATGTCCGTGGCAGTTTCACTGTTGACAAGGATGGAGCATACGGGGCACAGGGAAGCAAATACTTCGAGGTTCCTGTGTACTCCGGTGATGTTGGAAAGAAACTCACATTCTACGTTGACAGTGTTCCGATCGACCAGACCATTGTAATTGGAAAAGACGGGGGTATCCAGTCACTTGATCTGAGTTCGTCGTACGGTTCGAGAGTGAACAGTTACCAGTTCTCAGGAACTGCCCAGCTCAACTCACAGAACGCTCAAAGTGGAGCAGTTCTGTATGCATTAATTGATGGCAGAGTCAGGGGACAGGCCTCGGTATATTCAACAGGCCAGTACTCCGGGCTCAGTGTCCCGGTTTACTCACCCGATGTAGGGAAGTACATCACATTCGCAGCAACATACAACGGAATTACGTACTCTTCAGGCCAGCAGGTTCAGGTCAACTCGCGTAGTTCCGGAGGAGTGGGCCTGATGTCTGCCGGCTCTTCGGATGTCTCTGCAGAGTCGGTGGTTTCCCAGACCCTCAATCTTGCATTCACATCATCATCATCACCATCCCAGAACCAGTATATTTTAAGTGGTTCTGCCATGGTCGGTAGTCAGTATGCATCGAGCGGTACAATCATCACGGCTCTTGTGGGCAATGTAGGAAGGGCACAGACAACAGTCACCACAACCGGCCAGTACTCGGGCCTGACTGTTCCGATCTACTCATCAGATGCCGGTCAGTACATGACCTTCACCGCATCATACAACGGGGCCACGTACACAACCTCCCAGCAGTATCTGGTTGGCAGCAGTACCGGAACCGGTAGTGGTGGAGGAGTTGCCCTGATGTCAGTCGGATCAACCGGTGGCGTATCTGCTGAAGGAACAATAACTCAGCGCCTTGATCTCACCTTCAGTTCTTCCTCTTCACCTTCCCAGTCCAAGTACTACTTCTATGGCATGGCGACCGTAGGAGGAACACCGCTTGAGAATGGACGAATAATCTATGCAGTTGTAGACGGCCAGGCACGCGGACAGATCAGAGTGTCCTCAGCAGGACAGTATGGCTCTGCAAGCGGTCCGTACCTTGAGGTTCCAATCTACCAGGGTGATGTCGGCAAGACAATCCGTTTCCAGACCGATGCGGGTTCAGAAGCAGATCAGACACAGCTGATTGTGAGCGGTCTTACGCTGCAAAAGAACCTGATCTTCTCAACAAACCCGGCAGGTTATGCAGAGTTCACGGCAACCCCGGTTCAGGGAAGTGCGCCGCTCTCTGTGAAGTTCACTGACAGATCAACAGGGAGCCCGAAGACCCACTACTGGGACTTTGGAGACGGTACGACGTCAACTGATACCAACCCGGTTCATGTCTACCAGCGTGATGGAGTGTATTCTGTGGGTCTGGTTACCGGGTACTGGAACGGACAGTCAAAGACCACAGTCAAGCAGAACTTCATTGCAGTCGGAGCAGTAACTCCTCCAAGTGCACAGATTGGACTGAATCCGGGATGGAACTTCATATCCTCCCCGAAGATGCTTACTGATGGAATGAACACTGCAAGAGCCGTCTTCGGACGGATCGATGTTGGTGGACACAGCATCTTCAGTTACAATCCACGTGCAAAGACCTGGACAACGGTCACGGCTGATGTAACCATCAAGCCGCTTGATGCATTCTGGGTCTATTCAACCAAAAAGGATGCACTGAACCTGTACTTCGCTGCCGATGCACTGCAGATTCCGCAGACCAAGAAACTGGTTAAGGGCTGGAACACCTTTGGTGTGACAAACCTGAACACGATCTCTGCGTATAACACCCTCCTCTCGATAAGGGACAAGTGGGTGTACGTGATCGGATACGACTCTGCATCCCAGAGGTTCCAGAATACAATTATGAATGTCCCGGACAGTTCCCAGGGATCGCTCTATCCAGGATACGGGTACTGGATCTACATGAGCGATGAGGGTGAGCTGGCGGCAGCAGGTATCTGAGTACCTGCTTCACTTTTACCTTTAAGGGATGATAACCATGAAAGTTTTCACAGGTCTTATTGCATTTTTTGCTCTGCTGATGCTCTGTGGACCGGCTCTTGCAGCAGAGTTTGAGCCGGTTGCAGTCTTCAGCATTGAGGCGGCGGCCGCCCAGGTACCGGGAGCTGAAGAACAACTCACGTTTGACTCGATATTTGACTGGCAGCCAAGGCTGGACGAGCGGTATCTCACATGGGTCTGTTACACTGCTGGTGAGGGGAAGGTCTGGTATTATGATACCCAGGGAGGCAAGCGTGAGACGGTATCAAACATTGCCTGCGACCAGAACAACCCGGATATCTCGGACGGAAAGATCGTCTGGGACGATACCCGTAATGGCAACTCTGACATCTTCTCCTACGACATTTCTTCAGGAAAAGAAGATGCAGTATTTGTTTCAACAAGCAACAAATTCCGCCCCGCCATCTCGAACGGGCTTGTTGCATTTGAAGACTACAACGGCCATGACAACAGGGATATCGGATTCATAAAAGCCGGATCAACCGGAAAACCGGTGTACATCGATCAGAACCAGATGGACAAGGCAAACCCTGATGTAGACGGGGACTGGATCGTCTACCAGCAGCTCGATGATGGAAAGGAAGACTGGAATATCTACGCCTATAACATCAAGACAGAACAGCTTGTCCAGGTAACAAGGGATCCTGCAACCCAGCAGAAACCCCGGATTTCCGGGGATCTCGTTGTCTGGGAAGACAACAGGAACGGGAAGTGGGATATCTTCATGTACAACCTGAAGAAGGATTTCACAACCGCTATCACCTACGACGATGTAGATGACCGTGAGCCTTCAGTATCAGGCAGCAACGTGGTCTGGTCACGGACTGATCAGGACGGAACCAGCCATATCTACATGGTCAATCTTCAGATACCGGCCACCTACATTGTAAGCCCGGGTCCGGGGAACCAGATCAAGCCAGATATCTACATCGACAAAGTTGCCTGGCAGGATGACAGACTTGGAAACTGGGATGTTTTCCTGTACACCCTGAAACCCAACACCCCGTTCAGAGCATACGAGTTTTACGGGCCGGTAACTATCAACTACCTCCCGGCTCCTGTTGGAACAGAGATCCTGGCAAAAGTGAATGGGAAGACAAAGAGTTCCATCACGGTAGCAAATGAAGGATACTACGGCGGTCAGGGGAGTTACAGCGGTAAACTCTCGGTAAATATTGAGCAGATTGACATCGGCAAGGAGATCTCGTTCTGGGCAGACGGAGTTCAGGGAACACCGACCATTCCGATCACCGGAGGCGGCACAACACAGGAACTGCCTCTCAACTTCGCAAACGCAAAGCCTGAATCAGATCTCTGTTTCTATGGCTCTGTATCTGTAGACGGACAACCGGCAGAGAAAGGTACAACGATCGTCGCCAAGATAGACGATGTCATCAGGGGAGAGGTTACTACAACCCAGTACGGCCAGTATGGCGGATCTGGCGGTCAGGATCCTACACTGAAGATCCCGATCACCCAGAATGATCTCGGAAAACATGTGACCTTCTGGCAGGGTGACTACAAGGCTTCAGAGACATTCCAGATCACAAGCGGTGGCAGTTTCAAACAGGACCTGAGTTTCACCAAGGCAAACCCACTCTCACCATACGAGTTTTACGGGTATGTCCAGTTAGACGGGAAGTCAGCCCCTGCAGGAACGCCCCTTGAGGCAAGAATCGATGCAGTGCCGGTGACTTCCTATGTTACCCGTTACTCCGGTTCATACGGAGGACCAGGCGAGACACCAGAGGATGCCAGGCTCATCGTTCCGATTAAAGAGGCAGATGTCGGAAAGACGATCTCATTCTGGAGCGGAACCCAGCGGGCATCTGAAACACAGGTGATCGCACGATCAGGAGACCGGATTGTAAGGAAAGATCTCGACTTCTCCTCCTCACCGTCAGGAATTGTTGCAGACTTCTCTGCAAATCCGACCTCAGGCGGAGTACCACTGACGGTAAAGTTCACTGACCTCTCTGCCGGAAACCCGACAATGTGGGTCTGGGACTTCGGGGACGGACCAATCCCGATGAGTGCTGGAGATGAGAATGTATCGTGTGCAAGCGGGAACTGCAACACTATTGCAAGTCCGACCCACACATATCGCCAGCCAGGGACATACACAGTCACTCTCACTGCAAGCAACAGACAGAGTTCTGATACCAAGGTAAAGACCGGGTATATCACAGTCAGCAGTACTCCAGTCCCAACCTTCAAGGCAGACTTTGTGGCCAACCCGACCTCCGGAACTTCTCCACTGACTGTGCAGTTCACGGACCTGACAACCGGAAACCCGACCATGTGGAACTGGGACTTCGGAGACGGACCAATCCCGATGAGTGCAGGAGATGAAAATGTATCATGTGCCAGCGGAAACTGCAACAGCATCGCAAACCCGAAGCACACGTACACTCATGACGGAGTGTACACTGTTACTCTCAGGGCATCAAACCAGTACGGAAACTCTGACACACAGGTCAAACAGGGATACATCACTGTCAGTAGTACACCGGTCCCAACCTTCAAGGCAGACTTCACAGCAGCTCCAACCTCCGGAGCAGCACCGCTGACAGTCCAGTTCAAAGACCTGACAACCGGAAACCCAACCATGTGGAACTGGGACTTCGGGGACGGACCAATCCCGATGAGTGCAGGAGATGAAAATGTATCGTGTGCCAATGGGAACTGCAACAGCATCGCAAACCCGAAGCACACGTACACTCATGACGGAGTGTACACTGTTACTCTCAGGGCATCGAACCAGTACGGAAACTCTGACACACAGGTCAAACAGGGATACATCACCGTCAGTAGTACACCGGTCCCGGCGTTCAATGCTGACTTTACCGCTGCCCCGACTTCTGGAGCAGCACCGCTGACAGTCCAGTTCACCGACAAATCAGCCGGGAACCCAACCATGTGGGTATGGAACTTCGGGGATGGGCCGATCCCGATGGATGCAAATGTTTCATGTGCAAGCGGGAACTGCAACAGCATTGCAAACCCGAAGCATACCTACGTCAAGAACGGAGTCTACACGGTAACGCTGACCGCAAGCAACCAGCAGAACTCGGACACTGAGGCGAAGATAAACTACATCAACGTCCAGAATATTCCGACCTCTGACTCGATCCCAATCGCCGCAGGCTGGAACTTCATATCAGTGCCAAAGAAACTTGTTGCTGGAAAGGATACTGCAGCAATATTCGGGCATATCGAAGTTGACGGACACAGCATATTCCAGTATGATTCTGTTCGTGGACAGTGGCTGACCCTGAACCAGTCGAACCAGATCAAACCCCTCGAAGCAGTATGGCTCTACTCAAAGAAAGCGGACTCAGTACCGCTCTCATTTGATTCAGATCCGCTCCAGATTCCACAGACGCGTGAACTGAAGAGAGGATGGAATGCTATCGGGTTCACCGGATTTGAACCGCTGGAGGCAAAGTTCACCCTTCTTTCAGTCCAGGACAAGTGGGTAAACTGCCTCGGCTTTGACCGGGTTCTCCAGAAGTACAACGAGATGATCATCAAGGGACGCAATGACGACACCAGACTCAACCCATACAACGGGTACTGGCTGTTCATGTCAGAAGATGGCGTCCTTGCTGCCATCTCGGCATAATTTTTGATAATTGCCGAGCCTGTAGTTCTGACAACATTGGTATGACAAACTCTCATATGAGGCTGCAGAAAAAGACCTGCCCCGGTACATTTCCTGCAGTTATATTGTCTGAACTGTCTGAAAAGGGGTCAGGGATTATTATCGAATGGATACTATTAAGTCCCTGAGAGGTGAGGTAGGAGTTACGTGGGTGTCAGAGTGACATCCTTAAGATTGTCTGGTGGTGGGATAGAATGAGATTACTCCAAAATATTACACTCCTTCTGGTTGCGGTCACGCTTCTGCTGGCCTCACCGTGCATAGGGGGGGTGCTGGCTGAAAGCGGGAGTGCAGCGACTCCTGACTCGTGCGGACCGATGAATGGCGGTCCCTGTATTATTGCTGATTTTATTGGCAGTCCAACAACCGGGGACGCGCCACTGAGAGTTCAGTTCCTTGATGCTTCCAGTGGAAGGCCCTCAATGTGGGCATGGGACTTCGGAGACGGGGGGACCGCCTCTGCAGTTGCAGATCCGGTTCATACCTACACAAAGCCTGGAAAGTACACAGTTAAACTGGCAGCATCCAGTCTGACCAATGGAACCAGTACCAAGGTTCGTGAGGCGTACATTATAGTCCGTGATCCGACTCCGATCTCTGCTGACTTCATCGGACACCCGACCAACGGATTTGCACCTCTTGATGTTCAGTTCTCAGACTGTACGATCGGAAATCCTGACATCTGGAAATGGGACTTTGGGGATGGATTAACAAGCACGATCCAGAATCCAAACCACACCTATCAGAGGCCTGGAAAATACACAGTAACGCTCAATGCAAGCACTGCCCTTGGAGGAACCAGTACCAAGGTCAAAGAAGATTACATCATTGTTGATGGGAAATGCTCTATCACTGCAGACTTTTCCTTTGATCCACAGTCAGGGATTGCTCCATTGACCGTGCAGTTCACGGATGTATCAACCGGTGATCCAACGATGTGGGCATGGGACTTTGGGGACGGATCAACCGATATGGTTGCAAGCCCAAGCCACACCTACGAGAAGCCCGGAACATACACGGTACGGCTTGCAGCATCAAGCCAGAGTTGTGGTGAAGGATCAAAAGAGAAGACCATCACCGTCAACCCGTGTAACATCAAGGCAGACTTTGTTGGATCTCCAAACAGTGGTACTGCTCCGCTGACTGTCCAGTTCACTGACAAGTCAACCGGAAACCCAACCATGTGGCACTGGGACTTCGGAGACGGGCCGATCCCGATGAACGCCGATGTGTCATGTTCGGGTGGAGGATGCGGAAACATCGCAAACCCGACGCACACATACCTCGAACCCGGAACATACACGGTCACCCTGACTGCAAGCAGCCAGTACGGGTGCTCTGACACGATCACCAAACAGATGTATGTGGTTGTCGAGCCAGCTTGTGATATCAAGGCAGATTTCACAGCAAACCCGACCAACGGATCAGCACCGCTCACGGTCCAGTTCACAGACAAGTCCACCGGAAACCCGACTATGTGGAAGTGGGACTTCGGGGATGGACCAATCCCGATGGATGATGTCTCATGCTCAGGCGGGGGATGTGGGAACATTGCAAACCCGACTCACACATACCGCGAGCCGGGAACATACACCGTTACCTTAACCGCAAGCAACCAGCAGGGATGCACAGACACTATCACGAAACAGTCATTCGTCGTTGTTGTCCCGGCATGCAGCATCAAGGCGGACTTCATAGCAAACCCGACCAACGGATCAGCACCGCTAACGGTTCAGTTCACTGACAAGTCAACCGGAAACCCCACCATGTGGCACTGGGACTTCGGGGACGGACCAATCCCGATGGATGATGTATCATGTTCGGGTGGGGGATGTGGAAACATCGCGAACCCGACTCACACATACCGCGAGCCAGGAACATACACAGTTACCCTCACTGCAAGCAATCAGCAGGGATGCACAGACACTATCTCAAAGAGTCAGTTCATCGTTGTTGTCCCGGCATGCAGTATTAAGGCGGACTTCATAGCAGACCCTACAAACGGATCAGCACCGCTCACGGTCCAGTTTACTGACAAGTCAACCGGGAACCCAACTATGTGGCACTGGGACTTCGGGGACGGACCAATCCCAATGGATGATGTATCATGCTCAGGTGGGGGATGTGGAAACATCGCGAACCCGACTCACACATACCGCCAACCTGGCACATATACAGTGACCCTAACCGCAAGCAACCAGCAGGGATGCACAGACACTATCTCAAAGAGTCAGTTCGTTGTAGTTGTCCCGGCATGTAGTATCAAGGCAGACTTCATAGCAGACCCCACAAACGGATCAGCACCGCTAACGGTCCAGTTTACTGACAAGTCCACCGGGAACCCGACTATGTGGCACTGGGACTTCGGGGACGGACCAATCCCGATGGATGATGTATCATGCTCAGGGGGAGGATGCGGGAACATTGCAAATCCGACTCACACATACCGCGAACCTGGCACATACACAGTGACCCTGACCGCAAGCAACCAGCAGGGATGCACGGATACTATCTCTAAAAGCCAGTTCGTCGTCGTGGTCCCGGCATGCAGCATTAAAGCAGATTTCATTGCAAACCCGACCAACGGGGCGGCACCGCTCACGGTCCAGTTCACTGACAAGTCCACAGGGAACCCGACTATGTGGCACTGGGACTTCGGGGACGGACCAATCCCAATGGATGATGTATCATGCTCGGGTGGGGGATGTGGAAACATCGCGAACCCGACTCACACATACCGCGAACCTGGCACATACACAGTTACTCTCACTGCAAGCAATCAGCAGGGATGCACAGACACTATCTCAAAGAGTCAGTTCGTTGTAGTTGTCCCGGCATGCAGCATCAAGGCAGACTTTGCAGCAGACCCGACCAGCGGGGCGGCACCGCTCACGGTCCAGTTTACTGACAAGTCCACCGGGAGCCCGACCATGTGGCACTGGGACTTCGGGGACGGACCAATCCCAATGGATGATGTATCATGTTCAGGCGGAGGATGTGGAAACATCGCTAACCCGACTCACACATACCGTGAGCCAGGAACATACACCGTTACCCTAACCGCAAGCAACCAGCAGGGATGCACGGACACAATCTCAAAGAGCCAGTTTGTTGTCGTAGTTCCGGCATGCAAAATAGATGCCAACTTCAGTGCTGCCCCAACATCTGGTGAAGCACCACTAAAGGTTCAGTTTACTGATCTCTCGGCTGGAAACCCAACCATGTGGAAATGGAATTTCGGGGATAAACCCGGCCCAATCCCAATGGATGCCGATGTGTCATGTTCAGGCGGGGGATGCGATAACATCGCAAACCCGATCCACACGTACCTTGATCCTGGAACATACACAGTTACTCTCACTGCAAGCAACCAGCAGGGTTGCTCTGACACCGAGACCAAGACAGCATTCATCACGGTTGGAAAAAAACCAACCGATGTAGTACCTCTCTATCCTGGCTGGAACTTCGTCTCTGTCCCGAAGAAACTTGCACCAGGATCTGATACAGCAAGCATCTTCAGCCATGTGGATGTCAAGGGACACAGTGTGTTCCAGTACGACTCAATGAGTCATGCCTGGAACATAGTCAACCCGGGAACCATCATCAGGCCGCTCGATGCATTCTGGATCTACTCTGGCGGTATCGACAAGATCCCACTGGAATACGATCCCAACCCGGTTCAGACCCCGCCGACTAAACAGCTGAAGAAAGGCTGGAACGGAGTAGGGTTTACCGGAGTGACCCCGATTGAGGCCAAGTACACCTTCCTCTCGGTTCAGAACAGCTGGGTCAACTGCGTAGGATTTGACGGATCTTCCCAGCGGTATAACGCGATGATCATCAAGGGAAGCAATGACAATACCATGCTCGGACCTTACAACGGATACTGGTTGTACATGTCTGCAGATGGAATTCTTGCAGCAAACGCTGCATAAAACTCTTTTTTAAAAATTTAGTGATTGAATAATCAGAGAAGCCGATCCTGTCTTGTCGGCGGCCTGACATGCAGCAACTCCCGTGCAGCCTTTCTGACCTCACTAACCGCATGCTCAGGAGCATACACCCCTACCCGCCACTGTGTTTGGCGGGTCTCGTTCAGGGTTGTTACCAGAGGCGAGACATCTTCGAGGGGAAGAAGACTGTCCCGATCCTGTACCTGAACCTTCATGAACATATCACGGGGAAATGCAGGAATATCAACCAGAACTTCACGGGGCATCACTCCTGCTCGTTCAGCGATTCTGACTGCGAGGTCCCTCTCCCGTGCATGTGAGTCTTCAGATGGTCGCAGGGAAGAAGAGACCTCATCTTTACCGAGGTACAGGGACCGTTTGAAGAGACGCCTGTAGTAGAGATCTTCTGCCAGATGTCTGACATCAGAACGGTCAGAATTCAGCAGAGTCTGTATACAGGCTGCATCATCCATCCGGATCATCTGCTCGATGATCCCGGCGGGATCGGCCCTGCTCTGTTCGTACACGGCTGTTGAAAAGATCTTCTCTGCAATTCTGCTCACGTGATGGTAATACACCGCTGGCCTCATCAGGGTCCTGGCGATAAGGAGCGATTCTGCTGCCTGCACCCCACTCTCATGAAGGACTATCTCTCCTTCAAAGAGGCGGGTCGCCCTGATCAGGCGTCCTGCATCCACGGTCCCATAGGGAACTCCGGTGTAATGCGCATCACGGAGCAGGTAATCCATCCGGTCAACATCCAGATCACCATGGATGATGCTGGCCAACTGATGGGTCCCCTCTATCATCATGCAGACCTCCAGGGGATCGAGATCGATCCGTTCGAGTTCATCTGCAAGCCGGCTCTTTGTGATCAGATCCCTGACGTCAGTATGTGATCTACCAAGCGCTTCTGATGCGATACCTTCGATTGCATGGGAGAACGGACCATGCCCGATATCATGAAGAAGAGCGGCGGCTGTGACCAGCAGATGGTCCTCTCTCCGAAGACCTATCTGCCCTGACATCAGGGATGCAAGATGCATCGCCCCGAGTGAGTGCTCAAATCTGGTATGATGAGCACCCGGATAGACCAGAAACGAGAACCCGAGCTGGCGGATGTACCTGAGTCGCTGAACCTCCGGGGAGTCCACGAGGGGCAGCAGCTCAGGCTCAACCTGGATATACCCATGCACCGGGTCTTTGATGGCTTTAATATTGCACCGGCCTTTGGTCTCTCTGATGGTATTCGTATGGCAGTTTTATGTTACTTCCGGAACAGTCTATCATGGGAGGATATCATAACAGTAACATTTCTCTCGGGCGGTACCGGGACACCCAAACTCCTGCAGGGTGCAAGATTAACCCTGAATGACAACGATATTGCTGTCATCGTCAACACAGCAGAAGATCTCTGGTACCAGGGCGGGCACATCTCTCCTGATATCGACACGGTGATGTACCTCTTTGCCGGAATTCTCAACACCAAAACCTGGTGGGGAATTGACGGTGACACGTTCGTAACCCATGAACAGTTCAGATCCCTAGGAGTCGACACATACCTTGCTGTCGGAGACCGGGACAGGGCAGTTGAACTGTTCAGGGGAGAACTGCTCAAAGGAGGGATGACGCTCTCGCAGGCTACAATGGAGCTCTGCTCAAGACTGTCAGTTCAGGCATGGGTGCTCCCGATGACAGACCAGGAGTACACCACGATGATCGAGACCGAGGGCGGGATCATCCATTTCCAGGAGTACTGGGTCAGGCACAGGGGGAGTGTGGCTATCAGAAAGGTGCTCAGAATCCCTGACACCAGGCCCGATGCCTCCACCGGAGCACTAGAGGCGATGGAGAAGAGTGATCTGATCATCATCGGCCCGAGCAACCCGATAACAAGCATCTCGCCAATCCTCGAATGCAACGGGGTGGTGAATCTGCTAAAAAAGAAACCGGTGGTTGCAGTAAGCCCATTCATCGGCGACAAGCCGGTGAGCGGGCCTGCCCGTGATCTCATGGTTGCACTGGGTTTTGAGCCGACCTCTGCCGGAGTGTACGCTGCTTACGCAGATTTCATCGATCTCTTCATTCAGGACATCCGTGACCCGGTTGAGGTTCCTGGTGCCATCAGATGCGATACCCTGATGACCACTCCGGAGATCGCAAAAGGGATCATGGATATAATCCTGACTCATATGCCGGTTTGAAGACCGAAAAAAAAGATTGCAGATCTGCAATTATTGTATTATTTTTCTGCTGCCCGGCTCAAGAGACCTGATGCAGCCTGTGCTGCTCCTGCAAGGACATCTCTTTCTCCAGGGATCTCTTTCTCATGCATCAGCACACGCCCATTGCAGAGCACAGTGCTGACTATTCCGCCTGATGCTGCATACACCAGGTTAGAGACCGGGTTGTGGAGCGGGACCATTGAGGGGTGATCAAGCGAGACAAGAACTATGTCTGCCGCCTGTCCGGCTGCCAGCGAACCACCGGGGATGCCAAGAGCCCTGGCACCACATGTAGTCGCCATGGCCAGAGCCTCCTCTGCCGGAAGGAGGGTATCCTGCTTCCAGAAGAACTTCTGCCCGATAGCAGCGACCTTCATCTCCTCAAGCATATCCAGGTTGTTGTTCGATGAACATCCATCGGTTGCTAGGGCGACATTCACCCCGGCATCCCGGAGTGCAGGATACGGCATGGCACGTCCGGTTGCGAGTTTCATGTTGCTCACCGGGTTGTGTGCAACATGGGAACCACGTTCTGCCAAGAGCCGGCAGTCTGCATCCTCAAGCCAGCAGCCGTGTGCAGCGAGTGTCCGTTCTGACAGGCATCCACACCGGTCGAGAAGTGTAGCAGGAGTGACACCGTGTGCCTTTTTGCAGTCAAGTACCTCCTGCTCGGTCTCGCTCAGGTGGATATGGAGCATGATATCCTCATCCCTGCTGTACGATCCACACCATTCCAGATGCTCGGGCGGAACAGTGTACGGGGCATGAGGCCCGACAGCCGGAGTGATGCGCGGGTTGTTCATCCCTCTGATGTGGGCAACCAGTTTCTCGGTCGCCTTCACTTCGGCCTCAAACTTTTCAGGCAGCCCGAAGGTGATGAACCCATGGCAGAGGACAGCACGAATTCCACTCTCGTCAACCGCTTTTGCAGCCTCTTCCATGAAGAAGTACATATCGTTGAACGCAACCGTTCCGCTCCTGATCATCTCAAGACAGGCGAGTTTTGTTCCCCAGTACACGTCCTCGCCGGTGAGATGGGCTTCTAGTGGCCAGATCTTCTCTGAAAGCCATTGCTGCAGGTGCATATCATCAGCATATCCCCGCAGAAGGGTCATCGCAGCATGCGTGTGGGCGTTGACAAGCCCGGGAATGGCAAGTGTCTTTTCTGCCGAGATCTGGTGCTCTGCCTCTCCCTTACACTTTTTTCCGATTCCCTCACCGATATCGCGGATCGTGCCGGTCTCATCAATGAAGATGTCAGCGATCCGATCTCCGATCCTGGTTCCGGTGATGAGGATCGATCCCTCCCTTTTGAAGAGATCAGGGTCATGTACACACGCACTCATTATTCTCATTACTATCTCGCAGGCATGAACGCATAAGTGCTTTGCATCATGTCTCCCGTACCACGCTCACCTCAAGGGGGCAGGATCCGCACCAAAGGTTTTGCCCCTGTATGCACAAGTACTAGGGTTGCATATGCGAGTCCCTATCAATACTATCACCCCAGAGTCATCCACAGCAGATATTACAGGATGGGCACACGAGATCCGTGATCTCGGTGGCCTTGCGTTTCTCCTCCTCAGAGACAGGACCGGAATCATCCAGGTTACTGTGCCCAAGAAGAAAGCAGCACCCGAAGTTGTCGAGGCACTCAAGGATATATCCCGTGAATCGGTAGTCAGGGTAACCGGGACCGTCAAGCCGGAAGGGAAGGCTCCAGGAGGCCGAGAGGTCATCCCTGACCGGATAGAGGTTGTCAGTAAAGCAGCAACCCCGCTCCCGCTCGATGTTGCAGAGAAGGTCCCTGCCGAACTGGACACCAGGCTCGACAACCGGTTCCTTGACGCCAGGCGCCCCCGGGTGAGTGCAGTCTTCAAGATCCGCAGTGCAGTTCAACACGCAACCCGTAACTTCCTCTTTGACAACGATTTCATCGAGATCACAACCTCCAAGATCGTTGCTGCAGCAACAGAGGGAGGCACTGAGCTCTTCCCTATTGCATACTTTGAGAAGGAGGCATTTCTCAACCAGAGCCCGCAGCTCTACAAACAGATGATGATGGCTGCAGGGTTTGAGAAGGTCTACGAGATCGGACCGATCTTCAGGGCAGAGGAGCACAATACAACAAAGCACCTCAACGAGGCCACCTCTATAGATGTCGAGGTCTCATTCGCCACCCATGAGGACGTCATGCAGGTGCTTGAAGATCTTGTCAGGTCAGTCTACTCGTTCGTTGATACAAACTGCAGCACTGCGATCGCAGACCTTGAGATCGACTCGTTCGCTGTCCCTGAGAAGAACTTCCCCCGGCTTTCATACACTGATGCGATCGAAATCGCTAGCAAGGGTATGGAAGAGCCGATCAAATTCGGTGATGATATCGGCACCGCTGCCGAGAGGGCTATCGGCGAAGAGATGGGCAGGCATTACTTCATTGTGGACTGGCCCAGCTCTATCAGACCATACTACGCAATGCCGTACGAGAACGAACCCGAGATCTGCAAGGCGTTTGATATGATGCACCCGAGAATGGAACTCTCGAGCGGTGCACAGCGTGTTCACCAGCATGACCTGCTGGTCTCACAGATCGCAAAGAAAGGTCTGAACCCTGACAACTTTGAGTTCTACTTAAGTCCGTTCAAGTACGGTATGCCTCCGCATGCTGGATGGGGTCTTGGTGCTGACCGGCTGGTTGCAACGATGCTCGGACTCCAGAATGTCAGGGAAGCAGTTCTGTTCCCTCGCGACCGGCACCGTGTTGTCCCCTGAGTAGAATACAGGAATCATATCATGAAACCCTTCATCCCCGGCCAGATCCTCCCGACTACGGTAGTCGGGAGTTTTCCTGCCGAACCACGACGGACGCTCAGGAGTCTGCTGGATCCGTTCCATGAGGCGGTATGCCAGGCTGTAGATGCACAGATCTCGGCAGGGATCACCATTATCTCAGACGGGCAGGTGAGGGGGGATATGATAGGGACGTTTGCCTCACGACTCCCGGGAATCAGTGGAAAGGATGTCATCGGCAAGGTGATGCCATCCGGACAGACGATAACCACTAAAGATACCAGGTATGCCAGGACCCGGCATCAGTATGTCAAAGGGCTCGTGACCGGCCCTTCCACCCTCTCTCACGGACTCCATCTTAGCACAGCGAACTACCGGTCCCGTGATGAGTTGATACCAGATATCGCAGAGGCCCTTGCCACTGAAGCGCGCGCTCTTGGAGAGGTAGGGATCACAATGCTCCAGATCGACGAACCGATCTTCTCAACAGGGGTTGCAGATCTCGATCTGGGAAGGAAGGCAATTGAGCAGATCGTTCAGCAGGTTTCAGTGCCGGTCTGTCTACATGTGTGTGGGCCACTCTCCAGGATCATCGATGAGTATGTCAGAATGCCGGTTCAGGTACTCGACTTTGAAGGAAGTGTAGACCCTGAAAACCTCTCTTCCCTCTCATCCCAGGATCTGAAGGACAAGTACATAGGGTACGGGTGCGTGGATTCATCAACGGCAAAACTCGAGGATCTGGAGACCGTTATTTCGCGGATTCGGGCGGGAGTGGAAGAACTCGGGGCAGAGCGTCTCATTCTCGATCCTGACTGCGGCTTCAGGATGCTGCCACAGGATGTGGCATATGCCAAGTTGTCGCGGCTCTGCAAAGCGGCCGCAGTAGTCAGGGCTGAAACCGGTACCAATGATCATCAGTAAGAAGAAGAATTATCTCTGGTCAGTACCCTTGTTTGAAAAGACTGATGTTATCCCATGAGTAACGTCTGAGTACAGGAGATATCGGTGGAGTTATGCGTATCCCAGGTCTGAACGGTCAGCAGGTTCTTGCAGCTGCAGTATTAATATCAGCGGTCTTCTTTCTCGGTGTAAAACTCCTGAATCCTACTCCTCTCGTCATCTGGAGCACAGGGACGGACTTCGTCATCCAGACCGAACATATCGGGGATGTATATACCATCACTGATGTTGCCATCATCATCTGTGCATCCCTTGTGGTCTGCGCGAGTGCACTGATCCTGCTCTTTTACGATCAGATCCATATCGTCGCTTCTCCACTACCGGTCCAGACAAAATCATCAGAGCCCGAGGTCCCGTTGCCGTCCCCTCTTGAAGAGCGACGACGCAAGTGGGAGGCAGTGCTTCCAACACTCAAGGAGGATCAGCAGCTCATCTACCAGAGTATTCTGGATGCTGACGGGCTCATCCCCCAGAGTGATATCGTGGAGAAGACCGGGCTTTCCAAGTCAAACGTCAGCAGAACGCTTGACATTCTTGAGAGTATGGGGCTTATCGAGAGAAGGCGCAGAGGAATGGGGAATATCATTCTCCTGAAATAACCATGAGAGTCGAACCTGAACGAGTTGCGATCGTAATCGGCCTGGTCATCTGCGGGCTCCTGATGGCAGGCGTCGGGAACTATATCATGGATTCCCACCAGCCTGTCAGGCAGGAGAGTCAGCTTCTGGAGAATTTTCTGATCATGCAGTCAATGGCAGGAAAGAACACGACCCCTTCCAACCTCACCTATGTGATGGGCAGTACCGGGCTTGTGGTCAGTTTCAACGATCTCCTGACCGACAACGGAGCCCGGGTTCACCGGACCCCAAAGGCAACAACAAAAGTCAACACCAGTTGATCAGATCTGGCAGTATTGATCCCGGAGTTGTCTGCGAAGCAGTTTCCATCCTCCAACCCGGGGAAGGTTCTCCACAATAATTGTTTTTCGTGGGATCTTGTATCCTGCAAGATGTTTTCTGGCAAAGGCCACAAGGCTCTCGTGGGTGACGGTGCACCCAGCCTTTGGTACTACGGCTGCTGCAGGAATCTCACCCTTCTCTTCATCAGGGCAGCCGAAGATTGCGATATCAGCGATGTCTGGATGGAGAATCAGGGAGTTTTCAACCTCGGTAGGGTAGATCTTCCAGCCAGACATGATGATCATATCCTTTTTACGGTCAGTGATGACCAGCATCCCGTTCTTATCGATGTACCCGACATCCCCGGTGAGGAACCAACCATCCGGGAGGAACACTGCCGCAGTCTCTTCAGGCTTCTGCCAGTACCCGAGTGCAACAGCCGGGCCACGGATTGCAATCTCACCTGCTTGTGTATCAGGAAGTGTTATTGACGGGTCGTCTTCATGTACTACCCGAATTTCGGTATATCCTACCGGGGTCCCCACACTGTTGTACTCATCTGCCTCGGGATAATGTTCTGGTCTGATAACCGTACCTGATCCGATAACAATGGTTTCAGACAGGCCGTAGGCATTGATGATAGGAATGCCAAAGCGTTGATGGAAAGCCCGCCAGGTGGGAGAATGCATCGGACCTCCCCCACTGATGATTCGCCTGACTGATGCAAGGTTTGTATCAGTCTCCGGAGATGTCTCCATGATGCTGTGTATTACCGGGGGCATGGATGAAAGGACCGTGACCTTGAATTCCTTAACCAGGTCCAGATATTTTTCAAGTTGGAAGCGTTCCAGAATGACCCAGGTTCCCCCTTGTTTCAGAACAGAGATACCCCAGCTGATACCCACATGTCCCATGGGGTAAATTCCCAGGTAAACATCGTCGCTTCTCAGTTCTAGTGCATCACGCTCTGCCTCCAATGCCGCCATCCAGCCCCCCTGGGTGAGCATGGCCCCTTTCGGTCTTCCGGTAGTTCCGGATGTGTACTGGATCTGTGAGAGGTCGTCCGGGTGGCAGGGGTGGGGATAGCGGAGCGGAGAAGACAGGCGAAGGTGATCCAGTGAGTTCTCACCAGACCCTCCAGATATCAGGACCAGCGAGATGCCAAGGCTTTTGGCAACCCGATCTGTGATCGCTTTCCCATTGGTATCAGTTATGATAGCACAGGCCCCGGAGTCTTCAGTGACATATCTGAGTTCATCCTCCTGGTATACGATATTTGCAGGAACAACCACCGCCCCGATTCTCCAGAGTGCAAAGTATGAGATCAGGTAATCTGCTGAACTGTCCAGAAAAAGGATAACACGATCACCGGTCCTGATACCGATCTCTTTGAATCCACCAGCAGTACACAGGATGGCATTGTGCAGTTCTCTCCAGGTGTATGAGATATTTCTGGACGGATGAACGAGTGCTATTTTATCAGGATGTTCACGGACATGGATATCGAGAAAAGAGGCGATATTGAACATATAAAACCATACATATTTGTGCTTTGATGGTTAAAGACGTCATTGCTTTTTGGAGTTCCTGATACAGCAATATATTGAGGATATATATTCTGGAAAATATCACTAATATTCTAAAATATTTCAGGATTGTATTATTATGGAGTCCGCGCTGACCTCTTTCATCTCTGGCAAAAATGAGATCAGAAGATCATTTTTGATCATGGGAATCCTCATCACATTATATTGTTTTGCGATGGGGGTACTGGCGACCCTCATACATTCATGTTATATTTCAACTCATGACCTGGCAATTTTTGATCAGTCATTCTGGATGACAGTACACCAGGGGGAGTTCTTTACCAATACGGTAGATACGATTTATCATTGCTCATTCGGGGCTCATAACTCACCAATTTTGATTATCCTGCTTCCATTTTTCCTCGTGTTCCAGCATCCATTATTTTTTACTTATGCAGGTATCATTCTGGTTGGAACTGCGGCGATTCCGTTGTTCTGTATATCCAGAACATTCTTTGATGAAAACAGATCCTATCTTATCGTTATCGTGTACCTTCTTTCTCCTGCAATACACGGGATAAATTTATACAACTTTTCTACGATCTGCTTTGTCCCTCTTCTTTTTTTTCTGTGCTGGCATGGACTTGTCAGCAACAGGTGGAAACTGTACCTTCTTGCAGGTCTTTTACTCGTACTTGTCAGAGAAGATGTGGCCCTTCTTGCCGGAATGACAGGAGTTTATGGCCTTTTCTTTTCAAAAAACAGAACCGGCAATTTAAAAATCTGTCATCTGATTCTGATCGTTTTTGCGTTACTATTTGCAGTATTCTCAATGCTGGTGGTCATCCCTCACTTCTCCCCTGCATCATCACTCTCCTCGCAGTATACAAACAATCTTGTTGAGAACTTTCCACTCTATGGAAAACAGCGAGCGATTTTGTTTACTGAAACATTTGTCCCGCTGCTTTTCATTCCATTTGCAGCACCAGAGATCCTGCTGGTAGGGGCATTCCAGTTTCTGGAAGTGTTCCTCTCTCCGACGTACTCTTTCCTTGATTTACAGTACCATTATCCGGGAATGTTCCAACCAGTAGTCATTCTGGCAACTCTGTATGGATTATATCATATCAATCAGAGAATCCAGATTGCAGGCAGGGAAGGTTGGTCACCGTATATTGAATATGCTCTGCTAGTGGGATCAATAATCGGTTTTGTGGTTGTCAGCCCGTTTATTGCATACGCAACAGTCATTCCGGATTATCTTGATCAGAAACATTCAGAAAAATTTAATCTGCTTGACTCAATTATCGCCCATATTCCCGACGATGCCGCCATAATCACACAGGATAATGTGATACCCCATCTGGCACAGAGGAAGGAGGCATACCAGTATGGGTATCATCCTGATGCCGATTTTGTTATTATTGAGACCAGTACCGGATATGCAAACTATTTCGCTTCTGATATTCATAAATATCAGAACTGGACCCGTCTAATAAAGAAAAATGATATTATTGTTCTTTCCAATCCGGCTAAACCAGTTCTCCAGACCTATCTCCAGGGATTATAATGGATTACATATGTCAAGCGATTTTGTAGATATATACAGTGAGGAGTCATACTTATTATGAACCTAACATTGTCAGTTCAACTGTTTATGCTTGTGAAATGGCTCATCCTGATTCTGCTGCTGCAGATTTCAGTCTGGCCAGCCATCAGAAAAATATTTCATAAATATGCCATTCCTCTTTCCTTTCCGGTATCCCTGCTTCTTGCTACACTGATATCATGGTACCTTGCACTAATTCATCTCCCTGTCTCTCTTATGCTGGTCCCATTCATTCTGTTAATCGGGTACTCAGTCTGGAAAAACTTCGTGAGCCTGCAGGAGATCAGGGAAGGATGGATATGGTATGCCATATTTTTTGGAACGTTCATCCTTACACTTCTCGCAAAACTCTGGTACGATCCCTCGATTGACATTTCATATGAGAAGTTCATGGACTCGATGATCCTCTCATCGATGATGAATACCCCACAGATTCCTCCGGCAGATGGATGGTACGCAGGCGGGACACTTTCTTGGTATTATTACCTGGGTGCATGGATGTTCGCAATACCAGGGGTTATACTAGGAATTCCTGCATCGGTTGTGTATAATCTGGTAATACCAACAATATTTGCAATATCAGCAGTCATGATCTACTCCTGCTCAACTCTGCTGTTGAACCGGTACCGGTTTCTTCCCCTCTCCCTTCTCGTCATCTCATATCCTGCATTCCTGGTACTCATACCACTGGCTTTGATGGACAAGGCACCACTACGCCTTGTTCTGGATGGAACTGTCAGAATTCTGCCTGGAGCAATAACGGAAAATCCCCTTGCAGCTCTGTTCATCGGAAGCCCACGCCCCTATGCAATTGCCATGATGATCCAGTGTATGATCATCTTCCTGCTGATCTATGGTTACCAGAAATGGAAGACAATGGAAACAATGTCAAGGGCTGGTACCGGCCTGCTTCTTTCACTCTGTATTGGAACCCTTATTCCACTGCATAGTTGGGATGTTCTTATTTACCTCCCTCTTACAGTCCTCACTGGCATTTTTATCTCATACCGGGAATTACCACAAAAATCAGATTCCATCAGAACACGGTTAGGTTCATGGATTACACATCTTCGTTCCACATTAAGAGCCGCTTCACCCTGCTCTGATAACTCCCTCTCTCCAATTGTCTTCGTCAGCCTGCTAACGCCTCTCATCTCATTGTTAGTATATCTGCCATTCCTGTTCGAACTAAACAACCAACGAATGCAAGGGGTTTCCTTTCTCCCAATCCCGTCTGAACCTCTTGCATTCCTTCTGACTCATGGATGGTTCCTCCTTCTGCTGGTTATATATCTCAGGCATGATATTGTCAGACAACCAGTTCTCCTCGCAGTGCCCCTCCTCTTTGCAATAACCGGATTTATCGCAGCAGCATTGGTACTGATTCCGATGATTTACCTGACAAACAGGAGGTTTGGAAAAGTTGAAGAGATACTGGCATTTGCAGGTCTTTCTTGTATTATCGTCTGTGAATTTTTTGCAATTGTGCAGAACGGGTCACCGGATAGGGCAAATACAACATACAAATTTTACTTCGCCGCATGGATTCTGCTTGGAATATCCGTCTTCTCCATGTTTGGAAAGATGCTCGAATCTGTTCCTACCTTGATGGGTGAAAAAGGGTATAAAACAACTTCTGTATTTCTTATTGCAGGAATGCTCCTGTTTCCGGTAGTTCTTCTATCCAGTGGAACGATATGGCCTCCAACACTAGATGGGACAGCATTTGTAAGTAAATATATAGGACAGGAAGAAACGGACGCTCTTGACTATCTCATAGCACTTCCTTCAGGGGAAGTTCTGGTAGAAGGAGTTGTACCGATGGACCTTGATCAGGATGACTCGATAAAGTACTTCTCCCGGGTGTCAGCATATACAGGAATTCCAGCCGTAATGGGGAGTTATTTCAGGGAAAGAACATACCGGGGGACTGAGGTCACTCATGAACGGGGTGAAGATTCGGTTCTCATGTATATTCAACCTGAAAAAGCAGCAGAACTCATGGCAAAACACAATGCCACACTCCTCTATGTGGGCATTCCGGAGATCATAGTATACAAAATTCAGAATCCAGGAGTCTATGCTCAGTACGGGTTCGTTCCTGTATTCCATGAGAACTCAACTGTAATATGGCGTCCGCCATATTATTCAGGATAAAAAAAGGCTGGTAGAACTATTACTGGTATTCAGGGGGCTGAACCTCTTTGGGGAGGCCTCCCTTGAAGTGTTTCTCAATCTTCATGTACGCCTCCCGCAGATTATCATTCATCGTCGGGTGCAATTTTGCCAGAGCTTTTTCAAAGTGCTCTTTCCTGACCTGTCCTGACTGATCCCTCATCGCAAAGATGCCTGCCTCCCGGCAGAGCCCTTCGATGTCTGCACCGACAAACCCGGCAGTTCGCGCAGCCATATCCCTGAACAGTTCATTCGCAGGCTCATCAGTCACACGGATCCCGAGTTTAACCCAGAGTTCCTGGAGCAGCCTCCTGCGGACTGTTCTACTCAGGGTTCCCTCACCTGACCCATGCTGCTTGAGGAACTCTGCCATTTCCATTGATGAGTAGGTCGTATCCCTCTTGAGATCAGATGCAAGTTGCTCGATATCCTCTTCACTATATGTTCCGATCAGGTTGACCAGATCCTCTATTGCAGCCCCTTCAATAGGCATCATCCGGGTATGAATCTGCATCACCTCCAGCCGATCGTTGAGATCGGGCTCTCCAATATAGATCAACCGGTCAAACCTGCCGGTCCTGAGCAGGGCAGGATCAATAATGTCAGGTCTGTTTGTTGCTCCCATCACCACGACATCGCGGAGATCCACAAGGCCATCCATCTCGGTGAGGAACTGGTTGAGAACACTCTCCATGGTGTGACTGTCACCTGCCGTTCCCCTTGCGGGGGTTAAGGCATCAAGTTCATCAAAGAAGATGATAGAAGGAGCAACCTGGCGTGCTTTCTTGAATATCTCCCTCACTGCACGCTCTGATTCACCAACCCATTTTGAAAGGAGCTGGGGTCCGCGTACAGCGATAAAGTTTGCACCAGACTCATTTGCAACAGCCTTGGCCAGAAGGGTCTTACCAGTTCCAGGAGGTCCGTACAGAAGTACACCCCGTGGAGCATGGATTCCAAGATCCTCAAACTGTTCCCTCCGGGTGAGGGGATACTCAACCGCCTCCCTGATCTCCTCGATGGCCCCTGAAAGACCTCCGACATCCCTCCACCGAAGATGGGAGACCTCAAGCATGACCTCACGCATACCTGACGGGGTGATCTCACGAAGGGCCTGCTTGAAGTCCTTACCGTTGACCTCCATCTTCTCAAGGATCTCCTGGGGAATCTCCTCTTCATCGAGATCAATGTCAGGCAGATACCGTCTGAGGGCACGGATTGCTGCCTCACGTGCAAGAGCTGCAAGGTCAGCTCCGGTGTACCCATGTGTCCGTGCTGATAGTTCTGAAAGATTCACATCACCAGCCAGGGGCATACCCCTCGTGTGGATCATGAGGATATCATTACGGTCAATCTCAGTCGGAACGCCGATCTCTATCTCCCTGTCAAAACGGCCCGGTCGCCTCAGAGCAGGATCGATCGCATCAAGCCGGTTCGTAGCTCCGATCACGATCACCTCACCCCGCTCCTCAAGCCCGTCCATCATGGTCAGGAGCTGGGCAACGACCCGACGCTCAACCTCTCCGGTAACCTCCTCACGTTTCGGTGTGATGGAGTCTAGTTCATCGATAAAGATGATAGCAGGTGCATTCTCTTCTGCCTCATCAAAGACTTCCCTGAGTCGCTGTTCGCTCTCCCCGTAATATTTGGAGATCACTTCAGGACCTGCAATCGGGATGAAGTGTGCACCAGACTCGTTCGCAACAGCCTTTGCGATCAGAGTCTTGCCGGTACCTGGTGGGCCGAAGAGCAGGACACCCTTCGGAGGCTCGATTCCAAGTCTGCGGAAGAGTTCAGGATGCCGCATCGGGAGTTCTATCGTCTCCCTGAGCCGCTGAAGTTCCTCCCGAAGTCCCCCGATATCCTCGTACGTGACCTGACTTATCCCTTCAAACCCGCTTACCGGTTTGTCAGAGAGGATCACCTCTGTCTTCTGCGAGATGATGACCGCCTCTTTCGGCTCGATCTCGATGACCTTGTATGAGACCATCTGCGGCTGGATGAATGGCAGGCCGATTGGGACAGGGATCGAGTCACCAAGTGCAATCGGGAAGTCGATCAGGTTGTGATGGATCGTGATAGGGTCAGCAGGTGGAATATTTCTCGGAAGATCTTCGGGAGGGGCCAGGACCACGACTGTTGCAGGGATCACCTCTTCCACTTTGGAGACTTTCACCGTGTCGCCGATGGAGACGTTTGCATTGGTCCGGGTAAAATTATCGATTCGTATTTTATTCTGGTTCCAGTCGTTGAGCTGGGCCCTCCAGACCTTGGCAACGGTGGGGGACTTCCCGAAGATCTGGATGATATCACCGGGAGAGAGTCTGAGCTGGAGCATCGTCTCAGGATCCAGGCGGGCTTTCCCTCCACCCTGATCACCGGGATATGCACTGTCAACTTTAAGGTATGATTCCACCATTATTACCTAACAATCATATATCCGGGGATTTATAAGTATAGCAATTCATGAGAATTCTCGCGATCGACCCGTTTCACGGGGCTGCAGGTGATATGTTCCTCGGCGCTCTTCTGGACCTTGGAACTGACCGTGACGCGGTGATCCGGGTAATGGCTTCAGTGGTTGCTAGTCCCACTATTGAGATAGTTACACGGGCAGGCATCCAGGCTGTAAAAATACATACTCATGCAGGTCCTGCATCACGAACTCTGGAAGAGGTCATAGAAAGGGTCAGAACATCATCTGCTCCTGCGGTTGTTATTGCCAGGGCTGAAGCAGTGTTTCAGCGGATCGCTACTGCAGAACGATCAATACACGGAAAGATGGAGCACTTTCATGAGGTCGGGGCTGATGATGCGATCGCAGATGTTCTTGGATCATGCATGGCGATGCATGCGATATCACCTGAGGCTGTGACCGTGCTTCCGGTAGCAACGGGTTCAGGGACCGTGAAGATGGCACATGGCATATACCCGGTTCCTGCCCCGGCGACTGCTGCCATACTTTCTGCAGGAGGGTTGCAGGTTATCCTCGGTGGGGGTACCGGTGAACTCTGTACCCCGACTGGTGCTGCCCTTCTTGCCGAATTTTGTACCGGACAGGCAGATTCTCTCCCAGCAGGACGGCTGGATGCAACCGGATATGGTGCCGGTGATCGGGACGATCCACATACCCCAAATGTTCTGAGGATGCTGCTCCTCACCACATCTGAAACTGTTGCAGAGGATGAGGTTGACATTCTTGAGACCAATGTCGATGACGTCCCAGGTGAGGTGATCGGGTATCTCCTTGAGAGACTCATGGAAGAGGGAGCCAGGGATGCAAGCGCCACACCTCTGACGATGAAGAAAGGAAGGCCAGGTCACCTTATCAGGGTGATCTGCAGACCCGATGATGCAAAAAGGCTCTCAATTTTCATGGCACGTGAGACCGGTACGTTGGGAGTCAGGTGTATCCCTGCAGTCCACCGGTTCATCGCTGATCGGAGGATTGAAGATATTGACTGCACGATAAACGGAAATACTGGAAGATTTCCGGTAAAGTTTGGTACAATGGAGGGATCATGTTACACCCTGAAGGCAGAGTATGAGTATGTATGCAGATTTGCCAGGGAACACAACCTTCCGGTTGTACAGGTGAGACGCGAGGTTGAGGAGGCTGCATGGGAGAAGGAGTGCAAAAGGCAGGGCTTCCGGCAGTAAGCCGGTACTATGAATCAAGCGGGTGCATCCCGCTTGATGAACTGATCGGGGGTGGGTACCCGAAGAAGATGATCACCCAGATCTACGGAGAGCCTGGTGGAGGGAAGTCAACATTCTGCCTTATCGCAGCGGTTTCAGTCCTAAAGGCAGGCAAGTGCGTGGTTTACGTCGACACCGAGAGCTTTTCTGTCGACCGGTTCACCCAGATCGCAGGCAGCCAGGCTGAAGAACTCTCAGAACGGTTTTACCTGTACGAGGCAGCAGATTTCGATCAACAGGCCTCAATGATCCAGGATGCAGGACATATCCTCTCAACCCGTGACACGGGACTTATCGTCATCGACTCTGCAACCGGCCTGTACCGGACTGAACTCGAACACGGGCAGGACTCACTACAGCGCCTCTCTAGACAAATTGTAGTCCTCCTTGGGTACGCCAAACGGTATGACATTCCAATCCTGCTTACCAACCAGGTATACATGGATCCGGCCAGGAACGATTTCGCCCCACTTGGGGGAACCAGTCTCTTTCACCTCTCAAAAGTGATCCTTCGAATTGATCGCATGGAGGGGATTCGAAGGGTTAAGATAGTCAAACACCACGCCCTGCCTGAGGGGAGCAGTCTCAACTTCTCCATGGTCCATGAGGGGATTCAGGTTTCAGGGATTCCTGATCAGACAGATCCAACCCAGGATCCATAACTCATAAATGATCCGGAACCTACCTGATCAGCTGAACACATATCTGCAGGATCAGGAGGAGTTTTTTCACGAATTATATCCGTTTTTTGTTGATTGCATGGGTGGCCACTTTTACAGTGCTGGCGGTGGTATGCACGCCCCTCACAGGTGCGGACTCTCCGGTGGAGTTCCCCCCCGCTGTCGGGCCGTACTCTGGAGACTATGTATACATCACCGAACCTGGACGATACACCCTTGAGCAGAACGTTTCACACCAGTATCCGGTCGGGGTTATCATCGCTGCCCCGTCTGTTGTCCTTGATGGGCAGGGGTATTCTATACAACCCGCAGCAGCAGATCCTGCATCTGTAGGTATCTGGATTCGCCTGACCGATCTATCAGGAAACCCGGTGACGGGAGTCACCATCAAAAATGTGAGCATTGAGGATGAGGGATTCGGTATCTACTCCGAAGGGATTGATTCATCGATCTTTCCATGGGGGCAGGATCGCACAGCCGATCCAGATGGGATAAAAGCAGCGGAGACAACCCGAAACCTGATCCTCTCCGGGGTCTCGGTAAACTCCTGCCACGAGGGGGTAACCCTCTCAAACCAGTCAGATACCAGAATAACAACCACTACGATATCAGACTGCACGGGTTCAGGGGTTACCGTTACTGGCGGCAGGGTTGATATTCAAGATTCACGCCTCATGAACAATGTCGAATCAGGCATCGTACTCAGCAAGAGTTCAGGTTCTGATATTTCCTCATCGGTGATCGAAGGGAACGGACGAGCAGGAATCTCCCTGGATGAAGTGAATGGCATCCGGATTCTAAACAACCGGTTCCATAACACACAGAACATAGACCAGGATAATCAGAGTACAGATGTTGTCATCTCCCCACCCCTGGAAACAGGAGAGCAGCATACCGCCATACAGACCCAGGAACCGGATGGTTGGAACAGAAGTGATATTCTATCTCCTGTTCAGGAGAGCGGAACAAGCACAGGAAAGAACCAGGCCAACCCGATAACCGGAGTTCTTGATCTCACCCCGACATCTTCACCAACACCAGTACTGACTGCAACCCCTGTAGTAACCGTTTCTCCTGATAACACACCAACGCAGGATACAACTCCAAAGACCATCATGACCGGCATTCATGCGGTTGTCTCAGGAGATTCCATCCCGAAAGAGATGAAGGGAGGCAGTACATATCCTGTTGGACTTATCCTGTTCAATGATGGATCAGATGACTGGATCTCACAGTATCAGGTCGGAGTCATGGCGCTGGATGATACAGCAGGATACGGACCAGCATGGATCGGTGTTCCGGAAGGAGTTATGGTGAAATCAGGCCAGTCCCAGACCCTCTCCTTTGATCTCAGGGCTCCTTCAAAGCCAGGGACCTACACCCTCAAATACCAGGCAGCACGTCAGGGCACCGGGGTCCAGGTCCTCTTCGGACGGGCATATACTAAAACAGTAACTGTGACCTGAACCCATCTAGGTTCAGGATCTCTTTTACTTCTAAAACAGGTACTTGGCTGATTTACCAGCCGTCATCCATCTCACGGGTTGCAATCAGTTTGTCTGCCTCTTCGTCAAGTCCAAGCTTACGCAGGCATTCTACCTTTGCATCATACACTTCAGCATGATTGGGCTCGATCCTGATGACCCGGTCATAACACTTGATCGCTTCCTTACAGGTATCGACCTTTGCCAGAGAGTTCCCAAGTTCAAACCAGCTGTCAGCATCCTCGGAGTCCTGTTTGAGGATCTGCTTGAAACAGGATATTGCCTCTTTATGCTCACCCATCTTCTGGAGACTGATCCCTTTGTTGTAGAGGGCATTGATATCACCAGGGGCCAGTTCGATTATTTTGTTAAAACACTCGACTGCATCAGCATGCTTATCGAGTTCTGCAAGTGCTGAACCTTTGTTGCTTAACGCATGAACATTGAAGGGATCAAGCTCGATAACCATGTTGAAACAGGGAATTGCCTTGCTGTATCTCCCCATGAAGAAGTAGTTGACACCCATATAGAGCCAGTACCTGGGATCCTTGTCATTGATCCGGAGGGACTGTTCAAAGGAGTCGATCGCCTCCTGGTACCGGATCAGATTCATCATAGCAAGGCCCTTCTGGAAGTATGTATCCTCATCAACCGGATCAAGCGATATCGCCTTTTCATAACACCGGATGGCATCGTCAAACTTCTGCATGGCACCTAATTTGTTGCCTTCTTCCTTCCAGCGTCTTGCTTCCTTTGTGCTGATATCATCACCCATAGGCGGCCCCCGATTCCCTGAACCAGATACTGAGGATTATGTGCATTCTGCATTAAAGATATCTATCTGTTTTCTAAATATGAAACACTCAATACTAGTCCGGAGAAATAATCCGTATGTACGGGTTAGCGGGGAACCTACCTGATGTGTCAGGAGTTGATCAGAATGAGCGTGATCGCCAGAATTTTCTGCTGCTTCTGCTGATGATGCTGCCCCTTCAGGTCATCTACCCGGTTCTTGCAGGAGGTCAGGCAGGGCAGATCTCACTAACCTTCTTCTTCTCATTCATTCTTGTTGCCGGACTCTGGCTTATGAGGGGGTCCCGCAGGAGATTTCTGATGGCAGCGATCCTTGTACTGGTCTCCCTTGAACTTATCTGGGTCTCCCTCTGGCAGGCAGCAGCATCCCTTCTCCCACTTGGCGAGTTCTGCCTTCTGCTCTTTCTTATTATCCTCAGTGGTCAGTATCTGATCATCTTTATCAGAACTAGACTACCGGTACTTGATCTGCTGCTTGCTGGGGCTGCTCTCTTCCTGCTGATTGGGACGCTGCTGGGTATGGGCCTCTACCTGCTTGCAGGACTGTATCATGGATCAGTCACGGGGGCACAGGCTGATTCTGATCTCCCTGGAGCTCTTTCAGACGGTATTGCCATTCTGACGACCAATGGTTCAGGAAATATTACAGGAGGGTCCATGCCTCTTCTGAGGATCGTTTCATCCCTTGGGATGATAGGAGGGATACTGTTGATTGCGCTCCTGATCGCCAAGACGGGCATCAGTCTCAACAAAAAAGAAAGTGATACCTGATCAGAGGATGAGCATACCGGTGAAGATTACATCTGCCGGACCTTTCATGGTGGCCCCATCTGCCAGGGTGATCGTGAGCGGACCTCCCTGGGTCTCGACCTCCACTATAGCCCCGGTCTTTCCCAGCCGGTGAGCAATGGCAGCAGATGCTGTTGCTCCGGTTCCACAGGAGAGGGTTTCCCATTCCACACCCCGCTCAAAGGTGCGGATCCGGATAGAATTCTGATCTGTTACCTCAACAAAATTCACATTTGCCCCTTTCGGGAAGAACTGGCTGTTTCTGATCGCAGGAGCATGCCCGCATACATCAAGTGAATCAAGATCCTTTACAAAGACCACCGCATGCGGAACACCAGTGTTTACCGCATAGACCTCATATCCGTTGATGATCTCATGGAACTCCCCACTTCCTTTTGCCGGGATGGACTGGGCGTCATACTGTGGCTTTGTCATGGTGACTTCAGCAAGAAAATCCCCGTCCCCGTCATACCCACAGGTAACATCAATCAGCCCGGCAAGTGTCTGGACAGTGGCCTTTTCTTTTATATAACCCATATCAAAGGCATACCGTGCCAGGCACCGGATACCGTTTCCGCACATCTCGGCCTCGCTCTCATCAGGCTGGAAGAGCCGCATTGCTGCCTTTCCTTCCGGTGTCTTTCCGAGGAAGAGGACACCGTCACCGCCAATCCCCATCCTGCGATCACAATAGACCGCTGCAAACTCACCTTTCATCTCGTCGGGAACCTTGATACCGTCCCACTCGTCGATCAGAACAAAGTCATTGCCGTTCCCATGTAGTTTGACAAAAGGCAGATCCATATTCAGAGCTCCATATCTCCTATGTTCTCTCTCATTATTCAGATTCCGGTAGAGTCAGTTATCCAGTCAAAAATTGAAGAGTAAATATGAATGACGGGGTTTGAAGATTTACGATGGATTAATAGACTTTTGAAGTAATTTTTCTTCACGGACATGAGTAGCATAACCTGGATCTAGTAAACCAGGGGTCTGAACTAATGTATTGAGATACTGCTCTCTACTTATTTCAATTTGATTTGCACTAATATCTGCACTTTTTTCCATCATATATCCCCTCAAATCAAAAAATGAATATCTTCCATCATTACTCATCAATGGCTTAACGCGAGTTACCGTCTCGAATGCATTAACAGTTTTTAGCCCGCCATCTGCATATCCATACCCATCTATCAACAGTCCAGTAAAGTTCGTTAGATATAAAGCATTTAACATTTCACTTGCGGGAGAACTTGCGACCATGGCCTGCCAATTATCCCAAAACCTGCCTTTCATTGTTGGATAACTCCATTTGAGCGTTGTTGTGTGTAGGTACGGTTTGACACTTTCAAGATGAGAGATTGTACCGGGAGGATTTGATTCAGGAAAACCTCCAATATCAGGGAGAATGAATACCTGTGAGCTTTGAGGCATTGTAGATTCAATACTTTTAAAATAAAGGTCATCAGTTAAGAACTGATATTCTCTCTCTGAATCTGATGCCAAGGTGTACGAAGCTGGAACCTGATCTAATATTCCCAGAATAAGAATAACAACAAGGATGATTGGAAAAATTTTCTTAAAATACGTATTATTCATGCGAGAATGGGATATTTGCTGTAAAATGAGCAATACAGCAAGTATCGAGAAAAAAGCGATATAAATGCTAATTCGATTATATGAGCGGATATCTGGGAATATCTGTGCAATTATTGCTGAAAACCCCCCGATCATTCCAATCATTACTGCGGAATAAGTAAGGACCGAGAGAGAATCCATGAGATTTTTCTTTTCTTCTGTTTGTCTCCCAAAGAGCGGAAGCCCACGCAGAAATATCCAACCTAATAAAATAATAAGTCCTATACTCCCTATTATCCCTAAACTTGCCCCTATATTCTCGTTAACCAACGGGCGATATTGAAGATATTTTGACGATATATCAGCAAATAATTGCAACCTATGATCCGGAGCAGGAAGGAACATCTGAATTAACTTCAAACCCCAGATCTCTGAATCCTGCGGGAATCGGTGACTTAAGGGGAGAGATGGGCCATTTATTAAACCATATAGTATTGTAGGCAATTTATTGATCAGAATAAAACATAACAGAAGGAGGAATGAACAAATACCATTTAGAAAACGAGCCACTTTTTCAGGACCTGTGAATGCCCACACTGATGCCACGGCAAGAAACAACATGCCAAAAAAACCATAATACGAGTTCGTTGCAGTAAGAAAGAGGAAGAATATTGACAATACACCACTTTTAGTTATAACAAGAGTGATTTTATTATTCACGTCTTTTGTAACAAAAAGTGAGTCCCCTTTACAGATCCACAAAACCACAAGGACCATAAGGGGAACCATGTAATAGGAGGTCATATTATAATGACCCAGAAACAGCCTATCAAAATGGAAGAAAAGAAATGTGAATATCAGACTTCCGAAAACAGCAATTAAATAATCGATCCCAAGTTTACGGAAAACATACAGGCAGGCAAGAGCTGTCAGATAAAACCCTAATATGTAGTAAAGATTCATCACGGTTACATAATTTCCAAAAACCAGACTGATGATCTTCATCAGAAAAAAGTCGAGGTTACTTCCTATTGGATAGTCATATAATTCCAGAATTCCAGGGGTACCAACCATCGGGTTTTCAAACCACCACCCCGTCTCCATCATTGTTTTTGTTAGCAGATTATACTCTAGCCCATCCTCCTCATAGGTAAACGGTATGTCTAATCTCACACCATCATCAATTCCAAAAGTTAAAACCAGAAAGGCAGAACATAAAATGCATAATATAAGAGGCCAGCAGAATGCCGTTTTATTGAATATGGATATGAGTTTTTTAAACATGATGAAATACCAGTTACAAGGATTTACTTAATAATCGTATTTAATGAATCTAACTTTGAAGATACCATAACCACTAATAATGAATAGTCACATTCACCAATAGAATCCTTTATGATCTTTTACTGATGACGATTCTTAAACAGGTGGACTTTAATCATTATATGAATATGAAGATACTTACAAGACAGTTTGACAAGTACGATCTCTTCATCACAATCGGCGTTGCAATTTATATTATATTTTTTTCATACCTCTCTCTTTTTAATTTATCAATCCTTCAGATGGGTCAGGACCTAGCTATATTTAACCAGTCATTCTGGACGACTCTTCACGGGGGAGGTTTTTTGGAAAATACTTTTGAAGGAGTTTCACATTTTGGTTATCATTTCTCACCGATTCTATTCTTCTTATTCCCGTTTTACATGCTTATACCAGGTCCAGAAATTCTCCTGATCTTTCAAAGTATCTTTCTTGGGCTTGGGGCAATACCATTCTACTTATGTGGAAGAGAATTGCTGAATAAGAAAGCAGGATTCGTTGTGGGAATTATTTATCTTCTTTACCCCGCAGTTCATGGAATAAATCTCTTTGCATTTCATGAACTGGCATTTCTCCCATTTTTCCTGGGCATTGCTTTGTGGGGATTTATAACTGGAAGAAAAAATCTTTGTTTTATATTCTGTATTTTAAGTCTCCTGATAAAAGAAGATGTAACGCTGATAATTGGGATGATAGGAGTAATAGGAGTCTGGAAAGGACGAACACTTCGAATGCGAGAAAACTGGCAGCATATAATTCTTCTAATCCTTTCGATTGTGATATTCGTGGTATACCTGTTTATTATAAAACCCTCATTCGGACTTGCAGATTCCTCGGATAGTTCTCTGGAAATAATTCAATATACAAATCCATTAGAGAACTTAGCTTCAAACAACGATTTGCGATTCTCATTTCTGATTCAGTTATTTACACCGCTTCTCCTGACACCACTTGCCTCACCTGAAATCCTTCTCATCTGCATACCATCATTTATCGAGATATTCTTCGCAACACCAGGAAAGTTTATTTATTACAATATTTTCAGTCATTACCCTGCTCTTGTTATTCCTATCGTTTTTGTGAGTATGATTGTAACACTCAGAAAGATTAAGGAAAACTCCAGAGAAAAAATAAGAAAGGCTTTTTTTCCCTTTCTTATCCTGATTCTGCTATCATCAGTGATTACAACTGCGCTCTGGTCCCCTGTTATCAGTCAGATCATTGTATTAAATTATAACTATTCACCTCAATTTTGCGATGATGTAGATAAACTGGAGGTTATTGCAGATTGTATTCCTCCATCGGCGTCTGTATCAACCCAGTGGCAGCTTCTGACCCTGATGTCACAAAGGTATTCTATCTGGGAGGGTTACCATCCTAATGCAGATGTTATTCTCCTATATCCATATTATAACGGGGCAAATATCTTTTCAAATTATAAAAAAGAGATCGTAAGTAACTATGATCAAGTCGATATTGGAAAGAGTTTTTATTTATTTATCAGAAAGGGCCACTACGAGTTAAAGGATGATATTAAAGATAAACTGAATAATGCAGGAATTGCCATTAATTCATCATAATGGAAACATCAAGGAAATTTTTTTGATCTGACATAAACCATGAATAGTCTTTCGATAATTATCCCAACATATAATGAAGAAGAGAATATCGGAAGGATAATTCTTACATTACAAAAAATCCTTCAAAATAACTCAATACCTTATGAAATCCTGGTAATGGATGATAACTCAACAGATAACACTCAAATTATTGTTAAAGATATATCAAGTAGTTCTCCTAATATTCGTTTAATAGTCAGGTTTAAGGATCATGGACTGTCTCAGTCAGTTGTTGACGGATTTTCACGTGCTCAATATGATCTTCTCATTGTAATGGATGCAGATTTTTCACATCCACCACCTGCAGTTATTGAATTGTATAATGCTCTTGATGGAAATGACCTGGCGATTGGGAGTAGGTATATTAAGGGGGGTGCAATTGAAAACTGGCCGGTTGAGAGAAAAATCCTCTCCTTTGGAGCAACATTCCTCGCAAGACTTTTATTCCCAGATATTTGCGATCCAGTTAGTGGTTTTTTCGGATTTCATAGAAGAATATTAAACGTGGCCAGGCTGAAACCCAGGGGATATAAGATATTATTAGAGATACTTGGCAAAAACAACTGGAATAGTATAATTGAGTTACCAATAAAATTCATTGAGCGTGAAGGTGGTTCAAGCAAATTGAATTTCAAAGTAATATTTCAGTATATCATCCAGTTTACAGATATTGTAGTATTCAGGGCTTGCCATCGCATCCATGAGTAACTTGGTTAGTCCCTTTTCATGGGAAAAGGTCAAAGAACACCTGAATCACTTCTGGCAGTATTATCTGGGAATATTTCTTTTTATCTCTATTCTCCGTCTTGTAATGAGTGACCAGACCCGGGTGATGCCGGATTCAATAAATTTCTGGTTCATTATTCTTGCCGGGTTCAGTTATCTTCTTAATAATTTCCTTATGAGTTTCCGATTGCGGCGGATATTATTACATCTTGATGTTAAAACTTCTTTTACTCAGGTATTCTCTTCCCACATGGGCGGTATGCTCCTGTCAGATTTTACACCCGGAAGAAGCGGCTATCTGTCAGTTGCTGTATTTTTTAATAGGAGAGGTATCAGTTATGAAAAAGGACTGGCATCAATTACCGGGACATTTATCTATGAATTTCTTTTTAAATTAGGTCTGGCTCTTCTATCAGTTCTTTTCATGTATACGACTATCTTTGGGAATTCGATGCTTGTATGTTGTAGCGCAACTGCCGGGATTATTCTCTCACTTGTTGTCCTGTACCTTCTTGTTGTATATCCCCCTGGCTTTGTATCAGATCTTGGATCTAGATTCTCCATCATTAATCGTCTACTTGAGACAGGCAGAGAATGCCAGAACCTTCATGTAAAAGTGCCATTTGTAATTTTCATATCTGGTATCTGCTGGATTCTTCGGGGATTTGAGTGGTACTGTCTTGCCATGGCTATTGGAATCAGTTCTATCCAGTTTTCAGACGCCTTGTTCCTAAATCCGTTATTAACTCTCCTCTCTTTTGTCCCAATAAGCCCGTCAGGAATAGGGTTTCAAGAGAGCGGTATTGTTGGTGTTTTCTCAATTCTCGGGATAGGATTATCATTATCCCTCTGGTTTGCATTATTGGTCAGGTTTATTGAGACCGGAATTGATCTCATCGGATTATTTGAGGTCTTTCCGCAGATACCTAAAGTGATAAAAAAGAGTATCTCCTGCCATAAGGGAAAGGGAAGAGTGTAATTAAGGTATTAATTCTTAACTTTTCCCCACTTTTCCAGGGCACGTTTCAACTCATAGTGATCTTCAGCATATGTTGCAAGCGGAATTTCTTCCATCGCTGCATCTACTGCCTGTCGCATGGCAGTTGCTCCGGCACGGGTCCCGTCAGGGTGTCCGTGTATGCCCCCACCAGCCTGAAGAATAAGGTCGCTACCGAGAACCCTTATCTCGTCAACCACCCCGCCAGGATGAAGCCCACCACTGGCAACTGGAAAGACACTCTTGATACCATGCCAGGGATGGGTAAGGGTCCGGTTATCGCCGATGAGCTCCTGCATGTCATGCTCCATCTTTCCTGACACAGTTCCGGTGTGAAGTTGATCTCCGCCAAGCATCCGCACCAGCCTGCAGAACGGACGCATTGCAATCCCATGCTCCCGGTTCCTCGTTATTGCGGCATGCATGGTCCGGTGGATATGAAGTGGCAGATTAATAGATGGCTCCTCAGCGACCACCCTGATGGCATCAAACCCGCAGACGATCACATCGATCATCAGCATGTTTGCCCCCATCTCCTTTGCCTGCCTTGCTCGCTCAAGGATCTTATCCCCGGCAGTTGAGATATTCACAGCGTACAGTACATTCCTGCCGGTCTCTGATTTTACCTGATCAAGTTTCTCCATCACCCTCTGAAGGCGCTCTGCGATCGGGCAGAACTTCTGATCGGTAAGGGTCTCATCATCCTTGATGAGATCTACCCCGCCGATTGCTGCTTCATACGCAACATCAGCAGTGTCCTTCGGGTTCAGGCCAACCTTCGGTTTGATGATGGTCCCGACATGGGGACGATCTGTTGTCCCGACCAGTTTCCTGACACCCTCAATCCCGAATTTTGGTCCGTTGAACGGGATGATCTCCCTCGGAAACTCCACATCGAGCAGCCTGACAGCGGCGATCCGGGATAGTCCGAAGAGGTTTCCTGCAAAGACAGAGAGATACTGGGGAATATTCCCGATCTCGAATATTTCGTTAGGATACGTAATCGAGACCTGGTACCCGTCACCCGACGGCGTGATCTTTCCGACCTGCCCATCCAGGTAATGTACGTACTCTTCCCTGGTTGAGATATCGGTCCAGGTTCCGGTGGTCTGCTCCTCAGCAATAGCCCGGGCCGCCCACTCGGGGGTGATGCCCTCTTTCGGACGGAAATAATAGGTCGCAACTGCATCTGCCATAGTTATTCCTCCTCGCAATACGGGTAATCAGTACAGAGATTGTCCATATCCCATTGAAGATGTTCTTTTATGATTGTGTATGCCATACCCGGGGGAATTGCTCCCTGCTCGGTGATGATCAGGTCAACATACTCTGACGGGGTTACATCAAAGGTAGGGTTACGAACGGTCACCTGAGGGAGGGTCTTTCGAACTGCGTCAGGAAGAACCTCGTCAGCAGGCCGCTCCTCGATAAGTATCCGCTCACCAAGGATTGTCCGGGGGGCAAACTTGTAGGTCTCTGCAGCAACCAGGAAGTTCACCCGTGCTTCCTTGGCTGCCAGGGCGATCTGGGAGGTGCCAATCTTGTTGATGACTGCTCCATTCACCGTGATGGCATCAGCACCGGTGATACAGAGATCGACCTCCTTCATAAAGTAGCGGGCTGCTGAATCGACGATGAAGTTTGTTTTCACCCCGGCATCAGAGAGGGTCTTGATCGTGATATGCCCCTGGTTTCGCGGTCTCACTTCGGTTGCATACACCTCAATATCCATCCCCTGCTGATGAGCGGTGAGGATACACTGAAGTGCAGCTTCAGAGTTGCAGTGGGTCATAACCACATCCCCGTCCCTGATGTGCCGGGCACCGATCTCACCGATCTTTGCGACAGCCTGTTCTGAATGGATGATGAACGCCCTGGCACGTTCTTCAATCCCTGACTTTGCCTCATCAAGGGTCTCTGCCCGGGAAAGGGGCTTTGAGATCAGGTTGACCGCGTTGGGCAGAGAGACCGCGGTAGGCCGGACACCTGCCAGCATCTCTGATGCCGCCATCATACGCTCCCGGTATGATTTCAGATCCTGGTATGTGCCTGACTGGGAATAGTCAAGCAGTGCTTTGGCAGCGGCACGTGCTATCCTCCCGGCACCCCGGATCTCCATGCTCTTGATCCGGGCAGCAGTCTCCTCAAGGGTCATACTAGGATCTTATGTCCTATACCATAGAATCCCTGTGCTCGCTCATGCCAGAATATCAATGAATGAGTATGATCAGGATCGGTATTATTCTTCCAGACGGTGATCTCTCTACCACGTATGTCAATCGCGGTCGTCTTTGACAGTGCAGGGACGCTCCTTCATACCTATCGGATGGCCAAGGATGTGGATTCCGGAGAACTGTATCCGGATATCGAGACGACCATGCTCACCTTTGCTGATCCGAGCAGGGTTCTCTGTGTCATTCACGCCCACTCCCACGGGATCATGGCAGCACCAGCAGATCAACTCTTCTCCTTGTTTATGAAAGAACATAACCTGGGATTTGGGATCTCCTGTACCCGTCGGGTGGTTGAGGCTGAAGAGATCGGCAAAATCCTGATGAGTGATACTACTGCCAGAGTCGGGGATATGCAGGAATGCATGCGGATCATCTGGTCAAAGATCAGGGAAGAGGCCATTGTTGCCCTGAACAGCGGAGTGATCGTTCACACAGGAAAAGGCCGGATAGAGTTCACTGTTACGGCCGGGGGAACCCCGTTCCCGGGGGCAAAAGAGACGATCCGTGAACTTCACAGGCTCGGGGTGGCCACCTATATCGCTTCAGGAGACAGGGAGGCGAAGCTTGAGAGGATGGCAGATTACCTGGGAATACCACGCGACCAGGTCTTCGGAGTGGCAACACCGACAGTAAAAGAGCGGATTGTCAGGGACCTGAAAGAGGATTATGAGACGGTAATCATGGTTGGGGATTCGATAAACGATCTGTTGGCGATGCGGGCTGCAGATATCGCGGTTCTCACCGAGCAGCAGTGTTCGCAAAAACCTGATGAACTGATAGCGGCTGTCAACCACCGGATTCATGATGTCAGGGAAGTAATCGGGATCATCAATCCCCTGATCTGATCTTCTCTTCTATGTGTTGATGAGAAATATTCACGCACGTGAAGGGAAACCGCAGGAAATAAACGTATTACCCACCAGAACACACCAGTACACCAAATAGTGAGTGCACCATGAGACCCCTGATCACAGTTGAGAACCTCTCGATGGCATTTGACGGAAAGACGGTTATCGAGGATTTGTCGTTCACCCTTGCAGAAGGAGAGATTCTCGGGATCATCGGCCGGAGCGGGGCAGGGAAGACTGTCCTGATGCATCTGCTCCGTGGGGTGGATCAGCCGCCCACCAGCGGAAGGGTCCTGTACCATATTGCAGCCTGCAGCGGATGCGATTATGTAACCGAGGGAAGCCACACCGAAACAGCCTGCCCCAAGTGTGGTGCCAGTCTCAAAGCCCTCGATGTGGACTTCTGGAACCCGGAGAATGAAGCGATGAAACGGCGCATCATGCGCCGGAATGCTATCATGTTCCAGCGGACTTTTGCTCTGTACGGTAATGACCGGGTTATAGACAATGTCCTGAAGGCCCTCGATGATGTGAACTACCCGTCCAACAAGGCAGTCTCACGGGCAGCAGACCTGGTGGATCAGGTGAGGCTTTCCCACCGGATGATGCACATCGCCCGTGATCTCTCCGGAGGAGAAAAGCAGAGGGTTGTGCTTGCCAGACAACTGGCAAAAGAGCCGTTCTGTCTCTTTGCAGATGAGCCGACCGGGACGCTTGATCCAAAGACTGCATCAATTGTGCATCAGGTACTCAAGGAATCCGCAGAAGAGACCGGAATGGCAATGGTGGTCACCTCCCACTTCTCCCAGATCCTCGAGGACATCGTTCATCGTGCCATCCTCCTGGAAGACGGGGCCATCAAGGCAATAGGGACACCCGCTGAGGTCACCGAGGTATTCATGCAGGGATACCACGACGATGAGAAGTTCAGCGAGATCGAAGTGGGAGAAGAGATCATGCGGGCAAGGGATCTGACCAAGCGGTACGTCTCCCTCGACCGCGGGCTCATCAAGGCAGTGGATCTCGTGGACCTTTCGATTAACAGGAAAGAGATCTTTGGGATTATCGGTACGTCAGGCGCAGGAAAGACCACGTTGTCAAAGATGATCGCGGGGATCCTTGAGCCTACCAGCGGTGATCTACTTGCCAAGGTCGGCGATGAATGGGTCGACATGACAAAACCCGGTTTCGAGTTCAGAGGGCGGGCTAAGCAGTATATTGGCCTTCTCCATCAGGAGTACGACCTCTTCCCTCACCGGACTGTTCTTGATAACCTTACTGACGCAATCGGGCTCGAATTTCCCAAAGAACTCGCAATGCGCAAGGCCATCATCACCCTGAAGATGGCCGGGTTTACTACAGAGAAGAGCAGGGAGATCCTTGAGCGGCTTCCGGGAACCCTGTCTGAGGGTGAGCGACACAGGGTTGCCCTGGCACAGGTCCTGATCAGGGAACCACACGTTGTGGTTCTTGATGAACCGACCGGAACGATGGATCCGATCACCAAGGTTGATGTGAAGCACTCTATCATGCATTCGCGTGAGGAGAGTGAGGAAACCTTCATCATCGTCTCCCATGATATGGAGTTTATACGGGATACCTGCGACCGGTGTGCCCTGATGCGGTTCGGGAAGATTGTGACAGTCGGTCCGACCGAGAAGGTCCTTGCAGAAGTGACCGAGCAGGAACGGCAGACCATGGCAGCGGAGTAACTCAGGAGAATTCATGGCAACAGTCATGCTTGATGGAAACCGGACGGAGATCTCACCCGGCACAACTCTCGGCGACCTGTTGCCAGGGCATGATACCTCCCTGAGCGTGGCGATCATCAAACCAGGCATCTCCAGCCATTCCGAGACGAGACAATACCTGCTAAAGACGACAGCAGGGGAGATCGTGGTTGAGATAGCGGGAGAAGAGACATTATCCCTGCCATCTCTCCCTTCAGGTCTTGAAGTCAGGTGGCAGGATCGTCAGACAGTCAGTTTCGGTCCGTTCTCTGCCGGGTTCTCTCCGGCACGCAGACCGGCACGGTATGAGAGGGGAGATCTCATCCTCGGATGCGGAGGGTTTGATCCTTCCCGCTCGGTACTGGTCTTCTCACGCAAGACTCATTCGGCAGATCACGGTGCCGCAGCGGACGGCGGTCGGCTCGGCCAGGTAGTATCAGGTCGCGGTGTTGTGGACCGGCTTGGCCAGGGTGATAAGATCCTCTCCATCGAGCCGGTGATCTCCTTCTCTGAGTCGGTGAATGCCCTCTCGACGACTGATCTGGGCCTTGAGGTTACAGACGGGATGCAGATTATCACCCATATCAGAGTCGAGGCTCAGGGGTATGACAGCACAACCGGCAAGTACTCAAACCAGGCAGCCGGTAGTGTGGAACTTCTGCTCCTGGCACTCAGGAGCGGAAGGTTCACCAGCAGTCAGCGGATGAGCACTCACATCAGGTGCGACACCCTAGCGGGGACAACTGTCCCCTATGAAGCAGGGTCATCACGTCGTGAGGGAGCGGTGATGCTCAGAACTTCTGGAAAGAAACAGGGCTCGGTGTATATTTACACAGAAGACCTGCCCCGGAGCCTTGCCCATACCCGGACCGGCCAGGTGGTTCACGGCATTGAGATCGCCAAAATAGCAAAGGAAGGAGAATCATTCGAGATTCGGGTTACTCCTGATAAGTTTGATCTGGTTGGCATCAGGCTTGATCAGGCGATCTCGTTTGCAGCCGGAAGGGGAGTTACACTCACACCAGACCGGGAAGGCCCGGACAGGATCATCATCACCCAGGAGCCTGCAACAACCCTTGATGTCCTTGCAGGAGGAAAGGTCGCGGTGAAGACTGTTCCGGGCTCCCAGGTGATAGATATCGTTCTCGATGACCTCCATGCACCCGAGACCTGCCGGATATTCAGGGAGATCACCGGCCTGAAATTCCACGATGTCGGGAGATTACCTCTCTTCTTTGCGTTTGATGACGTCTATCTCTTTGAGACCAAGATTCCGAAGACCATCAACATCAAACCTGAAAACACCCCTGAAGATGAGGTGACTGCCGGAGCGTTTGCAATGACCAACGAGTCAAGAAAAGGAGCAGGGATGGTCGGTGTCAGAACGAGTGAGAACAGCGAGTTCGGCCCCACTTCTGAACCGTTTTCAGGGACAAACGTGATGGGAAGAGTCGTGGATCTTCAGAAACTTGGCAGCCTCAAGGAGGGTGACATGGTCTACTTCAGGGAGGTACACGAGTGAAACAGAAGATTCCCCCGCTCTACCAGGGTACGGTCACCAAGTATGTCTTTGTCGAGTCGTACAAGACCACACCTGACGACCTGGCATCACGTGCATATGAAGTCAGTGAGAAGGTGATGATCAAGGAGACCTGTTTCGGGCTTCAGATCACAGGGGAAGAGTCTGAAGTGGAGCGGGCAATCGCTCATATCCGGGAGGTTGACCCATCCCATATTTTTGTGAAAGACCGCGGTTTCCCTCCCGGGGACCCACGGAGATGCCGTGCAAATCTTGGCGGTGCCAGACCCGGTTACTTCGGGCATGAGTTCGAGATGGGGGTTGTAAAGTGGATCTCCAAAGGGATCGAAGTAGTCAGTTCAGCAAAACCTGATTCATCAATTCCAGCCCCATCACCATCAATTCCTGAAGAGACACCGTTTTTGGATCTGCAAAAACTCAAGCAAATTATCGATGCCGAGGTGCCATAACGTGGCAAAAGTGTTTATTTATCCTGCAACCAGCCTGATCCTCTCTGACCTCGTTGCCCGCTTCGGGCACAAACCACTCGGAACAGCCCTCTCAATACGGGAGCGAATCCAGACCGCCGGACTTGACTCACCGCCACTTCAGATGACACCCGACGATGCAAAAAAGGGTCTCAGGTGGGCAGCGGTCGAGGTTCCATCCGGGGTAAGAGGGCGAATGTCACTCTTCGGCCCATTGATCGACGAGGCTGAAGCAGCAGTGATCGTCAAACATGCGGACTTTGCATTCGGCTGTATGGGATGTGCCAGGACAGATGAACTGGTGGAGTTTCTGATCAAACAGAAGCAGGTCCCAATCCTCGAGGTTGATTACCCATCAGACGAGGAGACCGGTATCGCTTTTGTCAGAAATATCAAGGAGTTTTTGCAGAACCTGGAGGTGTCCCATGAGTGAAGATCTGGTAAGGATAGCCCAGCTCTCGTGCGGGCCTGAATACAGCGGGGTGCAGAAGGAGATCTATACCGCAGCAGAGGCTGTTGGTGCAGAGGTCTTCTTCCCTGATCTCTCACTGAAAGATATCAGGCGGAACTTCAGGGATTTCGGGCTTGATGTCCGCTCAGGCGATCTGAAACTTGCCATCGCCCGTGCAGTTGCGCTGGTTGAAGGATCGGTCGAGGCCGATGCGGTCTTTATTGCATCCTGCTTCAGGTGTGCAGAGGCGGCGATCGTCAGGAACGAACTCAGACGCTACATCCATGAGCACTCCTCACTCCCGGTGGTCAGTTACTCGTTCACCGAAAGGACGACCTCGGGAACTCTGCTCACCAGAATGGAAGCCCTGACAACGATTGCCAGGCGTCGTGCCCTTCTCGCACGGGAACGCCAGGTCGGCCTCACGATGGGGGTCGACTCAGGTTCCTCGACAACCAAGGCGGTGATCATGCAAGACAACGAGATCATCGGCACCGGTTGGCGCCCAACAACCGAGGTGCTGGGAAGTGCAGATGAGGTCATGACACTTGCATTCGAGGAGGCCGGTGTCAAGCGTGAAGATCTCGACGCCATCGGCACAACCGGGTATGGCAGGTTCCTTATCGGCGAGCGGATCGGTGCCGACCTCATCCAGGAGGAACTGACCGTGAACTCAAAGGGTGCGGTGTTCCTTGCAGACTGCCAGCATGGCCCCTCAACCGTGATCGATATCGGCGGCATGGACAACAAGGCGATATCGGTGAACAATGGCATACCCGGGACCTTCACGATGGGAGGAATCTGCGCCGGTGCAAGTGGGAGATTCCTGGAGATGACTGCCAAACGGCTCGGCGTTGATATCACCGAACTCGGCCCTCTTGCAATGGCAGGGATGGGAGGTGACGTGCCGATGAACAGTTACTGTATCGTCTTCGGGACACAGAGCCTGGTCAATGCCCTCGCAGAAGGCCACAGCAAGGAGAATGTAGCAGCCGCTGCATGCCATAGCGTTGCCGAGCAGGTCTTTGAGCAGCAGCTCCAGGAGATAGACATCAAAGAGCCGGTGATCATGGTCGGGGGTACTTCGCTGATCCAGGGACTGGTCAGGGCAATGGGTGAGCTTCTGCAGACCGAGATCGTTGTCCCGCACCACTCTCAGTACATCGGGTCGGTAGGGGCTGCACTCCTCTCGTCCGGATTTGTGGAGAAGAACTGATTGGGATGCAGACGCTGGAGTACTTTCAGGTTGAGTCGACCGAGCCGGCAGGTGGAGAACTATACCGCCGGATCGCCTCGACTGTGATCACAGACCATGACATCCTCCGGGTTCTGGACCGCCTGCGGATCTTCATCGATCCCGAGGTGCCGATCTTCATCGCGGTCGGAATCACCCGGACAGTCCCCCGCAATATCATTGTCAGTGATTTTTCCGGGATTACATACGACGGCGACAAGGTCATCCTCTCGATAGCTGATGAGACCTACCTTGCCCCGCTCCTTGAGTTACTCTGGAAACGGTTTGGAAAAGACCGTATCGTGCAACCTGATCGGTTCACCATCGAGATGCACCTTAGCACCGAGGAGCGGGAGGGGATCGAAGAGATGGTGGTTGCAGATCCTACCGAGGGACTCTTCAGGGATCTCATCTACACCATGCAGGTGATCTGCCCTGAAGGCTTCAAGGTGAAGAGACAGAGTTTCCAGAACGGAAAATTCTGGTTCGTTGCAAGTGAAAACACCCTTCAGGAGGATGTAACTCCCCTCGTTGAAGAGCAGTTTGCCATTATGGGAGGGGCAGCATGATTCTGGTTCCGATCACATACAAAGGCGGAGTCTACCGGCATGATGAGATCCTTAATCTTATCGAGGATATGGGCGGGTACATCATCCAGAAGCATATGATCGCCCAGGAGGTTGTACTCCAGGCCCTGGTTCCCCGAGACGATATCGAGACTCTCAGGGTGATATCACGCCCGCTCACCGGGGAGGTGATCTTCGCACCGCTGGTTGGAACCGAGATCGCGATCGTCTCGATGTCACTGGAGATCCACCATCTCCCCCATGCCTCGTGCGACGTTGCCGAATACCTCCGGACTGCCGGGGCAAAGACCAACATGATAGGCCTGGCCCGTGGCTTTGGGAAACGTATCGGCCTCCTCTCTGACGAAGAACGCGACATCATCAACGAGCATGATCTCGTAATCTACCTCTTTGGAAACTTTGAGACCTGTATCAAACAGAAGATGCCTACCTTCAGGCGGGGTATTCATATTCCAATCGTCGTTACCGGAGGCCCTTCAACAGAGGCATTAAAGAAGGTGATCGATCCCCCGGTCGCGGGATATGTCGGCGGGTTTGGCAGGTTCATGCACCGGACAAAAGAGGCCCCGGAGATCTCCAAACTTGATGATATCGTGTCAGAAGTCTCCCGGGTCCTTGACGGGAGACGCTCGGAGATTGCCAAGGATCCCCTCAGCATATCTCCGGCACGGCTAATGGATGTCATTCTGGAGCAGCTGCCTGATATCCATGATGTCACCTCGCCTGTTCCGGTTGTTGTCCAGATGGACGGAGTGAGGGTAAAACTTCCTTATGATCCCTTTGCAGTCCGGCTCAAAGAGGTGAAAGTGGAGAAAGGGGTACCAATAGGAATGATCACCGACATCAGGCCCTCACGAATGCGGGACTACATTCTGGTTAAAGTAAAGCCCTTCTCAGACACTGGGCTCATGGTCTGATCCTGATGTACACGATGAATACTACAGAAGACATCTCGCATAAGCGGGTGATGTCGTGAGAGTGATACGTGTTCTGTACGTGGATGACGACCAGTCCTTTCTCGAGATCGTAAAAGTGATCCTTGAGAAAGACGGAGAGTTCTCAGTCACTCTCTCTCAGGAGGGGGATGAAGCACTCGATCTTCTCAGCGCAGGTGATTATGATCTCGTCCTCTCTGACTGCCGGATGATCAGAATGGACGGGGTCTTATTCAGAGAAAGAGTGAGAGAGTTATACCCAGGAATGCCGTTTATCTTCTTCACCGGGAGACAGAAGGAAGAAGGGATCTCAAAGATACTTGATGACCTGACCTGGTATCTGCAAAAAGGTGGAGACCCTGCGGTGCAGTTTGCCAGGCTCACCGATCAGATCCGTTCCTGTGTCAGGGCAGAAGAGCCCACCTGCTAGATACCATTTAACAGTACTGACACCAGTTTTTTAGCTCCGTGATCCCTGTATTCCTTCAATTTGGCACGCCAGGGTTTTTCCTCATTGGGCAGGTTTTTTAGTTGTTGCAACCGGTTGCAACCATTTGAACAAGGTTATTTTTCAATCAATCTCACCATTCAGCAGTTCTGCATACAGATGTCTGCAACAGGTCTGAAACAGGAGAAACCAGTTGGATCACATTGGATCAGATACACTCGCGAGAATTATCCCCTAAAATGAACCTTGCGAGAGATATACCGTGAAAACCGATTTCAAATCACAAAATATGGGTATCCTATCCCGTTCTTATATGCTGTTTCACCCAACACAATGATGTCACAGGACCACCTGTGAACGGAGTCACCTGAATCAGTCACCATGTCCTCCTACATTGATGCTGCCTGATGACTCCAATACTGCACTGTTCCACAGTGCCATTCCAAATAATCCGGTTTTGGTGAGAAAAAATATGAGTTGTATAGCATTTTCCTGTGATTACGATTGCTCCCTGCTGACCGGAACCCCGCATCCCAGACAGAAGACAGTACCCGGCCACAGAGATCTTTCAGATCTGGTCGGGTCAAATGAGATGTTTCTCAGTCATCTCGAAGCAATTCACTATCTCGGCTTCCCGGGATGGTAACACCCATCCGACACTCCTACATTCTGACTTTTCTTCCAGCGGTTGTTACATTCATTCACTCTTCTTGTCATCAGATCTTGTCACATGATCATGGTAATGATGGAGATCAGGGGTATGCTGGTGATCGTGGATAACCTGCTCATGCTGGTGAAGATGTGCGTGTTCACTAGGAACTGAGTCCCGATGAGAGTGAGTATGATGGCCATCATCGTGCCAGTGCCGGTGATCATGGCTGACCTGAAAATGAGAGTGGGGATGGTGATGATGCTCTGTCGCGATCAGGTACACCCCGGCGGCCATAAACGGAAGGCAGAGAAAAACCTGAAAGCCCGGGACTTCTCCAGGAAATATCCATGAGATCCCTGCACCGATGAACGGCGCCAGAGCAAAGAGGGACCCAGTTCTGACGGCACCGAGTGTTCTGAGCGACCTGATAAACAGAACCAGCGAGAGACCGTATCCAAAAAAACCGGTTATTATAATTAACAAAAGGTACTCAGGGGCTGGCAGAGGTTCACCAAGGTATGTTCCCAGGATGAGGCCGAAAATACCGGCACACATCCCTTTGATGATCACGATAGAACTTGGATCTTTTCCTGAAAGACTTCTGGTAACATTATTGTCAACTCCCCAACAGAAGCATGCCCCGAGGATCAGCACTGCTCCGGCTGAAATCACAAAGTTGCCAAAAGGATCAACAGAGAGAATGAGTCCGCCGATCACAACAGCAGCCATTGCCCCGGTTGCCCGTCTGCCGAGGGGTTCAGAGAAGAAGACGGCTGCGATGATGCCAGTCATTACCAGTTCGGCATTCAAAAGCAGAGAGGCGGTCCCTGCCGGAACCATCGTGAGCCCGGTCATCAGGAGAATCGGGCCGATAATACTTCCTGCGATGATTATGACTGCAAGAAGCGGGAGTTCCTTTCTGGTCACCGGTGCTTCATAATGTGCCGGTGACGGCCTTATCATCCTCATCAGAAGAAGTCCGACACCCGCACCAAGATAGAGCAGGGCAGCTAAGGTTACCGGCCCGGTTTCTGCGAGCAGTATCTTTGAGATCGGGACGACGAACCCAAAAAGGACTGCAGCAGTGATCCCTTCAATGATGGCTGGCTGATCAGACCTCTGCATGGTCTGATATTGATCGTCCCCGGGGATAAATTCGCAGAAAAGTGGAGAGGCCAGTGCCTCGTCAGACTACCAGAATATTCATTGTATATCGTGACTCGTTGCCAGTGACCGGTTCCCACGACCGCATGTAGATTGCATCAAATGTCTGGTTTCCTTTTACAATGCCCCGGACAAGCCAGTAGTGCATCCCTCCAGATCCGGCAACACCTGGTTTGACAGGGTCGGGAACATAGGTGTCGTTCTCGATGCGGAGTCCGGGTGTGACCGTGGCATTCCACTGAAAGCCGGTAGTGGGATTCTCTTTCAGGTATATGTTGATAGTGTCATTGAGGGGCATCGTCTCCTGCGAACTTGTCTGCAGGATATCTTCACCACCGGTTTTCTCTCCATTTGCAGAATCAGGTGGCACAGTTTTCCCTGAGTCTTTCTCACTGATATCAGCTGCTCCGGACTTTTTCTCAGGTGACACCTTGCTGTTCTGGCCTGTGCAGCCTGCCAGAAGTACAGCCGCCAGCACCAGCATAACAAGAACCAGTCTCCGGTAATCCATGATTGCAACATAGGGCTCCCGGCGATATAAGTACTTCCAGAACGGCTCGATGTTCACGAAACGCACCCTCCTCCTCACAACATATAACCAGAAAAACCCCCACATGATGTACCATATGACCGGCCAACGGCCGATTGGATCTCCTCTCCAAAATCCTGATTACTGCCTATACGCAACCAGCACATTTCTGCCTCTTCTCAGTCAGCTGGAGGCAGAACTACAGGGGGTGGTGAAGGATGATGATATCGAGTACGTCCATCGCAGTCGTGTGGCGACACGGAGGATACGTGCCGCGTTTCCCTTGTTTCATGAGTGCCTCCCTGGTGATTCCAGGTTGAAATGGGAGAAGCAGATCCGCAGACTGACGCAATCTCTGGGTGAAGCACGTGATCTTGATGTACAGATCGAGTTCGTCCGCGGATTTCTTGGTGAACGCAATCCCGAAAAAAGATCCACAGTTCCTCTCTTCTCACCTGCCGAGCCTCTCCAGATATCCCCGGTGATCACGGCACCTGCACTGGTCTCACGGCAGGATCGTCCAGAGCCATCCCACACATTCAGAAGCAGGGTCTCTGCCTGGCTCGAAAAACATCAGATCATCAGTCAGAAAGAGAGCGATCCCGGAGAGGAAGGAGTAACTGACTCTGTCATGCCTTCAGCCCGGGAGATCGAGATGTATCAGCCATCCGATCCGATCATTCCAGGGCTTGAATGTCTCCTGCTCAGACTCATCCAGAAGAGGAGGGTGATGCAGCCTGATGTCGCAACGGTGGTATCTGACTTTACCAAAAGCAGGACCATCCATGACATGGCAGCCTGTCTCCATGATCTACAAATAAGGGCGATGCTTGAGGGGACAGGCTGCCACCCGATTCAGACTTATGAGCATGCCTTTATGCAGATCATGGCCCGGGTATCTGATCTCTTCTGGTTCGAACCATATCTTCAGGACTCATCACGGATAGAACAGCATCATGAGATGCGCATCGCTGCAAAGCGACTCAGATACACGCTTGAAGCATATGCAGGGCTCTACGAGGATCACCTGAAGACAGACATCAAGGTGATCAAGCACCTGCAGGAACTCCTCGGAGATATTCATGACTGCGATGTCTGGACCGGACTGCTACCACGGTTTCTTGAAGAAGAAGAGGAGCGTTCAGCTTCATACTTTGGAAACAACGGGTTCTTCGAGCTCATGAAGCCAGGTATCAATATGCTCCGCGAAGATCGGGGAAACAGCCGGACGGCCTTGTTCAGGGAACTTACCGGGTACTGGGACGAGGTGAAGGAGGAGGGATTCTGGGACCGGTTCTCAGAGAAGATCTCACTACCGCTTCAGCACTCATTTGATCGTAACACGGGCCCTGATAAAGGAGGGCCTCTCACCATCGCCCTGATCAGCGATGTGCATGCAAACCTTCCTGCACTCGAAGCAGTTCTTGCTGATGCACAGATGAGAGGAGCAACTGTAGTTCTTCATGCCGGAGACCTGACCGGTTACGGTCCGTTTCCTGATGAGGTCATCAATCTTGTCAGGGAAAAGCATATTATTAGTGTCATTGGTAATTACGATATCTCGGTCCTTTCAAGAAAGTGGAAGAAGGGAAAGCCGGCGTCACGCGAGAAACAGCTGGCGATGAGATGGGCATACCACCAGATCTCAGGTAAGAACCGTTCCTGGCTTGCCAGCCTTCCAAGGAAGATCCGCATGTGTGTGAGGGGTATCCCGCTGATCCTCACACATGGTAGTCCGGACTCACTGACAGAGTACCTCGATTACGGAACTCCTGACACCAGGCTGCATGAGATCGCAACAGCAGAAAAGGGGAAGGTGATCATAACCGGGCATTCTCACCGGGCAGCAGCCCGCGAAGTTGACGGAGTCTGGTTCATAAATGCAGGCAGCGTCGGCAGGCCTGAAGACGGGGATCCCAGGGCATGTTATGCCCTCCTCACCGTGGACCCATTCTCTGTCATTCATATCCGGGTCCCTTACGAGATCGATCGCACCGTTGAGGCGATACGACACCGGCATCTGCCCGATGCATTTGCACGGATAGTCAGGGAGGGGCGATCTCTGGATGTGGTTCAGGAGTCCGGGGATCGGCCATGAGCCGGGACTGTCCCGGAAATTTTTCTGAGAGGCCGGATGCCGGACCTGCTCTTGCACTCATGAAGCGGTATGATCCCGATCATCCTCATGCCCTCCAGGTTGAGCGGCTGGCAGGACTGCTGTTCGATCTCCTTGTCGGACTTCATGGAATGGGGGAGTCGGAACGGTGGTTTCTCGGGATGGCGGCTCTTCTGCATGATATCGGCTGGAGTGAACCGTCACGTCCGCATCACAAGGCATCCATGGACCTTATCCTCGCTGACATTACTCTCCCCCTGACCCCTGCAGACAGACAGATTGTGGCCCAGATAGCCCGGTATCATCGGAAGGCAGATCCAAATCCCTCTCATCCTGGCTTTGCCGGCTTGACCGATGATCAAAAAAGGCAGGTCCGCTGGTCTGCAGGCATTCTACGCCTTGCTGACGCACTCGATCGCTCTCATCGTTCAGTTGTACAGGAATTATCAGTCCGCACATCTGATAGGGTCATTCAAATCAGTTGCACGACCACAGATGATCATATCCCTGAACCGGAGATTCAGGTTCTTGGGAAGAAATCAGCCCTGCTCAGCGAGGTAACCGGGTGCCGGATAGAAATTTTATGGAGCCGAACGAACACACCGTAGTTGCATTCATCGATCTCGGTACCAACTCAGCGCGGCTTCTGGTTATCAGGCTGAACCCGAACAGGTCCTATTCGGTACTCACCCAGCAGAAGGAGGTTGTACGGCTGGGTGAGGGTGAGTTTGCCGATAACAGACTTACATCAGATGCCATAACCAGGACAGTCACCGTCCTCTCACGCTTTGCCGAGGTTGCCCGGAGTTTCGGGGCATCAGAGATCGTAGCAGTTGCCACCTCTGCAACCCGAGATGCACAAAACCGTGACACCCTGATCGCAAGGATCCGGGAAGAGGCAGATTTTGAGCTCAATGTGATATCTGGACCTGAAGAGGCCAGGCTAATATGGCTCGGGGTCTCGAGTGGTGTCAAGATCGGGAAGACAAAATCCCTGTTCATCGATATCGGCGGGGGAAGTACCGAGATCGTTGTCGGAGATCAGCATGAAGCATCTCTGCTCAGAAGCCTGAAGCTCGGAGCCATCAGGACCACCAATACCTTTGTTCCACCAGACCTGACGGGTCCCGTTCCCCCACCAGTAGTTCAGGCGATTCAGAAACATATCCGCAGCAGGGCGTCGCACACAATCAGGCATGTGATCGGTAAAAAGGTCCAGCAGGCATTCGGAAGCTCAGGAACCATCACAACACTTGAAGCGATTACAACGGGAATGAGTAACCCGACAGTTCCTCACCAGGCCGGCGTGATCACCAGGGGTGAGTTGTCAGCCGTTATCGCCCACCTCTGCTCACTCCCCCTGAAAGAACGCAGGAGTGTGCAGGGGCTCAACCCGGATCGTGCTGATATCATCATCGCAGGTGCACTCATTCTTGACTCGCTGCTCGAACAGGCAGGTATCACTACGATCCAGGTCTCTTCAAGGAGCTTGAGAGACGGGCTGCTTGTTGATTACCTCTCACGTATCCCCGGATTTCCGTACGCCGAACAGGAGCCGATCAGGATAGCCAGCATCAGACACCTTGGAAGGGTATGCCACATCAATGAACCACACGCAAACCATGTCCGGGATCTGGCACTCTCGTTGTTTGATTCGGCACGTGAGTCAGGGCTTCACATCCTTCCTGATGTAAGCCGGGAACTCCTCTCATATGCAGCAATTCTCCATGACACCGGCCAGTTTATCTCATTTCCCGGCCATCAGCAACATTCATTTTATGTGATAACCCATGCTCCCCTGCTTGGATTTAACGAGCACGAGATCCTGATCATCGCACTTATCACCCGGTATCACAGGAAAAAGATGCCACGCAGGAAGGATCCGTCATACGGTCCCCTGAATAATGATGACAAGATGATGGTCCAGATCCTCTCGATCTTCCTCAGAATGGCTGAAAACCTTGACCGGAGCCATGATGGGAGGGTTACCGGTGCACGGCTTCTGGCAACCGAACGTCGCAAGATCACCCTCGCAATTGAATGCAATTCTGACTGTTCTCTTGAACAGTGGGCGATCCTCGGTGATATCAGATCATTTGAACGAACAATGAAGAGAGGACTGAAGATTGAGGTGTCGCCATCTGAAGATGCCGAATGATACCAATCAGTCCCTGAAGTTCAGTTGGCATCGCCGGGTTTTACCTCACCGGCAACCGCCCTCACTGCCTCATCAGCAAGTTTCATTGCTGACTCATCCCTGATTATATCGCCTGCCTTGAATCCGTGACCGCTTACAGATCTGATGATCTTCATCTCCTGTGCCTGGGCCCAGATCTTGAGAGTTTCAATCGCACGATCATCGCCACTCTCTGCGCAGACCGCCACAGGAATCACCTTTTTGCCTTTCAGCTGCCGCTCATGCCAGAGTGAGTATGACCGATCGATCAGGTTCTTTATCTGCCCGTTCACATCATGGAAGTAGACCGGGGAGCCGATGATGATCAGATCGCTCTTCTTCATCCTGCGAACGATCCTGGAGAAATCATCTGACTTCAGGACACAGTGGCCTTCTTTCATACACTTGCGGCAGGATTTGCATGGACGGATTGTACTGCCTGCAAGGGAGATCTCCCTGATCTTCAGGTCTGCAATACCACTCTTCTCAAGATCGCTGACGATCGCGTTGATCAGTCTGCTGGTGTTTCCGTTCTTCAGAGGACTTCCCGAGATTGCAAGGACTCGCATGTCAATTAGTCCAATGTGATCCCATATAAAAAGTAAGATCCGGCTTCACTTCCGGAAATGCTCATCAGGTATCAGGGGACAGATCTCAGCATGGTTGCACCCAAAAAAACCGTTCTGTTTGTCTGTACTCATAATTCATTCCGCTCCCAGATCGCTGAAGGGTATCTTCGTGCAAAGTTCGGGGATCGGTATGAAGCATACAGTGCAGGAACAGAGCCAACCACCCTTGATCCCAGGGCAGTCCTGGTGATGACAGAGATCGGCATTGACATATCTGGTCAAACTTCAAAGCCGCTCCTTGATTTCTTTGACAAAGACATTGATATCGCGGTCACTGTCTGTGACACTGCATCAGGTGCCTGTCCGATGGTGCCTGGTGCCGGGGTTGTCTTTCACCAGTCGTTCCCTGATCATGGTGACTGTGATCCCAAAACTCCGGAGTGCCTGAATCACCTTAGGGATGTCAGGAACAATATCACCGGATGGATAGATCAGACGTTTGTCTGACGCTGTGTATCGTCACAAGTATAAAGAGATCAGGAACCGAGATCTCCCAGTTGGAGGCGGAACAATTGACAGAATACTCTGTCCTCATCGGGGGAAAAGCGGGAGACGGAATCGCACAGGCCGGTCAGTTGATAGCATCGATCTTCTCTGAACTGGGGTATTATGTCTATCAGTATATTGACTACCCGTCACTAATCAGAGGGGGACATAACTTCTGTATCATCAGGGCAGCAGAAAAACCGGTGTTCACCCACCGCACAGGTGTCGACTTGATCCTTGCCCTTGATCAGAAGACTGCTGATCTGCATACCCACAACCTGACAACCCAGGGAACTGTGATCTATGACAGTCCCAAGGTTAAGGCAGAAGGACAGGCACTTGCCATTGATGAGATCCTCACTCAGTACAAGGGGAGATCTATCATGGGGAACACAGCGATGGTGGCAGGATTCTGTGGATGTGCTGGTATTCCCTGGAACCTTGTTGAGTCTGTATTCAGAAAAAAACTGCTTAAGGAGACTGATCTCAATCTCCTGATCGCACGTGAAGCATACTCCCGAATCACCCGTTGTATCAATGTTCAACCGGTAAAAGGAGCCTCACCCCGTCCGCTTCTGTCAGGCAATGAATGGATAGGCCTTGGGCTTCTTGCCGGGGGTATCGATGCATATATCGCATACCCGATGACACCCTCATCCGGAGTCCTCCACTTTCTGGCCTCGGTGGCTGACGAGGCCGGGATTGATGTTGTCCATCCTGAAAGCGAGATCGCAGTCATCCTGATGGCGCTCGGATTTGCGTATGCAGGAAAGAAGGCTGCAGTAGGAACATCAGGGGGAGGATTTTGTCTGATGACTGAAGGTCTCTCGCTGTCAGGAATGGCAGAAGTTCCCATCGTCATTATCCTCTCTCAGAGAGGAGGGCCTTCTACCGGTCTTCCCACCTATACAGCACAGTCAGATCTCCTCTTCGCATGTCACGCAGGGCAGGGTGAGTTCTCAAGATTCATCGCTGCTCCTGCTACCCCCAATGAAGCCTTCAGGTGGGCAGCCGAGGCAGTACATCTTTCCTGGAAACTACAGATACCTGCATTCATCCTTTCAGATAAGACATTTTCAGAGGGGATCTACACTCCTGAAACCGAGCCGGAGGTCAGGGCGACCGTTCCGCTTCCAGCCCCTGCATACCCGTATAAGCGGTACGCAGACACCCCTGATGGCATATCCCCTATTCTTGTTCCGCCGTGTAGTGGAGAGGTGGTCAAGGTGAACAGTTACATGCATGACTATTCAGGGATCACTTCAGAGGATCCGGAGATGACCGTTGCCATGGTGCAAAAACGTCTCAGGAAAGCGGAAAAACTTGCAGCCATGACGGACCAGCCGGGAGCAGTCGTGTGTGGCGGAACGCCAAAGGCAAAGATCGCGATACTCTGTTGGGGGTCTCCCCGTGGGGTATGCAGTGAGGTTGCAGAAGAACTTGGCATCAGGCTGGTCTCGCCGGTTGTACTCTCCCCGTTCCCTGCTGGTGAGTTCAGAAAGGCGATGCAGGGTGTTGAGAAGGTAGTCCTTGTAGAGGATAGTTCAACCGGCCAACTTGACAAAATTCTGGCTCGCGAAGGATATCGGACTGACGAACTGATCCTGCGGTATGACGGGAGGCCGTTTGCTGTCGAAGAACTCCTGGAGCGGGTTCGGAGGGTTGCATCATGACGAGCGACGAGACACTTGTAACCCAGGCACAGAACACCTGGTGCCCTGGCTGTGGAAATTTCGCTATCCAGCATGCAATGAAGTTCGTGATCCAGGAGCTTGAGGCTGAAGGGATGGCACGTGATCAAATCGTTCTGGTATCCGGGATCGGCTGTCATGCAAAGATTGCAGACTACTTTCAGTTGAATAGTTTTTACTCGCTTCATGGGCGGACTATCCCGGTTGCCACCGGCATCAAGATGGCAAATCCTAATCTGAAGGTCATCTGCTTTGCTGGTGACGGGGATCTCTACGCAGAAGGTCTGGATCATCTGATACATGCTGCAAAGCGCAATATTGACATCACCGTTATCTGTCACAACAACCGGGTCTATGGCCTTACAACCGGCCAGTATACGCCGACCTCACCATACGGGTACAAGGGTAAGTCTACACCAAATGGTCTTCATGAGTACCCGCTCAATGTCATCGAACTGCTCCTTGGTGCAGGGGCCACCTTTGTCTCACGGGCGTACACACGGCGGCTGCCCCACCTGAAACGCATATTCAGGGATGCGATCATGCACCCGGGTTTTGCACACGTCGATGTTCTGCAGATATGTGCATCCTTCTTTAACATGACCACCTGGTACGATGAGCGGGTTTACGAGACGAGCGAGTCAAACGCTGGTCTTTTTGAGTTTGCCTGCCGGACTGCACAACAATGGAATTATAACGATGATTCAAAGATACCGATAGGAATTTTCTTCCAGACGAAAAAACCGGTGCTTCCCGAAATAAAGGTAAAAAAGGAGGTTGATCGCAGTCTTCTTATCAGAACAATTCTGGATCGGGTTACCTGATCTCCTGTTTCTTTCTTTTGCCCTTGATCACTCTCGCAGCACCGAGAGCGAGAATTGCCAGGATGCCCACCCCGATCATCAGGTAATTTATCAGAAATATCGGGGGAGGCAGTTTCATTTCCGACGGCACCAGGATGGCAGGCTGTCCAGAACTGTTCTCTTGAGCCTCCTGGGCAGCAGCCTGCTTGTCCTGCTGGAGTCGGGTTAGCGTATCACCATATTTCTGGGGGATATAACTCTCATCAAGGGATATCGCCTGCTCAAATGCCTTAAGCGCCTCTTTCATCATTCCCTGGTTGAAGTAGGCGCTTCCCATATTGTTCCAGACCTCTGCAGATCCCGGAAATATCGTCAGAGACTGGTTGAATGCTTCTGCTGCCTCTTCGTTCTTGAACATCTTGGCAAGGGTGAGACCCTTTTTATTCCAGGTGGCGTTGCCTCGCGGATCTATCTTCAGGGCCGCATCGTACATCGAGTCAGCCTCTGAGTACCGGTTCAGGGCAGCCAGAACATCTGCTTTACCATCAAGACTCAGAAAAACATTCGGGTTGAGCGAAACTGCACGATCATACGTATCGAGGGCATCGCGATATTTTCCAAGCATGAATAGTGCGCGTCCCTTTTTCCCGACAATTTCTGCATTGGTTTTGTCGATGCTGAGCGCACGATCGTATGAGTCTGCTGCCTCCGCATACCGATCCAGTGCCATGAGGGCGTCACCCCGGAGTTTCCACCCTTCGGCATAATAGGCATCGAGCTGGAGTGCCTGATCATATGCCGCCATTGCGCCCAGATAATCTTTGGTTTCTGCAAGTGCCTTCCCTTTGTTTGCCCAGATGGTTGCATCCTGTATGCTCTCTGCAGTTGCGGGTACAAGTACAAGAGTGATGATAATCTGCAGAAGAATGAGCAGTATGATCTGTGTTATGCGCCGGTTCATGGAGATTACCGTTATTCTGGCGGGTTATGGGGATCAGACGTGTAAAACTAGTACGACTCCAGCACTGAAGTACTTTACGTCAGGTAAAGGATTTCAGATATTAAGTATTTTTCAGATTACGGCGAAAAAATCGAGATATATTACCGTAGATACAGTTGGGATGGTTTATATTCCTCAGGGTGTATCATTGTTCTATACCATGGAGATCGTGAAGATTCCCAAGATGGAGAAGGAAGAGTATGATGCCCTGATCCACAATCGCTTCATGGCCCGGATAGCATTCCAGGGGGAAAAGTACCCCTATATTGCGCCGTTCATGTATGTTTATGATGGAAAGCATCTGTACTTTCTCTCCACAAAGTACGGGAGAAAATTTGAATACTTCCGCAAGTCCCCATACGTCTCTGTTGAAATAGAGCAGTACGAGCCTGATCTTTCAGGATTTATGTTCGTGACCCTGCAGGGATATCTTGAGGAGGAGACTGACTCCATTGAGAAGAAGATCATCAGAGGAAAGTTTGTGGATCTGATCAGAGAACAGCACCTTTCACTCAATATTCTCGCCGCTCTCGGACATTCGCCCGAAGATGCCCCCGAGTCCATCTGTCGTGAAGAGAGATCGGTGGTATGGAGGCTGAATGGTGTCCGGAGCCTTGTTGCGCTTAAGAATGTGTGATCCGGGTAAGAAGGTCTGACAAAGACTCCGGATCTGATACCGGTGGCCTGCAGGTCTCTCCGGCACAGATCCACACGGTTGGAGTTTCCTCGTGGGCGTAGATACCTGATTCAGGTATCAGGCTCTTTATGTCTGAAAGATGGGCCGGGATAAGGGGAACTACAACCAGTCCCGGGATATACCGCTGATGTAATGCCCTCCAGAGTGCTATTCTGCGTTCATCTCCGGCATCCCCGGTAATAACCGCACGAATCTCCTTCTTCCCTGTGCAGGCAGAGCCGAGAAGACTGAGGGTACCCTGTGGTACCCGGGTGATGGTGCCGTGCATTCCGTTCAGGAGCGTCTCTGCCAGATTTGTGAATTGACTTGAACCGGTTATCATGCCCAGATCCTTGAGAGCCTGGCAGGCGGCGCCGTTCACTGATGGTACAGCACCGTCATAATCATCGCGAATCCTGACCGGTACCAGGGGGTCATCAGAGCGGGTGCAATAGAACCCTCCCTTCTTCTCATCCCAGAAGAGATCTATGGCAGTCCTGATGATCGTGACGGCACTCTCCAGGTACGAAGGTTTTCCGGTCGCCTGAAACAGGCCAACCAGCCCAGACACAAAGAAGATGTAATCCTGTGCGGTCCCGGGTATGGTTTCCGTGCCTGCCTTCCACTGGTGCCAGAGTTTCCCTTCTTCAGTACGGATCGAGGTCAGTAGAAATGCTGCAGCATCCTCTGCAGCACTGATCATCCATTCGTCTCCGAGAACTCTTCCTGTATACGCAAGGGCCCAGATGGCAAGGCCATTCCAGTCGGTGAGAACCTTGTCATCCAAAAGGGGTCTGGGCCGCATCTCCCTATGAGTAAAGAGTTTCTTCCTGATCTCTTTGATACTAGGAGAATCCTGCGGTACAAGGAGGGAAATATTTCCTGCAGCGTTCTTCTCCCGGATCCACGAGATGATATTGCTTCCTGCAGAAAACCCGGCCTCTGGTGGCAGGTTGCCCTTTTCAGTAATCCCCCAGGCCTTCTCTGCAAGAGCAAGTTCATCAGAGGTCAGGATCTCCATGAGTTCAGAGAGTTTCCAGAGGTAAAACGCTCCTTCTCCTCCCTGGCTGTCGGCATCCTCTGCAGATGCAAACCCACCACCTTGACGCCTGAGCGTGTGGGTAATGTACTGTACAGACTCTTCTGCCGCGTTCCGCATCATCGGATCACCGGTGATCTGCCAGGCAACGGTGTATGCATACGTGTTCATCGCCTGATCGTAGAGCATCTTTTCAAAGTGGGGAGCATTCCAGGCACGATCAACAGAGTACCGGTGAAATCCGAATCCGATCTGATCGCGGATTCCACCAAGAGCCATGGATGAGAGTGTATCCGTTGCCATGCGGATCGCCTGGTCGTGGCCGAATACTACCCCGTAGTTCATGAGAAAGATCAACTGAGGAACTGAAGGAAACTTCATGCCTCTCCCATATCCTCCGAACTCAGGATCATACGTACTGGCAAGGCTTCGGAATGCGGAATGGATCTCCTCATCCGTGATCTCTTCCACCTGAAGCAGAGGGCTGCTCTCTCCGTACGCATGGGATATGATCCCGAGCAGATGAGCCCCGGCCTCATAGATCTCATCACGCCGCTCATTCCATACCCGGACAATGTGGGGGATCAGGTCAAGCATGCCGGGTGTCTTTCCACGGGATCTTTTCGGGATGAAGGTGGCTGAATAGAACGGTTTGAGATCAGGAGTGAGGAATATACTCAGTGGCCATCCCCCTGATCCTGTCATCGCCTGGCAGACTGCCATATAGATCCGATCTATTTCAGGGTGTTCTTCCCGGTCTACTTTGATGGAGACAAAAAATTTATTGAGAAGTTCAGCAACCTCCTGATCTATGAAACATTCTTTCTCCATCACGTGGCACCAATGGCATGCAGCGTATCCGATGGAGAGAAAGACAGGCAAATCCCGCTCCCGTGCGAGGGCATGTGCCTCCTCTCCCCAGGGGTACCAGTCTACGGGATTATAGGCATGCTGCAGAAGATACGGACTCTGTTCATGGATCAATCGGTTTGGCATTGCTTCACTCACCCACTCTTACACATGATTACTTACACCGGTGATGAGAGAAAATTTTGGATCACGCAATTAATTAAATACTGACACCAATAAACTCCTTCTACCAATGGATAATTATGAATATTATATTGCGAGCATCGAGGAGATCCTCAAAGAGAATCAGAAGGGGATGACGGTCTCTGAGCTCGCTCTTGATCTTCATATGTCCAGAAATACCGTCGGAAAATACCTTGAACTAATGTATCTCTCCGGAGTGGTGGATGTCCGGAGCGTTGGAAAGGCGAAATTATACTACCTCGCTCCACGTGTTCCGGTCACCCGCGTGCTCAGTTACCTATCTGATGCGGTGATCCAGACTGATGATCGATACCGGATCGTAAATATAAATTTATCTGCTCTTGATCTCCTTGGGTCTGATGAAGAGGATCTCATAGGCAGAAATCTTCTGGATCTTCTGGGTATCCAGGGGTTGAATTCAGAGATGAGGGCACGGATCACCAACCCGGACCGCGATGTTGCCTTTACTGATGAGATTCAGGTCCATACAGATACAAAAACCAGACATCTCTGGATGACCGTGGCCGATATGGTGATGTACGACGGGGTACTCGGGCATACTTTCATCCTTGAAGATATCACAGACTGGAAAGAGGCCGAACAAAAACGGCGTGTAAGTGATTTTCTCTTCTCAACCCTGGCTGAAGAGACATGGGAGCAGGTCTGCATCTTCTCCCCGGATTTTGCTATTCAGTATGCAAATCCCAGATATGCTGCATCTGATGGGAGGGGGGATGACCTGATGGGATCAAATCTTCTGGATCCTTATGACAAACAGGCTTCCCAGATAATCCGTGATTCAGTGGAGATCGTGACTGAGACATCTGCTCCTCACCGGCAGGTCTTCCCGGTCATGGTCGATCAACAGATCCCCAGGTGGCTTGATCAGCGGCTCTATCCGGTACCTGATCAGTCAGGGAAAATAGAACAGATCCTTGGCATAACGCGTGATGTCACCGGCCTCCAGGAAGGGGGATCGGCATCGACCCTTCTTTCAGTTCTCCTCACATCTATGGCCGAAGGAGTCCTGACCGTGACACTTCAGGGGACTATCCTTTCATGGAACCAGGGGGCAGAGACCATCACCGGGTATCCTGCAGAAGAACTGCTCGGGGGAAATGCCCATACGATCATCCCTCCTGAACTGAACGCTGAACTGAACGTCATAGCCGATGCCGTTCGCGGCAAGACTGTTCGTGACATCAGGTATACGATCAGGGCAAAAGGTGGAAGAAAGAAGAAAGTAATTCTGTCATCTGCCACGGTTCAGGATCACACCGGTGAAACCAGCATGGTTGTCCTGATATGGCGGGAACCATGAACCACCAGACCTTTTTCAGGTCTTAATCCTGTGACTCAGGATCATCACATGCCCCGCATGAAGGGGTACCCCTGATAAGTGTGCAGATGGCACAAATTCGTGATGCAGGGTTGGTAACGGTCCCATCACGCAGATCACGTGATAGGGATGCGATTGCCATTTTTACCTCATCAGTAAACTCAATCCGGTACCCCCGCTTGCCTGACAGATACTGAGAGACAGCTGACGGGGCCATCTCCAGGATGGTGGCAACCTCCTTTTGTGACAGGCCCGTTGCAACCATCTCCGCTGCTATTGCCGCCCTGATTGCCGGAAGTGATTCCCAGACAATATCCTCACAGGGGAGTTTTTCCATGTGAGTACTCATCGGTGTGTCATCTAATAAGAGTAATCACACCGTGAAGAAAGAATCATAACCGAAAGATTCATAGCAAATCCTATAAATTCAACATTACGAGGTTTGAAAAAGATATGAGTCGATATCTCTTTACAGCCATCCTATTTACCCTGTACATGTGTGCAGGCTGCATCTGTTTCGCCGAGACAAATGGTAACATGAATGTGTTCCCAACAGAGGAAAACACATTTAATCCGGGAGATGAGCCCCCATACACTCAGGTTCCAACTGATCAGCCTACCCTAGAGCCTACGATTACTGTTGAACCTATAAACATCGGAGGAGACAACGGTTTCTTATCAGTCGATTCTGATCCTCAAGGTGCTAATGTGTACCTTGATGACTCAAATCAGGGAGTAACCCCTGCCCTCATCAGACTTTACTCAACCGGGACACCATCACACAATCTCAGGGTATCAAAGAACGGATATCAGGACTGGACTGATCTAATATCGGAAAACCCCAAATCAGGGGAGACGATCTACCGGACTGTCAATCTTGTAAAGATTCAGCCAACCATCACAGTTGAACCAACCAGCATCGGAGGGGACTCGGGATTCTTCAAGATTGATTCAATTCCATCGGGTGCTGACGCATATGTTGACACTGATTATTATGGAGGTACACCTTTGCTGGTAAAGATCCCGACTACAGCCACTCCGTCTCACGACATACGCGTCACCATGAACGGATATCGTGATTATACAGAACATATCTCTACAAATCCAGGAAAAGAACAGATTTACCCAATACTGGCGACACTTGTACCCCTGACCCAGTATGGAGGTATTTATGTAAGTTCTGACCCAGCAGGAGCCCTGGCAACTCTTGACGGAGGAACCCAGTACCTGACTCCCTGCACATTTAATCAGGTAATATCAGGGATGCACACTGTCACGGTAAGTAAAGAGGGATATTATCAATATACAACCCAAGTCCAGGTGAACTTCAACGCCCAACCAAGAGTATTTGCCCCTCTTACAAAATATCAGAAAACTGGAACTTTGTTTGTTGATTCAGTCCCACAAGGTGCTGATATTAAGGTTGATAACATGTGGCAGGGTCAGACACCCCAGCAGGTGGGTAACCTTGAAAGCGGATATCATACAGTGAAACTGCAATTATCAGGATATCAGACAATCAGCCAGCAGGCCCTCATTACTGCAGGACAGCAGACAAGCATCAGACAATCCCTGGTAAAAACCCCGCCAGAGATCTCCACAGGATCGGTTGCAATTTCCAGCACTCCGCCAGGTGCTTCTGTCTCCCTAAATACTGATTACCAGGGAGTAACCCCGGTTTCAGGATCACTTGATCTAACAGATATCACACCAGGGGTGTACACAATTACACTCACTGCACCTCAACGCGAGACATATTCCTCAACCATCACGGTGATTGCCGGACAGGTGACTCCGGTACAGGTTGAACTGAAATCACCAAAAGTTCCTTCATCCCAGAACGGAACATTGAGCGTCAGTTCATCCCCTGCAGGAGCTCAGGTGCTCCTTGACAATCTCTATATTGGGATCACACCCCTGACTCTCTCCTCGGTGAAGCCTGCCCAATATGAATTGATCCTGAAGATGGAGCAGTACCAGAACAATGTCAACCAGGTCCGCATTGAGGGGGGTATGTCCACAACTGTATCAGTAAACATGACCCCTATACAAAAACCAACAACAACCCCGGTTCCTACCCAATCTCCGTTCCCAGCAGTTCTTGTGCCTATTAGTATGGGAACTGGAGCCCTGCTTTTCAGGCGCCTGCAGCAACTCTGACCATATCTTTCATTTTCCCAGAGCTCGTATTGGTTAAGTATGTTCAGACTCTCTCTCTTTCTCGTTCTGATCGGTATGGTCATCCTGCCGATCGTACTTGCAGAAGAGGAGGGGAACAGTACTGACGAGTATACAGTTCGCGAATATGCACTCATCTCATTCGACGACCCCATGACCCCGGAGGATCAGGTGAACAACACAACCACCATACCGGTCGTCGGTGAAAAGGCTGATAATCAGACCCGTCGTGGGGGTGAACTCTCTGCACGAAAGCTTTTCCAGTTAAAACAGGGTGCCCAGGGAGACTACCGGGTGTTGAGGAACCTCTCTGGTGACCCGAGCCTCGGGCTCTCCTCAACCGCTGCACAGAGTATTTCTATCCTCTGCAAACAATGTGTCCCCCAGAAATCTGGATATTATTAAAACAGCGTCCCAGACCAACTGCAGGCGGAATGGACCCTCTCATCATCTCAATCCACAACAATGTCGTACACGACATGTGATCTGCCAGGGGCATAGGATCTCACAAACCGTTTTTCCATTGATCTGCTCGGGATTCTTCTGAGTAGCGGGGTATCTTCATCCTCGTCTCCAACCAGGGCATAGAAGTGTATCGTTCCACCGGGCCTGCAGAGACGAGAGGCTGCAGGCAGGAATCTTTCAGCCATCAATGGCAGGTTCATGATCACCCGGTCAAACCGTCTGCCAAATACTTCAGGGAGATCAGCGGCATCGGCAAGAGTGGGAATGACATTTGAGACGCGATTACGGGAAATATTTCCGATGAGAAGGGAGACCGCATCAGGGTTGAGATCACATGCCCATACCATACCTGCTTTTTCGGCAAGCATGACTGCAAACGGGCCGACCCCTGCGAACATATCAAGCACCTCTTCGCCGTCGTGCATTATTGCTGTGATTCGCTGCCGTTCTGAAGCCAGCCGTGCCGAAAAGTACGCCTTTTCCAGATCGATCCTGAAGGTTCTTCCATACTCGGTATGAATGGTGGCTGTGGTCTCATCACCTGCCAGAACCCTGAATCTCTTGGTTCTGAACTCACCTTCAACTGCACTTTCTGCAAACAGAACGGTGTGAACAGAGGGACGATCGCCAAGAATTGCTGCAGCACCGGCAGGATCGTCTTCAGCAAGAATTGCAATTCCCCCGACCAGTTCGTGCCGTGGAAGAGGAGCACGCTGATACAGTTCTTCAAACTCGGCCATCATCGATCCTTCACGCTCGCTGATAACCGGGAAGAGAAGTTCATCACCATCAGGCCTAATTTTGAGGCTCTTATCCAGGGTACCCTCCTCAAGAAGAGCCCTTCTCACCGTTTCAGCCCCCTGACGGTTCACCCGCAGGCACCACTGCTGCTTCCCCATTCATCAGTTGTTATTGCACTTCGGGTACAAACAGGTATGCATGGATGATTACCTCCGCAGGATCCGGGACGGGTCTCTCAAACTCTATGCACTTGAGAAGGAACTCCCACCTGGTGAGGCGGTTGCTTTGCGACGACGTTTCGTTGAGGAAGAGACCGGCATTTCGCTCCCAAAGATCGGGGAGTATTCAATAGAACCCGATGTAGTGGTGAAGCGGAACTGCGAGAATATGATCGGGACCATTCAGGTTCCGGTCGGGGTCGCTGGGCCGGTTCACATATCAGGGGAGTTTGCAAACGGCCCATATTTCCTCCCGCTTGCAACGACGGAAGGTGCTCTTGTCGCTTCAGTGAACAGGGGATGCGGTCTCATCACGGCTGCAGGAGGTGCAGAGGTGAGAATTCTTTCAGATGGTATGACCCGTGCACCGGTCTTTGCAACTGACAGTGTTGCTCATGCACGGAGAGTTGTGGATTTCGTACAAACTCATGAGGATGAGATCAGAAAGGCTGCAGAAGCAACTACGCGGCATGGAAAGATGACTGATGTCCTGGTCACGACAGCCGGGACTTCAGTATTTGTCAGATTCTGCTTTACAACCGGGGATGCCATGGGTATGAACATGGTCACCATCGCAAGCGAAAAGGCGGCTGAAGTGATCAGCCAGCAGACCGGTGCACGACTGGTGGCTCTTTCAGGAAACTTCTGTACTGACAAGAAACCGGCAGCAGTGAATGTTGTTCTCGGAAGAGGAAAGACGGTTTCTGCCGGTGTAAAACTCACCGACGAACAGATAAAAACCATCCTCAAGACAAATGCCACTTCACTCCTTGAAGTGAATACACGCAAGAACCTGGTAGGTTCGGCCAGAGCAGGATCACTTGGATTCAATGCTCATGCTGCAAATATCATCGCAGCCATGTTCATCGCCTGCGGACAGGATCCTGCCCATGTCGTCGAAGGGTCACTCTGTATCACCACCATCGATCAGGCACCCGACGGAGTATATGTCTCGGTCACACTTCCGGCTCTTCCGGTTGGAACAGTTGGAGGAGGGACAGGAGTTGCAACCCAGGCAGAGTGTCTCAGGCTTCTCGGTGTTTCAGGAGGTGGGGATCCACCGGGTTCACACGCAAAGAAGCTGGCAGAGATCATCGCAGTGGGAGTGCTGGCAGGAGAACTCTCTCTCCTCGGAGCACAGGCAGCACAGCATCTTGCACGAGCTCATAAGGAACTGGGCAGGTAGCCTCAGCAACTTATTCAGGTTGTGCTCTCAACACTCTCCTGATGAAGAGCAGGCAGACCATGGGTCTTCAGATATTGAATATCGCATCAATCATCTCTCTTCTTTTTGTCATGCTGGCTTTCACACTGGCATATGCAGATGACATCCCGGGAGTTATCGGCCAGTACGACGACTGGGATTTTGAGAACACCCCGACTATGGGTATGGGTATCTTCCCGGTTATCACCCTTGAGCCAAAGGAAGAATCATCCCTCTCCATCGGACCGGCATCGGGGGTATCATCATCGAAGATCTGGGTTACTATCTCCCCGTTCATCTCAACATTGAGCGGGAAAGAGACAAATCTTATCGTCGGATACATGGGAAGCGCGCGGGCAGGTGCAACCCTCACTATTGCCGGAAAGGGATCAAGTGATTCAGATTACACTGATCTCGCAACTATCAGCCCGGACGAGAACGGCCTTTTTATCTGGGGTGTTCCGACAGCAGACAAGGATCTTACACTCTTCAGGGTTACTGCAAAAACAGGGACTGATCAGGCATACTCGAATGTGATCAGATTCAACTCATCAACGAGTAAAGATCCGGTCATAAATCCGGTTGTCACCCAGAGAATAACACCGGTGCAGACCGTGATCCCAATGGTTACCCGTTCATCCCCGGTCCCTGACCTGACCAGTCTGACGATCTCTGCCAGCACAACCACTCCTAAAGTCGGCGAAGAGGTTGTGATATCAGGCAGGCTTACCGATATGGATGGCAAGGGAATCAGTGGAGCAACAGTGACTATCGACGAGACCGGGTACCCGGGAGCATCCACAGGTGAACCGTTTGATACCACCCAGACTGGATCTGATGGAAGATTCAGGTTTACCCTCTCGGTAAAGTTTGCAAATATGGTGGGACTTGTTGCAAATTACGCAGGGGATGACAATCACCATGGATCAGAGAGCAACACTCTCACCTTCATGTCATATGCACAGTGAGGCTCATCCATTTTCCCACCATATGTTTTCTATCAACAGTGCAGACATCGGCACTGACTCTTTCAGATCACACTATTTCGGATGAAACAATCGGATCCTCCAATGTCTGATACCAGTCGTAATCAGAGAATGTGAATTCATGTGGAAATATATTAAATATCTATTTCAGGTAGAGATCCTTGTTCTTCTCTTCCTGATCGGACCGGTAGCGGCTCTGAACCCTGATGATATGGATCTCTCGGTAAAACCAGGCGATGACCTCTTCACCTACGCAAACGGAAACTGGATGGAACGAAACCCGGTTCCAGCAGATTTGAGTTGGTTTAGTTCAGTAACTGAGGTGCAACAGTCGGTTGACGACCGAGTCAAAACCATAATAGAGGATGCAGCGGAAAATCCAGGAAAAGACGGGTACGAGAAACCGCTCGTTGGTACGTTCTACACGACTGCACTTGACCAGGATCTCGCTGACCGTGTCGGAATGGAACCGCTCCGCCCTGAACTGAGCAAGATTGCATCGGCAGAAACCCGTGAGGATATCAGGAACCTGACAACGTACCTGATGAACTTCGGGATTGCACCCTTCTTCTCGTTTTACGCAGACGAGGATCCCGGCAACAGCAGCATGTTGATCGCCACGATAGAGCAGAGCGGGACATCCCTGCCGGACCGTGAGTACTACTTCAGGAATGATACAGAGAGTGAACGGGTCAGGGATGAGTTCAAAGGTCATATCTCACGGATGTTCGTGCTCAACAACGAATCTCCTGAACAGGCAGACATCGACGCAGCAACGGTGATGCGGATCGAGACCAGGCTTGCAAATGCATCAGCCCCTTCTCATGGATATGGAAAACCGGATCGCCGGTACTTCCCATGCCCTGTTCGTCGCCTGAACGAGGTGACGGACGGAATTGATTGGGATGGTCTTCTCACCGCAGTGAATCGGACTGACCTCTCGGTGATCGATATGTATCAGCCCCTGTATGTCCGTGAAGTTGGCAATGTTCTCAAGGATGAACCTGTTGAAGATCTCAAGAAGTTCCTGACCTTCAAGGTGCTTCAGTTCGCTGCCCCGTACAGCAGCCAGGCCTTCGAACAGGAGAACTTCAACTTTAACAGCAAGGTGCTCTCAGGGCAGGAACAGATGGAGCCGAGATGGAAGCGGGTGCTCGGTACCATGAACTCCGTGATGGGAGGCGTTATCGGTAAACTCTATGTGAAGGAGTACTTCACCCCTGAAGAAAAGGCCCACGTAAAGGAGATCGTGGAGAATCTCAAGACTACCCTAAGATCCAGGCTTGCAAATCTGACATGGATGGATCCTGAAACCCGGGAAAACGCCACCGAGAAACTTGACTCCATGGGGATCCAGATCGGGTACCCGGACCAGCCCGGGGATTACCGGAATCTTGAGGTAGGAAACAGTTCATACCTCGACAATGTCCTTAACATCACCTGTTACTACTACAGGGCAAGTCTGCAGATAGCAGATACCCCATCAAACCCTGATACATGGTACCTCTCACCGCACTCAGTGAACGCATACTACGACACCACCAGGAACAAGATCGTTCTTCCAGCAGGTGTCCTCCAGCCGCCTTTCTATGATCCATCGGTGGACGACGCAGAACATTACGGGGCAATCGGCTCCATCATTGGGCATGAACTGACGCATGGATTTGATTCACCACTGCGAAAGTTCGTGAAAGACGGGAATGAGACCATGCTCTGGAATGAGAATGACACTGTCCGGTATATGGAGGCAACTGCACCGCTGGTGGCACAGTTCGATCAGATGGAAACGCTCCCTGACCTGTACCTGAACGGGACCCGGACTCTTGCAGAGAACGCTGCTGATCTCGGAGGGATGGTCATAGCCTGGAACGCATGGCAGAATACCAGGACCGGGAATGAAACTGTCGGATCAGATATCAATTCATCCAATATTTCTGAGATGTATCACCCCTCTTCGGCGTTTACTGATGAACAGCGATTCTTCCTCGCCTATGCCCAGGCCTGGCGGGGCACCATTAGGGATGAAGAACTTCGTAATATGGTGCTGATAGAAGAGCATCCCTGGAACAAGTACAGGGTGAACGCAATTCCGTTTAATCTTGATGAGTTCTACGCGACATTCCCACAGATCAGTCAGGGAGATACATTATACCGGGACGAGACCGCACGGGCCAGGGTCTGGTAACCCTTCCCATTTTCTGAAAGAACCTGACGAACTTTTTTGGAATATTTTCCCGGATTGACCGGTTTAAACCCTGATATCCGATTGTAAGCGTTATGGATTGTCCTCCTCATCATCGAATAGAAAGAGTTCATCAATTGTGGTATCGAGTGCCTGTGAGATCTGACGGGCCAGCCGGAGCGATGGGTTGTACTTCCCTTTCTCAAGAAACACGATGGTCTCCCTCCTGACACCGACCCGGCCCGCGAGATCTGCCTGAGTATACCCGAAACGGGCACGAAACTCTTTCATCCGGGTATGCATTATCCCTCCCTAGTAGACATCGCCTTTCATGTTGAAGTACCACTGGAAGATCATGGCACTTACCGGCATCAGAATGATAAGCAACAGGCAGATTGTAGCACCATCAATCTGGATAACCTTCATTCCGGCAAGCCATCCGGTACAGACGATGGTCAGGTAGGTCAGATACCACGAGTAGGAGATTCCATAGGTTCCAATTCGCAGACTTCGTTCATCCTGTATTCCGATATCCTCCGCCCTCTCCTTCATTCTCACACCTAGGGTGATGATGATCAGTCCCGCCGCGATAAGCCCGGTCATCATCACGGGGGTGAGGGCAACGGCTCCGGTAAGAGCCTTCATCAGGGCAGCCAGGACACCGGAAACAATCAGAAGCAACCCGATACCTACCACACCATACTGAACAACTCTGCTTTTCCGGGTCTTGAGAGCGTAAATAACAAGCGTGATCGCAGAGATAACTCCGAGCCAGAGGAGAAGATCACCGGAGTGATCTCCACTGGAGAGTCTGGCCAGAGAATAGGTGATGATGACTGCTGCTACAAGGAGCCCGACCACGCCAAGAGTCTGACGATGCGAATGTCCAGACCGTAATGAGTTAAATATTTCTCGCATAATGTTAATTTGATCACACATAAGTTATATTTTTCTCACATATAACATAGGTCAATCTACTAGATATCACGAGAAAAATGAGGGAATATCGGCCTGTGAAACATCAGACATTTCAGGCAGATTAAAGCACTTTCCACTTGAGCAGAACAAATAAACCGACTGCAGAGAGACTGAGGGCAGTTCCCATGACAAAAAGGAACGCATGCGGAACTTCCTGAAAGGGGAGTGAAACATTCATACCGTAGATACTTGCGATCATTGTTGGGAGGGCAATAAGTATCGTCACGCTGGTGAGGAGTTTCATCACCACGTTGACATTGTTGTTGATGATCGAGGCAAATGTTCCGGTCATGCCGGTAAGGATGGAGGTATAGATATTTGCCATCTCAAGTGCCTGTTTATTCTCGATCACCATCTCTTCGTACAGATCATGCTCCTCGTCGGTCATATCAAGCACGCTCTGGTATGAGAACTTCTCAACCATCAGGGAGTTTGACCGGAGCGATGTGGTGAAGTAAACCAGACTCTTCTGAAGGTTAAACAGTCCGAGGAGCTGGTCGTTGGTGGTTGAACGGTGAAGATTGCGTTCAATGACCCCGGTCATCCGGTTGATCTCCTTGAGATACCGCAGGAACCGCAGTGCGGTACGGTAACAGAGCTGGAGAACAAACCGGGTCCGCTGTCTGGTATCGTGGTTTCTCACCCATCCGGACAGAAACTCTTCCATGACATCGACTTCAGTGAGAGTGACGGTTATGATGAGTTCCTGGGTGAGGATGATGCCTATTGGCAGGGTTATGTACGGGATTGCCGCTTCTTCCGGTTCCCGTCGTGCAGACCTGATAAGGATCAGGGTGTTACCCTCATCGACCTCGAACCGGGCCCGCTCATCAACATCAAGCGGGTCAGTAAGAAAGTCGATGGGCATGCCGAACTGGCCGACAAGGTAGGCAATCTCTTTCTCGGTCGGGTTGACAACCTTGACCCAGCATCCCGGCCTGAAGTCCTCTATCTCGGTGAGGCCATCGCTTGTGGTGATGTACTGGGTGATCATGAAAGTGCCTGTACTGAGATCTCCGGGATGGGGTTAATAGTCATCTCATACGTTCTTACCGGTCTTCTGGCGAGAAATGAGAATACAATTCCGAACACCGGATATCAGATCCAGTCCGCCAAATCCAGTTGTCTGAGGCGGGAGATCAGCTACGCAATAGGTTCATGAACCTTGAGAGTAAACAGTAACGCATTCGATGGTGGGATGTACGAAGGAGCGTGGGCTATCCGAGGTTATCGGGTTCCTGATGATAGTCTCACTGCTGACGATATTATTCTCAATGTACCTGCTCTATGTCGTTCCCATCCAGGGCCGGGATGCCGAGATATCCCATATGAAATATATTACCCAGGAGTTCATCGGGCTGAAAGCAGACATTGACGGGTTAATCATAAACAATAAAATTAACATGCCCATCGCGAGGTCATTCGAGCTCGGTACCCTTTCTTCTGTCGGAATGGGTTCCTTGAGCATCATGCCGGTAAACTCCTTTGTTGAAGCATCCGGTGTTTTGATGGTAAATGAGCAGAACGATTTTTTATCGGTGAATGTCAGTGGCGATATGGTAAACCTTTCTGATCTTCCTCCGATTAAACCAGCTCTTCCAGAATTACCACCAAAGGTTCTGGAGATCAAATGTAATGACCAGGGTGAGTGCCAGTCTACTCCAGGTCATTTCAATCTTTCAGAGAGGTTTTACAACATTACTGTAAAGAAGACATTTTTCCTCACCGACAACGGCAGAGTCACATACCCGGGAACTGCCCATTTTTATTTGAACAATACCACATCAAATCCACCATACAACGATTCAACAGTAATGTACCTGAAAGAAAGGAGTGATCTTGTACTTGAGATCTTCCAGAATTCAACACCTCATCCCGGTGGCTTCATCTCTGAAAAGACCTTAATTGAGAATATTACATTCGGAAAAAATTACACATATAATCTGTTCAAAGACAACGATATCATCCCTAACAACACATCCGATTATTACGAGATAAATACTGACGAATTTATCGAATCTGATGCATATTCCCCTCACACTGTTACAACCAAAGTTGAGAAATTCCCACCAAGAATCGGCTCATTTCAGTATGAATCAAATAACCGGTACTGGGTAAACCAGAATCTTTTGTATGAGATGGGGGGTCTCTTTCTTAATCAGCCTGCGGATGGTGGTTCATCAATCATGCTGATTCCATCAATAGCCTTAACCCCGGTTCAGAATGTGAGTCGTGATCCAAATCCGGAATACCCCTTACGAGTAAGCATCCATAATATCAGAATCACTGACACTGAAGACATCAGCGGGTCAGTAAGTGCCCAGATATTCTGTAAATTAGATAAGATAAACCAGAATATATTTAACAGTACTCAAACCGCTTCAGATTACGGATCTTCCCCAACGAGTGCATCACTATGGAAGATGAGAGAGGGTGAAACACAGAACGCCTATGCTATCTGGCTCCAGTTCATCCCTGATGATCCAAGGGTGACAAGTTCTTCAACAAGGACATCCCGGGTTCTCACTACTGAAGAAAAAGAACTGATGAGTGACACCGTGAAGATCTGGAAGCGGGGATTTGATCAGGTAAAGACGATCACTAACAAGACTCTTTCTGATAATTCCAGAAAAAACCCGGAGATTGGCGAGTACACAAACTGGTATTACTCTTTTTTTATGGAAACCAATTCCGGTAGTACTGACCCGATGTTTCCCCCGTATTCTGCAAATCTGGTCATTGGGAAGAATGCACCAAACATCAAGGATTCATGTCCATCAGAGACAACAACCACTGCTGAGGCATGTAAGAAAGAACTTTATGAATTTATGCTTGCAAAACCAGCTGACAAAAGCGACTGGTTTATTCTTGATTATATGGACTCTGAGGTGTCCCTGGTTATGCAGAGCGGAGCACTCTGATGCTACAGGACCAGGGTATTACAGAGATTATTGGCGCAATACTTCTTATCGGAATAATTGTTGGAGCTTTTGGAATTTTTGCAGCTTTTTACATCCCATCAGTCAAACCCACATCGATGCCTCATGCGAAATTGAGTATGGCATGCAATGAAACTCACAGTTCTGATACCAGTATTGAGTTTCCCTGCGTCAGAGCATCATTTGGCTGCCACCCGGGGAATAATAAAACCTGTGAGAAAGACTGTGAATGGAGAGATTATTCATCTGATTCTCAGTTATCTTCAGAACAACAGATGTCAGAGATTATGAGATGTAAGGAGAGTTGTATGGATCCCATATGCTCTGATCTGAAACGATGTGAAGATCTGTACATCTGTCACCTGGGAGGGGATGCCTTGAAAGTTGCTGACGTCGGAGTCCTGATAAATGGAAACCTGATTGAGACAAACTGGGAGATAAAAAAAATATCAGACGGTGATAAATTTGTCCCGATCGATCATTTGAGCTCGACTAAAAATTTAAGCACCGGGGATTCCTTACGCATCAGAAATTCATATAGTCCTGTTGATACGGTGCTGATAAGATATACACTGCCATCAGGAGGGGACATCACTCTCGCGCAGAATCAGTTCGGAACCGACATCACATAGAAAAGCCAGTATCACCCAATATTCGCTGAATTCAGGACGTAACACGGATATAAAATCATACATTTTATTTTATATCCCGAAGATTTCAGATGAAAATTTTATTTAAACGTACGTTAATGTATCCTTATTAATTAGGAACAAAATTCTCATCATTAGATCGTATTTAAAGAATATTATTATATACACTTCTTTTCTTACTCGAACACACATGAGAGGAGTAATATCTTCAATTAATACTTTTGTGCAAATTCCCTTTCTACACACTCAAAAGATATAAGATGTAATAAACGCATTCAGTCTTTGTCCAAAGGGGTATGAGATGAGGTATGAGTACGCTGTATCAGATATTATCGGGGCAGTCATTCTGATCGGCGTGGTTATGGGAGGAATGGGGTTGCTCGGAGTAATTCTGCTTTCAAATCCTCCACCAGATGAAACCCCCAAGGCATCAATCAGTTCGTATTGTGTACGATGTGATCTGAACGGAACTTACGAAGTTATCATGTACCATGGAGGCGGGCAGGCACTGGACAGAGACAAAATCCAGTTTTTTCGCCATAATCGTGATGGAAGTATAAACCCGATTACCCCATGGTGGGTGTATGACTCGACACCAGAGGATTGTATGTATGCAGATATCGGGGAGAGCAGTCATTCAACACGGGAGACATGGAGGTCATCTGACCAATGGAAAAGTGGAGACTCCTTGAGATTCAGGTTTGTCAGTTTGAGTGACCCGACTGGCATGGATATCAGATATTATCCCTACAAATCTTCGATGATAACGGCTGAATTCAAAGAAGATATCAGAAACAGTACCTGCGTAAAAGAGAACAAACCTGATGAATGTATGGATCCGACTGTGGAACTGGCACCGGTCCTGAAGAATGTAACACAATGCACATCCGGCTGTAACGGTTATGACTGTCGGGCCGTTTTCACATATAATTACAATGGTAGTTATATGTCGTACTCCTACAGTCCGAACAAACCATACAACTTTATTGAGGGGTCGGACAGCCATACCAATCTTACAAGTTTTACTACTTCAGGTGCGGGAAATGACATGATCTCTGTAAACTTCTCAAAAAGAGTCCGGTGGTGGCTTGGTAGATCAATTGATTCAGGAAATTGTGTGGTATCATAATGAAGGAAAAGGCAGTATCTGAGATTATCGGGACAATCATTCTGGTGTCGATAGTCCTTTTGGGAATAGGGATAGTCGCGGTTTTCATGACATCAACACCCCCACCTCAGGCAAAGTCAAAGTCGGTTTTGAGTTCATCATGTATTGACTGCGGGGAAGGGAAATTTGCAGTTGTCATCAGGCATGAAGGCGGGGATCCGATCAATCCGGCAGGCATGAAGTACTGGCTTGAGACACAGTATCCTGAAGGTAGCAAATATGAGAGACTCAAGGTCAATGCTTCCAAATTTTTCCCTGCAGAGGTCTACTCAGGATTAAGTCATAACGAACTCTGTTATTGGAGTTTTAATGAAACCGAATACGGATACAACAAGTCTGAAAAGATGATTAACGGGGATGTATCAGTTATCTCGTACATAATGAAAGATTCGTGATTTTCAGGTGATGAATTATGAACAAAAAACAAAACCAGATCAGATTAACTGGTATTTTTGTTCTTTTTCTGGTAATTATCGGAACTGTGGCAATTACATCAGCTGCTGACATTTACACAGGAAAAGGCAAACCTCAATCTGTGGATATCTATATCAACGATATCCCGTATGGAGCATCCCTCGGTGGGGAAGTCCAATCAGGTACCGGTACAAAGAGTGTTAACGATTTCAGGGCGATTGTCGATGATGAACAGCATCCGGACCCCTCGTATTATGTGGAGGCGTCTAATCCAAGTACAGAGGGCCCTACTCCGACACCAACTCCGATACCCGTTGCAACAACTGTGATTCCAATTGACAAAGGAGGAGTTGGATCTACCCTTTGTGTTACAGATAACACAAGTGAAATTATTGTTGATTTCGCGTTTTCTGATGCATGGTATAAGAGCGTGTACTCATTGTCCAGCCCAAATAATATCGCAATCGGAGACTCAAAATCTGCATACTCCGGGGGTACTACCCGCAAATCTCTAGGAAATTTTTCAATAGGCACAGAACTTAAATTTGCGGATGCAGTATATGACGGGAGCACGTACAAAGGAACCTATTACACAGGTTCAGCATCGAGAAACCCGGATGACTATGTCCATGCAGCGATTACGCTAAAAAATGAAACAGGAACGCACTTTAAATACCTGGTAAGTTTCGAAGATGCCTCTGGAGGAGGAGATAACGACTTCAACGATGTTGAATTTTACGTAAGTGGCGGTGTTTCAACTAAATGTTCCAGTACAGGTGGAGCTGGTTCACTTATCCCGGAGTCTGTGGATGTTTGTAAATGTAATAGTTCATACAATAAAGGTAATCAGAGGACTTGTATAGCATTATTTACCTACCGCAATGTTGCCGGGGTCCAGTATGAGATACCCATCAATGGCAAGAGCCTTCCATGGAATGAGTTCACCGGATCCGGAATGGTGGGGAAGAGCCGATGTCAGCCCGAATTGTTCTATGTTACTGAATCGAAGAACTCTCCATTCTGGACAACCAGATTCTGGAACAATATAAAATGGAAATTAGGGTATGACAAGAGTGTTCTGGTTAAATGTGATTCCGGTACCCGTGATTGCACGAGTGCTGAGATGCCAAATTGCACCAGTTGCACGGGATAAAAAACCCACAATTATCACCAATAATATCACTATTTTGAATTGAAGGGTTATCTCCAGATTAAACGGCATTATAGTTCTCAATAGGTCCAACTTGTGAAAATGCGGAGCATTTTCATGATTAATATACACAAACAATTATCAATCAAAAGACTAAACTAACAGTACCAGGCTCACCCATGGCAATTCAGGTCCTGTATGTAGACGATGAGATCCCTCACCTGATGTTAGCTCAAGAATATCTAGGCCACTCAGGGAAGGTCGAACTTACCTGTGTTAGTTCTGGGAGGGAAGCAATAGAAGCCCTCTCCAGGAACTCATATCAGGTCATCGTATCTGACTACCAGATGCAGGACATGGACGGGGTTGCCCTCCTGAAATATATCCGAAAAAATTTCGGTAACATTCCATTTCTTCTATTCACCGGGAAAGGAAAAGAAGAGGTCGTCATCGAGGCCCTTAACCACGGTGCTGACTATTATATCAGAAAAGGAAGCGATCCCTTCGAACAGTTCGCAATCCTTGAACAGCGAATCATCCAGGTTGCAGACAGGAAAGATGTACAGGAAGAACTGGCAGCGAGGGAGAAACTCTACCACTCTGTCCGCTCAGTCCAGAACGAGCTGATCGTTGATTTTTTGCCAGACCTTACCATAATCCGCTCAAACGAACCGTTCTCTATCCTCAACGGAGGGGCACCAACCGATATGATCGGCAGAAAATTTCTGTCAGATCTCTCCCCCGAAGACCAGGATGAACTCATTGGAGCAATTCACCTTCTCACCCCTGACTCAGCAGAGGTAGATCTTCAACAGACCCTTGCATCACCAGACGGAGGAAGCCTGACCTTCTCATGGCACATTGAAGGGGTCTTTTCATCAGAAGGACACCTTGTGAGTTGTAAAGCAACCGGCCGCGATATCAGCCAGGAGAGCGAGGCCCGGGCTGATGTAAAAGAGTACGAGGAGAGGTACCAGGAGAAGGCAACAGATCTCCCAAAGGACATGGGTGACTTTGACGAGAACGTTCCGCTCAATTTCATCATCGAGAACACCCGTCCTGCAGGTTCGTGGACGCTGCCTGATCTGATTAAGAATGCCCGCTCTTCAAAGATGCATGGCATCGCCTCTACAACAGGCCAGGACGGCCATCGTGCATTCCTGATATTTCTGAACGGCGAGCCGGACGGGGGGATCTATATCGACCGATCAGGAGTACTGTACGGTGATAAAAGCACTCTCTTCCTCAAGGACAGCCACCAGTTCACATTTTATCCGACTGCTCCTGAGATCGCCACCCGGTTCATCACTGGATGTCGCATCTATGATAAAAGCCACATCAGGGCTCCCAACGTTTATGCAATACCTGAGATTCCTTCAATCAGAAAAGGGATAGGCAATATAACCCTAGACCTTCACAGAGGCGGGAGACCGATACCCGGAATCCGCATCACCATCAAGAGCGGGGGAAAAATAGTCGGAAACGATATCACATCTGCCACCGGGCAGACCAGTTTTCAACTGCTCTATGGGGATTATACCGGTGTGGTCCTCACTGAAACCGGAGCCCTCCATAACTTTACTTTCAAGGTGAGTTCACCTGAATCATCCCATGTGGTAGAACTCGCCTGATCCTTACCAATCTAAATCCCAGGAAGATTGTCTCTGGATGGAGACGATACTGTTATCAGGATTTACAGATAGGTAATCGTACTGCTGTCGCCATCTATTTCAGGAGTTCTTTTCTATGAGACTCTATGCCCAAACCATTCTCATCATCGGGATAACCATACTCACAATCGCAGCAATCTTACTTGTTACGTTTGAACTTACCGTGATGGGAAGCCTTTCAGGGCTTGAACAGGAGTACGCATTAGAGGATCTTCACCGGGCAGAGAACTCAGTGTACGGAGAGGGAACCCGCCTTGCCGGGATATCCCAGGACTGGGGAGTCTGGGATGATACCTATAACTACATGATATCAGGGAACCCTGAATATATCTCCTCAAACTTTGCCATCTCAACACTGAGAGGTCTGAATCTCTACTCGATAGCTTTGTACAATCTCAACGGTACACTGGTTAGTGGGATATCGACCGCCCAGCATAACATCACGTCTGACCCGATGCCTGAAGACATGGTCATGCTCCTGCAGGAAAATCCTCTCCTTTCAGGATCACCTGATGGAATACATGGGATCATCATGGATGATCTGACTCCCCTCGTTGTATCCTCACATCCCATTCTGAACTCAGAGATGCAGGGGCCACCCCATGGGACAGTTGTCGTTGCCAGCCTTCTCGACAATGCCAGGATCTCAGAGTTATCACGCAACATTCTGCAAAATATTACAATTACCCCGGTTTCAGACAGATCTTCTGAATCCCTCGTACAGGATGTACCAGGGAACAATCAGATTGATAATTACCAGAGCATTATCACAGACATTTCAGGGCAGCCTGCTCTTTCCATCAAGATCACCGAGAGGCGGGATCTGAGTCGGAGCGGCATATATTCCAGGATTTTTTTGATCACTTCACTACTCATCCTGACAATTCTGTTCATGGGCCTTGCGTCTTGGCTCCTGAACCGGATTATCATCTCTCCACTTCAGGATCTGAACCGTGACCTCCTCACCATCGGAAATTCAGGCCTGCTTTCAGGAAGAATTCAGACCAGAAGGGATGACGAGATCGGGGATCTTGCCACCTCGATCAATACCATGATCGGTTCATTTGAACTGGCACAGAGGGAGAGGATCTCTTCTGAACACAGGCTTGCCCGCCTGGTTGAACTGGTAGAGGAGGGGATCTGTCTGATCGGGCCTGACAATCTGATCTGGTTCGCGAACCCTGCCCTTGCATCAATTTTTGAGACCACACCCCATGAACTCACCGGGAGATGCCCGGAAACCCTGTTCTCTCCACATGATCCAGAAGACCAGATTCAGGGTGATTGTGTCACGGGTATGAAGCCAGGACATCATGAACTCCATACCCGGACGAAAAGTGGCAGAGATATATGGATCAGAGTAACGCTGGCACCATACCCACTCGAAACCGGCAGAATGGGAGAACTCTGTGTAGTCACCGATATCTCCCAGTACCGGACAGCAGAGCACGAACTCCTCCTATCCAACAAGAAACTCTCTCTCCTTGGGAGTATGACCAGGCACGACATTGTAAACCAGCTCACCACAATCAGAGGGATGCTCGGGCTCATCAGGCGTAAAAACGCAGACACCTCCCTAACCCAACTGATCAGCAGTGCTGAAGATGCCGCCGAGAAGATAAACAAGCACATCGAGTTCTCAAAAGAGTACCAGAAGGCAGGTATTGAAAAGCCTCGGTGGCAGGATCTCAGGACAGTCTGGAATCTTGCCTATGCCATGTCCAGGCGTAAGGGACTTACGTTCACAGTCAACGGGGAGAATTATGAGATCTATGCAGACCAGCTCCTTCAGAAGGTCTTCTACAACCTCATTGAAAACAGCCTGAAACATGGAAAAAATGTCTTTTATATTACGATTTCCACGCAGAGGGAGGGGACAGACCTTCTCATCATCTATAGCGATGACGGGGGCGGTATCCCGGACACTATGAAAGACCGGATCTTTGAACGGGGTGTTGGAGCAGGAACCGGATGGGGGCTTTTTTTTGCGAAAGAGGTGCTCAGTCTCACAGGAATGGATATCAGAGAGTCGGGAACATTTGGCATTGGTGCTGAGTTTGTCATCACGGTCCCTGAAGAGGTTTTCAGGCCTGTGCCTGGGTATGTATCAGACAGCAACCCTGAAGACGATCCAGGCAATGAGGAGCATGATAACTGAATACTTAAGCCCTGCAGTCACTCGTCCTTCACCCATTACGCCGGCAACAAGCCCTGAAAAAAAACCCTGGAACATGGCACCGTGTGAGAAGATCCTGATATAGAGAGCGAGGTCAAAACCCCCGAGGCTGAACCCGGGTGCTGATGATGCACCGGTGGTTGTCCCGAGATCTGCCATGGTCTTCAGGAACGAAGAGACCAGAATCAGCATCACGAAGAGGAATACACCAAACGAGGCAAGCACGATGATCACATAGATGAACATGTCGTTGCGTCGGTCCGTGTTCTGTGTCACATACTCAAACGAGTCCTTTGCTGCTGCCCTGAGCACCTCAACGATATCACCACCGGCCTCACTTGCCCTGGCAATCAGATCAACACTTCTTCGGACCAGCGGGATCGGAATCTCTTCTCCCATCGCGCGGACAGCCTCGATGAACGGAAAATTCCAGGATATCCGCTGGTCCATCTGCCTGATATGGGGAGTAAGTGCCCCATACTCACTCATCGAGACGAGATGGACCGCACCCTGAAGGGTCATCCCACTCTCATGCATTCCCGCAAGATCGCGGAAGAAGTTCGGGAGGGCCACCTCGATACTCCTGATTCGCCGTGACTCCTGCAGGTCAAGGATCACCAGGGGGATGAGTATAACCAGCAGCGTGATCACGATCACATCGTCGATAAAGGAATTCTTAAGCAGCGATCCAATCCCGTCCTTCTGGATTGCCATTGAGAAACCGATGATAAAGACGATGATACCCAGTGGTACTGACGCAAAAAGGATGTTGACAGGCTTCTCAGTGAGGGTCCGGAGCGGATGCTTGATGATTCGGAGGCTCCCCTTTGAATACTGCCGGTGGAGTTCTATCTTGTCAAGGATCTTCTTTGCAGCCTCCTCATCCGGGTTGAGTGAGGTCGCCTCCTTCTTTTTAAACCGGTCAAACACTCCCATCTCTACCACTCCGGCGTCATCGCATCGATCATGACCACAAACATTACACTCCCGAACGGGATGATCAGGTAGATAATGATATAGAGAAAGAACGGGGTTCCTTCTCCTGAAAGAATCGACATCACAGACTGGATCAGAATCAGGAAGAGAGTTCCTGCTACAAGGGCGGTTACATAACTTTCAGAGACCAGGGCAAGAGTATCAAGGAACTGCTTCTGGGTCTGCCTGTTCTCGTATGTATACTGCTCTGCCTTTGTCTTGAAGTACTCAGAGATGTTGGAGCCCGAAGCCACACTTCCGATCGCTCCCTGCATGAACTCCCGCATCCTCTGGCTCGGGGTCGCCATCGAGACAGTTTTGAGTGCCTCGATGAGGTCTTTTCCAAACACATCGATCTCAAGGGAGACATACCTCGCCTCAACAGAAGACTCACCATAGATCGTGGAACTTCCCAGTTGCCTGAAGACCTCTGCTGGTGGAATCCCGGCAGTAGACATCGCTGCGAGGTAGTTGATTGCGTACGGCAGGCTTGACTCGATGTCCCTCCGCCGTGACCCGGCCACAACTGACGGATAGATGAGGTAGATCAGATATGTGAACCCGCCAAAGGTGATGAACGAGACGACTCCTGCAATTATTGTACCTGCTACCAGGGAATAGACCGAAAACTGGTTTATGCCGGAGGCTATGTCCTGCGGAATATTTCCTTTGAACGTAATTAGGGCAGGAACATTGAGCAGGTATACAATCAGTGCAACGAGGATAGAGCCGACAACCCCGACAATAGCAGAGGTTATGATTGCTGTTGCGAGATATGCCTCAAATGTTATCCCCATCCTGGCAGAACGGAGATTTGCGATCAGATCAAAATACTTGTCACGCCTGGCAAGCATCCTGCTCCCGAGCAGGTTGAAGCAGAACCGTTCATACGAGTTCATTGGCACCGGACCGGATCTGTTCCATCAGTCCCTCAGAGTCCCTGAAGTACGAGACCACGATGTTGCTCACCTCACGGTAATCACGGATCTCATGCAGACGCATCCATTCGAGAACCTCCTGACGCTGCATCAGATCCCGGCTGATCCGTTCTTCATCCCACCCATGCGCCTCCATAATCTCTTCCAGGATATATGATTTTCCTGAGTAAGTGATCTCATCTGTCGCCTGGCGCCAGCGGAAGACCTCGTTTGTGATCAGTTCGTTGGTTCTGGGGTCAATGTCCAGGATCTCAATGATCTGTTTATTACGCCTGATCCGCTGGCCACCGACCCGGGCCTGGACCTGCACACAGATCAGGTCCAGAGCAGAGAGCATGTTCCTGGGCACAGATATCGGGGGGTTCTCAAGACGGTGAACTGCACTCGCAACAGAATCAGCGTGCATCGTCGAGTAGGTGACATGCCCGGTGCTCATCGCCTGGAAGAGAGTGAGGGCTTCTTTGCCACGGACCTCACCGACAATCAGGTACTCGGGACGCTGACGGAGAGCAGCCTTGAGGAGTTCATACATGTCGATCTCCCCTTTCCCGGCGATATCAAACGACTCCCTGGTAACACTCGGAATCCAGTTCGCATGGGGGAGTTTGAGTTCACGGGTATCTTCAAGGGTGACGATCTTCGCAAGTGGAGGGATAAAAAGAGAGATCGCGTTGAGAGAAGTTGTCTTTCCGGATGCGGTCCCGCCTGCAAAGATGCATGACTTCCCGTTCTCGACCGCGAGCCAGAGAAAAGCTATCGAGAGCGGGGAGAAGGTACCCCACTCCACAAGGTCGGTCGGGGTGATGGGGACTTCCTTGAACTTACGGATGGTAAACGTAGAGCCGTGTGCAGTGACCTCCGTACCGAGTGTCATCTGGATACGCGAACCATCTGACATCGTGGCATCGAGCATCGGTTCAGCAACAGATATGTGCTTTCCCGCCCGTTGTGCAAGTTTTGTGACAAATGAATCGAGATCACCGGGATCAAGGTATTTCAGATTTGTCTCCATTGACTCGTACTTCGAGTGGTATACAAACAGAAAACGCTCGACCCCATCGCAGGAGATATCCTCTATCAGCGGGTCGTGCATGATCGCATCCACCATCCCGTTGCCAAGGAAGTCCTTGTGCAACTGATAGTGGATCTTTGCATACGTCCTTGGGTCAAGGTGAATTGCGTAGTCTGCAAAGACTTCGTTCATCATCTCTTCAAGAAGATCTGCTGCAATCTCACGGGAGATCTGCCGGGTGTTCACGTTTACCCGTTCAAAGATTCCTTTCTTCAGTTCATCAAGCAGTTTCTTCTCTGAATCTGTGTACAGGGGCTCGACAACCTCGTAGAGATACTCATGATTCGGGTAGTTGTAGGTTATCCTGATGTATGCAAATGGAGGATTGACCGGATAGACCTCTATCTCCTCTACACCCTGAGGTGGAACGAAGGTCAGATCAACCACAGCCCCGTGGATATCGGGGTTGTATACATCTCTCTGCTTCTGGGGCTTGATCGCTGTAAATTTACTGAGGAATCCGGTTTTTTTGGGTTTATCCTTATCAGTACCAGGTAAGCTAGACAGATCTTCCCCCTTCTCCCCGGCCTCTTCAGCTGCTTTTGGTTTTTTCAGACCAGGAAACTTCCTGATACCTGACTTCACTGGTTCAGGTGGAATCTGAGGTGCTGCATCTGCCTGCCCGGATACAGATCCGGTTTTTTTGAGGCGGGAGATGATCTGAGGCTTCTTGACAGAAATTTCGCCCTGACCAGAGGATGTATCCTGGCTCTGGCTCTCTCTGCCAGACGCCGCTTTCCCTTTGCCAATCTTGATCTTCAGCGCCATCTATCTGCCCAAACTGTGGGCCTGGCCTTTTCACACCGGCTATGAACCGGCTGTATTCACATATATACTGAAAAGAGCCCCCACCATGCTGCTGTAATATCTAATTACTAGGGGAAAATATAATGATACCGTACGCATCACCAGATTATTACCTGATGAGCCATGCCCGATGAAACAGATACCGCCCGGATCGTGATCCGGGCATATAAAGGGAGGAGTTCAACCGGGATTAACGGCCTTGATCTTGCCCTTGAAGGGGGATTCATTCCAGGTAGTTCAATACTGATTATCGGGTCTGCCACCTCGGGAGTTGATCGGTTTGCCAGGCAGTTCTGGACCATATCACAGGAAAAACGCTCTTTTTACATGATCGATGGATATCGGGAGGAGGGAATGATCGATGCAAAGGCCATGGCATCTGCAGATATTTTCCAGGGAGAGGAGAAGGGACTTGTCATTGACTCCCTCTCGACACTGATCATACGGGAAGGGATTGAGCCGGTCCTTTCTGGAATTGCTTCCTGCCGACAGGGAATATTGAACCTGCATGAACATGCCTTCTTCACACTATACCGCGGCCTGCACGATCTGTATGCCGAGATCCTCCTGATGCGGCTATGCGACGTGGTTATCGAACTGCATGAGGAGATGAGGGGGAGCGAGGTAATCAGGGTTCTTGAGGTGAAGAAGATAACAGGCATGCAGCCGCCAAGCCGGGTGCTGCCATTCATTGTAACCGAGAAGGGTATAGAGCTCTCAACAACATCCCGGGTGGTCTGATCACCAATTCCCGATTGTTACATAAAAAAGCAAAGTAACCTTGCCTGCATCAGAGCCAGTCAAACATCTTTTTCTGCCTTATTGGTCCGGTCTTTTCCTTCCCGGTATTCTTAGCATCCTTCGGCGCAAACCGAGTGTTGATGTCGGCAAAATCAATAACACTCTCTTCCTCAATTACGCGTTCTTCTGCAAGGATGATACCTGAACTGTCGGTGCTGGAGGCATTGGGTTCATCACAACCGGACTGGGCTAAACCAGGCTCATTCTCTGATCTCACAGCCTCTTCACTCATATCTTCATCAAGTGAGAACTCTCCTTCTTCGCGGGAGAGGAGAAAATCGATGAATGCCTCTGCTGCGTTCTGAGCTTCCGGGCTCATCCGTGCAAACTTCTCTTCAATGCTCATTGTTCATCACTGAAATGATCTCGTGAGCGAGAGGACCCGACAGGCATGTTCTCCAAGAGAGGTGAAGAGGTACCCCTCTTCAAGGGTTTTTCCTGCTGCGAACGTCCCATGCCCACGGGCAATGCAGAGCGGCGCAAGTGCAAGGCATTCTGCGATATCTTCAGCGAGTTCCTGAGTTCCCGGCTCACCATGGGCGATGGGAATAATTGGGCAGAACATCTTCCCCTCGCTGTCTAGAGGAACCACCTCATCAAGCATGAGGGAGGCTGTAACTGCATAGGGAGGATGGGCATGAACGATTGCCCGATGCCTCGTATTCTGGAACACAGCCCGGTGAACACGCCACTCACTGGATACAGTTGGGGGAACCTCACCGGACATGGGAGTATAAACCGGTTCACCGGGATCGTCAAGGTAAGATCCGGTTCTGGTGATGAAAAACCCGTCATCATCCGGTCTGACGCTCATGTTGCCAAAATTTGCACCAACAAGGTGTTCGGCAACAAGCCGCTTTCCAATCCTCGTGATCTCTGCCCCGACCTCTTCACCTGATGCCATGGTTCACCTGCAGGTCAGACGAATCTGACCCCGACGTCCTTCATACAGTTGCACTTGGCGATATTGTTCACTAAGGCTGTCAACCCTTCGATGACCGGTGATATCGAAAGAGGTCCTGCATCATATGACTTGAGCAGAGAGATCCGATCGATCATATCCATCACGATGAGTTTGGATTCTGAATCATCACCACACACCGCCACAGAATACTCAAGCTCCTCGTCAATGTCACGCCATCGGTTTCCTGCAATATTATTGAATGCTACGCAGAGGCGGGTAGATTCTGGAAGAATTTTCCGGAGATGAAGAGCGGCAGAACCCTCTTCTGGAGGAATGTACTCAAAGAAATCCTTCTTCTCCATAGGATTGATCGGACTTATCACGATCTTTCCTTCCAGTCCATGAAGTCCGGCCACCGTTGCGTCAAGATGCTTGTATGGGATTGCCAGGATGATGATGTCTGCTCCCTCCACAACCTCCTGGTTGGTGAGCCCCCTGACAGTGCAGCACAGCCCGTTCTCATCAGCATATTTCTGACATGACATACAGGTATCCTGTGCCTTCTCCTGTTCACGAGAGCCCACGAGAACCTCGTAGATCCGGGAGAGGCGCATGGCCATTCCCTCGCCGATCTTTCCAGTTCCCCCGACGATCCCTACCTTCACGTTACTCCACCAGTGGTTTCAGTACAGATGCCAGGGTCTCAGCATCGATAACTCCCTGAAACTTCTGTACAAGGACACCATCTTTCTCAATGATAATGGTTGGAACAACAGAGATCTGATACTTCTGAGCCTCTGACATGTGCTGATCGACATCAAGTTTCTTGATCTCAACCTTATCACCCATCATGCCCTTGAGTTCCTCGATGATCGGCCCCATTCTTTTACACGGTCCGCACCACTCAGCAAAAAAGTCGATTAGGATCGGTTTTCCCATAATGATAACCTAATCAGAAATTGCGTTAAAAAAACAGATAAAAGTATGGTATTGGTTATTTGGAGAGGATAGCCATGATTATGTGGCCGTAGGCCGGTCTGGTGACCAGTACTCCGACCAGAACACCAAGGATGGTGACGACGGCAAACCCACGTAGGGTTGAGAGATCCATCAGTGCAAGCGGGAGCATGGCGATAAACACCGTTGCTGCAGAGGCGATGATGATACCAAGTGCCCGTTTCAGCCTTTTCAGGTAGATGTTTTGTGAGGGAACTTTTCCCTCGTGAAGGATCTCATCGGTCAGAATGACCAGCTGATCGATACCGGTACCAAGCACTGCTATCAGCCCCGCGATGGTTGCAAGATCGAGCTGGAGGAAGAACGATGTGATAGCCAGCAGGATGATGACTTCTGAAGCGTTGATCAGAACCATTGGAAGCACGATGGCAGGCTCGTGGTACCTGACCAGGATGCTGATACCTACTGCGACCAGGGCAAAGATACCTGCAATCACACACCACATCTTGAACTGGTCACCAAGTTCTGGTGAGACCGATCCTGAACCTGCTATCTTGACCTCTACCGGTAGTGCACCGTTACGGAGGTGAATCTCCAGGTTTCTGGCATCATCTTTTCCTTTGTCTCCTGCACCGGTTGATGCGACCAGGTTCGGACTTGCCCTGCTCTGGAGTGTTCCGGCAAGATCAGATGAGAGCGGAGCGCTGTAGACCATCTTACCGTCCAGCATCATGGCAAGGTTGTGGTTTGCCGGATCCTTGACTGCACCATACTTGATTGCAGCCTGTCTGAACTCTTCTGCCCCTTCAGGGCTGAGTGCAAACGATACACCCCAGTTGTTGCTGTTTGGCGGGTTCTGTGACGGGTTGGCAACGCTCTCGATGGAGTCCCCAAAGACCACGTGCTCGGTCTCGTTGCCTGTTGTCACGACCCTGATCTCGAACTTACCCTGCTTGCCGACGATCTCCTGTGCCTGACTCATCGAGACACCGGCCATCTCAATTCTGATGTACCTGCTGACACCGTTCAGTCCGGTGATCACGTAGGTCTTGGCATCGCGGGTACCAAGGCTGTTGATCTTGTTCTCAAGAATCCGCTTGATATCATCAGCAGTTTCCTTTGAAACACCCTGGCTGTATGAGACCAGTTCGGTCTTGTTCTCGCTGAATATCTGGCGGAGTTCATCCTCAGATACCAGTTTACGTATCTCTATCTTATCCGTGCCCACAAGTGAGACATCAGAATTGAGCCGTTTGCCAAGATCTGTTACAAACTGATCAACCGGCTGACTGGTCTTAAAGGTAACCACTGCAGACTGGAACTCAAGTTGGATCCAGGATCCTCCTGAAAGGTCCAGACCGAACTGAAGGTTCGTCTTGATCCCATCTGTTCCGGGATGAGGGAAGATGATGATAATGGATGCTATTAACAGAACGAGGTAGATGGCAACCCGGTAATCCTTGAGTGTTGTCTTGAGCTTCTCGATGTCCATTTACACACCTCCACGGAGGGTTGAAGAGAGCTTGCTCTTTCCTTTTGAGGCATACCACTTCAGGATACCCACATTGGTCAGCCAGGTGTTCATCACATCAAAGATGAGACCGATCAGCAGAACCTGGGACATCACGTGGATGATCTCGATCCCGCCGATCCATGAGACAACCCACATCGCAAAGACTGCACAGAATGCGGTTGAGGTCATGATGATACCGGTGATGAATGCACCATGGACTTTCTCATCAAACTTGCCCTGCCGTTTCAGCACCCGTGAAGTCAGCAAAATATCACTGTCCACAGAGTAACCGATCAGCATCAGGAGGGCGGCGGTTGTTCCAAGAGAGAGTTGAATTCCGAGGAGGTTCATAACCGCAGCCGACATGGTCATGTCAGCAAATGCGGAGATAACAACTGCTGCTGACGGAACAAACGTCCGGAAGATCAAAAAGACGACTATTGACATCCCGATAAAGGAGATGATCAATGCAAAGGCTGCCTGATCCTGAAGGGTCTTTCCAAATGAGGAGCCGATCTGATCGATCTTAGCGCCATTGAATTTACTCTCGATCAGTTTGTTCAGGCTGAGGACTTTTTCGTCACTCATTGTATCGAACTTGAGATACTTGCCCTGATTGATCCCCTCTTCGATATTGACGAGAGGATAGTCTGCGAATGTAACTTTGAGTTGATCTGGTGTCTCTTCAGTGACTATAGTCACCCCGATTCCACCAGTGAATTCCATGCCGGGTTTAATCGGAAGCCCGGTGTGGATAAAGGTCATCCCCACAATAACCAGCGAGAGAGCGAGCACGATCATGGGAATCGTGCAGAGTTTCGCTGGAGATATGGAGCTGATATCGTATCTGAAAAAACCCATACATTACTGAGTTGGTTCCGTATGGAGATTAAACCATTAGCCTTCTGCGCGGAGAGGGACGGGAAAATCGCCATGATAACCGGAGAAGAAACCTTTTTGCCGATGTTCCAGATACCTCGGATCATGACAGATCAGGATAAGCGCCATGATATTGTTGAGGAGCGCCTTCGGTCCTGGCTTGCCGGGGATGAGGAGGGAATCAGGCATGCAATGCTCAGAATTTTCCTCAGTCACAACGATCTCTCGATTCAGGAGATATATGATAAACTCTCGCTCTCATTCAAGACAAGTTACCATTCAGTGTCAGGAATGATCGGTATCGTCTCATCAAGGATAGGTGTTCTCAAGGGTACCCGCAGTGAGCAACACCGGTGCCGCATCTACCGGCTTCGTGATAAACACACACCGATTGTGCGCAGGATTATCTCATCCCGAAGACAGCGAGCAGAGCAGACAACTTCTTCAGATACCCATCAGAAGCATTTTTTCCCTCACCGTCTGACCTGTCTGGAAGATGTCTGATCTCTATGCCGGAACCCCGACGGATGCCGGAGCACATTCAATCTTCATCGATGATGAAGTGATCGCTTATATCAACAAACGAAATACCAACTTCCGTATTTCTACATCCTGTGGTGGCCCGGTTCTGCTCCCTGTCTCTTACAAACCTGCAAAACCGACTGATATTACGCTCAAGGCAGGAGACCATCTGATCTATATCTCAATGTACCAGGCCAGATACATCGACCACATCCACATGGATATGATCCCCTATCACCTCGAATCAATGATCGAAGGTTCGACCTGATTATGCCTTATGAAGAGCGTGAGCATACCGCTGATATCCTGATGCACGTATGGGCATCGGATATCCCCACACTCTTTGAAGAGTGCGGGCACGCTCTGATGGGGGTTATGTACCGAGGGTCTGCCCGGCCTGACTGCCCTTACTCTTTCACGGTTACCGGTACCGATCATGAGCAACTTCTCCAGGCTTTTCTTTCAGAACTCCTCTGCCTGACCGAGACTGAAAATGTGGTCTTCTCAGAGATTACCGTGACACTGGATGACGGGTCTCTGACTGCCTGCCTGGCAGGAGAACCGTTTGACAGGAAGATTCATGGTGGAGGAACTGAAGTGAAAGGGATATCATTCAGTGGTCTTTCGATCAGCAGACAGAACGATGAATACGTACTGGATATATTATTCGATGTGTGAGTCCTCCAATGATTAATGGTGTGAAGCGGGTCGGTGATCTCGAGTGGGAGGTTCCGATAGGATTTGTGGAAGGAATGAGAGTACCTGGCAGGTTCTTCCTCTCTGACAGCCTGACAGGAACTCTTGAGGATGGAGCGGTGACGCAACTCGCCAATGTTGCGACGATGCCGGGAATCATAAGGCATTCACTTGCGATGCCCGACATCCACTGGGGATATGGTTTTCCCATCGGCGGAGTTGCTGCGTTCGACTACGAAACCGGCGTAATATCACCGGGTGGAGTCGGGTTTGATATCAACTGCGGAGTCAGGCTGCTGACCACACCGCTCACAGTCAAGGACATCACGAAGAAGAAGGAGATCCTGGATCAACTCTACGATGCGGTTCCGGTGGGAGTAGGGGCCCGTTCCTCGATCAGGCTCTCTCCAAAGCAACTGGATGGGATGATGACCCGGGGGTCTGCATGGGCGGTCGAGGAAGGGTTCGGAACAGAAGAGGATGTTTCCCACTGTGAGGAAGGGGGCAGTATGAAAGATGCAGATCCGTCCCATGTCTCACAAAAAGCCCGATCTCGGGGGGTTCCACAGAGCGGGACTCTGGGGGCAGGCAACCATTTCCTTGAGATCCAGGTGGCGTCTGAGATCTGCGATCCTGAAGCGGCAAAGGTCTTCGGCGTTGAAGAGGGTCAGGTTTGCATCATGGTTCACTGTGGATCACGGGGTCTTGGTCACCAGGTCTGCACAGACCACCTGCAGACACTTGAACGTGCGGTGGAAAAATATCAGATCAAACTCCCGGACAGGCAGCTCGCATGTGCTCCCCTGACATCTCCTGAAGGGAAAGCATACTTCGGAGGGATGGCTGCATCTGCAAACTATGCCTGGGCAAACAGACAGGTGATCACCCACCAGATCCGAAACGTCCTGGCAAAATGTTGCGGGATTGATTACGACGATATCAGGCTTGTCTATGATGTGGCTCACAATGTGGCAAAGGTAGAGGAGCACGAGGTCGACGGGAGACTGACAAAAGTTTGTGTGCACCGCAAAGGTGCGACACGGGCATTCGGGCCCGGGTGCCCTGATGTCCCCAATGACTATTCAAAGATAGGTCAGCCGGTCATCATCCCGGGAAGTATGGGCTCCTCCTCATACCTCCTGAAGGGTACTGCGGAGGCGATGACGCGTACATTCGGCTCAACCTGTCATGGAGCAGGACGTATTCTCTCCCGATCCCAGGCAAAGAAGACGATCAAAGGCAGCCAGGTCAGGGAGACCCTCGGTCGTGAAGGGATCATGGTGAAGGCGCCTCATGACGGTGCCATTGCAGAAGAGGCACCGGGTGCATACAAGTCAAGCAGCGAGGTCGTCTCGGTTGTGGACCGGCTCGGGATCTCACGGCTCGTTGTACGGTTCGAACCACTCGGGGTCATCAAGGGATAACATGACCGGACGGGTAGGGATCATCTGGGACAGTCCGATGATGTTCACCCGACTTATCGAGGACTGCGGTTTCATTCCAGAACTGGTGACACCTCACCTTCTTGCAGCACCTTTTTTCCGAAGATCCTTCTCGGCAGTCATCATCCCCGGAGGGTTTGCCCACCCCGCTTACTCTTCAGTCATTCCTGCATTACGGGCATGTGAAGGCAGGATCCGCCGGTTCATCCTTGGAGGTGGGACTGTCATCGTGTTTGGGGCCGGGATTGATCGACCGGATGCATATGACTGGCTCCCCGTGACTATTCAGTACAGGTTTGGATTCTCAGAAGGAGAGATTCAAGAAGAAGGATCCCACCCCATATCCTGCATCATCGAAGACTGTCCAGATACCGTCTCCATCGACGGGATATTTACGATGCCGGGATCAGAGCCAGCCACTAATTCCCGGGCGCCTGAACACGAATTTCAGGGGCCGGCAGTGAGGATGAGGATGCGGGGCGCCCCGGTTCTGGTTGAATACACGCTCGGGGCTGGCAGGATCATCCTGACCAGCCTTCATGAATATCCTTCCAGAAGGTTTTTGCGTGATTTTTGCAGGAGCGATGGCGAAACCTTATTGTAGCTGCATGCGAGGGAAATATGAGGGATATCGATGGACCACTATACCATATCGGCTGATGCAACAGCCGAAGATCTCATCCCCATCTGCATGACAATCCACGAGATCGTCGGCAGACTCCCGGTGACTGCACGGGCGCGAAACACTCCAGGCGTCAGGATCGAAGAGGGAGTGGTTGTTGATCGTGCATACCAGGGTCCGATTCTGGATGAGGTTCTCTCCTCAAACAAGGTCATGAAGGAGACTCCCCGGGCAGGCCCGTACAAAGGAGTGCCGGTTGTGGTTGCTCCCGTGCGGGATGCATCAGGAGGAGCCATTGCTGCCATTGGTCTCGTCGATATCACAGGCATTTTTGACCTTGCCACACTCATGGAACATCAGACCATGATCCTGAAGCAGGTATGTGGGAAAGACCCATGCCCGCTTCCATCAGAACAGATCAACGCCAAACGGTGAACGCATGTACGCAACTGCTTTTAAAGTTCTTGAAATCCTTGAAAAGAATGACAAACCGGTGCCTGGCAGCGAGATCAGCACCGAACTCTCCATATCAGGTGCAGCGGTATGGAAGCATATCAATGAGCTCAGGATGATCGGGTACGACATCGTCGCATCTGAAGAGGAGGGATACCTGCTTGACAAGAGTAACATGGATTTCAGACCCCATGTGGTGTACAAACATCTGAAGACGAAGGTTATCGGCAGGAGAATGCGGTACTTCGACAGTATCCCTTCTACGATCTGGTACGGCAAGGACCTTGCCGACCAGGGCGATCTTGAAGACCTCCATGGCCTTGTCATCATCGCTGAGGAACAGACCGGGGGATATGGAAGGATGGGCAGGGCCTGGGTCTCACCGAGTGGTGGAATCTGGATCACCATTGTGCTCACCCCGAAGATACCGATCGATCACCTCTTCATGCTCACATTAGCCGGTGCAGTATCGGTTGCACGGGTTCTGCGCAAGATGTTTGATATCGGGGCACTCATCAAGTGGCCGAACGACATCATTATCGGAGACAAGAAAGTTGCCGGAATCCTGCTTGAACTCGGTGCTGACGGTGAAAAAGTCAAATACTGCCTCGTCGGAATAGGCATAGATGCCAACATCAGCATTGAGAATCTGAATGAGCCAATCAGGCACCTGATAACTTCAATCAGCCACGAAGTGAACCATGAGATCGATCGTGCTGCTCTCCTGGCTGCAATTCTCAAGGAGTTTGAGGCACGGTATGACATGATCACCCAGGGGGAGTACGATGCTGTCATCAGGGAGTGGAAGAACTTCTCTTCAACCATCGGACGCAGAGTCAGGATAAACACGCTCAGAAACAGTTTTGAGGGAGAGGCCGTTGACATTGATCCAAGCGGGGCATTGGTAGTCCGCAAAGACAACGGCAAGATAGAGAAGGTCATTGCAGGTGACTGCGTACATATCTGATAATGTTTGGCGACCTGAATCGTGCAACCATCCTGACCAATAGTTCCCTTTTTGTCGCCCTGATTGCAGTATTCTCCTGGATATCAGTACCAATTCCCCTCCCGTTCTTCCCGGTCCCGGTCACTCTCCAGACCCTGGCAGTTCTTCTAGCAGCTGCGGTGATGAAGAGGCAGGCGATCATCCCGGTGCTGTTGTACCTGGTGCTCGGAGCACTCGGTCTGCCGGTCTTTCACAACGGGATGGCTGGACTTGGTGTCATCTTCGGACCTACCGGTGGTTACCTGATTGGGTTCATTCCTGCTGTGCTTGCCGCAGGGGTTGCGTATAAGCATACATCCCGTGAGATCCGTATCGCCGGACTAGTGCTTGCAACGGCCTTCATCTACTTCTTCGGGATCACCTGGCTTATTCTCTCAACCGGGATGTCAGCATCTGCAGCCCTCATGTCAGGGATGATCCCATTCCTGCCAGGGGATCTGATCAAAGGTGTAGCAGTCTATCTGATCGCTTCACGGCTTGAATCGACACCACAATGGCCAGTCCTCCGATGATCAGTATCAGGTCGATCAGGTCTGGATGCCTTGTAATTCCTGAGTTAACCATCGAACCAGGCCGGGTGGCGATCACCGGACCGAATGGATCAGGAAAGACAACACTCCTCGAGATGATCGCTGGCATTCTGATCCCATCCCAGGGAAACATCACGATAAACAGCCACGATACCCGTGAGACTACGGTCGGATGGGTAGGTGAGTTCCCTGATCTCAACATGACCTTCACCAGGGTGATCGATGAGATCGCTTCACCACTCAGATTCTCTCATCAGCCATGCAGGGAGATCGATGCATCAGTACGAGACCTCGCACGGATCATGGGACTCTCACTACTCCTGGACCGCCCGGTCCACAGTCTTTCTGGCGGAGAGAAAGTCCTGACCGCACTCGCTGCAGCACTCATCACAAAACCTGAGATCCTCATCCTAGACGAGACCGATTCTCATCTTGATGCCTCAACGATTGGCACCATGGACGCCATCATCAGGGATGCTAATCTGCCTTATGTTCTGTTTGCAACCCACCGGCCTGATCGGGTTGCATCTGCTGACCGCGTGATTGTGATGAGAAGAGGGGAGGTCCTTCGTGTCGGTACTCCTGATGAGGTGTTCCAGAAGTCATACCACGGGTCTGATCACCTCTCTCCCCTTCGATCACTCAGAGACCCTGTTCTCTGGAGGGCTGTGTATGCAACTGACTCTTGAGACGGTCACCATCCAGAGAGGCGGTTTCTCACTCCTGGCCTCCGGAACGTTTGACCAGGGAGTACACCTCCTCACCGGCAGGGTAGGATCAGGAAAGTCAACACTCGGAGAGATCCTAGGCAACGTTTTGGAGCCTGCATCAGGCAGAATAGTGAGGGATGAGATACGGTCTTCAGTGCTCTCCATGCAGTTTCCCGAGTATCATATCACCACCACAAATGTCATGGAGGAGATCCTCAGTTGGGGACGCAATCCTGATCAGGTTCTGGAGACAGCCGGTCTTTCAGGAAGGGGCCGTGATGATCTTCTCACCCTCTCACGTGGAGAACTCAAGCGGCTTCACCTCGCATGCCTGATTCTTGGGAGATACGATCTGATGGTTCTGGACGAGCCGTTTGCCGGACTTGACGAGGAGGCACGATTCTGGATCTCGTCCCATCTTTCTGAGCGCCGTGACGGGATCATCGTCATCATCAGCCACGACATCACGACCCTCCCCTGCATTGATCATCTCTGGGAGATGCAGAACGGAGTGCTTAATGACATAGGGAAGATACCTGATGCACTCGCCCGATGGGATACAGCACCTCCCTTGATTCGGTATCTTCTGAAGAATGACTCAAACCTCTCAGGGCTCTCATGCCAGGATATCGTGGAGGCAGTGTGCAGGATCCGCGGATAAGACTCGGGGGAGTTCTGCTCCTCTCCATAGTCTCATTTCTCTCCCTGACAGGTGCCGCTCTCACCATGTTCTGGTGGCTGATCAGTACTGATCGCAGAACCTCAATCAGGGATCTCCGGACCTGTGCCCTCGTCTTCATGCTCCCTGTGATCGCTGCGATGGCAACCCAGTGGTCAGGAGGAGACGGAGTCTCCTACATCATCCGGATTTCTGTTGTGTTGGTGATCGCTTCATGGGCTTACAGTGAGCGGTATCCAGGAGAACTCCTCGATGTATCGGTCTGGCTTTTTGGGAAGAGATTCGGATTCGATCTCGGGCTTGTCGGAGAGATGAGTATCTCAACGACCGAGATACTTCTAGATGAGTTAAGGAGGACACGGATCGCGCTCTCGCAGAAAGGGCAACGGCTCTCAGGGACCAATCTTCCTCCAGTAATCGCCAGTCTTCTTGTCAGGCAGTTGAGGCTCGCCCGTGAACGTGCCGGCGTCCTTGCGATACGTGGATATCGGGGAGGTGGAAGCCTGTGTCCGTCGTTTGTGACCTTGTCTTCAGATATCGCTGCCGGAGCGTTTTGCGTGCTGATTTTTACAGTCTCCCTGATGACATGAGACTTTTTTATGGTCTCCGGTTGAACCTTTTCTGTTTGAATCGCAAGTTGCCGATTCAGAGGTGGCAATATGAGTCCAGCCCGGAATACGAAGCTTCAGATCACCGATACCACACTCAGGGACGCCCATCAGTCTCTCATTGCAACACGGATGAGAACCGAGGATATGATCCCGCTCGCACGGGCAATAGACAAAGCCGGATTCTTTTCAGTTGAGGCATGGGGAGGTGCAACTTTTGACAGTTGCATCAGGTTCCTGAATGAGGATCCATGGCACCGCCTTACCACCCTGAAGGAGGAACTCAGACACACCCCTATCCAGATGCTCCTCCGTGGCCAGAACCTTGTCGGATACCGGCATTACTCAGATGATGTCGTAGACCGGTTCATCGATCTCTCATACAAAAACGGGGTGGACATCTTCAGGGTCTTTGATGCACTCAATGACATCAGGAACATGGAGCGGTCGATGACCCGGGTAAAAGAGGCAGGCGCCCACCTGCAAGCCACTATATCATATACCACAAGCCCGGTTCATTCGGTGAAGGGGTTCATTGAAATGGCCAGGGACCTCTACGCCCACGACTGTGACTCGATATGCATCAAGGATATGGCAGGCCTTGCCATGCCGGAAGATACCAGGGCACTCATCACCGGAATAAAGGATGAGATGGACGTGATGGTCGATCTGCACTCGCACTCAACTAGCGGGATCGCTTCCATGTCGTACCAGACAGCGATCGAGGCCGGTGTTGACATCCTTGATACTGCCATGTCCCCGTTCGCACTCGGAACCAGTCAGCCACCAACCGAGAGTATCGTTGCATCAGTAAAAGGCACTCCACGTGATACCGGGATCGATCTGCTCGCTCTTCGCGAGATTAGAAACGAATGTATGAAGATAAGGGGGAAATACGACGCTCTCTTCACCCCGGTTGCAGAACGGGTTGACAGCGACGTTCTGATCTACCAGCTCCCGGGTGGAATGATCACAAACCTTGTCTCTCAGCTGCAGGAGCAGGATGCACTTGACCGGCTTGAGGACGTGTTCCGCGAAGTTCCGGAGGTGCGACGTGACCTTGGGTATCCACCACTTGTGACACCCACCTCCCAGATTGTCGGAAGTCAGGCTGTCTTCAATGTCCTTGTCGGAGGAGAGCGGTACAAAAATGTGACCAAGGAGGTCCGGGACTATGTCAAGGGGCTCTACGGGCGTTCTCCTGGTGCAATCTCCGATGAGATCCGCACCCTGATCATCGGCGATGAGGAGGTCATCACGCAGAGGCCTGCCGATCTTCTTGAGCCGATGTATGCAAAGATGAAGAAAGAGGCAGAGGATGCAGGACTTATCAAAAAGGAAGAGGACGCCCTGACATACATCCTCTACCCAGCGATCGCTCCGTCATTCCTCAAAGGTGAACGCCAGGCCGAGAAGATCCCAACCCGTTCGGCAAAGAAGAGTTCAGGTTTTGAGATGCCTGACTCCATGCAGGTGGAGGTTGATGGAGAGACCTTCACGGTTAGGATCCTTGCCATCGGTGACCAGCAGACTTCGGAGAAGCCCAAGGTTTCAGGGCCGCCAAAGCAGGACATGCCAGGCGGGGTCAAGAGTAACATGCAGGGAATGATCCTCGAGATGAAGGTCGGCCGTGGGGACGAAGTCAAGGCTGGTCAGCCCCTGCTTATCCTTGAGGCCATGAAGATGGAGAACCCGATCACCAGTCCACGTGACGGTGTCGTTGCTGACATCTTCGTCGACACTGGCGACACGGTCCTGAGCGGCGACGTGCTCATGGTGATCGAATGAAGTATTTTGACAAGATACTCATTGCCAACCGGGGAGAGATCGCGATCAGGGTCATGCGCGCGTGCCGCGAACTCGGGATCGATACGGTCGCTGTTTATTCTGAAGCAGACAAAAACTCGCTCTTTGTTCACTACGCCGATGAGGCCTTTCCAGTAGGCCCGGCCCCGCCATCCAAATCATACCTGAACATGGAGCGGATCATCTCGGTGGCAAAGACCGCCGGGGCCGAGGCAATCCACCCAGGGTATGGATTCCTCGCTGAGAACGCTGCGTTTTCAGGACTTTGTGAAGAGGAAGGTATCACATTCATCGGTCCGAAGAAGAAGACCATCGCAGCGATGGGATCCAAGATCAGGTCCAAGCAGACGATGAAGGATGCCGGGGTCCCGGTCCTGCCCGGTACCGATGGCGGGATAGATGATCTTGAGATCGCAGCAAAGGTTGCAGATCAGATCGGATATCCGGTGATCGTGAAGGCCAGTGCTGGGGGTGGTGGAATCGGTATGCAGATCGTCCACGATCCATCAGAGATAGAGGAGGCGATCGCTGGTGCGATGCGTATCGCTGAATCTGCTTTTGGTGACCGGACGGTCTTCATCGAGAAGTACCTTCAGAAACCCAGACATGTCGAGGTCCAGGTCTTCTGTGATGAGCACGACAACGGCGTCCACATGTTCGAACGTGAGTGTTCGATCCAGCGCAGGCATCAGAAACTGATCGAGGAAGCACCCTGCCCGGTGATGACACCAGAGCTGCGTGAGCGAATGACTGATTCTGCCCTGAAGGTCGCAGAAGCTGTCGATTATGTGAACGCAGGTACAGTTGAGTTCCTGTTCGACAACGGGAACTACTACTTCATGGAGATGAACACCAGGCTCCAGGTCGAACACACCATCACTGAACTGGTGACCGGTATCGATCTTGTCAGACAGCAGATCGTGGTTGCTGCCGGCGATCCCCTCGAGTACGCCCAGGAGGATATCACCATCAGGGGTCATGCCATCGAATGCCGAATCAACGCCGAAGATCCCCTCAACAACTTTGCTGCAGATCCAGGAAAGATCATCAGGTACCGTTCGCCTGGCGGACCGGGAATCAGGCTTGACTCAGGTATTCACGCTGGATACACAATCCCGCCACACTATGACTCGATGATCGCCAAACTCTGTGCATGGGGAATGAACAGAGATCTGGCAATCGCCAGGATGCGTCGTGCAATCTACGAGTACGTGATCCTTGGTGTGAAGACAACCCTGCCGCTCCACCACGCCGTCATGCACAACCCCGAGTTCATAGCAGGGAACACTCATACGCACTTCCTCCAGGAGGAGCATATCTTAAAAACACTCAAGCGGTATATCCAGGAGGACGAGACCAGGATGACCCAGCTTGCAACGCCTCTCAGGAACGATCGGAAGATTGCAGCCATCAGTGCAGGGCTGATCGCTGTTATTGAGAAGAATAAAGAATAAATTTTGCCTGAAAAAGTCCTTTTCATCGGTCATGCATGGGGCCCCCAACGGGGCACCGTTGGGGTTTTTATGCGAAGAACAGACAAGGAAGTCCGCGATCAGGGATGGATTGATGCTGTTCTCACGAAAGCCCTCTTTTGCCATCTGGCTATAAACGGCGATGAGTATCCCTGTCTGGTACCGATGAATTTTGTATGGCATGAAGGGAGGCTCATCCTTCACTCTGCCCCCGACGGCGAGAAGATCAGATCACTTCGGAAAAATCCACGCGTGACATTTGCGGTTGAAACCGATCCCGAACTCGTTACCCATACCACTGCCTGTGGATATGGGATGCGGTACCGGAGCGTCATCGGACAGGGTACAGCCAGGTTTGTCGAAGAGTATGAGGAGAAGAACAACCTTCTCAAAGTACTCTCTAAAAAATACACATCATGCAAGGTTGATGATTTTCAACTAGACAAACTTGCTCATGTGATCCTGTTCATCATCACACCCACATCGCTTACCGGGAAGAATTCGGGGTACCCCCTCGAAAGATGATACACACCAGTTCATCGAAAAATTAGTGGGTTGGGATAACTCTGAAGATATCAGACTGGGTCAGGATCCCGATCGGCTGCCCATCCTCAACAACAACCAGACGACCGATCTGCTTCTCCTTGAACTTACGGATGACCTCGTATATCTGGACTGAAGCATCGGCCTGCACAACCTCCTCGGTCATGACCTCGCTTACCGGTGCCTCAAGGCTGATCTTCTCCTCAATTGCCAGGAGAATATCGGTCATCGTGATGATGCCCATGAGGAAATTCCCTTCCATGACCGGTGCCCCATGAATCCGGTATTTATTGAAGAGATGGATCGCATCCATCAGAGTTGACCTGGTTGAGAGCATCTTGATCGGTGCGGTCATGTAACTGCGGATCGGCTTCTTTGGAAGCGAGACCATCTCGAGGATAGAGACGATGAGTGCGGGTTCATTCTCATCCTTCCCAAACACTTCGCCTTTAATCATCAGTTTATTCATCGGAGTCGGGCCGATGGTAATCACGTCCCCGATATTGAAGAGTTTCACGCTCCCGATGATCCTGATCTGGGCATGGCAGATATCTGCATGCGAGAGGGTGGTGAAGATGATCTCTGCGACCTTGACACCGGGGATGACCTCACTGTCGCGAGAGATCTTTACCTCGTAGACCTCCCCATCCCGCTTCAGATTGAGTTCCTTGTACGCAACTGCAGTCGGGTGATACCCACCTTTGGGTCCGGGAATCCCGTCGACAAGGCCGATGGCCTTGAGCGCCTGCATCTGGTTTCTGACCGTTCCCGGGTTCCTAAGAATGATATCAGCGATCTCCTCCCCCTTGATCGGTATCGACTTCTTCTCATAGAGACTGATGAGGGTGATGAGGATATCGTTCTGGATAAGAGACAGATCCATAATGATCGATCATATAGTTTAGTCGAGATGGTTAAGAGGTTGACGTAGTTGTAAATGATTATCCCGTCAGCACCCCCACAGATCCCACAACAATAGAGCCTCGTATGGATACCAATAATCAACCGCAATCAATGAACTTCGAACGGATACCTACAGTTCCAACCGCAGACGAAGTCCTGGACAGGGCTCTTCGCCGTGCTGCGGCAAAGATGCGTGAGAAGAAGCAGAAGAAGCGTGCCTCAGAAGAGTTTGTGAGAGCAGCCTACCTCTCTGCTCACGACAAACTTGTCTCTGTCATCCAGGGGTTTCCTGAGATGGACAACCTTCCTCAGTTCTACCAGGATCTCTTCGAGGTGATCTGGGGTATAGAACGCCTTCGCAAGGCTCTCGGAGCTGTAGGATGGGCAGCCAGATGGTCAAAGGACCATAGGGGAGGTCTTGCCAAGGATGTCAGGTTCTCCAGCGATGAGGATGCAACTGCCTCCCGAAAGAAGGCCGTGGCCAGGCTAGCATCGGTGGTTCACCAGATCGATGATCAACTCCTCTTCCTCAATGAGGTCAGGAATGTCATGCGCAAACTTCCGGTGATCGAGGATGTCTTCACCATCGTGGTTGCAGGATTCCCAAATGTGGGAAAGTCCTCATTCATCAGGAGAGTCTCATCAGCAGAGCCTGAGATCGCGTCATACCCGTTCACCACCAAAGGGGTGATCATCGGTCACCGGTATGAACGCAGAGAAAAAATCCAGCTTATCGACACACCGGGACTTCTTGACCGGCCGGCAGAGGAGCGGAACGCAATCGAGAAGCAGGCGATTTCAGCCATCATCAACACCGCTGATGTCATCCTGTTCATCCTTGACCCAAGTACCTACTGTGGGTTCCCCCTCGATGAGCAGATGCGTCTGCTCGAAGAGATCAAGGAACTTGTTCATGTACCGGTAATAGCCGTGGTGAACAAGTCAGATGTGAAGACTCTTGAAGGGTACCAGGCGATGTCAACAGCGTCTGGTGAAGGGGTTGAGGAGGTTCTGGCAGCACTCCTTGCAGAAAAACCTGCACCCGGTGCCGCCCATCACCCGGGAAGACAGGGGTATTCAGATCCCGATCAGGAACCAACCGATAAGGAATCCTATGATCGCCCCTCCATTAAGTGGCGGGAGTCCGGCTTGAGGCCTCCCCGACGAGACGAAATAGAGAAGTAATGCCATCCCTGTAACCGAGCCGATCATTGTTGTGATCACGGGCAGGGAAAATCCGAACATTCCTTTTTCAGGCAGAAATACCGCTGCTGATACGACAAGGATAGAGGGCATGATCAGATCCCCAAGTCCCATCAGGTATGCAGCCCGTTCAGGTCTCTTCGCCTCTTCTCCCGGCATGGAGCCCGAAGTCTCAACAGATGCTTCTGGCTTTACCATCCCGCCGACACCGTCCCTGATGAACGAATATCCTTCCTTCCTGGGAACAACAACCATGATCGGCATCCGGTTCTCGATGACACCTTCGGCAAGAGTCAGCATGTGTTTTGTCCGGTACACCGATATTGCGTCATAGACTGCAAGAAGTATAAGCAGCAGAATTACCGGTACTGGTTCGAGTGAGATCCCAAATATCGAGGCGATCCCTGCAGAGAGGAGCACCCCGAGTACATCAACCACGTACCACTCAGGATATTTTGCAAGGAGAACAGTCGCCCCTACCGAGAGGAGCAGACCGCCACCAACAGAGACGACCGTACCAACACCGGCGAGTGAGAGAAGACCGGTGAAGACATAGATGAACGAGAGGAAGAGTGATGCCCAGATGAGCAACTGGAGAGCCCACTTCAGGTGATACTTCAGGAGAACAAGCAGCACCACGGTGAATCCGAGCAGCATCGCGATGAACCAGATCGGGTTTTCGAGTGATGATGGATCTTCAAAGACAGCATACCCGGACTGGATCATCGGGACTGACAGGATTACCGCACCGATCTCTACGAGCAGGAGCATCAGGGGCATTGCAGCGAGGGCGAGGAGCGGGTTCAACGCTCTTCCACCTGCATTATGAGAATTCGGAGACTGATTATCAGATGATTCCATGTGCCTAAGAGGGAAGAGGCTGACAGGTACATAATCATATCTCCCCATAAGCGGCCATTTCGTAGGTTTTCATTCGTGTAAATGGATCACAGAAGAACCACCAGTTACGCGCATATTCAGCCAGTGGACAAATCCCTATAACTCAGTGAGTATAGATACATCAGGTGAAGTGCCGGTTGCAAGGTCTGATACATATTGGAACACGAATTCGCGACCGGTGATCAATACGGAGAGAAGAGATGGGTGTAGCCTTACGGGATATCATCGCCCCCTATAAACATCCGGCAGAACCACAGGATCTGACCGGTGTTGCATCTGTTGATGCATACAACGCGCTCTATCAGTTTCTGTCCATCATCAGACAGCCGGACGGGACTCCGCTCATGGACAAAGAAGGAAGGGTGACATCCCATCTTTCAGGAATTTTTTACCGCACCAGCAACTTTCTCCAGCAGGGCATCCAGCCGGTTTGGATCTTTGACGGAAAACCTCCCGAACTGAAGAGCAGGACGATAGGTGAGCGTCGTGCTGTGAGAGAAGAGGCGCAGGAAAAATGGGAGCAGGCAAAGCGTGAAGGTGACACGGCCGGCGCATTCAGGTATGCTATGGCTTCATCCAGACTTGATGATGAGGTTTTACACTCTGCACGTAAACTGCTGGATCTGCTCGGAGTCCCGGTGCTTGATGCTCCTTCCGAGGGAGAGGCTGAAGCATCCAACATGGTCCGCACCGGTGCAGCCCGGTATGTTGCATCTCAGGATTATGACACCCTGCTCTTCGGAGCACCACTCCTGGTGAGAAATCTTACCGTATCAGGAAAGAGGAGACTCCATGGCAGGATGGTAAATGTCCAGCCTGAAACCGTAATTCTTGATGAAGTACTCACAGGTCTGGGATTAAGCAGGGAGGATCTCATCGACGTTGCAATCTTAGTGGGGACAGATTTCAACGAAGGAGCAGCAGGAGTCGGTGCCAAAACTGCCCTGAAAAGAGTAAAGGCAGGTGAGTTCGGGGAGGTCATCTCATCAAAACTCCCTAATCTTGATCCTGAACCAGTCAGAGATTTCTTCCTCAACCCGCCAGTTTCGGACGGGTATCCGATCGAATGGAAAATACCAGACCACCATAGGATCATAACGTTTCTCTGCGGAGATTACGGATTTTCTGAGGAGCGGATAAACCCGATCCTTGAGAAGATCAGCGGCAGAGGAAAACAGAGAACCCTTGATAGTTGGTTCTGATCTCCTACTATCCCAGAAAGAAAAGAGCCCGGTATCATTTTTCTTTTCTGACCCGATATCTAATCAGGAAATATGATCAGATCATCCGGTATCAATACGCACAGGAGTCTGCTCTGGATCTTTATCGCAGGGATGATATGTGGATCATCATTCATCTGGTCTGCCACTGCCGATCTTGTGAATACAGATAATGAAACGGTGACAGCAGAGTACGAGAACGGGACAGTGACTGCGGAATGGGCCGTTGATTTTACGGCATCTCCTCTCGAAGGATATCCCCCGGTCTGTGCCAAGTTCAATCTTGACGGACCGTTTGGTGATTATCTCTGGGACTTTGGGGACGGGAGTACCTCTAGTGCCCGAAATCCGGTTCACTGTTACCAGAAGGCTGGTTCATACTGGGTGAAACTGAAGTACTCTGTCGGTGAGATCACGGGTGAGGTCAACAAGGAGGATTACATAAAGGTCAAAAATCCCGCCGAACTTGTGGATTATACCGCTGATCCCGTGAACGGAACCGTCCCGCTGACCGTCCAGTTTGAGTTGACGGGAAACCCTACAAGTATTCTCTGGGATTTTGATGACGGAGAAGAGAGCAGCGACGCTAATCCAAAACACCTGTATCAGCACCCAGGATATTACTCACCAACCCTGACCTACTGTGCAGGCGGGGCCTGCGATAAGATATCAAAATACAACTACATCCAGGTCTCTCCTGGAGAAGAGGTCAATTTCACTGCCGAAAAACTGGAAGGAGTCGCCCCTCTCTCAACCAAGTTTCTCGTCACCGGCCCTGCAGAGACATTCTCCTGGGACTTCGGGGACGGGACCACCTCATACGAAAAAAATCCCGGCCATTACTACGATAAGCCAGGCAATTACACAGTCACCCTGACATACTCCATCGCAGAGGCCAGTTATACTCTGACAAGGACTGATTACATTCATGCCACATCCAAGTATGCACCTGACATTAACGGATCACCACGGCGTGGGATCGCTCCTCTCTGCGTTGATCTTGATATGATCAATCCACCGCAGTCATGGCTCTGGATGTTTGGAGATAACACAACCTCGCCTGATGCTCACGGTTCTCATTGCTACGGATTCAGCGGGAGCTACGATGTCGGACTCCATTACTGTTACAACGGATATTGCAGCGATGTCATCAAACCGGGGTTTGTCACTGTAGATTCACCCAGGATATTCTCTGATCGAGGCGATGATGAAGCGACGGTGAAATTCAGATCAGATGCAGGTGAAGGACTCAGGTATATATGGGATTTTGGTGATTCTGCCACATCAGAGAGTGCAGCACCAACCCATCGATACAGTGAACCTGGTGAGTATAATGTAAGCCTTTCAGTTCTTGGTACCTGCGGCTGTACGGCAAAAACCTCCGCAAGGGTTTCAGTCAATCCTAAAAACCCGATTGACTTCACTGCCACACCGCTCGAGGGGTGTGCCCCACACAGTGTCCAGTTCAGTACTGCACCACCCGCATCACTTGCAGAGAAGCAGAAGTGGGACTTTGGCGATGGTGAGACAAGCACGGAAAACAACCCGTTCCATAGTTACCAGTTTCCAGGAATATACTCGGTCACACTTGTGAAAGAATTTCCCGACCGCCAGGAGAACGTGACCAAGTCTGATTATATCCAGGTGTATGAGGTTCCGCATCCATCCTTCTCGATGAACCCTTCTTCAGGAGTTGCCCCGGCAACGATTACCTTTACTGACACCACCACAGGGTACGAGTCAAAGCGATCCTGGGACTTCGGCGATGATGTAACCGGGACCGAGGCACGGATGGAACATCAGTACACGCAGGAAGGAGTGTTCAACGTCTCCCTGACCGTCTGGGGAAAAGGTGACTGCCATAAGAGTGTGACTCATGATGTCAGGATTGCAAGTCAAAAAGAGGTAAAGTATGATCTTACCGGGCTTCCACGGCGAGGAACTGCCCCGTTGTCCACATCCTTTAAGATAACAGGTAGTCCATACCAGTGGTCTATAGATTTTGGTGACGGCAGCAAGCCGACTTCAGAACAGAACCCTTTCCATACCTATACGACACCCGGCGCGTACAGTCCAAAACTACAGGCCTGTGATGCAGGCGGGTGTGAAGACATTGCCAAACAAGACTACATAGTGGCAATCCCTCCCTCCTATCAGACCCTGACCCTTTCACCAGGATGGAACCTTGTCTCCACACCGTTCAGCCTGGAACCCGGAGAGGATACGATGGAAATCTTTGCCAGCGTAGACACGGCAAGCCATTCGCTCTACTCGTGGGACAGTACAACAGACCAGTGGAAGAGAGTGACAAAAGATACCCATCTTGACCCTCTCACTGCTGTCTGGATATATGCAGCAAAACCTGCCGGGGTCACTCTGCCGATGGCAACCGCCGGACCTGAAGGAAACCTTACCCGGCCTCTCTCAGCCGGTTGGAACCTGATGAGTATCCCAGGGACGAACCTGACTTCCCCGGATACAATACTCCGGGATCAGGACTGGTCATATATTCTAGGCTTTAATGCACAGTCCCAGCAGTACGATGCACCGGTTCAGAAAGAAAATGAGAGTGGACAGTTGATTGACCCGAAGCAGGGATACTGGCTCTATATGGGGAATCCGGGGACCCTTGTGACCCCGGCGATCTAACCTTTTTTCAGAATCAGGGCAGTTGCTTCCAGACATGGGCAAACCGTTGGGCTGCTGTCACATGCCCGAGTATGCCAAAGATCAGAAGCAGCCATGCAAAGAGGCTGAGCCCAAGAAGTTCTGTAGGGATGAACTGGCTGACTATGCATACCGCTATCAGGAGAGCGAGACGATCGGCCCGCCCGAGAAGACCGCCATAAAACCGTCCCACACCGACAGCCTGTGCTTGTGTTCCCATGTATGATGACATCAGCACCCCGGTAAGTCCAAGAACACCGATCCACCAGGCACAGAGCGGCCCTGAAAAAATCCCACAGAGGATGAAGATGTCAGCATACCGATCAACCGTGTGATCCAAAAAGTCTCCCCTGAGCCCCTGCTGACCGAGGGTTCGTGCCATCGCCCCGTCAAGCCCGTCAAAGAAGGCATTCAGGATCACACCACAGGTTCCAAAGAGAATATCCCCCCTGAAAAAGGCGTAGCCTCCTCCTGCTGCAGCAAGAAGGGAGAGAATGGTACAGAAGTTCGGGGTGAGACCGATCCTCACCGTTGCTGAAACAATCGGATCGATGATAGGTTTAACCTGGGTCCTGTATGAGTCAAGTGTCATAATAAGTCCGCACAGGTGGCAAGCCAGTCCACAATTCCGTGTCCAGGTGGTACATCTCCGGTCATGATCCCTTCTACCATTTCTGCAACCTCGGCAACTGTCTTATCGGTTGCATCTATCTCATATATCATCTCAGGGGTGTGCTCTTCCATTGCCTCGATGAGCACAACATCAAGCAGTTCTGCCTCCACATTCTCAGCGATCTTTTCCTCATGATATCCCCGGGCAGCAAGTCGCTCCTTCAGGATATCAGGACGGCACCTGAGAACAATGACATGGGATGCCTGAAGCAGGTGGGTGAGATGTCCTTCGACAATTCCTTCCTGCAGAGAGAACTCGTCCCGCCACCGGTCTGCGTCGATGACATGGGCCTGCCGCTCCTCATCCTCTTCGATGATGTACGGACCGATGGTATCGTTCGCCCTGACAACCGGATGACCCCGCCGCGACAGTTCATCTGCGACGGTAGACTTCCCGGTCCCCGGCGTTCCGGTCAGGGCGATCAGCATATCTGGTTGATTCCGGAGAGGAACTGTTCACACTCCCAGTCATCACCGACGCAGACCCTGATGTAGTGATCTGCAAGACCCGGGAATGACCGGCAGGACCTGACGATTACCCCTTTCTCAGCAAGTAATGCCGCACACTCATCACCAGTCATCGGTGCTGTGTTGATCATCACGAAGTTGGCTCCTCCCGGAAGAACCGGCAGTCTGCAGGTGTCACGGAATTTCTGAATCCAGGATCTCACATGCCTGATATAGCGCTCAACATACTCCAGGTCAGAGAGGGCACCGGTTGCTGCAGCAAGTGAGAGGGTGTTCACCGTGAAGGGAGTTGCCGCCTTTTCGTACACCGGCTTCAGCCATGACGGGACAAAGGCATACCCGATCCGGCATCCAGCCAGACCGAAGACCTTCGACATCGTCCGTCCGATGATAAGATTCTCATGCTTCTGCATCAGGTCACAGTAATCCATCTCTGAAAACTCCACATACGCGTTGTCAAGGAAGAGGATACCATCCAGTGCCTCTGCGATCCTCTCAATGTCTGCACGTGATGTGAGGGTTCCGGTCGGGTTGTTCGGACTGCAGAGGAACGCTATCTTTGCCTTTTTCGCGGCCTTGATGAAGGCATCAACATCAACGGTGAAGTCATCTCTCCGGGGAATACTGATGACTTCAGCTCCCTGTGCTTTTGCCGCAAGCCCGTAGAACGAGAAGGTCGGGACCGATACTGCAACAGCCTCGCCGGGGTTCACCAGTACCCGGATACAGGTCTCAATGACCCCATCCATTCCTACCCCGGCTACAAACTCATAATCTCCGTGGTAATCCCTGAGTGCCTGAACCAAGCTCCCTGATCCACCTGCATCAGGGTACCGGTGCACGGTAGCAAGGGCTTTCTGCACCGCCGCAACAGCAAGAGGGGAGGGGCCGAACGGGTTTTCGTTGCTGGCAAGCCGTGCAACCCTTGAAAATCCGTATATCGCTGCTATCTCTTCAGGAGAGCGTGCATACACGTACCCTTCCTGCTGATAGATATCACGTACGAGTGAATTTACTGACTGCGGCATTGATGATACCTGTTGCCTGGTCTATCTCGGCGTTTGTGATGGTCAGCGGTGGAACAAGCCTGAGGTTCCCGTGCGCAGCACAGTTGACAAGCAGACCGTGGGCGGCACACTCCTTCTGAACATCAGCACAGTGATCACCGATGGTGATTCCGATCATCAGTCCCCTGACCCGGGGGTTGAGATGGGCAAGGGCTGCCCTGAACCGCTCACCTTTCGCTGCAACTTCCGGGAGTAATTCTCCGATCACATCGATGGAGGCAAGGGCTGCAGCGCAGGCGATGGGACCACCGGCAAAGGTACTTCCATGCTCTGACTTTCCAAATTCGAGCCCTTCACGTGCAACGATGGCACCCATCGGAAATCCGCTCGCGATCGCCTTTGCCATGGTGATGACATCAGGTAGTATTCCATCCTCCTGGAAGGCAAACCATTGCCCGGTCCGGCCCATTCCACTCTGAACCTCATCCACGATGAGAAGCACACCGTTTGAATCACAGATCTCTCTGACCTGTTTCAGGTAACCGGCCGGCGGAGTGATAACACCCCCCTCACCCTGGATCGGTTCAAGAACCACGGCTGCGGTTTCTGATGTTATTGCGGCCTTCAGTGCATCTGCATCGCCGTAGGGTACAAACGTGGTGAACGGCTGAAGAGGCATGAACGGATCCCTTATCGCCGGTTTGTGGGTACAGGCAAGGGAACCCATGGTCCGTCCATGAAATCCTCCCTCACAGGCGACGACCTCTTTCTTCCCTGTTCTGATCCTGGCAAGTTTGAGAGCTCCCTCCATAGCCTCTGCTCCGGAGTTGGAAAAGAACGCTTTTGCCTTTCCCGGGAGTCCGGATATCTCAACTAGTTTCTTTGCAAGAGCACCCTGGTGAGGAACATAGTACAGATTTGAGCAGTGGATAAGGTCTGTTGCCTGCTCTGTGATTGCCTTGACTACTTTGGGGTGACAGTGGCCTGTACTACAGACTGCGATTCCTGCTACAAGGTCAAGGTACTGCTTTCCATCTGCGTCGGTGACTGTGCAGCCGGACCCTTTGGTGATCATAATCTCCCTGCTGAATGCAGGCATGATATATTGCGATTCGAGTTCCCGATAATCTGATTCGAACTTCATTATTTCATCTCATTCATATTCGATGGTTGCCGGCGGTTTGGGGGTGATGTCATATACAACCCTTGAAACTGCCGGAATGGTTGAGGTAATCCGCCCCTGGATCTCTGCCAGGTCTTCCCAGGAGATCTCTATTGGATCGGCGGTCATCCCGTCACGTGAGTTTACTGCTCTCACGGCAACGATCCAGCCATGCAAACGGTTGTCGCCTTTTACGCCGGTCCCGAGGCCGACAAGGGCTGCAAGGCACTGCCATGGACGGTACTTCTCGACCAGAACGTCTTCTACGATCGCGTTGGCCTCTCTGACAACCTCTATCGCCTCGCGGGTGACTGCTCCCACAACCCTGACCGAGAGTCCCGGTCCCGGGAAAGGCATCCTGTGAACGATCTCACTCGGGAGACCGAGTGCCTCTGCAACCTCCCTGACCTCGTCTTTGTAGAGTTCGCGAAGCGGCTCTATCACTTTGCTAAACTCCATCGAGAGTGGCATGCCACCCACGTTATGATGGCTCTTGATCCCACCTTCGCTCTCGATGCAGTCTGGGTAGATCGTTCCCTGGAGCAGGTATTTTGCACCAGTTGCCCGTGCCTCCCGTTCAAAGACCCTGATAAACTTCTCACCAATGATCTTGCGTTTCTTTTCAGGATCTGCCTCACCGGCTAGGGCCGTGATGAACTCCTCGCCTGCGTCGATTACACGGACTCCCAGATGCCCGAAGATCTCGCTGATCCGTCTGGTCTCTCCCTTACGCATCAGCCCGGTATCAACATAGATCGGGATCAGTTTCTCGCCGATGGCACGAGATGCCAGTTCTGCGCAGACTGAACTGTCAACACCGCCAGAGAGGGCGATGACCGCATGCCCATCTCCTGCCTCCTCCTGAATCTTCCTGATCGACTCTGTAATGAACTTCTCAACCTTGACCATTACTCTACCCCCTTCTTCATCTTCAGTGCTGCTTCAACGAACCCGAGGAACGGCGGTGACGGCCGTGTCGGGCGTGACCTGAATTCGGGATGGAACTGGGTCGCAAAGAAGAACGGATGTTCGGGGATCTCAACGATCTCCATCCGGTTCCCCCAGGTCCCTGAGAACACAAGGCCTGCATTCTCCATCTCCGCGATGTAGGAAGGTTCCACCTCGTACCTGTGACGATGACGCTCGGTGATCTCACTGGCACCATACAACTTCATCGCAAGGGTTCCCGGCTTTACTGATATCTGGTAATCTCCAAGGCGCATTGTCCCTCCGAGATCCTCCACCCCATCCTGCTCAGGAAGGATGGTTATCACTTCAGTGCCCTTGGCGCATTCACTGCTGCAGGCATCAGACCATCCAACTACGTGTCTTGCAAACTCGACAACCGAGAGTTGGAACCCGAGACAGAGCCCGAGCAATGGGATCTTCTCCTCGCGTGCTAGTTGTATCGCACTGATCTTCCCTTCAATACCTCTGACACCGAACCCCCCCGGAATCAGGATGCCGTCACATTCCCTGAGTTCTGCTCTCTCAACGCGTTCTGCATCAAGCCAGCGGATCGAGACCTCGGTCGAGAGTGCCCTGCCGGCGTGTTTGAGTGCCTCTTTTATCGAGAGGTAGACATCCTCTTTGCCATACTTGCTCACGATCCCAACAGTCACACGCTGGGTGTACTCCCTTGTGACGATACGATACCAGTCAGGATCAAGTGGTTCGTTTGCCAGTTTCAGGTGCTGACAGAGAACCTTGGAGAGTCCCTCCTTCTCAAGTTCCATCGGGACCTGGTAGATATCTGGTGCGGTGGTTGCACTGATGACCGCGTACTGGGGAATATCACAGAGAGAGGAGATCTTTTTCTTGGTATTGAGTGATATCGGGCGTTCGCTTCTCCCTACGATGATATCAGTAAAGAGCCCTAACTCACGGAGTGCCTTCACAGAATGCTGGGTCGGCTTGGTCTTGAGATCACCCATCGAGTCCGAGGGCATCAGAGTGACATGAACGAGCGCGCGGTCTTCCGGGGGCAGTTCGCTGCGCATCTGCCTGACAGATTCAAGGAATGGCATACTCTCAATGTCACCGACAGTCCCACCAACCTCAACGATGCATATGTCAGCTTCCTTCCCGTCAAAGACCTTTTCAGATGCAGCTAACCGGATGCACTCCTTGATCTGATCGGTGATATGGGGGATTATTTGGACAGTCTGACCAAGGTAGTCTCCCCTGCGTTCCTTGTCGATGACAAGCCGGTAGACCTTCCCGGTGGTAATATTGTGGGATGAGTTCAGTTCGATATCAAGGAACCGTTCATAATTGCCAAGGTCGAGATCCACCTCGCCCCCATCATGGAGAACATATACCTCACCATGCTGGGCCGGATTCATGGTTCCGGCGTCGATATTCAGGTATGGATCGATCTTGACCGCAGTGACATTATATCCCCGGTTTTTCAAAAGCCGTCCTATTGATGCAGCGGTGATCCCTTTGCCAAGACCACTCATCACGCCGCCGGTGATAAAGATATACTTCATGCCTCCCCTCAGAAAAACTCAGCAGAAGAGTTGGTTTCGATCCCTCTAATACCAAACGGCCCACGACTCATAGGGCTTTAAACCCTGGCTTCAGGGATATCTTCTCCTGAAAGAGTGGACCGGGCCCGGCCCGCGAGGCTGATCATCGCCATCTTCTTCCCTCTGGTGAAAGAAGCCATATGTAAATGTCATATCTTGATGATATCAAAAATTCAGGTCAGAAAGCAAACCCGTTCTTCTGTCTCATGGGGATACAGCCCAAAACATATGGGGAGGGCAGGGCCTGCCTTGAGATGACAGTCAGGCCGGATATGACCAACGGGGAGGGCTGGCTTCAGGGAGGGATGTACACCTCCCTCGTTGATGAGGCGATGGCTCTTGCAATTTATACCCTGCTTGATGACGGACAGATGATAGCAACCATATCCAGTACAACAACATTTCTCCGTGGAGTCAGGGCAGGAGAGATCGTTCTTGCAGAAGCATGGGTGGTCAGAAAAGGCAGGCAGATCATCTTTACCGAAGGAAGAGTCTGCAGTGCTGACGGAAAAAATGAACTTGCCAGGTGTTCTGCGTCATTTATTGTACGATAACGGACAGGATCCCCAGAATCTATAAAACCACATACGGAGAACCAGCTGGGAAGCCACTGTCAATGAGATACAGTATCATTATTCCGGCATACAATGAGGAGAAGCGGATCGGGAAGCTTCTGCAGAGCCTCTCCGACCCGCAGGCAGAGTTCATCTTTGTCTGTGACGGGACCGACCGGACCCCGGAAGTGATACAGGAGTTCTCATCAGGGCACCCGGATCTTGCGGTCCGGTGCCTGAAATATTCACACAGGCTCGGAAAAGGTGGCGGGGTCTATGAGGGGTTCAGGGCCGCTAATGCCCCACTGATCGGATTCATGGATGCGGATAATTCCACAGAATACTCCGAGATGATACGCCTTATAAACCAGATCGGTGATAATGCCGGCATCATCGGTTCCCGCCACATGCCCGAATCGACAATCGAGATTCACCAGCCTCTGTCAAGACGGTTCCAGAGCAGGGCGTTTAATCTCATCATCAGACTTCTCTTCGGCCTGCAGTTCTACGATACCCAGTGCGGAGCAAAGGTCTTTCGCAAGGATGCTGTTGACCGGGTTCTCCCGGATTTACGTGCAAAAGGATTTGAGTTTGATGTGGAACTCCTCTGGCACTTAAGACGGGCCGGGCTTCAGGTTCTGGAAGTGCCTGTTGTATGGAACGATACCGGCGATTCCAGACTTCAGACCTCTGATGCATTCTCCATGTTTTCCACTCTTCTACGTCTGCGACTGGGTATCGGGGCCCATGACTGATACTGAAGGAATCAGATATGAGGCATTCAGACTGTTCGAACAGCAGAAATATTCCGCCTGCCTCGACCTGATCCATTCCACCCCCCCAAGATCCATCGATACAAGGATCCAGATCCTCGAAGCGATCTGTCTGTACAGCAATGGTTCACTTGACGACGCCGAGGTATGTCTGCGTGATCTCAGGGCAAGGGTTCCTGATTCAGCAGAAGTCTGTTTATACCTGGGTAAAGTACTGGAGCAGAAGGGAGACGAGGGGGCCCGGACTGAGTATGCCAAAGCGGTCAAGTTAACACCAGATCATCCGGAAGGAATCAGAAGGTACGCCAGGTACCTTTCCGGAGCTGGAGATCATCGTGCTGCGGTCTGCCTGTTTCGAAGACTCGCCCTTCTCACCGGTGACCCAGAGGATCTGGCCGGGCTCCTGAAATGTCATTATGCTCTCGGTGAGTACGAGGAAGGGATCACGAGATACCAGCAGGCCGGATCACCGGCTGAATGTTTCAGGATATATCTAGACCTGCTCCTCGTATCAGGAAGATATCAGGATCTTACTGACGAGATCGAGGCATCTCACGGTTATCAGAAGGATAGCGATCTTACTCTCCTCTACTGTGAGGCGCTGATTCAGGTCAATCCGGATCAGGCAGATCGGGAGTTCCTCATCCAGCTCAAAAGGGGTCCATCTGCAGATCTGGCATCCCGGTACGTCAGGTTTCTCTCCTCCCGGGATCTCATCAGGGAAGCACTCGGGGTCTGGTCAACATGGCTTGCAAAGAGTGGCGAATCTGAGTACCAGTTGCAGGGAATACCCCTCCTTGAATCAGTATCCGGGCCGGAACAGGCCCTTGACCTTTATCAGAAGGTTCTCTTTGGAGATGAAAGCAGGAGTCTGCCAGATCCCACAAAATGGTTCTCATCCTATCGCAATCTTCTGATCAGAATAAAAGGGCCTGAAGCAGCTCTTGACCATGTCCTCACCCTTTCAGGATCTGACCTCCCTACTGGTATTCTGGTTAGGATTGCAGAATGGTGTGGAGAAGTGGGGAGGCATGAGGATGCAAAACGTATCTTTCTTCAGGCCTTCAGATCAGATCTCACCAACGCCGGGCTTGCATATTCATCATATCTCGCCAGGGCCGGTGAGAAGAGGGAGCAGAAAAAGATCCTCGGATACATTCTGAAAACAGTCAGGAAGGCAAGAGATCTCGAGGCAGTTGCCGACGGGATCCTGGCAATGGCGGACCCTGATCACGATCTGATCTCATCTCTGAATCAGAGATTTGATGAGAGAATTGCACTGCTCTCCCAGCATGGACGCGAGGTCTACGCCCGCTGCCTCACTCTTGCCGCCGAACAGGATCTCCAGAGCGGAAGTCCGGACAGAGCCCTTGAGCACTCACTGGCAGGACTGGCCATTGTCCCGGTTGATGCAACCACTATAGCCGAATCACTTTTTGCCCTCCTCGTAGCATCTAAAACTCAGGTTCTTCCAGATTATCTCCCATCACAGATCTGCCCGATAGCAAAAACACAAAATCCTGTGAGTACCGGGAATCAGATCTCTCTCTCATGGCTTGATCCCGGCGAAGAATCAGTAGTTGAATACCTTCGCAAACACCGGGTCTGTAATGAGATGGATCTCAGAAGAGTGGCGGGAACACGCAGGGTAGCAGGGCTGATGAACAGAATCATGCGAAAAGCAGAAGAACAGGGCGTCCACCTTGCAGAGAAGGAGGGGTACTCAGAGTTCGGAGAGGTGTACAGGTATGCAGGCCCCTGATATCTCTGATGCATCGGTGCTTGAGAGCATCGGGATCATCAACGCACTCAGGCGGGGGACGGTTCCTGCCCAGGGGCTTGGGCGGTTTGCGGTAGGACTCTCCACTGAGGAACAGGTGATCGCGGATCAGATGGATCTGGTCGCGATGGGTGGTGCAGATATCAAGTTCATCAGAGGCGAGTATGGAAGCGGGAAGACGTTCCTCATCGCACGTGCCCTTGAGATCGCACGAAAGAAAGGATTTGTAACTGCCCACGTTGCGATATCACCGGTCTCCCCGCTACATCGTCTCCGATCCCTGTATGCACAGATCGCAACCTCGCTCCATGCTGGTGGAGAGCAGCAGGCGTTCAGATCGATCATCGATGCCTGGCTGTTCGGGATCGAACAGCGTGTAAGTGCACGGGAAGGGGCAGCCATTCCTGTTGATCGTCTTGAAGAGCTCACACTTCGCGAGGTTGAGTTTGCTCTTGCAGATATCAGTCTGTTGAATGCACCGATCGCCGCCGTCATCAGAACCTACTATCTTGCAAATAACGCGGCAGACTTCAGAACTTCCCAGGCAGCCATCGGGTGGCTCTGCGGCGATCCCAATATTGGCAGGGATCTGAGACAGAAGGCAGGAATTCGCGGAGACATCGGGGACTCGTCAATATTTCCCCTTCTTGAGGCCCTGCCGGTGTTTGTGACCGGGGCCGGGTACAAAGGCTGCGTGGTTGCCATAGATGAACTCGAGATAACCCAGACCTTTCCCCGCAACCTTCGCGAGAGGGGATTTCAGAACCTGGTCAGGATCATCGACGCAATCGACGGGGGCCTGCTCCCCCGCTGGTATCTCATATGTGCCGGAACACCGATGCTATATGACGGGCCCCGGGGTATGAGACCCATCACTCCTCTGTACGATCGGATCGGCCAGACTCCGAAGGACGGGGAGTTTCCCAATCCCCGCCAGCCGCAGATCCTGCTTAAACCGTTTAGTCCCGATCGTCTGGAAGAGGTGGCCCAGCGGATAGCCAGTGTATACGAAGAAGCATACGGTGAGGTGGATAGGAGCCGGATCTCTCACCGGTTCATCAGGACGATGGTGAACCGCGTGAGCACCGCATTTGGTGGAAGGATCGATGTCATCCCGCGGGTCTTTCTCAAGGAGTTCGTCGATGTTCTTGACAAATGCGATCTTTATCCAGATTATGATCCGATGACCGTATACCAGACAGATTCACAGGATCTTCAGGAGATCCTCACAGATGAAGAAAAAGCGGTAATGCAGATCAGGTTCTGATACAGCTCTGATCAGGTCTCCCTTCTGATACGGGCTGATGCTGCATGGGCATGAAGTCCTTCGGCAGTTGCCAGCCTCTCAACTACATCACCGATGGTATCTATCCCTTCACGGGTGATGATCTGAACCGTTGCTGTCTTGGTGAAGTGGGAGACATTGAGCCCCGAGTACAGTTTTGCATTTCCTGCAGTGGGAAGTACGTGGTTTGTGCCGGATGCATAATCCCCGCAGGCGACCGGTGCATACTGGCCGACAAAAATGGATCCTGCATTCCTGACGCTCTGAAGAACCGGAAGCGGGTCCTGAACCTGGATCGAGAGATGTTCAGGCGCAATTTTGTCTGACGTCGTGATCGCATCAGCGATGTTCTTCACGACCAGATACCCCGACTGGGCAAGGGCCTGCCTGATGATCTCATGCCTGGGAGCTTCTGCCAGAAGCCGTTCGATCCAGTTCCCGACCTGCGCTGGAAGCTGCGGATCAGTTGTGATCAGCACGGATGCTGCTTGAGGATCATGCTCTGACTGGGCCAGGATATCAGCGGCGATAAAGTCGGGGCGTGCAGTATGATCAGCAATGATCGCGATCTCTGACGGGCCGGCAGGAAAGTCTATCTCAACTCTTCCCCTGAGCATCATCTTAGCTGCAGTAACATAGGCATTTCCGGGGCCTACGATCTTCTGAACTGGTTTTATCGTCAGGGTCCCAAGAGCCATCGCTGCAATAGCCTGTGCCCCCCCGACGGTATAGATATCAGTCACTCCCGCGATATCGGCAGCAACAAGGGTCAGCGGGTTTGCGGGGGGAGGTGTACAACAGATGATCTCTTTCACCCCTGCAACCTGGGCAGGGACTGCACACATCAGCACAGTGGATGGGTATGCCGCGCGACCTCCCGGAACATACATCCCGATCCTCTCAAGCGGGGTGGTCTTCACACCGAGTGTGATACCATCCTCACTTCCGGAGAGCCAGAGATCGTTCTGCCGCTGAATCTCGTGAAAAGCACATATCCGTGAGTATGCTTCGGTCAGTGCCTCGATGATCTCGGGATCAACCGATTCATATGCAGCATCGATCTCATCTTCCGATATCCGGAGATGATCCAGTTTTACCTTGTCAAACCGCTCACACAGATCAAAGAGGGCTACATCCCCCTTTCCTGTTACCTCATCGATGATATTCTGAACTGCACCGGAGACTCCGGTCAGTGTTGCCTGCTGACGGGAGAGCCAGGTATCAAGCGTGAGAGCGGTCCACACCATGCGATATACGTATGATCTGACCGGTAAAAAATGGGTAAGCCATCAGCAGCGTTACGAATGAGCAATCGTCCCGGTATCCCATCGCCAGACATAAAAACCGGGCGTGGGGCGTGCAACTTTTCCTTTAAGCAGTTCACGCATCATCTTCTCAAGGTTCAGGTACAGCAGGACCATCTGTTCGGTGCCATTGCCTGTCTCCTCCATCACCCGGATGATCCCTTTCACATAGTCCTCAATGCCATGACAGGCCGATATGTCCACCGGCATGACCTCCGTGGATCTCACCTTCCTGATCTGGCAGACTTCGTCGACTGATACGGCCATCGGTGTATCTATCACTTTCCCTGCCGGGATGATCATACTCCGCCTCTTTTTTGAATCTGCTGCCCTGTCCATGGCAAGAAGCGGTGCGACGTTGATGGCAGGGATCATCTCCTGATTCCATTCAACCATTCCCTCGATGTATGGGGGGGCATCGTACACCTCGGCTGCCGGGAGTGGTAGGATGAACTTATCGATGATGTCGCTATCGATCAGGTAATGGTCTCTTCCAAGTTGTATCTCCACAAGGGTAAGAAGTTCTTCCACCTGCATCCCCCTGTCTCCTGCCGGAGACGTATGATATCAGTGTGTGTCTCGCCCGTATTGATATCTTCCTGATTACTCCTTGAGAACACGCGACATCTACATCCATATTCTGTCACATGGTTCGGCAGTACAACAAGGAAAGATATACAAAGGTCTATCCTGATTTATCACTAATATCAGATCATTTCTGCTCCGGTGTCATCTGCCGTTGTACCGAAGCACAGCGAATATGGCAGGGAATATGGATACAACCGTTCAGTTACACAGACTGCTTCTCTTCTCCCTCGGAGAAGGAACCTATGCGGCAGAGGTCTCGTACATCAGGGAGATTGTGCAGGATCAACAGAAGATCCCCCTTCCCAATGCTCCTGAGTATATTCCGGGAATCTTCAACCTGCGCAGCGATGTAGTCAAAGTGATCGATATCAGACTGATCATCCCGCTTTCAGGAGGAGGGGAAAAGAAGAAGATCATTGTCTTTGTTCCTGAGAGCGGTTCCTCGACCAGGTTTGGGATGGTCGTAGATGAGGTGTACGGGATCATGGAGATTCCGACAGACCGTGTTTCCCTCCTTGACAGGACAAGTGCCAGCATTCAAAATAACTTCATGATCGGCTTTTTTACATTCTCACTTGACGGATTTCTCAGCCAGTCAAGCAGAAGATATACAGCAGGAGACGACGAGGTGGTCTGGATAGATTTCGAAGATATGATTCATACCATTACAAACGAAGAGAAGGCCCAGGATATTGTATTCCGTCTGACTGCCCTCTTCAACCCACAGTATCTCTTCTCAGAGAACTGGAGATCACTGCAAAAAAAATAGAAATTAGACTGCAATTCGCAGTTTCTGATCCTTTCCCTTGAGGAAACCGACTTTTTTAAGATCGTCAAGGATAGCATCGATATAGTCGCCACTCAGGTGCAATGCGATCCTCGCCCCATCCTCGCTGGTCTCAATGTCGCGGTTCGCAAATTCGGTGATAATATCCTCTCTGGAGACCTTTCCTTCCTCCTTGATCATGGCAAGGATCTCTGATACCAGGATATGCTTGATCTGGAGTCTTGGGAAGAACGAGGCCCCATCTTCTTCCTCGATCTCATACTCCTCGAGGAACTCACCGATGCTGTCGAGGTCTTCAAGAAACACAAACTCCGGTCCAACCGATACGTGATATTCGGCATCATCACCGGCGGTGATGGTGCTTATTACGCTGTATTTCTCCAGAATTTCTTCCCTGATCTCAGGGATCTCATCTGCAAACACCGTCAGGGTTGATTCGTCAGGATCTATCTTCTTTAGAAGAACGAGACCGTCCTCTCTGATGTCCAGAAGATCATTCAGATGAAGCAGCCGGGTGAGATACACTTCCTCAATGATCTTCTCAAGGGTATCTTCATTCTCATCCCCTTCCAGTGTGCGATCACCGGTGACAAGATCCATAACACCTGCTCCCACCCGATCCCCAATCTGATACTTCTCAAGTGCCCGGGCGATGGCATCCCGCTGTGGAGCCAGATATTCGCGTGCAGCTTCAAACAGCTCTGACTCTTCCTCTGTGGCATCCGTGTCTGACATCATGCTATCAAACATGGCGGTGAGATTTTTGTAGGTTCCACTGAGCATCAGTCGAACGTCCAGGGAAAATTTCTGCCGTGCCTGGGATGATATCCCAAGATCTTTGAGCACTTTTACAAATTCCCTGGCGGTATCATGTGATGAAAAATAGATCTCTTCTTCCAGAACCATGGAGGACTCCACACATCTTTTGTCTCCTCTGATGATATCATTGCCGCAGCGTGAGCCTTAAAAAGAGGGCTGTTATGAGTGTATCTTTTTCAGAAGCCATGCCATGTTATGGCCCAGCAGCTCCATAGTCGCGAGCCCTTCCTCATCGCCTTCCACATCCCCGGGGTTCCCCCCGAAACCCATATTCCAGTAACTTGACCCCGGGATGATCATCTGGGAGATTAGGAAGAAGTGGTTGATGGTATCAAATGCATGGATTGCCCCACCCCTGCGTACAGAGATTATGGCTGCACCCACCTTTCGCTGAAAGAGATCGCCGTTCGCCTTCCCGATCATACCGCAGCGGTCAATGAACGCTTTCATTTCAGCGGTAACATCAGCAAAGTATGTCGGAGAGGCGAGGAGAATGCCATCTGCCTCAATCATCTTTTGTACGAACTCATTCAGGCAGTCTGAGGTGATGACACAGGTCTCATCCTGGTTCTCGTAACACTTGTTACAGGCTGTACATCCCTGGAGAAGGCTGCCCCCAATCCTTACCAGTTCTGTCTTGATCCCTTCCTCCTCAAGAACAACAAAGATAGTTCTGATCATCCTCTCACAATTCCCGTCTTTTCTGGGACTCCCTGAGAATGCAACCACTTTCATATCAGATGGATGTGATGTGCAGGATAAAAAACCAGACCACTGATTTGGAGTAACGCATGAAGGGGTTGTCAGGGTAAAAGAGGGAGTTAGAAGAAGGGCCCTGTAAGGTTATAATTCAGGGCAGAAAACAGAATCCCAAACGCGAGAAGAACCATTGCAATATAGACCGGAGTGTTCCAGGGAAGGATCTTTGCACCATCCAGAGGGCCGAGGGGCAGAAGGTTGAACGCTGCAATCATTGCGTTGATCCTGATTCCCATGATCCCGACCAGTGCAACCTCGAATATACCGAGATTCAGCCCGGCAATCAGCAGGAGAAAGAACGGGATCAGAAGAAGCAGATTACTGAGTGGCCCGGCCAGTGATATCTTCCCGTTCTCTTCCTCTGATATGTGGGAACCATAGATCATGGTTGCGCCGGGTGCGGCGAAGACTACCTTTGCAAGTGCAGCTACTGCGACGGCCACAACAAGCATTGTGGTGTTCATCTGAAACTCTGCCCAGTATCCATACTTCATTGCAGTGAACTTGTGGGCCATCTCGTGTACAATGAACGCAACTCCCGCAGTCACCATCGAGATCAGGAACATTTCAAGGATCAGGGTCGGCACAAGTCTGCTCGTCCCGATCATAGCCACGGTGAACGCCGCAGAGAGCGCAAGCCACGCGATCAGAAGATCGCGTCGCTCCCTCTGCGGTATTTGTTCCCAGATATGCATGGCTATCAGGTTCAGCATCTGTCGATAAATAAAATCAGGGCCATCGGTTCATGTACGGGTGCTTGTGCAGGGAAGATCCGACGCTCTTATTTCTGCGAGGCAGATATCTGTACTCAGGATATGACACTGGAGGAACTCAGGGATGAGATAGAGGCCGTTGATCTCGAGATCATAAGGCTGATCAGAGCGCGGATGGAAATTGCCATTAAGATCGCAGAAGAGAAGGATACAACCGGTGCTCCAACCCGTGATCCCGAACGCGTAGAAGTGGTTCTCAGTCATGTTGCCAGGCAGGCTGAACAGTCCGGCATCGATCCCGGTCCAATCAGGGACATCTTCAAAACACTGATCCGGATGAGCGAGGATCTACAGGACAAAAAGCGGGGAGTTGAGTGACGGTCAGTTGATTCAGACCGCACCTGACAATACAAGAAACGCGAAGACAAGCAGAAGCATTCCGGTAAAAAGTTCAAGTTTCCCCGGGTTCTTTTCTTTTCCTTCTTCACTCTCTTCCGCCGGGATCCACCAATAGAAAAGAAGGATGATCACGAGAAGCGGTACGATGAATGCGAGGTTATACAGGAACAGGTACACGAGACCCTGAACGATGTTCACCTTAAACGAGATCATGTCCTGGATTGCCAGGTAAATTCCGCCGGTGCATGAAAGTTCGAGGACACCGGTGAGGAGGCCAAGAACAAAAGCACCAGGTATAACCATCGTTTCCAGTCTCCCGAAGAATGGTTTCTCTACAGCCCCGGAACCATTTGATTCAGATGCTCTGGAAGAGATTATTCCATTCCTGATCCAGAGGAGTCCCGCTCCTGCTGCGATTATTCCGGCAATGAGCGAATACCCCCTGAGAATTCCGGTGATCGCAGCAAGGCTGTAGATGCCGGTTCCCGAGATGAAGTATATGAAGTAGACCGCACTGGTGAACACAGTACCTGCAAGAAGTATTCGCTGTTTCTGTCTGATAGTCATCAGCAGGATGAGCAGGAATACAAGCACCGCGGATGCACAGGGGTTTATTCCATCAACCAGCCCGGCGATCAGGACCAGAGGGATGCTGATGACATTCCAGGTACCTCTCTTTGTCTGAACAGAAGTCGTATTCTGCCCGGATGGACCAGTTTTTTTATTCTGCTCGTACCAGGTGACCAGTTCGTCAAAGTTCTCCCTGATTGCAGACTCCCCTTCAAGTCCTGCATTTCCGATGAAGACCGACGGGACCGAGACATACTGACGGTGATATTCTGCTTTATACTGCTCAAACAGGCTCTTGCCTTCACTGCTATTGAAGAGATCATACGATGTGATCAGTATCCCCGGGTGAGCGGCACTATACTCATTGAGGTAGGTCATCGCAAGGTGACAGGCTCCGCAATGGGTGTTATAAAAAAAGGTTACAGAGTAGTCGCCAGGAGTGGTATTCGGATCAGAGAGGATAGTTTCTGCAGGATGATCACCAGTGACATCACTGCCATTCTTGAGAAAGACACCTGCTGAAACAGATCCGGTGCAGAGTGTCAGTACAATAAGCAGACCGGTCAGCATCGGGATGAGTGCCCGATAGTGCCGACAAGGCTGCTTTTCATCCATCAGAGGCCGACCTCCTTCATGGTGATCATCGTTCCCACACCCTCAGAAGTGAAGAGCTCGAGGATGAGGTTATGACTGATATTTCCATTGATGATATGGGAATACGGCACTCCATCCTGGATCGCGTGAAGTACAGCCTGGACCTTGGGGATCATACCTTCAGAGACAACACCGGTTGAAATCAGTTGCTCAGCATCAGACTTGGTGATCTGCCGGAACACCTTTGTACGTCCCTTGTCCATGATCCCGTCGACATCGGTCATGCTGATGAACTTGTAGGCCTTGAGTGCAATCGCGATCTCACCGGCGGCTGTATCTGCATTGATATTGAGATCGTTGCCTGCACGATCGATGGCGAGAGGGGCGATGACAGGGATGTAGCCGCTATCAAGCAGGGTATTCAGGATGTCAGGATTGATCATCTCGATCTCTCCCACGTGCCCGAGATCGACCTCTTCTTCTCTGTTGTTCACCCTCACACGCTGCCGTTCCATCTTGCGGGCGATGATCAGGTTCGCGTCGTTGCCAGAGATCCCGATCGCCTTTCCACCTGCCTTTGAGATTAAGGATACAATGTTGGTGTTGATCTTGCCGACAAGAACCATCTGGGCAACTTCAAGAGTCTCATCATCGGTGATCCGGAGGCCACCAACAAACTTCGGCTCTTTTCCGAGGGCCTTCATCTTCTCGGTGATCTCAGGACCTCCACCGTGAACAAGGACCACTTTGATCCCGACCAGTTGAAGCAGGACAACATCGCTGACAACGGTATCAAGGATCTCCCCCTCGACCATGGCGTGACCACCGAGCTTGATCACCATGGTCCTGCCATGGAACTTGCGGATATAGGGCAGGGCCTCCATGAGGACGTCTTCACGTTTCATGTTGTGTACTTCCCGTTAATCTCGACGTACTTCTCGGTCAGGTCACATCCCCATGCCACTGCCTTCCCATTTCCTGCTGCAAGATCGAGCTCGATCTGCACCTCTCGACCCCCGAGTGCTGCTTTTGCGGTGCTCAGATCTTCAGTGAGCACCCCTCTCTCGCAGACCGCTGACCTGCGATCTGAACCTGCAATCCAGCAGGAGACTTTCTCTGGATCGAACTCTGCACCTGAACGCCCTGCTGCTGCGACGATCCGCCCCCAGTTCGGATCCTCACCATAGATCGCGGTCTTGACAAGAGGAGATCCTACCACAGTCCTGGCGACAAGGTCTGCCTCATCCTCACTCCGGGCATTCCTCACGATAACCTCGATCAGTTTGGTTGCTCCTTCACCATCACAAGCTACCTGCCGCCCAAGACTGATGCAGCACTCTTCAAGTGCTGATGTAAACTCATTTAGCGGCACCTTCCCGGCAGCTCCGGTTGCAGTGCAGAACACGACATCATTGGTGCTGGTATCACCGTCCACGACTACCCGGTTGAAACTTCGCCTGACCGCGGTCTTCAGAGCGGTCTGAAGATCTGGTGCACTGATCTCTGCGTCGGTGTAGACATACCCGAGCATGGTCCCCATATTCGGGGCTATCATCCCTGAACCTTTGCAGATACCGCCGATGGTAAATCCCTCACGGGTTACCAGGGAGTGTTTCTCAACAAGGTCTGTGGTCATGATCGCTTTTGCAGCACTGATCTCTGCAGATGGGCTGTGTGCAAGATGAGGTGCGATCTGGTGGCACTGATTTCTGATGAGTGGAAGGTCGAGGTACCTACTGATAACACCGGTACTCGCAACTCCAACCTCAAGCGGATCGAGCGAGAGTTCTTCTGCAGCGATCGAGGCCATCTCTTCAGCATCGTTGATACCCCGCTGACCGGTCAGGGCATTGGCGCATCCACTATTTGAGATCGTCGCCGCAAGAAGCCCTCGCTTCATCCGCTCCTGCATCAGGATGACCGGAGCTGCCCGTGCAATATTTTTTGTGAAAACTGCTACTGCAGTGCCTTCAGCCCTGATAAGAGCTAGGCCGTACTTTCCTTCCTTTATGCCTGCTGCAGATACTCCTTCTACTGCACAGATGGACTGCATCTCACTCACGGGATTCCGCTCCTTTTCCACCAGAGATCGCCCAGACGATATCTTCCCTGGTGATGATCCCTTTCAGTCTGTCACCGCTCACTACCGCAAGCCGGTCGATCTTCTTTTTGAGCATGAGTGCCGCAGCGGCTTCAATATCCTCTTCAGGCGTGATTGTGATGACCGGGCTACTCATGATAGAGCCCACATTTTTGCTGCCGATATCGGTGAGGGCCTCTTTCGTCCGTTCCCAGTTGATGAACTCACGGATCGGAAGTTCGATCACCTCAAGCGGTGACGGCAGCCAGAGGTCGTCAGAGGGACCTTTGGTCATGAGAAGTTTGAGCAGATCAGTCTCGGTCACCATGCCAGCGAGGCGGTTGCCATTCATCACCGGTACACCACCGATATGTCTTTTCCGCATGAGTCCCCCGATCGAAGAGACGGTATCATCAACACTACAGGTCACCGGGTCCGGGGTCATTGCATCTTTTACTAACATCTGTATTCTACGGCAGAATCGCCGGGCTCCATAATCCTTCTGTCTCTTTGAACCCGCACATGAGGTTCATATTCTGTATTGCCTGACCGCTTGCTCCCTTGACCAGGTTGTCTATTGCAGATACAACAACGACCCGTTCCTCTGATGCTTCTACCATCAGATCGCAGAAGTTGGATCCCCGTACTGCATTCAGGGACGGGCGCTGGTATCTGACAAACGGTTCATTCTTGTAAAATTCCCGATAGAGCCGCTCTACTTCCTGCTGTTCCACCGGTTCGTTCAGGAGAATATGGGCTGTGGTCAGGATACCACGGTTCACCGGAAGAAGATGAGGGGTAAAATATGCCTTGGCTCCTGACTTCAGAAACCCGAGTTCCTGACGCATCTCTGCTAGATGCCGGTGACTCGTCAATTTGTACGCAGTCAGGTTGTCACCTACGTTAGGGTAGTGGGTGGTTTCAGAGGCATTGTCACCTGCACCAGATACACCTGACTTTGAGTCGTAGATGATTGTGTGGGCACGCCCGGCGAGCGGTGCTGCTGCGAGGGTTGCACCGGTCGGGAAGCATCCGGGGTTTGCGATAAAGGATGCATTTTTGCACTGCTCACGGTGCAGTTCGCAGAGCCCGTACGGAGCAGGGAAGTATGCAGTATGGGGCACCCCGTACACCTTCTCAAACACCTCTTTTGAGAGTCGGTAGTCAGCCGAGAGATCGATGACCTTGATCCCCTGCTCAATCATGGAGGGAGCATATGCCATCGCTGCTGTGTGTGGCACTGCCAGGAAGGCAACGTCCACATCAAGAGATGAGACCTCGGGGTTCGTAAAGGTAAGATCAGTAAACCCGGTGAGATGGGGATGCCGGGAGGTCACCGGCTTTCCGGCCAGTTGCCGGGAGGTCGCACAGACCACCTCAGCCCGGGGATGTGCATGCAGGAGCCGGAAGAGCTCCCCCCCTGTATAGCCGGAAGCGCCGATAATGGCAACTTTCATACTATTAATATCTGCTTTGCATCGGGTATTAACCTCCCTTCCCCTCTTCATGGTCATCATCAGGAGGTCAGGGTGGTAAAAACAGAGTCCTCAATGGCTCATGGGAGGTTGTTTATCGCATCGAAGCGAAAAAATGTACAGACATATTTTCAGTTTACACTTCTTTCCTTCAGTAATGAGAGACAGGTATCAGAACACCAGGCATGAGAGAATGCCACACCAGATATGACATCATCCCAGGAATCAGGTAACGGACAACGCGAGAAGCCAGGGAGGGTAACTCCGGCTATGCAGCAGTTTTACGAGGCTAAACGGCAGTACCCGGACTGTGTCATCTTTTTCCGTATGGGTGATTTCTATGAGACCTTCTGCGAGGATGCAGAGATCTGTGCCAGGGAGATGGAGATAACTCTCACCTCCCGGGGAAGGATGCCTGACGGGCAGGACATCCCGCTTGCCGGTATACCGTTCCACGCCCTTGACGGGTATCTCTCACGGATGATCAGCCGTGGATACAAGGTCGCCATCTGTGAGCAGATCGAGGATCCCAAGAAGGCAAAAGGGATCGTAAAGCGTGATGTGGTCAGGGTGGTCACACCGGGAACTGTGATCGATGCTGCTCTGCTCTCGGGAGAGGGTGCCAGGTACCTGATGGCAGCAGTCCCTGATAAGAAGCGAAAGCGGATCGGGACTGCGTTTCTTGATATCTCGACCGGAGACTTCCAGATATCAGAGGTTCCTGCAGACGGGTACGGTGAGGAACTGAGGGCAGAGGTTGTAAGGTTCAGACCTGCTGAGTGCATCACACCAAAAGCAGCTGAACAGGAGATCGAAGGATCATTAAGACGACTCATTCCCCTGATATCACCACAGGATCCCTCCCTGTTTGATCCAAAAGGGGGAGAGGATCTCCTCTGCCGGCAGTTTGGGATCAGTTCACTGGACTCACTTGGCTGCAGCGATATTCCTGCGGCCGTGACTGCGGCAGGAGCCGCACTCGCATACGCCCAGAAGACACAGTTCGATCCTCTCGCTCATATCAAGTCCCTCTCACGAAACCTGCAGTCAGAGTACCTTGTGCTCGATGCAGTAACTCTCAGAAATCTAGAGGTCGTCTCCAACATTCGGGACCGGACCGAGGAAGGGACGCTGGTCAATACTATAGACATGACCCAGACCCCCATGGGAAGGCGTCTGCTCAGGCGATGGATTACAGCACCGCTGAAATCTGTTGAGGCTATCAACCAGCGGCTTGATGCTGTGGAGTTCTTTACCCATGAGACCATTCTGCGTCAGGATCTGAGGCAGATTCTCCACAGGTATGCGGATCTAGAACGTATTGCGGGCAGAATCTCGTATGGCAATGCAAGTCCGCGTGATCTGGTGACTCTTAGTAATGCACTCATGGCTGCCTCATCGGTCAGGACACTCTTTCAAAGTTTCACAGAAATTCCTGAATCGATCAGAATCTCTGCCTCCGGGATCCCGGATCTTGAGTCTCTTGTGACACTGATCGGGCAGGCTATCGTTGACGATCCACCGCTTCTGATCAGAAAAGGAGGTGTCATCAGGGACGGGTACCATGAAGAACTCGACCGGCTCAGGTTGATCTCAAGGGACGGACGCCAGTGGGTTGCTGATCTGGAGCAGCAGGAGAAAGAGAGGACAGGGATCAAGTCCCTGAAGATCAAGTATAACGCAGTTTTCGGATTTTTCATCGAGATCACCAAGGCAAACCTCTCATCAGTCCCTCCTGATTATGAACGACGCCAGACCACAGCCAACGGTGAACGGTTTACTATTCCTGCACTCCGCGAAGTTGAGTCCCAGATTGCAACTGCTGATGAACGCCTGTTAAGCTTGGAGGAAGAACTCTACACAGCCCTTCTTGCCACCCTGCGAGAGCATGTCTCTGCTCTCCAGGAGACAGCCCATTCAATCGCAAGAGTAGATCTCTTTGCAGGTCTTGCAGAGGCTGCATTAAAGTTCGGGTATGTAAGACCCCACCTTATCGACGAGCCGACACTGCTGGTACGGGAAGGTCGGCATCCGGTTGTAGAAGCCTCTCTCACCAATGGTTTTGTGCCCAATGACGCAGAGATGAGCGCTTCCGGCGAGCAGATCCTGATCATCACCGGTGCCAACATGGCCGGAAAGTCCACGTATATGCGAAGTGTCGCCTTGATCATCGTGATGGCGCAGATGGGCAGCTTTGTTCCGGCAGGGTACGCAAAAGTCGGGCTAGTGGATCGGATATTCACCAGGGTCGGTGCGTTTGATGATCTCGCAAGTGGCCAGAGCACGTTCATGGTGGAGATGCTCGAACTCGCCACCATTTTGAATCATGCAACCGAACAGAGCCTTGTTATCCTTGATGAGATCGGGAGGGGTACCAGCACGCTTGACGGGTACTGCATCGCTCGGGCAGTGCTTGAGCACCTGCATGGAAAGAAGAACAAGGGGCCGAGAACCCTCTTTGCAACCCATTTCCATGAACTTGTCGGGGTTGAAACGGATTTAAAAAGGGTGAGAAACTGCCACTTTGCAGTCAGAGAAACAGACAAGGATGTGGTATTTCTCAGGAAACTCATACCTGGTGCAACGGATCGCAGTTATGGTATCCATGTAGCCGATCTTGCCGGTGTTCCGTCTCCGGTTATTAAGCGGGCCGAAGATCTGATGAAGAAGGTCATGAGGGGTGAGGAGTCACCGGGAGGCGGAGTGAAGCGTTATACCCAGATGATCCTGCTTGATGCCCCGGCTGCTCCTCTATCCGGACCATCAGAGCCTGATCCCATCAGGGAAGAGCTTGAATCTATTGATGTGAACTCGCTCACCCCGCTTCAGGCCCTCTCCCTGCTTGCCGATCTGAAGAGCAAGGCAAAGGATCAGGCGTGACTGTTATATCAGTTCCTCATATCAGGGTCCTGGACGGGGAGACGATCAACCAGATCGCAGCAGGGGAGGTGGTCGAACGACCGGCATCCATCGTCAAAGAACTCATCGAAAACTCAATTGATGCCGGTGCAGTCACAATCACGGTTGAGATCAGTTCGAACAGAAAAGAGATCACTAGGATACGAATCATTGACAATGGTCGCGGGATACCCACCGATGAGGTTACCCTCGCCTTTTCTCCTCATGCAACAAGCAAGATCCAGACCGCAGAAGATCTGAACACCTGTCATACACTCGGATTCAGAGGAGAGGCACTCGCCAGCATCGCAGCCATAGCGTACGTGACGATTGTGACCCGGTTCCGCGATGAAGACGCAGGAACCCGGCTCATAATCAGCGGCGGGGAGATCCTTGAACAAGGCGCAACCGGAGCCCCAGCCGGGACCACCCTGACAGTAGAGGAGATCTTCTTCACCACCCCGGCAAGGAGGAAATTCCTCAAAAGTCTTGCTACCGAACTTTCCCGGATCTCATCGGTGATCGAGGTTTTCAGCCTTCTGTACCCGGTGATCACCTTCAGGTACATCCTGAACGGACAGGAAAAATCCACAAGTCACGGAACCCGGACCCTCGGAGAGGTGCTGCGGGCTTTGAGGCCTGATGAAGCAGGGCAGATGATTCCAGTCAGCGGGGACGAGCATGGAATCGGCCTAGAGGGATTCATATCACACCCCGAACTGATCAGGCAGAATACCCAGCGGATTCTGGTCGCGGTCAACGGGAGAATGATCGTTTCGTCGCGGATATCAGGAGCGATACGTGCAGGATATGGAACACTCATTCCGTCCCACTCGTTCCCGGTTGCTATTCTTATGATAAACCTGGATCCTGCCCGTGTGGATGCCAACATCCACCCGACCAAACGGGAGATCAGGATCTCCGATGAGCCAGAGTTTCTCAGATTCATCACATCCAGGGTGAAAGAGGCGCTGCATGGCCATGATCTTTCTCACTCAGGGTTTTCTGATAAGAGAGAAGCCCCACTGATTGCCGATGTACAGGAGCATGGTATTCCTACTCCAGTATACCGGATGTTAGAAACTCCTGCACAAAGGGTCTGTGAGGCCACCCTTGCCGGGTACAGGACTACCGCACGACAACTGAGGCAGACACGCCTCCTGATGGAACCGGCAGGAACAGAAGACGAAAACCGCTTCCCCACTCTGACCTATATCGGCCAGGTTGCTGCAACTTACCTTCTTGCCTCAAACCATGCCGGTGATCTAATCCTCATCGATCAGCACGCTGCCCACGAGCGGGTCAGGTATGACCAGTTGAAGAGGGAACAGAGGGAAGGAACACTCTCACAGGAACTGCTCATCCCGATAGTTCTTCAGTTGACCACATCAGAAGCTCATCTCCTAGGTGAGATCAGATCAGATCTTGAGGAGGAAGGATTTCATCTTGAACCGTTTGGGAAGGATACCTGGTGTGTAAGGAGTGTCCCCGTCGTGCTCGGGCGATGCGAGGACCCTGATGCAATCAAAGAGATCATTTCAGGTGCCCTCAGCGGAGGGCAGGAGAACAGGATGCAGGAGTCTGTCTCCCGGCTGGTTGCCTGCCGGGGGGCAGTCAAGGCTGGGGTCATCCTCACACCGGAACAGGGAGAGGAGATCATAAGCCAGCTCTCCCGTACATCTGAACCATACACCTGTCCACACGGGAGGCCTACCATAGTCTCATTCACCAGGTCAAAGTTGGAAGAACTTTTCAGGAGAAGATAGAGATGTCAGGCATGAATGTGATTCTTCCAAGCGGATTGTGAAGGTTTGTCTGATGATTCAGCATCGCCTTGAAACCGGGGTAAGTCAGGTCTTCCTAGGCTCTAATCCCGATGATCTTGAAGCATTTAGAGGAATAATACACGAATTTTATGCCAGGATGAGGCGCCCAATGCCGTGGCGTGATGAGATTACCCCGTACCGGGTTGTGGTATCTGAACTCATGTTGCAGCAGACCCAGGTTCCAAGGGTGATGGAGAAATTTCCACTTTTCATCAGCAGGTTCCCGGATTTTTCATCGCTCGCAGATGCACCACTTGCAGATGTACTGGGAGCATGGCAGGGTCTCGGGTATAACAGAAGGGCAAAATATCTCCATGGCCTCGCGCGCTCAGTGGTAGATGACTGGAATGGAATTCTTCCAACAGAACCCGAAATCCTGATTACATTTCCCGGAATAGGCAGGGCAACTGCGGGATCCATCGCTGTATTTGCCTTCAACAAGCCGGTCATTTTTATTGAGACCAACATCAGAAGGGTGTTTATTCATCATTTTTTTGCTGATGGAGAGAAAATTGCCGATTCTGACATCCATCCTCTTGTGGAGACGACGATTGATCGAGCAAATCCCCGTGAGTGGTATTATGCCCTGATGGACTACGGCACATGGCTTGCCCGCAGGGTAGAGAATCCAAACAGGAAAAGTCGCCATTATTCCAGGCAATCCGCATTTGAAGGATCAGATAGACAGATCAGAAGTAAACTTTTAAGACGGCTGCTTGATGAGAAAAGAACCCTTCTTGAAGTTCTCATTCAAAGTTCTGGTGAAGATACACAGCGGGTGCGGCGAATACTCGCAGGAATGATCCAGGACGGTCTTCTCTATGAGAGTAATGGAATCGTAACAGTTGCAGAATAGAATCCAGATTTCGTTTATTTTTTATTTTTTTGAGCACATCGACACAAATTTTTAAAAAAAAAGTCCATTTGATGCAGTTTATATGGCCTAAACATGAACACCACCAGTTTTTACCCTGGATTATATGCCTAAAGGCTGTTCAAACGATCTACCCCATACAACCGGGTTTAAACACATTTATCCCATTATGCCAGGGGATCTGCCTGCCATTTTAAACTTTCAAGGATGTCATGCTGCCTTGGATGCAGCCCGGTAATAACCGTTCGATCATTGCCTAACCCTATAAGGCGTATCTTGGCGAGATCAATCATGATCTTCTGGACGCTTGACACACTCAGAAGACCTGCGGACTCAAACTGACGTTCAACCCACCGTTTAAGCATGAGACTGATGAAGGCAATGAGATAGAGACCCTGCCTTATCATATCGGCATCCACAGTGTGAGGATATATCTGGAGTCTGCTGACAACAGTACTAAAGAAGAGTTCATCTTCCTTCTGTTCAGACGTCCATTGCATACATTGATCCCATTGAAAATCTCCTCCCCCATAGAAGAGAACAGATATTCCTGCATCACGAAGCTGGCGGGAGACTGCTTTCTGTTTGATGTTGACATTGAGCCGGTTCTCCTCAACTTTCCACTGAACAAAGGGCTCATATCTCCCTGCTATGTCCTGGACAGCAGCAGCAGGATCGGTCCATTTATAAATAGGCGTATTATGAAGGCTGTCAAGGATGAGTTCCAGATCCTCGCTGTACTCATTTCTCTCCTCTTCATCCTGTCTGGGACTATAACAGACATACCCGTGCATCTGCACTGATTCCACCGGAACAGTAATGGGAACCACGAAAAGTGTCTCACCCCTGAATATCTTCAGGTTCTTCGGGTGCATAAGTTCACTGCGTCGCCGTTTTATCTCGTCTCTCACCAGTTCATTATCAGGATTGATCGGGATCACAAAGGGAGTTCCACTAAATATGAGACCGTAGATGTTCATTGCAGAGTTAAACTCCCTACCAGAGATCAGGGCCGTACTTCGGTAATGGAAGATGTGCATCCCTGCCACTGCATTCTTTACCAGCCTTGTTGCAGTCAGGTTCTTAGGATGGGGGAGATATGCCGCAGGAATACTTATATTCCGGTCATAGTAGAGCGAGATCTGATCAAAAAACTGTGTATTTACCTGTTGCTTCCTTCCTGATGTGGAGAAGCGGAGTTGGGGAATCATCAGGTCGTACACTCTGCTATCCCCGCTTTCCCGCCTGCTAATACAGGTGCGACAGATATCCATCGGAAGGCCTGATTCTCCCAGTTTTTTGAGTAGTTTTGAGACGGTCTGGGATGATATTTTCAACCCGGGATAGATTCGTGAGAGGGCTGTTCCCTCAAACCATGCACCGGGATTATATATTGCGTCAGGACAGATAAGAGCAGTAATCGCAAGAGTAAGACATATCCGAGTCTCATGTTCTGTGAGGTGTGCCCCCAGAATCTCGGAAAGTTCTAGTGACCGGATGGCGTTAAGGTACGGAATCAACTCCCCGTACACGTACACACGTTCAGGACTCTTTGCCTTCTCCCGTACACGGACGGGTTTTCCATCCACGTACTTTCCCAGGTATCTGCTTTTTTGCCTGGTTCTCCGAGTTTCTTTGTCGTAATAATAGGTTATTTCGTACAGGTAATCATGCCCGTTGATTTTCTTGACCCGGGTGGTAGTCTTCACATAGCATAATAGGCAGTCGTTTTATTTATTCTTGTCTCATTTCACAAGGAATAAAGTTAATATTTGACCAACATTCGGGTTGCCTAATCTTCGACCACCAATTATTGCCCGGTTTCGATAAATGCCCATCAATCGCCCCCAAATTTAATATAGGTCTAAAATAAACTAATTATTACCTCTCTGCAGCAGACAACGTAGTGATAACACATCCCCCCATCCGAATAACACCTGACGCATACATGTGAAATACCTCATTTCACACCCCCCATCAAATGCGGTTATCACTCCTGTTGTTGTAGGAGGGCATTGTTCGATGAAGACCCCATTGGTCCCTGTGAAACCTGAATCAACCGGTTGACTGCCCAAAGGTCACCACGGGGACCAATCCCTTTTGAAAAATTTGTGTTAAAGAGCCGGAGCCTTGGCAAAATCGGGGTATGCCGGAGGAAGCAGAAACAGGATATACATTCCTGATGTAGCCTTGGGCGGGACGTCCACAGTTCCTTCAATGATCTTCTCTTCAGGATATCCGATATCCTGACAGATCACCAAACGGTATTCAGGATGTGAATGTAGCTTTTTTACAAGACTGTCGATCTTAAAAGAAGGATCTGTAATCAGGCAGAGTGAGCGACCCCGTCTGACTTCATCACAAGCAGTACACATCGCATCATCGTGACCGCGTCCGTGTGCTGTAAGCACCAGGAGGTTTGTCAGGGAAGTATGGAGGCGTGCAGCACCAAGTTGTACTGAAGAGATCCCGGGAATAACCTCCCCAGGGAGATATCCGAGGCCCGATAACATGGGGTCTCCTGTCGACAGGAGAACAGCCTCGCCAGGAAGAGATCTGAGAGCCTTGTAATCCTCTATGACCCTCACATCACATCCAGCGGGGATCTTTTTCTCAACAAGTGATATGGCCCGCTCTGATCCCACGATGAGGGTTGCTGATCTGATCACCTCTTCAGCCTGGCAGGTGAGGAGATCCGGACCGCAGCCAACCCCGACGATCTTCATGGTGCCTCCCTGATTATTCGTCCTTCACGATCAAGGATTACTATCCTGGTTTCGGGGTGATCGGCACAGAAACCTGACATTGACTCCTGCGCACGCCGATCAAACTCATCCGTCCCGATCATCTCCTCAACTGTTCCATAACCAGAACCATCAAGAAATGCAGGGTTTATGAATTTCAGGATCAGTGCGGGCAGCCCGCACAGGATCGCTTCCCCCTGCACATGGGCAAGCGCCGGACCGATCCGGGACCCGACCAGGACCACTTCATGACCTGGAAAGAGAAGACGCGAGTGCCTGAGCCCGACCCTTCCGGTGGTTAACACAACACTACTGGCGCCAGATATCCGGTTTATGATAGTCTCTTCCAGGTGATCATCCCATGGCTCAACAAAGCCGGTCGAACCAAGGACCGAGATCCCACCAACTACTCCCACCCTGGCATTGAGCGTCAGGGAGGCAATACGAACTCCATCCTCTGCAGAAAGGGTTACCCTGACACCGGAAAGCCCGGCTACCTCAAGTGCTTCGGTTATGGCAGATCGGATTTCTGCAAATGCCGGAGGACTGATTGCAGGTGCTCCCTTCGGGTATCGCGGGTTTTCTCGATCCCATCTCCCAATACCATCCCCGGCAATAATCTCAACGACAGCTGTAGCCGGTACTGCATATGCATGAAACCTGATACCTGCAGTGACATCATCAGGATAGTCACCTGAATACTTTTCAGAGACTCCATGGCCATCCTCACCTTTTGCTTCCACCGGAACCCTGATGCCTGCAGGTGTCATAACCGTGATGGGGCCGGAAACAGGATCTTTCAGCGAGAGGACCGCGGCTTTCACTGCTGCTGCAGCGGTTGTTCCGGTGGTGAATCCACGCATCAGGATCGTTCCGTCAGCGGTAAGAACCGCAAGACCTGATTCCGCTTCCATTAGTGCTTTGGAATTGGTGCAGGCATTCACCCATGATACGGGGTATACAAACCCGCTCACCGGATCGATCACAAAATCACCGCTTATTGCCTGGAAACAAACATGGTGATGATCTCGTTCAGCGCTGCCACTGCAATTGGCGTTCCTCCACGCGTACCTTCGTTTGAGATGGATGGAATTGCGACCGCCCGAAGTACTTCCTTTGACTCTGCAGCATTTACAAAACCAACAGGTGTCCCGATAACAAGTGCCGGGCGACAACCACCGCGAATCATATCACATACAACAAGAAGTGCAGAGGGTGCATTCCCAATCATAATGATCGAACCATCAAGTTGATCACGTGCTGCCAGGAACCCGGCTGATGTCCGGGTTATGGTGCCAGAGTCTTCTGATCCGGACGGGATGTCCAGAACACAGGTTACCCGGCTTGAATGTCCCTTCTTCTGAATACCCGTCTCCACCATCCTGATATCGGTAAATATCGGGGCTCCTGCAGAAAGGGCAGCAAGGCCTGCAGGTATTGGATCATTGCAGAACCGCATCAGGTCAGCCATGGCAAAGTCACCAACTGCAATTGAACACCGCTGCCTGATCCTATCCTCAGGAGTCTTATCACCGATGGCTTTGCGAGCCATCTCCCTTGAACGGGATGATATTGAGTATCCCTCCTGCGTGTCTGCGCCGATATCAATATAGGTATTTCCGGTGGTATCCCCGGGGCGTAATGATTCCTCTGACATCCTCACCTCTCTTCCAGATTCTTGTCTCTTCTCCACCAATAAAAACAACGGCGTGCATATCTATCTGATCCTCGATCTCCCAGACTTTTCCGAGCGTGGTATACAGTACCAACTCATCCTCCCGGTACGCATTCCTGACTATGCCCACTGGTGTATCAGGCGAGAGATAGTTCAGTGCAAGAGCGACTGCTTCACCGAGTTGTTCAGTCCGGGTCCTGCTCTTAGGGTTATACAGAACCACAGGCATCTTCACTGAGAACAATGCCGAAAGTCTCGACCTTATCACATCCCGCGGGGTGAGAAGATCTGAGAGACTTACCACGGCAAAATCCCCGGACAACGGAGAACCCAGTCGTGCAGCACCAGCAGTTGCTGCGGTAACTCCGGGAACGATCTCTACCGGTATCGCAAGGCCGGTATGATCAAGAACCTCAAGCACGATGCTTGCCATTCCATACACACCCGGATCACCGCCGGAGACCATGGATACACTCGTGGTTCTGGCAAGGTTGATGCACTCTTCTGCACGATCAACCTCTTTTCCCATCCTGCTTCTGACGACATTCTTCCCGTCAAGCAGATGGCTGATCTGATCAAGGTAAAAGTCGTTCCCGATGACAACTGCTGAATCTGCAATCACCTTTTCAGCACGACGGGTCAGCATTTCAGGCGACCCGGGACCAATTCCAACAATATAGAGCCTGCCCGTTATTGGTTCATCGGGCGAAGGCAAGGGTGACATTTCCATAGACTTTCTTCTCCATTATGAGTTCTTTTTTGTATGATACCGCGAGGGCAGCTGGTTCGGCAACACCAGGAAGACCAAAACGCTCAGCTGCAGATTCAGACGGCACCGATTCTCTGCAGAGTGTCTCCTGATCAAGATAGATCAGATTACCTCCAATCTCCCTGATTGCATCGGTCAGACCCTGTTCATGAAGTTTCAGAGTGGTGGTGGCGTAGATACTGATATCAGAACGTGTCAGAGTTGCTGACATGAGGGCCTCATCAATTGCCTCAACGATCTCCCTGGATGTTGCCCCTTTCCTGCAGCCGATGCCGGCTGTATAGGGTGCATCAGAGACGAGAAATGAAACACCCCCACCAGCAATGACCATACCCGGCCCTTCAACAGAGTAGATGCCTGCAGTTCCAGTGAGTACCGCAGCATTTGATCTCCGGGTTGATCCAGGATTAACAACGCGAAGGCCCTTTTCCTCAGCAATGCCCTCCGCCGATGCCCTCCCGGTTGCTTCAGTGGCGGTTGTAATCACCGGGATCAGGCCCAGTTTTTTCTCGAGTTCATACGCGAGGTCATTTGCACCATGATGCCCCCCTGATATCGGAATTACATACCTCAAGTCCGGGCTTACCACAACGACTGCGGGATCACGCCACTTGTCAGTGAGAAGCGGGGCTATCTTTCGCACCACGATCCCGATCGCCATAAGGGCTACGATCCGATCTGCTGTGCTAATGGTATCAGTAAAAACCGAGTCGTGATATGCAACAAAGGAGCCGCCGAGCGCTGATGCAATCCGCTCTGCAGGTTCTGAAAAATAAGGAAGAGCGGTAACGATGGTTCCTGTCATGAATATAATTCAGATCTAACATGGCCGGGAAGTTCATCGCCAAAGACCTCTCCGATAAGCAGGAGCGCTGAACGGCATATTCCCGCATCCTTTGCCATTTGTGCAATCGTTCCCACCGTTCCCCTGATAATCTGCTGATCCGGCCAGGTAGCATGATAGATGACCACCGCCGGAGTCCCGGGTGGATGCGACACCTTTGCAACCACCTCATTCAGACGATCGGATCCAAGAAAGATCGCCATCGTTTCCCGGTGCAGTGAATATTCCCTGATGTGATCATGCTCAAGAGTCTTTCCAGCTGGCCTTGTGATGATGACCGACTCTGATACACCCCGCAGAGTAAGTTGGGTCTGGAGCGCTGCAGCAGCTCCGAATAGGGATGAAACCCCGGGAACTACCTCCGTAGATATTCCTTCTGCCTTGAGTAGATCCATCTGCTCGATTATTGCCCCGTAAAGTGCAGGGTCACCGGAATGGAGCCTCACTACAGTTTTCTCATCCCGGCAGGCCTTGACCATCAGCGGAGTCATCTCTTCGAGAGACATCCCGTTGCTATCATATTTTTCAGGTGCGGGTGATCTGTTGACAAGATCCGGGTTTACAAGAGAGCCTGCGTAAACCAGGAGATCAGCTGACCTAATCAGATTATTTCCTTTAACCGTGATCAGATCGGGATCTCCCGGCCCAGCACCGACAAACCATACCGGTTTCATGGTTCCTTCTCCGCAAACAGGAGTGAGAAGTAATTGCTCTCATCAGGAAGATCATCCCTCCAGATCTTCATACCTTCCATGTACATCCGTTCAACAAGAACAAACCTGCTGTATCCTTCCTTTTTCAACCGTTCTGCTGCCTCACGCGGACGTCTGACTTTCATCTGGATTTTCACCAGCTCCGGGCTGCCATCAGAGACAGAGAATCCGCCATTGATTGGTTTTTCAGTCACAGATGTGAGAGCTGTGATTGAACTGACGCCTGGAACCGTGCTGATCTGGATGTGAGGGTGCTTCTTCTTGAGAACAACACAAAGCCTGGAAAATGTTGAAAAAATATTTGGATCACCGATGATTCCGAACACTGCATTACCTGTTTCGGCAACAGGAGCAATAATCCCGGCATTCTCTTCGATCTGTCTTGATATTGCGGCCTCATCATGGCTCATCGGAAAGGAGAGTTCGACCGGGGTGCAGTATGGCTCAACAAGGCTCCGCGCAATTCCTCCGGGAACAAAGACGCGATCTGCTTCACTCAAATGTCGTACCGCAGAGAGCGTGAGCAGTTCTGGATCCCCGGGACCAAGCCCGACAGCAGTCAGCATCCGGTACCACCACAGATAATAAAGACCGGATCAAGCGGTTTGAGCATGATGCCTGATCCAATTGAGTAACTTCGGGATATTTGTGCCATGACGACCTCCCTGAACAAACCGTGCTTCTTCAGATAAGATACTGCAGTATTGACGGTTTCAAGCATCACTGCGTTGATTACCAGGGATCGAACTTTGAGTTGCGCGAGGGCATCTATCATTTCACCAAGCCCCTGTGATCCTCCTACAAAGACACTATCCAGATGGTCCACAGTTGAGAGAAATGTTCTGACATCCTCATGAAATACTGATACATTAGAGATTTCGTTTGCCTGTGCTTCCCGTTCGGTCCAGGTACATGCCTCGACACGTCGATCAACAGCAAGAACCCGTTTCACCAGCGGTGCCGCCTCAAGGGATACCCGACCGGTCCCACAGCCGAGATCTGCAAAGATATCATCAGGAGAAAGATTCAGTTTAAATAGGGAGATTGCAAGGATTTCATCCTTGGTGGGACCCCCTGCAGGTGGCCTGCCTGGTATATCAGTATTCATAGGCTTCGTATATGTTGACGGCACTCCACAAAAGAGGTGCGTTTCTTAGTGCGTTTGTTCAAATGTGGTAGACACCAGATTGTCTAGAACTTCAGAGAGGTTGTTATTCAAACCGGTGATCACCTGAATAGTCCTTTTATTTTCTGAGTTGAACTCCTGTACCCTTTCTACAACCCTCGGAACCATCCCGCCCGATGTCAGGATCAGGGATCTTCTTCCATTCATGGCATGAAGGATACATTTGTCGATGACCGCATAGGTATAATCAGGGATCACACCCCATTGGCGGGCACAGATCTTTGCCCTGCTTCCCATCGCTCCAATTGTCCGAATCTCCTTATCCTCAACAATTCTTTTGATCATCTCCTGATCAGCCAGTGCCACATCAACCACTGTGATCACACCACATCCATGACTATGGAGTTGCATTCCCCCATGGCGATCACATTCAATAATCCTGATCATATCAAGGATGGAACGCGGCATCTGAGAATCGTTTCTGACACCACGCCGGATCAGTTCAGTATATAACTCTACGATCACCGGCATTTTAAGCCGTGCCCGGCGGACCAGTTCCTTGTCCGCAAATGCCTGTTCAGGAGTTCCTCTTGCTATGATCTCCCCTTTTTCCATCAGGATGATCGTATCAGCCCATGAATATGCAAGTTCGACATCATGGGTTGATATGATGATAGTCTTTCCCTGATGGTGAAGTTCCTCGAGAAGATCCATGATATCTTCTGATCCTGCAGGATCGAGCATGCTGGTTGGTTCATCAAGGATGAGAACTTCAGGATCCATTGCAAGAATGCCTGCAATAGCTACTCTCTTCTTTTCTCCTCCTGATAATTGATGAGGAGGCCTCCTTTCAAATCCTTCAAGCCCGACCTGATGGAGAGCGGTGAGCACAACGGATTCAATTTTTTCCCGCGAATATTCAAGATTTGCAGGCCCGAATGCCACATCCTGCCATACTGTCGGCGCTATGATCTGCCGGTCGGCATCCTGAAAAACGAACCCGATCTTCTGTCGTAAATTTCGGAGTGAGGTGCGGGAGTATTTCAGGAGTTCTCCATGAAACCGGATTTCTCCGGCATCCGGACGAAGCATTCCATTAAGCATCAGGAGAAGTGTTGATTTCCCTGCCCCATTTGCCCCGACCAGAGCGATCTTTGCTTTTGACTCAATCGGGAAGGTGATATCCCGTAGTGCATTATTCTTTCCCAGGTACCTGAATGAAACACCAGAGATCTCCAAAATAGGATTCATCTGCACCACCATGATTTTTCAAATGGTCCGACATTCTTTCGGAACGCGGGGAATAACCCAAAGAAACCAGAGAGTTCAGAGAGAAACTCATGTTCCTGAAAAGATAAGAAAAGTATAATGATACATCCCCAGGAGTTCGTATTGAGGAAATAAGTTTTGAATTAAGTCCAAATAAATTGATCAGTCTCTCTGTTAATAATCCGTCCGGGGTTTTATAGAGATATCAGGCAGACAACCATAAGACTTCGCGCAGAAGTCATAATCCGCCAACAATGAGACCTCAATAAACATTTAGAGCGACTATACCCAGATAACCGGAGAAGTAGAATTCAAAAAAAGGATCAATAACCCAAAAGTCAGGATCTCTGGAGAGGAATATCCGAAGGAAATATATAGAATATGATGTAACTTTATTATCCCACGCTCACCACGAACGTGGTAGACGGCTCAAACGTTGTTGTTTGGGGGTGAATGCCTACAAAGGTATATAAGCCTTCGAACACAACATTAGAGGCCGTTTAGATGGGAGCCCGAACTGTGAACAGCGATGTTGCAACGGGTTCGACATAGGAATACTGATGGTGTGGACATCTGTCCGCACCCGCCAATAGTCCGAGCAAGTGTGCGTTGCGAAAAGTAACCAAACAAATTCTGGTTGATCCTGCCAGAGGCCACTGCTATCGGGGTTTGACTAAGCCATGCGAGTCGAGAGGTGCAAGACCTCGGCGAACTGCTCAGTAACACGTGGACAATCTGCCCTGAAGAAGAGAATAATCCCGGGAAACTGGGGGTAATGCTCTATAGTCCGGGAGAACTGGAATGTTCTCCGGATGAAAGATCCGTCGCTTCAGGATGAGTCTGCGGCCGATTAGGTAGTTGTTGGGGTAAAAGCCCAACAAGCCTGTCATCGGTACGGGTTGTGGGAGCAAGAGCCCGGAGATGGATTCTGAGACACGAATCCAGGCCCTACGGGGCGCAGCAGGCGCGAAAACTTTACAATGCGGGCAACCGTGATAAGGAAACCCCGAGTGCCACCACAGGGTGGCTGTCCACCAGTGTAAACAACTGGTGAAGAAAGGGCCGGGCAAGACCGGTGCCAGCCGCCGCGGTAATACCGGCGGCTCGAGTGGTGGCCGCTTTTACTGGGCTTAAAGGGTCCGTAGCTGGATCTGTGTGTCCCTTGAGAAATCCATCGGCTTAACTGATGGGCGTTCAGGGGAAACTGCAGTTCTAGGGACCGGGAGAGGTGAGAGGTACTGCCGGGGTAGGAGTGAAATCCTGTAATCCCGGTGGGACGACCTATGGCGAAGGCATCTCACCAGAACGGCTCCGACAGTGAGGGACGAAAGCTGGGGGAGCAAACCGGATTAGATACCCGGGTAGTCCCAGCTGTAAACGATGCGCATTAGGTGTGTCAGTGACCACGTGTCACTGAGGTGCCGAAGGGAAACCGTGAAATGCGCCGCCTGGGGAGTACGGTCGCAAGGCTGAAACTTAAAGGAATTGGCGGGGGAGCACCACAACGGGTGGAGCCTGCGGTTTAATCGGACTCAACGCCGGAAATCTCACCGGATAAGACAGCTGAATGATAGTCGGGATGAAGACTCTACTTGACTAGCTGAGAGGAGGTGCATGGCCGTCGTCAGTTCGTACTGTGAAGCATCCTGTTTAGTCAGGCAACGAGCGAGACCCACGCCAACAATTGCCAGCTTGACCTTCGGGTCGATGGGGACATCGTTGGGACCGCCTCTGCTAAAGGGGAGGAAGGAATGGGCAACGGTAGGTCAGCATGCCCCGAATTATCCGGGCTACACGCGGGCTACAATGGTTGGGACAATGGGTTCCGACACCGAAAGGTGAAGGCAATCTCCTAAACCCAGTCTAAGTTCGGATTGCGGGTTGTAACTCACCCGCATGAAGCTGGAATCCGTAGTAATCGCGTTTCACCATAGCGCGGTGAATATGTCCCTGCTCCTTGCACACACCGCCCGTCAAACCACCCGAGTGAGGTCTTGATGAGGCGACGCCAAATGGCGCTGTCGAATCTGGGTTTCGCAAGGGGGGTTAAGTCGTAACAAGGTAGCCGTAGGGGAATCTGCGGCTGGATCACCTCCTAACGATTTATAAGCGGTATTATTGCAACGGGTGCCGGACAGACCATAAAACCATCAGTATTCCAAATAAAATGGTGGGCTCGTAGCTCAGTTGGAAGAGCGCGGCGTTTGCAACGCCGAGGCCTGGGGTTCAAATCCCCACGGGTCCACTGCCAGTGCACCAGGTGATGCAAATCGCCGGGGAAGGGCTTGAGACCCCGTGAAATCGGGGCGATGATAGGCCGTGTATAGGAATTGCTGCGTTTAGGACGTTAAATGGGTTTGACGGAACTGGACGAGCTTTATACCTGTCAGTGGATGGCTCGGTTTGGGAGCCGACGAAGGGCGTGCCAAGCTGCGATAAGCCCCGGGTAGGCGCATGGAGCCTATGAACCGGGGATTCCCTAATGGGCCATCCTGATACGTTACGTATCAATCCTGTATAGGATGGGGAACGCCCCGAATTGAAACATCTTAGTAGGGGCAGGAGAAGAAACCAAACGGGATGTCGTTATTAGAGGCGATCGAAAGCGACAGAGTTCAAACTGAATCCTTCGGGAGATGTGGTGTTGATAGGCCCGCCGTATGGGACATATTTCCAGAACAGAAGTTGTCTGGAACGGCATACTACAGAGGGTGACAGTCCCGTATGTGTATGGAAATGTGCTCTGGCGGAGTCCTGAGTAACGTGGGTCGGAATTCCCGCGTGAATCCGGGGGTCACTAACCTCCAAAACTAAATACTCCCCAAAACCGATAGCGTAATAGTAGCGTGAGCGAAAGCTGAAAAGCAACCCTAGAAAGGTGTTGAAAAGTGCCTGAAACTGACAGGTGATAGCGTGTTATGGCGCGAAAGGATCTTTCAAGCGAAGGAATCCGCAGTGATGCGGTAGTACGGGTTTGAATGCCGGTGTCATAACGTACGTTTTGAAGAACGGGCCAAAGAGTTTATTCTGCTGGCGAAGGTTAATTCTTAAAAGGAAGGAACCGAAGGGAAACCAACAAGTCCGTAGCCGTAAGGTGTGGGACGGCGTATTAATAATGCGCGGAGTCAACAGGATAAGACCCGAAGCCTGGCGATCTATGCGTGGGCAGATTGAAGCGTGCCGAAAGGTGCGTGGAGGATCGCAAGCGGTTTTGATATGCAAATCATTCGCGTGACCTGCGTATAGGAGTGAAAGATTAATCGAGCCAGGCATCCGCTGGTTCCTCTCGAAACATGCCGTAGCATGACCTGACCGGAGATCGACAGTGAGGTAGAGCACTGATTGGGGAAGTGGGTGACGAAAGTCGTCCCTCTCCTGTCAAACTCCAAATTCCCTGTCATCTAAGATGGTCGGAAGTCCGCATTACGGGGTAAGCTTGTAATGCGTAAGGGAGACAACCCAGACCGTGGTTAATGTCCCTCAGTGCAGGCTCAGTGTAAACACTGAAAGTGGTCCTGGGTCAAAGACAACTGGAAGGTGAGCTTAGAAGCAGCTACCCTTTAAAAAGTGCGTAACAGCTTACCAGTCAAGATTCAGGGCGCTGAAAATGGACGGGGCTTAAGCCTGCCACAGATACCACGGACCATACGTAAGTATGATGGCGTAGAGAGGCGTTCTGCATGGGCGGAAGCAGGGTCGTAAGGTCCTGTGGACCGTGTAGAAATGAAAATTTTGGCAGTAGTAGAAGCTTAAGTATGGTGAGAATCCATACCGCCGCAGGGGCCAGGTTTCCTCGACAATGTTCGTCAGTCGAGGGTTAGTCGGTCCTAAGTTGCACCGTAACTCGAGTGTAGCGAAAGGGAAACAGGTTAATATTCCTGTACCTGCTCCAGACAATCCTGACGCTTCCGGATATGCTCAGCGGGACTGTCGTCCCGTCTAAGCGGTATATGCGACTCGGAGTACCGTAATGGTGAGAAGGTTGCTAACCCGTTATGGGGTAACAGAGCAAATTCCAGGAGCCCGTGAAAAGGGTGGATGCAGTCCGTACCAAGAACTGACACAGGTGCCCCTCGCTGAGAAGGCGAAGGCGTGTCGGAATTAATCGTGTTAAGGGAACTCGGCAAATTAGCCCTGTAACTTCGGGATAAGGGGTGCCTGCCCAGAGATTGGGCAGGTCGCAGTGACAAGGGCGCTCCGACTGTCTAATAACAACATAGCAGACTGCAACTCCGAAAGGACTAGTATAGTCTGTGATTCCTGCCCAGTGCGAGTATCTGAACACCGGGTTCAACCGGACGAAGGACTCGTAAACGGCGGGGGTAACTATGACCCTCTTAAGGTAGCGTAGTACCTTGTCGCTTAATTGGCGACTTGCATGAATGGAATAACGAGAGCGCTACTGTCCCTAACACGAATCCGTTGAACCTTTTGTACTAGTGCAGAGACTAGTGACTCCTTATGGGAAGTGAAGACCCCGTGGAGCTTTACTGCAGCCTGTCGTTGGATTACGGTATTACCTGCGCAGGGTAGATGGGAGGCGTCGATCCAACTCTTGTGGGAGTTGGTTAGCCAACGATGAGACACCATCCTGGTTTTATTGTAATTCTAACTGAATTGTTTCAGGACATCGATAGGTAGGCAGTTTGGGTGGGGCGCCACACCCTCGAAAAAATATCAAGGGTGCCCTAAGGTCAACTCAAGCGGGTCAGAAACCCGCTGGAGAGTGTCAAGAGCATAAGTTGGCCTGACGCGATTGCGCATAGCAAGCAATCGCGAGAGGAAACTCGGGTCTAACGAACCAATACGCCCTTTTGGTGAGGGCTATTGACTACAGAAAAGCTACCCCGGGGATAACAGAGTCGTCGCCGGCAAGAGCACATATCGACCCGGCGGCTTGCTACCTCGATGTCGGTTCTTTCCATCCTGGCTGTGCAGCAGCAGCCAAGGGTGAGGTTGTTCGCCTATTAAAGGGGATCGTGAGCTGGGTTTAGACCGTCGTGAGACAGGTCGGTTACTATCTATAAGGAGTGTCAGAAGTCTGAAGGGAAGAATGAAATAGTACGAGAGGAACTTTCATTCGGCGCCTCTGGTCGATCGGTTGTCTGACAAGGCACTGCCGAGCAGCTACGCGCCAAGAGATAAAAGCTGAAAGCATCTAAGCTTGAAACTTACCCCAAAAAGAGACTTCAACAAGACCCGGATAGAAGATCCGGTTGATAGGATCGGGATGTACGCACGAAGGCAACGACGTGTTCAGTCCGCGATTACTAACAGTCTTATTCTTCCAGTTCTTCAAACCCAGACGAAATTCTAAACGCAGCACATTCCAATACATAGTCTTGACTAACTCAAGCTAAGCCAAGGTGGCGGAGCGGCCACGCGGTTGACTGCAGATCAACTATACTCCGGTTCAAATCCGGACCTTGGCTCTCAATAGCGGCCAAAGCAGGTGTGTCACACCCGGTCTCTTTCCGAACCCGGAAGTTAAGACACCTCACGTAGAAGCCAGTACTGAGGTACGCGAGTCCTCGGGAGAACTTCTACGCTGCTATTGTTCTAAAAATCGTAAACTCTATTGTATAGTCTTTGTAACATTCGGTTACAGATGTTGGTTCAGTCCAACAGGGGCTTTCAATAGCGGCCAAAGCAGGTGTGATACACCCGGTCTCTTTCCGAACCCGGAAGTTAAGACATCTCACGTAAGAGCCAGTACTGAGGTACGCGAGTCCTCGGGAGAACCCTTACGCTGCTATTGTTCTATGAAGAGACTCTTTTGTTAATCTTATAAACATTTAAGTTACGTACTACTAGTTCTTTTCTTTCATATACCTCATCAATGAATGCTTTAACCTGATTATTCTTAAAAGCGAATAATTACCTTCATGTCAATAATCTATCATAATGAGTTCTCTCGATCCTGGTCTTTTTGATAAAAACTATCCAATCCTGATTACGAATGCATATTCATCGGATAAGAAAATTGACATTTTCATTGACGAAATTGGATTAATTAAAGATATTGGGGAAAACATCTCAAAAAAGTATGACAATGAAGCCGTATTCAGTATAGATGCCGAGGGAATGGCAATTTTACCGGGATTTGTAAACCTGCATACTCATGCAGCAATGACCTTATTCAGAGGTTATGCTGATGATATGGCATTTAATCAGTGGCTTTACGAAAAAATACTTCCCACTGAAGCCGTGATGACCCCTGATGATGTCTATAAGGGAACCCGGTTGGCTTGTCTTGAAATGATTAGATCCGGGACCACGACATTTCTTGATATGTACTTTTTTGAACTGGATGTCGCCAGAGCAGTCCGTGACATGAATATGAGGGCTGTATTATCATCAGTATATACTGATTTTGGAGATTCAGACCTTATAGATCAAAGGAAAAAAGATGCTGAAAAATATGTGCAGACAGTAAAATCCTGGAATAATGATCTGATAACGCCAGGAATCGGGCCCCATGCAGTATATTCTGTAACACCTCAAAGCATGGAATGGTGTCGGGAATTTTCACATCAATTTCATGTTCCAATCCATCTCCATATGAGTGAAACTGAGACCGAAGTCCTCGATTGCCAAAAAAACCATCAAACAACACCAACCGGTCTTCTTTACCGGCATGGATTACTTACTCCTGAAACCGTTGCTGCTCATTGTTGTTGGATAAACGAAGCAGATTGTTTGATTCTTGGGAATGAAGGGGTTCATGTTGCACATAATCCGGTCAGCAACATGAAACTCACCGTTGGAAAGACAATGCCTTATCAATGGCTCAAGGATGCAAAGGTGAATGTCGGATTGGGAACTGACGGGTGTGCTTCCAATAACAACCTCGACATGATGGAAACAATGCGAATCGCTGTAATGTTACAGAGGTTTTCGTGGAATGACCGCTCACTTCTTCCACCACAGGAGCTTCTCTCTCTTGCTACCCATGCCGGTTCCCGTGCTCTTGGACTATCTACTGGTGTTCTTCAGATTGGGAGGCCTGCAGATCTAATTCTTTTGAAATCATCCGGAATTTTTCCTGGCAAAAATGGATTTTCACCAGAACAGATACTGACACGGAGTTCCGGAACCCGGGTTGATACTACAATCTGTAATGGGCGGCTCCTTATGTTACATGAGTACGTTCCTGGAGAAGAAGAGATAATGAATGAAGCATCACATGCCGCAGAACAACTGGTCAGAAGAGTTAATCAATAATTTGAATCTTTCTTGCACACCCCATATCATCCTTATTTTTTTAAAATCATGATGGTAATGTCATCTGATTGCGGTTCTTCTTTTATAAATTCGTGGATTTCCTGAAGAATGACCTGTATTATGTCTGTTGCAGATTTCTGGTGATATTCAGAGATAACTCTGCATAAATTTTCCTCTGAAAACATAATTCCTTCAGAATTCATAGCTTCAGTTACCCCATCTGAATAGATTACCAGTACATCTCCTGTATGGAGATCAATATTTTTTTGTTCATAGGACGCGGTATCCATCAGACCGATGACCGGCCCATTTGAATCAAGCATCTCAATACTGCCATCAGAGCGATAGAGAATAGGTGGATTATGACCAGCGTTCACATACTGGAGTCGGGCATTGGAAATATCCAACATCGCATAAAACATGGTAATGAAACTTACCGTTCCCGAATCTTCGATGAAGATATTGTTTGAAGCCTGAAGAATTTCGATCGGTTTTATTGTCCACCTGGAGAGAACTCTGATGATTGTGCTTGACAAAGCCATTATTAGTGAAGCAGCAACTCCTTTCCCTGCTACATCTGCAAGAACCAGGGTGCAAGTTCCTTTTTCCCGTGAGAAGATATCAAAAAAGTCTCCACCTACATCTAGTGCTGGAATGTTAATAGCTGCTAAATCATACCCTTCGGGAATTGAAATTTTAGTGGGAAGAATCGCTTGCTGAATGTGTGATGCAACCTGTAACTCAGTTCTTCTTCGTTCAAGTTCTTCACTATATTGTTTTATTTTTTTTATCATCTGATTGATGCTGAGCTGCAGATCAGAAAACTCCTCAGTATTCATACCTCCAATAGTATGATCCAGGTCACCACCGGCAATCTGTCTGACATCATCCATTATTGTCTTGATTGATATGGAAATTCGTTTTGAAATGATAAATGCAAGTATAATGCCGGCAATGATAGCTAAAAAGCTTAAAACAACGAATTTGCTAATTAACCCCTGGAGAAGTGATTCTCTGCGTTCTTTACCATATTCAATCACGACCACAATACTATCATCTGAAACGGCATCAGGATCCTTCAGGTCGATGAATAGGTATTTTATCAAATTTCCAGAGTCACTGTTTATTTCAGAGAAATGACTCCGTTCCTCTATTGCTTTTTGTATTAGGGGTGAAGCGGTAGTATTTTGTTTTGCCATACTGCCTTTTGCATACCATTCGGCAGAACAGAATTGATAAACGGTATAAATCTGGATTTTATTAATATCTGTGTTTATCTTCCCGATTTTCTCAATCATTTCCTGGTACGATAATTGAGTTCTGCTATCTGCAAATTCATCTGATTTTATTCCTATTTCAAGAACAAACCGATGATCTGGAGTTGGTATATATCCAAATTTCGTAAGTTCTCCGCTTACAGTAGAGTCGTTTAAATCCTGGGCAGAATGAACGACCCGGTCTTTTACTGAGCGGATACCAAGTCGAACAGATGTCAATGATGTATAAAATTGAGGAAACTGTTTACTGGTATCTAGTCCCTGAACGTGAGGTTCATTGGTATAGGTGATGATCCCATCGGCGTTGAAAATATAGAGGCTGACAGTGCGGTTGATCTCCTTGCTGAATGTGGAACTGAGAACATCAAGATCCATATTCTCCGGGCTTGCATTACTTCTATTGTAAGCATCAAGATATTTTTGTAATAATTTTTCCGTATCTGGATTTAATGTATCATCGATCAGCTTGAGTCCGTCGTTCACCAGATCCACTGATTCAATAATATTTTTTTCCGAATATGCCTGCATAATTTCATTTTCATATAGAATGTCCTCCTTTGCAGAAAGATACGAAAATAGAATTACCCCGCCAACGACTATGGCAATAACGAGTATGATATTTATTATTAGATAATTACGAATTGAATTTTTCAAAATTATCAGGGTTTTTTGATTATTTAACAGAAATTGAAGATATAAATGATATTGCTACCGATACATTTCTGATTTTTGTGATTCCCAAAAGGTGATGCATCATAACCAGGGAACCATTTTTAAGTTCCTGTGATATCTGAAGATTCAGATCCCGTGAAGGATTCCATGGTACATCTCGTAATACAGCCCCATTAATATTCAGGAAAAGGTCATACTGATGCATCGGGGAGGGCATGATGGCAATAGTTTCAAGAATTTCCTGAGAAAAGTTCTCTTTTGCTCTTTTCAGATCTACACCATATCCAAACCCGATTAGTGTCTCTCCCTGATACCTGTTATCAAGATTATCCTCTGATGCTGCTTCTATTATCGATTCTCTCATAGGAATGCGATAAAGTGAGTGTTTCTCCCCTTCTTTCTCAGGCTGCTGATCTTGTTTCTTTTTTGCTGCTGTAATCAAGGAGGATTTGATGTCAGAACTACAGATTCCTTCAATAGTTGCTTTCACACTCATAACCCAGACACCGGAGAATTTGGGGCAATTAATTTTTGCAAACCTTGAAATTTCCTCAACAAGTGCATTAATTGAGTGATCCCCGGTATTTTCAGTCTGAAAGGTGAGGATGTATTGGAATGGGCCAAGGTGAGTAACCTGGAAAATACCAAATCGCTCAATTTCTCCCCCCTTCATAATATCCCCGGTAAAAAAATCAGCAGTCGCATTACCATCAGCAGGCGTCCAGAGCATATCTCCGTTCAGTATTACTATGTTTCCAAGGATATTTTTAACAGACTCCTTATTTTTCCCGACAGCTCCGATGCCAATCTCGAATTTATCAGGCGTGTATAATAACTTCTGGATATCAGCATCTGTTATCTTGCCTTCTTCGATATTGGTAAGGTTTCCCAGTACCTGTAATGAAGCAGTATCCTGACCAATCTCTTCGAAAGTAAATTTCAATTCAGATTTGTTATCTTTCTCCAAAGACAGATTATTCCGGGATGAAGAGATGGCACTTTCAAGGGTAGTATGTAGTTCCAGAGCCTGAAGGAATCCACCCATTTTCATTATGCCTAAGGGAAAGTCCTGAACTTGGCAAATAATTACTCTTCCATTTCTTTCTTTAATTTTCCGGTATATTTCCTGAAAAACACGTAACCCTGCAGAACTAATATAATCCATTTGCTTGAGGTCAAAAATAATATCGATATCGGAATCACAAAGGCTGGTTTGCAGACTCTCGGTTACTTTTTGAGATCCGAATCCATCCATCCTTCCATTTATTGTTAATATGAGATTTCCTTGTACACGACTAACAGTTATTTCCATAGGAATTCTGATTGAATTATCTACTCTATGAGGGAAAAATTTTTGTAATTGGACTCTAGATTAGTGATTCTAATTTTTTCCTCTTAAATAATGAGATTACATGTTACAGATATCCTTATCTGAATACCTGAAAAATGGGTTAGAGAGATACTGGAATGAAGAGATCAATTGAACTAAAAGTACCCCTCTCTCATGATATACTTCCGGTAATCACCCAATTAGCAGAGCAGGTAGTAATTGCATACGGCCTTTCTGAAAATGATATAAAACGTTCGGTTCTTGCATGTGAGGATGTTTACACCTATCTGGTATCACATTCTAATGGTATTTCTGATCTTACGCTGAATATCAGAGATTGCGGATATTACATCCAGATAACTTTTAAATTTTACCCGATTACTATCCCACAACAGGTCTTGAATATAACTGCCATTAGTGATCCCGGAGATCCCAGGTGCCTTGCTCATTTGGAAATATTTATTGCGGCACATGTTGTTGACCGTTTTATTCTTGATCAAGATACCCCTGATGAAACTGTTGTTCACCTAATCATAGAAAAACAGTATCCCCTCGCATCTGACAGTAATCTGGATGCACTACCGGTATCATTACACAACTTGAGTTGTACAACCGGTACCCATGAAGAGGTAAAACAGGCTGCTATTAGGATCCTGCAGACATATGGCTCTCGTGCACCCGCATTTTGTCGCTACCCGGGAAAAATCCTCGATATGATTAGAAGTGGGGAAATGCAGGCTGCTGTTTATAGTGACGGAAAGGGGAGTGTGGCGGGATGCATATTCTGGGTAGAGGGAGAACATCTTATAGAGGTCCATGGGCCATATGTATTTATTGCCGGTCATCAACCGGGTGAAGAACTCACCAGTTTTCTACTTGAATTGGTTGGAAGGTCAGGTCTAAAGAGCCTCATCATCAGGGATCCACTCCCTGGTGTACCAGAATCCTGGTTCGAAAAATTACCCCCGATTACCTGGAATTATCCCAAAAATGTTCAGGGAGACTATTTTGACTCCTGTATGCCACTATACCGTCAGCTCGAAGAGGATGTTGGATCCACTGTTGTCGTGCATCCTGATTTTACCGAGGTTGTAAGCGAGTGGTATGACCAGATGAATCTCCCGAGGATTATCACTTCTTCTTTCCCAGCGGGAGAGGCTTCTGATGAATTTACAGTTTTTTCAGTCAGGATTGATAATAATAGAAAGATTGCCTCACTCACCTTGCGAACAGTCGGTACCGATGCTCCTTTAATCCTTGCTGCCCATATTTCTCATCTTTCAAAGCAGGGAATTTCGGGTATAACATATGAGATGGATCTCAGCAACGAGATGGAAGTCTTCCTTGTTCCAGTACTTTTAAAATCTGGATTCTTTCCGTCCTATATCATTCCCTGGGGGGGAACAGGCGATATCCTCGTTTTCTATTATATAGGTGAAGACTTTTGATGAATGATTCAAAACCTTCGATCCTAAAACAAGTTCCTCCACATTTACAGAATATTTCCCCTTATATTCCCAGTAAACCGGATGATATACTAAGGAAACTATTCAATGCACCTTTCCTATACCGAATGAATAATAACGAGAATGTACTTGGACCCCCCCAGGCTGCAATTGATGCAATCGCCAGTTTTGATCCTGTTTTAATAGCACAATATCCCAGTGGAGATTCTTATTATTTGAGGCATCGATTGTCACAACTCTCCGGGCTGTCAATTGATTCATTCATTATAGGTAATGGTGCAAATGAAGGTGTCAATTCTATTATCCACGCATTTTGCAAGCCTGGGGATAATATTATCACTGCAGATAAAACCTTCTCTGTGTATGAATGGGTTGCAGAATTCTCTGAAATTAAGACCAAACTCATTCCCCTTAAGAATAATGGATTTGATAGTGATGCAATCCTAACCGGACGAGATAAAAAGACTAAAATTATCTATCTCTGTAATCCCAACAACCCGACCGGAACCTACTGGAGCGAAAAAAAACTCTGTAATTTTCTTGATATGGTGCGTGGTGAGCAGATAGTTGTTATTGATGAGGCATATGCAGAATATGTTATGGCTTTGGATTATCCGGATGGTGTCAAACTCATCTCCCGTTATCCGAATCTTGTTGTATTCAGGACATTTTCCAAGATGTATGGTCTCGCAAGTTTACGAATAGGCTATCTGGCATCGAGCCCCATGGTTGCTGACGTTATCAGGCGCACGTCACCAGTATATTCTGTAAATGCTCTGGCACAAGCCGCTGCACTCGGTGTTCTTAGCGATGATGGAACCCATGTCCGCAACACTCGTTCCATGATAACAGAGTCGCGGCATTATGTTGAATGTGAACTAGATAAGATGGGGCTGGAGTACACCTCAGGAGAAGGTAATTTTATCCTGATTAAAACACCGATTTCAGACACACTTTTGTACCGACGGTTGATGCATTATGGATATATGGTCAGACCTATGACACAATTCCGATTCCCTAACTATATCCGGGTTACTTTTCATCAGGTACAAGTTATGAAAGAGTTTTTGTCCGCCCTGCCAAAGTGTATCTGGAAATAATCACGAAATGCTCTGCTATCGTAAAAAGAACCGTCTTTTTTAGTCCTCGATAACTACTCATTTTTCTTCCAGTTCCCAAAAATAGATGAAATCCTTGCAACGTTAACAATCATCCCTCTCTTACACCCTTTATACCTGACCTGCCCAAGGTGGCAGAGCTGACAAACAGTTGTTCTACACCCGGCCTCTTTCCGAACCCGGAAGTTAAGACACCTCACGTAAGAGCCAGTACTGAGGAACGCGAGTCCTCGGGAGAACCCTTACGTTGCTATTGTTCTATGAAGAGACTCTTTTGCATTCTGCGTATATAAGCAAGTTAAATCTGTTTTATCCACAAATCGACTATCATTACCAATAAGGTTTTGTAATAACTCCTGCATCTTAGAATCCTCCTCTATCCGCATCGATGTATTATGTTCTGAAATAGAATCATTTGGCCATGCACTGTTCCACCAGATTATTCCAACAACACCCGGCCATCGCCCACTGCTCAGATCCATCAGAGCATCCTTTGTCCAGATGACTGCATCCATATTTTCATTGGTAATATCGGTCCCAGTCTCAGCAATAATAATCGGTTTACCAGTGTTCAATGCAGCAATTTCCTGGTATGACTGATCCATCATCACCGAAAACTGTTTTGCATTCTTCTCGTTAGGGGTGAGTGCTCCATATACCGAAACACCAAAAAGATCAACAAATTCATCTCCCGGATAATAGGCTGTAATAGTATTCCATGAATCGTCAGGATTACTATGCCAGTTCACATGGTATACTCTGATAAGATTCGTTGCCCCCTCTTTCTCAAGAATCTGAAATATATGACGATAGGTCTCCCTGAATTTTTCTGCACCATACGTATTTCCTGTCCAGTACCCATTCCATGGGAACCACTTTCCGTTCACTTCAGTGCCATATTCGACAATAACAGGGTACCCAAGATTTTGTACCTGAACCGCCCAGTTTCTGAGTTCTGCATCATATGCCCCATTTACAATACGGCTCAATGTGAAGAGTGGTTCTGGTTTATTCTGGTGGATATCCGATCTCAGCATTAACCGGACCCAGGGAATTGCTCCTGATTCGTAAACCTCGGCAAACTGCTTTGATGGAAAACTCTTATTAACACCCCACTCATGGGAAAACACCACAATAGCTGGTTTTTTCCCTACAGCACGTGCAAATGAAGCAATACTTGAGTTGGTAACATCCATTTCGGTGGCATGGTACTGAACAGGGGGGTGGACCCCAAGCCAGAATGTTCCCTGTTGCGGCGGGCAAAGAGATGTATTTCCTATTCCACCGGACACTGGCACAAAAATACCAAAAATGAGCATACCGATAAAAAGGAGGAGAAATTTTCTGCTTCTCACCAGAGATACCAAATAACTGCAACTCCAACAAGCAACACGTAATTTTTTAGGGACCAACGCCGAAATATCCATTATCACGAGTGTAATGCCCTCCAATCCATTTAACCATAATTCCCTCCCATCAACATTCCTCCCTTCAGACTTCGGGGACCAGTCGGTGGTAGGGCCTGCAGAGACACTAAAGGTTCTTCTTATTGATGCAGACCCAGAACTTGTTCACATATCAAAGAATAACCTTGAAAGAACAAGTCGTTTATCTGTGATAACAACCGGAACTGGTCACGAGGCTCTCACCCTTTCCAAGGAGAATGGATTTGACGCAGTTGTCTCTGATTACGACATGCCCGATATGAACGGGATTGATCTTCACCGGGCTCTTCAGCGTGAAGGTATAAAAATTCCATTCATTCTCTTCACTGTCCCAGATAGTGAGTCCTTGAAGTCTGATAGCGCTGCGAATCCGGATCACCCTCCTGATGAGATCTATATTGATCTTTCTCAGAAGATCAGACAAGCCGTGGAATTGTACCGGACACGTAATCGCCTCGAGCTCTACTCAAAGCATCTTGAGGAACTCGTTGAAGAAAGGACCCGGCAACTCAGAGAAGCCCAGAGGTTTGCGGTGATAGGTGAACTCTCTACCATGATCGGACACGACATGAGAAATCCGCTCCAGGTAATAACCAATATGAATTACCTCCTCACGCGCAAGATCACAAAGATGGATCCTGATGAAGCAGCAATTCTTCATAAACACGGAATCCCGGATCTCTTCTCCAGGATCGGAACTGAAACCCAGTACCTCAATAAAATTGTGTCTGACCTGCAGAACTACGCACGAGAAGTAAACCCAACCCTTGTTCTCACCGATCCCGGGCTGTTCTTAGATGAATTGTTAGGCTCGATAACGCTACCCGGAGATATCACTGTTCAGAAGGAGTACCAACCCGGGCTTAGGGTTTCAGTAGATACTACTCTCTTCAGAAGGGTGATGGAAAACCTGATCATCAACGCAATTCAGGCAATGGAACGCGGCGGTACATTAACTCTAAAAACATCTGAATCGAGTGACCTTATTAGCATAACAATCACAGATACTGGGGTTGGAATACCAGCATCGGCTAAAGATCGCATATTTGAACCCCTATTCACCACAAAATCGAAAGGAACCGGACTCGGTCTCCCGGTATGCAAACGGCTGGTTCAAGCACATGGAGGAACAATATCTGTAAAAGAAACTTCACCGGCAGGAACCACTTTTGAGGTTCTCCTTCCGGTTGATCATACGTCATTACCAAATCAGGGTTGAAATCAATGAAAAGGATTCTTGTTGTTGATGATGATCTCGGGATTCTGGACAGTACTAAACAGATTCTCGAGATTGACGGGTACGAAGTTGAGACCGCTTCCACTGGCGGGGAAGGTCTGAAAAATATCGAGTCTGCTTTTTTTAATCTTGCTCTCTTTGATATTAAACTCCCGGACATGGAAGGGACTGAACTCCTGGAAAAAGCACACAAACTGAGGCCTGCCATGAAGAAGATCATGGTCACCGGGTATGCCAGTCTGGAAAACTCAGTAATATCACTCAATGCAGGAGCTGATGCCTATATCCTCAAACCAGTCGATCCTGACATGCTCCTGGCAAAGGTGAAAGAAAAACTGGATGAACAGGAGCGTGAGGCATCTATTGACGGAGAAAAGATAGCCGAATTCCTTGAGGAGAAATTACTAAATATCCGGAGATGAGAGTAGTCCTACTATCCTATGAACCCGGTAACCAAAGAAGAGGTCATCTCCCTTCTCACCGAGTTGAACGTTTCTAATATCGGGGCACTCACCGATCCTGAAATAACAGCAGAATCAATAATCGGTTACCTGGCAAAATACCGCATTTTTGTTCCTGATATCTTCTTCTCCTCGCTTGCTGATCGTCTTGGTCTGGAATATATTGAGAAAGAAGCCATTGCCAAGACTCTTGACCTCGGTTGTATACTTCCATTTACGGTGGAAGAAGGTGCCCTGATACTGCTTCTTGAATCAAAGCCTGTATATGTCAGGGTCGCAACAGCGAATCCTTTGGACACCGATCTCTTCAAACGGCTCGAAGAAGTATTTCATAAAAAAATTGAGAGGGTGGTCGTATCAATCGAAACGGTCAGATCCATGAGCGAAGGGTGCTATGAGGCACCACATGCATACAGTGCATTGAATGAACTTGTGGACAGGCAACCAGATGAGTCTGCGTACCGGATCCTGATTCCCTGGCAGAAAGGAGTAATCGCCATCTTATTATTTTTGATGGCGTTGCTTATTGCCTACAACCCATACTTCGGAACTTTTCTGATATTTACTGTCATAAATATCACCTATTTCCTGATGAACCCGGTGAAGTTCTATATCTCACTTCAGGGTCTTTCTGGAACCAAACGTGTTATCTTCATCACAGATGATGATATCAAAGCAATTCGCGATGAGGATCTTCCGATATACACCCTTCTGGTCCCACTCTTTCATGAAAAAGAGATGCTTCCTCATATCCTCAGTAACATCGCAAAGATGGATTATCCACGGGAAAAACTGGATGTAAAGATCCTGATGGAAGAGGAGGACGAGGAGACCATCGGAAAGGCCAGAAAATTAGGACTGTTCGGCAACATTGAGGAGATCATCACCCCCATGACCGAGGATGAATACCGAAAATTCCTCAGTATCTTCCATCCGGTGATTATCCCGAATGCTGAACTGAAGACCAAACCACGTGCCTGCAATTACGGTCTGAAACGAGCACGTGGTGAGTTCGTGGTCATATATGATGCTGAGGATCTGCCTGACCGGGATCAGCTCAAGAAGACAGTTCTGGCATTCCGCCGGCTCGGTTCAGAGTATGCCTGTATTCAGTGTCTGCTCAACTTTTACAATCCACGCAAAAATGTGCTTACCCGCTGGTTCTCTATCGAGTACTCATATTACTACGACTACTACATCCAGGGTCTTGACAAGATCGGTGCACCGATTCCACTCGGTGGAACGAGTAATCACTTCAGGATGCGGACACTCAGGGAGCTCGGGGCATGGGATCCTTTCAACGTCACTGAGGATGCCGATCTCGGGATGCGAATTGCCAGGAAAAAGTACAAGACCGGTGTGCTGAACTCTCATACCTATGAAGAAGCAGTGACCAGCATCCGTTCGTGGATCAAACAACGATCACGCTGGGTAAAAGGGTTTGTCATAACCTGGTTTGTGACGATGCGTCACCCGATTAAGGTTTACAAAGACATCGGGCTGAAAAATTTTCTCGTTTTCCAGACTGGATTCGGAGGGAACTTTTACCTGCCTCTCATGAACCTGTTTTTATGGGGAGTATTTGTTGCAGGTTTTATCATACCCGAGTATTTCTCACACTGGTTTGATTTCTGGCCGTTTGCAGCAATCGCGGTCTTCAACCTGATTATCGGCAATCTCTTCTTCCTGGTCATGATGCTTCTTGCCACCTGGAAGGAGAAGCAGAAGGATCTTCTCATCTACTCGTTGTTCTCTCCGATTTACTGGATATTCATGAGTATCGGGGCATGGAAGGGACTGATCCAACTGGCCGCCGGAAAGGCATACAAATGGGAGAAGACCGCCCATGGGACCTCTCTCCTGACCGAGGAGAAGATAAGACAGGAGCCTGAAAATCTTGCTCGTCAGGTACGTTGGATAGAAGTGAAAGAGCCGGAAGTCAGGAACGGCAAGACCCACATGACAGTTCCCCAACTGGCTTTCTCTATTGGATTTACAATCTGTCTGGTCCTTTTTGCCCTGATCATTGTAGATATTGTTCCCTTTGCACCGGTATCAGATCACATAAAGATCACGACGGTTCCAGGTCTTTCGCAGGCTCTGAGTCCTTTGGAAAAGATGAAGGCAGGAGAAGAACCACGACTTCTGAATTATGAAGCGATTCCAAAACCAAACGAGGCCGCACCCCATGTCACACTGATTCCATCTGGTGAACCAGGGGTTATGCTACGGCAGAAACAGGAGATCAGAAGCAACCAGGAACCAGGTCTGACTCTGGTTTATGATCCCGAAACTAATTTGATCCAGATACGAGCAGAAGGGAGTGATCACAACACATCAGATACCACACGTGCATACGAAGTAATGATTACTTCATCTGAAGGAGTCTCACTATACAGGATTGACTCAACTCCTGCCACCCTAACAATTTCTGGCGGAAATACATCTGCAGAGATTCAGATCAACCGTACCTATGAGTCAGGGGCCAGAGTTCTGGCTCTCGAGGGCACGATTTGACCTTTTTTTCAATCGACAAAAAAAGAGGGATCACCTGCAACTGCTGCAGGTTACATTGCACCCTGCCGGTGACATGACCGGATGGCTGATATTATAGAGATATATTGCCTCATCAGGGTACCCTGCCTCTGCAGAGGCAGCTGCTTTCCACTGTCTGAAGTCTGAATTGGCCGGATCAAATTCAAGTGCCCTGCTGAAATACTCACGTGCCTTCTGGAACTCACCCAGGTTATAGTAACTCTGTCCTCCAAAGAACCAGGCCCACTGATTACAGGAGTACCTATTCAGTGACTGATCAAAATTTTCTGCCGCAAGCAGATACCTGGATTGATTTAGTGAGCAAACGCCTTTCACATAGTATGCCCACGAGATTGAGGGATCAAGTTGAACTGCCTTGGACAGATAGGGAGAAGCAAACTGGCATTGACCAAGTCTCTGAAGAATGTCTCCCCGATAGTAGTAAGCCCACGCATTGCCAGGATCAAGCAGGATAACCTTGTCAAATGAACAGAGTGCGTCCTGATCCCGCCCAAGTTCATAAAGTGCCATTCCCCGGTAGTACCATGCCTGCGCTGAAAGGGGATCTAGTAGAACTGCCTGATCAAGATACCGTGACGCATCACTGAACGCTCCGCTGTGATAGGATATCGTACCAAGATTCAGCCAGGAGGTTGCATTCGTAGAATTTTGTTTTATGTTATAACTCTGGGTTTTCTGGTTCCAGGTTTCAGGTGCCAGTTGCTCTTGAACTTTGAGATACTGATTCCGGTAGGTCTGGTTGGTGACTTCTCTCTCAAGTGCTTTGTTTACTGCGGTGAGAGCATTCTTCATATCGCCCAGGTTCATAAGACTTACACTCACCTCATAGTAACTCCCTGCCCGGCATGGATCAAGCCTGATACTCTCGTTTAACTGGAGATATGCCTCCTGGTATCTTCCCTCCTGATTTAGAGTATGACCATACGTGTATCTTGTCCATCCATTTGAGGGATCGAGTGTGACGGACCGATTAAAGGCTTTGAGTGCATCCCCTGATCTACCGATTCCCTGGTATGCCCTTCCGGTCTCGAACCATGCTCCTCCATTGACAGGATCTAGAACTGTGGCATTGGACAGATAGGAAAAAGCCTCGGTAAACTTCCCCATCTCAATCAGTGAACTCCCTGCAAAGTAGTATGCGTTAGCATTTGTCTCATTATGACGGATTGCTTCCAGGAAGAACGCAAGTGCCTGTGGATACTGACCTTGATCATAAAGAAGCCGCCCTTTGTTAAATGAGGACCATGTATTGTTCGAATCAAGGATTACATCATGTTCTGTGCCAAGGTAGGTAAGCGGTGGTGTCTCGTTAACCCTGGGAGAATGTGAGGACTGATTAAGTCCTGTTGGTTCAGTTTTCTGAATGGTATCATCCGACGCTGCCTCTGTAGTTCCAGGCTTTGAGACCTGGGCTCCGGATATCGTGCCCTGCTCTTGTAACTGGGTAGATACACATCCGGATAACAGAACCAAAAAAAATATCAGAAGGATCAGAATGGTTTTACGCATACTGGAAGTTACTCTTATATGAGATATATATTGTCAGTCAGGATCACAGATCCAAATCAATGATCGAGACATCATCCAAAATCGGAAAGCTCTGTTTAATAGATTGCGATTACTGCCATTATTGTTGAGTTAATCATCGGATTGAAAATATTCTGTTCACACACTCCTGCTTGTTTTCAAGATCCCAGATATTACCTCTCATAGTAGCGGGATACACATAATCTCCACTGGTATCCCATCCGTTTGGCTGGTACGTTTCTGAATAAAGAACCTGGCCTGAAGCATCCCAAACGAGTACGATGTATGAACCAGGGTTCTTAAGCCCTTTCTTTCCAGAGATCTGCAATTCTGCATTCCATCTTGTATTCCCAGGGCCGAAAGGAACAGAAGGATGGATCAATATGTGATCAGGGCAGTTCGGATATTGAATATATGATTGAGTTTTATCCGGGTTGAACCTGACAAGTTTCACAAACGGTGCATCATTGAGTGTTTCAGAGAGATACTGGAGAACAAACCTGAAATGTTTTGCACGGGTAATTTCTCCAAATCTACAGGCATAATCCCAGTATTGAATAGGAAATACCTCAATGCCCATTCGAGATGTTTCTTCAGGTTTTGTTCCTGAGATGACAACCAGATCACCAGAACGATCTGGCTCGATTGGATCAAGAGTGAGGGTATGGCCACCTCCTAAACCAGTAATGCAACCTAAAAGAATGAGGAGAAGAAAAATCTCACGAAATCCTTTCATCTTCCCGACAAATACCATCGGATTAGGAAAGAAGTTTCTTCTCTTAACGGTCTTTGATTGCTGGATTTAGTTTCTATCAGAAGCACAAACGTTCAAAAAACAGGTTCATGAGATTTATCTATTGATTTTTGCGTTTCCAGAACCCTTCTTTCACCAGGATCTCAAACCGCACACCCATCCCCGGAACACCAGTCTCTCTTACAGCAAGGTGAGTAACTGCCAGAATCTCCCGTGCAATAAATAAGCCAAACCCGGAGTTTTTCTCAAACCCTTCAATGAATATTCCGGATTTCTTTTCGCTGACGATTCCGACCCCGTCATCCTCATACACGAGAATCAGATCATTGCCTACGATTTCAGATGAGAATCTGACAGATGTTGCGCCCTTTCCATGACGCACGGTATTCTCGATTAAGGTGGAAAACACCTTTTCAAGGAGTGGATCTGCCAGAACAAGGAGATCATCGAGGTCAAGGTTGAACAAAAGACCGATTCCGGGAATGTCCCGTATTGCCAGTTCTGCAGTCTCCCTGATGGTATGCCAGACCGGAGGACGGGAGCCTATCTCATCATACACCCGTGTAAACTCTATCTGGCTCCGAATAGTATCAACAACCGATCGTGACTCCCTGATGAGATCTGCGGTATCCGGACCGGCTTTATCACCGACAAGAGCGAGCAGTTCTGAAAGCCGGGTGGTCTGGCTGATGATATCATCCCGGGTGATTGCAGTAAGCATCTTCAGTTTGAGATTTGCCTGCTCAAAACCATCCTTCACCTGCCGGAGTTCAGCGGTTCTGAGCCTGACAATCTCCTCCTGATCCCTGGTCAGTCTCTTGAGTTCATCTTCGCGGGAAAGGAGCAGTTCACACATCCGGTTTATCTCATCTGCAATCAGGGAGAACTCATCTGTACCTGAATCATCTATCTTCACGGAGTAATCTCCCCAGCCGATTCGGTGCAGACCATTGACGATGGTCTGAACGCGGCAGACGATCAGGCGATCAAAAAGGCTACCTGATATGAGAAATGCAATGATCGTCACCAGAATAAGAATCGCCAACGTGTGCCAGGCTGTTTCAAACAACACCCTCCCCGGCATGCTTGTGTCATAGACAACCATGCTTGTCAGATTTCCGGTATAATCTGCTTCTTTCTCTTTAGGTCTGAAATGTGTATAGACGGTTAGGTTATTCCCGGAGAAAATCCTGACCTCCCCTTTATCATAGACCTGACTATAGATCCCAGGGTCCATCTTTCTGCCTTCATGAATCAGGGAGTACTGACTCAGAGTATTGGATGAGAAGAGATCAACCTCAAGCACAAAGGGATTCTCCTCCTGAATCCTGGACAAAAAATCATCCATCAGGAACGAGGTAAAATTCTGCGACCGGGTTCTGACAAGTGCCTTTCTGAGTTGGACCGATGTTTCAATGATGTAGTCGCTTCCCGGCTGGCTGTAATAGGCATACTTGGTTACTTCCCCGTTCAGTGCATTGACCGCTGCCCTGTCCATCGAGGTGTTCCCTGAGTTCATGATATTTTTCAGGAATGATTCAAGCCCGACTGACTTCAGATCAAACCCCTGATCCTCAGGATACGTTGTGGAGAAGATCACACCTGACCCGTTGATCAGGTAGACGCCATCTACATTATTCCGGTCTGCTATCGGTTTGAGATCCTCGGCTGTGACAGAGGATACCGGCTTGTTGAGTGAACCAATATCCTTTGAGATAACAGGCAATCCCCTGCTCATTTCAGAGTCAATGGAAGGTTCAGCTCCTGCAAGAATGAGAAAAAACGCTTCAGCCCTGTCCTGGGTCTCCTGCTGGACACTTGTGACAATACTGTTTATCAGATCGAGATTATGCTTGTAAGAGTAGATACCTACGCCAATACCTACTGACGCGGTTGAGATGAGTATTAAGACGAAGAGAAGAACCGATAGCCTTCGTTTGAGAGTTGTATTGGTCTGATTCATGGATGGGTCATACCGTGAGTTCTGACTTTTTGGATACCTGAGGTGAGTAGTACAAGGATAATCAGGGCAAAAAAGATAGAACAAACGAATCTGAGTATGAAAGAGAATGTATTTTTTCCCAGAATCAAGAGCCAGGTAACATCTGCTGATTACATATACAGTTCACTGGTTGAGTCACTTCATGCATGTAATAAACCGATCACCATACACAGGGGAGCATGACGACTATCTTTGAGAGTGGGGATATAATGTCTGAATCCTGTATATTCTGTACAACGGGCCGAGAAGAGGTAGTTCTGGAGAATCGGTATGCTTATGCCAGGTATGACAAGAACCCGGTTTCACCGGGCCACCTTCTGATCATTCCCAAGCGTCATTTCAGATCTGTGTTCGAGGCAACCGAACCTGAACTTTCTGCACTCTGGGATCTGATCAGGGAGGCACGATCCTTTCTTGATGAAGAGTTAGCTCCTGATGGGTATAACATCGGGATCAATGACGGCGCTACTGCAGGCCAGACAATCATGCACCTGCACATTCACCTGATTCCAAGATACGCAGGGGACACGAATGACCCCAGAGGCGGGGTGAGAGGAGTAATACCCGGTAAACAGCAGTACTGAAAGGGAGGAAAGAAACACGGCGCCCTGATGGTGAGACAGTCTATCCCACACCCCCGGTAAAAAAGGTAGTGGCGACTCCTCAAATCCTCTCACACCCTATCTTTATGTTGTGACTTCCTCCCCTGTTGTCGATAATATTCTTTCAGCACGATATCTCCGCAAAGGAGAGCAGACCTTTGAAGACATCTGCCATAGGGTGGCACATGCCCTTGCCGATGACAAGGCCGAGCAGGATCGTTTCTTTGAAGCGATGATCTCGCTCCGGTTTCTCCCGAACTCACCAACTCTCATGAACGCCGGTACCGGGCTCGGACAACTCTCAGCCTGCTTCACCCTACCGGTCCCTGACTCGATCGATGGTATCTTTGAAGCCATGAAAGAGGGGGCGATTATTCACAAGACCGGCGGGGGAACCGGGTATAACTTCTCGCATATACGGCCTGAGGGTTCTCCGGTGCGATCCACCGACGGTGTTGCATCAGGTCCGGTCTCATTCATGCGGGTCTTTAATGCAGCAACCGATGTGATCAAACAGGGAGGACGCCGCCGTGGTGCCAACATGGGAATCCTCAATGTATGGCACCCTGATATTCTTGATTTCATCACTGCCAAGAAAGAAGAAGGAGATATCGCCAACTTCAACATCTCGGTGATGGTCAACAACCAGTTCATGAACCTGGTTGAACAGAAAGCCTTCGACTCAGTCTGGCTCACCCATCCGCATTCAGGAAAAACCATCACAGTCGGGGAGATCTGGAACGGGATCGTGGACGGGATCTGGAAGAACGGTGAACCCGGAATTCTCTTCTATGACGAGATCAACCAGCGAAATCCTACACCGCATCTGGGTGAAATTGATACAACCAACCCATGTGGAGAACAACCTCTTCTCCCATTCGAGAGTTGTGTGCTCGGGAGCATCAACCTTGATGCCTGTATCAGCGGTGGCATCCTGAATGAATCACTTCTGGAAGAGACGGTCAGGATGGCGGTACGGTTCCTTGACACAGTCATCGAACGTAATATCTACCCAATCCCCCAGATTGCTGAAGCAACCCTGAAAACCAGAAAGATTGGCCTTGGTGTCATGGGGGTCCACGATGCCCTGCTCAGGATAGGCATCGCGTACGATTCAACAGAAGGAAGAGACTGGTGCGAACGGATAATGGAAACGATCACCAGGACCGCTATTGACGAATCACGGACCCTTGCCTCAAAACTCGGACCATTCCCTGCATGGGAGGGGAGCATCTGGACAGAGTTTCCGGTCCGTAACGCTGCCATGACCACGGTCGCTCCTACCGGAACCATTTCTCTCCTTGCCGGGTGTTCGAGCGGAATCGAACCGATATTCTCATTTGCATACACCAGAAAGAACACAGTCGGCAAGACCTTTGTCATCGTCAACCCGGTCTTCAAAGAAGCCCTGGTGCAGAAACTTTCCCAGATGAACCTGGCGGGGGATGAACTGAACAAGCGGACTGACGAGGTTATTGATCATGTTCACAAGACCGGGACCATCCAGGATCTGTCCTGGCTTCCTGAAGAGTTCAGAGCACTCTACCGCACAGCCCTCGATATCTCATGGAAGGATCACATCCTGATGCAGGCTGCATTCCAGAAATATGTCCACGCTTCCATCAGCAAAACGGTGAACATGCCCTCCTCTGCCACCCGTGGAGACTGTGAGGAGGCCCTTCTGATGGCGTGGCGGTTAAGCCTCAAAGGTATCACCATCTACCGTACCGGGAGTAGGGAGACCGTGGTACTTGCTCTGAGCGGGGAGACTGATAAGAAAGAAACGGTACCCGAACTCAGGGCTGATGACGGTCGTAACCTACCGGAAAAGATCCCATCCCTCAATATGACACGCCCAAAGGAACTCGCTGGCAAGACCTACATCTGCCAGTCCGGATGCTGTCGCCTCTATGTAACGGTAAACCTTCTTGAGGGAAAGCCAATTGAGGTATTTATCAGGACCGTCGGGATTGGTGGATGTGATGCAAACAGCAGTGCTCTCGGACGTGCCATCAGCACCGGTCTTCAGAGTGGTGTGCCATACCAGAAGTTTGTGAGGCAGTTCGGCAAAGTGAACTGCGTCTCTGCTATCAAAAATCCATCTTCAGAAGGGGTGTCATGTGCCGATGTGGTAGGAAGGTGCATCGATCTCGCTGCAAAGAACCAGAGCATCACTACACTCGAAGACTGGTCAATAACCAAAACAGAAGAGAAGCGTCTCTGTCCGGAATGCCGCCAGCCCCTTGACTTTGGGGAAGGGTGCAACCAGGGAATCTGCAAACACTGCGGCTGGTCAGGATGTAGTTAACCGCCCAACCACGGCTGGATACAGAGGGAACCGAACATGAAACCTGAAGATTTACACACAAATCCAGCCAGTTTTCTGGAAGGAAGTATCCGAAAATTCTGTCGGGATTCACCAGCAAACAGTCTGAAAAATCAGGCAACTGAGAGGGCATATGAGGAGCCACTGGTCGGATTTTCTTCAGGGGGAGATCCACTGTATGAAGAGATTGCTACCGATATCGGTCCACCTTCTCTAACACCGGCAGAGATCTTCTGTCAGGCTGTTCCCGGAATTCATGTTGTTCCAGAAGATCTTACTATCATCAGTTGGATCCTGCCACAGACCAGAGCGACCTGCAGGGATAACCGGAGCGAGACAATGTACCCATCTGAACGATGGATTCGGGCCAAGCATTTCGGGAGAGACGTGAGTAAATACCTCGCCGACCATCTGGTCAGAACATTTCTGGATACAGGGATTTCTGCGATCAATCCGACAGCAGTTCCCTTTTTTTCAATCCAGGATACAAAAACCTATGGCCTGGCCTCCACCTGGTCAGATCGTCACGCTGCATATGTTTCAGGTCTCGGAACATTTGGTCTGTGTGACGGACTGATAACACCAGTAGGAAAGGCTGTGATCTGTGGATCAGTAATTGCACGGATCAGGATTCCCCCTACACCCCGCCCATATACGGATCATCATGCCTCATGCCTCTTCTACGCTAAAGAAACCTGTGGGATCTGCATGAAACGCTGTCCGGTCGGTGCAATAACCCCGCTCGGCCACGATAAGGAACTCTGCAGAAACCACTGTTTCGGAGTAGCCCAGACGTATGCACGCGAAACGTACGGGATCGATGAATATGCATGTGGTCTGTGTCAGACGGGGGTGCCATGTGAAGCCAGAAACCCGGTCAGAGTCACAGATCGATGACCGATAGATCCTTGTTATCCCGGATATGTCAGGAGATTGAAAGCCTGACTCCATACATCGCAACATGCAAGAAGGCGATGGATGCCAATTCAGGAGAACCTCCATCGGTAATCTCCCAACTTTCCCGATACAATTACGAAACTATGCTTGAGATCCTGAACCAGGAGAGTGATTCAGACGTCAGTGTTGAAAAAGGAAGAGAGAACGCCATGCGGGCAGCGTTGCACTCCTATCTCATGCAGTATGCTCCCGGCAAGAAGGATCTAGCCAGGTATATCACTGCGATATCATTATACCTGACGTTTTATGCAAAACGACCACTCCATCCCCCAGATATGGTGACAGATGATATCATAATAGAAAAACGGGATGATGAGTATTATTGTACCGGAAAAAACCGGTATTTATATGACGAACCTTCACTCTGTAGGTTTTGTGTTTGTAAACCTTACATCCCTGAGTAGATCTTTCTGATGAGATGCATCAGTCCCATCCCTTTTTCTGAGATCAGATACTGCCCTGATGATTCGTCTTTTGCCACCAGGCCTGCTTCAATCAGGCGGGTCACATGAAAAAGAAGGTGACCACCCTTGTATCCGGTCAATGTGCTGAGATCAGTATAACTCATAGTACCCGTGGAGAGGGCTTTGATCATACTGAATCGTGCCGGATGGGAGAGGGGGTCGATGATTGTCGCCAGTATCTCATCTTCAGGAAGATCCCTGATGAGCGAGATCTGATTCCGGTTCCGGAGTGTTGATCGTACAGAAGATAACTCCCCTATCGCCTGCATCAGATGATCGCGTTCTGCTGCATATATGTTGTAACAGGCAAGGCAGGGCTCCCTGCCAAGTTCAGGGTATTTCATTACGAGATCCTGATCCTGCTTTACCTGGCTCGATAAGAATTCATCTGCTTCATCGGGATCCATCCTCTCTCCTGATTCCCGGAGACGACTGATAAAAAAGTCAATGCATGCTCCTCTATCGTACAGCGAACATGGATTAGGACAGACTGAATCAAACTCACGCCTGATCGTGTTGATCACAAACTGCAGAATCATATTCTGATGGCTGGTTACGACCTGCCTACGCATTGTTTCTATCTGTTCTTCCACAAAAAGGCGCTGAAAAGACCGTAACTCAGAGAGGATCATCTCTCCCTGCTCCCGCTGGGCAGTACCAAGATCCCGGAGGTTTTTTTCGATCTCAATAATTCGCTCTTCTATCTCATCTTTCCGCATAAGGACCCCAGCTATAGTAAAATTACCTTTTGCTATATCTTGATCTTTTACATAAAAAGTGTATGGAAGAACAGAACCAGCATGGTTGCCAGGTGGAAAAATCAGAAGACATTCGAGCCTGTTGTGGATTTCATTGTTCACAGTGTCCGGCATATGTCGGAAATATCAGGAGTGAGGCAGACCAGAGCCGGGTATCTGAAGCCTGGAAGAAGATATACGGGCTTGAAATTCCTGCTGAAGCGATCAGGTGCGACGGCTGCCAGAAGCCTGACAACGAAAACCCGCACAGGATTGGGGGAGCCTGCGAGATGAAGACCTGTGTTCAAAAGAAAAAAATCTCCCACTGTGGGTACTGCGAGGAGTTTCCCTGCAGTCTTATTGAACGGCATCTTGGATCAGTTGAGTCTGTTGCTCCCGGTTGTGTGAGCACACTAACTCCTGATGAGTTCAAGGATTTTATTGAACCATACCTATGCAGGGAGTATCTGAAGACAGGCACAAACCAGTGAGTCTAGTGCAAAATGTAACACTTAGAAGTGATCTCAGTTTCACTTCGATCATTTCAAGGCGTAATGTTTTGTTTTACACATCAGATGTTTTCCTGATCAAATCCGCAACTTTTTCCTTGCTATGATGATGATCGGGAAGATGATCCCACCAACGAGTGCGAGTATCGCAACTCCTGCAAAGAGCATCTGTTGCAGTGCGTAGATCAGGATCTGATCAGGCTGGGTTGTCCCTCCATGAGCAAGAGTAAACAATCCCTGCAGTCCCTGGATCATTGCCAGGCCGGGAACCATGGGAATTCCTGCGATTACCGAGAGCAGGACTTCAGGAACACGGGCATACCTGCCTATGCCTGCAGCAATCACTGTTGCAATACTCATGCCGATAAAGAGAGAGAAGAACGGGTCAGCCCCAATGTAGATTCCGGTCTCCCTGATAAACCTGGCAACAGCACTGCAGACAAAGCATCCTGTCAGAACTGATGCAGGAGTATTGAAGAGAATCCCAAACCCGCATGCAGCAATACCGGCTGCAAGACTCATGGTGGGAATGAATGTAATAATATCAAACTGAGAGGGAATCTGGATCGCAGGGGCCATCATACCGAGAGGGATAAGCAGTGCACCTGATATGATGCAGATCTGGGTGAACACAGAGGTGAGCCTGGCAATTCCGCAACCGGTGTGATCCCTAATAATATCCAGTCCTCCGTTGATCAGCATGGCTCCCGGAATGAGAAAGAGGACACTTGATATCAAGGCAACCTGAGGCGTTTGTGTCTGCGAAAACGGGGCAAGTACTGCCGCACAAAGCCCACCTGACAGGGCAGTCACAAGTGTTGAAAGATAGAGATTGTTCAGCTCTTTTCCGAATCTGAATCTGATTGAGAGAGCACAGACTGCAGAGAGGAAGATCACCCAGAGTGCAGGGATATCAGCATGGTTGAGCCACCCGAAGGCCGCACAGGCAATCCCGGTACCTGCTAGTATCACCGGGACCGGATAGGCAGGAGGCATTGTTTTGACAGCAGTCAGGGAATCCCTTATCAATGTAATATTCTTGTGATATGACGGGATTTGATGGAGAATACCACTGATCTGATGCAATACGGATACATTTACCTTAATTGGATCACGCAGCACATAGAGCCGGGTTTCAGTGTGATCCCCATGATGAACACTCAGTTCTATGACCTCATGCCCGACTGATATGTGGATCTTCTCATCTCCGAGCTGGCCTGCAAGCCACCGGACAGAATCCCCTACCCGTTGTACAGTTGCTCCGGCCTCATAGAGGAGAACCGCCAGATCGAGATAGAGGTCTGCACTTCCGTACTCCTCTTCCACCTCATCTCCTGTGCAGTTCATGCGTACTTTCTGGTGACGTGTGAATATATGAGTTCTTTCCGGACCTCATGCTCTCAACGAAAATCATCCCAGAACAGACCAAAAACACTGAATGGTTTATTGTCCTGACAATTTCTTGAAAGGGGAGAAGGACAGATCTCTTGATCATGACTCAGAAGCCGGGTGTGAAAAAGGGGGTCAGCCAATTTACCCGGTCACCCCGGGTCCTGGTGCTTATCCTCGGAGTCGCCGGGTTCATATCTGCTGCTGATAACTGGTTCGTCTCCCCTGCACTTTCGGCTATCGCAGCAGATATCGGGATCTCTGCTCTCTCTGCCGGTTTGATCCTGACAGCATACCTCCTACCCTACGGATGTATGCAGCCGGTCTTCGGTTTGATCAGTGACCGGATCGGAAAAGTCAGGGTGCTTACCTGGATCCTTGCAGGATTTACAATCGGTTCAGGTGCATGTGCCCTGATGGGAACTCTGCAGGCTCTGGTATTCTGGAGGGCATTCACCGGTTTTTTTGCAGCAGGCATCATCGCCATTTCTCTTGCCTGCCTCGGTGATGCCATACCCCAGGAGGAGAGGCAGCATTACGTGGGAACATTCATGGGGATTGTTTTTCTCGGGCAGGGTCTCAGTGTCGGCATCGGCGGACTTCTCGCAGAGTTATTCTCATGGCGGGTGCCGTTCATACTCTTCTCCGGAATAGCCATAGGAACTCTCCTGTTCATACCAAAGATTCCTGAACCTGAACTATCGGTATCTCACCGACCAGTGCGGGAAGAACTACAGGATATATTCCACCATCCTTCGTCATGGATATTATTCCCACTCGCTGGTGCATCGGGTTTTCTCCTGATTGGCATGTACAGTTATCTTGGATCTTTCCTGCACCAGGTAGTCGGCCTCGGATACATGCAGATCGGAGCAGTTGTAATGTTCTTCGGATTTTCTGCTTTACTTGGAGGAACACAGGCAGGGAGAATTGGCAGAAAGATCAGATCGCGATGGATGATTGCAGGTGGAGGCGTCATTGCATCTGGATCGGTGCTCCTGTTCGCGGTGTTTCCCGGACGGGAGACCGGACTTGTGGCCTCGACAGGTCTTGGACTCGGATACATATGCATACAGTCAACAGTTGCAACTCTGGTCTTTGATATCACTCCCAAATCAAAAGGGCTTCCTTCTGCCCTTGTCGGACTTGGTCTCTTCGGGGGTGCTGGCATCGGAACTGCCTGCATGGGTATCCTTATCGGACTATTCGGATATAGTGGATCTACAATGATCTATGCAACAGGGGTTTTCGGAATTATCCTGCTTGCATTTGCAGTTCCAGACCTTAATTCGGGAGAAAATGTTGCATCACATGATCCGAGCAACAGGCGTGATTCTTCCAATAGCCCCAACCCGCGAAAAATGACGTGATGACATGAATATTTCAAACCTCCTTAGCCTGACATGTGCCCCTGAACTCTACGAGCCGGGAACACACCTGATGTGGGATGACCACTACATATCAGAACAACTGCTCCATATTCATCTGGATCAGAGTACCGACGCAGCAAGCAGGAGAATCACTACAGTTACAAAAACTGTACGGTGGATAGAATCTCATCTGGAGAAATCTTCCATGATTCTTGATCTTGGATGCGGGCCAGGATTGTATGACGAGTTCTTAACTGAGCTTGGCCATACGGTAACAGGAGTGGATTATTCTCATCGGTCGATTGAGTATGCGAAATCACAGGCTGCAGAGAAAGGACTTGAGATCACCTACCTGAATCAGGATTACCTGAATATGACCCTTGATAACCGGTTCGATCTGGTGATCATGATTTATTGTGACTTCTCTGTGTTGATTCCCGGGAACCGGGATCGGTTGCTCCACCACATTGTAAACCTGCTCAATCCGGGTGGTCTCTTTATTTTTGATATCCTGAATGAGCATTCTCCGGAGATTATGAATATTGGCAAAAAAGACTGGGATGTGTCAGAGCAGGGATTCTGGAGGCCATATCCGTATCTCGCCCTTTCACAGTCATTTCATTATCCCGACCAGCATGTGATTCTTGAGCAGCATGCCGTCTGTTCTGATCAGAGTTGCCCCGAAATATACAGATTCTGGAATCATTACTACCAGACAGAGGAGATGAAATCAATTCTGAAAACGGCTGGTTTTTCAGAGGTCCGGACTTCAGACCAGGTACTTCCTGATGATGCAGTAGGCCAGAACAAAATGGTAACTTTTTACACAGCTCAGAAGAGTGACACCAGGAACCTTTATTAGTCACTTAAATTTGAGAACCAAGAAAACTGCAACTAATTATCGCTCTGATTTGGAATTATTCGATAAATTATTGCCTGAAAATGATTGTCACCAGGGCATCGTCAGGCCCGGATCTTCATACAGGGCACCACTACTATCAACTAAAAAACAGGGCCTGATAGAGAGGGGATAGCAAAACGATATTTGAGGATGTTTTTATAAAAGAATCCATTTGAGAGGGTTTCAACAAGGAGGCATCGTAGATGAATAATGAGGATCAGATTCAAGCCTGTTTTTAAGAATAACGCCCAAATTATCTAGTTTAAAACATAAGTCTTCAGGGATCCAAGACTGATGATAGATCTGCCGTTAGGGATCTGGCATCTGGTTGAGAATGATACAGGTGAAAGCCACCCTATATTCCTGCGCGATCGAATATCAGACGAACAAGGTCTTCTGCCGAGTTTATTGGGAAGTCAGAGGGTTTAAGAAACTTTTCAAATAGTTCTCCAACATTACAGACAACCAGTCCGCCCACAGTCATATTACCTTCAGCACCTTTGGGAAGTCCGGAAAAAACTGACTCTTTTGAAGAAACCGGAAATGAAACACCGCCGAGTGCATTGATCCAGTGAGTGAACAGCTCATCTCTCATACCCATGAAGAGGGATCTACATAACAGGAAGAGAAATAACTTTCGAAATCAGAGGGAATTGCATCAATTCTCCATGTGTGGAGTAAGGGGATCATCCAGACCTTATCCTTTATCTGGTTTGCAGAAAGGATCACTACTACTATGGCAGGATCAGACCCTTCATCCCATATGACCGGGAAAGAACTCCTGATCGTACTGGTGATCTCGCTGGGATCATTCATGGCCGGTCTTGATGCTACAATTGTAAATATCGCTCTTCCAAGTATTGCAAAAGCGTTCAATGTATCAACAGTGCTTGCATCCTGGGTATTGAATGCATACCTGATCATTCTTGTCAGCCTTCTTCTGGCGGCTGCAAAGATCGGAGATATTAGGGGATACAAAAAGGTCTTTATCACAGGTTTTGTAATTTTTACAGTTGGATCCTGCCTTTGTGGTATTGCAACCAGTGTGGATCTTCTGATCCTGTTCAGGATGATTCAGGCAATGGGTGGTGCGATCATCGCTGCACTCGGATCGGTGATGGTAACCTCATACCTGGGTGAAAAAGTCAGAGGCCAGGCTCTCGGTCTCGTTGCCATGTTTACGATGCTTGGTGTTGCTCTTGGTCCGGTTATCGGAGGCTTTCTTACAAGTGCATTCTCGTGGCAGTATATCTTTTATGTCAACATACCGGTTGGAATCCTTGCCATACTTCTCGGGATCTATGTGATACCAACCCGTCCTGCAGTATCCCCGACATCTCGCCTTGATTCACCAGGGGTCGTCCTGATATTCATTGCTCTCGGGTCCCTGATCTTCGGGCTGAACCAGATCCAGACACAGAACATTGGAACAGGCATTGAGGCCCTTGTGCTTTCAGTCTTCTCATGGACCCTCCTGTACATTCGTGAGAAAAAGGAGCAACAGCCGCTTATCATTCTGTCAGTCTTCAAAAACCGTTCCTACACAGTTCAGAACATCAATATTCTCATCCTGCAGATGGGACTTGCAGGAGTCATGTTCCTCATGCCCTTCTATCTTGAGATCGTAAAGGATCTTCCTACAGGAACATCCGGAGCCCTGCTGCTTTCACTACCGGTCGGGAACATCATGACCGCACCTATCGCAGGAAAAATATCAGATGTCATCGGAACAAAAAAACCGATCATGGTCGGGTTCATCATCATGATACTCGCCCTCTTCTTTTTGTCAACAATATCTGTCTCCAGCCACACCGGCGAAGTCGCATTCTACCTGTTCGTTCTTGGAGCCGGCGCTGGTATCGCCTTTGCTCCACTTAATAGTGCAATAATGGGAGAATCTCCAGACTCAGAGCGGGGAATGACATCCGGTCTTCTCAAGATGATGACAAATCTCGGCTCTACTCTCGGAGTCACCATCACCCTGCTGGTTGCAACTGCTGCACTTGGACCAAAGATGGCAGAGGTTGCGGCTCATACGTTAAAACCGGCTGAACTCGCGGCAGCTTTCGATTCTGCCTTTCTGTTTGCAATGGGAATACAGATTATTGCACTGATTCTCATGATATTGGTAAGAAAACCCGAGAAGGCAGGGGCATAATTCCATGAGTTCACCTCCGGAAAAAAGACACCATACAGTCACCAGCGAAGATACATCCGAATCAATATGGAGCAATCATGCTGCCCCAATCATTCTTGGAATCATCGTGACTGTTTTTCTATTCTTTTTGATACTCTTGTTGATGGGCGTTTTACCATTTGATGCATTCAAAGGAGATGCAAAGGAGTCAAAAAAGATAGATGCTGCTGTGGCTTTGGAAGAAGAACGAGCGATGAACACAGCCAATGAAACAGGAACCCTTTATCCGGATGAAGCTCCTGCACAGCCTGATCCGATACTCAGTAAAATTGACGCTCCATTCCAGGCAGAGGAGCAGAAAGAAGAGGAAAAGATGGATAGGTGACCTGTAATGAGATCTCTGGAGAGTCGAAATATGAAATTAAAAAAACCTGAAATAAAACAGAACATCAAGCAGTTCATCGTAAAACCCGGAAGAAAAGTAAACCTGAAGAGTTTTGACACCGGCTGGGCACAGAACGAGGGCATGAAGCTGCTCGGTGAGGAGAGATCAAAGGATCTCCTCGTCGAGATGCTTGAAAATGATCGGACTGCTCTTGCATCAGTGCAGGATGTGCTCTGGTCTGCCCGGAGTCATGCTGTGCTGATCATCCTTCAGGGGATGGATACCGCAGGAAAGGATGGAACCATCAGGCATGTCATGTCAGGGGTAAACCCACAGGGATGCTCGGTACACGGCTTCAAAGTTCCTACCGACGAAGAGCACAACCACGATTTTCTCTGGCGATACTCAAAAGTACTTCCTCAACGGGGAGAGATCGGGATATTCAACCGCTCATATTATGAGGATGTGCTGGTGGTGAAAGTTCACCCGGATATTCTTTCCGATCTTGCACCTGACATCGGGACTGATGCAAAAAAGTTCTGGGATGGGAGGTACAAGGATATTGTCTCATTTGAGAAGCACCTGGTCAGGAACGGAACGCTCATCCTGAAATTTTTCCTTCATATCTCAAAGAAAGAGCAGAAGAAACGGCTCCTTGACAGGCTCGAACACAAGGAGAAGTACTGGAAATTCTCGGTCGCCGATCTTGCAGAACGGCAGTACTGGGACCAGTATACAAAAGCGTATGAAGATATGCTTCAGGCAACCTCGACAGAATTTGCTCCCTGGTTTGTGATACCCGGTGACTACAAATGGGTGGCACGGACCGCTGTTGCTGAGGCGATCGTCACTGCCATCAAGGGTCTGAACCTCTCGTACCCAAAAGTATCTGATGACGAGGTCAAACTCCTGATGGATGCAAAGAAAAAACTTGAGGCCGAATAACCGGGAAACTCATCCTGTGATCCACCAGAGTTACTCATTTTTCGGACGTAAACAAGTAACCATCGCCACGTACTCTTCATACTCCTGATCAGAGAGTTTTCCCTCATCATGCAGTGATGTAAAGTGGTTCATCAGGCCGGCCCTGGCAACCCTCTGCACTGGATCTGAGTCAGGATGCCTGTTCTTCTCTTCAATAAATCCGGTGGCAAGGATCGCAGATGGGAGAGCGAGCACAAGGACGCCCAAAAACGTAAAACCGGCAGCAATGATCTTTCCAAGGGTAGTAACCGGATAGATATCACCATACCCGACTGTTGTAATGGTCATCGCCGACCACCACATTGATGCTGGAATACTTGAGAATTTTTCCGGCTGGACAGGGAACTCGATCAGGTAGAGAAGTGTTGACGAGAAGAGAACCACGAAGATCAGGATAAAGACCATGATCGCAAAGATCTCCCTCTTTCTGAAGAGAACTCTCTTCAACTGGGCAAGAGACTGTGAATACCGGGAGTACCTTCCAAGTTTGAATATTGAAAGCAGGCGAACAGTCCGGAGTAACGTCAGGTTCCTGTGAAGTAAAATCGGGAAAAATATGGGAAGAATCGAGATGAGATCGATGAGCAGGTACAGGTGCATGGCGTACCTGAACCGGTCGCCGATGATTTCTCTGATATTCTGAGAGGATGTGCATGACCAGATCCTGAGAAGATATTCGATGGTGAAGATGAGGAGACAGGAGTTCATCAGAGGGCCGAAGAGAAATCTGAACTGCCTGTCAATGGATGGTACCGTTGCGAGAACGATCGCCACCGCATTCAGCAGAACCACCAGAGCAAGGAACCACTGAACCCGGAAAGCAGTTCTATCCCCGGGTGTCGGGTCATCAAGTATCACATGAACCCGGCTTTTAATCTGATCGTATCGCTCTCTCAGCATCATACCCGTTACTCCCATAGAATCTGCACGGCCTTTAAAAGATACCTTATATCTGCTCTCCTTCAGCCGTATCAGATCCTCCGGTCCACCTCGTGATCTGAACTGTCTCATCGATCAGGTCTTCAAGAACAGTCAGGTTTGCAGGTGCCCGGGTATCGCCATGATAATGTTCAACCCGCTTGATACCACTCCCGTTCTGAACGGTGATGGTCGCACTCGGCATATCGGTCATGTCCAGGTTCACATACTCGTCATTCATCTGGAAGAACCCGGTCTCATTACAAGCCTGAAGAATATCTGAAAAACCTGATCCGTTCAGGGTACCAGTCAGGTTCCCTGCCTCTTTTACAAACCTTTCACCATGATAAAAGACACTACCGTTCTCAAACAGGGTCACCGTGTACACCGGACAGGTCCCAAAGCACATACCTCGCTCAAGGGAGATATACTGCGGAGAAGAACCACTGACCACACCGGTAAGAACCAGGATGATACCAAGAACCAGAGCTGCAGATCGCATCCGTATTATCATGATGCAGAATCTGTCTGCAGGGTAAAAAAGTATTTTCAGAAGCGTATGCCTCTGATGGTTTATAGCGAACTCTTATTACCAAATACTGTACCGGTGCCGGATTTCAGGCTTGTTGCCTTCTTCTTAACTGCCTCAGCATCATCCTTCAGACCAAGTTTGTTCTTTGCTTCTGCAAGATGATTGTAGATAGACGTCAGGTCATCCATGTTGCTTGATCCTGATCTGGTATACTCATTAATTGCAGTTTCAAGTGAATCTGCAGCATCCTGATACCTGTTCAGTTCAAGAAGCACCCGTCCTTTTCCGGCATGCGCAACCCATGAACTCCCATCATCTGGTGCGTATTTTATAGCATTCTCGTATGATTCTATAGAGGTCAGGGAGCGGTTGAGCCCTTCAAGTGCAAGACCTCTTCCAACCCAGGCATCAAATGATTCAGACTTCTTCTGAATCGCATTCTCAAATGCACTCTTAGCCTCTGCATAAGAGCCGGACGTGAGAAGTTTGTTCCCACTGCTGATGTACGAACTATATGTCGGAACCCGGACCTGATCACTTGTCGTGTTCGGAGGGAGATAATAATCAGGCAGAATACTGGTATCCATCCTCTCAAGAATCCAGTTCGGAGCGCCCAGTGGTGCACCACCCGAATACCCGTCCTCGGCACTGACCGGAAGGGGAAGAAGAGAACAGACCACTACCAGCACAAAAGCCGGCAGGACCCAGCCATATACCTGCCGCGAAAGAGAGACCGATCTCATAGTACTCTCCTGAGACTCATACCAAAGATGCTTTCCTGTGATACTAACGTGAATCATGCCCGATAATGTCTTCAGACAATCGAATCATGAATACCGGTCTGAACGCGCAAAAAGGAGAGGATTACCGGTGCTTACCGTCCCTCTGCTCCTCTTCAAACCGCTTCATCTCAAGTTCACGGAGATCTTTCCGCTTGATCTTGCCTGAAATGGTCTTCGGGAGCTCGGTGACGAACTCGATCTTCCTCGGATATTTGTATGGAGCAGTCACTCCTTTGACATATTCCTGAATCTCACGTGCGAGTTTTTCTGAAGGTTTATACCCCTCTTTCAGGACGACAAATGCCTTGACCACATATCCACGGATTATATCAGGTGATCCGACCACTGCAGTCTCCCCGACTGCGGGATGTTCGATAAGGGCATTCTCAACCTCGAACGGACCGATACGATATCCTGATGCCTTGATGACATCATCATCACGGCCAACAAACCAGAAGTACCCGTCCTCATCCATCATCGCCCGGTCGCCAGAGTAGTAGAACCCGTTCCTGAAGGCGCTGGTATTGGCTTCATCGTTGTTATGGTACTCAAGGAACATACCCACCGGCTTTGGGTTGACACTGATCGCGATTGAACCCTCTTCACCGGGTTTGACCGGTTTGTCATCCTCGTCGTGAAGTTCGATCTTCCAGCCGGGAGACGGCTTGCCCATGGAACCATACTTTGGCTGCATGCATGGGAATGTCCCGACACAGAGGACCAGTTCGGTCTGGCCATATCCCTCATAGACCTCAAGGCCCGTCATGTCCTTCCATGCCTTGATCACTTCAGGGTTGATCATCTCGCCGGCACTGACACAGTGACGGAGCTCAGAGAAGTCATACTTGCGAAGGTCGGCCATGACAAGCATTCGGTAGATCGTGGGCGGTGCACAGAAGGTGGTGATCCCGTACTTCTCGATCAGCGGGAGCAGTTCGGTGGCATTGAACTTGTGGCGGTAGTCATACACAAATATGGCAGAACCCTCGATCCATTGTCCGAAGAGTTTCCCCCAGGCTGACTTTGCCCACCCGGTATCTGATACGGTAAAGTGCAGATCGTTGCTCCTGAGATCATGCCAGAACCTGGCAGTCACAATATGCCCAAGCGGGTAGTCATGAGTATGCACCACCATTTTAGGCTCACCGGTTGTGCCTGATGAGAAGAACATCACCATCGGGTCTGTTGATTTCGTCTTGCGAAGGCCTTTGAGGTTCACAATCCTGGAGGATACCGGTGCTGGATAATCAAGTTCGGTCAGGTAGGAGATCCAACCGGGCCGTTGTGTATCATTGATCATCTTCACCTCAAGCGACGGACAGTGGGGGGCTGCTGCCTCGACCTTGTCTGCATTCTCTTCAGAGGTGATGATCATCTTGACTTCAGCAGCGTTGACCCTGTACTCGATATCCTTCTGGGTAAGCATCGTCGGGGCAGGGATGTAGATCGCACCAACCTTGATCAGGGCGATCGTCATGAACCACCATTCGGGAACCCTGGGGAGCATGATCAGGACCTTGTCGCCTTTGCCGATCTTGTACTTGATCAGCATGTTGACGATCTGGTTTGATCTGCGGGAGATGTCACGGAAGGTATAGAAATGCTCGGCGCCCTGCTGGTTCGTCCAGACCATGGCAAGCTTGTTGCGATCCTTCTTTGCCCAGGCATCAATGACATCGAATCCGAAGTTGAAGAACTCGGGTACCTCTATCTTGAAGTTGCGATATGTCTCATCGTAATTCTGCATATTGTGCCTGACCGGTGCAGGCGAGTCATCGATGAGCGGGCCGGACTGGCCGCAGGGATAGATCCCGAATCCGGAGAGACGCTTGAGCTGGCGGGCACAGGCTTCAGTAATCCAGTCAGATCGTGACAACTGCCTGGCATTACACTCCTGATCGATCCTCTTGGTCAGATCGTCCTCCATCGTTATTGAGTACCGGACCATACTACCATGTGGTGCAGGTTCGCGGATAATAGTTTGGTGCAGTAAGAAAATTTTTACGCACCAACGTATAACTGCGCAAGAACGATCAGATATCTTAAAGTATCAGGGTTTGTGTCGAACGTACAATTGCAGAAAAAAAGACGGGATAAGGCCTGACTATTCGCCTTCCCTGATCATGGTGATCGCCTTCTTCGGGCACTCATTCGCGCAAATACCACACCCTTTGCAGAAGACGAGATCGATATCGTAATTACTATCGATGACACCGTCGGGGCAGTACATTGCACACATCCCACAGGCATTGCACCGATCCTTGTCAACAACCGGACGAAACACACGCCAGGTTCCGGTCTTTCCGCAGGCTCCCTCAACCGGACGGGAGATCGCGAGTCGTTCTCTCATACCACCATCTCCTCGTACGCCATCATGGCTGCTTTCAGATTCCGCTCATCTGCAAACATCTCTGATATCGCCGCCCGGGCTGACTCACGTGAGAAGAGCCCCATCTTGGCGAGTGCACCGATAACAGGAGTGTTGAGGATCGGACTTCCGGCAACCACGAGATCGGTCTTGAGAGCTATGCCGGTCAGGTCAACGCAGTACGTTTTGTACCCTGCTGCAGCTTTTGGGATCTCGGGTGCATTGATCAGCACTTTTCCGTCAGGTTTCAGGCCGTCAAAGACATTTACCAGGTCAATGATCGAGGCATCGAGCACCACGACGAGATCAGGCTGGTGTATCTGTGAGTAGATCTTGATCTGCTGATCGTCAATTCTGATGAACGAGACGATAGGAGCACCACGACGTTCTGCACCATAAAATGGGGCAGCCGTTGCATACTTACCATCGCGAAACGCTGCGAGAGCCATCAGCTTGGCAGCAGTTACACCACCCTGTCCACCCCGGGAATGAAGACGAATCTCGTACATCAGATCTTCACCCCGAACCATTCTTCACTGCCAATCTTCCGAGTCCTGACAAATGAAGCAATGTCATGGTAAGTGACCTCCTGCCCGCCGAGACCTGCGATGACGTTGTAGCAGTCCTTTCCGGTCTTTGCCTTTATTGAACCGGCGAGGATACCACCAAACCCGAACGAGTAGTTCCGATCGATGACCACGAGTTCGCGGTCCCGGAGATCGAGTTCAGGGAACGGACGTATCCATCTTACCCGCATCGACCCTGCCTTGATCCCTTCGCTCCGAAGGATGTCGATAGCAACCTCTGCCTCTTTTCCGAGGGTTCCCATCGAGAGGATCAGGACTTCGGCATCCTCGCATCGGTAATCATCGGTCCAGGAGTACTTCCTGCCAAACCGCTTCTCAAACTCGGCCTCGGTCTCCCTGATCACCTCAACCGAGTCACGCATTGAGCGTTCGATATCGGAACGGATCCTGACATAGTCAACCGACGAGGTCATGCATCCGTATCCGCCTGGGTTCTCGGTATCGATCTTATGATCCAGAACCAGTGGCGGAATGAAGTCTCCGGCCTTAACCTCCTCAAGCTGCTGGGTGATATGGGAGAGAGAAAATCCGTCAAGGTTCACCATCACCGGCAGGTACACCCGTCGGTCCTCTGCGATCCTGAATGCCATCAGGGTTGCATCGTATGCCTCCTGCACGGTTGCCACATACACCTGCAGCCAGCCGGTGTCACGTGCCTGCAGTGAATCGGTATGTTCTGCCCAGACGTTCCAGCCCGGACCGACTGCCCGGTTCACGTTTGCCATCACGATCGGGAGCCTGGCACCTGCCGCCCAGTTCACCATCTCGTGCATGTACAGAAGGCCGTGGGAACTGGTTGCCGTGAATGTCCTGACACCGGTGATGCTGGCACCGATGCAGGCGGCCATCGCCGAGTGCTCACTCTCGACCGGGATGTAACTGGCCTTCATGCTCCCTTTTGTGACAAAGTTTGCAATCTGCTCGACGATCTCGGTTTGAGGGGTTATAGGATAGGCAGCAACCACAGCAGTTCCGGCTTCCCTCACTGCTGCAGCAACCGCGTTGTTCCCGGTTGATATTGTCAGCATGTTCCTTCTGCCTCCAGTTTGAGCAGCCGCAGGTTTCGTTCCATGGACTGTCGGATCTCGGTGATCTGCTCTGGCTTCAGACCTGAGAACCGGCCCTGCATCTTCAGGTAATCCTCGAGTGGTGCCGGCTTCAGCATCGCTGCCTTGGTCTGGCCCGAGAGGGTGAGGGTATCATACTCACGTTCGTACATGGCCCAGATGCCACTCCTGACCGCAAGTTTTCCAACCTCTATCGTCTTTGCAGCATCGTACCGCCAGCCTGGCGGGCAGGGGGCGAGCACATGCATAAACTTCGGACCTTTGATCGAGAGTGCCTTCTCAACCTTCTTCACGAGATCCTGGGGATAGGCACTGCAGCTTGTTGCCATGTACGGGAGATTGTGGGCTGCAATGATCCGGTCGAGATCCTTCTTTGGATGTGGTTTGCCGCCGGGCGTCGTCGTTGTCCTTGCCCCGAGGGGGGTTGAACCTGAACGCTGCATCCCGGTGTTCCCGTACGCTTCATTGTCATAGCAGATGTACAGGAAGTTGGTTCCCCGTTCTAGTGCCCCGGAGAGTGCCTGGATCCCGATATCAACAGTTCCTCCATCACCGGCATAGGCGATCACGTTCGTCTTCTTCCCAAGTTCTTCAAACGCAGCTGCCATACCTGAAGCAACCGCTGCTGCCGAGGCGAAGGCAACATTGTAGACCGGGATGCCAAATGACGTATTCGGATACACACCCTGCAGCACCGAGGTGCAACAGGCCGGAACCACCAGTACGGTATCTGGACCTGCAGCCTTCAGGACATGCCTGAGGATCAGATCAGAACTGCATCCGGCACATGCCGAGGTGCATTTATGGATATATTCGGTGTCTGGAACCGTTGGCATGAGTGTCAGAATCCGTTTGTTTTTCATGATAAATAATGATAGTTTGATCAGGGTACTGCAGGAGGCCGGTATGCTGATACCGGGGGATATCCTAGTACCGGATAGGGGTACCTCATGACGAACAGACCTGACCCTGCCGGGCCGAATGCGGGAGGGCCAACCAAATGGAGAGACCTGGAGATGAAAGACAGTAACCGCAGAACGCTGATTGCGGTCCTGATCCTGATCATTGTGGTAGTCGGAGCGGTAGGAGCAGCACTGCTGACCCTGCAGATAACACCTGATCAGGTCGGAGCCGGAGATTCAGTATATCCCTATACAACCACCTACCAGGCCTCACTGCCTGACGGAGAACGTGTTCGGGTTGGCAGTCTTGATATCCTCGCCATGCAGACCGGTGATAAAATAGCACTCAGAATCGGTGACCACCGTGAGGAGATGAAACTGGGTGAGACCAGGCAGATAGGAAAACGGGTCTTCTCAATACGGGTATTCGGAGTTCCGGCGTTTGAGACCGGGTACCAACTCGATGCAACCTGGACCGGTGTTCAGAAGGATAAAGAGATCTTCAGGATCGTGCTTAAAACAAGCAGGCAGGTTCCGGAGTGGCTGATGAGCAGGATTATTCCAGGCTCAATCGAGGCAGTACCTGCCTGAAACAAACCCCTGAACCCCGGCGATTTCATCCCCCACAGTTTTCCGGGGAATCTTCTCTGCAGTTGGAGCAGACGAAGGATCTGCAATGACCGGGCCGGTCAGCATATATCAGACAGGCAAACGTCTCCCCATCGCCCTGCACCAAAAACGGGCACGCCTTCGGGTACCTGAACTGGAAGTTCCTATCAAACATCCGGGAAATATCCTGACTGGAAACCCTGGCCTGGAACTTTTCTTTGGTGAGGGTACATTCGCATGAAAACCTGCCGTCAGGAGACCGGCTCCCGACGAGAATGTACTGACGCATGTTCATGCAGCACTTTCCGCACCAGGTGCATGGACTGGTCATAGTCTGGCCTTGTGTGCCTTCATCACGATGGTCTGACGGTGATCCGCGTATGCACAGATGGCCTCAAGAAACTGCTTTCCATATCGCGAGACCTTGTGTTCGCCGACCCCGTACACGGTGAGCAGTTCAGCCCTGGTCCTGGGCAGCCGGGTCGCCATCTCCTTGAGTGTTTTGTTCGGAAAGATCTGAAACGGCGGGACATCCTCTTCGTCTGCGATGTTCTTTCTGATATCCCGTAGGATCTCAAAGAGGTTGGCACTGTAGACCGGGGTCTCTTCTGTGACTGCTCCCGGTGCGAGCACTGCCTGGAAATCAGGCTCTCCTATCATCACCGGTATCTTCCCTGCAAGTGCATCGCGGGTCCGGTCGTTTGACCTGACAACCGGATATTTTGTACCGAACGAGGTGAGATATCCGCAGTAGATCAACTCGCGGATCCAGAAGAGCCACTGCCGTTTCCGGTGGGCCTTCCCGATACCGAAGCAGGAGAGTTTGTCGTGTCCGTTGCTCATGACCTTCTCATCCACCGAGCCGGAGAGGATGTCCCCGAGATACGAGATACCGAATCCCCCCTCCAGTTCCTCAACGCAGGTGGCTATGGTCCCGAGTACCTGCCTCCCGTCCATGGTCTTCCTGCCAGAGGCACAGTTGTCACACCCCCCGCAGTTTGGCTCACTATATCCTTCACCAAAGTAGGTGAGGATAACAGCACGGCGACAGGCCCGGGTTTCACAGTACCCGATCATGTCATGGAGTTTTCTGATCGCAACCTGCTTCTCAACCCCTTCACCCATCTTCTCGACGAGATACGAGATCTTCCGGTAGTCTGCCCTGCTGTACAGGAGAAGACACTCGGCAGGATCGCCATCCCGCCCTGCCCTGCCCGTCTCCTGATAATAGTGCTCCAGGTTCTTGGGGAGATCATAATGAATGACAAACCTGACATCCGGCTTGTTGATCCCCATCCCGAACGCGATCGTCGCTACAATGATTCTGGTCTCGTCACGCAGGAACCGGTCCTGGACCGCATGACGTTCTGCAGGCGGGATATCTGCATGATAGGCAGAGGCAGAAAACCCGTTCTTGCGCAGTGTTGCCGTCAGGTCCTCAACCTGTCGCTTGGAAAAACAGTAGATGATCCCTGACCCACCGGCATGCTTCCTGAGGAAAGCAACCACCTGGACATCGGGAGACTCTTTCTTCTCAATCAGGTACGAGATATTTGCCCTGTTAAAACTCCCGATAAAGACAGCAGGATCTGAGAGTTTCAGTTCATTTATGATGTCTGTCCTGACCGACGGCGTCGCCGTTGCTGTGAGTGCAATGACCGGAACATCAGGAAATGTCTCCTTGATCACAGCAAGACGCCTGTATTCAGGCCTGAACTCGTGCCCCCACTGGGAGATGCAGTGTGCCTCATCCACGGCCACGAGGCTCGGATGCACCTCTGCAAGAAATTTCAGAAACGACGGCTGGATCAGTCGTTCAGGTGAGACATACAGGATCCTGAGAGTGCCCGCCCTGATCGCATCCTCAACCTCCCGCTTCTGCCTGGAGTCCTGGGTACTGTTCATGAAGGCCGCAGGGATGCCAAGTTCTCGGAGCCCATCGACCTGATCCTTCATCAGGGCAATCAGTGGCGAGACGACGACACAGAGACCTTCCCTGATGAGGGCAGGTATCTGGTAGCAGACCGACTTCCCTCCGCCTGTTGCGATGACAGCGAGCACATCACGCCCCTTGATCACTTCCCTGATGATATCACCCTGCTGTGGCCGGAATGTGGGGTACCCAAACCAGCGCTTTAGAACCATTTCGGGTGATGGGGCGGTCATATTTCATCATTATTCGTTTCCATGCCGGATAACTGCACGCCCGGTCATCGTTTGAGGCATGTACATATTCTTCAGGGATCAGAGTCAGCCCTGTTGAGCCATGCACACAAACCGGAGAAAGATATAAACGAAAGATTCATCATTCAACACCCTGATACGGTTAGCAGATAGGGATGGGAGAAGGGCAACAGTCCTGACACCATGCAGCCCGGTACATCAGATGGAGGGATAAAAATATGGGCACATTTCTGGTAGACAGTGATTCAGAAGAGGTTCAACAGCAGAGTATTGTCAGCACGCCGGTAAAGAAACGGGTTGCCTCGCGTGCTAACACCGCGGGGAGCATGCGGGTTGTGGAGTTTATCCTGGGAAATGAACTCTTCGCCATCGATCTCTTCGACACAAGGGAGGTCATCAACACCACCGAGATCACGCCGCTGCCTAACACGCCCTCATTCATCAAGGGTATCATCGATCTCAGAGGGGTGATCACAACCATCATCGATCTGAAAGAGATGATGAAGATCACGAAGGAAGCAGGGGATAAGAAGAAGTCACGGATCATCGTTCTTGACCAGGGCGTATCAGAGAAGATGATCGGAGTTCTCGTGGATGATGTGCTCGCCGTCACCACCTATGCAGACGAGGACATCGACAAGGATGCGCACGCCTCACAGAACAATGAGCGGGACATCCTGGGAATCATCAGAAAGAAGACCAAGACCGGTGACAAAGACAAAAGTGAACTGATCATCTGGCTTGACATCAAGACGATGATCACAAAGGTCGAGCGGGATCTCTAACCTCTTTTCTCACTCTTCAGCGGCCTGCAAACTCCCATCATCGACAGAAGGCGAGAGGAGCCGGTGAACCCTGGCCATGAGCTGGTGCTCTGCTGCTGCATCGGCATGGAGTCTGAATGTGCGTTTCAGCGGAGCAACTGGTCGCCATGGGAGTACATCGGTTATCTCCCAGAGGATAAGACCATCAGGAGGTGCAGGTTTCATCTTGTTGCTGCATCTGCCGGTGAGCATCACCTCAAGTTCTTTCAGTGAGAGCAGGCCTTCAGATACACGGGTGAGTGCTTCAGCCATGGACCGCACCATATGCCAGAGATAACTTGGGGCTGTCACCTCTATCCAGCAGCAGTTCCCTTCAGTATGTACTGTTATCTCTGTGACACTCCGGATAGGATCTTTTCCTGGCTCAACGCGTGCAAAGCATGAGTAGTCATGCTTTCCGAGGTATAACTCAGAAGCTTTTTTCATCAGAGCAAGGTCTGAAGGCATCTCATGAAAATAAAACCGGTAAGTCCTGCTGATCACATCGCGACGTGGAGAGTACGACTCAGGAACCTCGCAGAAGGCATCAACCCAGATGTCCGGGGGGAGCTGGCCAGGGAGTGCCCGGCGGGCCCGGTCAGGGTACGGTGTTGAGAAGGCGATAACCTGGCACCTGGCATGAACTCCCCGGTCGGTCCGTCCCGAAAAAGCGAGCCTTCCTTTTCTGGTATCAGAGAACAACCCTGCCCTGACACAGGCCTGCCTGATCTCTCCTTCTACAGTCCGGTGATGGGGCTGGAACTGGGAGCCGTAAAAAGAACTGCCAAGATAACCGATCCGAAAGGCGACCCTTACCTGGTTATTCTGCCCTTCAGTTTCCGCCATGAGTTCCGGAGTGATTGTTTCGTATAGGTTCTGACAGGAGTCTTCCTGCCAGCGGGTTTTGTATTACCTGTGCGGATCGCATTAAGGATACCGGCAACGCTGCGATCAGCATCGATGAGTGTCCTGCCGTACCCGACGTACCTGCAGTTATGGGCATCACTCCCCGCAACCATCGGCTTACCAAGTCTGCGGGCATAGCGGGCTGCCTTGCGGTTCGCTCCGCCAAGAATGTACCGGCTGTTGAAGACCTCTATCGCATCTGCTGCCGCAAGGGCCTCTTTCATCTTTAGGGCAACCCCGTGCCTGTACCGGTGAAACGGATGCGGAAGAATGGTAACCCCGCCCATCTTGTGAACCAGGGCTATTGTTTCCAGGACATCAAGGCCTTTGGGAATCTCACCACTGACTCCGAGTGCAAGCAGATGACCCTGCCTGGTTGACACTTCCACTCCGGGAATTACCAGGATATCACAGGCTAATGATGCAGCAATTTTGCAGGCTTCTATGGTATCGTGATCGGTCAGTGCAATGGCATCAAGGCCTGCTGCGCGTGCTGCTGCAAGCACCTCTTCTACCCGGCTCTCACCATCCCCTGAACAGGAAGTATGGACGTGAAGATCAGCAGATAACATCACTACTACTATAGGTTATCTCCTGCAGTAATTAAGGAAGGATGATGCGGATACTCCTCCCTACCGGCAGGATCACCGAAGAAGCCGTCAGGAAAGCGGCAGCAGGATATGATGCCACGGTAGTTGTAACCGGGGAACTCGCATCATTTCTCACGCCTAAAAAACTCAGAGACCTGCTTGCAGGCGGGTCCTACGATATGGTGATCACATCGGGCATGTGCACCGCTTCTTTTCAGAGAGAAGAGGAGGAGACCGGGGTTCCGATCTACCGCGGGCCACGACACGCAGCCGATCTCCCGATGATCCTCAAAATTCTCGGCACGGTTGAACTCTCCCGCGAGATTCCTGCAGATGATCTTCTGACTTCTATCAGGCAGAGAGAAGCCGCTGACCGGGTGAACCAGCTCGAAAAAGAGGCGCCTGGGGAGTTCTCAATCAGGGGAGTGAAGATAGGGGGCGGATCCCGGATGAAGGTCCTTGCGGAGATCATGGATGCTCACCGCCAGCCTGATATCAGGGAGCGGGTGATCAGGTTCTTTGACGACGGGGCTGACATCGTGGATCTCGGATTTGGGTTTGATGCAACTCCGGATGATGTCAGAAGGGTGTTTGCATTGATCGACGATCTTCCTGGTCCGCTTGCTGCAGATACCCAGAGCCCTGACCTCATCAGGGCTGCATTCCCAAGAGCGGATCTGATCCTCTCACTCCACGACGGAAACATCAGCGAGGCCGGGCCCGATGTGGCAACTTGCGGTGCAGCAGTGGTCATCGTACCCCAAAACCAGACGCTCGGTGAGACGATAGAATCAGCGAAGGGGATGGGGATCACACGGTTGATAGCTGATCCCCTTCTGCAACCGGCAGGATCAGGCCTTACCAGTTCTCTTGCCGGGTTTTCAGATCCCGGCTGCCCTCTCTTCTTCGGGGCCGGAAACGTCACCGAACTGATCGATGCTGACTCCATCGGTGTCAACGCCCTTCTTGCAGCAATGGCTCATGAACTCCATGCTTCAATCATCTTCTGCAGTGAGCACAGTGACAAGACGCAGGGTGCCATCAGAGAGATGAGGAGGGCAACCGAGATGATGCTCCTCACCGGTAAACGTCCGTACCCCAAGGATCTCGGGATCGATCTCTTCTGTATCAAGGAGAAGCGGCGGAGACGGGAGCCTCTCCTGGAGTACTCTGTTGTTACTGATGTAGAAGAGATGCCTGATGAGATCCAGTATGATCCGCGCGGGAACTTCAGGATCGGGATCGAGGACGGATGGATCATCGCGGTCAGAAATGGATCAGCAGTCAGAGGAAAGCGATGGCAGGATCTTCTCTACACCCTTCTGAACCAGGATGCAGTTTCGCTCCTTGATCATGCCGGCTATCTAGGGCGGGAACTGTATAAGGCAGAACTTGCGATCAGGTTCGGAAGGAGTTATGAGCAGGACGGCCCGTTCTGATCGACGACCTGGGATCAATTCAGGGAACAATCAATGAGTGATGAGGTCCAACATCTCTTCCTTCAGGTATACGGATAATTCATGAATATCAGAGGAATCTCAGCAGATACCCTTTCCCTGTTGCTTATAATGGGACAGGAGTCACACCCCCGGGAGTTTGCGGCACTCCTGTCCACCGAAGACGGGGTGATCCGGAACGTGGACATCATCCCCGGCACCATAGGTGGATCAGAGAGTGCTTCAGTTCTGTTCGAGATGATCCCCCTCAACGTTGGGTATATTGGAAGCGCACACAGCCACCCGAGCGGGGCCATCCGACCTTCGGAGGCAGATATTGCATTCTTCTCGCGGACCGGATCCTGTCACATCATCGTCGGGAACCCGTATGGTCAGGATGACTGGGGGTGCTTTCGTGCAGACGGGACAAGGATCGATCTTGAGGTGATTCCTGATGAGTGATGTTCACCGGGTTGTAGCAACAGGAACCTTTGACATTCTCCATCCCGGGCACCTCTGGTACCTCAGAGAGTCTGCACACCTCGGAACCGAACTCTGGGTCATCGTTGCCAGGGATGCGAACGTGAAGCATAAGCCACGCCCAATCATTCCCGAAGAGCAGCGGGTGATCATGGTCGGATCACTGAAGGGTGTTTTTAAGGCAGTCCTCGGTGATGAGCACGACATGTTCAGGCCGATAGAGGAGATACAGCCCGATATCATCACCCTCGGATTCAACCAGCATTTTGAGGAGAGCAGACTTCGTGGCGCTCTGAACGAGCGTGGGCTGAAGACTGACATCGTCAGAATCAGTGAGTATGCAGGAACCCCGTACACCAGTTCACGCAGGATTGCAGAAGAGATCAGGCAGCGTGCAATCTCTGATAACCGGCCATGTTAATAGCCTGCCATCTCTTCTTCGGCACTGGTGCAGGGTTGCTCCTTCAGGAGCGGTTCAGGTCAGGGTACATTCTCCCGGCCTGCATACTGGGATCAGTTCTTCCTGACCTCATAGACAAACCGCTTGGCTATATCGTATTCCCTTCAATCGGGGACGGACGGCTCATCGCTCACTCCCTGATAGGATTCGTTCTTATCCTTCTGATCACCGGTGCTCTCTGGAAGGATCGGCTCATTATTGCAGCACTTGGAATCGGGATCCTGACCCACCAGATCCTTGATGAGATGTGGAAGATACCGGTGAACTGGTTCTACCCCATTCTCGGACCGTTTCCTGTGTACCAGATGGAGGACTACTTTGGCTGGGGTCTCATACGTGAGCTGACCACTCCGTCAGAGTACCTGTTTGCGCTGGGTATCCTGCTCCTTCTGATGAATAGATCAACCGGCACGTTTTCCAGAGGGAGAGCAGGGATCGCATCAGGTGCCTCGGCCCTGCTGCTCCTTCTTACCGGAAGATGAAGCGGCAGGGATCGGGAAGGGAAGGGCATCACGCAGTTCTTCCAGGCTCCGGGTCACAACCGCTGACTGCTCAAGCATGAGATTCACATGTTCTGTGGCTCCGACCATCCTGAAGTCGGTCCTGAGGGCATACACAGGAACTCCTTTTGCATTAGCATATCCCATCTCCCATGCTGTCCCCGAGTCTGCATCAGCCCCGTCGATCACTGCAACAACAAAGTCTGATGTATCGAGAGTCGAGAGGTTCCGGGTAAAAATTTCCAGATGTGCATCTAGACCCCGGGACGCTGAAGAGTCCCCGATCTCCTGTGGAAGATAGACATCATAGGCATACGAGCGGAGATATTCTGCTATCCTGATGTTCCAGTTGCGTTCTGCTTCTGAGAAGAGCGGGCCGGCCAGGTATATCCGGCATGCAGCAACGGCATACACATCGTACACAGGGATATCAGGGAATCTTTCAAGAAAGGCACCCCGACCGGCCTTTCTACCGACCGGAGATCTCCATGTCCGGTTCACCCCGCAGGTTGGTGACGAATCGACCCCGACAATGGCATACGGGGATCCCTCTGCTGTGATCATGGACCTTATCTCCTGCTCGAGCTTGTCAAGCAGAATCCTGAACTCTGGTGTATCAAGTCGCTCCGAGTACGTGGCAGGCTGGCGGTCCGCTCCCAGGTACAGGGTCTCGGGACAGGGCAGGAACCGCACCTCAATTCCAAACGACCTGCACCGTGATAAGGCCTGATCAAATGCCCGGATATCGCGTTCATGGGTGATTCCTGATGCCCGGAGACCCTGATCCCTGATACACGGGCAGAAGAGGAGATACATTATTATCTCATATCACGGCAGTCATGATAGATGATACCGCTCCTTGCATACCGGGATAACACCTGTGATCCGAAGAAATGCACAATGAAAAAGCTGGAGCGGGCAGGAATGGTAAGGATTTTCTCACGTCTCACCCACGTCCCCCGCAGCAGCCTCATCCTTGATCCCACTGCCGAGCAGGCATTGTCTCCTGCTGACAGGGAACGGACCCGGAGCATCACAGCCCTTGACTGCTCCTGGGCAGTGCTTGATACCAGCATTGTGAGAAACTGGAGATTCAGACGGGCTCTTCCCTTTCTACTCGCTGCAAATCCGGTGAACTTTGGTAAACCCTTCAAACTCACCTCAATTGAGGCGATGGCTGCGGGTCTCTGTATCCTCGGCGAGGAGGAGCAGGCACGGGAGATCCTTGGAAAGGTCTCGTGGGGGATCAGGTTCATTGAGCTGAACCAGGAGCCACTCGATGCCTATGCACAGGCAACTGACAGTACCGATGTGATCAGAATACAGGGAGAATTTTTCTGAACATGCCACTGGTTTTTGCCGATATAGGTTTTTATTCCTGCAGAATAATGTAAAAGTGCAGGATCGCCACATTCATAATTATGGGAATCAGAGACTGGCTGGGAGGATCTGATGCCACCCCGGCAGATAGTTACTGTCAGAAAGGTGAGAACCAGCTTGCCAAGGAGAAGTTCGAGGCAGCCATCCAGACCTTTAACCGCGGTCTTGAACTGAACAGGGGGAGTGCCAGGTGCTGGAGCGGGATGGGCAAAGCGTTCTCAGGGCTTGAGCGGTACGACAGAGCTGAGGAGTGTTTCAGCCGGGCACTTGAGATAGATCCTGAACACGTGGAGGCGATCACCAGCAAGGCAAGAGCACTCCGGGCCCATGCAAAAAAGGCACAGGACGCCCTGAAGTGTCTAGAAGCGATCGAACTCTGTAACCGGGCACTCCTGTTGCATCCTGACTACCCTCCAGCCTATCATGAGAAGGGGATGGCACTCTGGACACTCGGAAAGCGGGACGAAGCGGTTGAATTTTTTGAAAAGGCAAAAAAGTTTGATCCAGCTTATGCATATCCCTGGGACCTGAAAGGCCGGTACCTCTACGATCTCAGAAAATACCATGAGTCCATAGAGGCATATGAGCAGGCAATAAAAGTCAGGCCTTATGATCCTGACATCCTCTATGGCATGGGCCGCTCACTTATGAAGATAGGGGCCTACCAACATGCAATATCCTATTTTCAGCGATGCCTGAAAGAACGCCCTGACTTTGCCCCTGCCTGGCTCCTCACCGGAAACTCATACAAGATCCTTCATAAATATGCCGAGGCGATCGAGGCATACGAGACCGCGATGGAGCAGGATCCGGGGAGCACGAAGTACCGCAAGAACATTGCAGATGTCTACTTCGTGATGGGAAATCAGGCATTGTACAAGGAAGGAAGATACCAGGAGGCGATCCAGTACCTGGACCAGACCCTCAAGATCATCCCAAGGCACATCAATGCCTGGTTCTCAAAAGGGGTGGCATACCGGAAACTTGGTGCGTACCGGAACGCCACTGCCTGTTTCCTGCGTGTGGTAGAGATAGATCCCAACAACTCACATGCCTACTATGAGATGGGTCAACTCCTTGAAAAGGGAGATAACCTTGAGGAGGCGGTCAGGTGCTACCTTGAGGCAATCAGGAGTGATCCTTCACACACCGATGCGATGTACAAGCTCGGCAACCTCCTCATCGATGTCGGCGAGTACAAAAGTGCAATCCAGTACTTTGATCAGATCATCAAGAAGAAGCCTGACTCATCAGTAGCCTGGTATGCAAAGGGAAAGGCACTTGCCAAGAACGGACAGGACCGTGATGCAGAACGGTGCTTTGAGCGTGCAGGAAAACTTGCGGCTACCCCGTGAGACGAAGCCGGTCTTATCAGATATCAAACCCGAGCTTGTTCGGGGCTGGGACCACTTGAGGCCCGTTGAACTCAGGGTTTCCAAGAATATACTCGATGATAAGTTCAGCAAAACGTTTGCCGTCATCAGGGTTCCTAGCTGTGACTATTCTGTCGAGAAACACCACAGGTTTGTCCTCGAACTTCACATCAGCCTTCATCATCTCCCTAATCGGGGGGCCGTTGATCACAGTTGCAGGTCGTTTTTTCAAAATTCCTGCCCTGGCAAGCACCACCGGCGAGGTGCTGATAGCCCCGATCACTTTGCGGTGAAGCCGGAAGATCTTCACCAGTTCGAGCAGATCCTTGCTGTTCCAGAAATGAGCCTGCCCTCCATGCCCTCCAAGTATCGCCATGGCATCATACTCGGCCTCCTTGTGCAGGATCACATCCTCGAAACTGAGTGGGGTATACACCCTTCCCCCCAGTGTTCCCTTCGCGTACCCTGCCTGGTTTGATGCAAACTCGTACTCTGCCTTGTTATGATCAAACACCGCGATGACCAGGGATAACTCCTTGTCATGGTATCCGGTAGGGGGAACAGCGATCAGGATCTTCATAAAAAGGTAGTAGAGAGTTGGATTCCGGATGGTATAGCCATGCTGGTTTCAGGACATGGCGTGGTCGAATTAAAAAGAAGGATATTGTCTATTACCAGTAGGTTCCGCCCCAGTAGTCATGAAGCGTTCCTTCAGAATCGAGCTGAGGACCGAGGGGTACTTCATCAAATCTGGGGAATTCAGGGATCGTCGTATTGCCTTTTACATCTGAAACCTTGTCCCTGAACATATTGAGGGCAATCTGGGCCTGATCGTAGTAATTTTTTGATTTATCGTAGGGAACCCTTCCATCTGTTGCAGACGCAATATTTGTTCTCTCGGTCAGGTAGTTGTTGTAATACTCCCGGGCCTGTGAGATTAAGTAGAGAAACGCATCGATGTAATTTGCTGTATCATAGAATTCAGCAGGAACGTTCCTGGAAGAGAGCGATATATACGTAGACTTTGCCTTGGCTACATCATCACCCATCATGAAGTAATACCCTTTTGACTGATCATTGCGATCTGTCTGGTTCACAGGGATACTATCGATATTGTCTTCAATCCACCTGGAGATCGTGGTGTTGATCTCGTCGTTCTGGTATGGTTTTGATGGGTCGGGTATTCTGTGCTCCATGAGGATCGGGAATTTCAGGCCCTCAAGCACTGTCCCTACTCCGATATCATCCTCAGGGAAAGGCTCACTAGATGCCGGAAGAGTATAGAGGGTTACCTTTGGGTATGAGGCTGCGATGAGTTCCCACCATGCGGATGAAGTCTGGTAATAGATCTGGGCAAGATCGTAGAATTCAATCCCGGTTGTTACAGATGCAACAGATTTTTTTGTTGCGTGATAATTTTCGTACGCCTCTCCTGCCTTCACCGAGTAATACAGGAATGCAAGGGTGGCTTTTGCCTCATCAAACCTTTCAGGGCTGATATTCATCCCTTTCATGAGAGAATACGCACTATTCACCTTCATCTGCTGACTTCCGAGCGGCACAGTGCCGTTTGATAGTGATTTTATCATCGATACAGCAGTTGAGAAGAACCGATCATCCTGTGATGCCGCACCCTCTGCAGCCTTCTGAAGAGTATCCGGCATCGGCTCAAGGATCAGATCAGCGGCCGATACGACTGCCGGAAGGCCGGCAAGCAGCATACCGAGCACCAGGGTAATCGATATTAAAAGCCGTGTCATCACTCAGAGGATCAGGACAGCCTGCGGATATACCTTTGGTCTGCTGGACAGAACGGCTCCATACTCTGCACACGGTGGCTGAAACAGGCAATTATCCGGATACAAGACACAACTGCTATACCCGCCGATGCCTAATTATCTTAACGGGTTGGTGCAGATGGCTGACGAAGAACAGGTTAAGGCTATCAAGGCAGGGGTTGAGGAGTGGAACAAATGGAAAGAACTCAATCCACGTAAGAGGCCTGATCTCAGGGGGGCACAGCTGAACGGTCTGAACCTTGAGGGTATCAACCTGAACGGAGCACGGCTTGATGAGGCGGATTTTGAGTTCTCGATTCTGCGCAAAGCAAACTTTGTGGGGGCAAGCCTGGTCAAGGCAAATCTGAGCAACACAGACCTGAGCGAAGCAGTTCTTATCAATGCAAATCTCACCGGTGCACGTCTCACCAATATCAAGACAACCCGCGCTGACTTCCGGGGAGCAAACCTGACCGGAGCTGATGTCAGGCAGGTAAAAAGAGGCTAAGTTTATTTTAGGATCTTGTAGAGCGTCGAACGCTCTTTGAGTTCACGCCCGATATCTGCACAGATATACGCCATCTCTTCAGGTTCAAAGATATCAGAGAGATCTGCACCGGCATCACCGGTAACATCATCGATGTACATGGTGCCTGAGAGATCGTCTGCTCCGGCAAGCAGACCGAGTTGACTCATTTTTATACCGATCTTCGGCCATGAGACCTGGATATGATCGATATTATCAAGGTATAGCCGGCAGACTGCGGTCGTCACCAGGTCGTCCCTTCCTGTCGGGCCGAACCTGACTGTCCCTTTCTGGTAGAGCGGGGTCCTGCTATGGATATAGGAGAGGAGAACCATCTCGGAGAACCCTCCTGTGTCATCCTGAATGCAACGGATCAGGTCGAGGTGTGCAGCCCTCTCCTGCGGAGTCTCGGTTGACCCATACATGATCGTCGCAGAGCTGGTGAGTCCGAGCCGGTGAGCCTCTCTGATAATCTCCTCCCACCGTGCTGTTCTCACTTTTGCCGGACAGATGACATCCCTGACCTCATCCACGAGAACTTCTGCTGCAGTTCCCTGCATACTTCCAAGGCCGCCCTCTTTGAGGGCACTGATGACCTCGGGAGGTTCCAGGTTTTCTTTCCGTGCTATCCAGTCAACCTCATCAGGAGAGTAGGCATGGATGTGAACGTCTGGGAAGATCTCGTGTGCCCACTCCAGAAACGAGAGGTAGTTCTGAAGCCTGAAGTCAGGGTGAACACCGGAGAGGAAACAGATCTCAGTAACTCCCCGTGCTTTTGCCTCACGGACCTGTGCCTGTATCTCATCCCTGCCGAAGAGGTACGCATCAGGATCACCTTTTTTTCTGCCAAACCCGCAGAATCCGCAGAGGTTTTTGCAGATGTTGGTGATATGGACGTTCTGGTTGCGCACAAACGTGACAGTGTTGCCTACCTTCTTCTCCCTCATCTCATCTGCTGCAGCAAAGAGCTGATAGAGATCCCGTCCGGTAACTGACAGAAGATACGCACCTTCTTCTGGTGTGAGCCGGTGACCGGCAAGCGTGTCTGAAAGGAGTGTCTGTAGTTTCATGTTCATCGTTACTTCTTCTTTGTCTGGGTCACAGCCGGGTCACTGGAGGACTTGCGCCGGGTATAGAGTTCCTGAAGGATCATGAGGATTATCACGATGACAATGACAGGTCCGATGTTCAAAGGAAGGTACCCGACGTACGGCACAGAGTACACAGCCTTCCCTATGATCCATTCCTTCTTAACCGGCTGGATGGCAGAGCCCGTTCCCCGGTAGTTGTCCCCGAATCCGGTTTGATCGATGACCGGGTTGTTGTCGCCCTTGGTGATGTACCCGTCATGGGGGGCCACATACTGCTTCGTCTCGATCTGGCCGGTTGCCTTGTTCATCTCCCGGTATGTGATATTTGTCTGCCCGGCGGGAGCCCAGTAGAGGGCCCGGTGGATGATCGGGTGAAGGTCAGTGTTCCCGTTCGGACGGTAGATGATAACATCACCAGGCATGCCGTACTTCTGGTACCCCGAGGCCTCGCCTTCAGCCATACTCTGAAGGGGACTGAGCCGGTCAGCGGCAACCACGAGAACAAGATCGCCGACGTTCATATGGGGGACCATGCTCTCTGACTCGATGGTGACAATAGCAGGCCAGGTCCCACAACCCAGAAAGAGGATGGCAACGATGATACCAACAGTAACCAGAACAGAGGCGATTTCACGGACTGCAGAGGGAATCTGCTCTTCACTCTTCCAGAAATCAGATATTACGGCTTTTATTGGCTTTTTTTCGGACTTTGCTGCCATGGTGTAAGTATGTAGGTTCCCTCTGAGAAATATTAATACTGAACTGCCATACTGCCATGCCGGGAGACCTTCAGGGAGAGATAAATCGTCCGGACAGCAGTGTCTCAAATATGTTGATCCCTTTTCAGAGCCCATGTATAGTACCGTGAGTCTGCCGTCTACACTCGGTTCTGTCCAGGTGACCGATCCGCTGCCACATTCCAGGAGGGATGAGTATTAACTCATCCGCCATCGTGGAGCGGTTCCTGGACAACCGGCTCCAGGTTCATCCCGATGTGGTCAGGTATATCAGGGAGCAGAACGACGACAGTCTCATCGACCTTATCATCTCTGCACTTCCGAATGACTGCCTGGTTGTCTCCGGCCGTCACCTGCCAGGGACCACACCGGCCCGGGACGGGATACGATTTTTAGGAGATCCTTCCCTTGAGGTGATTGCAGGAAGAAAGGGTTCCTGCAAACCGGCAGGAAGGGTGGAGGATTATGTCACATACTTTCATGACCGGTACACCAGGCTCTCAGGGATGGTCAGGGGGAGATGCAGTCCGATCCCTATCGAAGCATTGAAACGAAACTCGCGGTACAAATCAGAAGAGTTCGCCATCACCGGGATGGTGGTTGAGGCCCGGAGTACGGGAAAAGGGCATCGTCTGATCGAGATAGAGGATCCGACCGGATTTATCAATATCCTCTTCAACAAGGATCGCGATGACTTTGAAGAGGCAGAGAAGATCGTGCCTGATGAGGTGATCGGGGTCAGGGGCACCCTTTCACCTGAAGGGACCCTCATGTTTGCGGATCAACTCTTCAGGCCTGATATCCCGTTCACCTACTCCCCGTATATGAGTGACAAGCCCGGGTACGCAGCCCTGATATCTGACATTCACGTAGGGTCAGACACATTTCTTGAAGAGGCATGGGGGCGGTTCTCTGACTGGTTGAAAGAGAGTGATATCTCATACCTGCTAGTGGCCGGAGACCTGGTGGACGGGATCGGTATCTACCCTGGGCAGGATAAGGAATTGACCATCCCAAACATCTACGGGCAGTATGAAGCGCTCGGAAAGATGTTCTCCCAACTCCCGTCCCGGCTGCAGATCGTGCTAGCTCCCGGTAACCACGACGTTGTGCGGGGAGCCGAACCCCAGCCGGTGATTCCTGAGAAGTTCATCGGCTCATTCCCTTCAAACTGCATATGGGTCGAGAATCCGGCACTTGTCAACCTTCAGGGTGTCAGGGTTCTGATGTATCACGGGAGGTCATTCGATGATCTCATCGGGGTGATACCGGGTGCCAGCTATGAAAAGGCACATGATGTGATCCCTGAGATGCTCAAGCGACGGCACCTTGCCCCGTGTTATGGAAAGAGAACACCGATAGCTGCCGACACGGTCGACCGGCTCGTCATTGATCCGATCCCCGAGGTTGTCCACTGCGGCCATGTTCATATCACCGGCATCACCCGATATAGGGGAGTGCTGGCAATCAATGCCGGGACATGGCAGAGTCAGACCGCATTTCAGAAGCAGATGAATATTCAGCCGACACCTGCACAGGCAGTCATCCTGAACCTTCAGACCCTCAAGCCGGAGGTTTATGACTTCAGTGAAGGGATGCCTGAACCGATGAGAGCCGGTTGACAGGGCGCAAAAAATCTTTTCCCTATTCATGTCCGGTGCTGTTAACCGCCTCTTCCTTGAGATACCAGTCAACAAGCACTTTGTCAGCCTTCTTCTCCCACGCGATGAGTTCAGAGTCTCCAGGGTAGAACCTGAATGCCTCGGCGATTGCGGAGGCGGCCTCCGGATACCGCTCCAGGGCAAGAAGGACCTCGCTGTACCCTCTCCATGCCCGGCCAGACGTATCATCGATCCTGAGCGAGCGTTGATAGAGGTCTTCAGCCTTATTGTCCTGCCCCTGCATATGGTAGGCTTCTGCAAGATGTGAGAGGACCTCGGGATCTCTGGATAGGTACTCTGCTGCCTGCTCCAGGTATCCGGTAGCCTCCTCAACCTTCCCTTCGGAGAGCAGAATGCACCCGAGTGTATCCATGGCCCCAGGATTCCCAGGATGCTGTCTGAGTACCTCTTCAGCGAGTGTACGGCCTTCACTTCCTCGTCCGCTCAGATACAGGGCATACGCCTTAGCATTGAGTAGTTGTGGATCATCAGGAGTTGAGGCCAGCGGATGCTCAAGGGCGTCTATCGCTTCATCGTACCTGCCAAGCCGGGTGTTCAGGTATGCGACCGTCACCCAGATACCGGGATCACTCTGGTTCAGGGAGGCTGCATTACTGACAAAATCAAGAGCCTCCTCGTACTTTCCCAGAGAGGTTGCTGCATCTCCAAGATAGGCAGAAGCATCTGGATCGCTCGGAAGAGCCAGGTATGCCTCTTGCAGATATGGGAGTGATGCAGTTACATTACCCTCTCTGATCAGGATTGTGCCCATAAGCAGGGAGAGACGGGGATCAAGGGGCCCTTCGGCTTCCTCTTTTCTGATAAGCGAGGCCGCATCCTCACCCTTGTCGAGAGCGATCAGGGCTTCTGATCTGATTCGCACCTCCTCGGTCCTGTTCAGGTCAGATGAGTTGTCAAGGATCTCCAGGGCCTCTTTTGGATTGCCAGTATTCACCGCTGCCTCAGCCCTGATCGCTGATACCTCGCCGGTTCCTGTAGAGGTGAGATTATACCGGTTCACCCCGTTCACAACCTCGTCCCATCGTGAGAGTGCCGCTAGTGCCCTGAGCCTCCCGATCATCGCACCCTGATCATCAGGACTGGCAGAAAGGGCCTCATCATACCACCGGATCGCACGCTGATACTCTCCGTTGTAATAGGCATCATCAGCCTGGGAGAGAGGATCTGTTGCAGCCTGAACCAGGGAGGGAGTGATCAGAATGAACAGGAGAACTACCGGGAAGAGGAGACGACTTATCATAACCTGAGGAGATATCAGGGTGCGGATATGAAAGGATTTCCGGCATCAGGGACATGACGATAAGGAGGTCCTCCTGACTTGTGGTTATATGATATGAGAAAAAGGTGTTGAATGCAACCGGATCTGTTACAAGCTACGGGCACGTCTTGAGATCTCGGCCACGGTCTCCATGATCCTGATAGCACCCGGAACATCTGCAAGACGAAGCCCGCAGCTCGGAGTGATAATAGCCTGTGCATCAAATCGTTCATGTCCGACTACGGGTTTCAGATCATTTCTGATCGAGAGATACCGTTGCCAGAGAGTCTCGATTGTCTCAAGGTTAAACTTGTCAAGTTCTGCAGGAACAATCCCCCACGCAATAATTCCTCCGGCCTCAAGATATGTTTTGATCTGATCCCTGTAGAGAAGGAACTCTTTGGCAGTACCGTATGCATCGAGCGAGATCACTGCAGGATTCAGGGACATGAGAAGCCCCCAGTCTGTGTTCGAACAGCAGTGAACTCCGATGCCGCCTTCAATAAGAGATCCGATATCCTCAAACGCAGATGCAACCATCTCGGGGGTGAGTTGCATCACCGACGATCCAAGGGCAGCGAGGTACGGTTCATCTATGACCACCAGTGTCTGTGGGGCACCGGTCTTCTGCATCAGCATCTCGTACCACCGTGCCCGAAGTGCCAGCATCTTGGTAAGCATATCAAAATACTGGGCATCATACGCAAGCGGACGGCGATCCTGATCGGTGATCGTCAGCCCGAATGTAACCGGACCCGTGACCTGACACTTGACACACCAGACTTGTGAGAGATCTCTCTTTGCCATCTCAAAGTATCCGGCCGCATACTCGGGTGACGCAGCATACCGATCGATATTCTGCTCCATGAAGTCGAGGTACACCTGCTCCATCTCAATCGAGAATTCAAGAGCCCGATCCACATAGAGTTTGTTTCCCTCAACGACCCTGCCTGGCAGAAATTCTGAGTCATGCCAGATGATCGACTCAAAGGGGGAGATGTTCGGGAGTGTGGGTGCATAGGGCATTTCAGGGCAGAGCCTGAGCACATCATCAACAGCCTGGCCAGGATCTTCCTGAGGAAGGGAGCCGACCCCTGATGCGATGCTATGCGGGGACTTCAGAAATCCTGCCATTACTTCTCCTCCACACGGAGCCGGCAGAGCTCAAGACTCTTCTCAACCATGGGAAAGAGCGTGAGATCGGTGTGGGGCAAAAAAGTCCCCTTCGTATACTCATCCATGAAGGTGGGTTCAGCATTGAGCTCGATATACCCCATCCGGTACGCAATATCATCAACAAACTTCCGCATCTTTCTGTTGATCAGGGCGATGTTGGCCCCTTCTGCAGCACCGTTTCCGAGGTTGATGATCCGATCAACCGGCACTTCAGGGATCAGGCCAACCGTGATGGCATTATCCTTGTTGATATAGTTCCCAAACCCGCCTGCAAAGTAGAGGTTCTTGATATCCTCACGGGTAATTCCTGCCTGGTTCATCAGGACGATACATGCAGCAAGTGTTGAGGCCTTGCTCATGATCAGGTTCTTGATATCATTCTCGGTCACAACGATATCCTTCCCGATGCCGGTCTCATCCTTCCAGGCAAGCACAAACTCAGGGAAGTATTCACCCTGGCGAATGCGGGGGTGGCTTATGGTTGTATTGATCCTCCCGGTTCTGTCGATGACACAGGACCGCAGAAGTTCGGCCAACACGTCAATAAGTCCTGAACCGCAGATACCCACCGGTTTCTTCCCGTTGATCGTCTCGCACCTGAGATCAAGAGTTGCAGGATCAATCGAGACCTTCTCAATTGCACCCGGGTTAGCCCGCATCCCGAAGAGAACCTCTCCACCTTCAAGAGCCGGACCTGCTGCTCCTGCGCAGGCAAACATCCACTCGTTGTTGCCAAGCACCACCTCAAAATTGGTACCGATATCTATCAGCAGGGAGATGTCAGCACTCTCTGCCATCCCTGATGCAACGATATCTGCAACGATGTCACCCCCGATGAAGTCGCTGACTGCAGGGAAGATGAAGACACTGCCATCAGGCTTTATGGAGAGGCCGATCCGTCCGGCTGAAGCCGTAAGCGAACGTCTGACGACTGGGACATACGGTTCCTCGATCATGTACGAGGGATCGATCGCAAGGAGCATGTGGGTCATGATGGTGTTTCCTGCGATCACAACCTCACAGATGTCATCCCTGTCAACTCCGGCATTGTTTGCTGCCATGGTGATCGCAGTGTTTATAGAGTCAACCGCCAGCTCCTGGAGTCGCACCAGCCCTTTCCTCTTGCTGTAGTTGACCCGTGAGAGGATGTCCTCGCCACAGGAGATCTGCTTGTTATAGGTCGAGCCGACACCGATCACCTGACCGGTGTTGAGATCACGAAGAAAGGCTACCACAGTCGTGGTCCCGAGATCGACCGCAGCCCCATACAGACTGCCTGAAGTGTCTCCCTTCTCGATCTCTATCATCCGAAATCCGGCAGGCAATCTGGCGATCGTTGCAGTGACCTTCCACCCGCTGTCCCTGAGCATGGAGGGGATCACCCTGAGAATCTCAAGCGGGACATAGACCTGTTTGCTGCTTGGGCCATCTGAATTGGATATTGCATCCAGGAGCCTGTAGAGGTCAGAGGTGGGTGTTGCAAGGGTTGGCGGCTGGACCTGGACATAGTACTTCCTGATCGACGGATTGAGCACAGTCTCCTGACCGATCACATTCATGAGAATCTGCTGGCTCTGTATCAGCGTCCGTTCAGGGACCATGATCTGGCAGTCATCCTCAGGGAATGCCTCGCACGAGAGGAGGGCACCGGCATCCCTCTCTTCCTGGCTGAAGAACTCCCTGAACCGCTCGGTGTCAAACCTGATCCTGCCTGACTTGTGGAACATCACGCACTTTCCACACTTCCCAACACCGCCGCAGACTGCGTTGATCGCAAGACCTGCTTTCTGGGCAGCAGTCATGAGAGAGTCAGATGTTGAGACTTCGACTTTCCTGAACCCGGGGAGAAAGGTGACGATAGGCATCGGTTACTTCAGCTCCTCCTCGATGAAGGATGCAATCTCTGCTGCATCACGGGGACCGACGATGACCTTCCACCCGGTGTACTCCTCTATTCTCCCTGAGAGCGGGGATGCGTACCCCGGAATGATGATGGTCTTGTTGTTCACCTCGCTTGCAAGGGCGAACTTCTCGATCGCATCCTTGACAACCGACTCGCTCAGTTTTCCTGCTGCAACAGCGGTCAGCACCGACATCCCCTCGGTGTCCACGATCAAAAGCCAGCAGGAACGACGGGTTGACTCAAGGTACCCCTGCAGGGTGAAGTAGGTGAGCGAAAAGTTGACGGTGAGGAACACCGGGTCATCACGTCCGGGTGTTCCCACCCGGTAGAGTCCGGGCGTCATCTGGATTGGCTTCTGGGGATCAGTGTAGATGTTCTGCCGCATAACAAGAGCAGCCTGCATCTCGGTCCGGGAGAGCGGGTTTACCACGATCACGGAGGCAAACTTCACGATACCTGTGACAAGGCCTGAAAACCCGGTACTCCGTGCATCGAGGAACACCGGATAGCCAAGACCCGGGACAGATCTGGCAAGGGCTGCCTGGCGCACAAGGGTTGAAGACCTGACAAACTCCCCCTCGTCGCCTGTGAGATCCAGCATCAGCTGGGTAACACCAAGCCCGGTGCATCGGGCTGCATTTTCAGCCAGGTTTTCAAGGCTGGTTCCTGAGACCACGAGCGGAGCCCCGTACTTCTTTGCAAGTGAGCAGAATGCCTCACAGTTCTGATCGCCTGCTCCCCTGATGAGTGGCAGGTAATTGCCACAGACAGCAAGCCCTGCCTCCATGACAGCAGGATCAGAGGCCATCAGAACCAGGGGGAGATCAGGATTTGCCGAAACCACTGCAGATATAGCGGCAGCAAACCGCTCCGGGGATCCGGAGTCTGCAGAGATAGATAGCCCGTTCAACACCAGATCAATCCCAATCCTGGTCACTTTACAGCCTCTTACCTGGGATACAACATCCCTGATCCGGTCGTCTGATTCCGAATCAGATACTGCATACAGGATCCCGGGCTGGTGATAGAACGTCTTCTCGTGCCGGTAGAAGACGAACTCCTCACCTACCGTGAACGAGAGGGTTCCCATGCCAATGGTCACCTTCTGTATCGGCGGCCGGGTTGAAGCACCAAGGATATTCTTTGCCTCTTCGTCTAGGTACGGACAGAGATCAGGCTCGGCCTTTCCCTGTGCCAGTTTCATTGCAAACGTGAGACAGGTCGGATCACCACACTCCTTGCAGTTCTTCTTGGGGAGCAGTTTGTAGATATCAAGGGCCTTGAGTGCCATCAGGTCACCTCCGCATTCCAAAGAGAATCTATCGCTTTCCTGAGTCTGGCCAGAGAGGCAGGATGCCTGACGACTAGGATTGTTGCTCCTGCAAGGGCAGCAGCAACCGAGGTAGCCACCTCCCATGATACCGCGGTCTCGTGGTTGTGAACCGCTCCCCTGATCTCCTTGATGGTCAGGGTATCAGACGGAGCACAGATCATCGGCATTGCAAGATCTGCGTCACCTTTCAATGCTGCAAACCTGATCCGCTCCATGGTCGAGTATGTGTACTCGAACCCGTACCCGAGTGCCCCGGTGTAGGGATCGATGATGATCCGGTCATCAGGAACACCAGCCTCCCGGAGCAGGATGTTGAGTTGCTTTGCAAGGTTTACATCGATCGGTGACTGGGCGATGACCGAGTGGCCATATGCAATGGCTGCAGCTGCAACACTGCGATACCGGGCAGCTTCTGCGGTTCCAAGCACAAGTCTCTCCTTCTCTCCTGCTTCACCACACCGCTGGAAGACTTTTGAGTCGATCTCGGCATCTGCACTCCCTTCAATGATCAGGGGCAGACTTGTTGCAGCAAGAACAGATCTTACAGTCTTTCCCACTGCATCGTATGCCTCAAAATTCCGTCGCCGTGTCGAGGTAAGATTGAGCCTGATAAGATCCGCCTGCAGGGTTTTATCCACGTATTCAGCCCAGGCAGGAGGATTGTCGACCAGGTTTGTGCATGCACTTCTCACAACGTCAGGCCAGATGGCAGGATCGTCACAGATCTCAAAGGCAATAAGGGGTTTTCGTCCTTTGCCTATACACGGGAGATCAGACTCGCCACCGATCCGGTAGGAGATACGACGTGTTCCACCTTCTTCTGCGGTCGCACCGATTACAACCTCGCGGATCGATGCAGTCCACCCGGGTGAGTATGATATCGTCATAATTCCTCCTACAGCAGCGGGGCCATCGATAACGCTGGATGTTCCACCGAGGTCAGGAATGCGACCAGCCCGTCTATATCGGTCGCAACCGTCTCATCAGCGATCTTCTCGTAGAGACCAGAGAGTCCTGCCGAACTTATCTTCTCCCTGAGCCTCGTCTCAAGCTCTTCCTTGACAACCGAAGGCATCCATACGATCCTTGAAAGACCGCCTTCTGCCTGGATGAACCGGTCAGAAAGGATGTACCCTTTTGAGATCCCGATAAAGCCGGGCGTCTGTGCCCCACCACCGATGGTCCCGGCAAGGGTTGAGAAGGTCATACCTGACGGAGTCTCTCCTTTATACTCCCTGCTCACGATCATGATCCCGTTCGTCTCCGGAAGGATCATAGCAACAGCCTCAAAACATCCACAGCAGGTCATCGGGGCGTCCATGATACTATACAGCACACAGCGTTCCACCTCACCATGGGATGCCTGCCTGACAAACCGGTTCACACCTTCGAACTCACCTGCCTCATCATTGATCAGGGTCCCTTTATCGATTGGCTGGTTAGCCCCTGAAGGAGACATTTCGTATGCTGTCTTTCCATCAAGCCAGGTGAGTGCCCCACAGAGAGCGGGCCGCTCCGGAGTCAGCACACAGACATGATTCGGGGCAAAGGTCTGGCAGAGGGTGCAGGAGTAGTACTGGGTGACGTCCTCATCCTTCATCCCGGAAATCCGTTCATCGCGTTCTGTATACAGATGTTCTGCCTCTTTCTGTGTAGCAAGTACCTGGTCGCGGTCCGTGATCATGGTGACCTGCACAGCATCAAGAAGGGTAGGAAAGTCCATCCTGAATTTTGCAGCCAGAAGTTTGCCAAGATCTGCAATCTTCAGCCCTTGTGCAACAGCATCCTCAGAGACCCTGACCCAGATCTGATCCCGTTGTGCAGAGTGCCACGAACCTTCACCGTAGTTGATGAAGTTGTGGATCCTTCGCTCAAGCACAGGCTCGAACTCTTTCTTCATCGCCTTGCCGGCGACCTCAACGATGATACCGAGCGGTGCAGCAGACTTCTTCGGGACTGCATCGATCTCCGGTCCGATAACCGTGACCTTCCCATCCGTGACATCATGCAAATCCCTGACCCTGAGGAGTTCAAAGGCCGGAGAACGGGTACCCCCAAACTCGGCATACATCTCCTCCTTTCGAATCGCCTTTCCCTCAAAAGCCGGAGAGCAGGCCATCGGGATCGGAATAGAGGTGACCTGGACCCGGATGCCACGGAGTTCCATCCCGGTCCTGACGATCTCGGTAGGACCTGCCTGAGTCCAGTCCTGCCCTTCATACCCTCCCATGTGAATGATCGGGATCCCGAGCACCCGCAGACCGTCAATGAAAGCAATCTCTTCCTCGGTCATATCAGGGAAGGCGATGACAAACGCCTTGGCCCGCTCTGATGCATACGCAACAAGACGGTGGGCATCACCAGCCGCAACGCCTCCGAACATCATCGCAACTCTCGCAAGGATATCTGCAAAATGTACAGCGGCAAGCGAATCTTTCCCAAGCGGCACAAGCCGGAGGTCGAGCCCGACCTTCACCCCGGCTGCTGTCAGGGATTCGATAACCCCGCCTGAGAGGAACGTGAGCATGAGTTTCTCCTGCAGTTCCCTGCAGATTGCAGCGGCATAGTCTGCTGTGGATGGGTTCCCGACGATCAGGGCAAGCCCGAGTATGCTCCCGTCAACCAGGGTGTACCCGAGTTTTCTGATCACCGCATCCTCGATAAACCCGGTGTATGGGGGGCCGTCACTGGCCCCCCGGCAGGCAAGCAGGATTTCTGCACCAACCAGGGGACTCTGGTGAGCAGCTGCAAACACCTGTTCTGCAGCCTGTTTTGAATCAATCCCAGAGCCTGATATTGCATAGGAGATCGGGAGATAGTATGCGGTATCCTGATACCCATGAAACGAAGAAACAGCAGCAACCTGCTCTGCAATCTTCTTCATTCCTGATGAAACAGATGAATCGATCTGAACCATATCTTCTCACACCATAGATTGTTGCAAGGATAATTAGTAGATTAGTATTGCCCTCTTTCGATCAACCGAATTCGTTTTACATGAACCTTTTTTTCATCTGTCAGGGCTGGGGCTCCCAACGGGCCACCGTTGGGGTTGTATGAGACTGTTTACTATTCATCGTCCTCATATCGGGCAGAAGAGAAAAGATGACCCTGCAGCATTCCCGGGCAGCATTGCGTACAACAGGTGACAGAGTGGCTGAATACGAAATATCTTCGGGCTGAATCCCAAGAAGAAAGATATCAGCACCGGTCTCGTCCCTGAGATACTCCATGAGGATCTCAAGTGAGATCTTGTGAACACTGATCCTTACCTGTGATATATCTCCGACCTCTACTATCCTGACAGATCCAGGTTCTGCCCCAAAATCTGCTGAATCAACAATGACAATGAGAGAAGGATTCAGTCGCTTGATCACCCCGGTGTACTCCTCCGGGGTAACACCGGTATCGATGACATGGGGAAGATGACTGCTCAGAAGATCAATAAGAACAGGACCGAGACCGTCATCACCCCGCATCCGGTTACCGACCCCTACAAATACGATCCGGTCAGAATCGGTTTCACCAAACCGGGAGGCAAGCAAGGGCCTGATATCTGATGGAATCATAAAAACGGAGAGGACCCTGCTGCCCTTCACCCTCTCATCTGGAAGAGGACCTCAGCGATGTACTGCAGGGTTCCTGATACCAGATCCGGGAAGAGGCCGATGATAACGCATAACGCTACCATGATCAGGACAGGGACAAGCATGCAGAGCGGGGGATCATGTAGTTCCCTGAACGATTCGCGGGGAGTTCCAATGAACATCAGGTAAAAGGCTCTCATCAGCGTGATGAAGATCACGATGCTGGTGAACCAGCCGAATATGCTGATGATAGTGAATTCTAATCCGAAGAGCGAAAATATCACAGGGAACCCTGCCTCTACGGATCCCTCGTAAATGATCTCCTTACTGATAAACCCGTTCAGAAACGGCACCCCCGACATGGCTAGTGAGGCGACAAGGAAGGATAACGCTGTAAGCGGCATGACCTTTCCAAGCCCGCCCATCTTTTTGATCTGCAGGGTATGCACCTGATACAGAAGAATTCCCGATATGAGGAAGAGGCTCCCTTTAAAGAGCATGTGGTTCAGGATGTGAAACAGGGAGCCGTATATGGCAACCGGAGTTGCCAGCCCGAATCCAACAACGATGTACCCGATCTGACTGATACTGCTCCATGCAAGCAGGCGCTTGATATGGCAGGAGAAGAACGCCATAACACCGCCGAGAACCATGTTCAGAGTTCCGAAGAAGGTGACAATGAGCATGAGCATCTCTACGTTTGAGAGGAGGAAGAACGGGTACATCACCTTGACCATAGCAACAACGCTGACTTTGATGAGAATGCCAGACATAGTTGCACTGATCGCTGCAGGAGCATCAGCATGGGCTGGTGGAAGCCAGATGCTTCCGAGGGGAAGTAGTCCCGCTTTTGTTCCGAACCCGAAGAGAAACAGGAGTGCAAGGAGAGTGATATCCCCTGATGATAACAGGGAGATATTCATGAACCTGAGGTCGAGTGTTCCGGTACTGCTGTACAGGATGAATGCCCCGTAGATGACCAGGATAACCTCGAAGATGCTGATCGCGAGGTAGATGTAGGTGGCTCTGATCGCCCGCTTCGTCCTTCCGAACAGGATGAGAACTGCGCTGGTAACAGTCGCAGCTTCAAGAAGAATCAGCATCACAAGCACATTGTAGGTGCATGCCATGCCACACATCATCCCTGCGAGGACAAAGTAGAGGATAAAAAATGTCGAGTCAAAGTGGTTGTTCTTGCGATAGATGAACGAGTAAACAAGCACCATCGTTCCGAGAAAGGTCACAAGGGAGGAGACGAATATCCCGGGAGCATCAAGCACAAGCGGGCCGACTGCTGCAGGATGAATCATCCCACTCTGAAGTGCGATGAGGTACACAAGGTTCATCACAAAGAGAAGAGCCATGAAACATACGATAAAACTCCGCTGGACTCGTTCAGAGAATCCAAGCAGCAGGTAGAGGAGAATACCGCCGACAACGGGGAGCAGGACCGGGACCAGAGCATAATAGTCTAGCATCTTTTTTCCCTCATGTCAGAACATTCTCATCGCTTTCATGATTCCATCCGCGATAGCCTCAGGCTTTGGAGGGCATCCCGGGATTCTCACATCCACAGGGATGATCTTCTCAACCGGGCCCGCGATCGAGTAGTTCTCGTTGTCAACAAACACCCCGCCAGAACATCCGCAGGCCCCCATGGCAACCACCTTCTTCGGACTCGGAGTCTGGGCATAGATCCGTTCGAGAAACGGTTTTGTATGAAGGGGAACTGGGCCGGTAACCAGCAGGATATCGGCAAACCTTGGAGATGCAACCAGTTTTATCCCAAGTCGCTCAAGGTCATACCTTGGACCGAAACTGGCCAGTATCTCAAGGTCACACCCATTGCACCCCCCTGCATGTGCATGATACACCCAGGGTGATTTCTTGAGAAAGGTGCCTGAAAGACTCATATAAACTTCCTCGGGTGGGTGTTCCACTTCACGCTGTACTTCTGCCTACATGAGATGCATGCGGTCAGATACAACTCAAGATCCTTCCTGACGACGTCAGCGGTTTCAGGTTTGAGGTGGGAGAGCATCCGGTCTGCCATCACCTGCAGAAACTTCTCAGTGACCGGCATCTCCTCGCCACAGAACCTGCATTTCTGGAGGGAAAGGTTCGTGTCAACCGTGACGCTCTTTGTCTTCAGTTCATGCGAAAGGCTGATTGCTTGTGCATACCGAACAGATGCAGAGAGATCAAGATCATGATCATGCAGGCACTGTCTGCTCATATCTGAACCGGCGGCAGACTTTATCGTCCCTGCAGCACCGCTCATATCCTTTTCGTGATGGACGGTTCCAAAATAGAGGTCCAGGGCCCCTTCAGGGCAGACATCAGCACATCGTGCACAAAAGATGCATCTGAGACTGTCGATGGATACCGTTCTCATGCCATCATGATCAGTGATGCTTGTCGCACCGCTCGAACACCGCTCATTACAGGCGCCACATCCGGTGCATCTGAGTTCATCACGCCGGGGCAGTCCTCTGGACAGATATGCAATAAATCCGAATGATTCGCGGACGGTGACCGGTTTGTGAAACAAGTTTGAGACAAGGCTGCCAAAGGCCCTGATCTTCCCGGTTAACCTCATAGAACATACCTCCACATTGCTGCCCAGACAACTGCAAAGACTGATATGACGAGTGGCACCTTGAGCAGCCACCAGGTCGCCTGATCGATCCTGAACCTCCCAAACAGTGAGTGGACAAGACCGATCAGAACAGTGGTGAATCCGACACCTGCGAAGAAGACCAGCCAGGCTATGATCCCGGATGATGGTACCCACAGGAAGAGATCTGCAAACAGGGCGACCAGGACAAAGATCATCATCAGTTTCGTGACCTCGAGGGTACCAAGCAGTTTTCCGCTATACTCGGTGGTCAGCCCGCTCACAATCTCTGACTCTGCATCAGAGATGTCGAAGGGTTTTATGTGAAGTTTCACAAGGATCGAGAGGAAGACGACGATTGCCGCAAACGGATTTGTGACCAGATTAAACCCCATCATCTCACTGACTGAGAGGGTGTTGTACGAGATCGCTAATGCAAAGGTGCCAAGGATGAATGGGATCTCGTTGGTGAGCATCAGTTCGATCTCCCTGACCCCCCCGATCACAGCAAAGAGGGATCCGCTTGCGACTCCTCCGACGATGACACAGAGAATTTCGCCCATGAGGAGGTAAAAAAGAACCACCAGGCCGAACGAGTAGTCAAACGAGATGCCGGCTATCGGTACAAAGAAGGTTGCAAGCACTGCACATACAAGCGCCATGACCGGCCCCATGATGAAGAACGGGCTAGCCTTCTCAGGAATAAAGGTACTTTTTGAGAAGAGTTTGAGGATATCGTAGAGAGGCTGGAGGATTTTTGTCCTGTTGATATCACGCCAGGCCGGAGGAACCCTTATCACCGGACCCCTGCGTGACTGGATCCGTGCATTGAGTTTTCGCAGCAGGAATGAGAGGAAAATGCCAGTACAAAGGGCTATTACCGGGTTAATCCAGAAGATACCGGTCATGATCCCCTGCCACCAGAAACAGGATTCTGGTTTACTGTTGTGACCCGGTCAGTGCATGAGAAACAGGGATCGACGCTGCCAATAATCACGGGCACATCTCCTATCGCACTTCCCCTGATCAGATTGAGCATTATTCTGACATTCGGGAATGTGGGAACCCTCAGACGGACAAAGTCCGGAGTGTTTGTACCGTTTGATGCAACATGATACAGGAGTTCACCCCTCGGCGGTTCTGTTCTCGAAAATCCCTCACCACACGGGAGCTCATTTACCTGGGTAATCAACTCTGACGGGGCAGATCTGATAACATCGCAGCACTGCTCACAGATGTGCAGGGACATGAGAACCTCCCGCATCCGAACCTGCATCCGTGCAAAACAGTCACCCCCGCTCTCTGTAACCATATCCCAGTCAACATCCTCATACGCTGCATAGGGCAGGTTTTTCCGGATATCCACCCTAAGCCCGCTTCCCCTGGCTATCGGACCGACTGCACCGATTTTTTTTGCCACTTCCTGCGTTAGAATACCGGTTTTGTGAAGCCTGCCGGTGAACACGTCGTTTGCCAGGCACTGCTCAAAGTACTCAGGCACCTCTTTCTTCAGGTTATTCAACTTTGAGAGGATGACATCGGTGTGGACAGGGGTCACATCGTTCCTGATGCCTCCGAAGGTGATGATACCATGGCTGATCCGCTGACCTGACATGATCTCGAGGCTGTCAAGGATGTCTTCACGGATCCTGATCGCATGCATCAGCATGGTTCGAAATCCGGTCAGATCTCCCATCAGCCCGATAGCAAGAATGTGGCTCTTCATCCGTTCCATCTCCCCGAGGAGTGTCCGCGTATAGAGCGCCTTCTTTGGAACAGTGATGTCTCCGATCTCCTCGACCGCCTGGGCAAAGTTCAGAGAGTGATGAACGTTGCAGAACCCGCAGATCCGCTCTGCAAGAAAGAGATCTTTGTAGTAATCACGCCTCTCCATGAGTTTGATGACGCTCCGGTGATTAAACCCGAGTTTCAGATCTACTTCCCTGACGACCTCGTCCTCAACCGACATCTTCAGGTAATTGCTCTCTATCAGAGCAGGATGATACGGTCCGTACGGGACCACTGAAAGGTGCTTGCTGAAGATGTTATCATGAGGGGGATGGGCCGGTGGGCTGGTGTTGATCCGCTCACTCTGATTATCACCCTGTGGATGCGAACTGGAGTACATATCCTCCCAGTTCAGGGGAAGCCATAGATGCCTGGGATCCGGATGGTTCTTCACCTGAACACCCAGAAACTCGATCATCTCCCGCTCAGCCCAGTCTGCCTGGGTTGTTATCGGAGTCACAGACTCGATGATCGGTTTTTTGCGATTTATAAAGGTCCTGAGTGCCAGGTTCCGGCCTGGTACCTCCTCATCGAAGGTGAAGTAGTAGTCTATCCTGATTCCGGGAACACCCATGTCGACCCCGGAGGCATACATCATCCTGGCCCCCTGGTTGAGGAGTTGTGTAACTTCAGTGCCGACTTCATCAACACTGATCTCGGTGACCTCAAGTGAGGGCTTTCGCTCACTCATCATGTACACTCCCGAATGGCGACTCAAGTGTGTAAATCTCGTCCTGATTCAGATAGATCTCGCTTGCCCCGCAGTTGAAGTTCTCATCCACGTTCCTGTATTCCGGGATCAGGGTGGGGATGATCACCGAGAAGAAGACATAGAACGATACCAGCGAGGCGAGCTCTGCAAACAGGAAGAGCAGCATCGGTGATCCATTCTGTTCAGGCAGAAATATCGCACCGATAACACTGATCACAAGAATGAACATCGAGACGACAAAGTATGGTTTCATCTTCTGTCACTCTCCCACTTTTCGATGATCGAGTCAACCGGTGCTGTCCGCAGGTACCGCATACCAAATTCATCAGGGCTGATCCCGAGGGAAAGAGCTAGGAGTTCTGCGAGATGGATGATCGGGAGATCAAACTCATACCCGATCTCTTTCTTGAGGATCTGGACTGCCCGTTCAAACTGATCGTAGCAGCCCGAACAGACGATCACCAGGGCATCGACATTGAGTGCTTTCAGAGCGTCAAACTTCTTTTTTGCACGCTCATAGGTTGCAAACTGCCGGTCTGCCAGGTTTGCCTGCAATCCGCAGCACATCTGCTCCTCCTCATATGGAACAACTTCATCGACAAGTGCCCCGGTCAATTCAGTAAAATACCTGACAAGCCGCCCATCCTCAAATATCCTCATGTGACAACCCGGGTGAAGAGCGACACGTATCGGGACCTTCCTGGTCTCCTGCCTGATGCGATCAACCCCTACCTCTTCATACAGGACCTCAAGAAGGTGCCTGACCCTGATTGAGGCGTTGTAGTGGTTATGGGCCTCTGCCAGGTACCCGTTCACCTCTTTCAGTTTTTCAGGGTTCTCTTTGAGGAGTTTGTTCGCCTCGTACAGGGTGACATAGCAGCCGTTGCACGAGGCCATGACATCACGCCCGTCACCTTCTGCCTGGAGCAGATTGTATGATGCCAGGGTGAGCCAGACCCGTTCGTCCACCGATATCCAGACACCTGCCCTCGGGCAGCAGGTCGCCTTCCTGAGATACTCAAGGTCGACTCCGAACCGGGGGAGTGTCTGCATGATCGAAGACTCGGCCCACGGCATCTTAACCGGCATCACACACCCTAAGAAGAACGAGTACCGGGGTTTTGTCGCTGATGCAGTCCCTTCTGGTACGTTCGGAAGATCTGCCATTTAATATTGGTACTCCATGGTATCGAGATCGAGTCCGATCTTCTTGTCCACCTTCATGGCCCTTATCAGGGTCTGGATGTCCTGAACAGCCTCCGGGTACCCATGAGCAGTAGGGGGGACAGGGGAAAGTCCTGATCTCTGCCTGACCTCCATGACCTCATCGTTGATAGGGTAGAGAAGCCCGATAGAGAAGTGCCTTATCAGCTGTGTCTTCACGGTTGTGGGAATCGGGACCTTGACCGGGCGTCGCCAGGGAAATATATCAGTCATCTCTTTCTCCTCCTGATATCACCGGTTACCTTCACGGGACACCAGTTGTATCGCCTTGGCTGAACAGACCTTGATACAACTCGGATCACCGCCGCAGAGATCGCATTTTGTCATCGCTTTCAGACCCCGCTGCATCTGGGGAACTGATATCGGACATGCCCAGGTGCATGATTTACACCCGATACACCGCATCTTATCGACAGTTACAATTCCTGTCTGCAGATCCTTGGAGATCGCACTGACCGGACAGGCAGCAAGGCACATAGGATCAGAGCAGTGGTGACAGTGAATCCTCACAAACTCGTTATCCGGACCGCGAATCACCCTGCAGAGTGAGAGGTCATAATTGTACGTATTAAAATTCCTGAATGAGCAGGCAGTCATACACTGCCTGCATCCGGTACATCGGTCAGGATTGTGGAGAATTATCTTTGTATTCATTGGAGCGGGATCGAGATCCGGTGTTTTTAAGTGAACACTCTCCATAGCAATCAGAATTACTGAGCAAAGTTCTGAATCAATATACCTGTCTGATGATCAGAAGTGATTGATCATCTGACTACAAGTATATAACTTCTTTCAGTATTGGGCCAGAGAAGAGAAAACTGTTTTCATCCGCGATTTTCCCGAAGGATCCTGATTCACATGGTGAACGAGGGAATGGAAATAAAAAAGTTAGATGTAGAGTGCTGCAAGAACCAGGGAGGTGGTTGCAAGCAGTTTTACCAGCACGTGAAGGGAAGGACCGGCAGTATCCTTGAACGGATCACCAACGGTGTCTCCGACGATTGCTGCCTTGTGGGCCTCGGTTCCTTTTCCACCGTATGCGCCACTCTCAATGTACTTCTTCACGTTGTCCCATGCTCCTCCACCATTGTTGAGAACCAGAGCCATAAGCAGACCGGTGATGGTTCCGACCATCAGGAATGCGGCCATGGCCTCGTACTTGAGAAGGATACCGATACAGATCGGGAAGAGAACTGCCAGTAATCCCGGCAGGATCATGTTCTTGAGGGCACCGCGGGTAGTGATATCCACACACCGGGCATAGTCCGGCTTGTCAATTCCCTCCAGAATCTTCTTTTCCTTAAACTGCCTGCGGACTTCTTCAATTACGTACTGTGCAGTCAGCGAAACACCGCGTATTGCAAATGAGGCAAAGAGGAAGACCAGCATAGCACCAAGGAGCCCACCGACAAATACATCCACCTTTGCCATGTTGACTACAGAGAAGGCGTGACCGGTAAGGGTTGAGACTTCGGTCATGTAGGCGCTGAAGAGCAGGAATGCAGAGAGGGCTGCACTGCCGACTGCGTAACCCTTAGTCAGAGCCTTGGTGGTGTTTCCTGCAGAGTCAAGCTTTGCGACATTGCGCTGAGCATTTTCTGAGGATTCACTCATCTCAACAATACCGCCGGCATTGTCAACAATGGGGCCGAATGTATCCATGGCCAGCACGTACGCACATGGTGCAAGCATTCCCATGGTAGCAATGGCAGTTCCGTAAAGACCACCAGACTGGACACCTGACATCTCACCTAATCTGAATGAGATGAGCAGGGCCAGACCGATAGATATTGAGGCTAATGCGGTTGTTTCAAAGGCAACATTCATGCCAGAGATGATATTCATCGCTGGTCCACCGGTTGAAGCCTTTGCGATCTCCTGAACAGGTCTGAAGCGGTGATCTGTGTAATAGAGGGTGATATTCAGGAAGACGATGGACAGAGCAAGCCCTACCAATCCTGCGTAGAAGAACCAGATATTGTTCAGCAGATACATCACAGCGAAATAGAAGAATATCGCTGAAACGATAGCAGTAATATAATACCCCTTGTTCAGAGCATGCATCGGGTCTTCATGCTGGGCATCTTTCTCAGTGACTGAGAAGATACCGATGACCGTTGCAATAAGACCGAGCGCTCCGATGATGAGCGGGAAGAGAATGCCTGCTATTCCAAATACCGGGAACAGGGCAACACCAAGGATCATTGCACCGATGTTCTCAGCAGAGGTTGACTCAAAGAGGTCAGCACCACGGCCTGCACAATCTCCAACGTTGTCACCGACAAGGTCAGCAATTACTGCCGGGTTTCGTGGGTCATCCTCAGGAATTCCTGCTTCAAACTTACCGACGAGGTCTGCACCAACATCAGCTGCTTTGGTGTAGATTCCACCACCAAGCTGGGCGAAGAGTGCAATGAATGATGCACCAAACCCGAACCCAACGATGAGGAACGGGGTTTCCTGTGGGTTTGCACCAAAGAGGGTGAAAATTACAGAGATACCAATCAGTGAGAGAGCAATGATTGTAAGCCCTGAAACTGCCCCACCACGAAGTGCCACAACGAGTGACCGGGCCGGGTTCTTCTCTGCTGCTGCTGCAGATACCAGGTTTGTTCTCACAGAGGTGAACATCCCGATAATTCCGGAAAGTGCACTCAGAAACGCACCCAGAATAAATGATGCAGCAGTGTGCAATGCCTGATCTGGTTTCCCTACAAGCGTGAAAACCACAAAAATTATGACTGCCACAATAATTGCGATAATTGCAATAGTCGTATACTGTCGCTTCACGAAGGCATGTGCACCTTCGCTGATAGCAGCAGCGACCTCCTGCATCTTGACGCTGCCTTTATCAGCAGACTTGATCTGGCGGACAAAGAAGGCTGCCACACCAAGAGCAAGAACTGCGATCACAAAAATAAAAGGGATGATTAGCATAGTTCATACTCAAGTCATTATAGTTCGTTATAAATTCTGCTCATACAGAATTGCCTGGTTACGTCCAGTAAAGGCTTTTTTTCAGTAAACTAGGCTTGACCGTTCGATTTATTTTCCCGGGGCACGCAAAACGATCTCCCTGATTATATCCTTTCTCGTGCGCTGAGAGGTCCGGGCCCCATAAATAAAAACGTATCTCAGCTCTTTTCAGTCGCAACTCCGTACTGATTTCAGACCGCCCGGTTTTATGAACGATCTCCAGCGAATCATTAGGAATCTATTAATAATATCAGGATACATCCCCTTCAGATAGATATGACAGCAGAAGAGATGCTCAAAGAGGCATCAGGGCAGCTCAGGGAGATCATCACGGCCCGAAACGTCATGGGTGAGGCTGTTGATCTCGGTAACCGGATGATCATCCCGGTTACCAAGTTTGGAATAGCATTCGGGGCTGGAGGAGGCTTCGGAAGCAAGGAAAACGGAAACGGTGTGGGAGCAGGAGGAGGTATCGAACCGGTGGCTGTTATCATCACTGACAAGACCATCAGCGGTGTTGAGGGGATCCAGATCGTCTCCCTCAAGAACAACAACCCGATCGCCCAGGTGATCACATCACTCAGCGAAACTCTGGTTCCCCAGGTGATCGATCTCATCAAAAAGAAAGAGAAACCTGAAGCACCAGCACAACAGGAACCAGAGACCTCATCGTAACCTGCCATGCCTGATCTGATCGCAAGTCTCCTTGTGACAACCTCTCTTCTCTTTTTTTTGGGTGGTGCATCAGTTCTGATCTACCGTACTCCCATCATCATCACATTCAGCGGAGTGTGGAAGGAGAATGTCAGATCAGGATCCGCCTGCATCAGGTGGGGACCATGTGCCATCTGCGTAAGCCCGGGTACTGGCGGGCTGGAGGCAGTAATCAGGATCAGGGGGTCCGATCTCTACCGATTACCGCTGCAGAGTACCCAGGGAAGCGAAAAGGATCAGGCTGAACCAGCTCCGGTCTCCTCGGAGGAAACTGAACCAAAGAAGGATCTCCAAAGACTACTCTCATTCATACCCCTGATACAAAAGATCATACCACTCTTTTTTACCTATGTCAGAGTTGAGAGAGTAACCGGAACAGTCAGGTTCGGGGCCGGAGATCCGGTGACAACCGCTCTTGTGTACGGGTATTACCATGCACTCACACCACTCTGTAGAATCTTCAGTACTGCTGTCCTAATCCCAATCTTTGATCAGCTGATGTTTGAGGCTGATCTCACCGGGGGTTTCAGGATAGTATGCCCGGCCGGTCTGATCATCAGATCAATACGGAAAATATTCCCTGATATCCTTCCGATGCTTACTATTCGGATGCCCACTTTCGTAAAAATGGGTGGAACCTGTGGATGAGCATCTCGTCCTCTTCACAACACCAGGAGCAAGCGGCGATAGAAGAATCTATCCGGTTGTCAGGCTGTCAGGCCTGACTGTTCAGGAGAGCGGGTGGTTCTCGTCCGAACCTGTTGCCCTACTCATCGAAGAGAACGGCGAATGGTACTTTTCCGCACTGGAAGAGGGATTTTCGGAGGATTTTCTGCTCCGGGCAGAGCCGATATAAAAAAGGGAATCCCGGAACAAGGCCAGTGTGCCGGGGTTAATCCCTGGAAAGGGCAGTCTGATTGCTTGTATTATTCGGGACAACAATCACCGAGGAGGTGGTGTTGACCATCATGCTGCTCGGGAACGGGCTCATTGCAATTGTAGGCCCTGTGATACTGATCACGCCCTCGCGATACCAGTCATTGTTTGACGGACTGCTGTCGTAGACCACACCGGCAGGGTCCACATCCATAAGAATACCGTACTCTCCCGGAGGGGTCGTGGTCGGAACGGTCACCGATCGGGTGGTAGTTGCCTGCCCTCCGGACGGGATTGACTCGATCTCCCAGGTTCCCAGGAGCAGGGGCTCTGAAAACTTCATGCTCCGGTTGGTTAAGTAGAAGTCAACCGAAAACCTGCCTGCATCAGCACCCCCGTTATTACCTACCGCTGCAATCAGTCTGATCGTCTCTCCGGGAGCTGCCTGGCGGGGAGTGATTACCCCGAGACCAACCAGATCGGCAGGTTTTCCTGACGACCTGGTTGCATCAGAAATTCTGATGGTCTTGCCTGACGATGTCTTCTTGTCAGTGCCCATGACCTCTCGGACGAAGGTATACACTCCGTCCGCGAGGTTCATCGGGAGCAGATAGGTGTTCGCACTCGAGTATTCACCATTTGCAGATATCGGGGTAAGATCCGCTGTTCCGATCTGCACAGGAGTTGCATTCTGTTCTGACTCGTTCACAAGGTAATACGTGACCTTCTCAGACCCTGATGAACTGTCACCCTTGTTCTTCAGTACCTCGATGATCGTGACCGAACCACCGGGGTACCCGGTATCAGTCACGATCAACCCTTCAGTCGAGACGTTCACGGCTCCTGTCACAAGTCCGGTAGTAACCAAGAGCAGGCCCAGTACTACCACCGCAGCACATCCGACACCAGTACCCATACGTCAAGATTGGTGACCGGCGAATATAACCTTTCCAGAGTTTTAACCGGTTTGTAAACCAACATCCCTCTGAGTCTCATGTATACACTGGTCCTCATACGGCATGGTGAGAGTTTATGGAACCGGGAAAACCGGTTTACCGGCTGGAAAGATATCGACCTCTCCCCACAGGGATTGGAAGAAGCCCACTCAGCAGGCCGGATGCTGAAAGAGCAGGGATATACCTTTGATATCGCCTGGACATCGGTTTTGAAACGGGCAATACGGACGCTCTGGACAATTCAGGATGAGATGGATCTCATGTGGATCCCTGTTGTGAGATCCTGGCGCCTGAACGAACGTCACTACGGTGCACTCACCGGGCTTGACAAGGCAGAGACCGCGGCACAGTACGGAGAAGAGCAGGTTCATATCTGGCGCCGGAGTTATGACATCAGACCGCCGGCGTTTGCTCCAGGGGACGAGGCAAACCCGGGATATGATCGGCGGTACGGTGAGCTGACCCGTGACCAGGTACCCCTGACCGAATGTCTGAAAGACACGGTTGCAAGGTTTCTCCCGCTCTGGGAGGCAGAGATTGCACCCACAATAACGTCAGGCAGGAGGGTTCTCATTGCAGCACACGGCAACAGCCTGCGGGCACTTATCAAGCATCTTGACCAGGTTTCTGATGACGAAATCACCGGCATGAATGTCCCGACCGGGATACCCCTCGTATACGAGCTTGATGCAGATCTGAAACCACTGAAGCACTACTACCTCGGCGACGAGGAGACAGTGAAGGCAGCCATGGATGCTGTGAAAAATCAGGGAAAAGCGAAGTAATCTCTTCTTTTTTTGAATGTCATCCTCCAGGTAAGCGAAATCCTGGAGATCCCGGTTTTTATGTTCCAGTGGAAATGAAGGGGTCACGCGCCAGAATAAGAGGGGATAATCCCATCCAGAAAAAGATGATGAAGCCGGAGATCTCCCCCAATTTCCGGATGAAATGCCAGGACCATATGTTTCCCTGATTTCAGCCCGACGGTTCCCTGGGGGAGGGTGGCAATAGGCTTCACATCCGGGCCTGCCCTCTCAACAACAGGAGCCCTGATAAAAACCGCATGAAATGGTGATGATATTCCTGCCACAGAGATATCTGCCTCGAACGATTCACGTTGTCTGCCAAAGGCATTACGATTGACCACCGTATCAACGATCCCAAGAGGGACGAACCTGGACTCGTCTCTCACTTCGCGGGCCGTGATCACCATTCCGGCACAGGTTGCGAATATACCGCCTGAAAAGTTTTTGATCTTCTCACGCATGCTATTCTGATCGATGAGCCGCATAAAGGTGGTGGACTCGCCACCAGGTATGGCAAGTGCGATCAGGTCTTCCATATCAGCCGGCAGTCTGACCTCAACCACAGGGATGTTGAGCCCACGTTCGGAGACCACCAGCTCAAATGCCTGAATGTGCTCGCTTACATCGCCCTGGAGGGCAAGAACACCGATCTTACCATCCACGGGAAGCAAGCCTCTCTTCAGGAGGAAGAGTGTGCACCTCTATCCCCCGCATTGCCTCTCCAAGACCCCGGGATACTTCTGCGATGATCTCAGGCTCATTGAAGTGGTTGACCGCCTCAACGATCGCCTTCGCCATCTTTGCCGGGTTTTGGGACTTGAAGATACCTGATCCCACGAAGACGCCGTCACTACCGATCTGCATCATCAGGGCAGCATCTGCAGGCGTTGCAATACCGCCGGCCGAGAAGTTGACAACCGGAAGACGCTGGCGCTTGGCAGTCTCTATCAGAAGATCTGCCGGTGCTTCGAGTTCGCGTGCCCTTCTGATCAGTTCGGTCTCTTCCAGACCTTTCAGTCTGCGAATTTCACCAAGGATCGTGCGGTTGTGCCTGACCGCCTCGACAACATTACCGGTTCCTGCCTCTCCCTTGGTCCTGATCATGGCTGCTCCTTCGTTGATTCGGCGGAGTGCCTCACCAAGATCGCGTGCACCGCAGACAAAGGGGACTGTAAACTGTTTCTTATCGATATGGAACTCTTCATCAGCAGGGGTGAGGACCTCGGACTCGTCGATCATATCGACACCAAGTGCCTGCAGGACCTGTGCCTCGACGAAGTGACCAATTCTGGCTTTAGCCATCACCGGGATAGAGACCGTCTCGATGATCTCCTTAATCATACTTGGATCTGACATCCGGGCCACACCGCCTGCTGATCTGATATCTGCCGGAACCCGTTCGAGGGCCATGACCGCGACCGCCCCCGCATCTTCGGCGATTCCGGCCTGTTCAGCGTTCACCACATCCATAATTACACCGCCCTTCTGCATGGATGCGAATCCGCGCTTGATCAGTTCAGTGCCGTACCGAAGCTCTTCGAGTTTCATTCCTTATATATTGGGCAGAAGATTCCATAAAACTGATGCAGTTGCGGCAACTATTGCGAAGAGCAGGGTTACTCCCCTGACAGACCTGATGATTTCTGAACCAGCGGACCTGAGCGGTTGTTCTGGATCGCCAATCCGATACTTTCCCGGTTTTTCAAACATCACTCCTGTTCCACCTGCAATCAGCGACATCGGAATTCCACCGTTGAAACCGGGACGAAGTCTGCGATCACGCCTGAAGATCTTAATCGCAGGACCTGATCTCCCTCTGCAGAAGAAGTACACGATGAGCAGCAGCCCGGTTATTCGTGCCGGGATGAATGAGAGGATGTCATCCATGCGGGCCGGGAACCATCCGATACGGACTCGTTCATCGGTGTATCCGAGCATCGCATCCATGGTGTTTGCTGCCCGGTAGCAGGCTGCTCCTGGTAGCCCGAAGATCACAAAATAAAAGAGTGGGGCGATGATGCTGTCATTCAGGTTCTCTGCAACCGACTCGTACGCAGCAGAGAGGATCTGCTCATCGGTAAGGGTACTGGTATCACGGGAGACAAGCATCTGCACCTTCTCTCTCCCCACATCTGGGCTCGTTGCAGCTGCCACCGCTGCAGCATGCTCCTCGAGCGATCTGAGGGCAAAGCAACTCTTGAGCAGAAACGGCCCTGCAACAAGCATCATATACCACGGTGCGAACTCGGAGAAGAGGAGGAAAGGAGCGGTAAAGATGACGACTGTAAAAAACCAGAAGATTACTCCTACTAAACGCTGCAGGGCAGGATGCCACCGTGACGGCTGACCCCACCAAGCGATGAAGCTCCCGATCATCGCAACCGGATGAAACCGGGAGTGGGGATCCCCGAAGGCCTGATCCACGACCAGGGAGAGGATCAGGACCAGCGGGGAGAAAATCATACAATATCAGATATTCTGGGGGAGGAGGTTTGGAATACCCTCCTCTATCGGGTATGTTACCGAGCATGCGTGGCAGATGAGAGAGCCGGTGAGGATCTCCACCTCGTTCTCTTCTTTCACAACCAGTTCCAGGTCTCCTTTGCAGACCGGACAGCAGAGGATGTCATAGAGTTCGCGCTTCATGCGAGCTCATCCCTGAGGTCTATGATCTGGCTCATCTCGGGGCCGGTTGAGATAAGAGTTACCGGAGAGCGGGTATCTTCTTCAACCTGTTTCAGGAAATCCTTCACCGGTTTTGAGAGCTGGGAGTACTCGGTAGCGCCAAAGCAGGAACTATCGATGTGATCGACACCGGTGATGGCTACCTGGGTACAGCCGTTGATCATGGATGCATACCGGGCCATCTTCCCGTCCCAGTTACCAATACGTCGTTCACGTCCGGTGACGGTTCCAAACTCCTGGATCCCGAGATCATGGGCCTGGTTACTTGACATCTCGGTACTGAACGGACCTTCTCCAACGCGGGTCGGAAAAGCCTTGAAGACCACGATCACATCATCAATCCGGGTCGGGCCGACTCCGTTGTCTGCAGCCATCTGGGATGCCGAGGTATCCTTTGAGGTCACGAACGGGTAGGATCCATAGTAGAGTGAGATTCCAAATCCCTGCGTTCCTTCAAGTACAACATTCTCACCCGCATCAAGGGCAGTGTTGATCTCAGTAGGAACATCGGTGAGATACGGTTTCAGTTCTGGGAGGTCCCGTGCGAGCTTTGCAACCCGCATGGCCCTGTCCCGGTTTGCCGGGCCGCAACCGGTGCCGGTTGATCCGACTTTCTTGGAGAGGTGAGCATTGCTCTTATCCTCCTCAATATGGTTGGTATCAATAATGGCACACCGCTCGTCAATGAAGATCCGATCTTTTACATCAAGAACCTCAACCTCATGGGCAAACACCCGGGGATCCACAAGGACGCCGGTTCCGATCATGAGCCTGGCATCAGGGAAGACAAATCCTGACGGACACATCCGCACGCCGAACTTCTTCTCACCCACCATAACGGTATGTCCGGCATTAGGGCCGACGCCACCCCGCGAAATAATAGTAGGTTTATCTTTGTGAGCGACGTGGGAGACGATCTTCCCCTTCCCTTCGTCACCAAAGTTGCCGCCCACGATGATGGTACAACTCATCCAACAGGATAGGTAAGAGACGATACGACATATACCCTCCCTTCTGTTGATCAGGTATCCTTCTGAACAGGAAATCGAATTGAGATTTGGAAAAAAGATCAGAGTTTCTGGATAAATTCACCCATCCGGGTGATAGCCTCAGAGAGATCGTTGCGGGAGACAGCGTAGGCACACCGTACATGGCCTTCGCCTGCAGTGCCAAACACGCTGCCAGGCACCACGGCAACTCCGGCCTCAGTGATCAGCCGTTCTGCAAACTCCTGATCAGACAGGCCGGTCTGTTCCACTGACGGGAAGGCGTAAAATGCCCCCTCCGGAAGATGACACGGAAGCCCAATCCGGTTGAGGCCGTCCACGAAGAGGTTGCGACGCATGTGGTACTCCCTGACCATCTGCTCCATCGGCTCCTGCCCGTGCCGTAAGGCTTCGATCGCTCCGTACTGTGCCATCGTGGGGGCAGATAGCATGATGTACTGGTGAATCTTCAGGGCTGCTGCCGTGATCTCTTTCGGAGCACACAAGTACCCAAGGCGCCAGCCGGTCATCGCAAATGCCTTCGAGAAGCCTGATAGGGTGACAGTCCGTTCCCAGAGCCCATCAACAGACGCTACAGCACAGTGCTTTCCCTCATACGTGAGCTCAGCGTACACCTCATCTGAGAGGATAAGGAGGTCGTGGTCAATCGCAACATCGGCGATACCTTTGATATCCTCTCTCCTCATCACCGCACCGGAAGGGTTGTTCGGGAAGTTCAGGATGAGTACCTTTGACTTGGGGGTGATATTCTCCATGAGCAGATCAGGGGTGAGCCTGAAGTGATCCTTTTCAAGGCAGGGCATGAGAACAGGCCTGCCCCCGGCGAGGGTTATGCAGGGGCCATAGGAGACGTAGATCGGATCAACAACGAGGGCTTCGTCGCCAGGATCGATAACCGCCCTGATCGCGATATCAAGAGCTTCCGAGACCCCGGTTGTGACGATCATCTCAGAGAGCGGGTTGTATGAGATCTGGTACCGGTTGTTCAGAAAAGAGGCAAGCTCCCTGCGAAGAGATTCGAGACCGGTGTTCGAGGTGTATGAGGTGTGACCCTGTTCAATCGAGGTGATCGCTGCCTCGCAGATATGCCACGGAGTGGTGTAATCAGGTTCACCAACGCCGAGCGAGATCACATCCTCCATCTGGCCGGCGAGATCAAAGAACCGCCTGATACCTGACGGAGGAATGGCTTTTGCCCGCTCAGATACAAAATCCCTCATCAACAGCTCCTAAAAGGAGAAGGGAAGCCGTTTCCCCTCTTCCCGTTCCATGTACAGAACACCGTTCTCTTTGTAAGTCTTCATGATGAGGTGGGTTGCCGTCTCCCTGATCCGGTCCATCGGTGCTATCTGTTCTGATACAAAACGGGCGATCTCCTGCATGGTCTTTCCGGCAACCAGAAGTTCCAGATCATGCGAACCGGTCCTGAGCCGAAGATTTCTTACATTTGAGAATCGGGCGATCCTCTCGGCGATCTGATCATATCCGCGTTCACGTTCAGGGGCAACCTTCAGCTCGATGATAGCAAACACAAGGCCTTCCTCGACTGCCTCCCAGTTGATAACCGCTGAGTAGCGGCGGATGATACCTGCCTCTTCGAGTGCTTTTTTGCGTGAAATGATCTCATCATCGCTGCATTCAAGCATGACCGCAAGATCATGCACCGGAGTTGTACAATTCTCTTCCAGAAGTGAAAGGAGTGTCCTGTCTTTGTCATCCATAAGTGTCACCGTAGCATGGTTACGAGGAGTTCTGCATCAATCTGTGCAAGACGACCGTCCTGCTCTTCCATGATGACCTCCCAAATTTTGTCCGTATTGGTGTCGAACCACATCTCCTTGGTTCTTCCATGTCTTCCCCGGTTTACCAGTCGGGTACTGATAACACCGAGCATATTGAGTTCTGACATAAGATCTGATATCCTGCGGATGGTCAGGACATCAATATCAAGTAACGGGGTTATTTCACGATATATTCTGGTGATCTCGCCTGAGATGAATATCTTCTGGCCGGCACGATGAAGCAGAAGCATGCAGTACAGGACGATCTTACTCTGGGTTGGCAGGGTACGGATGCACTCGACCATGCTGTCAGTTTCGATCTTGGCCTGAGCTTTCTTCACATGTTCGACACTGACTTTCTGCCCTCCTTCCCTGTCAGCAAGTTCTCCAGATATTCTTAAGAGATCGAGAGCCCGTCGGGCATCACCATGCTCCTGTGCAGCAAGGGCTGAACAGAGGGGGATCACCTCTTCGTCAAGTGCATTTTCGATGAAACCGATCGCAGCACGCTGTTGGAGGATGTCACAGAGCTGGGTTGCATTGTATGGAGGAAAGACCAGCTCTTCTTCCGACAGGGAAGAGAGGACTCTGGGGTCAAGGAAGGTTTTGAATCCAAGGTCATTTGATATCCCGATGATTGAGACCTTAGACCTGTCAAGGTCAGTGTTGATCCTGGTAAGGTTGTAGAGCGTGTCATCACCGCTCTTTTTTACAAGTTTGTCGATCTCATCAAGGATGATGATGAAGACACCTGCAACTGACTCAAGTTGATTCTTCAACTCGGCATAGACCTGATCAGTTGGCCACCCTGTCATCGGGATATGAGTCCTTAACCGATCGCTTGGAAAATCATCCTCTCCAAGGATGAGTTTGGCTATCTGAGCGAGAACTCGGTACTGGGTATCGATGACCTCACAGTTTAGATGTACAACGCGACAGACTGTTCCTCTTCTTGCACTGACCTGTTCCAGTTCTGTTCCAACATACCTGACAGAGGCAGTCTTTCCAGTCCCGGTCTTTCCATAGATGAGGATATTGGATGGAGTCTCCATCTGAAGAGAAGGGGCAAGTATTGCGGCTATCTGGTCTATCTGAGGTTTACGATGAGGAAGAATGTGAGGCCGGTATGAATGCCTGAGAACTTCCCGGTCCTTAAAAATACGGTTCTCAGCCAGGTACTTATCAAAAAGCCCCGATGAACCGGTTGTCTCTTCCGTCATTAGTTATCTTTCCTATCTTGGTTGGATGGATGTTCCATTAATACTATAGGAAGTATGAGCAAAGTCAGATTATGAGTTAATAGGACTGAATAAAGGATAATGGATGATTATAATGCATCTTACTTCCCTCATGTGGGTAGAATACCCCCACCCCTTCATTTCCACTGGAATTATTTTTGTAGACAGTTGGCAAATTCTGCGTTCTCTATAACTATACTTTAAAAAATCTCATTTTTTATTAAATTTTTAAAATTTGTGATCTTTTCTTGTACTAAAGCAAACTTATTTATGTTCCAATTTTGATATGGTACGTACTGAAAATCTATTGAAGTATAATTCTATCACCTCTGCTGAAAATTTCCACTCCAGTGGAAATGAAGGGGTGGGGGCTGTTTACCAGAAACGATGAACTTTCAACCAATACCTATCTCTTTTCTTTCTTCCTATGGTACATATGGATCCTTCACATGTGCAGGAAATTCCAATCTCTGCAGGAGTATTAGTAATATCAACATCGAGAACCGAAAAAGAAGATAAGAGTGGAGTTATTATCAGACATCTCCTGGATGAGAAGGGGATATCTGTTACATACACTGCTGTTATACCTGATCAGATCCAGGCAATCAGATCCGGAGTGATTAAGGCTCTCGAATCATGTAATTGTGTTCTCTTAACAGGAGGTACAGGAATCACAAAGGATGACTGTACCATCGAAGCTGTTGAACCACTGCTAGAAAAACACCTTGATGGATTTGGTGAATTATTCAGGATGAAGAGTTATGAAGAGGTTGGAACCCGAATGATCCTCTCCCGGGCTATTGCAGGAACTATTGGTACAAACCTAATCTTCTGCATCCCAGGATCACCAAATGCTGCTACTCTTGCAACCCGTGAAATAATCATTCCTGAGGTTAAGCACCTGCTGACCCATGTAAACAAGTGAACAGGTTTTCTATTCATTTTTTAGATTTTCTTTTTGAAGAGATTACGTTAACCGATCACCGATTAATATTCAGAAGAACTACCCGCTCAAGAACTAAATCACATATCCTTTTAATTCCAGTCACGTTAATTTCGGCATCAGTGATCCCAAACAGTTTTTGTAGACGTTGGATTTTTTTCTCCGGTAAAGCCTCCCAATCTTCCTCATCTACAAACTCCATAAAATCGCGTAGACCCTTTTCTCCTCTTTCAACAGGAGGAAGTATACATAGGTAACACTCATTTTCACCTGCTTGGATCCCGAATGTTCCAATCAATCCAGTCTGTCTTGTCCCAGCTGCATAGAGCAGGGCTTCAACCTCAATGCTCCGGGATATCGGTGAATATGAGTTGAAAGATCGAAAGGCAAACCTGATTGCAGCCTCAACATGTCTCTTTCCGACAACAGAATTCCGGTTAAAGCAGATGAAAGTGCACTGATTTTCTTTCCCCAGGTTACGAAGTTTCTTCAAAAATTCCTGATTATCTCCAACATGAAATCTTACCTGGTGGAGTTCAACCTGTATATTTTCATCTCCTGATGCTTTGAACACCTGTCTTTCCCTCACAAAAAATCACTGAATGATTGTTGTCCACTTTTTTTTGCTTTTCCACGATCTTCGGTTCCATCCTGAAGATCAGAAAAACTTGTGTCCTGTGTTTCATCTCTCTTTGCCGAAGACCGCCCTAACAGGAATTGAAGAACTGTCTCTGCCCGTCTGGAACCGATGATTGTAGCAAGAGCCTCATGATCAGTTGTCAGAATGTCATTCACGGAGTTTATTCCATGTTCTTTCATCTTTGCTGCTAATTTGACTCCAATATTTGGGAGATCTGTCAGTTCTTCAGGCTCATACCGGTCTTTTGAGACTATTTGTTCATCATACCCGTTGTACTCTCTCTGCTCTGGTACAGGAACTCCAACATCGGTAAGGATCTGTTTTGCAAGATGCTGTCCGAGCATACGGGTAAGCACTGGCTGACCTGCCTGCCTTAGTCTGTCTTTCGTTGTGTACCCGGCGTTGTAGAGTCTCCGGGCACGTACCCGTCCAATGTTGCGAAGCTGAACAAGAGGAAGCAGTTCCTCCTTCACCCCGTACTGAACCCTGGTCCCGATCTGCTTGATCTCTTTTCTTAGTGCCGGGATCTCCATCCCGACCAGCCGGTCTGCTGCATGGAGCAGCCATTTGGCAGAATCGACCACGTTGTAGATGTCACCGGCCCCGATGCCATGCCGCTCCTCTATCTTCTCTTCTGAAACTTCATCTGCCCAGTCTGTCAGCACAAGTGCTGTTTTCAGGGCACCAAGCCAGATCTCCTCTTCTTCTGACTCGTAAGGAAGCGGAACCATGAGGTCTTCCCCGTTTTTGTACAGGAATGACTTCAGCAATGCAGTATCTGCTGACTTCAGATACAGCCTTGGCATGTCAGGACTTGTGCAGATCAGATGGAGAATCCCGATGTCTGTCACCTGCTCAGCCTTCTGGAGTGAGTCAAGGATACTCCTTGCACCATGGGGATCGAGGTACAACACTGAAACAAGACTTCCAAGTTTTGTTGCAGAGAGCTGCCCCTCTTCGTCTGTGATCATCCCTGCAGTAACCAGGAATCGTGTTGCCTCAGTGACGATCCGCCCCATGGAACGCGAATGCGGATGCTGACTGGCATAGAACGTCCGCTCCATAAAATCGGTCAGAGCCTGAGTATCCCTTGCAAACCCGGTTGCAATCAGGGAGAGGGTATGGGCACAGAGTGCATCTTCATCAGCACACTGGGAGTCGATCTCCTCGGCTCCGGCATCGATGAAGAACTCTATCAACTTCTCAACCGTTGGCTTGTCCTTTGCGATCATCACCGCTTCGCCATAGGGATCAAGGTGTGGGCGACCGGCACGTCCCGCCATCTGGTGGTACTCCATCACCGGGATTGGGACCATGCCAAGACCTGACGTGAACCGCATATAATCCCTGATCACAACCCTGCGGGCAGGCAGGTTCAGACCGGCTGCGAGGGTCGGGGTTGCAGATATGACCTCCAGGTACCCTTTTCTGAATCCCTCCTCGATGATGAGCCTTTCTTCACGTTTGAGCCCGGCATGGTGGAAGGCAGCTCCCCGTTCCACACACTCTGCTAGGAGGTTAGGCTGGTCGGCATCTCTGACCTGCCTGATCCGGTCCGCGAGCGCTTTGGTGTCAGGAGTTCCCGCCTTTATCCCAGATGCAGCACGTTTTGCAAATGCTTCCGCGTTCCTCCGGGAAGAGACAAAGACAAGACATTGTCCCCCCTCCTCAATCGTATCAAGACAGAGGTTCAGATCATCGTGCTTGGTCACTGCCCTGACTGAACGTTGCTCTGTTTTTCCACCGAACTGGATTGTTCCATTGTAATACACGCCCTGTCTTAGGTCAACTGGCCTCCAGGAACTTGATATCAGGGTTGCATCAAGCCAGGATGCCAGCGCCTTCGGGTTTCCAATGGTTGCTGATAGGCCGATAACCTGCATATGCGGATTTGCATACCGCATCTTGGTGATCACCATCTCCAGGGTTGCTCCCCGGTGCTCAGAGCCTATCAGGTGAATCTCGTCAAGGACCATGAGTGTAACCTCAGCAAGCCACCTGGTCCGGTTGCGCAGAAGAGAGTCCACCTTCTCACTCGTTGCCACGATGATATCATTCGAACCGAGCTGATTATCGGTGCGGTCAAAATCGCCGGTTGCAACCCCTACCTTTGATCCGTGAGCCCTGAACTCCTCAAACTTTTCTGAAGCAAGTGCCCTGAGCGGCACGATGTAGAGGCATTTTCCACCCTTTGCGATCTGAGACGCCATAGCCATCTCAGCGAGCAGGGTCTTCCCGCTTGCAGTCGGGATCGAGATCAGGAGGTTTTTACCATCAAGCAGTCCGGAGTCGACACAGGCTGCCTGGGGAGGATATAGTACCTTAATTCCTTTTCTGGAGCAGCTCTCGATCAGAGTCAGAGGCAGGGGAAGAGCCGCTATCTCCATGGTTCAGATAGTCTCCCGCAGGGTGTGCTGTTGGATGAAATAGAAACCCCAACGGTGGCCTGTTGGGGGCCCCAGGTAGGACCGGCGAAAAGGACTTTTTCATACAAAAAAGGGTGCATCATATGATTTCTGCAGGTCCGGAGATCTTCGGGGAGGATTCCGGGCATCAGGATCAATAGTAGTAATTCAGCATGTCCTGTTTCAGTTCACGCTTCTTCCGGTCGAGGAACGCGTACACGCTCTCATGAGAGACACCGTTGATCAGCATCTCGATAGCTTCCCGTGCAACCTTGACCTGCTCGATCATCCCGATGATGGCCACGGTCTTTCCGTACACTGATATCTCGGTACTGGTCAAGTCCTCGATCTGTGATCTGGATTTTCCATCCCGCCCGATGATCCTGCCCCTGATACGCTCAAGTTTAGCAGGAGTATCGGCGATATCAGAGAGCTCTATCAGTTCAAGGTAGAGATCCTCATCCTCGAAGAGGGTAAAGGCACGCTCGGGTGAGAAACCTCTTGCTATTGCCTTAACAACCTCAACAGCCCTGAGAAATCCGTCAGCCTCCTCTCCTTCAATAGAGACAAGCCCCTCCTCGCTGTCAACAAGAATGGTTGTTTTGGTCTTCTCCTCGATCTCCCGCTTGGTCATCCCTTTCTTTCCGATAAGGACGCCGATCCGTTCTTTGGTAATTCGTGTCTCCTGCTGCATATTATGCCTCACTCAGTTCAGTTCCTGCATTCTCGGGCAGATGTGGTATACCGGTGATCTGCCGCATTAAATCAATCAGTACTATCGTATCGCAGAGGGGGGAGAAAAACCGGTTGAGCTGCTCCAGATCCCTTCTCAGAAATATGATGGAATGGGGATGATCGGGTGTGACTGCCTGCCCCATGTCGATCAGCCACGCCTTTCCACCACCATAGAGAATATTATACTCAGAGAGATCCCCGTGCACCAGTTTTGCTGTCTGCCAGAGAACCCTGAGTGATTCGATCAGGCTGGCATACACCCCAGCCGGGTCCACAATTTTTGCAACCCTAAGTTGTGGGTACGGAATCTCGTCCTCTCCGAGAAACTCCATGACCAGAATGTTCCGATCAAAGACAAGGGGTTTCGGGACCGAGAGCCCGGCTTCAAGAGCCCGCTTCAGATTAGAGAACTCTTTTCGTGTCCAGGCAAAAACGATGTCCCTTCTCGTCTTGCCGATATTCAGGAATCGCCGGTCTCCGGCGATGTAGGTCTGCATCTTCTGGAAGTTGGCTGTCCGGGTCATGTAGATCTTTATAGCCACCCGCTCTTCCTTCCGGTCGGCAAGGAAGACGTTCGCTTCCTTTCCGGTTGAGATAGAACCTCCTATTGCCGAGATCCAGCCTTTGTTCACCATCTTGTACAGGGCCAGAAGGGTTATCTCGTCAAAGACATCCTCCCTGACCTTGAGCTGATCAAGATCCTTGATCCTCATTCGGGTTGCATCAACACGTCTGTCATACTTATGGAGATCATGGCGGTCGCGTTCGATGCTTATCCCCTCCTGAATGGTTACCCTTCCAGATATTTTCGTACCGGTGCCAGAATTTGAATCAGTGCCTCTGTGGTTGCACCCTTCAGATCTGCCGGATGAATCTCACCAGCAGCATACGCCTGCTCGGTCTCTTCGTACGAGGTGAATGTCCGGTCTCCTCCGAACTTTTCGGGCCTCACGATGGTGAGGGAACCAGTCCTTGGGAATACATGATGTCTGATCACCTGAAGAACCGGGTTCTCTTCGATCTCTGGCGGACAGAACGCCTTCTTCATCTTCTTCCTGATGTCATCCTCGGTATCTGCGACAGAGATGTAATTTCCCTGAGATGAGGACATCTTCTTTCCGTCGAGCCCGTTCAGGATAGGAACATGGAGACAGACCGGTGACGGGTAACCTTTGCCTGGAAGATACTCTCGTGCCAGCATATGGATCTTCCTCTGATCTATCCCACCGACAGCCGCATCAACACCAAGGATGGCGATGTCTGCCATCTGCATGATCGGGTATACCATCTGGGAGACGGTCGGGTTGTCCATCTGCCTGCCGACCTCGTCCATACTCCGGGTTGCCCGGTTCAGGGTTATCTGCTGGGCGAGCTCGTGGACAAGGAGTTGATATTCACGACTCAGCTGGATGTCTGATCCAAGCACGTAGGTGACATTGGTGAGCCCGAGTCCCTCAAAACATTTTCTGTTGTAAGCCGCGAGTCTGGCAACATCTTCCATAGTGCCCTTCCGGTTGAGGAAGGCATGAAGATCTGCGAGAAGGACGATCACCTCAAAGCCGGCATCCCTGAGATCGATCAGCTTGTTGATCGTAACGAGATGGCCGAGGTGGATCTCACCGCTCGGTTCGTAACCGGCATAGACCTTTCTGCCTGGCTTTGCAAGCAGGCCACGTAGTTCTTCCTCCGTGACGACCTCGACCGTGTTTCGCACCGCGAGAGAGTAGGGATCCATTCACACAAATTAGCACTGAAAAGAGTTAATGATTGGGTGGCCCGGTCAGATAGCGACAAATCCAAGGGATTCATTCGTCATCTTTATCGAAATCTCGGGATCCTTGACATCCCCGGCCATGGCCCTGATTGCATCCACGTTCTCGATGACAACGTCAGCTTCCTGGTGAATCGCCTGGAAGAAGTAGAGGTCTTTACCAATGGCTGCAACCGACGCCTCAAAGACACCGTTCTCCCAGAGGTCTGAACGTGGCCTTCCGAGATCCATGACGTACTCCTTAAGCTCTGCAGTACTCTTGATCCCGGTTGTACTCTGAACAAGCCCGATCCGTGAATGTGCCTTCATAATGGCGAGCACTTCGTCCCTGGTGGTCTCCTTTTTGAGTTCCATCTGGATTGCATGCATATGCATCTGGGTAGTCGGCACGATCATTGCCATGGTCACGATGTCGATGTGAGGCAGCACGGTGTTGACATCAGGTCCGTGGTGACTTGGGATGGTTGGTGGATCGAGCACCACTGCATCAATAGGTCCTTTCTTGACAACATGGGGATCAGCCCCCCTGCGGACCATAACAGCCTTGACTTTTGCAACCCCGATCTTGTCGTCCAGAGCCTTGATAATCCGACACAGTCCGGTTGTGTTGCAGGATACAACCCTGACAAACTGCCTCCCGATAGCATCCCTGTAGTTTGCATGAGCATTGAAAGAGAAGCCGGCGAGGTCATGATCCTCTCCGCCCTGCCAGATTGCCTTTTTGTTATATTTTTCGTAGAGGGCCTTGTTTGACTCCCCGACTCCTCCTGGAGTCCCATCAACAATTACATCGGCCTTCTGCACCATCTCTTCTATTGATCCGGCTACCGGAATGCCTGCCTTCTCGAAGGCTGCTTTTTTGCTGAGGTCAGCGATGTAAACAGGATATCCCTTTTTAACTGCTACAAGGGCTTCTGCTGTCGGTCTTGTCTTGGAGACACCGATGATCTCCATGTCCTTCTGCGCTGCTGCTGCATCAGCAACTCGCTTGCCGATGGTTCCATACCCGTTGATTGCAACCTTGATCATTACAGTTCTCCTCACGGGGCAATCCGGTGCAGATCCTCCCGTGTGAGGTATTCTGATCGCACAAATATTATACATTCCCAAAGTCTTTCCTGCCATCCGGGAATGTCTCTTGCAGGCACCTGACTTCTGGGTGAAGCCCCACTGACTCAAAAGCGGCCAATATTACATTGCCTGGGTCATCTGGAGAGAAGAAAAGATGCCCGTTACAACCGCAGTCCGAGGATCCGAAGCCCGGGATAGAGGGGAGGGCAAGGGCCTGCGCAAGCGGGCATTCGAGCCTCTCACCGGTCGAGGCGCAGTACACCCGCATCAGTCTGAACCCCGGACACATTAGCAGGTAGTCGATATGCCACCTTGGTCTTCTCCCCTCGCCAGCGGCTACTCGCATATGCCTGGATACCCGGGCCTGGCCACCGGGCCCGAGAGCTGATCCCACGTACCCGTAATACCCGGACGTGAATGTGATGGTCCCGAGTGATCCGACTCTGACCATTCCTTCTCCGTGGAGGAGTAGGATATAGATCCCGGGCTCCATCGATCAGGCGTATCCTGATCTCATGAGTGCCTGGGCTGCCTTGATATGGCGCTCGCCATGATCGAGAGCAGGAAGGCCGTGGCCCGGGTACAAACCGTTCACTTCAAGTCCGGCGACCTTGTCCAGCGATCCTCCCAGTGCATCACGGCTTCCTCCGGGGAAGTCGTACCTCCCGAATGCTCCGTCAGAGAATACCGTGTCCCCGGAGATGAGGTCCCTGTTCTCCTTGTTGTAGAGGCAGATGCTCCCTGGTGTATGGCCAGGTGTATGGATGACTTCAAGTCCCTCAAGTATACTTCCGTCCTCCAGGATGATATCCGGAATAATCCCGGGAGAATGCGAGCCGAAGTTCATCGCAAGGCTCAGGTTATCTTCCCTGAGTCCTCCTGCATCGGCCTTATGGATACAGACTTTTGCTCCGGTCATTTTTACCAGGGGACCAAGGTATGCGATATGATCAAAGTGGCAATGAGTGAGCACGATATATCTGATTGATTCCCGGTGGGCCTCTACTGCCATCGGGGTAACCCCGGCATCCACGAGAACGGTTCCCTGTGCGAGATAGGCATTGGCATACATCCCTCTGCCCGGGATGAACTTGATGGTCATGTGACTTATGATATTCCCTCAAGGCAAAAAGTATGATATGGTGACTCCCCGGGAGTACAGGGTTGATCCTGATCTGCTGAAACAGGCCGCGAAAACCGAACAGATGGAACCTGATCGGCTGGAGCGGCAGATCCGCTCCGGAAGGGTGGTGATACCGGCAAACCCGGGACGGAGGCATCCTGTCTGCGCAATCGGTGAGGGATGCAGAGTCAAGGTCAATGTCAACGTAGGAACCTCACAGGATCTCTGCGATGTTGCCATGGAACAGGAGAAGGCAGCTGCTGCGATCTCTGCCGGTGCCGACTGCCTGATGGATCTCTCCACCGGTGGTGACCTTCCGAAAATACGCAGCATGATCCTCTCTTTCCCGGTTCCGATTGGGACGGTCCCGATCTACGAGGCTGTCAGGCGGGCGGGGAACGTGGCAGACCTTGATGCTGACCTGCTCTTTAAGGTCATCCATGAGCATTGTGAGCAGGGTGTGGATTTTCTCACCCTCCATTGCGGGGTGAATCGGGAGGTTGTGCAGAGCCTCCGTCAGGATCCCAGGACTATGGGCGTCGTCTCCAGGGGAGGTTCGTTTCATACCGCGATGATGATCTCCCGGGATGAGGAGAATCCTCTGTGGGAAGAGTATGAGTACCTCCTTGAGATCCTTGCTGAGTATGATGTGGTTGTCAGCCTCGGAGACGGGATGCGGCCCGGTTGCCATGAGGATGCAACACGAGAGGCCAAGACGGTCGAATACCTGAACCTTGGAAGGCTTGCAAGACAGGCCCACGAGAGAGGGGTTCAGCGTATGATCGAAGGGCCTGGTCATATGCCGATCGATCAGATCGGATATAATGTCAGGATGATCAAGGAACTCACCGCTATGGCTCCCCTTTATCTGCTTGGCCCGCTGGTGACCGACATCGCAGCCGGGTATGACCACATCACCGGGGCCATCGGTGGGGCTATTGCATGCCAGAACGGAGCGAACTTCCTCTGCATGGTCTCGCCGAGTGAACATCTTGCACTTCCCAGGACAACCGATATCATAGAAGGAACAAGGGCCTCGGTTCTTGCAGCCCATGTGGGTGATCTTGCCCAGGGGAATTCTCCAGCCTATGACAGGGAGGTGCAGATGGGGTATGCACGTCGTGACCTTGACTGGGAACGGCAATTTTCCCTCTCTCTCTTTCCTGAACGTGCCAGGGAGATCCATGATCGGGATGGAAACCGCGAGACCTGTTCAATGTGCGGGGATCTGTGTGCCGTGAAGATGGTCAGGGACATATTTGGGTGAAACCGACGCCACAACGGGAAGATTTCCAGGCTCCAGCAGGGTGAGAAAGGTTTTTTAACAGATGATTCCAATTATTTTCTGCAGACGTACGGTAGTCCGGTGATATAGTCGTTTTAAGTACTATCCACCACACGGTGGGTCGTTTCTGAAAAAGCTATGTTTGTCAGTCCGTGGGCATCATTTTGATCCCTGATCTGTGGCCGCTATCTGCGTATGTAAATTAGTTACGTGATTTGCTATGGAAGGAAAGAGACTCTACGTCGGAAACCTGACGTACTCCGTTAATGAAGCCCAGCTCAGGGAATTATTCTCCAAGTATGGTGATGTGGTAAGCGCCAAGGTAATCGAGCAGAAAGGATTCGGGTTCGTTGAGATGGGAACCTCTGAGGAAGCCCAGGCAGCAATGGATGGACTGAATCAGACCGTTTACGAAGGCCGCACCCTCCGTATTGACGAAGCACGCCCGATGCAGCCACGCCGCGAGTTTGACCGCGGTGGCTACAGTGGCGGCGCCGGACGCCGGTACTAAAATAAAAAACCTTAAAAAGATCTTTTTTTATTGAAATTTGCATAATTCTTCACATGGGTATAAGTACCTGTAGAGATAATGCTTTAATACAGACGCAGGAATATCCTGACAATAGTTTTCGTGAGCATTCTTCGTCATTGACGAACAATCGTTTTCAGGCTGTTTTCGGTACTCCACTGATTTATTCTGAATTTTATCAGGATGGCCAGCTCGCGGATGTAACATAAGGAATCTGTGATTTAGCAATGGAAGGAAAGAGACTCTACGTTGGGAACCTGACTTACTCAGTGAATGAAGGTCAGCTTCGTGACTTATTTACCCAGTACGGCGAAGTAGCAAGTGTAAAAGTTATCGAACAGAAAGGATTCGCCTTTGTTGAGATGGGAACCTCCGAGGAAGCCCAGGCAGCAATGGACGGACTGAACCAGACTGTTTACGAAGGCCGTACACTCCGGATTGACGAAGCACGCCCAATGCAGCCACGCAACGACTATGGCAGCGGTGGCGGCTTTGGCGGCGGAAACCGTCGCCGGTACTAATTAACTCAATATCTTCTTTTTTTAACCATTAATCTCGATTGAGACTACGACGACCGAGGTTATCTCTCCGGTTGCGGTATTGATAACCGGGCTGAAGGTTCTAACAAATGAACGTTCATCAATATTGTACTGCTCCCGCAAAGACTTCTTCCCGTCAAACACCTGTTGAATTGCCCGTGAAAATCGGTCTGATGCATCTGGTGAGTGGTAGTCATGATAGCGCCTGCCTTGGTAGTCTTCGTCAGTAATTCCAAGACGGGTTTTGTGATGTGAGTTCATGTAGAGGTATCTGCATTCCCTGTTAACCGAGTAGATCGAGTCCTGAGTAGACTCAACAAGGATCTGGTACTGGGCTTCGAGATTTGAAAGAGCCTGTTCAAGATGTTTGGTCCTGGTAATCTCGGTCGAGACGACGGTGACTGCAATTGTGAGTTCAACGATCGCGTTCTTCACCGGACTCATGGTTCTCACGAACCACCTGCCATCGTGCTGGTACTCATCCTGCAGGGGTCTGCTGGTACTGATGACCTCACGGACCAGTGTGATGAACCGTTCTGACTCTTCGGATGAGTGAAGATCGGTGTAACTGAGTCCACTGTCCCGTGAATTGGCAATCCCAAGCCTGTTCTTATGATGTGAGTTCATGAAGAGGTACCGGCCTTTGCGATCCACCATGTAGATGGAGTCCTCCGTGCATTCAACCAGGGTCCGGTAATTGGTCTCAGACTGAAGAAGGGCCTCCTCTATTCGTTTGCGGAGAACAGCCTGTTGGATCATATTTTTGAGTTCTGCAAACTGCACCTTGGGATCTGTCCCCTTCTGAAGGTAGAAGTCAGCTCCTGAGTTCAGTGCTTCGATGACAATCTCTTCCCTGCTTCTCCCGGTGAAGATGATGAACGGCTTCTCAATCCCGTCATGCTTAATTATCTTTAAAAACTCGATCCCATCCATCGATGGCATCTCGTAATCTGAGACGATTGCATCATACTTTTTCTGGCTGAGCATTGTCAGTGCCTCCTGTGCTGACAATGCTGTATCGACAGTGATGTCTCCTCCCTTCTCAAGGAATAACCGTGTAATGTCGAGGAGTTCTTCCTGGTCATCAACTAGCAGAATCTTTATCATAATTTCCCTCTCTCTTGCATGTGGTAGTTCCCATTGTGATCAGCAATGCCAAGTTGCCTGTAATTGCCGCGTGGAATATTCATCTCAAATCGAACTCCTTCTCCTGGTATCCCTTTCTCTCTGATTGTTATCCTGGTGATGGCGAATATCTCTCTGATAAGAAAGAGCCCGAGCCCTGTGTGCTTGCCGTACCCTCTCAGAAAGATCTTCTCCTTCTCGTCAGTTGCGACCCCTTCCCCGTCATCTGAGTAGATCAGGATAAGGTCGTCTCCTTTTCGTTCGGATGAGAGGGAGATGGCAGTTATATTGTGCCCGTGTCTGAGTGAATTATCAATGAAGTTGGCAAAAACCCTTGCAAGAAGTGGATCAGCGTAGATCCACATTCCATCTACTGACGAGCTTACTCTGATCCCTTCCCTCTCAAGATCTGATGAAACCCCGGCAAAGACCGTGCCGATCTCCTGCCAGACAGGTGTCTTCATGCCGACCAGTTCATAGTCGCTTGTGAACGATATGATCTCACCGATAGACCTGATGAGAGCGACCTCTTTTTTCATCAGCACGAGTAGTTCGCTGTTTTCGGTCATATCCTCTGAGATCTCCATATACCCGGTCAGGGCTGTGATCAGGTTGAGAATGTCGTGGCGGGTAAGTGTCGAGAGAAGACTCAGTTTTTTATTTACTGTCTTCAATGCCTCTTCCTGACGGTTCCTGATGATGAGCCGCCACATCCCTGCCATGAGAACCGTGAGTTGGAGCTGATCGGACTCATCGTATGGGGATGGTTTGTCTGCAACACCGGCGATGGCGACAACCCGTTCCTGCTCGATGACGGGAATGAGTAAAACACGCTGGATTTCCTGATCCACTACCAAAATCCTTCTGATAAGGCTGCCAGATTCAGAATGGGTCGTGAGAACAACCGGCTTTTTACTTCTGATCATACTGGCAAGGACGGGAAGATCCCCAATCGGGAGTGCCATCTGCCTGATGGCGGGCATTTTCCTGTTCATCCCCTCCTCTGCTGACCACAGGGCTTCTATGGTTACCTGATCATCTTCCTCATTCACAAAACAGATGAATCCGAGACTGCCTGAAGTCAGGATTGTTCCTTTCTGGATGGTATACGAGGTCACTTCACTCTCAGAAACATCAGTCATCTGGTAGAGAGTGAGCAGGGTTTCCAGCCGGTCTTTATGGGCAGTAAGTTCGATTCGCTGCTTTTTCAGTTCTGTGATTTCATGGATGGAGACGATCGACTCATCTCCGTCAGGGAGTACTCCTACACTAATAGAAAAAAATCTGGGATCCCCATCTTTGTCGGGAAGGGTGATCTCACAGCGGGAGGGTTTCTCTGGCCTCCGGTCCTGGAAACACACAAGAGCAGTCTCGCGTTCAGGTTCAATTAGCAGATCAAAGAACCTGACTTCTGCCTCAGCTACAGGGTCCTGAATACCAAAGAGAGTTGTGAAGTGAGAGTTTGCCCTGATGATTATGCCCTCATCTGTGAGGATAACCATCGGCACTCCTGAGTGCTCAAAGATCGTTCGGTACCGTTCGATCAACTCATCCGATGCCTTCTGGAGAAGGGAATATATGACTTCCTTCTCCTGTACTGCCTGTTCATACTTGAGAGTGAGATGTTGTTCCTCTGTCTTTGCACGTCTGCACAGCCGAAGCAGTTCCTTCCCTGTCTCATCAGGGAGATCAGGTGAGATTTCACCTATGATCTGCTCAATTCTTTCGAGGCTCTTCATCTTCGCCGTCTCTGTCTTATTGTGACCAGTGAGAATGTCTCGTTATGGAACTCGCACTCCTCGTGTTCGTTCATACCGATCTCGCCGTAGCTGAAAAAACCGATGAGCGGTGCAGTTCCTGCCTGGTATGCAGCATTGATCTCGTCTGCTACATGTGTACCGGTTGCGTTGTGTCGTGCCATACAGGAGAAAAGGAGGAGCAGATGAGCACTTTGTATCTCCTTGTAAAACCGGGTAATATCGTTTATACTAATACGGATTGTCTCCCTTCCGGGAGATGAAGCAAGTCTGACAACGGATCCCTGGGGAACGCTCCCCCCGAAGATGAGTGCATGGGAAGATCGGTCTACACCAACTGGAGTTCTGATATATTCAGAGCCTTCCTTTCTTTTTATTATAAGCGGAAACGATGCTGTGAGACGTGGAACATCCTCTTCCCTGATACCCAGGTACTGCAGATAGAGATCTATTGCCGGCTGGTTGTTGATGGAGTATACCGCATTTCCTTCTGAGCTGGTCACAATCTTCTCCATCCCGACTCCCCGCCAGCCACTTGTTACCAGGCCGTGTATCTCGAACGCTGTGCCTTCCAGGATAAGGGCTGCCACCCCGTCTGAAGAACAGATGCCGCTCGTAAAAACAAAGGTCTCCTCGTACCTGCCGTCATCGCCTGCCCGACCCCCGTATATCTTTGCAGGCCCGGCCAAAGACTCACTTATCCCTCTGAGGATCTCCTCCCCGTCCATTGCCAGACCGCTGATGAAGATAAAAAAAACCGGATTTTTGAACTGATTCTCGCCATACTTCCCGATGGATCTTCCGAGATCGAATGAAGAGAGATCATTTCGGTCAAAAATCTGTACCCTGAAGACAGCAGGATCAGGGTTGAGAAGACACCCGACAGCTGAGAGTTCTGACATCGGTGACTCTCCCCTTCCAGGGAGGATCTCACCTGCGGTTGAGCATCCGATTACTGGAAAAGGGAGTGTTGAGAGCTTGGATGCAAGGTCTTCAATGCCTAGAGTGACTGAAGAGAAGAGGATACCTAATGTGGGATTTTGGAGAGCTGACTCTGATATCGCTGAGAGGATCTCGCCAGGAGATTCGCCATACAGGGTGACGGTCCGCAGGCACATAGATCTGATATGACCTCTCCCTTTCCGGATATGAAGATTCCTGCATCAGATACTCTCTGCACAAGCAACTGTCTCCGGCAATATTGCAAATAACTCATCTGCACAGATTCAGGATTCTTACTGCGAGATGAGCTGCATTTTGCCCATTGTCAACCCCGACACAGGCAACCGGTACACCCTTTGGCATCTGCACGATCGAGAGCAGAGCATCTAATCCTCCCATCAGTTTTCCTGATACCGGAACACCGATAACCGGCTTTTCTGTCTTTGAGGCTACGACTCCGGGAAGTGCTGCAGAGAGTCCGGCAATGCAGATGAACACGTTTGCATCTGATCCTGTAACATACTCATCAAGCCTGTCAGGGTTCCGGTGGGCTGATATGACCTGGTAGTCATACGATATACCCTTCTCTTTCAGAACTGTCCAGACTTTCTCTGCTACCTCTTCATCAGAGGCAGAACCGCAGATGATGCTCACATCAACCATAATCTTCCAAGATATAATCAGGCAGTAGTGGTATAAGTATACCTGAATTGTATGGAAGATGAGACTCTCCTGATGCTGCCAGGTCCGGTACCACTCCCTGAACGGGTGCGGTTCGCGATGGCAAGGCAGGCTATCAACCACCGCGGTGCCGATTTTGGCGGTGCCTATTCTGATATCGTCCGTGTGCTCAAGACATGCTTTGGGACAGATAACGATCTCGTGGTCATATCAGGATCAGGAACTGCAGGGATGGAGGCCGCAGTCTCCAACTTCGGAAAGGGCAGAAAGATGGCTCATCTCATCAACGGAAAGTTTGGTGAGCGGCTCTGGAAGATTGGTGAGCGGTATGGCGAGACGGTCCCTATCGAGTCCGAGTGGGGAACTCCTCTGAACCTTGAAGCCTTAAAGGAAGCACTCGAGAACGGTTGTGAGGTCGTGACCATGGTTCACAACGAAACCTCTGCCGGTATCCTCAATCCGGGTGCAGAAGTCGGAAAGATCTGCCGCAAGCACGATGCTCTCTTCATCATGGACGGAGTCACCTCCATCGGCGGAGATAGTGTGAAGGCTGATGAGTGGGGAGTCGATGTGGCGATCGTCGGCTCACAGAAATGCCTTGCCGCTCCTGCAGGCCTTGCAGCAGTCTCGGTCTCGTCACGTGCCTGGGAGAAGGTTGTGAAGAACCCGCCATACTATCTTGACCTACCGGCATACCGGAAGAATGCTGCCAAGTCTCCGATGGAGACCCCGTATACCCCTGCAGTTCCGGTCTTCCTTGCCCTGCGTGAGGCATGCCTGCTCATCGAGGAGGAAGGGATTGAGAAGCGGATCGCAAGGCACCACCGGATGGCTAAGGCTGTCCGTGCAGCGGTCTCAGCCTGGGGAATGGAGATGTTCCCGAAGATCGACGCTGTCCACCAGTACTCAAACACGGTCACTGCCGCAAAGATTCCGAAGGGATCAAACGACAAGGATTTCAGAGGCCATGTCAAGAAACTCGGCATCCAGATCGCTGGCGGTCAGGATCATCTCAAGGATGTGATCTTCAGGATCGGGCACATGGGCTGTGTCTCTGCTCCTGAACTCCTTGCAACCCTTGCAGCCACTGAGTATGCAATCCAGAAGTCCGGACACAAGCCGGCATCTTCAGGTGTCATGGCTGCGGCTGAGGTTTTGGGATGAGAGTCGGTATCGCGGACACCACATTTGCAAGGGTAAATATGGGTAAGTTCGCGATCGATGAACTAAAAAAACACGGCAGTGTCGTCATCGAACGATATACGGTGCCGGGAGTGAAGGATCTCCCGGTAGCCTGCAAAAAACTCTTCGAAGAGTACAGGTGTGATATCTGCATGGCACTCGGGATGCCGGGTGGGAAGGAGAAGGACCGGATGTGTGCCCATGAGGCCTCAACCGGGCTGATCCAGTGCCAGTTGATGACGAGCCGCCACATCATTGAGGTCTTTGTCCATGAGGATGAGGCTGCTGATGATTCTGAGCTTGCGTGGCTTGCCGAGCAGCGTGCCCGTGAACACGCAGTGAATGTGATAAAACTCATGCGTCCGGGAACCCTCGAGCGGGAGGCAGGTTCAGGCCAGCGGCAGGGTTTCTCTGATGCAGGTTCTGCACGTCAGTAATCTGGGGATATAATAATGGCAATAAAACTGGGATTTGTGGTTGCGGAGTTCAACCGTGACATCACCTATATGATGGAGATCGAGGCAGAGGAGCATGCAAAATTCCTCGGTGCTGAGGTTGTCGAGCGGTTCTATGTACCAGGGGCATACGACATGCCTCTGGCGATCAAGAAGATGCTCAAACAGAAGAATGTCGATGCCGTGGTCACAATTGGATGTGTGATCGAGGGCTCAACAGAGCATGATGAGATCGTGGTTCAGCATGCAGCCAGGAAGATCATCGATCTCTCACTCGAGTTCGAAAAGCCGGTGACCCTCGGAATCTCTGGTCCGGGCATGACCAGGCTTGAAGCTAATGATCGGGTCGATTATGGTAAGCGGGCTGTTGAATCAGCTATCAAACTCGTTCAGCGATTGGCATGAGATCACTCTCTTCAAAACTTGCAGCCATTGCCCCGTCAGCGACGATCGAGATCACTGACAAGGCCCGAAGGATGCAGGCATCAGGGATTGATGTCATCAGCCTCTCTATCGGGGAGCCTGACTTTCCGACACCCGCCCACATCACCGCTGCATGTGTCGATGCACTCAACCGGGGAGAGACCCACTATGCACCGGGTAAGGGCATTCCATCTCTTTTATCCGCAATTTCTGAGAAGATAGAGGCTGAAAACGGATTCTCATGTACGAGTGACCAGGTGATCGTCACCTGCGGAGCAAAGGATGCTATCTATGAGGCATGTGAGGCTGTTCTTAACCCGGGTGACGAGGCCGTCATCCTTGATCCATCATGGGTGAGTTACGAGCCCTGTATCCAGATCGCGGGTGGGACCCCGGTTCATCATCCCCTTCATAAGAAGACCTTCCAGGTTGAGGACTCCCTGCTTGAGAGGATTAATGACAAGACCCGGATGATCATCGTCAACAGTCCGTCAAACCCGTCAGGGTCTGTGCTGAACCGGGAGTCTCTCAGGCTGGTCTCTGATATCTGCCAGGATCATGATCTGATAGCTTTGTCTGATGAGATCTATGAGAAACTGGTGTACGGACAGATTCACTTCTCAATGGCGATGTTTCCCGGAATGGCAGAGCGGACGATCACAATCAACGGATTTTCCAAGGCATATGCAATGACTGGCTGGAGGCTTGGGTATGCTGTCGCCCCGAAAGAGATCCTCGGGTACATGAACAAGGTGCAGCAGCATACGATCAGCCATCCCACAACCTTTGCGATGTACGGCGGTGTTGCAGCCCTGAAAGGACCCCAGCAGTGTATCAGCGAGATGCGAAGCGAGTTCGAGCGTCGTCGTGAATTTGTTTTGAACCGGTTGATGGACATGGGACTTGGGTATGCACCGGCAGATGGTGCCTTTTATGCCTACCTCAAAGTCGACGGCGACGATGCAGTCATTGCAAGCCGGTGGCTTGAAGAGGCCCATGTTGCCGTGACACCGGGAATTGCATTCAATACACCAGGATGGATCAGGCTCAGCTACGCAGCCTCGATGGAGACGCTTTATGAGGCGATGAACCGCATCGAAAAGGTTGTCTGATCCCCGTAGTCTCTGAACCGATCACCCTTTTTTCCAAAAGATGCAGCATTTGAGATCACTCTGCAAAATGTAGAGTATTGTACTTCCCCCGCCATCTCCTTTTATTGTGGAAGCGGAGTTACCCTGCGTGCTATCCTGTTTCCCTGTATAATACGGCTTTCTCTGCTCAGGATTACACGAAAATACTTATTCAATGCATGCTGATCCCATGATATGAAATATCCCCGTCTGATGGTCCTCCTGTTCATTACCCTTCTTCTGCTCCTGCTCCCTGCCGGGGCTCTGGGTTCTGTCAGGGTGGATGCTGATCTGCCGGGGGTGGCAATTTTTCTGGATGGAGACTATATCGGCAGTACTCCCCAGAATCTCTCGGATGTACAGCCTGGGGAACACCAGATTGCTGCAACCGTGACCGGTCATCAGGCCCAGAGCAGGAACCTGACCTTCCCGGTGAATGGATCTGATCAGATCCTTTTCACCTTCGGCTCATCATCGCAGAAGTATGTGCCGGGAATGATCAGGATTCGTGACTGTGTGGGAACTCCTGAAATGACTGGCCTGCTCGGCTCTTCGATAACAGTTGCCACACTCCCTGATGGGAACCTTATGGCATATTACTCAGGAATGGGTGAAGGTGTCCGGTGTGCAGGTTCTTCTGACGGATCAGAGTGGCATGAATTCCCAGACGGATGTCTGCTCCCTGCGGATGAGGGCAGTATCTCATCCCCGTTCTCAAGCCCGTGGGTGTTTACCACCTCTGACGGCGGATACCGGATGATCTACGGGATCAATGATGAAAATGGTCCGTCTCTGTATAGTGCCCGCTCAAAAGACGGGGTCAGGTTCACTTCTGAAGGGAAAGTGACCCTGTCTCAGGTTCCCGATCAGGATATGAAAGGACAGTTTTCGATACCCTCAGGGCTCCGTATGACTGATGGAAAGCTCAGAATGTATTACGCTGTCTCAGATGGGGCTATCAGGAGTGCAGTCTCTGATGATGACGGAAAGACCTGGGCCAGCGATGAGGGAAATCGCATTGAATCAGCAACAGATCCCACGGTAGCACTTCTTGAAAACACAACTTATGGGCTCTTCTATGTTGATCTCTCTGCCGGGGCCAAGGGGCAGCGGTTGATGCTTGCAACCTCGTCCGATGGGCTTGATTTCTCACATATGGTGAAAGAGCCGATCCTTGAGAGTGAGCAGAAGGGGGTATGGATTCTGGATCCTGAAGTTCACAAGAGCAGTTCTGGAGGCTGGAACCTCTACTACAGCCTGATGGGAGTTCCTGGAGAAGCAGGAATCAGGGTCCCGGTTATTATGCGATCTGTTATCGATCCGGGCTGCCTGTTGTCAGGCATATCCGGATAATCACAGATTTACCTTCACGACAGTACCCAATAAAAACAATTTTATGGACCCGGCGGGATTTGAACCCGCGGCCTCTACGTTGCGAACGTAGCGATCTACCCCTGATCTACGAGCCCACGAAAAAAAAGAGATTTCAGAGGATGATCTCGATATCTAACTTTTCTGCCAGTTCCTTATACCGGTTTCTGATCGTGACTTCTGTCACGCCTGCCACCTCGGCTACCTCACGCTGGGTCCGGCGTTCACCGCCGAGAATGGATGATATATATATTGCTGCGGCCGCAACGCCGGTCGGTCCGCGACCGGAGGTAAGTTCACGCTCTCCGGCCTGCCTGAGAATCTCAACTGCCCTGCTCTGAACTTCTCCTTTCAGCTGGAGACCTGAACAGAATCTGGGGACATAGTCGATTGGTGAGGTCGGGAGAAGTTTAAGCCCGAGTTCACGTGAGATGAACCGGTATGTCCTTCCGATCTCTTTACGTGAAACACGTGACACCTCTGCGATCTCATCAAGTGTCCGTGGAACACTGCACTGTCTGCAGGCTGCGTACAGGGCAGCCGCAGCGACTCCTTCAATACTCCTGCCCCTGATCAGGTTCTTGTCCACGGCATCACGGTATACCACTGCAGCGGTCTCACGCACGTTTCGTGGAAGACCGAGTGCAGAGGCCATCCGGTCAAGTTCAGAGAGTGCAAATGCAAGGTTACGCTCAGTCGCGTTGCTGACCCTGATCCTCCGCTGCCACTTCCTGAGCCGGTAGAGTTGTGCCCGGTTTTTTGACGAGATCGCACGGCCGTAACTGTCACGGTTACGCCAGTCGATCATAGTTGAGAGACCCTTGTCGTGGATCGTGAAGGTCATCGGAGCACCGACACGGGAACGTTTCATCCGCTGGTCGTGATCGAATGCACGCCATTCAGGACCACGGTCAATGAACTCAGCATCAAGAACGAGACCGCACTGCTGGCACACCAGTTCAGCACGTTCGTAATCGTGGACCAACTGCCTGCTCCCACACTCAGGACACTGGGTCTCGGTCTGGTTCTCAACCCTCTTCTGCTTCTCGGCAACCTTTCCGACAAGCCGGTTCTTCAGTGCTTCCCGTTCTTTCTGAAGGGTCCGGAGTTTTTCTATCTCTTCTGACATCTCTCTCTCCTGAATTTATTTTATGAACACTTTCTCACCGATCAGCTTCTCCCGGTCCTGGACTGTACAGAGAACAGCTGCATACGGGGACGATATATTTCCGAATATGTCTACGAGTTTTCCCACTGGTTTCCACCGTTTGTCCAGCACATGGCTGTACAGACGTGGGAGTTTAGCAGCATCACACTCAACGATGAGCATATGGCTCCCAGAACTACATTTTACCCGACCTATCGCGCGAACCACATGCACCACCTGAAAAAATTAATCCCCCCCACCGGAGATCGATTAAGCAACCTATATATGTGTGATTATTCGGTATTTATACTTTAAGTGAATGTTTAAGAAATAGTGCTAGCAACGGTAAAACCGGTTTGTTTTTAAGTTCAGGATCTCTGAGGCACGCCCTGAAGGGACCCCTGCACCCCTGATCACCAGTTCCTTCATGCGTTCACTCATCAGGTCGCCGGGAGCATGGGCATCAGAATCCACAACCAGGTTGCAGCCAGTCTCTCCGGCTACCATGGCCACATGCCCGTTCGTCCGGTTATGTCCTCCCCGTGCGGTGATCTCAAGAAAGATATCCCGTTCTGCTGCTTCTGCTGCGTCTTCCTTTGTAATGAGTCCGGGGTGAGCGAGGATGTCAACATGCTCACAGGTACAGGCCTGCATATTGGTTCCTGGTGCAACCGGCTCAACAACCGTCTCACCATGCACGACAACGATATCTGCCCCCTCCTCTTTGGCCTGCTTTGCCAGCCGGCGAATCTCGGACGGGGGAACATGAGTTATCTCAACGCCGGTCAGGAGCCTGACTCCATACTCTTCTGCAGAACCCCTGATCTTTTCGATAGATGAGATGATGGTGCTGATATTGCTCGCGTCGGCGTGATCCGTGATGCCAACAGTGTCGTATCCAAGTACTGCCATCCTCCTGATCAGTTCGCAGGGGAGGAGTTCACCGTCAGAGAGGATCGTGTGGGTGTGCAGATCGTACATCTATCTTCTGGGTGGTGTTTTCGGGGATATTTTTTTGAGTTCTGTTGCGACTTTGCAGAGCAGTTCTGTCTTCGGGCCCTCGCAGTCGGCAATGACTCTTCCTTCATGCCTCCACCACCAGGCAGGATGGGACTTCTTCTCCCTTCGGTACTTCACCCCACAGGATGCGAGTGCCCGTTCTATATCAGGGATTGCAGGTGCAAAAACTGCCTGCTCCCTGGGAACCCTGCGCCCCTCATTGCGCATGAGTTTGGCGTCAAAATAGCAGGGATAAAGTATCAGTCCCTTCTCCATTCTTTACGATCTTTGAACTGAACCTATAAACAACCAGCGGGAAAGACCTAAGCAATATGCATCATATCGACGTCTCGATCGAGAAGGACATCTTCTCATCAAACCGGCGGATTGCAGATGAGAATGCTGCTCATCTGAAAAAGCATAAGGTCAGGGCGTTTGATCTGCTTGGAGGAATAGGGTCAGGAAAGACTGCTCTTATCGAGCAACTGGTCCCCCGCCTTGCAAAGAAAAACCTGAAAGCGTCTGCCATCGCCGGGGACGTGTACGGAGATGACGATTTCCGCAGGATAACCTCTCTCGGTATCCCTGCTGAGAACGTAAACACCGGGAAAGAGTGCCACCTTGATGCCCATATGGTAGAGCATGCCCTGCACCATCTTCCTCTTGATACCGTTGATGTCCTCTTTGTGGAGAATGTCGGCAACATGGTCTGCCCTACAGACTTTGAGCTCGGTGCTGAGAAGCGGATTGTGGTGGTCTCATCAACCGAGGGTGACGACGTTGTGAACAAACATCCGATGATGTTCAGAGGCTGCACTATCGGGGTTCTGAATAAAGTTGATCTTGCTGTTGCAGTCGGGGCTGATCTTGATCGGATGGAGCGTGATATGCATCGGTATAATCCGCCGATGAAGGTTTTCAGAACCAACATGAAGACTGGCGACGGGGTGGATGCACTACTTGCTGAGATCCTGTCATAAAAGGGACTATATACCTGCGCAGGTGATAGATATAGGACTCTGTGGCGTAAGAAAGACTCCCACAACCAAAACAGCGTCACCAATATCAGAGGGAAGATAACATGCAATGGCAAGGAAGATCGGTTCGTAAATCAACTGGTGGAAGATATCATCCGGCGTGCGGTAAGAGACGCAGGGAGATCGGGTCAGCACCTACAGAGACCCACGTTGGTGCAGAGAAGCGCAAGGTAAGCCGGACGTATGGAGGAAACCAGAAGATCCGTGCACTGCGTGCAGAGTTTGCTGCAGTCAGCAACCCGAAGACCGGTGAGACCAAGAAGGTAAAGATCGACAACGTCGAGAAGAACACCGCTAACCCGAACTACGTCAGGCGTAACCTCCTGACCAAGGGTGCAATCATCAGTACCAGTGCAGGAAAGGCACGTATTGTCAGCCGTCCGGGGCAGCACGGCGTAATCAACGCTGTCCTGATAGAATAATTTTTTGTCCTTTTTTTAGAGCCCTTCGGGTTAGTCCTGTTTGGTAGTGTGAAGATCGGTTATAAGTGACTACAGGAGAACCTGTGGAGTACTTCCTGAAATAGCAGGTATCCTGATGACGCTCAAAACAACGCTTGCTGCACCATTCTACCACAGCCATACAGAAAAACTTGGCAGAAGTGAACTGATCTACTACTACTCCTTTGACCGAAGATGGATGGATCGTGATCAGGTAGATCTGCTGCTCAAACGTGGGATTGATCAGGGGCTGATCAGAACGGATGGGGAATTTTTTTTTCTGCTCTTCGATCCTGCCGAGGTACAGATCCCCATTGGATACAAACCATCTTCAGCAATCTTCGAGGTATCAGACCCTGTCTCCCAACTGATGGACAGGATTGTGTCCCGTAGTGGGATGAGTCAGGAGGAGGTGGCGAGCCGCATGAACGAAATGATACGGGATAGGTTCGACGGAAACCTGAGACCTGCTGCTGCTCTGGTAATCCTTGCGAAGGAGTTTGAGACACCGTATGCTGACCTGATTCCTTCGTTCAGATCAGATCTCCTGAAAAAAGAGTAGTGTATTAGTTCTGACCCTCGGCAGGTGCCTCTGCCGGGGCGAAGTAGGATGCAAGAGACTTGGATCCCTCTTTTGATACAACCGCATTTATCTGAACAAAGTCTGCGGTGATCTCTGATCCACGGACCATCTTCCTGCGGCGTTCTCCCTCGAGTTTTGGATGAAATCCGACACCACCACTGACCAGGACACGGCGTCTTCCTGCAATCGGGAGGCTCTTTCTGGCAGGGGTTCCATTCCGGTCTGATGCACCGGTGACCTTGATCTTGTATCCTTCAAATCCGAGTGCAGTTCCATCGATCTCGTCACCGATACGCTTTCCCATGAGGGACCCGGCAGCACCACCGGTAGCATCAATGTTGTATGCTTTTCCTGTTGCCGGGTCAGAGAGTACTACTTTAAAATCAACCATATTATCAGTATTTTTTGTTTAGTCAACAGCTGTCAGAGCCCCTGAAAAGGGACTGTATCTTTGGCACGTGTAATTATCCCATCACTCAGCTGAGCCGAGTAGTCTCCGTATATATCAGTAGACTATCTTTATAAGTCTACTTTCCCCAGAATGGGTTCTCTTTCCTGAAGAGTCTGGTGAATTCGTCGAGCACCTCACGTGCATCGCCTGTAAGATGCGAGAGCATCTCGGCTTCAAGCACTTTTACATGACGTTCTGGGATGTTGACGAGGAGTTCATCGTTGACGTCAAACTGTCTCCCCACGGTTGCCCCGTCGATGGAGATCGCAACCTCGTCACCAGCCTTTGCCTCCTGAATGTTCTCCTTTCGCAGCTGGATTGTCTTGAGCTGGCCGACCTTCTTTCCATCCTTGCGGATCAGGTTGACCCCGTTTCTGAGTTTGCCAGAGAGGATCCTGACTCCTACAACTGCAGGATTGTTCTGTCTGAAGACACAGTCAGGGAGCACCACCATCTTGGCAGGGAAGATGATCTGCTCGAACCGCTTCTGATCAAGGTTGCGTTTCAATTCATCACGCCATTCCAGGTATGATTCAAGAACATGATAGATCACGTTCCCTTTGAACAACTCAACCATCTCAGCGTAGATAGGCTCGTTCAGGAGGTCCTGTGCATCAGGAAGGATCTGGGTGTTGAATGCGATGATGGAACGGTAATAGGGGGTCTTGATCGTCTCTGCTTCGATAACGTCATGCCTGGTGACCGGTCCGACTTCTGCCCTCATCACCGGGATCTCGGCTGAAGTCAGCTCTTTACAGAGCGCTTCAAGTGCCCCGATGGTGTCTGCTTTGATGATGAGACCTTCTGGGGAGAGAGTCACATTGATCTCGGTCATCTCACGCTCGATGCTCTCCCTGACCTCTCTCTCGTTGCCGGCTATGACCTTGACCGGTGATCCTGCAATAACCTGATCAAGCCCTGGTGCACTCACCTTCACTCCGGCTGCAGCCACAACCGACTTGGCACGAGAGAACCGGTCCTCGATCAGGATCTCCTTGAGTGGCCGTGGCTGGAGGAGTGATCTGACCTTGGTGGTAATCACGCCGGTGCTGGATGCAACTGCGATCTCATCACCGACCGAGATGGTCCCATCAAAGAGGATAACATCGATCGTTGCTCCGAGTCCTTTCTCCTCTTTAACCTCGAGAACGGTTCCTGATCCCGGCCCGTCCACAGCCAGCGCGAGTGCTCCTTCCATGTACCGTTGTGCAAGTCCGATCAACACCATCAGCAGATCTGCGATCCCTTCTCCCGTATGCGCGCTTAGTGGGACGATTGCCAGCGTCCGTGCGAAATCATCTACCCGATCAAACCGCTCTGATGAAAATCCATGCTCTGCCAGGGAGCCCACGATCTCGTAGGTCTTCTTCTCCACAAGATCGATGACCCGCTGGTTCTGCTTCCCGAAGCTTGAGAGAAATGTCTCCTCCGGGAACGAACGCCATCCTGATATACGGTCGATCTTGGTGGCAGCCATCACGAACGGCGTCTTACATCCCCTGAGAATCTGAAGTGCTTCGATCGTCTGAGGTTTGAATCCGTCTGTGATATCAACAACAACAATCGCCAGATCTGCGAGCGCTCCTCCGCGTGCACGGAGTGTTGTGAATGAGTGATGACCTGGTGTGTCAATGAAGAGAAGGCCCGGGATGTTGACCTTCAGGTTTTTGTTCACCCCGCCCATGGCCATGATCGTCTCAATCGGAACAACGGTAGCCCCGATGTGCTGGGTGATCGCTCCCGCCTCACCTGAAACTACCGATGATCCCCGGATCCGGTCAAGGAGTGAAGTCTTCCCATGGTCCACGTGCCCAAGCACACAGACGATTGGGGTACGAATCTTAGGATTATCATTGCTACTCTGACTCTTTTTATCAGACTTCTTTGCCATCGCTGCACCCCCGTTCGAGGGCCCCCATTCTCTGGTGTCAGAACACTATCAGAGGGAATATTATTCAGATATGGTAATCGGGGGCTGACTGACTATACATGAGAGGTGCTCTCTAATAATAATTCACAAGGGAGAGAAGGCGAAGGAGAGGATCCACTTTTTGTGTATCAGGCAGGTTCATCCTGTGTGGGATGGATAGATTCAAGTAAAAAAACTGATAACATATATGGTGCATTCTGCCTGGGTGGGGTAATGGTCATCCTAAGGGATTGTGGTTCCCTCGATCTGGGTTCGATTCCCGGTCCAGGCCTACGAGTCAATAAATAACCCACTTTTTTTGATTCACGAATTTCTGCTTGTCTTTTATATTGTTTCATTCCTCTTCAAGCCGGTATTGGGCGATGTATCCGATAGGAAATAGTAATACCCAACAATACAGGGTGTATACAGGTTTGATGTATGAAAGAAAGATTGAGAATGTGAATATCACCGGACTGATGTAATTCTCGATGATGGTGTTTCTGATATAATCATGTGGAACGCTTGAATCAATGAGCCGGTAATTGGTGGATGCATAATGCCACATGATACTGGCCAGATACCCGGGGGCTGCGTATCCGATTGCTGCGATGATCACCGCGATCTGTATACTGCTATGTTCATTGATCACCTTGGTGATGAATGGCATCAGCACGATGAAGAGGAGAAAGAACATGTTCAATCTGACAAGAATATCATCGTACCTCTTGATAAACCTGAAAATCCGGTGATGCTTAATCCAGTACGCCCATGTTATCAGAAAAGTCAGAATGAAATAGAGAAATTTGGGGATTTCGCCAAGCAGTTCCTCTGATAACTGGAGTGAACTGATTCCGTTGAGATCCGGCACAATCAGGTCTGCTGCCAGAAGTGTCAGTGAGAATGCAAACACCGCATCGCTGATGTTGATGATCCGGTCAAGGCCCTTCTCTTCGTAATATTCTGATCGTTTCATCTCTGACCCTTTGTAACGTGCTGACTGTGATTCATATGTATGTTCACGTCTCCTCCAATAACTCCTGTGTAATGATTCTGCCCTTACTGCAAAGGTTTGTCAAACCCAGCTGCGATCCAGCCCGTGTATCCTCCGGCAATATTCATGATATTGTGGTGTCCCGCCCGTTTCAGAATACTGCAGGCTGTCCCGGCCCTGACCCCTGATCCACAGATGACAGCCACAAGGCCTGATGAACTGACTTCACTTTGTCTTGTGCGGAGATCAGGCCATGGGATATTGATGGACCCCGGAATATGGTAACCCGCATACTCGGCAGTTGGTCTGACATCAAGGATCATAAGTTCAGATTCTCCTGCTATGAGGCGGGCAAGTTCATGCACTGATATTATCCTGATCTGTTCGGTCTTAAGTCCTGATAATGCCCAGTTCTGAATACCGCCTGAAAGGTAACCTGCAATGGAATCGATACCAACACGGTGCATCATCAGTACCGCATCAGTGATCTGATCAGGGTTGTATCCGACAAGTACCTGGTTCATATCCGGGCTGGTAATCCATCCTGCATAAGTAGAAAAGTTAACTTCAGCATCGATATTCAGACTCCCAGGGATGTGAACTCCCCCGAATGCGTCATACATCCGGATATCCACAACTTCAGTATCTCCTGACTCCAGCATATTTCTGACATCACCAAGGCTGAGCGCCTTCAGAACAGGCAGTTCCGAAAGCAGAACCGGGCCTCTTCGGTTGACCTCCGAACATCTGTTGAAATGATCAGGGGCAGGCGGCATGTTTGTTGTCAGGGTTGTGGTAAACGTCTCCCTGTCTTGAATGGCTAGAACCGGGTTTGCAATCCTTTCGTACCCGATGGTGCTTGACTTTTTCGTAGAAAGGGATCTTCCACAGAATGATCCTGCACTGTGAGCAGGGTACACCTCACAGTGATCGGGAAGGGTCATGAGTTCTTCATGCAGACTCGTGTACAGGGCCGAAGCAAGTTCATTTGCCCTGCCTGGAAAGAGATCCGGTCTGCCTGCATCACCGACAAACAGGGTATCTCCGCAGAAGACTAGAGCAGGGCTTTCAGAGCGGCTTTGATGAACGAGGACATAGGAGACATGTTCTGGCGTATGGCCGGGTGTCTCCCTCACCTCTATCCTCATGTCCCCTATCGTGATGACTGATCCCTGTCTGACCGGAATATGAGGAAAGACGGCCTTTGCACGTTCCGGCATATAGATTGGAGCACCGGTCTTATGAGCAAACTCCAGATGTCCGGATATGAAATCAGCGTGGAGATGTGTCTCCAGGACCCCTGCAATCTTCAACCCCTCTTCTCTGGCTGCCTCCAGGTACCGGTCAATATCACGGGAAGGATCAACAATCAGGCATGAACCTGCTCCTCCTACGAGGAATGAACTATGGGCAATACCGGGGATGAAGAATTCTCTGATGATCATATTGCAGTATATCTGAAATTGCTCTCATCATATTTGAAAACGGGGGCCTTTTGCATCCAGACTGGTGTCTGATTGTATACGTTGCCTGATCTCTCTGCAGTCATCAGGGAATATGCCATACAGGGTGCTGATCTGTTGATCCAACTCCTTCTCTGACTCTGTGATCTGCCGCTCTATCCTGCTTATGTCATGCCATGCATGACAGACTATTCTCCGTTTTTTAAGCATGGCAAGGCGGGATCCAGCCGCCCTGATTCGTTCAGAAACACAGGTCTCTTCAGGAGAGTAGTGGTCAATTGCCCGGATGGGAAGAGTCCTGATCAGGTCCATCAGGTGAGGTGAAGCCTGACCACGAGTGGAGGATGCGATGTACCATCTGACAAGTGACGAATGAAGAAGCGTGGAAAGGAACTGATCATCCCCTGGTATGATGACTTCAGCGCCGTGTTCAGGTGCCATTCCTGTACATACAGAGAGTTCAGAACCCGTCCATGTGATTGATGTCCAGCAGTCAGCCCGGTCTCTGATCTGGTCACCTGCAGTTCCCGGGTAGAGTTCGTCAAAGAGGTACTCGCTCAAAGTCATCGTTCCCTGGGAGAGATGATTCATCATGCCCTTCTCCCAGGGATCCTGCAGGCCCCATCCGTCATCTTTGTGCCGACTAGCGGGAAATATCTGGTACTTTCTGATCCTGAACCGTGAATGTTTCTCTCCGGTGGCAAACCTGATTACGGTGTGGGTCTGCTCCGGAACTGAATGAAGGACCAATGCAGAAAGGTTGTCAGGATCTTCCTGGCCGGTTTTATCTTCCGGAACTATCATGGTGACTGGAGAATTGTGAGTTATCCATTGTCTGAATCCCCTGTATGAAGATTCAGAGAGCCATTTTCTCCTCATGAATATGACTGCCTTTCCTCCTGGAGCAAGAAACTCACCCGCCAGTTCAGCAAACAGGACGCCCTGATCTGCTCCTGGTGCATACGAGGTGAACCGCCTGGTGAGGTAACAGGCAACCTCTGGAGGGCCACCCGGACTTTTTCCATCAGGACAGGAGATGATGAGAGAGAACGGTTTCATTCCTTCTGTACGGTTTCCCATGAGAGGATGCAGGCGACGGAGGATTGGATATCCCTCCTTTACGGACACAAACTCTTCCAGTGCCCTCTCGTCGTACAGTGGAGAGCCTGCTCTGATCTGTCTGTTCAAAGAAAGGATCGGGTACCAGAGGGGGGTTCTGGTAAGGGATGAATGAGTGCTCTCCCCACTCAGAATCCAGGATGTGATCACGAACCTGACCACTGCAATGTGGATCGGCGATCCATCGTTTGCGTGTACCATCTCTCCGGCAGCGATGAGGCGGGCGGTGATAGTATCTCTTTCGTCCCTGATCAGATTGAGCCTGATGCACCTGAGTATCAGACCGACAAGTTCACCACACCCGGCTGATGGATCCCAGAATGCTCCATCCGGATGATCATCTTTCGCCAGGAGATCTGTAATAAGTTTCACTACATCAGACTTCAGGAGCCATCCCTTCCATTCCTGCTCCTCATGACCCTGAAAATGCCTCTTCTTATGTTGCTTCTTAGGGAGGACAGCGAGATACCTGGCGAAAGCAGTCGCCCAGTCTTCGGGTCTGACCCATGAGAGCCTGATGTTTTTGAGTTCCTTCACCGGTGAACCGGCAAGCCTCCTCACCTCTTTTATGGTTGCTTCATCCTGAGGTCCTATCCTGGTGTCATAAAAATCCAGAACAGGAACGGTTGACACGAACGAGCAGAGGGCACCCATGAGGGTTGTAGTCTCTGATGGTTCATCTGTTTCAATGGTGTGAAAGATTTTTGTCAGAATAACGCGGTTCATCAGAGTCTGGATCGTCAGGTCCCTGCTTGATTCTGATGTTTCCCCCTCTCTGCTGTAGAGCCAGCCGCTCAGTTCTTTTCTGAGCTCCCCGAGGTACCGGGCGATAATCTCCACCGGGTCCTGTATACTACTTTGATCAGTCAGGAGAGATCCGTCCGGTGCCTTTGATAGCGGGCAGAGGGTTTCCAGCCAGATGAGATCTGCTTTGGACTCCTCGGAAAAAAGTACCCGGTACCCGTCAGGAGAGATCAAGACCGCGGCCGATGCACCAACGCTTCCGGCATGTGCAATGATGTCCTGAACGATCTCTTCACCAGGAAGGGAAGGAATTGTAAAGAGTACAACATGATGCAGATTACCAATCAGAAATATGTAGCATTTCACCCCGGCATTGGCAGCAGGTCCGTTCTCCAGGGGTTGTGAATATGACAGGATTTTTTCTGATACCCTTTTCTCAATCCGGACCTTCCAGTCCGCTACATCAGGGTTCATCTGTTCATCACGTGTGACCAGCCTTCCCCCGGATAAGAGAATTGCATCTGGATGTATCAGGATTCAAAGGAAGAACGGTATTCACAAGAACAGAAGTCAGAAGATTAATTCGTGAAGATCGATATGAACACATCAGAAAACAGAATAGCGAGGGATGGATTTGAACCATCGGTCTTCGGGTTATGAGCCCGACGGGATATCCTGACTACCCCACCTCGCTTTATGAGGGACTACAATGTTGTCTCCTGATCTATTTAAGCATTCCGCATATTCTGCTGGAAAGATTATTGCCGGATCTGACAACTAGTTCGTATGGATGATGAACTCAGGGAGATTAGGGAGCGAAAGATGGAGGAACTCAGAAAACGGTTTGATCCTCCGGTGTCAGCAGGAGATGGTTTACATGATGGAATTCTTATTTTGAATGAGACGAATTTTACCGAGGCCGTGAGCCGGTACCCACGGTTGATCGTGGATTTCTGGGCACCCTGGTGTGGCCCTTGCCGGATGCTCGCGCCGGTGATAGAAGACCTATCAACTGAGTATACCGGGAAGGTTCAGTTTGCAAAGTGCAACACTGATGAGAACCAGCAGATCGCGTACCAGTTCGGGATCAGTGCGATACCGGCACTCTTCTTCTTCATGAATGGGCAGGTAATTAACCAGATTGCAGGGGTTCTTCCGCGGCCGCAGCTCGAACAACAGATAAACGCCACGTTCAACATAGCATAACGTGGTCCGGGTAATGTCTGACCACTCGGTTTTTTTCAAACTGCATCCATCACTGAAACAGGTTATCAGCCATAATCTGCAGTGGAAAAACCTTCGAAGAATCCAGGAGCTTGCATACCAACCGATCATTTCTGGTGACGATATCCTTCTTACTGCCAGAACAGCAGGCGGAAAGAGCGAGGCTGCCTTTATCCCGATTCTGGATCATATCCTGAAGCAGCATCCTGACCTTCCAGTATGCCTGTACATCTCCCCGCTCAAGGCACTCATCACCGACATGGCTGTCCGGCTCGATCACATGTTGACTCCGCTGCATCTCTCTGCTCTCCCGGTTCATGGAGATACTCTTGGCTCCATGATCCCGGATTTTGATCCCCCTGCTGTCATACTCACCACTCCTGAAAGCCTGACCATCCTTCTGATGGGTTCATCAGGTGATCTCCTTGCTGATCGGATCAGAATCTGTATCATCGACGAGGTCCACTCCCTTGCTGCCTCTGAACGTGGGAATCAACTCATGGCAGCCCTTGCCAGGATGGAGCAGAGATCCAGCCATCCGGTTCAGCGGATAGGCCTCTCAGCAACTATCGGAAACCCTGGTGATATCCTTGCATGGATGAGCAGAGGAAACTCAGATTCGCGGATAATCAGGGCAGAGCATGTAACTCTTCCTCGTGAGTTTACCTTTCTGTGCGGCTTGGATGGTTCTGAAAACACCCGGATTCTGCCTCTGATACAGGGGAGACGCTCGCTTCTCTTCGCAGGAAGCAGGGGTGAGGCCGAGTCTCTTTCCAGTCTGTTTGAAGGAACCGGCGTTCTAGTTTTTGTGCACCATTCATCACTCTCACCTGCATCCCGGAGAGAAGCAGAGCAGGCATTCCTAAAAGGAAGATCCGGGACAATCATCTGCACAGGTACACTGGAACTGGGCATTGATATCGGCGCACTCGATCTGGTGGTTCACTCAGGGCCCGTGCTCAGTGTCTCCTCATTTCTTCAGAGGCTGGGAAGGGTTGGAAGGAGAGGTGATCGTGCACAGATGGCGTTTCTACTACGGGATCCAGGGGAGACTGTGTTGGTTGCAGCTGCCATATCAGCAGCCGTTTCAGGTCTGGTGGAACCGGTCAGGATTGTCAGATACCCATACCGGGTTCTGGTCCAGCAGATCATCCTCTCTCTCCTCTCGCGGATGAGAATTACAAAGGAGGAGTTGATAAGAAGTGTATCAACGTGTGACTGGTGTCATAACATATCTGAAGATCGGATCTGGTTCATTGTCTCATCGATGATTCGTGATGGTTACGTTCTGACTGATCAGGAGTTCCTGATGCCTGGTCCATCTCTTGAGTCATGGGTTGATCAACAGCGTGGTTCCCTGTACTCGGTCATTGGTGATGGAAGAACCTGTACGGTGAGATCATCTGAAGGAGATCTGATCGGCACAGTTTCTGCAAGGAGTGCTAAACGCTGCAGAATAGAATCTTTCAGGCTTGGTGGCCGTTCATGGATGAGTACCGGTGTTCATTCAGAACACGATTCGATTCACGCGACTCCGGTTTCATATCGGGCTGATCCCCCAATCTTTGCGGGTACATTTCAGGGGACGAGTTATCTCCTCATGCAGCAGGTAGCCCGAATAGTCAAAGACGGGCTCTCGGATCTTCCATTCCCTGATCTGGTATGGGAAGAGACTCGTGCTTTTGTCTCCTCACTTCCGCTGGATGTGGGACCTGATGTGATCGTGGTACGGAGGGAGAATGACTGGGTGCGGGTGTACACGTTCCTTGGCGGTGAGTGGAACCGGGTCCTCTCTGAGTACCTGAAAGAGGCGTGCAGGTATGAACGGATCAGAGTCAAAGGAGCCTGGTCTGATGGTATATCTGTGCGATTAATATCTCCCGATGTTACTCCTGAATGGGTTCTGAACAGGATTGTCGATCTTAAGGACTCTGATCCTGCAGATACTGAAGAATGGATCTGGCATTTCCTGGAGACAGAAAAGCCATACAATCAATTTCTTCCTGCAGAATGTCTGTATGAGATGCTCGTCTTTGATCAGATCAGGATTGATGAGTTGATCAGAGAACTGTGCCTTCGCCGGATAATCCTGGCTCCGGATATCACGGTTTAAGTATCGCTTCGCTTGTATCGAAGGTCGGTTTGTTCTTATCAAAGAGCAGTCGGTATGCCCGTTCTGCATTAAGCAGACCGTACCCATAGACCTCGTCCCAACCGGGCGCCCCGAGATCATCTGCACTCTGGTAGACCGTCTGCTTCAATTGATCACGCGGAACGTCGGGAAAAGCACTCCAGAGCTGCGCTATGACTCCTGCAACATGCGGTGCAGCAGCACTCGTTCCTGGGAACGGATTAGGAAAATTCCCTGCCCCACTGACGTTTACATTGGTTGGGGCACAGATGTCAGGCTTCCACCGTTTGGTAGAAACCGGGTACCGGATTGTGACCGGCCCGTGGGATGAGTCAGGTGAGATGGTAAAGGGAGCTGCCGGTTCGACTGATCCTACTGTGACCACCTCTTCCACCGCTGCATGACCAAATATCGAGTCGGTGGGGTCTTTCATGAAGGCATTATCAACCCCTTTTGCGTCGACTCCCCTTATGAAGAGTTCAAGAGTGTTTGGGGTTCCCGTCTGGCCATTTCTTACAATCTGCAGGGAGACCTTCTCTGCGTTTGGTCCCGGGGGATCGTATACAAGATGCTCAAAGGGATCGGTGGTTCCATTCTGAGTGAAGTTGCTGGTTGCAAGCACCGTTCCTGACCTTGGATCGGTGAGGACCAGGTCGTAGTCTGTGAATGAATGACCCCAGGGATCATCCCACTGGAGTGTGGCGATCACCCGTTCTTCAGGCAGGAGGGTGATGTTTACTGCACACGCTCCTCCTCCAAAATCCTGGAGAGTCTGATTTTTTCCGTATGGCTGTCCGGGCTTCCATGGTCCCTGATAATGGAGCGGTGCAAAGTTTCCTGAAACGGTAACATAGATCAGGCGTGGATTTGCTTTCAGGACTGATCTGATATGGTCGGCAACGTCCCCGTCCTGAAGAAAGGGCTGGCGGAAGAAGTAGAGATCGTCACATATGACGTTGCATCCTGCGTTAGCAAGGCCTGTCACCGCTGTTTTGAATGTGTCAGAACTGCTGCCGTATGCATAAAAATAGAGCTCGGCATCAGGTGCAATGTCGTGGATGATCTCGAGCATTGCAGTTCCTTCATCACCAGTTCCTTCTGCAAGAACATGAACCGTTGAGAGTTCTCCGTTCTTCTGGGATATATTGATGGACTGTGCACCGTTTGCAATTACACCAACCCTGATCCCTTTTCCTGCCACACCGAAGACCTCACGTATCCCGTTGCTTCTGACCAGGATATCGCCCTGAGTCTTGTGCTCATCCACATTTGTGGAGATGGTTGTGTCTTCTGGTTGTTGATTCAGAGTTGGAATCGTTTGGGATCCGGCAGTAAGGCTACTGCAGATAATTAAACAGAGCACGAACAGAGCGAAAACTAGTATTGTGCTCTTCGTTGCCATAGCGATCCCCCATTTGTGTTCAGACAGATCAGAAACCCACACCAGCAGGTATTGTAAGACTGAATATGGCTCGTTCATTTATATATTTCGCGGCTGGACGAAAAAAGAGTACGAATCTGTTCAGGAGAAACTCAGATTCTTTGGCCTCCGTTCACTTAACTGGCAGAGTACCATGACGATAAAGGAGAGAGGGAGTGCAAACACAAGGGGATCGATGACAGACCACGGGAGCCCGAGGATTGTCTGTACTCCTGTCAGGGCCTGAGAAATACCCAGGGTCTTTGCCTCTGACGTGTGGACAAATGCGGTCCAGAAGAACCAGGTCAGAGCCCCGATAATCATACTCCACACTGCACCTGTCCGTGATGGTCGGTGTGAATACACCCCCACTGCGAAAGCAGGAAGAAATGCTGAGGCACACAGGCCCATGAACATCGCAGTAGCCCGTGCAATAATCCCTTCAGGCATGGAAAGGGCTAGAATTACACTCAGGATCATCATAACCAGGCACCCGACCTGGTTTGCCCTTACTGAAAGTGCGCATGTCTTTCCCCGTCCCCAGATGTCACAGACAAGGGCTGTTCCCATGGTGTGATACAAGGCTGAGAGTGTGGACATGGCAGCAGAGAGGAGTGTGAGCATAAAGATGATGACAAAGATCTCGGGCATTGCCTGGTTGATGTACACCGGTATGATCGAGTCGATGTTTCCTCCTGCTGCAGTCACGGCAATCTTTCCGGTGTGCTGCAGGAAGTAGACATTGGTGAGGGCACCGACGGTGAATGCTACTCCGGTCATCATCAGGATGAACGGCCCTCCTACAAGAACAGCCCGGTTGAGTGCCTGGTTATCTTTTGCGGTCATGAATCTGACCACCAGTTGTGGCTGGGCAAGGACACCGATCCCGACACCCAGTACCAGGGTTGTGATGAGAGTGAACCAGATGGGGGAACCAAGTTCAGGCATTGATGCCCATCCTGTCATCCCCTGCGCTGTGAGTGATGCAGGCACGAGGTCTGACATCGCAGCAAGGGCTGAGTTCGCAACATTGACACCGCCAAGGTACACATAGGTGAGCACCAGGAGCAGGGTCATCCCGACAAACATAATCGCTCCCTGAAATGCATCGGTGTACATGACCGCAATAAGTCCGCCATACATCACATACACGGCAACAACTGCTGCAAAAACTATCAGCGAGGTGGTGTAGGAGATGTTCAGAGTTGATTCAAGAAATCTGGCTCCACCTATCAGAACTGCTGCGGTGTAGAGCGGCATGCCGATGAGGATGATAAGGCCTGAAAGAAACTGTAATCCCGGGCTTTGAAAGATCTTTCCCATGAGATCAGGAAATGTGACTGCACCGGTCTCCACCCCTTTCTCCCGTGTCTTCTTTCCGAATACAACAAATGCGAGAAGGATACCGATCCCTATGTTGAATACGGTCAACCAGATAAGGCCCATTCCAAGGTTTGCAGCAACACCCCCGAACCCCACGATCGCAGAAGTGGAGATGAACGTGGCACCGTACGAGAGAGCAATGATAACCGGGTGGGTATCCCTGCCTGCAAGCAGGTAATCTTCAGCATGGTTCGTCCTTCGGTACCCTAGATACCCGAGACCAAGGGTGATTCCTACGTAAACCAGGACGATTACCAGGGTAATAACCGGATCTGTTGTCATTTATGATCCTCCGGTGTTCCAGTTCACCAGTCCGTACACGATGCAGGCTAGAGCGAATCCTATCGATAGGACATAGCCGGCAATGATCGCCGGATCAGAGATTCCACATATAGTTATCATGATTATCGAAGACCTGCGGTAACCTGTCTGCGTTGTCAATACCCGGGGACCGGAAATATCCGGCCCCCTATCTAAACACGAAGAAAAATGAGGGTGATAAGAATCCGTCTTCAGGGATTGTGCAGATTCGCATCAGTTTACCGCTACCATATCTGCTCTTCTGGTATATGAATTATGAATATTCTGGTGCATCCGCATCTACTATATGCACCATACATGTTCTAAATGAATTACAAACTGAATCAACCGGTCACCTCACATAATGAGAGAACCGCATCGGATACTTTTTCAGGTACGACCTGAGAACCATACCGATATGATGTGGGAGATCCTGCCCTTGGAGAGGTTTGCATGCCTTCTGGTACTCATATTCATATTCTCAATCCTTGCTCCTGTATCAGCCGGGCAGACACAGATGGGATACTTTGAGGTGAAATCAAACCCGCAGGGGGCCGATGTGATTGTCAATGGTGCTTTTGCCGGGGAGACTCCGGTGATCGTTCCGGTCACTGCTATGAGCCCGAATGCAACAGTGATCAGGGTTATGATGCAGGGTTTCCAGATCTGGGAACAGACCTACAATCAGAGTGTTCAGCCAGGTGGGATTGTTCCGGTTATGGCAGTCCTGGCCCCTGTTGCAACCACGGGATCCCTGAAGGTGAGTTCGTCTCCCTCTGGTGCCATGGTAACCGTTGACAACGGAAACGGGCAGATGGCCCCCTGGACCTATACCAATCTGCCGACCGGAACACATCTGGTCTCGCTGGTCATGATGGGGTATGAACCGTTTGTACGAACTGTTGAGATCCATCCTGGGGAGACAACCGAACTGTCAGCAAGTATGACCATTCGAACCGGCTCCGGAACGCTTGAGATCAGTTCAGATCCCGGAGGTGCCATGGCGTACGTGGACGGCGTGTATGCCGGGACTACAAACCTCGTCGTAGGAAATATTCCGCCAGGGCGCCATGAGGTCAGGATCAGCCGGGCAGGAAATGATGATTATGTTGAATGGGTTTCAGTGCAGAATCAGGTGACCACCCCGGTGCATATCTCTCTCAAGCCGGCTACTGGTGCATCCGGTGGTTTTGTGGTTGTCACAACCGAACCCCCTGGAGCATCTGTATTCCTTGATGATGAGTACAAGGGGCTTACTGAAACAGGCAGACCTCTTGAGATCTCCAATCTCACACCTGGAAGTCACAGGATATACGTCACCAGCAAGAATTACGAGGATTTTGAAGTAATGGTCATGGTCACGGCCGGAGCCATTACGCCAGTGACTGTGCAGATGGATCCAAGCCCGATGCCTCAGGCATGCGGACTTGTGATGGTAAGTTCAGATCCTGCAGGTGCTGATATCACTGTTGATGGTCATCTCAAGGGAACTACGCCTGCCACTGTTGAGACCGTGTGCTCAGGTAAACATACCTATTCGATAAAACTTGACGGATATCAGGAGTACAACTCGTCGTTTGAGGTTATACCCGGACAGGTGCTTCAGATCAACACTGTTCTGGCCTCTGGCACCATGACTGGAACACCACGACAGGGGGCACCCTGGCCATCCCCTTTGCTGATTATCGGGATTCTTGCAGGTGTTGGGTATTTCTACCATCGGAAGACCTAATCTCCCTCCATTTCAGATAAGGCCACGTCACCCGGATTCAGCCCGGGACTGTGGGATCCTTCTTCTACGAAGGTTATTTCAGGTCGGCACCTTAAAATTTAAGCGAATATTGCGTTATTCCTGAAGATAATCAGGCCATAACCACCGGGGCTTGCACGAATCAGCCCTTCCCCCGTCCCGGTTCATCTGCCTGGAGCTAAGGCAAGCCGGGGGGAGGAGATATAACAACCATGTCATTTGATAATCCAGCGTTGCAGTTCGATGAACAGCGTCTCGCAAAAAGAAACCTCCTCCAGGAACAGGGAGTCCCTCTCTACCCTCCCACTTTCAAGAGAACACACACCATTGCCGGAATCCGGGAAGTATTTGATTCAGTAACCCATGATCCATCCCCTGAACAGGTCAGCACTGCAGGAAGAATCTTTATCGTTCGTGATCACGGGAAGACCTTTTTCTGTGATCTTGGAGACGAATCCGGAAGGATCCAACTCTACATAAAGAAGGATTCACTCCCTGAAGGGAAGTTCGTGGTCTTCAAATCCGGAATTGAGCGTGGGGATATCATCGGGGTTGTAGGCCGGGCATTCAGAACCAAAGTCGGCGAGATAACTCTCTGGGTAGATGACTTTGAACTTCTAACCAAAGCGCTCTGTTCACTTCCGGAAAAGTTCCATGGTCTTACAAATCTTGAGAAACGATACCGGCAGCGGTACCTGGATCTGATTGTCAATGAGGATAGCAGGGAGACGTTCAGGATACGAAGCAGAATTCTCTCTCATCTCAGAAATAGTCTGACCACCAGTGGGTTCCTCGAGTTTGAGACACCAACACTCCAGCCGATCTATGGCGGTGCAAACGCCAGACCGTTTACTACCTACCACAACTACCTCGAGCAGAAACTGTACATGCGGATTGCCCCGGAGCTCTATCTGAAGCGGCTGGTTGTCGGTGGGTTTGAGAAGGTCTTTGAACTCGCAAAGAACTTCAGGAACGAGGATATCGATACCAGTCACAACCCCGAGTTCTCCATGGTGGAGATCTATCAGGCATATGCTGATTACAGGGACATGATGAGGCTGACAGAAGAGATCATCTCTGGAATTATCAAAGAGGTGACAGGAGGATATGAGGTCAGCTATGAAGGGAACACCCTGAATTTCGCTCCTCCCTGGAACTCAATGCCGATGGACGAGGCTGTAAAAAATATCGGGGGCATTGACATCTTTGCATACACCCTTGATGATCTCAAAGAGAAAGGGAGAACACTTGGAATTGAAGGAATTGACGGTGCCAGCAGCCACCGCGAAGCTCTGCCTCTCTTCTTTGAAACCCTCGTTGAAGAGAAACTGATTCAACCGACGTTCATTCTCGATTTTCCTATTGAGAACTCACCACTAGCAAAGGTACACCGGGAGAAGGAAGGATTTGTTGAACGGTTCGAACTCTTTATTGCAGGGATGGAACTTGCAAACGGGTTCTCCGAACTGAACGATCCCCTGGATCAACTCGAGCGGTTTGAGGCCCAGGAAGAGAAGCGGCGGCTTGGTGACGAAGAAGCCCAGATGCATGACTACGACTTTGTGAACGCTCTTGGATATGGCATGCCACCGACCGGTGGTGTCGGGATTGGAATTGATCGGCTTGTTATGCTAAGCACCAGCAACACCTCGATCAAGGAGGTCATCCTCTTCCCCTCGATGAGAAGGGAAGTAGCCTCAGAAGAGGAAGAAGGTGTTTCTGGTAAGGATGCCCAATAGGCGCAATCCTCTAATTTATACGTATTTTTGAATATAGGCTATTAATATAATTCTTTTTCAGGCTCTGATGTCCATATGGGTTCTGTTTCCCTCCTGTTTTTTGATAATAACGGCTCTGGCTCACTATTTTTAGAAACACTTATAATCCATGAAAAGACATCCTTGTCATATTGTACATGATGTGAGATCGGTGTTGTTCAGCGAAGAAAAGCCCGGTAGTTCGGGCACTCCAGTGAAATGTAATAATTAAGGCTATTATTATATTTCAGAAAAAATGTGGGGGCTCTGCGTGCAACAGAAAACTGGTATGGGGGTATGGATGAGATGATACGGATACAACAGAGTGCATTACTAGCTGCGCTCCTGGTGTTACTGGTCTGCTGGATGCCGGTAACCGGGAGTGTGGCGGCTGGGGGAAATGTTTCCATGGAGGAACTCTCCTCACAGCCCGTTCAGTTTATAAAAAATGTCGGGCAGTCACCTGATATCATACAATATCAGGCAAAGTCACAGGACTTTTCTTTTGATTTCACAAAAGACGGCATGCTCGTCTCCGGTGCTGGTGGTATAGATACGGGTGCCAATGAGAGTGAGATGCAGCCAATGGTTGTCACTCTGGAAGGAGCCCGTAAGGAGATCAATATTGAGGCCGCGAATCAGCTCCCAGGGTATGCAAACTTTCTGATGGGGCAGAATGAGTCGGATTACAAGCAGCATGTCCCCTGGTATGGTGAGATCAGGTATGCAGATATTCTACCCGGCATCAACCTGTCGTACACTGGAAAGGGCGGAGTCCTGAAGCGTGAATATCAGGTGAGTCCTGGTGCGGATCCTGCCTTGATTAAACTCGTGTACTCTGGTGCAGAGACTATCACACTCACTGCTGACGGATCCCTCCTTGTCAAAACTAAGTTTGGAAACCTGACCGAGGCTGCACCGGTGAGTTATCAGGTTATCAACGGGAACAGGTCAAAAGTCAGTTCAAACTACACCATTCTCGATAACAACCGGGTGGGATTCAAACTGGGGACCTATGATACCGCATACCCCCTGATCATTGATCCATATCTTCAGTACTCAACCTATCTCGGTGGGGCTCTGGAAGATTACGGAATGGACATCGCAATAGACAGTTCTGGTGATGCATATGTAACAGGGTACACCTCATCCTGTAACTTCCCTGTTGTCAATCCTATCAACATCAACTCCCCTATCAGTTACAACGGATCATTCTGTCATAACAGTCGTGATGTCTTTGTCACCAAACTTACCACGAATTCAGATGGTAATGCATCGATTGCCTTTTCGACGTTCCTTGGAGGAAGTTCATCAGACTTCGGCCGGGGCATTGCAGTGGACAGTTCCAATAATATATACGTTACCGGTGACACTTATTCCTCTGACTTCCCTGTTCTTCTTCCGATTCAGAATGGAGGACGTCTGCATGGATCAAATGATGCATATGTGACTAAACTGCGGGCAGACGGGACGAATTTCTGGTATTCATCCTTCCTTGGAGGCAATTTTGCCGATCAGGCAAATGATATTGTCGTCGACAGTCTGGGTGCAGCATATATCACCGGTTCGACCGTTGGGAACAGTCCACTGAAAAAGACTGAAGAGATCTTCCCAGTCACATCCGGAGCCTATCAGGAGGCACCGAATACCAATGCGGTCATGGGTGATGCTTTTGCCTCCAAACTCAACCCAACCGGAAACAGCCTTGAGTATTCAACTTATATCAGCGGTAGCAATACTGAATCAGGCAATGGAATTGCTGTGGATGGCCAGGGCCTGGTCTATGTTATAGGAACAACATCATCGAGCAACCTGATCCCTTCAACCGCAACCGGTTACCAGAAGACTTTGAAGGGAACCCAGGATGCTTTCCTTATGAAATTCAACTTTGCAGCCTCATCCCCGCTGGTATATGGTACTTTCCTCGGTGGTGCCACCGGGTATGACTACGGAGAGGCGGTTGCAGTAGATTCAGACTTCAGCGCGTATGTGACCGGAGCCACGGCATCTACCGATTTCCCAGTCACAACGTATGCAAAACAGAAGAAAAAAGGTTGGGTGTATGACTATTTTGAGAAGGATGCGTATGCCACAAAGTTTTCGACTGACGGGGCAAGCCTTCTCTATTCAACCTATCTCGGTGGCAGTTCTGATGATTGGGGATATGGTATCGCAGTGGATAGCAGCCGCCGAGCATACGTTACCGGGTATACCAAGTCAGAAAGTTTCCCAAAGTATGACTCAATTAAAACAACCACATACAGTGGCGATCAGGACGGGTTCCTTACCTGTGTGAATGCTGCCGGAAGTGACTGGGTTTATTCGACTGTCTTTGGTGGAAGTAGTAGCGAATTATCCCACGCAGTCGCAGTATCAACAGATGGGAACACGGCATATATCACCGGATGGACAGATTCACCATCGATCCAGGATCTTGTCAGCGGGAGTAGTTGTACTAATGACTGTTTCCCTGTTCTGAACTGGATCAATCAGACCACGTATCCTGATGATTCAAGTAGATACAATGGAAGCAGGATTGATCGGGGTATTCTTGATACATATAATTCCAACACCTTTGATGCATTTGTAATGAAGTTTGGCAAGAGCAGCCTTCTGGCTTCCTTTACTCCGAACCTCACCTGCGGGCCTGCACCTCTATCGGTTAGATTCACTGATACCTCCGCAGCCTCGGCAAATGTCGTGCAGAGAATATGGAACTTTGGAGACGGATACACAAATACTACAGGATCAACAGCGGTGGATGTCTACCACCAGTACAATACCACAGGAACGTACCAGGCAACCCTGACCTTGTATTCCTATACGGGCTCATCAATGTCAAGCCCGTCCTCGATCACTGTCTGCAATCCGTATATCTCTGCTAACTTCACCCTTCCGGCGTTCAACAACTCACAGACCCCGATAGATGTACCCTGGAAGACCGGAGTCTCGTTCACTCCAAATGTCACCAATTATACACCAGCATCATACCAGTGGAACTTTGGTGACGGGACAGTGAACTCAACAGACAAGAATCCGACCCATCAGTTTGCATCGGTTGGTACCTATACCGTGACGATGACCCCATTGACTGGGACATGCTGTAATTATACTTCAGCGCAGCGGGCAGTGCGGGTTATGGCGCCGCCATACGCCAGTTTTGTTAATGATACAGCAACTCCCCGGCTTGAATTATGTCCCACACAGTCAGTATCGTTTATTGATACCTCTACGGGCTCATCCCTCAACAGCAGTGCTACTGCATGGGAATGGGACTTTGGTGATAACAGTGCCAAGGTAACAACCCAGAATGTTAGCCATGCCTACAACATCGGAGGAAATTTTACAGTTACTTTGAAAGCCTCCAATATTGCAGGAAGCAGTACGGCTACAAAGACGAATTATGTAAGTGTTTATGGGGATGCAGTCGCAGGATTTGAGGCAGCGCCTGTCACCGGAGTTGCACCACTTACGGTCAGTTTCACAGATAAATCTACCGGAGTCCCATCATATTGGAACTGGGTATTTGAGGATGGTAACGCCAGTGCTGTGAGTACATTGAAAAATCCAAATTATACGTATTGGAGTCCTGGTGTATATTCGGTTAATCTAACGGTTGGGAATAAATGTGGTGGTAGCAGTTTTGCCAGGCTTCAGGATTACATCACAGTAAATGGTAACATCAGCCCGACGCTACTCTTCAACGGAACAGCCCCTGCATTATATACGAAGTATAACGGCACGGTTCCACTCACTGCTTTCCTCCAGGGGGGCACCTCAACCTCTAACCTGATCGATCAGGCCTGGTGGGACTTTGGTGACGGGAACCAGACTACTCAGACCCGTGATTCGGCATGGCCCACAGACAACACCTGGGTAAACCAGACTCACCTCTACAGTGTAATCGGTGACTTCACACCGGTGCTGAAAGTTGCAAATAATACATGGGCCGGTAACTCTTCGACCGGTATGATGTACAACAAATCAATTGGCGTTTATGGGCCAATGTCTGTTAGTTTCACTGCAACACCGGCGACTGGAGTTGTTACACAACCGATACAGTTCAATGACACAAGCACAGGCAGCCCGACTGAATGGCACTGGCTGTTTGGGGACGGAAGCGAGACAAATGTTTCCGGAACTCCGACACACTCATTCACAACCCCTGGTTCATATCCGGTACTGCTTGAGATCTGGAACAAGTATGGCAAATATGGTGGATGGACAAACCGGACAGTTCAGATCAGTGCAGCAAGCACTTCTGGTGAGGTTGTGTTCAATCCTTCAGTTGTGAACATGACAACTGGTTCAAACAACTGGAGAAAGGTGCAGGTCAGCCTGAGCCGGGCAGATTATGGCCTCTCCAGTTTCAAGATCAAACTGGATCTGAACAGCACAAATGCAACAAACTTCGGGCTTGTTGTTGATCGACCCTGGTGGATTGATGCAGACAAATGGTCGGTAACAGCAACTCCTGAAGGAAAGGCACAATACCTGACCCTCGCAGGGCTTGATACAACCGGCAGAATCGGATATGGCTCGCAAAATGTTTCTCTAGGCAACATCACGCTCTATGGATCTGCATCCGGTTTTGCAGTGATGAACCTGAACACGTCAGTCTCTACCGCTCAGTTCGGTTCATCTTTCATGGGATTGTCTTCACCTGGTGCACCGATCCGGGTGAGTTATGTCGGTGCTCTGACAGGCTATACAAACCCACCCAATGATCTCAAGCCTGACTCGACACATGACGGCTTGATTGATGACTTTGACGGGAATGGAGTGGTCAATTCGAATGATATAACGGTTTTCTTCCAACAGTGGTCAAAAGATTACCTGAACTCATATCCTGTTGCTCCGTTTGATTACAACTACAATGGAGTGGTTGATGGTAATGATATACAGAAATTCTTCGATGCCTACTCACATTGGTGATTATTAGGTGAATATTATGATTCAGAAAACAAATGGAATTGCACTATTCCTCATTGGATGCATCCTCCTTGTCGGAGCAGCATCAGCAACAACTATTGAACTGTCAGGAGTAAGTATCAGCGGGGCGGGGCAAAGTGCCAGCATCCCGATAACTCTTGATGCTGTCTCTTCAGGGCTTGCAGGATACAAACTCAATGCAGCTCTCTCAACATCAGGTGTTGCAAAGATCACTGCTATCACTATGCCTGACTGGGCCTCCATGAAAAACGTGGATGGAACTCTCCCTGGAGAGTCTGTTAATCTGACTGCTGTGGATCTCTCAGATACCATCAAGTCAGGTTCAACAAATGTTCCGGTTGCAACCCTTACAGTAGAAGGAGTAGCAGCTGGTTCAACCAATCTCGTGCTGACAGTATCAGAACTAACTGATGACAGTGGAAATGCGATTCAGTTCACCATGGCACAGGCAGGGATTGTTGTTGGAGGATCTGAATCAACAGCAACTCCTAGTCCTACACCAACAATAACTTCCACAGCCACAGTTACAGCAACCCCAACTCCGACAGAAACCTCAACCAGTTCACCAACGGCTACTCCCACAGTGACTGTAACCCCAACAATCACAGCCACAGTTACAGCAACCCCGACTCCAACTCAGACGATTGCACAACTGGCAACACCAACACCAGTTCCGCTAGTTATTGCCAATTTCACAGCAGATGTTACCAGCGGGCCATCACCGATGACTGTCAAATTCACAGATCTATCAGAGGGGTACCCGACAACATTCTTCTGGAACTTTGGTGATAACTCATCAGATGCAACGTCGGTTGTAGAGAATCCACAGCATACCTATCGCATTCCAGGAATCTACTCGGTCTCATTCAATGCTTCAAACAGCATGTACAGCAATGAGACATCACGGGCAAACTACATTGTAGCCGCCAATATGAGGACGCCCCAGCGGGGAGACAAAACATATATGACCATCTATTCTGTTCCTGATGGGGCAGAATGTTACCTGAATAATGTGTACCAGGGAATCACCCCGGTAAATGTTACCAACCTTACGCCCCGGACCTACCAACTCAGGCTCCACAAAGAGGGATACTATGACATAGTAGATCCGGTAATTGCAAACAATGGTGTCCTGCCTACCTTTGTGTCCGGGTACGAGATGGTGCCCCATTACGCAGAGATCGGAAAACTGGTTGCAGATCCAGTGCAAACCGGTGCTGCCTACATCGTGACCTACCCTGAACTGGTAACCGCATATATCGATGACAAGAAGGTGGGAAAGACCGATGTGATGGTTCTTAACCTTGCTGTGGGAACCCACAACCTGACGCTGGTCAAGGACGGGTTTGCAAACTGGACTGACACCCTTGATGTCAGAAATGGGCTTGCAGTAATCCAGAGTTACTTCTATGAGCAGCCTTACTTCCCGCCAACCAACAAGACGATCGATTATGTGGACATGAGTGCCTGAGAGGGGAATCCCTCTTCAGGTTTCAGGAATCTGATGCAAAGAATCAAAGGTTATGACCATGAGCAATAACAGTGACAAAACATGGCAGAGGATCAGTCTTGCTCTGGTCTCTCTTCTGCTTCTCTTAACTCTCGTCTCTGCATCTTCTGCCGTAACGCTCTCGGCCCAGAATGTAACACTTGCAGGTACAGGAAGTACCGGTTCATCTGCCCTGGTCCTGGATTCAGTGCCAAGTGGGCTTGCGGGTTTTAAAATTGACACCTCGATGATTCCTGCCGGAGTCGCAAGACCGGTATCTGTTACATTCCCTTCTGTGTTCACCATGAAGAACAGCACAACCCTTCCTGCTGATCAGGTACGGGTTGTAGGAGTTGATCTCTCGGGTGGGATAGAGGCTGGTGCAACAAATGTAACGCTCTGTACGTTTACCATGCAGGGAGTTGCCGCCGGTACCACAAGTATGGCGTTATCCATCGGAGAACTCACAGATGATAACGGTTCCCCGATCAGCGCATCACTAGTCAATTCAACGATAATCGTCGGTTCAGCAACGCCTACCCCGACTCAATCACCTACCGCTACACCGACTGTGACATCAACTCCTACGGCCACCCCAACAGTAACACCGACTATCACCTGTACACCAACTCCTACGCCGGGGATTGTTGATTTCACAGCATCCCCGCGTTCAGGATCTGCACCACTCACTGTCGGTTTCACTCCCCTGGTTAACGGCTCTGCCACCGGGTATATCTGGTCGTTTGGGGATGGAACATCATCTGATCTCCAGAGCCCGTCTCATGTGTATGCAGCTGGAACCTATCAGGTATCATTAACTGTTACCTTTACCGGAGGTGCTACCGCATCATCTACAAAATCCGGATACATCACCGTAAGTGGGAGTGAACCAACTCCGACTCCAACCGGAACTGCAACCCCTACACCAACCCCGACTCCGGTTCCCCTTGTAGCAAACTTCTCTGCCTCTCCGATGACAGGTGTTCCACCATTGTCAGTTCAGTTCGTTGATCGCTCGGAAGGAACTCCAAAAAAGTGGCGATGGAACTTTGGTGATGGTGTGTATTCCACCGTGATGAACCCTCTGCATGTATATGGGGGCATCGGGCGGTATACCGTGACACTTGAGGTCGAGAACAGCGATGATACTGCTATTGTCAGAAAAACTTCTTTTATTGCGACAAAAACAAAATAGATCTCCTACCTTTTTTGTGCTGAAACAGCGACCGGTCTTACCTTATGCTCATCCCGGCCCAGACACACTGTCCATATGAGATGCATCCGTCACCAAGCGGGTAGTCTGTGTTGATCACGAGTTCCATCCCCCGTGAATGAACCTCATCCGCAATCGTTCTCCTGATTGCTTCGTTATATGAAACACCTCCTGAAAGTGCAACTTTAGTAAAACCACCCTCATCAGCGGCGTCAGTAGCGAGGAGTACAATTCCACGTGCAAGGTTGAACTGGAAGGAGGAAGCGATCGTCCGTATTACTCCGAAATCTCCTTTTGACCTTAGGTATTCATCCCTGGCAATCCGGAGAAGGAAGGCAGTATCAAGTACTCTGCAATTTCCATCCTTGCTAAAAGAGAGTGGCCAAAGCTCAGGCTTTATTCCCCATGCTGCAGATTCGAGTCTCATTGCCGGCTCTCCATCATAGGTTTTCTGTCTGCAGATCCCCAGAAGAGCTGCAGCGGCATCAAGAACTCTGCCTGTACTTGTCGTCTGAACCGTGTTAAACCTCCTGGTCACCTGCTGACTAAGTACCCTGATATCGGAATCACTCCACCCTCTTGATAGTAGAATCCTCTCAGTATCCTCATCTGGGAGAATCCCGAAGAACATCCGCTCGGGGAACTTTGTAGCAAGATCTCCTCCTGGCATCAAAACCGGCATCAGATGGGCAGCCCGATGGAGGTCGGGAACCTCACCGGTAAAGATCTCTCCGCCCCATATCTTCCCGTCAGTTCCGTACCCTACTCCGTCGATGGCAATCCCGACACAGGGTTCCTGGCAGGCAGCTGCGATATGGGCCATGTGGTGTTGCACAGGAATTACTGTGGCTCCTGTTTCTTCTGCCATCTCTTTCGCCAGACGGGTTGAGAGAAACTGGGGATGGAGATCATGGGCTATTACTTTGATATCTGGCTTTAAGAGGCCGGAAAGTCTTTCAATCGTCTCCTTGAGGTATGCAAAGGTGGCAGGATTTCTTACATTCCCAACGTGTGGCGAGGTTATTGTGAATCCGTCCCGATAGATGGTGACATTTGCATTGAGCTCTGGTCCGACTCCCAGGATCGCTTCGTTACCAAGGTTGTGTGCTATCCTCCTCGGGGCCAGTCCCCGGGATAGCCTGATGATATGCTCTTTTCTGATCACCGAGTCATCACAGCGGTTTACGATCTCACGGTTATGGGTGAAGATATAACTGACTGTCCCTGATAACCTGGCAACTGCCTGCTCCAGATCTGTTATCATCGGATATCCGGGGACATTTGCACTCGTCATGATCAGGAACGGGGCCTTAAGGTCTGCAAAGAGCAGATGATGAAGCCCGGTATAGGGGAGCATACAGCCGATGGTGTGTAGGTTGCTCACATGGGGAATGGCTGCCGGGTCCTTTTTGTCAAGGACCATGATCGGCGCAGCCGGGCTCTTCAGGATCTTCTCTTCCTCCTCTGAGAGATCAGCGAGATCACGGATTTCCTTCAACGGAGCCATGATGGCAAGCGGCTGTTCAGGTCTGCCAAGTATTTGTTTGAGTTTATTGGCAGCATCTCCGGTGCAGGCGATGTGAAACCCACCGATGCCCCTGATGGCTATGATCTCTCCCTGGTCAAGGAGTACGGCTGTCTTGTGTATGGGATCGGATACCGGTAGAATTTCTCCCTTACTGGTGAGGAGGGTCAATCGTGGCCCGCAGGAGTCACAGGCTATAGTCTGGGCATGGTGCCGGCGACAGAGTGGATCTGTGTATTCAGTCAGGCAGTCATTGCATGCAGGGAATTCATCCATTGCTGTTCGTTCGCGGTCGTAGGGGAGCGACCTGATGATCGAGTACCGTGGTCCGCAGTTCACGCATGAGGTTGCAAAATAATCTTCATATCTTCCAGACTTTTCAAATATGTCAGCGATACAGTCGTCACAGGTTGCAATATCAGGAGGGATCAGTCCGCTGAGAGATCCCTCTGCACTGGTGATGATAGAGAATGTGTCTGGTTGTGGATCAGTGAGGGGAAGAGTCTCGACTGAGTCTATTATTGAATGGGGTGTTCCGGCTGCAACAAGTTCAAGAAATTTCTCGAACTTATCTCCATAGGCGTTAATACGGACTTCTGACCCGGCGTTCTGGACCGTACCAACTATTCCGAGTTCATGTGCTTTTGCATAGACAAAAGGGCGGAACCCCACACCCTGCACGACACCCCTGATAATTATTCGGCCCTGTCTTTCCATTACTCACACAACAAACCTTTATTTTTTTATAAGACGTTATAATTATAGGGTTTTGAATTGACGGGTCATATCAGAATAGTCAATGATCCCGTAGAACTGGTCCCGCTTTTTGTCATCTTCAACAATACTGTCTATAAGAAGATTCTTGACATGCTTAACAAGAACTGGATGACCAGGAGCGAGATCAGCGATGTGGTGGGGGAAGATGGAGTCAGGGAGTGTCTGCTTATCCTCAAGAAAGGCAGTCTCCTTGAAGAGAAATGGCGCATGCCAGAACCAGGAAAAAAACCGGAGAAAGAGTATCGGGTTACCTATAGTAAATTCAGGGCCAACTTTCAGTGTAATTTCTCCGATCTTGCAGACCTGCTCTCGATTGCATTCTCTGATGAATCTGAAGTAGGAGTCAAAGGTGACAGTCTTGAAGGTGAGTTATCGAAGGGTAATTCCTCGATCAACGATATTGCCCGAAGATTTAATGTAACTCCGACATACATTAAAGGGGTGGCAAAACGGGTTCCACACCTCGATGTGAAGGGTCAGGGACTGGTAATACTTGAAGAATGAGGACGAGCCGGGATATACAATCCTGCGAAATAAACGGGATGTCTCCCGGTTTCAGATTCTTGTTGAAATAGCCGAGCACCAACCTGCAGTACGGCAGCAGGAGATCGCAGGTATGCTTGGGGTTACGCCTCAGGCGATATCTGAATACATCCGCGATCTTGTGGATGAGGGTATGATCAAAGCCCCTGGCAGGGGGAGGTATGAGGTCACCCGTGAAGGAATTGAGTGGATCCTTCAGAATGCCGAGATGCTCGAGACCTATGCCAGGCATGTCAGGCATGATATCATCCATCAGGTCTCGGTCTGGACCGCCATTGCAGCAGAAGATCTGAGGAAAGGTGACCGGGTCGGTGTATACATGAAGGGGGGTATTCTGTATGCCTCACGGACTCTTACTACCGCAAACGGAGAGATCGCGATTGATACTCCGAAGGGTGAGGAGACCGGAGTTGCCAAACTTGATGGGATCATCAATCACAAGGAGTCAACAGTTCAGGTCTGCAAGGTTCCAAGGGTTGAGAGGGGTGGTTCGCGAAATGTAAAACTCGATCACCTTGCCGAAGTCATTGGCGCAGTGTCTGTTGTTGCCTGTGTGGGACTTGAGGCCTGGGTCTCGCTGAAAAAGATCGGACGTGTTCCCGATCTCTATTTTGGTTCCCGGGAAGGTGCCATAGAAGCAGCCCTTCATGGAATTCCCTGTGGTATCGTGATTGTTGATGAGTTCTTCACCGAGTTTCTGAAGCAGCTTGAGCAGGCAGAGCTCAGTTATGAGATTCATGATCTGGTTGCGACATGAAGGCAATTGTCCAGCCAACGAAGAAGTACTACAAGATCCTTTTCTATGAGACCCATCACGTAAATGCGACTGCAATCATCGAACTTGTGGATACTCCTAAAGGTATCAGGCCTTCGCATTACCGGATGAGGCGGGGGACGAGTTCGGGATATAGAAATCTGCCGACACGTGATCTGGTTATTCATCTGAGGCGGGCAAAGGTCCGCCTGACTGCTCCAGACGGGCCGTTCGAGGCATTCCTGCGTGATCTCCTGATCCCGTTCACCTATGTTGAACTCTGTCGCTTCTGTCTGATGGAAGACCGTATCGCCGAACTTGACATGGATCAGGCGATCAAGTACGGGGAGGATGAGTTGATCTGCCTGCCATGTGCCCGCAAAGAACTCAGAAGAGAACTTGGCCATATGGGGAGGCTTGGCAGGAACGCTCTCTCTCATCTTGACGAGCTGCTTGACAAGTACCGGAGTGTTGATCGGGTGCTTGCAACTATCGAGCCGGGGGAGCATACCTTTGAACATACCCTCTATGACAGGCTGATTGCCCATCCTGTCGTTGAGACGAGCCGCCTTGATGAGCTCCCATTGCCTCGTCAGTTTGTGGATCTTGCCAATGTTGAGTTCCTGATGCCGGTCCAACAGATCGCGGTTGAGTCCGGTCTTTTGTACGGAAAGGATCTGCTTGTAGTGGCAGCTACCGCAAGCGGAAAAACGTTCATCGGTGAGATGGCCGGGTTCAAGAATTTTCTTGAGAAGAGAGGCCGCATGATCTTCCTTGTCCCGCTGGTGGCTCTTGCATTCCAGAAGTACGACCGGTTTGCAAAAAAGTACGGGAAGATTGCTGACATCTCGATCATCACCGGAACAAGCCGTATCCAGATAAGTGATAACCGGCGTCCCGGTAACCGCGACCGAAGATCATCCATCATTATCGCAACCTATGAGGGGGTTGATCACCTGCTCAGGTGTGGAACAAAACTGCATGACATCGGGACTGTGGTCATCGATGAGGTCCAGATGCTTGAGGACAAGGAACGTGGGCACCGCCTGGATGGGTTGATAGCACGAATGAAGTTCAACTCTCCCAAGGCCCAGTTCCTTTATCTGAGTGCTACAATCGGGCATCCAAAGTTGCTTGCAAAGAAGTTGTCATGCGAGCTGGTTCGGTATGATGAACGCCCGGTAACCCTTGAGCGGTATCTGGTGTTTCTTGAACGGCAACAGAAGATACCGACAGAGAATAAGCTTGTCCAGGATGAATACAACAAGGTCTCTTCGAAGGGATTTCATAATCAGACTATCATTTTCACCAACTCACGGGCCCGGTGTCATGTTATCTCCGACAAACTTGGTGAAGGAGTAGCCCCGTACCATGCCGGTCTGACTCAGGAAGAACGACGGCATGTTGAGACCCAGTTTGAAAAAGGGGAGATCAGGGCTGTTGTCACAACAGCCGCTCTTGCAGCCGGAGTAGATTTCCCTGCTTCACAGGTCATATTTGATTCTCTGGCGATGGGGATTGAATGGCTGACAGTTCAGGAGTTTCAGCAGATGTCAGGCCGGGCAGGAAGACCCGACTTCCATGACCTCGGAAAAGTGGTGATCCTTGCAGAACCGGGAGGATCGTACTCCCGAAGTTCACGGATGACTGAAGAAGAGGTTGCTATGGGTCTTCTGAAAGGTGAGATGGGCGAGGTTGCACCTGTCTACACACTAGAGCAAAGTTCTGAGATCTACGTGGCAAATGCGGTGGTAGCAGACGGAGACCGGAATATCATGCAGAAGATCGAAGGGAGCCTGGTCGGTGAACCCGAACCGGTTGAAGATCTTCTGCTTCAGAGAAACCTGATCTTTCGTGAGGGGGGTACCATCCGTCTCACCCCTCTTTCCCGCCTGATGGCTGAGCACTTTATCGGTGTGGATCGACTTACAAGAATCATAGATCTGGTCAAAGAGACGAAAGATCCCCTTGAAATCCTTGCTGAGCTTGATTGTGCAACAGATGAAGAGGCAGCCCTCTCGCAGAGACAGAAAAACAGACACACAGAGCTTCATGGCAGCCTTATGGAAAAAAGGAAGAAAAGGCCAGGAAAAAGACACCGATAAACTTCCATATCTTTCTGTCTGATCTCGCGGTACTCCTCTTTTTCTTTCAGAATGGTTTGATATCCCTATTTTCACAGTTCTCATTCCCCAATCCTGTCAGAAGGGTATTGATCACCCGCCGATCCCCTGCGTTTTCAGTTCATCGTCCTTCCATTCTTCTTGAATAGTCTTCTGATGAAAGTCAACGATCATCATCAAAGGATAAATTTAAATAAGGTGGAAGACAACTTCTTACTAACCCGGGCGGAGTGGATCCGTTCAGGTATGTTTGGACTCCAAATCGTGGATTTTGGTGGTGCGACAGAACACTAACAAAATCTTTATGTATGTTACGATAGGAGAGTCAGCATTATCGGTGATCAAACAGGTGAATTGAAAACATGGACATTGATACTGGAGCAACAGCATGGGTATTAGCCTCCACTGCCCTGGTCATGATCATGACCCCGGGTGTCGGGCTCTTCTATGGTGGTTTGGTACGAAAGAAAAATCTCATCAATATGATCGCTCTTTCACTCGTAGCATTCGCTGTAGTAAGCCTTCAGTGGGTCTTATTCGGATATTCACTCGCATTCGGCCCTGACATTGGAGGATTTATCGGTTCGCTGGCAAACCTCGGTCTGGCCGGAGTGGGTCAGGAAACTGCGGTGATCGCCGGAACAGAACTCCCGATTCCTGCACTTCTCTACATGGTCTTCCAGCTGGTCTTTGCCACGGTTACGATGGCAATCATCACGTCAGGAATGGCTGAACGGGTAAAGTGGTCAGGATTTCTGGTCTTTGCAGTCTTGTGGACAACCATCGTATATGATCCCCTCGCCCACTGGGTATGGGGTGGCGGCTGGACGGCACAACTTGGAGCACTGGACTTTGCAGGAGGCACGGTTGTGCATATCAGTTCAGGATTTGGTGCTCTTGCAGTGGCACTGGTCCTCGGCAGGCGTATGGGCTTTGGCGAACACTCCATGGAGCCGAATAACATTCCGGTAACCCTTCTCGGAGCAGCACTACTCTGGTTCGGGTGGTTCGGATTCAACTCAGGGAGTGCGATCGCAGCAAATGGCCTTGCAGCAAATGCCTTCGTCGTGACCAACACGGCTGCAGCAGCCGGTGCAATTGCATGGATGCTTGCAAGTTGGATTCATGGCAAGCCTGCTTCACTCGGACTTGTTTCGGGAGCAATCGCAGGTCTTGTTGCAATCACCCCTGCAGCAGGGTTTGTGGATACGATGAGCTCCATTATCATCGGAGCAGTCGCTGGTGTGCTCTGCTATGGCATGATGCTCTTCAGAATCAGGAAAGGTCTTGATGAGAGCCTTGATGCATGGGCTGTTCATGGAATGGGTGGTCTGTGGGGTGCTCTCGCAACAGGTATCTTCGCAGTAGCAGTAGTGGGAGGCAAGGACGGGCTTCTCGCAGGAAATGTACAGCAGTTCATCTCCCAGTGCATCGGAGCATTCGCTGCAATCGCTTACGCATTCATCGTGACCTTCGTGCTCGCACTGGTGGTTGAAAAGACAATTGGCCTACGTGTAAGCGAGGAAGAAGAGTACGTCGGACTTGACATCTCCCAGCATGGAGAGAGGATTCATTAAACAGGCGCAACGATTAGAAAGGGACAACTATGCAGCTCATCAAAGCAATTATAAAACCGGAACGTCTCGATGCAGTAAAAGCTGCCCTCGAAGAGGCTAATTTCTTCGGCATGACCATTACTGAGGTTCAGGGCCGGGGAGAACAGAAAGGAATCAGCCTTCAGTACCGGGGCGGTACAATCGAAGTAGATCTCATCCCAAAGGTTGAGATAGAACTTGTTGTGAGCGACAAGGATGCCGATGCAGTCATTGAGGCTGTTAAGAAGGGTGCATACACCGGCAAGATAGGAGATGGAAGAATCTTTGTCATGCCAGTCACCAAGTCGATCAAGATCAGAACCAATGAGGTGATTGCCGAGTGAGGATCACCTCACTCGTTTTTTGGTTTTAAATGTTTGAAATTGAACATTTTTCACGTGAACATCCTCCTGCAGAGACACGTCCGTGAAAAAAAGATCCATTCGGGAGCTGTTTCTCCCGTCCTCCCTTCAATAATATATCAGGCGATCCTTCAAACCCCTCCTTTTCTGATCTGAAAGCCGTTGTCTCTCTTATTCATATGAACTGGATGAATTCAGAGGAGTGGCTTGAACATTAAAAATTGGGCACAAGAAGTGGGAAGATCAGAGATACTCTTTCCCGTTCATGTATGGGATGAGCACCTTCGGTATCTCAACTGATCCGTCCTTCTGCTGATAGTTCTCAAGAATAGACCTCATCGCCCTGGATGTTGCGATGGCTGTGGAGTTCAGGGTGTGCACGTACTGTTTTGACTCAAAGTCCTTGCTATCCCTGACTTTGATGTTCAGGCGGGTTGCCTGGTATGCCGTGCAGTTTGAACAGGAGACAACCTCCCTGTATGCATTCTCTCTTGGCATCCAAGCCTCAATATCGTACTTCTTCGCAGCAACAGTTCCTATGTCGCCAGTACAGATGTTGACCAGCCGGTACGGAAGTTCGAGTTTCTGGAAGACCGCCTCAGCATTTTCCCTGAGTTCCTCGTGGATCGTCCAGGAATCTTCAGGTTTGCAGTATACGAACTGTTCAATCTTATGGAACTGGTGTACCCTGAAGAGACCTTTGGTGTCAAGACCGTGGGATCCGATCTCCCGCCTGAAACACGGAGATATCCCGGCAAGACGAACGGGAAGATCCTTCTCTTCAAAGATCTCATCCTGAAACATCGCAGCAATCGGGTGCTCGCTGGTTGCGATCAGGTACGCATCATCCCCGTCTATCTTGTACATCACCTTCTCAAAGTCGTCAAGGTCAGTTACCTCCTCGTATGACTTCCGGTTGATCATGTACGGCGGTGATATGGGCGTATATCCTCTCTCCATCAGTAGATCGAGGGTAAACCTCTGGAGAGCCATATCAAGGAGAACGAGATTTCCTTTAAGGAAATAGAATCCCGCTCCTGATGTCTTGGTCGCCCGTTCAAAGTCAGCCCATCCGTTGTCTGCAGCAAGCTGGCCGTGGTTTTTCAGTTCAAATTCAAATGACCTGGGAGTCCCGACCTTCTTGATCTCAACATTCTCTGTGTCATCTTTTCCCTGGGGAACACTGTCATGAAGAATATTGGGAAGACGCATGAGGTAATAATGAACCTTGGTAGAAAGTTCATCCATCTCCGTCTCATTGTCCTTGATCTTCTGCGGCAGGCTTGCAGCCTCTGCCATAAGTGCAGATGTGTCCTCTCCTGCCTTTCTTGCACGGTTGATATCGTGTGAGATAGAGTTACGTCTCTGTCTCAGTTTATTATTGAGTCCTATCAGTTCCCTGTTCCGTGCGTCTTTTGCGAGGAGTTCGTCGATCCATGCTATCTTTACTGTATCATTCCGTTTGACAAGATCGGCTTTTACAATCTCCGGGCTTGCCCGCACAAATCTGATATCAAGCATCGGTTACACCCGTGGTATCTCTCATATCGTATCTCCGTTCTCCTTATCTCTTAGTTCTCAAGTAACATCACATTGACGTATCGGTCCCAGGAGTCCTGATGTGAAACTATCAGGCTCACTCCTTTTTTATCCGATTGAACAGACCCATCGGTCGTAGATGGGATCCCGATCGTTCTCCCAGACTTCAGGCTCATATCCTCCATCTTTCATCCAGTTTTTAATGATTCCTGCCTCCGGTTCTGTTCCAACTGTGATCAACACACGTTCAGAAACAGCGCAGATGGCTGATATGATCTCTGACCAGATGTCATGGTTGAACAACTGGAGTTCACCGAACATAAATCCAAATGCACAATCAACCGGCTCGGTCAGATATGCTTCAAGAAGCCGCCCGTCGATCCACATCGTTCTTTCAGGAAGGAGGCGTCCCTCGGCAAAACCCCGTGCCAGAAGGGCGTCATCATTATCATATGAGAGCGGATTGAGACCCATATCCCGCATCAGGTATGTCCCGATCCCGGTCCCACAACAACAGTCAAGGCAGCGGAGACCTGCTTCCTTTCCTACAAAAGAGTTGATGAGGTCACGGGTTATGTGGAGCCGTTCAGGATTGAGATCATCTGGTGTAATAGCGCCGGTGCTGATGAGATTCTCTGAGTAGTATTTTCTGACTGTATCCTCGAACTCTTCCCTGGAGACCTGAAAAATGTCTCCTTCCAGATCTTCAAGCCTGGTTATGAGCGTATCTGTAGGAGTCCGTAGATGGAAACAGGATGCCTGAATTGTTCCATCTCGTGTTTCAAGCCCAACACTCAGAATCTCCTCGTTCTCATCGATCAGGATTCTGCTCCGCTCAGCAGGTACCTGCAGAAGCAGATCATCTATCTCCTTGTAACAGAGATCAGAGAAGAGTGGTTCAAGAATCTTAACCTTATCGGCTTCAAAAAATTCAGCAAAACTCATACCGGATCCCATCTGTCTGCTCAGATATCCGGGTTCCCGCTGAAAAGAGTTATCGTATGCAGAAGTAAAAATGAGATCCAGAATTACTTCTGGATCTTTGGAAGCTCAACCTTGGTCTTGATGATCTCGATCCGGCGGATTGGGTAGAGTTCCTTGACCTTGCGGAAGGTCTCTTTGGAGATCTCGCCGTTGATGATCGCGTTGACAAAGACACCGAGTTCATTCTCGGTTCCGTACTTGACAACATCTTCTGAGAGAACCTTGCGGATGAGGTGCTGCTGGCTCTGGTCAGCACGGGTGAGGGTGAAACAGGTCACGGTTGCCCTGACCTTGGAGCCGTCCTTGCTGACAAAGTTCACGATACTCTCAATCCTGGAGGTCCGGCGTTTTACCAGTGATCTGATGTAATCTCTGGCGATTTCGTGCCCGATGAACGAGGTGTATGCTGAGTCTCCGGCAACCTCGGTGATTGAGAACTTCATCTTGACGTTCTGCTTGGCGTAGTCGTTCACCAGCTCAGAGAGCGGTGCGGTCATGACACGACCGATTAGTTTGGCCGGATCGTCTGCAACGGTGTCACCGAGGTAAACTTTTCCGACATTTTCTGGGCTGTAGACCTTGAACCAGGACTTCGCCTTCCATCCTTCAACTCTTCTTCCTGACTGTTTCTTTCCTGCCATATCTTTGCTCCATATGTTATGATAGCATCTCTGATCGCTCCGATCAATGTTCTGATCCTTTGTCAGAACCCTGTTTGGATAACTCTTCCGCTACGGTTAAATTTGAGAGGTAATCGTCCATTGACGCAATGATTGAACGGATCCTGGTTCCGGTGATTGTCGTTTCCACGACACCTGTTCCCTCATGGATGGTTGCCCGTGTCTCCATCTCGCTTAAGTTATCTGCTGCAACCGATGCAGCGATACACTCAGGGAAATCATGGATTGTTCTTATGATCCCGGTGATCTTCATACGTATACCTCGTGGATCCCGGAGATAAACCTGGAGAGATGTTCACTGGCAATGGTTGCGCCTGCCCGTGATGTATGACCCCCTCCATGACCTCCGCAATCGGCAGCGAGGGTATGCACAAGCGTGCCGAGATCTGTTCCCTGACGTGTAGGTACTCTGATTGAGAGATGGCTTGTACCATCGTCCTGGTTTGCCACCACAATCACAGTCTGATCTCCATCCATGAAGTTTATGGTGTCTGCAACATCGCTGGCCAGTCTTTTATCACTAATCTCGTATACTGGCTCATGTTCATTTTTCCCGTCCAGAATTTTCTTCAGCTCGTCAATGAGTCTTAACCGGTGAGTCCGGGCAATATCCCATGCAACTGGAAGCTCTGACGAGGTTCGGAGACAGACTGCTGCTGCAATACTCCCCTGTTCCTCTTTCCCGCATGCATCAATGAGCATGCTCAGGCTGTGGGCATCAGGCAGAACCTCACGTTCCAACTGATACACATCGCCATAGAGGTTCAACAGTGTCTCCGGCCGACTTCGCTCTGCTGCATCAAGAACGATCAGCGAAAGAAGGATGTCGGTCGAGAGTTCTGATCCCTCGGTACACTGGCTTATGAGTGTGGTTGTTTCAACCTCACTTCCAGAAATACCAGGGAGGTACGGATTGGTTGCGAGAGTCAGTTGTTCGGTGAGATCTCTCCCTGCTAGGCGGATACCTCTTCTCTTGGAGATGATCCCGTTTCCCATCCCTTCCAGGTAGATCTCCTGGTTTTTACCTGCAAGGCGTTGTCCATCACCGATGATCCCTGTGAGGACCAGCCCTGCTAGGTCGCGGTTGTCTCCGATTGCATTTGCAACCAGGTATGCGGCTCCTGCTCCTGAAAGTTCAGTATCCCCGTCGATCCCACAGAGACGGGGATTCACGTGATATGGTCCTTCAAAGAGGGGGATGTGATGATCGATGACCATCGTCTCCTCAGGAAGATCGTATATTCCCGACCCGAGATCGCAGAGGAGGGTGTTCCCTCCTTTCGGGATATCCTGGCTCTGTATCCTTGGAACTACTCTGAGACGGAATGGAACATGGGCCCGGTAGAGTGCAATGCTCATGATCGCCCCTGCTGCGATCCCATCAGCGTCATGGTGGCAACGTATCTCCACCTGATCCTGTCGGGTAATATGGGATGCAAGATCCTTCGCAGCAGTGTCAATGGACATATTGTAACCGTATTAGCGGGAGAGGAGGATTTCTGCGGTATCCGGCTTGTATAACCAGCCTGCCGGCAGGCGTTTGCTCTTGACGTAGTACTTGACCAGGCGCCTTACTTTTGCCTCGGTAAGGTTGAGCTGGCGCTTGTTGTGCAGGTCTTTTTTGTTCTCGGACAGGTGTTTTCTCAACCCGAGTGCCTTCTCAATCAGGTTGCGAAGGTCTTCTGGGATTGATGATTCAAGGCCGTTTTCACGGAGAATCTCGTCTACACGCTTTCCTGTTGCGAGTTTGACACTGGGTACACCATACTTGTCACGAAGGACAAGGCCAATCCGGGCACTTGAAAGGCCCTCTTTCTTCATATCAACGACCTGTTGGATGATCGTGTCCTTGTCGGTGTTTGACCATTCGGGCGCAGAGGTGCGGTACGGCCGTACTGAACGGGAGATACCTCTTCTGCGAGCATGCATTCTTGCCATATCTAAAAGCCTCCGTTACATGAACAGAGTATAATCCTGCGGGAAAAGAGTGACAGCTATTTCTGCTGACTCCCTGCAATCCCAAAGCCTGAAGGCCGTGGTCTGTACACCACGTCGGATTTACATCTGCCAGCACCTTTTTTAAAAGTGCGGAATATTATTGTTCGTCAGGGGGGATAAGGTTACGCTTCCCCATACTGGTTTATGAGAGTGATGAGTGCAGAGAACCCTGCCATCTCAAGAGAGAGGATATCATCTCTGGTCATGCCCATCGAGGTCTCCCCATCTGCAGTGAGCATTTCCGGGCCCCTGATAACAGTTCTGGTCTTCCCATCTGCTGAAAGAACCTCCTCTGCCTCTGTAAGATGGACAAATGCCCGTCCTGGAATAATGATTGTGTCAGGCATCCGGGAGAGATCCAGGGCTTTGAGGTCATCGATGGTGATGAGATCAGCGATCTCTTTTTGTACTGGAAGGACATCTGCTCCTCCTCCCCTCTTTGAGAGGATCTCCTGTATGAATGGCGCTGCAACTGTTCCGGTGATGACTACAGCATTGCCATGAAGTTCTGGCAGTTTATCGATGAGATCGGGTTCCTGCAGGATTGCAAAAGGAGAACCAAGATCAGGATCGCAGAGCGGGGTGCCTGAAACTCTCATGGTTGTGATCCCCTTTGTCTGTCTGACAAGATCTCCGAACTCCTCAACTGTTTGTATTCTCTGGCCTTCGATGATCGGGGCATTGCCAAGGATTAAGCCCTGGTGTAATTCGTTTGCGAACCGCATCAGGATGACTCCTTTTACTCCGGCATCCTCAAGCCACCGGATCGTATTTTTCAGGATTATCCCATCGTTGATCCCTGGCAGGATAACAAGGGCGGCATAGACATCAATGGCTCCTGCGAGATGTTTCAGGATCTCCAGAGAGACTTCCGGAGTGGGGTCATGCATATACCGACGTCTGAGTTCAGGGTCTGTGGCAAAGACTGTGAATGAGATCTCAGAGAGGCCGGATTCGATGAGGAAGTCGGCAATATGAGGATCGTCAAACCCTTTCCCGCTGGTATATCCGATATGGATTGGTGTTTCGAGGCTTGCGAGGAGTTCGATGAGATCGGTAAATTCCGGATAGCAACTCGGATCCCCTCCACCGCTGATGGTGATCCGGGTCAGGTCTCCGGAGAGAAGTTGCAGGTTTGCAAGGGTGTCTCCTGCCACCTCCTTCAGGTCCTTGAATCCGGTGTAACGCTCCTGAACACTCCTGGTGCAGTACTCACATCCCTTGGTGAAGGGGAGACAGTACCGGCAGCCGAACGATGGGACTTCCCGGGCATGCTTGAAGTAACAGTAGGAGCAGAACCCCCTGCAGTCAAGACCGGGCCTTCCTCCAATGTCCACCGTCAGCTGAACCATGCAGATAAGGTCTGTTTCAGGGTGGAAAAAGGTGCGGATGAACGGCAGGTTTAATAATTCTCTAAGGGAAATATGTGTTCGCGCCTCAGTGGCTTAGTTGGCAGAGCGGTTGACTTGTAATCAACAGGTCCCGAGTTCAAATCTCGGCTGAGGCTTACTAACATTTTTCAAATCTCTTCGCACTTTCGATCGTATGAGTGATCTCAGTCACTTCTTCTCCACACTTTTCTGAATAACCAAACTGTATCCGATGCAAGGATCCACAACTAAAATTTCAGACATCACTCCTTTCCCGGAGGTCTCCTCCGGGTGAGCAGGGGAAGCACATCATCGTAATAACATACCGGTATCCTGACCTTTCCCTCGTTAGTCATCATAACTCCCCAGGAGTCCTGCAGTGATCGTACCCGGTCAGCATCAATCTGGTACTCTGTTGCATCGATCTCCCGGAACACAGTACATCCTCCTCCCTCACACTGATCGTATTCCATGATTTCAATCCGTTTAATCCCTGTTTTCTCTGTACCTTCCAAACGGCACGACGATCTCAAACCGTGCCCCTGTTCCAATCTTCCCGGTCTCTCTGAGCCCAATCCCGGTGATTGCAAGGACCTCTCTGCTCAAGAAAAGACCATACCCTGTATTTTTTCCGTATCCCCGCTCAAAGATCAACTCCTTCTCATTGTCTGGGATTCCGATACCGTCATCCTCGACGAGGATAGTAATCCCTGCCTGTGAGGGTTCTGCCGATATCTGAACCCTACTGATCTTCCCTCCATGGCGGACCGCATTCTCAAGCAGATTAAAACAGACCTTTGGAAAGAGTGGATCTGCATAGATAAGCAGTCCTGAAATCCTGACATCAACCCTCACTTGATCGATATTGAGATTGGTTGTCGCCTGTATGAAAACTGCCATAACATCCTGCCATGTCGGGGCCTCAACCCCGAGCTCCTGGTAGGTCTTAGTAAAAGCAACAAACTCCTCGATCGAACTCAGTGACTGCGAGAGCATAGTGAAGTATTTCTTCTGTTCATTGGTTAATCGAATATCCCTGAGTAGAAAGAGGTTGGATCTTCCGATCATCACCTTGTTCAGGATATCATGTCTGGTGATATTGGAAAGGAGATTCAGTTTACTGTTTGCAATTTTTATTGCATCCTCAGCATTTTTAAGATCAGTAATGTCATGGATGCTCTCTATTGCCCCAATAATAGTTCCCTGGTTGTCATAGAGGGCAGTTGCACTGATTGATGCATACTGGCGGGAGGGTTCAGTCTCCCTGAACCACCGCTCACTGAACAGGGTATTTCCATTCCTGATGATGTGTGAATACCCTTCCGGGGTCAGTTCGGGATGAATCACAATGTCTATCAGAACCGGCCTCTGAACTCCGTAAAATGGTATAGCATAGAGATAGTCACCCTTTCCAATGATCTCTGCAGAAGATATGCCGCTCATCTCCTCCATGGCCTTGTTCCAGATGATCACACGCCCGTTAGCATCGATGGCAAAAGTCGGGTCAGGGAGCATCGCGAGAATATTCTCTATATGCCGGTATGCCTCCTTCAAAGCCTCTTGTTGTGCTGACAGCCGGTATGCCATCTGCTGTTGTGTCTCATCACGAATCCTCACCTGACTGAGATACTTCCCCCCGCCTTTCACCTTGTTGATCCTGATGTTCAGGAACTGCTCATATCCGGACTCTGTCTCAAGCACCTCCGTCCGTTCGATAAACTTCTGATTTGACTGGTGGGAAATATCCTTGAAAATCATCTCACTGATGGTAATTCCCAATGGTCCTGGAAGAAATGTGACCTCCGCTCCTGCAAGAGGTGTATCTGTTCCCAAAAAAATTCCAGATGCCGGGTTGGCATCTAGGATGTGAATCCCGTCTAATACAAGAATTGCATCATTGGAATAGAAAAAAAGTCCGCGATATCGTGATTCTGATACGCTGAGAGCACTTATCTTGCTGCGGATTTCACCCACCATCTGGTTAATGGCATCTGATATACGGTTCAACTCGTGATGTGGGGATGGTCTGACCTGATGAGTGAGATCACCGGCAGTGATGATATCAATATCCTCAAGCATATACCGCAGAGGCCTGGTAAGATACCGGGAGATCGTAAATGCTGCAATCAGCGCCAGGATGAAGGTAATGACCAGAAACCCGATGTACCACAGGGTTATAATCATCAGTTCATGATCGAGCCGTTCTGTTGAATAGACCGTCCGTGCTGCGACATTCATCCATTTGGTAGAAGGGGCATCGGTCTGAAGAACCGGCATGAATGTGTACACGATATCACGGTTATTCTCTTCATCATGTACCACAGATCCCTCCCCACTTTTGATTGTCCTGCTAATCTCGTCCAGAGTCTGGTTATCCGTGTTCGCGAGTTGGATCTCGGAGCGGTTGGTTATGAGTGAACTGAAACTGTTGTACAGATCAAATGATACAATATCGGGGTTGAGTGTCCAGAGGACATTTGTGAGATCTGAATAGTAAGCCTGGTTCTCTTTGGGCACATAGTGGACGAAGACCCTTCCGACCTCAAGGAGATACCTGTGATCAGCGGTTCCCTGGTATGCAAAGAGCCGCACCGGGACGTTGTTTTCATGCCCTTTTACCGATCTGTCGAGGATGAACTGATCAGAACTCTGTATCTTGTTGAACTTGAGGAGGAGCTCCGGGGCGAACGTGGAGAAGTTCAGACCGAGATCATTCGCATCGGTTGTATAGGTGATGTTCCCTTTATCGATCAGGTATACATGGTACTCATCCCCAAGCTGATTCTCGATCTTCTTCTTTACCCCCTGATAATCGATCTTCTCAGGATCTCCTCCGGTAGCATTGTATTCATCCTGGTAGATCTTCATTGCCTTCTGAAGGGGGGCCTCAAAGGTGAGATCATAGAGGTACATCCCCCGGTCGATCCAGAGTATCGACTGCTGAAGGATCTGATCTATGGTTTTTTCTGATGAGCGAAAGTTCTGCTCTGTCTCTTCCCTGGTTGAGAAATACCAGTTTGTCAGGAATACGATCATCACAACGAGAAAGATAACAAGAAGGAATATACCAAGCCTGGCAGAGAATGATGAAAAAGACCGGGGATCTTTCTTCATGAATTACACGTGAGTATCCACTTCTATCCAATTGAAGATATGGATCTCTTGTGAATACAGGGGAACAGTCACTGTTTCAGGTTATGACTCTCCGCCTGCTCTATCTGTGACCTTATCCGAACCAGACCACTGTGGAACTCTTCCAGGTACTCGTCCATCGAGAGGCTCCCCTCCTGGAACGGACAGTCCTCCTCGATGATGACATTGATCAGGTCCCGGGAGGGAAGAAGCAGATCGATAGGTACTCCCGCCTTCTCTGATCCTCTGATGAGTGCCTCTCTGAAGAGCCCGATGCAGTATCCAACCCTGAACCTGTACGTATCACGTGTCTTTTCCAGGTACCCGGCAACCCGTTCGGTCTCGATGCGAAGGAAATCATCCTTGATATTCTGATCTTTTACCTTTCCCAGCATGTAGTGGTAGTGAGCATAGGGGTACATAAGCTCAAGTTCTGCCGGAAGGATCCCGCATGTTCCGAAGATAACGATATGGTACTGCGACGGGTCCAGAACATCTGAAATAATCGATCTGATTAGCCGGTGGCTTGGGCTGGTACTGTATGGCTTTCTCATCGCACAGGGCATGAAGATGGCTATGTCCCGCGGGCTGACCTCGTACTCATCGATGATGTACCGGTAGGACTGCTCAAACTCTGAGAGGTAAAACGGTGGATCCTTCAGTATTGTATCGCGATCCACCCCGGAATTTTCTGCATCAGGCATGATAGTCAGATCTACTCCTGCATACTGGGGTGTTTATGGCAATATCCCTTTCATCAGGAGTATAAAAAAAGTGGTTGAAAGGCGTGAACGGTTATTCAACCGTCACATTGAGTGAGTATGCGTCTTCCTTACCGGTAGTTGGCTCCCACTCACGCTTGTATACTGCGTCAAATGTCTGGTTTCCTGCTTCTACTGCCTTGAGGATCCAGGTGTGAACCCCGCCTACACCGACCATGCCCTCGGGTGCATTGTCAGTTGTATGGGTACTGTTCACGATCTCAAGCCCTGTTGAGTTTGTCGCGTTCCACTCAAAGCCGGTGGTCGGATTCTCTTTCAGGGAGACAAGGACAGTCTGATTGACCTTCATGGTTAGGTTTGTCGTGTTGACATCAGCGGTGAAATTCACAGCAGGCACAACATCAGCAGATGTGGTCTCTGTTTCATTTGCAGCAACGGTGATGTTCTGTACAACGGTCTCGACCGGTGCAGTTGAGTTCTCACTTGCATTACCAGCGGGCTGCTCTGCAAAGCATCCTGGCACGAGAAGAACTGCTGCAACGAGAAGGATAACTGACGTGATTAACTTCTCCATATCTGTATGTTTCAAAATTCAGGTTTTAAGGCTTCTCTATGAAGATCCATTGTCAAATGGGCGTTACATTATGTAATCTCCCGTGAATATGAGTTAATATCATATAATAACCAAAAGTTATGACTGGCCGGGAGTGGTACGAAAAAAAAATGAGTAATACAATCTCCCCCGCGGCTGGAGAGTCAGGGAGAGATGAATAAAATCCCCTGCACAGCCTAGAAAGTCTTCTCTTTATCTATCCCGACCATGTCGCAGGCATCATCGATCTTTGTCTGGGTTGTAATAAAGAAGCCGTTCACCGACTCGGTTGTTACGATATCAGTCGGGCTTGTAAGTTTTCCTGCAGCCTGAAGCGTGTCAACAGCAGTGACTGTGGCGTTCATACCCATGACAAATATTCCCCTTGCCTTTCCAGATTTGTCCGAGAGGGTCATGGCCTCGGCAGATGCCTTTGCTGATGCGGCGGCTGACTTGTACTGGTTGAGTTTCTCTACGGTCAGGCCCTGGTTGGGTTTTACGATCAGTTCCTTCTGATCCTTGAAATCGTCTGCAACCTTCTGCACCAGAGTCTTAAAATCGTCATCCTGGTTTTTCCCTGTGCATCCTGAAAAGAGTATGACTGTGATGAGTAATACTGCGAGAATTCCACTGCGGAGCATATCTGTGGTATCTGCTTTAAAGCTCTTATGAGTTGTGAAATGTTACACACACATCATGCTGTGATAGATTGCTTTTTTTCTTTCTTCTGTTCATACCCTGAACTGATATCGGAGATATGAACTGTGACAGACGCATACAGTACTGACACTGGTATACCCATCAGGAATCCGTTACCATGCCTTTGAATCCAGACAGCAGTACCCTGATCCGATCCCTTCGCAGAATACGTAGTACTTCAGGGAATGAATATGCAAAACCGTTCTACAAATGGGCAGGGGGAAAGACCCAACTTCTTCATGAGTTCGACCTCAGGTTTCCTCAGACGCTCAGAACCGGTGCCCTTGACCGGTACGTAGAACCCTTCATCGGCGGGGGAGCGGTCTTCTTCTTTGTGATGCAACTGTTCCCGTTCAGAGAATCAGTGATCTGTGATGCCAACGAGGAACTGGTCCTTACCTACCAGGTCATTAGGCAGGATGTTGATGCACTCATCAACCTTCTTAAGGATTTCCAGTCCCGGTATGATGCTCTTGATGAAGAAGGACGCAAAGACCTGTACCTGAACGTAAGGTCTGATCTGAATGGTGACCGGAAGGGGTTTGATTTCTCACAGTATGGCACCGCCTGGGTAGAGAGGGCAGCACAACTCCTCTTCCTCAACAAAACCTGCTTCAACGGACTCTTCAGGGTAAACTCAAGCGGAGAGTTTAACGTCCCGTTCGGGAAGTACCGCAACCCCGGGATTGTGCATGAGTGTAACCTTCGTCTGGTCTCAGCACTGCTACAAAATACCACCATCCTTCACGGCGACTTCTCACGGTGCCTTGAGTACATCGACGATCAAACGTTCGTCTATCTTGACCCACCGTACAGACCACTGAGCGCTTCATCCTCATTTACAGCCTACTCACGGGATGGATTTTCAGATCAGGATCAGGTACGTCTCAAGGAGTTTTTTGACTCGGTGGACAGGCTCGCGGCGTCGGTGATGCTGAGCAACTCTGACCCCAGGAATGAGGATCCCACCGACTACTTCTTTGATGATCTCTATCAGCAATACCGGATCGAGCGGGTATTGGCGAAACGGATCATTAACAGCAATGCAGAGAAACGTGGGGCCATCAGTGAGATCATTGTAATGAACTATTCTGAGTGAGTCCGGGAATGACCGGGCTTCAATCATACGGATGACTGGCGGACCCGGTTGGTGAGGGGATAGTGATGAAGAAGAAGATTTCTGCCCTGAAGAGATCATCGGGGCGATTCGGTGCAGTACCCGGGAGAGATGCATAGGATTTTCCTCTTTACGCCTGATACAACACAGCCCTTTTTTTGGATCAGCGAGAACGATACTATGAGAACTTAATAACGGGAACCTGAATGAAAGCAGAACAGTGGTTTAATCGTGCTGATCATGAACTTGCAGTTGCACAGGAACTTCTGAACGCAGGTTCACTCCTCTGGGCTGTTAGTTATGCCCACCGTGCTCTTGAATACACTCTTGAAGGACTGATTGTATGGAGGACAGGAGAGAGGCCTGAACGTGGCACCCCTCTCTGTGACCTGCATCATGCAGTGCGATCGTACATCCCTGAAACATTGAATCAGCCGATCACCGATCTCGCTGATATCTCCCGGATTGCATGGCAGTCTAATCTTTCAGCAGAAGATATTACGTTCCTCACCGAGAACCATGCCCAGACTCTGATTGATGAATCAAAATCTGTTCTTTCCTGGGTAGGAAATGAATGGGAGAAAGAGCAGTCAATGCATTCTGGCGAAGGTACCTCCTGAACAGAAAGGCACCTTTTGAAGACTCTATCTTTTTTTCAGGGTCTGAACTTCCTTATCCTTGATTTAAACGCCTTTGCAGCAAGGATGATATCATCCTGACTTACAATCGCTGATATAACCGCAACACCCACGGCACCTGCGTTGAATACATCGCCTGCGTTATCTATGTGAATCCCGCCGATCCCGATGACCGGAATGGAGACAGCGTCAGATATCTCCCTGACCAGCATGAGCCCAAGTCCTAATCCTGCATCATCTTTTGAGCCGGTGGAGAAGACCGGACTGACTGCAACATAATCAGCCCCACCTTTCTCAGCGATCATCGCCTCCTGTAGCGATGATACCGATACACCGATGATGAACGGGTGCGGAGTAAGCGGGCGGATCGCTGAGAGCGGAATATCATGCTGCCCGATATGTACCCCGTCAGCCCTGCAGGCGAGTGCGATGTCAAGCCGGTCGTTGATGATGAAGAGGGCACCTGCCCTGGCAGTTATCGTCCTGATAGTACATGCTGTTTCGAAGAACTCCTTTCCCTGGAGGTTTTTGTCTCTGAGCTGGATGACATCAGCCCCTCCTTCCACTGCCTGTTTGGCAATAGCAGCATGGCTCAACCCCCGGGAGAGTTTCTCGTCAGTTACCACGTACAGGTCGTATCTCATGCTCTTTTGATCCGTGCCCCTTCTGCAAGGTCATCAGGAGTGAGGGTTGCAAGTGCATCAAAGAGTGCAACCTTGAATGAGCCAGGACCCCTTGCCAGGGCTGCTGCCCGCTCACCAGCGAGTCCGAATGCGGCAAGCGCTGCAGCAGAACTGGTTACCAGATCCTTCTCTGATGCAGCAAATACTCCGGTCACCGAAGCAGCCATACATCCTGTCCCGGAGATAGCCCCCATCAATGGATGGCCGTTCTCTACCAGGAAAACCTGGTTTCCGTCACTGACGATATCAGTCTCTCCGCTCATGACCACGGTCATACCTGACCGGCCTGCATACTCCTCTGTGATTGAGACCGGGTCCCCGGAAATTCCTGCCGAGTCAACCCCCCTGACCTTTGCATCCACCCCGGCGAGCACCCCGATCTCGCCTGCATTTCCTTTCAGGACCGAGATTGGTAGTTCGGTCATCAGTCTCCTTGCAGCGTTGGTACGAAGGGTTGTTGCCCCGGCACCGACCGGGTCAAGAATGATCGGAATATCCTTCTTTGCTGCTGCCTTTCCTACGAGGAGCATTGACTCAATCTGTGCATGATCAAGCGTTCCAATGTTGAGGACCAGGGCTCCCGCATACTGCACCATCTCCTCGACCTCCTCTGGCGCGTGTGCCATCACCGGTGCACCTCCTGCACAGAGAGTGATGTTTGCACAGTCATTCACGGTGACGTAGTTTGTGATATGATGAATGAGAGGGGTCTCGGTCCGGGCTGCAGCGAATATTTTTGAGTACTGGGTCTCTGCCATCTTTATTCCTCGTCGTCTGATCGGATTGACCCGTACTGTTCATCTGCGACCGGTAAAAATATTCAGTTCTCGGATCCGGGCTCTTCTTCAGACCTTAAATCAAACACCCATCTGCTGACCGAGGGAGCAACATTGCCGCACCGGTGAATACGGTCAACAAGAAACCCACAGTCCCTGAAGTTCCGGGCACGATCCTGAGCGCCGTTGTGGGTATCAAACGTATAATAATGGATAATTCCGCCTGCCTTAACCATCTGTGCAAGCGGTGTGAAGGCTTCTTCTAAACCGTAGGGGGTGGGGAGGATCGCCCGGTCTGCCCTGATCCTGAGCATTCTTCCCGCCATCGAGGCATCGCCGCAGATCACGGTGATTCGGTCTTCTACCCTGTTCAGTCTGGAATTCTCTTTAAGAAGGCGACAGGCTTCAGGATTTATCTCGACTGCGATGACCTGTGCCCCTCGAGATGCTGCCGGAATTGCAAACGGCCCAACTCCAGCGAAAGGAACCAGCACGATCTCACCGGGCCGGACCATGGCAGATATCCGCCTTCGTTCCCCGGCAAGTCTGCTTGTGAAGAAGGCGTGGGAGAGATCCACCCGGTACCTGAATCCAAACTCCCTGTATATTGTTCTGGTCTTTGTACCAATAATCGGCTCAAACTCTGCCACCCTGCAGGCTCCGGTCCGTTTCGAGACCCGTTTCAGTACGGTGGTGATACTATGCCGCTGTACAATCAGTGAACCGGCGATAGCCTGCTGATACGGGGACAGTTCATCAGGGATAGAAATGATCGCGATATCCCCGATTACCTCAAACCGTTCAGGAACTAGGGGGTGGAGAGGTTCAGGAATGATCTCCTGTAATGCCGGTGAAAACAACACGGTCTATCTTATGACGAACCCTGAAGGATGGATGCTGCTTTTTCAGAGGCTATCTGAGCCTCTTCGCCCCTGCCTAGTTTCACCAGGGCATCAGCCTTTGTCTTCCATGCTGCAGCATCGTCAGCGTTGAGCGCAAGAGCCGTCTCACATGCTGTTATTGCCTCATCGTATCTGTCCAGATTGTATAATGCTGAACCCCTGTTCTTCCATCCCGGCTCGTACTTCGGGTCAAGAGTGGTGGCTTTCACGTAATCGGTGAGGGCTTCATCCTCCCTGCCAAGGTTATGACAGGCAAGGCCCCGGTTGGTCCAGGTTCTTGCAATATCGGGTTTAAGCTCCAGTGACCGGTCATATGCAACAAGCGCCTCTTCATACCTTCCGAGATGATCGAGCACGAGACCGGTGTTTGACCAGGCAAGGGCGTCTTCGGGATTCAATTCAGTGGTCTTATGTAATGCTTCAAGGGCTTCTTCGTACTTTCCCTGACTAGCCAGGGCCAGGCCGATGTTTCCCCAGGCCATGGCATTTGACGGATCAAGGACTGTAGCGTTCTGGTAGGCAGCGATGGCTTCGTCATAATTACCCTGCCCAAAGTAGGCGACCCCCAGATTGTTCCACTCCTCTACTGTTTTTTCTGCGACAGATGTGCCCGCCATGACTCCCAGGCAGAGCAGGATGATGATGAGTGTATGGTTCATAAATACTGTTACCATTGGATCGTGTATCCAGATTTCTGTTATGCGATCATGATCGTCTCCACCCCGCGTTTTCACTCATATGTCAGGTTCGCCGAGAGGGGAACTATCAATCTGTTGATGCTCAAATGGCAGCAGTTTCAGGGAGTTGCAACCGGTCGCAACAGTAAAAACCATCCTTCGGGATGAAACTGCGGCCTGTAATGACAATCAGATCCTCAAGGATTATGAACGGTCTGAACCTGATGCAACAATAGAATCTGACAGTTGTGAATAAACCTGGTAACTATTCATTCTCTTTTTGATAACCACTCGTGTTTAGTGATTAAAATCTATTTCCAACTGATCTAATCCGGTTTTATCTGTCTTCCTTATAGCCTGTTTCACGCAACACTGGTATGTCACAGGGAGCCCTGCCAGGCTGTCAGGTTCAATGAACCGCAGCGGGTGCAGTGCCTGACCAGACAGACATCTGATGAGGTGCGTTCAACATGTCCTCCTACAATCCGATGTGTCATCTGTTGATGTCTGTCTGGCAGATTCTGCCGGGCTCTCTCGCGAACTTCATATGAACTGCAGATGCTCGAACTTCATGCCGGTCCCCTACAACCGGTTTCCTCCTACAACGCATCTTATCGTTCACAAGTCACATTCAATGACAGAGAGAGGTATTTCATGTTATTCCATGCACGATTCAATAACTCCTATAATGAACGACAGGTCTGCCTGATCGGGTACCTGAAAGATCGGCTTCGCTCTGGCAGATGTTTCTTCAAGTCCAAGTACATTGCCCGGGATCTCGGACTCTCTTCAAAAGAGGTGGGAACTAACATGGCCATCCTTGCAGAGACCTGTCCCGACTTTACTATCGAGAAGTACAGTTACTCCAACAGCACGACCTGGCTGGTTACTCCTTTACAGGTCTGAACCACTCTGTTTTTCAGGTTCTCTCCCGGTTCAGCATACCCTGATTGATATCAGTTCTATCCTTAACTGGCACGCAGATTTTGGATGATGTTTTTCTTCAGTTTTGCGTAGGAATTTTTCGGGTCTAGTTCGAGAACCTTCTCATATGCCTGGAGTGCCTCGTTGTTCTTTCCAAGCCAGTTGAGTGCATCACCTTTCTGAGTCCATGCTTCGATGTCATCAGGTTTTAACGCGATTGCTTTTTCAAGTGTCTTTGTTGCCTCGGCATACTTTCCAAGCCTTGCAAGGGCCTTTCCCTTCTCCAGCCATACAGCCTCATCATCCTGACCAAATGTAAGGGACATATCGAATGCTGATACTGCTTCCGCGTAGCTGGCCATTGATGCCAGGTCTTTCCCCTTGTCAAACCAGATTGCAGCCTGCTGCGGGTCTTTATCTGCTGTAACGGTCATGACGCAGACCAACGCACAGGCGAGAAGGATCAGAAGAGAGAGGTGATTCATTATGAGGCGTCCGCTCCACGGCAGGATAATGATTATTGCAGTACTGCCTGAAATCCGTGAATCCTGCTCATAACCAATTTCCTGAGTTTTTTTCAGAACAGGGGCGCAGAAAGCCCTGTGGATCAGCATGAAAAGAGAGAGCGATGAGCACGGTTTGTGAACCGGCTCATTGATCCTACATACGATGACGCATCACATATTCTGCAGATCTATCTTTGCTTCTGTCCGACAAATATGAGTCCTGCTGCTGCAAGACTGCCGAGTGCTATCCATGGGGACGGGGCTGATTTTGTCGGTACCGGTACAGGAGGTTGTGTCGGGTTAGGTGTTGGTGTCCGGGTCGGTGTGGCACTTGCAGTCAGGGTGACCGAGAGTGCTGATGCCTGATCAGGAACAATATAAACATCTCCGCTGTATGACGAGAATCCCTCATTTTTGATGAGTATGGTGTGAGAACCAGTGCTGATCTTCTGGAGTGTGACCGGGGTGATTCCCTTGTATTCATTATCAAGGAACACATCTGCTCCTGACGGGGTGGACTGTACCGAGAGCGCTCCGTACTCTGACGGGACATATGTCGATGTCAGATCTGCCGAGATTGTGGCGACCTCATTTCTGGAAAGGGTTATCTGGGTTGTGTAGTCGGTGTACCCTGAAAGGGTCAGGTGAATGGTATAGGTTCCCGGGGAAAGATCTGATATGTCAAGGTATCCTGATGAAGGGGTTACCCCTTTGGATAGTCCATCGAGATACACACCGGCACCAGCCGGGTTGCTGGTCACCTGTATCGCAGCACGATCCTCCTTAATGCCAGGGTATGACGGGGGGAACTGGATGTTGTGATACTGACCACCAGTTCCTGGGGATACCTGCTGTATCTGCGACTGTTTTGGCTCCGGATCTTTTTGTGTTGGCTGGCTGGTCTGAATTACTTCCTTATGGAATGTATCAGGAGTTGGTGCTGCAGGAGTGTTTTTCTGCGGTTCCTGAATAGTTGGCTGGGGTGTAGCGGTTGAGATCGGCCTTGTTGCCTGTTGTCCTGTGCCTGTATTCTGCCCGGTCTGGGCATTTTGGGTGCCAGGATTTGTGTGACTCATTGAATTCTGGGTATTCTGTCCCCCACCCTGTTGCCCGTTCTGATAATTGTCTGGGCTTCCACTATCGTTCATCTCTCCCTGAGGCGAATCGTTGGTCATGCCTGGAGCGATCTGCTGTCCTGGTAAATTCCGGGCGTTCATCTCCTCCGCTGTTGCACAGCATATGAGTGACGCACCAAGGATGAGAACTGTTGTAATGTATGGTGATACCTTCGTGATGATCATCCCTTTCGGGTTGTTTCGGTCAGATTTTGGGATTGTCTCGTAAGATCTCCCCGAATGTTCGAAGGTATTCCTGAACAAGAGGATAAAGAAGATGGTATCAGGTGGTATGATATTCTGGGGTTAAGGTTGCGTTCTTCTAAAACAAGGGTCTGTGCCTTTCCGTTTGCTATTTTTTATTCTGCTCCCGGTCTCCTGTTTTCTGAAATATACCAATCCCGGTATGGTGGTAGACAAATACTGAACCGCCGGGTGGTTTCTTCAAACAACACGGTGTTGTGAATCCTTAATATCTATACACTGAACAGGGTCTCATCGATCGAAACCTATCTGTCTTCTAACAGTGGTGACCTAGTGAACATCCAATCCAATATTCGAGCATATCGTCATGAGTTGATTCTGCTGGGGATTCTGATCCTGGCATCAGTCTTTCTTCTATTCAATCTTGCAAAGGAGGGTTATTCAAACTCATACTATACAGCAGCAGTAAAGAGCATGCTCACAAATCCCGCGATCATAATCTACAACTCCTATGATCCCACCGGATTTGTCACGGTGGACAAACCACCTGTCAGTCTCTGGGTTCAGACATTGAGTGCGACATTACTCGGATTTTCAGGTTCTTCGGTTATTCTTCCCCAGGCCCTCGCCGGAATCTGTTCTGTTCTCCTGCTCTATCTGCTTGTCAGGAGATCGTGGGGAAAGGCAGCAGGGCTTGTTGCTGCGTTCGCCCTCACGATCACACCAATCTTTGTTGCAGTCGCCCGAACCAACAACATGGACGGACTGCTCATCTTCGTCCTCCTCTGCGCAGTGTATCTTGCCCTTCATGCCTGGAAGACCGGGTCTCCATTCTACCTGATGGGAGCTGCAGTTCTGATAGGGGTCGGGTTTAATATCAAGATGATACAGGCGTTCGCGGTTGTTCCTGCATGTTTCGGAATATACCTGCTGAATGTTCGAATCACGTGGAAGAAGAAGATCCTGCACCTGATAGCAGCATCAGGAGTTCTCCTCCTGGTTTCTGCATCCTGGGCTGTTATGATGGATCTGACGCCTGTAGATCAACGGCCGTATATTGGCAGCAGTACCGGAAACTCGGAGTTTAATCTGATATTCGGGTACAACGGTCTGAACAGACTGCTTGGAGGGCTGATGCCGTTTCATGGCGGTGAACTGAGCAGGAATCAGTCAGAACGCGGTGGATATCCCGGAGTCATCCCCGGTGGATCCGGCGGGTCATTCCTCCCGGGAATGGAGAACGGATTTAATTCCCCCGGACCTGACTGGAATACAACATCCGGTGATCAGGGATCGTTGCCTGACAGAACCCGGGGATCTGTGCAGGATCCATATAGGGCATCAGCAGGATCTCCAGGCTTTATTGGTAATGGAACCCAGGGTATGCCTCCACTTGGAATGGAGAACGGAGGACGCCCGGGCGGCAGTCCCGGTGGCATGCCTGGAATGAATGACGGTGGTGAGCCCGGGCTCTTCAGAATGGGAGATGCCGGAATGTCAGGGCAGATCAGCTGGCTGCTCCCATTCGCCCTGATCGGACTTCTTGCCTGGATCACAAGGCCCACCCTGGCGGTTCTGACAAACCTGAACGAAAAGGAAGTCCTTACAATTGCACTGGCCCTCTGGCTTTTCCCTGAACTGATCTATTTCAGTTTTACAAGCGGTTTTTACCACACCTACTATGTAGTGATGGTTGCCATCCCCCTTGCAGGTCTTGTCGGAATCGGGGTGGTTTCGATGTATGAGGCGTACCTTACACCGGGAATCAAAGGATGGCTGCTTGTTGCTGCCATATCTATGACCGGGGTGTGCCAGTGGGTATTCCTGGGGTACACTCCTGAATTTCTGGCACCACTCTCATGGATTGTCCTCGTGGGTTCACTCCTGGGTGCTTCAGCACTTGTCATCCTCCGTTTCCGTTCCTCTCCGGCCCCATCAGGAATTCAGACTATAGTAATTCTGCTAACCATCGGCCTGCTCTGTGTTGCACCGTTTGTCTGGTCATGCACACCTGTTATCTATAAGGAACAAGGTGGAATGCCGTCAGCAGGCCCGGGCCTTGCATCCGGGCCGGGCCAGTCACCTGGCATGATGCCGGGAGAGATTCAGGGGAACAGTTCTGCTCTCTATTCCTTTCTCTCATCCCATCAGTCTGGTGAAAAGTACATCGTAGGTGTTGAGAGTTCACGGTCTGCCGGGGATCTCATCCTTTCATATGGCGCTCCTGTTATGGCAATGGGCGGGTATTCTGGCAGAGATCAGATCCTTACAAACGAGTCATTGAAAGCCCTGATACATGAAGGCCAGATCAGGTACTTCCTGCTCGGGCAGACGGGTCATGGTATGCCTGGAGGAGAGAGCAGCGGCGTTACCACATGGATACAGGACAGTTGCCCGGTAATACCTGATGACGAATGGAGTGGAGCAGAAAGTACGGGAAGAACTGCGTCAAATACTGCCTCTCCGATGCGAAGCACGTTATACGACTGCAAAGATGCAGCATAAATGAGACCACAATCCCTTTTTCCTGGCGTTATTGTCCGGAGAGAACCGTTCAGATCTTTTTCCGTGACCTCTCCACCTGCTCAATCTCCTGGAGAATCTTCCGTGAAAGATATCCAGCGTACATATCCGGGCAGATGAATACCCCTGTTATTGTTCCATTCTCTTCCATAACTGAGAGTGATTCACGGCGGTCAGCCATCAGGAGCAGTTTCAGTGAGATTCCCATAGCATCTCCTGCTTCAGCATGAAAGAACGATGACTCGATGTCATTCCCGCCGACATAGCATTTTACCTGAGTAACTCCTCCAAGCTCCTCTCTTCCGACTACGAGGTACAGCGGTATCCTCTTTGCAGCACGTGAGATATCATTGGCATATCTGGTGAGAAACTCCATATCATTGCAGAGAAGGATGATCTCTGTCTTTGCACGACGGAGCATCATTCTGATCTGCGTATCCCGGGTCCATTCTGTTCGCAACTCATATCCCTGCATGAGCTGTTCCGGTGTCTCTGTTTCAAGCACTTTTAGCCGCTGATACAACCCTTCAAGGGAATCAATGGACTCCTTTTTCAGTCTCTCAAAGGTCTGTGAGGCATCTATCGGCGAGTACCGCACCGGCAATTTTCCTGAAGAGACGACAAACCCTTTCTCAGCCAGGGAGGTCAGTGTTTCATAGATCCTGCCTCGTGGTATTCTGGTCTGTTCGTGAATCTCACGTGCACTTGCCACTCTCAAGGCTGACAGGATACCATACACCTTTGCCTCGTACTCGCTCATCCCGATCTTCTTCAGTTCGAGAAGTAATGAATCATCGATCATAATGAGAGCTACTCAATTCAGGAGCACTTTCTTCATATTTTGCCATTTGTAATCAGATAGGGCATGACAGCCACATCGTTCAAACCATCGGGATGGACCTTACTTTTTCTCTTGCTTTCAGCCATGATGATTCTTATGGGGGGAGCAGCAGTCGCGCCGGCTCTTCCGCTCATCAGTCAGGCATTTCCCGGTGCATCAGAGACATTAATATCGTTAATTATCACCCTCCCTGCACTTGCAATTGCTCTCACCGGGTTTTTTATCGGTGCTCTATCAGACAAATTCGGAAAAGTTCCGGTTCTTGTCGCCTCCATTGCGGTCTTCACCACCGCAGGCAGTTCCGGATTTTATCTTAACTCAATATACGCGATATTAGTCGGAAGATTCATCCTTGGAATGGGGATTGCAGGTATCACCTGCACCACATCCTCTCTGATCGCCTGCTACTATGAAGGGATTACCCGGGCACGGGTTCTCGGGTATCAGGCTGCAGCAATGGGATTCGGGGTGTTAATTCTTGAAACCAGCGGGGGGATTCTCGCCGGAATATCCTGGCGGGCAGCATTCCTCATCTATCTGATTGGTCTTGTTATTCTCGTTGGTATTATCACATCAATGAGAGAGCCGGCAAAGCCGAGATTTGAGGAGAAGGAGAGATCTTCTGATGAGACCTTCCCTGCTTCACCACTCCTTGCGGCATACATAACCCTGTTTCTAGGAAACATGCTCTTCTTCCTGCTGCCCACCAAGTTCCCGTTCTTACTTGCAAATCTTGATGCAGCACGGGTGATCGGAGAGAACACCGCTCTTGCAAGTGGAATATTTCTCGGGATATCAGGCTGCGCCTCTTCACTCATAGGAGTGATGTACGGGAGAATTGCCTGGAGATTTCGCCGGAACACAATCCTGACCTTCACCTTCGTCTTCTTTGGAGCAGGGCTCTGTATTCTCGGGTTCGCATCATCTCTTATCACAGTAGGAATCGGGGTTGTCTTTATCGGTATTGGTGAAGGCATCCTGATGCCGACGATACTCACGTGGATCGCTTCCATAACGCCGAAACAGTATCTTGGAAGGGCTAGCGGAGGGTTCTCCGTTGCTCTGAACCTTGGTCAGTTTGCATCCACACTTGCCATCGTGCCGGTATTTGTCATAGCAGGGACCTACAGGAATGCATTCTTGGCATGTGGATGTGTGGCATTCTTCTTTGCTCTGCCGTACCTTTTCGCAATACTGAAGGAGAAATACGGATTTTCCGGGGTTAATCCGGTGAACTCAAAAGTAGAGATATAAGATCAGCCTGACAACCCACCGTTCTGACAGGAATCAGAGGATTAAATCCTGATGGATCAGGATTATCCCTGCTCCAGTTCTGTTCCTGTCTCCTTCCTTACTTCTCGTTCTGATAATCCGGATGTATCTCAAGGTTTGCACATGCTGCAACGACCAGCATACACAGGCTGAGCAAAAATGCGAACCAGAATGCTAAGCCGAACCCGGACTCAAGGGCAGTTTTTGAGAGATTGTTCATCATCTCACCAACGCTGGCTGCTGATGCAACAGAACTGATGCCCTGGACAAAGAGTATGTTGAATATGGTTACTCCGAGCATCATGGGAATGAACCGTTCGAGACTCGTAAAACTGGATATCATGCCCTGGTATCTCTTTGAGACCGAGTTCATGATCATGCTGGAAGAGGATGTGAGTATCAGGCCTGCCCCGGTTCCTACAAGTGCCAGGCAGAGCACCGTAAACCAGGGGTTTGAGTCTGGCCGGATCTGTGTGATAAGGAAATAACCCAGGATTTCAAGCGCCCCGGCAGTACCGTTGATCCATCTCCATGGCACCTTTCCTGCTCCTACTCCTGCAAGAATTCCTCCAAGCATGAGCGCTATCGAGAGGGTCGAGAAGACCAGCCCAACAAGCGATGGTGAAAACTCCTGCAGATACTGGAGATAGAACGGAAGAAGAAAACAGACTCCTCCGAAGTTGAAGAAGAGCAGGACAATAAGGGAGTTCGTGAAAAGGAAATTCTTCTCCCTGAAGAGCCGAAGCTCAAGCAGTGGTTCGGGGAATGAGAGTTCGTGCTTCACAAAGAACCCGGTTGCGAGAACGGTCAGAGCCGCTGCTCCGAGAATTACCGGACTTGTCCATCCAAAGGTCTGACCCTCTGAGAGGAAGAAGAGCATGGATGAGAGGACGGTAAAGGTCAGCACTGCACCGGTGCGGTCAAACCCGGGGATCCATCTCCGTCTCTCTTTCTCTGGGATCACTTTTGCACCCAGAATGATCGCCCCGATCCCGATCGGGATGTTGATGAAGAAGATCCAGCTCCATGAGAGGTGCTGGGTGAGTATTCCTCCGGCTGTAGGACCTATCGCTCCTCCTAACGCCTGAATCGTAAAGACTGTTCCCATCGCCTTTCCCTTGAACTCCATCGGGATGTAGGCAGTGACCATGGCAGGCCCGATTGCGGTGATCATCGATGCCCCGACTGCCTGGAATATCCGGGATATGATAAATACCGGAAACGAGTTCAGAAATCCGGGAAGAAAACCCGCTGCTAACGACCCGATGGTGAAGATCATGAACCCTGACAGGAAGACGGTCTTAAACCCGATGACGTCTGAAACCTTGCCAAATATGAGGACACAGCCTGCCATCACCAGGATGTAACTGGTTATGACCCAGCTTGCTACACCCGGGCTGACATCAAAAACCTGTGATATGGTCGGGAGTGCGACGGTAACAATGGTCCCGTCGATTGCTGACATAAAATTTGCGAGCGAGATTGAGAATATGAGAAGAATGAGTCCCCTGTATACAGGATCAGCCCGGGATATTGTCATCAGTGCAATATTAAACTGAGCAGAGAATAATGTTTCTTTTCATTAACAGAACTAATCCGGGGTTCGGAGAGAATCTCAAAAAAGTTAAGGGGTGACGATGTTGAACCCGGGGTTGAATACATCGAGCATTCCGACAAACCTGTCAAATACTTCTGAGTCACCGGTTGTTGTCACATCTTCAGGAGTTGTCGACGGGTCGAGTGCAAGTCCTTCGAGTGTCTTTCTTGGCATAGTCACCGTGACAACTGCATCTGGTGAGGAACTGTCAACCCAGTACACAAGTGCGTTGTTCTTGATCTGGATCAAGGCCGTGTCACCGGTGTCAGAAAGAACAAGGTTCATCTTGTAGTCTTCGCCGTCTGCCTTCTGTCCATTTACCCTGACTGAGATGTAATCCAGAAGTTCACTCATTGACATGGCAGCCATGATATCATCTGATATTCCACTGCGCATGGTGACCGGTTCAGTGCTTCTCAGTTCTTGTGCACCCATTAGGTAAGCATTTCGTGCTGTTCCTGACTCAACCTGATATCCGAGCTGCTCCAGGGCATCAGCCTCCATCTCGCGTGCCTCCATGTTTGTCGGATCTGCAAAGACGAGATAGTGTGCAATTGAGGCAACCAGTTCATAATTACCTGCATCATAGTCCTTTTGCAACTGAGCAAGTGCTGCATCAGCACCTCCCATGTACCTGGTGATCTCTGTTGCAAACTCAGTCGGTGGAAGTCGTTTGAGATTTATCGGGTCTGCATCATAGAATCCAAGGTATTTCTGGTAGGTCGCCTTGACTCCCATGTAGAACTGACCGTAGAATCCATGAGTGTACCAGTACTGGTCAAGTGACTCTGGTAGTTCAATCATGCTCGCGATCTCATCCATGGTGTATCCTTTGTTGATGAGATTGAGGGTCTGGTCATTGATGAACTTGTAGAGATCACGCTGGTTTTCCAGCTGCTCAATCACTTTATCAGTTCCGAACACCGGCCAGTGGTGGGCACGGAAGAGAACCTTTGCCTTGTCTCCGTAGAGATCACGTGCCTCTTTGAGATTGTTGGACCAGGAGAGCGGGTCCCTGACCTGTGCTCCGCGAAGGGTCAGAAGGTTGTGGTAGGTTGCCGCACAGTTCTCAGCCATGAACAAGGCACTCCTCTGCGGGAACCAGACGTTCATCTCGACAGGTGCCTCTGTGTTCTCTGCCAGCTGGAACTCCATCTGGACACCATCAACAGTCAGTTTCTGTCCGGTCTTTGTGATGTCAACGGTGGGGGCGATCAGGGATGCAGTTCCTGTCGATGGGCTTTTACCAAGGCCGATATCGATATTTCCTTTTGCATCCCTGGGCAACTGAATCCCATACTGGTAGGTTGCCCGTCTGAACATGGCATTTCCTGCATACACATTCTCGCTCAGGGCGTGCTCCATGAAATGTTCAGGTGCGATGATCTGCACATCACCGGAATCGACAGCCTCCTGGGTTGTGACTCCTTTCACTCCCTGGTAATGATCCACATGGGGATGCGAATAAATAACTGCTTTCACCGGATATTTTCCGATGGTCTTGTTGACAAGGTCCATGGCTGCCTTTGCTGTCTCAACAGAGACAGCAGGGTCGATAACTATCCAGCCGGTGTCTCCTTTGATGAAACTGATGTCTGATACATCGTATCCCCTGACCTGGTAAATGCCGTCTGTGACATTGAACAGCCCGTTGATATTGTTGAGCTGTGCCTGTCTGAACAGAAGCGGATTGATGGTGTCAGGGCAGCTTTCGTTGTTTAGAAAACTGTAGGAATCCATACTCCATGCAGTGATGCCGGGGTATGCCGATGGTATCACAAGGGGTGAATCAGTCGCAATAAATCCCTTGTTTGCGAAGATAAAATCCTCATCGTTGTTGTTCCAGGCAGCAGTATCATTTGCCTTCTCGTGTATTGCAATAGTGTATTCTGTCGCCTCTTTCCTGTCATCTGCATATCCTGCACTACAGATAAGGGCGAAACAGAGCAGTCCCAAGAAAATCCAGATCGTTCTCATGAGTAAACAATGTGAAATGAATTTTCTCTGAATATATGTAGATCGATTTGTGTTTTGGGTCTTTAGAAAAATAAGGGAAATACTTCCTCTAACGAGGGTGGCAATTTAAACTTTTTGTGTTCTTATTCAGATCCGGGGCATCTGTTCAGACATCGAGTTTAAAATATAATAAAATCCGGCCATGACAGATTAAGGTATTCTATATTTCTCAAATGATACCAACCTTGAACCGTTGTATGAACCATCTGGCAGACATATGTCTGACAAACTTTTTTCTTTATAAGGTTCCTCAAAAGTCAGTTGATAAAAGTGGCAGGTAGTATGTATCGGCTAACAAAAAATCTGGTTAAAAACCATTATTTTCAAAGAATAAGGTAAAAAAAACATTACTGGTGAGAGTCATGAATGTGTGTAATCGCAGACGTTATCATACATTGTGCAAAACGTTGATCTAACTGCTTCATGCTGATCCTGATCCAGGTTTGCAAGGATGATATTATCCCAGCGTTGTGCAATCGCCATAATATTTCGTTTTATTCCTTTCCCTTTCTTTGTCAGGAAGACTTTGTATGCACGCCTGTCATCCTCGTCCCTCTCCCTGATGACATAGCCCTCATCTATCAGTCTTGTAATTGCCCTGGTAATAGTAGCCTTGTCCACCTTGATGATCTGGGAGATCTTCTCCTGGTTTATACCATCTTTCTTGTAGAGGGGCATTAATATGAAGAACTGCCCTGAACCGATGTTGTATGGCTCCAGTTCCTTGTCCAGATATGTCTGGTGATACCGGTAGAGAAATGAGATATACTTCCCGACAAATTCAAATTTAACTTGTTTTACCATATATCAGGAACACACCATGCCGGCTATTCTGCCTCTTCTGCAAAAATAACCCTTATTGTAATATCAGTATGTTGGTTTCAATCATGCATTATTGTTGTTTATTGGCAATGCCAGAACCGGCATCCAAAGGTTGCATTGAACGTATAACTGTCTGGGGTGAAAAAAGAATATGAAATGATCAGGCAGTCTCATTTCCTTCTTCGCCGAGATCACAGAATTTGTCCTCATCAAGATCACCGTAGAGCGGACATCCCGGACAACTGCAGTGGAATCCTTTCGGGCAGGTCCCTGCGAGACTATCAGCCTTTGCCTGGGTGTCTTCATCAATCAGGGTAGTTCCTGCATCGTCTGAAATAACCTTCTTCTGTTCACTTGTCGTAGCAAGTAACGGGTCCTGGCACCCGTCGGTGCCGGATGCGGATCCTGCACTGACAAAACTGCCTATGAAACTTACAAGACAGAATATCTGGAGTATGATTAATATGGATCTATTCTTCATGATGAGCTCCTTTGTGTCAATCCCCGGACCATTCTCTTCATCATTCCTTTGAACTGGAACACATGGAGAGCAACAAGGATGGTCATTACAAGCCCTGACCAGTCGTGGAGTTCAGTTATGAGTGTCAGCGGTACCTGACGGTAGGTGAGCCCCAGACCGGTGATAAGCCCGGGCCATTTGATGAATCCGGTGATAACACAGATGATGGTTGAAATGAGGAGGAGAAGGGTCGTTATCTGTGTGACCGTTTTTCTCTTCATAGGTTTCTCTTTGGTAATTTTTGGGTAGATTCACTGAACGGTAGATCTCTCGTTCATTCAGTCTTTCAAACATGAACAACCCCCGATATATAACACGGTGAATGATTCACCGGGTCATCAGATCGGCAGGGTTGTATGTGCACGGATACTGTTTCATACAGTCGTATAATTAGTTGCTTATGCAACCATAATCTACATATTTGCTTCCATTTTTCCTGAAGAATCAGGTTTTAACAAAATGTTTGTGAATTCATGTTTTGTCAGAACCATGGAAATCTCTGATTCCATTACGTATCTTCAGAAACAACGATTCATTCGTTGCATGAGTAACACAAGAAAAAGGCTTCATATCCTTATGATGAACCCTGATCAAATTAGTTGCAAATACAACTTTCAAGTTCAATATCCCTGTCTCCGTGTTGCAGATCAAAAAGACCTGGATGTAACGGATCAGAGATCTGGATGAGTGTCCGGGTTCAGGATTGTGTAGGAGGATTGAATTGATAATCTGATTATGCCATATTACTTACAGAATGTGAAATGGGGAGTGTTGTATTGGAATTTTCTTATGAAGCACTCCATTTCACGGGTTTATTATGAGTCGCTTATGGGTCTTTCAGATCTGTTCCTTTTGCTTGTGGTTCGCCTCCATGCTTTTTCGTTCGAGCACAGTTGCTTTCAGAAGCTGGTTCACCTGAACGTTGTTCAGATGACCACACTACATATGTAAAGGACTTTTTACATATACTTTCTTCTCATGAACTGAGTACTCCCATTATTCACATCAAACAGGTATCCTCTGAAAATTTGAGACCTGCTCAGGAGAGTGCTGATAGAATTGAAATGACTGGAAATGTAGGAGGAAGAGAAAAGGTTTTTTATGCCTGGGATGGTGTGATCAGCCAGGTGGTACTGTTTGAGTAACTGTACTTCTGAATTGTGAACCTCGGGCAGTTATCAGCCAGAATTCCCATGTTTGTTCCTACCTCTTTGGATGAGAGGCCTGTATCTCTGGCAATATACTTTGATTTGAAGAAATTTTTCCCTTCTTTTACCCGGTCTTCCAGGTAACTTATCAGGGTCATCTGTCTTTCGTTATAGGTGCTGGTGAGAGTATTTGCTCTAAACATAATTACCTCATGTACTCAGTGATTAAATGTAGGAGGAAGACCAGCCGTCTGACGGCTGGCTGAAGTTCGGTTGGATCATTGCAGCATACAGAGAGAGTCGGCAACCTTCCCTGAAGGGTCTGGTTCCCGGCTTTGATGATGAGTCACTTCGATTGTAGGAGGACATGTTGAACGCAGCTCATCTATTGTGCACAGAGCCTGTATGGGTGTCCGGAGTTTTTCCGGCGAACCTTGTGCAGGTCTCTGTGTGACATACTCCTGTTGCATGAAACAGGTTATAAATACTACAGCAAAAATCTGTTAAAATCAGTTAGAAATACATTTTATCTGCATTGTGCTGGTATTCTTGGTATGTTCTTTCATCTGGTGGCATAATGACTGAACCGGCAGCATCCGGGGGTGTTGCACCTGGTTTTCGATGGTGTCCGGGTCATAAAAAAATTGGAAAATTATGATGGTATTGGCCGGTTTCTCTCCGGTTTAAACTGTTGCAACCTGTTGCAACACTCAGAAACAATGAGATACCCGTGATCTTTCAGGGTGATCACTGGCAATCTGATCGGTAATCGCGGATGAGGAAGAGCGGTGAATGACTGATCGGATCGAGAAGATGGGAAGTCTGGCGAAAATATGAAGATATCCTGTATCCGGGTGGATAAGATTTGTATGAGTATGATTTCAGGGAGATATTGACATGTGAAACTGGAAGACAAGATCCTCCGAAAATCTGTTGGTTCAAGAAGATCTTATTTCCATACACTGATGTAGGGCCGGAAACTATTGTTATGTCCTGATTTTTCCCTTCGGGAGATAAATTTCCTGAATGATTGGAATTTAATCACCTCCCTGCTCCCCCGGAATTGGGAGACCCTGTTGTCGTAGAAACGTCAATTTATCCCAGTAACCCCGTTGGAACACTATTTTTGAGTCAATGACATGAAAGAACCCACATCCACGGAGACCTTGTGGATCCCTCCACTCCATAATGGCCCATTCTCCATCCTCAAACATATTTTCCACAATACAGGTCATTGATGCATTCGCAAAACTCTCTACAAACATCTTCCTGATTGCATCGTGCCCCTGGACTGGCTCTTCTGCGACCTGGTGGTTGATTGCCTCCTCATGGTACAGACTGACCAGTTTCTCGACATCAATCCTGTTAAACGCCTCAACAAACTGTTGAAGGACTTCTTTCGGCCTCATCGGTGCATACTCTTTATCCATCCTCCTATTTGAGAATCAAACATTTGATTCTCCCATGCATTATGAGATGGGGAGTATCTATTTTCATCATCTGCGTACAGACACTTGGTATGCACATTGTATCATTGCTCTTTCTGGTCCTTGTTATCCCTGGTCTGATGATCACTCCTCTCTCTGCTGATGATCAGAATATTCATAAAACCGGGATAACACCAGGATCAGTGACTGATGAAGACCTTATCAGGTATTCAATAGAGACTCAAAATAACACATACTGTCCGTATTCACACTTTAAAGTAGGTGCCGCCCTTCTTACCGCTAATGGGACTGTATTCACGGGGGCAAATGTGGAGAACGCTGTGTACGGTTCATCTGTAACCGCAGCTGAGGTGGCGGTGTACAAAGCAGTTTCAGAAGGAGAGCAGAAGTTTTCAGCGATAGCAGTCACGAGTTCAGGAGGAGATTTTGCGTACCCGTGCGGATCTGACCGACAGATAATTTCAGAATTCGGGCTGGACACACGGGTCGTTGTCTCAAATGGATCAGAGATGAAAGTAACCACTATCCGTGATCTGCTCCCAGGTTCCTTCGGACCATCAGACCTGGCCTGACCCGTTACAATATGCTCCATCTGTGGGATGAACAGACCAATTGGGTTACTGGGGGAGTGTATGATTCGTTTTTATTGGATCATCCGACACATTTTATGGTATGAGAAATACCCCGGTCCCGTTCCTTGCTGTACTTATTCTCTGCCTGGTTCTGGGTACTGCCGGCCATGTACATAGCCAGTCCCAGATCCCCGCTTCAACACCTGATGCTACGAATCCCCCAGTTCAGGAGGAGTACACCTCAAATGAGACTCTTGTCACTTTTGTTGAGAATGCGGTTACCTATGCTAAAACACATGGCCGGGAGGCAGCACTGGCTGAATTTTCCAACCCCAATGGTTCGTTTGTCAAGGGTGAACTCTATATCTACGCCTACGATTTTAACTGCACCACGCTTGCCCACCCGTTCAACCCGGAAAAGATTGGCAAGAACAGGCTAGGAGAATCTGACGCATATGGAAACCCATATACCCAGCAGTTTCTCGATGCAGCACGAAACGGGTCCGGGTCTGTCCGTTTTTATTACCTCAATCCTGCTCACAACCGGACGATTGAATCAAAACTGGGATATGTACAGAGGGTAGATGAGGACTGGTGGCTCGGATCTGGCATATACACAGGGCCCGCTGACCGGGTCTGATGGTGTAGGCGGTATCTGCAACCAATACCGGTGCATCTTTCGGACTTCTCACATAATAGGGTTGTAACCACTATCGGGCACGAGGATCTCTCTCCGAACCGATCAAAAAAAGATTATTTTTGGTGAGCAAGGGGAATATGCAGCACTTCCTCTTCGAACTCTTCTACGTCGCGTTTGATCATGTCAACAAATGAGAGGATTGCAGGCATGATGACAACCGCTCCAATCAAAGAGAAGAGCACTGCGATAATGGTAGTTAACCCGAAATCAGAGATGATCGGGAAGGTTGAGAGGATCAGTGCTGAGAACCCGAAGAAGGTTGCAAATCCTGATACCATGATTGCAGAACCTATCTTACTAACACTATTCTTCAGTGCCTCAATAACGTCAGGGGTCTTTTCCTTCTCTTCGATGAATCGTTCCATCACAAGAATGGTATACTCTGCAGCAACTCCTATCGTCATAGAACCCAGGCATGCAGTCATGACATTATAGTCAATACTGAGGAAGTTCATAGCGACTGCATTCCATCCAACAACGGCAGCGATTGGCACGATCGGGGTAATTGCATTTACGTTCCGGTATACAACTGCCAGGAACAGGACTACCAGGATGAATCCGGTGTAGGTGATAAGTTCCTTACTCTCGACAATATCATTGACCAGGTTGGTAAACATCGCGAAGTTACCGGTAACCTGAGATACTATTCCCGGGGGTGGTGGATAAAGTTTTAAATCCCCTTCGATATCCTCTTTCAGATCGCTCTGGGTCGTTGTTGTTAACTTCACGGTATTAAACTGGATAACTGCCTCGTTATTCCCGTTCACATACGAGTCCCTGACATCCTTCGGAATCGTATTCAGAACTGCATCCAGTTCACTTTGAGTCTGTGGCATCACCCCGTTGTTATAGGTGATCACATAATCTGCGATACTGGTTCCCTGGGTGATCTTCGATCGTGTCCTGACCTCCAGATCGGTAAACTCCTTCATCCAGTTCACCGAATCAAGCGTGAGAACATCAGATCCATGGACTACAATCGGTGCAGTATCTGTAGAACCCATCGTTCTGGTCACTTTATCCAGGGTAGTCTTCGAGGGCATATCCGGAGGCACAAATGAATTTTGATCTGTGTTCACCGGAATACGGGTGTCTACCTGGATTCCTACAAATGCAACCAGAAGAACGATCAGTAGAACCGGGACCGGTCGTTTTGCTACCCATACTGCGGTTTTAGAGAGCACTGAATCGACGATAGCCGCCTGCTTTGAATTTCCGTGCCCTTTTGCCTTGTAATTAATAAGCACTGCAATCAGGGGAATTCCGATGAGCGAGGTGATGTAACAGGTCACCACACCGATGATACTGACGAGGCCGAATCCCTGCATCATCGGAACCGGAGAGATGTACATGGCTAAAAATCCCATGGATGTTGCAAGCATGGCATACATCACGGCAGGACCGGTCTTGGTTATCGTGATATACACAGCTTCAGCGAGGGGATGATCCCTGGCCTCTTCTTCAAGCCGGGACTGAAATTGGATGGCGTAGTCAATACCCAGTCCTATCATGACCGGAAACGCTGCGATGACAGCCATACTGATCTTATAGCCAATAAGACCGATGAATCCGAATGTAAAGATAAGTCCGGCTGTTACAATAACAACCGGGAGGAACCGGTGATTGACATACCCGAAGAGCAGCCCCATCACGATGACCATGAGGACGAGTGCTGCCATAATGAGAGTTCCCATCGACTCTCCCATCGCAGTGCCCATCTCCTCATCGAAAGCAGCAGAACCGGTCAGTTTGACCGATACACCCGGTGGAGCGTTTGTGCTTGCGATAAACTTCCTGAGGTTTGAGAGAGCACTTGATTTCTGGCTTTCAGATAATCCTGCCTCAAGGCCGATTGCCCCCATATTCAGCATTCCTGATGGAACGTACCCGTTCTTTACGTTCTCAGGAACCTTTGCCAGCACCTCATCCATCTCTCCGGATGAGGACGGGACAACCCCGTTATTCAGGGATTTCACGACATCGACGATGGTTGATACAGAGGTCACATACTGAAGGTTTCTCAGTGGATCTTCCAGAGTATCAATATACTGCATGAGTTCCGGACTTGTTGAATCATCAGATTCTACAAGCAGGATTACGGTTTCTTTTGAAAAGGTATCTGTATAATGTTCAATCAGGACTCCTTCCGGAGAATTTACATCCATGTAGGTTGCGGTTCCGGTCTCCATTGAGACCATGGTCATCCCAAACAGGGAGATAACCATCAGTACAAGGATTATCTTGGAAAGGATTCCCGGCTTATGAACGATGAGATCAGAGACTGTGGAAAAAATTGAATGCATGATCGAATTTTTACCTCGTCATCCTCACCGGTTCTGTTGTTTGCGCCGGTACTCGTAGAGGTAATATGCTCCTCCGAGAATGATGATCATAATTAAGCCGATTACAACCGGATTAGACATGAGTGCAGATAATCCCGCATTGGGAACGACCTGAATCGGGACTTTGATTGTATCTGATACATGGCTGTCGTCCAGGGCATCACGGTATTTTATCTCTGAATCAAGGCCATACATCTTGGTATCAGCAGTTGCACTGAGAGTTAATCCGAATCTGGCAACTTTGCTCTCCCCTGGGTTCATGTCTCCAAGGTATGCAAGGTCATCAGCACTGGTGAACGGATCTACTGCACTGATTCTGACTTCTGCTCCGTACACCGGGACCGATCCGTCATTGCGGTATGTAACTTCGATGTAACTCTTTTTATCGGGATTCAGTTCAGGGCTCTGACTGGTGATGTTAAATTCGACATCAGACCCTACTGAAACACCAACTTTCTGGGATGGGGTGACTACGGTCTCGCCGTCTCCATTGTCATACATCACAGATACCTCGACCGGGTAGTCCTGGGGCTCTGCATCTTTTGAGACACTGACCTTGTACTTGGCATTGACAGTGGCATTGGGTGCAAATGTTCCCAGAAATACGCTGTTAGAGGCCGGGATAATCGGGGAGTTCCCGCTTCTGCTCAGGTTTGCAACAGCATTTGTCCCGGTATCAGTTCCAACATTTTTCAGGGTGAGTGTGAGATATCCTGAACCGCCTGAATTGATGTTCTCGGCCTTTACATCAGAGACCTGCATGGTGATAGCAGACTGCACGATGAATGGCAGATTAAACGTTACTTTCTTCTGAACATACCGGTAGGTGATACTATCTGTTCCCTGCTGTTCGGCATTCTGTAGGTAGGTATAATTCAGTTCAACCGGAACTGAGTATTTCCCGGCCTTTGCGTTATCCGGGACTAATATCTCAAAATTTACTGGAACACTCTCTGATCCCTTTACGTCACCGATCATCTGGGGGTCTGATTTGATCAGAGCCGGACTATCGCCTGGGAGAAGGGAGACAGTCACCATCTTTGCAGTGCTGGGATTGTCATCAGTGTCTACAATATCTGTCTGGACAAACTTGATCTCATTCAATCCTGAGTTTTGAACCTGGATCTGAAGAGGTACGGTTGTCCCGGGTACAAACTCGTTGTTTCCAACAATTGTGACAGAAAGATCCGGAGACCCGGACATGTACTTCGTTCCCGCAAGGGCCGGGGATGTCATTATCGATACTGTCAGGAGGGCTATGCCCACAATCAGGAATGCGTTTTTAAGTTGTGTGAGTTTCATGGTAATGGTTTCACCTTGTTTCCACCCAGTGTGTGTGAAGGGTGGATACTGCTATGAGGAATCATTGGTAATGCCAGTCAGGAATGATCCGGGTTTTCTCATTTTTCTTTTAGATTCTGTTCTGTGTAGAATACCCAGGTTCCCTGATTTTTGATACTGGGGTTTTTAGTGAATGTTGTGTGTATTTCCGCACTGGCCTTGGAAATTCTTTCGAGATCAGAGGAAGAAAATCCGGAAAGAAATGCTTTCATGCGAATTCTTAGCTCATTGAGCATATTGCACAGGTACTTCTTCCCTTCCTCGGTCATGGAGATGTTTATGACTCTTCTGTCTTTCACATCCGGGTGTCGCTCAACTGATCCTTCTGATACCAGGCTGTCCACGAGACGGGTCATGTAAGGCTTTGAGATAAACATCTGGTTACATAACTCCGTCATCGATTGTGATCCTGTAATTTCCAGAATGCCAAGAAGTCGAATTTTTGCCTCCTGTATTCCTGTTATGTCAGGAGCTGTGAGCATCATAATTGTGTGAACGTCTATTATGAGGCTCATAACATCATTTGCAGCGATATCCTGAAGTTCTTCTCCCTGGGTGATCATCTACGCATATCTATTGGTTGTGTTAGTAAATAATTGTGTTTGTGAATAATTGCAAAATGGTATAATTAACCGGTGATAGTATTGAGGGAGCCCGTGTTGAATGAGGGTATCCTGCAAAGATAAGGATCTTCTGCATCTTCATCAGTCATTAATTGGATGAATTTCGATATTATTTATAAGCAAGAAAAATGAAATTCTTCAATTTCTAATTAGTTCTATTATATCAAATTGTGAGAAGGAATCTTACACGAAGGTGATTGATGAAAACCTGTGCTGAGCTCTTCGAAGAGCTTAATGAGCTTGATGAGCATCACCAGATTGAAGCGAAGAAAGTGAGTGAAGTTGGAGATTCACTCATGGAAACCATCTGTGCATATTCGAATGAGTCTGGTCTTGGTGGGGGATACATTCTCATTGGAGTTATCGAGTGTGAGCAACCTTCTGAACATAGATATTGTGTCGTCGGGATTGATAATCCTGAAAAAATTCAAAATGATATCACTACTCAATGTTCTACTCGTTTTAACAAACCCATCAGGCCTAATTGTTTTACAGAGAAACTCGAAGGAAAAACAGTAATCGGAATCTATGTTCCCGAGGTTGAATCCGGGGATAAACCTATCTATTTTAAGAAGGTAGGTCTTCCGAAAGGAGCATTTCGCAGAATAGGATCCAGCGATGTGAAATGCACCGAGGATGATCTACTCGGTTTTTATCAGGAGAGAAATGCCAAGCCTTATGATCAGACTATTGTTCCTCATGCAACATTGAGCGATTTCGATCCTCAAACCATCGCTGAATACCGTCGGTTGAGGAAAGAAAAGGATCCTGAAGCAGAGGAGTTAACGTATGATAATACCGGATTGCTCGAATCATTAAACTGCATTTTGTCTGTTGACGGTACCAATCATCCGACTATAGCAGGTATTCTTCTTTTTGGGAAACGGGCAGCGATTCGAAGATTTCTCCCAATGGTTCGCCTCGATTAGATTCGTGTTTCGGGAAGAGGGTGGGTGGAAGACCCGGATTCTCCCTTTGAAACAATAGAGATGCAGGATCCCATTTTTCGGCTGATGTCTCGTGGAAGAGGGGCTATTCTGGATGATCTCCCCACAAAGAATCTTTTTTCTGATGGTTCAGTTGAAAGAAAGGATGAACCCCGGATTCCCAGGCGGGTTATTCGAGAAGCACTTACGAATGCTCTCATGCACCGGAGTTATCAGGTCCATAGCCCGGTACAGGTCATCAGGTATTCTAATCGTCTTGAGATTCGCAATCCCGGTTTTTCTTTAAAGCCGGTTGAGGAACTCGGAAGACCTGGCTCCCGGTCCCGAAATCCAACTATTGCTTCAGTCCTTCATGAGACAAAAGAGGCAGAGACGAAGGGGAGTGGGATTGGGGTTATGCGACAATATATGAAGAATGCCCATCTTTCTCCTCCCTCTTTTGAGTCTAATCGTGATGAAAATCAATTTGTCGCGACGTTTTTATTTCATCATTTTCTGGATCGCGAGGATATCGAATGGCTCTCTCACTTTAAGGATGCAAATCTTTCAGAGGATGAAGCCAGGATTCTGATCCATGCCCGTGAGATGAATTGGGTGAATAATGCCATCTGTCGGGATTATACCGGGCTTGATACTCTGGGAGTGAGTGGGATTCTTAAGAAACTTCGGAATATTGGCCTTCTTAAGCAGCATTCTCATGCATCCGCGACATATTATACCCCAACGAAACGGTTGTTACATCCGGATGTTGAATCTCCGGGAGATGGTCCAAAGGAGGTATTACCTGGTGGCCAGCCGACACTTGATTTCTTTGATGAGGAAAGAAGCGGGTCCTTACCTACCAAGCTAGCTGAGGAAGTGGCTGCTCCCTCTTTGTTACCTACCAAGTTGAGTCCCTTACCTACCAAGCTTGCCGAGGAAGTGCCTTCTTCCTCTCCGTTACCTACCAAGCTTGAACAAGCAATTCAGCGCTTAGGAAAAAGAAGTGCACCTGCAGAAGTTCAGGTACTTATTGCTCAACTTTGTGAGATCCGACCGTATACCCGCTTAGAACTTTCTCTTATTCTTGACCGGAGCCCGAAACATATCTATCAGACCTATCTGAAATCCATGCTTCGTGACGGGATACTTGAGTTATTGATCCCGGGGAGTCCGAGCAGCCCGAAGCAGGCATACCGGGTGAGATTGAGGAAGGAGGAGGAGGAATGACGGGGAGAGAATCAGCCGACATCAGGCCGGCCCGGGCAAGACAGATGATTCCTGACAGATAAGGATCTTCTGTATCTTCATCAGCCTCGAAAGATGAAAAAATGAGAGATGATCAGGCGAGAAGTGCTACGGTGTCAGCACAGGCTTCGATACTGGTCCGGATGCTATCAGCCTCATAACTGGAAAGCGTGATTCCGTCCCGCCTGAACGTGACCGAGTAGTTTTCGCCGTTTGATGCATGACACTTCAGGATACAACTGGAGGAATCTTCTGAACTGTCATACCCAGGAGTCCCGTTTGTCGCAGTGTTAATTGCGGTAGCTGCAACGATGGTGCTCACATCAGTGCTGAAGGCTACAGAAGTCGGCGCCCTGACTGTAATCTGCCCTACAATCTTTGCCTCGGTATTCTCATAGACAACCTTGTCTGAATAGGATTCAGATCCCCGGACTACTCCGGCAACGGTTCCCGCGGATGATGTGTACGAGATACAACCCCACGGGTTATTAGCAATGATATCCTGGATAAGGGCCAGGAAGTTCGCCACGGTGCCAATCGGAGTGGTGAGTTTTCGCTCAGCCGGCTTGGTGATACTTTTCGGTGTAAAGTCTGCCATGTCCGATTTCCCCGCCGCATTCGTCGCGGCTGATAATCAGGTCTCTGTTTATAAAATAATGGTTTTAATGGGGTTATAATCGAAGCAATGTTTTTAAAACATTTTGAAGATTTAAAGGTATTGAATTACTATTCTATTAATTAGATAATTTATTGATGGATATGTCCTCTTTAAATAGTTAATAAAATAATTGAATACGAAATCTCAAATATTTGATCGATGGATATTATCTAAGTTTATGATAACAAAAGAAGGAGGTGAGTTACGACCGAAATTTTATCAAATTATTAGTGTACCCCAGGAATATTCAGATATTTTTTGCCATAATTTAGACAATAAACAGATTCCCCTTCAAAAAATTGAATGTACTAATGATTCATGCTTATTTTTTGTGAATGCAAGAGAGAATTTGATGCAAGGGTTAAAGGGAATAAATGATTACCAATTCGTTAGCATTGACACTCCGAATTTATTAAAAATAGTTGAACTTTTAGCTACTGAAGAATATTCAATTGATTCTATAGAACTATTATCTAATGAAAACCCAAAAAATTTGGATCCCTTCAAAGATTTTTTTCATACAAATAATGTCAATAAATTAATAGAAACTATTCAAACTAACAATATTCAACTAGACAAGATCAAATTTACTAAGAATGGATTAAAACTCACATTATATAATACAGGGTTATTTATTTCAAATTTATCTATTTTAGATCTTACCCAGAAGATGAAGAAAATTTTCAGTTCAATACAGTTTTAGTTCAATATTATAATGGAATTATTGCAAATTATTAAGGCGGCTTATGATTTTTGCAGTAAAAAATCATTCACTGATTTGGGTTTATTTATAATAATTATTCTCATATTTCGGGCTTTGAATATATTTTGCTTTATATCCGATCAAATTAAACCGATACTATATTTTATTGCAGGAACCTGTCTTATTATTGGACAATTAAAAGATTCAGTTAAGATTGAGCTAGCGTCGTTGAATAATACTCTTGTTTCTAGAGATAGTACTTATGACATTCAAGATCAGAAAGTATATCGGGGATTTTCTAAAATTAAAATATATTTTCCTGCAAAATCTATTGGAATTGATGTAATTATTCATCAGAAGATACCCCTCATAAATTCATTAGTTAAATGGCTGATTCAACGATTCAATCTTGAAATAATTTTTTCTATAAAACACCCCTCTAAAGCGATTAAACTTAACATTCAAGAATACTCTTCTACTCTGTATGAATCTGATGGAATTATTAAAATTCTAAATTTAAACCATATATTGAATGAAGATACGACTACAATTCATACTTATATTGCTCCCAAAAAAATTGAAGATTCTTATACGTTAAATTATACTCTACACATTGCAAATAACCACCCTTCTAGAATAGGGGCAATCGTAAAATTTGTCATCGGTTTTCTTATAATAAACTCTAAAAAGGAGTTGAATATAAATACATAAAACAAATATCTATATTAAGTGGAATAATGGCTCAAATATCTGGAAATAATAGATATACTTCATATCAAATAAAAATAAATGAAAAAAACCTTTCTTCTGAACAAATAAAAAATGAGATCCTTGTCCCAATAAAGGCTAACCGACTTCAGGATTGCAACGTTACTAATGGTAGTGGCTTTCTGCCTTATTCTTTTGGAAAAGAAGATGTTAAATATACAGATAAAATTGAAGATAGCATATACGATAACATCCTTGTTATTTCCCATTTTTCTATTCATCCAAAACAAAGAAAAAAAATAGATGATAATCTTCAATCTCAATTAATCAATGAAGAAGGAGAGAACTCGTATAATACGGCATATATGAGAAAGATCTTACTTCAAGATTTCTATGATCAATTTACGCAAGATCTTATCTTTATTGAAAGAGATGAGTCCTTAATATTAACATTTCCTTCGAATAATCCCGAATTTGTATTGGATAAAAATCTAAAATTTTATTTTAATAAATCAGTAATAATCGAGCACTATATTAAAAATAATAGAATAAACTCAGAAATATTTAATTGGTTAATATGGGATATTAAAAAAGAAAAAGATGGTAGAATTGGGGATATTGTGATTAATTCAATAGATGAATTCTCTTCATCTCCATTACTTACAACAGGGAATCTTAAACTTAAACTTGATGAAATTGATCAGAGCATATACCCCAAACTTGCAAGTAACCTAGGTTCTTCTCACAATAATATTACAATGGAAATTTCTTATCAAGAAAAGAAATATAAATTTAATCTTCAAACCGGAGGCTCATTTACTCCAATATGGGGAGGATGTTCGGGATATAGTACCGGAAACAACAAAACTTCTCGACTGCTGTATTTAAGGGATATTTGTACTAAGATAATTCCTGGAATTTCTGACCATTTTTTGACCGTAGAAAAAGATTGGATCAAGAATAAAGATGTAATATTATCCCAATTAATAGAAGAGGTAATTTTAGCTATTTGTACAAAAGAACAAATTTTACAGATTTTAAATAAAATGGAGTAAATATATTGAACTAAATTTTTTAATGTTTTAACTTGGTACCATTAAAATCATTTTCTAACAATAAAACTCAGTGATCCAATTACAATTTATTATTTGCCTATCCAAATTCCCGCTTTTTTCCTCGGCCATTTCTCCAGCATATTCCTCACCTGCTCTGCTACCACCACATACACCCTCACCTCCCGGATCCTTAAGCACATAAATTAAGTGCCTCTAAAATCTCCCTGTTTTTCTTACTGACTTCAGATTTCATGATTTCCCCCTGAGATAGTTCGAATAATTTGATCTTTTCGAGTTCTAATAGTAGTTTTTCGACCGAATATTGTTTCGCAAGCCCGGTCACTTTCAAGATCATTTGAAGCCTCATTCGAATAATTAGGGCTATGAACACCATGAACAAATATCCTTTCACTGAATCCTCTCTCCGTGCATTGAGTGGCAGTGTTTCCAAATCATTTTTCATCCGCAGGAAGCATTTTTCGACTGCATCTCGCTGACGATACATGGTGAGGCAGGAAAGCCAATCCATCTCCCCGCTGTAAAAAAGTATGAATCGTCCCATTCGGTTAAGACGTTGTGTCACCGCTTTTTGTTTTATTGAGACCTCAAACTGACCATCAACAAACTTCCAATTCAGATATCTGACGTATTTTTTTGCCACTCCCTGAACAACCGTTTCCGGTTTTCTCCAGTTCTGTGGCCGACACCCTTTGAGTTTTTCAAGTGCGTCAAATAACTGTTGGTAAAATGAATCCCGTTCATCCTGTTCTCTTTTAGGGTCATAAAAACAATATCCATTGACTTTAAGGATTCTGGGTCTATCATCTAGATCAAATTGATGCTCAAGAGTTACAGGCATTGCAAATATTGGTCCTTTCTCGTGTTTCTGAAGATATTCAGCCTGTTTAACTCGCGTTTGAGCTTTACTCATCAACTCCTTAACGGAAGTGAGTTGGATCGTAGCTGGGATGATAAATGGAATTTTTTCGTCAATCAGTTCTGCAAGGGTGGTTTGCGAAAAAAATCCCCTATCCATAACCAAGCGAAATTGCTGCGAACCGGCATCTTTTAGCCGAATGATAGTATTTTTTAGTGTTGAAATATCTGCAATGCTTCCAGGATATACATCATAACGAACAGGTATTCCCTTGTCCTTGTCTACAACGAGGGAGAGATTTATCTGGGGAAGACCGTCATTATCCCGATTATATCCATATTCGAGGCACTCTAATAGTTTTGAAGAACTCGACAGACTGGTGATGTCGTAGAGAAGAGTTGCGTTTGGTTCGATTTGAGCGGCAAACCGTTCCATAAACTCTTCAGGAATGTTACTTTGACCAATATTTGATAGGAGCTCGCTGATTCGCTGTCCACTCAGCGGTAACTTATTGTTATTGATCCAGAGAGAGGACCCTTCGTACCAAGACTGAATATTAGACATTGCAGTAGGGCGTAGGATACGGTTGTACACAAGAGATAAGAGCGTATCTGTCTCAATTTCAGTCAGAAATTCTTCAAGAGTAGCCTGAATTGAGAGTTCCTGGGTGATGTTTTGAAGAGGGAGCAGATTCCCATGAAAATACGCAGCTTTTGGAGCAGAAGATACGGACAACCGAGCAGGAATCATTTCATCACTACGGACCTTCACTGGCTGCCCGTCGATATTTTTCCCCAGGTACTTTGACTTGTGGCGGATCTGTTTTTTCTCTTTGTCATAATACGGGGTGTCTTCGTACCAGTACTCCTTCCCATTAATCTTCTTGATACGTATGGTGGACTTCATTTCTGCCACTATGATATAAGCGCATAATAAATTTATATTTAATTGTTAAGGAAAAGTGAAAGAATCGCTTTATAGAGGAATATCTTGTATCAGGAATAGGAGGATAGAGTTTTTCACAACCTTATGCGCTTATGTGTCGGGAGGTGAGGATACACCTGACCATCTACCGGAATCGTCACCTTCACTCCCCGGGCCGACTCCGAAAGGTCAGCCTCCCCGGATGGCAACACCTGTTGAGGCTCTATGCCGGACACTCAGCAAGATCCTCCCTGGTTATAGTCCCAATATTCCCCTGACCGTCAACAATCACCCGGACAAGACCCTCTCACACCACTCATTTACCGGTTTTCTCATCGGCAGCCTCCCTTATCCCGGGGAGATTCTGGTAGCAGATCTCACAGATCACAGTCTTCGTTTCCGGATCCAGCCAGGTCGCCTTCTGCCTCCCGCAGACCACACACTTCCCAAGATCCTTGCTGATCCGGGTCATCAGTCCCGGATTCAGAACACCGGGAAGAACCCGGACCTGTGATGACTCGGCCTTGAGCACCCTCTCATAGCACCTCCCGCAGATCTTCCGGTTCATCCGTGGAGGCTCTTTCAGACGTGCAGAGGTCATTCGCTCCTGATAGTTCACCCATTTTGACCCACAACAGTCACAGGGACCGGTGCCAAATCCCCCGGTTATACCGGTAAAATCCTCTGACCTGATCCCGCTCAAAGGAAGAGATCCAGATCCTTCGGAATTCTCAGAACCTGGCGAATGAACAGAGGCAGCAACGGGAAGATTACGGATCTCGTGGCTGCACAAATCATCCTCTGATTCGAAAACAGGTAAATCTGCACCATCAGATCGGGTGCTCTGATCACCTGAAGCGGAACTGGCAGGTTCACGTATATGAGCACACACAGAGGATCGCTCTCCGATCCCCTGCTTCATATCTGCATAATCTCCGCTATGAGTACTAATAATCTTAGAATTACTAAGATTATCTTCTTCTACGTCGCTTACATCGCCGGATACACTGGTGGAATCCTTCGCATTCCTTCCGTTATCATCCGCTCCTCCACCAGAAGGATCCTCTCTCCTGTCCTGATCATCTGAATGGTATCCGTCAATCCAGCAGCCATCATCAGAGATCCAGCACTCATACACATAGGGATCCCAGGCATACGCCTTTGACCTCCGGTGTGCAGCATTGAGTCCGCCCTCGTCAGTGACCAGCGTCCGGTCACAGACCGAGATGGCAGGACACTTCTCAAGAAGCCCTGAATACTGGTGCCCGCGACTGACTGAACCATGCAGCATCTTATGAATCACCGAGTATGACCACCCGGTAACATGCTGCATCTCCGAGACCGTGATCTCGCCAAGACCCCTGGACATGATCGCCTCAACCAGTTCAGACTCTCTTCTGGTCAGTTTTGACTGCTGACCTCCATCGGTCCCGTTCAGGGCTTTATAGAGCCGGCAGGCACTCCTGAAGTCCTCAACCGTTGCGTTGATGATGACCATGCTTCCTGACTCGCTCCTCTCCCGCTGGTTCTGCATCAGTACCGCATGAGCCTTCACCAGATCAAGCAGCATATCAGGATTACGCCGGTTCATCGATGTAGAGAACCTGATCCGCTTTGCAAACGGAACCACGACCCAGACCGGGGCAATCGTTCGCCACATCTCCTTGCAGACCTCAAGTTCAGGCCTGACTCCCTGTTCATTCACCGGAACTGCAGCAGCCTCATCAAGCGTCTGGGCAAGAACCTTCGCATCCTGATCCTCTGAATCATCGATCCAGCAGGTCAGCATCCGGTTCCAGATCTGGTCATCGCCGGTTCCCTCAACCTTTGCAACCCACCAGACACACCGTTCAGGAATGACACATGTCTTCCCTCCCCGGTCCTTGTCCACAGTGCGGTACTTGAACGGCTTTTTGAACGAGGTGGTAACCCCTTTCAGAACCTCCTGCATTGCATCAGAGAGCGTGACGTCATCAAGGACAATAACGGTCCCGGGCTTCATATCCTTGATGTAAAAGAGAGCCTTATCGCTCATCCTGCCCTCAAGGCGGAGTTCCTCGGGAACCTGCAGCATCATCGTGTCAAAGGCATGTGACTTCCCTTTTCCAGACTCCCCGGTAACCGAGACATGCAGTCCTTTTGCGTTGATCACCTGCCGGGAAGCAAGAGACATCGCCAGGCACTCGGCAACAACCGGATCACCGATATGATCCAGGCTGAAGGTGTCAAGCATATACCTGAGCGGGCTGCCATCGCTCAGAATCCTTGTAGCCTCTATCTGTATCTCCGATGGTACACCAGATGCCAGTCGGGGGCTCGCTTCGCTCGCCCCCTCCCCCTCATCCTCTTCACGTGGCTTGAGTCGGTTTCTTCTGATCCGCTCTTCTATTGTCCCCTCGAACTTCTCTCTCAGTTCAGCCCATCGCTGTGAGCCTCCTCCGCACGAGGAATGATGACAACCGGCGAAGATAGCCCCGTTTTGAAACTGGATGGCGTATGCTCCGTCAGTATGTGCTGATGAGAACGGGCAGTCGCCAAGAACGAAGAGTCTTCCTCCTGCAAACGACTTTTCTGTATATGAGATCCCATTCCCGGTCAGCCATGTACCGAGATCTATCTGTTCGCCACGTCTTCTGTCCCTGAAGCCAGGTTCAGGCTGTTCTTTCGGGATCATACTGCATATGGCAGATACCTGCTCCCCGGTGACAATGCCCAACTCCCCATCCGGAGCAGAGATGATCCTGGCAGGCCGGTGGGGACGATCAGCAATATTATCCCCTTTCCTTGAAGTTGTCCCGTAGAGCTTCCATATCCTCCCTGCATTGAACACAGCCCGGTCAACCTGGCATACACTATCAGAAAAGAGGAGATGGAGCGTTTCGAGCACCCCTCTCACCTGATCCCTGGCGTTATCATCGTTCTGAAGATCGATCCTGAACAGAAGATGAGCCCCGTTGCCGGAGTCTGCGATAACCGGTTGTGGCCATCCGATACCGGTAAGATATCCTGCGATATCTCCTGCCTTTTCTATTGCAGCCTCATGCTCGTTGTCTGATGAAGAGACACCTGATGGTCTGACCGGATCGATATCTATCGGTAGCCATCTCCGGCTGATGATATCTGCATCTCCTGTGGTCGAATCACTCCGCGAAAGTTTCCTCTCCAGCCGGTTTGCTCTCCGTGCCAACAGATCCGGATTCACCGGGTTTAACGTGACATATATTCCTGCATACTCTCCCCGGTTCTCCAGGATCTGGACCGCAGAGGCAAGTTTTTCAATGTTATTGAAGTAGCCGGATGCTGTGCCCCACTTTCCAAGAGCCCTGACCTCTGTCACCTGCCCGGGGATGAAAAGCGTGCTGTATGCGGTTTTGATCTCCTCAAACGTCATGAGACCCCCGGCAGGATGTCATCTCCCGGATCCACCCGAGTTTAAAAAACCAGGTGCATCTCTTCCTCCTGAAAAACAGGGGATCAGGAAGAAAAATCCCGTATACACGTTCCAGAATGGTCTGTATACATCTGTTCACCGTCTGGTCTGTCCTGCTGGTGAAAGGACCGGTATTGTTCATACCCGCTCCACCGTCCAGACTAAACAGCCCTTTATGGCTGTGTTCCTGGCCGGATACCGCCCTTTCATGTAAGCTGTGATGAATGTCTTCAGACACCGTGGTGATATCCTGGCAAGATATGGATACCGGTCAGGATTTCTGGAGATCTCACTCTCAATCAGTGTTCGTGAGAGGTACCGGTTCATAGGCGATGAAAGCCTGTTTACCGCGTCCTCAATTTCATCTCCGGCTTCAGGTACCTTTGAGAAGACCGGACTCATGCTGTCCTCCCCTTCACCGGAAGTGCTCCTCCTGGAAGGATCAGGTACCTGAACCAGGAGTTGGATCGATAGAGCCAGAACTGCACAGTTCCCGGGACCGACTTCTCCTGTACACAGCCTGAAAGGTCCTGTACTACATCAGAGTATCCGGTGATCGATTCAGATCTTGTTCTTCGTACCACGACGAAGAGGATTTCAACTCCTTTCCATGCGATAAGGTCAAACAGGCGGGATCTTCCCGCAACCCTGGCGGTGTGGTACCCTTCAGATCTCAACTCTGAAATTGCTTGAAAGGTGATGGATCTCGCTGCGTGGCTACTGTCTGACATGTGCGTCACCCATGGGATTGTGCTCGAGGTTTTCTGCCTGAATTGCCTGACAGGGCCGCACACAATCCCAAAGATAGGGGGATTGCGTATTCTTCTGATCAGCAGGACCCATGCTCACACCCTCCGGGTGACAGGAAGATAGATGTTCTATCAATACAATACTGGAAGTATTCCCCTGCCATCATTCCGCTTCCGCCAAGATGAAGAATGGGTGTGCGGGGATTATCTGTTTTAGCGATATTCATGATTCTCCTCTGCTACAGATTGGTTTTTTCACTGATACTGTCAGATCGGGCATGTATGCTACGATTCTGGTGTATCAGGCTAAAAGTGGTCACGAACGATCATCCCACTCTTAGAAATTTACATGAGAGACAATCCGGGATTAGTATTTCGCTTTCGTCGCCTATTCTGTTTATATATAATTCAACAGATTGATTTAACAAGATTCAGGGTTTATCAGTGACTTGTTACGGATACTTTGAAAGGTCTGCGAATGGCTGCGTGTGTGAGATTGTGAAATCCCGGGAGCTGGTTTTCGAAAAGAGCCTGATTATGGGGAACTATACAGCCATGGTCTGCCAGATCGATTGCATTCTTACATTCCAGATATCCAATCTTTTCTAACTGTAATTCGGTGGTATCATCCACAGGGAGTTTCTTTGAGGTTGTCCAGTGAAAGGGGACTTTATATTATGCCCTTTATGAATCAAGTTGTAATTGTCGTGCCTGCCTGAGAGGCTGGTTGAGTCGTTTCGAGATAAAAGATCAGGAAACCCCCGATGATATTGGTAAGTTCAGTCTACCTGAAAAACGGTGGTGAATGAATGGTACACTATTCCGGTTCAATCCCACCAATGCCGGTAGAAGACACAAGGTCCCCCTTCATCAGTAGCATCATACCAGGTAGTATTATTCCACCAGTAGAACCTCCCACCTGAGTATCGTTTCTGGTAGTCCTTGAGATCTCCAACTACCAATGACTTATCTTTTAGATCTGTGGTTTGACCGAACATTCCCGGTTCGTCTAGAAGTATTAACTGGTAAAAGTATGAGTCCCAGATTTCATAATACCCAGGATCTTCTTGTCTGGAACCAAGTCTGGTGTCTGCAATGCTATAAGTATGAGGTTTATTCGGGAGTGGTTTGATCGATTGAGTCAGGAAATCTTCACCATAAGGAGGGGAAACTTTGGCTTCAAGGGTTCCTGACCGGTTGAAGATCGTCATACCGCGAGCAGATGTGGAATGACCCCAGTAGGGATCGACCCAATCATCAGTAACACCACAAACAGAATACATATGCCCGGATTCGTTAGCCTCAAACGTAATCAGTTTTTGAACAGAGCTCTGGGTCACATCTTTTGTTTCCGAGATATTCCCTCCGGTAGTCATTGTGGTATCAGTATTTCTTCGGCTGCTATGATAATCGACAACATCGCCCCATGGATCGCGATCCACCGCTTTGTAATTTGTCCGATCTGCTATCATACCAGTAGTGTCGATCTGGCAGTTAGTGGAGAATCTTCCAGGGTCGTCGTAAATATATGCTGAAACAGGTGGCAAAAACCATGTACAAAGAACTAAGGCGTAAAAAAAATGAACCCACCTCTGATACATCTGGGATCAACATCAATCGTTAGCTCGATAACAGTTGTGAAACTGTATCAAATGACAAAAACCAGTACACGTATGCCAATACCTCAAGAACTGGTAATTCTATTACGGTGATACAATTATGCCAGACACACAAATCGAAGTAATATCCGCACAGAGTGACGACAACCGGGTGGAATCATCATTCAAATCCGGTAACTTAATTAGACGAGGAGATAAAATAATAATCTATTTTCCTTAAATTCTCATTTCTGATTCAGATCTCACTCATTTTTGCCACTCGTTAAAACCCTATTCATTCCCACGTCGGTTTTTATTAAGCCGCGACAGAAAAGCGGCGGGGTCGAACAATGGCAGATTTTACAACCAAATCAGTAACCAAGTCGGCGGTACGGAAACTCACCACACCGATCGATACCGTTACGAAATTCCTGGCTCTCGTCCAGGATATTGTCGATAACAACCCGTGGGGATGTGTATCATACACCTCAAATGGTGCAACCGTTGCAGCGGTAGTCCGGGGGTCTGAATCCTATTCTGGAACAATTGTCTACGAAAATACACTGGCAAAGACTGTTGGTCAGATCTCGGTCAAGGCTCCAACCTCAGCAGCCTTCAGCACCGATGTGAGTACCATCATCGCTGCTACCGCGATCAACACCGCGATGGGTGGGACTCCCTCACATGACAGTTCAGAAGACTCCTTCAGATGCACTCTGAAATGTCATGCTGCAAACGGCGAGAATTTCACTGTCACCTTCAACCGTGACAGTGTGACTGTCTCCAGTTACGAGGCTGACAACATCCTGACCGACATCGAGGCATGGGCTGACACCGTGGCACTTCTGGCCTGATGATCTCCCATTTTTTCATCATTCGAGGCTGATGAAGATGAAGAAGATTCTTTTAACCACCGGAATCGTTTGTCTTGCCCTTGCTGGCTGGATCTCGGCAGATCTGATCTCGTCTTCGATCTCGGTTGACGGATCCAGTTGGATCAAGTCTTCCGTTACCGGAGACCGGTCATATGCCGGACTCATGTTCACAACTGACACATCAACGGTAACCCGATCAGTTGACTTTTCAAAGGCTCTTGACACACAGACACGGATATCGTCAACCGGTCCGCTCGGTGTATCAGAGTACTCAAAACAGACAAATGCACCAAAAGATGAGTTCTGGAGGTGCCTGTTTGCCCGTTCAGATACGAATCCTGAACAGAGGAATGAGATTGAAACCCGGGGTATTCTGTCATCCGGGAATTATACCGGAGTCAGGGGTCTTACAGAGAATCTGACCACTGCAGGGACAGATATCAATGGTAATGGGCTGATGTCTCTGAGTAAACGGTCTGAATCCATGAACCGGTCGCAGGAAGAGCGATCAGTAGCAGCGGGAAGGATGAATGTATCAGAGTATGTCAGTAGTTCGCTAACTCATTTACAGATATTAATTATTTAACGTAACTATATCGAGATCTCTCAATTGGAACCCTGTATGAGGGAATTCGAGTCCTAACCTTTCTCAACTTTTTTGTATAATTCCAAAGGAGATCAAGGAACCATTCAAACCTGAATGCACGCAAAATAATTACACGAGGACCTGTCTGGATAGGTGAAAAATAATCCCATGCTATCGCAAGCCAAATATTCTTTAAGAGCATTGAAACTATGGCGTAAAAATACCTAAGTTTTACACTTTTAGACGATGTTTTAGGCTTTGACCGGTTTCTCATCCTATAAGATGATTCAATTGCGAATCGAGTACGATATATGTTGAAAATCTTTTTGAACTTCCAATCTATTCCAAATACAACATATCCATAGTTAATCGCTTTGTTCTTCCCTCTTTTCCCTTTCGAGTATGTGGTAACAACAGCTAATCTGAAAGTAACTGGACACTTTCGGTCCTTCATTGTATAGGTGTCAAACCTTGATCCTCTTCCGTCTAATAACTCTATCATCCGTTTTCCATGTCTTTTTACTGGGATAATGTGAGGCACATCGCAGATCTGTAATAGTTTGATAACTTTTTTACTATAAAAACCACGATCTAAACATAAAACCTCCATCTTCAGGTTTAATGACTTTATTACGTCCAAAAAGTATGCTACATAGTAAGCTGAAGAGAACTCCGGATGCATCGGGAGGATGGATAAAGTAAGCTGACGGTTTTTGTTAATGACATACAGAGTTGCGTATCCGTAAAAATCGTTTGTAGACTTCTTTTTCTGGCTTCGGACAATATAATCACAGTTTTCCTGGGTTTGATTACCATAGTAGGGATCCAACGTAAAATCTATTGCGAATTTATACGCTGTTCCAGGATTAAGGATGGATATTGCATCAGAGGTTAGTATTTCTACATTATTTTCCTGAAGAAAGTCAAAGTCAAGTTTCTGAAGGTGGTGCCGCATTGAGGTTTCACAAGGAACATTAACAAGACTATTCGTTGTTGAATGAATTGATCCCTGATTAGAAGCCATTCCGACGACTGTTTCAATAACTTTTCTCTGGTTCAGTTTTCCTCGAATCGGGATTTGAAGAGTATTGTCAAGCGCAGAAACGACCCTTCTAAAGCACGTCTTCTCGCTAATTGAAGGGCAATTTGTCGCAGGATTGGATTTAAACTGATATGCCGCAGGGGGCAACTCATATCTATATTAAGGTGCCGAATTGCACTCGGCGTCGAAAAATTGAGTTGGTGAACTACTGTATGTAGAATACGGAGGTGAATCATGAACCTCATGAACATCATAACCGTGCTATCTCTGGTGATCGCTCTCTCAACCGGGATAGCCACGATCCTGATGTATCTGCGGTATGTGTCAGTAGTTCGTGGCGCTTTCATGGCTATAAAGGCAGACAAGACGGGAGAGATTGAGATCGTTGATCTCCTCAATGACCTGGTGAAACTGCCCGGATAACAACCTGTCCGGATATTTGTTTAAATTGTAATGCCGTGAGAACGGCGGAGAACAGATGAACGGGCGGGTCAAATCCTCCCGTTTGTGCCTGGGATTATGTGCCTTGACATGACCCCTGATAATCACCACAATGGCCGTCATCTCTCCTCTCAAACACCCACATCCTCCTTTTTTGATTTTACTGACGGCCAGGCTGGTTATCTCTGATTACTGACATAATTTGAAATATTTACAATTTCTCCATTATTTTTTTCACCGATACATACATACGCTTTGAGGCCGTTTATTTAGACAACTAACTACGTTTTTTCAAAAGAGAAATTTCGTCATAGTTACTAGTGCGAACTGAATGCTCAAACCTTGTAAATTTCTTTCTGCCAGGCTTTTCGTAGTTCCTTTGCACTTTTTACAGGAGTTGATTAGATAACAGAGACAGATGGCGATTCAAATACCAGTCCGGCACCCGGGGTTCCAGGACAACCTGAAGCGGATACTATACGAGTCAAACTTCCTAATAGCAGGAAGGGTGAACAGTTTGCGATTGCAGAACTGATGCTTGGGTCTTTTCATATACGTGTCCGTAGTTCTGACGGAGTAAGCCGCCTTGGAAGAATCAAGGGGAAGATGAAACGCCGTGTCTGGATTCGCGAAGGGGATATAATTATCATTGTTCCATGGTCATTCCAGGACGAGAAATGTGACATTATTTATCGATACACCCCTCCCCAGCGGGACTGGTTACGAAGAAATAAGTACGTATAACCTTACTTTTTTTATTGGTTCTGGAATAAACCAGATAATTCAATGAAAAAACAGAACCATCGATATATTTTTTAAAAGAATATCGGTGAGAAAAAGGATTTTTGAGTTACTTTAGAATTAGTAACGTCTTTTGTTAAAGCCGCCGGAAGAACTTCCGCCTCTGTTATCGCCAAAGTTTGTCCTTGGCTGCATCGGGCGTGCCTCGTCAATTTTTAACGTTCTTCCGCCAAAATCGGCGTTATTCAGCGCATCGAGAGCTGCCTGAGCTTCGTCTGATGATCCCATCTCGACAAATGCAAATCCTTTGTTCTCGATGATTTTCGCACTTACGACCTGACCGTAGGTTGAAAACAGATCTGTGAGTTCATTCTCTTTTGTTGAATAGGAGAGATTGCCTACGTATAACTTATTTCCGTTCATTAAATTCCTGTCCTGGGTTTTGCAAAAGGTTCGACGCAGATAAAAAATTGATTTTACTGCTACAGAGAATTACATAAAAATAGAAGTGAATTTAATCAACAAAAATGATATTTTCAAAACTATTGTAAGAATTTACTGATCCGTCTGCAGAACCACAATGATGTGTCATATGAAATAGTTTCTCATCGGTGGGATTTTCTGAGGATTACTATACCCCTTTCAGAATACACAACTTGTGAAATGAAAATTTTCATTCTGGTTTTATATGAATTTTAGTGACAGAATGGGATCAGATTGGGGGTGTTGATGAACATTGCGGAAACTGCTGGGTATGGGCTGATATAACCAAGTAGTACCTTTGCAACCATCGATAATTCTAATAATTTTAAAATCTATTTGATTTACAAAAAAAGAATCTCAATCCAAGCCGGAATTGTGTTTAAAGATCCCAGCCCGAAATTAGTATGCTGTTGACGGGATCCGAACCCGCGACCTCCAGATATCTCAGATTTCTCTTATGAGTCTGGCGCCCTAACCAACTAGGCCACAACAGCACAGATGCTTATATTAGAACAACCTCTCCGAACTTAAACCTATTTGTCACCTCCCTTGACCGTGAATGATCTTCATATATCCACAAGACCGAGAACTATCAATGGCTGACCAGAACCCCTCTGATATCTCGGTTATCTACTGCACTGCCCCTTCTGATGATTCGACCAGGATCGCCCGGGAACTCCTGGAGCGCCGACTGGTGGCCTGTGTAAACATCACGCCGGTTCGTTCCCTCTACCGGTGGGAAGGACATCTCTGTGATGAACACGAAGACCTACTCATCATTAAAACTGCGAACCATTGCATTGATGACCTTATTTCTACCATCAGGGCCATCCACCCGTATGAGGTACCTGAGATCATCGCACTGCCGGTCTCAAAGGGGTTTTCAGGATATATTGACTGGGTCATGAATGAGACTGTCTAAACAGAGATGAATGCATAAGTTTTGCGCTCAACGGACGCTCCTGGTGCTCATAATCATCAGTGAGCCTGTTCCATAGGATAAACGGGTAGAAGGTCCTTTCAAAAAAGTATCTTTAATATCATTCACGACTGAAAAATCTGTAATGAAAGCGGTACTTGCACGGAGTCTCTCCCACAAGCAGATCATGACCAACGACGGGAAAGCCATCGGCGAGCTGCGCAACCTTATGGTTGATTTTGATACCGGACAGATAACTGACCTCATCATCGAACCGGACGAGACATATGACACAACCGGATACCAGATGGATGGCGACCGGATGATGGTTCCGTTCGAATCCGTTCGGGATATTAAGGATTTTATCGTGATTGACCGCTATCTCTCAAAAATGTGAGGGAAGAACCGGGTCATAACCTCAACAAATCCTTCTCCATACGGAATCGAAGAGATATACGCGGCAGCCTGTTTTACTTCCTGTCCCGCATTTGCAACGCAGCATCCCATACCTGCAGCCTGTATCATGTCGGTATCATTCTCAGAGTCACCGATGGCAAGAAACTCTGACTGTGGTATGCCGAGATCTCCAGCGATATGTCTGAAGGTGGACCCTTTACTAAAGCCCTTCTCCTGGATATGAATAGCAAAATTGGTGTCAAGAACTGAAACATTCCAGTTGGCGAGAAGACCTCTGACCTCATCTACCGGAACATTGCGGGCAAATGCAACATCTGCAAACCGTTCCCTCGGTGAGTACATGTCAAGGGTGATCCCCTGCTCCTGAAAGTGCCTGGTCAGGAGATCAAGGGCATCAAGGGCTATCTGGCGGTTAGGAAGGATCTTTAGTTCTCCGGTAAATCCTACTCTGTATACTCCGCCATTCTCGCCTATGAATGTCCCGCTGGTTCCGATAAGCTTGGAAAGACCCTTGAGGATGCAGGAGGTGTTTCCACTCGCGAGAACCACCTGAATCCCGTTATCCTGAAGTATTCTGATTGTTTCTATTGCACACGTACTGAGCCTGCGTCTCTCGTCAGTAAGTGTTCCGTCTATATCTGTGATGACTGCTCGCAGCACAACTTAACAGGCCCTGAGGCCACCCTCTTCCACGAGGAATGTAGCTTCACCATCTGGCAGGTTTGGACTGTCCACCAGTCTGAAGATACGCTTTCCTCCCTTGCTCTTTCTCAGATAGACCCTGAATGTTGCCGTGTGTCCGACGATGTTTCCTCCGATCGGTTTTGTCGGGTCACCGAAGAAGACGGCCGGGTTTGACATTACCTGGTTGGTGACGAGCCCGATTGCGTTGTACTCGTCGCAAAGTTTAAAGATATCATGCATATGCCTGTTCAGTTTCTGCTGACGTTCAGCCAGGGTTCCCCTGCCTGCATACTCTGACCTGAAGAGACCGGTGAGTGAGTCCACGATGATCAGTTTTACCGGCTTTCCCTGATTCTTGAGTTCTTCTGCAAGTTCATGAGTATTCTCAATAAGGAGCATCTGGTGATCAGAGGTCTGGGCCCGGGCCACATGGATGTTCTTGAGAAACTCCTGTGGGTCGGCACCTTCGATCTCAAGTCCATTTACCATCTGTTCGATACGTTCAGGTCTGAAGGTATTCTCGGTGTCCACGTAGATGACCGAGCCATTGAGCCCACCAAGTTCCTCCGGGAGTTGGACGTTCACTGCAAGCTGATGGACGATCTGGGATTTACCTGAACCGAACTCACCGTAGAGTTCTGAAATTGCCTGTGTCTCAAATCCGCCTCCCAGAAGTTCATCAACTTCCGGAACCAGGGTCCTGAGTTTCTTAATAAGAAGTCGTGCTTCAAAGACCTCGGTCCCGGTCTTGAAACCTCCTATGTCTGCCTGTTCCCGGCACCACTTGATCATCTTCTTGGCGGTTGATTCTCCGATCTCAGCCGCTTCAGAGAGTGTTGACGGGGTAGCGGTTGCAATCCCTTCGATCGTCAGGAATCCTCCATCACGAAGTTTCTCTGCAATCGCAGGTCCCACACCTGGTATATCCTCGATCTCCAGTCTTTTGGCATTCATAGACACATTATCTGAACCAGCATCAGATGGCCCTTCATCAGTCTCACCCTCGCCACCCTCGGTGGTCTGGGAAACACACCACTTGATCATCTTGCGGGCCGTCGCTTCACCGATCTCGGCCAGCTCGTAAAGTTCAGATGCAGACGACTGTGCAATCTTTTCGACAGTCTCGTATCCTGCTTCACGGAGTTTTTCTGCAGTGGTTGGTCCGACGCCTGGTATATCCTCAAGTTGGTATGCTTCTGCTGCCATAATGTTCTATCCCTACACTACCCATCACTCAGACCCCCATTTAAACTTCAGTGAAACAGGGCGAAAGTGAAATGAGATAAATTTCTGATGCCTGATATCCTGTTAAATATTCTTTGATCGCAAAAAAAAGACCTTTAATCAGATTTTAATACTTTCGCGATATGATCGGCACATGCAAAAACCTGGCAGAAAACCGTTGATACAGCCTCCGTTAGCCTGTCGGTGATGACGTGGTCTGGTGTGGATCAGAAGACAACTGAAATCTGCTGCATCGGATGGAAGGGTGATCGGGGTGTAATGGAAAAAAGGGATTTAATCAGTTATTATCTCAAAAAATTCCGTTTGTAATTGGAACAACTTTTTATAGTCGTGCAAATCACTGGGTGAAAGTATTTTTTCTGACTCATCCGAGGCTCTGAAGTAACTGCCCGAGGCCAGCCTGAACAACCTCCAGAGAAATGTTGCTTTTCTCATTACCGTCAATAAACAGCCTTTTCCCACTCACAATTCCGTGAAAGGTGATCTCGATCCCGTGCTGGTATGGTCCCTCGATCAGGAATGCCTGCACGCCGTCGTCGATGACCTTGCCCGTGGGTGTCTCGATGACCGTCCCATCTATGCTGATCCGCTCCCCGTTCTCGTCAGGGACGATGAGCAGGCAGCTTCCCCGTCCCACTGAGAGTTCGGTCTCCCCGGTTCTGCCTACCCGTGCAGGAACATGGTAGGCAATCACCTTTTCACCGGCGAGAAGCGACCGTGAGGCCTCGTCGTCCCAGAGCACGAGGGGAAGAGTGGCAGTTCCATCAGATATCCTGACATTCCGTACCCATGAAGAGGTCCCGTCCCGCCTCGTGAACGGGCGGGGAGGCTGGACCTGCACAAGGTCCCCTGAAACTGTCACGGTCTGGTCGGGTTTCACATCACCGAGGGGTGTGTGCGGGATATCCGGCCGCTCTTCTGCAGGGGCCATCAGGGTGTTCTCATCGATCACGATCTCCCTGCCACCAAAATCCCCTTCCTTTTCAAGAATGCCTGATGCACTCACAGCCATTCCCGGTGTACAGCCGGTGAGCATCGCTGCATCCCAGCAGAGGAGCCGTGCAGTTCCTGTAGTATCACCGACGATCCCGCTGATCATCTCACCGCTTGTTCCGTCCTTTCTCGTGAATGATTTAGCTGGCTGCAGGCTGATGATCAGGAGATTGGTGTCCTTTCGTTCAGGCTGCTTATGCTCCTTCGGAGTCATCTCACAGTCTATCTCGACATGCGTCTTACGCAGGTTGAGGGGTTGAATCTCCTTCAGGCTCTTTCCGTGCCTGCCGATCACCTCGACAACCTCTCCTGCCTCGAACGACTCGCTGATTGCTGATGCCTGTTCGTCCCAGAAGACAAGATCGGTCTGCCCTGTCTCGTCAGCGACAGTTACCCGTGCGACAAGCCCCTTATTCCCTTCAGGCCGGTCAAACTCCTTTACGTCCGAGCAGGCAAGGATCTTTGCATAAAAGCAGAAGAGCGAGGATCTGCCACGTAATCCCTTGATCTTCACATGGGAACGGCCCAGATCCCTGACAACTAGCAGGGCAGCAGCCACTTCATCGGCAAGGTTTCCGCAGTCCTCGATCTTCTTCTCGATCCTCTTGTCAAACTCTTCCCTGCTGATCAGATCATCAACGAGTGCGTAGTGGTACCTTACCACGGGCTTCCTCCTCTGGACTCAATGCCCGGGTGAGACTGAAAAAAAGGTGCTGTTCTCACCATTCTTACAGCCACGGGGGAGTTACCACGGCTGCCAGCAGGTCTTCGAGTGTCTCAGCCCTTCGCATCAGGGCTGACTCCTTTCCTTTCACCAGTACTTCAGCGCAGCGACCCCTACCATTGTACTGTGATGCCATTGAGTAGCCATACGCCCCGGCATCAAGGAGGGCGATGAGATCGCCTGCCTGGACAGCAGGAAGTTCCCGGTCATGGGCAAGGATATCACCGGTCTCACAGATCGGGCCGGTGATGGTGTATGTCTCTTCCGGCTTTTCTCCCGCCTGGTTTGCAACTACAACCTCGTGGTACGAGTCATACATTGCAGGTCTGATCAGCGTGTTAAACCCTGCATCCACGTTCACAAAGGTCTTGTGAGCATTTTTCACTGAGTTGACCTTCGTGAGCAGGATCGTTGAATCACAGACCATTGATCTGCCTGGCTCTATCCAGATCTCGGGAGAGATACCAAGTCTCGTGAATGTCGCAGTGATCTCGGGCATGACCGCATCTGCGTAGGCGGCAAACGCCGGTGCCGGATCGCCGGTGTGCTCGTAGCAGACACCAAGACCGCCACCGAGGTCGACGAACTTAAATTTCACTCCCATCTTGTGGAGCTCTGCCACAACCTCCATCAGCACCTGTGCCTCTTTGGCAAACGGCTCGACAGAGAGGATCTGCGACCCGATGTGACAGTGTATCCCGACCGGGATTACATGGTTACATGCGAGTGCCTGGGCATATGCCTCGGTGATTGCGACTGCAGGGATACCGAACTTGGAGGTTGCAAGTCCGGTAGCGATCTTCGGGTGGGTCGGGACATCGATGGCAGGGTTCACCCTGAACGAGATCTCGACGACCTTTCCTGCCTCACCTGCGATCCGGTCGAGCTGCATCAGTTCATCGATGGAGTCGAGTGATACTCTGACCCCTTTCTCAACTGCAAGCCGGTGATCAGCCTCGGTCTTTGAACTTCCGTTAAAGAGGAGGTACTCAGGTTTCATCCCTGCCTGCAGGGCGATGCTAAGTTCACCTGATGAGAAGACATCTGCTCCTGCCCCCTCCTGTGCAAGGATCTTCAGGATGGCAGGATTTCCGTTTGCCTTTGCAGCATAGAGGATTCTGATGGCAGGATAGCGGGCTGTGAGAGCCTTCTTGTATCCGTGAAAGTTTGCCCTGATCCGGTCCTCGTCTGTGACGTACAGGGGGGTGCCATATTTGAATGCGAGTTCTACTGCATCGCACCCGTTGATCCAGAGGTGCCGGTCTTTGATAGAGATGTGCTCCGGAAGGGTCATTACCATGATACCGACTCCATCCTGTCTATAGCTTCGCGAATCCGGTCAACAGATCTGGTGATTGCGAACCTGACATATCCCTCGCCGGATTTACCAAATCCGATACCCGGGGTGACGACAATTCCTGTCTCGTTCAGCATCTTTGCAGCGGTTGCCATACTGCCTTCGACCTTCAGCCAGACATAGAAGGTCGCCTTTGGTGCCTGGATATCGAACCCGAGTTTCTGCAGGCCTGATACCAGGACATCACGGCGTTCCTGGTAGATGGAACACGCCTCTGCAACGCAGTCCTGCGGGCCTGAAAGTGCCGCAATGGCAGCATGCTGCACCGGGTTGAAGGTTCCCGAGTCGATGTTGGTCTTGACGACTCCAAGACCCCTGATGATCTCCTTGTTTCCGACTGCCATCCCGATACGCCAGCCGGTCATATTGTAGGTCTTGGAGAGCGAGTGCATCTCGATACCAACCTCTGATGCCCCGTCAGTCTCCAGGAACGAGGGAGCCTTGTATCCATCAAAGGAGACTTCAGAGTACGCGTTGTCACTCACCACCACGATCTCGTTCTCACGTGCGAACTGCACGACCTCTTCAAAGAATTTGGGGGGAGCGATGGCTGAGGTGGGGTTGTTCGGGTAGTTGATCCACATGAGTTTTGACTTCTTCGCAATATCTTTTGGAATTGCATCGAGGTCAGGGAGGAATTTATTCTCACGAAGGAGTGGCATCTCATGGACTTTTCCCTCTGAGAAGAGCGCTCCGGTTGAGTACACCGGGTATCCGGGGCTTGGGACGAGGACGTAGTCGCCCGGGTTGACGAGTGCTTCAGGGATGTGGGCAACCCCGTCCTTTGATCCCATCAGAGAGATGATCTCTGATGACGGGTCGAGGTCTACGGAGAACCGGCGCTTATACCATCCGGCGACTGCCTCGCGGAATGCCTGCATCCCGAGATATGATGGGTAATGATGATTGTCTGGATCCTGTGCAGCATCGATGAGTGCCTGCACAATATGGGGCGGGGTGGGAAGGTCGGGATCTCCAACCCCGAGGTCGATGACATCCACCCCTTCGCCGCGTTTCTTTGCCTTCATCTCGTCGATGCGGGCGAAGAGGTACGGGGGGAGGTTATCGATCCGTTTTGCAAACATGTGAATCCATTGGACCGGATTCTTCTTAATTCTGCGCTGCAGGAAGTATGATTCTACCTTTGTTCTTTGGATACAACCTGCCGTTTGTGCCGGTGTTGATGATGAATGTCAGGGGTATGCTCGTGCTCATGCACAATCTCCTCGTGCGAATGGAGATGAGTATGATACCCGTCAGGCCCGGTTTGTGGTGTCCCTTTCGGGTGGAGATGCTTATGGTGGTCATCATCGTGCCGGTGCCGGTGATCATGTACCTCTGGCATATGCCGGTGGGGATGGCTGTGATGTTCGGTTAGCAGGATCACGATCCCGGTGAGCATCAGACAGACAGCCGGGATGAAGATCAGCCCGGGAAGATCCCTGAAGAGGATCAGACCTACGATGATTCCGAACACCGGGTTGATCCCGAAGTATGAACCGGTCCGTGCCGGTCCGAGGTCACGCAGTGCTTTCAGGAAGCAGAAGGTCATCAGGCCGCCGAACCCGGTCATCCCGATGAGGGCTGCTGCCGCCACAGGCATGGCACCCGGGAGTGGTTCTCCGATGATCCTGGCTACAATGAAGGTAATCACTCCTGCAAAGAGGCCTTTATACATCACGATTGCAAGGGGATCCCGGCCCGCAACCTGTCGGGAGCAGCTGGTGTCAACTCCCCAGCAGAGGCAGGTGAAGAGGATTCCTGCTGCTCCTATCGAGAGTCCGAGCGGCAGTTCAGGCCTCCATGCAAGCGTTATGCAGGCAAGGGTGATGCACCCGAGTGCCGTCCAGACCCGCTTTCCTGCCCGCTCTCCTGAAACTATCCTGGCTACGAGTGCGGTTGCAACAGCCTCAAAGCTGAGCAGAACCGATGCCTCCCAGGCTGTTACCGATCGGAGCGAGAGTGTGAGGCTGGTTGTTGCGAGCACGGCACCAAAGAAGGAGGCACCGATTACCCAGGGAACAGCAGCCCTTGTGAGCGGCGGCTCAGTGGTGGTGACTCCCCGGAGATGGCGAAAAAGCCGGTATACTGCCGTTCCGCCTCCACTTCCAAGATAGATCATACTTGCAAGGGTGATCGGGGCTATGCCTGCCAGTGCCATCTTAGCCATCGGGGCAGAAGAGCCGAAGAGCAACGCAGCGGCAAGGATGAAGAGGACCGGCCTTGCAGGAGAAGAGATCACGGTCAGTACGTGTTGGAGGTGAAGCCCGATAAACAAGTGGGAAAAAAGTGGGAAGAGAGGGATGACTGATTGGTTCAGATTTTAAACCTGCTCATCTCATTCTCGATGAACTGGGTCGATTCAAGGGCGTTTTTAACGACACTTCTGATCTCGTCCATCGAGGTGTTGACATGATCGATCATGGTCACAATCTGGTCAACTGCTGCAGACGACTCTTCGCTTGCTGCTGCAAGCCCGACAGACTCCTTTGCAGTCTGCTGAACCATATCCCCGAACTCATGCACGGTGGCGGTGACCTCTTCAACAGAGGCAGCCTGCTCCTCGCTGGCTGCAGCAACCTCATTCATGTTACGGTCTATCTCTGCTATTGAGCCAACGATTTCGCTGAAAATAGCAAGTGATTCTCCGACCGCCTCATCTCCGGTCTTGACCTCAGTCAGAGAGACCTTCACAGCCGCGGTGATCGCGACCGTCTTCTGCTGCAGGGCAGTAATGATGGATGCGATGTTCTCTGCAGACTTCTGCGACCCGGTTGCAAGGTCTTTGACCTCACCTGCAACAACTGCAAATCCGAGTCCTGCCTCTCCTGCTCGTGCTGCTTCTATCGCAGCGTTCAGGGCAAGTAGGTTTGTCTGTTCTGCTATAGAACTGATGATGTCAACAATCCTTCCGATCTCGTTCATCTGGCTGCTGATATCAGTGACCATCCGCTCGATATCGGCAGACGAGTGCATGATCCCCTGCATCCCGGTCTCAGCTCTTCCTGCAACCTGCTTACCACGGCCAGAGAGCTCGGAGGCACTGCCGGTAAGGGCCGTTACCTCGTTCATTTTACCTGCAACTGCAGAGACTGTTGTGGCGAGATCCTGCATTGCATTCATGATCTGCTGGGTGCTGTTGCCGCTGTGTTCTGCCAGGGTGTTAACCGCACCTGCGATCTGGGCCACCTGCCCGGTTCCCGCAGATACATCCTCGATGCTGCGGTGTGCCTGCACAATCCCATCGGTGATAGAGTCGACGTTGGATCCTACATCACCCATGGCTCCTGCCAGTTCCTCGACCTCCTGTTTGACCTTGGAGATCGCTTCAGAGATGTCTGCTCCGATCTTGTTGAGTGCATCCCTGAAGGTAACAAACTCGCCTTTCAGTTGTAATGATGGATCTACCCGTGCGGTAAAGTCACCCTTTGCGTACTCACCAGATAGCCGCATCGCCTCCTTGATGGGTGTTGCCATTGCGTCAACGGTCTTGTTGACCCCGCCGATGATGAGAGCATAATCACCCTGGAACTTGGTCGGATCTCCCCGTACGTTCAGGTTCCCATCTGCTGCGGCAATACTGATCGTCTGGACCTCATCCCTGAACCGCTCAAACGTCCTGATAACCTCAAGGAAGGATCTGTTCAGGATTCCAATCTCGTCCCTGCTTGCTGACTCGCTGATGCTGACCGAGAGGTTTCCCTTAGTAATCTGCTCTGAAAGGTTAACGAGTTCGTTCATCCGCCTTGATATCGAGTTTCCGAACCAGTATGAGATCGCAACCCCGGCAATGGATCCGAGTATGATAACGAGCACGATGGTGCTCCTGATCGCATCAATCGGGCTCAAAAAGTCTGAAAGTGAACCATTTGCAACGATGATCCAGTCAAATGGTTCATAATATGCGAAGGCGGCCACCTTGTCAACGCCGTTATATGAATACTGGATGAATCCGTTCTTTTTGGTGATGATATCCTTGATGAACGGAAGATCTGAATCGTTCTTCCCTTCGTTGGTTGGGTGGGCGATGGTGTATCCGGTGGAGTTGAGGATGTACATATATCCCTTCTCACCGATCTTCTTTCCCTTTATCTGATCTTTGAGCACACCAACGGTTGCGTTTTCGTCAACGCCGACGAAGAGGAGCCCGATGATCTCACCGCTGCTGTTTTTGATAGGTTCGTATGCGGTGATGTACTTCTTGCCTACCACGTTGGCGGTGCCATAGTAGGTTTCTCCCTTGTTTATGACAGCATCGTACACGGCCTGTGAGACTGTTGTCCCTATGGCCCTCTTTCCGTCTTCACCGATGACATTGGTAGAGATCCTGACCGCTTTGTCACCCTGTTTCTGGAATACCGTTGCTGCTCCACCGACCAGTTGCTGTACCCCGTCGACGATCTCAAAGTTGTCGTTTACAACGTACTGTGACGATCCTGATGTAAGCACCAGTTTTCCATCACGGATCTCAGGTTTCCCTTTGGTGTAAAACGAACTTCGCAGAATATTGAGGTCGTCGTTCACCTTGTTCTGGGTAAGGTTGTTGACCGTGGCACTGGCATCCTGCATATCTACAACCTGGTTCTCCAGGTTCTGTCTGATATCGCTGTATACTGCGTTGTAGGCACTGGTGTATGCGATGGCCCCGAGGATAAGGACCGGTACTATGACAAGTAAAAGGCAGATGATCCTGATCTTCTGGCCTATTGTTGCATTATTTAAAAATTTTAACTTCCTCTCTTTCGTATTATCCTTCAGAATAATTCCTCCTCTTCTCCCTGTTATCCAGGCAGGGTTAGATAATAGATACTCTCACAGGGGTTACCATAAGCCTGTCGGTTTTGCTTGGCAAATTAATAAATAACATCCTGTCGGTAGAAAGAAAATTTGAATCTAAAAAAGGGGTATTCCTAATACACATCAGGAGGTACTTGACTGAAGGATCGATCCTGCAATTGACCCTACACTGGAGATGATATCTCCTCCTATGTCCCCTAATTTAACCGGAACTGCTACTTCTTTGCTGAATGGCACAGCCGGGCCGATACCAAGGATATCAGGGGTAATGTTTCCGTTGATCATCAGTTTGATCTCTCCGGTCCTGATCACCTCAAATGCCGATTTGATTATGGACGGATTTGAGACAAGTACTGGTATGACCAGTTCCTGCTTGCCTGGCTTGATCATCATCCCGCTCTTTTCACCAGAAGCTAGTTGTATTGGTCCTTCTCTTCCCTGGTATGCCACTGTATATGTGAGTGATTTGATCGGAATGCTGACCGGATAAGAACTGTCAATCTCAACAGTAAATGCAAGCCCGATAGCTGAAAGATTGACTGAACTGATCTGTGCACCGATGACTGTGACAGTGGGCGCCTTTGGGGTGAATAGCGAACCGATGCCAATACCAACCAGAAGGATAATGACAACAAGAATGATCCAATACTGGGTCTTCATGGATCAGCGTCAGGTGGCGTGAAATTAATACGTTGTGTTATTGGGTCCCGACTTCTCAAATCAACTGATCCCATAATGTTTCTGCAGGTACGAGAAGATCTTCTCTGATTCTGCCCACCGTTTGTCAAGCTGGCTCACCATCGTATCTATCCTTGATATCTGTGTGAGGATCTCCTCGTGGCAGTTATTGGGTTTAAATTCCAGGACGGCTTCAACAATAGCGAGCGGGTTTCGGATTCCATCGTTTAGGATCATGAGTTCTGCCATGTTCCGCTGGATCTGCCTGATCAGTTGTTTCCGTTCATCCTCGAGTGTCATCCTTTCGGTGATGTCCTGGACAGTGCCGACGATCAGGTTCTCGTCCCCACCTTTGCTGACAGACCTCCCCCGGATCTGCAGATATTTTATCCTCCCGCTATCCAGAACTCCGCGGTATACCGATTCCCTGAATTCTGAATCCTGGATTCGGTGAAAAAACCTGCATCTGAACTCATCACGGTCATCAGGGTGAATATAGGCGATGAACGAGTCGATTGTCCCTGATATGGCATCAGGTGTGGTCTCAAGAATCCTATACACCTCATCAGAACAGGTGATGATCCCGTTTTTTCTGTTCATCTCCCAGTTCCCGATCTGTGCTATCTGTTGTGCCTCGCTTAACCGTGTCTCGATCTCCTGGTGAGCGAGTTCCACCTGCTTCCTTGCACTGATGTCTCTGATACTCCCTACCACTCCGATCGGTCTGCCATCCTCTCCCCTGATTGGAGAGATGACTGTCTCAGTCCATATCACATGTCCATCCCGATGGTACATCGCCAGTTCCAGGTACTGGACCATGTCTGTTCTGTGATCCCCTGTCGTGAGATCATCCAACCCTTTTCTCCTGCTTTCAAGCAGGGTGTGGATTGAATCTGGTGTGTACACTTCGTGCAGATGCTGGAGCGAGGCCTCTTCAGGGGTGTATCCGCGGAGACGCCAGACCGAGGGACTGATGTAATTGACCCGCATGTTCATGTCAGCGGTCCAGATGACATCTGACACGTTCTCGGCAAGCAGCCGGTATATCCTCTCCTTCTCTTCCAGACTCTTTTTCAGCAGGACCTCTTCGGTGATATCAACAACAGAACCCTCGATGTAATGCCCTGCAGGGTGCGATACCATACGGGCATTCAGGGATATCCACCGCTTCTCCCCATCCCTCCTTACAACCTCAAGATGGATGTTCTGCACCGAATTGTGCTGGCTCAAAGCCTGAAGAATACGCAGCCTGTCATCCAGGTTGGCGTAAATACAACTGATATCGTGAACCTGGCTGAGGAATTCTGCTGGTGTATCATATCCGTACATCCGTGCAAACGAGTTGTTGGCGCTGAGAATCTCCCCTTTTACTGACGTCTGGAATATCCCTTCTATTGCATTCTCGTAGATGTCACGGAATTTGTGTTCGCTGGCTCTGATGAGATCTTCCATCTTGCGTCGTTCGGTGGTATCCCTGATGATTCCAAGGATCTCCGGGTGTTGGCCTGTCCTTTTTACAAGTCTGCTATTGACATCACAGATGACCTCCCTACCATCACGTGCCTGAATAGATAGTTCATATCTTGACGATTCTGACGGATGGGTTATTTTGTTCGAGATCTCTTCTCTGACCTTTTCTAGTGAGGCAGGGTTGAGGTAATGAGTGATATTTTTTCCAATCAGATCTGCAGGGGTATACCCGAGTATTCGGGTGACCGACGGGCTCACCTCGGTCAGGTCACCCTGAATGGTCATTCTGAAAACAATATCGTTGACCTGGTTGAGCAGTTCCTGGTAATCTTCTCCCTGGATTGAGATGACAGACTGGGTGAGAGCGGGTCGGATGATTCACAATCAGGTATGTGGAATGCCGATCCTTGGTCACTCCTGGTCTCTGTCTGTTGTATGATCCCCATCCCTCCCCATATTTCGGTGAGGTGTAAGTATGAGTTGGGGGTTATGATTGTTTGCCATGCAGATATGTGGTATATATCTGTATTCTCAATTAAATCGGGCCGAATATAATAAATTTCGATAAATATTTGTCCGTTTCCTTTCTCTGATCAGCACTGCCTTTTGACACATTATCTCTCTGCAGACTCTGTGATCTGGGTTTTTACAATTACCAGTCTTTTCAGGAATTTCTTCTCCCGATATACACTCTCATCCACTGATCCAGGTTCATTGTCTGCACCTTTACTCACAATCTGGACCCGGGAGAACTCCAGTGGAAACAAAGGGGTCTTAAACCTCTCCATACGCATTCTTCTCTTCTGATGTTCAGACTTCTAATCTTCCATCATATTCTCTGTTGAAATAATTGGGGACATTTGTGATATTGCGCGGATCTGTGCGAATCAGCCTCATCAAGCTGAAAGAAGGGTGGACGGTTCACCATTGGGCGATCAGGATCTCTGGTATTACTTGTTGATCCTGAAATGATCACTCTGTGCTTTTTCCATCTATAGAGAAGAATAGTTGGTATAGAACTCTCTCACTCCTCTATGGTTCACCGGTTTTCATGAGAAAATCTCTATGATCATTCCCACGTGATTATGGAGGTGATGCGTATGTCGCAGCATGTACCTGGTTCACGCCTCTCCGCACTTGCCCTGGTTGCAGGACTCCTTGTGGTCCTTGCAGTCCTTCCGGCAGCGGCGAGTGCAGAAGGAAAAACAGTCACGATCTCCGGTTCAACCACCGTTCTCCCCATCGCCTCGGCTGTTGCCGAAGCATATATGGCCAAACACTCTGACGTAGATGTCAAGGTCAGCGGAGGCGGATCCGGTGCCGGTATCTCTGCAATCGGGAAGGGTGCCGTTGATATCGGTATGTCCTCCCGTGAAATGAACACCGACGAGAAGGCATCTTACTCAAAACTTGTGTCAACACCTGTTGCAAAGGATGGTATTGCAATCATTGTCAACCCGGCAAACAAGGTTGAATCACTCACTCTCTCCCAGATCAAGGATATCTACACCGGCAAAGACAAGAGCTGGAAGGATGTCGGCGGAGAACAGGCTGAGTTCGAGATTGTAGGCCGTGACAGTGCATCAGGAACCCGAGAATTCTTCTTCAACGAGGTTCTCAAGAAGGCTGACTTCACCTCATTCATGCTTGAGAAGAACTCAAACGGTGCAGTGCAGCAGTTCGTCTCCCAGACCCCGAATGCTATCGGGTACGTGGGTATGGGCTTTGAGGATGGAGTAAAAGTTGTCAGCCTCGATATTGACGGCAAGAAACTCAAACCAACCACAGCAACCGTCAAGAGCAAGGAATACCCACTTTCCCGTGATTTATACTTCATAACCGATGGAGAACCGTCCGGTTCAGCCAAGGACTTCATTGACTTCCTCCTGAGCGCTGACGGTCAGAAGATTGTTGAAGAACAGGGATTTGTATCGCTCAAGTAACAACAGTACGAGAAGTCATATCTCACCTACAATTTAGAAGATCTGATCTATCGGGGAAGAGGATAGGTACCACCTAATTTCCCTCTTTGTCTGCAGGATCCTGGGACACTCATTCCGGGTCCTCCTCTTTTCCCGGTTTATCTCACCTGTTCTGAACCTGAGACCTGTTTGGTATGCCTTTTCTTGTCGCTATTCTCTTCTGAATAACTCCGGATGCAATGGTCCATGATTGACACGATCTCCCTATAGATCTCCGGAGTGCTCAGTGTCATCTGATGTCCGGGGTCAATCCGGAGATTATATTCAGAATTATTATTGATCCAGCCCTCTCATCATCCGTCATGACATACCTGAAGCATCCTCTCACCGATGGTGCATCTCGGAAGACCGGATGCACAGGGGGTATCCAATGACATCCATGATCCATTCAATCATGACCAAACTCACAGCAGGGTTTGTCATCCTCGTACTCGTAATATCAGGGCTTACGTTCCTCTTCACGTATGGTGCCTCATCTGGAAAGATCCAGGAGTCAACCCAGCAGGAACTCCTCGCTCTCGCCTCGATAACAGCCGCAGATCTGAATGGAAACGAGATCTCCAAGCTTCAGCCTGGGATGGAGTCTGAAGTGCTCTACCTGATGAATGCTGAACAACTCGCTGCGATGGCAAAATCAGACGATGAGATCGTCAAGATATATACCATGCGAAAGGGCAGTTCCGGGATAGAGTATGTCGTTGATTCGGGGTACAACACCGGTAAACGGAATTTTAAGATTGGAAGTGCTGAGTATTCCCCTACAACTGCTATGACTGATGCCTTCTCAACAAGGCAGGTTGAGCCCGAGTTTGTGAAACGCCCGTGGGGAACTGTACTTGCGGCATATGCCCCGATAAAGAACGCAGGCGGTGAGGTCATCGGCATCGTGGGTGTCGATATGGATGCAGGAGTTGTCCAGAATCGTATGAGTTTTGTCGGCCAGACGATCTATCTCATCCTGATCCTCGGTATTGTGTGTGCCGGACTTATCATCGCGGTCTTCTCGCGGACCATGATCAGGGACATCCATATCCTGATCGATTCTGCAAACCGGATCAGCAGGGGAGAGACCGATGTCACCATTGCGATCTCCCGTAACGATGAGATCGGTGAACTCGCCTCCTCGTTTAAGCGGATGGTCACCAGCCTGAAGATCCTCATGCATCAGGATTATCAGGAGTGATCTCCCTGGTGGACCACCATGACCATGACTTCAGATACCGTCCTTACGATCGCTACCGAGTATCTCGGCCCTGCAGCGATCACCCTCCTTGAACGGCAGACCAAATTTCACATGAGCGGGCTCTCGTTCAAAGATATTGAACCATCACACTGTGCAGATCTCTCAAAGTGGGTGGGAATTGCATCTGCCATGTTCATCGAACAGGACCAGGCACAGGAGCTTGCCGAGAAGATCAGAAGGGTAGGGCCATGAGACCTGATCAAAAGCAGCCTGGTAGTATCCATATTCTCCACCTTGATGATGAGCCGATCATCCTTGAGATAACCCGAATGTACCTTGAGAAGACCGGAAGGGTATCGGTTGATACAACCACCAATCCACAGGAAGCCATTCGCCTTCTCTCTTCATCGCGGTACGATGCGGTCATATCAGACTACGAGATGCCGGTCATGGACGGGATCGAGTTTCTCAAAGAGATCAGGGAGTGCGGGCATGACCTCCCGTTCATCCTCTTTACCGGGAGGGGGCGTGAAGAGGTTGTCATCAGGGCTTTTAACAATGGTGCCACGTTCTACCTGCAGAAAGGGGGAGATCCAGGCTCTCAGTTTGCAGAACTGGCAAAAAAAGTCCTTCATGCAGCCGGGCAGTACAGGACAAAGCAGAAGATCCACCATCTGTACCAGATATTTCAGGCACTTCGTGAGGTGTCAGGAACTCTGCACGGGAATGATGAGTTCGATCGGAAACTGCAGAATGTCTGCAGGATCATCTCTTCAGGAAGAGGGTATCAGAATGTCAGGGTTGTCCTCTTTGATCGGAATGGAAGTGTCAGATCAGTCTATCACGCAGGGCTTGAAGACCGAATAGAAGATCTTCTCACCTATCTGAGGGCAGGAAACCGGACCTCCTGCACCCGTCGTGCCCTTGGTCTGGGACGCGAACCGGTGATCTGCGAGCCTAGTCAGACCTGCATATCCTGCCCTCTCTATCCTGATCATCAGGGCCAGTATGCCCTGACCATGCGGCTTGAGCATGCCGGTGAGGTGTATGGGATCCTTTCAGTCACCCTTTCGGCAGATTATGCACATGATTCTGATGAACACGCCATGTTCGCCGAGTTATGCGGTGAGCTTGCGTATGCTATTCACCACTACGCGCTTGAAGAGGAGCAAACTGCGATGGAGGCCCTGATGGGCACAAGCCGGAAATTGCACATTATTAATAGCATCACCAGGCATGACATCAGGAACCAGCTCACTGTCCAGATGAACTCATATGAACTCCTGCTCGAGTGTGCAGAATCAAACCACGAGATACGACCATATGTTACCGCTATTGGTTCGAGTATAAACAGCATCCACGAACACCTGCTCTTCTCTGATGTATACCAGAAGATCGGGATTCAGCGGCCACGGTGGCTCTCTGTTGGTGCCATCATTGAAGGGATCACCTGTTCACACGAGTTTGGTGACATCACGATCCTGCACTCGACCGGGATGGTTGAGGTTTACACCGATGTAATGTTCGGCAAGATCGTCAGCAATCTGATAGAGAATGCGATCATGCATGGAAAACGGGTCACCACTGTCAGGATCAGTTTCATGGAACTGATGGATGGCGGGGTTCTTGTTGTCGAGGATGACGGGATCGGAGTTCCCGATGATCTGAAAGAGAAAATCTTTGAACGTGGGTTTGGGAGCAACACCGGTCTTGGTCTCTATTATACCCGGGAGATCCTGGGGATTACCGGAATGGGAATTTCAGAAACCGGTAATAACCTGGAAGGTGCCAGGTTTGAGATCCATATTCCAAAGAAGGGGTACCGCTTAAAAACAGGATCTGAAGCCACCGGACGGGTATCACTGCCGGTGAGTGAAGGATGAAGGTCATGAACACGGGTTCACCGGGGTCAGGCGATCTTGAAGCGCTGGTCCGCCTTCTCCACTCCTCTTCAGAGAATAATACTGACTGGAATGAAGGAGTCCGTACCTTTCCCTCCCCGGTTCTTATTTGTGACGCTGCATTGACCATCCTTGGCGCAAACGATACGTTCTATCACTCTTCGGGTTACATACCGAGATCACTGAGCGGTCATCCTCTCCGTGATATTGAGATGTCCCTCCTTTCTGGTGAATCGGTATGGGATGCGGCCCTGATGAGAAAACCTGCAAGCGGGGTAGTTGAGTTCAGGTTTCCGACCGGGTCTGATATCTATCCGACTACTGCCCTGCCTGTGATGGATGGTAACGGGTCACTCATCTACCTGCTGCTGGTTCTGGCTGATACCGGATCAGATGGCACTATCCCTTCATATGATCAGATACGAAGTTCCTGGTCAGAACCTGCAGAGATTCTTCTCGAGACTGATGGAACGATCCTCTCTCTCTCATCCCAGGCTGGAGAATTCTGTGGGATAGATGTTGAGACATCCCGTGGAACAAACCTTTTTGACACCCCTCTCTTTCGGGTGTCAGGCAGTCACGGTGTTCTGATTCTGAACGATATCTTCGCAGGTAAGGAAGGTAATGAACCTGCTGTCCTCCAGGTGTCCGGAACACAACCCCTGTTTGTGCAGGCCGAACGAAGATTGATCCCGCTTCTCAAGCGTCAGGTTGTTCATCTCCTGCTAACCCCTGTTCCTGTTGGATTATCCTCAGCTCCTGAAGGCTTCGGTGAGCTCTGCTCTTTGATAGATTCCAATACCAGCGGTAGTAATCCCGATCCCCAGGTCTGCCTGCAGACGATCAGGTTGATCTGTGATGAGATCTCCAGCGATTACCTTAAGGATAACATTACCCGGAAGGCTGGCGATCTTGCGTCCCTGGTCAGGGGGTTGAGGCACGAAAGGTCCATTCTGCAAAATGCCATCCTCTCGTCTGATCCTGTAGTCGTGCCTGATGACCTCATCCTGAGCACTAGAACGAGGATGATCCTTCTGATGCTCGACTCACTTCGTCAGGATCTCAACGTGCAGCCAGATCCAGATTCTGATACAGCGGTTCATCGGTCACCTCTGGCAGCCGGGGAGTACAGGGGGATTTTATCTGAGTTTGCAACAGCCTTCAACGAGGTTCTTATTCAATCCGACAATACGGATAGTGCGGATGTTGACCAGTCGGTGGTATCATTTCCCGGGGAGATTTCCAGAGTATGTGAACGGTTTACTTCAGGAGTTCTCTCAACCCGCCTGGATCCTGCCATGTTCGCAGATGATGAACAGGGCAGTACGTCCGCCTCTGATTTTAATCAGATGCTGGACTCGGTGCAGGCCCAGTACCAGGTGCTTGCAACAACTCTTGAGCAGATGAAGACCGGGTGGATTCCGGTCTCGGTGGGTGATATTCCTCCAGGTCCGTTTGAAATGGTTATCAGGGATCTCGATGATGCCCTGAGTTCACTCCAGATGATGATTGCAACAGTCGAATCACTGACAATGTCGGTGATGCAGGGTGATCTCTCTGCACGTGGCGATTTATCAGGGCTTTCAGGGTACTATCAGGCACTGGTCACCGGAATGAACCGGATGCTCGGGCTGATCCATGCCCCGCTTGAAGAGGTCAGAAGGGTGAGCGGTGAGTATGCCCTCTGCAGGTTTGACTCCCGAATGGATGAAAAGATACCATATCCTGGAGATTTCGAGAACCTGAAGGTCTCACTCGACGCCATCGGTATCTACTGCCAGGGGGTGGTCAGCGAGATTGACCGGGTGAGCAGCGGGTATGCAGCCGGGGATTTTACCGTCCGGATGGGAAGAAAACTTGAGGTTGCCGGGGATTTTGTTACTATCAGGTCATCACTTGACAATATCGGGATCAGGATCTCTGAAAGTATTCTTGATCTCAGGAGTACATCCACCACAATGAACGGCGAGGCTGATCAGATGAGAGAGAGTATCGCGTCGGTTGCAGGCCAGGCCGAGACTCTTGCTGCGTATGCCTTCTCGGTTTCAGACCGGGCCGGCCAGGTCAGAACCGAGGTCCAGGAGATGATCAAAGGAACCGATGCAGCAATGCGGTCTTTGCATCTGATGACCACCAGGTCTGAATCGGTAGCTGATATCTCATGTAAGGCAGATGATCTCTCATCCCGGGGGATTGAACTGGCAGGCAGGAGCGGGGAGGGAATGGATGCCATATCCGGCGCAACAGATCTCATAGCCTCCAGGGCTGTCAGGATCCAGGAAGAACTTATCAGGATCACCAAGATCATCGGGCTCGTCACCGATATTACCAACCAGACCAATCTGCTTGCGGTCAATGCAGCAATAGAAGCTGCCCATGCCGGGAATGCAGGCAAAGGGTTTGCTGTCGTAGCTTCTGAAGTAAAGTGTCTGGCTCTTGACTCCAAAAGTGCCCTCGTTGGAATATCAGAGACCCTCCGTTCGTTGAATCAGGCCTTCAATGAGGTTAAGGATGGGGTTGAGGGGGCACGGGAGGAGGTAAAATCCCGCAGTGTTGCGGTGAAAGAGATGGTCAGCCTGTTTCAGAGTATGTCTGCCGAGATACGGACCATTGCCACCATGAGCAGGGACGTGGTTCAGATTGCCGATGAACAGGAGCAGATGATCAAAGGTCTTGACGTCCGTGCACGGGTGATCGGTGAACTGATGCAGGAGACAACAAAGGATGCTGATGCCTCGGCACATGCATGCAATGAATCCTGCCGGTCTGTTGAGGAGATTTCCCTGCATATTGAGACGGTTGCCGGTCTTGCCTGCCGTATCCATTCAGATATTGGCAGATTTTCAGTCTGATTGAATCACAATAGTTCTCTATAGGTATCATTCTGATACTGCTCCATCCTTTCTCTCTATGGAGTATAGCGGGAAAGCCCATGTGTACTCAGGTCAGAGTGGTATGAACCCACGAGTGTTGGTGTATGATGAATTCAAAAACCGCTATGTTAGGATGTATCCTGATCTGTCTTCTCCTGTGCTCTGTCCTGATGGCAGGATGCACGGGTAACTCTTCAGGCCAGACTGATAATAAAGTCACCCCAACGACCACTGTCGCAGGAGCACAGGCATCTGATGCTGCAAAAGCCACCTCCGGTGGGTCTTCCCTCACGGTTGCCGGTTCAACAACGGTGCTTCCGATTGCAGCAAAAGCAGCAGAAACCTACATGGCCGCTCATCCTGGAATAGATGTACAGGTTACCGGTGGTGGGACCGGGGCCGGTGTGAAGGCTGCCGGAGAAGGAACTGCGATGATCGGTATGGCATCACGTGACCTGACCGCTGAAGAGAAGAAGAAGTATTCTGATATTCAGGCTCACCAGATCGCGATTGATGGAATTGCAATCATAACGAATTCTGCTAATCCGATTCCCTCCCTGACTATTGAGCAGATCAAGAAGATCTATGATGGAAACATCACCAACTGGAAGGATGTCGGCGGAAGTGACGCTGCAATCGTTGTTGTCGGTCGTGACAGTGCATCCGGAACACGAGAATTCTTCTCATCAGATGTCATGAAGAAGGCAGACTTTGTCAAGACACAGCTCGAAAAGAACTCGAATGGAGCAGTTCAGCAGACCGTTGCCCAGACCAAGGATGCAATCGGATATGTCGGGCTTGGATATGTTGACTCAACTATTCATGCAGTTCCGCTCTCTGTGAATGGTACCCTGATATCTCCGTCTATTGAGACGGTTAAGGAAGGAAAGTACCCCCTGGCACGACCACTTCATCTCCTGACCAAGGGACAGCCGACCGGTGATGCTGTTACCTTCATGGCATTTATTGACAGTCCTGAAGGACAGAAACTGATCACAGAAGAGGGATTCGTTTCCCTAACCAAGTGATCTGATCTGTTATACTCCTTTTTTCAGGTATGTACCATTCTTTTTTGCGCAAAGCCGGGTAATCGGTTGAATCTTCATCCTGTTCTCCTCAATCAGAGATTTCCGGAAGGTGGTGAGGGTGGACATGTGGATATGATGTCACTATTGATCTATGGTGGCACTATATGTATACTGGATCTATTTTATTTATTTATTACAAAACTATATAATTCCTCTATCCTAACGTGTATATGTTGATGCTGAGAGTATCAGCAAGATTGTAGGAGAAATTGTATGAAGTTCGTATTCGCAGCACTTATCGCAGTGGTTGCCCTTGTGGCGATCTCCGGTCTTGCAGCAGCAGACCGTCTGCCCAATGCAACCCCTGAAAACCAGGTATTTTCAATTGACACTGTCATCGATGCTACTGGTGCAGTGGACGACAAGACCACCATGTCCTGGGTTATTGCAGGTCCGGGTTCAATTCCAACCGGAATCCTGAAGTCTGGTCAGGTAATCTCTGACGTCACCTTCAAGGATGCAATCCTCACCAACGGTGGAAAACTCGCTGAAAACAAGAACTTTGATTTCAGCTCCAAGAACATGGGTAGCGGCCTGTACAACATTGAGCAGCAGAAGGTCCTGACCTACGCCAGCACCGAAGGTGCACACCTTGTCGGCGAAGAAGAGTACACCCTTTCAGTTGCAGGCAACTATGCAAATGCTGTAGACAACATTCGCTGTGTCTTCTCAACCAACCACGGCAGTGTGCTTCCGGCATTCTGTAACATCGTCTCTGCCAAGAGCAGCCTTGTCAACGTGAACAGTGCTCAGGTCTCAACAAAGGGTCAGATCCGTGCAGTCGCTGAGACTGCTGATGTCCCGGCAGGCCTTAACTACCAGATCGCAGTCACTCCTGATGCAAACTCTGGCAGTGGCTTTGCAGAGGGAACCGTCAAGACTGTCTTCGCAGGCAGCATCATGGAAGCCCGTGACGGTGGAAACACCAACTATGCACTGAGCTCAGGCGCAACCTGGAACAAGACCTCTGCAACCAACACCTGGAAAGATACTACCTCAGTAACCGGTGGAATCAAGACCCTGCAGAAGGCCTTCACCTATCAGTCCGGATTTAAGGTATAATCCAAAATCATCAGCATTGTAAACCAGGGGTCGACCCTGGCTTCAGATGCAACTCATTTTTTTGTTTCTCTCTTCGTGCCTGATACAGAATGCAGGTCGAGGATTCTCAATATTACTTAAAATATTCGGATGACTCTAGTTAGTTATTAGAAGAAACGCTTTATTGTGAGTACGCGTATGAGTACAAGTTGATGCTGAGAGTATCGGCAAATATTGTAGGAGTAAGAATGAGATTCTCTATCGCAGCACTTATAACAATGGTTGCCCTTGTGGCGATCTCCGGTCTTGCAGCAGCAGACCGTCTGCCCAATGCAACCCCTGAAAATCAGGTCTTCTCTATTGACACCGTCATCGATGTTACTGGTGCAGTGGACGACAAGACCACCATGTCCTGGGTTATTGCAGGTCCGGGTTCAATTCCAACCGGTATTTTGAAGGCTGGCCAGGTAGTTGCTGATGTAACCTTCAGAGACTCCATCCTCACCAACGGTGGAAAGCTCGCTGAGAACAAGAACTTCGATTTCAGCTCAAAGAACCAGGGAAGTGGCCTGTACAACATTGAGCAGCAGAAGGTCCTGACCTACGCCAGCACCGAAGGTGCACACCTCGTAGGCGAGGAAGAGTACACCCTCTCAGTTGCAGGTAACTACGCAACCGGCGATGACAACATCCGCTGTGTCTTTTCACAGGCAGACAGCGACATCCTGCCAGCATTCTGTAACATTGTCTCTGCCAAGAGCAGTCTGGTCAACGTAAACAGCGCTCAGATCTCGACCAAGGGTCAGATTCGTGGAGTTGCAGAGACCGCTGACACTCCGGCAGCCCTGAACTACCAGATCGCAGTCACTCCTGATGCAAACTCCGGCAGCGGCTTTGCAGAGGGTACCGTCAAGACTGTCTTCGCAGGCAGCATCATGGAAGCCCGTGATGGTGGCGACGATAACTATGCACTGAGCTCAGGCGCAACCTGGAACAAGACCTCCGCAACCAACACCTGGAAAGACACTACTGAAGTCACCGGCGGCATCAAGACCTTACAGAAGGCCTTTGCATACACGTCCGGATTCAGAGTATAATCTCTGATTCAGAACTTTCCAAGTCCTTTTTTTAGGTATTCTTGTTGCACAAGGCCCTTTACGGGAAAAAATGAATGTGCAACCGCTTTAATGAGAAGAATTAGACTATTGGTTTTTATCGAATCAGCAATCCCTGGACAAACTTCATTCCGCTCAGGATCTGCTTCTCTGAACCATCACTTTCACCGGTGCACTGAATTCTGACTTCGATATAGGGGGTGAGTGGCCCTGCTGCGATCTTTGGTCCTAAGATCTCCTGTACCTGGAAGAGGCCGGCTGAGTTGGACATATGGATCGTGATCACAACCGGAAGATCGCTCCCCTGTTCTATCAGAACCATATCTATGGAGAGTGCAGAGATCGTGTGAATTGATACTCTTCCCTGATCATACGCAGTTCTCGCCCTTCCGGTTGTCATGTCTGTTGCATCACCGATGCAGACCGCCCCTGCCTCGATGGTGAGAGGTCTGGGATCACCGTGATGGGTGTAGATGGATCCCAGGATGAATGTTCTCACCCTTGCCATCCGGTCCTGATCGTCGTAGATCTGTGGAAGAATTCGATCAAGAATCGGGCTAACAAGCAGGAGACTGTGTGAGATATGATCTGTCCTGTGGATCTCATTTCCAATATCGTGGCACAAAGCTGCTGTCAGCACGATCAGGTAGGCATCGTCAATATCTCCCATCCCTGAACTGAGGATATCAGGAAGGATATCTGCTGCAATGAGGTATTCCAGTATCTGAAGTGCGGATGCTGTAGCAACAATTGCATGAACTCTTCCGTGATCATTCATCCCGAGTTTCTCGACAGTTATGTAGTTTGCACACTCCCAATGGACTGCAAGGTCAGGATCTCGTGAAAGGAGGCTCCATGCTTTTTTTGCCTTTGGTTGTTTTTTCACAAGTTCTGTTATGATAGAAAGCGATCGCTGCCTGATCTCTTCTTCTGAGACCTCTGGTGTGATATTGGTATGTGGATCGAACGTGTTTAAACCCTTTAGTTCAGGGAGACTGGGGGCGAGAGTGTTTATAGCATCGTCCATGGTGGTACTCAAGCTGAAACCTACAAGGTCGTTTCGTACCTAGATTATGGATGAATCAGGATCTCTATAGTTTCAAAGTCCCTTAATTATTCTTTAACGTTTGCCATTGCTCACTAATATCGCTAAAAAATCAATGGGGCTATCCAATCTCCCTGCATCCTGTTGAAATATTGTGCATGGGAAAATTCTATATATTTTTGAGGGTGATGATCAGATATGGTGGATTCAGACACCGTTTCTGGTCCCGCTGGTCATCCCTGCCTCTGGTGTGGGGAGTTGACCGGATCACGAAAGACGTACTGTTCTGATCTATGTGAACACCGGTTTCTCACCTGGCTGGAGACCGAGCCTGCTGCAGTCCGGGGGAGCAGACCTCCTTTCTGGAATCTTATCAGGCGTCAGGCCCTTGAGCGGGATAGGCATCAGTGCCAGATCTGTGGCAGCACTGCTGAACTCTCGGTTCATCACATCGTCCCCCTTTCTGCAGGTGGTGATTCAACACTCCATAATCTCACCGTGCTTTGCCATACATGTCATCAAAAGGAGCACGGTCGGCATGCTCCTGCTGTCAGAAAAAAGAAATTTCGTATCAGGATTCGGCATCAGCCGATGTATGTGCCTGCTACATTCTTCAGTGACTGGATCAGTCAGTCGGGAGGAGAGGTGTATCCCTGATACATTATTGGGTATGAGAGGGTCCGGGGCAACTCCCAAGATGCCTGGAAAACCCCGATATCCTGTCCCTGGTCATCATAATAACAACCTTGTTTCCTGAATGGAGTCCTGATAACTTTTTAGCTCTGATTGGAGGTATGGAAAAAGCCTCTCTGTCATCAACAACGAGGTCGAGCACGTTTCTTATCTCTATATACTGATCAATATCCGGATTCGAGTCAGGAGGGCGGGGCATGCATTCAGGACCGGGAGTTGCGATAACCCTGATGGTTGCATCAATACTCCTGAACTTCTCTTTGATCTCCTGCTCAAGTATTGGATTGTCTGATATGATAGTCAGGGATATGGCCGGACGTCTGATCTTTGCCTCATAAAAGATGGGAACATATCTCTCACCCATAACACACACAATCTGATGATCGGCCCCGGTGATGAGATCCCGGATTTTGTGCTCAACGGTGGCGTTACCGTACACTGACCAGACTGCCTCGTCCTGGTCTTCTGTGATATTTTCTCTTCGGAGCAGTTCCAGTTCTGCTCCTGCTACTGCTGCAGCATGGGTGTGTGCTTCAAGAAGGGCACGCAGAGCGGTTTCAGGGTGGACCGGTGCGAATTGAGCAGGTTTTGAATATCTTTTTATTACGAGGCCCAGGTCCTGTAGTTTCTGAAGGCTCTCATAGATACTCGGCTTTGAGATCTGGAGGAAATCGATCAGATCACGTGCTCCGGCCTGATCGTAGAGGACAAGTGCTGCGTAAACTTTGGCCTCGTAGGTCGTGAGGCCCAGCGTATTAAGAGCTGAGATCAGGGCCGGATGGATCTTATCTGTCATGTTCTAACCGATATCAGTTACTATTCTCCTGATTGGTTGTAAAATTTTTTACTATTGTCTTCTGAAATCACAGGTTGAATCAGATATCTCTATAGATCCCCGGTGTCCTCAAATCAGTTGATATTTTATTCTGGTTCAAGATGCAATTTTTCAACCTGGTTATAGCATACCTTTGTTGTGGTCTCTCCGAACTGACCAATCGAATATTCAACTTCATTGTTGTGAAATTCTTTACTACCTGGCATTGCAACCATTGGTTGTATCAGTTTCATCATAGTCTCAATAGGTCGGAAAGTTTTGTACTACCAACATCTGCTCATCATCATGGGGTAGAAACCGGCTTGGGATATGATGCTGCGATGATAACGAATCTGTCCGTGAAATGAATCGGACAACCAAGAAAAATCAACATCGGAATGAATGAAATGATCTATACTCGAATTCTGACTGTTCTTGTAATCCTGCTCAGTGCAGGGCTGGTGCAGGCAGCGGTAATCTCCAATACCACATCTCCAGGCGGGGTATCAACCCTTGCCGCAATCGATCCAATCCAGAATAACCAGGATCCGGATACTGATGATTCAAAAGGTCCTGATTACGACCTGGTATTTCCTAATGATTCAGTCCAGCGGATTGATCTGGTTATCAGATCCGATGACTGGCAGAAGATGCTGGATAACATGACTGAACTGTATGGCGAATTCGGAAATGATACCCGGATGCCCATGCCGACTGGTACCTTCACCCCGGGTGAGAGACCTGAAGGGGTGGGTATGCCAGGGATGACTGACACGAATCCTGTGTATGTTCCTGCCCGGGTGACGCTGAATGACACAACACTTGATAATGTCGGTGTCAGATTCAAGGGATTCAGTTCGCTATCAGGATCATGGCGTGAGGGAACATACAAGATCTCCCTGAAACTTGACTGTGACCAGTTCAAGGACCAGTACCCGGACGTGAAAGGACAGACTCTCTATGGGTTTGATGAACTCAACCTTCAGAGCGGGTATGGTGACAACTCCCTGATGAGGGACAAGATCGTCACAGAGATCTTCCGTGATGCCGGTGTGCCTGCACCAAGGGCCTCCTTCTATCAGGTATATATCGACAAAGGCAATGGTCCGGAATACTTCGGTCTCTATACGATGATCGAGGACGTAGGAGATACAATGCTCTCATCCCAGTTTAACGATGATTCGGGAAATCTGTACAAAGCTGAGGGTGAGCATGATGTAACCTTCAGGAATGGTACATTCAACTCCAGTTTCTTTGATAAGGAGACGAACAAGAAAGAGAATGACTTCAGTGATCTTGAGCAGTTTTACACGGCATTAAACTCTGAAAAGAGAACTACAGATCCATCTGCATGGAGATCAGATCTCGAATCCATCTTTGATGTTGATGAGTTCATGACCTGGCTGGCAACCAACACCGTCATCCAGAACTGGGACACATACGGCTCGATGGCTCATAACTTCTATCTCTATACCAATCCTTCGACCGGGCAGATAACCTGGATTCCCTGGGATAATAACTTTGCACTGCAGAATGGCAGTGAAGGAATGGGAGGAATGGGAGGAGATCACCCGGGTATGGGTAACTTCTCTCCCGGAAACATCTCCACCGGTGCAATGGGCAATCCCTTCGGACCTATGTCTGGCGAGTTTGGGAACTCAACTCCCGGAACCTTCCCGATGGAGATGCCCGGAGGTATGGGTGGTGGAATGAACATGACTCACATGGGACCTGGTGGCGGAACACAGGATATCAGTCTTGCCAATGTCACGAGTGACTGGCCTCTGATCAGGTATCTGATGGATGATCCGGTGTATCACGAGAAGTATGTGAACGCGGTTGCAGTGGTCATCTCTGATGTGTTCAATCCGGAACGGATGGATCCCATCTATACCAGAAATCATGAGATCATCACGCCGTATGTGGTCGGAGATGAGGGAGAGCAGGAAGGATATACTCACCTGAAGAGTTCAGAAGACTTCACTGTATCACTCGACTCACTGATCGCCCATACCGAATCACAGTATGAGGCTGCCCAGAAGTTCCTGAAGGAACAGGGGACTGTATAATGGAAAGCACGGTTCAGGCAGCCGGAAGGGATGAAGCCCTTGACACTGTCCTTGACAGGTTCCAGCCGATCGGGCTCACAGAGATGGAGCATGCCAGCCTGCAGGATCGCAAAGAGTCCAAGTATCTGCTCACTGCAGAGCAGGCCAGGGATCTCATCTCCCATCTCCCTGATACATACCGGGTCTTTGAGGTAAACGGGGTACGTGTCCAGACCTACTCGACAACGTACTACGATTCACCCCGATTGAGTCTCTATCTGACCCACCATAACGGAAGTAAGCCACGATACAAAGTGAGGACAAGGTCATATGTCGGTTCTGATCTGAACTTCCTTGAGGTCAAAGAGAAGAAGAATACCGGTAGGACTGTCAAGCACAGGCTTCAGACCGAGGGTCTCATCACCAGCCTTGGGGCAGATCTTCGTGATTTTTTCGGCTCATGCCTCCCGTATGACTACTCTCAGTTCAAGCCGGTTCTGATCAACGAGTACAAGCGCGTAACCCTGGTATCAACCACCGGCCCCGAACGAATCACTCTGGATGTGGATCTCTCGTACCATTCAGGATCTGCAGATCTTGTTCTTCCCGAGATCGTGATCGCTGAACTGAAGCGGAGCAGTGAACACTCCGACTCACCAGCCTTTGACTACCTGACCCGTATGCGGGTAAAACCAAAAGGGTTCTCAAAGTACTGTATCGGGATCTCACTGCTGTATGGCAACCTGATCAAGCACAACAACTTCAACATGACTCTGCGTCTGCTTCAGAAGATGATGCATGGAGGGCCGATCAGATGGTAATCTCTGATTATGCCCTATTTGTGGCCGGGATGGTGATAAACCTCATCTTCTCACTGATCGTTGTCAGAGGGATCTATTATCGTCACCGCCGGGCTCAGGACTATGTCTTCACATTCATGGCCTTCTCTGTGGTTGTGTACCTGATAATGGGGCTCTTCACCTCTGTTGAACTCTCCATCGGGGCCGGATTCGGGCTGTTCGCACTCTTCTCCGTACTGCGGTACAGGACCGATACTGTCCCGATCAGAGAGATGACCTACCTCTTCGTCATCATCGCCCTGCCGATCCTGAACTCGATCCTCTTTGGCAGTGGCCAGTATGTCAACCTGGTTCTCTCAAACCTGATGGTCATCCTGGTTCTCTGGGTTCTTGAGAAGAAGTGGGGGTTCAGGTATGAACAGCGTAAACTGGTCAGGTACGAGCGGATAGAACTGGTTCGTGCGGATCGTTATGATGAACTGATCGCAGATCTCAGGAACAGAACCGGTCTGCCTGTCACCAAGGTCGAGGTCGTTGAGATGGATTACCTGCGTGACTCGGTAGATCTCATGATCTCGTATGATGAGGATGCCCCGATTGTACCACAGGAATCTCCCGGAGTCCTGACAATACCGACTGGTTCTGATCAACAACCGGTCTCCGCAGGTATCACCGGCCAATAACCTTTTTTGAGGATTAGATGGCGTTATCAGACAACTCCCCGAGTGGAACGGCTGAACGGGTGGTTCATGCCTTCTCTGTTCAGTCCAGACATCTCAAACCTTCCCTCTGCTGTCTCTTTCTTCTGGTTCTCATTTCTGGATTATTCGGTGCAGCAGACGCAGACCGGCTTCCTTCAACAGTTTCTGAAGTTCAGAAGTTTAGCATCGACACCCAGATTGATGTAACCGGACTTCTCGATGACTCAACCAGGATGGACTGGGTTACGGTGAAGAATGGATCAACAACGGATACGACTATTGGCAAGGGTGAGATCATCTCGTCAGTTGTGTACCATGAATCTCTCCTTTCGAACGGAGGGCTGATTAATGGGGTAAAGAACACCGGGTTTGACTCATCAAACAAACAGGACTCATCATTCAACCTTGAATCTGAAAAGGTCATGACGTATGCCGGATCGGACGGTTCGCATCTTGTCGGAGATGACTATCTGCTCCTTGATGTGAACGGGAATTATACCAGCAACTCAACCGAGTCTGTGAGGTGTGTGTTCAGTGAAGATGAGTATCTGATCCCGAATCCGGCATTTTCCAATTATGTCGAGGCACAGGGTTCGTTGATAAACTTCAACAGCGGGAAGTTTTCAACTAAGGAACAGATTCGTGCAGTTGGATCAAAGATCAGTACCTCGGCCGGCCTCTCATACCAGTTAGCGGTCAGTCCTGATACCTCATCAGGAGAGAGTTACGCAGAAGGGACTGTAAAAACTGGATTTGCGGGAAGCATCAACGAGGCACGCGATAAAAAAACAACCACATCATCCAGGAACAAGAGTAAAAACCCCTATGCGAACGACTGGAACAAGACTGCAGCAACCAACACCTGGAAGGATGAGACTGAGGTGACCGGAAGTATCTCCATGATGCAGAAGTCATTTGGCTATAAATCCGGGCTGAAGATCTAGTCATACACCGACAGGCTTCATGGTCTGGTCCCACTTTTTGGGCGATTACAGAAGACAGGGTATTTCTTGTCTCACTCCCACTGAGTGAAGATACTGAGGGAACGCCATGGATACAAGTATCAAGACAATAAAAGCCCGGGAGATCATCGACTCCCGTGGTAATCCCACGGTTGAGGTTGATGTAACACTTTCGAGCGGGGTTATGGCCCGAGCAGCCTGTCCGTCCGGTGCTTCCACCGGTATCCACGAGGCTGTGGAACGCAGGGACGGGGGAGCCAGGTTCTCAGGAAAAGGTGTTCTCGGAGCGGTGACCTCTGTTAACAGCGAGATTGTCAAGGCTCTTACTGGCATGAATGCAGCAGATCAGAAGGCGATCGATGAGAAGATGATCGCCCTTGACGGCACCGAGAACAAGGGAAAACTCGGGGCAAATGCTATTCTTACCGTCTCGATGGCTGTCGCACGGGCTCATGCAGCAGCAGATGGAATCCCGCTCTTCCGCTCCCTTGCGTCCGGTCCATACTCGCTTCCGGTTCCGTGCATGAACATCATGAACGGAGGAGCCCATGCAAACTGGCAGGGTTCTGACTTCCAGGAGTACATGATCGCACCGGTCGGAGCTCCTGATTTTCCCCATGCGATGCAGTGGGGATGTGAGGTCTACCAGTCACTTAAGTCTGTCCTCAAGAAGAAGGGGCTTTCCACCGGCGTCGGTGACGAGGGCGGATTTGCACCACAGGTTCCCTCAAACAGCGAACCTGTCTCACTCATCATCACTGCCATTGAGGAGGCAGGGTATGCTCCTGGCAAGGATATTTGTGTAGTCCTCGATCCTGCTTCGAGTGAATTCTTCAAGGATGGGGTTTACACCCTGAAAACCGAGAAGCGGTCCCTCTCTTCCGGAGAGATGGCAGACTATTACCGCGATCTTACGACGACGTTCCCCATCATCTCGATAGAGGACGGACTTGCCGAGGATGACTGGGCAGGATGGGCTGAGCTGACAAAGGCGATCGGATCGAAGGTTCAACTGGTTGGTGACGATCTCTTTGTCACGAACACGGCACGTATCAGCAGGGGTATCAAAGAGAAGTCTGCCAACGCTGTTCTGATAAAACTCAACCAGATCGGCACAGTGACCGAGACGATCGATGCGGTAAGAATGGCACAGAAAGAGGGATGGGGAGCGATGATCTCACACCGGAGTGGGGAGACCTGTGACTCGTTCATTGCCGATCTCTCTGTTGCACTTGCTACCGGTCAGATCAAGACCGGAGCTCCCTGTAGGGGTGAACGTGTCGAGAAGTATAACCAACTGCTCCGTATCGGTGAGGAACTCGGATCCTCTGCAGCATATGCAGGAAGATCCGCGTTCAGAACCTCGGCTTGAAACTTTCCACTTTTTTCAGTTCAGTTTATCTCAACCCGGTCACCGGTGATCATGTACACGATCATCTCGGCGATGTTGCACGCCTGATCGCCACACCGCTCAAGGTACCGATCGATGATCACATATCGTGTCAGGACCGGCACGGCATCCTTCTCTTCCTGCATCCTTCCAATAAACCCGGTCAGTACATCGCAGTAGAGTGTGTCAACCTCTTCATCACGGTCACGCATCGTGATGATCTTTGTGATGGAGCGTTCTTCATAGGCACTCAAAGCATCATCGATCATCGTGATGACCAGTCTGCCCATTGATATCAGTGCTTCACAGTCCTTCAGGTTGCAGCATTTTGTCAGGATCGCAGTCGTTTCTGCGATGTCGTACCCCATTCTGCCGATCCGCTCGAAGTTGTAAATGATCCGTATCGAAGCGACACATTCACGCATGTCCTTGGCTACCGGCTGGTAAAGGGCAAGGTACTGGAATAGTGAATCCTCCAGCGGGACGAACGAAGATTTCAGTTCGTTCTTGAGCCGGGAGATCTCCATTGCCTGCTCTGTATTTCCTGACTCAAATGCATCAATACCATCCTTCAGCATTTTGAGTGCAAATTTTCCGAACGATACCACCGACTGGTGGAGGTGCTCAAGTTCTGCCTGGCTTTTTTCTGTCATGATCTCCTCACCCGAATCTTCCGGTAATGTAATTCTCAGTCAGTTCTTTCTTTGGATTCTCAAAGATCTGCCGTGTTTCCCCGAACTCGATCAGATCCCCGAGGTACATGAATGCAGTGAAATCAGAGACACGTGCAGCCTGCGACATGCTATGGGTGACGATCACCACACAGTACTCGGTCTTGAGTTCCTCGATAAGGTCCTCGATCTTTGCAGTTGCAATAGGATCAAGGGCACTGCACGGCTCGTCCATCAGGATCACTTCAGGATTTACCGCAAGAGTCCGTGCGATGCAGAGACGCTGTTGCTGTCCTCCCGAGAGCCCGAGTGCAGAGTCATGAAGTCTTGTTTTGACCTCTTCCCACAGTGCCGCCTTCTTCAGGCTTGACTCCACGATCCGGTCGATCTCTGCCCTGTTTTTGATGCCATGAATCCTGGGGCCATATGCGATATTCTCATAGATAGACTTGGGGAATGGATTCGGCTTCTGAAAGACCATGCCGATCTGCATCCTGATGTCAACGGCATCAGCACCTGTTCCGTAGATCTCCTTGTCATGGAAGGTGATCGAGCCCTCTATCCTGCAGATCGATACAAGATCGTTCATCCGGTTAAAACACCTGATGAGGGTTGATTTTCCACACCCTGATGGCCCGATGAGTGATGTTACTTTCCGGTGGGCTATTGGCATGGAGATATTTCTCAGGGCCTGGGTCTCTCCGTACCAGAGATTGAGGTTCTTGACATTGATGATACTGTCTTCGTTCATTGTTACCACCGGACTTTCCGGTCAAAATGATTTCTGATCACGATTGCTACTCCGTATATTGCAATTACCAGGACAAGGAGAACCACGGCTGTTGCGTACTGGTTATTCCGTGCCCCGGGAACCGTGGTTGCCAGGACAAAGAGGTGATATGGAAGGGCCATAACCGGGTCAAGAATCGACTCCGGAAGCCGCCTCTGCATGAAGACAACCGCAGTGAACATGATCGGGGCGGTCTCTCCTGCTGCTCTGCCGATGGCAAGGATCGCCCCGGTGATGATGCCAGGCATTGCTGGCGGGAGGACCACTCTGCGGACAGTCTGCCACTTGGTTGCGCCGAGGGCATACGAACCCTCACGAAGGCTGTCCGGCACACTGCGGAGTGCCTCCTCGGTCGTTCTGATCACGGTCGGGAGCACCATCAGAGCGAGGGTAATGACACCGGCGATGAGCGAGATCCCGAACCCGAGGAAGATGACAAGGAAGGTGAATCCGAAGAGCCCGAACACGATGGATGGTGTTCCGTTGAGCAGATCAGTTGCGGTCCTGATGATCTTCGTAAGGGTATTCTCTCTGGTGTATTCGACCAGATAGATCGCAGCACCGATTCCGAGAGGAAATGCGAGTGCGATCGATCCGAGGATCAGGTAAAATGTCCCGATGATTGCAGGGAAGATTCCTCCACCACGCCCGAGGTTAGAGGGTGGCTGGGTGATGAAATCAAGGCTCACATAAGGAAGACCGTGTGAGAAGATGTCATAGAGGATGAAGACGAGGATCGCAACAACGAGAGCCATCACAAAAGAGATCCCCGAAAACCAGATCTGCTGTACCTGTTGTTTTTTGCAGAACCGGTCAACGAGAGCGTGGATGGCTAATACTGCCAGGAGGGCGACCGCCCCTGTCCAGAGTCCTACCGCAACAAGGAGCGCCATACAGCCTATGAGAAGAACCCACGGGATGTAAGGGGTGACGGACGAGAAGTAAACAGATACGCCCTGGAATCGTGACTTCTGACATTTACTTCCTCCTGTCTGTGAACGGTGTATCCACTTCATAACCTCGAGAGAGAGAAGGTTGATGATCAGCGATATTATAAGCAGAAGAACGGCGACACCGAAGAGGGCGTGGTAGTGAAGCGATCCCACCGCAACCTCTCCCATCTCTATCCCTAGTGTTCCGGTCAGGGTTCTGACGGGGGAGAAGATATCCCAGATTGGATCAGGGATGATTCCGGCGTTTCCGGTGACCATGATCACTGCCATCGTCTCTCCGACAGCCCTGCCGATACCGAGAATGATTGCAGCGGTGATCCCAGGGAGTGCAGCAGGAAGCAGAACCCTGGCTATGGTCTGCCAGTGGGTTGCTCCAAGTGCAAGAGACCCCTCTTTCAGAAATCTGGGAATGGAGCTTAGTGCATCCTCTGAAACGCTGATGATCGTGGGGAGAGCCATGATGCCGAGGAGGATAGACCCTGCAAGAACAGACTCACCACTTGACACGTGTGCCCAGTCCTGAATCATCTTCACAAGGATGACCAGCCCGAAGAAACCATACAGCACCGATGGGATACCTGCAAGGAGTTCGATGGCCGGTTTGAGCATGTGTCTGAGCCTGGGCGAAGCAAGTTCAGATATGAAAATTGCAGAAGCAAGCCCGAGCGGGACTGCAAAAACCATAGCACCGAAGGTAACCAGGAGTGTACCGACGATGAGCGGTACTGTTCCGAACTTTGGTATAACACTGGTCGGGTCCCACCTTTCCCCGGTGAGGAATGGTATCAGGCCGATCTCCATGAATGCGGGGATTGCATCGTAGAGTAAAAATCCCAGAATACAGAATATGGCTATGATGGATGAGATCGCACAGAGAAACCAGAGAACTTTTACACCCTGCTCCATCGGACGATGGGTGAGACGTTCCCGGAGAGATCGTTCAGAGCCAGTTATGGTCATGATAATCGTTTCATATCGAGTATCCCGGAACCTTACATTATGCCATCTGACATACCGGTCTCAGGAGGCTGTCTGATCCTTATCTCCCCGGTTTTGTTATCATGATTCTTCCCGGAGATTCTAGTGGGGTATGGTAACTATAGAGATCTCTGTACTTACCGGGGAAAGATGCTATATTCCGGGGAGTAGCACTGACCCGAGCAGAGATGGATATCAGAAGGGTTCAGATGACCGGGGGTTCATCCTATGTACTCACGTTGCCCAAAGACTGGGTCACCTCCCTCAATATCAGGAAGAATGATCCTGTCGGTGTGATGATCCAGGCTGACGGTGATCTGATGATCACAGGAAACCTTACCGGCGATCTGCCCCCCCGCACACGAGTTGTGAACATTGAGCAGGGAATGGACTCGCAGATGCTCTTTAGGATTCTGGTCGGTATCTATATTGCAGGATACAATATCATCGAGATCAGGTCAAAAGACCGTATTCAGGGCACACTTCGGCGGACCATCAGGGCCTTCTCAGATCAGGTCATCGGGCTTGAGCCGGTCGAAGAGGAGGAGACAGTCATTATTCTCAGGGATCTCTTCAACCCCCTTGATATGCCGCTGGAGACCTCGTTCAGAAGGATGTATGCGGTCACCACGGGCATGCTCACCGACTCCGCCGAAGGGCTGAAGTCAGGCGACCTGGCAAGGATACAGGACGTTGAGTTCAGGGATCGTGACGTTGACCGCCTGTTCTGGCTGATCTCACGGCAGACAAGTATGATCCTGCAGAGCCCACGCAATGCAGAGAGGATGAAGACAACCATCTCTGAAGTGCTCCACTACCTCCAGACCGGGCGGATCGTGGAACGGGTTGCTGATCATGCGGTTCTGATCTCCAGGAGCGTCGGCATGATAGGGTCTGGAGCAATTGCAGAAGAGGTCCGCTTTATGATCAGCAGGGCGATGTCAGAGGCTGATAAGCTGTTTGAGCAGAGTGTTTCTGCATTCTTCTCCCACGATATGAAAAAAGCGAACCGGGTTCTCGGATCTGCATCACCACTAGAACAGTCCCTGCACCAGATCAACCAGGATATCCTGGCACTTCCTACCGATTCGGTGATGATAGCACGAAAGATCACAGACAGCATCCGCCGGATCGGCGAGTACTCGGGTGATATCGCAGAACGGGTGATTGACTTTGGCGTCGTTCCTGATGCTGATTCAGACTCTTCTTCTGCATGACCTGCCGTTTTCACTGATCCTCAATGCTGGCAGGATCACATATTAATTGGTGAACTGTACATTCCTCTCTTATGATTGAACTCACCCCTATCGGTATCATCAGTTCACCTTTCAAGACAAGACAGCAGGCACCCCGCCAGGGCAGGGAGTGTGAGGGGTGTTCCACAATAACCATCTATCCGGAATATCGTGCAGGTCTTGGAGAGATGATCGGGATATCCCACATCTGGGTTCTGTACTGGATGGATCGTGCAGAGCGGAATGTGCTCTTTTCACGCAGGCCTGAATGGATCGAGGATCGTCCGGTCTTCACGATCAGGTCTCCGGCACGGCCAAATCCCATAGCCCTCTCAATCGGCAGAATGGTTTCGTTTGAGGACGGAGTCATCACGGTATCGGGCATTGAGGCCCTGGACGGCTCGCCGGTGATCGACATAAAGCCGTACATTCCGGGTCTTGACTGTATCCCGGGAGCAGAGTATTCGGCTCTGACCCATCATGATGAGACCAGCATTAGAACCGGGGAGAGTCAGTCGTAATAAGAGGCTTCCCGGGAGGTTCTCAAAAAGATGACCTGGATCGGTTTTTCTGTCAGGCTGTCTTTTTCAGGTAACAGGGGATGCAGATCTTCTTCCCATCATACTCCCTTGTTTTGGCATCTGCAACCATCTCTCCACAGCAGCCACATGGGATGGAGGAGAATATCTTTGCTTCTCCCGGGAGTTCTACTGAAACCTTTTCTACTGTTGTGACCTCTTCCGGTCTGAATTCGAGGATCTTTTTCACAACGGTATGAGTGAGGGTGTGATAGGCTCTCTGCTCCTCCTCGGTTGCGGTACAGCCGAAGATCTTTGGTCTCAGTTCTCCGAGTGCTGCCCGCTCCGGGATATCGGGCTGTATCCCCTGCACCCGCACTGCCTCGCCGTTGGCTCTGTTGATGAACGTGAAGACGTGCTTTCCATAGTCTTTTATGATGAGATTGCCCTTTCCTGCCGTACATCCGGTGACGACCTGGATTGCATCAACCCCGCATGCATCGGTCTCTGCTATTGCAACCAGTTCCTCATCGTCAGGCCGCGAGACCCCTAGAGCATTCATTGCCGCCAATGATATCTGGTACCCTATTGCCAGTCCCGGGCATACGTGGCCGTGAAATCTCACGACCTCCTCGAATGAGGGGATCGGTGATGAAGGCATGCACATACCATCTCATCGGTGCCGATTCCTCATCTCTCTTTCGGGAGATCTAGACAGTTATCCGCCTGAAGAGAAAGACGGAGATTGTAAGCACAACACAAAGGGCAGCAGAAAGGCCACCTATCTGCAGCAACGGGAAGGCTCCTGCCTCTGCACCCCTGATCCCGTCGATCGCAAAACTGAGCGGGTTGAGATGTGCAGGGATACTGAGCCAGGAGGGCATCTTGTCATAGGGCATCAGGGCACTTGAGGTGAAGAAGAGGGGCATGCTGATCATCGAGTTGACTGCTGCATAACTGTCGTGATCCCCGAGGTAGAGTGCAATCGTGCTGGCGAGGCAGGAGAAGAGCATTCCGAGGAGGAAGAGGAGCAGGTACGTCTGTGCAAGCCCGGCCAGGGAGAGCGGTTTTGCACCGAGGATTATCGCAAGGATCAGGATGATCGTCGCCTGTACAAGACCCCTGAAGGTGACAAAGAAGATCTTTCCCAGAAGCAGGGTCTCTCTCGGAGCAGGAAGAGCAAGGAACTTGTTGAAGTACCCGAGGATCTTGTCAAAGAGGATGAGGGCTCCACCTTGTAGCGAGGTCATGTACACGGTCATGACCAGGATTCCTGGGGTGATGAACTCGAGATAATTGTCTGTAAACCTGATCGGCAGGGCAAGACCGACAAAGATGAGCCAGGCAGCAGGCATCACCAGGGATGAGACAACTGATGCCCTGCTCCGGGTCCAGCGGATCAGGTCACGCCAGAAGTAGTATGCGATCTGCTTCATCACCGTCTCCTGAGCATGGTTCTGAACTTTCGTTCGTCAAACCCTTCAGGTTCTTTCCGCGTTGTAATCCGCTGAAGAAATACATCATCGAGTGTTGCAGAGCGGAGTGAGACACCCCCGATGGTGTTTCCTGCTTTCTCAAGCAGATCCTTGAGTTGGGGGAGAGCAACCAAACCATCTTCGGTTGCAAACATCCAGACCTCGCCGTCCCTGCCAAGGGGGGTGAAAAAATCTCCTGAAATCGGGTGATACGATCCTGAAATTCTGACCGAGATGACATCAGGTGCTGACTGATGCCTGAGTGCAGCAGGTGTGTCTACGGCAACCAGCCGTCCCTGATCGATGATCCCAACCCTGTCACAGGCATGGTCGGCCTCATCCATGTAATGGGTTGTGACAAAGACCGTCATACCATCCCTGCGCAGCCGGGTGATATGCTCCCAGATGTTCCTTCGTGCAGAGACATCAAGGCCGATGGTCGGCTCGTCCAGAAAGAGAACATCAGGCTCGTGTACAAGGGCCTGGGCGAGTTCAAGCCTCCGCCTCATCCCTCCTGAGTAGGTTCTGACCAGATCGTCAGCCCTATCGGTCAGATTGAGGATTCCCAGCACCTCATCGACCCGATCATGAGGCCTTGGAACGCCATACATCTTTGCAAAGAACCAGACATTCTCCCTGCCTGTGAGTTTAATATCGACTGCCATCTCCTGGGGAACATACGATATATGCTTCCTGACCTGCATGGGCTCTGTAATACAGGAGTGACCGTGAATAGATGCGGTTCCTGATGTCGGCCGCAGGAGGGTTGTAAGCATCAGAACCGTTGTTGTTTTTCCTGACCCGTTCGGGCCGAGCAGGCCAAATATTTCGGTACCGATGGAGAGATTCAGGTCATCGACAGCACAGAGATCACCAAAACTCCGTGAGAGCCCTTCGATCTCTATTACCGGTCTCATGCTCATATATGTGCAGTCTCCGCATATCTGATCCGGTGATCAGCCATTACTTGCCGGGTCTCTCCTGGTTTATGAGAACTGCCAAGTTTTTCTGGGATCTGGAATACCTGTCCTGATTCAGAAGTGAGTGATCATCAGGAGGCCTGCCAGGATCCCGAGGTATCCGAGTACAGGTGAGAGTGAGATGAACCTGATCGGCTCTGCCTCTTCCAGTGTGGGAAATACTCCGCTGTAACACCGGCAGTCCATGGCATGAATCAGATCCTCGCCTGCGTTCCAACTTGAGATGAAAAGGGTTCCGCAGAGCATGGAGAAGGAGCGGACAGACTCTACTGGTCTTCGGTACCCGAGACGCATCACCTGGGAAAGCCAGATCTCTGCTGCCAGATCATAAATGATGAAGATGTACCGGTAGATGATCATCATCAGGTCGATCAGTTCCACCGGGACCCGTGCTTTTTTCATACAGCTGAAGAGGTCGGTCATCGGGGTTGTCAGAATCAGGAAGAAGAGAGATATCGAGCATCCGAACACCCGGGAGAGGATCAGGAACACCTGGTGTATACCGCCCTCTGAGATGGTAAGCAGGATACCCGGCACAGGGCTGAAACTCCAGATCGTCTCACCTCCGCCGGTCAGAAACAGGAGGATTGCCACACTGATGCCAGTGAATACGGCAGGACCTGCCAGGAGTTTTCCATAGAACGACGGGGATATTTGTGCAGGAAAAATGAGAACAAGGCTGAGAACAACCCCTGAGAAGATGGGCACCAGCGGTGTCTGTGATATCAGGCAGAGTATGAGCGAGCCAAGGGCAAGGAGGAGTTTAGTCGCAGGGTTGATGTGCCTGAATGCACTCTCCTGCGCCACACTATCGAGTAAGCTCTCAAGCATAGTCAGGGGTCCTGCCTGGTTCTTCTCTGCCCGATCCAGTACCCGATGATCAGGCCAAGGATGATCCCGCCACCAGCGGCCTGGAGTGCAAAGAGTGTCGCTTCAATCTCTCCGCTGGGAGGTGTATACTGGGGGATCAAAGGGGAGAACGATTCAACAGGCCTTCCGGTAAGTTCTGCGATCTTCTCTGACCCGAGATCGTCTGATCCCCTGAACATATGGTCTCCACCTGAACTCACGGCCAGGAAGAGCATGATGAATCCAAGTACAGCCAGCAGAGTTATGATCTCAAGTTTGTGGTCTCTGATCAGTCTTCCCCTTTGGGTGGTCAGTTCAGTTTCCTGTACATTCTCCTTCATCCTGAAATCCCGGATCTTGTATCTACAAATCGGCAAAAAATTCTGATCTAATTCTATTTATATTGATCAAACTTCTGTCTTTCTGCACTAACGGGTCTTTCCTTCCCAGTTCTGCAGGTATGTTCTCCCCCGAGGAGTGATCTGATAGATCCGTCTGTCAAGGGAACTCGTCTTTTCCTGATCGCTGGTGCAGCAGGCACAGGAACACCGTGCAGGCTGCTCACTCCCACTTTCAGGAATGACCTCAGTGATGTATCGCTGGTTAATCATCCCCATCATAACGCCGATGAGCGTTGAGGGTGCAAGACCGGTCTTGCGTGATATGTGCCGAGCTGTCACCGCATCTCCTGTTTTAGCCATCGCTTCAAGAACCTGCCTGACCACATCCATATACACTCATCAGCATGAAGAGTGATGAGCGTTCACCTGAACCTGGATTTCTGATCTTCTGCACCTGGCACCATACCCACAATGAGAAGAACTGGTTACCCTGATATTTCAGCAGAACCGGTTCAGATTTCCTGAAAATTTTACGTAACCGGAAAGGAGATATTTCTACCTTTCAGTACATGTATGAAGAGCCTATGAAGCAGGAACGAATCTTCGGAATACTTCTCATCCTTCTTGTCACCGGGGCAGCCATGTTTGCGGGCTGTACGTCCCAGGGGCATGAAAAATCAGTCTCTGCTCCTCCTGCAACAATCCAGGCAGAGAAGACAGTTGTTCCGGAGCTCACACCATCTCTTCATTCTGAAAATATATCCAATTCTGTCGGGAATCTCTCCGGTTCTCTGGGTATCGAAGGAGAACCCATTCCAACTGCTGGAAATATAACCTATAATGAGGGTGGCGTCATATTCTCCTATCCTGATCGGTTCAGGCAGATAAGCAACTCATCACTGGAGAAGATGCGGGCCGTAGCAGGACAGGGAGGTATCAACCTCCTGACAATCCTGACCGCAGCTGACAGTAAAGACTCGATCCAGGTCACCTGGCAGAATACAGATGCGACCATCGAAGGGTTATACAACGAGAAGATGGCCATCTCCCACGAAATTGCTGTTAATGGATCCGTGAATATCAAGACCATGACCTTTGTCAGGTTTGATGTCGAGGGGGTAAAATTTGAGGATGGTACCGGTGTTGTCAAGGTCACGGCCGAAAACTCTGATAAGGGAACCTCTGTCACATACCTGTTCTGCAGGCCCGGTATGGTCTATAACATCAACTTTGTCTATGACAGGTATGAGCGGGCAGAGGAGCAGACATCGGTACGTGATGCAATACTCTCCACAGTCCGTGTGAAGTAACAGTTCAACAACTAACTGATGACTGTTCCCCTCCTTTTTCCTCTCATGAGTGCCCGGGCTTTTGATCTTCAGTATCCAGATTTTTATCCCTGTCCGTCACACGTACCGTATGAGAGTTGAGCAGATCGCAGAGCGGGGGCGTCTTCTGACCTTTGATGATGGTATCTCTCTGTACCTGATCACTGGCACCCATGTTCATCTGCTCTGTGACACTCATCTCGGTCCGGTCTCCATGAACGAGGTCTTTGAGATCCTGACTGTTAATCATGCAAGCCACAGACTGCTCATTTTCAACTCGCACTCAGACTGGGATCACATCTGGGGAAACTCCGTATTCAAGGACCACCTCATCATCGGTCATGAGTCCTGTCGTCAGCGGATGCTGCAGCGGGGTACATTTGATCTGGCGCAAAATGCCGCACAAAAGCGTGGGAATGTTGTACTCACACCTCCGAACCTGACCTTTTCAGATCGGCTCACTCTTGAGGATGAGGGGATCGTGTTCAGTTATACCCCCGGACATACCGCTGATTCGTCGGTATGTTATGATACGGTCGACAAGGTTCTCTACCTCGGCGACCTTGTTGAGGATCCGATCCCCTATCTCGATGCCTATGATCTTGATCAATACATCGATACACTCACATCGCTCCTTGAGGATCAGGCAAGGATCCTGGTCTCTGCCCATTCAGGTCTGGTAACAAGGGATCTGATCAGGAAGAATATCGCATACATCAGGGCGATAAGAGATGGTGTTCCAGTGGATCCTGTCAGGTTCGGATCATACGGACCGGTTCACCGGTGGAACCTGAATATGCGAATCGTGCATCAGGTTGCACGGCAGCTGGATTCAGAGAGGAGCATGTCACTTCTACTGCTTCTGGAACTGGCTGGTGATCTTCATGAGCAGGATCCGGAACAGTTCAGATCCTATCTTGTGGAAATTGTAAACCGGTCGATCTAATTGCAATTTTTCCGGAGATAACCCGGCTCGCAATTTTGAAAACCTCTTTCTTATGTGGAGTGGATCCTGGAAGTGATGGTCCCTGTGCTGCATACCAGCAGGCAGAGTCCGCATCCGTCGCATCGTGACTCGTCAACAGTCAGGCCATCAGGTTTCATTATGAGTGCATCATACCCTCCATCCCGGCAGGCAGTGACACACCTCCCGCACCGTGAGCAGACTCCGGGTTCAGGAGGAACGGGCTGCATTCTGATGGTTCTGCTGATCGCCTGATGGGGCTCTATCCTGCTGAGAGCTGCCCCCCTGATGTCATCCGGTGAATTGTATCCTTTCTGGGTCAGGTACTCTGCCATCCCTCTGTTCATGGCCCTGATTATACCATATCCGTTCCACATCACTGCAGTGCAGACCTGCACTGCTGAAGCACCGAGGAGAATGTATTCAGCTGCATCCTGCCATCTGCCGATCCCTCCGATCCCCATGATCGGCAGGGAAACAGTACGGGCTATCTCTGATACCATCTTCAGCCCGATCGGTCTGATCGCAGGTCCTGAGTATCCACCTGCTGTGGAAGATCCATTGATTGATGGTACCGGTGTCAAGGTCTCAAGGTCTATGCCAAGGATGCACTGAACTGAGTTGATTGCAGATATCCCGTCCGCTCCTCCCTCTACAGCAGCCCTTGCTGAAGTGCAGATATCTGTAATGTTTGGTGTGAGCTTGACATACACCGGAATCCCGACAACCTCTGAAACGGTTCTGGTCAGGTTCCTTACCATGTCCGCGTTCTGTCCTATCGCTGCTCCGACCCCTGCCTCCGGCATCCCGTGTGGGCAGGAGACGTTCAGTTCGATGGCGTCACATCCTGCATTTTCTACCCGCACAGCAAGATCCTGCCACGTTGCAGGATCAGTATCCCCCATGATGCTAGCTATGAGCAGATTCTCTGGAAAGTCCTGCTTGAGACTTCTGATCTCGCTCTCCCAGTAGGAGACCGTTCGCTTGCTGAGCAGTTCCACATTCTCAAACCCGAGAAGATCTCCTTTTGGCCCCTTCCAAGCAGCAAAGCGTGGCGAGAGATCCCTGATCTCCATTCCGTCAGGATGAATGGTCTTGATGACTGCCCCTCCCCATCCTGTCTGAAAAGCTCTTCTGATCATTTCACCTGAAGCTGAAGGTGGACCTGATGCCAAGATAAACGGGTTTGGCAGGGTGAGTGATCCGAGTCTTGTCTGCAGAATCCCGGGCATGGTCATGAACTGATCTCGTTCTCGTCCCCGGTTATTATTTCCGTTTTGTATCAGGCTGGCACCCCTGGTTTTTCCGCTGACCAGATCAATCCTGAACACTTATCATCCCTGGCGTCGCTCTTCTGGTACGAATTATGACCGATAATATGCTGATACGTACGATGAGACCTGATGAGATACACATCCCCATTACCTGGGCCAGAGAGCAGGGGTGGAATCCCGGAATTCATGATGCTATTGCTCATTATGCCGTGGATCCGGACGGGTGGTTCTGTGCTGAAAAGGATGGTGAGATTATCGGTGTTGTGGTCGGAACGAATTATGACTCTTCCTTCTCGTTCGGAGGGTTCTACATCGTTAAAGAACCATACCAGGATCACGGAGTCGGCTGGAAACTCTGCGAGCGTATGTATGAGCATGTCGGTGACCGCAACTTCGGTATCGATGGTGTGTATGAGATGCAGGACAAGTATGCCTCCCGGAACGGGCTGAAGTTTGCGTACCGGAACATCAGGTGGCAGGGCACAGCATCCGGGAAGGAGTCATCCCGTCTTGTGTCTGCTGAAGATGTCCCGTTTGATCTCCTCTTTGCCTATGACACTGCTCACTTTCCTGCCGAACGCCGGTCGTTTCTCGAGCACTGGATACGCCAGCCTGAAGGTTCAGCCCTTGTCCTGATGGACGGGGGGCGGGTCACCGGGTACGGGGTTATCAGAAGGTGTTTTGACGGATACAAGATCGGTCCGATATTTGCAGATTCTCCGGCGATTGCAGAAGAATTATTTGATGGTCTTACTGCCCCGGTTCCTGGTGAAACCATATTCTTTGACACCCCGGAGCCGAACAGAGAAGCAGTCAGGATGGCAGAGAGCAGGAAGATGGTTGAGGTCTTCGGGACAGCCAGGATGTACTCGAAGCATCTGCCATCCCTTCCCCTAAACGAGATATTCGGGGTGACAACCTTTGAGTTAGGGTAAGTGTTTCTGTCTGCTCTGCCTGCACTGCATCTGGTGGATTCGTGTTAATTGAACCTGCCTCTGCATTCATGAAGGAAGAATATTATCCTGACCTGATCAAGAGTAGGCTGTTTGATTAGCACCGGAGGATATGTGGATCTCATCCCAGTCTTATCTGTTACCACCCGCCACTGGTTTGAGAATATCAGTATCCTGATAATGCTCATTCTGCTCTATAATTTTATTCCCTCCCGGATTTACCGTAATAAAACTGTAACTTTTTCTCTCCTGGTCGGTGTGTTATTCAGCGTTGCGGCAGCGATGGGGATCCTTGTTCCCTGGACCGGTACGACCCATCCGGTGATCGGATTGAATGGTGTTCTCATTCCCCTTGCCGGATACGTGGGTGGGCCGATCTCTGCAGGCATCATCACCGGTTTCCTCATCATCTACAGGATTCTGTTTGAAGGTGGCATGAGTTACACCCCGGACCTGGTCATCGCCATCATCGCCGCCATCTTCGGGTGCCTCTTCTATGAGTCACGCAGAAGGAAGATCATAAGCCTCCCCCCGGTTCTGGAGATATTCATATTGGCCCTGCTTTTTGCAGGGATTACCGTCTCTGTACTCACCCTGTTTCCCCAGGCTGGGGATCACCCTGATGGCCCTCTTTATCTGGGTGATACCGGGATTGTCATCTTCTTCGGGCTCTTTCTTCTTGGATTCACAATCGTCCAGATCGATAGAAAGAGGGCAAATGAAGAGAGCCTGATCAGGTATCAGGAGCACCTGGAGAGCATGGTTCAGGATCGGACAGCCGAACTGACCGAGATCAATGCATTCACCCAGGCAACCATAGACTCTACTGCTGATGGCATTGTGGTCATCGATCTTGCCGGAAAGGTCAAGGGATACAACCGTACTGCGAGAGAGATGCTTGATATCAGGTCCCCAGCCGAGACGAAAGAGGTTGATCTCGATATCATCCGTCTTATCCACTATCACCTGGTTGAACCTGATTCTTTCGAAGATTCTCTCTTTCAGACACCCCCTGGAGACGACAGTGTAATCACAACCGAACTCACATCCCGTTCTGGAAATATCTATGATCTCTCCATCACCCCATACCAGGTACATGGGGAGGTGAAGGGTAGGGTTCTTAATTTTCATGATATCACTGAAAAGAAGCACGGCGAAGAGATGCTCATCAGTATGAATCAGAAACTGCATCTTCTCTCCGGGATCTCGAGGCATGACATTCTGAACCAGATATCTGCTCTGAAACTGTATGTGTACCTTCTCCAGCATGATCCTGCAGAATCAGAGGTGCCTGAGTACTTTAACCGGATGAACCGGACCCTGAAGTTGATGCAGCAGCATACCGAATCATCAGGAGAGTATGAAGATCTCGGCATTCACCAGCCGTCATGGCAGAATCCTGGTGCAGTTTTCCTAAAAGCAGCAACTTCGTTTACAATGCAGGGGATCAGGTTTTCTGCATCTGATATCAGGTACGAGATCCTCTCTGATCCCCTTCTGGAGCGGGTCTTCTACAACCTCATAGATAATTCAATCCGGCATGGTGGTAAGGTTACAACCATCACCCTCTCAACAGAGTGCAATGATGGTGTTCTTATCCTTATCTACAAGGACGACGGGGTGGGAATTGATCCCGGGGAGAAAGAGGTCATATTTACAAAAGGTTTCGGAAGGCATACCGGTTTTGGCATGTTCCTGATCCAGGAGATCCTCTCGATCACACAGATAGCGATATGTGAAAACGGGGTCCCTGGATTAGGGGTGAGGTTTGAGATGAATGTTCCTTCCCATTCCTTCAGACAGGTTCAGGACACGGAAAAAGAGAAGTCTGGTCAGTAGTTCTCGCACCATAGTTCGAAGTAACTGATTGGGTGAGAGCAGACCGGACAGGTCTGTGGTGCATTTTTATCGCTGTGCACATATCCGCAGTTCCGGCATTTCCACCTGACTTCTTCCTCCCTGCTGAAGACCGTGCACTTCTCTACACGTGAGAGAAGTCTTCGGTACCGCCTCTCGTGATCTGCTTCAACTTTTGCTATCTCCCTGAACATATGAGCGACCTGTGCGAACCCCTCCTTCTCCGCAGTCTCGGCAGCTTCGGGATATAAGGTGCCCCATTCATGCTGTTCTCCGTCTGCTGCTGCCTTCAGGTTCTCTGCAGTGGTCCCGATCTTCCCTGACGGATATGATGCTGTGATCTCAGCCTCGCCACCAGGCAGTGCCTTGAAGAAGAGTTTGGCATGCTCTTTCTCATTCTCAGCAGTCTCCATGAAGAGTGAAGATATCTGTTCGTACCCCTCCTTCTTGGCTACGCTTGCAAAGAAGGTGTACCGGGTCCGGGCCTGTGATTCCCCGGCAAACGAGGCGAGAAGATTCTTTTCTGTCTGGCTCCCTTTCAATTCCATATCTATCTCCTGTATGGTAACCATGATATGGGTATATAATCATCCCCGTATTGTGGGACCTCGCTGAATCCTAACCAGATGTCCTGATTATTATCCTCACAATTATATATTTAAAATTCAATGTTGTGGTAGGGATGTATCAATGGGGAATATTTTCACTCTCGGAGCATGGGCTGTATTCTACCTCACTCTCGTGCTATCGGCTGGAACACTGGTCGCAGCAGATGGTGGGAGTCAGGATCTGAACTGGAAGGCACTCTTTCCTGAGTCATCAATTCCGGCCTCCCTGGATACGACGTTTGGATCTCAAAATATCTCGACGATCTCGGTCTGTTCATCAGGATGCAATTACTCTCATATTCAGGATGCTATCAATGCATCCAGGGATTTTGATCTCATCAGGGTTGAGGGTGGAACCTACCCTGAATCCCTGACTGTCACGAAAGCAGTCTCAATTCGTGGGGTTAACGGAACGGTTCTCGTCGGTGACCCAAAGCAGGACCATGCCATTGTGAGTACCAGCGATCTGGTCTATATTACCAATATCTCGGTTACCTCTTCAAAAAGATCAGCAGTTCAGGTGGATGGAAACTTCACGTCACTGATGAACCTGAACATCACTGCTTATGACCCTGACGATCCTCTCTCCCCGGTGATAACCGGGAACTCGAATCAGGGAATAGCCGTATTAAACTGCTCTTTATCGTCTTCGGGTGCAACAGGGATCGCGCTTACTAATACAAGCCTTGCTGTAGTCAGGGGATGCAGAATTGCACTCACAACTGATACAGATCACCTGCATACCGGCATTGATCTGATCCAGAAAAATATCGGCAATGAGCAGGAGTACCTCGTTATTGAGAACAATCACATCGAAGGCGGAGGTATCTCAGTAGGTCCTGAGAACAGGATCGACGAGCATCTAGTTTATCCACAGATGGATCAGGTGGAGATACTGAACAACACGGTTCTGAACTCGAATTTCTGGGGTATTCATGTTGGAGGTACAGAAAACCCTGACGGGCAGTACCTCAAAAATTTCACCGTAAGTGGCAACCAGATCACCGGGACACATGGCAGTTATGATGCCCTGGCAGTGAAGAGCATCTCAAGAGGAGTTGTCACCACCAATCTCATTAATAACTTCACCATTAACGGGAACGGAATTCAGCTGAACGCCCTTGATGGTTTCATAATCGATAATAACACAGTCCGGAACGGTGTTATGAACGAGGAGGGTGGATGGGCAGGAATATCTGTCATCCAGGTGACCAACTCCACGATCAGGAACAATCTTCTGGACAGCGTTGAACCATCAGGGTACAATTATGCTCCCGGCCCGAACATGGAGCCGAACCTTGTGTTTGACTCATCAAACACTGCAGACGGACACCCGGTCATATATCACGAAAGGGAAGATGCCGCCCATATCAACACCTCATCTCCTGCGATGGTGGTGCTGCTCTCCTGCAGGAACATGAACATCACAAATACCAGTATATCAGGATCTGGCCTTGGGATAGGTGTGTATCAGGGCAAGAATATATCTGTCACCTCGAACCGAATCACCGACTCGAACACCGGTATGATGGTCATTGGTTCTGATTCTACAGTGATAAACGGGAACTCAATCACCGGTGGCTGGATGGGGATGGGGGTTGGTGGCAACAGCAGAACCACAATAACAAGTAATGTGGTCTCCGGATTCAAAGACACGGGTGTTGTTGTTCATGGTGCCAGCCCTGACAGGGTATTAATCTCAAACAACACCGTGACCGGGGTGAACTCCGGTAAAGACCAGGGATTTGCCATAATAGAGGCTGATGGAGCAACTGTCACGATATCCAACAACACAGTCTCTGATACAACCCGTGGTATGCTGCTCAATGAAGCGGTAGGATTTCAGATCCGCAGCAACCTGATCACAGGGTCTGGTATCGGATTCAACCTCAACGGTGCACAAAATAACGTATTTTCTGGGAACGTGATCAACAACTCTGACCAGTACTCTGAAGGATTTTACCTCGTGAACTCACAGAGGTATGGCGGTGGCGTCTCAAAGAACAACCTGTTTGCAAACAACTATATCAGGAGTGCAAAGCCGGTTAATCTCACCTTGATAGACGAGGGGTTCAGTGGTACAGCCCTTCTCCGGCCCCAGTGGGGGACCATTCTTCCGAGATCAGTCCGGAATGAGTCAGGCAAGCATTATCCGAATATATGGAACACCACGAAGATCGCAGGAGCAAATATTGTAGGCGGTCCGTTCATCGGCGGAAACTATTATGCAACCCTGAATGGAACCGGCTGGTCTGAAACCCATGCTGACCGGGGAGATGGATTTGTGGCTGAGCCGTATCTCTTTGATGCAACCAATACCGATTACCTACCTCTTCACATGCCAGGTTCACCGACCCCTACGCCCACAGCAACACCAACCGTGACACCTACCCAGACACCGGTTCCACAACCGATCAAAGCCAACTTCACGGCAACCCCACGGACCGGAGCTCCGCCACTGAAGGTACAGTTCACTGATCTCTCGTCCGGCTCTCGGACAGAATGGAACTGGACTTTTGGAGACGGCGCTGTCTCCCATGAACAAAACCCGGTACATGTGTACAATGGGATCGGACGATACACGGTGACCCTTGAGGTGAGTAACAGCCAGGGGCAGGATAGTATGAGGGCTCCTTCGTATGTTGTTACAACATCAGGAAGAGTGACCGGCCCGAACGGGATGATATGGATCAGTTCCGCACCGTCAGGAGCTGAGGTGTATGTGGATCAGGTCAAGGTGGGGGTGACCCCGCTTCAATCACTTGGATTACCTGCAGGAATCCATCAGGTCAGGGTTTCTGCAGCAGGATACCATGACTGGCTCGGGTACGTACAGATAAATTCAGGAACATTCACCTATATTCCAAAGGTAATCCTTCAGAGATCCTGATCTTTTTTTGATCCTTCTGATCCAATTTCGTGTACTTTCAGTCAGGTGATCAGACCTGCTGCCTTCAGGGCAGGAACGTACTGATGATCGATCATCGAGAAGTGCTCGGTGACCCAGGTGGTAAGGAAGATAGTAAGTTCTGCGGTAAGGGATGGATCGTTGGCCTCGAGTTTCTGCTGAAACCTGGCAACCTTCTCCCTGAACTCCTGGTGCAGGCTTTTATGATCCTCAAGCCCTGGGAATTCTGCCTTTTCCATATACTCCTCCTCTGTCCTGAAATGGGTGTCAGCATATGTGCCCATCTCCCTGAGAATAAACGGCATCTCCCGTGTTGCTTTCTGCTGCATCAGTGCCTCAAGCATCCGGTTTGCGATCGAGACGATCTGTTTATGCTGCTCGTCGATGGCGGGAACGCCGATATTATAGAGATCATCCCAGACGATAAAAGGCATCTCAATTGATGATTTGTACAACTACTTCAATACATCAGTAGGGCATACCAGATGCCAGGGGCATGAGATATTCAGGTATATCCGCGAGTCCCATATCTGAAATACTCCTTAGTTTCTTTCTCTGAACACCTCTGCTTTAAACGCCGGAATCTCCTCAGAAGAGAAGAAAGCGTATGTAATTCTCCTCCTGATAAGTACATATACAATCGGCAGTGTCCGTTTGTATGTGACGGTTCAATGAAATGCGGACCTCCATACCCTGATATCCACAACGAGAACCTTCTGGAGCTGATAATAGAATTCAGAAGAGAAATACCTGTACATCCATCCAGCAGAGTAAAACCCCAACATGCAGATATCCACAGGATATCACCCATTTTCATACAATAATACACCCTCTTTTTGTCTGTGTTCCACGGCATTTTCAGACTGCTCACCCTGTTTCTGATCAACCATTCGCAATTCATTTGTCTTTTTGGGATCGTTATGTACTGAATATCCCCTGTCCGGTACTCTGTACCGTCTTCGGATCACACTGAGGCTGCACATGAATAAGGAGAAAATAATAAGACGACGGATGCAGGATGCAGAGAAACAGAACCGAATGGGGCATCCTGAACGTGCTGCCAAACTTTACGAGTCAGTCCTGAAGATCGACCCATCCAATGAGCAAGCCAACATTGAATTCTTCAGGTGTTCATCAGACGGATGGTTAAGAGAGAATGCGGTTACCGAATCAGACCGGCTGGTTGAGCTCTTTCCCCAGAATGCGGAGGCCTGGATGTTTCGTGGTCTCAGTTACTCAAGGGTTCAGAAGAACGATGAGGCAGTGGAGTCATACCGCAGATCTCTTACAATTGATCCTGAAAATTACCGGGCAATGCACAATCTCGGTTCTCTTCTGATAGCTTCAGGAGAGAAGGAAGACGGGCTGTCCCTGCTTGAACATGCGGTGATAATCAGACCTGACTATGAGATTGGGCACCTGACTCTTGCACAGACTTATTATCTGGCGAGCAGATTCACCGATGCGATCAGGGAGGCAGAAATGTCTCTCGGAATTATAGCCGAACATCCTGACCTGCAGATTGTGTATGGTGATTCGCTGTACCAGGCAGGTATGTACTCCAAGGCACGGGAGATCTTCTCCCGCATCGTTGAGACAACTCTGCTATCGTCGCAGATGTATGCGATGCTCTGCCCGCTTGTCAGGGAATGTGACGGGTATCAGCATCAGGGGAGTGTGACCGGTGCTGATCCGGATTATCTTGCTTCGATCTACTACCGGGCGTTCCTTTCCCTCGATAATGACGGGGAGAAAAAGCCGATCTCAGAGGTTGATCTGTTAAAGATTCTGGAGATTAATCCATCGCACAGTTATGCCCTTTCAGGACTTGCATCACTATACAAACTTGAAAAGAAGGTTTCTGATGCAGCTGCCTGGATTGATAAGGCGATTCAATGCGATCCTTCAAACACGGCATTCATCAGACAGAAAGCGTTTATCCTCATCGATGATGATCCTCAGACATCCCTTGGCCTGTTTGAAGAACTGATATCCCGTGACTCCGGCGATGTCAGGTCAGGGCTTGGAAAAGCCTGGGCACTGAAATCTGTAGGGAAGGATGACGAGAGCAAGGCACTGCTCAAAGTCCTTTCAGAGCAGGATCCTGCTTTTATCTTTGGGTTGATGGGAACCCCGCTTACGGGAGGTAACCCTGAAAAGCCTGATGTAACCGGTGTCAGATCACTGAAGGAGCATACGGATCCTGACGGCAGACGAAGGTTCATACGCAGTTGAACCTCTTTCTTTTTTTCTTGTAACAAGGAGATGAGAGCCCACAAAAATGTTGGAACTGGTTACTCCAGGGTTCTTCTGAAACTCGTGATCCCGATAATGATCGCTGCTACAGAGAAGATCCCAAGGGCTACGAGATCAAACCCCATCACCTCGAGCCCCTGACCCCGGAGGATAAGACTGCGAAGGGCATGGACCGCGTATGCTTCAGGGTTGATGACCGTGATCCACCTGAGCCAGTCAGGCATCCCGATCTCCGGGTAGAATGCTCCGCTGGTCATGAAGAGAAGCAGGTTCAGAAATGCCACCACCGAACTGTAGGCTGACTGGTTTGAGAACCTCGAAGCAAATGAGATGACCAGACTGTTGATGCAGAGGCAGATGATGAAGATGACCACAAGGACCATCATGATCTCGGCAGAACTTCTGATTGGGACGCCGGCAACGAAGATGTCAATGAGGAGAACAAAGACTCCCGCAATGAAGGCTTTGACAGTACCACTTGCGATCATACCAAGCACAATGCTTGATCGTCTGACCGGTGTAACCAGGTACCCCTCGATGATTCCCATCTCACGGTCACGTATGAGGGCGTTCCCCCACCCATCATCGTGGTCATGAAGATGGCCATGACGATCACACCGACCCCGAAGAACTGGATGTACTCGATCTTTCCATAGAGGTTCTCGATCAGGATCTGGTTGTGAACACCGGTCCGCATCAGTGCTCCGGTGATGCCTGACTGTACAAGAGCCGGTATCATGTGTTCAGAGCTGTCTAAGTACAATCTGACCGGATTTGCGGGTGCCACTGCAGAAGGAAGCACGAGGACAGCCATGATCTGTCCGGTCGCAAGGGCTTCTTTTGCGGTCTGTTCATCAATGTATCTGGTGATCTGAAAGAGTGCAGGTTTGTTCCGCTCATGTGTTTCAGCGAGGGCATCAACCGTTTCTGCAAAGATGGGTGTTTCGTTTTTGAAGAGTTCATCCTGGGTGACCCCGATGGGGATGTGAACGATGGTTCCCCCCATGGCATTTCCAAATATTACGAGGTACACCAGGGGAAAGATGAGGGTCATGAAGATGAAGAAGGGGGACCTCAGGAACTTTCTGATGTCCCGTTCAAATATGGCACACGCACCCCTGATCATGACCCGGGCCTCCCTGATGGATGGGTCCCCTCCCCTGATTCAGGTGAATCAAGGTTCCTGCCGGTCAGTTCGATGAATACATCTTCCAGGGACGGCGATCGGATTGTAACGGAGGTGATCGGAAGGGATGCCTCTTCAATGATCCCGATGATTGCGGGAAGGAGGGAACTCCCCCCCCTTTGCTGATATCTGGATCTCTGTACCCTTTGCCCCGACTGAAAGGATGCCGTGAAGAGCACGAAGATCTGTAAGTACCTCCGGGCCAGCTGTAACTGCTCCGGTCGATATTCCGATAAGGTCCCCTACAGGCATTGACTGTCTGAGGTTCTCCGGTGTGTCAAGGGCGATGAGCCGCCCCCCTTCCACGAACGCAATTCTGTTACAGAGTTTTTCGGCTTCGTCCATGTAGTGGGTAGTGAGAATGACCGTTGTATTTTCCTCATTCAGCATGGTGATCTGCTGCCATACCTGCCTTCGTGAGTCCGGATCAAGCCCGATGGTCGGCTCGTCAAGAAAGAGAATGAGCGGGTGATGAATGAATGCCCTGACGATCTCAAGTTTTCTCCTCATACCTCCCGAGAAGGTTTCAACAGGGGAATGAGCACGGTCTTCCAGATGGGCCATCGCCAGGAGTTCATGGATACGGTCCCTGAGCGGAGCCTCGCTGATCCCCTGAAGCTTGCCATAGAACGAGAGGTTCTCGTACGCAGTCAGTTCCAGATCCAGTGTCCCGTTCTGGGGACAGACTCCGATGATCCTCCTGACTGCTTCAGGATCTTTTGTCACATTATACGGGCCGATGTATGCAGTTCCTGAAGAAGGCTGGATGAGGGTGGTAAGAATTCTAATAAGGGTGCTCTTGCCTGCCCCGTTCGGACCGAGCAGCCCGAATATCTCACCCTTCATAATGGTGCAGGATATGTCATCCACAGCCCGGACGGCCCTTTTTCCTCCGAAGACTTTGGTCAGATGATCAGCACTGATGATCACGGTATTATCCAGATCGTCCTTTTGATCTGAACCTGGTGTTCTGACAGTCCCGGTCATCATGTTCCTCCTGAAAGGTGTGGATTCTCTTACTCCTCTATCTGGATCTGGATGATATAAAATCATCAGACCTTCGCAAACCGCGGGTCCCCGAACGTGTTAATTTTTGACTGTCCAATTTTAGGGTATGGTTCCTGTCAGGGCACACATCTTTGCCTCAGTGGTCTTTATCACACTCCTCATCATCTCCTTCTGCCTGGTCTCCGGAGATACGGGTTTGTCTGAAACCTGGCAGGGGGCTGATGAAAATGGCAGCCCTGATATCGGTTACAACTCCGGGGGTTCCCTTGCCCTGACCCCGGCAGAAGCAGTGATTACTTCTCATCTTCTCCTGTCAGAAGCAGATACTGACAGACAGAAACATGCGCCAGGACTCCTGCACCGGGTGGTCAACCAGTCAGCCCATTCATCCTCCTCACCGCCAGCCACATCTCCTGACCTTCCCAGGTCCTTTGACTGGCGAAATCACAAAGGGGACTGGACAACCCAGGTGAAGGATCAAGGAGAGGAGTGTGGGAGCTGCTGGGCATATGCCGCAGTTGGCATTCTGGAGTCCCATCTGAAGATTCGATCAAAGAACCCGAACCTCTCTCCTGATCTCTCTGAACAGTACCTGCTCTCCTGTGACTGGGACGATGACGGGTGTGATGGTGGCGACTTTGAGACCGCCATGGCCTACCTCGTTGACACTCCCGGTCCGGACGGCAGGATCGGGACTGTGAACGAGTCAGTGTACCCTGTTGATAACACCGATGACTCCTGCGCTGACCTCGGAAATGCAACCCGGTATAAAGCAGGGCACTGGGCATATGTCAACGCCTCTGCAGAGGGGGATGCTGAGATCGCCATACCACCTGTAGACGAGTTAAAAGCTGCCATATACCTGAAAGGGCCAATTGCAGCAGGTATTGATGATGACGATGTGTTCGATGAGTATGAAGGCGGAATATTCTCAAGCACTGCTCCACCGCCTGAAGAGACAACCAATCATGCCGCGATCCTAGTCGGATGGGGCAATGATAACGGGACCGAGTACTTCATCGGAAAGAACAGTTTCGGAACTGAGTGGGGTGAAGACGGCTGGTTCAGGATAGCAGTGAACTCGTCACGAATTGGTGAGGGTGCAGTGTACCTTGATGAAGAATAGATGGACGTCTGTGAAAAGATTTAGAGGGACTGGGAAGCCATCTCTACATCTTCTTCCTTGATGGTCTTGCGACCAGCATGCTGGGCGAGCTTGTTTGCCTCACGGGCAAGCTGTGCGATGTAGTCTTCTGCCATCTTAACAAGTGCCTCTGCTGCGTCGCTGCCGACACGTTCTGCACCGTTATTCTTTGCGATTCTGGTTACTGCTGCAATTGGTAAGTCTGCCATATTTTTCCTACCTCTAAAGATAATATCCTGAATAAGATATAAAAGCTATGCTTTTAATCAGAAAATATAGTGTTTTTGCAGGTATGTCACAAGGCTGCTGATTGACCCAGATACCTCCCTGAAAACCAGTGGTGTCCGGTCTGATGATATCCACCTGTTCATCAGGGCTGCTGCGTTTCCTCCTGAATTCCTGCGATAGATGCATCCATATCTTCATTTTAGCGTTAAACTGCTGATATACTGGTCCCGCCCTCCTTCATCAGTGGCAGAACCAGGAATCCTCAAAGTGTATGTAATCCGGCCATCCAGGTTTCAACATGCCCAGATGGCAACATCAGGTTCAACGAGAAGCGCGGCAGAGGCTGATCCCGTTCTTATATGCGTGGAGTCAGAGATCAGAGCAGGGATATATGGAACCCTCCTCAGTTTTTCAGTCTCCTCTCCGGGTATCAAGAAACGATTTTACCACTCCTGCCTAACTCTCCATCATGAAGAATACTATCCTCATCTGTGGTCTGCTTTTGTTGTCTCTCTGTGTGTTAAGTGTGTATGCTGAACCAGCCATCTCTGATGAGAACCTGACAGAGATGTCCTATGAGGATATGGTCACCCTGCCGAATGGAACAACGATCAACGTGGTTGTTTTCATGCCGATAACCGTTATCATGGACTCCTCTGATGATCACCACCCGCTCCATGTCATAGACAGAATGAATCTCAGTGATGTAGATCCCATGCTGATGGGGAATGGCACATCTCCTGTAGATATGTTCGGGGATGGGTTTTACAAGCCGCATGCAGGGAAAAATATGATCCCTGGTCTGAATGGAACAGGCATAAAACCCACTCTCAATGGTATCACCTCAAAAGTTTCAGAAAACCAGAGTGCTGCAAAGCCCAACCTAACCATCACCTGGTAACCTGATCACCCCTTCTTTTTCTGGCCTTCGGCTCTTACCTGTTGCATAAAGAAATCCTTATCGGCGGGGAGTTCTGAAGTTTTCAGAGCAAGACTATCGGCAAGACCTGGATGGGTCTGCTATCATACCTGCCTGGAAGAGAAAAAATGAAATTACTATCTATCGTTATCCTGCTCTGCCTTCTCATCGTACTATTCTGCTCTCTTGTATCCGGAGATACCGTCTCAAAGCCACTGGTTGATGTTATCTATTCAGGTGGGAAGGGGGATCACTCGTTCATTGACAGTTCGTACCGCGGTCTTACCCAGGCAGAAGAGACCTTCTCATTCACAACTCAGGAGTATTCTATCATGAATGCCTCTGCTGATCCAGCTCCTGAACTTATCGGACCAGCAGGTGAAACACCTTCCATGGTTCTGCTGGTGGGAAGTCCGTTAAGTACAATGGCCCAGACGATCGCTGATTCAAACCCTACCCTGCCGGTCATCGCGCTTGACACTGATCCACTTGTTGGAGACAATACAAGAACCATCATGTTTCCGATGTACGGCTCCAGTTATCTTGCCGGCATCATCGCTGCCGATGAGACCGATACAGGAAAGGTGGCAGTGCTGGCAGGAAGGGACAACGCTCTGATGTCAGAGTTCATCAAAGGGTTTTCCGCAGGGGTCAACCAGTCAGGAAGAGAGCTGTCGGTAACAACTGCCTATGTTGCCGATGACAATTCAGGATACTGGAGCCCAGATAAAGCAGCGGCGATCGCCAGAAATCTCTCTGCGAATGGGACAGATGTCATCTTCACCGTTGCAGGAGGATCAGGGACCGGAGTGATCGAGTATGCCAGGAACACATCGGGGCTGAAGATCATCGGGGTTGATTCGGATCAATCAGTACTCGGGCCAGACGTAGTTGTTGCCTCGGTGCTTAAGAATCTTGATCAGGTGGTCTACCGGGAGATATCCTCCGTGATGGAGGGGAACTTTACACCAGGGACGGAGTTATCAGGACTTGCAGAAAACGGGTCCGGGATAGTCATCAACCCGAACTTTGGCAACCTCTCATCGCTGATTGCGGACCGGTACGGTGAGGCAACAGAGGCAGAGAACCGGTCCAGATCATGAGGTTGGTTCCCGGCCACACTTCATCTTACTGGGTATAAAGCCGTTTTACGAGGTCCAAAATATGAGTTCGAAAGTTGTGATGGTACATACATAATCCGGAAAGTTACCTGATACATTTTCGGTATCAGAAATTTGAGAACTCTTTTTTCCTAGTTCACCCACCTTTTGATTGAATTGATCAGTTCACGAACGTGAGTTGATCTCAATGCATCAGCAACTAAATTATTATGTTACTAAATCAATTACTTGCTAATGATGTTTACTCCTGATCAGTCCGCCCGTGATCTCTACCGGATCTGGATGCGGATCATGAACAAACTCAATGAGTCTGAAAGTATTCCCCGGAGGTTCGGCGTTGATATTCCGTTATACCCGTCAGAGATTCATACTCTCCAGGTCATCGGGGATCATCCTGAAACCAATGTCAGGACCGTCGCAGAGCATCTGGGTATCACTCCCGGTGCAGCCTCCCAGACGATAACAAAACTTTCTAAACGTGATCTGGTCACCAAAGTCAGAGGACTGAAGAATGAGAAAGAGGTACACCTTGTGCTGACCTCTTCTGGAAGAACAGCGTATGATGCTCATGAGACCATCCACGAACTGGTGTTTCAGAAGATCGCCGGGCGTATTGGTCCACTCTCTTCAGACCAGGTCAGTTTTCTTGAACATGTACTCCACGCGATGGAGTCTGTCTATGATGAACGGATAGATGAAGTAAGAAGTGAGATGAACGAGTTGAAACCCCGCAGGGAGGAAAAGCAATGAGTCAGCTCAGACAGATTGGTCAGCTCACCCTTGCACACCTGGTCAATGATATCTATGCCCCGGTCCTGATGGCCCTTCAACCGGTTCTGATCACAATGTACGGGTACAGTTACTTTCAGGCGGCCCTTCTGCCGGTAACCCACAGCCTTGTCTCATCTCTGCTTCAGCCTGTCTTCGGACACCTTGCAGATACCCGGGGGCTGCGGGTGAGTGTCGGGCTCTCAATTTTGCTATCCGGAATCGGGGTCTCACTACTCGGGCTCGTCCCTGATCAGTACACGGTCATGCTCATGTGTGTCATCATATCTGCGGTAGGGCATGCAAGTTTCCATCCCGGTGCACTCTGTAAGGTATCCGCCCTGGCAACCGGGCAGTCACGTGGCCGGCTTACCTCGTTCTTTGTTGTCGGAGGGAACATGGGTATGGCACTTGGCCCGATCATTGCTGGTATTGTACTGACTTCCGGAGGGATCCCCATGGTCTCAGCATTGATCGTTCCTGCAATACTGGCTGCGGCGATCCTCTATGTACGGCCTGTTCCAGATGTCTGCCCGGTTGTAAAAGAGAAGATAAGATCAGGTGGTGAGGACTGGAACCCTGTTAAACTGCTCTTTGCAGGCTCAACACTCAGAGCCTGGGTCACGTTCGGAGCGATGACCTACTTCCCGACCTTTCTCGTGCTTCAGGGCTATCCTCTGATAGAAGCAACCACCCTGGTCAGTATCATGCTGGTTGCCGGTGTTGTCGGTCAGATCAGCGGCGGAATCCTATCAGACCGGATAGGAAGAAAGAAAGTTGTCGTGATCACAACGATAGCATCAATCCCTGCATTTGCCGGAATCCTGATGACCCATGGAATAATTCTGATCATCTGTATGTTAGCCTTCGGGTACCTGCTCTGGTCCTCGTTTGCAGTAACCATAGCAATGGCACATGAACAGATTCCCTCGCAGATAGGGCTGATCTCCGGATTATTCCTGGGAATTGCCATGGGTGCCGGTGGAATCGGTGTCTCAATATCAGGAGCGATAGCCGATCAGATCGGGCTGATGGCCACCCTTGCGTTCTTCCCGATACTCCTGGTTGCAGCCAGTATCCTCTTCATGATGGTCAAAACACCTGACCGTAACAGGACTTCTGAATAAGGTGGTTATGAGAGCCTTCCTCTTCAACCTCTTTTTGGATATATCTTCCATGGAATAGACTCATCAGTTCTGGATGTCTGTCTCTTCTGGATCTGACATCTTCAGAGAGTGAACAGATTAACCTGAATATTCATGAGAAGATTCAGGGTTCTACAGGACAGCTGGAAGATCTGTTTTAATGTGGGTAGCAACCATTATGGGTCTGGTCCTTCGGATTTGCACATCCCGATCACTTTCGCCCTGTTTCCCTGAACTTTTTATACTGTCAGTCACAGGATATGATCAATGCGGGATCGGAATAACCCTCTGAAACATCTCCCCCCTGATGCGTTTACAATTGTCCTGGCATCCCGGGAAATTTTCAGGAGAGATCTTGCTGATCTGCCTGTCCGGTATCCCAAAGTAAAGATAACCTACCTGACAGGACTCATCGGTGTGCCCTATCTTCTTCTGAAGGAGCAGTACCAGGAGTGTCTTGATTTTTACATAGCAGAGACGTTCGAGAGACTCATCACGATAGTCAGGTCTGATAGATCTGCCCTGCTCGTTATCGGGCACAGCCCGGTCCAGTTCGGTGCTGATCATACAGGCAGGGCAGCCCTGTTTGGAGAGGTCTGCCGAGAGCGGGCGAAAAAATGTGGACCTGTTGTTCTGCTTGCAACCCATTCGGATCCGATCCTTTCAACCCTCAAAGAGATCGCTGATTACTTCATCGAGTTTGGTGGGATCAGACTCTGTGGTCTCCGGCTTGTAATAAGGGAGCAGACCACTCTTGAGAGCCTCCCAGTCACCCCCGGGATCAAAGGAGACGAGAGATTATACGGTCAGATGAAACTTGAATGGTAACATGAAACCGGAATTGTGGCAACTTCGACCTGGCGGTCAATGTTATACCTGTTGAGATCAAAAGAGCCATATGTATCTCAGATACCTGATCCTCGGGTTGTGTGTCTGTCTTATAACCCCTGTCCTGTATGCTGATCGCGATCCCTATGCCCCTGATCCGGGAACTATTATCCTTACCTCGGTTCCGGATGTCAGGCAGAGTACAGATTACAGCAGTGGGGCCTCTGCCCTTCAGACAGTTCTTGCGTACTGGGGAGTAGACAACAGGGAGGGGTCACTCATGAAAGAACTGAACTCTAACCCGGAGAGTGGTACTACACCCGGGAACATTCTGGATGTTGCCTCCTCACGCGGTCTGAACGCCTTCATCTCTGAAAATATGTCAGTAGATGACCTGAGGTCCTATGCTCAGAATGAAATCCCTGTTATGGTAACTGCACAGGCATGGAATGGCGATTATGATTCAGATGGAACATGGGTGACAAAGGTCCCGGATAACTGGGAGGATACCTGGGAAGACGGGCACTATATGGTGGTCATCGGGGTAGACACCAGCAATGTGTACCTTGAAGATCCATCTCTCCTCGGAACCCGTGGGGTGATCCCGATCAAGGAGTTCATCTCACGGTGGCACGACCATGAAGGTGGATCAGGACCGTCTGACTCAAAAAAAGTTCACTCTCACATGGGTATCATCATAAAAGGGGATGAGCCTGCACGATATCCGGTCTATACCCGGGTGACCTGATTAATCAATTTTTTCCTGGACAGAGTTCTCGGTGAAACCTCCATACGCCGGTTACAATGAAGGAACCGGTTGATCCGTGCACAGAGAACGGAATAATCCCTGCCCAATCACGATTTTGTGCGATGAGACTTCTCATTGAATCCTGGTCATCAGTTCCTCCGTTCTGTTCCAATCAGTGATATTTCCCTCACCATGAATTGCCGATCAGGGATACAAAACCAGAGCAGAGCCTGCAGGTTTTCCATTTGAGAGTACTGCGTTCAATGAAGTAATTGGTGCACAGAGGTTCATGGTATGTAACGACAGGGGTATCTGATCAGATCCCAGGTGCTGTACAACCGTTATTGTGAGAACACAGTAAACTATGCCCAGGGAGGCAAGATTATGAGAATGATCATTTTTTCGATTTAAACTGATGATGTTCAGGGCATCTGCTGTCTATAGTCTCCTATCAAATTATGCGCCATTTCTTCCAGATGACGAGTTATATTCCTGAAGGTACGCAGACTGTATATCTGAAACCCATGCATAAGAGGTGGTACCCTGAAACTTTGTAACCTCCGTCATCCATACGGTATTGTGTAGTGTTCTTACAATCTCTCGTACGAATGCTTCGTGTGATATTATGACGCAAAAAGGATTCTTACCTGGTTTTTATCTTTTAATATGCACCCTGCTACTCTTTGTTCTGGCAGGTATGGTATCCGTGGTTGCAGACGGTCCCTTTGACGGAACGTTTACCTCAAACTCTGGTGAGACGTATGATGACAGCCAGTATGTCTCAAGGAGCAATGTCATGGAGTCTACCGTTGATCCGTCATTCTGGGATGAACGTGAGTCTTTGTCCATCAGCAAACCGGAGAAGCGGCTGGTTCTTCCCCCATCAGATCCGAATAATCCAACTCTCCAGCCCGGCTCTGTTGCAAAGCAACCATCCGGAAGCCTGACCGAGGAAGAACATGCACTTATCAGCAAAGCACAGGAAGTGGCCTTAATGCTTGTGAATATTCCATATTACCAGGCTGGAGAACATGTCTTCAAACTTGACGACAAGCAGCATGTTCAACTGAGTTCTGTTAAGTACGCAGCATCAAAGGAATATTATGGCAGGACTGATGTCTCCTCATCGTGGGTGACAGACTTCTATAATGCAGCCTACAGCAATGATTACACAAATGTGACCTCATTACTTGATGAGTTGCCTGCTGAAATCCGCACTCCCAAAGTATAATCGCAGATTTTTGCACCCCTCTTTTTTTATCTGTCTCTCTGAATGGAATCACCCCGGATTCTGGTGAAAAAAGTTGAAAGGGATAATTCATTACCACAAATCTCCGCTAAAGTCAGAGAATGGACTTCTCGGCCAGTAATATGGTACCTCTTCTGTCGGTGTTGGTATAACCGTTGAGGAGAGGGTGTATGGGACAACTCCCGGATACATTGCTTTTATCTGGTTCCATACCGTCTGCGATGCGGCCTGGTATTTTCTGGCTTCACTGATCATGGTATCATCCCTGTACACCGGTGAGTATGGTTTATCTGCCAGGTTCAGGGCATCAGATAACTCATCTCCTGATTTAGATGCGTAATAGAGGTAGGCGTTGATCTGTTTCGCAGTCGGATAGAACCCGGGACTGATATTCATCCTGGCGAGTTTCTGTTGTACGGATTGGAGTTCCCGCAGGGACGTACCATTAGGAATCGTTGTGTTTGAAAGGCCGTAGATTGTTTCATTTGCGAGTTCAAGGAACTCTGAATCCTGGTATGGTCCGTTAGCAGGTGATGATTTCAGCGGGAACATGACCGTTGGAAGAGCTGAAGCATAACCTGTGCATACACAGACAAGAATGAGAAGAGTTAAGAATGTTCGTCCTGATACCGCTTTAAGACGGTTTTGGATTTCTGGTGAGAGTCCCTTGTTCCTTTTCTGTGTCATGGGCCTTCCCTCATGTGACTCATCAGTGTGCATGGATAAAGTGTTTTTCTTGTATCTGATCCAGAGAAGGATCATCTGGTTGAACCTCCCATTTCCGATGAGATCGATATCCTCATGCCCCGTAATGTCAAAGCGTACTGAACACCGGGCAAATCATGAACTATCTCCATGCCTGCTACCACCCAGATACCTGTCATAAACTCTTCATATTTGGAGAAAATCCTGAATATACATCCCCGAAGAGGAGAGGCAGAAGGTCACACAATGCTGTAACGCAGCATCCCTCCTGTCTCCCGATTGAATTTCTTTCAAAGCTCCTGCTTGAATATGATTCTGATATCACATCAAATGCGGAAACTCTCACTCTGAACCTGCCTGTCCTGAACAATTGTCCGGTTTAACCCTCTGATCCCCTCGCTGATGAGTCTGTATCATTCTCTCCTGTTCTTGTTCATGCCGTGTCAGTCGGGATACCCGACCTGCTCCGGCTGTTTCCTGCTCTATCACTTTCTTCTCCTGAAATCCGTATCTCTGACAGTCTGATCTTTTTCAGGTATGCGTTTGAGTTTGCCATGGAACTCGTTTCACGTGAGCGGTTTATTCCGGCATTGGATGAGGAACAAGGTGGAATCGGGAACTGGGCCGCACTCATTAAAGGTGAAGATCATTCACGATTAGAGCAACTTGCAGTGTGCATGCCACTTGTATGTGGCTCTTTTGCAGAATCTCGCACTGACTTCCCTGACTCTTCTTACCAGGTTCATCCATGCGGTTGTGAACTCCCTGGTTGTTGAATCAAGTGTACTTATTGTGTCACCACTCAGAGGAAGGGCTGCAAACCTTGAGAATCCTGCAATTGCCTGGTACAGAGCCCTGAAAGGCGATGAGGATGCCCGCTCCTCTCTGTCACTTAAAAATGCAGACTTTCTTGAATCTGCCAGATTATGGCTGAATCCAAAGACGAATGACACGAAGCCGTTCTCAACCTGCATCAGACTTACCGAACCATCTGATGAGATCCCTCTATTCAGCATCGAATTTCACCTGCAGGCACGTGATGACCCCTCCCTTCTTGTCTCCGCAGCAGAAGTCTGGAAGAAAAAGACTGGATCTTTCACATCTCTCAATCACCGGTTTGAACGGCCGCAGGAGAATCTTCTCGCAGACCTTTTTGCAGTTGGGAAGGTCTTTTCTCCTGTCAACACTGCTCTGAAATCAAGGGCACCGGTGGGCACCACCCTGACACCGAAAGAGGCGTCATCATTTCTTACAGAATATGCTTCCCTGATTCAGCAGATGGGTATCTCTGTTCTGCTTCCAAGCTGGTGGAAAGATACAACGAAAAAACCACGGCTCCGACTTCTGGTGAATGCCCGAAAACGACAGGGGAAGCAGTCGAGTGGTAAGGGTTTTTTCTCATTTTCTGCTCTGCTCTCATACAAGTGGGAGATTGCTATCGGTGATCAGGTCATCTCTGCTGATGAGTTCGAGACGCTGGTGAAACTGAAAAAGTCTCTTATTCACATAGGTGGGAGATGGGCCGCTTTCAACTCTGATGAACTGCAGCGTGCTGTGCGGGCATTTCAAAAACAGTACCCTGATGGTGTCATTCCGGTGATGGACGCCCTCAAGCTGGGTCTTACCGGTGAGAATGAGACCGGTGACCCGGTTGAGATCTCCTGTGCAGACAAGTCCTCCCGCGATTACCTGGGTCTTCTCCTTGGTTCAGAACCATCGATTCCTTCAAAAACCATCGTTCCTGCAGGTTTCAGGGGAATCCTCCGTCCGTACCAGGTGACAGGGCTCTCCTGGCTGTCATCTGTAACCGGGAGGGGACTTGGTACCTGCCTTGCTGATGATATGGGGCTTGGCAAGACTGTTCAGGTGATAACCTATTTCCTTGCACTGAAAGAGCAGCAGAAAGCACCATGCATGTTACTCGTTGCCCCGATGTCCCTTCTCGAAAAATGGCAGCGTGAACTCTCGCGTTTTTCGCCTGGATTGTCAGTCCATATCCATCACGGAGCAGGAAGACTTCTGGAAGAGGCATTTGTACAGGCGGTGCAGACTCATGACATTGTACTGACAACCTACCAGATGGTTCAGCGTGATGAAGCCCTCTTCTCTTCACAGTCCTGGGATGTCATGGTCCTCGATGAGGCACAGAACATCAAGAACAATGAGGCAAAACAGACCCGTGCAGTAAAAAATATCCCGGCCCCGGCAAGGATCGCTCTTACCGGGACACCGGTTGAGAACCGGCTGATGGAACTCTGGTCAATCATGGACTTCATAAACCCGGGATACCTCGGGCAGCCGGGGGTGTTTTCCCGCAGGTACGCCACGCCGATAGAGAAGTATCATGATCAGGATGCTGCAGAAAAACTGCCGGCTCTGGTGAAACCGTTTGTCCTCCGGCGGGTTAAAACTGATAAGTCCATTATTTCAGATCTTCCTGAAAAGAATATCCAGAAACGGTACTGTACGCTCACTCCTGAACAGGCGACCCTGTACCAGGCAACGGTAGATGGTATGCTCAAGGATGTGGAACATACAGAAGGGATTGCCCGTCGTGGCATCATCCTCACAGCCTTTCTCCGACTCAAACAGATCTGTAATCATCCAAATGCCTATCTTGACGATGGAAAACTCACTCCAGGCCGTTCTGGGAAGATCTCCATGCTTTTCACCCTACTCGAAGAGGTGATTGCATCTGGTGATGCAGCGATCCTGTTTACTCAGTTTTCTACGTTTGGTGAGAGGTTGCTCGGGTTAATGCGGAGCCATTTCCAAGAGGAGGTACTCTTTCTTCATGGCGGAACCCCGAGGAAACAACGAGATGAACTGGTTCGTCGTTTTTCATCACCACAGGGTCCCAGGCTCTTAATTCTCTCCCTCAAGGCAGGCGGTGTTGGATTGAATCTTGCACGGGCCAACCATGTCTTTCATATTGATCGGTGGTGGAATCCTGCAGTAGAGGACCAGGCAACTGATCGGGCATACCGGATTGGTCAGCAGCGAAATGTGGCTGTTCATCTTCTGATCAGCGCAGGAACTCTGGAAGAACGGATAGATCTGATGATAGAGGAGAAACGCAGGCTTGCAGAGCGTGTGATAGGAACCGGTGAAGACTGGATTACATCGCTTTCAACAGAGCAACTCCGTGATCTTCTGCGCCTTTCTGGTGAATGTATCGGGGGTGAATGATGGGATTTTATTATTACGAGAAGACCAGTCCCCGTCCGGTAAAGGACGGGATAAAGGCAAAGAGCCGGAAGGGCTCGATCGGTCAGAAGTGGTGGTCACAGAAGTTTCTCGACGCCCTGCATGAGATGGGGATGGATAACCGGCTTGCCAGAGGGAGAGCCTATGCCAGAAAGGGACAGGTGATCAACCTCACAATTAAAGAGGGGTCTGTCCAGGCAAAAGTCCAGGGTTCGTCTCCAAAGCCGTATTCTGTGAGCATCGGTATGCAAAACTGGGATTCCGGGCAATGGGATCGGGTGTTTGAAGAGATCTCGTCCCAAGCCATCTATTCAGCCCAGCTCCTTGCCGGCGAGATGCCCTCTGACATCAACGATCTGATCCTGAAGGCAGGTCTGACTCTCTTCCCTGGAACAGATAAGGATCTCAAGACATCCTGTTCCTGTCCTGGCTATGCAAATCCATGCAAGCACATCGCTGCAGTGTATTATATTCTGGCAGAGCGGTTTGATGAAGATCCTTTCCTTCTCTTTGCCATGAGGGGGAGAACAAAGGATCAGATCCTGGAGGAACTCAATGCACGAAGGGGGGCTGATGATAATGTCTCCTCAGATGCATCTCCTGATATTGTTGTCCGGAAAGATCCAGAAGAACTGACTGTGACAGGTTTTTACTCGTTCAGGTCCCCGATTGAAGGATTTAAGGTATACCCTGGTGCTGAACCTCCGGTGAAAGGGCTAACCTCAAAGCGACTGTCCGGCTCTCCGTTCGAGGCAGGAAAGAAAAACCTTGCAGATCTTCTGCTCCCGTTTTATGTTACTGCTCCTGCTTTTATCCGGCGGATTATCCACGGGGATGAACCAGTGTCAAAGGAGAATTCCTGATCCTGGCTTTTTCTTTTCCCCGAATCTTCTCTACAAAATTTGGTAAACCATTTTTACCTGAAGAGTTCCTGATACTAAGTTATCATGCCCCTGATCGAAATCCTTATCCTCATCATTGTTCTTCTCCTCCTCTCCTGTATTGCCTGGAGACTTGCTTCGCGGCGAACAACACTTCCCTGTCCGGTGTGGATGCAATGGCTCCTCGATCCATCGCTTGGGAGAAGAGTGAGTGCACGGACCCGACGAACGATCACCTATCTGGATCTTAAGCCCGGTATGCAGGTGCTTGACGCCGGTTGTGGTCCTGGCAGGCTCTCGATACCGCTGGCAGAAGCAGTGGGCCCACGAGGTTCTGTCACTGCAATGGATCTCCAGGAGGGGATGCTCGCAATAGTGCGTGAACGGGCAGCAAAGAGTAATCTCTCCAACCTCTTCTACATTCAGGGAGGGATAGGAGAAACAAGCCTGGCTGAAAATACGTTTGACCGGGCAGTACTGATTACCGTCATTGGGGAGATCCCTGACCGGGTGTCTGCCCTTTTGGATCTCTATTCAGCAATGAAGCCCGGAGGAATACTCCTTGTTGAGGAGACCATCAGGGATCCTCATTTCCAGACCCGGAGCACAGTCACACAACTAGCAGAGTCTGCCGGATTCAATGTAAAAGAGTTTTATGGAAACAGATTCTCATTTACAATGCTTCTTGAAAAGCCAATCCCCTTCTGATCCTCCCTTAAACCTGTTCTTTTCTTTTCTGACCTCATCAAGCCAGTCATTCAGGCCCTCAACAAATTTAATCCTCTCTTTGTATGTAGCAGATCCTGATGATGAACCCGTTACAGCGTTTGGTTCAAGCCTTATTACTGCCGGAGTGGTCTCGGAGATCCCGTCCCATGGATCATTGACCGGGAATCCAACGTTTCTGAGTGGAGGATCCCAGGTTGCATCGATCAGTTGCCAGGTCCCGTTCAGGAGTGCCGTGCAGCAGAGATGCGTGGAGGATGGGAGGAGTGGAAGCAGTCTTGTCATACTTTCTGGATATCCGACCTTCTGATCCTGCCATCTGAACGGGATCAGAGTGAATCGTATCTCTGTTCCGAGACGCTGGAACATCCATGCAAGGAGCTGGTGTTTCGGTCCGCACCATCCCCGGTTGGCAGTGATCATCATCCTGATGATATCGTCAGTACCAAGCCATTCTGGTACAATTGCATATGGTATATCCCTGATATGTGAGAATATGCTGATTCGCTGCTCAACCGGTGAGAGTCCACGTGTCCATCCGGTAAAGAGATCCTCCCTCAATTGATAACTTCTCTCGCTGTTCCGGCCGGACATCTTCACCTCGGATAGAGACCTTGTGATATTCCATATCGTCAGAGGAATGATAAGCCCACTGGTACCCTGATATCCTGGCCGCTGACATAAGATATTTAATGTCAACATGCGTATGTTGACCCATGCTTCTGCCGACGAACGACAAACAGTTCGGGTTCTGGGCAATGCGAAGAAGCGGAACTCCCAACATCACGATAGCGAATCTGGTTGGCGTCTCCAGGCAGGCAGTGTCCAGGGCTCTTTTGACCATGGACAAAAAGATCGAGACTGCACTTGGCGAGATGGCACATGCAAACCAGATCACTGTTGAAACACTCAATGTTGAGCGTGGCATTCTCATCGGCAGGTCTATCCCGTTCAATGCAAAGGCAATCGTCTTTGTCTCTGCAAAGCACGGGATGCAGGTCTGGTATGAACATGAAGGAGACTGTGGTTCATGTGAGAGGTTCACAGACTGTATTGAGTTGATCTGGGATTATGCAGAAGAACTTGGATTCAGTATTGAAAAGACTGACGATCCGACAAAAATGGCTGATGAACTGTTTAAGAAAGTTCAGGAACTGATCTGATGCGAATAATTCAACTATTATCTTCATGGGCAGGATGGTGTCCGATGAAAGCAGCTGCATCAGGCAGGATGCAGGAAGGGATCATGAGTCCGGATGGCACCTCATCAGGTCAGGCAGGGCCAACTGAAGCCAGGGCGAATCTCTTCTCATCTCTGAAATGGCTTGTTGCAGAGCTCTCATATATTGTGGCGTTTTTATTCCTTCCATTTCTCCCTGAACAGATCCCTGTTCATTGGAATCTGCTTGGAGAGCCTGATGGGTTTGCAGGCCGGTCTATCGGAGCTTTTGGTCTTCCGATCATCATCACCCTGACGACATTATTCTTCACTCTCCTGCCCAGGGTTGGGAAGATGCAGTCTGCAATCAGGAGATCGTGGGATATTTACCAGATCGTGACCTTTTCGGTTGTGACTCTGATCTTTGTAATGGAGGTTACAACTCTTCTGATATCAGAAGGGATGGATATTCCTGTCTCAATCATCTTTCCGATGTTCCTGGGACTTCTTCTTATTGTAATTGGCAGTTTTATGCCATATACTGGGAGAAATCCCATCCTCGGGATTCGTCTTCCCTGGACTCTCAGGGATGATGAGATCTGGAGAAGAACGCATGAGATGGGAGGACCTGCTTTTGTTGGGGCCGGTGCTGTTATTGTACTTGTCAGCCCGATGGCAGGAGATCTGGCTCTGATTATGATGCTTCTCATTCTGGCTATTGTAACCCTGTATACCACTATCTATTCGTACCGGATATCACAGGAAAAAATGTCTGAATTGGGTAATTATGACTGATAATTCTCAAAGAACAGTGACGGAGACCGATCCGGTAGTTACCGGATGGTGTCCAAACCATGGTATTGCTGTGAAAAAGAAAGAAGGGCCATTTTGTATGGGATTGATCTCACAGATCAGGGGTTCTGGTCCCCGTGACGGGATACCTGATATTGAAACCTATTCACACCGCCAGATTGGAATAGTCCAGATCTGGGCCAGCGTTGGTGTACTGGCAGTCCTGCTAATAACATCGGTGCTTGTCCCGGAGATCTGGTTTTTATTTCTCGTGGCGATTCTTGCCCTTGGACTTGGATTACTCTTCTTCTCAACGCTTACGGTGCAGGTCACTGAATCAGCGGTCTGTATCAGGTTTGGTCCAGTTCCGGTAATACGAAAAAGAATTCCCCTGGAAAAGATCCACGAATGGTCTAGGGTAACAACTCCCTGGTATTATGGCTGGGGACTCAGGTACATCAAAAATGGCACGTTATACAATATCTCCGGGTTTGATGGTGTTGAGATCAGGTTTCAGGAAGGAAAGCGGATCAGGATCGGCACTGATGACCCTGCCGGGCTGACTGAAGCGATCAGGAAGGCTACAGACCTTCCACCATCTTCATCCTGATACCTGGTTTTCTGGTGTTGATCAGAGTCCCTCCTCTTTGAACACCTCTTCAGCGGCATACAGGGCATTCAATGTAGCAGGGAACCCTGCATACGCACTCATCGTGTTGATGATTGCAAGTATCTCCTCCTTTGTCAGGCCAACATTGAGCCCTGCGTGGATGTGAACCTTCAACTGGGGAATTGCATACCCCAGGGCCGTGCAGGCGCCAATTACAGCAACCTCCCTGGTTTTGTTGTCAATGTCGGTGATCGAGCAGATCTCCCCAAACGATCCGAGCAGGTAGTCTGCCATGAACGGGGATATCTTCTGGAGCCGTTCGTATACAACTTCCCCTGCTCTTCCATCGATCTCTCTGAGTTTCTCTAATCCTGTTTCGATCTGTTTCTGTTCCATGCAGAGATGTTGCATCTCGTCTGATAAAATAGTTTGTTCGATCTAACTAATCACTTGCCGATCTGATCACTTTTAGGAAAACTGGATATCATGATCATGAATGCTTCGGCCAGAATCTCTCTCTGCTCATGAGACGCCTGGCGTTCTACCTGTTGTATGAACCGCTTATATGCACGCTCTTTGTGAATGAAGATCTGATGACCCTGCTTTGTGAGAGAGAGGTGGTACTTCCGCTGATCCTCGGTTGACTGAGTGCGGGAGACGAACCCGTCTTTGATCAACCTGGTAACCGCCGCATTAACCGACGGTTTTGTCACCTGGAGGGCCTGCGCAAGCTGAGTAAGTGTTGTCTGCTCCTGGCGCCGTATCTCCCTGAGATAAAAGAACTGGTGAATGGTGATATCTGGAAGGCCTGTTGCCTTCATCTCTTCTTCATCGGCTAGGCGGAGTACCTCATGGTATTGTTCGATAAACTGGAGAAACAACTCTCCGAGATCCATTGGGTATATACTGGAAGACGGTATGCAATAAATTCACGGCAGAACCACTCAGGATCGATGAGAAAAGATAATAATCGAAGTATAGAAAATTGCTCAAAATAGTATTATGTAGAAAAGTTTTACATAATACAATATGGATCGAACTAGTGGAGAGAAGCGTGCTCTCGACCTGATGGCTGTAACTCCGACAGCTGTTCTGACCACCATGGATGCGAATGGATGGCCAAGTACCAGGGCCATGTTGAACCTGCGAAACGTCGAGACCTATCCTGATCTGATCCCGGTCTTTGACTCTCACCGGGAGGACCTTTCCGTCTACTTTACCACCAACACATCTTCAGAGAAGATAAGCCAGATTGCACAGAATGGGAAGGCTTCTGTCTATTACTGCAACCCTTCCGAGTGGCGTGGCCTGATGCTTGGTGGAACGATATCGGTTGTTTCTGATCCTGGACTGAAAGAGAGGATATGGCAGGAGAACTGGACAATGTATTATCCGGGAGGTGTGCATGATGCCGATTATGCGATACTCTGCCTTGTTCCACGGATCGCTAAGTACTACGAGTACCTTGATTCGGTCTCGTGGAATCCTGCAGAAAAACCATGAAACCCCTCTCCGAAGGGGGAATCCTGATCTCCCAGGTTCATCAGCTTGCCGGACGAGTGTTTGCCCGCAAACTCCGCGATCATGGGCTTGAGGCGATCAACCCTGCACAGGGAAGGATCCTGTTTGCACTCTGGAAAGGTGACGGTATCCCGATCAGGGAACTTGCCAGCAGGACCAAACTTCAGAAATCAACTCTGACCAGTATGCTTGACCGGCTGGAACAGGACGGGCTTATTACCAGGAACCCCTCTGAAAAAGATCGGCGGGTCATTCTTATCTCCCTGGCACGGGATCATGAGATCATCAGGGATCTCTTCTTGCAGGTGTCGCATGAGATGATCGAAGAGTTCTACGCTGGTTTTTCACCAGGTGAGATCGATGATTTCGAGGAGAAACTCAGACGAATCATCAGAAATCTTCAGAATAGGGATGGCAGTGAAGATCCTGATCTGGGCTGAAGAAATTCTTCACAGATTCACGGTTGACCAAAAGATTTGTATTGACTTACGGTCAAAAATATACTGTTGATTAGAATGACGGGTCTGAATTCTGAATACATATCTCATGATGGAAGGTGCAAGAGATGAACAGGCAACAGATACGAAGGATGCTCCTTCTGTTGCTATTTGCCAGCATACCGGCTACTCTCTTCTATGTATCGCCGATCATCCTCCTGATGGGTGCTTCAGAAGGGGTCGCCACCGGGAGCATGATCCTCTTCTCCGTGACCTTTTTCGCATCACTGGTCCTTGGCCGGTTCTGGTGCGGCTGGTTCTGCCCGATGGGCGGATTCCAGGAACTTTGTGAGGGAATCCAGGATCAGCCGGTCAGCGGTGGACGACTCAACCTCCTCAAGTATGTGGTCTGGGTACTCTGGTTTGTCATGGTCATCGTGACGGTCCTCTCTGCCGGGGGTATCCGTGCGGTGAATATTTTCTACAGTACAAACTCCGGAGTCTCGCTCACCGAGCCGATCTCGTATCTGGTCTACTTCATCATCATTGGTGGAATATTCCTGTTTGCAGTTGTGGCAGGGAAGAGAGGGTTCTGCCATTATTTCTGTCCGATATGCGTCCATTTCATCATCGGCAGAAAGATCCGCAACCTCTTCAGATGGCCTGCACTTCACCTGTCCGGAGAAACGAATCTCTGTACTGGCTGTAACAAGTGTTCAAAAGCCTGTCCCATGGGGCTTGATGTTAAGGAGATGGTTCAGAACAGGCAGATGGAGGATGCTGAATGCATCCTCTGTGCATCATGCACAGATATCTGTCCGAAGGGTGCCATTACGTACGGATTCAAAAACTAAAATCTGACCATGACGATTGCCGAGCGGAAGGAACGAGAGCGGGAAGAGAGGAGGATGCAGATCATATCTGCTGCCGAGCACCTCTTCTTTGAGAACGGGTATGATCAGGTCTCAATGGAACAGATCGCCAGAGAGGCAGAACTCTCCAAAGGGACAATATTTTTTTATTTTAAGAACAAGGAGTCGCTTTATTTCACAATCGTCCTGCAGGGGATACGGCTACTTCACCAGATGATCATTGATGCAGTGGATGAGTGCGAGGGCCCGGCTATCACCCGACTGGGTGTGCTGGGACTTGCAGGCATCAGATTTGCCCGTGAGTATCCGGGGTACCGCTCGATGATATACCTCTTGAAATCAGGTAGGTTCTCTCTTGATCACGAGAATTCCAACAATGATGAGGTTGTTGAGATCATCTCCCACTCTGAAACATTGATAAATCTGACAGAAGAGATTGTGAGGAGCGGGATGGAGGATGGATCGATCAGGAATGATATTGATCCAGTTGAACTTGCAATCATCGTCAGAATGATGATCGGTTGCGTGATGGAAAAAAGTCCTGAACTTGTGTGGTCACTAAAAAGGCGTGCTATCGATGAGGACCTTTTGATATCACACTATCTCAGCCTTGTTGAATCTCTCATCTGTGGGCCTGACAGGAATACCTGATGGTGGAAAATGAGTAAAACACCGGAGAACGTGTGGATGACCCGGGTTATCAGCCTTATTAGGCAGTTCTCATCCTGGAGGTCATATGCGATCATCACAATCCTCTTCTTATTCTCCTTTATTGCCGCCACAGGCAGGCCGTATGGAACTCAGGAACTTTCAGATATCACCGGTGGTCTTGCTGTTCCTGATCTCTCCATCGGATATACTCCCCAGTCTGTATACTCCCTGCTTGATGCATTTGGTCAGGCAGGAAGGGATCTCTACCTTTCAAGGATCCTCCCGCTTGATATCGTGTTTTCCCTCTGTTATCTGTTCTTCTTTGCCATTACACTCAGTCTCCTGATCCGGTACCTGTTTCCTGGCAGAGATGACCTTCAGGGCCTCCTCATCATCCCGGTGATTGGTGGTATTGCTGATATCGTTGAGAATTTCTGCTTTATTGGCGTTCTTCTGGCATATCCTGACCAGCACCCTGTTATCATAACATGTGCATCGGTCTGTACAAAACTCAAGTTTGTCAGCAACATCTCTGCGATGCTCCTGATCATTGTAGCCCTGATAACTGCAGCCCTGTCAGCACGTAAGCGACTGATTGTTAGGAAAAATGGGAATCTATAGGTTCTGCGCTCTTATCATATGAGATCAGGTGTATTGGTCACCAAACCGGTCCCTGATCGGGTTTACCCTGATCATGATGTCAATTCCTTTCCGTTTGATAACATCATCCCCAAGGTTTACGTCCATATTCATGGACCCTATTTTGATCTCTTCTTCGACCCGTGATATGATCTCAGGGCTGCGCATCGGTTCGTACAGAACTCCCTGGTCACCAGGGAACGTTCGCCGGTGATCCACTACTCCGGAGAGGATACTGTCCGGTATCCCGTCAGGAAAAACCTCACAAACGAGGAGATCCCCGGGGGAGTTCTGGTAATAGTGTACACAGGTCTGGCATGAAGAGAGGGGTATTTTGGTCATCGTACTGGTGGTATACTCTTTTGTACCTGAAAGAAGTACCGTTTCTGGATGATTCTGAAAAGTTTCAGTTCCAAAATTACGATGGAAAGATAGTAGGAAATATTTACCCGACCGATATTATCAGACTGAAGCTCCATGGCACAGAATTCCCTAACTCATGAATCCGACATCATACTGAAAACCCCTACATCTGTGCTCAGGCCATGGTCTGCAGAAGATCGCATCTCCCTTGCTATGCATGCAGACAATCCCAATATAGCCGCATCCATGCGTGACGGGTTCCCAAGTCCCTATACTCTCGCAGATGCAGATCGGTTTCTTACCATGGCAACCGGTGATCACCCTCAGATCCTTCTTGCTGTTACGGTGGATGATCAGGCGATAGGTGGTATCGGAGTTCACCTGCTTGAAGACATTTACCACCGGACTGCCGAGATCGGGTACTGGCTCTCTGAACAATACTGGGGACAGAGGATCATAACAGATGCAGTCAGAGCCCTAATTCCTGTTGCGTTCATGAATTCAGAAATCATCAGGATACAGGCAGGCATCTTCTCGAATAACCCTGGCTCCATGCGTGTGCTTGAAAAGAACGGGTTCATCCTTGAAGCTGTTCACAAAAAAGCCATAACCAAGCATGGGGAAGTGCTTGATGAACACCTGTATGTTCTCTTCCGTGACGATCATGCAGTAGAGTCATTGGATTCGTGATCCCTGCATCAGAGGCACGATGATCCATGGAACGCGGAATCTGATGGGTGTACACTCAATGACTTACGTTTAATACCAGCCAGCATTCACTCTCTTCTGACATGGATTACCTGTACACCCTCCTGAAGTTCCTTGTTGCCGGTTTAATCATCGTGGGGGTCACCCTCATCGTTCAGCATGTCGATCCCCGTTATGGCGGTATACTTGCTGCTGCCCCGATAACAACCACGATTGCTTTTTTCTTCACCTATACCGAATCAGGTACCAGTGTTGCCCATCAACTCGTGCTGGGATCGTTTTACTTTGCCATCCCGTCTCTTGTTTTTCTGGCAGCCCTCTACCTTCTTGCAGATCGGTTCTCTTTCCTCTCAAGTATTTGTGGGGCGTACCTGGTATGGATCGGGGGAGTTCTCGTGATGAACAGAGTAATGACCGGAACATAACCTGTGTTCTCATCTCTATTGGATCTGCCTGATCTCGCCAGCGAGTTTTTCTGCGATCCTGGCACCAGCAAAGAGTTCGAGAGGGATATGAATCATATCGGCGAATGCATCCAGATCATCAATGGAGAGGAGGTCTGGTGATCTACCCATCTTCTTACATTGCATATTTACTGTCGAGATGGCGAGACCTGATCCGATGACCGGGGCCAGGATTTCCGCGATCTCTCCAGTGATACGGTTCATGTATCCTTCCTCCTAAAAAGGATCAGGATCTGATGTCCTGCAAGGATCAGGCAGGAGACCGCAACAATGTATGCCAGGCTTTGAAACCACTTCATCGAAAGATCAGGAGTAAATCCAAATGACAGACCATCCCCGAAGTACCGTATCAGTGCTCCGACTGCCATAAACACAGCAAAGCAGAAGAGGAGATTGATAACCCTGAGTACCCGTCCTCCGAACTGTCTTCTGGCATCGAGGTAGACCGTTGCAGTTGCGAGAAAGACAATGAAAATAATGATCTTCAAAACCGGGTTGAGGATACTCTGATCATATACCAGGAGATCACTCATCATTGCCGGTCTCCTCACTGGTTCCCAGAATTCTGTAAACATCAGCCAGTTTTTTCCGAACAAGGAGTGCGATAGCGAGTGAAAAAATCGCCAGGAGAAGATTCAGAAGGCTCTCTCCCCATTTGTAATGCGAATAAAAATCACCCTCATATCTGAAGGCTGCCCCTATCGCCCCGGCTATCGCTCCGAAGAAGAGCAGAGTTGAGATCTGGGATAAAATCCCTCCATACCTGATCCGGCATCGTGCAAAAAAACATGCTGCAACAAGGAACAATACGAGGATGAGCACCTTTACCAGCGGATTTAACGGGCCTGACTGGTATGACAGGAGATCACCGATCATTTATCTGATCCTCTTTTTCGTCTCCAGACATGTGGTGGGGCTGTGATGAAAAAACTTGAACCTTTCCTGAACACCCCTGTCTCACTGATCGATATCCCGGTGATCGCAAGGATCTCCCTGACCAGAAAGAGGCCAAGCCCGGTATTCTCGCCGACTCCTTTCTCAAAGATCCTCTCCTTCTGATCATCTGCGATGCCGGGTCCGTCGTCTGATATTGTAATGACCCCAGACCCTCCTTTTTCAGAAAATGAGATGGATACTCTCGTCACCTGCCCTCCATGCCTTTTCACGTTGTCAAAGAGGTTATAAAAAACATGCATAAACATCGGATCAGCAAAAAATTCTGCGTTACCTGTTTCAATCTCAAGGTTAACGGTTTCCGGGAGGGTGTTTGATGCTGCAACTCGTGCGATGGTCTCGATATTCTGCCAGACCGGGTGGCTGTCTCCAAGCTCCTGGTAATCACGTGCAAACGCGATCTGTTGATGGATCATCTCGCAGCACTGTCTCATATAGGCTAGGTACTCGGCTGCAGGTTTGTCGTTATTCACCCTGAGTTCGATGAGATCACAGAATGCTTCGAGTGCCTGCAGCTGATTCTGTATATCATGCCTCGTGATGCTTGAGAGGATGTTCAGTTTTTCCTTTGACTTATGGAGAGCTTCTTCAATGGTGACCCGATCAGTGATATCCCTGGTGTTGATGATATACCCTGAGCAACTCCCATCCTTCTCATAGAGGAGTCTTCCTGTTGATTCTATCCACCGGTACTGCCCGTTTTTATGAAGCCGTTGATACCTGGCATATGGGATCTCTCCTTTGAGCATCAGGGAAACTGTGGTCATAATCTGCTCAAGATTTTCAGGCCTGACAAACTCATACATGTACCTGCCGACAAGTTCCTCAGATGCATAACCAAGGTTTCTCTCGTATGACCGGGTCACATACCGGTACCTGTTCTCTAGGTCACAGATTGCCGCCATATCAGCCATGTTGCTTACGATCTGCATGAACAGTCCGGAATCAGATTGATATTCACACTCCGGCCTTCCGTCTCCGTCATCAGGGTAGTGCGAGTCCGGGATTTCCCCACTTGTTCTATGGTTCGATGAGTCTAGACCGGTATCTGTCCTCTGCTGCTCTCCTCTCATATACAGTGCAACCAGAGAAGCAACTGTCATGAAGAGAGGTTCTGGTGGATCAGTGCTGTTAATGGCAAGAAGAGAAGCCCCATAGAGTTCTTCCCCTGCAGCATACGCAACTGTCAGGTAATGATCGAATCCTCCAGCCTTCCTGATGGCAGAACTTGCAAACCGGGATATCTCCCCTTCGCTGATTGTGGTGAGATCCTCATCTCGTTCAATTGCGCTTCCTATCAGCTTCTGATATCGTTCGACTGAGATGGGAATATTGAGGTCTTCTGGATCTTTTCCCAATATCTGTGCTATCTGATCCCTCACTCCGTGTCTGAAAGAGAGAGAGGCTGCGCAGAGGCTCTGATTGTCTGGCCGGTATCTGAAAAAAATATCTCCTGCTGCCCCGACCTGCCTGAACAGGTCAGAGAGATCTGCATAAAACTCATATTCCGTTGGAATCTCAGCAAGTCTCACACTGAACTCCCCAATGGCAGTCATCCATCTGCTATTCTGTATGGATTTGCTCTCATCTGAATTTTCAGGCTGAATATGGGGGATCAAAACCTGGGGGAGGATTCTTCCCATCGTCCGCTCCCGTGCTGCTTTTTCAAGTAAGTGGGCGATCTCGATCCATTGTGACTTGAGATCATGGTTTTTTACGATCACATGATCAGCACCGGCTGTCTTGGCATCCCTGATAACCTGCTCTTCATCCCGCCCGGTGAAAAGGATAAAAGGAATATTTCCATGCCTGGATCTCACCTGCCTGAGAAGATCCATCCCGTTCATATCAGGCATGTAGTAGTCAGAAACGATAGCATCGAAGACATTATCCTGGGATTCCAGCAGTTCAAGGGCACTGTCTCCGGAGTCAACAGCACGAACAAGAAACGGCCCTGCCTCTTCAAGGTATCTCTTACTGATGAAACGGAGACTGAACTCATCATCAACAACGAGAACAGATAACCGGGCCCTTACCATCTTCTCCTTTATACTGATCTGTGGAAGTAAAATAATTCCGGTTATTCCTCCCAAATCCTGTTATGGGCTCGCATGATCAGATCCTGTCCTTATTTCCCTGTTTATGGTGAGTGAATATATACTCTGACGAATGATGCACTCAAAGAAGATCTGAACGGGTGCATCCTGTATCTGCATCCCAGCCTGATTCGAATAGAACATATCAGATCATGACTGCGAGTCTGCCATCTCCCGGAACAAGAAGGCGGATCTTTCTCTCCCTCTACTCTGCAGTCTTTGCAACCATGGTGGGAGTTGGGATCGTCATCCCCCTGCTTCCCCGCTACGCTGCAACCCTCGGGGCAACCGGTATCTGGATCGGTGCGATATTCTCAGCATTTGCGTTATCAAGGGCACTCTTCCTCCCTGTTTTTGGCAGGTTATCTGACGACCACGGGCGTCGCCGCCTTATCATTTCAGGGCTGTGTTTGTATTCTCTTATCTCATTCCTGTACACAATGGCCGGATCAGTCTATGAGATCACAGCTCTGCGGTTCATACATGGCATAGCCTCTGCGATGGTTCTCCCGGTAGCCATCGCATATATCAGCGAAATTGCCCCGACAGGAGAAGAAGGGAGTTTTATCGGTTCATTTGCCAGTTCGATCTCACTCGGTATGAGTCTTGGCCCGTTTATCGGAGGAGTCATATCAGATTACCTCACGATGGATGCAGTATTTCATACCATGACTCTCCTCTCCCTTACAGCCCTCCTGACTGTATTCTTCTATCTGCCTGATATCCCCTCCTGTCCTGTAAAAAAATCCCCGATCAGGTCTATCATAGCCTATAAGCCACTGCGGGGGCCGATTCTGTATCAGTTGATGTATGCCCTGGCGAACGGCACATTCATGGTATTCCTTCCAATTGCCGCGATCACGATAGGGGGTCTATCTGCTTCAGAGACCGGCCTTATCATCCTGGTATCAGTCCTCTCCACCCCGGTCTTCCAGCATTTTTTCAGCAGGATTGCTGATCAGTTTGACAGGTACTATCTCATTGCGGGTGGCACTGCCATGATCGGCACCTCTCTCCTTCTGCTTCCGGAATTTGCCGGACTCTTCCCCTATCTCTCTGCTGCTCTTCTGATGGGTATCGGCAGAGCTATCTCACTTCCGGCGATGTATGCGGTTGTAGCGGTTGCGGGCAGGGAGGTCGGGCACGGGAGTGCATCAGCACTGGTGAATACCACACTTTCAGTAGGTCTTATCGTCTCTCCCCTCTTTTCGGGGATGGTGATGGATCTCTCCGGAACCAGAATGATCTTCTATGTCGCCGGGATTGCAAGCATCTGCTGCACCTTCCTCTTTTTCAGGATGGACAGGTCCGAGGGACCTGTGTGCTGAATTCTCTCTCCTGATCTGTTCAACGACCGGGCAGTCAAAGAAGACCCCTTTTTGACCCCACTCCCATGGTCTGAACCTGATGCAGATCGTGGGCCGTGTCTTGTAGATCGAGCAGTACCACTCATGATCTGAAAGTGGTCGGAGAAACGGGCAGTCCTTGTAATAGTCACCGGTATGAGGATTGATCATATCAGTCCAGAGAACCCGGGACAGGGATTGATCAGTGTTGAACGAGGCGCAATTGACATACGTTCCGTCAGTGCAGTATGCCTCAAAAAATGTCAGGATATCTGTCTGATCTCCAGTCACCCACCGTTCAAGATCTTCTTTTGTTGCATTAATAGAAGGGCCGTACCTGCAGCATCTGCCGCATCTCAGGCAGACAGGTGCCAGGCCGGGGGTCTGATCCGGATCCATGCGTTCAGCATAGACTGAGTGCTCATATTATAGGAGGGGAGGGTATCAGCGGTAGTGGGGTACCGGTCTCAGTCTCCTCTCAGGCCCCGCAGCACCATACAGAAATTTGTTATAACACTATAAGTAATTAGTTATACACTTCATGGCAGCAGGAGTACCTGAATACGACTCTCCCGGTGAATGCCAACAGGTCCGGGATCTGGCAGAGACGTTTAAAGTCCTGAGCGATGCAAACCGACTTCGCATTCTCTTTCATCTCGCAACAGACACAACCGGAACACTCGGGGTATCAGACCTCGCTGCACGCGTTGGTATCTCCCAGCCGGCAGTCTCCCAGCATCTGAAACTGCTCAAGTCTGACGGACTTGTAGAGGCCGAACGTGTGGGGTTTCACGTCAACTTTACCCTTAACCGTTCACGGATGGTTGAGATTGCTGAACAGTTCGAGCAGGTGCGATCTACTGTACTCTCCCGGTGCAATCAGCAGATGGTCAGGGAGAAGATCCCTGAAGGTCCGCTCAACATCGCGATCGTGTTCTACTCATACTCCGGGATCACCAGGGGACTAATGGAGAAGATACACGAGGTCTGTGGCGGCGACCTGATTGAGGTTCATACCCTGAAGAAGTACAGGTCATTTACCGCGTTCACCACCGGCTGTATCCGTTCCCGCAACGAGGAGACGGACCCAATCACACCAGAGAAGATTGATGTGTCTGGGTATGATCTTCTCGTGATCTCAACCCCGGTCTGGGCCTGGAAACCTGCCCCTGCTGCCAACTCACTGGTTGCAGGCCTTTCAGGCTGTGCCGGAAAGAATGCGATAGTATGCACCACCTACAGCAGCAACCCGGGCCATTGCCTTCCCCTCCTCAGGAAGAGTCTGGAGAAGAAGGGGGTTCTTGTTGCAGGTGAGGCAGCACTCTCCCGTCGTGAAACCGAAGATCCGCATCATGCAATGGAACTGATCACAATGATCATCGGGGCATACCAGACAGCCTCTGACCAAGAGGAACCTGCCGGAAAGAACTCATACCAGAAGAGAGACTGACCATTATGAAGATCACTGTCATCTACCATTCTCACTCAGGAAAGACCAGGACAATTGTTGAGAAGATTCACCGTCAACTTGACGCAGATCTGATCGAGGTTGTTCCAAATCAGCAGTACTCAACCCTTTCTGCCGTAACAAAAGGATGTTACCGGGCACTGACTGGTACAGCCGACATCATCACTCCTGATCAGATCTCACTTGATGAAACAGATCTGGTCGTACTTGCATGCCCGGTCTGGGCAGGAAAACCGAGCCCTGTTATGAACGGGGCTTTGAAAGCCCTCTCGGGAGGAGGTGGTACACGTGCTTTTCTCCTCGTCACCTGCAACGATGCAAAGAGCGGAGACCAGGCCATCGCCCTGCTCAAATCACGTGCATCAGATGCGGGTCTGGTTCCTGTCGGTGAAGGCATCCTAGACAAACAGGCTGTGATCAGCGATCAGGCGATAGTGCCCCTTATCGAGAGAATCCGCAGCGCTGGAGCAGTATAATGAAGACAACCCTCTATTATTTTACCGGAACCGGAAATACACTGGCTGTTGTCAGAAAGGTTGCTTCCCTTCTTGGAGATACAGATCTGGTTCCTATTGCATCTCTGATGAATGAAGAGGCGATTGCTGCACCGGATGGTAGGATCGGAATCTGCTGCCCTGTGTATGATATGGGTATCCCGGTCATGGCCAGAAGTTTCCTAACAAGGCTTTCGATTCCCACTGATTCGTATGTCTTCGGACTTCTGACCCTTGGGGGGACCGGTGCTTCAGCCCTGAAGATGATCGATCATGGTGTACAGTCCCGGAACGGGCGTGGTATCAATGCCGGATTTATGGTAAAGATGCCTGGCAACTTCCCTCCTCTCAGTGTTCCCCCCACTGGAGCGAAACAACAGTCAATCCTTGCAAAGGCTGAAGTTGATTGTACCAGAATTGCCGATGATATCAGGAATAACCGTGAAAAGCGTCCCGGCATTGCGCCTCTCTCATCCCTGCTCCAGTTGCTCCTCTATAATCCATTTGCAAAAAATGTCCACCGGTCCGGTGAGAGATTCACTGTCTCTGCTGCATGTACATCGTGTGGAACCTGTGCAGCGGTCTGTCCTTCTTTGAATATCAGAATTGATGGTGGAAAGCCGGTTTATGCAGACCGGTGTGAACTCTGCTGTGCATGTCTCAACTACTGCCCGGTTCAGGCGATCAACCTGAACATGATGTTCGGCACCGAAGGAAGAGGGCGGTATCATCACCCTGCAGTCACTCCTGCTGACCTGCGTACGCAGAAGGAACTCCTGCATGAGTAGTCAGCAGATCATGCACTCCACCCGGACGACCTGTCTGTCTCCTGCGCATGGTTCTGAACGATCATCGGGATTCTACAGCGGCCTCCTTGCAGAGAGCATTACAACCAGTGTGAGACAGGTTATCAGGATTGTGGGTGCAGATCCCATCCTGCTTTTTACCGCAACCCGTCTGCTCGCGGCACAGAAGAAGGCAGCACAGAGGCGTGAGATCCTGGCTGCTGAAGATGTGCAGGTTCCGGCAGTAGTGATGCTCAGCCTGACTCACCAGTGCAATCTTGCCTGCCAGGGGTGTTATATGCGATCTCTTCACCGTCCTATAGCACCTGAAATGAACTCTGATCAACTCAGAAGCCTGGTTTCCCAGTCTGTTGATCTCGGGGTCTCGTTTCTTGTCATTGCCGGAGGTGAGCCCCTGGTCAGAAAGGATGATATTCTGATGCTGGCCCGTACCTTTCCTTCGATGACCTTTGCCGTCTTTACGAATGGTCTCCTCATTGACGAACCTCTTGCTGGTGAACTCGGGAAGTTGAAGAATATCGTTCTGATACTCAGCATCGAGGGAGACGAAGAAGCGACCGACTCACGGCGATCAGAAGGGGTGTACGATGCTGCTATCAGGTCTTTCTCGTTGCTTCGTCAGAATAATCTCTTCTTCGGCTGCTCAGTAACCGTGACCCGGGAGAATTTCTCTGAAGTCACCACTGACCGTTTTGTCAGCGAGATGATATCACACGGATGCAGGCTGATCTCGTATGTGGAGTACGTTCCAATCGAGGAGGGAACTTCTAATATGACCCTTTCTGACGAGCAGCATCACCTCCTCAATCACCTCATTGCCGGGTTTTCAGATCATTATCCTGCTCTCTTCCTCGGGTTTCCCGGAGACGAAGAGAGTTATGGAGGGTGCTTATCAGCAGGAAGAGGTTTTGTTCATATCAGCCCTTCCGGAGATCTTGAGCCCTGTCCCGCTGCCCCGATATCTGATATGAATATCACAACAAAGCCACTCCGTGAAGCACTCTCATCTGATCTTCTGGCAGAAATCCGTGCCAATCATCAGATGCTTTCTGAATCCGGAGGAGGGTGTGCACTGTGGGCAAACAGAGACTGGGTCTCCTCCCTGCTTTCATCTGATCAATGAGCCTGGAATAATCCAGCCTCTCCTCTCTATTCACAATTGAGAAGAGCATCCTGAAGCTCTTTATGGTTGATGGTCCTATTGTTTCCGAGGAAGATCATGCAGGATGCCATACGGACAAAGATAGATTATGCCGGGATTTCCCAACTCATGAAGGAGCACCTTCATCTTGAGGGATCCCCCGTTGCCATAAAGTTCATCACCAGCAAAGAGCATCTCCCTGAAGGGGTACCTGCCCTGGAAGAGAAGGTAACCCACTGCCAGATGGTGAACATGGCACGAAAAGATGGAAAGATCTTCTACTCCGTCAGTGAGAACCATACATGCATGGGTGGTTCGTGGGCACTGGGTCTCCGTGAGATCACCCATACCCTGAAGAACGGGGAGTTTTATTATAAACTTGGGAAGTATGACAGCTGGGCTGCATGCAAGCGGACCATTCTCAATATTCCCCATGTAGAGTCAGGTGCAACCTATGCCATTGCGTATGCCCCGCTTGAAAAAGTCCCGTATGATCCAACACTTGTCCTTCTGGTCACCAAACCCAAGGCAATGCTGAAACTGGCGCAGAGCAACCTGTATCGGCTGGGCGGGAGAATTACCTGCAACTTTGCCGGTATTCAGTCGGTCTGTGCAGATGCGTCCGCCCAGGTGTACCTGACCGGCAGGATCAACTTCTCGCTCGGGTGTGACGGTTCGCGAAAATACTCTGGGATTGAAGAAGGTGAGATGGTTATGGGTATCCCTGCAGAGATGCTCCCTGAGATTGCGGCTGCCCTTCCGGTGGTCTGCGGAGCACCAGGCTCGTCATAATTATCTATCCGTTATCACACTTTTTTTAGTAAATAGTTCAAAAAAGAGACCCGATCCAGTCACGGGTTCACCGCGATAGATACCGGGTGCCTATCTTCCCTGTTGACCCGGAATCCCCGGGCTCATTCCCATACTACCCGGACCCTGTGGCCCGAACGGCTGGTTTCCTGCAACCTGTCCCTGCATGTTGTTGGGAGGATGCTGGTTGAACGGTGGAACTCCTGAATAATCTGTCGAGAGTGAGGTCGCCCGCTGATATGCATCACGTGCATCCTCGTACCTCCCCTGCTTTTCATAGACATTGCCGAGATTATTCCATGCTTCTGTATACCTGGGATTAATGGCAACAGCCCGTCTGAATGCAAGAACTGCATCGTTATATCTGCCTACCTGTTCGTAGGCGGTGCCGAGGTTGTTCCACGCCTCTGCATAGTCAGGGTTGATAGCGACTGCATTCATGAATGCTGATATTGCAGCGTCGTAATCACCACTGCTGTAATACGATTCGCCGAGGCTGTTCCAGTCTGATGCTGTGTATTCTGCAGTACATGTGCCTATTGAAGCAAGCAGCAGAATGAGCAGAAGAGAAAATAATGCAGAAATCTGAACCGATCTGCATGATTCCAGGAGACGTGAGTTCTTCTGAAGATCCATGCTTCGACTCTGCCTGATATATGAAAAACAAGATCCAACTCCCTGGTCTGCCTCTTCAACCTGGTGGTTGCCCATTTGGGTCAGTTCGTTCCTCCTCTCCTCCTATCAGGTAAGACCCGGAAACTGACCAAGAGGAGATTCAACCCTTCTTATCCTTACTCCTTATATCCTACGGTACCGGAGTTCTGGTATCTGACGACACACACCTTCTCGTCCCGGCGGTGCTCTCTGTCATAGAGTAAATATACAAAAAATCGTGAAAATATGCAGATAAACCCGGTAACCCTGATAGGCAGTATCCTGGTTCTTGCAGTACTATTGGAAGCCATTTCTGTATGGGTTGATGCCGAAACACCATCATCAACAGAAAGTCTGACTACAACTCCTACCCAGACACCAGTCCCGGTTCCTGCCCCGGCAGTCCCTTCTCCCACACCTGAAATCACTGCTCCCTCTCCGATAAACAGTGCAACCCCGGTGGCTACAGCGAACCCGGTTTCTGTCGTTTCGACACCTTCTCCGGTACAGAGCCAGGTGAACACTCCGGTCTCGTCTTCTCCATCGCCGGAGATTACTGTCCCGGACCTGGCAGGTGGTACATATTCAGATACAACCGCGAACCCGGCTTTAGATACTCTCAGCCCCGACGTTCTCACTCCTTCACCTGGGGAGTCTGTGAGATCATCAGGAGTAACAGGATCAGAGGACCTGACACCTGCCCCGGTCAGCAGTTCAACCAGGCAGGTACCAACAACCCCGTTATCCAATGAGACAGCGATCACTCTCACATCGTCTCCTGTCCTGACACAAGCAGCCTCGCTCACCAGCAGTATTGCAGCCGGAGATGTGGCAACCGCTGTGACGACCATACCAACAACACTGCCAACCGGTGAAGCAACCACTACTACTACTACGACAACAGCAACGGTTACTCCCACTCCGAATGAGACTGCCAATGTCACCCCTACGGTAACCCCAACGTCCACGATAATTCCTACTGTCACAGCCACCGCCACTGCAACTCCTCCGTATTACTACTCCCCACCGTTCAGTTCACTACCAATGAGTTTGAGTATCGAAGGTGCAGAGTTTCCATCAGATGCGGTTCCGGGAAAGACCAGTGACATCACCCTTACCCTGTCAAATCTGGCTCCGGCATCTTCTCAAACTGAAACCGCGGTGACACTGGAGCCTGCAAACCTCCAGGCCAGAATGAGCGGGCCGAAAACGCTTACCCTGGAGAAAACTGATTCAGCCTGGCTCTCTGATGAGTCTCTGCACCTGCTGGCTGAAAGGTATGAAGGGACATATCTGGCAACTTTCCCGCTCACAATCCCGGCATCAGCGGGAAGTTTTCTCTATGCCTACTACCCGAAGCAGACCCTCACGAACAGGTACACCGGTGAACAGGAGACAGTCGCTGCAGGATCGGTGATTCAGTTCACATTGATAGTCACTCCTGATTCAAGAGCGACTGTTTCTAGTGCTTAGCCCTCTCCCCTCACGAGGGTTCTCTCATTTTTTGTTTATCAGCGTGGGTTATATCTCCGGGCCGGTACAATCTGAATCTCATGGTACTGAAAGCAGCGTTCATCTTCACAGCACCAGGTGCGGATCCAATAAAACATCGTTCGGTTGTAACCACCCCTGAAGTGGTCCTTACAACTGTCGGTGTTGCAGATTACCGGATGGCAGAGGAGGTTGCAAAGAGCCTCGTTGATGAAGGAATCGGAGCGATAGAACTCTGCGGCGGGTTTGGTATCGAAGGGACTGCTGTAGTAAAGAAGGCGGTTGCAGGAAGGGCAGTGGTCGGTGTCGTACGGTTTGATCACCACCCCGGTCTTGAGTTCAGGAGTGGTGATGATTTGTTCTCCCACACCGGGTAGATCTGCTCACCTGGCTAGCAGTGATTCTTCCCTGTTGTCTCCCTGTAGGATAATGATATGATCAGCACCGGACCATGCGATTCGGCTGTACAGGAGATACTTGCCGGCCTCCCCTCAGATCCTGATCTCCTCATCCAGTATCTGCTCGCTGCCTTCCGGAGGTATGAGAATCATCCCTGCATCCTTCATGTTGCCAGGGAGATCAGCAGTGTACTTCTCACCCGAATCTCACCTGAAGATTTCACCCGCTTCTGTATGGATTCAGGAAACCCTGAACCTCTTCTCACTCCCCTCCTCTCTGATCTCACCGGCCTTGTTGCAGACCGGTCCTTTGATCAGGCTGCTCTTTTTCTTCCCTACCTTCTCCCGTTCGGTGAACGGTCATGGCCTGATTTCAGTACCGAAGAGTACAGATCGTTTCGTGATCTGATCGAGTACACCTACTACATGACCGAATGCAGCCCGGAGCGGGATCTCATCATGCTTCCGTTCCTTGGGACTGACATCCTCTACATGTATGGAAAATACCTCTCCGGAATCAGGGATGACGAGGCAGCAGTTCGTGTACTGCAGAAGGCCAGGCATCAGAGTCCTGTCCATGCTGGGATCCTTGGAGAACTCGTCTCACTCCTGCTCAAAAGCCGCTGGACCACTGAGGCTGGCCCGCTTCTGACGCGTTCGTTCAGAACTGCCTGGCTGAAAGAAGATCTCGCCCTTGCATTCAGAAATCAGGGTTTTCTCTTTTCACTGCAGGAAGATGACGTGGCTGCCATCACCTGCTACCTGATGGCAGAGACCTGGGAGGAGTCAACTGATGGGAGAGAAGAACTGAGACTCCTCTCCGGGCGGGTAGGAGATATTGATCACGAATATTACAACCGGGAAGGATTGAAGATCCTGACTTACAGAGGAGTTTCAACCGGTCCTGACCCGGTGATCATCTCACTGTTGACCGGAATTGCAGAGAATTATCTTGATGAAAACAACCTGCTAAAAGCGAGGGAGTACCTCATCAGGGCCGGCCAGCTCCTGATGAGCGATGAGATTGAAGACAGGATCATGATGATCGAACGGCGACTGGAAGACGGTGGAGTCTTCTGATCCTCCTGTCTGGAGCCTGATCCCTCCCCGTCACTCAGGTTGCATCATTCTCCTGAGCCTGATCCCGGTGATGGTGACAACTCCTCCGGCAGTTACTGTCAGCACGCCAAGAATATCCATGAAGATCATCAGAACCGCTTCAGGTGCGATAAGGCTTGCTCCTCCAAGCAGTAGTGAGACTGCTCCTATGAGCATTCTGCTGACAAATCCCTCGGGCACCGCTCTTCTTCCTCTCAGAACCCTGCGAAGCAGCATGACTGATGATGCAAACATCCACCCTGAGAGGAGCACAAGGATAACTCCTCCCCAGAGTCTCGGTGGTATCCATCCCAGTATAACGGCAACCCCAATGATCCAGACTCCACCGATGAGATCGTTGCGGCTGGATACCCTGAACGGATGTATCGAGACGCTGCTCATCAGGGTAAGAACCCCGAAGAGCAGTACTACGCCAGGTATCAACAGGGTGGTTAATCCAAAAAATGTCAGGTCAGGAATGATTATGAAGATAACACCGAGGAATATCAGGAGAGGACCCAGGATCAGATGGTGACGGAGAACTGCGTTCTGCTCATCGATCTGGCCGCCGGTACCCGGCCGGGGCTGCTGCCTGGTGAAGGAGATGAGCGTGATGAATGTCTCTGATATCATCAGGAGCAGGGGTGCGTCATCGATCAGGTGAAGGAGGGGATGCCTCTTTGGATCATACCTGTCAAGATGCACTTTGAACTCGGTCCTGGTCTCGTGCAGGTGGTACTGCCCGCTGCGATAACTGGCCATGGTTCCCGGTGTCGGAACATTGATCTGTGATCTGACCCATTCTTCTCCAAACGGCTCTGTCACCTGATCCCTGGGGATCGAGACCTCCCAGATTCCTTTATGAAGCGGGTGCAGAAAATCTTCGATTGATGGCATACATCCTGTACGATAGCCATCAACGGGAGCCTGTATTAATATGCCGCAGGGTTTTTTTGTGCAGGAATATATGGAAGATCAGCCAACAGATGAACAGATGGAGGAGACCTTTGGCGATGAGGCTGCAGATCTGAAAGATGCCATTGCAGATGAGAAATATCGTCTCCAATCACTTCTTGAAGGCATCAATGCTGATCGTATACAGGCGGCAGGATATGGCGCCCTCGCTGTTGCGGTGATCCTCAATATGTTCTGTCTGCTTGACAGGCCTGACAGTTACATGGTCCTCTGGATCCTCTCAAGCCTCTACTTCTATCTCATCTATCCGCTGATTCCACTCGCGTTCATCCTGATACCCGGCCTTTTCAGAAAGACAACAGAAAAGCGTGAAGGCCGTGATCCTCTCCTACCATGGCTGAAAAACCTACACCTTGTCAGGAACCACCGGATAGTAATACAACTTGCCATCCGGTTCTTTCTCCTCGGTATCATGCCTCTCACATCAGGCATGGTCCTGATATACAGCCTCTCGCTTGTGTATGCGATCCTGCTTGGTGCTTACGGTGATATTCCCCTCCTTACCTCCCTGCTCATCATCGTTCAGTGCCTTGGGATCCTGATCTTTTACCTCGATCTCTCCTGTCTCAAACGCCAGTTCTCTTTCTTCACCCGGTCACTTGCGTTCATAACGTCTGATCACTGGGTGCGATATCTGTTGATGGCAATCTTCGGAGTTCTGGTGGTGATCATCGCCTCGTGTGCAACGATCATCCTGCTCATTGCAATCCTGATGCCAGGCTTTACCCTCGGTGCGTATGTTGATGCAGCCAGCCTTATCCAGGAGAGAGCAGACATCAGGATTCTCCTGCTCTTTATGTGTCAGTTCATCGTGATGCAGTACTTCCAGAGTGTTCTCAGCCGGAGGATTGCACGAACCCTCTGTTCTGATCAACTGGTCAGGATAGAGGAGGCTGAAGCAGTCCTGGCCGGATCAGTTTCCGGGTCGGTCTCTCCGGTCAGCAGAGACAAATTGGTAGAGATGGTACTCCCCCTGGTGATAGAGTCCAGGATTCACGGCATCACCCGGATGCATATGGGGGGCCTCTTCCCTACCTACACCATAGGACTTGATATCGATGAGATCTTCAGGATCAGGTCACTCGAAGAACTCTCCGGCATGTTCAGGAAATGAGCGATCAGGTTCCGAAGAGTTATGTGCCCGAAGGTGAGAGTATTGTTGTCTCCATACTCTCTCTGAATACGGTCCTGTAAGTGATATCATCATGATAACCGTTCTCACTGTTGATGACGAGCCGACCCTTCTTGAGGTTGGCAGGCTCTTTCTTGAGCGGATGAGTGATATCACGGTTGAGACCGCCTCCAGCGGAAAAGAAGCCCTTTCCCTCCTTGAGAGCCATCCGTACGATGCCATCATCTCTGACTATGATATGCCTGAGATGAATGGGATTGAACTCCTTCATGAAGTACGGTCACGCTTCAGTGATCTACCGTTCATTCTCTTCACAGGAAAGGGTCGTGAATCCGTTGCGATTGATGCCCTGAATGCAGGAGCTGACTTTTATCTGCAGAAAGGTGGTGATCCGAGATCGCAGTATGTTGAGCTGGCATCCAATGTCAGACAGGCAGTCCGGAGAAAACTCGCAGAGGACGCGATAAAACACAAGATCGTCTCACTCACAAGTCCTGAGTCAGATACCGGGTCACTCACATTTTATGATGTCTTCAGCCTCGATGATATCCAGGAGATCCAGGATGCATTCTCGTCAGCAACCGGGGTTGCATCCATCATCACCGAACTGGATGGTACACCGATCACAAAGCCGAGTAACTTCTGCCACCTCTGTAACAATATCATCAGGAAGACAGAGAAAGGGCAGAAGAACTGTTACATCTCTGATGCAGTGCTTGGGAGGTATCATCCCGAAGGGCCGGTGATCTCCCCGTGCCTCTCAGGCGGACTCTGGGATGCAGGGACAAGCATCAGCATCGGAACGAGACACGTGGCTAACTGGCTCATCGGTCAGGTCCTTGACGAGCAGGCTGACTATGACCGGATGCTTCTCTATGCAGACGAGATAGGAGCAGACAGAAACGAGTTTTCCGAGGCACTTGCTGAAGTTCCGAAGATGAGCAAAAAGCAGTTTCAGAAGGTCTCGGAAACTCTCTTTGTCATCGCAAGCCAGTTATCACTCCAGGGTCTGCAGAATGTGCAACAGGCACGTGAGATCTCAAGGAGGGAGCGGGTCGAATCTGACCTTCGGGCTGCCTATGAACAGATCGCAGGTGCGGAAGAGGAACTGAGAGAGCAGCTCGATGAGATACGTCAGGCAAATCTGTATGCACATCAACAGGAGCAGCAGTACAGAACCCTCTTCATGCATATGAGTGAGGGGCATGCCATCAGGGAGTTGATCACCGATGGGGGAGTAGTGACCGACTACCGGTTTATCGATGTCAATCCTGCATTTGAACAGTTGGTAGGGAAACACCGCGATCAGATCGTGGGGGTGACCGGGTCTGAAGTCTTTCACATGGCACCCCCTCCGTTTCTCGATATCTTCACAAAAGTATCCGAAACGGGCACACCGGTGGTAAGTGTGATAGAACACCCGGGCCTTCACCGTGAACTCAGGATCTCGGTATTCAAGCCGTACAAAGGCGTAGTTGGCACAATTTTTTCGGAACTCTAGGTGTCATCCCCTTAGTTGTCCTGTTGATTCCCATCACTATTCTCTGGCTCTTTTACCGTGACGCCATAATGCTTCTTCAGGTAACTAAAGATCTTCTCAGACTCATTCCACCGCTGATCAAGCTGATTGATCATCGCATCAATTCTTCTGACCTGCTCTTCTATCAACGGTATCCCTTCATTGCCGTACATCTCGGTGGCCCCGAGGATTACGGTGAGTGGATTTCTAATCCCGTCATTCAGAAGCGAGAGTTCAGCAAGGTTGCGTTGAATCTGTGTGATTGCGTTCTCACGTTCGGCTTCATACCGGTTTCTCTCGGTGATATTCTGCATCTCTGCACAGAACCACTCGTTGCCTTCAAAGGTGAAGTACCAGAGCATGATCTCAACCGGCATCCCGGCTCCGGATTTGATCCTGATATCAGTCTCAATTTTGATTCTCCCCTCCTTCCTGACACGGGCAAAGAGTTCGTTGACTTTGGTGTCAGTCAGGTGCGAGTGCAGTGCTGACAGGTGCAGATCCCTGATCTCTTCCCGTGAGTAACCTGTCTCCTGGCAGAAGGTCTCGTTGAAGTCACGGATGGTCATCCGGCTATCTATCCAGAGGAACATGGCATGGCTGTGATCAACAGTGAACCGGGTGATAAGCAGCGTGTCGGCGGTCTTCTTGTGCTCGGTGAGTTCTCTCTCAAGGTCGCAGGTCTTCTCACTGACGACATGGGTGAGGGCACGGTTCCAGAGGATCACACCACCGGTTACCAGAAGGAGGGCAGCAACTATCCCGATGGATAGCAGGATAAGTGCTGGATCTATCAGATTTTTCGTAAGAGTAGGGGATATCCACCGTCTGAAGATCTCGTCACGCTTCTCCGGTGGTATCGCCCTGATCCCCTTGTTTATAATACTGACCAGTTCTGGGGCATCTTTTCTTACTCCGAAGGCGTATGAGAACTCATCAGGGCTCTCCGGCATGTACGAACCTGCCACATGAAGGTTGCTGATCCCTTCAGAATCAACGTAGTAGGTCGATGCGGCAAGATCTCCGAAGTATGCATCTGCAGATCCGAGTGATACCGCCATCAGCCCGGATCGAACATCAGACACCGGAACAATGGTGATGTCAGGGTACTTCTCTCTGAGGAGCAGGGTTGTCGTGTATTCTCCGACTGAAGCAACCCTCTTTCCTGCAAACTCCTCAAGGGTCATGTCAGTCCGGGTGTCTGATCTGGTGATGATCGGAAGAAGTGAGCGATAATACGGTTCAGAATAGATCAGGTAATCGTTCCTGAGGCTAGAGACATACACCGCTCCAAGGACATCCACGCTCCCGTTTTTGATCTTTGCGATACAGGACTCCCAGTCCTTTTCATGTGAAACACTGATTTTAAGCCCGGTATTTTTTGCAACTTCTCGGAGAAGATCTGCAGATATCCCCTGGTAGTCCTCGGACTTTGTGATCTGTTCGAACGGTGGATAGTTCTGATCAGGGCATACCCGGATCTCGGGATGGTCTGCAATCCATACTTGCTCCTCTGGTGTGAGATTTACCGGGCTGTATCCGGTGATAGCATCCATGGGCCCTGAAGACGGGATGGCCTGCATCACAATTGCAGCGGTAATGAACCCAAAAATGACCATGCCGAGTAGGAGGATCGGGCCGGGATACGAATATCTCCCTGTTTTACCGACAGGATCTGAATGGTTCATCTTCGCTCAATTATGTTATCATCACTCTGATCAGGGAAAAACACTGTGTTTCCGCCTCCTGATCTGGTGAGAATTGTTCTCTCATCATAGATGAATGGCGGGATACTAAACACTTGCCTCATGTTCTTCCATCACATCCGGGAGGTACACCCCGGGCACAGTCAGATATTTACTGATCAAATTCCCTCTATCACATACTACTCACGGAGGAGTATCATGCAGATAGCAATAGATGGATTCTGGACGACAAAAGCAGGCGATTACGACCCACAGAAGAGCCTCAGCACCCCGGTCTCTGACAACCGTTTCTTCTACCGGATCAATCACGATGCCACCTCACGTCAGAAGGTGATCGTGGAGATCATGGTTGATACAACACTCGTTGGAGAGGTGCATGAGTGGCTCAGTTCAGACGGAAAGGAGACCCTCTTCTTCGATGTTCCGTCTCAGCTCCGCAAACCAGGCAGCCACACGCTCTTCTTCAGGATCTTTTCCCCTGTATCAGAAGCAGCAGATGCCAAAAAAGGCACACAGATCTACGAGTCAGAGCACTTTGTGCTTGATTATACCGGCTGAACCGGTTTCAGCCGAATCATTTTGGATGAAAAGTCATTCTCATCGGTTCTGCCTGGGGCCCCCAACGGGCCACCGTTGGGGTTTCTCAGATCAGGAGAACCGGAACTTTCCTACCGGCACGATGATCTCAAACCTGGCACCGTTCCCTGGTGTCCCGTTCTCCCTGATGGACAGTCCGGTGATCGCAAGGATCTCCCGTGCAAGGAAGAGGCCTATCCCGGTGTGCTTGCCATATCCATGCTCAAAGATCATGTTCTTCTCCCATTCTGAAACTCCTGCCCCGTCATCCTCAAACACGATGAGAAGTGAGTCCTCCTCTTTCCGTGTGGAAACCGATAATGAGGTAATTTTATCCCCATGGCGGGAGGCATTCTCGATAAGAGTGGTGAAGACCTTTCTGATGATCGGATCTGCATACACCTCAAGGCCGGGATCTATCGTCTCGGTCAGGTTCATACCTCCGAGCCCGACCTCATAACATGCAGATCGCACAAGGGGCTTTATCTGCTGCCACCCACTGGAGACGGTCCCGAAATTCTCATACTCGCGGGTAAAACCGATGATCTCCTCAATTCTGTCGCATGCATCCTGGGCCTGTCTGATGCGGGTGTGGATGACTTCAGGGTCTGTTGTCTGCAGGATGAGATCGTGAAACGCCTGCAGGGCACTGAGCTGGTTGAGGATATCGTGCCTGGTTAGCCCGGTGAGAAGCCTGAGTTTCTGGTTCGCCTCTCTCACCGCCTCTTCAGCCTGTTTGCGATGTGTGATATCTATCAGCTGCTCAACGATGAAGGCAACCTTTCCCTTATCATCAAGGACCGGCTTTGATCTGCAGTCCATCCAGATCCCAAGTTCAGGAATGAACCGCTCGGTCTGTTCCATCTTCTTTGAGATCAGGGCTTTATTTGTCGCACAGTCCTCACAGGGAGTGTCGCGTCCGAGAAGTTCATAGCATCGCTTTCCTATAACCTCCTTCGGTGTTTTATGAAGGAGTTCATATCCTGCCTGGTTGTACTTGATGATCCGGTGATCAGTCTTCTGGATCCCGATGACATCCTGGAGTGAGTCGAGCACTGCATTCAGAAATGCCTCTGATGCCTTCAATGCAGCCTCTGTCTTTCTGATACTGGTGACGTCACGTGCAAGGGCAAATATTCCTGTAACCCTGCCTTCTGGATCGTGATACACAGAGGCGTTGTACAGGACTGGGGTAATGGTCCCGTCCCGATGCCGAACCTCAAGGGGATAATCCCTGATCATCCCCTTCTCAAAGGCGACCCTGCTCCCCTTCCTGGCTTTTTTGGGATCAGTGAAGTAGTCTGAGAAGTCTGTTCCTATCAGTTCATCCCTGCTACAACCTGTCAGACTCTCTGTTGCGGCATTCACGTCGGTCATCTTGCCCTCTTCATTGATGGTGACAAACGAGTCGATGCTGGCCTCAAGGAGTCCCCGGTGGTACTGGTTCATTCCCCGGAGTTGTTCACGGACAAGGTGGATGCCGGTGATATCCAGGTGAGTTCCTGCCGCCCTCAGTGGAGATCCATCTGTATCCCTGGTGATGACCTTCCCTTTATCCAGAACCCATACCCACTCACCGGTCTTTCCTTTGAGCCGGTACCGGTACTCAAATTGCGGTGTCTTCCCGTCAACAGCTTCCCATAATGCTTGCATCACTCCCGGAAGATCATCTGGATGAACAAGTGACTTCCATGAGTCGTAATGTGGCACAATCTCATCAGGTTCATACCCGATCATGGTTGTCCACCGGTCATTGACTGCTATCCTGCCTGATGGGATGTCCCAGTCCCAGGTTCCGAGATCTCCCCCATGGATTGCCAGGTTGAGCCGTTCCTCGCGATCGATGAGCGATAACTCTGCCTCCCGGTCTTTGGTGATATCCCTGAATACGCAATGGGTCTGTCTGAAGGACCCATCCGGATTCGTTCCGATGTTGCCGTCAAACGAGACGAGTATCGATCCGTCGTTCTTTTTTCTCATCCTGAACTCGATCCCATGGACCTCTCCGGCATCCTTGAACAATGGAAACCTCTCTCTGAAGAGCCCCTGCTGTTCAGGAATCAGGAAGTCACCGAACCAGTGCCCGACAACCTCGTGGTATGAGTACCCGAGTATGTTGAGCCAGGCATCATTGACATCAAGGAATCTCCCGTCTTTGTCAAGTGACTGGTACGGGATTGGGGACTGGCGGAAGAGGACACGAAACCGTTCTTCAGCCTCTATCAGAGCCGACTCAACCCGTTTTCTACTGGTGATATCCTGGATGATCGCAACAAAGATGCGGCGATCCTGCATCTTCATAATCTGGAGATGCACCTCGACCGGGTATGTTGTCCCGTCTTTTCGCATGTGGACGGTGGAAAATCTGGTCTTCTCAGATCTTCCATCAATGAGCGGTTTTATCAGGTGCTCAAACTTCTCCCTGGTAAATTCGGGTTTGATATCAAGGGGGGTGATCCTGGAGAGTTCCTCCATGCTGTATCCCAGGTTCTCCCTGGCTCCCCTGTTGACCTCGATGAAACGGTATGACTCTGCATCGAAGAGGTAGATCTCGTTCAGCGAGTCATCAAGGATTTTGCCGAGGTAGGATGCCGTCTCTACTGCCAGTTTCCCCGTGGTGATGTCCCGACCCACCGACTGAATCTCGATGCATCTGCCCTTTTCATCAAAGATTCCCCGGTCAACCCACTGCTGCCAGGTTATCTTTCCGTCAGGAAGAGTAACCCGGTGCTCGATGGTTCCGACCGGGCTGTCAGGTGTCAGTGATGCGAGAAGCTCATCGACCCTCTGCCTGTCTGCATCAAAGATCGGGGGGATGAACCTCTTTCCGGTGACCTCATCCCGTGTTACCCCATAGTAGCGACAAAATGCCTCGTTTACAAAGATGATGGTTCTGTCTGGCTTCGTACGGCAGATGAACTCAGTCTGATCCTCAACAACATTCCGGTACCGTTCCTCACTCTCACGAAGTTTTCTCTCTGCCTCTCTTCGATGGACAGCCTGGATTATCTTGTGGCTGAGTTCGACAAACTGTGATCTGGGCTCTCCCCCTTTCTGCACGTAAAAGTCGGCCCCGTTATCGAACGCCTCAATAACGACCTCTTCCCTCCCTCTCCCGGTGAAGAGGATGAACGGGATGGAAAGGCCACGGCCTCTGATCTCTTTCAACAGGTCGATCCCGTTCATGCCGGGCATCATGTAATCTGACACCACTGCATCGAATGATCCATCCTCTAATGCAGCGAGTGCCTCCCTTGCAGAGGGCAGGCCGGTCACCCTGAACGTTCCGTCTCGCTCAAGGTAGTGCCTGCCAATATCGAGCAGCAAAGGCTCATCGTCGATATAGAGGAGATGGATGGGATCTGTCATGAATAATGGTTTGATATCAGATGACCGCAGGTGCATCAGGCGACAGATGTAAACGGATATACTGATCTCATAATCACCGTGCCTTCCTATTTATCCTGTCGGTCAGGGGAAGGTCACGGGAGAGGGATCTCATTAGATGAATAGAAAATATGGTTGTAGAAAAAGGGTTCAGTCCTGCACCCGTGTGATGAACCAGGCCATGTTCTCACCAAGGCGTTCCATGGTCTTTATCCCCTCAGCATCCTTCTCCACATCTCCTGGCTCAAATCCGATTCCCAGGTTCCAGTATGTGGAACCGGCTGTGAACATGTCACAGATCCCAAAGAGATGGTTGATGGAGTCGAGGGCAGCAACCGCTCCTGCCCGTCTGACCGCTGCAATACCAGCACCAACTTTACGGGAGAAGAGTCCGCCGTTGGCGATTGCAACGAATCCTGCCCTGTCGATGAGCGCTTTTGCTTCAGGGGTGATGTCCGAGAAGTACGTTGGTGACCCGATGATGATCCCGTCTGCCTCCACCATTCTGTCGATACAGTCGTTCACCAGATCCTTTGCCAGGGCACAATGTCTGTCCTGGTTCTCAAAGCACTTCATACAGGCGATACATCCGTGGATCTGTTTACCACCGATGTGTACGAGTTCTGTTCTGATACCCTGCTCTTCTATCTTATTCAGGGCATATCTGATCAGCGTTGCAGTGTTTCCGTCTTTTCGCGGGCTTGCATTAAAAGCTACAACATATTTCTTGCTCAGTGTCATCGTACCAGAAGATTCAACCTGCAGATGAGGTGAATGTTTTGGTTGGATTCAGGTCATGAACTCTGGATACTGGTGAACCTGTATCTTCCGGGAGGAACCCGGATCACAAACCGTGCTCCTTCTCCCGTTACCCCCTCTTCCATGATGGTCATCCCGGTGATCTCAAGAACTTCCCTTATAAAAAAAAGACCCAGGCCGGTGTTACTTCCGTATCCCCGGGTGAATATGAGAAGTTTCTCCTCCTCAGGGATACCTCTTCCGTCGTCCTCGTAGGTGATCCTGAGTTCATCACCCACCGCTTCTGCTGATACCCGTATCGTTGAGATACCCCCGCCGTGGCGGATTGAATTCTCAACGAGATTAAAAAAGACCTTTGAAAGCATCGGATCTGCAGAGATCTCAACAGGCCTGTCCGGTGTGATAAGGGTGATTCCTGAAAGGAGCCTGGTGATGGTCCTGCTCTGCAGGGTCCGGGTGATATCCTGCCATACCGGGGCTGTCTGTCCGAGATCCTCGTACTCACGGGTAAACTCGATGAGGGTCCGGATCGACTTTCCAGCATCGGCAATCATTCGTACCTTCTTCTCCATATCCGGCTCTCTTGTCTCAAGCAGGATCACGTCTGAAACTGCAGAGATTACCTGGATCATGTTCAGGATGTCGTGCCTGGTGATGGATGAGAGGAGGTTGAGTTTCTTGTTCGTCTCGGTGAGTGAGAAGGTAACAAGTTCGAGTTCCCTGTTCTTTCTGGTGAGTGTCTCTTCGAGATTCTTTCGCAGGGTAAAATCGGCAAATGAGATATAAAAAGCCTCCTTCCCCATATACTGTATCTTCCTGACCGAGGCGTACACCCAGAACTCACGCCCGTCTCCAGCATGCATCTTCATCTCGATATCGTCAAGTTCGTCCTGTGTATGCAGGGTTGTGATAAGTAACTCTCTCGTCTTCTGGTCTGCGTAGAACTCCTCTGTGTTTCTCCCGATGAGATCATCATACGAGAGGTTGAACTGCCTGATGGTCCGCTGGTTTACAAGCAGGATCCTGTTGTCTGCAACACTGGTGATCACGATGGGAAACGGTGCACCATCCACGATGCTTCTCCACCGCTCCTCACTCCTTCGAATCTTCTGTTCAAGTCGCTTCTGAGTCGTGATGTCGGTCAGGAGAATCAGCCTGCCTTCGGGAACTCCTTCGGGTGAGTACAGCAGATCCATCCTGGCATCAAAGATTCTGCTCTCTTCTGTATCCTGTTTCGTGATCTCCTTTCTTCCATCTGAAGAGAAGCAGAATGTGATGAATTCAGGCCATGATCCGGCAACATCAGTAATCTTCTGCCCAACCCCGATGCGGGCTGAACCACCAAGCAGTCTTTCTGCCGCCGGGTTCATGTCAGCGATCCGTGAATCGGTGCTGAGCACGATCATCGGCATACCCATCTCTTCGATGACTCTGCTCCGTGCAATCGGGACAATGTCTAAGAATCCAAATCTGAAAAGGGCTATGATATAGATAATGCCGGGAATCCAGAAGAATATCGGAGCAGGGTTAATCCCATGAATCGGGGTTCCGCCAACCTGAAAGATGATGTCGAGAATTGTCGGAAATATCAGGGCTCCGAATAATAGAACCCGTTGTTTGAGGTATATTTTGTTTGACTCCTCTCTTGTCAGAAGAAGAATCAGAAGTCCTGTGATGACAAGGAGATATGTGTATCCGATATGGACAAAATACAGCGGGCCGTTGACAAATGAGAGTGTTGGGAGCGGACCAGAGAGATCAACGCCGTAATTGTACCGGAAGAGGGTATGGTATTTGCTCGTGAGGGCTGCAAGCATTATACCGGTTGGGATGATGAGCAGTGCTTTCCATCGCCACCCTTTGATCCAGTCGCTTTTATGAAGAAAGGTTAGAATCAGCCATAGATCGAGAACCCCCATAAATGGATTGACAATAAACCTTGTCTCCTGTAACAGGATCTTTGTCTGAAGATTGACAGTTGAGAGTTCGACTGCATAGTTCAGTGCCCAGTATGCTGCAGCGAACATAAGGATCTGATACGGCAGGACTGCAGGATTATGAGAAAATCTCCTCGAGTATAACCCGAGGCAGATCATGGCAGATGCCGAGCAGATCAGCATCAGAAGAAAGAGAAAAGGAACTATCACCTCGTATGTTATCTGCATGTAAATCTCTTCTCCCCGTGGTGTGCCCGTTCTTATGAAACCCAACCTGTCTGCGACAGGAAACCGGTTCCGTTACAGTACCTGCATGCAGGAAGTATATGAACATGTTCGAACCGGCGAAGGGGCGTTCCTTAAGCCTGCACTATACAGGTTCATCAGGGAGCCAGAGTGTTATCGTTGTTCCTTTTCCGGTCCCCTTGCTTGATGCCCTGATGGTCCCCTGATGCAGGGTGACGATCTGCCGTACAATCGGGAGACCAAGCCCTTTTGCCTCGGGATCCTTACGTGCCGCATCACCGGTCATGAACTCGTTCCATATTTTATCTATCTTGTCTTCAGGGATCCCTACACCGGTGTCTGAAATCGTGATCGTGACCCCGTTCTTTTCATGCCTTGCTCTGATCAGAACTTCCCCTTTGTACACGTTGAACTTCACAGCGTTGTTGATGAGGTTGCTGAAGAGCTGTCTGGCATGAGTCCGTGAGAGCCTGATCCTGATCGTTTCAGGGATATCGACCCCGATGTTGACTTCTTTCTGGTATGTCAGGAACCCGTTTCCTTCAAGTGCCTCATCTATGAGTTCGAGGAGCATGTAGTCTGCGTAATCAGTGATTGAGTACTGTCTGTTCAGCTGGGAGTAGTAGATCACATTCTCTACCATCTTCTGCAGGTACTGGATACTTGTGTTGAAGATCTCAAGCAGTGCTTTCGCATCAGGGTCCTGGATCCCGATGGCGAGAAGCGGAAGCATGGCAACAACCGGTGTCAGGGGTGTTCGCAGGTCATGTGCCAGTTGATAGATGAATTCGTCCTTCTGTTTGAGGAGTTGCTCTATCTCATCGTTCTTGTCTTCAACATCATCGGTATGTTCACGAACCTGTGATTCAAGATCGGTGATCCGGAGGGTGAGCCCGGTGTTTGTCTCATGGAGATCCTGATTCTTCTTCCCGAGACTTTCAATACTCTCCCTGAGCAGATCGATCTCCTGTCTCATTCTTGTGCAGTCCCGGCTGATCAGAAGCGTCCCGCCGATACCGGGATTGTCGCACAGGTTTCTCCCGATCGTTTCTACGTACCGGTAGCCCTCATCCTTGTGCCGGTGCCGGTACATAACCCGCACATCTGCTCCTGGAGAAGCATCCATGAGATCGAGTGCCTTTTTTACATCAGAAAGGTCATCAGGATGAATTCGCATGGCATCGAATGGTTCACCCATCAGTTCGTCGGGGGTATACCCGGTCATCTGTGCCACAGAGCCACTGATGTACACCCGCTCCCTATCCCGGTTGAGCAGCGTTATTACATCTGGCGAATTATCCACGAGAAGCCTGAGTTGCTCCTCGTGACCCACATGTTCCTCCTCGTTGTCCATGGGTTGTGCACTGCGATGATATCTAGTAGTAATACAATAGTGGTCGTTTGGGGATGATAGGGATGTCGTATCCTGTACTTCAGGTACTGCCGTTCGTCTGATTGATCTGGTATCCACCTTCAGGAACCAGGATCTCAAATCGTGCACCGTTGCCTTCTGTTCCGATCTCCCTGATTGTGATCCCGGTTATTGCGAGGATCTCCCGCACAAGAAAAAGTCCGAAGCCTGTGTTTTTTCCATAGCCACGCTGAAATATCAGTTCCTTCTCTGATGCCGGGATCCCGACTCCGTTATCATCCCAGGTTATGATCAGGTGCCCAGGTTCTTTGTGAACGGTAACCTCAATCCTGCTTACCGTTCCTCCATGCCTGATGGTGTTATCAAGGAGGTTTTCAAAGACTTTGCCCGCAATGGGGTCGGCATAAATCCGGATCCCGTGTAGATCCGACTCGGTAATAGTAAGGCCTGAAATGGTGATATGAGGGATGAGTGAACTGATCTCAAGCCACTGGGGCTCCTGGGACCCAAGGTCCTGGTACACCCTGGTAAACGCGATCTGAGTCTCGATTGTACCGGCAACCGACTCAAGCATGTCGAGATATCTTGTTGTTATCCCATCCGGGAGTTCATCCCTGACCAGGGTCAGGTACCCGTTCAGTGCCGTGATCTGGTTGAGGATATCGTGCCTGGTTATGGACGAGAGAAGGTTGAGTTGCTTGTTTGCTCTCTTGAGTGCTGCAGCGGATCGCTTCTGCGACTCTTCACGGACGATAAGATCCTGATTTCTCTGTGCAAGTTCGGTCTGAACTGTAGTGAGTTTCTTCAGAGTATCAGAGAGTTCACTGTTCATCTCTGCAAGCTCGAAGTTCTTTGCCTTCAGCTCGGCTTCTGCCTTCTTTCGTTCAGAAATATCCCTGAAGATTCCTTCAACACCATCGAATGCTCCGTTCTCATCGGTGCAGATCCTTGAGCTGACTGCGACATAGATCGTTTCTCCGGATCTGGTGAGCAGGGTCACTTCATAATCCCTTACCTCTTTCTTCTCCTTGAGAAGGGCCATGAAGATGTCTCGTTCTGCAGGTTCTTTCCAGAACTCACCGTTTCTCTTTCCAATCAATTCATCCAGTGAGTCATATCCGAGCATCTGAAGCACAGAAGGACTTGCATAGATGAGAGTCCCTTCTGAATCGGTCCGGTAATACACATCGATGATATTCTCGATGATGGTCCTGTACCTGTTCTCGCTCTCGCGAAGGGCCTGTTCTGCAGTCCGCCTTGTCAGTGCCTGTTCAATGACATGGATAAGTTCTGCAGTCTGGACACCCTGCTCTGTTCCCTTCTGCAGGTAAAAGGTTACACCGCTGTTTATTGCCTCAATAAGAACGTCTTCGCGGGGTATGACAGTATACAGGATGAACGGGATCTCTCCGAACTCTTCCCTGACCATCCTGAGCAGTTCTATCCCGTTGATATCAGGCATGGCATAGTCTGAGATGATCGCATCGTAGGTGTGGGATCTGAGCATCTCCATTGCCAGCTCTGCAGATACGGCTGTATCAACGGTACATACCCCGGTGTCTTCAAGTGAAAGTTTTACTGCCTCTAATAATCCCTTTTCATCATCTACATGCAGAACCGATATCACACTGCCCCCCGTGTACACGGTACGGTGTCTGAAAACCACTCCCCCTGATTCAGTTTACAGACGAGATTTCTGAACGATGCATTACCCCAGGTTTAGTATTTGTAAGCAGCGTTTGGGCTGGATAATTATTTAATGGTTCGGAATACACAATGGCAGGTTCTGTGCCATCTTGCAGGCAGATGTAGCCGTCATGGGATCTGGTACTTGTCAGACGGGACCACAATCTCAAACCTGGCCCCGTTCCCGGGTGTACCGCTCTCCCGTATTGAGAGATTTGTCACACTCAGTATCTCCCGACTTAAGAAAAGACCGAGCCCGGTCCCGTGCCCCACATTCCGCTCAAATATCTTCTCCTTTTCTTTGGAAAGAATCCCAACTCCGTCATCCTCGATGAAGAGGGTCACCCCCTCATCGGTGAGCTCGTACCCGGTCCTGATGGTGGTTATCGTTCTGCCGTACCTCACCGCATTGTCAAAAAGGTTGTAGAGTACCTTCTCAAAGAGGGGGTCTGCAAGGATTCTGATCTGTCCGAACTCGTTCTTGATCCTGATATCTCCGAGTTCGATCAGGTCCCCGATCCGACTCACAACCTCAACCGGTGCAATCCACTTGGCGGTATTGATCCCGAGGTTCTGGTAGTAACTGGTGAATGCGACAAGGTCAGATATTATTGAGGCCATCTCCTCTATCTTCCTGAGCATCTCCCTGTTCTGTGCCGGGTCTTCGTCCTCCTCGATCAGCGAGCAGTAGAGCCTGAGTGCGGTGATCTTGTTCAATATGTCATGGCGTGTGATCGACGAGAGGAGGTTGAGCTTGGTGTTTGCACGTTCAAGTGCGTCATGCTGTGCGATCCGGTCTGAGTTGTCCCTGATGATCGCGACGATACCTGTTATCTCCCCGTTTCTATCACGCACAGGAGCAGAATGTATCTCTGCAGGAAATGAGGTCCCGTCAGATCGGAGCAGCCGATACATGGCAGGTGGAGCCTGTTCTCCCCTCATATGCCTGGCGATGCAATCGAATGCCTGGTATCTGCACTCAGGAGCAATCCAGGCAAGGATCTCCTTTCCAATAACGTCAAGATCTGATGGAAGTGCAAACATGCTACGTGATCGTGGTGAGGCGAAGATGACCGATCCCGTGATGTCGGTGATGATGATAACATCAGGTGATGCCTCTACCAAGGAGTGATAGAGTTCCCTGGGAGGAAGAAGATCTCTCTCCCTCTCTCCTGCCGGCTCACTCAGAATCACCGATATGTTACCCGGTGATGTCCTGAACGCAAAGAGATCAAAGAGTTTTGCATCGGGATCATCCGAAAACCTTACCGGACTTTCCGAGTGCCATGACTCACCGGACTGGTTAATCGTTGCGAAAATTTCTGAAATTCCGGCTGATTTAAGGCCGGGGAACACCTCTCCGGCTGGCCTTCCCCGCAGCCTTTCTGTTCTCACACCGGTCATCCGCTCTGCTGCCTGATTTGCAGCCTCAAAGATGAATACCCCTCCCTCAAGCCTGTAGCAGTGAATACCCCAGGGAGCGTTGGCGATGATGCTGGTGCACCTGAGTTCCCGTTCATCTACAGATTTCATTCCTTCCTGATTCCGGGTCAGGTCACGGGCTGCTTCCTTTCCCTGTTCTCCGGCACCCGTGACTCCCTGATACCGGGCCCCATCGGGAGAGAAAGAACCTGAATTCTGCTGATCTTCTCTCACCTGATAGGAGTGCCTGCTTCTGCGGTTAATGGCAGTCTTCACCGTATCAGCCAGCTCGATGAACCTGATGCCGGTCTCTCCGCCCTTCTGCAGGTAGAAGTCAGCCCCGTTATTGATTGCCCTGATGACAACCTCTTCCCGTCCCCGTGCTGTAAAGAGGATGAAAGGAATCTTACTGATCAGAGGATCCGAGCGGACCGTGACGAGAAGTTCGACACCGTCCATCCCCGGCATCTGATAATCAGCAATGATGGCATCAAACCGCTCCTCTCGTAACATGCGTAAAGCTTCAGAACCTGACCGTGAGGTCTCAACAGCCAGGCCGCCTGAACGCTCAAGAAATGTCTTGCAGAGATCAAGGAATCCGGGCTCATCATCTACGTACAGAACCCGCGAGAGGGGCTGCGCCATCTGATAATCTAAAAATGGTGTGTTCGGTAATTAATGTACCTGCTATCCCGGGTCACTCTGCTCAGTTTTCACTTCTGACATGGCCCCTGATGAGGGAGAAGAATATCCCTGTGCCACAGAGGACCGTGAAGAATGCGAACCCGATCTGAAGACAGGAGATGAATGCAGGATAATATTCGGGAGTGATCTGAACCGGGCCGATGTAGATGGCAAAGAGCATGGTTGCAAATCCCATCGAGAGCATCTGGCCGAGAAGTCTCATGGTTGACGTTGTCCCGGAAGCCATCCCGTAGTCGTGCTTCTGTACTGAACTCATGATCGCGTTCGTGTTCGGGGAGGTGAAGAAGCCAAAACCGGTCCCGAGAATCAGCAGGCTGATGATGATATACCATGTCGGTGTTGCTTCGGTCAGGAAGACGAGCAGCAGGAGCCCGAGAGTGGTGATTGCCATTCCTGCTGATGCTACTCTTCCTGGTTCAATCTGGTCTGAAAGCCTCCCTGACAGGGTGGAGACAAGGGCCATCACAATCGGCTGAGCGATCAGGATGAGCCCGGCATGTTCTGGTGAAAATCCTTTCGTATACTGGAGATCGAGGCTGAGCAGAAAGGTCACTGCGTAGGTTGCACTGTAGTTGATGAGGGCTGCGATGTTTGAGAAGAGAAATACCCGGTTTCCTAAGAGAAGGCGGACATTGAGCACAGGATAAGATATCCTGCTCTCGTACCAGGCGAATGCTGCAGCAAGTACTACTCCGGCCCCTATCATTGTTGCAGCTCCTGCATGGGGGAGAGTGGAGAAGCCGTACATCACAGCGACAAGCGAGAGACTATAGATAGCCGACCCGATGAGATCAAACTTCTCACCTTTGCTCTCCGCCCACTCACCTTTCAGTTTCAGGCGGATGAGCAGCACAGCGAGCAGACCGATGGGGACATTGACAAGGAAGATACTTCTCCATCCCAGGTATGAGGTCAGGATACCACCAAGGAACGGCCCGGCAGAGAGCCCGAAGTAGACGAACGATATATAGAGGCCGATTGCACGTCCCCGCTCTCCCGGTGGGAAGACACCGGTCACTATCGCCATACCGGTTCCGTAGATCATAGCTGCACCAAGCCCCTGGATGACCCTGATCAGGATGAATGCCCCGGTTGTCGGGACCATGGTCATGAGGAGAGAGGAGAATGCGAATATTATGATACCACTCTCAAATATCCTCTTCCTCCCATAGATGTCTGCAAGCCTCCCGAACGGAACGAGGAAGAGGGCTGATGCCAGGAGGTACGCGGTTGCAATCCAGGAGAGCGAGATAGCATCCATGCTGAACTCCGCACCGATGGTCGGAAGAGCGATGTTGACCGCTGACCCGTCGAACGGGGTCAGAAATCCGGCAAGGATGGCGATGAAGAGAACGATCCGTTTCATGGTCCGGTCAGGATCACTGCCGGCTCTGGGAGATGAACTATTCGTTCTGCTCCCCTCCGGTCTTTTCTGTTCCCTTTAGTGATATATGATATTGCATGCTTCAGGAGAGATACGCCGCGATCGGTTTTGAGAGTTTGTGACATCCCCGTTCAGGGCCCACCTTTATCTCTCATCCCGGCGAGATCTGCATAATCCGGATTCCTTCCGGGAGGTACCAATGGAGAAGTATGAGTGCATTCCATGTGGATACGTGTATGATCCTGAACTCGGTGATGAGACCGTTGCAGTTCCTGCAGGCACCCCTTTTGAAGACCTGCCTGATGACTGGGTCTGCCCGGTCTGCGGAGTCGGCAAGGATCAGTTTGAACCGGTGGCATGAGGCGTCCAGAGATTTTAGAACCTCAAAATTTTTCCCGGTTGAGTGATTCATGGATTAAACCCCGCTTACAATCGCGAATCACATCCCTCCCTTCACCTATTTTTGCATGGCAAATCTTCATGGTTGTACATGATGATTACCAGGTACTTGTCCAGGGTATTGTTCCCATCTTGCAGATGATTTTATTCTGAGCATCAGGTCAGGGTGGTTTATCTGATTGCATCTGGTCGTCTCTCCGGCGGGGAGCATACAGGCTCCAGGCAGGCATCCATATACATTGTAGAAGACAATCCGGCCGTCTGCGATGTGATCACCCTGACTCTGCAGGATCTCGGATTCCATGTACCTGGCTGCAGTGCATCAGGTGAGGATGCGATTGAGAAGATAGGCTGTATCATGCCTGATCTCGTGCTGATGGATATCAGTCTCGCAGGGGAGATGGACGGTATCGAGGCAGCAACACGGGTCCGTGACGAGTTCTCTATTCCGGTTGTCTTTCTCACAAGCAATGATGATGAGACATTAAACCAGCGAATCACCAGGTCAGGCTCGTACGGGTATCTCACAAAACCATACAACGGGCGTGAACTCAAGCTTACGATCGATATCGCGATCCGCACACACCAGTTGGATCAGCGTCTCCGGAGGAGTGAAGAGTTCTACCGGACCCTTGCTGATGCATTTGATGACGGAATCATGCTCTTCTCTCCAGATGCAGAGATCAGGTATCTGAACCCCGGGGCCTGCCTTCTCCTTCAGACTCTTGATCCAGGCGGCTCCCCTCCCCTTCCCGGGACTTCTCTTCTGCGGTTTAACCCTGCCATCTTCAGGGACGAGATCCTGCGAAGCATGGACATGCTTCTCTCAACCGGAAAGACGGTCAGACGGGTGGTTCTCATCCCGCCACGTGATCATGATACCTGGCTTGATCTCCATCTCCTGCCAATCTCTGAAAATGGATCGAGCCCTTCAGGAATGCTTCTGATCTACCGGGATGTGACACTCCGGGTTGAGTTTGAGAACGAGGTGAAGAAGACAGGTCTTGCCAGGATCGAGGAGAACATGGAGGTGTTTCAGATCCTCAACGATCAGATCCGCAATCCGCTGCAGGTCATAGCAGGGCTGGTCGATCTTGAGGAGAGCCCGTTCAGGCCACGGTATGTCGAGCAGATCAAAGCGATCGATCAGGTCATCCAGGATTTTGATACTGCATGGGTTCAGTCAGAAAAGGTGAGGCGGTTTCTCCTCACCCATTACGGGCATGGAATCTACAAAAATAAATTATAACATCGGTATGAGGATGATGATCCCCATGAGAATCATCACAACACCGATCATGAGCCTGAGCATACTCTTCTGGTCATCACGCCATGCACTGACCTTTTCTGGTGGTATTCCAAAGAATACCAGGAGCAGGATGACAACCAGCGGGATCACAACGAGGATGTTATACAGGACCAGGTAGACGATCCCGACTGCAGGCTCTTTGTACAGCATCCCGAGGATACTGATGTATATTCCAGCTGTGCAGGCCATCCCGTAGATACCCACAAGGGCCCCGACAACGAGACCGGCAGGGACACTGGCCTTCTTCATATATGATGAGATCAGGCTCTTTTTTGAGTCAGGTATCGAGAGGAGCGGATGCTGTTTCTTTGAGAGCCCATCTTTGACCTGAATAATACCGGCAATGATCGCAACTGCCGCCGCTATCAGGGTGAAGGTCTGTGAGAGGCCGGGGAGCTGGATAACAGAGAATATGGCAAACCCTGAAAGGAGCCTCACTGCGAAGAAGGCGACGATGTATGCAAGCCCTATGGCAAGGACCGTCCTTCGTGACTGTGAAGCCATGAGCGAGACGAGGAGCAGAGCAAGAACGAGCAGTCCGCATGGGTTGAGTCCCTCTCCTATTCCTGCAACGATGAGGAATCCGGGATTGATGGATGAGGCTGATGTGTCACTGCTTCCTGATGTGAGATTTGAGAGGAGTCCACGCTTGTAGTCCCCCTTCTTCACCTCTGCAACAGTTGTATCAAGATTCTCTGAGATCGCCTCCTCTCCCATCAGGTTTGTGGTACCGAGGAAGAGGATCGGAACATGGGCATGGGAGATATTATACGCCTTCTGGTAGGCGTTGAAGAGATCGATATTTGTCTGGTTTCCTGCAAGGCTGTAGAACTCAACCTTTACATCAGAATGGTTTGCCGCGTAGGCCTCTATCACCGGGTGGATCTTCTCACATGCCCCGCATCCGGGGTTGAAGAAGAAGTGTATGATCACCGGTTCAGAAGAACCAAACCCGCCGATGAAGGGTATTGAGCCAAGGGGATTTGATGCTGCGTCGTTTCCCTGTGCTGCTGCCGGAGAGCAGATGATCGCAATGCTACAGAGCATCACGAGCATGCCTGCCAGATAGCGGTGCATATAGTGAAGATTCATACGTATCAACTGTATCCAGATCCTTTGTTGCGGTACTGGTTTAAGCGTTCCCCGACGATCAGCTACATATCGTGGTTGGTTCGAGTCAGGAGTTCCAGTAGATTTGCGATCATCTGTGTACAATCAAGAGTATTTGTGTCATTCCAGATATTCATGGAAGCAACCTCATCTGCATGAATTACAAAATATAATGCATTCGTATCCATCTTCAGGAAAAAAAACATGGCAAGTTCACTTTCCAATCAGACAACGACAGATGAAAAGATACCATGGCTATGCACGGTGTGCGGATTTCAGATAAGCGGAGTAAAACCTCCAAAAGGATGTCCCAACTGTCATAGTCCGTCAGGAGAGTTTATCCCTGCCCATAAGGAGGTCTTCTCATATAACGAAGAACCGTTTGATCTTCTTCTTATCAATGGAAGTTCCCACCGTGCCGGGAATACCGGGATGATGTCAGATATTGCTGAAGAGGTCCTCTCTGAAAAGAATGTCTCGTATAAACGATTCAACCTGAACGAGTTTTCCATCGAACATTGCTGGTGCTGTTATGCCGTGAGAGCACAGTCCTGTGATTTTCCCTGTCGGAATAAGTCAGATGATATGCATACTTTTCACCAGTTGCTCCGCATGGCAAAGGCTGTCATCGTTGTTTCACCCATAAACTGGAACAGCATGTCAGCACGGCTCAAGATCTTTTTGGACCGGACCACCTGCATGCAGAATCTCTATCACCTGAACAAACCAGGTCTGACCGATGGAAAAATACTTGGAATCCTGGTCAATGGTCATGAAGATGGGGGAATCAAGACTGCAATGGATATTTTTCTAAATTTTCAGCAGATGGGATTCATTCTTGCCCCCTTTGGCATCTCATACCGGACCCATGGTGCTGAATATTCCAGTAACGAAGACAGGGAATTCTTCAGTACCGATCAACTGCTGCGTGACCATACCCGGGGGGTCGTATCAAATGTTGTCGAGATGATGAAACTGGATCTACAGCGGCACCTGGAGGGTAAAATCACTCCGGTGTCAGAATAACAAGGATTCTTATCAGGAGAACGATTCAATCTGCATGAAAAAGAGATCTTCATCGGTCCTTCCTGTGGCCCCCACCAGGGCCCCGTTGGGGTTCTTAAAAATAAAACTCCGGGTCTGTCAACCCTGGACTCTGGTATCCATTCAATCAGAATCAATGGCTTTCTGATGACATCTGGATGAATATCGATCTTCTCACATGAAGGGGAGAACAGAAAATTCACTTGAAAAAATGGGTGTCCCGGAGATCGATACTACAATTCGTGGTTCGGTACCGATATCTCTGATACCAGTCTCATTCCCGGACTACCGCATCTTCCTTCTCTGTAAATGGGTTGGTACGTGCGGCAAGAGAGAATAAATACGGATAATTTATCTTCAGATATTCAAGATACGAGATCCAGACAGGGATCATATGTGAATACCCTCTTGTGATATCCCCGGAGAGATGGCGTATATCACTGTCTGGAAGATCACTACAATCTCCCCGATGCTTTAATTCTTCAGTCAGATGAAAAACAGCTTGTAATACATCTGTAAATGCCTCATGCTCAAGCAGAGTCGGATTCTCCAGAATTCGGACAAGAAAGTCTTCTTTCTCAATGAGAATTGCTCTGAGCTCGATCAGATCTGCACAGGAGATCTGAACCTGATACGCCGATTTTTTGGCTTCTCTCAGTTTTGATGCATAGAGGGCATGATTCCAGGTGTTGATTGAAGAATAAAAGTGCTTTTTCTCCTGATATTGCGGATCGTGGGATGAGAAGAATCTCATAAGTGGAGTCCCGAGTTCAGAGAAGAAGACTCCGATAACCATGTTGAGCTTGTTCAGTTTATTTTTGGTTGCCTGTCTTTCCAGCATCTGATGCAGGATTAGGGTCACCAGGAGCACTTCAATCGGAAGAAATGCGATATCATGCAGGGTGTATACGAGAATGTGGTGGGCATCATGAAATATCCCATAATGAAGAAGGAACAGAAGCATCGATGAACAAAGCAGGCTGACAGCAAATAGAATCAGCCAGTTTCTGTTTGAGACCATGTATGTACATATGGTCTTTGAACTATGTTGATTTCGATGTGGTTTCACTCAGAGAGTGAATATTTAAATCGACTGGCAATAGTCATATACGGGAGTAGCAGGATACTGTAATTCAGGTCGTTTTGAGGATTATGAATACAAGGTCTTTCCCCATCCTGGTAATCGCATTGCTATTTTTAATCCCTGCAATCATAGCTGATAACCCGACCGTCATGGTCACCGGGTATCAGATCAGCCCTGATGTCGTGTTGCCATCAGAAGCAGTGTCGATCACAGTTACCCTGACCAATACGGCAGACCAGGCCTCAAGAACCGCATCCTCGACCACCGGTGGTTCAGGTGGTTCGATATCTGAATCAAGTACCACACCGGTGAATGCCTATATCGAATCGGCAACACTGAAGACCAGGGACTTTCAGGTTCTGAACGGCTGGTATGAAGACATCGGAGAGATCGGTCCCAGGCAGTCAGTCAATCTTACCTTCTTCCTCACTGCCCCCGAGGCAGCCGGGGTGTATTTCCCAGAGGCATGGATCAGGATCCGTGACTCAGGAAGTGTGAAGTATCCGGTTCCGGTTAATGTGAACTCTCCGTATGCCTTGTCAAAAAAACCATCGTTCAGAATAGACCGCACCGTTCCGGAACAGATCATTCCAGGTACATCGTTTAATCTCACTGTTGATCTGACGAATGAAGGCCGGTCAAAAGCCCATGACATCACAGTACTCGTCGAGACACCTGAGCACTCGATAACCTCACTCTCCCCTGAACAGTATTATATCAAGGAGATCGGTCAGGATGAGACATATCATCTGAACCTCTCATTTGCGACAGACAAGGATATCCCGATCGGGATTCTCCAGTTCCCCCTGTCGATCACATACCTGACAACTGATAATACCAGATCTGAACAGAGATCACAGATCGGGATCAGGATACAGGGAAAAGGAGAGATCGGGATCTCAAAATACCAGATCTCACCCCAGCAGATACAAACCGGTGACACATTCTCATTGATCCTCAGGTTGGAAAACACCGGCACAGATGATGCAAAGTCAGTGCGGGCAAGCCTTGACATTCCGTTTGAAGGAATAAAAGAGGCATTTGTCGGAACCATTGAGCCTGGCAATGACGCCCCTGCAGTCTTCAACCTGAAAGCGACACGGTCTGGAGATATCTTCTACACCCTGAATGTATCCTACCTGGATGATTATGGAGTGCACTCGATATCAGAGCCTCTTTCACTTTCTGTTGAGGAAAAAGGAGGAATAACTCTGCTGATTTTCTTCCTGGCTATCCTGGGTGCTGGTGTTGTCGTCTATCTCTACAAACGCCGGATCTCTCCCTGAATTATGACCGGGCAGAAACTCCCTATCGCATTTTTTCTCGCCATCCGTTCGATACAGAACGGGAACCGCTTCACATTGTTTCTTACGATCACCATCATGGCACTGGTATTTGTAAATCTCGTCTTTCTTCCCTCGATCATTTCAGGGGTGATCGTGAATTACGACGCCCAGTCTATCGATTATTCGTTTGGTAACCTGGTGATCGAGCCGAAGGAGCAGGAGATTTACATAACGAACGTCTCATCACTGCAGCATAAGGTTGATCAGATCCCTGATGTCCTTGCAACGTCTCCACGGATCCAGACCGGAGCCACCTACAATTACCGGGGAAAGACACTCTCCGGTGTGCTGGTCGCTCTGACACCAACCGACGAGGAGCAGGTCACAAAGATTCATACGAAACTTAAGGATGGAGAGTTCCTTTCTGACGGTGATACAGACTCAATAGTGCTCGGCACAACCCTTGCCGGTAACGCAGACACAAGTAAGGACAAGTCTGAATCACTCGGAGGTCCACAGGTTGGAGATCAGGTTCTTGTTACGTTTAATAACGGAATGACCAGGAGTCTCCGGGTAAAAGGAGTTCTCTCTTCCGGCGTCTACGGTATTGATCAGTACGGATTCATCACCAGGAAGGAGATGGAAGAGGTACTGGGGATTTCAGACAAGGCTACATCTGTACTGATTAAACTGACACAGAATGGGCAGGAAGAGAGGGAAAAACTGCTTTTGATGGAGTATGGAGTTCGTGAACAGGTAAAAACGTATAACGAGAAGGCGAGCAGTGCGGTGAAGGATGCCGTCACAGCCTTTGGTATCATCAACGGGATCTCTACCGGTGTAAGCCTTGTGATCGCTATGGTGGTCACGTTCATTGTGGTGTATATTAATACAATCAATAAACGGAGGCAGATTGGGATCCTCAAAGCCATCGGGATTCACAAGGACACGATTGTCCTCTCGTACCTGTTCCAGGTTATTTTTATGGCAACCTGGGGGTGCATTCTGGGCCTGCTCCTTGCGTTCCTTCTGATAGCGTACCTGAATATTCACCCGCTTGTCTTTCCCGGAGGAGCAGTCTATCCGATGGTCGAGGCGGTTCCATTCATCAGGAGCATTATTCTGCTCTACATGGTCTCTCTCGTCTCGGGCTGTATCCCTTCATATCAGATCAGTAAAGAGCCGATCCTCGATGCAATCAGGGGATCCGCATGATTCAGGCTGATCATATCTCCCGGGTGTATACCATGGGGATGGTGGAGGTCCATGCCCTCCGGGACGTATCGTTTACCATTACTCCCGGGGAGTTTGTCGGGATAACCGGAGCGAGCGGAAGCGGGAAATCAACGCTGCTCCATATCATCGGGCTGCTTGATACCCCGACAACCGGGAGCCTGGTCATCAACGGAACAGACATCAGTACGCTGAATGAGGATGAGAAGACCGAATTCAGGCTCCAGAATCTCGGGTATATCTTTCAGGATTATGCACTGGTTCCTGAACTCTCTGTCCAGGAGAATGTGTACCTGCCTGCCAAGGCGAGGGGGATGAAGAAGGATGAGTATCTCAGAAAAAGTGAAGAGATTCTGAGAAGGGTAGGCCTTGGTCACCGGATATCGTATAAGCAGTATGAACTCTCCGGTGGTGAGCAGCAACGGGTTGCCATTGCACGTGCTCTCATCAATACACCGATGATACTGTTTGCAGATGAGCCATGTGCCAACCTTGACTCGAAGACATCACGTATGATTCTGGATCTTCTCAGACAACTCAACGAAGAGTACGGTCAGACGATCATCATGGTCACCCATGAAGAGTGGCATGAAGAGTATATGTGCCGGATGATCGTCCTCTCCGACGGTGAGGTCTCTGATCAGCGGGAATGTCACCGGGCGGTACCCAAAATCCCTGAGAGAAAAGGATAAACGTGTGATATTCTCTATGATAGCATACGAGCATGGATCCCTTAAAAATCCCGAAACAATCGAAAGAAGAGTATGATGATCTGATAAAGCGACAGTATCTCTCAAGAATCGCTTTCATTGGCCCGGACAATCCATACATTGCACCGTTCATGTATGTTTTTGACGGAAGGTTTCTCTATTTTCTCTCTACCCGATATGGCAGGAAGGTGGAGTACATGAAATCAAATCCACGGGTATCCGTTGAGATCGAAGAGTACTCCACCGATCTATCGGTATTTCGTTTCGTGAGTCTGCAGGGGTTTCTTGAGGAAGTTGTCAACCTGGAGAAAACAATCCTGATTAAAGGTATGTTCGTGGATATGGTGCGAAAGAACAATCTTTCATCCCATATTCTCATTGCATTCGGTCACTCAGCAGATGATGATGCCAATGTTATCACGAACGATGATCGATGTGCTGTCTGGATGCTGAAAGGAGTTACAGATATCGTTGCTCTCAGGAATGGGTAATGTGGTATCTCACCCGGACTCAATATTTCACGGTACGAAAACAGCGTTTTTGCATCCAACGAACAAGGTCCTTCTTCATCTGAACCGGGCATGAATTTTCTCACTGCCCATGACGAAGACCGAATAAGTTCAATATAACCCATTAATTCCTGAGAAGAGTACTGACAGAGCGTCAAAGGCACACTGTAATTGTGTTCAGGATTTTTTCCCGGTCATCCATCTCTGGCCGGGAAACTGCTGATGTATCGGCTATTAGGAGTGTTATTCAGGCTTTTCGACCCGGATTAGGAATCTACTCTGCCAATAGGTACGTGCACGTATGAGGTCTAAAGGCTTCTTCTCTCTTCATCTCACACGAACGGGTTGCTAGAAGATTAACCGGGTTTACACTGATACGACAATTATCTGATAATTAAAATATGTGATCTCATCCGGCCACACGGATCGTTTAAGAACTTTCCTCTGTGGTCTCTAATTTTAATTATGAATTCTTTACATCGGTTTTATGAGAGAAGAAACCATTTATGCATTTTTTCCAAACGTGTACCTGTTGATGGTAGTAGTACCAGTATGATTGTAGGAGAAAAAATGAGATTTTCCATTGTACCGATAGTTGCATTTGTTGCCCTTGTGGCTATGACCGGTTTAGCAGCAGCAGACCGTCTTCCCAACCAGACACCTGAGAACCAGGTCTTCTCTATTGACACCGTCATCGATGCCACTGGAGCAGTAGACGACAAGACCACCATGTCCTGGGTAATCGCAGGTCCTGGTTCAATTCCAACCGGAATTCTCGGAGCTGGTCAGACTGTCGCTGATGTAACCTACAGGGATTCCATCCTTACCAATGGTGGAAAACTTGCTGAGAACAAGAACTTCGATTTCAGTTCAAAGAACCAGGCAAGTGGCCTGTACAACATTGAGCAGCAGAAAGTCCTGACCTATGCAAGCACCGAAGGTGCACACCTGGTAGGAGAGGAAGAGTACACCCTCTCAGTTGCAGGTAACTACGCAAACGGCGATGACAACATCCGCTGTGTCTTCTCACAGTCAGACAGTGATATTCTGCCAGCATTCTGTAACATTGTCTCTGCCAAGAGCAGTCTTGTCAATGTGAACAGCGCTCAGATCTCGACGAAAGGTCAGATCCGTGCAGTTGCAGAGACCGCTGATGTTCCGGCTGGCCTGAACTACCAGATCGCAGTGACTCCTGATGCAAACTCAGGTAGTGGCTTTGCAGAGGGAACTGTCAAGACCGTCTTTGCAGGCAGTATCATGGAAGCCCGTGATGGTGGCGATGATAACTACAACTCAAACAGTGCAACCTGGAACAAGACCTCAGCAACGAACTCATGGAAAGACACTACTGAAGTGACCGGTGGTATCAAGACCTTACAAAAGGCCTTTGCATACGAGTCCGGATTCAGAGTATAACTCTGAATTACCCTTTCCAACTCTTTTTTTGAGATCCCTGATAGTTTATTCACTCCATGATCATCGGTTGATATGGAGAGCCTGGGAAAATCCCGACGGTTTCCTGTAGGGATCAGGTAGGAAAGATGAAAATGACTATTTCATGCAATAAGAATGAGTACCGTATCAGAAGAGGCTAATCCCTGCCTTAACACTTCTCCTGGTCGTGATATGCCCCGGTGAGGAGACCTCCGAGCCGGTACCCTTTCTGATACGCTGATTCCATCAGGTCAGGGAAGAGATCCAGATCTTTTTTGGTATCCATATCACGGATCAGGAGTTCATCATCATACCGGCAGTCGATGACATCACAGAATGATCTGGTTGAGAGAACAACTCCGTCAAAGTTTTCAGGAAGGTTCATCCCTGATATCGAGAGCAGAAGTGTCCGGCGTATCTTTCGTTTCTCCTTCTCCACAAGCCGATCCTTGCGAACATATTTTGCACAGAAGAAGACCTGAAACCGATCCATAAATGACTTCAGGTGACCGGGTATGCCCATCGTCATGACCGGGGTTGCGATGATAAGACTGTCCATATCTCTCAAAACGGGATATAGAGGAGTGACATCATCCTCCATCAGGCACGTTGTATTATTTTTACAGAAGTAATGCTCCCTGCAGGCAGACAACTCAAGTTCGGTGACATGAATCATCTGAACATCGCATCCTGCAGCCTCGGCTCCAGCCACGGATCTCTTCAGCAACTTTGCAGTATTTCCGTCTGCAAGCGGACTACCCAGGAGTGCAACGATACGGGGATTCATCGTTTGATATTATCATATTCAGGTACAAGAACATTTCGGCATGGGATCCATACACGATTCCCGTTGTCTTGAATACCCTCAAATAACTCTGCAGATAAACTGGGTTACTATCGATGGACAAAAGATCTGCTCCTCTCAGGATACTATCCTGGAATCTCACACTCCGCTGTCCCCTCAGCTGCCCCCACTGCTATGCCAATGCGAAGCAGACCGAGATAGCAGATCCGCTCTCAACAGAGGAAGCATTTGAGATCCTTGATCAGATCAAAGAGGTCGGGAGCCCTGTGGTCATTCTGAGCGGGGGTGAACCGATGATGAGATCCGATCTCTATGAGATTGCCACGTATGGCACCGGCCTTGGACTCAGGATGGCACTTGGAACCAGCGGGTACCTGTTCGAACGTGACACTCCCAAAAAACTCAAAGAGGCTGGCATCAGGAGTGTTGCTATTAGTATCGATTCAGCAGAGCCTGACCTTCATGATCGGATCAGAGGGAGTCCGGGTTCATGGAAGAGGGCAGTTCAGTCAATAAAAGACTGCATCAGGGAAGAGATCCAGGTTCAGATCAACATCACCATCTTCTCACCTGACAATGATGAACTTGACCGGGTGGTAGCACTTGGAAAAGAATGTGGTGTCTCACAGTTCCAGGTTTTCGTACCGGTTCCAACCGGCAGATCTGTTCATGAAAACTATGAGCGGTATGGAACGTATGAAGGGCTGCTCAGGCATATAATCACGACCTATGGTCGCAGTCCCCGGGATAACACCGGAATTTCCCTTCGCCCGACCTGCATTCCTCAGTTCAGGCGTATAGCCGATGAGATGGGAATATCAAACCCTTCCTGGGGGAAGGGATGTGTTGCCGGCATATCGTACTGCAGGATATATGCGGATGGGAAGGTCACGCCCTGCCCGTATCTGCCGGTGATTGCAGGAGATCTGAGAAGCGATTCGTTCAGCAGGATATGGTCAGAATCGGATGTGTTTGCGGCACTCCGGAATAATGAGAGGCTTTCAGGCAAATGTGGCCTCTGTGAGTACAAAGAAGTCTGTGGGGGATGCAGGGCACGGGCATTCTCTAAATCTGAAAACGTTCCACAATCCTGCGGAAGTCTGGTGAAACCACGTGATATTGATGGAGAGATCTGTGCTGAAGATCCCCTCTGCCCGTATCAGCCGGGAGGATCGAAATGACCGGACAGGTAGATATCAACCAGAACGACCTCATCATTCTCAATGCCCTTCAAAGCGACTTTCCCCTTGAGCACAACCCATGGGAAGCGATAGGAAGATCTATCGGGCTTTCAGGTGAAGAGGTGCTGAGAAGGGCCCGGCAGATGAAAAGCTTCGGAATAATCCGGAGTATTTCACCAACGCTGGAGTCTGCAAAACGAAGAAGCAGATTATCAACGTTGATAGCCCTTCAGGTTCCTGATGACCGTCTCGAAGATGCTGCAGCAGTAGTCAACGAATACATTGAGGTCTCCCACAATTTCAGGCGTGAGGATCTGTTCAACCTCTGGTTTACTCTTGCTGCGGATTCGGATGAGAGGATCGATGATCTGATAAAGGAGATCCTGAAAAAAACCGGGATCAACTCCGAACACCTGCTTGATCTGAGAACCATCAGGGCGTATAAGATAGATGTGAAATTTCCCATTCTGCAAAATGATGGAGATGGTGAGTAATGGACGCCAGTGATCTTCTGCTTCTTGAAGAGCTGGAAAAAGGGGTCCCGTTGGTTGAAAACCCGTATGCTGACATTGCAGCATCTCTGGGCATCTCTGAGGCCGATGTGATCAGCAGGATTACAGATCTCAAGGGTGAGGGCGTAATCCGGCGGGTCAGGGCTCGTATCAATCAGAGAAGCATCGGAATTCGTGCAAACGCCCTTGTTGCCTGGAACGTTCCTGAAGATGAAGCAGACCATGCAGGTCTGCAGCTTTCAGAAATGAACGGAGTCACCCATTGTTACCGAAGAAGGCCGGTTCCGGGAAGATGGGAGTATTCCATCTATACTGTCCATCATGGGTGGACCCGCAGGCAGGTCAGCGAAGAGGTTGCAGAGATATCAGAGATGACCAGATACCCTGATTACCTGATGCTTTTCAGCACCGAAGAGTACAAGAGAGTTCCCCATACCCGGGCACAGGACCTGGAGGCAGATGTATGAACAGAATAACCCAGTGTCTTCACGGAAAAGGTACCATCAGTTCCATGATGGCAGAAAAGGGCAACAACGAGGTCAGGCAGGAGTTCCTTGCCTACTCATCTGTGATACGGCCGGTTATCTTCTGGAACATCACCGGCAGGTGTAACCTCTCTTGTATGCACTGCTACAACTCGTCAGGCCCTGACCAGGAGTCAGATGCGGAACTTACAACCCGGGAGGCTCTCTCATTCATCGATGACTGTGCCGTACTCAAGGTTCCGGTGGTACTCTTCTCCGGTGGTGAGCCGCTTGTCAGATCAGATCTCTTTGAACTTGCCACCCATGCAAAGCAGTTGGGAATCAGGACCGCCCTCAGCACCAACGGGACGCTCATAACCCCTGTGATCGCTGAGAAGATCAGAGAATCGGGCATCGGGTATGTCGGGATATCACTGGATGGTGCGACACCGCAGACGCATGACCGGTTCAGAAACTGTCCGGGTGCTTTCGACCGTGCCGTGCAGGCCTTCTCGTACTGCAATGATGCGGGGGTCCGGTGCGGTGTCCGGGTAACCCTTACGAAAGAGAACTACCATGAACTCAGGGATCTTATCGACCTCTCCCTGAAGATCGGAGCCTGCAGGTTCTGCCTGTACTGGCTCGTCCCATCAGGACGAGGGACCGATTCATACGATACCCTGCAGGTTTCTGGCGATGAAGTCTTCTCAGTTCTTGATCTTCTGCAGGAGTATGCGGCAAAGACCGATCCATCGGTGATGGAATTTCTCACGGTAGACGGTCCACAGGATGCCATCCATCTGCTCTCGGTCATGGAACAGAAGAATGCTCCTGATCTGCCTGAAGCCCGTTCTCTCATTGCATCGATGAAAGGGGGATGCAGTGCAGGCATCAGGGTAGCCAATGTAACACGGCACGGGGATGTGTATCCGTGCCAGTTTGCCCAGATTCCTGAATGTCACATCGGATCAATCAGGACCAGGAAATTTTCTGAACTCTGGAATGATCAGGATAACCCGGTTCTGAAACGATTCAGAAGTAAGAAAGAACTGCTCACGGGAAGATGTGCATCATGTTCATACCTGGATCTCTGTGGGGGAGGGTGCCGTGTGAGGGCATTCTCGCAAAAAGGGGATTTTTCAGATGATGATCCCTTCTGCTTTATTCAGGGCTGACCGGTCAGCAATATCCGGTCATTTCCCTTCCTATCCTGAAAATAGGTGGTAATTCAGGGATCTTATGTATTTGCAGAAAGATCGAAGCGATCAAGGTTCATGACCTTGTTCCAGGCGGAAACAAAGTCCTGAACAAACTTCTCTTCAGAATCAGAACTTCCGTATGCCTCTGCGATAGCCCTGAGCTGGGCATTTGATCCGATGATGAGATCCACACGGGTGCCTGTCCACCTGACCTCTCCGGTCTTCCGGTCTTTCCCCTCAAATATGTCTTTGGCATCAGAGACTGGATTCCATTCTGTACTCATGTCCAGCAGATTTACAAAGAAATCATGTGTCAGAACTTCAGGCCTCTTTGTACATACACCATAAGGTGTCTGCTTGAAATTCGTGTTCAATACCCTCATACCTCCGATAAGAACCACCATTTCTGGTGCTGAAAGGGTCAGCAGTTGTGCTCTGTCTACAAGCAACGCCTCGGCATCGACTGAACAGGGTCCTTTCATGTAGTTCCTGAACCCGTCTGCAATCGGTTCGAGCACTGCAAATGAGGCCACATCGGTCTGCTCCTGCAGGGCATCCATCCGCCCGGGGATGAACGGCACAGTGATAGTGTATCCTGCATTCTTTGCTGCCTTCTCTACAGCTGCACATCCGGCCAGAACGATCAGGTCTGCAAGAGAGACCTTCTTTCCACCCGGGGCAGTGCTGTCGAACCCGCTCTTGATATCCTCAAGAACCCTGAGCACCGTTGCAAGTTCTTCAGGCTGGTTAACCTCCCAGTTTTTCTGTGGTTTCAGGCGGATTCGTGCACCGTTTGCTCCGCCACGTTTATCAGATCCACGAAATGTGGATGCTGATGCCCATGCGGTTGTTACCAGCCGGGATATTGAGAGTCCACTGGCCAGAATTCTTGATTTGAGCGAGGCAATGTCCTTCTCATCAATCAGCGGATGATTCACCGCCGGGATCGGGTCCTGCCAGATGAGATCCTCGGCAGGGACTTCAGGCCCGAGATAACGGGCTCGCGGTCCCATATCGCGATGTGTCAGTTTGAACCAGGCTCTGGCAAATGCATCTGCAAGTTCTTCCGGATGTTCGTAAAATTTCCTGGAAATATTTTCGTATGCCGGATCAAATCTCAACGCGAGATCGGTTGTCAGCATCCCCGGGGCATGACGCTTTGCTGGATCATGAGAGTCAGGAACCGTTCCTGCTCCTGCTCCGCCTTTTGGCTGCCACTGGTACGCACCTGCCGGACTTTTCATCAGCTCCCATTCAAAGCTGAACAGATTTCTGAAGAAATTGTTGGTCCATCTCGTTGGTGTAGCGGTCCATGTAACCTCAATACCACTTGAGATCGTCTCATTGCCTTTGCCTGAACCAAAGTCGCTCTTCCAGCCAAGTCCCTGCTCTTCAAGACCTGCAGCCTCCGGCTCCGGCCCTACATGAGATGCAGGACCTGCTCCATGTGTCTTTCCAAAGGTATGTCCACCTGCGATAAGAGCAACGGTCTCCTCATCGTTCATGGCCATACGCCCGAAGACGTCCCTGATATCCTGAGCAGCAGCCAGAGGATCAGGTTTTCCATTCGGACCTTCAGGGTTGACATAGATGAGCCCCATCTGAACGGCAGCAAGAGGTTTTTCCAGTTCCCGGTCACCTGAATACCGCTGGTCTCCAAGCCATGTATCTTCTGAACCCCAGTAGATGTCTTCCTGCGGTTCCCAGAAATCATCGCGTCCGCCTCCAAAGCCAAAGGTCCTGAATCCCATCGACTCAAGTGCAACATTGCCGGCAAGGATCATGAGGTCACCCCATGATATCTTCCTGCCATACTTCTGTTTTATCGGCCAGAGGAGTCGGCGTGCCTTATCGAGGTTTACGTTGTCAGGCCAGCTGTTAAGCGGGGGAAAGCGTTGCTGTCCACCGCTCCCTCCTCCCCTGCCGTCACTGGTTCGGTACGTCCCGGCACTGTGCCATGCCATTCGGATGAAGAGGGGACCGTAATGACCAAAGTCTGCCGGCCACCAGTCCTGTGAACTCTTCATCAGGTCTGCCAGATCCTTCTTTACTACAGCCAGGTCAAGGTTCTTAAATTCGCTGGCATAACAGAAGGTCTCACCCATCGGGTTTGATCGGGGAGAGTTCTGATGAAGGAGCCTGAGGTTCAGCTGGTGAGGCCACCAGTCCCTGATAGATCTACCCTGACCTGTTGCCTGCATACTCATCCTGCCGGTCACCGGGCACTTGCTGTCAGTCATACTCTTACCGTCCTGTTGATGAGTGACTTATGCTGGTGATGTGATAAATGTTCCTTACAGGGAAAAACGGATTAATGTAGTCAGGCAAAGGCCATATTATTCAGATCAAGTACAACAGATGACTATACAGAGCCAACCTCTCCAGGGCATAAAAGGCAATGAAGATAAGGAATATTAAAAAAATATGCACGGCATTGCCGGTATCATATCGGTAACACGTCAGATCCTCCGGCTATTTCATCTGATGCAGAAAAAAACAGGTTGCTGCCATCTCCTTCCGTTTTCCCCATGTGTGATCATCTATTTCATCTCATGTGAGAATACAATCGCAGAGGGGAAGGATATGGGGAGAGGGTGTTTTTATTCTGTCAAGAAGACAGTATTCATCAGCCTTCTGGTTGCATGGGTCTGTTTCAGTTGGAGTTTTGCAGACCAGTCAGAGCAGAGTACAGATAATCCGCTCTGTGGCTCCCTCTTCAGTCAGGCAGATCTCTCCCCACTGGTGATCTGGACGACCGATGGACCTGTCTGTGATATGCGAGGAAAAGAAGGAACCGCTGGTATCTATTTCGATGCATACCGGGACAAACCCGGTGGCGATATGGTTGGCAGAGTCAATACATATCTCAACTATTACTCACCCGATATTGCAGAGTTATATGAGTTTATGATAAACCCTGATGCACGGAGAGAATCAGCCAAGAATATATGGAAAAATTCGGACGTCACGGTGGAGACATATGACCCATTACCTGGTGGTGTGCTAGTAAAATATCATGACAAGGGTGAGTGGTGGTGTCATTATCAGATCTATTTTTGGAAAAGTAAAGGCGTACTCGGCGATGTTTCAGTTGAGTTCAATAAGAACCTAAAGATAAAAAAAGGGATAGATTATGAGTCATTGGCCCTTTCTGAAGTACAACGTCTTGCAAAACTCCAGTGGTCTCGACTTCCGGGGGGAGATACGGGATCATCTGGTCCTGATTCTTCTGGCAGTGTTGATCTGAAACTGGATGCTGAAGGCAGGCTTGCCACTGTTAAAGATCTCTATGAACAGTGGAATGGTAAATTTAATGACTACCTTACCGGAAACGCCCAGTCCTATGCCGGTTCGGAAGCAGAGATCGCAAAGCCTGGGAAGACCGCTGAAGTACTTCAGGCAGAGGCACATGATTTTGAGAAGAATACCATGGGTCTCTTCAAGGCAAACGCAGGACTGCAACTTTTTGAGAGTGCAGCGTCACTGATAACCAATACCCCCCAGTACATCGGGTATGAAGCAGAACTCTGGCGACGGACCAGAGAGATGATGGAATCAAAAATTGCTGCCAGGGATTATGCGGGAGCTATTGAAGTCCATAACGAGGCGGTTGCAGCTGAGCAGAAGATGAATGAAGGGTGGTTTGGAAAATCCGGCATTCACAAAGATGATGAGGTAACCCAACCGGAACTGAAGGACGACAAGACCGGGGTTGTTGTACAAAAGACAGAGACATCAAAGACCGGCAGAACATTCTCATATTGATCAGATAAGGAGAACCCTTCTCCTTATCTGATAACAATCGAGCGAAGGATCTCCTCAAAGTCGGAAAAAGCATCATCATACCGCTCTACCGGTTCGGTAAAGAGAATATGGAAGACCTGATTTGTTCCCTCGATTGTGAAGAGCTCTGCCCTAACTCCTGCTCCGGCAGCGTTATTCAGGGTAAATATTGTTGATAAGGCTGGTTTATCGTCAATAGTCCCTACTGACTCAGAGTCCAGCGTATACTGTGTCAGATCAAACTGCGTTATTGAGGTCTGAATGATATAATTCAGGTACTGGCCGTGAATCTGCGAAAGGTTTCCTTGTGCAGAGGCGATGCCGATATTTACCGAACCTGACCCGTCAGGAAGTTCAATTATGACCGAATCCTTCTCCTCCTGGACCATCCAGGAGGAGGGGATCATGAGAGTATACCCGTCTCTGCTGAACTGTTTTCCTGGAGAATCAGAGGAGAGAGCAGAAACCCCCGCCAAAACTCCAATGCAGAGAATACCAACTCCTGTAAAGATTATTAGAATCAGTCCGGTATTCATCGTGGTTCCTCCAATCAGGATGAATCAGGTGTGGCATGAGTGCAACAGTAGTCACTCTGCTGCATACACCTGGATCACACTTCATGATCCATGGCATACACTTAATAGTTCTGCTCTTCCGGTTATCATATCACGACTGGCAACCCTGGAGACAGGAGACAGTTATTGATCCGATACATCTCCATCTACTCTATTAAGGGATCTAACATACATCTCTCTGATGGGTGACCACAGTGAGGTACAGTATGATGATAAGGTTATCAGAAAGATCACTCTCCATATTCTTCCGTTTATTCTCATCCTCTACATCATCAACTACATCGATCGGGTAAACCTGGGATTTGCAGCCCTTACCATGAATCAGGATCTCGGGATCACTCCTGTGATCTTCGGTCTTGCATCAGGAGTATTTTTTATCGGGTATATCATCTGTGAATATCCCAGCAACAGGATGATGGAACGTGTCGGGGCGAAGATTTGGATTCCGAGGATCCTGATATCCTGGGGTATTGTTGTTGTACTTCTTTCTCTTGCACGGAGTGCCTATGATGTCGGAGCGTTGAGACTTCTCCTTGGTGCTGCAGAAGCTGGTTTTTACCCCGGTATTGTGCTCTATCTCTCATTCTGGTTTCCTAGCCGGGAACTCGGGAGGTCTCTGAGTTACCTGTATGCTGCCCAGATCGTTGCTCTTATCATCGGAGCTCCTCTCTCCACACTCATCCTTGATCATGTCACCTGGCTTGGACTTGCCAGCTGGCGGTGGGTCTTTATTCTGGAAGGTGTTCCTGCAATTATCCTTGGAATTATTGCCTACCGGTACATCATCAACAGACCTGAAGATGCTCCCTGGCTTTCCACTGAAGAAAAGACCAGTCTGGTCAGTACCCTTCGTGCCGAACGTGAATCCAAAGGAGTGCCAGCCCGAAGAACACTCTCATTCTTCTTCGGTCAGATCTGGTTTCATCGGATCTGGGTTGCATATTTTTTTGAGATGTGTGCCGGATACGCCATTATCTTCTGGCTTCCGCAGATCATCCGGTCATTTCACTTCAACTCGTCCAATACTGAAACGGGCTTGATCTCTTCCATTCCGTATGTCTTTGCTCTCATTGGTATGTTTCTCTGGGCAAAACATTCTGATCGGACCGGGGAGAGAAAGTATCACCTCTATATTCCCTGGATCTGTGCATCAATCGGTCTATTCGTCGATGCTTTCGTTAAAGATCCGATATCATCCCTTGTATTTCTGACAGTGGCAATGACGGGGCTGTATGCAGCCATTCCGGTCTTCTGGGCGATTGTAACAGACCGGATGAAACAGATCGATGCATCAGGTGGTATTGCACTTGTGAATGCGTTAGCAACGATTGGAGGATTTATCGGGCCTTCTCTTATGGGTTTTTTTGTCTCTTCCAGCGGAGAAATTGATGCAGTTCCTGCACTTTTTACCTTCTCAGGGTTTTTACTCCTCTCAGTGGTTCTCATGGCATGGGAATTTCATGCAATGGGGAATGCATCCATTCAAGGTGAAGAAATGAGATCCTGAATCTTCTCTGAATTGAGTGTTCAGAGATGTATTGTCTAAAAACCCCAACGGTGCCCCGTTGGGGGCCCCAGGTAGGACCTGTGAAAAGGACTTTTTCATGCAAAAAGAGAATGGATCTTAAATCGATACGCATTAATAGTGAAGGCCTAATAGGTTCAATCACCGATTAACCTCGGGTATTATGAGTAGGAGGACGAATGAACGTAATTAATACAGGAATTTTTGTAATTATTACCCTGTTTTTGATAATAGGGTTTGCAACCGCTGACCGGTTGCCAAATCAAACTCCGGAGAACCAGGTCTTTACGATTAACACGGTTGTCGATGCAACTGGGGCAATTGACTCCGGAACTGACATGCAATGGGTAATAACAACTCCTGGAGCTATCGGAACTGGTACTCTGGCATATAATTATGATGATCCTACTTGGGGTAATATGTACGGGTACCCACGGGGTAACGTTATTGCTGACACCCAATATCGGGATTCAATTCTTACCAACGGTGGGAAGCTGGCAGAAAATAAGAACTTTGATTTCAACTCTAAGGATCAGTCAAATAACTTGTACAACATTGAGTCACAGAAAGTTCTGACATATGGTAGCACCGAAGGTTCACATATGGTTGGAGAAGAAGAGTATACACTTGATGTTGCCGGAGAAGCTAAACAATCTGATGATAATATCAGATGTGTCTTCTCATCAGAACATGGAAAGTGGCTACCTCCGTTTTGTAATATAGTCTCTGCAAAAAGTGCTCTCATCAATGTCAACAGTGCACAAATATCATCAAATGGTCAAATTCGGGCAGTTGCTGCAACCGATGATATTCCTGCAGGATTGAGCTACCAGATTGCAGTCACTCCTGATGCTAACTCAGGTAGTGGCTTTGCAGAAGGAACGGTTAAGACCACCTATGCAGGCAGTGTGATGGAAGGTAGAGATACCGGTATGTATTATACCGAATATGGAGCTGAACTCTACAATAGTTATGGTGGCCACGTTGACCCAGGTGATCCTGCATTATTCAACCACTATGACGACTGGCCAGTAAATGGCTCTACCTATCTGCCGTCAGTTACCAACTCCTGGAAAGACTCTACCACAGTAACCGGTGGAATAAAAGCATTCCAGAAGGCATTCGAGTATAAATCAGGTTTCAGACTCTGATTACTTTTTGATCTCCTTTTTTTGAGTTTCGTGTATCCCTGATATCAAAATTCATTATTTCGCACCAATGAGGCGATTCCCGACGCTTGACTCCTAAAAATCATTGATATTGGTCAGCAAGGTCACCAGAGTATTGCTTCATTACCTGAATCCCTGATTTGTACCATTCCCTACTATAATAGAAATCTCATCTCGCGAATGTAATATCAGAACATTAATAATAACACAAAAATAAAACCCTCCCACTTGTACCTGGGTGGTACAGATCTGAACGGTGGGGAAACAATGGGCGTGTGTTTGAGGCTATATACATTTTTTATTCACAAAACTCTGGTAGAAAAGCCGGAGAACGGGATCGGGTTACCTGAAGTCACAGTGGTATCTGCGAAGTCTGGTAATGCCTTCCTCCATGAAAATTCAGATGATACAACTCTCATAGCAGGATCGCCGGGAGCGCTATCATATCCTGAAATAGTTATGTGGGATTGCGGGGGTGCTCTATGAAATATCCGGGCATCCTTCTCCTTGTTGCAATTCTGTTTGGTATCTTCTTTCTACCATGCAGTGCCCTCCCGGGGCCGATAGAGGAGGGTATCAGTGCGGCAGGACTCGAATTGCGGGGAGATATCATCTCGCCAATCGATCTCCAATCAGGGGGTAGTGATACTCCGGGGCCAGAGCCTGATTATGCTGAGGAGCAGATCACCGAAAGGGAGCACCGCACCGACGTGAGCGAGATTATGGCTCACGGACAAGAGGGAGTTGTCCCGCTCTCACGTCTGACTGCCGGGGAGATAAACACCGTTTCCTCCTCACAAGCAGGACTGGCAGAGACGGGAATGAAAACCCAGGGTGGCTCTGTCATACTGGTCCCGGTTACACCAAGCCCCGAGGGCTCTGGATACTCGTATCTGTATCCTGACAGCGATACCGATTACTGGATCTATGCTCCGGGAACCTATACTCCTGAATCTGATATAACGGCTATCAATCCTGCTGTGATCACGATAACTGCTCCAGCAGTACATCTTGATGGAAATGGTCATACCATCACCGGAAATGGGACCGGAACCGGGATTATGCTCACAAATTCCAGCATTACCGTCGGTAATTTCTCTCTGATATCAGGGTTTACCTCCGGCCTTACCAGTACCGGAGAAGAGTCGGTGATCAGGGACAGTGTGTTCACCGGTAATTACAACGGGGTCAATTCAACTGGTACCTCATCCATCATCAGCCGGATTACTGCCATGAACAATACTGAAGGTATCCTGGCCTCAGGATCACATACCACCATCCATGATTCGGTCACATCGTTCAACAAGGATGTCGGCATCGTAACCGTGGATGGCACGAACATCAGTATCAGAGACAACGTTGTTGAAAATAACACATATGGAGCGATGCTGCTCCTTGGATCAAAGAACGAGATCAGAAACAATACCGTCCGGTACAATGGAGATGGTATTGAATCGGTCGCGAAGGGGACGGTAATCGCAGATAATATTATCTCATCAAACCTGTATGACGGAATCTGGGCATTTGGAACGAACGCCACGATATCAGGCAACACGATGACAGGCAATGAAGATTGTGGTGTTTATTCACCCGGTGACAGAGCGGTTATCACGAACAATATATTTGATGCCAACCAGTATGGCATCGACGCACGAGGAAACGATACAGTCATAACCGGTAATATGATCCGGAACAATACTGCTTATGTTGTATATATGGCCGGGTTAAATTCAACGATATCAGGAAATGTTGTTGAAAACAATCGCAGGGGGATAGTGGTAATCAAAGACAACTCTACGATAACCGGCAATTCTATATACGCAACCAAAAAGGTAGCCATCTCTTCATACATTTTCAATGGAACGATCACAGGAAATATCATCGATAATACCTTGACCGGAATCCATTTCGTTGGTAGAAATTTCATCGTGCAGGATAATGTCATCCGGAATGCTACCTCATCAGGCATGTCATCCTGGGGTACCAATGAGATCATTTCCAACAATACCATACAGAACTCAACCAGAGGGATCTACCTGGGTAGCGAATCGGTTACCGTATCTGATAATGTTTTTGTAAATAACTCTGAATCAGGCATCTGGGCAATTTATAGAAACCAGACGATTATCCGGAATTCGATCTCCGGGAGCCAGATCGGGATCAACATGAGCATGGGTGGGAATACCGTGGCTGAGAACTATATCTCCGGCAATGAGTATTATGGGCTCCAATTTACCGGTAATGACACGGTTATCAGGGAAAATTGTGTTGTTAACACCAGGAATGTTGGAGTTATGACCTACGGAAATTCTGTTACATTCACTAGGAATGATGTACGCAACAATATGATCGGCATGTTTTCATTTGGGAATAATACGGTCATATCAGAGAACATCATGAATTCCAACCGGCTTCTGGGTCTGGGATATGGAGGAGTCAATACGACGGTGTCTCAAAACGAGATAGTCGGCAATAAAGTGGGAGGGCTCGAGGTTGACGGGTCCTACACCGTTGTATCGCAGAACAATATCAGCAGGAATGGGCACAGTGGGATCTTTATGTCAGCAGATTATGCATCTTTGGTCGATAACCGGTTCGAATCGAACAGGTACGCATTTTCCCCATACGTTGCCATGGATACCCTTCTGTTCACAGGCAATACACTTCAAAACAATACCGATGCGGGAATATACCTGGACAATACCAGCATCGGTGGGAACGGATCGGTATACAACAACTACTTTGGCAACCTGAAGAATGTTGACGGAGAGGGGGATGCATCACAGTTCAAGTGGACAAACCCTGCCGGTCCACAGCAAGGAACCAGTGTGGTTGGCGGCCCGTATCTTGCTGGCAACTTCTGGAGCAACCCGAACGGGACCGGCTGGTCTGACCTGCAGCCTGTAAACCCGAACGGGTATGTCACGACTCCGTATCCGGTCTTTTCCGGGGCGAATGACACCGCACCGCTGGTCAGGCCCGGAGTGATCCCGGTCACTCTGACAGCCAACTTCACGGCAGTCAATGTGACCGGTGTTCCGCCGCTCACGGTCCGATTTATCGATCTCTCAACCGGGTATCCGACGAAATGGAGATGGAACCTTGGGGACGGATCGTACTCGACACTGCAGAATCCGGTCCATACCTACCAGGGGATTGGGAGATACACGATAACCCTCGAGGTTGAGAACAACGATGGATCCGCAATCGTGAGAAAACCAACGTTTGTGAAGACAGTACGGCCACAGCGGTAATCCGGGAAGAATTTGTGCCATATCCGATACTCCCGGTGATTTTTTTATCGTTCGGACCTGTTTTTAATTGAGAGTAGTCACTTCTCCTGATTCATCTCCATACCGATCTGATGGGACTATAAGGAGGGATCAAAAGATGTAGAATATCCTTTAGGAATCCTTACTCTCCCTCTTCTCTGATTTTATAAAGAGAAGGGAATTCCCTTCAGTATCCGAGAGTGATACCTTCTGGTCTTCAATCTTATAGGTCCTGGCTGCTTCCAGAAGTTTTAAAAAGATCTGTTCAGTTTCCATATTGGTGGCACTCACTACCCCCATGATAAGGAGGAAGACAAGTGTGAGCACACCAACCGATAATGGATCTCATACAATCCGGTAGTTGCAATTTCATATGAAATTATCCTAATGAGCAGATTAGGAAAATGCAGTATCTGCGTTTATTTTTTAAAATATCTCCGATTTATCAGATTGGGCAGCCGTCTCCATCCACTGCCTGTACCATCTGGGGCTGCATGAGCAATCGCTAAAACCTATAAACAGTAGTATATCACCATAGAGAGTAATGGATGGATTACACTCAGCTGATTCTGGACAAATAGAAACCCAAATCTGGCCAGATGATACTGAACAATTGCTCCATGTAATCGACGAGGGATTATCTGGAAAAATTCGTAATATCGCAATTATTTCAGAATACCTTGCAGGAAGAGAAGAACTCATCTCAAAAGTTGAGCATGTTCATGCAGGACGAACGAAACGAATTACACTCGCAGAAGCACTGAGCGATCTTTCCATCCTCTCAACTGATAATGATGTTGATATCATCATTGTAGAAAACTGCAGATTTATCTTTAGCAGGATGATCAATGGATTTCATCTGCTTGATGAATTTATTGAAATATTATCGAGAAAGGAGAAGATCTGGATCACTACCTGGAATATACACACCTGGAGATATCTCGTAGCAGTAAAGGATATCGGATCTCTTTTTGGTAAACAAATTGAACTCAAACATAAGAGTGAATCTGATCTTCGAAGTATCATCCTCTCCCAACAACTCAGTTCTCTCTTCTATATTATCGATCCTCCGGTCCCTCGAAGAATGGTGCTTATCCAGAAGAAGAAGACCTTCATAATTCCCATTATCAATAAAACAATAGAATTTTCCTATTATTTTCTTCGATTCCGGTTGCTTGTTGCAATACTCAGGAATAAAAGTCAGGAACTCGAACCATCAGAACTCATTTTCGAGCGACTTCATCAGATATCAAATGGAAACCCGGGAATTGCCTTACAAATATGGCAACATGCTTGTGATGCCTGGGAGATTCGACTCAGTAGCATGAGACCTCCTGTCCTCTCAGGAATATCAGATCCAGATACGGCATATATTCTCTCACTCATTATGTCATACGAGGATGTGCTCGTATCTGACCTTAACCAAGTCATTCCATCAGAAATTAACCTGAATCTTATCATCTCAAAACTTCGGGACAAGGAGCTTGTGATACTGAAAAACGAAAGAGTTCTGATTAAACCGATAGCGTTAGCGGAAATAACCAAAGAATTGAAACGACTCCGGATGGTGTGGTAATAATGGTTGAATCGGGCGCAATTTTACAAAACATCACGAATATATCCAAAATCGCTCCTGATGGGACTCTGCCAGGGCATATGATCAGAACCATTGTTGAACCATCCTGGATAATTTCAAGTTTATTCATACTCGTTATTGGTTACCTGATTGTTTTTGGAATGGATTTTTTCCTTCGCATTCTGTCCGAACAACTTGGAACCAGACGCCATATTCTCGCAATGGTTATCCCGGTCCTCAAGATTTTAGTGTATATCTGTATGGTATATGTGATCCTATCTCCGTTGTTTGATCTCGGATTTACTGAACTTGCAGTATTCTCCGGACTCATCGGAGCTGGACTCGGGTTCGGACTTAAGGATCTTGTTGAGAATATTATTGCCGGTTTTGTCATCATTATTGAAAAACCGTATCAGATTGGAGATAAAATCGCAATAAATGAACAATATGGAGAAGTTATCGATATTGGTCTCATTCAGACTGTTATTGTCACACCAGGAGATAGCAGGGTAACTATTCCTAATTATCTGACAGTTGTTAATGCAGTCTCGAGTTCAAACTCAGGTTCTGCTGAAATGATGGTTGTCACCGATCTCTACCTCTCCTATGATGCTGATATCGATGAAGCGGTCCGGCTTCTCACCGAAGCAGTCATAACTTCCCGTTATGTGTATATCTCTGAAAAAAGGCCGTATATCATTCTTGTCGAAAATTATCCACTGTATCGAAAAATTATTGCCAAGGCATATGTGAACGATCTCAGACACGAATTTACTTTTAAAACTGATATCACAAAAAGAACATGGGAGAGTTATCAGAATGCCGGAATTAAGCCCCCTGATATTATCCGGAGTGGATATCCGATTCCCGTTGATACATTAATTACTCTCTAACTAATACTACCAGAAGAGCCTCCCCTGTCTCATTGCATCAGATATCGAGACGCCAATCCGGTTTTTTGGCGTATAAAAACCCCAACGGTGCCCCGTTGGGGGCCCCAGGTAGGTCCGGTGAAAAGGGCTTTTTCATGCAAAGAAGGACAGGGATAATGGGTTAGCCCGTCTGATCTTCTGGTAGGGGGTGCATTTCTCAACCCGGGGGATCCTTCTTCTCACAACCGGTTGAATATCAGAGTTTCCTTGAAGATTAATGTTCACTATTCCCTGCATGCATGAGATATATCGCTCCGGCGAGACAGAGGATCGAGAACGGCAGGACGATCGCTTTCCAGTCCAGATGTTCTCCGTTTACGATTGAAATCTCAAGGAATTGTACGAAGAGAATAGTTATGATGACCTGGGTGAGGTAAAGTTTCAATTGTGAGATACTTTCTATCTTAATCCATGACGGATATTGATCAGCCTGTACGAAGGCACTATTGACAAACAGCGTATATATGCCAAAGGAAAAGATAAGGAGGATGAGGGCAAACAGGAAACAGTCTATCGCATTGATAACAAGAATAACGATCCCCGATGTTACAGACTCTGGACCATGGGCTTCGATAAGGAGTTGAACGGATTTTCCACTGAGTAGCATAACACCGAGTGCACCTGCAATTTTCAGGGCACCAAGGATGAAGAGAAGAACGGCCCCGATAAAAGAAGAGATTACAGCAATGATGCTGATATACCTGAGTGAAAGAAACGCCTTGATAAGGTCCATAGATGAAAGTATGTTACGACTGCTTCTATAATAGTGTACCTGTTTGTAGTACAGATTACACTACTGGTTTACTTTGAAAAAACGATAAAAAACTATGAATGGTCTTTCAGGTACCATTACTGTGGTAGAATCCTGATAAGCGGATTGGTACTACAGCGGATGGAACCTCCGACAGAATTATGAGCTCCGAACGGGATCCGGTACACCGTAATTCCTTCCTTCTCCAACGCCTTCTGTATCACAGTTCCGGAAAAATGCTCATTATACCCAAGGATGTAATGAGTTTCATCAAGAGGAATCCCGTTTGCTGCAGGTCTGCAAGCCTGATCTATTGGTACTGTGATCTGTTTCCAGTCATGGAACCTGGATGGTATACCATCCGGAAACGCTTCAGGGGAGACAATGATACCAGCTCTTTTTGGAATTGACAACGCTCTATCGAGATGAAGGAACGTATCCGGGAGAGAGGCCTGTTCAACATCATAGCCGAGGGGCTCAGGATAAACCCTCAGCCAGCGATATCCCAGTTCGCTCGAACCGGAAAAGCGGTCTGATCAAAATCACTCTCCTTGATCATACAGGAATAATCAAGAGACGGCATGGCGATCCATTGTGCATCAGATCTCATCAGCCGGTCAAGGAAGAGATTTTTCAGGCTTAAGAGGTCACACCTGCGATACAGAGATCCCATCGAACACTCAATGACCTGGATTCCGATAACCAGAAATGATCCCGGGTAAACTGTTGCGAAATCCCCGATAGATGGATGATTCATGATACCAGAGTGAGTGATTACCATAGGAGATCACCATATGGAGAATCGATCTTTCTCACTATTCAACTGATCTGATTCTATTTGTGGATGTAAATCTCCAAATACCTGCAGGAACAACCATCTCAAATCGAACTCCGGTTCCAAAAATCCCGTTCTCGGTTATTGTTATCCCGGTAATCGAGAGAATTTCCCTGATCAGAAAAAGACCACGACCGGTATTTTTACCAAACCCTTTCTCAAACGCTTTTTCTTTCTCCTCAGGTATGATACCACCCCCATCGTCTTCATACCAGATCATCATAGTTCCTGATTCCTCATGGCTGGAAAGAGAGATCCGGGTCAGGTTTTTCCCATGCCTGACTGAGTTCTCAACCAGGTTGTAGATCACCTTTTCGAGCATATTATCTGCATAGATCTCAACGCCGCCCAGATCCAGGGTTAACCGAATCCCGGACAGTAACCCCTGAATTGCTCGGAACGAAAACAGACCTTCTAAAACCTGCCATGTAGGAGTCGTCTCGCCTAAATTCTGGTATTGTCCGGTAAATTCGATAAGAATCCTGATTTCTTCTGAAGATTGCCGGATAGCATTCAATTTACGTTGGAAGTCCGGGTCTTGTACATCTTCCAGTAACATACCAGAATACGCTGAAGTAACCATGATCCGGTTGAGAATATCATGCCTCGTAACGCTGGAGAGAATCTTCAGTTTATGGTTGACCTGTGAGATGGCCTCATGTGCTTTTCGGATCTCATCGATGTCATGAATCTGAATGATGAAACACGATTCGGTATTGATTATTATTCTGGAGATGGTTACTTCTGCAATAAATGGAGAACCTGTCCGTTTTAACAGTTCCATCTCTATGAGGGAGGCATGAGAATTGTTCTCACTCGTATTGAGAAGAAGTTCGATAGCTTCCTGGTGCAGTCTGATACCCAGATCATCAACATTTTTTCCATGGACCTCAGCATGCGAATATTCGAAGTACTTTTCAAATCCCCGGTTAACTTCAATAATTTGATATGATGAGTCCAGGATAAGGACAGGATCTGGTGTTTTTTCAAATATGGAAACAAATTTCTCCTCATTTTCTCTCAATGCCTGTTCCATCTGTCTCCGAAGGGTTATATCACTCATCAGGAGAAGAATCGCGGGATTCTGACGATACTGAATCCGGGTTCCTTTGATGATAACCGATCTTCGCTTATGATCCCGGCAGAGAATATCTGCCTCATATACCGGGGGTATCCGGCCCTCTATCCGGGACGATACTACCTCCTCACTCTTACTCCTGAATTCATCACCAATATATGAAAACACCGGCTCTGATACGAGATCTTCAAATGAGTATCCAAGAGCAGTTGTCAACGCCGGATTGACATAGAGAATTTTTTTATCATACCCATATACTGCGATGTAATCGGGAAGATTCTCAATAAGTCCACGGTTGAATGATTCACTCTCTTTAAGAGCCTCTTCAGCTCTTTTTCGTTCAGTGATATCTAAAAAGGTTCCAATTAATCCATCTACATGATTTGATATCGTAAAGATCGGAGCTTTATAAAAAATAACATCATGTACAGACCCATCATGATATCGTATTGTGGTTTCGTATTGCTGCCGATGTGGCGTTTGAAACACCTGGAGATCAGCCTGATAAAATATTTCTGCCATCGGTTCAGGCCAGAGCTCATACACTGATCTTCCGATAATCTGGTCACGAGGTTTGCCGTTATATCTCTCAAATTCGGTATTACATCCGGTATATGTCCCCTTAATATCTTTATAGAAGATAGGAATCGGCAGAGTATCCATAAGATCCTGCAAAAACCGGGACTGGTTCTGAACCTCCTCTGTTCGTACCTTCAACTCCTCATTAACATTGAAGAGTGCCCTCTCGGCCTGCTTTCTCTCAGAAATATTTCGGACAGATGCAAGAATTGCAGGATGATTCTCGAATTCGATCTTCGTCAAAAAGAATTCAGCATCAAATGTTTCTTTATCGAGCGGGCAAACGGATCTTCCCTCGAATAATGTATCTTCTCCTGAAAATACCAATTCCCAATAGGTCTGAAGCATATCGACCGGGGTATCAGGATGCGAATAATCCCTGACGTTTGGGAATTGTGCAATAACGGTTTTATCAGGTATATGATAGATGTTGAGCATCTATGCATTTACTTCAAGAATGTTCCCGTCTTTATCATGCACAAATACCGCATCGTGCATACTGTCAAGGATTGTTCGAAGGGTTGATTCTGACCGTTTCAATGCCTGTTCAAATTTTATCCGTTCGGATATTTCGTCATGGAGTTGAACATTTATTGATTTAAGTTCCTCATTCGATTCTGCAAGCAGTATCCTCGTTGATTCGAGTTCGCTGATATTATGAAAGGTGAGAACGGTACCGAGTATTTCTGTATCAGTATCAGAGATCACGGATCGTGTAATTGAATATGACTCCTTTCTTTCTCCGTTTTCAAGAGAGAATACCTGATCCTTTTTGCTCTCCCAGTCTGTATTTGTCAATATTGATACTAATTCCGGCCAGTTTGAGAATACTCTCTTCACATCTACTCCTATCGAATCGTTCGGTTCAAGATTGAAGGCCCTGGCCAGGGACGGATTCATATCAAGAATAAATGCATCGGATGAAAGGATGACAAATGGATCATTTATCTGCTCAAGAACAAGATTTCTTGCCATCGGAAGAAAATCGAGGGAATGATATCTGAAGATTGCAAGGGCGAAAAAAAACCCGATCAGAAGAAAAGGAACTGGAAGATTGAATGCCCAGGGGGGGATGAATCCAGTCAGATAAATGAGATTCCATAAGGCAAGGATGAAGATTCCTATGATGAGACATATATTCCCTTTTTGGTGCCGTTTAGGGTAGAAATAAAGTGTATTAATAAGAAGAAGGAGGCTTCCGACTTCAAAAATTGCACCGTTAATATGATGAATGTAAGCCCAGATACCGTATTGATAATCTAATGAAGGCATCAGACCCTGGGTATTGATAAAAAAATCATGCATGAGGAGATGCTGAAACTGGGGTACCCAGGTGAAAAAGAGAGTGATGGCCGGAATGATAAAGGGAAGAATGGCCCATCGGCTTTTGAAAAAGTCCTTATGATCTGTATATTGCCAGGCCAGAATGAAGCAGAAAACCGGAATTAATGTATAGGACAGATATGCAATCTGCTCAAGAACTATCCATTCCTCCAGTTTTTGAGCAAAGGAAAAAAGGGAATAGTCTAATGCCCAGATGATGAACAAAACCATAAGGGTTTTAAAAGGAAAAATGGCAGGGTTATTCCTGATCTTCTTGGTCCAGATCAGAAGCCAGCAAAAAACTGCTATTGATATGAAATAGATGAGGGAATATGTGGTCGTGAAAAAATCATGCTGGACCATACGTGTATAATTGCTCGTACTTACGCAATAATTCTAGTCATACTCCTGTTAAAATCTTAAACAAGTAAATATTCACATCTTTGTCTCCTCAAATTAGGATGCCGTGATTGGTATACGAATATCATATCAGAACATTAATAATAACTCAAAAATAAAAGCCTTCCAATTGTACCTGGTGGATGTAGATGTACAAGGTGGGGAAGAGATGGAGATATTTTTGGGGAAAAATTACTGGAAAACTGACTTGACTATCGTGAAACCGGAACGAAACCTGATCGTTTCACCCGGGTTTACCATGAACTCAACGGGATCAGACGATGCCTTCCCTGATCGGAATACCAATGATTCAGGTCTCATATCCGGATCGCCTGGAGCGCAACCTCACCCTGAATCCATAATGCCGGATTGCAGGTGTTTCTGATGAAGTTTCAGGGCACTCTCATTGTTGCTGTGTTTGTTCTTGTAATCTGTTCTCTTCCGTGTGGGGCTCTTCCCGGGCCGATAGAAGAGGGGATCAGTGCGGCAGGATTCGAGGTACGCGATGATAGTATCGCCTCAATCGTGTTACCATCGGGATCAAACGATTCCCACATGAGTAAATCAGATGTTGATGATCACCATATCACCGGAGAGGAGCATCATACCGGGATCAGCCAGGTACTGCCTTCAGGACCAGAGGAACCTGTCCCGCTCTCACGCCTGACTGCCGCTGAGATCGAACAGGTTCAATCCTCAAAGGCAGGGCTTGCAGAGACCGGAATGAAAGCCCAGGGCGATGCCGTAGTACTGGTCCCTGTCACTCCAAGCCCGACGGGCTGCGGGTACGCATACCAGTATCCTGGTACTGATACCGATTACTGGATCTATGGTCCTGGAACCTACACCCCGGGATCTGATATATCTGCGATGAATCCCTTTGTCATCACCATTACTGCTCCAGATGTCTATCTGGATGGGAACGGTCATACCATCACGGGAACCGGAACCGGAACCGGGATAATGCTCATGAACTCAAGCATTTCCATCGCTAACGTCTCCAGAATCTCCGGGTTTAACCGTGGCCTCAACAGTACCGGAGTAGATGTGACGATCAGGAACAGTTCTTTTACCAACAATGAGTTCGGGGTTCAGACGAATGGCAACTCAACGCTCATTACCGGGATCACTGCGACTGGTAATACAATTGGTGGCATATTAACATTCGGATCACACTCCTCCATACATGATTCGGCTATCTATGGCAACCAGAACACTGGAATAGTAACCTATGAATGCACGAATATCAGTATCAGGAACAATGTCGTCGAGAACAACACGTATGGATCACTGTTGATTCTCGGATCGAAGAGTGAAATCAGGAACAATACCATCCTGAATAATGGAGGGGGTATCGATACAACCGACGAAGGGGTTGTGATCGCTGACAATGTCATCTCTTCAAACAAGTACGATGGAATCTGGTCATATGGTGATGACGCCATCATATCAGGCAATACGATCTCCGGCAGTGAAAAAAGGGGCATTTACTCTCTCGGTCTGAGAACAGGTATCAGGAACAATTCACTGGATACCAATCCGGAGGGTGTTAATGCATCGGGAAATAACTCAATTATATCCGAAAACACCGTCACGAAGAGTTCAGATGTCGGTATCATTATGCGGGGTGAAAACTCCACAGTTTCATGGAATCAGGTGTCTGGAAACTACGAGGGGATAGGAGTTGTTGGCGGTAACTCAACGATAACGGGCAATACTGTACATGCAACGGAACATGTAGGCATGTACTCATTCAATTCAAATTCGAAGATTGTAGACAATACCGTAGACGATGGGCGTATTACTCTGGGCATAATGGGGGGTAATAACACCGTAACAGGTAATATCATCAGGAATGCGACCCGCACTGGAATATCTGTCTGGGGCTGGGATACTATCGTCGCTCACAATACTGTGCAGAACTCCACCACGGGAATCGATCTCTCGTATGGGTCTGCATCTGTCACCGACAATGTCCTTGTAAATAACTCAAAGTCCGGTATTTTTTCTGATGGTTTTGGCCATGAGATCAACAGAAACGTGATATCCGGGAACCAGAGAGGGATAAACATAACCGGAACTGGTGCTATCGTTGCCGAAAACCATGTATCTGACAACGTGTTTTCTGGTATCGAATCGTCCGGTACCGGGACCGTGATCAGGGGGAATACGGTGGGTACCAACATGTTCATGGGGATATATGTCACAGGGGATGCTGCTTCCATTACCGGGAACAATGCAAGCAACAACTGGGTGGGTATCCTATCAGGTGGGAACAGTTCGGTCATAACAAAAAACATCGTGAACACGAACCGGCTCCTTGGTATCGGGTATGAAGGAGGTACCACCGTGGTCTCTCAAAACGAGATTGTGGGAAATACCATCGGTGGAATTGTGGCAGACGGGTCTGATACGGTCATATCGCAGAACACCATCTCGAATACCGGGTCCGGTGGGATCTTCCTGTCAGCTGGTAACGCATCCGTCACCGGAAATACGCTTCAAAACAATACTGATGCGGGAATATACCTGGATATCACGAGCAACAGTGGGAATGGATCGGTATACAACAACTACTTCGGAAACCTGAAGAATGTTGACGGAGAGGGGGATACAGGCCAGTTTACCTGGACTAACCCTGCCGGCCCGCAGCCAGGAACCAGCGTGGTCGGCGGCCCGTATCTTGCCGGTAACTACTGGAGCAACCCGAACGGGACCGGCTGGTCTGACCTGCAGCCTGTAAACCCGAACGGGTATGTCACGACTCCGTATCCGGTCTTTTCCGGGGCGAATGACACCGCACCGCTGGTCAGGCCCGGAGTGATCCCGGTCACTCTGACAGCCAACTTCACGACAGTCAATGTGACCGGTGTTCCGCCGCTCACGGTCCGGTTTATCGATCTCTCAACCGGGTATCCGACGAAATGGAGATGGAACCTTGGGGACGGATCGTACTCGACACTGCAGAATCCGGTTCACACGTACAACGGGATCGGAAGGTACACGATCACCCTCGAGGTTGAGAACAACCATGGGTCTGCAATCGTGAGAAAACCAACGTTTGTGAAGACGGTACGGCCACAGCGGTAATCCGGGAAAAGGGGTGTGTCATTATCGGCATTCCCGGTTTTCTTTTTTACTGATGTGATCTGATCACCTTCGAATGATCCCTGAATGAGTCAACCTATTCAGAGAGTGGTGTTCATGAAGAATACCAAGAGAGGGCTAATGAATTCATATCCTGGATAGTAGTGAATCCGGAGCCTCATGTAAATCACGATTATTGATATCGCTCACGATAACACAGCACTCGTACTCACCCATCTCTGCAATCCGGAAGAGGTACCATACTCTTTCTCCGCCGAATATCACAGCACTCTCATTGAGGTTTGAAAAATCCGGATAATCCAGATAAGGCAATGAAAAGCCCATACCCACTGCCTTGGAATATGCCTCCCTTGCTGTCCAGATACGATAAAATGTTCGGAGAGAGTCATTCGTGTTCTGAATAAGGCAATCCAGGTCATTTTTTGAAAATAGCCGTTCTGCTATCTTGTTGACCTGAACAGTATCGTCAATTACCTGAATATCAACTCCAATCTCCCGGTTCATTGATATCCCGATAATAAGGCGGTCTTTTGAGTGGGAAGCATTAAAGGATACGGTATCAGGATTTTGATTATTGATATCCGGTTTTCCATAGATGTTTTCATGAAAACTGATAGATACGGGGTTGATATTCAGGTATCTTGAAAGAATCTCTCTCCTTAATCCATACGAGCAGACAGAAAACGCTCTGTTTTCTGGATTAACCATTTTTTCTGCTCTTGCATGCTCTTTCTGAGAAAGATACGGAAGAAAGTGAGATGAGTTCCTGGAGATTTGTACCATATCAATTTCATACAGGTCAACAAATCCGGGTCCGGTATCTTCAGGCCATGGAATCGTCAGCGAAGAGACATAAAAATGTCTTAATTCTGGCCATTCTGAACTATTCATCATTGATATGTTGAAATTATCCTGATTCATCGATCAACAGTAACCTGACTGTCGTGTTGTCCCTGACAATGCATGAATACCTGCGAGTGTTACGGTGGGACTCTCTACCAAACTGGTTGTGAAGTCTTCAGAGTCAATGGAATAGATGATGAGATCATCAAACGCGTTACCTTCTGCATACGCGTTTGCAGAAGTTATAGACTCCTCTCCATAGAAATCCCCCGGTCTGATCTACCTGATGGTTATTTTTCCTTCCACCGTTCGCTAAAAACGTCTTCAAAAACTGTTGTCAGGGTGGAGATGAGTTGAACAGGCTGACCTTCACCCTGCTGAATCTTGTTGGATGTACATGAACTGTGAATGATACGCGTAGAGAGAATTTCGATGATCTCCAATTTCCACCCGCTTACCCTGTAACCATCTCCCGTGTCGGATCCTATCCAACCTGAGAAATCTCATCTGATCCTTCTTTAAGACCCTTCTCAATCACTGATTTCCCTTCGTGCGGGAGGCTGGGAATCCTGTTCTCCCATACAAACGCCTCACCCGGAGCTTCCAAAACCCCAATGGGGCTCATTTGGGGCCCCAGGCGAGACCGTTGAAATGTTTTTCATGCAAAAGTTTGAGTGCTTTCAGATTGGAACAATCTTTATACATCAGCACGAGAAAAGCATTTAAAGCGTCTGCCATATTTCAGATCTCATCACCTATGATCTTCCTCATCTATGGCTCATCCATGATGTGATCAGCGACAAGAGGCAGAAACAAAAAGACAAGTGAAATATGTAAATGGAGGAGTGCCAGGATGTACCATCATTCTTTTAGTACTCGTACATCCAATGGAAAGCATTGATCCTGCTATTCTGTAAATTGATCACATGAAGGTGAATCACAATTACCCGAAAAACCAGCCCGACAGAAAGTAATACCCCGGAATTTTCTGCCCGCACTATTATTCAGTTATATATGCCCGGGCTGTATAGTCTTCTTTCCTATAACCGTGAGTGGCTTCGGTATGACCTTGTTGCCGGAGTTGTTGTATTTGCAGTTCTTATCCCGTCAAACCTGGCATATGGAGAACTAGCCGGATTTAACCCGGTTATAGGGTTATATGCTGGTTTTGTTGCAATGCTTGTGTATGCACTCTTTACCCAGTCAAAGCAGATCATTATCGGACCTGAATCAACAACTGCAATCCTTCTTGCAACAACCGTTGCACCTCTGGCACTGGGAGATTATACCAGGTATACATATCTTGCTGCCACATTAGCCCTCATTATCGGCATTATCTGTATTGTTGCAGGCCGGCTTCGACTGGGATTTGTATCTGATTTTTTTTCAAAACCCATTCTTACCGGGTATATCACCGGCACTTCCATTGTCGTAATCATCAGCCAGCTGGGCAAGATGTTTGGCCTGAGTATCTCGAGCGTGGAGATCACAGACAAATTCATGGAAGTGCTCTCTGAAATAGACCATACTCATATCCTCACCTTTGAGATTGGAATCGTCATTCTGATTATTCTCCTGCTGATGCGGCGTTTCACACCCGGACTTCCCGCCCCCCTGATTGTCGTTATTGGTTCGATCATCGTTTCAACGATATACAACCTCCAGAGTTATGGTATTAAAGTAGTGGGAGAGATCGAAACCGGCCTGCCATCTTTTCAGATTCCGATGATTACGCTCTCTGATCTTCAGATACTGGTTCCGGCAGCGATAGCAATTTCAGTAATTCTCTTTACTGATGGTACCCTGACCGGGCGGGTTTTCTCTAGAAAACATCATTACCGGCTGGATTCAAGCAAAGAACTCATCGCTTTTGGAGCAGCCAACATCTGCACCGGTCTGTTTCAGGGCTTTACCGTCGGAGCAAGCCAGACAAAAACAGCAGTAAATGATGGGTCCCGCAATAAAAGTCAATTGTCAGGGTTGATTGCAGCAGGGCTGGTAGTTGTATTTTTACTCTTTTTTACGTCAGTCTTACGTAATCTTCCCCTGGTCGCCCTGGGAGCGATTGTCATCGTTGCCGGGTACAGTCTTATTGACATCGATGAATTCCGGAGTATTTACCACACAAGGCGAAGTGAGTTTGTCCTGTCAATTCTCACCCTCGTCGGAGTGCTTGCATTCGGATTAATACAGGGTGTTGCACTTGCAGTCGGGTTCTCGCTTCTTGAGTTCATCAAGCGGATTTACCGGCCTCACACCTCAATTCTGGGTATTTGTGAAGGGGTGGACGGATTCCATGCCGTTTCCTCGGACGGGGAACAATTCTTCTTTCCCGGACTACTCATATACAGATTTGATGCACCTCTGTTTTTCGCAAACGCAGCTTTTTTTGTGTCAGATATAAACCAGGCCATTGAGCGATCAGAAGAACCGGTTACGTACCTCCTTCTTGATGCAACCGCGATTTTGGATTTTGATTCAACCGCAGCGGACGCATTCAGGGAAATGTACCTGGATCTGAAGGAGCAGGGGATTACTATCGGTATCGCCGGGGCAAACGGGGTCCTTCTGGATATGTTAGAGCGTGCCGGCCTTGATGAAATGATCGGAAAAACGCATATGTTTCCAACTATCCGGACAGGGCTTATCTCATTTGCAGAAAAATACCTCCAGGAGATGTAATTTTTCAAGTTGTGGGTGAATCAACAAGAACTGAATTTATTAGAGATGGTTTAAATGTAATATCCATTAGATCTAATCCAGATTTTACGAATATCCCTGAAACTATTGCACATACTGTGTTAATGAATACTAATGACACGAACATTTCATCTTCACACATCACCTATTCCTTTCCGATAACTGTGCAGAACCGGGTTTATGGAATGTAACAGTAACAAATTATGATGATCAGTCAGGAATCCTTGCAAACGGATTCACCGTCACTGCTGCAAACCCCGGGAACACACCGTTTGTCATCGATCCTTCAGCGATGAACACCTTTGACGGCCAGTATCTCAAATCCCGGGGATTCGGATGGTGTGACTTTGGAGGAGTCAATAACTCGTATTACAAGATTACCCTTGCCGGGACCACGCAATTCCCAACTGAATTCCACCTCAAGAAAAGTTTCACCACCAAAGCACAGTTCGGGATCCTGGTCCAGGCATCAAATGTCAGGGTCAGCGGAGTGGATCTCTCCACAACACCCAATGCTGACCAGAGACCGGTAAACAGTATCACTAACATATATGCCCCGCTCACCCTGGCAGAAACAGGAGCAGCAGGAATCAAGGTCACTTCAGGATACACCGGGGTCAAACTGGTCGATGTAAACGTAGTAGGACAGAATGTTCCTGCAGTTCACGTTGAGGGATCAAATCTCGATATCATCGGAACCAATAACCCGGATCCGTACCTGACAACGTATTCGGGAAACGGTATCAATGATAACTGGGGAACGACTCTGACCGGGAAATTAAGCTCAGGATACGGTCTTGGTCTCCTTCAACAGACCTCTTCGCAGTAGTTACCATTACCGGAGATGGCGGAGCAGGAGTGAATATTTCCGGACCGTTCAGCGGAATCGAACTGAATGGAAAGACAGCAACCCTTGCCATCAGTGGAAACACCATTCACATCAACGGGACCGGGACCGAGTCAGGAACCGGTTCTGACCGGAACAGCGGAATCAGTGCATGGGGTGGAAGCTGGGTAAATGTTACTGCCACTGATTCATCCATCACCGGCCAGGGAGGAGCGATCATCAATGTATCCTGTCCCGTATGCACCCTCGTTCCAATCGTCAGCAGCACTGCTGGCAGACCATACCGGGAACAAGCCGGAGTGCTGGTAAATCAGGCATTGTTGGTGGAGTAAATGGAACATTCCTGACTGGATAATCTATATAGGGTTTGAAAGAACGTACAAACAGAGTGATGATTGATAAGAGATCTCTCCCGGAAAGACCTTGTTGAATAAAATAATATCTAATATTATACTCATCCATTTCAATAATAATCAAAGAAGATAGGGGATAGTTCAATATCAGGGCTAACAAGAACCTGAAAATGACCAATATTATTCCAAATATGAGACTCAATAAGTTCAATCAAATGAATGATGAATTTAACCTAAACGCAATGCCAAAAAAACTATACTTGTACAATATAATAGACAATCTGAATCAAATTCGAAAGATTAATTTACTTTACAGAAAATTGCCAATTACTTAAACTAAATATTTAAGTGAACTGCAAAAAATTGTTGCTTAATTATTGATAGAGGGTATTATGAATAAAATGCGATTCGGTGTTTTAATAGGGATTTAACTTTTTATATTGAATACACCAACCAAAGTAACTCATGATGGAATTGTCATTAAGATTGTGTTAAAATGATAGAGAATGTTCACGGTATTATGGATTAAATGAGGATCTAACATGAATAATTATATTCAAACCCAACGGAAAAGACGCTTCAAAAGTAATCTAATATTTTTAATACTAGTCTTCTTCATCATTGGAAGAATGTTTAATCCGGTTGCCGCATACAACACAGATGTTTATCAGGATGGAGGTATTTTAACCGGAGAACCAGTTAAAACTCATCCAAGTTACAGCCCTGAAACTCTTAAGCAAATGAACGAAACCAGGGACTTTTTTCTTGCGATAAGACAAAACAGGTCGAATCTCACCCATGAAGAACAAAAAATATCTCCCAATATTCTTTATTTGATGTCGCTTCAAATAACCTCTAAAAATTTGTCTGATGTTTTTTTTGTACAATTTCAGATGTCTGATATTTTTAAACCTGCTACTTATCAGGAAGGGACGACTATAAAAAAGACTCCAGATATGGTTCTTTTGCAAATAAAGGTGTATTCTGGGAATTCCACCCATATCCTCGATCCCTATATATATCAGGAACATTCCAGAGATGAAGAGGGGAGAACGTTAAATGCTTGGGTAGAAGTATCAAAGATTAAAGAAATAGCAAATTTATCTGAAGTATCGATAATTGACGAATTAAGTCTTGGTTTATTTAATATAGGTTCAGTAGAAACCCAGGGGAATGCTACTCTCCATTCAAAAAATGTATTAGAACTCCCAACCGGTCCGGATGGAAAAGGAATTTCTATTGGCATCATGTCAGACGGGATGAATCATGTATCTGATGCAATACAATCTGGTGACCTGCCATCCACTCTCCCGAGTAATATATTGTCTGAAGGTCAGGGTGATGAGGGTACAGCAACGGCAGAGATCATTCATAATATCGCGCCAAATGCATCTCTTTTTTTTTATGCAGTGAATAGTACAGCGTCCATGAAAAAGCCATTAATAAATTGGTTCAGATGGGTTGTAATGTCATCTATGATGATTATACTGCTGTTGATGAGCCTTCATTTGAAGATGGGAATATCTCCCAATTAATAAATTCGTATTCAGAAAATAATAATATCATATTTGTCACCTCTGCAGGTAATTATGCAAATAAACATTATCAGGGAATGTTTGTCCCTCAAACGAATAATACCCTGCAACATAGTTTTTTAACCGGAAGTTATCCAGCATTATACACTGATCAAGACTATCCTTACATATATGTCAATTGCAGTCCAGATGGTATATTTAATGTTTATCTCCAATGGGATGATCCATGGGATCATCCAACAAACGACTATAATCTCTATCTCTTGGATATAGATGATAGTATTATAGGATATAGTCAAAACCCTCAAAACGGGGGAGATGACCAACATCCTTATGAAATGATAACCGGTCATACTCTAATAAGCAGACAAGTTCGTTTAGATATTGAAAAATTAAATCAGGATGTACAGGATAGAACCCTTAAATTATTCGTGCGGGGTGATGTTAATGCAAACGTATTAAGGAATAACCTCATTGCCAATGATTCTGTCCTTGACCATGCGAGGGCATCTGGAGAAATATCTGTTGGAGCTGCAGCGAATAATACTCCGTATACGATAGAATCCTATTCCTCGAGGGGACCGGTTACTATCCGGTATCCAACAAATGAAAATCGGAACAAACCTGATATCACCGGTGTAGACAGAATATCTGTATCAGGTGCCGGGGGGTTTACAACAAATTTCGCAGGAACGTGTGCGGCCGCCCCTCATATCGTTGGAATTGCTGCTTTGTTATGGAGTAAAGACCCATCCAAAACTGCATCCGAAATTAGAACTGCAATCCTGAACAGTGCTGATCCGAGAACAGATTATAATGCATTCGGATCTGGACTGGCAAATGCTTCAAGAGCATATTACTCCCTATATCCAGGTCCCACTATCACCAGTATCACTCCAAGTACCGGAGAAAACATCGAACCAATTACAATATCTAACCTTTTCGGCAATAATTTTGAGCCTAATGCCAGAGTTTTTCTTTCAAGAAACAGCCTGCCAGTTATCAATGCAACAAATATCACCGTGGTATCTCCAACGACAATAATCTGCACTTTGAACATTACGGATGCCGAAGCTGGATCCTGGAATCTAACCGTTCAAAACCCTGACGGTCAGACTGGAACCCTCACGAATGGGTTTATTGTTACTCCTTACATATGTAAAACATCATCAGGTCGTACCTACCTGAAGAATGGGATCCTTTATTACTACCCTGAATGCCCACCGTTTGTTACCGCCATCTCTCCAAACACCGGGGTGAACACCGGATCGGTATCTATAACCAACCTCACGGGAGCAAATTTCATCACCAGTGCAACCGTCAATCTCACCCGGACCGGACAACCAAACATAACCGCAACAAACGTGCAGGTTGTCTCTTCATCCCAGATCACCTGCACTTTTCCTCTCACCGGAAAAGCTGCCGGACAATGGAATATCGTTGTCACAAATCCTGACGGTCAGTCAGGAATCCTTGCAAACGGATTCACCGTCACTGCTGCAAACCCCGGGAACACACCGTTTGTCATCGATCCTTCAGCGATGAACACCTTTGACGGCCAGTATCTCAAATCCCGGGGATACGGATGGTGTGACTTTGGAGGAGTCAATAACTCGTATTACAAGATCACCCTTGCCGGAACATCGCAATTCCCAACTGAATTCCACCTAAAAAAGAGTTTCACCACCAAAGCCCAGTTCGGGATCTTGGTGCAGGCATCAAATGTCAGGATCAGCGGAGTGGATCTCTCCACAGCACCCAATGCTGACCAGAGACCGGTAAACAGTATCACCAACATATATGCCCCGCTCACCCTGGCAGAAACCGGAGCAGCAGGAATTAAAGTCTCTTCCGGATACACCGGGGTCAAACTGGTCGATGTAAATGTAGTAGGACAGAATGTTCCTGCAGTCCATGTCGATGGATCAAATCTCGATATCATCGGGACCAATAATCCGGACCCGTATCTGACAACGTATTCGGGAAGCGGTATCAATGACAACTGGGGAACGACCCTGACCGGAAAATTAAACTCAGGATACGGTCTTGGTCTCCTTCAGCAGACAACATCACGAAGTTCGGCAGTTACCATTACCGGAGATGGCGGAGCAGGAGTGAATATTTCCGGACCGTTCAGCGGAATCGAACTCAATGGAAAGACGGCAACCCTTGCCATTAGTGGAAACACCATCCACATCAACGGGGCCGGGACCGAATCAGGAACCGGTTCTGACCGGAACAGCGAAATCAGTGCATGGGGTGGAAGCCGGGTAAATGTTACTGCCACTGATTCATCAATCACCGGCCAGGAGTATGGAATATACGGACAGGGAGGAGCAATCATCAATGTATCCTGTCCGGGATGTACTCTTGGTCCAATCGTCAGCAGCACAGCCGGCAGGCCATACCGGGAACAAGCCCAGAGTGCTGGTAAATCAGGTATTGTTGGTGGAATAAATGGAATATTCCTGACTGGATAATCTATACAGGATTTGAGAGAAGGTACAAAACAGAGTGATGATTGATAAGAGATCTCTCCCGGAAAGACCTTTTTGAATAAAATAAGATCTAATATTATACTCATCCATTTCAACAATAATCAAAGAAGATAGGGGATAATTCAATTTAAGGGCTAATAAAAACCTGGAAATGAACCATATTTATCCCTAATATGAAGTACAATATGTTCAATCAAATTAGTGATTGATTTAACCTGAACGCGATGCCAAAAAAAACTATACTTGTACAATAAACCTTACAATCTGAATCAAATTCGAAAGATTAATTTACTTTACAGACAACCGGCAATTACTTAAATTGAATTTTTAAGTAAACCGGGAAAGATTACTGTTTGATGATAGGAGAGAGGGCACCAAGAAAAAGGTGATTATGTGTTTTAATAGGGATTTTACTTCTTGTATTGAAACATCAAACGAAGTAAATTCTTAATGGAACTCGTGAACCACATTCATGAGACCTCTTAATTATCGATTTGTTAGTGGTGGTACTATTTCGGATATTATGATCGGTTGACAGAAGGGAGGATTGAGATGAATTCGAAGATTATTTGGATAGTTTTTGGTGTTCTCATTAGTATAGCATGTTGTATTGTTACGGGTACTCAAACATTCGGGCCTGAACCACTGGACAAATTACCTTGGTTTGCTAATGTTTCTGATCTTATTGTATATGGAACATCGTCCCTAAATGAGACAAAGTGGAGTGATATTGGGATGATAACAACTAATCAGATATATGTTCAGGATATAATAAAACAAAACTCTTCTTTAAACTTTACTGTAGGATCGTATATTCCAATATACATATTAGGAGGTACGATTAACGATCCGGTCCAGGCAGCCGCACATGGTGGGGCAGGAAGAGTAGTAGCAGATTGGGAGTGGGGGATCGGTCAAAATTTGACCCTTGTGTACTTTATTAATGTAGATAAAAACGGGAGATATCATCTATTATATTCAGAAAGTGTGGATCCAAATGATGAGTCATCTCGAAGCAATCTCACCGAATTGAAATCCCAAATCTCTGAAATACTACATGCTATTTCTGTTCCTGAGAGAACTCCAAAACCAACTCAAAAAAAAACTACCTAAAAATAACACCCTTTAATTCTCTTATCACCAGCGTCTCTTCGGATACAGCAAGTGTAGGAACAAACACTGAAATAAGCATCAACGGAACAGGTTTTGGGAGTGATAAAGGGAATGTTGCTTTCTTTTATCAGAGATTAAACCCCGATTATTTAGCTTCCGGGATTCAGGCTGTCTTTAATATTGATGATATTCTTGATTGGACAGACACCTGAATCAGAGTAAGGATACCAATTGGAGGATATTGGACAGATCCACCACGAAACACAAGTTCAAAACGTGTATCTGCCAGTAGTGGATATTTTTACATAATTTCAAAAAACGGGGAAACGAGTGGAAACCATTCATTCTCAGTCCCTTTCTCATACAACAAAGAATTCTGGTATAGTAATTCACTCCCAATAAATTACGATATCAATGAGATTTCATTCAATCTCACTGGGACAGCCGACGCGATACAATCAGCAGCTCAAACCTGGAATGATGTAATCCCACAGCCTATCTTCAGGTATAATGGGACGACAAACCTCGGACCTATATCAGGTGATGGGGTAAGTGTACTCAGTATGGGACCTCCATTAGATTTTATGGATAACCCAATTGCGAACGCACATACCGTCAAAGTTTATGATCTAAATATTGGAGACCGACTCATTGAAGCAGATACCGAGTTTAATTCGAATTATTCGTATATTATATCAGGATCCCCAGGGGATCATATTTGTAATCTCCAGGCTGTGACAACTCATGAAATGGGCCATTGGTTTGGTTTGGGCGACCTTTATGGGGACCTTAACGGATTTCCTCAGGATACCGGTAAGGTCATGTGTGGAATATACGGAAATCGAACCACCCTCTCCCAGGATGACATCGATGGAGTCAACTGGATCTATAACCATCCAGCACCAAATGTCTCCCATGTTATACCTGCTTTTGGAGATAATGCATATCCAATCCAGGTCAATATTACTGGAAGAAATTTCAGAGAATCGTATGCGACAAAGATGAACGCAATCCTGTCTAAAGGTAATCAAACCCCAATAACGGCAACTGATGTTAAATTGATATCTTCCTCAGATATTTCCTGCTTCATAAATACCACCGATGCAGAATCGGGATCCTGGAATGTAACGGTGCAGAACTTTGATAACAAGACCGGAACCCTGCTAAATGGTTTCATAATATTTCCATATAACTGTTCCGTGGCCACTGCATACGGCAAAAATAGCATTATGAATACCTATATCGCCTGCCCTCCATTCGTCACCGCCATAACTCCAAACACCGGCGTGAACACCGGATCAGTATCTATAACCAACCTTTCTGGAGAGAACTTCAACACCAGTGCAACCGTCAATCTCACCCGGACTGGACAGCCAAACATAACCGCAACGAACGTGCAGGTTGTCTCTTCATCCCAGATCACCTGTACTCTTCCCCTCACCGGAAAAGCTGCCGGACAATGGAATATCATAGTTACAAATCCTGACGGTCAGTCAGGAATCCTTGCAAACGGATTCACCGTCACTGCTGCAAACCCCGGGAACACACCGTTTGTCATCGATCCTTCAGCGATGAACACCTTTGACGGCCAGTATCTCAAATCCCGGGGATACGGATGGTGTGACTTTGGAGGAGTCAATAACTCGTATTACAAGATCACCCTTGCCGGAACCACGCAATACCCGACAGAATTCCACCTAAAAAAGAGTTTCACCACCAAAGCCCAGTTCGGGATCTTGGTGCAGGCATCAAATGTCAGGATCAGCGGAGTGGATCTCTCCACAGCACCCAATGCTGACCAGAGACCGGTAAACAGTATCACCAACATATATGCCCCGCTCACCCTGGCAGAAACCGGGGCAGCAGGAATTAAAGTCACTTCAGGATACACCGGGGTCAAACTGGTCGATGTAAACGTAGTAGGACAGAATGTTCCTGCAGTCCATGTCGATGGATCAAATCTCGATATCATCGGGACCAATAATCCGGACCCGTATCTGACAACGTATTCGGGAAGCGGTATCAATGACAACTGGGGAACGACCCTGACCGGAAAATTAAACTCAGGATACGGTCTTGGTCTCCTTCAGCAGACAACATCACGAAGTTCGGCAGTTACCATTACCGGAGATGGCGGAGCAGGAGTGAATATTTCCGGACCGTTCAGCGGAATCGAACTCAATGGAAAGACAGCAACCCTTGCCATCAGTGGAAACACCATTCACATCAACGGAACCGGTACTGATTCTGGAACTGGATCTGACCGGAACAGTGGAATCAGTGCATGGGGTGGCAGCCGGGTAAATGTTACTGCCACTGATTCATCGATCACCGGCCAGGAGTATGGAATATATGGCCAGGGAGGAGCGATCATCAATGTATCCTGTCCCGGATGCACGCTTGGTCCAATCGTCAGCAGCACAGCCGGCAGGCCATACCGGGAACAAACCCGGAGTGTTGGTAAATCAGGCATTGTTGGTGGAGTAAATGGAATATTCCTGACCGGAACAAGTAGTGCAGGATATGGAGCAGTCAGCATCGCAAATACCACAGTACAGGGGAAAACCGGGTATGGAATAAACCTCAACCAGGCTTCAGGATATAGCATAACTGTTACAAATCCGGCATCAGTCATCGGAGCTCTTGGTAAATTCGGAACCTCGGATAGTTCGTCAAACCAGATCACCTCAGGAAGTACCGTGATAACAGCGACAGGCACAGGCCCGTATCCGGTACATATCTCGCTTGATAGTATCCAGGGTCCGGATCCATTCAACCTGAAGATATTCAATGAATCGGGATCGGTTGTATATGACATCACCAACTGGAACCTGCTCCCGACAGGAGTGACGTTCAATTCAACAGATAGAAACGTATGGTTCAACTCTTCAACCCTGGAGATCTACTCGGCAGAGAAGTATGCACACGAAGAATCAACACTCACCATTACCGGGATTGAACCATCTGCAGGGTATTGCGGAAAGACCACCAGGATTGAGAACCTTTCGGGGACATTTAACCTTCAGGCAGCCAATACGAGCGTGATAATCACCAATTCAGGAGTTACCATCCCGGCAACCGGTGTTTCTATGGAGTCTACAGGAACGATCACCGGAAATCTCTCAATACCGTCAGATGCACAGACTGGCCCCTGGCAGGTTGCTGTCATCCAGGATGGGAAAGTTAGTGAGGGGAACGTCACCTTTACAATATCCCGCGAAATTTCCGCTCCTACGGTCACAACACTTCAGGCAGAAAATGTTTCAACCCGGTCAGCCCTTCTCACAGGTAATCTGACCGGTACAGGCGGAGAAAACTGTTCGGTATTCTTCAGGTATGGAAAAACCCAGGAGAACCTTTCGGCATACACATCCCCGGTTACACTCAATGAAACTGGAAACTTCAGCACTCTGGTTACCGGTCTTGATCCAGGAACAACCTGGTATTATCAGTCCTCGGCAAACAACTCAGCAGGAGCAGGACAGGGCGGAATTGTATCCTTCAGGACAGACTCTGTCTTCACTAATCCGGTGATATACGCAATACAGCCTTCATCAGGAACCCAGGGAGAGGATATTGCAACAAACCTTTCAGGAATCTTCAACACTTCTGCACAAAATACCGGGATATACCTCTCACGTTCAGGCACCAACATCAGTGCATCCGATGTAACCATCAGATCCGCAGACTGTATTACCGGTAATTTCACACTTCCGCCCCTGGTACAACCCGGCCCCTGGCAGGTTATTGTTCAGCAGGATAAATGGCTGAGCAGCGAAAATGTAACATTTAGCATAAACCCTGCGATGTATACTATCAACGCCTCCTCTTCTGCAGGCGGGAACATCAGCCCATCAGGCATGATCCAGGTCCTGGCAGGATCGAACCAGACCTGTTTAATAAATCCGGACCAGGGATATCACATATCAGGTGTTTTCATCGATAACACAAGTGCAGGAGTGCTCAGCACATACACGTTCACCAATATAACATCTAATCATACCATTGTTGCAGAATTTGCTGTAAATGGTGCAGTCAACTACACCATCAATGCCACTTCTTCATCTGGTGGAACTATCAGTCCATCTGGTCTGATCCCGGTACTTGCAGGATCCAACCTGACCTGTACCATGAACCCTGACCGGGGATACCAGATATCAGGTGCCTTTGTTGATAATGTGAGCATAGGACAGATCGCAACATACACCTTCACAAACATATCCTCACATCATCAGATCCGGGCAGAGTACACACAAACCCTTCTGGGTCCGGTGGTTTTGGGAGTTACACCATCATCTGCTCCCAGAAATAGTGTGGTCACGCTCATCATTACCGGTGAGAATTTCTATGGAAATGAGCAGATTGATCTCGTAAAGAATGGAACCGGTAACCTTACCCGCATTGCAACACGTTCCGGGAACAATCTCCAGGTTACAGGGCTTGATCTGAAAAATGCCCCGGTTGGGTCATACGATGTATGGGTCACCAACCTCACGACCCGGATGTCTGGATTGAAAAAAGATGCATTTTCTGTCACGAATGATGACAAGAAATTTTACACGATCACAACCCGGTCTGATCAATACGGATTCATCACTCCTCCCGGACCTGTCAGGGTCAAATCAGGATCACAGGCTACCTTTACCATGCATACTATCATGGGGGCAGATATCGGGAATGTCACCGTTGATGGAGTTCCGGTGGTTCTTGGAGGTCATCATGACTATACATTCAAAAACATAGCCGCTGACCACACCCTGTATCTTCACACGAAATTATCCGGAACAAAAGTCCATGCTGATTTCACCGTAAACCAGACAACCGGTAAGACGCCACTGACTGTTCAATTTACTGATACCTCGACCGGATCACCCTCACAATGGGTATGGCTCTTTGGTGATGCGAAAACATCCACACTTCAGAATCCTGTTCATACCTATAAATGGCCGGGGAAATATTCAGTACGACTCACGGTCAGAAATGCGAAAAGCATTGACACCATTGAGAAAAACCGGATTATAACAGTGGCCCGGGGGAAATATTCCGGTTTGGAAACAGACAACAACGAAACTGCCGAATAGGTTTGAAGGATTATTGCTAGGAATAGCAATATAACAACTTTTTAAACCTGCTTCTGACAGAAACTGGATTCGAAACAGAAATACTATCGAGTATCTTGGAATTTGGGAACAACTCAACAACCCTGATTTTAATCCCGTGAAATTCGACGGGTTTAGGAAGTAGGCAGGTCTCAATAGTTTTACCCTGACTCCAACGCAATGGATTGAAAAAACCGGAGCAACCGGTTTAATATCCAAGGCTGGGAGATATGGAGGGACCTATGTACACAAAGATATCGCCTTTGAATTTGTAGATCTAATACCAACTCTGCTATTCGGTCATCAACCCCCCTCCTCACGTCGGATCCATTCCGACCTGAAAAATCTCCTCTATTCTCTCTTTCAGCCAATCTGCACTCTCTAATACCCCTTGGGGCGGGAGGTCGGGAGTCTGTCACTCACAGACACTCCTCTGACCCGGAACTCACAAAACCCTATGCACCTATTCTCCCGCCCTAAGAATTAGTATTCTATTTATATCTGTACAAATGAGGATTAACTCGGTATAACCCGGATTTCATAGGTCGGGACCTCCCGCCCTAACGAAGATCCTTCTCCCTTTTTCCCGCCCTCCCGACCTGAGCAGAAGAGGTCACCGGTGACCGGATTATTTCAGGATAGAGAGAAGGTCTTCAGCAGCCTCTGCAATGTACTTGTGTGAATCATATACGCCCTGATTGTAGACTTCAGGGGCCAGCTTGTCCATAAAGAAATCCAGAATCATACCTGCTGCAAGCTCCCCGATGACCTCGTCACGTTCGGTGGAATAATAATTCTTTATCTCTGATATCATGACATCCCGTCTCTCTTTGGAGAGGGTTATGGTCTGCTTGTGCTTCATCAGCGTCCTCTATACAATGTTGGTCAACGCACTATTTGCATTGTATAGCAGAACAGGGACCTTGATGTCCTGACTCTAAAAATGTCACCCGCTCTGCTCCGGGTGTCAGAACATTCATCTCGAAAGTCCTGAATGCGAAAATAGATGGATGATGATGGATGATTAACGAACTATGATCCTTCTCTCGTCTCCTTCACCCTGCTCACCGGTCCTTTTCGATGCTCTCCTGACAGCACAGCCCTGACCCGTGATGCCGGTATCGCGTATTCTGCATCACCAATGGTCATGTACAACCCTCTTCCACTCTCCGAAAGCCTTGCAACTCCTGGAACCGGCCCTGAAATACTACTCTCACCAAGCCCCATCAGGGTTGCAGCAACCATTCCCTGAGGGATGGTAAACCTCCCGATCCCGTCGATGAATATCACCAGATCCTTCTCATCACGGATGATCCTCCCGCAGAGATCAAATCCCCCTGATCGCGATATCCTCTCCACAAATTGATTCATACCACTCCTCCCCCTGCTTTTCCCGGACCGGATTTTTGCTTCTCCCGTTCATAACATGCTGTACACAGTCTCGTCCGGTCTCCTGGATCAGACCAGACTGCAGGCCTGATCCCGCAGAGATCACAGGTCCCACCATCATCCCGGTGGAGAAATGCATCAGGATCTATCACTCCCGGAAGAGCCATGACAGACGCTACCTCCCTGGATACAGCATGGCGATAGCAAGATACACAGAGCCATCTTCTTCCATGCGGACTCCGCCGTCTTGCTGCAGACCGTCGCTCCTTGTACTGCACCTGCCTCTTCCCACATACCGAGCAGGTTCTCTGTTCAGGAAACCCGTCTATTAAAACAAAGTCCTTTGGATTGATCGATGAGATGGAGCAACCAGGGTCAGCTGATTCTGATGAACAATATTCTGATGAAGCGTTTTCTGATGAAAAACCCTGATCATCTTCTGATACATCGCATTTCCGGCTCTCATGCTCTCCCGGGGATTGTGGATCGCCATCGGTTGTATCATGAGAATCATTCCCGTTATCATCCTCTGCTGCAAGCCAGACACTGCCACCTTTGAGCCAGGATTTGTACAAATCCTGGTCCCACAGGTACACCGTTGTCCGCCGCGTCGTCGTCTTTCCCTCATCTCCCTTCGTCACTGTCCGATCAAGATACGAGATGGCTGGACACTTCGCAAGAAGACCTGAATAGGTCTTACCATATGACCGGTACCCATGGAGCAGCTTCGCAACCGAACTACTTGACCAGCCTGAAACCCGCTGCATCTGTGCGATAGTAATCTCTGACTGCCCGTATGCTGAGAGGATATCGATAAGCCCTGATTCACGCCGTGTCAGTTTTGTCCCCTGACCGCCGGTCTTTCCATTAAGTGCAACAAAGAGTTCTGCTGCCTTCTCAAAGTCCCGGACTGTCGCCACCACACACGATATCCCGTTAATGAGGGTTTTCTCCCGCTGAAACTGATAGATCGCTGCATGTGTTCTGATCAAATCAAGGAGCATGTCCGGATTTCGCCTGTTCTCTGCTGACTGGAACCTGATTCGGAGTGCAAACGGGATGACAACAAAGACCTGCTCAAGTGCCTCCCATATCCGGTGACATATCCGAATATCATCACGTGTCCCGGTGATAGAGCCCGGAAGTTCTCCGGCCTGTTCAAGGGTCCGCATGAGAACCCGCTGGTCCTGCTCGTCGGTGTCATCGATCCAGCAGGTGAGCATCCGGTTGAACACCTGGTCATCACCGACCCCTTCCACCTTGGCAAGCCACCACACACACCGTTCAGGAATGATGCAGGTTAGCGGCTTTCTGTCTTTGTTTACTGTCCGGTACGGAAACGGTTTCTGAAACGAGGTGGTCACTCCTTTCAGGATCTCCTGCATCTGGTCTGAAAGGCTCACATCATCGAGCGTGATCACGGTGCCCGGGTTGAGATCCTCCATGTAAAAGAGGGCCTTGTCGCTCATCCGTCCTTCAATCCTGAACTCTGGCGGGATAAGTGATCGCATGGTATCCATTGTGTGTGACTTCCCCTTTCCTGACTCTCCGGATATCGAGACATGAAGCCCCTTGCTGTTTACCACGGTTCGAGAGATCAGCGAATGGATAAGGCACTGTGCTACCTGCTGATCGCCTTCATGCCTCCTGCCAAAGGTTTCAAGCATGTATGCGAGTGGATCACTGTTTGACAGGATCTCCTGTGCTTTGCCTCTCTCACTCTCTGCAATACTCTCTGTAATACTTTCTGTAATGCCCTCTATGATCCTTCCAATGACAACATCGCCCGTATCTCCGTCATCAAGATCTGCTTGCCCATTCTGCCGGTTCTGAACCTCAAGAGCCTCCTGAATGTCATCGTCACAGGTTCTGCCTTGGGCCTCGTTTTTGGCTCTGATCCGTTCAGATCTCCGCTGAGCATACCACCTCTCTGCATCGCGGTGAGGCGGTTCAAATCTCTTTCTTAATTCAGGCCATCGTTGCATTCCACTTCCGCATGAGTCGTGGTGACATCCGGCAAAGATCGCACCGCTCTCGAATTGAATGGCAAATGCACCGTCTGTATGTGCATCAGAGAATGGACATTTGTCAAGTACATACAGTGTACCTCCCTGGTATGACTTGGCGGTGTATGTCAGGTTGTACCTGGTGAGCCACTTTGCAAGATCAAGGACCGGTTCGCTGACCGCTGCCATAGCCTCCGGTGTCCGTGTCTTTTCCCGTTTTGTGGGCTCAGATGGCTGAACCGGGTACATACGTACGAGCTGGTTCAGGTCGTCTGCAGAGAGAACCCGCTCTTTTGGTGGCATCGAGAGGACCTGCGATCTCCGGTGAGGACGGGTGGGAAGATCATCACCTTTGCGTGATATCGTCCCGTATACCTTCCAGATCCGTGCAGCATTGAAGTTAGCGGTATCAACTTTACACCTGGCATTCGAGAATCTGATGTCAAGGAGCTCAAGGACCTTTCTGATGAGATCCCGGCTTTCGTTGGTGTTGATCAGATCCAGCTGATAGAGCAGATGGGCACCATTGCCTGAATCAGCCATGAGTGGCGCTGGCCATTCGCACGAGGAGAGGAACGCCCTGATGGTCTCAGCAAGCGAGATGGCTGCCTCATGCTCTTCATCAGATGAGGAGACGCCCGAAGGCCTCACCGGATCGATGTCTATCGGAAGCCAGCGTCTTCTCACGATGTCTGCATCTGCGGTTGATGCATCCTTTCTCTCAAGTCTGTACTTGATCCTGTTCGCCCGTCTTGCAAGAAGAGCAGGGTTCACCTCGTTGAGTGTGACATACGTGCCTGATACACGGGTATCCTTCTCCCGTTCAAGGAGATCTGCTGCTGCTTTTTTGAGATCATCATAGTATCCTGATGAGATCCCCTCGCCTGAAATAATCCGTATCTCGATGATCTGACCTGGATCAAAGAGGTACTGCAGCCCGGCAAGCACCTCATCATACTGCGAATCAGCAGCCATGGCTGCTCCGGCGCGCTATTGCACCCATTACCCTATTTAATGGCAAAAATATGCGGTTATGAGAATTCAGCGCCTGCTGCCTGATGAGACGTGAGTTCATCATACCACCGGAAGTGGAAGTGCCCCACCTGGATTGATCTGATATCGAATCCATCCGGCCTTATCCCGAATCCAGTACTGCACATCTCCGGGGAAATGGTAGTTTCTCGTGAGATTCGAGAGAGTCTGGATATCATCACTGATGGAGCCTCTCCGGCTGGATCTGGCATAGATGAAGAAGACTTTTCCGTCTTTGTCCCAGGCAACAAGGTTAATTCCTGCAGACTCGTGGGTATGACTCTGCGCAACCCTGATGACCGTGTATCCTCTTCTGATAAGGAGATCCATGGCACTGTACTCTGCCGTCCTTCTGGTCCGGTAATCCGGATTTTCAGGCCTCATTCATCCTCCAAACGTGCGTTCCTGAATGAGATTCCTGCCTTATCAAACGGGTCATCCACCTGTATTTACAACCGTGATTGATGGATATGCTTAAAATTTCAGACTGTGATACTTGATCACTCCCCTTGGTGATATGCCCCCAAGCAAATCCATCTGACGGGGAGTACATTATGCTCCAACTCCTTTTGTCGTACTATCATCCTTCTACCTGAGTTTTATCAGTGTAACCAGGTAGTGAAAGACTGTAATCTCTTCATCCTACTAAAGCTTTTGAAATTGATTTTTCTTAAATAAAAAGATTTAATTAATCATAAAGCACGGGGTCACGTTTCATTTCATAACAATCTACGTATCTGGTTTTTTTTAGATTTGTGACGTAATTTGGTTGATTTATTCCGGTGTACATTGGGGTGCTCTTATCGTACGAGATTTAGATGATTCATTCGTAAATCTTTGGATTTTTGGTATCTCTTTTGAACCTTTTATACTCAGGATACGTATGAGATAGTGTCGCACTACAGCGACGATGGGGGAACAGATGGGAGATTTTACTCAGAAGAGTGTTGTGAAGTCAGCGGTGAGAAAGCTTGTTTCACCGATTGCAGATTATACCGCGTTCAATGCTCTTGTCCAGGATGTCCTGGACAACAATCCGTGGGGATGCACAGTCTATGAGTCTGCAGGTGTTGCTAAACCTGCGGTTGAGAAGACAAAGGAGGCGTATGCAGCCACCATCGTGTATGAGAACGCAGAGGCGAAGACGGTAGGGAGCATTCCGGTTCGTGGGCCGACGATGGCAGCGGTGAACACTGCTGTCACCCAGATCACGGGCATTGCAGCGATCACTACCGGTATGGGGACCGGTGTGACCGCTTCACGTGATTCGTCAGAGGACTCGTTCAGCTGCACGCTCAAGGCTCATGCAAGCAACGGCGAGCTCTACACGGTGACATTCAAGAGGGACGGTGTCACGATCTCGAGCTATGAGGCTGATTCAATTCGTACCGGTCTTGAGGCCTGGGCTGATACGGTTGCCATCCTGGCTTGAACCTCTCTTTTTTCATATCCGGGGGGAGTATGAAGAGAGGGTACGTTCTTGGGGGGTTCATCTGCCTTATCCTTGCAGGTCTTGCTGGTGCTGAGTACCTTTCAACATCGATACATTCTGACGGGTCTGTGATGCTTGCAACATCAGGGTCTGATCAGAACGGCTCGTTTGTGTCACGGGCTCTGGGTGTGGATGCTGTCCGGCTGGTCAGGACGGTATCCGGTAATGATGAGCATGATCTGGCAATATCAGGATCAGGGCCGGTTCTGGTGTCTGATGTCGCGTCTGCAGTTCTGAAGAGCAATGAGGTACGGGATCGCTGTGTGTTTCTTGGTGCCGAAGGAGAGAGGCCTGTTGGTGAGGCCTCGGTGTACACTTCAGGAATTCTGCATGGGGGTGAGTTCGACGTTTCACGGGCTATCGGGCCTGATCTCTCGGGTGAGACCCTGGTGAACGGGTCCGGGCTGATGGCATTCGGGTCTTTTGTATCAGGGAACAGGTCTCTGAGGAGCAGGGGGTTTGTGTCCGGGAACCTGACGGTGGAGGATCTCTTCAGGTTTGGAGGAAGGATATGATCGCTGAAGTTGTAGCCGGGGTATCATCCGGATTTGCGGTGATGAACGCGGTTGCAGCGTATCATCTCTACCGGCAGTATCGTCTGCTGGCAGAGGAGTCGGGAGAGTTTGCAGGCCGGGTTTATTCTCTGATCAGGGAGGAGGATGGTGAGATCGTGACCGATCCGGTGGTGCTGGCCGGAGAGGTGATGGATCATATGAGCCGGATGTCCGGGGTTGTGACGTGGATCAAGGGAAGGGGATAGGGATGAGAGGAGATCCAGGAGAAAAGGTTCTGGATCCCTTTCCTGTTGGTTGTAATCCCGATGGACACTCGGGTTATAGTCCTTCAATGCCAGAAATTATGGGGGGATTATCGTAAAATATACTGAAATCCTGCCTGCTCAAAATGATGATCTGATGAGTACACGAGATTTATGTTATTTTCTGTCATGATTATGAAAGAAAGGCAATCAGTGAGACTCCAGTTCTTATCCAGTTATTTCAGTAATGATCGTGTTCAACAGACCAATCTGCTGGCCCTCTTACTGTACCTGCGTGTTTGAGTAGATGCTTAAACGGATCCTCATATGGGTCTTCTTCAATTACTTCAATTGTGAGGAGACAGGTAGTATTTGGCTTTAGATCAACCTGATCTGAAATATGGAAGTTTGATCCATCACATGTTGCTTTTACTGTTAGAGTTCCCATTTTTACCTCGTTATCTTTCTATCCCCGTCTAAATGATACCATAATTGTGTGATTTGCAGTCACATTGTTAATTGTATAACTATTTCCAGAAGGATAAACTCGTACTCCATCTACCCATACTCTGTTTACCCGATACCCTGATGATGGTGTGAAGGTGAATGTCTGACTATTATTACACTCCACAGAAACTGCTCCACCTGGTGATATCGTTCCTCCAGTTCCTGTTACTGATGCAGTGATTGTGTAATACAACTTCGTGAACACAGCCTGAATCGTCTGGTTGTCTGTTACACTTGTAAATGAATATGTATATGGACTCGTATTCGCTCCAAATGACGTCCCGTTAATTATTATATCTGATATATTGTAACATGAACCAGCGGTAATAACATAATCCTGATCCTGTCCGCATTTAACGGTTGTATTCCCGTTTGGTGAAATGGTTCCTCCAGACCCTGCTGAGGCGGTAATGTTGTAGTTTTTCAGTGTGAAGAGAGCCTGAATCGTCTGGTTGTTTGTCACATTTGTAAATGAATATGTATATGGACTATTTCTTGACCCAGGGGATGATACTCCGTTTATTACAATATCTGAAATATTGAAACATGAACCAGCAGTAATAACATAATCCTGATTCTGTCCACAGGTAACGGTTGTATTCCCGCTTGGTGAAATGGTCCCCCCTGACCCTGCTGAAGCAGTAATGTTGTAGTTTCTCTGTGTGAAGAGCGCTTGAATCGTCTGATTGTCAGTCACATTTGTAAATGAATAAATATATGGGCTCGGTTTTGATCCAAATGAAGTTCCATTGATTATTATATCTGAAATATTGTAGCAAGTATTTGCGTTAACGAGATATGTCTGATCCTGTCCGCAGGAAACGGTTGTATTTCCGCTTGGAGAGATAGTTCCACCTGATCCTGCTAAAGATGAAATATTGTATGTTCTTTGTGCAAACGATGCTTCAATACTCTGGTTTGTTGTAACATTTTTAAACGTATAATAAAATGGACTGGATTGAGAACCCAGGTGGTACGACCCGTTAATAATTATATCTGATATATTAAAGCAGGAATTTGCAAGGACTGTGAGCGGTTGTGAATCACCCATACATGAAACACTGATAGGACCATTTGGCGAAATAATTCCCCCAGTGTTTTGAGTTGTAAAAACAAAGTTCGGATGCACAATAAAGTTTGCAGTAATGTTCTGATCTGACTGAACATTTGTGAATGTATATATGTATGGACTAGTTTGAGTTCCGAGGTGCTGATTCTGGTTGATAATTACATCATTGATCTGGTAACAGATGTCAGTAGTTATTGTGAATGAGGAACTACCACTGCAAGAGACATTAACAGGTCCTGCTGGTGATATTACACCATTATTTGACTGAATCACTGTAATTTGATTTTCGCAGGAGGATGCCGTGATATTCTCCGAAGTAAAACTTAATCTTTCGCAACTGTTCGTGATAGATAAATTTACTACATATGTTTTTTCGTCATAAAATGTATGAGTTGGATTTTCTTCAGTAGATGTATTTCCGTCTCCAAAATCCCAGTTCCAGGATGTGATCTGCCCATGGTTTGTGCTACTTTTGTCAGTGAATAAGATGGTAAGTGGGGGTTTTCCATATGTAGTATTAGGCTCGAAACTCGCTGTTGCAACGCAATCGTCATCGTTGATTACTGAAATCTGGGTCTCAACAGTATTTTCATTCCCGCATGAATCGGTAACGGTTAAACTGGTATAATATATCCCATAGTAAAACGTATGAGTAGGATTTTGTTCAGTAGATGTGTTTCCATCTCCGAATTTCCATAATCGCGAAACGATTGAACTACCACCGGTTGTTGTAGAATTGTCTGTAAATGAGATCGTTAGGGATGGTGGAGATCCGGTTGTTGGTTTATCAGTTTTTATGCTTGCAGTGACACTGGATGAGCAGGGTGTTGAACCTGTCGTAATTGTATGAGTTACTTCATCAGTTCCACATAGGTTGTGAACCCTGAGTTTTACTGTATAACTTATCCCCGAATTAGTAAATACATGAGTTGGATTTTGTTCAGTAGATGTGTTTCCATCTCCAAAGTCCCAGATTCTACTTGTTATAGGGTACGTTGTATCTGATTTAGATTGATCGATAAATGATACTGATAATGGAGGGTCTCCTGATTGAGGAGAGCCAATGAATGCAGCATATGGCCTTGCCAGGCATGAAGAATCGGGATTATTATTATCACCAGTGCAGCTTCTCACCTGTGCCCAGCCAATTAAATTCTCAATTCCTCCACTCGACCTTGTAATGATCTGAACATATTTTATTGAACTGCTCAATGTTGGTTGCAGGCCTGTTGATATTGTTTTAATAGTTCCAATAGACCATTGTTTTTCAATTACTGGGTTGAACTGTGTAATACTTATAGGATTTTTATTAGAGTCTAAGAATTTGGCATAGAATTTAGTGTTATTTTGTGTTTCAAGGAGTGAATCCCCACCATTATGATAGAGAAAAATGTCTGTTCCATTGATACAAGCTTCAAAATTCATATGTGGAATTTCTGTAGGCACAATGTCTCTGGTGACCATCACCCCTACGATTCCCATTGCTACAGTAACAACGCTGATCAGCAGGACAACTGCAATTATATCTGATACAGCGATATTTTTCATGATTTTATTGTAAATACTCCGTTACTCACTGCTGTTGCAGGATTCCCTGCGAAATCGTATGCAGTACCCCGGATTTTACATGTAGTAGACGGATTATTTGGGACGTACCAATAAAAATATCCGATGTTATTTAGAGTTTCAGCATATGTAATCTGAGAGTACGAAGTCCCTGAGTTTATTGAATACTCAAGTTTTATGTGATCAACATTTACATTATCAGATGCAGTCCAGACGATCTGTTTCGGATTACTACTTGGATTTTGCTGCCAGATTTCTCCTCCACTTGGTGTAGTGATAGAGATTGTAGGTGCCGTGGTGTCTTTAATCTGGAAATAATTGTCACTCTTATCTGTTCCAGTGAGTCCATTATTTCCAGATGCCTTAACAATTATTCTTACCTTCTGTGATGGTACTGCAGGTACAGGCCATGAGAATAGTCCAGTGTTGGATATTCCTGATGCGATTGTTGTTGTAACAGGGCTATCTGATATAGAGTACAACAGATTTACTGAAGAAATCCCTGATCCAGATGTAGCATTCCATTTGATCTGTTGAGTAGATCCGATAGACCATATCTCTCCACCATTTGGTGATTCAACAACAACAGTCGGGGCTACCTGTTGTATAGTAAATACTCCGCTGATTCCTGAAATCAATGATCCGTCACTCATATAGGCTGTAACAGAAACCTGATATTTAGTCCCAGGAGCATCTGGAGTTGTCCAGTCATACGAACTAACACCGGAAATGCCGGTTAGGATAGGGGTCCAGGAAGATCCGTCTGTGTATTTTAGGTCAATAGAATCAACATCAAATGGTGATGAGACGCTCCAGGTAATTGGATATTTCCCTGCTCCATTGAGTACCGCCCCTGAAACAGGTGATGTCACTGTAACAGATCCGGATGACGAGGAGGTTGAGATCTGGAAAACTCCATCACTGGTGTCTGAACTACAATCTCCTGCAGAATTGCATGTGGTTACATTTATCTTTCCTAAATCTGTTTGAGAACCGGTTGGTATAGTCCATGAATATGGGCTTGATCCGGGGGATGAAGAGATCATTGACCACGAAGATCCCCCATCTTTTGATAGGAATAGTGTTGTCTGACTGATTCCGGTAAGACTTGATGCGGTCCAGACTATTGAATTTGTACTCTTTTCAGTCCACGATTCTCCACCATTTGGAGATTGAAGTGAAACAACAGGTACATCCTGTATTGAAAAAGAATTACTAGTGCCGGTTCCAACATTCCCATTCATGTCACGAACTGTGATAACAAGGGAATATCCCGAACCCGATACTGTTGGGACTGTAAAAGAGAGTGAATCATATGTAGACGATGAAAGAACTGAGTTTATTCCTGGCCCTGTTAATCTTACTTCTGCACCATAATAGGGGATTTGATCTGTTACAGTCCATGATACTGTTGCTGTTGATCCTGCCTTGAGTGGTGAAGTTGGAGAAATGGTTATTGATGAAATGACCGGTGGATCGGTATACGTTGACCAGTTTGATGGAATTCCATTGATAGACTCAGAAATATTTACTTTGGTAAGTTTTGATGTCTGGTACATCACCACACTGGATGCATTCGATCCATGAGGTTGGTAAAATATTGTTAGGTTATGGATTGGAGACTTTGTAGGCTTAAATGCAAGTGTATCTCCTGGTTTAAAATATTCTCCCTGAATGCAGAATGCTCGCTTATTTTTAGTAAAGTATGAGTCGCAAGTGGAATTGACCCCGTCTATTAATATCTTAATTTCATCATCAGAAAGTGCATCACCGCCATCATGGGCGATTTTTACAGTATGGAAGCCGGTGGTTGTATTTGTTTCATCTATAGGGACAAGTTCAGTTGATGGAATGGTATCGGTATGAATTTGACCAAGTAACATTGCCATAATGATGGTTAAACCGGCTATTACCATCACCAATATTAATAATGCGCCAATCACCTCCGATACTGCACCTTCTTTCTCTTTCATTCTAATCAACAAGATAAAACAGATCGGTGAAAAAATTCGCACTATAGGCGTCTGATGTTGTTCCAGGCAACTGGTACCGGAGTTCTGCTGCAGCCTTTCCTGCATTTTCATAGTACCAGATCGTGTATCTATGCCATCCTGGAATTACAATCGAAGGATCTGTTGTACAGGGATACCAGTCCGCTGCATCTGGAGGATACGGTTTGATCCAGGCCCTTGCGTCGATTGACTGCATCGCTCCATCAATAAACAGTTTGATGCCGTCATCGGCCCTGATCCAGAATCGGTAAGATCCAGCATTTTCGATAAACATCAGCCCACTCCAATTAACATAGAAGTAATCTTTATCGGTACCAGATCCTACTGCAATTGTTGATCCTATTACCACTCGGTTTGCACCATTTGGCCATGCAGTTTCAAGTGTTGAATATGCAGGGGTTGCAGGAATTGACATGGCCAGAGCATCGGCGAGTTGAATGTGATGGTGTAGTTGTTTATTCCAGGCGGTAGTCGATTCGATATATTTCCATGGATTACTGTTCCGAACTCCAACAGCTCTGTTATTATCTGGATCATTATAACTTCCATTAACCGTTGCACTACCCCAGTAATTTCCCCAGACTCCCTGAATTGCAAACCGTGAATGTATTGTGTGGGATTCGGTCAATGGGCTAAACGTGTATGTTTGGGTTCTTAGGGCAGGGTTGATATCTGTCCATGCAACTCCATCAACAAGGATCTCATAAGATCTATTTTCACCAGATGCTGTGATCGTGTACGTCGGTGTGGAACCTGCCGAATAGTTAGTCACACCAAGCCGGGAGATTGTGCCTCCAACTCCAGTTGTTGCTGTAATTGAGTATGATGGTGAAAATATTACGGCCAAGGATATGTCCTGTGTAACAGATGAATTCAGATAGGTAAACGTTGTGTTGTTTGCAGCATTTTCAACATTAACCCCTCCAGATATTACCGAGTTACCATCAGTTGCTGTTCCAGAAATCCATCGAAGTGTACTGATCGTCCCTGAACCTGTTGCAGTGAATAGGGCACTGAATGGATCACCGGAGGTGACTGTGAATGTGTGACTTCCTCCATCTGTAATTGATACAGAACCATTGCTTACTGTTCCCCCTCCGCCTAAGTTAAAGATGGTTATATGGGATTCTGGGAGTCCAAAACTAAAATATACGGTCTGATTTGTGTTTGTTGGGGGAGAGAATGTTGTCGTTGTTTTTCCGACCGCATTAGAAATGGTGTCCGCTTCTGTGCTGTTCATGTGGTCTGATGTCCAGAACTCCGTTCTGTTGGTTGCGAGGTTGATAATCCCGGATGTTGCAGTAGCAGTCAATGAAATCTGGGTCCCAACCGGGACCTTTACTGCTGTAAAACCATCTAATGTAGTTGTTGTTCCTCCGCTAGGTACAACCGTTCCACTCCCTGATGTTAATAATCGGATATAATAATAATCGGTTGGAGCAGTCGTTGATGTGGGTGATGAATTTGGTATTGTTTTAAGGAATTTCTTTTCATACATCAATACTTCATATAATCCACTATCGTGTTGATTACCGTTATTTCTATAGATTACCTGAACTGATGAGATGATCGGTGTCATATTGACAGAGAAACTGATGGTGTTCCCTGTTGTTAAGTTATTATTTCCTGAAGTGTTGTTTATCGTCGGTGAGTCCGAGTAAAATGTGTAGGGAGTTCCGGAGATTGGAATTGCCCTGAATAAGTATTCGTTTTCATCAACTGGATCTCCTCCTCTTGACTGAACATAAATCGTATTGTTAATTACATTTCCGTTAATGGTGGTTTCATTCCATATTTCAAGACGAGGATCTGGTATAATTGTTGGAGGATACTGAGAGGTTAAAACAACAAGGACAATAGAAGCAGCAGAGACTAAAATCACAATCAAAAGAAGAGCGGATATTAGTTCTGATAATGCCGGATTTTTTTTCATTATGACCCCTGCCATCCTACTGGTTGAAGGAGAATCTTTGCATCTACTTCTGAATAATCCAAATAAACTCCTCCAGTACTGTTTACTTGAAAGATAAGATCTCCCGTGGTTCCTGAAGGAGATAAATGAGCCCAATCGTTTTGAAACCCTGAAGATGTGTTTGCAGCATGGATGATAGAATTAAAGGCGCTTCTCCATGCTTCTTTTGAATTACTGTCTGGTAAATTTGAGATTGTAACAATTACATCCTGTGTGTTCTGTGTAACTGGTGCAAGGTAATACTGTCTTTGAGATGTCTGGTCTGTCAACACTCCTTTCCAGATTCGTGAAACCCTTGAGGATACCTGGACTGGTGTTGTTCCAGAAATGTCCTGATTGTCCTCACCTGTAATGATTAATTTCGTTATGCTAATCGAGGGTATGTCACTATTAGTAAGATTTTTTGCAACTCCTAGTGAGACGAGTGGAAGTAATTTAGATACACTACCATTCTGTGTTAAGAAGACTCCCCCGAGTTGGTAGTAATATTCCTGTGGTACCCAGTAGTAGTTTCTTCCGGTGTACGAGAATTTACCCATAGATGTTGGTCCGGATGTCACAATTTGATTTAAATACGAAGATCTTATGACAGAATCGAGAATTGTTGAGTTTATCGCGGTTGAAGTATTCACCGCTCTGCTGATGTTAACATCCCAGTTTTGTGTAATATTTGCGGCTCCAATGTACTGCTGAATTAATGTTCCATTGGACAAAATTACCATCATAGGACCCATTGTGTCAAGGCCATATGCGGGATCCTGAATGTTAATCCAATATTCAGAAGGCCTTGCTGCCGAACTATTGAGCGTAAAGTTTTGAAAAACCGGATATCTTGTATTTGTCGATTGATTTAGTTTTGTCAAACTCATTGTCAGGTCATACCGGTAGTCCACTTTCATCTGATATGGGCTTTTGGCTGAACTAAATGCTGTGGCATTAGTTTGAGGGACAGAAAATGCCGGAACTCGAAGAAGATCTATTGATGCTGTCCAGTTAGATGTGGTCTGGTATGTTGCACTATTGGTCGAGTTCGGGTAGATATCACAGAGATGATAGGAAATTGACTGGTTTGAAGAAAAATCATTTGGAGAATCTGGAATTCGACTTGTTACTATTGAATCAACCGGAACTGGAATCCGGATCATATTGACAATCTTAGATGGATACAAGGATTGGTAATAGAGTAATTGCCGGTACAAATCAGGATTTGCATAGATCTGGTTGGAAAGTTCTGAGTTGGATGTGAAGAGTGAGGTACCACCATCAGATGTATCCTTAAATAGTCCTTTAATTGCAATCTGTATCATTCCGTTCTCTGATCCAGTACCGATTTTCATCTCTCCATCAGATCCAATCGGCTGTGTCAATGGAAGAAAAACAAACTTCCCTTCAGTTTTCTGCCCTAATGTTCCCATCTCGATATTCTGGGCAAGGGATGTATTAACCTGGCTGTTGATCCATAATGAATCCATAGCCATTTTGAAATCAACGAACTGATTTTTTATATATGTCATATGTGTGATTTCTGCTTCTCTTCCTTGAGCAGGAACAACATAGGTAACATATAATGAAGCAACTACGACTAATATTGCGATAATTAAGATAAAACCGATGACTTCAGATAGCCCGGACTCTCTCTGCGTACCCACCATGACCAATGTTACCAGTATCGACTACTCAGGATTTATACCTTTCAAATTAGCCTTAAATAATTTAGGCACCTCGATTCCACTTCGGGTTTGCTGATTCCTTTGATTTTAAGCATAATCAAGGCACTCCACAGTGAATTATCCCTCTATCCCTGGAACTGGTTACTCCCTTATAGCACCTAAATTATCTCCCAATATCTGCCGTATTTCCTGGATTTAATCCCAATCTGATCCCATCATTCACCCGATATGAATTCGCTACCATTTAACCCGGCGTTCCCGGTTTCTCCGGATTTAATCATTTTACCAAGGCCCCGAGTTCCCCAGTAATAACCGTAACGATGTTTCTATCGACCCAGCCCTAGAAACTATGATAGCGACCGTCTATTGACCTCGCCATTTCTGGGACTGATCCCATATCCGGGATCAACCAACTCTTCTGGTATTCAACCCGGGATTTATCTATCCCTATCTGCCGGTTTAAGATTCTTATTATCCAGATCCCGGCCATCACTGTATGTATTTGCGGAGATCTGGAAATCTCAGATGTCATGAACCCATGATGGTGATACATTGGCAGACAGAACACTGCTCATATGTGCATGCCTCGTAGTTGTTACGGTTCTGTTATTCGCAGGAACCGGATTACTCCTCATGTACAAAGGAACACCTGACAAAAACCCAGGGGTCTCCTCACCGAAGAATGATGAAACAATGAAAGCACCTGGTCAGGGCAGTGGCCCTGCACAGATGCAGAAACCAGGAGAACAGTCCGGTCAGCAGTGTGAATCCGGTCCGGTATATTCAAAGAACCAGGGTGACCGGGAGACCGGCTCCGGGAACGAAAATCCAGGGAAGATGAGCCGTGATGGTCCAGGTTCAGGACCTCAGAGCCAGGACTGCCCGGGATCAGGATCTCAGAATAATGCTGGTGGCCACGGTGGTCGAATCCAAGGTCAGGAACAGATGAGCCAGGCCCCTGTAGGCCATGAGTCCGGCCCAAGTGATTGTGGCTGTCCATGCATGAAGAAATCAGGCAGGCAGCAGGGAACTGATAATGGCCCCTCCGGAAAGGCAGATCGCGAGTTATCAGACAAGAGTCGCTGGGCTCCTGAAGAGTCCGGGAATGGTCCACGAGGTGGAGCAATTGGCCAGGACCGGAGTTATCAGGGACCTGCAATCAAGGATAAAGAAGCGTTCCATCACCGGTTTACCAACCCCGGTAAGCATGAGCGATCCGGATGCACTGACCGTGAAGGTTCTGGTGAAAAAGAAGTCTACCTAATCGTTACAGAGAAGTGCTAGATCACCATAAAATTTAAGCAAATTCCTCTTTTTTTTGTTGGTGTTGGCAGTAATCTTTTTGTCTTTTAAATCGATAGTTCTCTGTATAACTAACCAATCTGAATATGGGTCCTCCTCAATCAAACACTGATTCATCTGACTTAAGAGAAACTGCAAGAAAGTGGATTCTTCAGTCGTTACATGATAAGAAGATGGCTGAAATGAATTACCAGCATGAAGGCTATGATGTTGCAGCATTCCTCTCTCATCAAACGGTCGAAAAGCTATTCATGGGTTTATTTGTAATAGAGGGGGATGAAAATTCCACGAACTCATCATATAGATCAACTAGCAAAAGAGTTGTCGGTTCCTGAAGAGATCCTTCCTGATATCTATAGATTGGCACCTGATTACCAGATCTCTTGATATCCGGATATCTCTGATTGTATACCCTATGAGATATATAGTATGGATATCGTATCGGTGAAATTACAGGCCCTTGACCGAATATTTACAGTTCTCAACCCACAATATAAGGAGTTTATTCCATGAGAGGTGATCCGATTCTTCATCAGTTTGAACAGGATGCTGTCCCTCTAATTAAGAATCTCTATCACCCCGAGCATCTCCTGGTTTTTGGATCAAGAGCACAAAACAGGGCACATGAGGGTTCTGATATTGATGTTATTCTTGTTTCTGAAGAGTTCAGGACAATTCCCTTTGTCATGCGGATGACTGATGTTCTTATGAAAGTCCCGTTTTTAGTTCATGTAGATTATATCTGCTATACTCCTGATGAATATACACGGCTGATCCACACTTCTTCCATTATAAGGGACGCATTGGAAGGGCCTGTTATCGCCCTGGTGTAACCTTTCTCACACGAAGGTATGATGAGTGATGAGGACAGTACCCCTCATCTATGCGGCCATTAGTACTCATCTCCTCTCTCCTTCTTCTCGCCCTTATCGTTCCTTACTCCCTGGCAGAAGACTCAACTGCCTGGTACGACAAGGGCGTGGAACTGATGAACCAGAGCAAGTACCAGGATGCAGCAGCAGCATTCCGGAACGCAACCAACCTCGATCCGAACAACACATGGGCCTGGCTCAATCTGGGAAAGGCCATGCAGGGAATGAACTGGATCACGCCGTCTTATGATGCCTTTAAAAATGCGACAACCACTGATGCGAACAACACATGGGCATGGATATTCAGGGGGAACTTCCTCCAGGACCGGGGTCAGATTTCCCAGGCCATAACCATGTATCAGAATGCGATAAAGTCAGATCCGAAGAATGCATGGGCCCGGTATCATCTCGGAACTGCAGAGCAGGCTCTTGCCCATTATGCTGAGGCCGAACAGGCATTCAGGAGCGCAATAGACATAGATCCAACAAACCAGTGGGCCTGGTACAACCTTGCCATGGTGCAGAAGTCCATGGGTGACTATGGCGGATATACCATGAACCTCAGGAAAGCGAGTGAGATTGACCCGGATCTTCCAAGAAAAGTAGGTCTGGTATCTTAACCCTTTTTTCTGGTATTGTTCTGAGTGGTATCGGTTCTGATCGTTCAAATCAATCTGATAACACTATAAGTATGTATCATCGCGATGGTGATATTTCATCAATGATCTTTACAATGGAGGCTTTCAATGTTGGTAGATCTGATATTACCGCATTCCAAACCTCATGAGGGTCAACTCCAAAATATTGGTGAACAAGCAAATTTCTCATATCAATTATCTGACGCCAGGGAATTTGTGGATATTGTAACCTGAATCCAGGTGACATTCCTGCAGAAGCTTCACCAATCTCCTGAATATAATGAATAATCCAGATTTGAACTAACTCGTTTGAGATGAGATCTTCGAAAATTGGTGGTTGATATTTTTCTATCTGATAAATCGCTTCAAGAATATCTTTGAGCCTTGAGAGATCATCTCTCATAGCGGTACTGCCTCACGAACAACCTGTTCGAGAACACGAGGCCTCAATCCCCTGTCACTTACTACATGGACCTGAACACCAAGGAGATCCTGAAGATCGTGGATGAGATCTGAGTGAGTAAATAATGAGAAATCTGGTCCGGGATGTACCAGGATATCAATGTCAGAGTTTTCATCCTGTGATCCCCGGGCAACAGATCCAAAAATCCGGATATTTGTCACCTGATATCTGGCTGTTATCGCATGGATGTCATCACGCCTGGAACGGATCATATCGAGGGTATACATGAGTGACTATTGTTCTCCTTCTGGATAATTCTGGATCTAATTTCTGCAGGTAGGATCTTTAATATGTATTCCAGCTCCTTGTTTTGTTCCTCCTTACGTGTGGATGAGCGGACTCTATCAACTCAATCATCAGATCACTTTGGATGGATTAATCGCAGGACGATCAAACCCTGAAAATACGAAAAAAACCTCTTGGGTATTCTTTATTATCCCCGTGGGATAGTATCCACCTGAGTTGACCTGAGATAATACTACCATTTACTATTCTTTTAAGGAATCGATCAGATACCTGGCTTCCCTGATTACATCTTGGTATCTGGCAATCAATCGGACAAGTATCATGAGTGACACTCTTCAACATGGGCTCTCTTTTGCATGAAAAAGTCCTTTTCACCGGTCCTACCTGGGGCCCCCAACGGGGCACCGTTGGGGTTTTTATGGGTCTCATATCTGTAAGCCAAGGCCCATCATCTGCATCTGAAAAACCTGATTTCAGAAAAGACTCAATATCTGATATGCACTGGGTTGATTCCTTTGAAGAGGTAAAAGAGGTAATCAATCACCATAGGGCTGATCTGGAACTAAAGTACCAGATCTCAAAAATCGTTGTATTTGAATCAGCTGCCAGAAACCGACTGACCGAATCGAGTGACATAGAGATCCTGATAGAATTCAACAGGTCTGTCGGATTTTTCACTCTCACACACCTGCAGAGTGAGTTGCGTTCTCTCCTTGGTCGGGATGTTGACCTTACAACCCCCGGGGCACTTCACCCTCTTCTTAAAGAATCAATACTTCAGGATCTTGTGTATGTCCGAATCCCTGGAAATAGGAATGATGGTGAGGTTTTTCTGAGCAATGAGTTATTCCACCGTTCTTTCAGATGGAGATTATAACCCCTTTACTGCAATTATCAAGCAGGATGGCACATGGTGGATCGGATGGATTGAAGAGTTCCATGGGTGAACTGCCAGGAAAAACCTATGAGGGGTTGATCATTAGTCTAAAGGAAACCCTTGCTGAAGCACTCCGTTTCAATCGTGAAGTAACTATTTAACCAGTGTTGGGCAGGTTTTTGTAAGAGCACTTCCTGGATGAAAAAAAATGTATTATTACTATACCTATACTGCTCATGAAGATCCGTGCCGTGATATCTGGTAAGTCAGTTCATGATGAGGGATATCGCGTTTTCCTTCTTAACAAAGCTATTTCAGAGGGTATTGAAGGATTTTCTGCAACGAATGGGGTGGGTCCTGGCAACTACGGCCAGGTCATTGTCCTTGCAGAAAGGGACGAGGAGGCAATAACTGGCCTTTCCCGGTTTTTGAAAGAGTCCTTTCCCCCGCATGCTCATATAGAATCTGTTGTGATCGAACCCTACGATCGTCGTGTTGTATCAATAATTGATTTCATGCATCTCCTGCAGGTTGAACTGTTGGATAAGGGTATCCCCGCTATACTGAGCATCAAAAAAACGCAAGAGGAGATGCTTGAGAAGCAGGAACAAACAATCGGTGAGATCCGTGGAATGAGAACAGACCTGAAAACCCAGATGGATGATCGGTTCAACAAAATTGAGCATGAGCTGCAGATGGTGAAAGATGCCCTTCACCGTTCTGGGATTCTGGCATAACCTCTCCCAAACTATCAATTATAATACGAATCTGAAGGGCTCTCTTAATCCAATCATCGGTACACTCTCTTTTACGTGCCATATTTTATATAATATCTTTAATATAGGTAACATACAGATATCTTACCTGTTTATCTGCCTGCCGCCCGGGGATGTGTTTGGAGGTATTCCATGAACGAAGAAGAAGATGATATGCTCGAACTGCTTGATGATGATGAGCTGATAGCAGAATCAGCCCATAATGAAGCACTCGGGCATGCGGAAGAGTCATCTGACGACTCGCCTGACGATGAGTTAGAACTGGAAGAGTCTGAAGAGGAAGAAGAGTTAGCCTTGGAAGACAGTGGAGAGGAGCAGCTTGGACAACCTGAACCGGAGCCTGAACCTGCAACAGAGAAGGAAGGCCTTGAGGTTGACGTACGATATCTTATCGTTGCAGCGGTTGCCATAGCAGCAATCCTTGTCGGTGCTGTCCTCTTTGTGCTTCCGATGTTCTCAGACAAAGCACCGGATGTCTCTTTCAACCCGAGTCAGACCGGGGAAGATCTCTTCCTGTACCATGCCGGAGGAGCCCAACTCTCAAAAGAGTTCCTGACCGTTCAGATAAATGGGGCACCGGCATCACCTGACAAATATATGCTCATGGGTGGGGGAAACTGGCCATGGTCTTCAGGTACTGTGCTCAGGGTGGATACCTCGGGATACACCAAACCTGCAGTGGTAACCCTGTTCTATAAACCGAAGTCAACCGAGTACACCGTGTATACAACCACGGTTCAGCCCTCCCAGACTCAGACCCCTGAGCCGGTGACAACTCCTGAGCAGCCTGAACAACAGGCACCTGCACAGAATGTCACACCCGGGGCACCTCCGGCCGGTCCACAGCCGGTAGCCCCGGAAGTAACACCACAGCAAGTCCCGCCAACACCTCTGGCAACATCGGTACCGGTTGCTGCACCTGTATCAGCCGGTGGAGTGGTAATGGATGTCCAGCCTGCAGCAGGTTCTGCACCGCTCACCGTCCAGTGTAATGACCTCTCAACCGGTTGCATCAGGAACCGGGTCTGGAGCTTCGGCGATGGTATGACCACCATGAAACGCAGCCCGACCCATGTCTTCCCATTCCCGGGAACCTACAATATCTCACTCGATGTCAGGTTCTGTGATCCTGAAGACGACCAGGTACCTCCGACCAGGCAGGTTGTTGTGGCCCCGTCAAACCGGCAGGACACGATCATCCAGGGAACCGGGAAGGCAGAGATCAGTGTTGACGCAAAGATCTTCTTCACCGTCAAGGGTCCGGGGACCACCGTCAGAATTGGCGGGCGTGATCACACCCTGAAGTCAGGTGACCATGTCGAACTGATCCTCGGAAGCGGTGGAAGCGGCGACCTTTCAGTAGTCTCTAAGGCCATTCTGAAATGTGACTACAGCAATGTCACTATGGTAGTAAACGGCGAAGAAGTGGAGAATGGAACCGTATCAGCCATCAATATCGATCAGTACCTCCAGTTTGAGACTGCAGATCTTACTATCAAAGTCCAGGCAGGCAGAGATGGTGCAAAGGGTCTCGTTGGAGGCCAGCCGGTGATCAACGCAGCCAAAGGTCAGCAGATCACCTTCAGCAATGTCGGCACTGATTCACTCGGCAAACTCCTCTTCAGTGTCCAGGATTCGGCAGGATTTACCTTCAGGGGCGGGGTCGGGTCGTACGACGTCTCCACTCCCCCTCCCCTCTGAATAGATTCCTATCAAACAAATAGAAGCAGGTTCAACACTAACGAAACGATTGCGTATGGTCGCTGAAAATGGGGCAGCGGCCTTTGTTTATCCGGATGGGTGGTACAATAATGCGATATGACCAGGCGATGTCTCAAATGCAGACGATCATAGCACTGTCGGTGGTGATGATCGTCCTCTTTGTTCTCGGGCTCTCTCTAGTTTTATGGAACCCGATCACCGAGAAGATCCCGAAAGCATCCATCTCAATCGAGGGTGAAGGTGACTCGATCGTGATGCACCATGTGAGCGGGGATCCGCTTCCGTCAGACCGTCTGGTAATCAGGGTCAATGGCGATGTGGTGAACAACCAGAACCTCAACTTCATGAACGGGGCATGGCCCTGGTCTGAAGGGGAGAATGTCCAGCTCTTCTACCCGGCACCGGAGTCACCACGGGTTGTCGAGCTCTATTACATGACCGACAAGGGCGAGAGCGTTCTCATCGACAAGGCACGGATAGAACCCCCGCCAAAGGTGAGTGCAACCCCGATCCCGGTAGAGATTGTTGCAAATGCAACTCCGATGCCAGGAGCGACAATAATCCCGGTGCAGGTCAGGGATGCTGATCCATACCAGCCACCGGCTGCCGACTTCTCTGCTGATCCACTGGTCGGCGATCCGCCGTTGACGGTCTCATTCCGTGACATGAGTTATGGAAAGATCGGCAACTGGCTCTGGAGCTTTGGTGACGGTACGACCTCGACACTGCAGAACCCGGTTCACACATACTTCGTGCCCAACACCTACACGGTCAGCCTGCTGGTCTCCAACTCGTATGGATCAAACCGGAAGACCGCTGAGAACTACGTCACCATAGGCTCGCCACCGATGGCAAACTACCTTGCAGAGCCAAAGAGCGGCCAGTCCCCGCTGACGGTCCAGTTCACCGACCTCTCAACCGGAAGCCCGAAACAGTATGAATGGTCGTTTGGCGACGGGTACCAGTCGACTGAAAAGAACCCGGTTCACATCTTCCAGAACGGCGGGGACTACAATGTCACCCTGACTGTCACTAACGCGTATGGCACCCACAAATACTCGGCTCCTGAAGGGATCAACGTCACAGCACCGACCAAGATGGATGTCTACATGACAGAGAGCCTTGCCGGAAACCTTGAACCTGACGGATACATCAGGATGAGGATCACAGACCCGGTCAGTTCCATCAAGATAGCAGGCAAGATCTACCAGTTCACGCCCGGTGACATCATCCAGCTCATCTATGGCGGGGGCTCATCAGATGGGACCATCTCATCTGATAAGAACCAGTTTGTGGCCTTCGACTTCAACGATGTGACGCTGGTAAAGAACGAGGAGATCCTCGCCCGTGGACCGGTGAACAGTGTTAAGATCGGCGGGTTTGACAGTTTCTCCTCGACCCTGAACCTCACGATTCCGGCCGGGGATGTGTATGATAAACTCTTCATCGACCAGGAAGAGTACAAGTACGTCAAGACCCCGAAGCTCGGGTTTGTCGGGCTCGGTCCGGGAAGCGACCAGAAGTTCTTCTACCAGAAGTCAAGCCGGGCTATGAGCTTCCAGGGCGGCATCTCCGAGTTCAAACGGGGATAACCCGTCTTCTTTTTTTCTGGCCAGATCCACTGACCAGCTTCTGATCACTCCTGCCGACGAGCAGATATTCAACCTTGCAGTCAGAATAGATCTGAGTATCATGCACCTGCATATCCCCCCACTGCTCCTTGCGTTCCTGCTGCTCTGTCTGGCAGGAGCATTTTTCCCCTCTTCTGCCGCCTCCGCAGGAGATGGTTCGGTTCTGTATTCGACTGACTTCTCAACTGCAGATGGCTGGATAACCAACAGTAAAGACCGCTTCTACCCTGATGTCGGGGGCGGGAGGTATCACTACCTTCTCGAAGGTGGCACTGGCGGGTACGCTGCCTATGCCCTGCCCCAGAAGGTGAACGGCCAGTTCGTTCTTGAGTTTGACGTCACCCCGATGAAGACCGATGACGGTTCGACCTTCAGATTCGGGATCGGCACAGAGAAGAAAGACAGTCAGAGAGGTCCCCTGCTCATGACTGAACTGGCAAACAAGAAGGATGGCAGGCTCTTCTACCTGAAGACGGTCTCAAAGGAGAACTCCCTGAATCAGATCGGTTCGAGTCAGTCAACCGGCAGTCCGGGTGCCACGGTCAGGTTTGAGGACAACACAACCTACCATGTGAAGATGACCTACTATGCAGCAGACAACCGGGCCAGCATCGTCGTACAGCAGCAGGGCTCCCCTGATGTGATCTTCACAGCCTCTGCACCGGTATCAGGAAAGATGGAGGATCTGACCTACCTGTATACAACCGCGATCGGTGATGGAACATCGGGGCCACAAGCCGAGGGCTACATCGACAACATCAAACTCACGCTTCCTGCCTCACAGGCAGCGGTGAACCCGGCCGGAACCACATCTGTGCAGACTACCGGAGAGACTCCTGCTCCGGCCAGCACAAAGGTAGCCGCCAAGCCGACCGAGGAACCAACGAAGGTCTTCACACCCGGTCCAACCCGAACCCCGTATCCTCTCCCGCCGACACCGGCAGCAACCCCGACCCAGAAGTCAGGCTTTGGTTTTATGACCCTTCTCCCTGCCCTTACAGCAGGAGCAGTCCTCGCTATCAGGAGATATCGATGACTGACGAACACATCATCGAAGCAATAGGCCGTTCGCGGGTCGTGGTTCGTGACGGAAAAGTTGTCGAGGTCGGTGAAGCAGTCATCAAAGACTGCCCACTTGCAAAACGGTTTGCATGCCCGGTAGAGGAGTTCACTCCCGCTGCAGTGAAGAAGAATATCGAGAACAGGATCGCATCGTTCGGGATGTGTACGCCTGACCGCTCACTCACCTCTGATGATGACTTTGTCGGGTTCGGTGCATCAGAACTCACCCGGACCGGTCTTGCACGTGGTATCATCGACGCAGCAGTTCTGGCCTGTGACGGTGCGGGCACCGTGGTAGTGACCGATCCCGCCATGGCACAGGGCATCGGAGGCAGGATGTCAGGGCTTGTCTCGACATCTCCGATACGGTCGGTCATTGAGCGGATCGAGGCAGGCGGCGGTATCGTGCCTGATCCCGTCCATGCCTCCATGGACCCGCTTACCGGTGTTGCTGCAGCACACAAGGCAGGGCACTCACGTCTGCTTGTGACTGTTCCAGGTGCTGACGCTGCTGAAGCAGTCAGAAGAGCTGACCCTGATGCCCTCATCATGGCGGTGCATGTCACCGGCACATCACAGGAAGATGCAATCAGGATCGCAGCGGTTGCTGACATCACAACCGGCTGTGCCTCCCGGTACATCAGGGAAGTCTGTGGGAAAAAAGCCCTGATGCAGGCAGGGACCGCGGTTCCGATCTTCATCCTGACACAGCGGGGAAAGGAACTTCTCCTGGCCCGGCTTGCCGTCATTCCGAATCAGATCCTGGTCAGCCATACCGCTCTTCCGGTGAGCGGCGGGAAGACACCTGATCCACTGGTCTGAATGCAGACCGCTGAAGAACAGGTCACCCTTCAGTTCTCGTTTTCCGCTCCTGATCAATCAGTTCAGCAGCTGCCTCTTTTCTCCGCTTCACATGGAAGAGCCGGCTTGTATCCTCACGCTCGATCTCATCCCGCATCCGTGAGATGTAGAGTTCGGTCTCTTCAAGGGTAGGGATCACCTGGTGCTCAAGTGCCCGAACCCTCCTGCCAATCCGTTCAATCTCGGCCAGAAGGTGTTTGAGTGTCGCTTCGCTCCCTGCGTAGGCGACGATAGCGGCAAGCAGATCTTCGTATGAGTCTGCGAGATCGTCGATGACAAGGGTTGTCCCGAGCAGTCCGTATCCCCGTTCGATCACATCTGTCTTGATGTCCTTCCCGGTGATGACCGGGACTTTAACACCAAAGACATTACGCTTTGTGAGTTCGATCTCGGGCTTCACCTCTACCGAGTAAGCAGCAACGGTCATACCGACCGTGCCTTCCATCATGTACGCTGCTGCGATCAGGAATTTTGTACGGGTGTATCTGGTGATCAGGAGATCATACTCCTTCTTCACCTCCGGAGCAAGACGGGTCACCTCGAGTATGAGCCCGTCGAGTTTCATGCTGAGGATCTTGTATGCCTTGCGTGCCATCCTGAGCCTGCTCCTAAGAGCAAGAAGGCCGGCACGTGTTGGTTTTACATCAGTCTGGTATGCCATGACTCCTCCTACATGATCAGGTATCGTTTGATCTGATCAGAATCAAGCCCAAACTGTTTTCCCCTTGCAATGGCCCGCAGGTTTGCAACCTCGTGCCTCTTGTGCTCAAGGTACGAGAGGATCGGCAGAACAGAGAAGGGGTATCTCTTTGCTATCAGTTCGAGACGGCGGAGCCGAAGCCTGGTGACCGCCATCATCATCGCAAAGAGGGGTGTCTTTCGTTCTGCCCAGAGTTTCCAGATGAGATCTGCAGCATCCGCCTCGCATACTGATTCATTGCACCTGACATCCTGCAGTGCCTCCATGAGGATAGGCAGGATCCTCATCTGCTGCATTCCTGAAACGAACTGCTGCTTATCCTCAATAGAATACATCTGCTGGTAGAAATCAGGCCGCAGGTTTCCTCCCGGTATCATGTACGGCTTGATATCGCTGACCTTGCTCCCTGCCCTGAGCCTGAAGAGGTTCCTGATGTTGATGATGTCAATCTCGAACCGCAGGTAGGGAAGCATGGCATCGCCTCCCCTGATTCCTGACCTTGCATCCCGGTAGAGATTTTTGTAAAAGGACATGTACAGGGAGTTTTCCACCTCTCCAAAGAGCCCTTTTCTGTATCCTGAGGCAAACCCGTCTTTAAGAACCGGGTAATGTTCCCACCCTTCGAGCCCTTCTACCACGTCATTGAGTGTCCGTTGCGAGAGCAGGCTCTCAATTCTGGGTTGGGATATTCCTCCGGCCGGGATCAGAACCTGGCGTATCTGGTCGGCCGGGATGCCGAACTGCCTGCTCCGCAGCACGAGCATCACATTCCATACGTCCCACCTTGCAAGGTATCGCTCGGTGAGTTCATGCAGTGCCCCCGGTGTTATCGCAACCACGCTCTGGTAGGTCTCGGCAAGGTTTCTGGTGAGAGCCCCTTCGATCAGGTCAATACCTGAGCGGCTGCCGGCAAGTTCGTTGACCTCGTTCTGGTACTCGGTCTCACCGATAAACCGGCTGATCTGGTTGAGATCCATGTTCAGAAGCCGCATGTACTGATCTCTGCTGATCAGTCTGGCTTTCCTGACGGTAAGTCTTGTACAGATATAGATGTACCCGGTTGGGGTAACAGGAAAGTGATGCAGACTTCTCCTCCTCTCTGTTGGTTTCGCCGTGAACCTTATAGATGCACGGTCATTTCTCTCTGACCGGTGAATGCTGTATCCGGAGGATCAGAATACTCATCAGGATGTGGGTAGCAGGTACACCTGATCTGATGAACTCACCACGCTGCTCGTACCTCACCCACCCCGGCTACCTCCGGTCAGGTAACGAGGACAGCATCCTGGTTCCGGGAACGGTGATCAATGTGACCGGTATGGAGAGAGCGGAACTGATGGAAGTTTCTGCTCTTCCTGCCCTCTTCATGGTGGCTGACGGGATAGGAGGTGCGGTTCATGGCGAGGTGGCAAGCCGGACTGTTCTTGAGTACTGCTCACAGGTTCAGGTTCCCGCCACTCCTGAAGCAGTAACCACGATGATAGCAGGGGCCAAGGAGGCTCTTGACAGGTTTGTCCGTGCAGACCCCTCGTATACCGGTTTTGGGACCACGGTTGCAGGGGTGGTCCTCTTTTCTGATCATGCCCTCATCTTCAACTGCGGGGACTCGCGGGTGTATCGTATCAATGAAGGAGATGCCGAGCGACTCTCCCATGATCACTCCCTGGTCCAGGAACTCTGTGACAGCGGGGCCATAACCAGCGACCAGATGTACACACACCAGTACCGCAACATCATCACGGCATCAGTATCCGGCGATCCGACCAGACCAACCCCGCCGGTTCTGGTGAGCAGGGTCTCGCGTCAGGAGAACAGCCGGTTCCTGATCTGCACCGACGGTGTCTGGGAGGTTATAAGGGACGATACTATCTTTTCCCTCTGCTCGACAGGGGATCTCCGGTCTGCCGCAGATGCTGTATTGAAGGCCTGTCTTGCCGGTGGCGGGCCTGATAACATCAGCCTTATCCTCATCGGGTGATTCCCGGCTGTTCCAGTAGGGAGCTTTCGTAACCCGTAGTCAGGATTTTTTGCAAATGTTTAGGTCTCCCGGTACTGTATCAGTACCATGGAAAATGATATGCCCTGGGACAAGGCACGGATGGAGTTTAAACCGGTCTCAATGACCGTCTCACATACCGGCGGCATGACATTCACCGCTGAAACCTCTTCAGGGTTAAAAATCCCGATAGACGCTCATGTCCACCTTGGTGGTGGTGGCACAACCCCGAATCCCATCGAGTATCTCATCGCTTCACTGGGGGGTTGTATCGGGATCAAGATCCTGCTCTCACTCAGTGATGCGGGTGTCACTCCCGGTCTGCTCACTATCGGGATCCAGGCAGAACGAAGGCAGGAACTCCCTGCGGTCTTTGAGAAGGTACATCTTGTCGTGACCGTGTCAGGGTTTGTAAATCGTCATCAGGTATCTGATATTATGACCCGGACACTCTCGCACCTCTGTCCGATCGCTGCGATGTTTGCGAGCGTCGGCACAGTCACGTTCGAGCACCACATTGTGGATGAGCAATAGGTGATGAGCTTCTGTCAGCCTCGTGATCTCTCCCTATCACAAGGACGGTCACGTCATCTCCGGGAACTCCGGTTCCGGCATGTCGAAACACGAGATCCGTGATCGTCTTCACGATGGTTTCAGGATCTGTTGGATCGCTATCCGGCAGACCTGATCCGGAAAATGCCTGCAGCACCGGTTCAATCCCGAGCATCCCTTCAGCATTCTCACACTCGGTGACCCCGTCGGTGTAGAGCACGAGGTGTTCACCTGTGTTCAGCCTGAACTCTTCCTGCTTGTACTGGTAGTCTTCCCAGGTTCCGACCGGGATGTCAGGATCCATCGGGATCAGTGAAGCATTGGTATCATTGATGATAAACGGCGGGTTATGACCTGCGTTAGCATAGATGATCACACCTGTCTCAAGATCCATAACCCCGGCAAGCAGGGTGACAAACAGGCTGTCATTACTGCTCCTGATAAGCCCCTGGTTAACTTGAGAGAGGATCTCGGCAGGCTGGTCAGAGTAGATGAGTGCATTGCGCAAAAGGGTCAGGGTTGATGCCATCACGAATGCTGCCGAGACCCCTTTTCCCGCGACATCCCCGATGCAGAAGAAGCATCTAGTGGGGGTAATCTGCTGAAAATCGTAAAAGTCACCGCCAACCTCATGCATCGGGATGAGTCTGGCTGCAACCCTGATCCCGCTCATCTCCGGAATCTTTGCAGGCAGGTATCCCAGCTGTATCTCCCGTGCTGCAAGAACCTGTCCTTCAAGACGTGAGGCTGTCCAGCTCCTCTCTTTCTCCCGTGCCACGTTGTGCATCAACATAGTGAAGAGGCCCATGCCGGTTGCGATCACCAGGATCTCAATAGATGCGATGTTTACGAGGAGGAGCCTTGAGATATCGATCCCCTGGTAAAGGAAGAGGGTGATGATGGAGTCTGCCGTGGTGAGCGCTGCTCCGAGCAGAGCCGCCTGCCAGACATGAATCAGTCTTCTTCCGTTCAGCAGGAAGACGATCCCACAGACCAGTCCGTTCAGAACTTCGGTGATCAGGACATCCGGACGTATCGCCCCGGTCCCTGCAGCCTGGAGCAGAAGCCCGAAGAGGGCGGCCCCGACTCCCCCGAACGGCCCTGCGATCAACCCTGCCATATTCGGGCCGATCTTGCTGGTGCTCAGGAAGTCTGTTGCTGTCCCGCTTCCTGCATAATATCCAAAGGCGTAGAATATTCCGAATATGAACGAGATGATGGCGATGTAGCGCCATGACCGCTCTCTGCCAACGAGGAAGTCCACACCCTTTACCCTTGTCAGCAGGTATGCGGCAAAACAGACGGTGGCCATCTTTTCGAGGAGATCTCCGACCACCAGTGACTCAATAAACATGAACTACCTGCAATCTCCTATTTCTGTTCACCGGTGATCGGAGAATCGATACGCCACATTCCTTTTGGAACTTTGATCTCAAACCGTGCTCCTTCTCCAGGCACCCCGTTCTCCTCAATGGTGATGCCTGTTATCGTGAGGATCTCACGCGATAAGAAGAGGCCGAATCCGGTATGGGTTCCATATCCTCGATCAAAGATCTTTGATTTTTCTTCGGCAGGTATTCCTCCGCCATCATCTGTCCAGGTGATGGAGAGCGTATCCCCTCCCGGTTCAGCCTTCACCATGATGGAATGCACGTTAATCCCGTGGCTTACCGAGTCGTCGAGCAGGTTAAAAAAGACCTTCTTAAGCATCAGGTCAGCAAGTACCAGGGCACCTCTTGTCTCTGAAGTAAGCGTGACAGGTTCTGGAACCTGGAGATTTTTCAGGATCTCATCAAGTGACTGCCACTGCGGTTCCTGGGTACCGAGATCCTCGTACACCCTGGTAAACTCGATCTGTGCCCTGATTGTGTTGATGGCTTCATAGATCTTGCTCAGGTATGACTCAGCCTCCTGGCTCGTTGCCATCTCCCTGACAAGCACCATAAGGCCCGTGATGACCGAGATCTTGTTCAGGATATCATGCCTCGTAATTCCTGAAAGGAGGGAGAGTTGTCTGTTTGCCTGTTTTAATCCATCACCGAGCCGTCTCTTATCAGTGACATCACGCCCGATCCCGATGACTGACTTTACTACGCCGGTGGCGTCACGAATCGGTGCGTTGTTTGAGATATGCCATCTCCATGATCCGTCACGATGACGTATCCGGTACTCAACACCACCCCTTCCGGCTCCTGTTGCGATGAGAGAGGCCAGGGCTTCATTGCATCTGGCAACATCATCGGGATGGACAAACTGGCTAAAATTTTTCCCAATGACTTCTTCTGCAGGGTGACCGAGGATAGTTGTCCAGTTCGGCGAGACATAGGTGAATACCCCGTCCAGGGTCATATCATACACGATGTCGTTGGCGTTCTCGACAAATGACCTGAACTTCTCCTCGCTCTGTCTGAGTGCTTCAAGATCTGAAACCCGCTGGGTGTTGTCAAAGAACGTCTCAAGCAGCCTTTTTCTCCCCTGGAACTGGAACGGGACGACGTTCTTGATGATCGGAACTGCTCTGCCGTCTGGATTCAGCAGGACCCGCTCTGAGTTGTCAACAGTCTGATTGAGATCGGTGATCGGGCACCTTCCATCTTCATCAGGACAGATGAATTTGTGGCAGACCTTCCCCAGGATCTCTCTCCGTTCTGCCCCAATCAGGGTTGCAGCTGCCGGGTTGAGATCCACGATTGTATGGGTCTCGGCATCAACGATCACGATGCCCTCTTTCACTGATGAGAAGATCTGGTTGAGATAGTCCCTGCTCTCAACCAGAACCTCTTCTGCTTTTTTCCTGTCAGATATATCCCTGACAGACTCGATGGCCCCGACCATCATTCCATCACTGTCATAGAGCGGCCCTGCCTTTGCCCAGACCCACCTGGGTTCTTTACCGGCCCCTTTGATCTCTGTCTCGGTGAAGATGACGTCACCCTCTCTTTTGATGAACCGGGTATAGAGTGCCTCTGTCTCTGCATCAGGAGAGAAGACAAGATCAATCAAAATTTTTCTCCGCTCCCCATAGAACGGAATTGCATACTCGTGATCAGATCTCCCCAGAATCTCCCTGGCAGCAACACCGGTCATCTCCTCAATCGCCTTGTTCCAGACGATGACCCTTCCTTCTCTGTCTATCGCAAACGTTGCATCCGGCAGGAAGTTGATGATGTCAGACATCCGGTGTTCAGACTCTTCTTTCGCGAGAACTGCCCTCTTCTCGCCAACTGCCCTCTGGATCTTGTTCTGAAGTTCGGCGAACTGTGACTTTGGCTCGCCTCCCTTCTGGATGTAGAAGTCGGCACCGTTGTCAAGTGCCTGGATAACAATCTCTTCACGTCCTCTTCCTGTGAAGAGAATGAATGGAATAGCTCCATACCGTTCCCTGACGTACTTGAGGAGATCGATCCCGTTCATACCCGGCATCTGGTAGTCAGAGAGGATGGCATCGTACCTCCCTGTGATAAGTTTCTCCTGTGCTTCAGGCCCCGATCCTGCAGTATCGAGCCTGAACCTGCCGGTCCGTTCAAGAAATATTTTGGCGAGGGCAAGAAGATCAGGCTCGTCATCTACGTACAGCACCGATAATGGTTCAGTCGTCTGTGATGCCTGATTCATACTCCTTCTCCGCCGGTCGTCATAATGGGGCCGGTGTCAGGTTTTTTGCAATCTGAACCGGCCCGGCCGGGTAAATTCTCTGTCTGCGATCTATTATGTGTTTCTGTCACCGCTTTGCCTCTCATTCCATGCTTTGCGTATGATTTCGCTGACAGCATCCTTCTCTAAGGGCTCCATGGAGAGGAGTCTTCCTTCTGGAACGCTATATAATGTAGCGGTTGCAGGCTTCATTCCAAGGATCTCTGCCGCCCGCCTGTAGATCTCGGTCTGAACCCGGTATGCCATCTTTGTGATCAGATCAGAGCCGGAGAGGGCATCACTCTTGTAGTCGATCACCAGCCACGACCCGTCCTCTTTCTGAACGATGCAATCGATACGCCCGGTCACAGGTGTTTCATCGATGGTGACCGTGAAGGCGAGTTCACGCTTCACCTCTCCTGCATTCATGATCTCAGGAAGAGAATTGAAACGTTCTTTCACCTCCATGAGTTCCTGGTGAAGATCCTGACCTATCTCCCACTCCCTGATGACTGCTGCCGGGTCCCTTCCTCTGAGCACCTCATGGACCGCGGTTCCATAAACTGCTCCCCGGGCTTCATGCTGTCCGTCCTGCTGTTCACCATGGTCATCAGCCTCATCGATGGCTATTGCTTTCACAATCTCTGTGACAAGCAGGGGTGAACCGGAACGGTCTCCTGCAATCTGCTGCAGGACAAATCTTCCCTGCTCATCACGCAGTTCGTCAGGGATGATGAAGGGCGGTGTGGTCCTATCTGCCTGGATATGTCCCTGAGCGGGCTCGCAGATCCTCATTGTGATCTCTGTCCCGTCTTGTGACCTGAGCGGCATCTCTCCTGCTGATATCACATTCCCGGTAATCCCGAGTTCTTTGATGATCCAGTCAAGTCTGGTATCTTTGCTTCCATCAGGGAGTTCATCACCTATCTCCCCGCTCATGATCAGGTGGTCTGCAGACCGGGTCAGGGCAACGTAGAGGAGCCGCTTCTTCTCGGCAAGAAGTCTCTCCTCCTGCCTGTACCTGAGCAGCGAGTAAACCGGTGTTTCTGTTGTCTCAAAGTTATCTTCAGGATCCGGAATCCTCACTCCCATGAGCGGGCCGGGACTCTCCATAAGGACCGGGGGCTGGACAAGGTTTGGTCTCTGCCCCATTCCGGGAACAAAGACGATCGGAAACTCAAGCCCTTTTGCGGCATGGACCGTCATGATCCGTACGGCATCAAGCCCCGGGTCATCGATCATCGCCTCCCCCTCCTGGTCGCCGGTCTGCACCGCCTCGCTGAGATCGGTGACAAGATCTGCGAGCTGGTACCTCCCTTTCTCTTCCCGCTCTCTCACCATCTCCTGGAGTTTTCTGATGTTTGAGAGGATCTGCTGACCCTGCTCAAGTCCTCCATACACGGCGAGAACTCCTGACTCATCAAGAACCGACTGGATCAGGTGTGAAACACGCCATCTTCCTGCACGTCCTCTCCAGGTTGCCAGAAGGTCATGGGCCCGGGCTGCACCATCGCACCCCTTCCCGTACCTGTTCAGTCTCTCAAAGAACGTGTCTGCTCCTGATCTGCGGATATGAAGGAGATCGGTATCCTCAAGACCGATGTATGGGGATCTGAGCAAGCCGATGAGGGCGATATCATCGTAAGGACGCTGAAGGAAGGTGAGCAGGCTTATGAGATCGAGGATCTCCTGTCTCTGGTAAAATCCTGTTCCTTTGTGGACATAATACGGAATGCTCCTCTGCCCGAGTGCATGAAGATACTCGCCAAGGTTGGTCCTCCGTTCCAGGAGAATGGCAACATCCCGCCATGATGCCGGTCTTGTGCTGAACGTCCGCCGTCCCTCAACGTCCCGTTCTCCCTCCTCATAGACTTCAGACCCGCCTCGTACCATGGCTGCGATCTCGTCAGCGACCGCTTCTGGTTCTGATACCTCTCCGTCCTTGTGGGTGAGGAGGAGCGTGACCGTCCCGGTATGCCCCGCCCGTTCATCAGAGACCATCGCCTGTTCGTATGGGAACTCCCACGGTTTTTCTGCGGTGCTGAAGAGGCCTGAAAAGAGAATATTGACTAAGGTGATGACTGCAGGTGAACTTCTGAAGCAGACATCAAGAGGGATCTCCCTGCCGCTGCACTCTGCGGTGATCAACGATGCAGCATCACGGAACCGGGTGACATCAGCCTCCCTGAAGAGGTATATCGACTGTTTTGGGTCACCGACGATGAAGAGACTCTGCAGATCAGGACCCGGGGTTCCTGCAATGGCGGTCACGATCTCAAACTGGGCAGGATCGGTGTCCTGGAACTCGTCGACAAGGATGTATCTGAACTGCTTGTTGTAATGTTCAGCCACCAGGTCGTGATGATCCCTGAAGAGCTCTCTGCAGCTCCTGATGAGATCTGCAAAATCGATCCCTCCTGCTGCTGCCTTCTCCTCCTCGACGAGTTCACAGAACCGGGTGAATGAGGTCCCAAGTGCAATCAGGAATCTGATGGTGCGGATGCTGAACTTTTCGCCGGGATCAAACCTCATCGCTGCAGCGGATTCGGCCCTGGCATCTTCAAGAATCGCGTTCAGATTTTTGTACGTATCTCTCAGTTCTGCCAGCAGTTCTTCGGTCCAGATCTTTTTTGATCCCCCGGAACCGAGTTTCACCTTCAGGTACCTGGTGACTGCCTCAAGGAACTCATCAGCAGTCCCAGTAGATCCGTCCCCGTCCATGACCTCTAGGAATGGCCGTACCTTCTGAAGGTACACCATTGCCTTGTCATCGGACGGGATATCCATCAGCCCAAATGCGATGAGGGATCTGACCGCTCGCCTGAATGTTGGATCACTCCTGATCTCTCCTGCTTTCGCCTTTCTGAAGGCTTGTATCTCATGCTTCCAGAAGGAGATCACAGCCTCCTGATCACCACTGAGCCGTGCGAAGAACTTCTCTGCCTCATCCCTGCGTGAGTAGAGGGTTCTGATCATCTGCTCAAGGTTGTACGGTCCGACGGTTGCAAGGGCGTACACAACAGCATCCCCTTCCGTCGGGGTGTGAATCAGATCCTGAAAGCAGGAGGTGAGGATACGGGAGGACTCCTGCTCATCAAGGACCACGAACGAGGGCTCGACGTGTGCCTCAAATGCAAACTCCCTGAGCACCTGGGCACAGAACGAATGAAAGGTCTGGACCGGTGCGATCAGGAACTCTTCCCGGGTCCGTTCCCAGTAAACACCCTGTTTTGCCTCAAGGCTCTTTCTGATCCGCTCCTTCATCTCGGCTGCTGCCTTGTCAGTGAAGGTGAGGGCAAGGATGTTTCTGACCGATATCGGGTTCTCGTGCCACTCTTTTCCCTCCCCGAATGTCTCAAGCAGGTTCAGGTATTTGTTCACGAGCACATGGGTCTTCCCGGTTCCTGCCCCTGCGGTGACGATGAGTGAGCGGTCATGGGTGGTGATCGCCTCTATCTGGCGTGGTGTTCCGTTCATGACTCCTCCCCGCTGTCGCTGATCCTGAACCTGTTAAACCTGCAGATCCCGGTATATTCGCAGTATGGGACCTGGCAGGTTTCAGGCAGAGGGAATCTTCCACTCCTGATATGACTGATACAGGTCCGGGCAGCATCAAGCGAGTTCATGAGAATATCCCTGAACCCGGTGGTTGCCCTGCCGTTACCTGCCCCGACCAGGCTCTTGTGATCCGGGTTCAGCAGCGGCCAGCTCTGCCTGACCTTTCTGCTGATCTCGCAGTACGACCCTGCAATACCGGTGAGCGGGGTTTCGTCATCCTCGTGCATCTTCTCAAGTGCCAGCAGGTAGAGAGGGAGCTGGAGAGCGGTCCCCTCTCTGATCCCCTTGGCATTCGGATAGGAACTCCCGGTCTTGTAGTCGATGATTGCAAAGTACCCGTCCCTGGAGAGATCAACCCTGTCTATCCTGCCCGAGATCCTGACCGGCTCCTCATCTCCCTGATCAAGCAGGACCCAGGATCTCTCTTCTGCTCTCCGGTCTTCTCCTGATATTTCACCGGTACTGGATTCTTCTTCCTGTACTGTGCCCGCATTTTCTCCGTTTCTGTTTCCGCTATCGTCTCCAGCTTTCTCCGCCCCGATCTCGCATTCAAAGTATCCGGGGAGAAGTGTGGTCTCCTCACGTGCCGCTTCACACGCAAGAAACCGGTCAAACAGGCCTGGCTGATCCCGGTCTCCAAAGAGCGAGAGGAGTGTTGCATGCCAGGCCGGAGTTGTGAACGTGTATCTCCGGCTCTTCTCGATCCCGATCTCCTTGAGAAGATCGGTTGCACCAGCGAGGTACTGCCTGGTGATCTGCCTGGGACCGTCCTGTGACCATTGCCTGAAGAAGTCACAGAGTGTGTCATGGATAAAGTTCCCCCGCTGGGCAGGAGTCAGGGCGGGATCCACATCGGGGAGAGGAGAGAGGCGGAGTACCTGCTGAAGGAAGAATCTGAACGGGCAGGTGGCATATGTCTCAAGCCTCGTCGGTGCCCAGACCTTCGCAGGGCCGAACCGTTCTGTCAGCCATGCGGTTGCATCCTGATCATCTGAAAGGACTCCGTCGTATGGTGAGTCTGGTACACCGGTACGGTACCAGTCCTCCATCAGAATCCGGTCGGCCACAGAACCATACGTCTGATCAGCAGAAAGGAGATCCAGGATCTTCTCTGTAGTCCTGTCCAAAGCCTCGTCTGTATCCGTGGTCATATCTGATGAGGCTTCAGTTCCCTTCGCGATCAGCCTCCCGGCTGACATAGCGGCATGACTCTTTGATCTGGTAATTACCCGGCCCCATTCAGGAGGATTGAGCCGGTGTCTCACTTCTTCCAGAAACGGGGAGGTGAGTTGGATCTTCTCGCCCCGGCTCCGTGGTGCAGAGAGATACACCTGATCACCGGCAGAGATGGCACTGATGAACGAGTACTGCTCACCGCTGATCACCTCGGAGAGGCTCCGGCCTCCGAGGAGGTCTGACTCTGCAGCGGTGAGGAGCGGAAGCCGTGTTGAAGGCCTGGGAATGTCCCCTTCAACAAGCCCGGCAAGGAAGAGGTATGGAAGGTGCAGGTAAGCTGTCTCTGAAAGCCGCATCACCGTCACCCCGCCCTGATCCTCACTGATGGTCACCAGTTCCTCGAGAAGGTAGTTTAGGTACCTGGAGAATGAACCTACCCCGATCTTCCTGCCTGGCTCCGAGAGAGCAGAAAGCCTGGTGAGACAGAGATCAAACCGCTCCCATGCCCTCTTCTCCCGTTGTGATACCCTGACTGTGTCAGGCTTTCCGATAAACCCGGGCCTCACCCAATGGTCAAGGATCTGACGAAAGACAGTCACATGTTCTGACAGGGTCTGCTCGACCCTTAACGTGAGGAGGTCGGTCTGGAACCTCTCAATCCATCCCCGCACTGCGGCAAGGTCGGTGGGATTAATCGCCTCTCCGGTTTCTCCATTGCTTCCGCCTTCAGAGCCCTCTGCAAGTGCCTCAAGGTTCCTGTCCCAGGATGGGCCTTCCATGATTCTGGCCCTCCTGAGTATCATATCAACAACCCCGATCCCAGGCAGTCTGATATCAGGCTGGTCGGATCTGAAGAACGGACTTGCCATCAGGCTCATCAGATCTTCACGTGGAAAATTATCAGCGACCAGAGAGGGGAAGAGGGTGAAGAAACCAACCAGAGGCTCCCTGTTCAATGCCTCGCCGGCAGAGATCTGCGAGGAGATACCAAAGTCCTGAAAGATTCCGGTTATCAGAGCATGAGAAGAGATGTCAGGAGTTACAACCGTGATATCATGAAGTGAAACCCCGCTCTCATGGAGGTAGCAGATCTCTTCAGCAATGGATTCGAGCTCCTCACGCGGACTCTGGAAGATCCCGATGCTGATCCCCTCGTCGCTCCTGATCTCCTCTCCGGTGAAGAGCTTGGACAGGGGCGGCTCATCCATGGGGGTAATACCATCACCGAACCAGTCCGGGATATCATAGATACTCTGGTCCCTGCCGGTCGGATACTGATACACACAGTGTTCTGCATGATCCCTGATCGCCCTGATCAGTTCCTTCTCCCTCGGGAGGGGCTTGTGAAACCCCCTGAATCTGACAGTTCCGAAGGTATTGGGCAGCCCGGTATCGATAGCAGAGATGGTCCACTCGATAAGGCCGGTTGCATCTGTCAGACCCCTCTGTTCAAGGGCCCTGCTGTATGCTTCGAGTGCCAGATTGATCTGCCTGCACTTCTCTGAATTTCTGATCTGCTCTGATTCAAAAAATGCTATTCTTCGCTGTGAGAGGATGTCCCGCAGTGCCAGGAGATCCTTGAGAGTCGTGGGGGCAGGGTTGTGTCGTGAAAAGAAGAACGGGATATCCTCGCGGATCGTTTCAAGTGTCTCTGAGAGGAGCTGGAGTGACTGACCGTCAGAGATCAGCGTTGTTTGTGAGTTTGAGTTCTCGTGGTGCCGTCTGCAGAACTCCCGAAGTGTTGTGATCTGATCAGGGAGTATCGGAGTCCCCGTTCTGACATATGCATCCTGAATCGCTCTGACAAGGTGGTTTGTCTGAACAAACAGAAAGTTCCGATCAGATGAAGGGGAAAAATCTGCAAGGTCTGCGAGCAGGGGGTGTATTGATTCATCAGAGCCGGGTGTCATCGGAGGGGATCACTGATGTACCGTTTATCTGCAGACCATGTGATACCGATGCATCGGTAAAAAAGAGCACAGACTGATGCGTTTGTGTTAGAAGAATGTGGGAGAAGGGATTTGAACCCTCGAACGCCTTCGCGACAGGGCCCTCAACCCTGCTCCTTTGACCTGGCTCGGATACTCCCACACAGAATAATTAATGTCACTGAATTACTTCAGTCATCATGAACAAAGAACACCCGGTTGTGTACAGAATCTGTCGGGCCCCTTTCACTGCGTGCCTGAATAGGTGGGCGCATGAGCACTTATACTTTTTGACTTGAGATCCCCTGATCCCTTCTCATGAGTTCCCGGACATGTCCGTTATTTATCCCAGTCAGATCAAATCTCTGCATCATATGTGGTCGGCTATTCTCTCCGGGTTTTCAGATTCCCCGTCCCAGGGCAGGGTTGTCAGGTTTCTCCTTGAGAACGGATTCGGGGTGAACGAGGAGGGAAGGATCTGCTGTAACTCTATCCCGATTGCATCGACGCAGATCGGCCAGCAGGTAGGCGTTGATCGGAGAGTGGTGGACACAACCGCAAAGCGCATCCTCGACTCCCGCTACCGGGATATCTTCCTCTCGATGCGGGCGACCCCTGACCTGACTCTTATTGCTGACAAACTCTCCCTCTCTGTCATCACCATCCTTCCTGATGATGCAACCAAGCCCGGGATCGTGGACGCCTGCATCCATGTCCTCTCCTCTCATGGGATCGCAATCAGGCAGCTCTTTGTCACTGATCCGCACCTCTCCGAGGATCCGAGGCTTGTCATCATCACCGAGAGTGTGATCCCTGCGCAGGTCATCGAGGATCTCAGGGCGCTTCCCTTTGTCAGGCGCCTGATCCTCTGATTGAGCAGGCCAAAAAAGTTTTCAGGGGAGACTTCTGCCCGCAAATGCTTCGAGTTCGTCCGCTAGCGCAGTAAACCGCTCCTGAACCTCCTGTGGAAACTTCAGGATCGAGAGATTGAGATCGCTTCTGTTGATGATCCTCGATCCCTTCACCAGGTTGTCGGCATGAGCCACGATCTTCTCTTCTATCGTCTCTGGGATCCTGTCCACATCTGAAAGTCCGAATCCGATCCGGTCACTCCCGGTAAGACCAGCACCGATATGCCGTTCAACAATCAGGCAGACCTCCTCGGGAAACCCTTTCGTTCTGCAGATCCTGCCCCCGGCATCGGCATGATCCATGCCATGAGTCTCTGATCTGCCGATATCATGAAGAACAGCGCCGGCAGCGACAAGGTCCCGGTTAAGTTGGGCTGTGCCGGCAGAAAGGATTAGGTCTGCAATCCTGACCGCGACCTCACGCACCGTCAGGCAATGTGAGATCACTCCTGGATCGCATCCTGCTTCTTTGAGATAACTGATGTACTCGTCCCCGGGTTCAGGCATACCCGAGCGTTTCCTTCATCCGTGCAATCCGGCGTGCCAGCGCATCTACAAGAGGATCGTTGTCAAAGTGTGACATCTGGGTCTCGCATGCGGGACAAGCGAACTGGCTGTCCATTGCATCATAAAAGGTGGAGACGCACCCGCACTCCTTGCAGATGTAAAAGTCGTTCTGCTCCTCGTAATAGTGACGCTTCTTCAGTTTCGTAAGGATCACTTCCATGTCCTTTCCAACTGCGTCATAGATATTGGAGAGTTGCAGATGCCACAGATACGTCAGCCAGCCTGTCTCGTTATTCTTGATCCTCCGGTATCGTGCCAGCCGGTGCTCATACAGAGTATAGAGCGTGTTCCTGACTGAGTTCAGGTTAATCTCGGTCAGTTCGGCCAGTTCCTCGTCGCTGTACTCTTTTCCCTCGGGAAACCGGCGGATAAGGTCCATCCCCTCGTCCCCGATCATCCGGTGCAGGTACGCTACGATCGCCGGCTCCTGGAGCAGCTCTTCTACGGTGACCATTACCCTATATATTGGGATACTCTTCTGATAGTTTTATCCAGTGCGAGGCGGGCTGATGATTCGTTTTCTCCTTCTCCGTACACACTGATGACGGCATCTCCTTTCTCAAACGAGGCAGGAGGAACCGGAATGTCTGCAACATCAGGGATGAGGTGAGAGAGATCAGACGTGATGGTCAGATCCTGTGGTGCAAAGAGGATCTGCCTGATACAGGTGCGTCTTATCTCCGGGATTACTTCAGGGAGTACACCGTGACAGGCATCGATGTGCAGTCTCACGAGGTTGCAGCCTGTCGCCCGTTCGATGGTGTCAAGGGTGGCAACGAATCTGGGGTTGACTTCAATCGCAGTGATGCTGGTATCAGTTACAAGAAAGTCAATCCCGAGCACACCGCAGCACCCGGTAGCGGCCGCTATCCTCTCAGCCATCATGCGCATCTGGTCTGCCATCTGATGCCTGAATGGTGTCAGCGATCCGCAGAATCCGTATCGTGCCTCCCTGCTTCCTCGCAGGATCTGAAGGTTGACTGCCACTGCCTTTGCCCGGTTGCCGTCAGCAACACAGCATACCGAGGCCGGGATACCTGGTGCCAGTTCCTGGAGCAGGTATGGCTCACCGGGAAAGATACTCTCCCAGGCTCTGATATCCTCTTCACTGGTGACAAGGGCATTTCTCCAGCCTCCTGATCCCCGGCAGGGCTTGAGCATGGCTGGAAAAACGCCGGGCAGGGCCCGGGCAGGAACCGGAAAACCGTGCTCCTCAAAGAACCGTTGTGTCAGTTCTTTATCAAGGAACTGTGATGCTATGGCAGGATCAGTCCCGAGTATCGGTACCGGAAGATTCACAAGATCTTCAGCGCCAGAAGTGGTGATGACCGCATCAACCTTCTGCTCACTGCAGAACCTGCGGATCAGGTCAGGAAGCTCTGCAAGTTCTTCGAAGCGCTCGTATGCAAAAACCAGGTTTCGGAGGTCCTGGTCGCAGAAGTTGTCGATGGCACAGACCTCAAGCCCGGCCCTGACCGCCGAAGAGACAACATGCCGTGTTGAGAATCCCGCGACAAGGATCCTCTGAATCGCTCCGTTCATTCGTCAGGTCTGATCTCTTCGACCAGTTTGCCTTCCTTACAGGGAACAACCCTTACCTTGGCGCCCGGGAACTTCTGGACAAGGGCATCTTTTCCCATGAGGTGATCAAGGAAGATCGCCATGCTTGATATCTCTGAGTGCGGCTGGTTGCTGACCGCGACGTTGAAGTCGGCAAGGTGGTATACCTCACCTGGGACCTTCTCGGCCCCGACGACAACAAGGATCTTGTCACGTGAGAGGATCTCCTCTTCGACATCAGGCAGGTTGAGCCCGAACATGGTAAGATGCACAACCGTTCCGCCTGCCTCTTTCCATCGGCGAATGCACGAGTGCCAGCCGACGTCGTTCTCAACAAAGAAATCTCCACCCCACCGGTCGCCGACATCAAGGATACTCTTCATGATACCGGTATCGTTGGAGGCCAGGTACATCCCGGTAGCACCAAGAGCCCGTGCTGTGAGCCCTACATGGGTGGTCACCCGCTGATCACGCTGCGGGCGATGACCAAGCCTGAGGATGGCAACCTCCTTCATTCCTGTCCCCTCACATCAAGACTCTTATCCGCTGATTCTATAGTGGGGCTTTTCACCTTTACAACTCCGTTCTCGATGATAATATCTGAAAAAGGATCCTGGTTCATCTGGCTTGTGATCAGGAACTCCTCAAGAGAGCATGCACGATACTGGTCTCCCCTGCACTCCACAAGATGGGTCTTCATGAGTCTTGCAAGTGATTCTTCAACCTGTTCACGGGAAAAACCGCTGTTCTCGCAGATATCATCTGCGGTACAGTTTTTCCCTCTGGTTATGACGTGGTAGATAGTCCAGTCATATTCCTCTGCTCTCACGCTGGGTGAAGGTTGGCATGAATGGTAATTATAGTAAATGCAGAACGTTCCAAAACCTGAGATCTTCACACGCTGTTGCATTTGAGCGGTGTGGTCTGTCTGTAGAGTGTGTCCGGTACATGAGAAAGGGTATGAGTCCAGGAACCAGAGATCAGAGCATGCAGTTCGTACAGGTATGTATTGTGCTGGTGCTGGCCCTCTTGTTTGCCGGCATCGCCTGTGCAGAAGAGACCAGTGAGACAAAGGAGAACCTGATTCACGTGTCAGGGAGCGGGACCATCAAGACGACTCCTGACCGGTGTGAGATATCATTCTCGGTTGTGACCAAGAACCCTGATGTGAAAGCAGCCCAGAAAGAGAATGCCCGTAAAATGGATGCCGTAATGGCGGCTTTGAAGGATCCCGGGAAAGGGAATCTGACCCCCGCAGAGATCAGTACAAGTTCGTACTCGATATCAGAGGTCTACAGCCCTGATGACACTCTCAAGGCAAAGTTCGGAGATAATGTCACCATCTACGAGGTTTCAAACACCGTCACGGTTGAGACATCGCAGCTGGATGCAGTCGGGGATCTCATCGATGTGGTGGTTGCAAGCGGTGCGAACGGTGTCAGTTCACTCAAGTTCACCCTGAGCAAACCGAAGACCGCCGAGCTCCGTAGTGAAGCACTCAAAATTGCAGTTGATAAAGCACGGGCTGATGCTGATGCCACCCTTTCTGCTCTCGGTACCGGTGTTGGTGCAGTTCACGAGGTGACGGTCGAGGACAGTTACAATCCGCCGGTGTACTACAACCAGGATATGAGGAGTGAGAAACTGGCAGCAGCAGGGCCATCAACCCCGATAGAGCCAGGCAGTGTTGATGTTTCTGCACGGGTCTCGATCACCTACGAGATTGCCTGAGGAGTAACGGATCATCACTTCCTTTTTGAGTGAAAAGGTCCTGTTGACCTGTCCTGCCCGGGGGCCCCAACGGGGTACCGTTGGGGTTTTTAGGAGAGAGGGAGATTCTGTATTATCAAGCCCGGACAGAGTCCGGTACTCATGAGTAACATTATGAAACACCAATCTGCCATGCTCATCCTGTTTCTCATCGCAGTTGGATCTCTCACTGGGATACCATCAGGCAGCTCTGCAACTACAGATCTTCAGATCACAAACGGCTCCGGTTCAGGCTTTGGTGATCTGAAGGAAGATGGACTTGTAGGTACGTTGATTCTTTTCCTTGGAGAAGCGGGCCTCGACCTCTCGTATGGGGAGAATAACGAGACTATCTTCACCATGGTCGATACATCCCTGACAACGATCATCTCTGACCTCTCATCCGGAAACACCGAGGGATTTACGAATATACCGCTCATCAACGAGACCCTTGCGTATCTGGATATCACTCCTGCAGATATCGTCGTGAATCCGGAAGATGTTGAGGGCACGATGCCTGCCATCGACACGTATAACTCCCGGTCTGATGGCAGTAATGCCCATTTCTGATCATCAAAGGATAAGTTCATTGATGCATACTGCGAACCTTTTCCTGGGCACTTGGTGATTCATTCGCTGATCTCATTTCTCTTTCCTGATTACGAGCCTGAAAGCAGGACCTGCTCGCTTTTGATGAGGAGAAAACTTGTTCTGCCGATCCTTTTCCTGATACTGGTACTGGCCATCCTCTTCATCCAGTATAACTCCCAGATGATGCTGAACTCGTATAACGAGGTGGAAGAAGGAGGCACGAACTTCTCTCTCCTGGCAATAAAAAATGTGATTTTGGTCCATGCTGAAACGCTCGAGAAAACCACTCTTGATTATGCAACATGGGATGATACAGCCGGGTATATCAAAGAGCCCACTGACCTATACATATCTAAGAACCTGCAGGTCAGATCCCTGAAAAACCTAGGGATCACCTACGTTGGGATCTCTGATCCTGAAGGGAAGACCCTCTACCTCAGGCAGTACGACCCTGATACATACACAGAGATCAACCCCGTGATCCTTCCTGTTGAACTCTCATCCTCATTTAATACCTCTGATAACTCCCGGACATCGCTTGTTTATGCAAATGAGACTCTTCTGCTCGTCTCACAGGTTGGGATCAGCAACTCTGAGGCAACCCTTCCCAGTTCAGGAACATTCATCTTTGGAACACCTCTTGAGCGGGACATAACCAAAAAAGTTCACGAACTCACGCTGGATGAGTCAGTCATACACATCATATCCCCCGTCTCTACCGGGGGGGTGACTCCGGTATTTGATATCGCTGATGGATCAACAGCCACTCTCGGAGAACAGAATGAGTCCTGGAAGTCAGGAACCCTCTCGTTCACTGATCCCTCCTCCTCCTCGATCCTGCAGATCTCCATATCTGGGGACAAATACCTCCTCTCCCAGGGAAGAACATTTGTCTCTGCCTATTTCCTCCGTTCTATTCTGTTCTGTCTTGTCGCCATAACCCTCGGAATCCTGATCATATTTCTTCTCTTCCGAAGGCATGACCTGGCCCGTTCGCAGATCATCGCTCAGAATAATGAACTGGCAGCACTCAAGGAGAGGCGGGAGATCCTTGACAAGTTCCACCAGGTTCTTGATCAGTACCTGTATGCCGGTCTTGAGAGTGAACAGAACATACCCCTGATCACAAAGACGGCCGGAAGTATGCTGAAGACAGAGGCTGCCTTCTATACCCGGTTTGAGGATGGGAGTTACTCCCTGGTCAGTTCCTGGCCTGAGGCCGGTGGCAGGGTCCACCCTTGGCTGGCAGCGTTTTTCCTTTCGCAGCCTGAACTTCCTGACTCTGCGTTCTGTTCAGGCGGGGACATTGTGATCTCTGTTGATGACCTGCCTGAAGAGGGGAGGAACCTGCTGAAAACTGTGTACCCGAGAGTCCGGATGATCGTGTCGAGAGGGATCAGCGTCTCCGGGAATCAGGCCGGTGACCTCTCTCTCCTGTTATCAGGCGAAGAGCCCGAGAGCGAGGTGAACCAGATCATGCTTGATCTGATCGTTCATGCCCTGAGCGGGGAAGAGAACCGGAGAAGAACGAAGGCTGCTCTGAAAAGACGCGATATACTGCTGGAAGCTATCGGGTACTCGGCTGCGCAGGTTATCGGCGACCTGAGCGCATCCTCGATCATCGAGATCCTGCATAAGATCGTCATGAAGATGGGCGTCAGCGAGGCTCATTATTTTGCATGGCACACCCCGACAGGAGATCCGGTTCTGACCCATGATTATGTCTGGGTGGAGGAGGCAGCAGACTTCACCGAGGATCAACTGGCATGGACAGAGCTGCTTGAGAGTCCCTTCAGTCCAATGATTTTTGAGATGCATGATGCCGTTGCGGGTCCTTCAGAGAAGTTTCCTGCTCAACAGAAGTTTCTTGCCGATCATGGCATCAGATCCATCTCCCTGATCCCGTTCATCTCCCGGAAGGAGACACGAGGGATTTTGATTCTGGCAGATCGAGCCAGAGAGCGTTCCTGGCATACCTCTGAGCTTGATGCCCTTCGCATTGCTGCCGATCTGCTGATGGCTGCCCTGGTGCGGATCGATTCAGAAGAAGAGCATAAGAGGAGGGATGAGAACTTTCAGCAGTTCTTCAACCACCTGAACGACTTTGTCTTCATCCTTGATTCTGACGGCAGGATCATCACGGCAAATCTCTTTGCCCAGCAGGAGACCGGGATCAGGGCGTCTGATATGAGAGGAATGCGGCTCTCGGGCCTCTTTACCTCACGCTGGATGGATACACCCCTTTCACCGGAAGGGGGAAGGATACCTGCCCAGGAACGGACAGCCGTTCTGCTGACGATCGAAGGGCGTGAGATCCCGGTCGAGATCCGGTACCTTGCAGGCATATGGAACGGGAACCAGGCGGTCTTCTGCATCTGCAAGGATATATCCCATCTCAAGCGGTCTGAACATAAATTTGCGACTGCTTTTCGATCCAGCCAGGTGCTCCATGCGATATGGAGCCTGCGTGAAGAACGCCTCATTGATGCGAACGAGACCTTCTTTGAGACAACCGGTTACATCGCGAAGGAGATTCTGAGATCAACACACTGGTCAGAGTACGGGATCATCGATCCTGGTCTGTTCAGACATATCAGGGAGACTATCCTGACTGAAGGTTCTGTTCGCGACCTTGAGCTTGCCCTGAGAACCAAAAACGGGGAAATGAGACAGGGTTCTCTGTTTGGTGCCCTCATTGAGATAGATGCAGATCCCTGTATCCTCTTCTCGATCGTTGACATAACAGAACGCAAGCGTGCCGAGCAGAAGGTACAGGATCTACTGAAAGAACTATCAGCCTCGAACAAGGGGCTACATGATTTTGCCCACATTGTAGCCCATGATCTCAAGGATCCCCTCAGGGGAATCTTCTCGCTTGCATCCTGGATTGGCGAGGATTACCAGGAGCAGATAGGTCCTGACGGGGTGCGGTTTGTTGGTATGATCACCGAACAGGTCCAGCGGATGTACCAACTGATTGATGGAATTCTGGCATACTCACAGGCAGGAATTGTCAGAGAGGATCGTATCCCGGTGAGCATCAGCCTCGTCATAGCAGAGGTTCTGCAGATCCTCTCCCCTCCCCCATCAGTTCAGATCATAATCGGGGATGATATGCCGGTCATTACCGCAGAAAGGACAAAGATCCAGCAGGTGTTTCAGAACCTCATTGGAAACTCCCTCACTCACCTGAACCGTGATGACGGAGAGATACGCATCAGCGCCCGTCCAGCTTCGGATAAGGATGGCACTCCACTGGAATCAGGAGCCTGTGGTTCAGAGAGCAGCCCTGAGTTCTGGGAGTTTGAGATCGGCGATAACGGTCCTGGTATTGATCCCTCTCTCCATGAGTCCATCTTCGAGATCTTCACATCATATCCCTCTCATGACGGGAAGAAGAGTTCAGGCATCGGCCTCTCAATAGTGAAGCGTATTGTTGAAACGTCTGGCGGATCAATATGGGTTAAGTCAGTTCCTGGTGGGGGGGCTACATTCTGTTTTACGATCAAAAACATGACGGGGTCATCGCATGATGCCGGTATGTACGGCGGAGAAGCCGGCTATTAAGATTCACTATATTGAAGATAATCTGATAGACCAGCATGCACTCACGAGAGAGGTCCAGAAACAGTCACTTCCGTACCGGATAGACTTCTCCTCATCTCTTGCCGAGGCTCGTTCCCGCAGCGAGACCTATGACCTGGTGATCTGCGACTATTTCCTCTCTGACGGGACCATCCTTGATCTTCTTCCATTCATGAACGATCAGATTCCGGTTATCGTGGTGACCGGTCAGGCAGATCTGAACAACGCAGTCACTGCGTTAAAACTCGGTGCTAAGGATTACCTGGTAAAAGATCCCGAACGCCACTACTTAAGCCTCCTCCCTATCCAGATCGAGAACCTGCTCAGACAGCAGCAGATCGAACGTGAACGTAAAAGACTCTCATCCTTGTTCTTCTCTGTTGGAGGAGCAATCCCGTTCGGTGTGTACCTGTATGAGCCTGGAACCGGCAGGGTGCTGTATGCTAATAAGGCCTTTTACTCGATCTGGGAATTTTCTGATGACATAATCGCAACGCCTCTGCTTACTCACGAGATAATCTCCCGGCATATCAGTTCCCTGCTTAAGACAGAGACCGATCCTCCTGTCTTCTCCCCTGACTCCGGAAGTCTGGATAAAGCCACTTCAGGCGAGGTGCAGGTACATGGATCGAGGACGATACGGTACTACACCGACAGGATTCCGGTGGAAACTGGTGACCCTGTCTGTTATGTGAGTATCTTCACAGATACTACCGAGCTGAGCCAGGCCCAGGATGCAGTCAGTGAGTACTCCCGTATGCTTGAGCTTCTGAATGCAACCCTTGATCAGCGGGTACAGGAGCGGACAGAACAGATTGAGGACCTGATGAAGAAGCAACGGGACCTGATCATTCACATCGGCCACGACCTTCGCACCCCTCTCACTCCGCTTGTTGCCCTGCTCCCATACCTCCAGCAGAACGAGCAGGATCACGAGAAGAAAAGGTCTCTGGGAGTTCTCTGTGAGAGTACGATGAAGATGAGATCCCTTGTTGAAGAGATCCTGATGATGGAGAACCTAGAAGAGGAAAAAGCCTCATGCCGCCTGTGGAATGTAAACCCCTGCGATCTTGGCTGTATGGTTGATGATATCATCAGTGCCTCACATTCGGTCATCAGCACAAAGCAACTATCAGTCCGGAACACAATTCAGCCAGGGATGCTGATCATGATTAAGCAGGTTCACCTGCATCTCATCCTTGAGAAACTGATCAATAATGCACTACAGTTCACTGGCCCTGACGGGACGATCACCCTCCATGGAGGAAAAGACCGGCATTGTACCTGGTTCTGTGTATCTGACACAGGCATCGGCCTGACTCATGAGGACTCTTCCCGAATCTTTGACGACTTTTACAAGGCTGATCCTTCACGAAGTAATCTGCAGTCACACGGGCTTGGCCTCTCGGTGGTCAGAAAACTGGTCCTTCTCAACCATGGGCATATCACCGTGAAGAGCGATGGCCTTGGCATGGGCACCCGGTTCTGTGTCTCTCTTCCTGATACTGTTAAGCGAAATCTTCATCAAAGGTGGGACTGCATCGAGACCTCATAGTCCATGATTAAACCTGAACCTGAAACTGCCTGATAGCGCCTTTCCCCCGGAAATCACCAGACCTCCGTAATATCGACTTCATTAAATACTCCGTGTGAGAATTATTCATTGATGCAGGTATTGTATATTGAGGACAGTTCACTCGACCGCATGGCGTTCGAGCGTGAGGTCCGCAAGAGTTACCTGCCAATCCAATACACCTGTGCCGAAACCCTGAGCGAAGGGCTGAGTCAGATCAGATCAGGAAGGTTTGATGTCATCATAGCCGACCTCAGACTTCCGGATGGTTCTGCCCTGGATCTTCTCAGCCAGATAGGTGACTCGGGTCTCACCGTTATCATCCTCACCGGAGTGTCTGATGTGCAGACCGCCGTTCAGGCGATCAAGAACGGGGCCTCTGATTATATCGTGAAGGATCCGTCACGTGAGTATCTCACCAATCTTCCCGGCCACCTTGAGACGATCATCAGGGCACGAATCGATGCGACCCGTGAAAGGCTTATCGGGAGCATGTGCCGGTACTCAACCGAATCCTCACCGGTCGGTGTTTATGTACGGGATTATCTCACCGGCGATCCGCTCTTCTTCAACTCCTGCTTCGCCTCCCGCTTCGGACTTCCGCCGTATGCGGAGTTTGTCAGAACCTCTGCCGATCATGCAGGGCTCTGGGATACACTCTGTGTGAAGCACGGCATTCCTGTAGACCAGATCAACCGAGCCAGGTACGAGCCCGGAGAGATAGCCAGGCATGACATGATCCTCCCTGATGGAAAGGTCGTTCCACTCTACTCCACAATATCAGGATCTGAAAATAACACTGCTATCAGGCAGTTTATCTTCTTCTTTGACGGGGGGTATGATCTCACCCCGGTTCCCGTGCAGGAGGCCGGGATAGCAGAGTCCCTTCCGGTTCTTGCAGGCGGGATCGCCCATGAGATGAACAACATCTTCACATCCCTCATCTGCGATCTCTCGCTGGCAAAAGAACTTGCCTCCCGTGAGAGTGAGCTGCAGGTGTCATGTTTTGATCGTGCAGAGCGTGCAATTCATCAGGGCAGGGATGTGGCTTCACGTCTTCTCACTTATGCAGACGGGGGCTACCCGCTGATAACAACGATCCCGTTTCAGGAACTAATGGCAGAGGTGCTCTCGCTTCATCACCAGAATGATGCCGGAATTTCGCTCATGATCCCTCATGATCTTGATATGCTTGAGGTGGACCCTGACCTGATGAGGACTGCTCTGCGTGCAATCGTCATGAATGCAGTTGAGGCATCTCCTGATCACCCGGTGGAGATCATTGCTGCCAATGCAGGAGAGTACCCGTGCAACGATCATCAGGATCAGAGATCGTTTGTCAGTGTTGAGATAAGGGACAAGGGTGCAGGCATCAGTTCACAGGAGGAATCACAGGTGTTTGATCCCTTCTTCACCACCAAGGAAGGGCATCTCGGCCTCGGCCTGACGTCGGCACGATCGATCATCGAGCGTCACGGGGGAACTATCGAACTCTCTTCTTCACCTGGGAATGGAACCACGGTAAGGGTTCTGCTCCCTTCGATCTCAGGTCTCTCACCCATTGCAGGCTCTGACACTCTATCGCAGAAAGGGGGTTCTTCAGGCGTCAGGATCCTGGTGATGGATGACGAGCCCGGGATCAGGGAAGTGCTCCATCTCATCCTCAAAAAGGAAGGCTTCAATGTGGATGTGGCCAGCAGGGGTGAGGATGCGGTAGCCGCGGTTGCAAAGGCCTATGATGAACTGAATCCCTATCAGGTGGTCGTTCTCGACCTGATCGTTCCGGGAGGAATGGGAGGAAAGGATGCTATACAGGAGATCAGAAAGATATCCCCTTCAGTCCTTGCAGTCGTCTCGAGCGGGTACTCCGATGATCCGATAAGTTCCCGGTACCGCGATTATGGGTTTGACGCCTCTCTTCCTAAACCGTATCACCCGAAGGATATGATCTCGCTCCTCTTCTCTCTGCTCGATGAGCATTATAGCAGCAAAAGTAGTAACTAGCCATCTCTGTCAGGGTCACTCAGTCTCTCACTCATGACCGAAGAGCGGTTATACCTGAAGTGATTATGGATATCCATGCTTTTCGGAGATGACGGGGGACGATTCGCAGATCTCGCTGATCTCGTGGAAGGAATCCTTGATCGCTGCGATGATGATCCTGCCTGTATTGCTGCAGAACTGAACACCCTTGAGCAGGGAAAGAGGGCCGAGATCCTCTCATCGGATCTTCTGAATGCATGGCAGGTCTTCTGGTACTTCTTTGAGGTATACCCCGGTGATGAACAGGTTGAGTTTCTGGTCTTCCATTCAGCAGGTGAACTTGCCGGAGGGGTGCCGATGGGGCAAGCAGGTATCTTCAAGCTTACATTCTTTGTCCAAGGCGGTGAGCCAGGTATCATAATCGAGGACGATGTGGCCGAGGTTGCGAGGTTCAGCGGCCGGACATCGTGGAATGATGCAAAAAAATATCTGGAAAATGAAGGCTAGAAGAATCTGAATCGTTTTTCGTTCAGATTCTGAACCTGTCTATCTCGTTCTGAAGATCGGTGATGACCACATTCACCTCTTCAAGAACCTGCCTGATCTGATCAACCGCAGCTGATGACTCTTCGCTGATCGCCGCACTTGAGACAGCGTTCTCTGCTGTCTGTCTGATCATCCTTGAGACCTCATGCACACTGGACGTAATCTCTTCAACCGACGCGGCCTGTTCCTCTGACGATGCCGCGACTTCAGCCGTATTCTGCGCAATCTGTGCCAGTTTCTCCACGATCTTGTTGAATATCCCAAGGGTACTGCTTACCGCTTCGTATCCGGACCTGACCTGCTCGCTTGCCCGTGTCATCAGGTGATCTGCTCTGGCTGACTCACCTTGCAGCCCCCTGATCATCTCTTCAATCTTTTCTGCACTCTCGTGGCTCTCTGTTGCAAGCTCTTTGACCTCATCTGCGACGACTGCAAATCCTCGTCCTGCTTCCCCTGCCCGGGCAGCCTCAATTGCAGCATTCAGGGCCAGAAGGTTGGTTTCGTCAGATATCGAGGTGATGATCCCAACCACCTTATTGATCTGCTCCATCTGCTCCCTGATCGCTGTGATCATCGTATTCAGGTCTGCAGTGGCTGTCCTGATCCCTTCCATACCCTCTTCTGCAACGCGTGCCAGTTTCTGCCCTTCCACGCTGAGAGAGTTGCCCTCATCAGCAAGGCGTGAGGCCTGTTCAGTCCTGCTTGAGACTCCGGATACCGTGACTGACAGATCCTCCATCTCTTTAAGAACCTGATCAACCCCGCTGCTGCCCTGATCGGCATGGTGCGAGACTGCCTCAGCATTGGTAGCCACCTCGTTTGCCCCGTTTGCAACCTCGTCAACCGAGGCCTGTGCTTCTTCTGCCCCTCCTGCAAGGTCAGCCATCTTGTTGATGATAACCCGGATTGTCGCAGAGACCTGAACACCGATCCCGTCCATGGACTCCTTCAGCTGGACAAAGTCACCCGATACCCTTATTTCCGGATTAAACCGGGCAGAAAAGTTGTTCTGTGAAAACTCGTTTGCCAGACGAATACCCTCATTAACCGGTTCGATCACATGGTCAAGAGTCTGGTTCACTCCTGAGATGATCTTTTTGTACTCCCCTGAAAACCGGTCTGCATCACCACGGTATCTGAGATTTCCTGCTGCCGCCTCGTTTGCCAGGTGTGACATGGTGTCAGTCATTGCAATGAGTTCGGTCTTCATCTGGATCATGGATTCACCGAGCTGGTCCTGATCGCTGGTTTTGGGTACTCTGAATGAAAGATTTCCTTCTGCAATATTCTTAGCAGCATCAGCCTTTTCCAGGAGGTTTGATGTCATCGTTCTGAATGCGTCAGCGAGCCTTCCCACCTCGTCTCTCTGTCTGATTGAAACCTCTGTTGAGAGATCCCCCTCGGCAACCCGTAGTGCCACACCGGTAATCTCCTCGATTGGATGTGCTATCGAGCGTGCCACCAGGTACAGAAGGCCAAGACCGAGAAGGGATATCAGGATTCCGATGATGATGAGGGCAACGGTCTGTGATGTCGCCTCGGCAGTGACCACATCCCTGGGAGCAAATGCAATAACTCCCCAGGGTGTCTCTGCATTGCCGACCTGCACCGGTACAAATGTTCCGATGTATCCACCGCTGTCAAAGGATGTGATCTCTCCCCTGGAGAGTGCCCCGGTTATCATCGAAGGGTCAAGGTGGAGGAGTGGTGCAACCTCGCTGATCGGTTTCCCGGCTGCATCGAGATCTCCCGTCACTCCCGCGACCATGCCCTGATTGCTCAGGATAAGGACCTTTCCCTTTCCTCCATAGATGTCCATCTTGTCAGCAAGGGTGTCGAGTTCACTCAGCGTGACATCGATCCCTACTATTCCGCTGAATTTCCCGCCAGAAAGGACCGGTGTGGCTATGGACGTCAGCAAAACCGGTGAGCCCTGCATGGTCTCGATATATGGTTCAGTTATTGAACCCTTGAGGGTCTTCTTGGGAATCTCGTAATAATCGGTTGGATCACGGGCCTGAGCATCGTAGATCTTTCGCACCAGTGTTCCGCTTGCATCGCGGTACCAGTAAATCCGAAGACGTCCGGTCTTATCATATCCGTCTTTCAGACTGTATTCAGCATCCCGCCCGTCGAAGAATCCGGGCTCCCAGATGGTGTATACTCCGTTGTAGAGGGGGCGTGCATCCAGGACCCCTTCTATCATCGGTACAACATCATTCCTTGGGAATTTTGCATTTTCACTGCGGATACCGGACAGGAGAGCCGCAACTCCTGATGCAGTGTTATACGGCTCTTCAAGAATGGTGTCAACCTTTCCAGCCTCTCTCTCAGCGATACTGTTCAGTCCTTCTGTGGCGCTTTTTACAGCAGCTCCATTCAGGGAAAAGGCTGCGTACGCGATGATCCCGACCGCTACAAGGAGTAATGCAATCCCGCCAAAAAAGAGGATCTTCTGTTTGATCGATCTGAAATCAGACCAGTTCTGACGATTCATGATACAGATTCCCTTCCCAGATGATCACCGGACATCATGTGGGAATTCAGATTGTGGAGTCTCTGTATCACAAGGATATAAGGAGCATGATTTACTCTGCAGGATCACAGACATCAGGTTCATTTCCACATGGATGAAACGCCATCCTGATCTCATCAGGCCTGCCGATGATCATCAGGATGTCTGATCCTCTGATAACATCCTCCCCTCCCGGGTTGATGATCATCCGGTTACCGCGTCGTATCGCTACAACCGATACATGAAACCTGCTCCGCAAATGGCTCTCTGCAAGGTTCTTTCCAGCCAACGGTGACGAATCAGAGATCCGGATCGTCTTCATATCGATATCAGGAACCAACCCTCTGAGATCGTCAAATGTGGCAGGAGTCGTGGAGACGCTCCTCAGCATCTGGTATCCTCCTGCCCTGATCTCGGTGATGAGTCGTTCTATCTCGTCCTCAGGGATCAGGTATTTGTTCAGGATCCTGGTGAATATCTCGATTGAGGTCTCAAACTCCTCAGGGATCACATCGTCTGCTCCGAGGTCTACGAGGGTGGCGACCTCCCCCATAAACCTGGTTCTGACGATGATGTACACTCCCGGGCTCAGTTCTCTTGCTATCCGGACGGTCTGCTGGGTCGCAAAGGGATCATTGACCACCACCACCAGGACACGTGCCTGCTCGATCCCCGCCTTTATGAGGACGCCCGGCTGGGCGGCATCGCCGTAGAGGATAGACTCACCCTTCTTCCTCTCTTTCCTGACAGTATCCGGGTTCATCTCGATGATCCGGTATGGTACACCTGCAGCCTTAGCTGACCTGGCAACGTTCATTCCGTTCAGTCCGAATCCCACGATGATGATATGATCCTTCATCACCTGGGCTGGTTCCTTGTCTTGCGGTGCTGCATGATCAGGAACAATTCTTGTGAGCGGTGCAGCCAGTCTCGGAGACACCCGGGATGACAATGAGATGAGGAGGGGAGCGAGCCCCATTGTTACAACCGACACATCAAGAAAGAGCTGATACTGTTCTGCGACCAGAATTCCTGCTGAAACACCGGTGGTTGCGAGGATGAACGAGAACTCCCCAATCTGGCTGAGGGAGATTCCTGTGAGTACCGATGATCGGGCAGGGAGGCCTGATGCAATTGCTGCGAGTGTTCCGGTTGCATATTTTATCAGAATTATGACGATGACCAGTTCTATCACGATAGCGGGATGGGAGAGGAGGTACGAGAGATCGAAGATCATACCGATTGAGATGAAGAAGAATGCCGCAAAGATGTCCCTGAATGGGATCATGTTGTACATGGCATGCATCGAGTACTCCGACTCCGAGATGATCAGCCCTGCAAGGAATGCCCCAAGTGCCATCGAGAGGCCAATCTCAGAGGTCAGATATGCGATAAGGAGGCAGGTTCCGATCACGATAAAGAGAAACATCTCCCGGTTGCGGAGCCGTGCAGCGTAATGGAGCAGGTATGGGATCACGTACCGGGATGAGATGTACACAACCGCAACGATCAGGATCCCGCCAAGCAGAAGTTTCAGTGCAGAAGGGCTGTCTGTAGTATCACCTCCAAGAATCGGGGTGATCATCATCATCGGGATGACGATAAGATCCTGGAAGATGAGGATACCAAGGGCAGCTTTTCCATGCGGGCTGCCGACCTCCTGCCGGTCTGCAAGGACCTTCATCACAATTGCAGTAGATGAGAGAGAAACGAGCATCCCGACAAACATGGCATGTTTCAGGTCAAGCCCTGCAAGATTCATGAAGGCTGATGTGAGCAGTATTGTTGAGAAGACCTGAACCGCTCCCCCGATCAGAACAAAATGTCTGCTCTTTAGAATATGGCTGATCGAGAATTCAAGGCCTATCGTAAAGAGAAGAAAGATCACACCGAACTCAGCGAAGAACTCGATCGAATCCTGGTTATGAATAAGCCCGAGACCTGCAGGTCCGACGATGATCCCGGTGAGGAGAAATCCGACAACTGATGGGATTTTGATCCGGTACAGGGCGAGCAGCAGGAACACCGAGAGGAGAAAGATGATCACAATGTCAGTGAAAAATGTTGCATATATACCCTCCATCATGTTCTCCTGATAATCTGTTCAGTTTTGTGGCTCATAATATAGGTCATTTCTCCCGTCCGGGTCTTGGAGACGCTTTTATCCCTGCAACGCTGAGGCTGTTGTACGAATGAGGGTTGCAGGAGTCGCAGACATCGGGGGGACAAACACAAGGGTGGCCCTGGTCAGGGAGGACGGGATGATCCTCTCGGTGGAACGGTTTAAGACGCCGGCAGGAACCGATCCTGGTGAGGTCGCTGCACGGGTCGGTGCATCACTTTCAGATCTTGCAGGAGGATCAGGTACGGATTTGTGCGGTATCGGTGTCTCGGTTGCAGGCCCGGTTGATCTGAAGACCGGCTGTATCAGCAATCCTCCCAATATGCCCTTTGATCAAGTTTCGGTTGTTACTCCTCTTATTGAACTGTTCGGTCTGCCTGTCACCCTGATGAACGACTGCCGTGCAGCCGTGCTCGGTGAGGTGTTTGCCGGAGCCGGGAGGGGGTATCGGCACGTCGTGTACATCACCATCTCCACTGGAATCGGAGGAGGTGTCTTTACTGATGGAAAGGTCCTGCTCGGCAGAGGTGGAAATGCCGGGGAGATCGGGCACTTTACGGTCGAGTCTGCATATTCGCAACCCTGCTCATGCGGCTGTTTTGGACACTGGGAAGGCTGTGCATCAGGGCGGGGAATCCCTTCATTCTTCCGGACCTGGTGCAGAGTTCATGGACATACCCCCCATAAATCCCTCACAACAGTTGAAGAGATCCTGAATGCTGCCTCACAGGGAGAACAACTAGCCCTTGAGTTCTCCGGGGTTCTGGCTATGGTCAACAGCCGTGGCCTCTCAACCGTTATCGTCGCGTATGACCCTGAAATCATCATCCTCGACGGTCCTATCGTGACTGCTCACCGTGAAACAATCGTTGATTCTGCAGTCCGGTGCCTCGATACGTACCTTGAAACACCTGTAATTGTCGTAAGTCCACTTGGAGGAAATGCCCCCCTGCTCGGGGTTGCGGCGGCTGTATTCTCACGAGAGGTCTGAATCATGCTTCCTGGCATGGCATCTCTGATGCAGATTGCAGGATCTGTGACAGTAGTCGCTCTTTTCATCCTCCTCCTCACATCTGCAGCTGCAGCCGAGGAGCAGACCGGAAAGGTTCTGGTCGCGGTGTACGCGGCCGGAGGAAGTCTTGAGACCGATTATGGGCTGATCACCGAAGATATCACCCAGATGGTTACAGGAGCAGCGAACACGACTCCGCAAACCCTCGAACTCCTGGTAGCCTACGGGGGGTCGGCAAGACCGGGCTGGCAGGGGATGACGATTGCGAACAGGTCAGGCCTTGCTCATGACCTTGCAGACGGCAGACTTGGGAACCGGACTGATGCGGTCGCCTGGTATCCTGATGCGAGCATGGGAAATGCCAGCACGGTCGGTACATTCTTACGCACGATTCGTGCTGGATACAGGTATGACCGGGTCTTTCTGATCCTGATCGGTCATGGTGAGGCCTACACCGGGATGCTCTTTGATCAGAATCACAAGGAAGATCCGCTCACGACGGCGGAACTTGTCAAAGGGCTGGAGATAGGGGGATTCAATGTGGAGGTCATCGGACTTGATACCTGCCTGATGAGCACCCTCGAGGTTGCATCCCGTCTGTCCGGGTATTCCAGGTACATGATCGCGAGCGAGGAGTCTGAACCTGCAGAAGGCTGGCGATACGATTCATTCATCTCCGGCCTGGTGAAAAATCCTGACGCACCTGTTTCAGATATCGGTCGTTCACTCCTTGAGACGTATCTTGCAAATCCTGCACAGGGCAAGACACTCTCTGTCCTTGACCTGGATGAGGCCGGGGTGGTGACTGCAAGCCTCGACCGTCTCTCAAAACTGCTTCTTCCTCTGCTTGACACCCCTGAAGGGTACCGTTCCCTGGCAGATGCATTCAATAAAACACAGCAGTTCGGCCTGACATCCGAGGGAGTGCTCGACCCTGCAACCATGGATCTCATCGGATTTGCTGAGGAGATCAATAGAATAGATCCAGGTCTGGAGGGTCCATCAGACGATCTGATCAACGCAACCAAAGCGATGGTCATCCTTTCAGGGCATGATGACCGTGTTCCCGGGGCAAAAGGGCTAGCCATCCTTTCGCCGGTTCAGATCAACCCGGGATTTTATCAGTATTACCATGACGAGGCGTTCATCACCCCGTCATGGGACCGGCTCCTTGCGAGGTACCTGGAGATCACCGATCAGGTGGACCCTGCACATCTCCGCTCAGAAAAGAATGAGACCCGGGAGATGCCACAATAATCCCTCCCCACACCAGGGTCAGGTGTTATCTTCGTTTTCTTGCCAGAATGTATGCAATTGGCACTGCCCCGGTTATCACGATCAGGGGTAGTGGTGTCTTCTTTGGCTGCTGATCCAGGGCATCCAGTTTTGCCGTGACCGAGGTCATGTTAGCATTGATCGCAAGTGCTTCTCTGTATGCACGTTCGGCACTGCCCTTCTGACCTGCTGCCCCGAAGACATCGCCCATGTGCTCAAGCACCCGTGAGTCATCGCTCGTTCCGTTCAGGATTGGCTTGTATGCGAGCTCTGCATCTGCACTCCTTCCGTCCCTGATAAGAATGCGTGCCTTTTCATCGATGATCGGCAGTGAACCGCTCACATTTGCAAGAGATCTGTCAAGGAACTCCAGTGCCTCACTGCTGCGGCCTACTCCTGAAAGTGTCTTTGCCTTCTGGATGATCAGTCTCTGATCCTCGGGACTTGCCAGAAGGGCAAGATCGAGTGACTGCAGGGCTCCTGATGTATCACCCATCTCTGCCTGGTTTCTGCTCTTTCCTGCCCATACACCAGTGACCTTCGGGTCAAGTTGCAGTGCAACCTCGTATGCGGTATCAGCTTCGCTGGTGCGGTTCAGGCTTGAGAGTGAGTCTGCTTTCCCAACCCAGGCTGTGGCTGCCTGTGGCCTGAGTGAGATCGCGATCTCGTAGGATGCGAGTGCCTCACTGTCCCTGCCCAGGGCATGAAGTGCCTTGCCCTTCCCTGTCCATGTGGCAGGATCAGACCCTGCAAGACCAACAGCCTGTTCATATGCTGCCAGAGCCTCATCGAACCTGCGTTCCTCCATCCAGACATCACCGATGCTGGTCCAGGTATCAGGATCAGTCTTCTCGAGGCGCAATGCCTGCTGGTATGCCTGGACGGCATCATCGTACCTCTTCTGGCTGACATAGACATGACCAAGACTCTTCCATGCCTTCAGGTCCGTGTTGTTGAGTGCTATGGCGCCCTTATAGGCATCGATCGCCTCATCGTATCTTTCGAGATCTGCAAGTGTAAGCCCTTTGTTTGTGAATGCCACCCCGTCTTTTGGATTGAAAGCAAGTGCCATCTCGTAACTCTTCAGGGCGTCATCGAGCTGACCGAGATTGTACTGGGCGTTGCCTTTGTTGTACCACGCCTTGCTGTCCTTACTGTCATGCTGCAGTGCAACCTCATATGACTTGATAGCGTCAGCGTACGCACCTTTGCTGTACTGGGCGTTCCCCTTTGCAAAGATGGCCTCTGCATTCTCAGGGTCCATCTGAATTGCGGCCTCGAACGCCCTGATCGCCTCGTCGTACTGCTGGAGATCAGAGAGCACGTTCCCCTTTGCCATCCATGCCTGAACATCAGACGGATCAAGTTGGATGGCCACATCATACGCCGTGAATGCAGAGGTCAGCAAATTTTTGTTGTACAGCGCATTGCCTTTATTATACCAGTAATCTGGGTTCCGTGGATCTATGCCGATGGCGACCTCGTATGCAGCGATCGCATCGTCAGGTTCCCCGAGTTTGAAGAGTGCAACCCCCTTGTTGTACCAGGCCGCTGCATTTCCGGGGTCAGCCTCAATGGCATGAGTGAATGCATCGATCGCCTCCGAGTATCTCTGCTGGCTATAGAGTGCGTTCCCGCTTGTGAACCACTCCTGCGCCGTTGTCGCCTGAAGGGGCTGGACGAGGATCAGCAGGATCAGCAGCACAGCTGGGATTACCTTCAGGGAGGAGGCGGTCATATCTTGGACGAGATTAGGGCCTGACATGTAAATAGTTTCCAATCGCAGGATTTGTGTATTCAGGAGTTCAGGTATTCTTCTGTTGCGTCTCCATCCTTCGAATCCTGACAAGCGGAGAACGCTTCATCAGAAAATCGCTCATAAAGATCTCAAACCCTGGCGCCCAGCATTCCATACCTGACAGGATCGCATACTCCTCTTCCATCATGATCTTTACATGTTTTCCAAGAGCAGTCTGAAAGACCTCCTTTGAGGAGAAGAGTTCACGGACCGTTCTGAACTTTCGCTCGAGCTCAACCCCGTACCTTCCGTCCTTGATAAAGGGGCCCGCAAAGATCGGGGTATTGTTCATGTATTTATCCAGAAACTTTCTGGTATTGGATGAAGAGTTTGCCGGAGGGCCGGCATGGTACCTGACAGCAGGCAGGGCGTCTACCAGGAGTTCAAAGAGGATCATCGACCGGTCGGGTAGCATCGTTGCATCTGCCCTGGCAACAACGAACTCGTGCCGTTCAAGGAGTTCGGTCAGGGTCTGCATGCTCTTTCTGAGCTGGGGAACCACGATATCCTCGATAAGCGGCGGGGTGGGGAGCGAGATCGCGTAGAAAAAGGATCCCCGCCGTGAGAGTTCGTTTTCTACCTCTTCCCTGGTCATGATGCATACCGGTGGGCGATAGAAGAACCATCGGGATGGCGACTCAAGGTACCCTCTGCAGAGCTCGCTGAACTCAAGCAGTTTTGTGAGTGAGACCGATGCTGATACATTACGCCTGGGGTCTACCGGGTCGATGACCACAAGCGGATCCTCAAACTCCTTTGCCTGATGCTCTTCGATATCGATCACAAGCCCGGGACGCCAGTCTGCACCCGCGGTGATGAGGTTCTTAAATCCGCCATAATGGAGCGTGAGGAGCTCGCAGAGGTATCCTGCAAACCCCTCCGTCATCTGGTCTGATCCGTACACTCCCCCGGCCTTGACAAACTGTTTGAGGAGGAGAACATCGTCGGTGAACTGCCCGATCCGTGCAGAGATATAGCGGTTGTGAAACGGTGTCCGGTCGACGGCACTCTGAATCCCGGTGGCAGAGGTTACCCTGTAGCAGGGGACGAGATCCACGTCCATCCCGTGTATCGTGGCATTCACGTACGGGTGCTCGGCGTACTTCTCTACGACCTGCTCGGCATGTCGGGCAGCGATCGAGTGGGCGAGAGAGAGTCCTTCGCGTTCGAGTTCCTCACGCGGGAGCTCAGGGTCAAAGAGCATGAAGATGTCGAGATCCCTATCACCCCTGACACAGGTTCTTCGTGCAACTGAACCGACCAGCATCCCGGTTGCCATCCCCCTGGCATTTATCTCCCCGATGAGGAGATCTGCAAGGGCATACATCTGTTCCAGTTCCTCAGTGGTCGGGCGGATCTCTTTCAACACCTCCTCCTCGAGTGAACTCCGTTTCTCTTCCTCGCTCACAGCCTGACCTCCAGAAGATCAGTATATATCGGTCCCTGGGGCGTCAGTTCACTCTTCTTGAGAACAAACCTGTCCACAGGAAACGACCCTGAACATGAGTTGCTGATTCCGGCAACCTCTTCGAAGATATCCGGGTGAGACTGTCTGACCCGGGCCAGCGTGATATGCGGTCTGAATCTCCGACCTTCTGCAGGAATGCCGAGTGGCACCAGGGCTTTTTCTATCGCTGCTGCAAGGGTGTTACAGTCCCCGGGATCATGAACATCCCCCCAGATGACACGGGGCGATCGCGGACTGTTCAGGGTTATCGATCCCAGGTCAAGGGTGAATGGCGCACCTTTCACAGCCTGAAGGGCAGCAGTGATCGAAGGCAGGCGTGACCCCTCCACCTCCCCGATGAACCTGATGGTGATGTGCATGTCCGGAGGATGTACCATCGTGAGTCGTGCACGGCTAGAGCGAATCATCTCCTGGGCCTCTGCGTACTGGCTCCTGATCTCTTCAGGGATCTCTATCGCGATAAACAGCCGCACCATTATGGTTAAAAATCTGAGTGCATCGGGCATAAAGAGAATGGGGCAGCCTGGTTGTACTGTTTGATCTGTCACACCCTCTGCCTAGCAACAAAATATACGGTTGCTGATTCTATCATAAGATACAGGGGTCACATGAAAGACGGGGCAGGCTTCATCGTTTATACCCTCGAATTTTGTCCGCGATGTGAGATTCTCAAGGAATATCTGGCGTCGCACAAAATTCAGTTTAGTATAGCAGACATGTCATCAGCCGCTTCACTGACTGAGCTTCGGGTGAATGGCGTCTTTGTTCAGGAGGCACCGGTCCTTCAGATGGGGAAGAAGTTCCTTACCAGTAAGGAACTTTTCGGGGGATCCGATTCCGTGAACGAGAGTGCCATCGCAGCTCTTCAGTAGGAAGGCGGCATGGGACGAATAACAAAGCAGATTACACTTGATGGTCTGTCGATCCCGGCTATGCCGTCCGTCAGGACAAGTGACGGGCATATCCTTGAATGGGACCGGGAGAAGATAGCGAAGCAGATCGTCAAGGAGACCCGGCTTGTTGAGACTTTTTACGGGTATGAAGGGGCAGACGAAGAGGGGGCCCGTGAGATCGCCCGTGAGGTAGAGGACCGTATCCGTAAACTTGGTCTCAAGAGTCTTTCCGGGCCGCTGATCAGGGAGATCATGAACATGGTCCTCCTTGAGCACGGGATGGTTCAGTACCGCAATGTCTGCACCAGGGTAGGAACCCCGGTGTACGACGCCCACCTGATCGATGTCGGCAGGGGGTTTGAGGCAAAGGACAACGCGAACCTGCAGGAGAATGCAGAGACATCGCATAAGAAGAAGGCAGACAAGATCAGCAAGGAGCAGTACCTGCTCCAGTTGCCGCCGCATCTCGCAGACCGGCATCTCTGTGGCGATCTTCATATCCATGATCTTGAGTACTTCGGGAGCAGACCGTTCTGTCAGGACTGGGATCTCAGATACTTCCTGTACTACGGGCTGATGCCTGACGGAAACGGGACCAAGGCATCTGTGGCAGGGCCGGCAAAGCGTGCTGAGGTCGCTGTGCTCCATGCGGTGAAGGCTCTCGGGTCTGCACAGACGAACTTTGCAGGCGGTCAGGGATACTACAACTTCCTCACGTTTCTGGCTCCGTTCTTTGAACGGATGCCGTTCGAAGAGATGAAGCAGCTGATGCAGATGTTTGTATACGAGATGACCCAGATGATGGTCGCCCGTGGCGGCCAGCTCGTCTTCTCATCAGTGCAACTCTCTCCCGGTGTTCCAAAACTCTGGAAGGACAAGCCCTGCGTATACAACGGAAGGGTCTGGAATGGCAAGCAGGCTCCTCTTAAAACCTACGGGGAGTTTGAACGTGAGGTGCGTCTCCTCTTCAAGGCACTCATAGAGGTGATGCTGGAGGGAGATTACTGGGGCAAACCCTTCAACTTCCCAAAGCCTGAGATCAGTATCGAGCCTGACTTCATGCAGGAGGATGAGCAGTATAACCGTGCTCACCCTGATCTCCCGACCTACACCGATCTCTATCTCCTCACCTTCGAGCTCGCATCCAAGTTCGGCACTCCGTACTATGACAACCAGCTCCCTGCATACCGGGGGGCCGGAGAGGGGATCTCATGCTACCAATGCTGTGCATATCAGTTCTCAACTGTTGCGGATCAGGACAAGGACTTTGATCGCAAGCTCTACTTCGAGGACGGGATGCACTTCTCAATGGGATCGTGGGGTGTTGTCTCGCTCAACTGCCCACGTGCATCGTACAAGGCAGGTGGAGACGAGGAGCGGCTCTTTGCCGAACTGAAGGCACTCATGGATGTGGCGGTCGAGGTCTTCAGGATCAAAGTCAGGTGGATGGACCTCATTGGCAGGAATGGACGGATGCCCTTTGCCATGCAGCGTCCCCGTGACCCGGTCACCGGTGAGCGGGGCGCTATGGCTGTTGATTTTGACGGCCTGGTCTTCACCATCGGGGTTGTTGGTCTGAACGAGATGGTGCAGCACTTCACCGGCTCACAGCTCCATGAGAGTGACGATGCGTTCAGGCTTGCAGTCAGGGCAATGACCGAGATGGAACTCTATGCCCGCGAGATAACAGCAAAGCACGGGATGACCATCGCTCTCGCCCGGACCCCGGCAGAAACAACCGGCCAGCGTTTTGCGGTTGCCGATCTTCTCAGCAGAGAGTACGAGGAGCATGCAATGCGGGTGATCAAAGGGAACCTCGGGTATGCCCTGGATCATCTGGGTGAGACACGTGATCTCCCGATCTACTACACGAACGGGACCCACGTGGCTCCAGGGGCAGATATCCCCCTGGCACGACGGGCAGAACTGGAACATGTCTTCTTCCCGATTGTCGACGGGGGAAACATCTTCCATATATGGCTCGGGGAGGCACGACCTGATCCCCGCGGGCTTATGGATATGGCGATGAAACTCTGTCGTAACACCCAGATTGGATACTTTGCCTTCACCAGGGATCTCACCGTCAGTCTTCACCAGTTTACCGAGTACAAAGGAAAGAAAACCCCGGTCTCATCATTTGAGACCCCACATACACCAGCCGATCACCAGGTACTGGTCTCCTGATTATGCCTGGCTCCCTGGCTGGTTTTAACTGAATCCTAACTTTCTTTTCTCTCAGCAATTGTTTCAGCAAGGTACCTGCCGATCCACCCGGTACCGTCAGCAGATGGATGAACCTCAATGAACCGTTCCATCTGGTCGATGGATACACCTGCGTTGATCAGCAGGGCATGGTATGCCGCGATCACCGAGGCATACGGGGACGCTTCTGCCATACCAAGGATCTCGCCAGAATCCGGATCTGCTGTCATCGAAGCCTTACCTGTGGCCCGGTCAGGGATAGCCCAGAAACTTCCCGGTCCGGCAGGTGAGGGTATGGTCACCTTCAGGCCTCCCTGGTCATGATGACCGCAGAAGGCGAGATCATTCCTGAGTTTTATCGCCTGTGGGACGGTTTTAAGAGGAGCCGGAGGCTCTCCTCCGAGTATGATATCAGCAGCAGTCCTCCCCTGCCACCGTGCAACAGGGGTCAGCGACGAGGTCCCGGTCACATCTCCGACTGCATATACACCCGGAACTCCTGTCTCCATCCTCTCATTCACTCTGATGAATCCGCCATGAGTGAGAGAAACCCCACTGATGGCACTCACCTCTGCCTCAGTTCCTGAAGCAATAAGCACGGTGTCTGCCCCGATGACGCTGTTGCCTTCAGAGGTTCTGATCTCAACCCCTGAGACATGATCTTCTCCCATGATCCTGATTACTGCTGCCTGCTCGTTGATGTTTACCCGACGTAGTTCCCGTTTTGCCTCTTTTACCAGGATATCGGGAAACTCTTTGAGCAGGGTCGTTCGGGCAAGGATGGTGACTTGAGAACCGAGGAGTGAGAAGATGTATGCAACCTCTGCTGCGATGACCCCGCCACCGATGATGACCAGTCTCCTGGGAAGGGTGGGGAGTGTGAAGAGTGATTGAGAGGTCTCCACCCCGGGGAGTTCCTCTCCTGGAATGTTCAGTCTTCGTGGATGCGTTCCTGTCGCGATGATGACCGCTTCAGGCTCCAGGCGTTCTCCACTGATAATGACCGTCCGCCCTTCAACACGTGCTTCACCGCTGACGATCGTTACTCCAGCAGTCCGGGTCTCCTCTGCGATAACCCCTGCTATCGTGCTGATGATCTCACGCATCTTTGCGATGAGGGTAGGGTAGTCTAATCCCGGCACACCGGTGATGACACCTGATCGGTGGAGCACATCAAGGTGTTCCATTGTTCTCGCCACGTCGTTCAGGGCACAGATAACCATGCATCCCTGATGAAGGCACTGGCCCCCAAGCCCGTCGCTGCGTCGGTCTGCGAGCAGTACATCTTTGCCTGCACCGGCAAGCCTCATGGCTGCATATCTTCCAGCCGGGCCTCCCCCGACCACCACAATCATGAAGTGTGGTATGCTCTCTCCGGTGATAACTGATGAGTTTCCGAAATGACGTGAAGTAAAAAAAGATTATTCTGTGATATCGGCAGGAATTACTGCTTTAGTGAGGGTGATATCCACGACCCCGTTTGTGATGGTAAACGAGCATGATTCAGGGACGATCTGAAATGAAAGATCGACTGGTGCCCGGGCACCTCCTGCTGTAATAAACACCTTCTCTGCATCGAACTCGATCTCAGGAAGTTCTGAAAGTGATGACGGGAGTGCAATGGTCAGGTATGCAACCTCTCCTGCATCTACGATCTCGTACCCGACTTCGAACGGTTTTTTGAGCGGGATCTCCTGATCAGATGTTTCACTGGTGATGATGGCGCACCCGATGATCCGGGGTGCTTCATACTCATTGTCTCCTGGGTAGCGCATATTCTGGTCGAGACCTGTGACCTGCTCTATCAACCGGGCAAGGTTTTTCATCAGGTCATCATAAGGGTTGTTCGGCATAGTTTCCTCTCAGTCGATAACTCGATCCTGTTCTGCATGCGATTCCCTGTTCAACGAGCGCTTCTATGGCTTCTTCCACGGTAGAAGTATCAAGATCAGTCAGATGTGAGATCTCCTCAACGGTCCGTGCGCCATGGGCAAGTGCAACCGCGACCATCAGCCCGGTATCCCCGTTCCCGGCAAGACGACCCTGTCTGAGTGCCTCGCTGATCTGCTGATCGATCTCCCGTTCCAGCTCCTCCAGCCGCAGAGTGATCTGCTGACGTGCAGAGATCATCTGCCAGAGTTTCAGCAGGGAGATTATGAACTTCTGATCCTCGCTCAGCACGAGGGGAATGAGACCCTGTTGCTGTCTGTCGAGATGTACCTGGATATTGATATCATGTGCCAGGTAGTAATACTTCCTCCGTTTTTCATCATGCCTGAATGAGAGAATACTGGCCTCTTCAAGCATCTGGAGGTGATCTATTACTGCCTTTGGTGATATCATCAGTTTTTCTGATATCTCGGTGACAAAGCATGGCTTATCCCTTATTAATTCAATAATACGCCTGCGATTCCGATTTCCCAGAATATCGAGCAGCAGGGAAAGTTCAGCCTCTTCGTCACTCACTAACGTATAGTTAGTGTCATATTTATAAAAATAATTGGTTGCGTTGATCAGATACGGTAGTTCGGAGCCTCATCAGTGATCGTAATATTATGCGGGTGACTCTCGAGGTACCCTGCCTGTGTGATCCTGATGAACCTCGTTTTTAAGTGCATCTCCTGGATGTCAGCTGAGCCGGTATATCCCATCGCTGACTTGAGTCCGCCGATCATCTGGTAGATGACGTCCTGCACCGGACCCACATACGGGGTAACTCCTTCGACTCCTTCTGGCACGAACTTTGTCCGTCCGATCTCCTTCTTCTGGAAGTACCGGTCACTGGAGACACCGCTGCTCATCACACCAAGGGAACCCATGCCCCTGTACTGCTTGTACTTGCGCCCCTGAATTGTGACCAGGGACCCCGGTGCCTCGTCGGTGCCGGCAAACATGTTACCCATCATCACCGAGTCTGCACCAGCTGCAATCGCTTTGGCAACATCTCCGCTGTACCTGATCCCACCGTCCGCGATAACCGGGACACCGGCAGGAGATGCTATCTCAGCAACCTGGGCGATCGCGGTAATCTGGGGAACGCCTACTCCGGCAACCACACGGGTTGTGCAGATCGATCCGGGACCAATTCCGACCTTCAGACCGTCAACGGTATCTGCGAGTGCCTCTGCAGCTGCCCTGGTGGCAATGTTACCTGCAACAACATCGCAGGAGAGGCTCGCCTTGATCTCTTTAACTCCCTTTACCACGTTCAGGTTATGTCCGTGTGCACAGTCCACCACGATCGCATCTACACCAGCATCTGCCAGCATTGATGCTCTCTTCTGATCGAACGGACCCACTGCTGCTGCAACCCTGAGATTGCCATTTTCGTCCCGTATTGCTCCCGGAAACTGGCTCTTCTCAAGAAGGTCCTGCATTGAGATGATCCCGATCAGGCTCTTGTCTTTGCCAACCACTGGAAGGCGCTCGACCTTGCGTGAATACATCAGATCAAAGGCCTCATCAAGGGTGATCTCTTCGGTTGCAACTAGGGGCTCGTGTGTCATAATTGATGACACTCTTTCTGAGCCACGGCGGCTTGCGATCGCCCTGATATCACGACGGCTGACGATCCCGATCACCTTCCCATTATCGACAACCGGTACCCCACCGATTCCGTGGAACACCATGAGACGTTCAACCTCGGTAACCGTGACCTCAGGACCAACAGTCAGCACGTCCCGCTCGATGATCTCGGCCTCACGCTTGACAGCCCTGACCTCTTCGACCTCCTGCTCGGCTGACATGTTCCGGTGAATGACGGATATACCGCCAGCGCGTGCCAGGGCGATCGCCATTGTCGAGGTGCTGACCGTATCCATTGCCGCACTCACGAGTGGGATATTGAGTGAGATATTGCGGGAAAATTTCGTACAGACTGAGGTCTGGTCAGGTTCAACCTCTGAAGCTGCTGGTTCCAGCAGTACATCATCAAATGTGAGACCCTTTGGTGCTTCCAATTTTTCCAGAAACATGTTAGTGAACCATGCTGATCGCTTTCATAACTAATTCCTCTCTGACTGTAGCCCTGCGGTCTCCTCCACAGACCATCCCTCTGACTCCGATGATCTCGGGATTTATCCGTTTCAGAGTCTCCAGGTCTTCGAACTTGAGTGAGCCCGCTAACGCGGTCTGTAGACCATATTCGCGGTTCATTGCCGTGAACCGGGTGAGGTCTGCCTCGTTCATGAACTCGAAGGTTGACTTCCCATCTTTTATTCCGGTATCAACCATCGAAATATCTGCTCCTGCATCGGCAGCGATAGGAACCAGGTCAAACGGTGATATGGTCTCAAGACGTTTCCAGTCTGAGTAGGCAGCAATCACAACGGTCTTTTCAGGATAGGTATCTTTGACTGCCCTGACAACGGCTTTTATTAATTCACGGGCTTCTTCTTTCCCGTCAAACATCAGACCGATCTTGATATAATCTGCACCTGCTGCTGCAGCACCAAGGGCTGTGAGGGCAGCACCTCCGGGTTTGTAATCAAAATCGCCGATAGCTGCACTGACGGGTTTATGAGTGAGATCTTTGATCGCCCGAATTATCCAGGGAAAAGAAGCACCGAGCGATCCCTCCTCAGGGCGTTTTACGTCAACAATATCGGCAGCAAGCGCCATTTTGGCTTCTTCTATGCTGGCCGGGCTGACTAATAACTGCATACATTTTATGCAACTGGTATCTAAATAGTGATTACGTTTGATATGGACCTTATCCTCGCGGCTGACCTGAAAAGTGGCAGTATTGTTCACGGAAAGAGTGGGAGACGGGACGAGTACCGGCCTGTTCAGACCCCTCTCGCCTCGACTGCCGAACCGATCGGGTATCTAGAGGAGATCAGACCGCGGTATCTGTACATCGCTGACCTGGATCGGATCACCGGTGTCGGGAGTCATGACTCTATTATACCTGCTCTCGCTAGGGAGGTGAAGACCCTCTATCTCGATCGGGGATGCAGATCTCCTGATGATGTGCTGGACTGCCCCGGTGTGATACATATTATCGGAACCGAGACAGCGGGATCAGATCTCTCTGTATTCTCAGGAGGGTTTCTCTCAGTTGATATGAAAGACGGACGTGTGGTTCCCGAAGGGACAGATCCGGTTCAGGCCCTTGTAAATGCGGGTGATTGTGCGTTTGAAGGGTGTATCCTGCTTGACATCGGTGGTGTCGGCACCAGGAGAGGACTTGATCCTGCATTTCTGGAACGCTGCCGGACAGCGTACCCAGGCCGTCTCTTCTGGGGCGGAGGGGTTGCCGGAATGCAGGACCTCACTCTCCTTGACAACTGTGGTTTTGATGGGGCCATCATCGCGACTGCTCTTCATTCCGGTGCGATACCTCTGGAGATGATACGAGGGGGATGCCTGTGCTGATAACGATTGAAGGGATAGACGGGTGTGGGAAGAGTAGCCTGCATGAAGCCCTCGCGGGCAGGCTCAGGGATCTCTCACCGGTGATGACACGCGAGCCGGGTGCAACCTGGATTGGGGACCAGGTACGGCGTGCGATAGCAGAACAGGTTGACCCTATTGCAGAAGCCCTCCTTTTTGTCGCCGATCACGCAGCCCACCTCCGTGAGGTGGTGCGGCCCGCTCTCGCAGATGGAAGGCTGCTCATATCTGACCGGTACATTGACAGCAGGTTCGCCTACCAGGAGGTCTCGCTCTCCGGATTCTTGCCTGACCCGCCTGGCTGGCTTTCAGCGGTGCACAACGGCTGGACGATCATTCCAGACCTGACCTTTCTACTCGTGTTGCCGGTGGAGACCGCCCTCGCCCGGACACAGAAAAGAGGTGCTGCAGAGCATTTTGAGAAGACAGAGGTGCTCACAAAAGTTCAAAACAATTACCTGAACCGTGCCAGGGCAGAGCCCGGACGGTTTGTGATCATTGACGGAGCACTAGCACCAGAAACGATCCTGAATTTTGTCGAAAGTAAGATCAGGAAGAGGGCAGGGAAGTAACTACCCCTGATTGGATTGGGACTACGCGGTAATCTCCGTAACTCAATACCTGTTCTCCTTTTTGTGCCTTTGTAATCAGCCATGATCTTCCGGATGGCTGGGTTTTTTGATCAAGTTCAGATACCCTGTCCCCGAGCCAGAACTTGAGAGTGTAATAGACCATCTTATCCCAGCCGTCTGTCTCTGATGATGTATCCCAGAGGACACCCATCTGGTCGCCAGGTAATGAGTAGATTGCCTGGCAGAAGGGGAGTGTGGATCCAAAACTTCTTGCGGTCTGGATCTCCCAAGCGGTGATCGCCACCGAACTGAAAAGAGTAAGCAGAATTATCAGAACTAGATACGGAACAATCCCTTTTCTGAACCTGATGACAATTCCACAGAGAAGGGTCAGGACCCCCCCTATAAGCAGAGAGAGTAAGGTTATCAGATTCCCTGAAACCAGGGAGTACAGGTAAAATATTGCAGCATTGTTGTTCGGCTGATGAGCGAAGGGGAGCATGACTGCTAAAGTTATGATTACTGTAACGATGAGACTGGCAAGAGCAGGTTTCAGGAAAGTGGTTGTGTCTCCTGCACAAGTCAGTCGATCAAGCCCGATGATCCCTCCGATGATGATCAGCGGGATGATAGCGTCAACATACCTCCCACAGATCGAGTATTCGTATGAGAGGTTACACATGTGGGCGATTGTGAATAAGAACAGAATAATGGAGAAGACAGAGCAGTACAAGAGGGCTGGGATGCTCCCTGATCTGGCAATCTGTTCTTTCTGCCCTGGTGAATATGACCCGAACGCTGGTCGCATATATGAGTATCCTGCGAGAATTGCCAATATCGGAAAGATGATGAACGATCCAAGCAGGAGATAGTCCAGATGCTGCAGGAAGACATAGACCAGATGGACAGGATTGCGGGTCAGCGCCTCAGTTATCAGAGTAGTATAGTAACTGGTACTGTAACCTGACGGGAGTGAACCCTTCATAAGTAACTGATCGACGACCCACATCAGATATAATAGCAATCCCGGACCTGCGATCAAAATCAGTTTTTTCTGCATTGTCTTTGTGACCTGCAGATACCCTTTAAGAAACAACCAGGCCATAGTAAGAACCAGGGCTATTACCATGGAGATACCGGTTCCACGGGTGAAGTAGAGAATAAAAACTGATAGTCCTGTAAAAATATCCCATCTGCATGGATTATCTGTTGAGAATGATTCTTTAACAAACCAGACTGAAAAAAGGGTCAGGGGTATGAACAGTGCCTCGCTCATGAGGACATAGGTGTTCATGGTGACTGCGGGGAGGAGGGCAACAAGCAAGGCTCCTGAAAATGCTACTCCTCTTGATGTTACTGATTTCAAGAGATAATATGCAGGGAAGATGATGCTGGTTGTCAAAATGGCATTGATGGCCAGCATGTTATGATATACAACGTACTTATCGGGACTGAAGAGGTATGCGAGGCTGGCAACAAATGAATATCCGGGTGAGAACGGCCATGGGGGATACGGCAGATGAGTGGTGAGCAGGGCCCCGTTGTAGACCTGCCTGGCAATGATATCATACACCAGTTCATCTTCGAAGATCTGCGGGCTTACTATCAATCCGGATAACAGGATCCTGACACCTGCAATGACCCCGAAAAGACATAACAGAATAATAAACGAACTTTTCTCGCCTACTTTAGAGAGAAGGCTGTCGGGCATCGGTTCTGACATATCCATCGTCTGTTACTAATGGTATGAGGTGAACATCTGATATAATGCACCATGGCATGTGCATAAAAGCCTGACAAATCGCAGCAGAGACAGTCATCCTGAAAAATCAGGATGATTCGGGTCTCCTTGTGAGAAGGGTAATCTTCTCTAGAATTCTTGACATGCCGATATTTGTAGAGCCTAGTCTCTCCCGCCAATTCTTTGGAACATCTGTAAACGCTGTCTGATTCAGGGAGTCATACTGCACGACTGAATAAAAGTCAAGATCATTAAACCTGTCTGGTGGATTTTTAGAGATAAATGACAATAAATCGCCGGGATCAGAATTTTTGATTATCAGTGTCAATGGCATCTCATCCATAGTATGCCGTTCAAACCATCTGATATTCATTGCCCCTCCTATGAATGGTGCAAGTATCCCAGTGTACTCGACTGATCTGACTGTGAGAGTGTCATGGGAAAGATACGTGATTACATTTGCATCCCAGAAATTGGCATAAGCGAATCTCACTCCGTTCTGAGACAAGGTATCTATTAATTTATATTGCTCCTCATTTGGTGATGTATTCAAACCGACAGTCAGGCCTGCCATCATGACAAGGTTCACTGTTACCAGAAATATGAGGAGATATTGTGCCCATGCAATCCTGCTATGTGAGTGATAGATAACGATTATTGCAGCAAGATACGCCAGAACCGGTATCTGACTGATGTAGGCCCATGCATCCATCTCTGAGAAGACAATGATGATTCCCATTGTGCAGACGATGGACAGGAGTGAGAAGATCACAAGTCTTTTGTCAGTTTCCGGTAGGGCTGTTCTTTTAATATAAAATGTAAGAACCACAAGAACTGCCATAATCACTACAATGAGTATTGTTCTTGGAATCTGACCCGGATAGAAGAGATCAGGTATGAGGTATGACTGGAGAATAGTAAAGAAATTTGAGAAATCAGTCTCTGTTCTTGAGAACAGTTTGAAGGTAAAGTCTCCGTACTCAAACAGCATCGGGTTAAAATACTTGATAAAATGTGCCAGTATCGATGCAATCCCTGCAGATGCCACAAAAATCAGTCTGGGCTGGTAGTCTGTGTTCCAGAAAAGAACATACATTACAGCCAGGGGAACCACAAACCAGATCACCAGTAACGAGTCTGATATCGTCACGATGATCAGTATACAGATTGGAATTATTATCCTGGGAAAGGTGTCCCACTTCTTTACAAACGTGAGATACATCAGGATACCAAGGAAGATAACCGTAGAGTTATGAAAGACCGGGAGGAGGTATTTACTGGCGTAATAATACAGATGCCAGATCTGTGTGGACGGACAGCATGAGGCCATCAGGGCGATGAACAGAAGGACCGCAGTTTTATTCTTAAGAACAGAGTATAGAATCAGAGAAAAAACCAGGATTATTGCCAGGAACTGAACATAGCCGGTTAATTTAAGGACGAGAGGACTGAAGTCTGACAAAACCTGGGGGATGAAGAAAAAACAGATATCTTCGAGAATATTTGGATCCGGAGCAGGTAATACAAAATCATTCAGTAACGGATTTCCATGGTTCCAGATCTCCATAGCCATGAGTCCGGGAACGACAGTGTCTGACGTGAGCGGCTGTAACACAGCAACAAGACACTTACAGATCAGTCCGATGACGCAGCATATACACAAATACCCCGCAATCAGTGCCCGGCTATGGGTGCTGCAAAAATCGACCGTCTGTTTCCTGATTTGAAAAAAAACTGAATCCATTTTATATGTAGGTTCTGCTTCAGGATCCCTGAAAGATCTGAAAAAATTTTACTGGTTAATCATCCCTTATCCGGACCGTCACCAGATCAGAAATTATTCTTTCTGCTCAACCGTGATGATAAGATCATCCTGGGCAGTGATGATCTCGACAGCTGCACCAGCCACGGTATAGGACATCTGGGGGATCACTGATCCCTCAGGCACTGCTATCTCTTCTCCTCCCACATTCACGGTCTTGGGGAGCTGAACCAGTTGTTCCTTTGGCAGTGCCTCGATCGCCTGCATGAATCCTTTTGCCTGACCACGGAGTGCCGGGCCGATGATCCCCATATTGAAGGAGACGCCGGTTGCAACCTGCCTGAGTTCAGGCTTCCCTGCCATATATTTCAAGGAACAATTCAGAGCCAGGCTTCCGTCCCCGGCATCATCGATCAGATTCGCAGTGTATACCGTCACGGTTCCGAGCGGGGCATTTAACGCTAGATTTTTGTCATGCTTGTACCTGCGGACCTCGGTGACGATCCGAACAAGCATCTGCCCGTCAGCGAGTGCCTGCGGATCAGCATAGGTGAAGTCAACCCAGGGCTGCTTGTGCACCGAACCTTCAAACGCTGCTGACCATATCTCCTCAGCAAAGTATGGCGTGTACGGGGCCATCATCCGGCAGAGGCTGTTTAATGCGGTCTGAATTGCGACACAGGCACCATCCCTGCCTGAACCGCCGTATAACCTTCCTTTGACGATCTCGATGTAGTTGTCTGCGAGAACATCCCATGCAAACTCTCTGATGGCGCGAAGTCCTCTGTCGAACTGGTATGTCTCGAAAGCATCAGAGATGTCACGGACCGCCTGATCGAGCCGGGCTAAAAGCCAGCGATCTGCGAGGGCCGTAACCGGGGCTTTTTCATTGTAGGGCTCGCGGGAGAGTTGCATCAGGGCGAACCGGGAGATGTTCCACATCTTGGTCAGGAACCGGTTGGCAGCCACAACATCGTTCCAGTTGAACTGGATATCAGAACCGGTTGCAGCACCGGCAGCAGCCCACTGACGCAGTGAGTCTGCCCCGTACTGGCTCAGAATCTCCTCAGGTACCGTGACATTGCCCCGGCTCTTGCTCATCTTGAATCCGTCTTCACCAAGCACCATCCCGTTGACCAGGATCTGATCCCAGGGTCTGCCGCCTACAAGTGAGACCGCACGGAGGATAGTGTAAAATGCCCATGTCCTGATGATGTCATGCCCCTGGGGCCGAATCTGGGCGGGGAAGAGTGGCGGTTTTGTCTGGCTCCCGTCCCAGCCGGTTACATGAAGGACCGATATCGAGGAGTCCATCCAGGTATCAAGCACATCTGTTTCAGCAGCAAACGAGGTGCTGCCACATTTCGGGCAGGGCTTCTTTGGCTTGTCGACGGTCGGATCAACGGGCAGGTCAGCCTCTTCAGGGATTATGACCTCGCCGCAGTCCTTGCAGAACCAGATCGGGATTGGAGTGGCAAAGAGCCTCTGGCGTGAGATACACCAGTCCCACTCCATCTGCTCGATCCAGTTCTCCATCCGCAGGAACATGTGCTCTGGATACCACTTCACCTCTTTTGCGGCCTTGAGCGCTGCCTCGTGTGGGATCCTGACGAACCACTGATTCTCAGACAGGATCTCGATGGGAGTCTTGCATCTCCAGCAGGTTCCTACCCGCTGTTCAAGCGGCTGCTGCCTGATCAGGATACCCTGGTCCTGCATCTCAGCAAGGATTGCTTTCCGGCAGTCTCCTGAAGTCATGCCGGAATACTTTCCAGCGATACCGGTCATCTTCCCGCTCTTATCGATGGCCTTGCGCAGGGGCAGGTTATGTGTCCTCCACCAGAGCACATCCTGCTTGTCACCAAAGGTACAGATCATGACCGCACCTGATCCGAAGGCTGGATCCACAGCCTCGTCGGTGATTATCGGAACCTCATGCCCGAAAAGGGGGACCTTCAGGGTCTTGCCGCCTTTTCCTGCGTACCGTTCATCTGCAGGATGAACTGCCACAGCGACACAGGCTGCAAGAAGTTCAGGCCTGGTTGTTGCGATCTCTACACCGTCAAAATTGAAGAAGTTCAGGGACGTGGTCCTGTCGCTGTAATTGACCTCAGCAAATGCTATAGCAGTTTCACAACGGGGACAGAAGTTTACCGGATGGTTACTCTGGTAGATCTGCCCGGCTTTGAACATCCGCAGAAATGAGAGCTGGGTCTTGCCGTAGTAATACGGCATCATCGTGATGTACTCGTGCGACCAGTCTATCGAGAATGCCATGCGGCGCATGGATGCCCGCATCTTCTCGATGTTTCCGATCGTAAGAGAACGACACATCTCCCTGAACTGCTGGCGGGGCACATCGTTCTTGGTTATTTTATGGGTCTCTTCGACCTTGACCTCGGTCGGCAGTCCGTGACAGTCCCACCCCTGGGGAAACATCACGTTGTACCCTTTCATTCTTTTGTATCTAGCGAGAAAATCGATGTAACACCAGTTGAATGCGTTGCCGATATGGAATTCCCCGGTCGGGTATGGCGGGGGTGTATCTATGACAAATTGGGGTTTATCTGAGTTCTCCTGGAAGTAATGGTCTTCATCCTTCCAGGTTTTCTGCCATCGCGCCTCAACCTCGCGATAATCATAATTTTTGGGAAGTGGATCGGACAAGGGCATTTCTTATCCGTTTGTGGGCTATGGGTAATGTATCTGATGGAAACCTGTCTGGCAGAAATTTCCATCATGCAGAAAAAGGGGATGCCTTATCCCATGGCCCCGCCGGCTGTGCAATGGATGGCAGTGTCAATGTTGGACACATATAATTTTCCCTGCATACTCCGGGCCGTCGCAATTGCTGCTTCAGCATCCGCGTTACGTCCTGCCTTTCTGAGAGCCTCCCCATAACTGATGTACATATCAGCACCTGAAACGCCCTGGGCTATCGCCTTTTCATACGCAGTGATCGCATCGGTGCTCCTTTCTGCTGACATCAGGACATCCCCGTACTCTTTCCAGACAGACGGCTGTGATGCCTCAAGATCAACTGACTTCTGGTAAGCAGTCGCAGATTCATTCACCTGTTTGAGTCCCTTGTAAGCCCGGCCGGATCCTGCCCATGCACCCGGGTTTGTTGTCTCCATTGCAAGTGACTGGTTGAACGCGGCAAGAGCCACATCAAATTTCTTCAGCTGGACGAGGGCATTTCCATATGCATTCAGCACATCTTTGTCCTGTTTGATGGCTAGTGACTGATTATAGGCATTTTTTGCTTCTTCCCAATGTGAGAGGCCAACAAGGATATCTCCGTATTTTGCCAGGAGCTGTGGATCTGATCCTGACTTCTGGATTGCACCCTTGTATGATGTTGCTGCATAATCGTACAGGCCAAGGTTGTAGAATACAGTCCCCTGTTTAATGAGATCTTCAAGACTAAGACCGTCTGACTTCACATCAACCTTTACATCAGTCGGAGTCTGCGGGGTATCGTCGATGCCTTTGAACACCGCATTTTCAGGGACGATTTTACCGAAAGAGTAGGTCACCGTCGCTCCGGGAAGGGTGCATACACAAATCGGGTAAAAGAAACTCATTCTTGTGTATGAGTATGACGGACTGGCCTCTGTTGAGGTGTTCCCGTCACCGAAATCCCATTTTACTGAATCACAACTCTCGCCACCCGGGAGAGTGAACTGCACCTTAAGCGGTATCTTTCCCTCATTGGGGGAGAACGACGGGGTGGCCGTGGTTATTGCGGTAAAGAAGATAAGCAGAGTCAGGGGCACGAGAAGCCACCTGGCAGGCGGGCAGCCTTTGCAGACATGCCGGTGTTCAACGTTCATTGAGGGGTACCGTTTGAGGTATCCGGATAAAGGGTTTCTATCGCTGGATCCTGATACCTTCATCTGATGTATACTCCTATTATGTACTATGATACTACCGGGGAGATGGCAGGCTTTCCTTGCTGCCGTCGTTCTCACCCTTCTTGTTCCTCATATGCCCCCCGGAATGGCGGGATTTTTCCTTATCCTCACCTCCGCGTTCATCTGCATCAGGGTACATGATCTTGCCCTTCCCCTCGCCCTGTTCATCCTGGGGATACTCAGTTTCTTCGGGTTTGTTCCTGCGTTTGTTCTCTGTGCGACCCTCCTGATCGTATCAACAAGGGAACTCATCTTCTTCTATTCGGGTGGAAGACCTGTCGAGTATGCACTCGCTCTCATCGGCGGTCTGCTGGTAAGCGCCCTTGTGATCTTTTACATGACTGCGGGAACCTGGCTTTCTGCGGTTGTTGGTGTGACCGTAGCGATTCTGCTGTATTCAATCCTACAGAAAAACCCCTATGCAATAACCGGTGAACTGATCGGTGTCGCATTAGCCATGCTACTGATCGAGAACCTTGAGTTTCAGGCCGATCTCCCGCTTGTCGCGACCGCTGCATTCATCTCATTCGGGTTTGCGTATTTTGCATACCGTCTCAAGACTGCGGATATAGCCGGTCTCTTCTCAGCCGCACTCGTCGGGATCCTCCTCATCGTGTTTGCCGGAATATCGTGGTTTCTGATCATGCTGGCGTTCTTTATCCTTGGTGCAGCGGCCACCCGGTACCAGATGGAGTATAAAAAGAGCCTTCATGTCGAGCAGGAGAGCGGTGGTGTCAGGGGATACATCAATGTCTTTGCCAACGGACTGGTCTCGGTCGTTGCGGCGGTGTGCTTCGGTGTATCCCAACACCCTGTATTCATCGCTGTTTACCTGGGAAGTGTGGCAACCGCTGCATCTGATACCGTTGCAGGAGAGATCGGTGTCTGTTCAGGACGGCCGTACCTCATAACCACCTTAAAGCCAGTCCCAGAAGGAACGAACGGTGGTGTCTCTCTGACCGGTGAAATTGCAGGCCTGTTTGCCGCAGTCTTCATTGCTGCGTGCGCAGTGCTTCTCGGTGTTGCTGATATGCCGGTATTTCTTGCCAGCGTTGTTGGAGGACTTATCGGTGCAAACATCGACAGTCTGATCGGCGAAATTTTAGAGAACAAAAAGATAATCGGGAATGCAGGGACGAACTTCCTGGCAACCCTTGGAGGTGGGGTCGTAACCGCCCTCCTCTGGATTGTTCTCTCTCCACTCTTCTAATCCTGCCTCTTCATTAAAAAAATTTTGATCTGGTAATGATACGCGAATTGACGCGCTAATACTTGTACCATCGTCCCTTCTCGTCATACTCTCCTGTTTGAGGCATTACCGGGGCGGGGATTGAAAGGACAGAGAGGTAACACTGCTGTTTGTACACGATAAAGAACGAGACCAAAATTATCAGGCTGACTCCCAGCATTCCAGCAGTAACGATGAGGCCTTCAGGGCCGAGGATCCCCTGCCAGTCAGAGAGTGTAAATCCTGCAAAGATCTTCTGCTGTTCTGCAGCCCCGAGATCCATATACTGTGTGAACTTGTCTGCAAGGATCATCCCCCAGACTGTCGCCAGGATCGTTCCCAGTGCCCCTGCAGTAACCATGCTGAAGACAACACAGGTGATGATGGTGGTTATCGATCTCGACGCGATCATCATGCTCTGCCTCAGCGTGGCAAAGATGGCAAGGCCCTCCGAGACTGCAACATTGTCAGCAAAAAATGCAAAGATCACAACCGGGATCGTGATGCCGATGAACAATCCTGCGATCATGGATGGATCGCTCTGCCCGGCGATGGAGAAAGGAATGCTAAAGAGTATGAGCAGCAGGATTACTATCGCACCGGCTACTATAGCAGGAAGCAGAACCGGGAAGAAGAACCTGATTGCAGATCTTCCAAAGACTGCTATAGTATATTCCCCGGATTTCATGCATCCGAGTGCCCCTGCAACAAAGAATGGAAAGAGAACTGCCCCGAGGAAAAGCAGTTTTCCAGCGATAAACTCTCCTCCCGAGAAGGCCAGCCATATGAATGCCGCAATCAGTGCTCCTGCATACAGGCCGGGCAGCCAGAGCACTGGCTTTTTAAGGAGGCTGATTGCATCGGCGAATGGTCTTCCAGCCATGATCACCTGTCCCGTGGCATAGCTACGATCTCTCTGACCTGCAGATCGAAGAACCGGTTCGTGTGTGACGGTCTGATTACGCAGACGGTGTCCACCCCGCTGGCTGTTCCTCCGAGTGCGATCACCTCTTCGGTAACCGGGACTGCTCCCTGATCAGCAGCAATCAGCGTGCACTCAACCGCGACCTTGAGGCCGACAGCGATTACTCTCCTCAGTGCCTCAGCCACAGCCTCGCTCCTGGAGCCGCCGCCGACTTTTGGCGAGGATGAGAACGCGCGTTCAAGGCCTGAAAGGACATGTGTCCCGGTTACAATCTTCACCCCTTCCGCCCTGAGTTCTTCTGCGACCCTGGTGTCAAACTCCCAGACTCCCGGGCTTGAGAACCCTACAGCATGGGTCACAACGATCAGGGAGATTCCGGTTCCCCGCAGCGTATCTGCTGCTATTTTTGCGGTATCACCGCTGGAACTCGGTACAATCAGGTATCGTATTCCAAGTTCTTTTGCCCGCTCGGCAGCTATCTTGAGGGCATCCTGGGTGTTCCCGCTACCGGGTTTATCAAAATACCAGATCTTTTTGGTAGAGTACCCCATACATATCGGTTAGACCGCATAGGTTAAGGTACGAGCTATGATCACCCTTGCACTGGCAGGCAAACCAAACTGCGGAAAATCAACCCTGTACCGGGCGGCTACCCTTGCTCCGGCAGAAATTGCAAACTATCCCTTCACCACGATCGATGCAAACCGGGGGGTCGCATATGTGCGGGTACCCTGTCCCTGTACTGCTCTTGAGCACCGGTGCGGTGTCTGCGTCGACGGGATACGGTATGTCCCGGTCCACCTGATCGATGTGGCAGGGCTGGTCCCTGAAGCTCACACCGGGAAGGGCCTTGGCAACCAGTTCCTCGATCATCTCAGGCAGGCGGATGCCATCATCAACGTTATCGACGCGAGCGGTGCAACCGATATCGAGGGCGCCCCTGATGATATCGGATCACATGATCCGCTTGAAGAGATCCCGATGCTTGAGACTGAAATGACGATGTGGCTGTTCGGGATCATCGAGAAGCACTGGCCAAAGATGCAGCGTCAGGCCCAGGTTAAAAATTACAATATGTATGCAGGCCTCGCCGAACTGCTCGCTGGTCTCTCAATCAGGGAAGAGTTCGTGGTAGATGCCGAACGCGAATCAGGCATCACCTTCAGGTCTGCCCAGTCCGCTGACCTTCAAAAGTTTGCAAGGATCCTTCTGAAATATTCAAAGCCGATGATCCAGGCAGGCAACAAGGCAGACCAGGCACCAGCAGAGCTCGTTGCCAAGGTAAAGGCTGCAGGAATCAGCCTCATCTCGGGCGCAGCAGAACTCGCACTCCGCTCCGCAGCCGAGCATAACCTGATCGTCTATCATCCTGGTGATGCATCCTTTACTATTGCTGATGGTGTGACACTCAACGCTGCCCAGCAGGATGGTCTATCCAAGATTCGTGGATTCATGGATACGTATGGGGGCACCGGGGTGCAACAGATGATCAACCAGGCTGTCTTTGGACTTCTCGATCAGATCGTGGTCTACCCGGTTGAGGACGAGACCCATCTCACCGATGCAAAAGGGCGGGTGCTTCCTGATGCCTTCCTGATGAAGAAGGGTTCAACACCGCGTGATCTCGCGTACCAGGTCCATACCGACATCGGGAAGGGCTTTTTGTATGCCATCGACGCAAAGACAAAGATGAGGATCAAGGAGACCACAGTGCTCAAGGATGGGGATATCATCAAGATCGTGAGCACTGCGAAGTAACATTCGCCACATTTTTATACTATCCACAAGATAAATCCACAAACATGGGAGGTGAGATCTTTCAGGCCCAGGTTCTCAGGAACTTCTTTGATACCATTACGGGGACCGATCGAAATCTCACCAGAATATACATGTGTGTTATCAGCCTCTCCCGACTCCGAGGAGAGGACCCTGACACCATCAGCCGTCTGGCGGAGCAGATGCGGCAGAGCAAGATCAAGAAAGAACTCTCTATCGATGTGCTCGATTACATGTGTGCTGTCGCATCAGAACTTGAGATATCGGCTGTAAAGACTGCATTTGGTGTCAAGGATATAAGTGAAGTAGTGCAGGACTTTGACGGCATCAGCCTCGACTCTCTCTGACTTTTTTCTCCGAGTTCATATATTCGGGCAGGGCAAATACTGATACAAGCATGAAGGTCTGCATTATGTGCGGGGGAGAAGGGACACGACTGCGTCCTCTCACCTTCGAACGCCCGAAACCCTGTATTCCGATCGTCAATAAGCCTTCCATCGAGCATCTGGTATCCCACCTTTCCAATCTTGGTTTTCATGATGTGGTTATCACCCTGGGATACAAAGGCGATGCCATCGAGCAGTCGCTCGGCGATGGAGCCCTGCTTGGTGCCAACATCACCTACGTGTATGAAGAGAGCAAGCTCGGGACCGCAGGCAGTGTTCATAACGCCAGGAAGTACCTCGGTGATAAACCGTTTCTCGTCGTTGGCGGGGATCATGTCACCGATCTCAACCTCCTTGAGTTCTATCGTGAACACCTGAAGAGTGCAGCCATCGTCACCATCGGGCTTATCAGCATCGATGAACCGTCAGAGTACGGTATCGCAGAGATAGATGTTGAGAACCGAATCCGCAGGTTCAGAGAGAAACCGGGACCCGGCGAAATCTTCTCAAACCTGGCCTCGACCGGGATGTACGTCTGCTCACCTGATATATTCGAGTACATCCCTGCAGGAGTAAAGTTTGATTTTGCAAAGAACCTCTTCCCACTCCTGATGGAGAAGAACCTCCCGCTCAACGGCTGGCTGGCACGGGGTAACTGGTCCGATGTCGGGAGTCCTGCCTCGCTCAGGCAGGCCGAGAAGTGGAAGCTGCAGGAGATGAGGTATGCGAACATCAGCGGGGACCTTGACGTGAAGAATGCCAATATCCAGGGTCCTGTAGATTTCGGGAGCTCGATCTACCTTGGGAACAACAGCAGGATAGTAGGGCCGGTAGTGATCGGTTCAGGAACCTCGATTGGAGACAACGTGCTCATCGGCCCGTACACCTCTATCGGCAAGAACTGCGTGATACGAAATAATGTGAGGCTCCTCTCGTCCTCGATCTACAACCGGGTGGTAATCGGGCAGGGCTCTTCTGTCTCCGGAACGATCGTGGATAACGAGACCATGATCGGTGACGGATGCAGCGTGGAGCACGGTTCTGTGATCGGACCACGCTGTGTTATCCGCAACCGGGTGACCGTTCATTCAAACACCCGTATCTGGCCTGATGTCGTGATCGCGGACGGAACAATCGTCACCGAGCATGTGCTCAACGATGACTACGACACCAGGTGCGAAGGCTCTTAATCCCTTTTTTCAGGCGTCTGGACCTGGTCTCCCCCGACCACTATGGCCCCGCCGAACCGGTGTGTCCCTGCAACAAGCGGATGACGGGCGTAATCCATGATCTGGATATCATCTACGGTCCTGAGTTTCATTGTCCGTGCAGTCCGTTCGAGACCTAATTCAAAGTTCTCCGATATCTCTATCAGGTAAGCTTCCAGGATCTTGATCCCGAGTTTTTTGGCAGCAACCGCCCGGTGATGCCCGTCTACGAGAATATTCTGGTCTGGTTTTTTGATAACGATGACCGGTTCTGCAAGCCCTTTCTTTATCTCGTACATCCTCCCCTCAAGCTCGTCCATGTAGATCCTTGACTGGGTCGGAAGGAGTGAGTTGACCATAACCGGCCCTTTTGAGAGGTGAGGCTTGATACCGTGGAGCCTCTCGATGGTGTCCATCAGCTTGTAGACCTTATCAGGAGAAACGTGCTCGATCTGTGACCTGACCACATCGGTATTTGAGATGATCCCGAGGAGTTCGTTCTTCTCGTTCACTACCGGCAGTTTCTGAATCCCTGATCTGATGATCACCCGTGCAACATCTCCGATAGCCATCTCGGGATCTGCAACGATCAGATGCTGGCTCATGATCTCCCTGACCGGTGTTTCAGGGTGAGCGAAGAGGAGGTCCCGGGCCGAGATGTACCCGATGACCACGTTCCCGTCAACAATGGGAAACCCGTCATGCGATGTGACCTTGATGGCATTGATCACGTCACGCGCGATCTGATTCATATTGATCGTATCAACATCGGCGGTCATGTAGTCTCTGACCCGCTTCTTATCCATATTACTGGTAATTCAGTCTTGTCAGACTTCAAGACTTCGGTTCTTATGGGGTAATGCCCTGATCATTTTCTGATCCCTTTCATTTCCTGCGATCTTCCGGTTGATCTGGTCTGAAAATACGGTATTATGTTTATCATATTGCAGAGTGACATACTAGAGATGAAAGGATTCCGGCATAAGACTGTGGAAAAGAAGGAGGAAGTAAACTGGACAAAATATGTGGTTGTTGCTGCATGTGTCCTGTTGGCTGTCTTCATGGTCTTCTCCATGCTCGGTACGTCCTGGCTCAATATCTTCAGTCAGGCAAAACCCGGCAACAGTGCGACAGTTGATTTTACCATCCGTGATGCACAGAGCCGTCCGGTTGTAACCACCACGTCCAATATCTATCTCCAGGCTCAGAACACAGGCGATCTCGTTGTAATGAGTGATAAACTTCCGATCAGGGTGAACATCTCTGAAAACCGTGATCTGGTTCCGATCCAGGTTATGAACCCGTCCAACACCGGTGGTCTCATCGACTTCGGACTCTTCAGACCCGAACTTGATGCAATATCATACGGGCTTGTCGGCATGAAGGTAGGAGACACCAAGACGCTGGAGATCCCGGGTGCTTCCCAGATGACCAGGACGATGTCAAAAGATCAGTTTGCTAATATCACCGGTGACTCCTTTGCAAAAGCAAAAGTAGGATCCCAGGTTCCGATCGCATTCAGCGAGACTCCGCAGATTGCAGTCGACAACACGACCCCGTCCACGTACCTGAGGACCTCGACGATCACGGCTATGTCTGAAGAGAACGTCACCATCAACTACGGATACCCAACGATTGATATTACCTTAACCGAGCTTTCTACCTCATCATAAGGTAATCAAAGCCGGTATGCATATATCCGTTTGATGGTGTTTGCAACCTCAAACTTTCCTCTTCTTTTGGTGACCGAACCATTTCTCATTCTGATGTGCCCGATCCGTGCCTTAACTCCCTTGATGACGTACACATCACCGACGACGAACTTCTCGTCCCCTTCGCACCTGACATAGAGCGGGAGGGTGTGCCATCCGTCATGTACTGAGAAACGGACAACGACCTGATCGATGACCCTGGTCCAGAGGGTATCAATATCCTTTCCAAGAGCCTTGGTGAGTCGCTTATCACCTGACTCTATTGACATCACCTCGACACCGGTGCCTTCACCGTCATCAGATTCGGCTATCAGGAAGTCACCCTCTGCAATCTCCTCGTCCTCTGCAATCTCACATCTGCAGACTGACGAAGTCCCCTCCTTGCTGACAATCGCTTTAATCTGCAGTAGCGTGGGCTCTTTCTGCACCGGGATGCGTGAGACCGTCCCGCATACCGTGCACTTGATCACCTGGTTTGTTGTCCTGCTGAGAACCTCATGCTCGGTCTCTTCGCCGCAGGTGGTACAGAACATATCAATCTGATCCATTCATTATCAATGGAAGATATCTCTGTATAAATGGCAAGGGCAGTTGAACGGTTCTCAGCATTCGGACATCCCGAAGTGACCGCAACACACAGGACCACCTTTGAGATCACTGCTGAAGAGCACCTCTCGCCATCAGGAACCTGCATCATCGCGGTGCGCTCTGAAAAGGGAGCAGCCGATCTATCAGACCGGTTCAGGGAACTGATGCAGTCTCCCGGCTGCCGGCTCACCACCGAACTCAGGTGTGGAGAAGTTATAGCGACTATCAGATCTTCAGGTTCTCCTGATCTCCTGCTTGATCACCCGACTGATCTGGTCTGGCGGAGATCCTCGTTCACCTGCGGACGAACCATCGGTCTGTACAGTGATTACACGGCAGGAACACTTCCCCGTGAACTGATCGCCCTTCTGAAGCAGGGGGAACGTCTTGACGTCACGCTCACAATAGAACTGGATCCTGACTGCGGTGAAGGGGCCGTGAATCGTGTGCTGCCCGGATTTCACCTTCTTGACGAATAAATACGGGACGATTTTATTAGGATCCAGCAATCAATATGTACTCCGAATATTGGAGGATATGAATATGGACAAAATGGGACTTGGAATGCTTATTGTCGGTATTGTTCTGATTCTGGGAGGTGCATACGGCATCTGGTTCTTCCTCCCTGATGTTATCAACGTGGTCAAGGGTGGCATCGGAATCGTGTCCCTCCTTGCCGGCATCATGTTCGCAGGAATCGGTTTCATCCTGGTCAAGGATTAAACCTGTATATCTCCTTTTTTTCGTCGTTGAAAAATTTTCCCAGCCTTTCAGAGGTCAGGCTCTGCGTTTCAGTACCAGGATCTCAACCGGGATATCACGCTTATCCTCAGTATGAAAGAAGAATGTCCTGGGAATGGAGAATTCTGCTGCAATCACGCTGGTAATTTCGGCACGGTCTGCGATATACTGCCTGATAAACTGCTCTGATCCTGCGTTGAATATCCCATACACCACCTCAGCCCGTGCGAGTGCGAGGTCGATGAATGGCCTGTCAGCGTGCTCAACCTGTGCCCCGAATGGCGGGTTCATGATGACTGTGTCAGCCTCAGGAACCTGATTCCAGGTACCGGAATCAGCCAGGTCAGCCCCGATAAATGAGATACCGACTCCAAGTTTCTCTGCGTTCTTTTCTGCTATCAGGGTCGCATCCTGATCGATCTCGACTCCAAGCACCTCACCGGCCCCGAGGAGGGCTGCCCCGATCCCGAGAATGCCTGTGCCAGAGCCGAGTTCAAGCACCCGGATCCCGCTGATGTCACCGGCAAGAAACGCGGTGTAGAGGAGTCGTGCGGCAAGTGGTGCCGGAGTCTGGTACTGCTCCCGCTCTGGGACGGGATGGGAAAATCCTGATACCTGTTCGAGCAGCATCTCGAGTCTGCGCAGTCTCATCTGATCTCGTCGACCTCGTACTCTTCAAATTTCCTGACACCGCAGAGGATCTCAAACTCCTGGGGTGTGAGCACCGGGACCGGCCACCTGACCTGATCATCGTAGGCGAGTCTTGGGCAGGCGGTGTTTACGTAACAGGGTAGTCCCAGATTGAGAAGTTGATCTGCCGTCACCTCCCTGAGCTGGATGAGGGTGGCTTTCGGAGAGAGGGACGCGAGCTCTGCAGCAAGATCTCTTCGTGCCTGACCACTTTTAGGCGAGACGAGAATCCCAATCTCTTCAGCCTGTTTTGCCTTCTCAATGAGTGCATGCCGCCTTCTGAGCAGCCTCTCCCCGTTGATCTCTTCGATGGTCTTTGTATAGGGATCACAGGCGATCACCCGTGCACCTGTTGCGATCTGCACTCCCAGGGGATGAAACACCCCGGTCCCAAGGTAGAGGATCTCTGATGCCCCGGTTCTTCTGGCAGCCTCAAATGAACATCCGAGGATCTGCCCGGGATAGGGGGTCCGGTCTGTTCCCTCTGCAACCGTCACCGTGATCCCTGCCTCTTCAAGAATACAACTGACTGCAGGGATCAGGTGTACATGCTGCACCGTAGTGACGAGGCCGACTCTGCGGGTTGTAAAGAATGGAACCGCTTCCAGAACCACGGTAGGATCGAAGTCCATCCTGAAGATGTCGTAGATGACCCGGTCAGTGCTATCCACCGGGGCATGGCCTAGATGAATAAGCACGTCTGTGTCCCTAAGAAGTTCCAGGTCAAGATCACAGGCCCCGTAGCAGGGATCGCCACTGACAAGGACAGTAAACCCTGCAGACCGCAGGTCCCCGGCAAGTTCAGAGAGACGGCGCTTCAGCCCTTCAGGTGCCTGGAGGGTAACCCTGCATGCCCTCCGCTGTTTCAGTTCTGCGATCAGCTCAGAGCTGGCGATCAACGATCTTCACCGTGTCTGCCACTTCGATCGCGACAAGATAATGGTATGACATGGCTATCTCGGGTATACCCTTCTTGATCGCAAAACAGATCCCGGCAACCTCAACTCCCATCTCTTGTAGTGTTTGAAGGATGCCGTTCACGGTCCCTCCCGTGCTTATCACGTCGTCTACAATGACAACCCGGTCTCCGCGTGATAAGCCGTTGATGAACATCTTCCCCTTTGAGTACCCGGTCTGCTGCATGACCTCCTGCTCACCGGGAAGCCCGTAACTGCGCTTGCGGATGATGTTTACCGGGATATCAGTCATGAGTGAGATTGCTGTTCCGATCGGGATTGCCATCGCCTCTGCGGCCACGATATACTGCACATCACGCAGATCAAGAAAGTGTATCATCCCGACCGCGACCTCCCTGAGCACGACCGGGTCTATCTTTGGAATCCCGTCTGTGATCGGGTGAACGAAGTAATTATACTCACCCTTTTTAACGATCGGGCAGGTCTCAAGTGACTTAATCAGATGTTCGATCATGAAATTCTCCAAATTCTGCAAGGAACTTCTCCACTACATCACGGTGGACATGAGGCATACACACGATCCGCAGATCCCCGCTCCTGGTGTATGAGACAGCCCAGGGTTCAGGTACCTCAGTATTCTCGAAGGTGGCCACGTTCACATCAGGTGTGATCTTCCTTTTGACACCGTATGCCTCCATTCCCTCGGTGAGCCGTCTTGTGTTCTCCATGCAACCTGCAACAACCGCCTCCATCCCGTCCTTTCCAAGATGGGTGAGCACCGCGTATGCACCTGCGACCGAGGCTCCGGGCCTGGTCCCCGTCAGGCTGTAACTCTGCTTTACCGTAAGGTATGGCGTGTCCACCAAAAGGTTACAGAAACAGGACTCATCCCTGACCATCAGCACTCCGGCAGGGATAGTGCTCATACCCATCTTATGGGGGTCCACCGAGATCGATCCTACTCCGGGAACCTTGAAATCAAACAGTGGGGCGTCTTTCAGGAACGGAAGTACGAGCCCGCCGAATGCCGCATCCACATGGAAATGTACATCCTCTTCTTCGGCAAGTCTGCCAAGTTCCGGGATGGGATCTGTCATACCGTACTCGGTGGTTCCTGCAATGCCGATGATACAACAGGTGTTTTTGTCCACGAGTTCTGCTGTCTTTCCGATGTCCATCCTGTACTGCCCGTCAAGCGGCGCAACCCGCATCTCGATCCCCATCATTCTGCAGGCCTTTTCAAAAGAGAAGTGGGCAGAAGCCGGAACGATGATGTTGGGCCTGTCAGACTTCTTGCGTGCCTTGGTGAACCTGAGTACCTGGATATTTGACTCGGTACCACCTGATGTTGAGCAGCCACCTGCATCCGGAGCATGAAAGAGATCTCCGAACCAGTGGATCAGAAGTTCATCAAGCTGGGCAGTGCCTGGAAAGAGACCCGGATCCCCGAGATTCGTCTCCATGAAGAGATTATGCGCACGGACTGCCACCGGATGAGGTGGTGTGCACATCGAGGAGAGGATGTGATCCCAGCAGATGTCCCTGCTACGGTACTCTTCAAGAAGACAGAAGAGGGATTCTGATGAGATACCATCAGAGACCATAGTTCTTTCGTGCACCCTCAAGGATGATGCGCTGCTCGGTGCGGGCCACTGTCTCACGGATCTTTGCTATTGCATCGATGTTGGACGAGACACTGGTGATTCCGTGCTGGACAAGCCAGGTGACCATCTCTGGTTCACTTCCAGCCTGTCCGCAGATTGAGACCTCAACCCCGCCCTCGCGGCATGCCTTGATGGCCCGGTCGATGAGTGCCAGAACTGCCGGGTGCTTTGGCCAGTACATATCTGTCACGTTCTCATTGTTCCGGTCGATGGCGATGGTATACTGGATGAGATCGTTCGTGCCGAAAGATGCGAACCTGATCCCGGCTTTGATGAAGTCCTCAATGATAACAGCACTTGCCGGGATCTCGATCATAATACCGAGGTCTACATTCTCAACGTCAACTCCGGCATTCCTGAACTCTTCCTTTGCCTTGATGAACTCGTTCGGATGAGAGACCATCGGGAACATGATCCCAAGGTTGTCGTATCCGAGGTCCCAGAGCCTCTTGAATGTCTCTATCTGGAGTCTGAACTGCTTCGGGCTCTGGAGGTCACGCCTGATCCCTCTCCACCCGAGCATCGGGTTGTGCTCTATCGGCTCACTCTTGCCGCCCTGCATGTTCCTGAACTCATCGGTTGGTGCATCAAGAGTCCGGACCCAGACCGGTTTTCCAGGAAATGCGTCCAGCACCACTTTGATACCGTTCAGGAGTTCCTGGATAAACTCTTCTTCCCGGTGATTCTCAATAAACCAGCCTGGTGTCTTGTTGAGGCCGAGGATGAGGTGCTCGATTCTGAGCAGACCCACACCGTCTGCGCCGGTGGCTGCTGCACGGGCTGCTGCCTCAGGCATCGAGACGTTCACCTTGACCGAGGTTGCGGTGATGATCTTTGACGGACCTGTAGCAACTGGAGCAGCTGAACTTGCAGTCTCCTGCTTCACGGTCTCGATGACGCCGTCGTATATGAGGCCCTTCTCCCCGTCTACGGTGACGACCTGCCCCTCTTTCAGAAGCTGGGTTCCGATCTTTGTGCCGACAACGGCAGGAGTTCCTAGTTCACGGGAGACGATCGCAGCATGGCAGGTCATCCCTCCTTCGTCGGTGACGATGGCAGAGACCTTTCTCATCGCGGGAACCATGTCCGGATTTGTCATCCTGGTGACCATGATATCCCCATCCTTCACCTTTCCGATGTCCTTAACATCGTACACGATGGCAACCTTCCCGCTTGCGATGCCTGGCGAGGCACCCTGACCCTGCAGGATCACCTGGTCTGCGCTGCCAGTTGATACACTCTGCCCGTTCTTCTTGGCACCCGCCTTGATCGTGGTGATGGGCCGTGACTGGAGCACAAAGATCTGGTCCCCGACAATCCCCCACTCCATATCCTGGGGAACGCCGTAATGTTCTTCAGAAACGATTCCGTAGGTGGCAAGCCGCTTCACATCCTCGTCAGAGAGGACCTGCATCTCCTGGCGGTCAGGTTTTATCTCAAGGGTCTTTGTTCCGTACTCCCCGTCTGCCACGATCTCGGTCCGTTTGGTTGCAATGAACTTGTCAACAATCCGCTCGGTCCGCTGATCAAAGACGTATTTGTCTGGAGAGACCGAGCCTGAAACAACTGACTCTCCAAGTCCCCATGATCCCTCGATGATCGTCATGGACTCACCGGTTACCGGATGGGAGGTGAACATAACCCCTGCCTTCTCTGACGGGACCAGGCGCTGCACGACCACTGCGATATTTACGGTATGGTGATCGAACCCCTGCTTTGCCCGGTAGTATATTGCCCGTGCCCCGTAGAGAGATGCCCAGCAGACCTGCACTCCCTTGAGCAGGTTCTCGATCCCTTTGATATTGAGGATTGTCTCCTGCTGTCCTGCAAAACTTGCATCTGGCAGGTCTTCTGCGGTCGCACTTGATCGTGCGGCAACGATATCGCCGCCGCGTGACATCTTCTGATATGCCCGGGCGATGGCATCCTTCAGATCCTTTGGCATCGGTGAGTCATTGACAAGTTTTTTCGCCTTTTCAGCAGCCTCTTCTAACTGGTCATTATTATCGACATCCAGACCTTCAAGAAGCGCATAGAGTTTATCTTCAAGATTGGTTGCAACCAGGAACCGGCGAAATGCCTGACTGGTTACAACAAACGCGGGAGGAACCGGGAGGCCGATGGATGCCATCTCGCCAAGTGATGCACCTTTGCCTCCGACAGAGGAAATATCCTCCTTACGTATCTCTTCAAGCCACAGAATATCTGGAATACCTGTCATGCACACACCAAAATTACTCTATATACTATTCCTCTACAGTGCGGTAAAAGTGTTGCCTGATCAGAAGGAATAAAATCCCTTCTGAAACGGACGAATGCAGGGCATCGCCGATACATATATATGCGAATTGTACTAATCTATTGAGGCAATATCCCGCCTTAACTCAGACTGGTAGAGTGCGCGGCTGTAGTTTGGATTGCCGCTTGAGGTAACTGCGCAGCTACCGCGATGTCCCCGGTTCAAATCCGGGAGGCGGGATCCTTGTAATGCCCAGATAGTGTAGTGGCCTATCATGTCGGCCTGTCACGCCGACGACTCGGATTCGAATTCCGATCTGGGCGTCTTTCTTTTTGAACACCAGCATCTTATTAACCGCTCTGGAAAAACTATACTCAGCATTTATTCCGGGGTTCATACCTATGATAAAATACGGAACACTATCATTCGTTCTCATTCTGCTGATCCTTGCAGGCTCTCTGGTTGCTGCAGACCGGCTCCCGAATGTGAGCAAGACAACCAATATGCAGGTTCCGGCAACAACGAACCTTCAACTGGTGGGTATGATGGACTCACAGACCCAGGTCCAGATCAATACCCGGAATTTTAACGGGACCGATGCAGAGAGCCAGGGTTTCCTTTCTCCCGGTGCTGTTGAGTCAGATCTTATCTATAAGAATGACATGATGACCAACGGCGGATACCTTGCCCTTGCAAAAGACCAAACCTTCGATGAGGGGAACCAGAATAAGAGGGGATACAACGTTGACTCTGCAATCGTCTCAACGTATGCAACCGATCCTGACAAGGGGTCCCGGATGAGTACCTCCGAGCAGCTCACTCTCACCACCTCTGGAAACTGGACTCCCTTTAACCAGTCTATCCATAACGCTCTGGTCTCCTCTATCGTCAACCGGTACATCGGCGGCTTCAACAGCAACTATGATGCCAGATCGGATGTGAGTCTGACTACCGGCCAGCTGGCAACGATTGCACAGGGCAGATCCACCGGTTATGACAACACGGTACCTGCGGGAATGAGATACACGCTTGGAATCCATCCGGATATGTCCACAGGCCTGCCATACGCCCAGGGTAGTGCATCCACCAACTTTGTGATCACGAACGAGGAAGGATACGAGAACACCACGAACCTCTCATCGACCAAGACCTTTGCCGATTCAACCAAGGTCAGCGGCCTGATCTTCAAGTTTGGAAAGGACTTCAATGTTGAGTCCGGTGTCGAGGTAGGGGCCTCCTAACCCTCCTCTTTTCTGCACTCTGAACAAACTATTTGGACTTATCCCCGAAACTAATCCTGAAAGATGAAGACCGAGTTTTTTGACAGGTATGGCATCTGGCTTCTCATGATCCCGTTTCTGTCTGCCTGTGTGTCGTGTTCCCAGGGGGCATCTGTAACAACCCCGCCATTTGACACCTCGGTCATTGCTTCATCGTCTGTTGCAAATATCCAGAATGTTGCGTATGAGTCACATCTGGGGTCGACAGTTCTTGGTGAGGATGAGAATGTTCCTGCTGACGTGAAGTACTCAGTCAGCATAACCGGTGTAAACCGGACTGATGGTAAGGGCGCTGAGGGAATTGCCAAAACCCGGTTTGTTGTCTCAGTGCTTGAAGGTCGTGGGACTGAACTGAATGCATCATCAGAACACGTATGGCGCGATGAGACTGAAGTGGCCGGCACTATCAGGAATCTAATGAAAAATTTCGAGTATAAATCAGGTATCAGGATCTAGGGGAGTAGTAGATGGCGAAAATATGGGTTGTTGCCCTGTTAGCAGTTATGATAGCGGTTCCCTGCACTGTACTGGCTTATGAGTTCAAAGCAGGTGAACTGGGATACCCTGACGGGTTCATCTGTCATCCTGACTGGAAGTACTTCAGTGCGAGTGAGATGGCATCGAATTTCACCGCTGATCGCGTGAAAGGGGACGTCCCGTTTACTGTCCAGTTCTTTGACACCTCGTATGGTGATCCTGAGTTCTGGTCATGGGACTTTGGTGACGGGAACTCGTCAGATGAACAGAATCCGGTTCACACCTATCTGCTGCCCGGCTCGTATGATGTTGCACTCAAGATCGGCAAGGCATATAACTACGAGACCTCCCTTGCCACCTACAATAACACCAGCCTCGGGCAGTTCACTGATATGAGCTGGTCAAGCACAGCCAGGGAACTGAATTATATCAATGCCTCTCCTGAAGGTTCAGGAACTGATCAGCCGGTTCCTGAAAACTTTTACCCAGAACCAAAGAAAGGGGTAGTTCTTCCGTCAGGACAGATGGGAGTTGTGGGGAGTGCACAGTATGATGCAGCCACCATCACAATGACCCCGAGCACCCAGAAGGGATTCACCGATACCCTGAATATCAACGGTGCGTACAAACTCTCGAAATTTACTCCCTACAATGATGCCTACTAACCTTTTTTCTGACTGAACAGGTGATCCTATATCTTCTGAACGATTGAACAATCCCGGCAGGTATCAGTACCTGAACCCGGTCACCCGACTCCTCCCTGGGATCTCTGTACTTGTCATCCTGCTCGGTGTGCTGACCGCAGGGTGCATAACAGACAAACCTGTCAATATCACATCAGTCCAGGGCAGCCTGAGCTCTGCAGGGGAAGATGCTTCAGTATCTGGTGATGATTCGAAAGCCATTTCACTGGTTGATGCAGCCCTCAGTCTCAACAGCACAAACCCTGACCTCTGGGTACGATCCGGTGATCTCCTTGCGAAGGCAGGGGAGCAGAACGAAGCTCTGTCCGCGTACGATCAGGCACTTGTGCTGGATCCTGTCAACTCTTCGGCTCGGACAGGCCGTGGTCAGATCCTGATCGAATCAGGAGAGCCCGAAAACGGAAGTGCAGAACTTCAGAAAGTCATCAGGGATGATCCCGGGTATGTTCCCGCCTATACTGCACTGGCAGATTTCTATACCGCAAACAAACAGTATGCCGATGCCCTTGCCCTGTACAACAACATCACCAACCTCTCCCCCAACAACTCCCGGATCTGGGTTCGCAAGGCCGAACTCTACATGAACATCAGTAGGTATAACGAAGCAGCAAAGGCCTATGATCGTGCCCTCATCGAGAACAAGAGTGATGCAGACTCCTGGCGTGCTCTCGGCAACCTGCTCAAGTCATCGAAGCGATATGCAGAAGCAGCGGTTGCATATGGCCAGGTGAACGGCCTCAGACCAGGAAACCTGTCAGATCAGAAGACAGAAGCTGACCTGCTTGTGAAAGGCCTCAAACTGGAGAAAGCAGTGGCTGCGTACCATACGCTCTACGAACAAAACCCGAATGACATGGATGTTCTCCTGGCATACAGCAGAATCCTGAACTCGGTTGGCGAGTATGCCCTCTCTCTCAATATCTCCCAGGAGGCACTCAGGCTTGACAATAACTCGGCAGATGCCTGGTCAAGCATCGGATTTTCATACGCGAACCAGCAGAAGTTCAACGAGTCCCTCTCTGCGTTCAACCGGTCGCTCAAACTCAATCCCGCCAACGATGCAACCCGCTCAAACATCGGGTTCCTGCTGCTTCAGGAGAAGCAGTACGACAGAGCACTTGGCGAATTTGAGAATGCGACCCGCATGAATCCTGAAGATGCATCCTCATGGACCTACATGGCAAAGACCAAGAAGGAACTGGGTGACTATAAAGGATCAGCAGAAGCAGGGAAGAAGGCAACAGAAATCGACCCGACATCACCTGATGCCTGGTACATCTTCGGTGATGCATCATTCTGGAACAAGGATTATGACACTGCAGAGTCTGCGTTCAGAAAAACACTCAACCTATCCCCGTCGTACAATGCAGCATGGCAGGGTTTCATCGAGACGATGCGCAAGGTGAACCGGGCTGAAGAGTCTCTTCACTTCTATGACAATCTGCTTGCAAAAGACCCGAACAACACCCTTGCCTGGATGAACGTCGGGTATGCTGCCGACAGGGCACAGAAATTCGACTTATCAGAGAAGGCATACCGCAGGATAACAGAGATCAATCCGAACATGACCGATGCCTGGCTCAGCCTCGCGTATGCTTACTTCCAGCAGGGTTATCCACTGGGTTCAATACCTGCGTATACACAGGCGATTAACCTCAGCCCGAACCTTACCACCGCGTATGTAAACCGGGGAGCTGCCTATCAGATGGTGGATCAGGATGAGAAGGCGAAGGCAGACTTCAACAAATCCCTACAACTGGATCCTGAAAATCATGATGCACTGTATGGCATGGGACGGATCCTGTACAAAGAAGGCAAGATCACCGAGGCATTCCCGTACTTCGAGAAGATCAATGAGGAACTTTACATCTCGCGGATTTATGACAACCTCTACCAGGGGTACACGCGGTTCTCCAATAACTATCACTACTGGCGGTATACCTACCAGTGGATATAAAAACCGGTAGTCCGGTTCTTCAAACCAATTTTTTATATTTCTGAATCTTCACCAGTGATGCCGGTATCCTTCAGCCGGAAGCAGAGATCCGTCAAGCAGAATCTCCTGCTTTTCTGTCACCCTCCCGATTAGCACTGCTGAAGCAGGGAGTTCTTTCCTACTTTTTGGCGGTATTGTAAACAAGAGTTCAAAGTCGCCGCCGCCGTAGAGAGCCATCCGGAGCGACTCTTCTGGTGGATAATTTGGGATACAGGGGATCTCCGAACTACTGACCTTACACCCGGTCCCTGATGCCTTCATCAAATCATGGATCGAGATCGCAAGCCCGTCACTGATGTCCATCATCGCGGTGGCACCGGCCAGTCTGATAGAGATCCCTTCTTTCACCCGTGGCGCCGGCTCACAGAGGTCTCTCCAGTACTGTCTGTCACCCTTCAGACCGGCTATCGCCCGCCCCTGAACTCCCGTAACACCGATCAGATCACCTGGCATCGCCCCTGACCTCCTGACCGGTCTTCCGTCCTCTACCTCACCGATGCCGGTTGAGACAAGGGTCAGTTCGGTGTGGGCATCGAGATCTCCCCCGATATACCTGGCACCATACTTCTGGCAGCATGCCTGAGCCCCATGTACGATCTCCTCAAGCCGGTCTTCACGGTCTAACCCAATGGCAAGGGTGAGATACCGTGGTGCAGCACCCATCGATGCAATGTCGCTGATGGTGACCGCCATTGCCATCCAACCGATCTGCCAGTCAGAAATACCCGCAGGGAAATCTGTTGTCTCATGGAGCATATCTGTAGAAACAACAGGAGTCCCTTTCATCACCGGCAAAATTGCACAGTCGTCACTGCAGGCCTCATCACCAAGCACCGGGCAGATGACTGAAAGCAGCTCCCGGTCATCCATCCCGTCTCACCTGTTTCTCCCGTTGCGCCTGGTACTCTTTGAAGATTCCGTCAAGCATCGCCTCGCTCTGCTTCCTTCTGAACTCCTCAAGACCGTCCTGCCAGGTGCTCATCGCCTCGTAAAACAGGTCGGGATCGCAGGATCCAAAGTCACCTTTGGTGCTCACCGGCACTGACGCACCGGGAAGAACCGGGAGTTCCTCTGTAAACGAGAGTTCAAGCAGTTCCTCAGGGATGGTGCTGGCAGATCGATCACCGATAATGATAGCACCAATCCCTGTCTGTCCCAGGTCATGGATGATGTTCTTCCCCCAGACCCCCGGAGTTCTGACCTGCAGGACATCCCCGCTTTTGATCCCGATGCGCTCGTTCAGAGACCTGATACTCTCACGTGAGAGGTCAGCGATCACCTTGACAATCTGGAGATCTGCATCAGAATCGCTATTTTCTACCTCTTTCATCCGTTTGAGCCGTTTGTGAAGTTTTTTGTTGTTCTTCTCCTCAAACCGAACCCTCTTCTTCAGGTTCTCGATGATAAGGTCTCTTCTGGCAATTTCAGGATTGGCATTGATCTGGCGGCCTCTCGCAGACTTCAGGTTTTTGTTCTCACCTTTCAGTCTCGTGTTCTCTTCTTTGAGCCCTTCGATATCTTTCTGTAGATCACTGACAAGAACCCTGAGATCCTTGACCTGTCCGTCCAGGATCCTTACTCTCTCGTCTGATGAGTCAAGGGTGATCTCAGGCTTTTTCGCCTCTATTGTATGCTTCTCTCCCCGGAGCGCTCCAAGGATCTGGTCGAGAGACTGGCCCCTGATGATCCCGGCCCTGATCTCATCCATATCCACGCCGGGTGGGACACGTTTGAAGATGTTTGTAAACTTGTGTCTCCAGAACCGTGCAGCCTCAATCGCAGCGGTCAGGGCATCGCGTTCGTGGTCATTTCCATACCCGTACTTTCCCGCGAGCTCATACTTCGTCTCAACGCTGATGTCCTGCCTGGGTATGTATGCCACGGCCTGGAATGCCCGTCGTATCTTCTCAACCGAGAAGGGCATCGGTGACACATCTGTTGCGATGATGATCGGTTTTCCTATCTCATACAGGAACTCGATCACGTCCCCCATGTTCATCTGGCGTGAACTGTGGACCTTCATCAGCTCGCCGTTCAGGTCAAGAGCTGCAATCCCTACCGTCGTGCCGGGATCTATCCCGACGATCAGGTACCTCGGTCTCGTGGTAAGCGGTCTGAACTGGATACGCTCAAGCCGTTTGCCTGATATCCTGACCTGGACATCCCCTCCTTTCGATGTGGGAATCCTGACGTCCTCACGTTTCTCCCTGACATGAAAGACCACCCGTGATACACCGCCGAATGCTTTGAACTCTTTCTTCCAGAAGTTGAGCCCTTCACTCTGCAGTTCGTGCTCAATCTCTCTTGCATAGGTGAGCACGTTCCCGTGGATCTTCCTGGCGTACCGGTTCTGACTCCATCCTCCCTTTCCAGGTGACCGGTTTCGCGAGACCACTATCTCGGTCTCGTTCTCAAACGCGATAACCTCAACACCGGCTCCCTGCGAAGCGACCAGGGCTATCGCCCGTGCTTCTGCATAAGGATCAAGCCGGTTGAAGGTGATGTTGTACCTCGCTGCCACCTGGATAAGCCCGGTTTGCTTCTCTCCCCCTGTCACAGATACGAACCTGGTCTGCGGGGGGAGCTGCTCGATGAACCGATACACGTCCTGGGTATGCGGTGCAACCTCCTGGATACTATCCACCGCAAGAATATCCGGCCTGTGCCGGTGGACGAGCCGCATGAGCCTGAAAAGAGAGACGCTCTCCTCACTGGTCACCTTCCCATCAATGACCGTAACGAGTGCGTACTTGGGAGTTACTGTCCGGGACCGGGTAGATCCCCTGATGATGTCGATCCCGAAGACCTTCACCCGATCACGCTGCCTCTGAGTTCATCCGGATCGACCCGTAACTGGTACTTCCGCTGAAAAAACTGGCAGACGGTTCTGATATCGTGATCCAGGATCTCTTCTGCATTGGGATGATCAGGTGCCACCCACTGAGGCCAGTCGATGATCACAGGATGCTGCCCGTCGGTCATGATGTTGTACTCTGAGAGATCCCCGTGCACGAAACCAAGTTTATATGCCCCGGCTATGCCAGCCATGATCTCATCGAAGAACTGTCCGGGATCCGCCAGCGTCACCGCATTCAGGTTTACACCGGCAATGTAGGACATCACAACAACGTTGCGGTTCATCAGGATTGGGATAGGCACAGGAACCGTCCGATGCAGGGTTGAAAGGGCAATATATTCCTGCTCGGCTGAGAAATGGGAAGCAAAGATCCATGGGCAGTGCCCCTTGTCGGGAAGGAATCCCCGCGATCGTTGGACCGTTTTGAACGATCGCTGCCCTATCCGGTGAAATTTCAGGATCACAGGACCTGTTCCGATCGCTTCATACACAAGCGACTCTTTCCCCACACCAACGAGGGTTCCGAGTGCTGATATTGTTCCTTTTTTGGCGAGATGACTTACTGCGAGGGAATCGTATCCGTTGTATAATAAGCAGTATCCGGGGTATGGAATCTGGCTGAACTTGATCATTCCCTTGTCCACAAGTCGCCGTACTCGGAAATTCACCTCGTTTGCAGAGAGTTTTGAATTTTTAATGAGTTCTTCGACCGGTACCCAGTCATACCTGCTCATGAGGTACTCAATTGACTGGAGGACCCTGAGATCATACTTATGAAGAGACCTGACATCATCAGCCGAGAGATGCATCAGCTTATGGGTTTATGGCAGAGAATAGTTAAGACTGATTGGGATTTTTATGCAGTGTGACCGGTGCAGGATGTCTGCCGTCTGCCATCAACGCTACTCGGGTAGATATTTATGCGCAGATCATCTCTCTGCTGACATCGAGGCGAGAGCAAAGCGGGTGATCAGGCAGAATCACTGGCTGGTCAGGGGGGATCGGATCGGTGTTTTTACAGGTATGCGGGGAAGCGCTCCCCTGCTCGTTTTTCTTGAGAAACTCCTGAAGCAGCGGTCAGATATCAGCATCATCATGCTCACCATTCCTGACTCCCGGAGAGAAGAATCTGTACCTGGATTGATTCTGTCAGAAATTGCTGAAGAGACAGGAATAACCCGTTTAGCCCTCCCTGATACTGCAGAGGATATTGCAGTCAGGACCCTGGAGGTCCTCTTCGGTAATAATGTTGATCTACTCCTGTATGATGCTCATCCCGGTATATCGCTCCCGGTGATGCAGCCGTTCAGGGAGATCCCGTCAGAAGAACTGAAGGTGTATGCAGAGCATCACGGGGTATCTGGAGTTGGGTCAAAATCTCCCGGGAATTTATGGAAAGATCCAGATAATCCCCTGCGTAACCTGCTCAGTACATTTTCCTCACGTCACCCGTCTGCTCCCCATGCCCTGCGGCATTACCGCGATCATATCAGGCTTCTTGCAGAAGAGGACTGAAATCTTTTTCAGTTCCGATGGGAAGTGGTATACTGGTGCTTATGCCAGACTGTTCTGATACCGCAGATTCGATCTGCGATCTGCTCAAAAATACGATGGAGAAGTCCAAGGGTAACGGCTTTGTTGTTGGTATATCCGGTGGTGTCGACTCCGCGCTTGTGGCAACCCTCTGTGCTCGTGCTGTGGGTTCTTCACGGGTACTCGGGATATACATGCCAAGCGAGGTCACCCCTCCCACAGATGCTGTTGATGTCTCAACGCTTACCGCCGGTCTCTCGATTCGGGTTGAAACCATCCCTATTGGTCATATCGTGGATCAGTACCGCAGGCTTCCCGGTTTTGTTGAAACCAATTATCTTCTTGGCAACCTGATGGCACGCACCAGGATGACTGTCCTCTACTATGCTGCAAACCGTGACTCGTACCTCGTCTGCGGAACCTCGAACAGGACCGAGTTCATCCTTGGGTACTGCACAAAACACGGTGATAACGCAGCAGATGTTCAGCCCATCGTTCACCTGCTCAAGTCAGAGGTCTGGGAACTCGCCCGGTACCTTGGCGTTCCTGATTCGATCATATCACGTGCACCAAGTGCAGGCCTCTGGCATGGGCAGACCGATGAAGGTGAACTCGGGCTCTCCTATGTTGAGATTGACGCCGCGATCAGAAGTCTTGATCAGAGCGGATGGATACCGGAATCAGAGATAGAGAAAAAAGTAGTATCCCGGTGTGCAACTGCCTGGCACAAGCAAAATCCTGCACCGAATCTGATCAATCAGGTATAAAGATAGAGTCCGGGGTATAACTCCTCGAACTCGCGTGGATGGTTGAGGAACCTGAGCCTCATCGCATCCCCAACCAGGTCGTACAGGCTCTTATCCGGAAATGGTTCAGGGAGATGGGTGCCGGTTGCGTCAACGATCCTGATCTCCGGAATATCTGCCGGGTATGCCGGATTCTTCTTCATGCTCCCGTCTGAAAAGATGTAGTATGCTCCTCCCTTCATCTCTTCGTACGGCAGGTACTGGCTTTCAAACGCCGATGAGACGAGATTTGCCATTGTGAGGGTCTCGCCTGCCGGGTTAATGGTGATATGTCCGTATCCCGGGGGTATCAGGATCAGGTCACCTTTCTCAGCCCTGACCAGCAAAATGTCTGACAGGTCACGCTTCTGGAGCATGTAATACGCTGCCCCTTCCAGTACCTCGTAGATCTCAGGATATGAGAGCCCGTCCGGTGAGAGCGGGTGGTAATGACCCTTTGTCTTGATCCACTCTCTGCAGATGGTGCGGGGAGGAATACGGGTGACATCGTACCTGATCTGCTGTGAGTCGAGCCACTCTTTATCTGAACTATTGCGACAGACCCCCCGGTACATTTCGTATAAGGGTCCTTCGCAGACACAGGAAGGATCTGCCAGCACTGAACGGATCTCTGCCCCTGATCGTATGTCCGGGTTATTGAGAGGGAGATCTATCATATCATATCATCCTCGTACGTGGGAGTATAAATGACCTCGTAAGTATTTACATGTCGGTGATAAATTCCATCCTTGAGATGTCGGTCACCCCTTTCATCGCCTGCATCCTGACATATATCCCCTCTTCACGCAGGGCCGCGATCCAGTTCGTTCCTCCGAGGGCTGCAACACCCATGTACTGGGGATCGACCGCAACCCCGAGGCACGGGGTGTTTGGCAGACCAAGATCAAGGATACCGGTGAAGTAACTCTCGCTGAGTTCTTCAAGCACCTCCTCGACCTTGTCTTCAGCCTCCATGTGGCATTCCCTGATGTTTCCGAGGAGGCTCCCGGTTCCGGTCCGCATGACATTCAGAACCGAGGTGATCTCCTGTGATATCAGCACCTGCAGGGGATCGATGGTCGTGTACTCGTACTTGATCAGGTGAGTAAATCTGCGTGGGATGTTCTCGGTAACCTCAACAACTCCACCGCCGACCGGGTTGAACGGGATTCCCCGCTTTACCAGGAGCCCGTCAAGGGTGGTGCTGCAGAGCGTGAGCAGGCCGCAGTGACCAGACGGAATCGTGTACCCATCGTTGTCCTCGCCCTCGTGCAGTACCCTGATGAGACCGCTTGGTGAGACTCCTGCCTCGCATGTCGCTCTGAACACCGAGAGGGCGTATTCGAGATCCTCTTTGTGAATTAGTGACAGATTATAGACCACCGTTCCGGTCCCCTTTGCAGGTTCAAAGGTAACCTGCATGGCATAATCCTCGATCCGATGGCTGACAAACCTGAGAGGATCGCTCATAACTCAGTTAATCCGGTATATAGATAGAAAAATATTCTTTTTTACGAGTGAATCTGTATACAATGGAACAGAGGATAAGGGAGAAAGCAGTCAGGGCAATTTCTGATATTCTGAAGTCAGCAGGATATGATGTGCATCACGCATCTCCGCCCATTGACCTTTCAGCCGTGTCAGGCAGTACTTATCTGGTTGTTGTCTGTTCAGATGACCAGGAAGAGGTCAGCAGGTTCTCAGAGACCGAGTACACCGTCAAGGGGGATCAGGGAGAGAAGGTATGCGAGAAACTGCTCGTCACCTTTGATCCAGGCATTGAGGTTCAGGACTGCATCGTCTGGTATGCAGAGGAGTTTGCCAGGTATGCAGGTGAGGCAACGCTCTCGCGTGTTATCGGCAGGGAGCTTCTTCTGCCGCTTGGTGAATCGGGCGCTTCTGTCCGCAGCCGCGAGTACCCTGATGACCCCGCGGGCAGCGGCATCAAGATCCCCCACCTCCCGGTCCGCGTTCACCGCGAGGAGGCCGAAGATAAGGCAGGAGTTCCCGGGGTTGCAACCCTGAAATTCCTTCCGTACTGGCTATACCGGTTCACGAGCAGGGGATCAGGATCATTCAAGGAGCAGGAGGTCTCTTTTGATGGTTCTGGTGTCGGTGCGCTGAATGCCATAAACGGCTCGCTTATTGATGTTGATCCTGATACCGTGACCCGCAGGAGTATCCCACAGGGGTCCGAGGTTGTCAGAGCGCAGATCGACAAAGAGGCTGCTGATGAGAAGATTACGGGGGACCTCATCAGAAGCATGACCCGGAAAGTGAAGGCCAGACAGATAAAAGGGGATGCCATCTATTATGAAGAGAAGAATGTCGCGCCAGAGCGGAGCAATATCGCACTGGAACTGCGCGAACTCTTCATACCGGTGTGGCAGATAAAAGGGAAGAAGATCGTTGAGATAAATGCGTATACCGGTGAACGCCTGCGCGAACCGATGGATGACGGGGTGGAGGTCTTCTGATCACCGGCTCCCTGCCGGCATAAGTTCACGAAGTCGCGCAGAGACCGCTTCAACATGGCCCTTGACCCTGACCTTGCGCCAGATCTCCATGATCACTCCGTCCGGGCTTATCAGGAACGTACTCCGTTCAACACCCATATACTCCCGGCCGTACATCTTTTTCTGTACCCAGACTCCGTATGCTTCAATGACTTCGTGTGAGGGATCTGCGAGCAGGGTGAGATGCAGGTCGTGCTTTTGGACAAACTTCCGGTGGCTCTCAACGGAATCAGGACTGACTCCTACCACTGGGACTCCGAGTTCTGCGAGTTCTTCATAGACTGCGGAGAACGCAAGTGCCTCTGCTGTGCAGGCTGATGTGTTGTCTTTCGGGTAAAAGTACAGGATAACCCAGGATCCTCTGAACTCCTCATCCGTTCGCAGGGCAGCATTCTGGTCAGGGAGTGCAAATGCCGGCGCCTTGTCCCCGGCAGTATGTTGTGGCATATACTTTCATTATGTCACCCTCTTCATACATACCATTCCTGATGCAGATCGATATTTGTGCCATCGGAAAGGTGAAAGAGGCATACCTTCGCGATGGCATCGCTGAATATCTCAAACGCCTCTCCGGATTCTGTACCCTCAAGATTGTCGAGTTCTCAGAAGAACGGATACGAGAAGGTGCAGGTGTTCATGAGATCAGTTCAGCCTGCAGGCAGGAGGGCAAATACCTGCTCAAGGCTGCCGGACAGGCAGAATATCTGATCGCATTGGATCCTGGAGGAGTCAATGTGTCAAGCGAGGGCCTTGCCGATCAGGTCAGAAGATGGGAGATCGACGGCCCACATCATATTGCCATCCTTATCGGTGGTCCGCATGGGTTATCTGATGAGGTCAGAGTCCAGGCAGACCTGCTCCTCTCTCTTTCATCGATGACGTTTCCCCACCAGATGGTTCGTCTCATCCTGCTCGAACAGATTTATCGGGCGTACACAATCAACAGGGGACTTCCCTACCACCGATAAAAACCCCAACGGTGCCCGGCTGGGGGCCCCAGGTAGGACCGATGAAAAGGACTTTTTAATGTAAAAAGGGGGGTTATACCGGAATCGGGAGTGATGAACTCGGCCGGTGAGCATGACGGGGAGGTGAGTGGATCTGTGCCGTTGCGCTGATGAATGATGGCACATCCGATGACACCTGGAGTAGATGTATGACCGCATCCCAGGGTTCGGAATAGATGTACGGGTCAAGCCACTCTCCCTGATCTTCCATCTCCGGGTAGGCTATCTGTTCGGTACCGTCAGGGTTGAACTGTGCATCAACACCCGGCTTGTTTCCACGTGGGTCAAGGCGGATCCATCGCCCGTCATCCTCGATCCAGACTGCAGCAAGTCCGTGAAGGACATAGGTTCCATCCTCTTTCTTGAGTCTCTGATAACAGAGTCCAGCAGGAATCCCTACCGATCTGCAGAGAGAGACAAACAGGTGTGATTTGATTACACAGAGTGCATGACCTGCAGCCATCACCTGCGGAGTCTTCCATACCAGTCGGGACTGCCCTGCATCGACTGAATGGGATATTCCATCCCGTACATACGTGTACAGGCATTGGATCTGTTCATATTCTGTACTGGTTCCCCGGATCAACTCACGTGCACGACTCCTGATTGCCGGATGCGTGCATGCTATCACCGGTGAACATGCCAGGTACGGAGTGACCGATACCGGGCGAACGAGTGGGGGGAGAGGCATGCGTGTTCACCTGAGTTATCATCCGGACCCTCTCTATATCTACTTGTTGATTTCCCTGTATTCCATAATGGGGCGATATTTTTGGGTATTCTGATGATCCTGTTCTTCCCTTGAGGGGAGGGTTTTGTGAAGGGTATCCTCATCAAACCTGGTAACATGGCGCATCCACGGGTGTGGCATATCATTCTGCAACCAGGCTGCCGGAGAGATAAATTTGTGAAAGGAGGGTACATCTGTGCCAGTTCACCTCCTGATGAAGCATCAGGATCTGATCAACAGGCCTGTTTCATGTAACATCATACGGCGCGTGTTGTTCGTGGCTAGTTTGTAACCCCCTTAAAAATTTCAGGTTATCATCCTAATGTCGATCATCTCCGATCAATTATTTAGTGATCAAAATTTTGTTCGCTGCGCGTGAGGGGGAGTTGACTATTCTGGTATTCACAAAAACCGACCCTGTTGTCTCTCTGAATATGAATATTGATTACTCCTGAATTATACGTGAAAATGTAAGAGCCGAACGGCTCTGCATTCGGTCCATAACCGTATCTAGGAATGGATCAAACAATTACGGCAGCATGGGTGGACTTTATCACGGCAAAATTCTCCTGCACTGGTGCGATACCTGTCATGCTCCGGTCATGGCAGACCGTTGTGCCTGCGGAGCCGAGGCCCGATCGGTTCCGGTAACCCCCCCCGGAGATGCAAGGCCTGCCTTTCCAGATGATATCTCGTTCATAAATAACCTCTACCGCGACCGGTTCGGAATTACGCTCATCCCGGACGGCTGGGTCGCTCTCGTCAACAAGGTTCCTGACAAGGATCGGATGGAGGAGATCGTGGTCGGCGGGGCCGTGGTGGGAGCGATCAGATACCTTCCCGAGACCAGAAAATGGGATGCACTCCCACGTCCACAAGCCGCTCTGATCCAGAAGCCTGAAAAACGGTACGTGATCGTGGATGATGGTGCCGGCCCTTCCATCAGGGAGGGAGCAAGCCTGCTGGCTCCCGGATTTGTCAGTTGTGATCCCGATATCGCTGCCGGTGATGAGGTCTTCATGCTCACCAGGTCTGGCGAGTGTGTCGGTGTCGGCAGGATGAAGGTGGATGCCAAAGAGGCAGCTGCGATGGAACGCGGGCAGATCGTCAGAAGCCGGAAAAATATCAGATCACAGTTCACCCCCGGCCCTGCAACCTGGGATGAGGCGGTTGCAGCAAACAAAGATGTACTGACCCGGCTTGAGGCTGCAACAAAGCAGTTTATCGATGAGCATATCGGCCCCTATGAACACCTGCCCACCAGTGTCTCTTATTCTGGAGGAAAGGACAGTCTTGCCAGTCTCCTCGTGGTGATGAACACCTACCGGAAACTGCCGATCCTCTTCATCGATACAGGCATGGAGTTCCCCTCCACCTATGAGAATGTCAGGCAGGTGACCGAACGGTATGATCTCGAGTGCCTCAATGTTGACTCAATGGGTGAGTTCTGGCGTGAGTTCGAGGTTCAGGGTCCCCCGGCAGTTGACTGCCGGTGGTGTTGTAAGACGGCCAAACTTGAGCCACTCAGAAAGTTCATCGAGAGTACTTGGAATGAGTGTGTCTCGTTTGTCGGGCAGCGTAAGTACGAGTCCGCATCACGTGCAAAGAATCCCCGGGTCTGGAGGAACGCCTTTGTCCGCAACCAGATCTGTCTTGCCCCTATTCACAACTGGACTGCCATGCATGTCTGGCTCTATATCTTCAGGGAGAAGGCGCCGTTTAACGTGATGTACACCCACGGGGTTGACCGGATGGGGTGTTACATGTGCCCGGCAAGTGACATGGCCATCCTTGAGCGGATTCAGAGCCATGTTCCCGAGCTCTGGAAGGAATGGGAGGAGAAGATGGAGGCGTGGCGTGTCAGGCAGGGGCTTCCCGAGTCATGGATGACCGAAGGAACATGGCGTGTCAGAAATGACCGGACCCAGGAAGAACCTGAGTCATTTGCCAGGCATGATGCCCAGACCGGGCAGGGAAGAAGATCAGGGAGGTCTGAAAGGTGAGCATGATAGCGATCGTGGATTACGGTCTAGGCAACCTGCGCAGTGTCAGCAAGGCTCTCGAAAAAGTTGGCGGGAATGTGAGCATAACCGGAGACCTCGATGAGATCAGAGCTGCAGACGGGATAATTCTCCCCGGGGTCGGGGCCTTTCATGAAGGAATGGCAAGGCTCTCTGATCTCAAGACAGCCCTCCTAGATGCACAAGGGCAGGTGCCTGTCCTTGGGATCTGTCTTGGCATGCAGATGCTCATGGAGTTCTCTGAAGAGCACGGGCTTTCTGCCGGTCTGGGTCTTATACCTGGAACGGTGAAGCGGTTTGAACGAACACCCGGGTACAAAATTCCTCATATGGGCTGGAATCAGATCTCACTGGCGCAGCCTGATGACCCCCTGTATTCAGGAATTCCCGATAATTCCTTCTTTTACTTCGTGCATTCGTACTGGGCGGATACTCCTGATCAGTACAGGGTGACCTCAACCGAGTACATCAACAGGTTTGCATCATCAATACGAAACGGGACAGTCTGGGGAACCCAGTTCCATCCTGAAAAGAGCGGAGAGGCGGGACTTCAGATCCTTCGCAATTTTATCGGAATGTTCTGAAGAATATTTCTAACATTTTTATTTCTGGAGTGCCATCTCAACCGTTGCCTTGAGCTGGTTATCCGTAAAGGGCTTGACGATAAAACCCCTTGGCTTCGTGAGTTTTGCTCTCTCTATTGTCGGATCGTCCATGACTGAACTTATGTAGACGATGGGAATTGAGAACCTGCTTTGGATATCCTCTGCTGCCATGATACCGTCCTTTTCTCCTGGTAGATTTATGTCCATCAGGACGAGTTTCGGGCGCTTATCCGGGGCATACTGCTCCAGTTTTTCGAGTGCCCCCTGGTAGTCCTCAGCCGTTCCCATGACTGTAAACCCAAGTTCGGTAAGCCTCCACGATATCAGATCGTTGATCACCGGATTATCTTCGACTATAAAAATTGCGCCTTCCACTCTGCTCCACCAGTTTCTAGTATTATCTTCCCCTTGAGCTAATAAGGGAGTTGGTTCTGCACGATGCCTCAAATTTGCCTGAAAATTCTAAACGATATTATGAGTCATTTCTCTAAAATGCCTGTTATCGTTTGACTCTCCAGTCGATCTGAACCCCTTGATCCATCTGCTGGATCTGCATGAGTTCGAGCCGTGTGAAGTCGGTCTCCTGTGCCCACCCGGGTCCGTCGGCAAGTGTGGGGGCATCGGATCCTCCGATGATGATATTACCTACAAACATGCTGAGCTGGTCCACCAGATCTGCGTTAAAGAGGCCGGCGATCAAAGTTCCACCCCCTTCAACCATGAGACGCCTCACTCCCTGGCTACCGAGCACCTCCATAAGTGCAGCCAGATCCACCTCTTCAGATCCGGCAGAGATGATCTCTGCGTGAGGCCTGAGCGCAGCAATCCGTTCCTCAGGAGCTGCTGATGAGACAGCAATGATCCGCTTTCCAGGACCTTTGTGAAGAATCCTGGCGTCAGGAGGTGTCCGTCCCCTGCTGTCGATGATGATCCTGATCGGATGCTCGGGCCTTCCTGAACTGAGCCGATCTGCAATCCGCTCCGGTGACTTTACGGTAAGCGACGGGTCATCAGCAAGGATAGTACCTATTCCGACCATGATGGCATCTGCACCTGACTTTATAATATCAACCCGGTCAAAATCATCAGAACCTGAAATCTTCACCTGCCTGCGTTCCCGGGTCGATAATTTTCCATCTGCAGAGACTGCCACGTTTACCAGAATGTATGGTCGCATACCTAAACCTGCTTCTTTCCTCTGAGTTTTTCGATCTCTTCCCTGCCGTCAGGGACCCTGAGTAAAAAAGTTCCATGACAGGGTTTTGTAAACGGGAAGATAACGGCATCCCCGTCTACTGCAACCCTTATTGGGGGAACTCCGATGATCCTGACTTCAAACATCTTATAGCCCGGTTCAACGTCGTATTTCTCTGGAAAACTGGCAAGGTATTCCCGTGCTTCCTTGAAAGAGATCTTCGAAAGAAGTACCTCATAGGGGAGTGATTCTAGGCATCCCATACTAGAGCCTCATTGTTTCCTTGTATAGTGGGTGTAGGATCGAAGAACGAAGTTCCGTTCTGATTACTGATCTCATCTCGGTAGACAGTCAGATCAAAAGACAGGGTCTCCTGATCCGTATCCAGTACTATGGCGTTCGTGGGTATGAGATGTACGGTTCTCTCCTGCCTGTCTGGTTTTTGGTCTTATCATTGTATTCATGAATGATCTACAGGAGCAGACCAAACCAGGCAGTGTACGAGATGATGATCATCAAAACCACAAGCAGGACTGCTCCCTTGAAGAGACAATTTTTACAGATGCCGGTCCCTTCATGGATGCATTCTTCACAGCATTCTGCTTTACAGATACTACACTGATCTGTGGCCTCCCTGTCCGGGTGCAGATGACAGCCATTTGAGCAACAATTTTCCGGATTCATGATGACAGGTGTCCTGAATATAAGCTGGGCAAGCGCTCAGGTGTTTGATCTATACTGGTTGCCTGAAAAGATATGAACTCATGCAGTGAACGGATATGTGATGAAGCGTTCGCTGTTTCTTTTTAGTACCGGTGTCCTGATCCTTCTGTTCACCGGAATCACCTCATGTATGGCTGCGAATACCGAGATGCTCCAGTGTGGAGATAAGACCTATAATCCAGAATACCAGTCCTGCTGTAATGGAAAGGTCTACGAAGGTACTCGTTACTCTAAATGCGGTGACTCATGTTACAACATGGATACACAGACCTGCTGTTCAAAGAAAGTCACTGATGGTCCGTGTTTCCCTGAGTGCGGGGATGGAACCTATAATCCTTCAAACCAGTCCTGTTGCTTAAAACACACCTATGACGGGTTAAAGTGGGGCATCTGTGGCGGGAATACCTGTTACAATCTTACTACGCAGTCCTGCAGTTTAGGTAAGGTCTATGACGGAATGAAGTGGGGTGTCTGTGGTGACAAGAGTTTCAACCTGACCACACAATCATGCTGCAGGGGAAAGGTGTATGAGGGAAAGAACCTGGATCTCAAGCCATGCGGCTCTGACATCTGTTATGACTCCCGGAATCAGACTTGTGCACGTGGAAAGATCCAGCAGAAAGATCCCAATGCAACAGTAAGCTCAGTCCCCTTCTTCAGTCAATAAGAGGCATTCAAAAGCCCAATTTTTTGTGAGTCTGATGGTATTGGTGTAAACCCTGATACTCCCGGTGGTTCGGAAACCAGTTTTTTGGAGATCGGATTATGCCGGAATGGTTTCCTTATATGATTCAAGACCCGGTGCAGTCATCGAGGCGATGAAGGGTATGATCTCATACTCGGAAACACCGTTGATATAGAATGGATCCTCCCTGATGATCGCCCAGAGTATCTCCTCGCTTTCTGCTCGTGCCACAATCACACCGCCGGTCCTTGGGATCCGTCTCCCTGACATCAGAAAGGTACCACGGTCATAGTTCTTCTGGAGGAATCTGGTATGTTCAGGGACGAATGATTCGACAGTTTTGAGATCTGATCTGTAATGAAGAAGGATGAGATACATATAATCTCAATAGATCTGGTTGAATCTTTCATAAATGGTATGCCAGGAGGTGTCGGAAATGAGGACGACAGTGGGATGGGTGCAGCCTCTCCACCTGGTCAGATCAACTCTGCATACGAATATCCGTTCCTTTGTGGGTATGAATGGTAAAGATCCTGCTGCTCATAGTCATCCTCCTTCCCTTCCTGATCACTGCTGGGTATGCTAACATCACCATCGGATCAGGTCCATTCACTCTGGACACCGGAGTCAGCCCTGGCGATGATCTCTTCGGGTACGTGAACAATGCCTGGATAACAGATCACCCGGTTCCTGAAAATAAAAGTTCATACACCGCGTTCACAGAGGTCGAGGAGAGAACCATTGATCAGCTGAAAGCCCTGTTCGATAACGAGTCCGGCCGGTATGCTGCCGGAGAAGAGAGTCTTATTGGGCAATTTTACCAGAGCGGCATGGACACCGGGGTGATCAACCGCGAGGGACTCTCCCCCCTGGCAGGGGAACTGGGCATGATCGATAACATCTCTTCACACGAAGATCTTATGAATGGCTCTGTCATGCTTGTTCAGGAAGGTATCTTTCCGTTCTTTGTCTATTATGCAGATCAGGATCCAACGAACTCAACGAGGATCATTCCCCAGGTTGAACAGAGCGGTCTGGGTCTGCCTGACAAGGAGTATTACATTCGTAACAGCACAGGTGGGAGGAAGATCAGGGAGGAATACCGGCAGCATATAAAAAATGTCTTCCTTCTGATGAATGAGAGTGAGACTGAAGCAGCCCTGGATTCAGAGAGTGTGTACAGGATCGAGGAAGAACTGGCCTCTGCACAGTACAACCCGGTTGAAAACCAGGATCCCTGGAATACAACTCATATCCTCACCTGGCAGGACCTGAACTCTCAGTACCCGAATATCAGCTGGGAAACCCTTGCATCAATCAACGGGTCAGGGAGATCAGACCTGGTAAACCTGCACCAGATCACAGCGATTCACAAGCTGGACCAGATGCTGAAGGTGATACCGCTCAAAGACTGGAAAGCCTTCCTCAGGTTCAGGCTTGTGGATTCACTGTCAGACTCGCTTTCACCGCCGTTTGAGGATGAGCACTTCAACTTTTACGGGCGTATTCTCGATGGAGTGTCTATCCCGGAGCCACGATGGAAACTGGTCCTTGCCACCGTGGATGCAGGGCTCTCTGATGAGGTTGGCAAGCGATACGTTGAGAACTACTTCCATGCCGATGCACGAGAGCAGGCAAGAACCATCTCCCATACGATACGATCAGAACTCAGGAAGAGGATACTGAACCTCACCTGGATGGAGAATGGCACCCGGGAGGCAGCGGTTGAAAAACTTGATGCGATGGATGAGAAGATCGGGTATCCCGATGTCTGGATGGATTATTCAGGGCTGAACCTGACCGGTTCGTACATCAGAAATATTCTTGAAACAAATCATTACTCACTAATTCATGGTCCTCTGGGCCTGGAAAAGATTGGGAAACCTGTGGATAAGACCACCTGGATGATGTCTCCCCAGACTGTGAACGCGTACTACTCACCGGGCAGAAACGAGATCGTCTTCCCTGCAGCGATGCTCCAGCCCCCGTTCTTTGACCCTGAAGCAGATGCCCCGGTCAACTACGGCGGTATTGGAACCGTGATCGGCCACGAGATGACCCATGGTTTTGATGATCAGGGAGGTCAGTATGACAAGGATGGTAACCTCCGTGACTGGTGGAAACCTGGTGACGCTGCAAGGTTTGCAGAGCAGGAAGCCCTGATCATCGATCAGGTTGACCGGTTTGAGGCTGCTCCTGGTGTTTTTGTGAACGGGAACCTCACCGTGGGTGAGAACGTTGCCGACTTTGGCGGGCTCACGCTTGCGTACCATGCATGGAAAGAAACCAGCGATGATGACACAAAGCAACCGGACTCCGGTACCGTCACCCCTGCACAGCAGGTCTTCCTCTCCTTTGCGAGGAGTATGCAGGGATCTGCCACTGCTGAGTTTCTCAAGGCCAGTGTAGTAACTGACCGGCATCCGTGGGGAAAGTTCAGGGCCAATGCGGCACCTTTCAATATTCCTGAGTTTTATGATGCCTTCCCTGATGTGGGTCCCGGGCATTCCCTCTACCGGTCACCGGAAGAGCGGCCTGTTATCTGGTAGTCCGAATCAATGGGTTCGGGCTCATTCTTCGCAGCAGGTAATGAGAAACAGACTTGTGATCCTTTTCCCACGCCTTCACTCTCCACGATTATGGTTCCCTGGTATTTCTCAAGAATATGCCTGACGATGGGAAGGCCCAGGCCATGGGTATCTATCTCGTGCCGTGAGAGATCGGTCTTGTAAAAGTAATCAAATATCCGCTCTATTTCGGTCACACTCAAGCCGTTACCTGTATCACCGACACACACTCTGATGAGATCATCCTGACGATACCCTGAGAACAGAATCGTTCCTCCCTGCCTGTTGTACCTGACTGCGTTCCTGGTCAGTTCCTCGATCACAAGAAGGAGGCTTTTATCAGGAATCCTGGCAAACAGGGAGTCTGAAATATCTGTTTTGACAGAGAGGTTTTTCTCTTCGATCTCATTCCTGTATTGTGTGATCACCATCTCAATTATTGAGCCGATATCTGTGACTCCTATCTTCTCATCTGTCTGGGTTGCGTCCATCTGCTGCAGAATCAGGATCTTGTCAAGCAACGCTCTGATCCGGAATGCCCCAAGTTCAATCCGATTCAAAACCTCAAGTTTTTCAGGATTACTCTCATTCTTTCTGAGATAAGGGAGCAGTCCGATGATCGGGGTGAGCGGGGTTCTGAGATCATGGCCGATCTGGACGATCAGTTCCTTCTTGCGTTGAAGGAGATTCTCGACCAAAGTTGATCGCTCCTGGAGATCGATATTTGTCAGTGCGAGTTCATGCGACTTTTCTGCCAACTGGCGGGTATAATCCTGGAGAACAGTCTGAAAGTCTCCTCTGCCTGCTTCAATGGCTATTGCATTTGAGATGAGGTTGAGAATGACCTGGTCCAGTTCTCCGGGTTCGTATTCTTTCTGATAATAAACACTCAATGTTCCCGGGTTTCCAGGTGTGGAAAAGAATTTGCATCCGTGGTATACCTGGTAATTTCCGGCCTGAACAAGGGGATCGGTCGCTTTAAATTCCGTGTTATCAAGCGGGAGAAGAAGACAGACATCAGGTTCATCCCGGTGTATAAGATATGTAGAGATCTTCCCCCCGGTATCAGATGCCGGAATATAACCCGGAGGGAGATTCGTAGAAGCGATGATCCGGTCTGTCCCACTGGTGAACTGAGAATATATCACGCAGTCGGCATGGAGGAGATCAGCAGTCAGGCATACCATCTTCTGAATGTTCTCCTGTGAGTCTGATCCGAATTCGAGGAACACGTCGAGTATTCTCCTGATATTGTCAGAGATCTCCTTCCGCTCGTTGTGGATCCTGATCTCCTGCCTTTTTGCTTCAAGTTCCTCCTGGTCGTGCTCATAGTGTGAGAGCACAGAGAGGAAGATGAAGGTCATGATGCCTGAGTACAGGCTGGCAAGAATGGCGAGTATGACAAGAGATTCCCCTATGATACTTCGTCCGGCGATTGCGATATCTTTGGTTCGCGTGATACTGAAGGTGATCACGTACTGTTCATCTGAGCTGAGTGTTGTGAATGAGTTGCCAATCTGATCTGATGTCTCTTCAGTTATTGCCGGTATGATCAGGGGGAATCCGTATGCTCTCTGCTCTGTGGGCATCGATCCAGACCTGACTGTCGTAACAGTTACCGGATGATGCAGTGTCCGCTGCAGAGCATCACAGAATGTCCTGTTGATCTGTCTGCCAAAGATGATGGTACCTGCTGGCGGCCCGGAAGCATCTGAATGAAGGATCATCACACTGCAGAAGAGATATGGAGTACCGTTGATAACTCCCAGAGCAGTCCTGGGATCTCTCTCCCGTGATGGGATCAGAAGTTCCAGGGTAGCAGGAGGGATATCCTGAGGGGAGAGATGGGTTTCAGAGTTAAATCCATTCGAGTAGATCGGTCTGTTCTGGTGGTCAAGGATAGTTATCTGATGAATATTGAGGTTTTTAAGCGTAAGGTTGTTGAAGTTGTCATCAGGGAATTGCGGGTAATTGCCGGTTGCAAACGTGTATGTATCATCCCACCAGGCGTAATCCATGAGTACGGTGATGATCTGATGCTCCTGATCTGTTATTCCCGTTTGAAGATATTCAAGGGAGGTATCCAGGGTTTTACGTTCTATTGCATTGTAACTCTCCTCTGAGAAGAACCAGAACCCGGTGATACATCCACATACCGCAACGAGAAGGAACAGGTTCATCAGGATCAGGATGCTGCTACGTTTCATGGTGTACTACCAGGATTAACCAGGTTTGCCGATATCAGAAGATCTTCAGGCTGATTCAGAATAATATTCAGACGTATATGATATTACAGGCATAGGTGCTTGTTCTATGACATTTATATATTCTCACTCTGCTGTGCAAATCATCCCTGCATAATCATATTTCAATTGGTAGATCTCCAGATTGTATACCCTGTAGTCTGAAAGGGCGTGAAGACTTATCTGTAAGCAGTATCCTCTATACGTTATGCAACGGCATTCAAATCTACTGAAACTCTGTATTGTACTTCTGGTTCTGGCCTGTGGTTGTGGAGCAGCCTCTGCCAGTACTTCCAATACAATCGGAGGGGACCGGGCCTGGTATGTGTTTCACTGCCACGCTGATGGGACTGAAATCTCTCTTGACAACGAGATCAAAGGTGTGATCACCGATGGAGAACTCTCTGTCCCGGTGTACACCACCGGAACCCCGTACAAATCCTACACTGCAACCTATGATCAGGAGGGGTTCCATCAGTCTGTGACCCGTCCGCTTACTAAAGTCCCGGTAAAAGGAGAGGTCATGGACATTTATGTGGATATAAGCCCGGTCCCGACTCCACATCCGACATATGCTCCCAAACCGATCGGCGGTGATCAGGGCTGGTATGATATCTACTGCAATGTTCCAGGTGCAACGGTATCCTTTGACGGTGAAGTGAAAGGGGTTATATCAGACAATGTCCTTGTCGTCCCGGTGTACACTACCGGAACTCCGTATAAAACGATTACAGTAAGTGCCCCTGATTATGTAACGGCTTCAGAACCGATCGACCAGCACCCGGGAAATGGTGAGACAGTGGATCTTTACATCACCCTGAACCGTGAGAACGATATCCCGATGATCAGTTAAATCGGGCCTTTCTTTTTTTGTCTCCCCTTGGTCCATATGTCCGGGTTTTTACCTTCAGGCAAGGTGATGACCCTGACATTCAGGGTTGGGCGGCATTGCGGCAGAGAAAGACCAAAGCGAAACGATGCGGGAAGGCGCCGCTCTAAAAATAAGCCCTCTTTCTCTCTTGAATAATAAATAAAATGAATATATTAGATCTTTAGATCAGAGAGCGGCAGATGAGCGGGTATGAAGCAGGGGTATACCCCTGGGGTGATGGTGGGATTCAGGTATCTGATCCCCGGATCTGCCGCATTGCCGCCCACAGTGATATACTAAGCCTGAATTGGTGCCGGTTTTAAAAACAGGGGTTATATGTCAGAGTGGCAGATCAGCATACTCCGCCGCATGCTGCCGCTTTTGCCGCCCGTATTCACAGGATCCAGTACAGAGTAGGGCGACCAGAGACCCGGTTACCTGAGGAGACTATATCTCGAGGAATCTATCTGCTCAGCATGAATGGATCGAATAAGTTAAGCATGCACGGGAGAATTTATTCAACGGGAAACCGTACTGCCAATTTTCATGCATATGGTATGGGGATGTAAAAAAATGGCTGACAATATTCAAAGTACCTCCCTCTTTGCGGAGATTGGAGATGACGCAGAATTCAGGAACCGATATGGGGATCAGATCGGCAGCGGAATGAGTGCAGTGATATATGCACGTGATGGGATCGTTGCCAAAGTCTTTCGTGAGGGACAACCGAAGAGGCAGGTGTTTCAGGAGGCTTTTACCATGGCAGTGGTCGGAGACCTGAGAATTCCCTCACCCACAGTCTACGGTGTCGAGTCCTTTGGCGGAAGAACGGTTCTTCTGATGGATCACATTCAGGGTAGTTCACTCCTTGACATAATGGTTGCAGACCCGGAAAAGACCGGAAAATGCCTTGACACCGTGGTAAACCTTCAGGCCATGATGCACAAGGCAGTTACAACTGACTTTCGCCCGATAAAACAGGTTCTGAAAGGAAATATCATCGGAAGTCCTGGTCTCACTCCTGCAGAAAAGGAACGTCTTCTTGGGATGCTCCCGGATTTTCCTGATGATTATGCCCTCTGTCACGGGGATTTCCATGGTGGAAATGTCCTCTTTGACGGGAAATCGTGCATCATCATTGACTGGGCCGAAGTCTCCTGTGGCTCTCCTGAAGCCGATGCAAGCCGGACGTATCTGGACTACTGCATGTATCAGAATGGTCTGGAAGAGGTATATCTGGAGAAGTACTGTGCGTCAACTGGCAGGAACAGAGAAGAGATACTGGCATGGCTTCCTCTTATGGCAGGGGCTCTTTACGGCTACCTCTCTGAAGAAGGAAAGAAGATTGCACGGAAAAAATTCTAACACAACAACGATGGTACCTGGAAAATGCCTATGAAAATTTACGAGGAGTCTGACCTCTCCTTAGAGGTTGTTATCCTGATCGTCCTTGGGATATTCATGCTTCTCTTTGGTATTCTCCTCTTCAGTATTCACACCGGAGATCTGCCGTACTCACCTGACAGTATGTACGGACTTCTGCTTGTGCTGGTATCACTGCAGGTGATAACCATGGGGAAGACTCCGTTTGGCGATCTCAGGCGTTCATGGATGGTTGTAATCCTGGGGATCTGCACGGCAATTCTTGGCATGTTAGCCTGTTTTGTCCCCGGACTTGTTACTGATATTGTGCGGATACTGATTGGACTCCTGTTGTTTGGCGGGGGGATTGCTCTCCTGTTTCAGTTGTTCGTGTCAGAGGAGAAGGCAAAGACATGGATAAACCAGCCGGGCACAATCCGCCAGCTCATCCTGGCATGCAGTCTGGTCTATGGGATGTCAGTAGTATTGGGGCTTGTAACGCTCCTTCCGGGCCTTGTCACCAATCCGCAGACCTCTGCCCTGCTCATTCTGTATGGCATCGGATTCCTCTACCTCTCCTGGTGTATCCAGAATGTCAACCGGTTGTATCCTGTAGAACAAGGAACTACGGGAGGATCTGCATGACTCCGGGTGCAATTCCATTCTGTGAGAGGTACCCGGTATTTAAGGAAGCTTCACTGCCACTCCCGGTTGCACTGGTAGTTGTGGTTGGAATCCTGATGATATTCCTCGGACTTCTTCTCTTCCCTGTAAATCTCGGACTGATACCGTTCTCCCCGGACGGTCAGCTCGGGCTCCTGCTGGTTATCAATGCTATTCAGATAATGGCGATTGGGGAGACCCCTCTGGGTCAGTACAAACGCTCATGGCTGTTGACAGTGATCGGCATCGGGTTTGCATCCATGGGGGTTGTATCATGTATCGTTCCAGGCATCCTGACCGATGTGATCAGAACCCTTCTGGGTGCCCTGAACATCATCGGGGGTATTATTCTCCTGTCAAACCAGGTTCTCCCGATGCTGAATAGGGATGGAACTGCGTCTGCTAATCCGACTGAAATTCCACCGATCCTAAAAAGACTGAATAATACTCAGTTGATGCTTCCTATCTTCTCGATCGGGTTTGGTCTCACCACACTCGTTCCGGGCCTTGTATCTGGGATGATTATTGCCGGAATACTCATCATTGAGGGGCTGCTTCTCCTTGTACTGGGCTCAACTCTTCAGAAGATCTTAAAAATGCAGGAAGGGTGAAACCCGGACTCCGGGTTATCATCCTTTCAAAACCCCAACGATGCCCGTTGGGGCCCCAGGTAGGACCGATGAAAAGGACTTTTTCATGCAAAAGGTCAGACTGATGCGAAATTCAGAAACCAGGTTGCCATGGGACGAAGTCAGAGCCTGTATCGTTAAGAAACCTTTATCCCTCACCGCTCACTATTCTCCTCAACATGGAAACCGATAGAATTCTAGCAGTGTTCATGAGCATCGTTGCCCTGTTGTTTGGTATCGTTGCCATTACAGCACCGGGAATGGTCTTTGACTTTCTGGTTCTCGTTATTGGTATCATCTTCCTGCTTGTCGGAATTTTGACTGCAGGTGTTGCACTCTCTGCAGAGAGTGGACCGTCAAAGATGATCCTGTTCGGGTCAGGTCTGATCAGTATCGTGATCGGGCTTCTTGCTGTCATTTCCCCTTATATTGCAACCGTTGCTGTCGGGTATCTGATTGCTCTGTGGCTGGTGATCAACGGTCTGCTCACCATCGCGTATGCTGTCTCAATTCAGTGGGAGAAACACCGTATCTTCTCCGGATTTGTCGGAGTGATCAGTTTTCTTATCGGTATTTATCTGTTTGTCAGCCCGGGTACGGGGACAGCCCTCCTGACCATGGTGCTGGGCATCTTCTTCATTGTATATGGGATTCTCTCTCTGATAGCGAGCCTCTTCTACTGGAAGATATAATCCCTTTTTTTGCAATCAGGCTGATATAAGAGGAGGGGAACCCCTTCTCTGCTAAACCCGGATAAGAAGAGTGTGAATGGCTTATAATCTCAAGCCGGTTGTGCAGAAAAATTTACGATGCGTACTTTTCAGGGTCAGCATCAAATGTCTTTTTGCACCCCGGGGCACAGAAATAATATTTCTTTCCCTTATACTCACTTGTGAACTTCGCAGTTTTTTCGTCCACTGTCATCTTACAGATCGGATCGATTGCCATCTTCTCCTCCGTACTGCCTCATTGGATATGAAATGATAAAGGTATTCTTATCAGTCAGAACTGGTAAACCGGTACCCTGATGAAGGGATTCTGATCTCGAACCGTGCTCCATTCCCCGGGGTTCCATTCTCTGTAATGCTTATTTCAGTCAGTGAGAGGATCTCTCTGACCAGAAACAGGCCCATCCCTCTCTCCCGTGCATAACTCTTCTCAAAGATTTGGTCTTTCACTTCAGCCGGAATCCCTACTCCGTTGTCTTCGATTATCAGGGAAAGGGAGTCATCATTCTCTCTGTATCTCAATGAAAGGTGTGTTGCCTTTCTACTGTGGAGAACTACGTTTTCCAGAATGGTAAAAAAAGCGTATTCAAGCAGTGGATCAGCATAGCACTCAAGTTCATCCAGTTTCATCTCACGTGAGAGATAGGAGAGATCGAGATGTGAGATGGCATTGAGCATAACGATCGAAAGGCTATGCCAGGCCGGGTTTTTACTTCCCAGGTCCTGGTAGGATTTGGCATACTGGAGTATGTCGCCGGTCTTTTCGATCAACGAGTGGATTGGATCAAGATATGGGAGAAGGCTGTCATCTGTGTTCAACTCCTTGAGCAGTTCAAAGTAGCCGGTGAGTGCATAGTTGGCATTCAACGACTCCTGGATCGTAACGTTGTTCAGGTATACGAGTTTCTCCTGTGCCTTTTTAGCGATAAGTTCGACACTCTTGTGCTCGGTGATATCCTGAATACTACCGATGCTGTAGAGGAGATCTCCTGCCTGGTCCACCACGATACAGTAGATCTCCTTTATCCAGAGTTCTTTTCCACCCTTATGCCTGAACCGGAATTCATCAACCCCTTTCCCCCCTCCTTTATGAAGGATATCCTGCAGGTTCTTCTTTATTGAGACAAGATCATCTGGATGAATCCTGGCATAGGTATCTTCAACAGTGAATTCTTTCGTCTCTTCAGGGGTATATCCGGTAATCCCGGTGATTGCAGGACTCACATACTCATAAGTATCTTTCTGATAGTTTCTTTTAAAAAAAGCGACGATTGAGTTCTCAAGCACTTCCTGAAAACGTGCACGGTTCTCCATCAGTTCGCGTTCACGTTGCTGAAGTTCGGAATAATTCTGATGAAGTTCTTCTTCGGTCGCAAGAAGCTCCTCATTCATAGCCTGGAGTTCTTCGTTTTTTCGCTTGAGTTCGATTATCTGCTCCTGTAACTCCGGATAGTAACTCTTTCGATGAGAAGAGGCCCCAAGGCCGATGATCTTCTTCCACTGTTCTTCAGAGTTATCGCTCATAATTACCATCCGGTGCAAGGGCAGGGAGATCGGCTCCAGACAACACGGAGACTATTACCTAGTTGATTATTCTTATTCACCAGGCGGATAAATTTATGGTTTTATCCTTCAGATAGGAGTTCTGGTGTCAATCTCCAGACTCTGTATATTGATATGGCAAGGGTCACCTGATCCCGGTTTCCAGTGTGGTAACTGGATTGTAAGTTTTCCTCCCATTGAAATTTTGTTATTGACCTAAAGTATAACTGAAGATGGAATAGCTCCAAATTTTCGTCCAATTGTCAGGTGTTGATGTAAATAATCAAAACAAATCACTTCAACGGATGAAAAATCATCTCCAGTTAATAACTAGGCCATTACCGAATTTTCAGGCTGATAACCCCCCGTGGGGATACATCTCCATGAGTAACCGGGTCCCCATTTCAGTTTTGAAGATCTTCTTATGAATATTCTGAACGGATTCAACACTCATGGAATCCTCGAAAATATTGACAAGAAAGTCAGCTTCAACGAGAATCTGAAAATCGATCCCATCAATAGCAGCGTATGAATGATGATTTCCAATGATGAAACAGACCCTTTCGACAACATCAGGGTCAAGATGATATGGCGACATGATCTCGCGGGCAATGGGAGGTCCTTCAATTTCCTGGTGTTTTCCTGAAGATGAGTTATACTTTCGTTCTGCCTCTTTTATTCCGATATCATGAAGTATGGCTGCAAGGCTGAGGATAACTTTTTTCTGCTCATCCAGGTTGCTTTCTGATGAGATGATGTGAGCAAAGGAGTGTACTTTCAGGGCATGATTGATCCTTCTGACATCGCCGTCAAAGTACCTGATCATGTCAGCCATTATATTGGTAATCATGAGATTTCACAACCGGTTTCGATATGAAAGGTTATCATCGCAGCCTGATTAAGAGGATGCTTTCCGATTTGATATCGATTACATGTCCTCTATCATCGATTGCAATAGCCGCGAACCTTTCATCTGTCATTCTTCATTGTGAGGATGAGCCTCAAGAATAGTTGCTCCGGCACCCCGGGTTCAGGTCCTGATAATCGGATCCTCTTTATGTTCATGGCGGGTATCAGCAACTTTTTCTCTCTCCCCGTACATTAAAAACGGATGTTCTTGACAATGATTAAATTTCGTGAAAAAATACTCCTTTTCACAATCGTATCTGCAATGGTATTGCTTCTGTTTGTGACTCCTGTTATCGCATATGATGATGATGACTTTGATTATCCGATCACTGCATATGCAAACCCGAATAATCCCTATGGCTGGGGCAATGCTCCTCCATATTTGACTGATGTCGAGTCAACTCTGACGATAGAGCCGGTAGTTACTCGTACTCCATCTTCTACGGTTTCTTCACCATCGGTTTCAGGCAATGTACGGGTTACTATATCCCCATTCTCGGTTATGGTGGGTGATAAACAGATCAACCAGGTCATCGGTTTTATCACAGGTACCAGGCAGGGGGTAACGCTCACCATCGCAGGGAAGGGGAAGTCTGATTCAGAATATTCTGATATTACTGAAGTAACACCTGATGAGAACGGACTCTTTGCCTGGGCTGTTCCAACCTCTCAAACTGCTCTCGATCTCTTCAGGGTATCTGCACGGTCCGGAGGTTCTGAAGTGGTCTCCAATGCAATCAGGTTCACAAATGAGAGTGAGGAGTCTGCATCAGAACCGGTTATCTCTCCGGTCAAACCCACCTCAACCATCATCAGACCTTCACCCTCCCCGATTCAGACAATAGTCCCGGTTGCGTCGGGTACTTCCTCCGGCTTCGGGCTCTCCCGTCTTTCGATCAGTGCAAGTACTACAACACCAGCCGTAGGCGATACGGTGACAGTAACCGGCAGACTGACCGATCAGAATGGAAAAGGGATTAGCGGGGCTACTGTTACCATGGACGAGAGCGGGTATTCTGGAGAAGATCCATTGACCACAACCCAGACCGGGTCTGATGGAAGATTTACCTTTACTGTGGGGGTCTCGTATCCGTATACCGTCGGAATGGCAGCCCACTATGATGGTGATGAGTCGCATTCATCTGCAGATAGCAACACCATCATGTTTACTGCTCATTAACCAACGATCTCATTTTTCGGCAGTTATTTCCGGTATAATAGTATTTTTATCGGTTTCATGAGCATAATCATGAGTGAAGTAAAACCAATTTAAGAAATCCGTAAAATTGAATCCTAATGCCTCTCGTCTCTTTATTTCCGTATCTATTGTCTGGGAAATGTCCATCTACATGTACGTAACGGGGGGCACCAGTGTGTGAAATGTGAATGTATCGGATAATCTTAGGTTTTTCAGCGAATAACAAAATCTAAAACCTCTAAACTGGGTCCATCCCTGGTTGTAAGATTCGTCATCCAGATGCAATAATTTTGGTTATATCCTGGATCAACTCGATAGATGTTGGATGTGCCATATTTCGGGGATGGCTGGCTGGAATTGAAAACTCCTTTCTAACAGTTGCAGGTCGTCTGGTCAGAATAACAATCCGATCTGCAAGATATGCAGACTCTTCAGGGTTATGGGTTACAATGAGAAATGCAGTATCTAATTGATCCCTGATACGAAGCACTTCATCCTGAAGTTCTCGTCGTGTAAATGGATCAAGAGCACTGAACGGTTCATCCATCAGAAGAATGTCTGGCTTGACTGCAAGAGCACGGGCTACAGCAACTCTTTGTTTCATCCCTCCCGAGAGTTGGTGAGGAAGGGCCTTTGCAAACTCCTCCATTCGAACAAGAACCAGGAGTTTTGAAACAACCTCGTCGACCTTTTCAGAAGAAGATCTGACTTTCAAATGGAGTCCATACGCAATATTTTCTCTCACTGATAGCCAGGGAAAGAGACCGTGATCCTGGAACACCATCGCAGTTTTTACCTGTTCTGATGAATGCCTCTGTTCTTTATTTTCACCATTGCCAGTCCCTGAATCAGCGGTATCAAGCCCGGAAATTATCCTAAGGATCGTGGATTTACCACACCCTGATGGACCCATGAGACATACAATCTCATGTTTTCGAAGAGTCAGAGAAACATTCTCGATTGCCTTGCAAGCACTATTATCATCAAAAAAATGCTTTGAGATATTTTCTATCACAAGGACGTTGTTCATTCTTTTCCCTGCCAGTCAAAGAATCGGATTTGGCCAAGTTTGAAGAGGTAATCTGATGCAATTCCGATGACACCTATTACAATCATACCTGCAACGATAACCTGTATCTGGCCGAGATTATAGGCATACATAATAAGGTACCCAAGCCCTGCACTCGTTCCGGGGAGCATTTCGGCAGCAACCAGGCACATCCATGCAACTCCGAATGCAAGCCTGAATCCTGTCCAGATAAAAGGGAGTGCTCCGGGAATAACAACAGTGACGAATTTCTCCCCTGTTGTAGCCCCAAGGGTTTGTGCAACCTCGAGCCATCGAATTCTGACATTGTGAACTCCTTCGATTGTGCTGATCAGAACAGGGAAAAAAGATCCGATGAAGATGATAAAGATGAGTGAGCCAAACCCGATCTTGAACCAGGCAATCGCCAGAGGCATCCACGCAATAGGGGGGACTGGACGAAGAACCTGTATTAGTGGATTGAAATATTCGTCAAACCGCCTGGACCAGCCATTCAGAAGTCCAATTGGAACAGCGATTGCAACAGCCAGAAGAAACCCGATGAGAACACGTTGGAGACTGATAATTCCGTTTTCGAGAAGTGATGCTCCTCCAAACAAAGGCTCCATCGGATGTATAAGAATGGGAATGATCAGTTCCCAGCCGGGAAGAATAAAACTATTTCCGACATATATCGAAAGTATCTCCCACGTTAGTCCGATTAGAACCGGAAGTGCCAATCCACGGAGAATATTAGGTACCTGTTTCATTGATACTCCATCGTGGTGGAAGGCCATACAGAACAATCTGTATACCTTCATAGTTGAGTGCTTCCCTCATCATCTCCTCTTGAATAGAACTTTGTGGCACTGCAAGAATAACCGGATTTCCAGCAGTTGATCGCTTTTTTATTAAGGTAATAAAAGAATCCCAGTCAGTACAAGATGCTGTGTTTCCAACAACAAGTCCTGTACCTCCTGAATTGATAGATTTGATAATCGATGCAGAGTTTCCTGTTGATATCTGGAGTAAGGCCGGGACACTTCCGATATATGCTGCATCCATTGCATCTTGTCCGATACCTGTCATGACACCACCCCCAACTGAGCCAGGTAATAACTCGACCTTTGCTATTATCTGATTATGAACGATGAGATTGCAATTATTTGGGCGAGCAGAATCATCCGACTCAGGGGCCAGACAGAAATCATACGAGGTACAGATCTCTTCATGTTCTTTTATCGCTACATATAGCGGGGCATACAGGTCCGAAGATGGGAGATATCCAATTCTGATTGTGGGTGTTTGTTTGTCGATCCTTGGTTTAGAACCGTTTAGAAGTTGATCTGCACGAACATTTACTGCTTCAGGCAAACTGGATGTATTGTTTTGCTCTGCTTTTTTATCAGTCTGCATTGGAAGACCGATCGCTGAAATATCCGGATTTGTGGCAGAATCTGTAAATGTTATATGACGAAACGCTGTTGCTTCGACATCATGCGGATTAAGGTACATTCCGGCAGAGAGGATCGGTTTTGAGCCATAGACCCAATCTGCAGTGATATTGATGGCATGAGCAGGATCTTTGGCTATCTGGTTTATGCCTATTGTTGTTATTGCAGAGAGGAGTGCTGAAACCTCCGGATTCTCCTCAATAAATTCGTTTCTCATGACAAGAACATTACAGGCAGTGGACTCCCATTTATGTTCTGGTGGTAAATCATTGTCCCGTGCGATTACTTTTCCTATATTGCCACACTCACTCGTTGAGACTACAGATTCCCAGACAAGAAAAGCATCGACCTGACTGGTATTGAGAAGCTGAGGCATCATCCCTGATGATGCATATACGAGTGTTACGTATGGGTTTTCACTTGGACTTAAAAGTTCATGACTTACTGGAATCATGGAGAGAATTAAGAGCAAAATGCAGAGAAAGCCACATACAATCAGAATAAGTCTGGCTTTCATATGCTGGAGTGGTTCCTCAACTGATAGTAGTAAGATGACTTCTCATCTATTGAAAGATTTGTCTAGATGGTTTGTTGTCCCTGGCTCTTGAACATGTCATTCTCACCCCGGATATCATCAGTTTTGCTCAAACATTATGGCAGAATGGAGTGGGAACCTATGATGCTCTTCATTATGCATCTGCCCTTTCAGCAGGCGAAGCATTTCTCATGGTTGATGATACCTTGATCAAAAAAATGGAATATGAGACCGGACAGTCACACTCTCCCGGTCAGAGCCGATAAACCGCTCAGATAATCCAGCGAACTTGCGATCAATCCCATCGGGTCCTCGACCTCCCAGACCTTACCCACGGCTGCCGGGTGTCCGACGACTTCACTGGCAAATACCACCGATACGGCTGCCAACTGTAGATATCGCCGGTACATGATGAGTAACCCAACACCATTTTGCCCGGCAATACAAGCCGAGATAATGGCGACTACAACCTCAATCCTCTCTTCCTGTTATCCGTATCCAGATAATACCCGGGAATTTTCTCCTGATCACTAATGATAGTTATAATAGTAAACTGGCAATTTCGGTGTTCGGTTATCGGATTTCCCTCTGGTCATGTTGAGTGAAGATTCTATCCATCCAATACTGTTCGGCTATCATCGCTGATTTTCGGGTTTTTTGAAAGACCCAATCGTAAATTATAATGATGAGAACATAGATGCCTTACTATGTTACGAAACAATTCTGTCTCTTTTCTTATGATCCTTCTCCTGATACTCATGTTCTTTTCCTGGGGAGTACATGGTGAGAACAGCACGAATGTCAATGAAATGGCTCTCTGGGATACAGTAAAAAATGCTTATGTTTACTCTTATCCACTCGTTCTGATGGATGCCATGGTGCAGAGATACACGAACACGGTGACACCAACGAATGTTAAAGCTCCGGTAAATCAGTTTATTTACAATAATATTATGGTGAACGCTGATTTTAAGGACGTAGTATCTCCAAATGTCGATACTATGTACTCAGGAGCATTCCTGGATCTGAATAAGACAGCCCTGGTCTTTGTCAAACCCAAAACCGACCGCTTTTGTTCAGCCCAGATATTTGATGCATATACAAACACTGTTGATGTGATCGGGTCAGGCGGAGATGCCAAAGATCCCCTTGATGAACAGATCTGTCTGATCACCGGGAAAGACTATCAAGGTGATATTCCAGAAGGAATGAAACAGATCTCTGTTCCAACCGACATTGCATGGCTTCTTGTCCGCATCATAGACAATGGTCCTGATGATCTGCCGAATATTGAAACGATCCAGAGCCAGATGGTTCTGGTCCCCCTGAAGGATTATCTGAGTAACCAGACCTATGTCCCGCCAAATGGCACATATATAGAGAAGAATGACTTCATCCCTCCGGATCATGTCCGCAATATGTCCCCTGATGAGTTTTTTAATACTGCAAACCGGTTAATGATCACAAATCCACCAACATCCGCTGATGCCCGGGTCATAGCAACAATGAAGTCTCTCAATGTTGGTCCGGGACTTACCTTTGATGAAAAGATACTTGGGAAAGATTCAACCTGGCAGTGGAATAGTATGCTTGATTCACTGGTACCGGTCTTAAACAAAAAATGCGCCAAATTTATGCTCTCAACTGGGAAGTGGAAGTACTTCGGGGATCCGGTAGCAGATTTTGGAACTGAATACGATTACCGGGCATTGATTGCATTTGTTGGTTTTGGTGCTAATCCTCCTTACGTGGCCATCTATCCCAAGACAGATCTGGATTCCAATAATCAGCAGTTATCAGGGAACAACAGCTATAAAATTCACTTTGACAAAGGGATGCTGCCTCCGGTTCTAAACGGTGGATTCTGGTCAATTACCGTATATGATAGTGATAATCTGTTGATCGCGAATGAGATAAACCGGTATTGTATCAATGACAGGACTAATCTTACGTACAATCCGGATGGTTCACTGGATATCCTTCTCCGGGCAGAAACTCCTGGTAATGTGCCCGAGAGTAATAGGCTTCCAGTCGGAACGGGTGATTTCCACCTGTTTATGCGGGTCTATCTACCAGATATGGAAAAAATCAGTACCACCTGGGCAGCACCTGATATTGTGAAACAGTAGGCCTTGAGGTATCTCCCCGGGAAATCCTGATAAGGCTACCATGTCAGGTATCTAACAATTTTCGGTTGGTTTGTGAAGATACAGGGAGAGTTCATTATCGAATTATTGTTATTCTACCCGGGTTTCCTCACCAATATCGTTCATTATAACCTGTTCACAACAATTATATGGAAAAAAGAAGAGTCTCATTATCATGATCCAAAGCAATACATTCTCTTTTCTTTTCCTTTTTCTTGTATTCCTTACGCTTTTTTCATGCGATGTTTATGGCGAGAACAATATTGGAATTAATAAGGCGGACGTAGGAAATACTACTCTGCAAGATAATAATGGCAATCAGTCAATCCAGATATCTCCTGAAGATCGTCAGGAAATCCTTGATCTTATCTACACCTACTCTTATACTTACGACTCCAAAGATCTTGATTCCTTTATCAGTCTATTTACAAATGACTGCATTTGGGAAGTATATTCAGACAAAGGTACTGAGTTAGAATTCCAGGTGAAGAGCCGCAATCAGTTGAAAGAAGCGATGGAGAAGCGGATGGCAAATATAACCGAAAAGGGGATTCAAACCAGACATTATCAGACCAATACGATCCTGAAATCGATGTCAGTAGATACAGTGGAAGGAGTTACCATGCTCAACCTTATGTGGCAATACCCGGATAATGAATTACCAACCTTTGTTCAGACTGGGGTTTATCATGATGAGTTTGTGAAGATCGAAGGAATATGGAAGTTTGCAAAAAGGACTGCATTGATCGACCAAAAGCAATCAGATTAAATTTGTAGGTACGGACTCTGGTATTTCCAGGCCTCTCGGCCCGGGTATTTTTCATTTACTTATCGACGTGGTTGAGAAAGTCTCAACAACACTGATTCATTACCTCATGGCCATTAATCGTTCTGCATATTCAGTGAACAGACGATATGTCCAAAACCGGTTTAATGGTGATGTCCAGTATTGTAACATCCTCAATATGAATATTTTCATTTTCGGTCTCTCTCAAAGTGCTACAAATAAAATCAGTTAGAACAGATTCCAAAAAAGGGATGGGATAACCATTCTTTAAGCATTATGGTAATCGATGCGGATGGGGCCCATGAATGAATTGAAGATCAGATCCTGATTCTCCAGATACATCAGAAGTGCATATGCTCCATTTCCAAAGTTACTTTTTCCGAAGATCGTCTGATGGACAGTTTTGCCGGTATCCCAGTCAAGTCCGAGTATTTCCCAGCCGTCTGGTAACCGGTACCCATTAATAAGGGCCATGTTACCAGACTGACTGTGAATGGGAACCATACTCGTCGATGAGACATCTGGCCGTGCCCATACGGAAGACCAGGCATTCTTTGATGAATTCCATTCAAACCGCTCAGCACCATATGAGGTGTCATATGCCGGACCCATGAGCGAGACCTGAAGGATCTTGTTCTGACCGAGAAGATCACTGCTCACATTAACCGGCATGTTATTCACCACAAAGGCCCCATGCCCGTGGACTACGACGGACTGTTCAGACTGTATCCACTCGGGAAGGGTCTTGAAACCGCAGGTTACCGGGATCTGGCCCGCGATACGCTGTGATCCCTCGGGGATTTCGTCTCGCCAGAATGCAGTCAGGTTCATTTGTTTGGCACCATCGGTTATGACTACCAGTTTATCCTCGTCATCACCAAAGCCCATGAGCGTCGGAGTTGATCCTGTGCCGATACCGACCTTAATAATCGGGGGCTGCTCCGAATAGGTGTATGGGCTCGACCATGCACCATCTGCTTCTTCTCCGGAAAGGTTTGTGCCGGTCCAGGCAAGTTTTCGCATGATTTTATCGCTTGCCACATAGATACCATTGTTTTCATCGACTGCAGGTGAGTTAGTCAGGATTTCATCGTCCCCGAATCGGTATAGTGAGGCAGAGGCAGGATCGAGATTTCGATCAATAACTGCTACACCATCAGTGAAGGTGATAATGAGGTGGCCGTCGTACGTCATGGAAAGGCCAAATAACATTGTGCTATTCGGATAATTGTCACCCTGGAGCGTTGTGATTACATCTTTTATCTCGTACAGTTTCTTTATACCTGCGGATGGGTTGTCCGGATCGGTCAATGCAAATGCATAGAGATCACCGGCGAAATCGGAATAAATTACATTTTTGTCATCTACTACCGAGTAAAACCCATTTTTAAAGCGTAGATCGTAATTTTTACCGAAGAGACTTATCAAAGAACTGTTCATTGAGGTTGCGTTCATTCCCACCGCAGAAGACTCGCCAAAAGTACGGAAGTTCTCATCCGGAACAGCCGCTAGCTTGTTATCTGTTGCATCGGCAAGTGCTTCATATGATGCCACTTGAGTCCAGTTCTTGCCAGTTATATCCACGTAACCTACGTGATTGGTGCCGACAACCCACATGTAATTCTTGTCAGTGGAAGCAAGAGTCATAATGTTTACGGGACCACCATAGACAATCGGGTTTTTTGCCGGGTCAATCTTGTACACACCTCGGGGAGGTCCGTAAGGTGTAGAGTCACTCTGTGACGAGTCAAAATGAGTGAGGGCATACAGTGGAGATGACAGGAAAGGATTGGTAACCGGTCCATTCACAATAGCAGATTTGTTGATGGAGTCTTCCGCTGCGAAAACCGGGGTCGTGATGCCCGTACATACGATGACACACACCAGAATGATAATCATAAATCTATTTTTAGGTCTTGTTTTTACAAGGTCAGTTGTAATCCTCATTTGATCACATGGTGTCTTTGCATAGTTAGGGTTTAAATATATATATCCGCAATTCAGTATACTCTGAAATAAATATTTCCAATAATCCTTATGTCAAATACTATAATGTGGTATAAATTTCTCATGAAGATGGCGGAAATGATACAATAGCAGTTTTCCGCTCTGGAATTGATGCTCATAAGATTTGCCTGAAGAGTAAAAAGCAGGTAGAATCGGGATACAATTTAAGCAGCCTTATTTCATTTTTTATTTGAGACTAACCAATACAGGATGCTTCATGTCATTTTCCTTGAAACCTCATTTTAGGCTCCATGAAAGTCCTGGATCATTCCATGATTTATACAAATAACTTTGATAGGATCCTCCTGTGCATCTGGTCTTTTTGTATCATATGCTTTAGCCTCAAATTTTCCATGATAATGAAAGCAACTCACTTTAAATGGGTTACGTGGTGAATTAAGAACGAATCAGATCAATCCCCGAAGCAGGACTGATCCCATGACTGCAGATACCCGGAAATCCGCTCTTCAAACCATAAAGAAAGCATGGCATTTATTAAATATGGGAAAACCGATATGACTCGGTGGTCATATCCTCCCGGTCAGGACCGCCAACTCGCTCAGATGATCCAGCGAACTTGCGATCAATCCCATCGGGTCCTCAACCTCCCCGGACTCATCCACGGCTGCTAGGTGTCAAACGACTTCACTGGCAAATACTAGTACTCATCAACACCGAATGACCCCGAACTCTTCACCAGGAGATCAGACATGATTCCGGTCCTGGTGTCAATGACCCGGACCACTGCTGATCTTCCCTCGGTAAAGAGGCTGTTACTGTATGACCTATCCTCACCAACCACAGCAGTGTTCAGGAATGAGGCCCCGGTCCCTGTTATGGACGTGGTGATTCCGCTTGCCTGAGAGAACTGCCATGATAAGGCGAGAAAGATCACTCCCGCTATAATCAGTACTTTGTTCATATCCATCGCTCCGGTGATGGCGTAAAAAGAGGGTATTTTGGCTATGCCAGAACGGCAACGGTGTCGGCCCATGCTTCGAGCCCGGTTCGGATGGCGTCGGCTTCGTAGCTGCTGACCGTAACCGAATCACGCTTGAGGGTGACTGAAAAGTTCTCCCCGCTCTTGTGATGGCACTTCAGGGTCACACAGAAGGTGTCCTTCGGGCGGTCATGTGATGGAGTACCTCCCATCGCTGTCCCAAGTGCAGCCGTACCAACGATGGTACTGACGTTCGTGGTAAATCCGGTTGATGTTGGAGCCTTCACTGAGATTCTTCCAACGGTCTTGGCCTGAGCATCCTCATAGACGACTGCCCCGGTGTAACTTTCAGTCCCCTTCACAACCGCTGCGACAGTCACTCCTGCTGATACATACGAGACACATCCCCACGGGTTGTTGTCCAGGATATCCTGTACAAGGGCGTTGAAGGTTGTAAGATCAGCGATCGGTACTGTAAGTTTGCGGACAACAGACATCTACTGCCTTCTGTACGAAATCTGCCATTGTTCGATTGTCCCCTGCCGCTCTGGTCGCGGCTACGTAGTTATTTGAAGTGAGTTTATATAGGGTTTTAAAAGAGGAAGAAATGGAGTGAGGAGGGTGGAGGGATTGGGGAAAAGGGGAAAAATTTTGTACGTGCGATGGAAATATGGTTAGGTTATCTCAATAAATTTGAGAAAAGGTTTATTTTTGAAATGTTCTATCTGTCATAGACCTTACTACGAGGCCCAATTTTTAAAACTTGGATTACCTGATCACCATCATTCAAATCGTGAATGATCCGGAAATTCCCAACCCGTTGATGATAATAGGGATACCCTTCACATGATTCAAGGTAATGATGAGGGTCTTCCACAATAGTATCAATTTTATTCATGATACGGGTTGCTTGAGATTTTGATAATTTCCGAAGTTGCTTCAGAACCTTATCAGAATAGATTATTGAGTATCGCATTAAAGGCCGAGCGCTTTTCGTACTTGTTCAGGGGTGTAGACACGACCCGCCTGAATATCTTCTTTTGCTTCGGCTATATCTTTCAAATCTTCCTCGGAGAGCATGCCATCGGGATTACATTTTCTCTTGATCAACGCTGGCATAAGTTATACAATATTGGCGTATGAGATTATCTAAGTTTGTATTTGGGCTCTCTTCCCCTTCCTAAACTATTCTCCAGAGACTATTATCTGTCAAGATCAGCGAAGAGTTCGTCAGGACTTCCAGATTTCAAGGTCCCATGGTGATATGCCTTCATGGTCTCGTCTCGCTCTCTCCTATCTCGGTGCGTCGCTCCTCAATAATTCGCTTCTCGAGTTCTTCGAAGAGGACTTCTTTTCCTTCCCGGTCAAGTTCACCGATTTGCCGCAGAATCTGTTCTATTGGTGAAAAAGCCTCGGTCATTCGTACCTCCGAATTATGTGAGAGATCATATGGTAATATCGCTCAAATTCCTTCTGCCAATGAATTAATCGTTCATTACTGAAATCAACGTTTGGTGCGAATCATCATCTATTATAATATGTTGTTAATTCTACCACTCACGTAGAGGCTGTCCAATGAAAAGATGTAGATTGGACAGATTGTCAATCAAATAATTCGCTTTTTGTCGAACTACCAATTTTTACAATAGAATGATAGATACACGCACTGCAAAGGATGGGAATCAACATCCAAACTACTCAAAATTACAGTTGATAGACGAAGAAGAACTAAAAACTCGATAGCATTCGCTACTTAATGGGACATCTGCATTTTATTTTTTCAGTAATATTTTGATAGACCCTGACCCTTTCCTTGGTTTTTTACTAAATTTGCAAGTAATACAAACTGATATGAAATGAGATTCAATGTCATGTAAAATTCTTCAGATCTTTTCTGAATCCATTTTACACTGAAATTAAACATTCGTTTCATGTGTGAATGAGTTCTTTCACAATCTGCCCTTGATTTGTATTCAACTCTGAAATTTGGATTAAGTAAGTTCTGATTGCGAAGATACATCCCGACCTGTTTCTCCCTTCCATTATTCGTGAGAAATAGCATTTTTTCCTCAATAGAATCTCGAATGTCTCCCCCTTTCTTCCACATTTTATTTACCCAATGATCAATTCTCTCAATTGTCCCCTCTATGTTCAAAATTGCGTTCTTGCTTGGATCGATTAGTGGTTGAATTCTGAAAATTCTCCAGTATCTCGCATAAATCATGAAGGAATCATAGCCACCATCAAGTTGAACTTTGATCATGCTTGGATTCATCGTACCAACAATTTCAGCTAATGGGATTGCATATGGGGAATCATGAGCATTACCTTCAGAAAATATTCCATAAAGTGGAAAGTTGTTTAAATGAAATATGTGATATTTGTGCATCCTGCAAGCGTAATGGGGATTATATTCTGCATATTTATCATACCTTGAGGCTTCAATAGGGGTTGAATCAACCATTCCGTGACCATTCTGAATAGATTGACATGCAATGGCTCCGTTTAGGTACATGATCTTCTTAAAGCCGTCTAATCGCAAACGATTGTAAGCAAAATCATGTAAATTACTTGCAGAGGGAATATGATATTTTCCGGGCTCTATTTCAGGAATTCCAAGAGCAATGCAATCTTCAAGTGTTAGTGATTTGATGAATTTTCGATAGGATTGTTTTCGAAAGGAATGGACAATCAAGAGTTTGAATAATAATATTGGTGAATATAACCATTTTCGAGTTTGGCTGTAATTGAGATGGTTGTGCAATTCAATTTCAATCTGGGTAAGATCCATTTTTCCAAGTAATGTACTGATTGAAACACTATTTGTTGGATTTACAGTCCCATGTAATGTCCTTTTTTCGTTTGAGCCAACGAGCATAGAGGCCAGTTTCAATAGTATATAATGGTGCCGAAATCGGTCCCACGGCAATTAACGAAATGAAAAAAGAGTGGAGAGTCGAGAAATTTTATGACCTATTTAAATAATAGGGCCTTCGTTGGACGGCCTCACGTATCAGGAATATAATTTCCGACATGATGAGAGTAGTGAGGGTTTTAACAATGTTAAAGATCTGTTAAAACATCAAATGGCTCGGGAGAATTCTTCTTTTAGAAAATAAATCCTCAAATGATGTGATATTCATCTAGGGGTTCTTAACAATGTTAAGAACTCTGTTAAGAACTCAAGAGGAGGATTATGAGTCTTTGTTTTTCAATTGCCTCGACATTTAATGATATTTTCTATTCTGACCTCATAACAATCTGAAAGATTGTTATGACCCCCACAGACGGTATACCCTCTGAGAGCCAATACCCTCTGCCTTGAGAAAACCTCCTTCTTCAGACCATTTTCTCAGGTACCGTGATGCTTCAACCTGTGCTGATGCGGTGTCACCGAGACCTAACAACTGTCGGCATTCTCTATTGGTTATCGAGCCATGATCCTGGACAAATCCCCGGACCAACTCTGCATACCTGGCTGCATCTATTCCCTTGGATGATGAATATGCAACCTTCCCGATGAGATCATTTGCAACGGTTTTTGCAAGATAGTAGGTTGCCGGTTTTGCGTGTCCTTTTCGCTCGAGAATTCCTCGAGAGGGGTGGTTCATAGTATCGAGAACAGCAATTGCATCATCCCGGTCCAACTGGAGTAGATCTGCAGCATCAGCCGTACTGATGAAACGGTGATCTTTCAGATAGGTCAGAACTATGAGCCCATCAAGCCCGATATCTTTCCCTTCTCCATGCCACCGGGCAACAAGACTTGCCATGGCATGATCAAACGTTCCGTCATAAATATGCAGAGTGACCTGGGAACCATCGGCCTCATACCGGGGCATCCGTTTCCCGTACTCGAGCATTGGGATGAATATCTTCCGTCTCCCGGTCCCTGCTGACTCGACAAGCCTGAGTTTGAGAAAGGCATTTGCCAGAGTCCTATTCCGTGGAGTTGATTCATGGCGGAGAATGTTCTGAAGGGTAATCCCTCCGATGAATCCTCCCGGACTGGTCACCACCAGTTCCGATGCTGCATGACGAATGAGTACTTCACCCGGATTGGTATAGTCCCGGTGGGTTACAGCATTGAGCACTACTTCTCGGACGACATCGAGAGGAAAGGCTGGAATGCGGAGTTTAAAGAGACCGACAGATATCTCCTCTTCCGGATTGATGGGCCCCGAGAAGATACTTTCAATCTTCTCGATGACCTGAAGAAGCCCTACTCTCCAGAGATCATTGCGGGCTACTTTTGTCTCTGTCGGCTGGTGAACATAATGCACCTGGCTCTGTGGACAGAGATCTGAGATGATATCCGGCTTTCCAAAGAGGAGGAGTCCTGCGTTGGTTACCGAGTCTCCCCGAACGGCTTCGAGGCCTCGAAGAAAGGCATCGTCTGACATTTTGAGGAGTTCTGACTCGGGATTTTTACTCCGCAACATCGCTCGTGCCCGGGCGATCTCAAGCGGGTCCAGGTCTTCAGGAATAATCCCGGGAACCGGTTGTCCACTCCAGTCTACTGCTCCGGTTGATGCCCTCATGGATGCAAATGAAGCCGGGTCCATGGGCATGCAGTTTTTCCCAACCCGCTGTTTGAACAGACCCTGTGATGTACCGTATGGTGGGTTGCTCCCTTTCGGAATCCGGACGATGAGGAGATGTCCGGTTCCTTCAGGGACGTTCAGTTCTTCGACCTCGGCCTGGATATGAGGGTTGGTCCGGTCAAATATTCCCCTTCTCCATGTGTCGAGATTGTATCCTTTTGCCCCGTGAATAGCCTCAGAACGCCCGAGTGTTTTGTCTGAGACCCCGAAGACAACGACACCTCCATCAGCGTTAGAGAAGCAGACCGCATACTCGATGGCTACTTTCATATCGCCTTTTGGGTCATCCCATGGTTTGAAATCGAGAATGCTGGACTCGAGATCATCGGCTATGGAATGATCCAGGTGATCCAGAAGACGGAGGATGTCATCGTTTGTGGGGATGGTCATGGGTGGGTCTACCTATATGTTGTTTGAGAGAGGGGATGAGGGTTCTCAAAGTGTAATGGTCTGATATTTCATATTAGAGATTACGTCGATTTGTACTAATTAATTTGTTTCTGGAAGTTCATTAGCAATAATATGATGATATCTTTCAATTTTTAGGTTATCAAAACCTTTTGTTTTCTATCTAATTAAAAAATCGGAAGAATTAATAAACAAGAAATCGAGTGTAAGTTAATCAATAAGGCGTTTTCATGATCAAAAAAATTAAGAATATAAAGGAGTTTCATATATTTCATGATTTTTTGTGGCAAAGCGATCTGGTCGAATTTAATCAATATAACCTTATTTATGGATGGAATGGATCTGGTAAGACAACGCTATCAAAATTTTTTCGTCAGATAGAGCAGAGAGCAATATGTCCTGAATGTGAAGGATTTGTTCTTGAAACTGAAAATGGAAGAATCGACGAAAATAACATTGCTTCCTCCTCAATAAATTTAAAGGTATTTAACGAAGACTTCATTAAAGAGAATATTTTTACAGACTCTGGAAAGGTAACTCCAATCTTTTATTTAGGTCGTGAAGATATAACCGCGAAAAGGACCTTAAACTCGTTAAAAACTAAGTATGACGATAATTCCCTTGTAAGAGATGAAATTAAGAAAAAATGGGAGAACAAACTAACACAAATTGAAAAATTCTGTACTGATAAAGCTAAAAATATTAACGAATTTTTGCATTCTGCGGGAGAAAATAAATATAATAGATATGATAAGCGCCCATTTAAGACGAGATGTGAAACCCTAAAAAAAGATCAATATATTTCCAAGATCTGTTCTCCTGAAAGAATTGATGAATTAAAGATAATTATTAATTCGAATCCTAAAGATAAAATCCATGAGATTCTGCTTGACATCTCAGATTTAGATCTTTTGATAACTAAAATAAATGGGACTTTAAAGAAAACAATTACTTCGAAAGTTATTGAACGCTTGAATCTCAACGATGATCTAAATAATTGGGTAAATCATGGTTTAATTCTTGTAAAGAATAATGAATTTACAAAGTGTCCATTTTGTGATAAAGAATTACCTCCTGATTTAATCGAACAGTTGGAAGGACATTTCAACAAAGAGTATGAAATATTAGTCAATGAAATCGATATTTCATTAGGGTCTCTCTTAGCAATAAAACGAATACTAAATATCCCTCTTCCAAGAAAAGCAGACTTTTATGATGAGTTTTCATCTATATATGAAAAGGATAAAGAATCATTACTTGAAGAAACGGATAAATTAAATAATTATTTAGATATCTTACATACCTCTCTAGAAGAAAAACGAAAAAATCCATTTATTGAGAAAGATAGTCAATATCCTGCAACCAAATTTGAGATTAAAGAAAAAATCATAAGTGTTAACTCAGTGATTAATCATCATAATCAAAAGACAGAACATTTTTCGGCACAGATTAACGAATCTCGAGAAATAGTCGAGAATCATTTTGTTGCTTCCAATTTAAATGAACTTCTTTTATATGAACATGAATTGAGTCAATTGAATGGCGAATATGATGCAATTAATCAAGAAATTACGAACCTTCATTCTCAAATAATTAACCTTGAAAAGAGCATCATTGAACACCGAGCACCTGCCGAGGAGATAAACTCCGATTTACATAGTTATCTTGGACATGAAGAAATCAAATTTGAAGTGAGAGATGAGGGTTACCAAATAGTGAGGAACGGAAATAGGGCAGAGGCTTTGAGCGAAGGTGAAAAAACAGCAATCTCGTTTATATATTTTTTAAAGACTTTGCGTGACAAAGATTTTGACATTCATCATAGTGTAATAGTAATTGATGATCCGATATCCAGTCTTGATTCAAACTCCCTTTATACTGCATTTGCATTTTTAAAAAATAGAACCGAAAATGTAAAGCAGTTATTTATATTGACTCATAATTACTCGTTTTTTAAAGAAGTAAAGAACTGGCGTATGGATAAAACAGAACGAGCACTCAAATCAAGTTTGTATATGTTAAAAAACACTATCTCTAATGGTCGTCGAGTGGCTGGGATTTATGCTCTTGATAAATTATTAAAAGATTACACGTCAGAATATCATTATTTATATAGTTTAGTCTATACTAATGCCCATTCTCCGAATCAAGAATTAGAATCCTATTATCTTCTTCCAAATATTTCTAGAAGATTACTAGAATCTTTCTTGGCATTCAGATATCCGAAAGAGATTGGGAATTTTGGGAATCAAATAAAAAAATCTAGAATCAGTGATGAGAAAAAAACTCGGATTATGCGGTATACTGATGCCAATTCGCATAGTAATCACATTCGAATAGATATAGAGGCGGATTTATCGTATTTGGAAGAAACTAAAGAAGTAATGAATGATATATTAGAATTGATAAAAAATGAAGATGAAAAGCACTTTAATGAAATGAAATTAATGGTTGATGGATAAAATGATCTCTAAATTATTTGTTTATGTAAAATCGATATAATTATTTTATCTACAAATCTTTTGATACGTCTTTAATTTCCTAATCGGTTTTAACTACTCAATATCCTGGAATCAAATAACTGAAAAATTGCCCTATTTAACGAAAAATCACCGCACCCTTCATCCAATATAACCACTTCTTTACTGTTGAGGCTCTTCGTTTTGCGGTGGTATCATTACAATCCTTTATGGTATGTTTCTGAATGATTGCAGCAATGGTTTCCGCTGATACTAAATCAACGTTTAATCCAACCGTATCCAATACTGAGAAAACATCATAAAAAATAGGTTTTCGAATCATCTGTCTGAAGAGAAACTCATTTCGAAGTCCTCTTGACATATATTGAGCGAGTCGGCTTCCTTCAGAAGTTAGAACAAATTGTCCTTGCTCTGAACTCCTTGTAAGTAACCCGATATAAACCGCAGCATTGGCGTAATAATCAGCCTGCCTGACATCAAACTCAAAAAAATGTGCTATCGCTTCTTTTGAAGTAAGCCCTTGTGACCAGTTCACAATGATATCAATAACCTTATCTAAATCATTAGCCTGGGGAAAGGGAACATGAGGTTCTTGGTCTATTGATGTCGAATTAAGAGCTTCATGAAGATGGATTTTTCCAAGCGGTGGCTCTTTGAGTGTGTAGCATCGGCGATGCACAACATCAACCTCACCATACAACTCACCGAACTTTAACTGAAAAAAATAATAGAGTCCATTGGTGTAGGTAAAAAAAATGGGAATTATTTGTTTTGATGTTAATGTGAGCCAGTTCAGGTATGGATACATGAGTTGTCTGATATGAAAAGTATCAGCCCTTCCCATTTTAGCCTCCATAAGAATTATTGAGGAAGGGCTCTCATATCCTGCGTCTAGTTCAATCTGCACTCCATTTATCTGGATTCGGTTATTAGACTTTGTCGGAAGAATGATCTCGAAAGAACCGGTTCTTTGCCTCCCCCTAATCGTCTGGTAAATATCTGTTTGACCGACAAACGTTCGGAGAAGAGATGCATGATAACAAAAATCAATAGCTAATGATTCACTGGTTATTTTTCCCGGCTGCATCGTCTCAAGCATAGTGACGTATCCGGATGGTTCATACTCCTCTGGTTCTGTTGAATCATATAAATGAGAAAAAGTGAAGTATGATTTTAATTTCGGATCTTGAAAGATAACGTACTTCCCATTTTCTACCGGCAGAATCGCCAGATTGTTTTTCTTAAATATTGAAGGTCGCGATAGGTCTGTATCCATCTTCGCAAGAAGACGTGGCTCTTTGCCTCCCGATGCTTGTTTTAGAGCCTCTGCCGTTAAAAAAGAATATCCGGTTTCTGCAATTTCAGAAAGTAAGGGAATCTTTAAGAATACATCATCCCAGGCTGCGTCCTTATTAAGTACCATGAATATCGGGCGGTTGGTAATTCATCACGATGATCTCACTAATCTCTCCTCGTTTCCCCCCAACACTATTTATTGAGCGCTTAGCCATAACCCGATTTATTAGATATGGTTTGTAAAGATCATCAAAAAAATGGTCTGTTGGGTTCTCGTTTTTTGGATCTGAGTTACTCAACATTGCCTTCGCTCCTATCTTATCAATAACTGCAAAAAACTTAGAAAGCCGAATCTGATCCAGTTCTGAAAATCCCTCCTTTGAATAAGATGTAAAGGAAGATGTCTGATTTAATGGGCGGTAAGGGGGATCAAGGTACACGAATGTCCGGTCATCCACATATTCTTGACAGATGCTAAAATCACCGAGAAGGATAGTCGTTTGGGATAGGAGTTTTGATACTTTTAGCAGGTTTGATTCATTGGCGATTTTAGGGTTTTTGTATCTTCCAAAAGGAACATTAAACCCACCTTTAGAGTTGAGCCTGAAAAGGCCATTGAAACAGGTTTTATTTAAGAATAGGAGTTGAGCTGCTCGCTCAATCCATTTTGTCTCATAGATTGAAAAGTCAATATCTCTCCGTTTTTCATTTAATTCATCCCTGACTTCATAGTACATGAAACTTCTTTCATTCTCATCAAGGATATCATACCTCTCCTGATAGTGAGATAACAGTGAAATGAGGGCTTTTACATCTTTTTTAACAACACTATAGGTTAGGATTAGTTCCTCATTCACATCACAAATGAACGATTCTTTTATCGGGAAATGTTGAACAAGGTAAAATAATACCGCTCCTCCTCCTATAAATGGTTCTACATAACGATCAAGAATCCCTGTTCTCAATTCATATGGGAATCGAGAATCGAATTCCTGGAGTAGTTGGTTTTTTCCTCCGGCCCACTTGAAAAATGGCTTTGCTGGTCCTTTCTCTTGATTTATGTTTCGACTCATTTAAGCAGTATTCAGAAATGTAACTGTGAATTATTCAAATCTTAATTATAATGATCTAATATTAAGGCTCAACATACATGTTGTAAAAGATCTTTGGTATCCTGATACTTTGCCTCCGCTATTACAAATACTGGTCCCTGAGTTTCTCTTATTGAAAAGGGTTTCACTCCTCCCTCCTTCTCTTCATTCACTACTTATAGTACCACGGTAATTATCTCCGGAACATCCTTCGAGCCCCCTCAATCAATTCCCCTCATCCCCCTCCTTAACCTCCACCTCTGGACAGTCCTCAATCAGGACCTTGGATATCTGCCGCTTAAACAAATTACAGTAAAACCTCTTCCCGGACTTCCAATCTTTCCGGGTAAGATGTGGGCAGTTTCTCTCCTTGCAATGAGAACCATGAGCCCTGGGCCATAGGCTCATGAATTCACCTGCTCAGAAAGAAAACCGGAAGGGCAGGAGTTCAGATAACCCGAAACGATCCCGGCCAACTTGCATATTCTCCTCCGTTTTCCCCGTCTCCTATTCTGGGGCGGACCGAGCATCTCCCACACAAGATGAGGGCACTGCCTGGCAGCACACCAGGAGGTTGCCGGCCTCATCCAAATCTCCGGACACTAAAAAGCCCGAAATTGTATCGTGACCAGAATATCTCTCCCCGGAATTCACCCGACTCCGGGAATGGTCCATATGTTCCAAATCCTATCCACTTCCATGACCCCATGATAAGGTAGGGGCCGATATACATCATAAACATCTATTTTTCCTGAAACCCACGTTTTTCTGCAGCTTGAACTTCCCGTGTATAGCACTGGTCACATAATCCCAGGTGCTGCTCTTCATCCCACCAGATGATTCGGGAGGTGTCACACACATGGCACCTCCCGAGATCTTTCCCGATTTTGATCATCACCGTGGTATCTATCGCTCCGGGGATCGTCGTAATCTGTTTAGATACCCGCCGTTTAGCCAGATCATAACAGTTCTTGCAGAGCATTCGATTCTGCCTCGGTGGCCCTCGTAGCCTCTCCTGGGTCATCCGCTCCTGATAGTATGTGGGGCTCCTCCCACATACCGAGCAGCGTTTCCGGTTCGGCCACCCTTCCACTGAGATGAACTCCTCGATCTTCACCCCGGCAAGTTTCATCGGGATGTAGTCCGGAGTATCGGGTGGAAACCCCCACTCTCTTACCGCATCTTTGATCTTCTTCCGCCCTGATCATCACCATTATCTGGCACTGTATCTGAACCGAAATCATCCCCCTCTACCCAAACCTAGAGTCCTTGAATCCGGGATTTGTAAAGGTAGATATCCCAGGTGAAAACCTTTGATCGAAATTGTGTATTCACCCCATCGTCACCGGTGCTGACGGTATGGTCAAGAAATGATATCTTGAAATCTGATGAGAAAATGATATTTCATTGAGACAATTCTAGAATCGGGTTTGAAAGTTGCAAAAAAAAGAACCTCATCAATCAATGTGGGGTCTATGTAACAGTGTTAAAGATAATTGAGAACGAGTAGCGGAGCAATAATAAATAATATACAACCAATCTCATCGGTTGGTGAAAAAAAAGTAAAACCCGAAGTGTTTTACAAAAATAAATGCCCCAGCCCGGCATTAGAACAAAAGTATAATGCCTCAGGGAATAATTATATATATGTGGTTACAAAAAGCCCTAATCAGCGTTTTTACCGCTCAGATGAGCAATATCGACAACAAATAGAAAAAACATTGGCCCAGAAAAGAAAGGCGTCTGAAATTACGGATTCCGATGAACAGATCATACGTGCTTTCATTGCAGAGCTCAGAGCAACTAAAGGAATCAGTGATGTAAGAGCAGCTAAGTTGTGTAGTAACATCACGGGGTTGAGAAGATGGACTCCACCGTTTGATGAGATGACTACTCCTGATGTATATCTCGCATCTGACAAGATCCGGAATGCAGGGTTTAAGAAAAATTCTGAAGCAGATATCATTAGGGCGCTGAAGCGTGTTTGTTTGTGGATTTGTGAAAATGGCCAAGCAGCACCTGGACTACAGATTGAAAAAGTCCGGCTTATCAAGACTCCAGGATATGACTCTGCTACGAAAGATGTGTCTGACCTTCTTACTCCTGAACAAGTGATGGATATGATCACTCACGCTAGAAACATTCGCAACCAGGCTATCATCTCGACTCTGTACGAGGGTGGGTTTAGGATTGGGGAAATTGGGAATTTGCAATGGTCACAAATAAAATTTCATGAGGAACATGCGACCATTAGCACCGACTTTAAAACTGGAAAACAGAGGGCGATTCCCCTTTACAATAGTCTTGGATATCTAAAGAGTTGGCTAAATCAATTCCCTGGAAATTCTAGCGCGCAAGGTGCATTTGTCTTTGTTGCTCGTGGCGTTGAACCATTTACTTATGATGGACTACGCAAGGTAATTCAGCGTGCAGCAGATAAGGCAGGAATCACCCGAAAGATCACTCCCCATACCTTCCGCCATAGTAGGATCACCCATTTGATCAAAGAAGGGTGGAAGGAATCAGTGATCAAGAAAATGATGTGGGGGTCTGTGGAGTCTGATATGTTCAAAACTTACCTTCACCTCTGTGAGGATGATGTAGCTGATGAGGCAGCCGAACGTATGGGTGTGAGAAGGCGAGGACGGCCAACAAATGAAAGCAAGAAACTTGAGCCTATTCAGTGCCTCTCGTGTGGTACTGTCAACCCTTTCACACATCGTTTCTGTAGTGCCTGCGGTACCCCACTAACACCGGAGGCAGGGGATAGAATGAAATTGTTCATAAAAACCTTTGAAAGTGATCCACGGTTTAAAATAGCCAAAGAAGCAGCTGAAAAGGCTCTTATGGAAATGGGAATATAATTTCACCCTCTCCTTTTCTGAGTTGCAGTCTCAAATTCAGATCTTCGAAAAATTGATGTAAAGATAGACTTCTCATCTGATGCTTTTCTTCCCAGGGGTCTGTCCCCTGTATGTGGTACAACTGGTACAAGTGTTCCACTATAGGACTTAATTTTCTTAACATTTCTCTTAACTGTGTCCTCTCGTCTCATATATGAAAATTGAAATTACGAGAAAATCGACTATTTTTATTGGATGGTAAAAGATGCAAGGCTTTTGAGTTGCCTTCTGTATAAAAAAAGTGTCAGTCTCGGTTTAATCAAAAAGGATTAGTGGTATTCACTCGAAAATTTAAACATCCTTTCAATCTGAAGCCTTCATTTCAGGAATGAGTGACATATTAGGTACATTCAATTTTAAATATTGTTCAATGCGGTATGACAAAATATCGTCGTCTCCCTTTAAATCAAAAAAGAAAGAATCGATCTCATTGGCGCATTTTAGTATCTTCTGTCTTAATTTTGGATATATTGTTGCGTCTAATATGAATCCTGCGTAAATAGTGCAATAAACTAACCAAGTTTCAAAATCCTCTTCATTTCCTGATTTTTTACTCTCTGATAATAATAAAGAAATTAATGTAAGAAGGGATTTATGCCCTTTTGAAATTGAACCGGTTACGAATAAAGATGGTGAAACGTTTAAAGCCTTTACAAAAGTTGTTAATAGTTCTTCAGATATTACTACCTTTTGAATTCTTTTTACCTGGAATTCCCCTTCAATGAAGTTAATAAATATCCAAGGTAAAAAATCTTTTATAAAATAGTGGTATTTTTCCGTTTTTGTCATTGCAATTTGATATATTTTATCTGAACAAAAAACGGCACTAATATCATCGGCTAATCCTGTATCCCATTCAGATTCAAGGATCAACCCACATAGATAATTAAAAGAAGATTCTTCTTTTTCATCAAGACTCCATCTGTTTGCCATTCCTGGAGTATTTTCTTTCCTTAGAATCCTATCAGACTCTAATTTCTCTAAATGATTTTTAACTCCTGTGATTGCGGTTATCTTAAATTTGTATCTTAAATATTCACGAATTTCGGGCTCATAGCATGCGCCTCCAGAACGAATTACGTATTTGATTATTTCCTTTTGAGTACCTCCTGGTGTGAGTCTGTTTATTTTATTTGGGTGATATTCAGTCACAATAGTTGTTAGGATTACTTCTGTAGTAAATTAGGATAGTACCTCATCAAAGGAAACTCTATCACAGTATACTATGCGTTGTGGTATGCTTTTAATAACTGAAAGACCCACCATTACTCATGCCACCTGAAACGACAATCCCTGTAAAACGTGCAACGGTAGCCCGTTTAGTAAAACATGGCACAATGAGGGAAACGTATGATCACCTGATTAACCGGATTTTGGACAACTACGAATCCGATCATATGAGATGTTACAATGCGACAAACACATGAAAAAAGTGATAATGCTTCATTTATCCCTCCCACCTTGGAAATAACAAACGAAGAATTGCGAAATATTCCTGACCCGATTATGAAAATGCTTGCCGAAGACTATGTTCGCCGCGGTTTCTGGAAAATTGTGGCGTGTGACGTTTAGGGTATCGGTTTTTATACTGCGTTAGGGTTGGAGTACGTGATCGACAGAATGAGAATTATAACAACAGCCTCAGGAATCCAAGAGGTTCACACTAGTGTGACTGTGCGTCTGGATCTCTATGAGAAGGCTAAAGAAATGAAAATTTCTCTTAGGACTATTTTAGAGAAGGCATTGATTGAAGAAATTCTAAAGAAAGAAGCGTGATCCAATGAATCATTTGAACTATAATTCCTTGTTTGATGTGACGGCATCAACAAGGATAAGCACATCTTGTAACAGTTTATGCAATTATATTTTGGATTTATTTTGGGATAATACTATCTCACCTCAAACGTTGTCCGATTTTAAAAAAAGAGCCACATGGCATCCATTGTATAATGATTATAATGGGGTTTTTCTATGTTAAACCTTTTAACCGACAAGATCACTGACATCAGATCTGACCTACTTCCCGAACTCGAAAACCGATTTGGTGAGATATACTCTGAAATAACTAACAACAAAATCTTTTTTAGGTTTCGTTCTGAAGAAAACGCTCTGTGCGGGCAAGCCGCTATCGCAGAGTATGTAAAAACGCGAAGAATCCCTGGAAATGTCATTAATAATTCAGACAAAACAATAACTCTCTCCGTAAGGGGGAATAATGACTGAATCCCCTTCATCTTCGTTTCTTCCTCCCCAGTTTCAACGGGACGATTTGAGATTTGTTTTAATCCCTCCAGGAGAAAAGGGACCGCGATCACTTGGATGGAATAAACTTGAAAATGGGATGCTATGGAATGACATACGATTACATCAACATATCCGGGCTGGAGGAAACTATGGGTATTATCCTGCTCCTAAATCGTGCATAATTTCACTAGACGTTGATAATGCGGGTATATTTCATCAGGCTGGGGGCTATGAGTTAATTGGTGATACTTTCAGGTATACAGCATGGCAGGATTGTCATAAGTACAGAGCGATTGTAGAATGTCCCGACATCCCACCTGAATGGAAAGGGCATAAAACGAGTATCACACAGGAAGATAGGAGCACCATCTTTGAGATATTCTTTCCAGCAAACAAAGAGAAGACCGGTGGTCAATGTGTTGGTCCTGGCAGTACTCACCCAAATGGAAATAGATATCTTCCTTTTGACCATAAAGCCCCTTTCTGGGTATTATCTTGGGTTGATATTTGGGAGATTGTTGAGAAATTAAGTCCTGCAACTATCAAACCAACCATCCCTGAATCCATAAACAAACTCCAGGGGCATGGTCATAGCGTGTCTTTGACAGACCGGTATGGCTTATCTGTTCGTGATCATTACCCGGACAATCCCCACATTGCAGGTGATGAAGTCCGTGGAGCACATCCGGTTCATGGAAGTACAACCGGTGAGAATGTTTCAGTAAATCCTGCAAAAGGAACATTCTATTGTTTTAGGTGTGGTAGAGGCGGTGATGCGGCAATATGGGATGCTATCAATCGAGGAATCATACGGTGTGATGAGCCTTATGATGTCGAGGCTTTGAAAAGGCATGTCGAAATCCTTGATTATGAGCGACCTGAAGTCCGATATCTTGAGCGAATAGAGTGGAAGCGTAAACAGCAAAAAATGGTGAAAGTATGAGTGAAGTGGCATCAAAACCTCCCATGTTCACCGATCTCGCTCTTGATGCACTACGTATGGCTAAAGGTCGGTCGTTGGCAAAAGTGAAGGAGTCTGGTGCATATCTTATTAAAAGGGTGCCTGATAAAAAGGGGGATCTGTTTTCTGAATTTTGGGATATCGCAGTTTACTCTCTAATTAAACAAAAAAAATCAGAGGATGTTATCTCCTTACTTTCAACGCGAAACAAGCAATTAGGGCCTGACCTGGAATTATCTTATGGAAAATTACAGGAAATCAAGGAATTGGCATACTCCTTTATAACTGTTTCAAAGCGGGATGATCCACCAGAAAAATCTGAAGAAGAGGAACAACAAAGACACCTTCCCTTTTTTGAGAAGGATAGGAAATTATTCCTCACATGCATCACCCCTAATGAAACCTTTCAGTATGCTCACCTGGAGGGGAATAATGTGGTATTCTCAAATCAGGAACTTGATCCCAAAGGTGTGATCTCTACTCCTCCTGAATTACCAGTCCACCAGGATCGGGGAACAACAGTTTTTGTTGTAGGTCTACCAAAAACAGACCTTCTTACTAAAGCACGTGAGGTGTCTCCAGATGAATTGTTTTCTCGAATGAAAAATCATTTTTATAAATACACTGATGCTCCTGAAGTTGATTATGAGGTTTTTGTATATTTCTGTCTATATTCCTGGTTTTATTCAAAGTGTGGTACTGCCCCATATCTCCGTTTTCTTGGAGATACAGGAAAAGGAAAATCAAGGTTTTTAAAGGTAACTTCAGACCTCTGTTTTTACCCTATTAAAGCCTCAGGCTCTTCTTCTCTGAGTGGAATCATGAGATTCAAAGAGCGTTGGATGGGCACACTCCTTATCGACGAGAGTGATTTAAAGGGTGATCAAGCAGACCCTTTGATAAAATATCTTAATTTGGGTTTTGAGCGAGATAATTTCTTCATTTTGACAGATAAGAATGATGTGGGGAAGTCTCATATCTTTGATCCGTTTGGGCCAAAAATTATTGCAATGCGTCAACCATTTCGAGATGTTGCAACAGAAGGTCGATGTCTCTCTTTCTCACCTAATGAAACTGCACGTGATGATATTCCTTCTGAGCTCCCCACAGCATATTACAATGAAGTTGAGGACCTAAGGGTCCTGATTGCTCGGTTTACTCTTAATCACTGGCATGATGTAGATGAATCCTGCATGATTTCTTGTGTTGGCATGGATATCGAACCTCGTCTAAAGCAAATGGCACGGCCATTATCTATTATTCTCAAATTATTCCCTGATGGAGAGGAAAGGTTTAAAAATTATCTCAATGTTAGACAAAAAGAGATCAAACAGACAAGAGCGGAGAGTTGGGAAGGAGGAATGTTCAATTACGCTCTTCAACTCGCATTAGGTGAAGAAGACCTGATGATTGATCCTGAATTCGGACGTTATTATAATGAAGGAAAAATCCAGTGTGTTCTTCCGAAAATGATTGCCGAGTCCTTAAAAATAAGCCCAAAGGCAGTTACAAGGGCGTTAGAAGGAATAGGGATGGAAGTCAGGCAACGTCGGGTAACTGTATGTTCAAAAAGTGGAACTTCTTCAAAGAAGGTTCGACCTCTGACTGTCCCAAACAAGCAAAAATGGAAAGAGATGACTCAACGGTACTATCTGATTGATACCGAAGGAAACCTTCCACCTTGTCCTGATTGTCTGAGAGGGCCTGAGTATAACACCAGGCAAAATGATCTATCGGATACTGATGCAGCGGTTCAATCCTCCTCCTCTGAAAGTAATAACGGTCTGCCCTCTGATCAAAATGGAACACATGTACCAGATGTACCACATACAGGAGACACCCGACAGAGTTTTCATGATTCTAGAAAAGGTGAGGACCAAGAGGATTCTGATCATAGTGGAACACTTGTACCAGTTGTACCACATACAGGGGACAGACCCCCTACATATCAAAAGTGGATCACCTACCACGGATTGCCTAAAGATACAATCCCCTCTGATTTCTCTCAAATTCAAAATACATCCGAATTGCATGGGCAAAAATGCCACTGTAAGGGATGTTTAGACCCAGAAAGATCTAATCCCATTTTTTGGAATACCAAATTGCCTGAATATGCAAGATCCCGAATTTGTCTTGTTCATTATAATGAAATGATGGCTCTATGGAAAGCCGAGCAGGGAAGTGACGAAAAATATGACTGAATTATATAATGCACCTCAATCAGAAGTTGAAAATTTTATTAAAGGTTATCCGCTCGTCTTGATGAATTTCATTGTATCGTTGACAAAAGATGGATCAAGCATTGAACTCAATACTGGTGTTACTTCAGGATCGTTTAGAGATCCTGAAAAATTCAAACCAATTTTGTTACCCAGTGCTTATGCAGCTTCTGAGATTCTCCAATCCTGGGTCTCTAATCAAAAGTGGGTAGATTTCATCGAATCAGAACAGGATGAGTTATATCTCTTTGATCTTCAGGTAAACTACTTCATGAGTGATGATGATCAGTTATCGCTACTTGCATTTTATACTTCATTATCAAGCCGAGGATCAGATTTTGCGATGTCACTCGAAGGAGAACGGGCACGATTGCTCATCCAAGAGATGGTAGGGACAGAGTTAGAAAATATCAAGATGCCTGGATCGATTGGATCGATTCAATAATTGATATGAAATGGCAGCCAAATGCACTATTTGTAACCATTCTGACCGAGATGCTATCAATCGATTGATAGTATCTGGAGCCAGTAACCGATCCATACTGGCTCAGTACTCCACTTTAAGTCTGGGGGCAATCCAGCGACACAAGAAACATATCCCAAAGCATCTGAGCAAGGCGAAAGAAGTCGAAGAGATAACCGAAGCTGGTAATTTGCTTAGTGATCTCGAAGGGCTCAGAGAATCTGCACTCGGATTTCTTAACGAGGCCAAAGAGGCAAAAGATCTGAAATCTGCTGCCAGTCTTATAAATGCCGCTTGTAAAGTCATTGAGACGTTAGGGGAGGTCAGGGGAGAGTTAGATCGAAAAGCTACGGTAAATATCATTTATTCACCTGCTTGGATACAGACCCGGACAGTAATTTTGTCAGCTCTTGAGCCTTTTCCAGAAGCCCGTGTATCAGTAGCTCAAGCACTCCAGGAGATGACCAAATGATTCAGACTGATCTTAGATATGCTTTAGATCCTTGTGCTTTCAGCTCTGAAATTTGTAAAAAAGATCCTGACCCCTGGCAACGAACCGTTTTGTTGTCGAATAAAAGACTATTAATGAATTGTACCAGGCAAGCTGGGAAAAGCACTGTTGCAGCAATAAAAGCATTACATCGGGCAATTTACTACCCTGGTTCAACCATCATAGTGATTTCGAAAACTGAACAACAATCGAAATTACTACTTGATAAATTGAAGGTATTTTATAAATTGGTCCCGGATCAGCCACAACCAGAGGAAGAAAATAAAACCAGTCTGAAACTTAAAAATGGATCTTGGATCAAAGCCCTCCCTGGTAATCAGCCTGATAATGTCAGAGGTTTTTCAGCAGTCGATCTATTGATTGAAGATGAGGCTGCGTTTGTCTATGACCAACTGTACTATGCAATTCTCCCCATGTTGGCAGTATCAAGAGGAAAATTAATCCTGATGAGTACTCCTAATGGGAAAAGGGGTCACTTTTATCAAGAATATATCGGTGATGGAGATTGGATAAGGGTTAAGATCCCTTGGCAAGATTGTCCCCGAATTTTTCCCTCGGATATTGAAGAGTATAAACGGAGTCTGGGACAGTGGCATTTTAAACAGGAATTTGAGTGTGAATTTGGAGAAACCCTTGATAATGTGTTTAGTTTTGATTCAATAATGAAAGCAATGACGGAGGACATTGAACCATTATACCCGGTTATGTCTGGATTGTCAGACGATGGTGAACCTCTGTATGAAGGAGGGGTTTTATGATATCTTTTATTGGTGTAGATTTGGGGCAAGCTGCTGATCGAACTGCTATCAGTGTTATGCGGACTGGAAAGGAAAAAGACGAGATCATACACCTACAACGATTACCTATTGGTATGAGTTACCCTGACCAAGTGCGCTTAATATCTAAAATACATCACGATGTTCAGCGTCGTGGTGACATTGTATACCTTATAGTGGATGGCACTGGTGTAGGTAGACCTATTATAGATCTGATCAGGGAGTCGGGTATCGATTTAATATCTGTGACAATTCATGGAGGTGTTGATGTCCGACAAGATGGCGATGATTTTTTCGTGCCAAAAAGGGATCTTGTCTACTCTCTTATTGTCGCCTTACAAACTGAAAAATTGAAGATCATTCGATCTCTCCCTGACTCAGAGGCCCTGATCCATGAGTTATCAAATTTTAAGATGAAAGTCAATATAAAAACCGGTAATGAATCATTTGAAGCGTTGAGAGAGGGGATTCATGATGATCTGGTATTAAGTTGCTCCTTATCCTGTTGGTTTTCATCCTGGTTGGCTAATCTACCTGTTTATGAAACGGTTTTGATAGATGATGAATACGATCGTAGAATTTCTTCATATTAGGTGATTATATACAGATATTTTCTCTATTCGATAATCGGGAGCATATCTTGGGAATTTATCAAAAATATGGGGAGGCACCAATCCCATTATCTGAAATTTTAAATTCATTAGGTAAGGATGTCTTTAATGACTTAAAAGGGCTCAGATATTTAAGAAAATCCGGTTATCTTGCAAATTCTGGTACATTTAGTACTCGACGCATGTCAACTCGGGACAAAATATGCTTTGAATTTACACCTACCGGTATTGAGGCACTCAAGATTTGTTATTTGATAGACAATTGTCCTCTCTCCTGCAAGAGAAGTAATCCGTCCTTTAAAAAATGTAGATTATGTTTTAGCTCTACTCGAAAACGGCCTTTTCTATCCCAAAATGTTTGATTCACATACTGGGATTCTATTTTTAATTTCTCTTGAAGGTATTTTCACAATCCTTCAATTTCTTTTGGATATCCGTTAGTTAAAAATTTCAGGTTAGATGATAGTTACACTCTCGGTATAATTCTAGATTATAAATACTATAGCGAAGTATAACTCTAGTTATACTATGAAGACCGCCATCAGTATGCCTGATGATTTGTATCAGGCTGTTATTGAGTATGCCAGTGGGAAAAAGTTCAGTACAACGGTTTGCAATCTTCTCCGAATTGCATTGCATCATGATGAGGAAGTTATACCTGTCAATCATACTGAAGTTATACCTTCTAACGTCGCTGACCTTCGCTCAAAGATCGTCGATATTGAAACCACAACACGGAAGAACAATGAGGACATTCAAGGGGCATGGTGTCAGATTGAAGATCTCCAGAGTAGAGAAAAAACCACAAGTGTTCTTGTTAATAATTTCGATGAACGATTTAAGCACATTGAGGAAGACCTATCACTTGTAACCAATCAGATTAAAATCATCCATTCACAGGAGATTAGTATGGCTGATTCATTTGACTCTCTCCTTCACCGGGTGGATGATCTTTCAAGGAAGGATGCTGCAATTAACCTGGCATTGCCCCAATTAAAGGATATCATCATAGAGATTGATGCTATCAATGTCCGGTTATCTATGCTTGAAGGAGTAGCACCTGGGAGATGCTCCCTTGATGTGTTAGCAGGTAAAGCAATGGCCGCGAAAGGCAGAATAAATAGTGAATTGATACCAAACGCGACAAATGTAGATGAAAGAGGTACAACTAAAGTACAACCTGAAGTTATACCGGAAGAAAAGATCATTTTGACGGAAGAAATGAGACACGATGTCAAAGAGAAGATATCCGCCCTGCGAAAAATAGGAAAAACTTATGCAGACATATCCAGGCTCACAGGTATTGGTGAGAGTATGTTAAAAAAGTTAGGAAATGGTTATTCTGTAAAAATGGTATCAAAATGCGGATATGGGATCCTTACAGAGGTTGTTACATAACTCATATATGGTTATGTAATAAAGCAGAATTGATATCAATTCCTTAAAAAGGGGGTTAGTAGATATCCCCTACTGTATCTTAACTGGATTTCGCTTGATTTTTATCATAGGCCTTCCACATTTTCTCTTTGGTTTCCTTAGAAAACGAATCATATTGCTCTTTAGAAATTTTTCCTTCTTTCCATCTATGGAGGCATGCTGTGTCAGCAGCGTCATACTTGATTACTGCAACACTATACTTCCCTAATGACTCAAAATTTTCAGCCATGTGAATTAAAGAGTAATAATCGTTAGGATCAATTTCGACAATTCGTGAATATGCAATATTCGACTCTTCATATTTGCCCAAATTAGATTGACAATAAGCTCTCCCACGAAGTGCATCTACATTTTTGGGTTCAACATCAATAATTTTTTGATAAATCACTAATGCGTCGTCATATCTCCCTGAATTTGATAATTTCTCCGCCTTTTGATATAAGTCGTTTGTGTTTTCTGTACAACCGGGTATTATGAAAAGCAGAAAGGCCACAAGAATAACCCAAATTAAAAATCTTCCCATTGAAATAGTGTTATAGTCATACTTTGTTAAAAATGACTCGATACTTCTTCGGAAAGCATCCCTGTTATTGGGCTTGTTTCAAAGAGTATATGTAATTAAGGTTAGTTGGAAATGGAGAAGCCGCAAATGTCGTTTTAATTAAAGAATTGAGTAGCATTCAGAATTCTTTACTTACACTTATTGACTATTCTGAAAAGAATTACTTTGTTTCTGCTAACAAATACACAAGAGCATTAGAAAATAGTAAGAGTGCCCCAGCCCGGATTTGAACCGGGGACAACCAGATCTTCAGTCTGGCGCTCTCCCAGTCTGAGCTACTGAGGCGCGACTATACAGATACTCACTCTGCATTAATATATTTGTCGATATCGTTTGATGGAGGGATCATCAAATCGCTCGTATTATCTGGTTCAGAAACCAGAAATTATTGTAATGTTCTTCAGAAAGCGGAAGAATGGGCCTGATATTGCATCCATATCTGCAGACATAGCCCTTCGGACCGCACATATCGTTCATCTCACCCACAATGACTTTGATGCCGTCGGCGCCGATGCCGTGCATCGCATGAGATTCCGGAAAGAAGGTGTTGTTACCCTCTGGAGCTCGGTCGGAAAATTCCCGATGTACCTGGAGATAATATCCCAGATTGCAGGGAACGGAGACACACTGAGTATCAGTGATCTCTCATACCGCCGTGGTGTAGAACAACATCTTCGGAAGATCAAACAGAAAGGATGGAGGATCGAGTGGCGGGACCATCATCGCTGGAACGAAGATGAGATCGGTCTCATCCGCAAGATCGTAGATCACCTGCATATCGATACCGGGAGATGTGCCTGTGGAATCTGTACTGTTGATCTGGCACCTGAAGATGTCATTGCCGAGGAGATTGCACTGGTTGTCTGTGATTATGATCTCTGGAAGCAGAAAGATCCCAGATCAGCAGTTCTCGGACTCATTCTTCAGAGGGCAAAGAACCGTGAGCATGTCCGTGATATGCTGATGATGGGTGTGTTTGATGACAAACAGATAAGAAGCGAGTACGAGGACATCATGCGGGAGATGCAGAAGGTAATGAACCGGACCCTACGTGCTGCGAGTGTTCTTGGCACAAAGTACAGAATGGCCGTAAGCCCGATGTACGGATATCCGAGTGAGACTGCCGCATTCCTGCGCAAGGAACTGAAGTCTGATATTGAGGTCCTGGTTTCAGAGTCAGGAAAGTTCTCCATCAGATCTGTTCCCCCGATAAGCCATCTTATTGCCCGGGAGTTTGGTGGCGGAGGCCATCCCCATGCAGCAGGTGGGTTTTTCAGATTCACCCTCTGGGACAAGATACTTCTCAGGATAGTAAAAAAGAACAGGCACTTTCAGAAGATATCTGAAGTCGCCGAACGTCAATAATTCCCCTTCATCAATCAGAGGGGATCGTTGTTGTTGCACCTTCGGCAATACGGCTCCAGTACTGCCCCTCTGATCCCGTACCATATCCCCCCACCTGAATCCGATCCGGGTCCAGGTGCTCCAGCGCTTTTTTAAACCCGTCCTCGTCGGGATCTACGAGGATGAGGGTCCTGATATCATACTGATCGACGAGTTCATCTAGAAATTGGACCCGGTTGCAGGTCAGAGCAATCGTACTCTGAAATTCGAGAAGATCTGCCTGTGATCTGAGAGATCCATCTGGTATGACAAAAAAGGTCTTTTGAGAGGAGAGAAGTTCCGCCTCAATCGGACTGACCTCTTTGGCATGAAGGATATGGCCGGCAATATTCTTGTCCCGCATGCTTCTGAGCACCTTCGCGTAGACCTCACAAAAATCGGCAGAGGCCTCTTCATCATCCAAGTCTGGGCATCCTGGCAAAAGACCCGGTGATGGGAGAATTGATCTCACTAACCCTGCAGTTTTGGTCATCACCTGTGCATCCGCCTCGAACACTGATGTGTTTACATGACACCCTTCAGAGGAGCAGCCAAGTGCCTCCTCAAATCGTGCCTGCATAAACACCCCTCCTCCTGCCGGAGAAGTTATCCTGGTATCAACCTGCAGTTTGAGGGATCTGGTAAGATAGTAGGATATCAGATCAGCTTCCTTACCCTTCATTACCCTGATAAATCCGGTGAGTTCTTGTATATCCGGCTGATCGGGCTCTGATCCGAGAGATGTCGTTTTAAACCGGATTTTTTTAGCCATTTCTAATGATCTTATTTATAATATCAATCCCAAAAATGTAGTGATGAACAGCCGGCCTCTGCTAGTTACTTGTGGACTGCCATACACCAACGGTCCATGTCATCTCGGGCATCTCCGGACTTATGTTCCAGCCGATTTTTACGTGCGGTTCATGCGGAGAAAAGGGGAGCGTGCAGTCTTTGTCTGTGGTTCTGATAACCACGGGACACCGATTGTTGTCAGTGCTGAAGCAGAGGGTGTCACACCACGGGTGATCTCTGAGCGCTATCATGCCCACTTTGCAGAGACCTTCAAACGCATGAATATTCACTTTGATCACTTCGGGATGACCGATGACCCAGCTACGCACGCCCGTACCACACACATTGTGAACCGATTGATCAAAGCAGGCCATGTTTACCCCAAAGTTATCCAGCAGGCGTACTGCCCCAAGTGTAAAAAATTCCTGCCTGACAGGTACCTTGAGGGAATCTGCCCGCATTGCAGCAAACCTGCACGGGGAGATGAGTGTGATCAGGGATGTGGGAAGCACCTGGAACCCGGTGAACTTCTTAAGCCGACCTGCAAGATATGCGGAACTGCTGCCGAGTTCAGGGAGCAGGAGCACTTCTTCTTCAGGCTCTCCTCCTTTCAGGATTATCTCAAGGATTTTCTGAAAGATCTCAAAGGAACAGACAATGCCATCAACTATGCCCTCGGCTGGGTCAATGAAGACCTCCGTGACTGGTGTATAACTCGGACCCTGGAATGGGGAACAAAGTTCCCGGGTCGTGATGATCTGGTTGTGTATGTCTGGGTTGATGCCCCGATCGGGTACATCGGGTTTACTGAGGAATGGGCAGAGGAGACCGGTTCAGACTGGAAAGATTTCTGGTGCGATGACAAAGCACAGATCACCCACTTCATCGGGCAGGATATCACCTATCATCACTGTGTCTTCTGGCCGGCAATGCTGAAGGGTGCAGGATACGGGAAACCGTACGCAGTGGTTGCATCAGGCATGGTCAAGATCGATGATCACAAGTTCTCAAAGTCACGCGGGTACGTGGTCTGGACCAACGATGATTACCTGGATCAGGGTCTTCCAAGCGATTACCTGCGGTATTACATCCTCACCTATACCAGTCATACCAAGGAGATGAACTTCTCCTGGAAGTTGTTTTTGGAGCGGGTGAACTCTGAAGTGGTGAATACCCTCGGTAACTTCGTGTACCGTTCGCTTCACCTCTCCCACAAACAGTTTGGCGGAATACCGGATGTCCCCGTTGATCCGTCAGTACAAGAGAAGATTGCTGAAACCCTTGACACGGTCTCAACCCTGGTTGAGTCATACGACTTTAAGGGTGCAGTTGATGCCATCCTTGCACTTGCAGCGTATGGCAACACTTATGTGCAGACCAATGAGCCGTGGAAGTTAGCAAAAAATGATCTCTCTGCAATGGCCCGGGTGATGCGGAACTCTCTCCAGATATCAAAGGCTCTTACCCTGCTAATAGAACCGGTTATGCCTGACCGGGCAGAAAAACTCTGGACACAACTGGGCATGACCACCCCTCTTGCAAAGGCAGGGTTTGATGAAGCCCTTGTGGATCTGGTGCCAGGATCAGTTCCACAACCGACAATACTGTTTGAGAAACTGGATGAGAAGAGGATCAATATTCTTGATGTTGAGTTTAGGCAACGAATCGATGCTCTTACAGCAGCACCTCAACCTGATAATCAGATCAGTATCGATGAGTTTGCCAAAGTTGAACTCAAAACAGGGAGAGTAATCTCAGCAGAATCTGTGCCTAAATCCAGCAAACTTCTGAAGTTACAGGTCGGGTTCGGATCTGAGACCAGACAGATCGTCAGTGGCATTGCCCAGTTCTACAAACCTGAGGAACTTGTAGGAAAGGACGTCATTGTGGTGATGAATCTCAAGCCAGCCAAAATTTTCGGTATAGAAAGTAATGGGATGATCCTTGCAGCAGGCGATGAGGCATCTCTCCTTGTTCCGTTAAAACAGGTGGAGCCCGGAACAAAGATCAGATAATCAGATACTTTTTAATTATCCATTCAGAGCCTTCAGACTCTGGATCATCTTTTCTCTGACTGCCTGATCAGGCTCACGGGCCAGTGCTGATTTAATCTCTTTTCCTGTGACAGGTTCACCAATTGAAGCAAGTCCTGTTGCTGCAATGCCTCTCGTGTACTGGTGTTCATCACCCAGCAGGCGGATTAGGGTAGGAACTGCTTTGACATCTCTGATCATTCCGAGAGCCTTTGCAGCCATGTACCTGACGTGGTCCTTCTCATCATCACAGGTCTGGATAAGCTCCTGAACTGCTATGTCAGCCCTGAGCAGTCCGAGCGTTTCAGCAGCCCGGTATCTGATCCTCCAGTCTGGATCTTTCAGAAGCTTCACAAGAGGTTCTGTTGCCTCTTCCCCATGCAGGACAATCTTCTGAACTGTAGCAGCCCTCTGTTCTTTTTCAGGATGGTGTAACCCCTGGATCAGAACGGCCATCTGATCGGTTGAATTGGAACTCATGCAAAAAAGGTTCAGGTGGTCGAGGTGTATCCGACCGTCTGTGCAAGGTCGAATAATCCCCGTGCCTGTGTATTCTGTCTGTCGTAGATCTTGGTGGTTGTATTTGTGGAAGATGGATCTTTACCGTAGGTCTCAAAGTTTGTATCCTGATAGACTGAAGCTGAACCGGTTGCCAGCTTGTCTTTGGTATCAGTGTCAAGACCCTGAGCATCGAAGGCATACCGCAGATTGACAGGTGTCTTCGCATCTGCAGATATCATTCTTCCACCCATCTGAGTGACTGCAGCAACTTCTTTGACGTCCATCAGACTGCCCGCGCTGACGTATCCGCCAAATCCTGCTGCTCCACCAGATCCGGATGCAAACACACATTTCACTTCAGTATTGTTGGAAGTACCCCTTCCGTACTGAGTGATCGTACCCTGCTCATCGTAGAGCATCTGACCACCTTCGCTCTCATTAGCAAGGTAATTGATTGTGTGTCTGACTCCCAGGTTATCGGTTCCCTGCGATGCATTTGAACCGTCCATACTGAAGTCTTTCGTGTACCTGGTAGTACCGTATGCTGCAAGCGTGTTTTCCCGGTATGTGGTATCTGTCCTGACTTCATCCCCGTGCAGGGTTGCAGAGTTCAGATTACCCTCAGGTGTATTCGTCTGCTCCCACTCCATGTCATGATCGACAACAAGGGTGCCAATACAGGTGGCATCAATCGTTGTTGTGAGACCTGTCTGATCATAGAGTGCAGACGTCGGCCGTATCGCTGCTGCAATCCCTGGCAGGATAAATAGGCCAACCATGAGCAAGGCGAGAAGCCTGCTCCACTCCCTTTTATTCATTCTTATCAACCCCATCAGATGTCTGGCCATCTAATCCCAGATTATAACTGGACAGGAACATTTTGTCTGTCATAGATATATATTTTCCTTATTCGCATGGAGGAAATAAGGGAAAATCCGGGCTATAATTAATAAATAATATAATATCGGTGAGATTAAAAAAGGAGTGATGCGGTTGGGTTCAGGTTACGCGAGGTAATCTGATGCTTTAGGCATCTCTTCTTTGAGACCCTTGCGCTTGCGGATCTCAAGAACAACTTCCTTGACCATACCGGCTGGAACAAGTTCAAACCCTGCGAACTCTTGGTTCCACATGGCACGTCCTTCAGTTGCGGAGCGGACGTCACCAGCAAATCCAAAGAGTTCTGCAACCGGTGCCTTACCGACAACGGTGATGGTATCTCCTTCGCTGGTCATATCAAAGACCTGACCACGGCGGCTCTGGATCTGGGCGGTTGCTCCACCCATGTAGTCCTGTGGAACAGTGATGTGCAGTTTCTGCATTGGTTCAAGGAGTGAGTCGTTTCCAAGGAGAAGACCTGCCTTGATTGCACTTCTTACTGCAGGAATGACCTGGGCAGGACCACGGTGAATTGCATCCTCGTGGAGCTTGACATCAACAAGTTTCATCAGGAGGTTCTGGACCGGCTCGTCTGCAAGCGGACCACCGTCGAGTGCTTCATGGATACCTTCGATGATAAGTTCCATGGTTTCATTGAGGTACTGAATACCCTTGGTCATATCAAGGAGCATATTGGTGCCGTAAATGTCCTTGACATTCTTGGCCTCATCCTTCTCGAATCCTGCCTTGACCATCGCGTCACGACGCTCAAGCTGCTCCAGGTTCATCGAGATCTCATGGTTCTTGATCAACTCAACAACATGATCGGGCATCGGTTCGAGAATGAAGTAGAACCTGTTGTGGCGGTTTGGAGACTTTCCTTCAACAGCGCTCTCGAGCTTGTTGACTATAGTCTCACGGTACACCACGATAGGCTCTGAAGTGATGATCTCCACGTTTTTGTCACGCTTGATACGTCCGGTGATGATCTCCAGGTGGAGTTCTCCCATTCCTGCGATGAGGTGTTCACCAGTCTCTTCATTGATGTTGACACGAAGGGTTGGATCTTCCTTGGCGACCTGCCTGAGCACTTCAACCAGTTTTGGAAGATCCTTCATGTTCTTTGCTTCAACAGCAACGGTGACGACAGGCTCACTGTAGTGTTCGAGTGACTCGAACGGGGTCATATCCATCAGACTTGATACAGTTGATCCAACAACTGCGTCTTTCAGGCCGGTGACTGCAGCGATGTTTCCTGCAAAGAGTTCAGGAACCTCAACACGTGTCGGACCCATGAAGATACCAACCTGCTGAAGGCGGTTTACCTTCTTGGCGGATTGCATGACGTAGACTTCGTCTCCACGCTTGAGTTTTCCACCGAACAGACGCCCGGTTGCAACTTCTCCTGCGTGTGGGTCAAAGGATATGTCAGTCACCATCATGCAGCTTGGTGCATTGGGGTCACAGTTGTACATACCCTTGCCTTCGGGTGAGTTGATATCTCCGTGCCAGATCACACCTACACGCCTCTTCTGCGCTTCCAGCGGATTTGGCAGGAATGTTACGACCATATCAAGGATAACCTCACAAAGCGGGCTCTTCTTTGCGAGCTCTTTCATCTCACCAGCCTTGCAGTGGTCATATACATCCTTGAATGAGATTCCACTCTTCTTCATGTATGGGACAGAGATTGCCCAGTTGTAGAGTGCAGATCCGAATGCAACGGTTCCCTGTGCAGCATCGAGTTTCCACCCGTTGTTGTACATCTCCTCGTTCATTCCCTTGATGAGCTTGTTGACCTTGTCGATCACTTTACCAAGGCGGATCTGCATCTCCATCTCGTCAACCTGCAACTCATTGATAAGCCGGTCAACCTTGTTGATGAACAGAACTGGCTTTACCCGCTCTTTGAGTGCCTGACGAAGAACAGTCTCGGTCTGTGGCATGGTACCTTCTACCGCGTCCACAAGCACGACTGCTCCGTCGACTGCACGCATGGCACGGGTGACATCTCCACCAAAGTCCACGTGACCCGGGGTATCAATCATGTTGATGAGATACTCCTTGCCCTCGTACTCGTGGACCATTGAGACGTTTGAAGCATCGATGGTGATCCCACGTGCCTGTTCTTCTTCATCAGAGTCCATCCAACAGGCTTTCCCTGCAAGATCCTCACTGATAATTCCTGCTCCTGCCAGGAGGTTATCAGACATGGTTGTCTTCCCGTGATCAATGTGGGCGACGATACCGATGTTCCTGATATGGTCCGGCTGGTTCATGAGCTGCGTGACGCGCTCAACCGTTTTCTTCCCTCGGCTCATATTACACCTGAAATTCTCTGAAAAAAGTATTGAGAGATATGTTCTCTAACGTGCAGACTTGGCAACACGTTCCCGCTCTTCCCGCTTGCCAACTGAGTAACACTTTGGATCGCCGTTTGCTGCAGCGATCAGTTCATCAGCAAGGGCTGCTGCGACCGGCTTCTTCTTCTTGTGGCTTGCAGAGTATACCCCTGCTCCGATAAGGCCCACTGAAGTGTTGACACGGCGCATTGGTGCTGTATCGACAGACTTTGGAACATTGATTCCTCCGTACTTCAGTCTGACTGATTCTTCACGGGGGCCGGCGTTTGCAACAGCATCAACAAGAACCTCGACCGGGTTCTTCTTGGTCTTCTTGTTGATGATCTCAAAGGCATCCTTTACGATACGGATTGCCAGTGTCTTCTTGCCGGTGTTGACCTCAGTTCGCATGAGCTGGTTGATAAGCCGCTCAACGATCAGCATGTTTGACTTGTTGAACTCCTGCCTTGTGAGTCTGCCACAGGAATGTGGCACCATCATCGAGGTGAGGTTCACGTATCGTGCAATACCCGGGTCCTTGATATTGACCTCAGTCACGTCCCACTTGTTAAAAAGGAGGCGTGCCGGGGCCGACGCTGTTTCTTCACTCATCACGTTCACCTGCGCGGCTTCTCCTTCCGCCCTATGACCATCTCATGAAGACAGACATTGTTCACCTTGGTGACCACGTATCTGACCCCTGGGATATCTCCCATTGAACGGCCCAGACGGCCACCGATGCCTTCAATCTCGACTTCGTCGTGCTCGTCGATGAAGTTGATTGCACCGTCACCAACTGCAAACGCAGAGACCTGACGGCCGTTCTTGATCAGCTGCACACGGACACATTTCCGGATTGCTGAGTTTGGCTGCTTGGCTTCAACACCAATCTTCTCAAGAACAATGCCGCGTCCCTGGGGCGCGCCTTCAAGAGGATCTGATTTTAATTTCAGTCCGCCTGCCGTGCGGGCGAAATGCGGGTCGTGCCAGCGGAATCTATGCCAGTCGCGCTTTAACTTTCGTGCTGCGAATTTTCCCTGTCCCATTACATCACTCTGTAAAAATTTCGACGGAAACACCGGGTATCGGTGAGGTTTTGTCCAAATGCACGACAGATGCGTATTACCGTGCTAAGTTTGAAACCTGTCTGTATACGTTACCCCTTATGCAATATAATAGTTGTATTCCTGTCTAACATAATGATATGCAGATCAGGCTCTACAAGGAAGTCTCCTTCGATGCCAGTCATCGACTTCTTCACTACCAGGGCAAATGTCACAACCTTCACGGACATCGGTGGAAGGTTGAGATCTGGATCACTGGTAGGACTGATGACCAGACAAATATTCTGGTTGATTATAATGAGATCAAGCAGGCGGTTCACCGGTATGATCACCAGATCATTCTGAATCAGGACGATCCGATGGTTCCGAGGATAGAGGAGTTTCATCCTGTGATTACGACTCCCGGGGACCCGACCAGCGAACTCCTGGCAGAACTTATCCGGGACTCAATCGAGGCTGCATATGCTCCGAGTGGCCGGGATGTCAGGGTTGAGACGATCAGGGTCTGGGAGTCTCCGTCCTGTTATGCAGAGTTGAGGCATGAAGATCGCTGAAATTTTTAGCAGTATTCAGGGTGAAGGCAGTTCATCAGGGTATCCAACTGTCTTCATCCGCTTTGCCGGATGCAATCTCCGGTGCAGGTACTGCGATACCCCTGCCGCGCAGAATGATTGCGGAACTGAAATGGATCCTGGATCGATAGCAGAAGAGGTGAAGCGGACAGGGGTAACTCATGTGTGTGTTACCGGTGGAGAACCACTCCTCCAGAATGATCTCCCTGCGCTTCTGAAGATTCTCCACGACACCGGGTATGAGATATCTATCGAGACCAACGGGACAGTGGATTTCAGGTCGTGCCAGGATTATGCAACGATCTGCATGGATGTCAAGTGCCCGTCATCAGGTGAGAAGAGTGATCTGAATCTTCTCAAATGGATACGCCCGGAAGATTCGGTTAAGTACGTGATCGGTACCGACGAGGATATCAGATATGCTCATGAGACTCTGAAGCAAAATGCGGTGAGAGGAACGATCTTCTGGTCACCGGTCTTCGGAACAGATCCGATGAATATTGTATCGTTTATTCTGGATCAGAACCTTCCGGTCAGGTTTCAACTGCAACTTCACAAGATTATCGGGGTACAATAATTGAAAGCAGTGTGTCTTCTTTCAGGTGGCATGGATTCGTCTACCCTTGCTTACCTGGCAAAGTCTGAAGGGTATGATATCTATGCCCTTCATTTCACCTATGGGCAGCGTACTGAAGATAAGGAACGGGAATGTGCAAAGCGGATAGCCAGGCATCTCAATGCGGCAGAGTTCCTTGATGTAAATCTTGCATATCTGGTTCAGGTGGGGGCATCAAGCCTGACAGACCGGTCAATGCCCGTGAAATCCCATGAACAAGCAGGGGACGGGATTCCCCAGACCTATGTGCCGTTCAGGAATGCGAACCTCCTCTCTGTTGCAACAAGTTTTGCCGAGGCCAGAGGTGCAGATGCGATTTACATCGGTGTTCAGGCATCTGACTACTCCGGGTATCCTGACTGTCGGCCGGAATTCATCGATGCATTTCAGCAGGTGATAAACCTGGGAACAAGGCCTGATACTCACATCTCATTGAAGACTCCCTTCGTGAGAATGAACAAGTCAGAGATCCTGAAGATTGGAATGGATCTGGGGGTGCCGTACGAAGATACCTGGTCATGCTACCAGGACGGGGAGAAGGCCTGTGGTGTCTGTGGCTCCTGCCACTTTAGAAAGGAAGCATTTGACTCGATCGGGATCGAGGATCCGATCCCCTACCGGTGAATTCATGGAGATCTACCGGGGGAGACGCCTCACCATAGAGAAATCAGTCTTTTCTTTGCCTAACGGAAAGCAGCGTGAAGCAGTGGTAGTCAGGCCGAGCGGAGCTGTAGTAATATTCCCGATCGATGGGGAGCACTGTTATCTAATCAGGCAGTGGCGCTTTGCTATTGATCAGTATATCCTCGAGGCTCCTGCCGGTACCATGGAGGCCGGAGAGGATCCGATAGAGACAGCACGGCGTGAATTGATAGAGGAGGCAGGTTTTGCAGCTCGTGAACTCATCCCCCGCGGCTGGATCTACACGACGCCTGGCTTCACTGATGAGCGGATCTTTATTTATGAGGCCCGGGGGCTCACGCCCTCACACGAGTATGCTCCTGATGATGACGAGATCATCGAGCCGGTTCGTCTGTCAATCCCTGAAGTCTGCCGAATGGTCAGGGATGGTGAGATTGTTGATGCCAAGACGATTGCTGCGGTGTTTCACTGCACTGGGAGACTGTAACATGGTGGCCCAATCCTTTCTTGTTCTCCTCCTTCTCCCTTTTTTGCTCTGTGTCGGGTGCACAGGTCTTCAGAATCAGGACTCTCTACCTACATATTCAGTATCTGATGCAGGTCTTCTCTCTCTATCGCTTTCTGATGCTCAAGTTTCCTCTACCCTTTTGGAGTCAAAAGGAAATGTATCGGTTGAAGATCTGACATTTGTCACTTTTGAGGGTAATGTTTCCGCAGTTCTGATCACTCCTGCCCAACCTGTTGCCTGTCTGGTTTGGGCTCCCGGGGCGGGGGTTCCTGCAACCGGGCATATCGATCACCTGATACCTTATGCTGAGCAGGGATATGCCGTTCTCGTAGTTGATATCAGAGGGAATGGGGGAAAAACTCCTGGATATCCTCTGAACATCGAGCAGGATTATGCAAAGTATTCTTCCAGGGAATGGCCTCAGGTTTATCTGATTATTGCAGATTTGATCGAGGCAGAGCGATACCTCCATCATCGATATGGATCAGTCGTTCCTGTCTGGATGGTTGGAGAGTCAAATGGAGGGCGATATGCAGCTATTTCCTCAGTTATTGATTCGGATGTCACCGGTTTTGTGGGAATATCAACATCTGGCTATGGTATGGCAGGAAATCAGTACCAGGGAGATGCAAGATTGTTTCTGCTGAGCATCGATCCCGATGTTGCGTGCCCCTCGCTAGGTCCGCGCCCTGCACTGATCTTTCATGCACCACTTGATACTATCATTCCTGAGAAATCCGGAAAAGATCTCGCAAGTATTATTGGTCCATCAGCAAAATTCTATGAATTTAATGGAACTCATGGGGTAAATGGGGAAGTTGATGCCATTCTCCTTAAGCAACTGCAAAATTGACATCCCACTTACGGTAATTCATTAGATATCTCGAAAAAAGGTTCAAACTGGGAAGATCTTCTTCCCGTATACTTCATTAATCGTCTGACCAAGGCCTATGTAAAGGGCAAGAAGTCCGGCGATTATTCCAGTAAGACCCGCAAGAGGTTTGAGTATGGCTATTCCGGTAAGATCGCTGGCGATGAGAAGTGCCACCAGAAGGACCACGAAGAAAAGGGTGACATTCAGGATCCGGTGCATCTTAAATGAACAAACGAACAGGCCTACTGCAAAGACTCCCCATACTGCCAGAAATGCTGCCATATCGGTGGCTCCCGGAGCTTTTGCAAGACCCATAGTTGGCAACATCAGGATTGACGCAAATGAAATCCAGAAAAATCCAAAGCTTCCGAAGGTAAGCATTCCAAAGGTATTATTTTTCTTCCACTCAAGGATTCCGGCAATGACCTGAGCGATTCCTCCGTAAAATATTGCCATAGCGATGATGGGGCTTGCAAGGGGGGTAAATCCTGCATTATGCAGACTCAGGAGAATTGTTGTCATCCCGAATGCACATAATCCGAGTGGTGCAGGGTTTGCTGTATCATCTACGAGAAATATGTTGTTTCTACTCTTTTCTTCAATATGATCCATGATTACACCAAAATATGTCTATCCAGTCTGGTTCACTTTTATAATAATTTTCGCACCACTAATCTTTTCAAAAAAAGTATAATGCACCAGAAAATGCCTTACTTTGAACGGTGTGTGGTGCACTAATGGATGTTCATGTGTTTTCTGACTAAATTTAAAAAATTTCTCTGTTCTTTTGACAATTTTCAGATGTTCATGATGGTTTTTTCCTGATGTCCTACTTCACCGGATATCTTAAGTTCCTCACCACTCAATATATACCAGCTTACAATACAGGTTTGGTGCCATGAGCGAAGCGGTTGAACATGATGACGCACGGCGGCGTTATGAATTTAAAAAGATGCTTGAGCGGCTGGAGGCGAAAGAGGGCAGTGGAACCGAACTGATCTCTCTCTACATACCTCCGGACAAGCAGATCTATGATGTAACCGCCCAGCTGCGGGACGAGTTTGGCCAGTGTGCCAACATCAAATCGAAACAGACCCGGACAAATGTACAGAGTGCTATATCCAGTATTCTTGCCCGGCTCAAATACTATAACAAGCCACCGGAAGAGGGAATGGCTGTCTTCTGTGGGAGTGTGAACAAGCATGGAGATCGCCAGGATCTTGAGTGTGACGTGGTGCTTCCGCCCCAGCCCATCAATCTCTATTTGTACCGGTGCAGTTCCAAGTTCGAACTTGAACCTCTCCGTGACATGCTGGAGGAGAAGGCTGTATACGGCCTTCTGGTCCTTGACAGGCGGGAAGCATACTGGGGATTCCTCCGAGGCAACCGGATCGATCCGATCGGCGGAACAACCTCCACGGTTCCTGGAAAGCAGCGCAAAGGTGGTCAGTCAAGTATACGATTCGAGCGGCTCCGTCTGATCGCTATCAATGATTTCTATAAGAAAGTAGGCGAGCGTTCTAGTGAGATATTCCTGAGTGAGAAAGACTACTTCAACCGGTTTAAGGGTCTGCTCATTGGTGGTCCATCCCCGACAAAGGAAGAGTTTGAACAGGGTCAGTTCCTGCATCATGAGGTGCAGAAGCGGGTCCTTGGACTCTTTGATGTTGCATACACCAATGAGAGCGGGCTTCCCGAGCTTGTTGATGCTGCCGAGGATGTCCTTAAAGGGCAGACCGTTATTGAAGAGAAGCACATCATGGAGCGGTTCTTCAAGGAACTTGTCAAGGACAACGGCCTTGCCGCTTATGGAGAACAGAGTGTTAGGGCAAACCTTGAACTCGGTTCAGTTGATATGCTGCTCCTTTCTGACAAACTCCGCAAGTCACGTCTGATCATCAAATGTGATGCCTGCGGGTACACCGAGCAGAAGACGGTCCAGATGGAAGCGGGAAAAGATCCAAGTGACCTTGACTTCGGGCCCTGTCCGAAGTGTACATCCCCGCTTCAGCTTGAAGAGGAGTTTGACATCATCGATGAACTGACCCAGCTTGCTGATCAGAGCAACAGCAGCGTTTCCATCATATCAGATGATTTTGAGGAAGGGTCTCAGTTATACAGTGCATTCGGCGGGATAGCCGCAATACTCAGATACAGGACAGGGTTTTAATGTACATTTCCTTGTGCGAACAGGTTGAAAAAGTTCTTAAAGAATACACCGGCAGGGATGATGTTCTCCTGGTTGATGGTGGAGACCATGCAGATCTCGCATCAACTGTGGCATTTGCCATGGCGAAAGAGAAGCGGATGGCTCCCGCACAGATAGCCGGGGAGATCACCGATGCCATATCAGACCGACTCTCAAAGGAGTTGAATGTCCGTACCGAAGCCACCGGGCCGTACATCAACTTCACGTTTGAGGGACCCTATTGTGCTGATGTGCTGAAGGCTGCAGTAAAGCCAGGATATGGGAGTCTTCCTGCAAAGAGTGTACGGGTTGTTCTTGAGCACACGAGTGCAAACCCGAACGGCCCGCTTCATGTCGGTCATATCAGGAACACCATTATCGGTGATACCCTTGCCCGGTGTTTCCGCAAGGCAGGCTACCCACTTGAAGTGGAGTACTATGTCAACGACATGGGCCGCCAGATCGCGATCGTTGCCTGGGGGATTGATCGCCAGCATGCGGATGTGTATGGAGAAGGAAAAGGCGATCATCTGATAGCCGAGGTCTACATCGAGGCAAACAAGCACCTCACTGCTGATCCGTCACTCACTGCAGAGATCGATGCCCTGATGCAGAAGGTCGAAGCCGGAGACGAAGAGATCATCCGTAAATTTAAAGGCCCGGTCAGGCGCTGTCTTGATGGCTTCAAGGAGACCCTTGCCGGACTTCATGCTCACCATGACCGGTTTGTGTATGAGAGTGATTTTGTCAGGAACGGCGATACCAGCAAAATACTCGGCCGAATTGGTCACATGCCTGAAGCAGTCCATGAGGAGACCCTTGCACTTGATCTCTCAAAGTACGGGTTTGAGAAGAAGTACATCCTCAGGCGGTCTGACGGGACCAGTGTATATGCCGCACGTGATATTGCATTCCATATCTGGAAGGGTCACAACTTTGACCGTGTGATCGACGTCCTGGGTGCTGATCACAAACTCATCGGCAGACAACTTCAGGCAACCATGGACCTGCTCGCGGAGAACGCCCCTGAGATCGTCTTTTTTGAATTTGTCTCGCTCCCCGAAGGTTCCATGAGTACCAGAAGGGGGACGTTCATCTCTGCAGATGAACTGCTTGAAGAGGCCGGTCGGCGTGCAATGGAAGAGGTAACTACCCGACGTCCTGAACTTGATGAAGAGGCCCGGCGTGCGATCGCTACTGGAGTTGCAGCGGCAGCGATCAGGTACGATATTGTCAAGACGATCCCTGAGAAGAGCACGGTCTTTGACTGGAAAGAGGCGCTTGACTTTGAAAAGCAGAGCGGCCCGTACATTCAGTATGCCCATGCCCGTGCCTGTAGTATTCTTGACAAGGCCGGAGAGTTCCCCCACTGTTATGAGATCGAAGGTGATTGCGAGATAGATCTGGCCAAAAAAATTGCCAGGTTCCCCAAAGTTATCGACCAGGTAGTCACTGAACTGAAACCGTATCTGCTGGCAATCTATGCCCGAGAGCTTGCCGACATCTTTGGTTCATTCTACCATGCAGAGCCGGTTCTCAAGGCACAGGGAACCGTGCGGGATCGGCGTCTTACTCTGGTTGAGGCTACCAGGAACACCCTGAAAGAGGCTCTTGAAACACTGGGGATAGATGCGCTCCGGGCGATGTAAGATACCAAACGGGCACAGCCCCGAGATATCACTCCGGAGGATGGGATATCTCTTCTTTGATCCCTCCTCTTCTGCTTCGCTCAAACCCTGCCTCTGGTGCAAACGTGCACTGACCGGGGGAGAGATGTGCTACAAGCACCAGTTTTATGGCATCTCCAGCCATCGGTGCGTTCAACTGACTCCGACGCTCCGGTGCAACCACCGGTGTCTCTTCTGCTGGCGTTCTTTTGAACATGAGCATCCTGCCGAAAAAGATCTTCCACCGGCAGAGATTGTGAACCGGATTCCGTTTCTTCAGAAGAAGGGGCTTGCCGGGTACAAGATCTCTCCCAAAGTTACCCCACAACGATGGGATGAAGCGATCAATCCGGACCAGGTTGCGATCTCCCTGTCAGGAGAGCCGACCCTGTACCCGTATCTTCCTGAACTGATTGAGATGCTTAATCAGAAGGGATGCACAACCTTCCTCGTATCAAACGGGACAAACCCTGATGAACTCAGGGCGTGCAGACCGTATCAGAAGTATGTCTCGCTCACTGCGACTGACCGGGACACCTATCTGAAAGTTGCCCAGCCACTTGAGGACTACTGGGATAGGCTGCAGGAGAGTCTGGTCTCACTGGGCAGAGAAGCGGACCAGGGAGCAAGAACTGCGATCCGCATCACGGTTGTCAAGGGGATTAATGATCATGATCCTGAAGGGTTTGCCAGATTGATCCAGGAGAGCGGTGCCTCTTTCGTCGAGGTGAAGTCGTATATGCATGTCGGATTCAGCCAGCGTCGCCTCACGATCAAGCATATGCCCCTTAATCAAGAGATCGAGGCATTTGTGCAGGCGATGCTTCCGCATTGTGACTACACCATACGGGGGGAAAACTCCCAGTCCAGGGTTATCTGTCTTGAGAAGAGCGAGAACGCGTGAGGATATTATGAGATTTGATATTGAAGAGTTCAAACAGCGGGCAAAGGAAGATTATGAGGCAGCGTGGCATGCAGGCCCGTCGGTCCTGACACCCCCGTCGGTAGATCGGACATATCCAAGGCTTCAGTACAGGCAGGCAACCCCCCATCCGGTCTTTGCAACGATCCAGAAACTCAGGGATACGTACCTTGCGATGGGGTTTGACGAGGCTGAGAACCCGATCATCGTTGATGAACAGGAGGTCTACCGGCAGTTCGGTCCTGAAGCGATGGCAGTGCTTGATCGTGTCTTTTACCTGGGCGGTCTTCCGAGGCCGAATGTCGGGATCGGAAAGGATCAGGTCGAGAAGATATCAGGGATCATCGGTCGTCAAATATCAGAAGAGGATGAAGAGGCTCTCCGGAAGACTCTGCACGCCTATAAAAAATCGGAGATCGACGGTGATGACCTGACACATGAACTCGCAGCAGTGCTCAAGACCGATGATGCGCTGGTTGTCGAGATCCTTGATCAGGTCTTTCCTGAATTCCGTGAGTTGAAACCCGAATCCGGGCGCCAGACCCTCCGGTCTCATATGACCAGCGGGTGGTTTCAGACGCTCGGTTCCATCTGGGAGAAGGTTCCTCATCCGATCATGCTCTTCTCAATCGACCGGTGTTTCCGCAGGGAACAGGCCGAAGATGCCCAGCGTCTGATGAGTTACCACTCTGCATCCTGTGTAGTTGCAGGAGAAGATGTCACCATGGAGGATGGGAAAGCAGTTGCCCGGGCTCTCCTCTCCTCATTTGGATACACAGACTTTGAGTTCAGGCCTGATGACAAGCGATCAAAGTACTATATGCCTGACACCCAGACAGAGGTGTATGCGTCCCATCCTAAACACGGGTGGGTGGAGGTCGCGACCTTTGGTATCTACTCCCCGTCATCACTTGCAGGATATGGGATCGGTGTCCCGGTCATGAACCTTGGCCTCGGAGTTGAGCGCCTTGCGATGATCGCTTCCGGATCAAATGATGTCAGGGAGATGTGCTTCCCCCAGTTTGCTACAAAGCAGTATTCAGATGCTGATATTGCCAGGGCAGTCTCGATTGAGAAGGAACCATCGGCAGCCGGTCGTCAGATTGTCCGTGCTATCTGTGATGCAGCTCTTCCAAATGCAACCGCAATAGGGCCGTGCTCGTTCAAAGCATGGGAGGGTGAAATTTTAGGCAAAAATATCTCTGTCTTTGTCGAGGAGCCAGAGGAAGGAGCAAAACTCCTCGGCCCTGCATGTATGAATGAGATATTTGTACAGGATGGTTCAGTTCTTGGAGTACCGGACACAGAAAAGTTCGCCCAGGTTAGAAAGGAAGGAACTCCTGTCGGTCTCTCGTTTCTCCATGCCGCTGCTGCTGGCGCTGTGGCTTCTATTGAGATGGCAGCTATGTGCGGAGAAGGAACAACGGTGCAGTATAAGATGGCCCGACTCCCGGGAGATATTAACCTGAAGATCGCTCCCTATGCTATGCGGTACATCACCGATAACAACAGAAAGGTCGACGTCCGCGGACCGATCTTCCTCACGATCAGATCAGAGATCAACCCATAATGTACATCTCCGGAAAAAAGTCCGGTTGATTATTCTATTTTTGATATACTTCAGATCTGATATTTTTTCATGTGTCCTGTAATCCATTTTTTCGTCTTCCCCGGGCGCATCTTCCGGAAAGATTATCATGAACAGGAACAACATTCAAACAATTGAAACTCTGAGGTTTCTACTGAAGTAATCCGGTTAACGGATGTTGGGGCTTTAAATATGGATGGGATTCGTGCAATAAGGCCTGTATTGGCACTGGTTGTTCTGCTCTGTGCGTTGATAATGAGTGCGGCAGCGGTTCCCCCGCTTCCGGCTGAGTTCTATGGATCAGTCACGCAACAGGGCAACCCGGTTCAAGCAGGAACAGTGCTGACAGCAAAGATAAATGATCAGATTTGTGGGCAGTATACTCTGAAGGAAGCCGGCAAATATGGGGGGGCCGGAATCTTTGATGATAAGCTGATGGTTGTGGCATCAGAGAATGATCTCAAGATCGGTCCTTTATCTGTCAATTTCTTTATCGGCGATACAAAGGCAGATCAGGTCGTCCCCTTCGAATCAGGAAAGGTACAGAAACTGGATATGAGTGCCGGAGGATCACCATCAGGGATTGTTGCAGACTTTGAGGGTACCCCGACGAACGGTGCAGCCCCTCTGACTGTCAAATTCACAGACAGATCCACAGGCAATCCGACCATGTGGAACTGGGACTTTGGTGATGGTGTAATCCCGATGGATGCATCCTGCTCTGGTGATGTATGCAACAACATAGCGAATCCGATTCATACATACAATACTCCGGGAACGTACACCGTCAAACTGACTGCAAGCAGCCAGATCGGAGGTACGAGTGTCAAAGAGAAGGTCGGGTACATCACGGTGAGTGGAAGTGGTGCAGGACCAAAGGCTTCCTTTACTGCAGATAAGAGGAGCGGACCAAATCCGTTGACAGTTCAGTTTACTGACACCTCTTCAGGCAGTCCTACGATGTGGTTCTGGGACTTTGGTGACGGTACAAACGCCTCAATTGCATCTCCCTCTCATACCTACCAGCAGGCCGGTGTGTACACGGTCAAATTGACCTCCTCAAGTCAGCAGGGAACTGACACAAAGACTGAGAAGGACTTCATCGCTGTCACCGGCGATATCCCCCCACCGGTTGCCATGTTCGAAGCAACACCACTTTCGGGTTCAGCCCCTCTGACGGTCAAGTTCACAGACCTCTCCATCGGACCGCCGACCACCTATTACTGGGACTTCGGCGATACAATCACCTCGAATGAGGTAAACCCATCGCATACATACACCGGACCGGGAAGTTATACTGTGACGCTCACTGTATCCAACAGTGGTGGTAGCCACACGATGAAACGTGATAATTACATCCTTGTGGGTGGCAGCCCCAGTGGTGTAGTGGCCGACTTTGAAGGAGCACCGACGAGTGGAGCTGCTCCTCTGACCGTGAAGTTTACTGACAAGTCTACCGGTAGTCCAACGATGTGGATCTGGGACTTCGGTGATGGTGTAATCCCGATGGATGCATCATGTTCCGGTGATAGTTGCAACAACATTGCAAACCCAATACACACGTACACTGCTCCCGGTGTCTACACGGTGAAACTGACTGCAAGCAGTCAGACCGGTGGAGTGAGCACAAAGACCAAAGAAGGGTACATCACAGTCTCCCAGTCAGGTGGAGTTATTGCTGACTTTGAAGGCACCCCGACAAGCGGTGGTGCTCCGTTGACTGTGAAGTTCACCGACAAGTCCACCGGTGGTCCAACGATGTGGATCTGGGACTTCGGTGATGGTGTAATCCCGATGGATGCATCGTGTTCCGGCGATAGTTGCAACAACATTGCAAACCCGATTCACACGTACACCGCTCCTGGTGTCTACACAGTCAAACTGACCGCAAGCAGCCAGACCGGTGGAGTAAGTACAAAGACCCGTGAAGGTTACATCACGGTCTCTCAGTCAGGCTCAATTATCGCTGACTTCAGCGGAACACCAACTGCGGGTAGTGTTCCACTGACCGTCCAGTTCAGCGACAGGTCTATTGGTGGTCCAATAATGTGGGCATGGGACTTTGGCGACGGTGGTACCGATATGGTTGCAAATCCATCTCATGTGTACCGGAACCCGGGAACATACACGGTGAAACTGACCGCTAGCAACACTCAATCTACCAACTCGGTTACAAAGTCCGGGTATATCTCTGCCTCACAGCCAGGTCCCGGTGGGTCGGTGAAGATCACCTATGCACCTGACCGCTCACAGGTGTACCTGAACAACCAGTTACAGGGTGAGACCAGGTTCCTGCAGACATTCAGAATTGGAAATCTCCCGGGTGGAGTGAACCAGCTTCGGATAACCAAGCCAGGATTCACTGATTATATCAAAGATGTATCAGTTGAAGCAGGAAAAGAGATTGAAGTCATTGCAGACATGAAGATCAAACCGACGAACAACGGTATTGTGAGTGTCTATACATATCCTGCCGGCTCGTCGGTGTATGTGGATGGAAACCTTGCCGGTACAGGCCCGCTCTGGCTTGCTGATGTTACACCCGGTGTTCATTCACTCAGGGTAACCTCACCGAACTACCTTGACTGGAATCAGCAGGTCAATGTGGTCGGAGGTGGCAGTGTCACATATGTCACCGCTGCCCTCTATCCGTCCTGGTGGTTGCCACAGTATGGGTACGTGATGATATCGTCGCTGCCATCAGGTGGACTTGCATATCTTGACGGGGTTGCACAAGGCAACACCCCGCTGACCCTCTCGCAGGTCAAGCCCGGTGTTCACACAGTCCGGGTTGAACTTGCCGGTTACCAGCCGTTTGAGCAGCAGGTCAATGTCATGGAAGGAAGGACAGCGTATGTGATAGCCCAGCTGAGTCAGGGCGGGGTTATCCCGATGAGTGCGATGTCGGCGGGAAGTTAGAAAAAATCCTGTGAATTGTAGCCTGATGGCTACATCAATCTTTTTTAAGCAATTTTTAAAATCTGAAGTAATTATGTGAAACCGTACTAAAAGGTTTCATGAAATTTAACAAAAGGGATATTAATCATGGGCTCGCTGAGATTCGAACTCAGGATCTCCGCCGTGTGAAGGCGACGTCATAACCAACTAGACCACGGGCCCAAAAGAAATGCATCGATCGGGAATTGAACCCGAGCTATTGGCTTGGAAGGCCAAAGTCATGCCTCTAGACCATCGATGCAGATGCTCTACAAAGTGGGATCTCTCGCCTATTATACTTTACCTCTGCGTGTGATAAAAAGGAGAGAGATTCTGAAATATTTATGTTATAATATATGTGTATGGCTGTTCACGCCGTGCTTCTGGATATAGATGGAACCCTGTTTACTGGAATGGATCCATTACCTGGTTCTACTGAAGCCATCGATTTTCTGCAACAACAGAAGATCCCATATCGTTTTATCTCTAACGGGACCCGGCGATCAAGGAAAGCAGTTCTGGAAAAGTTAAAGCGACTAAACCTGCCTGTCCGGGAAGACCAGATCTTTACCCCTGCAGGAGCAGCGATACAGTATCTTCAGAACCATGGCATCTCATCGTGTACCCTTCTTGCAACAGATGATCTCAAAGAGGACTTCATCAATGCCGGAATATCCCTCGTTCATAACGCACAAGTTGTCATCGTTGCAGATGCCGGGGATGCCTTCACCTATCAGTCGGTAAACCTGGCATTCCGCCTGGTGATTGGTGGTGCTGACCTGATTGCTCTTGAGAAGGATCGGTACTGGATGGACTATGCCGGTCTTTCCCTTGGGGCCGGTGCCTTTGTCGCCGGGCTTGAGTATGCGTCAGGGAAATCATCACTCCTAATGGGGAAGCCATCTCCGGATTTTTTCAGAGGAGCACTATCCAGCATGGACGCTGAACCGGGGACAACCCTGATGGTAGGTGATGATATAATTACGGATATCGGTGGTTCAATGGCCTGTGGACTTAAAGGAGCACTGGTCCAGACTGGAAAATTTAGCAGTGAAGTTCTGGAGAGATCTCAGGTAAAACCAACCCATGTACTACGATCAATCATGTTCCTTCCAGAACTCATCCAAAGGGAATCATGAAGAACAATCAGGTATGTTATTACCCCATGCCTCTCAAAACAAGAATAACTGATTCACTCAGCCCCCTTCCTTCGTTTAGATGGGAACCTGATGTACGTTAATTCGGTGGATTATGCCTGACAAATTACAGATGACTGATCTCCCGCCTGAAGACAAACGGCGACTCGCCCTGACCGGTCTGGAAGTTGATATGAAAAATCGCTCCGGAAGTTTCTTTCAGAAGGATCAGGATGTCTGCCATGTAACCTCTGATTGTAGTGGAATAGAATTTCTAACCCTGGGTAAAGCCCTGGAGTTATATCCGTGGGTGAATGAGTATGTCTGGCGGGCCGTGTCAAAGGAGAAGGATAAGTTCACCCGATATGTTGCTGCACAGAAAGATCCGCGTGGGTTTGTCATCATCGCAAAGAAAGGAACCCGGAGTGTTTACCCGCTTCAGGCATGTCTCCTGATGTCTGACTCTCCGGTACAGCACGTGCATAATATCATAATTGCAGAAGAAGGATCCGAACTTCACATCATATCAGGATGTACATCGGCATCTGCACGAAGCAGTGGAACTCACATCGGAGTTACCGAGTTCTATGTCGGTAAGGGCGCAAAAGTCACCTCGACCATGATCCATAACTGGGGGAAGAATATTGCAGTTTACCCCCGGAGCGCCTCAATCGTCGAAGAAAATGGTGTCTTTCTCTCGAACTACGTCTGCATGGAACCGGTCAGGAAGATCCAGATGTCACCAGTCTGTGATCTGGTTGGAGAGAATGCAGTGGGCAGGTTCTCAAGTGTGGTGGTTGCTCCTCCTGGCTCACATCTGGATCTGGGATCCACAGTCAATCTGAATGCACGTGGAACGAGTGCCGAACTGCTGACCCGTGCAATCACTACCGGAGGTCTCATCTTCTCCCGTGGTATGATCCTGGGGAAGGTCAAAGGAACCCGTGGTCATATCGAATGTAAGGGACTTATCCTGAAAGACGGCATAATTCATGCTATCCCTGAGATCAGGGGTGAAGTGGTCGATACCGAACTCTCCCATGAGGCAGCGGTTGGTAAGATAGCAAAGGATGAGATCGAATACCTCATGGCTCGTGGCCTCGATGAAGAGACCGCAACAGCGACGATCATCAGGGGTTTCCTGGATGTGAGGGTTGAAGGTCTCCCTGACGTGCTTCAGGATCAGATCAATGCAGCGATCGATGCTGCAGAGAAGTCAGGATTTTAAACTATGAATCAGGATCGGGCTGATGAACGGGCTATGATGGTTCAGACCCAGATCCGCTCCCGGGGAGTGAAGGATGCACGAGTGCTCCGAGCCATGGAGATAGTACCCCGGCACCTTTTTCTCCCTGATGAGTACTCTGCCATTGCATACCGCGATCACCCGGTACCTATCGGTCATGAGCAGACCATCTCACAACCCTATATTGTTGCCCTGATGACTGAACTTCTGGCTCCTGAACCAGGTGACACCGTCCTTGAGATCGGAACCGGGAGAGGATACCAGGCAGCGGTACTTGCTGCAATGGGTGCCCGGGTTGTAAGTCTTGAACGGATCCCGGCACTTGCCGATGCTGCCAGGGTCTGTCTGCAGAGGGCCGGTGTGGAGAATGTCTCGGTTTTTGTGGCTGACGGCACTCTTGGATGGGTAGAGAGGGCCCCTTATGATGGCATCATCATCACGGCGGGCACCCCCGCTGTACCCCCTGCCCTCATTGAGCAACTTGCACTTGGCGGCCGACTTGTGGCTCCGGTCGGTACCGCAGATCTACAGGAACTTGTCCGTCTGACAAAAAATTCTGATGGAATCAGGAAAGAACAATTTGGAGGGGTACGGTTTGTCCCTCTTATCGGCAGAAACGGCTGGAAATTATAGTTATTCTTTGCGTTCTTCCGGGCTGATCTACAAAGTATACAAAATTTAGGAACGGGGAAAATTATGCATATCATCAACAAAGCAGTAACTCTGATTGAGTCAATGGTAGAGGATTGTGGTATCTCCGATAACCCAGTCATTCTGGAACAGGAGAATGAGGTTGTCAGGTGTGCATACGAGCGGGGGGCCCTTCTCCGGGTAACCTTCGGGGGAAGATCGGCCGGTATTGCAACAGATGATCCTGTCCGCACAACAACGAAGCCTTCTTTCATGTTTGGTGCAACGCTCGGAAAGCCTGCTTTGAGATCTGCAGCGGCCGGTATCCTGAATGCTCTTACCGGTTTTCTCTGCACATCACGCCGACTTCATGCATGTCTTCCTGAATGCCATGACATGTGTCTCAAAGAACTTGAGCGGACAATTTCCGGGAAAAAGATCTGGTGTTGTGGGGGGATGGATCAGATCCGCGAGCATTTTGCATCGCAGGTTGTAGATTCTCTCCAGGATGCAGATCTGATCCTTGTCTCATCTGACGGCATGATAAGTGATGAGAACGGAGTTATCCCGGAAATGCCTGATGAAAAGTACCTGTTTATCGGCCCCTCTACCGCGGGTGTGGCAACTCTTACCCATGGATGTCATTACTGTCCGCACGGCAGGACGAATATCTAATGGTTAGACCGCGTACCTGATCAGTACTATGCTCTTTGGCTCGTCAGGGATCCGTCGTCTGTATGATCAGGATCTGTTCACTCTTGCCATGCAGGTGGGAATGGCAGTGGGCAGCAGGGCAGATAAGGTACTGGTTGGAATGGACTCTAGAACGACCGGCCCTGTTCTGTCAAGTTCTTTTATGGCTGGTATGTGTAGCACCGGTGCAACAGCCCTTGAAGGAGGAATTGCACCCACACCTTCAATAGCATACAGTTGCCGTTCTTTCCAGGCAGCCTGTATGGTTACGGCCTCGCATAATCCTGAACCCTATAATGGATTGAAACTCTTCAACCCTGACGGCTCTTCATTTCAGGCAGTTCAGCAGGAAGAGATCGAGGATGCTCTTTCTGATATCTCAATAAAAGACTGGCTTCATCAGGGTGAGATGAAGAAGTGTGATCCACTCACCCCTCATCGAGAGGCGATTCTGAAGAAGATTACTGTAAAGGATGATCTCCCTGTCATCCTGGATTGTGGAAATGGAGCAGGATGTGTTCTGACCCCTCATCTGCTCTCTGATGCTGGTGCATCTGTCACCACGGTCAATGCCAATCCGTCAGGTATTTTCTCCAGGCCGTCTGAACCGCTTCCTGAGCATCTTCCTTACCTCCCTGCCCTGATGAAGAAGACAAATGCCCGGTGTGCTGTTGTCCACGACGGGGATGCAGATCGGATGATGGCTTTTGATAACACCGGTACTTATATTCCTGGCGATCTTCTCCTGATTCTCTTTGCGAAATATCTTGGAACAAAAAGGGTTGTGACCACATATGATGCCTCGATGGCAGTGGAAGAGGTAGCCGAGGTGAGAAGGACACCAGTGGGCGATGCATTTGTCTCTGAACAACTGGTGAAGTGGGGAGACTTCGGTGGTGAACCATCGGGTGCATGGATCTTCCCCCATATCTCGTACTGTCCTGACGGTCCCTTTGCAGCCGGGCTCTTCTGTGAAATGGCAGGGGAGTGGGATATCGCTGAAGAACTTGCGTCAATACCCCGGTATCCGATCATCCGGCGTTCTCTTGAATTACCCCAGTCCCGAGAGGTTCTTTATGCACTGGGGGCGGCAAACCCGACTGACGGTATTCGCCTTGAAGAAGAAGATGGCTGGTGCCTGATCAGGGCCAGCGGGACTGAACCAAAGATACGGTTCACTGCTGAAGGCCGTACTTCTGAAGATGCAAAGCGGATGCTGGAAAGGGGCGAAGAGATGGTAAGACTGGCATTAAAGGGTGAAGCCTGATGGTTCAGTGCGTGACTGTCAAGTGAATAGCGAGATCTTTAATAAATTAATGATAAAAAATTCAGTGGTGATTATCGGTCCCTCTCCTCGTTTTCTTTCAGGTATCAGTTATTACACGCTCCGCCTTTCCAATGCTCTCGCAGATCACAACAAGGTCACCAGCATTCTCTTCAGGCATATGCTCCCTCAACGACTCTTTCCGGGTTGGAAGAGAGTGGGGACTGATTTGACATCCCTGAAATTTAGTGAGACGATTAAATTACGGGATATTCTGGACTGGTATAATCCAGCCACCTGGATCAAGGCTTCGAATGAGTTCCGGAATGCCGATGTTATCATTCTGGAGTGGTGGACTTCCAGTGTAGCACACATGTACCTTGCCCTGCTCCTTTTGAACCACACAAAAAAGCCGGTCATGATAGAATTCCATGAAGTTGTTGATCCACTCGAGTTTTCTGTCGGTCCCATTCGTGTGTATGCCAGGGTAATGGGGAGGCTGATCAGGCGGATGGCCTGTCGGTATGTGGTCCATTCTGAACATGATCGCCAGCTCATCGCTTCTCACTACCGGATTCCTGAATATAAAATCGGGGTGATCCCTCACGGTCTTTATGATCAGTATCCGGTTCTTGATCAGGAAAATTCCAAGAGATCTCTCATGGCAGAGGATTTTTTTGTCTTTCTGTTCTTCGGGTTAATCAGGCCATATAAGGGGGTCATTCATCTGATTCATGCCTTTGAGATGCTCCCTGATACAGTCAGGGATCACTCACTCCTGTACATCGTTGGGGAGGCTTGGGAGGATCATGCTTCGCTTGATGCAGTCTCCCGGTCACCTGCTAAAGACCGGATACGACTTCTGAATAAGTATGTTTCCGATGATGAGATTCCCCTCTATTTCTCGGCTGCTGATGCTCTGGTTCTTCCGTATACACGGGCATCACAGAGCGGGGTTGCACATATTGGTATATCATATGGTCTCCCCATCATTGCATCACAGGTAGGAGGACTATCAGAGAGTCTCTCCGGATATGATGGATCCACACTTGTTCAGTCAGGCGATGAGAACGAACTTGCCCATGCTATGGAACATACATATTCGCTAGGTTTTCGACGATATCCGGTTCCCGTGGATCTTCGATGGGATAGTATAGCAACCAAATATGACGCTGAAATATCTTCCATGCTCAATAGAGTACGAACATGAGAATTGCGATCTTATCCTGCCTGGATTTCAGTATTCCCGGGGGGGCTGAACGATTCTTTATCGATATGGCGATGGCACTTGATGCCACGATTGTGTGTCTGAGTTACTCCCCCTCCCTTGGTGACTGTTATCCTCTGGCAAAAAAAGTAAAATTTCACCCTCTCAATGTCTCACTGCCTGCCGAACCCCTGAAACAACCGGCTGGGATGCATCTCTTTCGCTCCCTCAAACTCGAATATGATTTTTATATCGTTACCGATGACATGGCTTTGCGTTTTCTTACCCACGATATGCCACACTGCTATGTTATGCTCACTCCCCGGAGGGCCCTCTATGATATGTACTATCAGACCATCGCCGATCTCCCGATGGCAAAGCGTCTGATATATGTACCTGTTCTATCGGTCTTCCGTTTTCTGGATCGGAGATTTGTCAGGAAGCATGTCACTCACATTGCTGCCATCTCTCACAATGTCAGAAACAGGGTCTGGAAGACGTATCAGAAGGAGGCACATGTTCTGTATCCACCGATTCATCTTGAGAATTACAAGAACTTAGGATGTGGTGACTATTGGTTGTCAGTCTCCAGGGTTGACAAGTGGAAGAGGATAGAACTGCAGATCGAAGCATTCAGAGAGATGCCTGATAAAAAACTGAAGATTGCAGGTAGGATATATCCTGCATTTGAGTACCTTGTAAAATCAGCACCCTCGAATGTTGAGTTTTTGGGAGTAGTCAGCGATCATGATCTGATAACCCTCTATGGAACATGTCGTGGATTTCTGACAACCGCGATCGACGAGGACTATGGGCTTACACCGTTAGAAGCGATGGCATGTGGCAAACCTGTGGTGGCTGCAAAGGAAGGAGGATACCTGGAGACAGTGATTGACAAGCATACGGGTCTTCTGGTATCACCGGATCCCCATTCAATCAGTGAAGCCATAATTCTGATAGATAAGAATCAGGAACTGTATGCAGAGGCATCGAGAGCCCAGGCTGAACGATTCGATTACAAGTTATTTAAAGAACAACTATCCACGTATGTGCATACGCTGACAGGAGCATGAAGATCATATTAATACCCTGTTTTTACCGGCTTTTGATCCCGGAGATGCTGTAACATGGAGTGGGATGATATCCGTGTTCTTATCACCGGTGTCAGTGGATTTGTTGGCTCTTACCTTGCCCGTGATCTGGTAGATAACGGAGCATGTGTGTATGGGCTGGTCAGGCGCCGGGCTGACGGGACTATTCCAAAGAATATCTCTCATAAAAAGATCGAGAAAGCGATCAATTTTGTTGAGGGAAGCCTTGAAGATATCTCTGGCCTTGTCCATGCTATCGATACTGCCGAGCCGGATTATATCTTCCATCTTGCCGCCCAGTCATTTGTTCCCCGGTCGATCTCCCATCCGCTTGAGACTGCCCAGATAAACTGCATCGGGACGATCAACCTGCTTGAGGCGGTCAGGCAGAAAGAGGTTGATCCGGTGATACTATTTGCCGGTACAAGTGAGGAGTATGGTCTTGTTATCAGTTCAGAAAAGCAGCATGAATCGTTAAAACAGAAGTACGGCACTATCTTCCCTGAACCGGTCCGGATACCTGAACTCCCGATATCAGAAAGTAATCCGTTCAGGCCCATGTCCCCGTATGCAGCCAGTAAGGTGTATGGTGAGATTCTTTTCAGGAATTACTACCATACATATGGTCTGAAGGGGCTGGTCTCCCGCTCTTTTAATCATGAAGGTGCGGGAAGAGGTGATCAGTTTGTCACCTCTGTGATAACAAGACAAGTGACCCAGCTGAAGTGCGGAGAGATTGATCAGATCTCAATCGGTAATGTAAATGCGTGTAGAGACTGGTCTCATATTGATGATATCATCGATGGGTATCAGATCGTTGCCCGAAAAGGACAGTATGGGGATGTCTACAATGTTGGCTCGAACCGGACCTGTTCTGTGTTGAGTTACATCCTCATGAGCATCGAAGCTTCAGGGCACAAGGTGCATGAGATTAATACAAATTGTTCTGACAAGACAGTGACCGATCCACTGGAGTCTGATAAATCCCGTGTGTTCGGTGTAGAATTTGAAAAATCCAAGATTGATCAGATGATCCTGACTGATGAGATCTCCTTTGACATTGAGGATGGCGGGATTCTCGTCAGGACTGACGGTCCTGATATCAGGATCCGGTTTGACCCGGACAGGTTCCGTCCGTCAGAGGTTCCCATTCTCTTTTCTGATATTTCCAAGGTGAAAAAACTTGGATATCAGGTCAGGTATCAGGTCAGGGATATTATTCGTGATCAGATAAATTTCTTTATGGATTCCAAGAACCGGTGCTTGCTCACCTGTTCTGACGACGAGAACAGATCGCAGGAGAAAACGATATGAACCCGATAAATTTCATACAACCACGTGTACTTCTGATTGGGGGGGCTCTCGCACTCATCTCCCTCTTTTCCCTACTTATCAGGATTATCCCGGTCTTCTCCGGGAATACTGACATTCTTTCAAATGTGGGGATGGATGATCCGACATACCAACTTCGGCGGGTTGAACTCTGCATGGAAAACTTCCCGAGCATCGCCTGGTTTGATCCGATGACATACTTCCCTCAGGGCCAGCCGATGCACTGGGGTCCGCTCTTCCCCCTGATCAGCAGTGCTGTGTGCCTGGTGCTTGGTGCTCATGCACGCCCTGATATCATATCTGTCTGCCTTCTCATCCCTTGTGTGATGGCAGCCATTCTGGTTCCTGTTGTGTTCTTCCTGGTACGGATGATTGCAGACTGGAAGGCCGGACTGGTAGCAGGTTTTTTCATTGCAATCTGTCCAGGCCAGTTCTTCTTCAGATCCTATTACGGGTATTTTGACCACCATATCGGAGAGGTTCTTTTTAGTACCCTCTTCTGCCTTGGGTACCTGGGTGCGGTAGTCTACTGCCGGAAGCATCCTGTTGATATTGCTGATAAGGAGACCTGGAAGACTCCTGCGATACTGGGGCTTATCTGTGGTATTTTGTATGTCCTCGGGCTTGCCCTCATGCCAACGATGATCCTCTTTGCTCTGCTTGTCGGGATGTTCACACCAATCTGGTTTATCATCCAGCGGTACATCGGTCATCTCGGCGCTTCAGCGGTTGTAGTAAATACCGTAACATTTCTGGTTGCAATAATTGGGTTTCTGATCATCGGTGTTCATGGTGAAGGTGGGCTCAACTACTATACGACCGGGCATCTGGTTGCATACTCCCTTATTATCCTTGGAACCTGGATCCTCTTCGGATTCTCATGGGCTCTTCGTGAGCGTCCGTTCTCCCATTACATCCTGTCACTAGTCGGAGTCTCGGTTCTGGGAATTGGACTCTTTGCTCTGTTCTCACCTGAGTTGTTCAATTACCTTCTTGCAAACGCAAATGCATTCTTCGGTCAGGAGATCCACTGGAAGACGATTCAGGAAGCAAGACCCTGGACGTTTGATGATGCCTGGAGAACATTCCAGTACAGTCTGATCCTGTTTGTGATCGGTATCGGAGTCCTTCTGAATAAACTTCGAAAAGAACTCTGCCCATCGTATGTGTTCATCCTGATCTGGTCTCTTGTTGTCCTCTATGCAACAATGCAGCATATCAGGTATGAGTATTACCTGGCTGTGCCTGCCGCCATTCTGGGAGGTATCTCCGTGGGGTATGGCATTGATCTCGTTCGAAGGAGTTCACATTCCCAGGTAAAAGAGGAGCCTCCTGCTCATTCCAAGGGTGGAAAGCAGAAGGAATCTCAACCGCCAAAGAGGTCTGGAAGTGTGTCAGTCTCTACCGGGAGTATGATATTCCTGGTCGTGGTGATTCTTCTTGGAGCCCTCTTCACCTACAACTCCATCGGGCGTGATCTTGCGATCGGCCAGTTTACTTTGAACCCGGACTGGAGGGAGGCTACCGGCTGGATGGAGAACAACACTCCTGATCCAGGCGTTGATTACTTTACAATTTACCAGAAGGATGCATGGCAGCCACCGACGCAGGCATATGGCGTGATGTCATGGTGGGATTATGGTCATATCATCACCTATCTTGCAAAGAGGATGCCCAATGCAAATCCGTTCCAGTACGGAGTGGCAGGAGATTATGGGGCGGCCAGGTTCTTCATCACCACAAATGAATCTGTTGCATCTGGGATCCTTGATCACCTGAAAACGAGGTATGTGGTCACTGACTACGAGATGGACACCGGCAAGTTCTGGGCAATGGCAACATGGGATAATCCTGATGTTGGTGCATCCCCATATCAGCGAAATTTTATCCTGCCCAATCCGGACAACCCGAACACTGGTCAGAACTTCCCGTTCTTCATGGAGCCGTACTATCAGACGATGGTCTCGCGTCTCCACAATTTTGACGGCTCCATGACCCAGCCAGGGCAGGTGCACTATATTCAGTACATGAAGCCAGAGTACTCCAAGACGAGTGACCCGGTGATTGTCAACGGATCACAGATGCCATACGATGCAGGGGCTGCAATGCTGGAGAGTTCGAAGTCTACAGTAGGTCCGGAGTATGAGACTGCGCTTGTAAACTATATTTACACTGAACCGGTCTCAACAGTTCCAGCTCTTCAGCATTACCGGCTTGTTCATGAGTCTCCAACGCGGGCATCTCCGGAAGGCCTTCCTGATGTCAGGTACGTCAAGGTCTTCGAGTATGTTCCCGGGGCAGTTATTCATGGCGAAGGTATCATCGAGATCCCGGTAAAAACCAACACCGGACGGACATTTGTATACAAGCAGGAGAGTGTCAACGGTACGTTCACGGTACCATATCCGACCAACACAAAAGTTGGGGATGTGACAACCCAGGGCCCATACCGTATATCCTCTACCGGAAAAGAGTATCAGGTGACTGGTGATCAGATCCTCTCCGGATCTGTTGTCTCATGATATCAGGAATCCTTAAGTGATCTGAAGAGAAGGAAGGGAGCATGAACACGGTACTGGAGATTGGATCCCCTGTGCGGTATCCCCGGACAGGAACTACCGGAACAATTGTACGGATTGAAGAGAGAAGCGGGCATTCATTCGTGGAGCTTGACAGCACGGGAATGCTCTACCGGACAGATATGCTTGTGCCTGCAATTCTTTCGCAAAAGACGATCAAGAAGGAAGACCTGAATGAGGAACTCAGGCAGGTTGAGAAGGAACGGTCAGATCCCCGCGAACAATCATTCCAGGAGATGCCCAATCTTGATAGCGCATGTAACGGGGCTGGATAATCGTCTTCCGTCTCCAAATTTTTCCGTTGTGTTTTGGAACATCACTTAAATCCGGGCATCTGTAGTATGCTCACGTATAAGTACCAATCTGTTCAAATAGGTAAGGAGGTTTGATTACTGGTGCCAGAAGAAATAATACCGAGTACAAATATCGGCGTTGTCGGGCATGTGGATCATGGAAAGACCACACTCGTCAATGCACTCACAGGAGTCTGGACCGACCGGCATAGCGAGGAGATGAAACGGGGTATCTCCATCCGGCTCGGATATGCAGACGCTGTCTTTTACAAATGCAAAAAATGTCATGGACCTGAAGGATTCACCACCAAGCCTGAATGTCCACGATGCGGAGGAGAGGCTGAACCCGTTCGGGCAGTCTCTTTTGTGGACGCACCTGGTCACGAGACCCTGATGGCAACAATGCTCTCCGGGTCTGCCCTTATGGACGGGGCGATGCTTGTTATTTCAGCATCAGAACATTGTCCGCAACCCCAGACCAAAGAACATCTGATGGCACTGGAACTGGTCGGGATCAAGCGGATTGTTATCGTCCAGAATAAGATCGATGTAGTTACCCAGAAGGATGCTGTCCGGAATTACGAGGAGATTAAGGCATTTGTTAAAGGAACCATAGCAGAAAACGCACCAATCATTCCTGTGTCAGCCCAGAAAGATATCAATGTCTGGGCACTCCTTCAGGCCCTTGACGAGACCATCCCTGAACCGTCACGAAAACCAGAAGCAGATCCGATCATGCTGATCGCACGTTCTTTTGATGTAAATAAACCCGGATGCAGCTGGAAGGATGTCAAAGGAGGTGTGGTTGGAGGGTCACTCATACGGGGTGTCATAAACGATGGTGACGAGATCGAGATCAGGCCAGGCATTCAGAGTCTGGTTGAGAACAAGATCAGATGGGATTCAATCATCACCAAGGTGACTGAGATCCATAAAGGGCAGAAGAAGGTCCATATCGCAACCCCGGGTGGTCTTCTTGCCATCGGAACCAAACTTGATCCCGCCATTACCAAGAGTGATATGCTCTCCGGGCAGGTGCTCGGTCAGGTGGGGAAACTTCCACCGGTCTGGGACAAGATGTGGTTCTCAGTTCGGCTCATGGAGCGGGTTGTGGGAGCAAACAGCGAGCTCGATATCGAGCCTCTCAAGGCGCGAGAGCCTCTTATGCTCTCGGTTGGAACAGCCGTTACCGTAGGACTTGTCACTAGTACCAAGAAGGATGCTGCAGAGGTCACACTCAAGAGACCGGTCTGTGCTGAGGTTGGGTCACCGATCGCAATCAGCAGGCAGGTCGGAGGACGATGGCGTCTGATTGGGATGGGCACGCTGATCGAGTGACCGTTCTGATCGATACAAATGCGTTTCTAATGACCTCCCAGTTCAGAATTGATCTGCTTGAAGAGCTGAAATGGATGATGGGGGTCATGCAACCATGCGTTCCGGATGTTGTAGTCCGTGAACTTGAAGGCCTTGCACGCGGCAGGGGCAATGATGCATCTGCTGCCCGTCTCGGCCTTCGGTTTGCACAGTTATGTACGGTGGTGCCGATGGACGGAAACGAAGGTGAGTCGGTTGATGACCAGATCCTTTCGTTTGCTAAGAGAGAACGATGCAGGGTTGTGACCAATGACCGCGATCTCAGGAACCGTCTGTTGGATGAAGGTTTAGAAGTAATTTCACTGAAAGGGAAGCAAAAGCTCGAGATCATCAGGAGATAGAGATGTATTACAGACTGAAGATGGTTGATAAGGTCAGGGTTCCGCCAAACCGGCTTGGCGAGGATCTGGAGACTGTAATTCTGGATGTACTTCAGGAACAGCTTGAGGGGAGTATTGACAAGGAGATCGGTATTTTCATTGCTGTGACCAGAGTTACCCGGATTGGGGAAGGAGAGATGATCCCTGGTGATGGTGCGGTCTTTTATGATGTAGACTTTGAAGGTCTTGCGATCAGGCTTACTCTGCAGGAGATCATTGAGGGCATTGTTGTTGAGACGACCAGTTTTGGTGCGTTTATCAGCCTTGGCCCGATTGATGCGATGCTTCACGTCAGCCAGATCTCTGATGAATACATCAGTTATGATGAGAAGAACTCGCAACTCATCTGCCAGGACTCCGGGCGACATATCGGGGTCGGGGATGTTGTCAGGGCCCGTGTTGTCACGCTCTCCCTGAGCGAACGTGAGCCACGTGAGAGTAAGATCGGTCTTACTATGCGTCAGGCAGGTCTTGGAAGCCTTGTATGGCTTGATGAAGATATGAAGGCTGAGCAGAAAGAGAAAGAGAACAGCGGGGCGGTCTGATCATGGCTGCAACCAAGAAGAAACAACTTTCTGTATGCCGTGAATGTCACCGGGTTGTCGAAGGGGCTTCCTGTTCGATCTGCGGTACAAACAATCTCACCACCGACTGGACCGGGTATCTGGTTATTATCGATCCCGAACATAGCGATGTTGCTAAACGAATGAATATCACCCTTCCCGGGAGATATGCGCTTAAGGTCCGCTGATGTTAAAACTCCCCGAAGATCAGCGACACCTGTTCACGCGACCTTTTGGCACCCTCTACCCCTCTCTTGATCCGGTTCTCCCGCTTCTTGCTGGAAGACTCTTTTTCAGTGTGGGTGACGTGGTAACCGAGCATCTTCTTCAGGCAGGGTATCCTCCGGTGATTGCGATCATCGATGGTCAGACCATGAGGCGTCCCCATGATGGCGTAACTATTCCTGAGTATCAGATCATCAATGTGAAAAATCCTGCAGGATGCATTAGTACAGATCTTGAACAGGCAACCCAACGAGCAGTGAACGCTGGAAGAATCGTAATACAGGTTGCAGGTGAGGAAGATCTTGCTGTCCTCCCTCTTGCTCTTGCCTCCCCGAACGGCTCCCTGATCCTGTATGGCCAACCCGGAGAAGGGGTTGTAGTTCTGGAGATCTCACCTGATATCCGTGAGCAGGCAGGAATTTTTCTTGAAAAATTTGAGAGTGTCCCCGAATCTTCCTGACCGCGCAGGTATATATTTGATAACCGCATACCAATAGAGGATCTCTATGGAGATTTCTATCACTTCTGATAAACAGAATGAACTCCTCTCACGAAGAGAACTTGAGTTCACTCTCAATTATACCGGTGCAACACCATCGCGGAAGCTGGTTCAGGCCAAGCTTGCTGCAATGATGAATGCAGGAAAGGATCAGGTTGTTCTTGATTCAATGAAATGCCGGTTTGGAATAAGTGTTCTGAGGGGGTCCGCCCGGGTGTACCAGAACAAGGATGACCTGGTGAAACTTGAACGCGGGTATCTCATGACCCGCGGAGGGGTAGCTGAGGAAGTCTTTGGTGCTCAGGATGCGCCGTCTGAGGACGCTGCGGAGGCATCTTAAGGAGGTTGAAGTATGGCAGCAAAAGGTAAGAAAGAGAAGACATCTGTCAAGCGTTCTGCATACTTCACCGTAAGCGGAAAGACTGCAACCCCGTCACGCCGGTACTGCCCACGCTGTGGTCCTGGTGTCTTTATGGGCGAGCACAAGGATCGCGCAAGCTGCGGCAAGTGCGGATACACCGAGTTTAAGAACAAAGCCTGATGCAGAAATCAGGCCCAGTGCTTGGGATCGAAGGTACTGCCTGGAATCTCAGCGCTGCTGTTTTTGATGACGATCTCATTACCCTGAAGTCAAAGCCCTATAAGCCGGTTCAGGGAGGGATCCATCCACGTGAGGCAGCTCAACATCACGCTGCAGAGATCGGCGGTTTGATCAGTTCTGTTCTAAATGAGAGCCCACGTCCGGTAGCAGTCGCGTTTTCTCAGGGTCCCGGGCTTGGCCCCTGCCTGCGGATTGTCGGAACTGCCGCCCGTGCCCTTGCATTGTCACTGAATGTTCCCCTGATTGGGGTGAACCATTGTGTGGCGCATGTCGAGATCGGAAGATATGCATCAGGATTTGAGGATCCGATCGTACTGTATGCAAGTGGTGCAAACACACAGGTCCTCGGGTACCTGAACAACCGGTATCGTATCTTTGGCGAGACCCTCGATATTGGAATTGGTAATGCAATCGACAAGTTTGCCAGGAGTAAAGGGCTCTCCCATCCTGGTGGTCCGCAGATAGAGAAACTTGCCAGGGACGGGTCGTACATCCCTCTTCCCTATACGGTGAAAGGGATGGATCTGGCCTTCTCGGGTCTTATCAGTGCGGCAAAAGATTCTGTCGAGCCGATCGCTGACGTCTGTCATAGTCTGCAGGAGACTGCCTTTGCCATGTGTGTGGAAGTGACCGAACGGGCTATTTCACAGACCGGGAAGGATGAGATGATCCTTGTCGGAGGGGTTGGTGCAAATCGTCGTCTGCAGGAGATGCTCCGCCTCATGTGTGAGGCAAGGGGAGCTTCATTTGCAGTTCCTGATATGAAGTTCATAGGTGACAACGGGGCGATGATCGCATATACCGGGCGGCTCATGCTTGAGCATGGATCAGTTCTGCAGGTGAAGGATTCGCGGGTTAATCCATCATTTCGTGCAGATCAGGTTCAGGTCACCTGGCGAAATGCAAACCTGGCAAAGAACCCGCCCCTGGTGTCTGACGGTGTTGGTCTCATCAGGGGTGCAGAGGCTGTTGTTGAGATTGGCAACCAAACAGCAACTAAACGCCGGGTGGGTAAAAAGTACCGGCATCCTGATCTGGATCATCGTCTGATATCTGAACGGACAAGAGCAGAAGCCAGGCTGATTGCCGAAGCACGGAGATTCGGGGTTCCTACTCCGATAATGAGTGACATTTCTGCAGATACCATCGTTATGGAAAGGGTTGATGGGCTAAAACTCAAAGATACCCTTTCTCCTGTGTCTCTTATGGAAGCCGGCCGCATGGTTGGACTTCTCCATAGAGGTGGTCTTATTCATGGTGATCTGACAACCTGTAATATGATCATCAGGAATGAGCACTGCTATCTTATTGACTTTGGACTTGGATACAATTCAACAGAGATTGAGGCGCGTGGAGTGGATATCCATGTCCTGTTTCAGGTGCTTGAGAGCACGGCACCTGATGAACTGGAGTTGAAGAAAGCATTCAGTGAAGGGTACAGGCAGACTTTTCCTGAAGCTGATGATGTTCTTATCCGTGAGCATGAAATTGATCTACGGGGCCGGTATCTGTGAAAATCACCTTTGTCACCAGTAATCTGCATAAAGCACGGGAAGCAGCTGGCATCTTCTCCGGAATTGCTGAGGTGGAGCATGTTGAACTGGAATGTCCTGAAGTCCGGAACGAGTCTGTTGCAGAGGTTGCAAAAGGCAAAGCAGCATATGCTTACAGTATACTTAATCGTCCGGTGATCACTGATGATACCGGCTTCTTCGTCTCAGCACTAAATGGTTTTCCCGGTTCATGTGCGGCATATGTTCAGAAGACTATCGGGAATGAGGGGATCCTCCACCTTCTCTCTGATAAGACTGATCGGTCGGCCTGGTTTGAAACTGGTATTGCCTATGCTGATACAGATGGTATCTCTGTGTTTGTAGGCAGGATTGACGGTACCATCGTATCACCGAGGGGAAGCCAGGGGTTCGGCTACGATCCGATATTCTCGGTTGCCGGTAAGACTCTAGCAGAGATGAATGCAGAGGAGAAGAATGCAATCTCACACAGGAGTCGTGGGCTGCTTGCACTTCGGGAGTGGCTGATCAGCTAGGTGATCCCTGTATGTTTGCGGCGGTGGTGTTCATCCATGCTGATGGTAATGAAAACCCGACGGATGTGCTTCCATAACACTTATGTGAAGTAAGAACCTTCTTTATAGGACAGATAGTTCGAGTGGAGTAATATCATGGCACGTTTTCCTGAGGCAGAAGCACGTCTGCTTAATGTTAAAGTATGTATGCACTGTAACGCACGGAATCCTGTTCGTGCAACGGCATGCAGAAAATGCGGCTATAAAAATCTGAGACCAAAGAACAAAGAGCGTAAAGCCTGATAATTCAGGCGCTATAATACGTTACTCTTTTTCCTTTCGATGCATATTCGCCTTTAAAGGTCTCGATATTTCGCTTGTATCCGATCCGATCAGTGATTCCGATAGAGCGGAGCTTCTCGCGCACCTGCATGACCTCCTCTTCATTCTCCCAGTCAGCCGTGTAGACATACAGAACCTTACGCTCATCACGTGAATCAGGATTTTTCTTTGCGGTTGAGACTTTTGCAGAGATTCCCAGTTCTTTCTGCCAGGTTAAATCACGGATCTTCTTCCAGATCTCATCAACCTGGTCTGGTTGGACAAAGATAAGCCACTTTCCTGCCCGTTCATCCTCTGTTGCATGAGGGTCAGTGTCTGGTCCATCCTGAATGATCCAGTATGACTGGGTTGTTTTCGTGGGGACTACCCCCTCTCCTTCAATGATAAGCCGGTACATCTCATCAGGTGATGCAAACCGTTCCTGCAGATGAGTTTCTAGTTCTGGATACAGTTCCTTAAATTGGGTAAATATCTCGTTGAATTCATTTTGAAATGATGTACCTTCTTCTACAAGATGATAGAGTGGTGTTTTTCTGAGATGAAACTGCGTGGTAAGATAGTGCTCAAAGATCCCGTACGCAATATCTGCCAGGGCCTCGATCTCACTCCTGTCCATGTACAAGGATTGTGAATTGTAGCAAAAAAGATAGTTATTTGGCGAGAGGTGGTCCGGAGTTCTTCCCGGTGTTGTGCCGGGGAATTGACCGGGATCCCGGGAACTTCAGGGGAACGCTGGTGTGAAATTCGGGTACAGGTGGCTGATACTCTTCCATGCCCGCTTTGCAGCGTCCAGATCTGCATATGCCTGATCACCGATATCCTCACGGAAATCCATCTGGATATGATTTGGACCGGTCTGTTCCTTGTAATCCTGCATCTCCTCTGCTGCTTTCATGTCATAGAACAGGAATTTTGTGATGTTTCGTGCTTCAGCATAAAAATCCTGTTTTACGTTCTTCTTCACCAGGTCATAGTAGGCTGACTGGAGTTCCATGAGATTATTTTCTGTAGGAAATGGGTTGGTCAGATTTTTTATTGCAAAATCAGCGCGCTCCTGAAAGGCTTTGTCATCAAATGGCTGTGAGGAATTTGGTATTTTTAACTGGGGTGAGATGGTTGAGGGTTCCACTCCGCTCACTACGGATACTGAAATAAGAAGAACAACGGCAATTAATCCTATTGCCAGATATGAGACTTTCATACATGAGGTTTTACATCTGGCTAGATGAACCTGATCCTATCTGGTTATTGTGAGTCTGATATGGGTGTCAATGAAGTTGTACGTATACGATCTGCGATGAAGATATCCACGTCCATGTTGCTTTTCGTATGCTACCAGTCAGTGGGGTGGTATCATCCTGAAATATGATCTGTTTCTGACCGATCTTGACAACACACTGTATGATTTTGCCGCAGCAATGGAAGGTGCCAGTCAGGCAGTTGTCACACTGATTGGCAGAGGTGATCCTGGAGATCTGATCCGTGGATTGATCTTCTCTCCCTATGGTGTTGAGAGTGATCAGGCGCTTGTAGAGTATCTGAACCTGCAGGGCCTCAATGATGAACAGGTTCTCAAATCTGCCTGTGATGAGTTTGTGAAAATAAAAAATCAGAATGTCATTCCGTTTCCCGGTGTCGTTACCGGGCTCCTGGAGATACATAATGCAGGGATTTTGATAGCAGCTGTAACTAATGCTTCAGTTCATCATGCAGAAGAGCGACTCAACCTGATCGGAGTCAGGGATCTGTTTCAACTTGTCATTTCTCCTGAATGTATCGGGAGGAAGAAACCGGACACTGAAGTTTACAGGCTGGCAGCAGAGATGATGGTCTGCCCTCCCCATCGGATATGCGTTCTTGGTGATAATCTGGTCAATGATATTGCCCCTGCTCAGCGCTTGGGCATGTATGGAGTTCACGCCCGGTACGGCGATCGTCTTCCTGCAGAATTTGCAGGTGGTGTTGTTGCTGACGCTGTAGTCGATCATTTTGAGGATGTTATTCCTATCCTGGGAGTATCTGGCCAAAAAAGGTAGTTGATGCCAGATTTCTGAATCCCTGATATCTGCGTGATGTATTTTTCTTTCACTGATGGGATTTCCACTGGTCAATTTTTTAAACCTAATTTCTTACATTAGGCATTCTATTCTCAAAGGATTCAGATGATTGTTCTCTCTTTATCTTTCTCCAATTATTGCTTTATTTCAACATTCGTTAGAATTTGTAGAAATTTTACTTTGGCTGTGAGATGGAGTTTTTCGGGTTTGATCATTTAAATTGTGGAATTCATCTTGAAAAACCTAATAATATCAAAATGAGTTACTTTTTAAAAATTGGCTGTTGTTCAGAATATTCGTGAGGTATCATCTCATTATACATGATATGGATTGTGGATATTGGATCTTCATCGGCCTGTACTCTGGGCGCGGCACAAAGAGTTTAATAACCCCTTTTTTTCTACTGGAATCTCCAATATTGTATCTTCTATTTGTATGCGTGCCTCGAAATTTGGTGTTTCTTCCTGATGGTTTCACTCCTCTGTTCAGTTCATCATACAAATCTCCAATTGATCAGCATTTCATTGTGTAATTTGTCATAAATTAGGCAATGTTTCAGGCAATCTGGACACCTGTAGACCTGCTGTTAATGGTTAATTCCTCAATCTTCTTGTGGTAGATGATTGTGATCCTCCTCTGTAACCCATGAATCGGTGTGATTACCTATTGAATGGGCTTTTATCTAAAATTTGAAACGGTTGCCATTCTGTTGATTAAATGGCTAGTTGTCAACTAATAATTCCTGAAGAATAGGAATTGGTGACAACAAGTGTCATCAAATTTCTTAACCGACTATTGAACTTATTTTGGCTCACTTCTGGGTTGGTTAGTACCAGTTCTGAAGTAATCCAATCTGGAACCTTGAGTTTGAAAAAAAGATGAGTTCGGTTCCTCGTTGTATCAAAAACTAGTATGCTGTGATGTACCTGCTCTTATATGCGGTACTCATCTTTCCTGACCGGCTGATGGTAAGCCGCACGGAATACACACCTTTCTTCGTAAAGGTATAAATTGGGTTTTTCTGGTACGAGTATCCCCCGTCACCAAAATTCCATGCCCATGTGGATGGCTGACCGATAGAGGTATCGATGAACTGAGTTCTCAAGGGGACTCTTCCACTTACCGGTGATGCAATGAATGAGGCTGTCAGAACACCCGGCTGCGGAGTTGGCGTGGGCGTGACGGTTGGTGTCGGTGAGACCGATCCTACGGCAGCCGCTGCATTAAGTCTTCCTCCTGTTGCAACCTTTCCGGATAATGAACTGAGTCTGTCAACGGTGTTTAGGATCCTATCCCTTATCTGATTCTTTGTCATTGAGGGATTTGCTGCTTTCAGAAGGCCAGCTACCCCGGAAACGTAGGGAGTTGCCATGGACGTTCCTGAAAGATACTGATACTGGCCGTTTTTATACGTACTTCTGATGTTCACTCCTGGCGCTGCAAGGTCGACTGATGAGGTACCGTAGTTTGAGAAACCTGCGAGGTTGTCTTTGTTGTCCGTTGCTGCAACTGATATGATGTTACTGCTGCTCAGTGCTGCCGGGTACTGTGGATATTGGTCCGAGTTTTGCCCGCTGTTTCCTGCAGCACATACCACTACGGCAGAAGATGCATCAATTGCATCTTTAAGGGCCTGAGTATACTGAGTTCCTCCCCAGGAATTCGAGATGACCTGTGCACCCATCCGGTTGGCGTACAGGATTGCTGATATCGCATCTGATACCCGTCCGTTTCCTGAAGCATTCAGGAATTTGAGTGGCATAATCCTGGCGTTCCAGCACACTCCTGTAATTCCAAGGTTGTTGTTACCTACAGCAGCGATGTTTCCGGCACAATGGGTCCCATGGCCATGATCATCCATCGGATTATTGTTGGATGATGCGAAGTTCCATCCCCTGACGTCATCCACGTACCCGTTCCTGTCATCATCGATCCCGTTGTTTGGTATCTCCCCGGAGTTCTTCCAGATGTTTGCTGCCAGATCTGAGTGGGTATAATCAACCCCGGTATCAACCACAGCAATAATCACTGAAGAGGATCCGGTTGTGGTTCCCCATGCATCTGCTGCCTTGATATCGGCCCCGGATTTTCCATAAAATGGCGCCTGACCTGTGTTCTTCAGACCCCACTGAAGTGGGAAGTCAGGATCATTTGGTGTCCTCATGGAAGCCAGTTCAAGACTCTCCACCCTTGCTGATACCTTGTCTGCCTGCTCTGGTGGTAGTGATACCAGATAATCAGGCTCTGCATAGAGAACGTTCGGGTTTGAGGTGTACTCCTGGATAGCCTTTGCTACCGGAACACCCTTGACCTGTACAACCTGCATCCCAGGAATGCCAGCCTCAGAGTAGTCAGTCATCACCGATGCACCGACTTCAGCATTTGTTGTAGACATCACAGAGGGCAATGCTGACATAGTGCTCATCGTGTCGGTTTTGTATCTCACGATCACACGTTCTGGTGCGTACTCTGCAGAAACCTGAAGTGATGGTGTGGATTTTATCTGCACTGAGTTCTGTCCGGTGGCAGTCACTCCTGAAGAAACTGAAGTATTGATTAGGTTCTGAGCATCTGATATTTCCTCAAGAGGAGAATTATTCTCCAGAATATCAGATGTTTCCAGGTTCTCTTTACCTGCCAGAGCACTTTGACTCACAATTGCGAGTATAAAGAGTGTCCAGCACATCGCTGAAAAAATTCTATAATTCATTCCCATCATCCCGCTTACTCAAATCCTGATCCTCTATTAACTTTATAGTACCTAGAAGTTTCTCATACCCTGATACCTCTGCATAAATCCTCAAACATCTGGTACTAGCAACAATTTCATATGAAATGAGCTTTCGGCACCTTTTTTCCAGGTTTCATGGATTTGGGACTGAATTATGGTTCTGGATCTGGTGGTATCATGATCGCTGAAATTGAAATACCGGTAGGACTACATCAATATAACAGATCCGGGATCCGGGTTTAGGGAGCTATCCGTCTATGGGTGAAATACTCTGCCCGAAATGCAATTCGAAAGATACTGAATTTGACGATCTTGTTACTACTGATAGCGGCAGCATGATTGCAAAATGCAGTTGTAATGCGTGTAAGCACAAATGGGATGCCCCATTTGGTCTCTAACTCCTTTGACGCTGGTGTGCCACATATTTCTGGGTGGTTCAGGGATCCCTTCTGATCAAAAACAAATTGAGGACAAAGATGGACGAAGATAACTGGTGTAAATCGAAGTCATGTAGTATCGGCACAATTCTGTTAGCAATACTGATTCTAGCATGGGGTATCGTATGGCTCGGTAATGATAGCGGGTGGTGGAACATCCAGTTTCCGTTCTGGCCGGTGCTGGTAATCCTGATCGCTCTTGGCATTCTGCTTCATGAAGTTCGCAAGAGTTTCAGGTGAAAAAAAGATACAGTTTTTCTGGTTGTATGAGTTATCTGGTGTTTAAGGAGACCTTCGTTGAGCATTTTTTGAGATGATCCCCATGAACAGGCACTCATCAGCTGCTATCTGCTCAACACCCTCAAAATTTCCTACCGGTATATCAAGACCTCTTACCAACACCGCCGGTATTCCCTCATCTGCTTCACCCATTAAAAGTTCAGCTGCTGATGCAATATTGTCCGCGATTGCTCTTCTGGTAACCTTGAGTTCTCTGCCAAAGAGATCTTTTTTCCCCCGTTCATCAAGAACAGATGGAATTCCGGAGCATCCTATTGCAACTCCGCTGCATCCGTAGCGCATCGGGTGAGTTCTGCTGTCGATGACGAGAACTGCTACAGAGACATCTTTCAACCGGAAGATCTCTTCCCTGATCTTCCTTGCACTCTGATTTGGATCTGCAGGAAGAAGAGATACCATTCCATCCGGAGCATTTGATCCGTCAACGCCGGCATTAGGAAGAAGGTTACCCTTTGATGTGCAGAGAAGAAATCCCGGAATGCCCCCGACTATCTCATCAGACTCTCTGAGTACGATCTCAGCAAGCCTGGGATCCAGTTCATACTGAGCAGCCAGTTCCTCTGCTTCTTGTGAGGGATTTTCCTGATCAAGAGACACAAGCCTTCCTTCTGCAGTTGCAAGTGCAGACTCGGCGATCACCAGAATATCGCCATCAGCCAGGGTCAGTTCCAGTTTGGCCATTCCTGACAAGAGCAAAGGTAGGATATCTTCACCGTGATGAATGAGTCCGGTTTTTATTCCAAAAAGGCTATATGAGGGCATTCTTATGCCATCCTTAGTGCTGACAACACTTCTATGAGATCTTTTGTCTCTGGTATGTCATGAGTCCGGATCATAGCAGCACCTGAAAGGACCAGATGAGAAGTTATTGCCAGGGTTGCAGAAAGGCGGTCTTCGGGCCCTTGTCCTATCACTGAACCGAGAAAGGACTTTCTTGAAACTGCTGCAAGAAACGGACGATTGAGTTGTGAGAGCTCTTGAAACCGCCTGCAGAGTTCAAAATCAGCATCAGGAGTTCTCTCAGGGATCCATCTCCCAACGCCAGGGTCCAGAATAAATTCACTTATCCCGGCAGTGAGGGCCCGATCACTGACTGCCTGGAGTGAGTGAAATGTATCCTGGAAGTTTAGACAGTCGCCTGGTGTCTGATTTGTTGCCATCAGGATTCCCGGCACTTTCTCCTCTGCCATGATTTGTGCCATCCCGGGATTAATGAGTCCTGAAATGTCGTTTACCACATGGACGTCATGATCGAGTGCTGCATCCAGAACATCAGGATGCATGGTATCAACACTCACCGTGATTCCTGATCCATCGAGAGTTTTTAACGCTGAGATGAGCCTTTCCTTCTCTTCATTTACTGTGATAATTCTGCTACCTGGGGCAGTACTTCGTGCTCCGATATCGATAAGATCTGCACCCTGGGTAACCATCTCCTCTGCTGTAATCCGGATCTTCTCATCAGGTACATACGAACCGGAAAAAAAAGATTCAGGGCTGATGTTTATTATGCCCATCAGTACGGGTCTGCTGCCATCGACCCGTATTTTATTTATTGTGCAGGTCTGCATCGCGAGAGGGCTGCTTCCAGGGTATTCTCCATCAAAGAGACGATGGTCATCGGCCCGACTCCTCCCGGTACCGGTGTTATCGCCCCAGCGACTGAACTGACTGCCTGGAAGTCAACATCTCCACACAGTTTACCATTTACATGGTTAGTTCCTACATCGATCACAGTTGCTCCGGGTTTCACCATATCAGCAGTGACCATGGTTGGTCTTCCAGCAGCACTAACGAGAATGTCAGCCTGTCTGGTAATCGCTGCGAGATCCCTGGTTTTACTATGGCAGATCGTGACAGTAGCATCAGCCAGCATAAGGAGAAGTGCCATTGGCCTTCCAACATCCACACTCCTCCCGATGACCACAGCATGGGCACCCGATGTCTGAACCCCGTACTCGTTCAGGATAGTCATGATCCCTTTGGGGGTGCATGATCTCGGCCCTGGTAATCCGCCGACAAGTTTTCCCATGTTCTGGGGATGATATCCATCGACATCCTTCTCAGGATATACCGCGTTTATCACCTGGGGGGTGTCGATCTGGGATGGTAAGGGTAGTTGCACAAGAATTCCATCAATCTCCGGATCTTCATTAAGCATCTTCAGACGGTCAAGGACTTCGCTGGTGGTTGCTCCTTCTGGGAGTTCCACATTTACCGACCTGATTCCCACCTGGTCACATGCCCGGTGTTTCATCCGTACATACATAGCCGACGCAGGGTCATCGCCCACGAGAACGGTGGCGAGCGTAGGGGTAACTCCACGCTCCGATATCTCCTTTTTCAGGAGTTCAAGCCTGCGATCCGCGAGTCCTTTTCCGTCAAGTATCATACAAGGTCCGGATATAATGGGAATTTACTGGCCATTTCCTTTACTTCATCACAGGTCTTTGCCTGAAGTGCCTCGTTCTTGATATCCTTTATCACTGCAGCAATCCAGTCTCCAATCTGCCTCATATCCTCTTCCTTCATCCCCCTGCTGGTTACTGCAGGAGTTCCTATCCGCAGACCACTGGTGACGAACGGACTTTTGGTCTCGTTTGGAATGGTATTCTTATTTACCGTAATGCCTGCGCAGCCGAGTGCTTTTTCCGCCTCCAGGCCGGTGAGCCCGAAGTTGGTCAGATCAAGAAGGCAGAGGTGGTTATCGGTGCCGCCTGATACCAGTCTTACCCCATGGCCTTTCAATGTCTCGCCAAGGATCCGGGAGTTTTTCACAACCTGCTCGGCATATTTTTTGAACTCCTTTGTGGATGCTTCCTTAAAACAGACCGCCTTTGCTGCGATGATGTGCATAAGTGGACCGCCCTGCATTCCCGGGAACACTGCTTTGTCAAGAGGCTGTGCCCATTCCTTGTCACAAAGAACAAATCCTCCACGTGGGCCTCGGAGGGTTTTGTGTGTGGTTGAGGTGGTAAATGTTGTCTTCCCAACCGGACTTGGATGAATGCCTGTTGCACAGAGACCTGCAATGTGAGCAATATCTGCAACACAGTATGCATCGACATCATTTGCGATCTCGGCAAATGCCTTGAAATCAATCTCCCGTGGGTAGGCACTGGCTCCACAAACGATCATTTTAGGCTTGATCTTTTTTGCCATCTCGGCGATGACACCGTAGTCCATCCTTTCGGTATTTAAGTCAACACCATACTGATGGGCTTCATAGATTATGCCGGAAAAATTCACTGGAGATCCATGTGAGAGATGGCCACCCTGAGAGAGGTTCATTGAAAGAATTTTGTCCCCGGGTTTAATAGCACTAAAGTATACTGCCATATTGGCCTGAGAGCCTGAATGGGGCTGCACATTTGCGTGTTCTGCACCAAAGAGGGAGCAGACACGATCCCGTGCCAGGTTTTCTGCCTGATCATGAAACTCACAACCACCGTAATATCGTTTTCCAGGATATCCTTCAGCATATTTATTGGTCAGGATCGATCCCATGGCTTCGAGAACTGCCTGGCTGACAAGGTTCTCTGAAGCGATAAGTTCGAGTCCGTTAATCTGACGGGATTTCTCTTTTTCGATGATCTCTGCAATTTCTGGATCGATCTTTTCCAGATAGGCCATGTGCATACAAATACTCTCTAAGAGGGTAATATGGTTTCGAGGTGTTGTTCCTGATTTTTTTTATCCGATCTCTGATCTAATAAGTTCCCTTGTGGTCAGGGTTCTGAAAATCATCAAAACACATGGAATGGTGCACTAAAATTCGCTCATTGTGCATGCTAATATATATGTATTATGCGAATATTGGTACATATTCTGGGATTTGGTCAAAAGAACGATGGAGGTAGGAAGATATGAGTGATGATGGGTATGAGAACTCTTCACCGGAAGACAGAACCGAACGGTTAGAACGGCGTGTGTCAGAACTGGAAGCACTCCTCAAAGGTCTTACTGATGAGATGCTGGATATGAAAGCTGTTGTCATGAAACTGAAGAAGGATCAACGTCCTGCACCGGTTATTCAGGCAGTGACACCTCCTGCACCATCCCGTAATAAAACACCACGATCAGAGGATGAAGGTTCCCGCGAATCTGTGGTATCAAGCACTCCATCACAGCCTCCCCGTGAGAAAGTTACTCTGAAGATGCAGCCCGATGGAACTTTGGCACCAGTTCGTGATACTGGTGATGACATCATCATTGCGTCAGCCCGTGATGCCAGAAACCGGGGAAAGGATGGGGGCGATCGGAACCGGAGCGATCTCATCATTGCTGACGATGTGGATCTGACCGAGCAGAAATAACGAAACTTGGTGCCCGGCTTGTATATCACTCATCTCGAGACTGATAACTTTAAGTCGTTTGGCAGAAAGACCAAAATCCCATTTTTTCCAGGTTTTACTGTAATTTCCGGGCCTAATGGCTCGGGAAAAAGTAACATCATCGATAGCATTCTTTTTGTTCTTGCCTTGTCCACATCACGTTCTCTCCGGGCTGAACGCCTGACCGATCTGATCAACCTTAATTCAGGGAGAAATACTGCTGAAGTCGAACTGACCTTCTCTGATGGGACTGTCATTAAAAGGCGGATAAAGCGGACTGACAGTACGTATTACAATTATCTGTACCTGAACGGCCGTCCATGTAGACAGGGAGATCTTCTGGAGTTCCTGGCTCAACGGGGCATTATCCCCCATGGCTACAATGTCGTCATGCAGGGTGATATCAACCGGATCATCGAGATGAGTGATCTGGAGCGGAGAAAGATCATCGATGAGATAGCAGGGGTGGCGGAGTTTGATCAGAAGAAAGCCCTTGCATTTGAGGAGCTTGACCGGGTAAGGAGTAATATCCAGGAACAGGATGCCCACCTGGAAGAACTAACAATACGGCTGTCCCATCTGGAAAAACAACGTGTCCAGGCCCTCAAATATCGTTCCCTGCAAGATCGACTCAAGTATCTGACGAGCTGCCGTTCCGCTGCCCGCTTAACTGCAAAACAAAAAGAACGCGGAACAATTCAGGACAGCACCCATGAGGAAGAAAAGGCTCTGTCCCAGGCCGATGCGGATATTTCATGGACAACTCATGAGCGTGATTTTGTAAAGAGTGAGATCGCTGGTGTAGATCAGGAGATAAGTGCGAAGACCGGGAGCGAATATATGACTCTCATCTCCCGCATTGCTGAAGCAAAGGCTGCCATAGAAGGGTTTAAGCGTGATATTGAACGTCAGCAGCGGGAAAAAGATGAGAATGACAAACGCCTCGGTTCGATCTATGGTGAGACGAAGCGACAGGATGAGCGTCTCGTCCAGAAAAACAACGAAATCCGTGATCTGACAATCGATCGGACCAACCTTGCCATGACTCTTGCATCTGCGAAGAGTGAATCCGGCCGTATCGGGAAAGAGATAGAGAAACAGACTGCTGAACATGAGCAGGATGAGCAGGCATTGCAACTTCTCCGAAAGAACATGATCTCCAAGAAGGATCAGCGTAGTGACCTTCTCCGTGAACAGGATATCATGATCGAGCGTTCCCGGATGAGAAGTGCTGAAGAGGATCGTCTCCGATCCAGAGTTGCCCTTCTCCAACGTGATCTTGTATCCGGCAAGGAGACCGAAGAGGAAGCCGCAAAGAATCTTCAAGCGCTGGAGTCTGAAAAGCGTGAGTATGATCGCAGGGTGGGTCTCCTTGATACAAATCTCTATTCGAAACGGGATGCGCAGGAGCGTTTGAGAAAAGAGATTCGTGATCTGAAGATCGAGATCAATCGCAAAGAAGCCCAGCAGCAGGCACAGGGACGGTACGGAAAAGCGATAGAAGCTGTTCTTGCAATGGATGGGGTATACGGAACCATTGCGAGTCTTGCCCGTTGTAAGCCGGAGTATTCAACAGCTCTTAATACTGCCGCAGGAGCAAGGCTCCACTTTGTGGTGGTTGAAGACGACCATATCGCATCTGAAGCCATCCAGTACCTGAAGGACAATAATCTGGGAAGAGTTACTTTCCTTCCGCTTAATAAGCTCAGGCCCAAACCGCTTCCTGAACCCCCCCATGGCTCTGAAATTATCGGGTTCGCTACAGATCTCCTTGATTATGATCCCCGGTTTGATCCTGCATTCAGGGTCGTTTTCGCTGGGACAGTCGTGATAGACTCTCTTGATCACGCTAGGAAACGAATCGGCTCTTTCAGGATGGTCACTCTGGACGGATCTCTCCTGGAGAAAAGCGGGAGTATGACTGGTGGAAGCATCCGAAAAGAGGCAGGAGGGTTTGGTAGTTCTTTTGAAGATGAACTCCGCCGGTTATATACTGATCTTACGAAGATGAGCGATGAAGAGGCTGGTCTCAATGAGGCTCTTACGGTATCATCTGCTGAACGCGATGAGGTTCAGAAGAGAAGGATGGATCTGGAAGGGCTTGTTGCCAGGTCCCGTGCCGGGGTGGATGTCGCTATCAGATCCAGGACTACTATGGAGGAGGAGATCAGGAGTCTTGAAGATCAGATTGCAGTGGCCATCGCATCGGCGCCTGGAGGACCTGAGGTTCTTGCAGTTCTTGAAGGGAAAATTCAGATAATCAGTCAGGAAATTTCGGCAATGCAGGGAGATATCGATGAGATTACCTCCCGTTTAGAAGGGACAGGAGTACCTGCCCTGTTTGAGCAGATGGATCAGGCATCCCGTCAGGTTGAGGAGGTTGAACGCCGCCTCCGAAATAAAGAGAATGATATTGCTGAAGCCCAGCGTGAGCGTGGTTATATCGAACGGACCATCGCAGAGCAGAAGCAGCAGATGGATCAGATCAGGGAGCAGAGTCAACGATATGATGCCGGGATGCTTGATTGTCGCTCCTCTATATCAGGAAAGGAACAGGAGATAAAAGAGACCGAGACAACTCTCTCCCGGTTTTCACGTGATATCGAGGATCTCCAGGTAAAGAGAAATGCTCTTGTCAGCCAGATGGATGACTTTGAAGGGAAAATCAGAGATCTCACCGGAAAGCGTGAACGCATTGTTGTTAAGATTGAGAGTCTTGTCCAAAAAAGAAACGAGTTATCTGAAGAGATCGCCTCTCTGATCGAAGAAGCGGCCGGAGTGACTACTGACATGGCCCTTGAAGCGATCGAGGAGGAGATGGGCTGTGTCGCTCTTGAACTTGATCGAATCGGCGATGTGAACATGAGGGCCATCGAGGAGTATGATCAGGTCAATGCTGTTGCCACTGAACGAAAAGAGCGCCTTGAAGTGCTGGGTAAAGAGCTTGAAGAGATTATTGCACGCATAGAGATCTTTTCAAAGAAGAAATTTGAAGCATTTAATCTGGCATTTTCAGAGATTGCCAGGAACTTCAGGGAGATATTTGCAAGACTGACGGTTGGGAGTGGTGAGCTCAAACTGGAGAATGAAGAAGATCCCTTTGCCGGGGGCTTATCCTTTGCGGTCCAGCCCCGGGATAAAAAAGTGCATCATCTGGCTGCACTTTCGGGTGGAGAGAAGTCACTTACTACACTTGCGTTTATATTCTCGATCCAGAAGTATATTCCTGCCCCGTTTTACGCCTTTGACGAGGTCGATATGAATCTTGACGGTGCAAATGTGGAACGGATTGCAGATCTGATAAAAGAACTCTCTCAGAATTCTCAGTTTATCAACATCTCCCTTCGCAAACCGATGATAGATTGTGCAGACCGGATCATTGGAGTGACAATACGACCTGATAAGTCAACTCTGGTGACCGGAGTCTCCATACATGATTGAAGATCCAGTTGAGATTCTGGTGCAGATGGCAGAACGGGGGGAGATAGATCCCTGGCATGTAAATATTATCGAGGTTACTGACCGGTTTTTTACCGAGATGGAACGGCAGCGAACCCTGGATTTGCGGGTTTCAGGCAGGACTCTCTTCTATGCTGCAACTCTTCTCAGGATAAAGTCTGATTATCTTTCGTTTGAGGAAGAGGATCCTGTACCAGAAGATATTGGTGAGAATGATGAGGAAGATGGGGGGTTCTTTGGTGAGTCCTCAAGGATGTCGGGAAATCCGATACTATCACTGGAGCATGAGATAGTCAGGCGATTGGATCGGAAAAGCATGCGTAAGCAGCCGATCACCTTGTATGATCTGATTGCACTGCTTCGGAACGCAGAAAAAGAAGATCGTCGACGCCAGCGTGATTCATGGGCTAGGGATGATGGCTGGTTTGCAGAGGATATTGTATCTATCGCACATGAGGAGGGATATCATGAGAGTATTGATGATGTCCTTCTGCAATGTTGCGGATGTATAGAAGATCAGGGGGTTGCAACTCTCCGTGAGGTAGCTGGCAAACTGGGCTGGCCTGTCTCACAAGTGTATATTCCACTTCTGTTTTTGATGCATGATGGCAAGGTAGGCCTTCGGCAGGAGCAGATGTTCGGCGAGTTGTACATCGAAAAACATGTGGGCGATCCTGCGGCTTGAGAGAAGATGAGTTGCCTTGAGTGGACCGTCATGCTGCGCTCATCTGACGTGGTTGAGATCTTCGCTTAAGAAAATAAAAAATTTAATGATTCTATTTTTAAAAAAAATTGATTTATACAAGATTTCATCATGTTTGTCCGGAGTTGAATGCGACATCAGATCGCACACATTTCGCGAATGAAATCAGTGCGCATGGGTAACGCTTATATGCGCCGGAGTGTAAGTAGTAAATCCCACTCGCGTTAAAGTGAGTGTGAAACGGCTCAAACGTTGTTGTTTGGGGGTTAATGCCTGCAAAGGTATATAAGCCTTCGAACACAACGTTAGAGGCCGTTTAGATGGGAGCCCGAACTGTGAACAGCGATGTTGCAACGGGTTCGACATAGGAATACTGATGGTGTGGACATCTGTCCGCACCCGCCAATAGTCCGAGCAAGTGTGCGTTGCGAAAAGTAACCAAACAAATTCTGGTTGATCCTGCCAGAGGCCACTGCTATCGGGGTTTGACTAAGCCATGCGAGTCGAGAGGTGCAAGACCTCGGCGAACTGCTCAGTAACACGTGGACAATCTGCCCTGAAGAAGAGAATAATCCCGGGAAACTGGGGGTAATGCTCTATAGTCCGGGCGAACTGGAATGTTCTCCGGATGAAAGATCCGTCGCTTCAGGATGAGTCTGCGGCCGATTAGGTAGTTGTTGGGGTAAAAGCCCAACAAGCCTGTAATCGGTACGGGTTGTGGGAGCAAGAGCCCGGAGATGGATTCTGAGACACGAATCCAGGCCCTACGGGGCGCAGCAGGCGCGAAAACTTTACAATGCGGGCAACCGTGATAAGGAAACCCCGAGTGCCACCACAGGGTGGCTGTCCACCAGTGTAAACAACTGGTGAAGAAAGGGCCGGGCAAGACCGGTGCCAGCCGCCGCGGTAATACCGGCGGCTCGAGTGGTGGCCGCTTTTACTGGGCTTAAAGGGTCCGTAGCTGGATCTGTGTGTCCCTTGAGAAATCCATCGGCTTAACTGATGGGCGTTCAGGGGAAACTGCAGTTCTAGGGACCGGGAGAGGTGAGAGGTACTGCCGGGGTAGGAGTGAAATCCTGTAATCCCGGTGGGACGACCTATGGCGAAGGCATCTCACCAGAACGGCTCCGACAGTGAGGGACGAAAGCTGGGGGAGCAAACCGGATTAGATACCCGGGTAGTCCCAGCTGTAAACGATGCGCATTAGGTGTGTCAGTGACCACGTGTCACTGAGGTGCCGAAGGGAAACCGTGAAATGCGCCGCCTGGGGAGTACGGTCGCAAGGCTGAAACTTAAAGGAATTGGCGGGGGAGCACCACAACGGGTGGAGCCTGCGGTTTAATCGGACTCAACGCCGGAAATCTCACCGGATAAGACAGCTGAATGATAGTCGGGATGAAGACTCTACTTGACTAGCTGAGAGGAGGTGCATGGCCGTCGTCAGTTCGTACTGTGAAGCATCCTGTTTAGTCAGGCAACGAGCGAGACCCACGCCAACAATTGCCAGCTTGACCTTCGGGTCGATGGGGACATCGTTGGGACCGCCTCTGCTAAAGGGGAGGAAGGAATGGGCAACGGTAGGTCAGCATGCCCCGAATTATCCGGGCTACACGCGGGCTACAATGGTTGGGACAATGGGTTCCGACACCGAAAGGTGAAGGCAATCTCCTAAACCCAGTCTAAGTTCGGATTGCGGGTTGTAACTCACCCGCATGAAGCTGGAATCCGTAGTAATCGCGTTTCACCATAGCGCGGTGAATATGTCCCTGCTCCTTGCACACACCGCCCGTCAAACCACCCGAGTGAGGTCTTGATGAGGCGACGCCAAATGGCGCTGTCGAATCTGGGTTTCGCAAGGGGGGTTAAGTCGTAACAAGGTAGCCGTAGGGGAATCTGCGGCTGGATCACCTCCTAACGATTTATAAGCGGTATTATTGCAACGGGTGCCGGACAGACCATAAAACCATCAGTATTCCAAATAAAATGGTGGGCTCGTAGCTCAGTTGGAAGAGCGCGGCGTTTGCAACGCCGAGGCCTGGGGTTCAAATCCCCACGGGTCCACTGCCAGTGCACCAGGTGATGCAAATCGCCGGGGAAGGGCTTGAGACCCCGTGAAATCGGGGCGATGATAGGCCGTGTATAGGAATTGCTGCGTTTAGGACGTTAAATGGGTTTGACGGAACTGGACGAGCTTTATACCTGTCAGTGGATGGCTCGGTTTGGGAGCCGACGAAGGGCGTGCCAAGCTGCGATAAGCCCCGGGTAGGCGCATGGAGCCTATGAACCGGGGATTCCCTAATGGGCCATCCTGATACGTTACGTATCAATCCTGTATAGGATGGGGAACGCCCCGAATTGAAACATCTTAGTAGGGGCAGGAGAAGAAACCAAACGGGATGTCGTTATTAGAGGCGATCGAAAGCGACAGAGTTCAAACTGAATCCTTCGGGAGATGTGGTGTTGATAGGCCCGCCGTATGGGACATATTTCCAGAACAGAAGTTGTCTGGAACGGCATACTACAGAGGGTGACAGTCCCGTATGTGTATGGAAATGTGCTCTGGCGGAGTCCTGAGTAACGTGGGTCGGAATTCCCGCGTGAATCTGGGGGTCACTAACCTCCAAAACTAAATACTCCCCAAAACCGATAGCGTAATAGTAGCGTGAGCGAAAGCTGAAAAGCAACCCTAGAAAGGTGTTGAAAAGTGCCTGAAACTGACAGGTGATAGCGTGTTATGGCGCGAAAGGATCTTTCAAGCGAAGGAATCCGCAGTGATGCGGTAGTACGGGTTTGAATGCCGGTGTCATAACGTACGTTTTGAAGAACGGGCCAAAGAGTTTATTCTGCTGGCGAAGGTTAATTCTTAAAAGGAAGGAACCGAAGGGAAACCAACAAGTCCGTAGCCGTAAGGTGTGGGACGGCGTATTAATAATGCGCGGAGTCAACAGGATAAGACCCGAAGCCTGGCGATCTATGCGTGGGCAGATTGAAGCGTGCCGAAAGGTGCGTGGAGGATCGCAAGCGGTTTTGATATGCAAATCATTCGCGTGACCTGCGTATAGGAGTGAAAGATTAATCGAGCCAGGCATCCGCTGGTTCCTCTCGAAACATGCCGTAGCATGACCTGACCGGAGATCGACAGTGAGGTAGAGCACTGATTGGGGAAGTGGGTGACGAAAGTCGTCCCTCTCCTGTCAAACTCCAAATTCCCTGTCATCTAAGATGGTCGGAAGTCCGCATTACGGGGTAAGCTTGTAATGCGTAAGGGAGACAACCCAGACCGTGGTTAATGTCCCTCAGTGCAGGCTCAGTGTAAACACTGAAAGTGGTCCTGGGTCAAAGACAACTGGAAGGTGAGCTTAGAAGCAGCTACCCTTTAAAAAGTGCGTAACAGCTTACCAGTCAAGATTCAGGGCGCTGAAAATGGACGGGGCTTAAGCCTGCCACAGATACCACGGACCATACGTAAGTATGATGGCGTAGAGAGGCGTTCTGCATGGGCGGAAGCAGGGTCGTAAGGTCCTGTGGACCGTGTAGAAATGAAAATTTTGGCAGTAGTAGAAGCTTAAGTATGGTGAGAATCCATACCGCCGCAGGGGCCAGGTTTCCTCGACAATGTTCGTCAGTCGAGGGTTAGTCGGTCCTAAGTTGCACCGTAACTCGAGTGTAGCGAAAGGGAAACAGGTTAATATTCCTGTACCTGCTCCAGACAATCCTGACGCTTCCGGATATGCTCAGCGGGACTGTCGTCCCGTCTAAGCGGTATATGCGACTCGGAGTACCGTAATGGTGAGAAGGTTGCTAACCCGTTATGGGGTAACAGAGCAAATTCCAGGAGCCCGTGAAAAGGGTGGATGCAGTCCGTACCAAGAACTGACACAGGTGCCCCTCGCTGAGAAGGCGAAGGCGTGTCGGAATTAATCGTGTTAAGGGAACTCGGCAAATTAGCCCTGTAACTTCGGGATAAGGGGTGCCTGCCCAGAGATTGGGCAGGTCGCAGTGACAAGGGCGCTCCGACTGTCTAATAACAACATAGCAGACTGCAACTCCGAAAGGACTAGTATAGTCTGTGATTCCTGCCCAGTGCGAGTATCTGAACACCGGGTTCAACCGGACGAAGGACTCGTAAACGGCGGGGGTAACTATGACCCTCTTAAGGTAGCGTAGTACCTTGTCGCTTAATTGGCGACTTGCATGAATGGAATAACGAGAGCGCTACTGTCCCTAACACGAATCCGTTGAACCTTTTGTACTAGTGCAGAGACTAGTGACTCCTTATGGGAAGTGAAGACCCCGTGGAGCTTTACTGCAGCCTGTCGTTGGATTACGGTATTACCTGCGCAGGGTAGATGGGAGGCGTCGATCCAACTCTTGTGGGAGTTGGTTAGCCAACGATGAGACACCATCCTGGTTTTATTGTAATTCTAACTGAATTGTTTCAGGACATCGATAGGTAGGCAGTTTGGGTGGGGCGCCACACCCTCGAAAAAATATCAAGGGTGCCCTAAGGTCAACTCAAGCGGGTCAGAAACCCGCTGGAGAGTGTCAAGAGCATAAGTTGGCCTGACGCGATTGCGCATAGCAAGCAATCGCGAGAGGAAACTCGGGTCTAACGAACCAATACGCCCTTTTGGTGAGGGCTATTGACTACAGAAAAGCTACCCCGGGGATAACAGAGTCGTCGCCGGCAAGAGCACATATCGACCCGGCGGCTTGCTACCTCGATGTCGGTTCTTTCCATCCTGGCTGTGCAGCAGCAGCCAAGGGTGAGGTTGTTCGCCTATTAAAGGGGATCGTGAGCTGGGTTTAGACCGTCGTGAGACAGGTCGGTTACTATCTATAAGGAGTGTCAGAAGTCTGAAGGGAAGAATGAAATAGTACGAGAGGAACTTTCATTCGGCGCCTCTGGTCGATCGGTTGTCTGACAAGGCACTGCCGAGCAGCTACGCGCCAAGAGATAAAAGCTGAAAGCATCTAAGCTTGAAACTTACCCCAAAAAGAGACTTCAACAAGACCCGGATAGAAGATCCGGTTGATAGGATCGGGATGTACGCACGAAGGCAACGACGTGTTCAGTCCGCGATTACTAACAGTCTTATTCTTCCAGTTCTTCAAACCCAGACGAAATTCTAAACGCAGCACATTCCAATACATAGTCTTGACTAACTCAAGCTAAGCCAAGGTGGCGGAGCGGCCACGCGGTTGACTGCAGATCAACTATACTCCGGTTCAAATCCGGACCTTGGCTCTCAATAGCGGCCAAAGCAGGTGTGATACACCCGGTCTCTTTCCGAACCCGGAAGTTAAGACACCTCACGTAGAAGCCAGTACTGAGGTACGCGAGTCCTCGGGAGAACCTCTACGCTGCTATTGTTCTTATTCTAACGCTGATATAGTGTAGTTCGGTCAATCATGTTGGACTCTCACTCCATCGACTGGGGTTCAAATCCCCATATCAGCATCCTGACAGTTTGTCCAAATCCATAATACTCCTTTTTCCATCAGATTACTGACCACTCAATAATGTCCCTGATCGCTCACCTCAGTGATAACGATCGGTTTCATGGTTTCAACTTCGATTACCTAAGTTGATCAAACAGAAGCATACATACAAAAACGGCATGATGATTCTCAGCAGGCCCAATTTATGAAAATGCAATTCATTTTCATGACAACATACAAAAGAAGTGAACAAACCCATATCACATGTCGGGTGAAAGACCATCAAGTCAGAAGATGTCGAGATGGCTATTGAAAACATCTAACTTTTTCCTCGAATATTTTTGGTCGAACTTTTCCAGACCCACCCGGTGATGAGTATATTTTTATTTCTACTGCTTGCGCAAAATTCCTTAAGTCATACTTTTTTTACTATATGACTAACTTTCCGATATCTTACAATTGGTAATTATTTACTTTCAAAGATCTTTTTCACCACAAATCACCGCATCTTCCATATTTATTTTTATTTTATTATATAAGACAATTAAAAACACCAAACGATTCTAAAATGTAATTTAAATAAATCTCTGTCAATAATATCAACTTGATTAAGTTTATATGATTGTGAAAAAGAGGGTATTACGATATGATGAAGAGAGCAGTACTTGGGACTATTCTACTGATTGCTGCATTGCTCCTATGCAGTGGAGTAGTAGTTTCTGCAGAGAAGATCAAGGATATCAATGGGACTAAGCATGCCGAAGATCGGCTCTTGATCGGAACTACTACCAGCCTTGATGCAACCGGGGTTCTTGATGAACTTGCCAAGCAATTTGAGGCTGAAAATAATGTCAAAGTTGAATGGATCGCTGTAGGAACCGGCCAGGCCATTGGATATGGAAATTCTGGAGATGTTGATATCGTCATGGTTCATGACAGGGCTGCAGAGAACAAGTTCCTTGATTCTGGTAATGGACTTGATCGGAGAGTCTTTGGATCCAACTACTTCATGATTGCAGGCCCGGAATCTGATCCAGCCAAGATCGCAGGTAAGAGTGCAACTGAAGCATTCAAGACTATTGCAGATGCAGGAAAGACTGACAGCAAAGTTGTCTTTGTCTCACGCGGAGATGGATCCGGAACCCATGCACGTGAAAAACTCCTCTGGAAAGGTGCCGGTCTCGATTACTCTGAAGTAAACAAGACTTCGTGGTATATCGATGCAGCATCAGGAATGGGTCAGACCCTCAACATGGCAAACGAGAAGGATGCGTATGTATTAACTGATTCTTCGACCTACAACACAATGGCTGGAAATCTCACTCTCAAACCAGTAATCACTGATGGTTCTGATCTCCTTAATGTGTATGCAGTAATTCGGGTCAATCCGGAAAAATTCTCCGATGCAGGCATAAATGTTGACACTGGAAAGAAATGGGAGAACTTCCTCATCAGTGATGCAACCCAGAAGTGGCTGGCCGATTTTGGAACTGAAAAGTATGGAAAACCACTCTTCGTTCCGGCAAAAGGCGATGCTGCAAAATTAAATGTTACTGATGAAGAAATTTCCAGTCCGGTTGCGTAAACCTTTACCGGTTAGACCTCTTTTTTTATACTGATGGAAGACCTCGCATCAGCGATCTATACTGCAATTACGCTGCTAATTACATGGAATCCTGATGTTATTGAGATAACAGCACGAACCCTGGAGATTACATTTACATCAGTGGCAATAAGTACAATAATTGCTCTTCCTTTAGGGACCCTGATAAATTTCAACCAATTTAGAGGAAAGAAGACATTAATCAGCCTGATTCAGACATTATACTCACTCCCAACTGTGATAGTCGGGTTAGTCTGCTATATGCTCCTCTCACGTACAGGTCCACTCGGGTTTTTAGGATTTCTTTTTACTCCAAACGGTATGATCTTTGGTCAGACCATTCTTGTAATCCCGATAATGACTGGATTGACAATAGCAGCCCTGCAGAACATAAATCCAATCATAACTGATACAATCCGGTCACTTGGAGCCACAAAATACCAGTTTCTCATGAGTCATATCAGAGAAGCAAGATTTACAATAATGGCAGCGGTTGTGATTGGATTCTCCAGAGCAATATCTGAAGTTGGAGCAGCTATCATGATCGGTGGAAATATTAAAGGTCATACCAGAGTTCTGACCACTGCGATATCCCTCCAGACATCAATGGGAAATTTTACTCTTTCTCTGGCTCTTGGAATAATCCTTCTGGGCATTGCGTTGATCATCAATTTACTAATGGGTTACCTCCAACAGCGGTGAATCATGATACAATTACAAGAGATATCAAAATCCTTTGGAGATCGTCTAATCCTCAACAATATAACTGCAGAAATTCCATCCGGGAAAATTTTTACCATCATCGGTCCATCAGGACAGGGGAAAACCACTCTCCTCAGACTTATCAATCTCCTCGATACTCCATCCAGCGGCCACATCACCGTTAATGGTATTCCTCTTTCGAATCATAAAAACACCACCGATACCAGACGTAAAATGGGAATGGTTTTTCAGACTCCGGTAGCATTCAACGAAACTGTGTCGGCAAATATCGCTATGGGTTTGAAATATCGGGGTGTTTCTAAGGAAGAGATTAAGAGGCGAGTGCTCGAGAAGATCGATGAGATTGGGTTATCCGGATATGAACATAGAAAAGCCCGAACTCTTTCAGGTGGAGAGATGCAACGTGTCTCACTTGCCCGTGTCATGATCACAAACCCTGATCTCCTTCTTCTGGATGAACCAACTGCGAACCTTGATCCAGTGTCTACAACAAAAATTGAGGAACTCATCAGATACTACAACCGGACCTGCGGGACTACTGTAATCATGTCATCACATGATCTCTATCAGGGTCAACGAATGGCTGATATTATTGCTGTAATGATGGATGGGAGATTTGTTCAGTTTGGTGAGACAACTCATGTTTTTTCAGAACCGTGCTCGGCAGATGTAGCACGGTTTATTGGAATTCGAAATATTCTCCCGGGAGTAGCAAGCCCGTTTGATAATGGTCTTGTTCAGGTAGATCTCGGTGGTGTGATAATTTACTCAATGAGCTCTATTCCACAAAAAGAAGTGATGGTTGCTATAAGGCCGGAAGAGATCACATTGCATATTGATGAGAGAGGAAAAACCAGCGCAAGGAATGTCCTGTCCGGAATAATTACTGATGTTCAGCCTTATGGTGTCATCAATCATGTTCTGGTCTCTTGTAATGGCATAGTTCTGGCATCACAAGTTACGCTACAATCAGTCCGGGAGATGAATCTCAAACGGGGAATGGAGGTTCAGTTGTCATTTAAAGCACCTTCTGTTCATCTGATGCCACAAAACCTGACTGTTCAAGTATAGTCATATCAGAATTGTATGATATCGCTAGGAGATTTTACAGGATCTGTAGGAAATTTTGGCACAATACTCCCACTCTTAGTCGCAATATCTGTGACATCGGGGATGTCACTCTCCCTAATGCTCCTTTTATGTGGAGGATGGTACATCCTTTCAGGAATTATCTATAAAGTACCCGTCTCTGTTGAACCGTTAAAAGCAGTTGCAGCGATCTCCATTGCCGGGCATTTCTCTCCAGAAATTATCATAGCATCTGGAATTTTAATTGGAGTTTTCTTTATATTTCTGGGTGTTTTTCATGGGATGGACTTGATACAACATCATATCCCGTCATCAGTAGTAAGAGGCCTCCAGTTAGGTCTTGGATTCATCCTTTTAAAAAGTTCATTACTTGATTTTGGACTATTGGATAAACCATCATTTATCATTGGAATCTTGTGCATAGTTCTTGTGTACCTTTTCAGAAGGATCAGACAAACTCCTGATTTTTCAGCACTCTTATTATTTGTATTGGGAATTGCCTGCGTTTTGTATAGTTATGGAATACCGCAATTGAACCCTCCTGTTCTTCCAACATTGGTTCTTCCCGCCATATCTGATTTTAATACTGCAGGGATGAATCTGGTTCTCCCCCAGATACCGATAACGATCGCGAATGCAATTCTTGCAACATCTCTTCTTATCAGTGATCTCTATCAATACAAAGTCTCCCCAAATAAGTTGAGTATTTCTGTAGGGTGTATGAGCCTGACAACCTCTATGCTTGGGGGATTTCCATTATGTCACGGAGCCGGGGGTGTTGCGGCCCATCGCAGGTTTGGAGGAAAAAGCGGATATACGATGATAATAGGAGGAGTGATCCTTATCTGGCTTGCATCACTTTTTACAAATCCTGCCCTGATTCAGAGTTTCCCCCAGGGACTATTTGGAGTGCTCCTGATGGTTGTGGCGGCAGAGTTAATCGCTCAGGGAATCCGTACTGATAATCGCTTCATCTCCGGATGTATGGTACTCATAGCCATATTTGGTGGAATGGCACTATCATTTATTGGGGGGGTTATCATTGCAATGGCATACCCACATCTGGAAACTTACATTTCCAGGAAAGGACTCCAGAGAAGGATATGAGGATGAATACATATCATCATTTGATCAGTGTATAAGACCAATCATACACCGGTTCTCGCATTCAAATCGTATGGCTCTTATTGATCTGAAACAAATTGAATAATAATCAGGTAGTGCAGTGAAAGTAATCAAGATCCCATCTCTCCTCTCAAGTGTTATCATTACCGCCCTCTCCGGTATTGACCTGATGGAGTTCACCCTTATTAATCATTGCCATTACTGTAAGGGACCCGTTAAATTTCATGATGTCAGATTGAAGCGTTTTGCTACAGTCATCGAAAATGGGGAGAAACGAATAATCAGTGTTCGGGTCTATAGATATTACTGCCAGGAGTGTGGAAAATTATGTTATGCCCGTGCTCCGTTTTACCCGAATACAAAATTTGGATCACCTGTAGCTGATCTCTGTATGACACTGGCCTGGGATCACTCTTTTAATCACGCTTCAAAAATACTCAATTCTGTAGGTGTAGTGATAGACCGGGGAACTATCAGGAATTTTTTGGCACATGAGATCCCTCCGGTAAGTTATGCCAAGATATACGGACTACCTATTCCTCTTTCAATATGTTATCTGTCAGACCTCTTCTCCCGTAAATACTGGAATTACCCGGTGACACAAGAGGAGATACTGGAGGTTTGTGGGTTTCCAACAAAATAGGATGAGTCTGTTTCAATACTCTCCCTGATCACGAAATACCTCAATAACTTTTTCAAAGGTATTTCCGTAGTTGTGTTCCCACTCTTCCCACTCATTCACTTTTGAAACGACAGGGATTCCTCGATGTTCACCGGCATGGTATCCGAACATCGTCTCTAATTCTGTCTGAAGTGCATGCATATACAAGGAATTGGGGATTTCCATAGGACAACGCTCCTCACATTGACCACAATTGATGCAGGAGTCTGCGATATGTGAGGCTCTGATGAGATGAAACATAAATGGGGGAGGAACCTGCCCGGGCTTGACGAGCCAGGGTTTTTTGGTTTGACAATCTTCACACACACAAAGGGGACAACCTTCAGTACACTGATAGCACTTGATACACCGGGACATATCAAGCATCATGCTCTTCAGTAACTGGTCACCAGGTGGGATTTTTGAAAACTGATCAGTGCGACATTTCAAGCTGAGTGCCTGCATTGCTTCTTCAACACGGGATCGGGCTTCAACTCCATGAGGGTCTGCAGCCTCAACCATGATAGCATGATTATTGATTGCTGATTCAAGAGTTACCGCGCCCTTTTTGCTGCATACCTCTATGCATGTGGTATTCCCGGTATATTCGCCGATTACTCCCCAGTCTCCACAAACAAGATCACATTGCCTGGGAATTCTCGTCTGGCACCGCTGACAGCACAATCTCCGTCCATATCCCTCTTGTTCAAGGTCTTCGATTGGCAGTGAATACATAGTATCTGAAGTTTCAACCTGGCACATTCCATGTGCAAAATAGATGGAACCAACAGTGTCTGGATCAAGACCATATCTCTGACGAACCATTTTCCTGGCAATAATCGGATTTATGGTCCCGCTGCAGTTTAACCCAATGAGGATGAGATTATCAAGATTTATCCGATTTCTTTTAGCAAGTTCGATGATTGCCTTTGCTTCACACCCTTTTACGACTACTGCAACATTCTGCCCGGGATTGCTCTGAAGGTACCGGTATAGATATTTGGCATTGAGGAGAGTTCCACAATACAATGACCCTGAACATAAAGCAACCTCATGGTGGTCAGTTAATACTGCCATAGAAGCATCATAGATGTCAGCCCCTTTTTTCATCACTACGGCGGCATCAACGATCCTGCTTTCGAGTAGATGAACAAGTAATCCTGAAACAAATCCTCCAGAACTTCCTCCTTCCCGGATTATCGGATCTGTTGACCAGGCATAATACACATCCCCTGAGCGGATCATTCCTTTTCTTCCTGATATTTCTTGATGGATATTGCAGCCACTTTATACTCAGACATGTATGGTAGCGGTTCTGATGAGTTTAATTCCACGTTTGCAGATACTCGTTCGATAAAGTGAAGAGGGATAAATGCGGTCCCCTTTTTAATATCCCACAATACCCGCACTTTACAGACAAGAGAGCCTTTCCTGAATGTCACCTTGATCAGATCATTACTGCTGATCTTCAGAATTTTCGCATCTTCAGGATTCATCTCCAAATATCCTTCATTCACCTCATCATTCAGGTTTTTACATCTCCTCGTCATAGTACCTGACTGCCAGTGCCAGATCAACCGGCCGGTGGTTAATCGGAAAGGGAATTTTTTATCAGGGAGATCTGCAGGTTCTTTCCATTCTACGGGGAAAAAGACACCTTTTCCATCAGGATGTGCAAAATGATCAGTATACAGGATCTGAGTTCCCAACATAGCTGATTCAGTACATGGCCAGTGTATGCCCTCAGGTCTGCTGACATTCTCCCATGTCATTCCCCGGTATTGTGGAATGGCAGAGCACATCTCCTCGAAAATTTCTTTTGCATCATTGTAATCGAACTGCTCAACATATCCCATCTTTCTGGCAAGAGCAGTGATAATTTCATAATCTGGTTTAGCTTCACCAGGTGGATCAACCGCTTTTCTGATTCGTTGGACTCTGCGTTCAGTATTTGTTTGAGTTCCATCCTTTTCTGCCCAGCATGCTGCTGGAAGAACAACATCAGCGTACTGACAAGTTTCTGTGAAAAAAATATCCTGAACTACGAGAAAGTCAACTTTTTTTAGTCCATCGATAATTATTGTAGGATTAGGTTCAGAAACAACTGGGTTTTCTCCGATAAGATACATGGATCTGATGTGTGGGGATGATGATCTGAGCTGCTCAAACATGGTATTGATATCATATCCTTCGCGAGGTTCACAGATGCCATCAGGAAATCCCCATAATTTGGATATCCTCCTATGAGCAGTTCCATCGGTTATTGCGCTGTATCCGGGGAAAAAATTTGGAAGACAACCGGCATCACAGGCTCCCTGCACATTATTCTGACCACGTAATGCATTAACGCCAGTCCCAGGACGACCGATGTTTCCGGTGAGCATCATCAGATTTGCAATAGATTTTACATTATCTACCCCGGTTGTCTGTTGGGTAATGCCCATTGCGTATAATATTGTGCATTTTTTTGCCGTTCCGATCCATTCAGCAGTTTTTCTAATCAGGTCCGGAGTTACCCCACATAGCCCCCCTGAAATCTCCGGTTCATAGCGTCTCTGCAGGACGACCTTTTTTACTGCTTCGAACTGGTTTGTTCGTTCAGAGATGAATGATTGATCATGCCAACCGTTCCTGATGATCTCTCCCATGATACTATTGAGGAGAAGAACATCTGAACCGCTGTAAAACTGAATAAAGAGATCAGATTGGACTGCAGTTGGAGTGAACCTGGGATCTGCAGAGATTACATGAGCACCGCGTGAACGTGCTTTGATGATCTGTCTTCCAACAAGGGGATGCTGTTCAAGAGTATTACTCCCGAGACAGAGGATGCAGTCAGACTCACTGATATCTGGAATCGAATTGGTCATCGCATTGCATCCAAATGCAAGGTTAAGGCCAACCATTGTGGCGGAATGACAAAGGCGGGCACAGTGATCGATATGACGGGTCTTCAGAACCCCCCTTGCAAATTTCATTGCAAGATAATTATCTTCATTCGAACACCGTGCTGATGTGAGTACTGCCAGTTCCTCTGGTTTATATGAAGAAAATTGCTTGGCGATCAGATTAAGGGCAGCTTCCCAGTCTGCTTCATAAAAAATATCCCCTTTTCTGATCAAAGGCTTTTTTAATCTATCTGGATTTCCTATGAACTGGTGACAATACGTTCCCTTCGGACAGACACGTCCTTCATTTACCGGTGATCGATAATATGGAGCAGTTCCGATAACCTTCCCATCCTCCACCATGAGATTTAGTGAACAGCCAGTACTACAATACGGGCATGTGGTAGTGACCTGAGTGAACGTCATCGATAATATCTCTGTAATAAATAGGGAGATGATGGTAGTTATTATTCATTCCCATGTAAGAAATTGAAAAGAGAATTGAGAGAGTTCTTACATAGGAAATGTCAGGGATCCTGATAGATCCAAGGTTAGCCACACCTTCGTATCACTCCTGTTTTCTCAATCTCATATCCTCCTAGTTCAGTGAGTACTCTCTTGAACTCCGGGGTTTGTATGAGATCAGCAATTGCCCTGATACGAGAATCGCTTTCATATAATTTTCTGGTCGTTACAAGTTCGTATCTTTCAACACCAACCGGGATGAATGAAAGTGAAAAAGAATGAGCTGCACTATAAACTGCCATACCAAGATCAGCATCACCGCTTTTCACTGCAAGACAAACGCCGAGATGAGTGGTCGCTTCTCTGTCATATCCATCAATCTGTCCGGATACGATTCCCTTCTGCTTCAGGAGATGATCAAGAAGCATTCTGGTTCCTGATCCCCGCTGGCGGTTTATAAACCTATGAGTTGTAAGTGCATCAAAGTCTAGTGAGTCCCGGGAGACCATACCCTGTACTCGTTCTGCCACACATATCAGAACCAGTTCTTCACCAGGGAAATACTTCTGCAGGTATGGAATGTTATATTGTCCATCCTCTGCAAGCATATGCATCGGTGCAAGGTGGCAGTATCCCCGTTTTAACGTTAAAAGACCTCCCATACTTCCTACGTGTAATGAAGCAATTTGGATTCCAGAAGGTCTGATCAAATTGGCAAGATGATCAATAACCGGATCATGACTCCCTGTGATCATCACAACCTGTTCTGCAACGGAAGGGCTTACTGTCAGATAAGCGGTGGTTTTTTCACCTGCTTCCAGCCCCTCTTGAGCGGATGGGATCTTCAGATATGCATTTGCTCTCACCATGCTCATCTGAACTCCTGAACCACGGGAGAGTGGAGAAGCAATCCAATCATCGTGTATTTTTCCAACAGTCGTTAAAACAAATTCATCTGTTCCTATCGATGAGTGCAATGCACTTGCCAACTGAACTGGAATGGATTGAGGTTCCGGAATGGTAAATCCATACCAGGAAAGGAGAGGCACAACAATCTCACGGAGTATGGTATGGCAGGCAATTGGGTATCCTGGCATACCGATGACCGGCCTGCAATTAATTTTTCCTAATATAACCGGTTTTGCAGGTTTGATAGCGATGCCATGAATGATTACGGAGCCTAACTCTTCAATAACCTGGGCTGTAAAATCTTTGGTCCCTTTGGATGACCCTGCAGAAATGATAACAACATCATGCGTTTCTGCGGCTTTTTTTACTACATCACGGATCTTGTCCAGATCGTCGGGTATGATTGGGTAGTGGGTGACAGATACACCGGCTTCAGAGAGCATAGCTGATGCCATGTACATATTACTCTCAATTACCTGGCCAGGAAGCGGTTTCGTCCCGACTGGTATGATCTCACTTCCGGTTGGGATCAGGGCAATCTTGAGATCTAGAACTGGCACTTCTGGTACCCCATAACTGATCATAGCACCGATATCGACCGGTCGAATCCGGGTGAGGGAAGGAATGACCATTTCTGTCTCTGCAATATCCTCCCCGACTGGTCTGATATGTTGCCATGAGTGAGCTGCAGCGAAGATCTGGTATGAACCGTTCTGTTCCATGACATCTTCTATCATGATCACAGCATCAAACCCGTCAGGAATTACATTTCCAGTATTAACTCGTTTAAAATTCGCGAGGGTGAGCGGGTTTTGATCTGTCGCTCCTGCAGTTTCAGCACTATTTACGGCAATACCATCCATGGCTGAAAGATGTGCAGCAGGAATAGATAACGGAGATAAAACGGCTTCTGCAGTAATCCTCCCACTTGAGTTCTGAACCGGAATTTTTATAATGCCGGGAATACATGAAAACTGACCCTGGAATATTTTCAGGGCCTCATCAAGGGATGTGAGTGTGAGATACCGGGTCGCTCCATCAAAATCCTTTACCATATAAGAACCTCAACAATCTCTCCTGCTTCGTATCCTTCAACAGATCCAGGTATTCTGATAATTCCATCACTTAAGAGAAGAGTATTCGTAAGTCCGGATTTTCCCAGTACCGGGAGAATAAACTTTCCATCAAAGACACCCCTGACATAATCTTCTCTTCCCTGTACTGATTTTAGAGGGACCATTAATGGGGCATGGATATATCTTTCAGAAGAGGTGACTCCCCTCATTCCCTTGAGGAGTTCCCGAACAAGAACAAGGAGTATAATATATGCTGATGCCGGGTGACCGGGAAGTCCAATTACCGGCTTTCCATTTGCAGTTCCGATAATAGTTGGTTTTCCCGGTGAGATGGCAATACCATGAACCAGAACCTCTCCGCGGGAGGCGATGATATCAGCACACATATCCCGTTCCCCTTTTGAGCTACCTCCGGATATCAGAACAGCGTCACATGAAGCCAGAGCCTCGTCAAGTGCCTGAGTCAAGGAGTCGCGGTCATCAGGGATGATACCGTACACGACCGGAATACAACCTTCCTCTGATACAAATCCGGTACAAAGCCAGGTGTTTACATCCCGGATCTCTCCACCTTTCGGTTTTTCATCGACCGGTACCAGTTCATTCCCTGTTGAAATGATACCTATACGTGGTCGAGATGTAACAGTAACACTGTTGCAGCCACAGGCAGCCAGCACTCCGCAGACCCGTGAATTGATTATTGTTCCAACTTTAATTGCCGGTCGATGAGTTCCAAAATCTTCTCCTTTGGAGATCTTATTCTCACCTACAGAAACAGGCTTGTGTATGAGAATCTGATCATCAAGTTCCTCACAATATTCGATCATGACAACTGCATCGGCCCCACATGGAAGAACTCCTCCTGTGGGTATGTATACACAGGAGCCAGGCTGAAGAGAAATACTCCTGTCTTCTCCCATTGCCACCCTTCCTGATAATGATAGCATAGTCGGAATCGATTCGCTGGCACCGACGGTATCTGAAGCATGAACAGCGTATCCATCTACTGTTGAGCGATCAAACCCGGGGATATCCACATCAGAGGTAACATCACAGGCTAGTGCTCTTCCGATCGAATCTGATAACGGTATGATCTCAGGTTGTGTTGGAGTTGCGATCTTTCTAATAATTTTGATTGCTTCTCCAACAGAGATGACTGAAAGAAACCGGGTCATGAGAAACGGCCTGGTTGACAGGTACGAATTTTAATTGAGTGCTCACTGCAAAATCTGGAAATTTCCCGCTTTGTAATGCCAAACGTATCAGGTATCTCTAACGCTTTGTTACAGGAAAGATCTGAAGGTACCCCTTCCTGCTCAAAGATAGACTGTATCTTCTCTTCATCCATATCATTCAGTCCTAACTGTATTGGGAGAATAGTAGTGATAAACCTCTCATCCTTATTCCGGGTCTGGGTTCGCAGACATACTGTTCAAATATCTCGCACTGAATAGTCAATGTTTGATTACCAGGTTTTTATTTTATCTTTTTTCATTTGAAGTATATGATTACTCTATACTTAAGAAAAAATTTAGACGTTTCGATTAAAAAAATCCTGGCATATCATCTATAAATCATCAAGTCTGCGGCACCTTGTAAGTTCATAGGTTTCTTGAAGAATGTTGTCACGGATATCACTTGGTATATCAATAAAATCGGATTTTATCGGATTACTGGGCACGCAACCAATAGTAAAGATCAAAAAATAAAAAAATTGGATAGTAAATGATTATTATCTAATCCTAGCTGGTCTTCTCACCATATTTCACAAAATGTGGTCCGCAACTGCCATATGACTTATATATTCAAGGGCCCCATCATGTATTGCTCGGTTAAAAAGGTCGAGCAGAAACAATAAAGGTGTTCCGGCAGAATCAACCCGAACCATGAGGTGTTTTCCCGAGTTCATGCTTCATGGTGATTCTGCCTACCGAGGAAAAGTGCAGAAGATTTCTGCAGCTATTTGTTTGCCGGTCATAGTATATCAACCAGATTGGGATTCTGGTTTTCCGGATAGAATTCTAGCAAATTCAATTTGATTGCACGATTCATACTGATTCACTATAAATATCCATAAGTGCGGCATACGATCTGGGAATTAGTCTTGGCATGAAAATCCCCAGAAAAAATATATGTGTGGTGCTCAGAATTTGGAAGATATTTGCGAGATAGCGCAAAGAACATTTTTGTAGATCAATTCAACACACAATCAATTTTAACAATCTATTATTTATATTCTGTAACTCTGATCACCAATTTTCACAACTTTATTAGATCTGAATGATGTTACTTAAATAGTACTTCAGAAGAAGTTCTATTACTGTAACGTGACAGTGTAGTTTCAGGCCGGCCTGCGAGTCACAGCATGGTGGGATCAACCAGAATACTACAACTGACCACATTCAGAGCATTTGTACCAAACTGAGGAACACAATGAGCTCGATTACGATCAACCTGATATCAGGTCGCACCATCCAACAGGGAGTCTCGATGGAAGGTGGCAAGGAGAAGAATAACTACCGCCTTGCCTGTGGAATCATCGAGATGGATGAAGCCGAATTTAAAAAACTCGGCGTTATGAAGAACACCAACGTGAAAGTGTCAAGCGAATTCGGGAGTGTTGTAGTCAAGGCAATAGCAGCAACACAGGGACCGCACCCGGGCATAGCATTCATTCCGATGGGACCCTGGGCAAATAAGGTAACCAGCACTGAGACCTACTCGACTGGCATGCCCACGTTTAAAGGAGTGCCGGTAACTGTTGAACCAGCTCCAGAAGAAAAGGTCCTCTCCTCAGTCGAACTCGTTCGCGAATACTGTTTTGGTGATAACTGATGTCAAAAACGATCACTGATGTAGTCTGCCCGTTCTGTGGTACGCTCTGTGATGACCTTATCGTCACCACCGATGATGAAGGGAAGAAGATTCTGGGTGTTGACAACGCCTGTGCAATCGGGGCCGAGAAGTTCATTCACTCGTCTGACCATTCCCACCGGGTCACCAGACCACGCAAGATGCAGGAAGACGGTTCTTTTAAAGAGATATCATACGAAGAAGCGATCGAACACACTGCAAAGATCCTTTCAAACGCAAAAAAGCCACTGATGTACGGCTGGTCTTCAACTTCATGCGAAGCAGACAGTGTCGGCCACGAGATTGCAGAACTCTGTGGTGGTATTGTTGATAACACTGCAGCAGTCTGTCACGGAACCACCCTAATAGCTGTTCAGAATGTGGGTATCCCAAGCTGCACACTTGGAGAAGTCAAGAACCGTGCAGACCGGATCATCTTCTGGGGATGCAACCCGGCACACGCTCACCCACGCCACATGTCCCGGTACTCTATCTTCCCACGTGGATACTTCACCGGGAAGGGAGCAAAACAGAGGAAGATCATCGTCGTAGACCCACGTCCAACCGACACTTCAACCCTTGCTGATATCCATCTCCAGGTTGAGCAGGGATATGATTACGAACTCCTCCAGGCACTTCGTGCAGCTCTCCGTGGCGAACCTCTTGTCGGTGATATCATCGCAGGTGTTCCAAAGGAGACTGTATACGAAGCTGTTGAAGTTCTCAAGTCCGGACGGTTCGGAGTCATCTTCTTCGGTATGGGTGTTACCCAGTCGCTTGGAAAAGACCACAACATCGATGCAGCCATCTGTCTGACCAAGGATCTCAACGACTACACCAAGTTCTCGATCGTTGCAATGCGTGGTCACTACAATGTGACCGGATCAGGTCAGGTGCTCGGCTGGCAGTATGGATTCCCATACTCTGTTGACCTGTCACGTGGATTTGCACGATATAATCCCGGAGAGACCGGCTCTATCGAGGTCCTCAAACGCCAGGAGGCAGATGCAATCTTTGTGCTTGGTAGTGACCCGGGTGCACACTTCCCGATGAAGTGTGTCAAGGAGATCTCCAGACTCCCCTCTGTTGCAATCGATCCACACATCACACCAACCACTGAAATCTGTGACGTACACGTCCCGGTAGCATTCGTCGGTGTTGAAGTCGGTGGTAACTGCTATCGTATGGACAACGTCCCAATCGAGGCACGCAAAGTTGTAGAACCACCAGAGGGCATGATGACCGACCAGCAGTTCCTCACTGAGGTTCTCGCGAGAGTAAAAGAGCTCAAGGCTAACTAGAGGGAGAGAACATGAGCGAATATATCATCAAAAACGGAACTGTCTACGACCCGAAGACCGAGGTCAAGGGAGAGGTCAAGGATATCTGTATCAAGGACGGCAAGATCGTAGACAAGGTCTCTTCCAAGGCAAAGTCCATCGATGCCAAGGGCAAGACCGTCATGGCAGGTGCAGTCGAGATTCATGCACACGTAGCAGGACCAAAAGTCAACGAAGGCCGGAACTACCGACCTGAAGATAAACTCTTCTCCTACCAGCCAGGCGGAAAGCACACCCGCATGGCAGGTGGATTCTCTATCCCAACCACGTTCAAGACCGGGTATGAGTATGCCAAGATGGGATACACCACCGTCATGGAGGCAGCAATGCCACCACTCTACGCCCGCCACGTGCATGAGGAGATCAAGGACACACCGATCATCGACGAGGGTGCATTCCCGGTCTTTGGAAACAACTGGTTTGTCTTTGAGTACCTCAAGAACAACGAGATGGACAATGTCATGGCATACATCTCCTGGCTGCTTAAGACCACCAAGGGATATGCAATCAAGATTGTGAACCCCGGTGGTTCAGAAGCCTGGGGATGGGGAGAGAACTGCACAACCATTCATGACCCGGTTCCGTACTTTGACATCACCCCTGCCGAGATCATGAAGGGGCTCCTCACTGCCAACGAGAAGATGGGCCTCCCACACTCGATCCACGTTCACACCAACAACCTCGGCAACCCGGGAAACTACACGGATACTCTTGATACCTTCAAGCTCGCCCAGGGTGTCAAGCCGAACAACAAGTTTGGTCGTGACCAGGTCTTCCATCACACCCATGTCCAGTTCCACTCCTACGGTGGAGACAGCTGGCTGAACTTTGAGTCCAAGGCCAAGGAGATCATGGACTATGTCAATGCAAACAAGAACATGACCATTGACCTAGGCTGTGTGACCCTCGACGAGACCACCACGATGACCGCTGACGGTCCGTTCGAGCACCATCTGACAACCCTCAACCACCTCAAGTGGGCAAACGTGGATGTCGAACTTGAGACCAGCTCAGGAATCGTGCCATACGTCTACGATCCGAACGTCAAGGTTTGTGCAATTCAGTGGGCAATCGGTCTCGAACTCGCTCTCTATACGAAAGATCCAATGAGATCCTTTATCACCACCGACCACCCGAACGCAGGACCATTCACCAGGTACCCACGGATCTTCAAGTGGCTCATGTCTGACAAGTCCAGACAGGAGATGCTCAAGGGATTCAAGTACTCTGACAAGGTCATTGCAGCAACCAACCTTGCATCTCTCGACCGTGAGATCACCTTCTACGAACTCGCACAGATGACCCGTGCAGGTCCGGCAAAATCCCTCGGATTAACGAATATGTTCGGAGGACTCGCCCCGGGCATGGAAGCAGATGTTGTCATCTACGACATCAATGAAGCCAAGATCAAGGATCCAGAAGAGATCGAGAAGGCATTCAGTGCTGCAACCCATGTCTTCAAGTCAGGTACCCTTGTTGTAGACAACGGTGAGATCGTCAGCAACGGAAACAAACGTACCCTCTGGGTTGATGCAAAAGTTCCAACCAATGAACAGGTTGAGCGTGATGTGCAGATGAAGTTCCTGAAGTATTACAGTGTCAACCTGAACAACTACGAAGTTTCAGACCACTACGTTGCAAACCCGTACGTGATCGAGGTTGAGAACTGAAGGGGGGAAGGGAAAATGGATACTGTAAAACTTACCGCAAAAGTTGTTCCTGAACTCTACCTTGAGGCTGAACACATCTCTCCTGATGTGTTTGCAGGCAAGAGCACCCAGGAGATTGGGGATCTTTCTGTTCACATGGGGAACCAGACCTACAAGATCGCAGACTACTTCACTGTTGAAGGAAAGGCCGGAGCCACCGCTGCAGATACGAAGATCGTTGTTGCAGGCGATGTCAGTAAGGTCAAATATATCGGCATGAAGATGACCGCCGGAGAGGTCGAAGTCCTTGGTAATGCAGATATGTATGTCGGTGCCTGGATGGCCGGCGGAAAAATCCTTGTCAAGGGCAATGTAGATTCATTTGCAGGAATTGCGATGGTCGGTGGAGAACTGATCATCGAAGGGAATGCAAAGAACTACATCGGTGCAGCCTACCGTGGCGACTGGCGTGGTATGCAGGGTGGTAAGATCGTCATCAAGGGCAATGTAGGATCTGATGTCGGTTCAAACATCAATGGCGGGACCATCGATATCGGTGGCAACGCAGATGTTCACCTTGCAACCCATGCAGATGGTGGAACGATCATTGTTCGTGGTGTCGCAAAAGGCCGTGTCGGTGGCCAGATGGTCAAGGGAGATATCTACTGCCTTGGCGGTGTCGAGCGTATGATGCCCTCATACAAGTACGACCACACCGAAGAGGTTGAATTTGACGGCAAGATGATGAACTTCCAGGTGTACTTCGGTGACCTTGGAGAACGTCACGGCAAGAAGAAAGGCGAGATCATCTACGGGAAGATCTATCTCGGATCAGTAGAAAAATCAGATGCAACAGAAGCAAAGGTTGCTGTACATTCAGAGAAGAAGGTTCGTCTGAACGATCTGCAGACGAATCAGCTGGCATCAGCACTGAAAGAGATGAAGGAGCCCAGTGTCCAGGAAGTCAGGGCATACATCTTTGACAACTTTGACGTTGACATGAAACCTTCTCAAGTCTCCCGCCTGATCTCAACCCTGAAGCGGTAATCACCGCTTCATATCCTCATTTTTTAAATTCCATACAATTCACGATTTTTGATTCCTCTTTCATGACAGAAAAGATATGTGCTTTATTGCACCAGGAGATGAATTATGAAAAAAGTAGCCTCCACCTCTAATCCTGACATGGATGTGTACCGGTGCAATCCGTGCAGGTATTATTACTATCCTGAGATCGGTGATCCTACCCAGAACATTCCGCCTGGAACACCGTTTACAAAACTCCCTGATACATGGAGATGTCCTCCCTGTAAGGAACCGAAGTCAGCGTTTGTCAAGGTTGAGAGACCAAAAAACCGACAGATCTGATGGAAATATCTCAATCAATTCTTCATTAAAATTATCCCCCAAATGGATAGAAATTGTATTACTCTGGTTTTTTTCATAGATTGCATGAAAAACTTCCTTTTTTGATAAAATTCATGCCCGTACTCATTGCTCACAGGAGGCCCTGTGAAAATCGGGGGATTCTCTATAAATGCGCATCCATTATCAAAAATATTCTATATTTATTGCCAAAATCTTTGTTTTTGTTTCATATATTTGAAATATTATCAATTAATCCAGATTTGTCAGCATATGATTGCAGCTCGCAGTGTCAAATTACCCACCGCTATTCAACAACTTCCAGGAAAAATTCAGAAGGCTTATCTTACTGAATATACCACTTGATATTACCGAGGAATCGTTAATGGAACTAAGCTATGTTCAGACAACATGCCCGTACTGCGGCACCGGCTGTTCGTTCAACCTTGTGGTTAAGGACGGAAAAGTCGTTGGGACTGCACCGTACCAGCGTTCACCGGTGAACGAGGGGAAGGTCTGCCCGAAGGGACTGTATGCCCATGAGTTCATCAATTCCCCAGACCGTCTCACTACTCCCCTGATTAAGAAGGACGGGAAGTTTGTAGAGGCCACCTGGGATGAGGCACTCAAACTCATCGCTGAAAAGTTCAAGACATTCAAGCCCGATGAGTGTGCTGTTCTTTCCTCAGCCCGTGTCTCAAACGAAGACAACTACGCGATGATGAAGTTCGCTCGTGGTGTCTTCAAAACCCGGCATATTGATCACTGTGCCCGCCTCTGTCATGCATCTACGGTAGCAGGTCTTGCAAATATTTTCGGCTCCGGTGCAATGACCAATTCCATTCTCGATATCGCTCAGGCAAAGTGTGTCTTTGTCATCGGTTCCAACACATTTGAGAACCACCCGCTCATCGGTCGTAAGATCATGACGGCAAAGGCAAACGGTGCCAAGGTTATCTATGTAGATCCCCGGAAGACGCCGACCGGAAAACAGGCTGATCTCTTCCTGCAGTTCTACTCTGGAACTGATGTCTGTCTCCTGAACGGCCTGATGCAGGAGATCATCAGGAACGGATGGGAAAACAAGGAATTCATCGAGAAGCGCTGTAACGGGTTTGAGGATCTCAAGAGCGAGGTAATGAAGCCTGAATACAGCCTTGAGAACGTCTCTACCGTCACCGGTGTTCCGGTCGAGGATCTGAAGACTGCAGCAGAATGGTATGCAAAGTCAGGCGCAACAGCCATCCTCTACTCGATGGGTATCACCCAGCACACCACCGGAGTTGACAACGTCAAGTCCTGTGGAAATATCCAGATGCTTACCGGAAACCTCGGACGCCCGGGAACCGGTGTGAACGCTCTGCGTGGACAGAATAACGTGCAGGGAGCCTGTGATATGGGAGCCCTTCCGGTCGTGTTCACCGCATACCAGAAAGTCATCGATCCCGCAGCACACAAGAAGTTCGAAGATGCATGGGGATTCCCTGACGGTATTGCAGAGGGTAAGAACGGGTACGAAGTAACCACCATGATGGATGTCCTCACCGACAAGCCCGGTGAACTGAAATGCATGTATATCATGGGTGAAAACCCGATGATCTCTGACCCTGACCTCACTCACGTCGAACATGCACTCAAGTCCCTCGACTTCCTGGTCTGCCAGGATATCTTCATGAATGAGACCAGTGTGCTCGCAGATGTCGTTCTTCCGGCAACCTGTTACGCAGAAAAAGACGGGACCCAGACCTCAACCGAACGCCGTGTCCAGATGTGGAGAAAGGCTCAGGACCCACCAGGCGAAGCACGGTTAGACTGGCAGATCATCGCCGACATTGCTAAGGCAATGGGATACGAGAAGCAGTTTGCCTGGAAATCAGTTGAAGAGATCTTCACCGAGATGGCATCACTCACTCCGTCCTACGCAGGGATGAACTACGAGCGTCTGAGCAGACCTGAAGCTCTCCACTGGCCATGCCCGACCAAGGAACACCCGGGAACTCCGATTCTCCACGGTGAAAAGTTTGGTATGCCTGATGGCAAGGGTCTGATGACTGCCATTTCGTTCAAATACCAGACCGAACGCCCAGATGCTGAATATCCGTTCCTGCTTACCACCGGACGCTGTATCTGGCACTGGCACACCGGAACCATGACCCGGAGATCTGAAAACCTCGAACGCGAAGAACCAACCGGATGGGTTGAGATCAACCCGGAGGATGCAAAGGCTCTCGGCATTAAGAACGGCGAGATGATCAAGGCGATCAGCCGCCGTGGAGAGATCCAGATCACCGCCCGTGTCACTGATACCATCAAGAAAGGTGTCATGTTCATACCGTTCCACTTCGTGGAGTGTGCAGCAAATATGCTGACCATCAACGCTCTTGACCCAATCGCCAAGATTCCGGAGTCAAAAGCCTGTGCAGTAAAAGTTGAGAAGATCCAGGAGGCCTGAAGATGGTAGCAAAAGGTGATATGGTTTATGCATGGGCAAAAGATGCAGAGATCCTGAAGAAAGGAGAGTGTGGTGGGGCAGTCACAGCACTGCTTAAACATGCACTCGAATCCAAGACCGTTGATGCGGTCCTTGCAGTGAAAAAAGGTCAGGATATCTACGATGCAGTTCCTGCATTCATCACCGATCCGGCAGAGATAGCATCAACTGCAGGTTCCCTGCACTGCGGGACTCTTCTGATGCCAAAGATCCTGAAGAAGTACCTTGACGGCGCTAAGGACATGAAGATCGCAGTCACCTGCAAGGGCTGTGATGTCATGGCATTCTACGAACTGGCAAAGCGGAATCAGATCAACCTTGACAACGTCATCATGATCGGCGTCAACTGTGGAGGATCAGTCAGCCCGGTTGCTGCCAGGAAGATGATCACCGAGAAGTTCGAGGTCGACCCGAACATCGTTCACAAGGAAGAGATCGACAAGGGTCAGTTCATCATTGAGTACGAAGGCGGGCACAAAGGCATCAAGATCGACGAACTTGAAGAAGAAGGATACGGTCGCCGGTCCAACTGCCGCCGCTGCAAGATGAAAGTTCCCCGTGGTGCAGATCTCGCCTGCGGTAACTGGGGAGTCATCGGAGACAAGGCTGGAAAGGCAACCTTTATCGAAGTGTGTTCAGAGAAGGGTGCAAACCTCGTATCTGCAGCATCATCCAAAGGTGCAATCGAGACTGCAACCCCTGACCCGAAAGGTATCGATATCAGGGGCAAAGTTGAGAAGGCAATGCTCAAGCTTGGTGACGACTGGCGCAAGAAGGACTTTGCCGGACTTGGAACCGGGAAAGAACGTCTCAAGACCATCATGGACGAGAGTTCCCGGTGTATCAAGTGCTTTGCCTGTGTTGACAACTGCCCGATCTGTTACTGTGTCGAGTGTTCAACCAAGAAACCCTGGTTCGTCACCCCGGGACAGTTGCCCCCAGGCCTCATGTTCCATCTGATCAGGTTCGCACACATCTCTGACTCCTGTATCAACTGCGGTCAGTGTGAAGAACTCTGTGCAATGGATATCAGAAATGCACTCTTCATGCATGCACAGCAGGTTGAGATCGAGAAGATGTTCGGACATGTTCCTGGAAAGGATATGACCCCGCCAATCCATGCACTTGCAGAGGAGAGGGCAGAACGTGCACGTCTTGAGTCAACCGGCACAGACTCGATCTACGAGAATATATTTACTGAGTAAAAATGTCTCACAGAGGTACTCTGAAAAAGAGTATCTCAATTTCTTTTTTTGTCACGGATATTCCTCATTAAAGTTAGTAACCTGCTGCGTTAGCCTATTGATTTTAGCGTTACTGAGTTACATGCAACACCAAGATGAAATATTTTCATCACCACCGGTAATGATATTCACGATCCCCGTTATTCAGAGAATTCATTGAGAGATAGCATAATGGAGGCACTACGTAAAGAATAATGCAAAAAAGACTGAAGTCGTCCATTCTCAATAGAGAATGTTCACATAAATGGGAGATAATGATTTATTTATAAAATAAATTTGTTAGTACAATCAACTTGATACTGAGTTACGACTTGGTCTTATCACTGCCCTGTTTTACAAGCCAGGTTGCCCCGGTAACAACTGCAAGCGTCAGGAAAATCCCTACAATGATCGCAATCACACCACCGAGCGGTCCCATCGCCTCACCGAGCGAGTAGTCAGGCATTGGTGATTCATAGGTAAATGTACCGGTACCGACAGCTTCTGCGTCACCGTCTTCTGGTGCTGCTCCTGTCAGATCTTTCTGTCCTGAAACCATCAGTGCGGTGCTCTCAAGGCCATCGGGATCTCCGGATGCCAGGAACACTGCAAGCACACCGATAACCAGTGCGATAATAACTCCTACAATCAGGAAGGTCTTGTTATCCATCATACAGCAACAACTCCTACTGCCGAGTTCACAAGATCAGGCCGTGCTTTTGAGAGAAGATAGATCACAACTGCCGTGACAATACCTTCAATTATCCCTATCGCTGCATGGTAGATTCCCATAGCCAGAAGTCCTGGAACAAGCGGGAATGTACCGGCGAAAAACATCTCAACCGCACATGCAAGGGATGGGATCAGGCAGGCAAACCATGCTGCAACTCCTGCAGAGATAAACGGATTCTTCAGAACTCCGTTGAGCCCATGGAATGTGTAGTACCCGACAAATCCTCCGATGACTCCCATGTTGATGATGTTTGCCCCCATCGTGGTAAGACCTCCGTCACCAAAGATGAGACCCTGAATAACGAGCACCAGAGACAGGATAAACACTGCAGCAAACGGAGAACCGAGAACGATTGCTGCAAGTGCTCCACCAACCAGATGGCCACTCGTTCCCATACTCACCGGGAGATTGAATCCCTGTAAAGCAAAAATTCCTGCTGCCAGAACTGCAATCAGGGGGATCTTATCCTCGCTCATCTCACTCTTTGCCCATCTGATGGCCAGGGCCAGAAATATCAGAGCAATAATCCAGTACACTGCCGCTTGCGGGATTGGTATAAATGCGTCTGGGATATGCATACAGTTTCATCTCGTACCGATGTCGGTTTACATGTTAGTACTAAATTCTATTTACGTGTGATCATTTTATCTAATGTAATTTTATGCCCCTGAAATCATTCTGTAACACGATTTTTATTTACGAATGAATTGACTGGTCGCAATCACATCGGTGAATCATAATCAAATTCAATATAAAAAATCTATTAAAATTACTAATTGGCGCGTATCTCAAAGATACAAATATTAGATTATTAAAATCCAGAAAGTTTTAATCTATTATCTTCTGAGATTTCTGTTAATTTGATCAGATCTTAATAGTAAGAATAACACGTTAGGGAGAATATTTCACACGTTTATTATATTCGTCACACGAATCGTATATTGCTGATATCTATATGTCAGCGTCCAGTAGGAGGACATACATGAATTATGGACACATCGTTCTCGTAGCCATCGCAGCCATGATTATGCTGCCAGGTTTTGTTTCAGCAGACTGGCTTCCAAACCAGACTCCTGAAAACCAGGTCTTTTCCATCGACACCGTCATCGACGCAACCGGTGCAGTGGATGACAAGTCAACTATGAACTGGATCATCGCATCCCCGGGCTCTATCCCTGAAGGTGCCGTTGAAGGTGGTCAGTCGATCTCCATGACCAACTACAAGGATGCCATCCTGACCAACGGTGGAAAACTTGCAGAGAACAAGAACTTTGACTTTGACTCCCACGACAAGCAGAATGGCCTGTACAATGTAGAGTCCCAGAAGGTTCTGACCTACGCAAGCACCGAGGGTTCACACCTGGTTGGTGAAGAGGAGTACACCCTCGATGCAGCAGGAAATTACTCAGGCACTGATGATGATATCCGCTGTGTATTCTCAGAAGGTAATGCAGCAGTGCTCCCGGCATTCTGTAACATCGTATCTGTAAAGAGTGCCCTCGTCAATGTAAACAGCGCACAGGTCTCAACACTCGGTCAGATCCGTTCAGTCACCGATGATGTAGCCAACCCGGCAGAAGTCAACTACCAGATCGCAGTCACACCTGATGCCAACTCGGGAAGCGGATTTGCAGAAGGTACGGTCAGGACAGTATTTGCCGGAAGCATCATGGAAGCACGGGACGGCGACGACGATAACTATGCCCGTGACGGCACAACCGAGGACGGAGAAGCAACCTGGAACAAGACCTCTGCAACCAACACCTGGAAAGATTCAACCACGGTGACCGGGGGTATCAAGACCATGCAGAAGGCCTTTGCATACCAGTCCGGAATATTTGTCTAATTACGATCCTGTAAAAGAACTCTTTGGACAGCCTCGTAGAGAAAACGAACCTTAACCTTAAAAAATATATATTGGGGGATAAATATACCTGAATAATGAAAACTATGTCCGATTTACCAATTGCAGCAGTTACCCGAATTGCCAAAGCAAACGGGGCAGAGCGTGTAGGTTCAGATGCAGCCGACCTTTTAGTAAAAGTAACAGAGGCATACATCGGTAAGGTCGCAAAAGAGGCCAACAAACTCGCAGCTCATGCCGGAAGAAAGACCATCAAGGCAGAAGATATTGAGATGGCTATTGAGAATCTCTAACTTTTTTTCTAGATTCGCCGTAATAGATTAGCGACTTTGATCTCAAAAATCAGGATATCCTGATTGATCACAGATCGTATGTACTGATGGCCTCCCAGGTTTTATTCCACCAGTCATCCATGTTCTGACTGAACCGTGCATATCGCTCATCCAGAGGGAGGTCTTCGGGATGATACGCCTCATACTCCAGTATCACGATCCTGTTATTTCCTGTATCACTAATCAGAACCTTCCGGTCATTCAAAGATACAAGATCAGCAGGGCGTTTCAATCCGGGAATCGTTGGAATACTCCCATTTGAAAGGATTTCTGCATGTGGGCTGAAGATCTGTATCCGGTTATTTCCAGCATCACCAACCAGAATATTTCCATGAGGATCTGTACTAATCCCTTCAGGTTCGGTAAGATATCCTTCACCAGAACCATGTACACCCCATGTGGATATGAAATTCCCGGTCGTATCATACACCTTGATGCATGAGGAGAGAATATCCGTGACATATACCATCCCATTCCGTACCGTGATGCCATATGGTCCCATGAGATGACCCCCAACATTGCCATATACGCCCCATCTGCAAATTTCAACCCCTTCGGTGGAGTATTGTATGACCTTATTATTTGCAAAGTCTGTCACATATACAAGACCCTGTTTATCAACTGCGATACTGGTGGGCCTGGCTAACCTACCCCCTTCCTGATTTGAAATGTTCCATTGCTGAATAAATTGTCCATCTGAGGTAAACTTCTGGATCCGGTGATTGTTTGTATCAGCAACATACACGAACCCCGACTTGTCTACTGCAACATCTGAAGGATTGAAAAAAGCACTAGGTTCTGATCCTCTGAAACCCCATCCCCCAAGCAAAATTCCATCTACAGAGAACTTCTGGATCCGATGATTACCATAATCTGCAATGTAAATACTCATATCCGGGCCGACAGACACTCCGCCAGGAAGCGAGAGACTATCAGGTCCTGAAGAAGGCAAGGTCCACGAAGAGGAACGAGTAAACCTGATCAGTTCTGGTGATGCAATAACTTGAGGTTCTTCAAAAACGTCACCAACAAACTCTCCAATATCGCTGACATAGAGTTGGGCCTGTTCATCGAGGCGAGTTATATCCATAAGCATCGGAAACAGGGATGCTAATAAAGGCCTTGATGATTGTACCTTGTCGCTGACATGGGGTTGAACCCGGCTCTTTCCTTTTGCCGGTTCAAGTTTGATGACAGCATTTCCATAACAGTTTGTAGTGTATATATCGCCGGAAGATGAGAGAGAAAGCCCATTCATCCGGATTTTTTGCGACCCGGTGCTGGTTTCAGGAATAATATCCTTAATAAATGTTCCATTTAAATAAAATTTTTGGATACGATAATTATTCACATCCACAACATACAGAAAACCATCCCGTCCAATCTGAATCCCCATCGGAATCTGAAATTTACCAGGAATATCCCCCTTCGATCCCCAGGACCTTATCCAGGTACCGTTTGAACTGAACTGCTGTATCCGGTTATTCTGTGAGTCGGTGACATACACCATCCCGGCTGTATCTACCGTAATCCCCCAGGGCTCCCTGAATTCACCGTCCTTAATCCCCTGCTTTCCCCACGATTCCAGTATTCTTCCGGTTGTATCGAGTCTTACGATCCGGTTATTTCCAAGGTCTGCAACATACAGTGAACCGTCAGGTCCGAAGGCCAGACCCGAAGGACGGTTGAACTGTCCATACCCATTCCCATGACTACCCAGTGATGAGAGGTATCTGCCATCAGGAGAGAAGAGCTCAATCCTTCCAGCTCCCTGATTGGCTATGTAGATAGTACCTGCCGAATCACGGACTATCCCTCCCGGATTGTTGAATCTTCCATCAGGCACGGAGCTGTTATTTATGGTTAGGAGAATTGTCCCCCTGATATCGGTTTTATATGCTGTATGTCCATTGTAATCAGAAATGAACAGAGTCTTGTCATCACCATAGGTGATATGAGATGGGTATTTCAGGCCTAATACCGGGATCACAACCGGTGTAACATATAGTAGGGATGAGTCAGACTGTTGTTCCGGGGATACATTGATTCTCACCGTAACGTGGCTTGATGACCCGGAAGGAGGTGACTGGCCTGCAACTCTCGTTCGGTGAATGAGAGATATCTTCTTCGTCTGCGAATCTCCTACAACCATATCTCCATCAGGCGAAAATGCAAGAGCCGGGAACATTACCGAAGAGGTCGGAAATATTGCCCGATCAATCAGGGTTCCATTCGTGCTCATGATAGAAACATCGTTATGGCCTGAAGCAGAGCAATACAGATTGCCATCCGGGCCGATGACCAGATCTGCCAACATAGTGTCAGAGTAATACCCTATCTTATTCAGGCTCCAGTCGCAAATTCGCGTTCCATCAGGGCTATAAGCCAGCAGATTCCGTGAACCTGGACTGATCATATATATCGTACCTTTTTCATCTATTGCCATCGGGCCCGGAGATTGAGGGGTATTGGATTGTTGTGTTAAATTCCAGGTCTGTATCAGGTTACCTCGGGGATCGAGTACTCTCATAGTTTTATCTACCGGTTCAGTAACATAGATGAATCCTGTCGAATTCACCGCAATATATCGGGTGCCAAAATGCAAGGTGCTTGAATTTGCCGAAATCGTAAAAACTGATCTCTGATCTCCCTGTGGATTAAACACAAGGATCCGGTCTGTTCCAGAATCAGCGATATACAGATCTCCTGTTGAATCCAGTGCTATTCCTCCCGGCGAGAAGGTGAAACCTACACCATCAACCCAACCTCCGATAGATCGAAGATATGTCCCATTCAAAGAAAATTCTGTAACCTGATGATTGCCCGGATCTGATACATAGATTGTTCCATCATCTCCAACCTCCAGGTCAGCAATTTGATCCAGTTCTCCAGGAAGTGAACCAAAGGAGCCAAATTTTTCTGAAACAGTATATGTGAATTGATTTGAGGTTGCATTGGTAACCTGAACTGAAATGGTGGCTCCATTAATACATGGAATTATTGAAAATATTAAGATTGAAAGTGTAATTAAGGCCATATTCTTGCTATTAAATATTGAATATCGAGAATCTGTGTATCTAACTCGAAAAAATAGCATATCTCCTATTTCGTATTTAAGGGTATAAATAATATTATATTTTCTTAAAATAATCATATCAAATTAGAATATGAAAATTTAGGTTTTACGTTTTCATTTGTTTTCTTAAAAAAAATTCATTTAGTATTAGTAATTTAAAGGTATTTCCATGATAACTCGATTGAAAAAATTTATCTCTGAAATAATAAAATCAAAACATCATAACAAAATTGAAGAGATATATACTGGAGAGAGTCTGGTTTATTTCTGATACTCATTTTTTTCATAAAAATGTATTTCATTGGTGCAGAAGAGGTTCATTTCATACTCAAACCTCAATGAATTTAAAAATTATCAAAAATTGGAATCATGTGGTTAAACCTTGTGACAGAATTTATTTTCTAGGAGACTTTGGATTAATATCCACATTGCGCAAACACAAATTAAATGGGCACATAATTTTTATCAAAGGAAACCATGATAAAACCACATGGGCGAAACAACATCTCGTATCATATCGTGGACATGTTTTTTTGCTGATTCATAATCCTAATCCGACATTCCGCAGAGATCTCATAACGAATAATATTTTTCACAATGCGGCCCCAAGAACCTAATAATTTTTATGAGGATGTCATTAAGATTCAAAACTTTCGTGACTATCATTCCCTCGATTCGAAGTGATATTTCTTTTACCCTTCTGAAAAGGAAAAATATCCATCTCATCGTTGGTTTTTGTGTTGGCTTTCCCGTCTGATCAGGTATGGTTTCGTTCGCTTCTCTCAGCCCTTTCCTCAGTCTGTATTCAGCAACAGCGTAGACATAAAGGCAGAGAACCATTACCATTGCCAACGCCTGAATTCTTCCAATATTCTTCAAAAACACGTCTGAAACCCTGAATGTTTTATCTTTCAGGAACCTGAATCCCTTCTCCACCTGTGACTGTCCCTTATAATAACTCAAAGATGTATCAGGATCCAAATCCAGATCATTCGTCGCAAGAATAAACCTTCCAAGGATTGATCGTTCTTGTTCGATAAGTACCTGGTTGAGAGATATTTCTGCGTTAACAATGAACTTTGTCACAAGCTGTTCATCTTTCTTAGGTCTTCCCCGTTTTTTCTCTAATCGCTCTCTGACCTGGTCAATCGTGAATGAACTGAAAATTACTTTAGGATGGTTCTGTATCCATTCTTCTGCAACCATTTTTGCATCTGGTTCACAAGCAAATCTTTGAGAACATAAGTGTTTGAGCGATTTTTTTGTCTTCTCAAATTCAATCAGGATTCTCTTCTCGAAATCAGGTTCTTTCTTCTTTTGTTGTTCATTTGAATGAAATACGGTCCAGTTCTGGGGTATTCCTGCATATTCAGATTTTGCAGTAAACCATGAGTATCGCTCATCCTTACATGGGATGAAGAGTTCCGACGTATTCCTAAGAACTATCGCTTCAGATATCGTCATTGGAACTCTGCTTACCCAGAATGTGTGAAGACCTAATGTCTGGATATTGTCTTCAGTATAAAATGCAGCATCCGCCACGTGAATCACTTTTTCACCGGTATTTAGATTCATACGGACCTTATTGATTATTTCAAGTAATGCTTTCTTGTCAGATTCGTTCCCTGAAAAGGTTTGAAGCATGAGGGGGATGCCATATTGATTTGTTGCCATTCCCAGAGAAAACCGTTTCAGATCCCAACGACCATCCTTGGGATGACCATGAGTTATTGAGATTTCCTGACTTTGGCTTTCTCCATCATATTCGCCATACACACTGAAATTTGTTGTATCGGCATTAACAAGATGGATTGAGAACTCTTCATTTTCCAGCGAAGGGAGAATGATCTGATTGAAGAGTTCTGTTTCACCGTATGCATGTATTGTATCAAGAGTTCGACCAATTACATCATCATTGAAGTTGGTTTCACACACATCTTGGTGAAATAGTCGTTCAACGGCAATGTCTGTAAAAAAACCTGGAAAAAGATAAAGACGGCGTTCAATATATCCGAGGCCATTGATTACCATTCCTTTAAGGGCATCACCGTGAGTGAGTTTATGTTGTCCATTTTTAGGGATGAGATTGTCTACGATCTCACTAATTTTTAATGAATCATAACATCCAGCAACCAGTCCTAAATGACCGATTGTTCTATCTGAACCTGAAACGAAGATATCATCAAAATCCATTGAATATACAGTGATCGACGTACTTAGATAAATAATTTACCTTTTTATATAATTAAAGAAGTTGCGAAGATCTGCGGAATGTCGGCTAATGATTATACCCAAAATTTTAATGGAGATTGGATTATTCATGGGCACACTCATGGCAATAGTCCCTTTATCGATAAAAAACGAAGGAGAATAAATGTTAGTTGTGAGGTGATAAATTATACTCCAATTAATTTTGACGAAATATTCATCCAAATTCAATTAAGTTCATTTTTCAGAGATAATATTCAATACAAAATCAATTGATTTCCCTCAAATATTGTCTATGACAAAAATCTGCATGATTAAAGATCACACAGATACTTCTTAATATATCCAAATTAAAAAAAGAAGAATTTCTTATCCTTCAAGGTTTGAAAACCCGGATCTCGATATAATATTTGAGTATTAAAGAACCGGTGAGTAATACTCCCCTTTCTCCATCCCTGACACAAACTTCTCAGCATACTCTTTGAGCACATCATCAGGACTGACATCCTGAAGTTGATCCGGATACAGGGCTTTTGCAACATACACGAGACCTGCCGGACTCCTGGGACCATACGCGAGATCGCCATTTAAGGCAAATACCTGATTATTCTTGACTGCTGATAGTGTCTCAAACCCAGAACGGTGCAACACGTCATCTCTCACCTGTGCAAGAGTTTTTTCAGGTTTTAGAGAGACAACCTTGATGATTACTCCGGGATTTTGACTTATGATCCACTCCGGTGTGACCTTTGGCCATTGCTCTCTCAGAGCGGAAGCGAGATTTGTTCCTTTAGCAACACTCAGTTCCTGATCTACTCCACTATCCATTCCATTTGCTGAATAATCTGAGTATCCCTCGATATACACAGATGGAATCTGCTCAGGTGCCAGATTTGCAACCTTTGAACTGACCAGACCCTCCCATTTTTCTTTGAATTGCGTATATGCTTCAGCCTTATCTGCTGCATCGATGAGGGTGCCAAGTGACCTGACATCGTGATCGAGTGTCTTGATCTTGTAACAGTCGAGATATGTCAGGTTTATCCCTGCATTCAAGAACTGATCCTGATTTTTAGGTTTTGAACTTGAGTACGTTATCACGGCATCTGGTTTTAACTGAAGCACTTTTTCAAAGTTGGGAGTCTGCCAATCGCCGACACTGACTGCATTGGGTATGTGAGACATCAGAGTGGTATCTGTCATAACACTATCAGTCAGACCGACAATCTTGTCACCTGCTCCAAGTGCCACCATCATCTCCGCAGCATCACTGTTCAGACAGACTACCCGCTCTGCAGGGGCTGGGAGATTGATTAATTTCCCTTCAGAATCAGAGAATGAGATATCAGCAGAACTAACAGCACCCACACAGCTGAAACAGATCAGAAGTGCAATGAGAATTTGTAACAATGTTTTGAATTTCATAGTAATCGTCATTTATTCTTGTTTTATTCACACGAGGCTCACAGTTTTACCTTTCTAAATGCATGCACAGATAGACCGAGAATCAGGACACAGAGTAGAGACAGAAGTGCGATCTGAGTGAAGGGAATCGTTTCTGTCTGAACCATCCTGATACCGTCGATTGCATAGCTGAGCGGATTCAGATGGGCCAGTGGTTGCAGCCAGGGAGGCATCTGATCATAAGGCATCATTGCAGATGATGTGAAGAATATCGGCATCGAGATCATGGCATTTACTGCAGCATACTGATCATGATCACCGACATAGATCGCAAGAGTAGTGGCACAGGCTGAGAGGAGGGCTCCGAATATGAACAGAATCAGGTATGTGAACATTAGTTGGACTGGTGAATACAATTTAACCCCAAGCAGGAATGCAATGGAGAGGATGATCGTTGACTGAATCAGCCCCCTGATTGTGATTACAAGGATCTTTCCAAAGAGGATCGATTCACGGGGTGGTGGTAAGGCCAGGAATTTGTTGAAGAATCCAAGCATCCGGTCCATGATAAGAAGTCCTCCACCTGCAAGAGATGCCGAAAGAGTTGTCATGGCCAGGATACCGGGAGTGACAAAATCGATATAATGGTCAGTAAACCTGATTGGAAGAGCAAGTCCGACAAAGACCAGCCAGGCGGCAGGCATAACCATTGCAGAGATAAATCCCCATCTCCCTCTGAACCACCTGATGAGATCTCTTCTGCAGTATACCAGGATTGGATTCATCCCCGCCTCCCGGTAACATTCCTGAATCTGCTCAGATTGAACGGAGAGGTATCTTCAGAACTGCCAACAAGATGCAGAAAAACATCATCCAGCGAGGGCCTTCGAACTGACATGGCAAGAACCCTGACTCCCTGCTCCGTCAGGGCGTCCTTGATCAAAGGTAGGGCAGAATCACCGTGATCTGCATAAAAGATCAGTTCATCAGCCTCTGCCTTTGCAAATCTGACACCTGGCACATCAATCGGCGCAAAATGTCCGGAGATGGTGATTGTTACCACATCCTGCGAGATCATGGCTTTCAGACTGGCAGGGGTGTCAATCGCCCTGATCACCCCTTTGTCCATAATGGCGACCCGGTCACAGTACCGGTCTGCCTCATCCATGTAATGGGTTGTAACAAAGATGCTCATACCGTTACTACGAAGAGACCTGATATGCTCCCAGATCTTCTTTCGTGCTGAAACATCGAGCCCCACGGTCGGTTCGTCGAGAAAGAGAACCTGTGGATCATGGACTAGAGCCTGGGCAAGTTCAAGCCTTCGCCTCATTCCACCAGAGTAAACCTTGGCAAATTCATCAGCCCGGTCAGATAACTCAAGAATCTTAAGAACCTTATCGGTCTTTTCTGCCGGATTTTTGACGCCATACAACTCAGCAAACATCATAACATTCTCTCTGCCGGTCAGTCTGACATCCACGGCCATATCCTGGGGAACATAACTGAGTGATTCACGAACTGCTCTTGGATCTCTCTGAATGTCATATCCGCAGATCTCTGCTGATCCTGAGCTTGGAGCAAGCAAGGTTGTGAGCATGAGAACAGTGGTTGTTTTTCCTGATCCGTTCGGACCGAGAACACCGAAGATCTCGTTTCCAACCGAGAGGTTCATCTGGTTTACTGCACAGAGGTCGCCGTAATTTTTTGTAAGGTTCCGTATTTCTACGCGATTGCTGCCTGAATTGGCAGATTGAGACTTCTCATACATATCTACTCTATCCATGAATCACCTGGAGGACTGGCATTATTCCCGTGCTGAACTCATTTCAGGACATGAATGCTGTTCTGTGGGGTTGTTCCAGACAGGGAGGACATATCTGCCGGAACCGGTTGTGACAAACTGCATCGGAACGCCATATACCGAGATGATATTCTCCTCGGTCATGACCTCTTCTGCTGATCCGATACTTACAATCCTTCCTTTATCGATGAGCATAACCCGGTCTGCATAATGGTACGCGAAGTTAAGATCATGCACTGCGACAAGGATTGATTTGGAATGCTGCTCAGAGAGCTCCCTGATCATTGAGAAGACATCAATCTGGTGTCTGATGTCTAGAGCACTTGTCGGCTCATCAAAGAGGAAGATCTCCGGCTCCTGTGCAATTGCTCTGGCGATAAAGACCCGCTGCCGTTCCCCCCCAGAGAGTTCGGTGAGCATCTTTTCGGCCATTGGGGAGATGGCAAGTCTCTCCATTGCAGCCTGAACTACGTCCAGATCATGCTGTGTAAGAGACCATTCGACATGAGGTCTCCTTCCAAGTATTACAGCCTCAAGTACTGATGCAGAGGTGAGATACTGAAAGTCCTGGGGTACATACCCTATGGTTCGTGCAACCGCATTCCGGGTGTATTCGTCGATATTTTTGCCTTCCAAAAAAACCGAACCACTCTGTTGGCTGATGATACCGGCTAGAGTTTTAATGAGTGTGCTCTTTCCTGATCCATTCGGACCGATGATGCAGAGTACTTCTCCCGGGATGAGGTCGAAGCTGATTGAGTTCAGGATCTGGCATTTTCCGTACCTGACTGATAAATCCCTGACTGTGAGTCTCATGCTGCCTCCATCAGGTGATCACCCGGTGCTGTCCCCGAAGAATGAGGATCATGAAGAAGATCCCTCCTATGATATACATGATCACTCCGACCGGGATCTCGATAGGGTCCATCACCGTTCTGGCTGCAGTATCTGAGATCAAAAGGATGAATGCTCCGAGAAGGGCCGAGCAGGGTATCAGATACCGGTTGTCATTGCCGATGATCATTCTGCCAATATGCGGACCCATAAGGCCGATAAATCCGATTATTCCGGTAAAGGCAAGGCATGCTGAAGAGGCAAGTGTGGCTACAAAGAGGCCTGTCAGTCTGAGCCGGTTGACATTTACTCCCAGATTTTTCGCTACATCGTCTCCTGCAGCAAGTGTATTGAGATCCCAGGCCCGTGACTCTAAATATAGAAAACAGAGCAGGGTGATTGGGGTTACAATCAGTACTGCTCCCCAGTTTGCTCCCCACATACCTCCCATGAGCCAGAGTGTGATCTCCCGAAGTTTCTCATCGTTGGTGAGATACTTCAGAATCATGACTCCGGCTGTGAAGATATACCCGATGACTACCCCGGAGAGGATGAGGGTGGCACTTGACGAGCCTTTCATCCGGGAGATAGCATAGATGAGGAGGATCGAGAGCCATCCGATCAGGAATGCTGAAAGAATAATTGTTCCGTTCTGGTATTGTGTGGGAATGAATGGAAACAGGGCAGGGCCGAAGACGATGGCCATCGCAGCTCCGAACGATGCTGCTGAAGAGAGCCCAAGAGTGAAGGGGCTGACAAGAGGGTTTTTTAGAAGTGCCTGCATGACACAGCCAGCGACTGCAAGACTCATCCCGGTTAGAATCGCTAAAATGACACGAGGCATCCGGAAATCAATCACTACGATCTTTTCTGATTTAGCTCCTTCCAGGGCTGCTGGATCAGTTATCATCTGGTACAGAATAATGAGTATTCGTTCAAACGGGAGATGGAATGATCCTGCATTGAGAGCATAAATGCAAGTGAGAAAAAGGAGGATGAGGAGAGTTATTAATACAATAAATTTTCGTCTTCTTCCAGAAAGAAAGAGGCTTATTGGGTTTTTCTGATATGCGGTCATGCCATGATTCCTATCGATACCGAAACGTTGATTAAAATACGATACTATTTTTGGGTTATGGATTAATACTTTTTTTTATTTAGTCATATGAAATAGAAAAAGTAAAAAATATCGTTTTTAATGTGGGTAATATGAAACTGATAATTAAAGCCTGGTGGTAAATTTTCTAAAAACAACTACACAACAACCAAGAACCCCCCCACATAAACAGCCCATAATAGCAATTTGAGAGTATGGAATAATTCCGGTAGCGATGCTTCTGACAGAATCGATTGCGAAACTAAGTGGATTAAGATGAGCGATTATCCGAAGCCAGTCAGGCATGACATAGTACGGCATCAGGGCACTTGAGGTAAAAAAGAGAGGCATTGATATCAAGGCATTAACTGCCCCATAGGAGTCATATTCTCCGATCATCAGGGCGATGGTGGTTGCAATTGAAGAAAAGAGGACCCCTATTAGGATAAGGATTGCCAATATTGCGAGATACCGGGCAGGGTCGAGGATTGAGCCACCGATAAGGGCTGATATGATCAGGATGATCATTGCCTGTATCAGGCCCCGAGTGGTGATAAACATGATCTTGCCAAAGAGGATACTCTCATGAGGTGCGGGTAGGGCGAGAAATTTGTTGAGAAATCCCAGGATGTTATCATAGAGAAGGAGTGATCCCCCCGCCATTGAGGCGTTGAAAACGGTCATGATGACGATTCCGGGTGTCAGGAAATCAACGTAATTATCGGTGAACCGGATTGGCAGGGCAAGTCCGACAAAGATCAACCAGGCAGCTGGTAGCATGAGTGTTGAAACGACAGCAATCCTCGCCCTGAGCCATCGGGTCATTTCCCGTTCAAAAAAATAATATACTGCGTTCATCGGGTCCTCCTGAGCATAGTCCTGAATTTTACATCATTAAACCGGCCCTTCTCTTCCTGTATGGATACAGATTCCAGAAATACATCATCCAGCCGGGGCTCACGAAGGGAGATAGAATGGAGCTGTAGTCCCTGTCTTCCTATATCAGCAACCAGTTCAGGAATTATTTCGCTTCCAGAATCTGCTAGAAAGAACAGTTCATCACCCTCCTGCTTCTTAAACGAATATCCAGGGGTAATTGTGGGGGTGTATTCTCCAGTTATCCGGGCAATAATGACATCCTTAATGAGATGATTCTTTAAATGAGCCGGAGTTCCTATAGCAACAACCTGCCCTTTATCAAGAATGGCTATCCGATCACAGGCTGCATCTGCTTCTTCTAGGTAATGAGTAGTGACAAAAACGGTCATCCCATTCTTACGAAGACTGTTGATGTGCTCCCAAATTTTTTTCCGGGCAGCTACATCCAGTCCGACGGTGGGTTCATCAAGAAAAAGGACTTCGGGTTCATGTACAAGGGCCTGGGCCAGCTCCAATCTGCGTCTCATACCCCCTGAAAAATTTTTGACCGGTTCATCTGCCCGATCAGAAAGATCCATGACCGCAAGGGCGTCGTCAATACGGTTTTCACGATCTTTCACCCCGTACATTTTTGCATAGAACCTGACATTTTCCCTCCCGGTAAATTTCGCGTCAACTGCCATCTCCTGCGGAACATAACTTATTTTTTCTCTGACTTTTCCTGGATTTTCTCTTATTTCATGTCCGCAGACGAACGCTTTTCCTTCGGTCGGCTCAAGTAGGGTGGTGAGCATCCGGATGGTAGTAGTCTTCCCGGATCCATTCGGTCCCAAAAGGCCGAATATTTCATTTTCAACCTCAAGTGAGAGATCCCGAACAGCACAAAGGGGACCATACCATTTGGTGATATTCTGCAATACTATTGAATTCAATCCGGCTCCACATCCATAATTATACCTATTATGTGGGATAAATGACAAATTAATCATATATGGTATAATCATTTTTTAAAAATGTATTATCAAATCAGTAATTTACCACTATGATCATCTGTAGATGATGGAGATCCGTTCATGACAACACTAGGAATTATTAAGAAAGAGTCGGTTCGTTGTTTGACAGAAGCTGCAAAAGATGTTCAGGAAGATCTTCTCACATATTCCATCACTGCTTCAACTCTGTCGGCTGAACAGGAGGATGGAATTCTGGAAGCGTGCAGAAATGCATCAGCGATAATAATTGAGAGAGGAGTTCAATTCAGAAGTCCTGATATAGAGTCAGAAATACAAGCCCGGGCATCGGTAATTCCAGTTATCCTTATGGGAAGAGGAGACCTTGTATGTTCAAAGTCACTACTATCCCTGGAGCAGCAGGAGATCTGTTCTCAGTATTTTATCAACGGGGGCATTGACAACCTGAAAAGTCTCTTTCTTTATATTCGTAGCCTTAAGGGAGAGATACTATCTGTTCCTCCTCCACAAACCTTTCCCCGACAGGGAATAAACCATCCCCGATATGAAGGTTCATTTCAGACCATTGATGAATATCTTCAGTGGTACCAAGCTCGTGAGGCTGATCTCATTGGAATTCTTATTGACAGGTCATTCTGGGTAAATGGCAATCTTGCGGTTGAAAATACCCTGATTGAGTGTCTTGAGCATCGGGGTATCAACGTCATTCCTGCTTTTACCGATTCTTTCTGCGATCCTGGATTGGGGGCAATCGGCCTTCAGGAGACAATTCTTCGATATTTTGTTCAAGACGATGAGCCCAGGGTTTGTGGAATCATCAAATTAATCTCACCGGTGACTGACCCGGTAACCCCGGTTGATGAGGCTAAAGAGCCGTTCATTAGGAGTCTCGACCTGATTAAATCAATGAATATCCCGGTTTTTCAGCCAGTGGTCTCCTATTATCAGTCGTTGGAAGAGTGGAAGGATCTAAAAGGGCTGACAGATGATGTTCCATGGGCTGTGTCTCTTCCAGAATACGAAGGGGTCATTGAACCGGTCATGATCGGTTCCAATTTTGAGAGACCTGATTCTGATGGGACCCGGGTTGCTATTCCGGAACGATGTGAGCGGGTGGCAGATCGGATATCGCGATGGATTCGCCTGGCTAAGAAAGAGAAGGCTGATCGTCGTGTTGTATTCATGCTCAATAACAGCCCGTGCCATGGGGTTGAGGCAACAGTCGGGAGTGCATCCCATATGAACGGTCTGCAGAGTATGGTTCAGATCCTGAACCGGATGAAGATAGAAGGTTACACTATAACTGATATTCCGGAGGATGGACAGGCTCTGGTAGATCTTATACTCGAGCGTCGGGCTCTCTGTGAATTCAGATGGACAACTGTTGAAGATATCATAGCCAAAGGAGGGGCCATTGCCCGAATCACTCCGGAAGAGTATCACAAGTGGTATGACACACTGGACCTCGTTTTCAGAGAGAAGGTCGAGAGTGTCTGGGGTCAGCCGCCAGGTGAAGGAATGGTGTATGACGGGACCCTGCTCATCACCGGAATACAACTCGGAAACATTCTCATCTGTTGCCAGCCTAAACGTGGATGTTACGGGCCGAAATGTGACGGGAAAGTCTGCAAGATCTTGCATGATCCCTACTGCCCACCTCCACATCAGTACCTGGCTACCTATCATTATCTGGAAGATGAATTTGACGCTGATCTCCTGGTTCATCTCGGCACTCATGGCAGTCTTGAACTGACTCCAGGTAATGGAGTTGGAATGTCCAGGGGTTGTTCTCCTGATGTTTGTATCGGTACTAAACCCTATCTGTACATCTATAATGCCAATAATCCTCCAGAAGGAGCCCTTTCAAAAAGAAGGACTTATGCAACGCTGATTGATTACATGCTCTCGGTAATGGATCAATCTTCGCTGTATGAGAAACTCGAAGAATTGGATGAATTACTCACCGAATATGAGACATCCAGGGCAGATCATGCACGTAAACACGCCATTGAACATCAGGTCAGAGATCTGGTTCACGGAATAAATTTTGACATTGATATGCATCTGGAACCGACTGATTCATTTGAGGTTCTTAAAGGTAAAGCACATGAGGCACTCTCTAAAATCAGAAATACTCAGATAATCAGGGATGTTCATATTTTTGGGGAGATTCCAGAGGGTGAGAGCAGGATTGAATTTATCAATAATATTCTCAGGTTTGATATTGGAGTCCTCTGCATACGAAGGGTAATTGCTACCATCCTGGGATATGATTTTGATGATCTGTATGAGCATCAGGATGGGTTCTGTTCTGCTTCCGGGAAATCAAACGGGACAATCATTGAAGAGTTAGATATCCATGCAAAAGAGTTTATTATCGCTACGCTTGAAGATCCATCATGTTGTCTCTCAGAACTGTATGATCAGTCCCTCACCAAATCCCAGGTAGATCAGTTACATCTGATTCAACTTCGTATCCTCGATATCAATGAACGTCTTGCCCAGTCAAAGGAGATTGATGCTCTACTAAACGGGATGGAGATGGGCCATACACCTCCCGGACCATCTGGATATCTGAGCAGGGGTCAGGATGACATTCTGCCAACTGGGCGAAATTTTTATTGTTCTGATCCCTACCGGACACCGACCAGATCCGCCTGGATGGTAGGGAAAGGGCTTGCAGATTCACTCATTAAGAAATACCAGAAAGAAGAAGGAAAACTACCAGAAAATGTAGGATTCTTCTGGATGGCTATGGATATGATGTGCTGCAACGGTGAGACACTGGCAGAGATGATGTACCTGATCGGGGTTGAACCGGTCTGGAATCCCAGTGGTCAGGTTCGGTCATTTCGGATTATACCTCTTGAAGAACTTGGCAGACCACGGATTGATCTCACCATTGAGATGACTTCCACCCTCCGGGACTGTTACCCTACTACGTATGAACTCATGGATGATGCAATCTCTGCGGTTGCCGCCCTTGATGAGCCGCCGGAGATGAATTATATCAGAAAACATTCCCTGATGAGCATGCCTGATACGAATCAGGACTGGCGGGAATCTACACTTCGGATCTTCAGTAATCCGCCCGGGGTTTATGTGACCGCAGTGGCTCTTGCGGTTCACGCCAGTGCCTGGGAGACTGAAAAAGACCTTGTTGATGTGTTCATGACCACCGGTGGGTATGCGTATGGAAAGTCATATGCCGGGAAACTCAAACCAGAACAGTTTGCCAGAAACCTGTCTACCGTGAATATAACATTTGATAAGACCGGGACAGATTCCTGTGATATTCTCGGTTGTTGCTGCTATTTTGGATATCACGGAGGAATGACCACCGCTGCACGTCACTACAATCCTGATGAGGTCAGGGTATATTATGGAGATACCAGGGAGCCGGATCACCCGTATGTACATGATATGGCTGACGAACTCCGCAGGATGGTCAGAGGGAAAATTCTCAATCCGAAGTGGATCGAGGCAATGAAGAAAGCAGGATATAATGGTGCTGCTTCGATCTCTACCAGAACTGAACATATTATGGGATGGCAGGCATCGATTCGGGAAGTTGATGACTGGGTCTTTGATGAGATCACAAAGACATTTGTGCTTGATCCGGAGATGAAGGAGTTTTTTGAGGAGAAAAACCCGTATGCATTCGAAGAACTGACCCGCAGACTTCTTGAGGCACATCAGCGTGAACTCTGGGATGCAGATCCTGATGTTCTGGAAGGTTTGAAAAATACGTATCTTGAGGTGGAGTCCTGGCTTGAGGATGAGGTGGGAGAAGGAGATCATCAGGGAGGAAATGTGGATATTATCACGGCCCGGGATGTTGATGGGTGGGGGAAGAGTATTAGCGAAATGGCTCAACGGGTAGATAAAAAGATCCTAAACCGGTTTTTGAATGTAGAATCAGGTAAGAGGATTTAATTGATTCCATTTAAACCATTTATACGATTGGGGGTGTTATTCCTCTTAAGAAAAGATGTCATCAGGAGAGAAAAACCGAAGTTCTCCTTAAAACCCCCGGCCGTAACGTGTCTCCTTGTATTATTCTGTATCTGTGTCGTATTCAGTATCGGTTGTGTATCTCATAATCCTCCAGTCAATAATGAAGTTCCATCATCAGGTTTCACAAACATTACTGTAACAGACTCTCTGAATAATACGTATTCTTTTTCAAAGCCAGTGGAAAGAATTGTTGCTCTCAATCTTGACACTATTGAAACACTTATCGTTTTAGGGGCAGGGGATCAGGTAGTTGGTGTTCCACAAAGTATCCTTGAAAAAACTAACCTGAAACAATATCTTCCAAATGCAGTTAACGTTGGTGAATCTGGAAGTCCTAATGTAGAAAAGATTACGGAATTACATCCTGATGTAATTATTCTTATGAATACAGCGGGAGAAACGGAAAAAACTAAATTTTCAATCCTTAATGTTCCAGTTCTCTCCTATAATTGTTATATTTTCTCTGAGCTTCCATCATCGGTAAAAAATCTCGGAATATTAACCGGAAAAAATGAGAATGCTTCTTTGTACCTGACATTTTTTTATCAACAAGATGAGATGATTCAAAACCGGATTACCAGTATAGGTAATGAAAAACAGCCTGACGTGTACCTTGAAATTGGGAGTGAATATACAGCGGCAGGGAAAGAGAGCGGAGGGGATTCATTGTTGTCTCATATGAAAGCCAATAATGTGGCTTCAAATCTCCCTACACAGTGGCCGAAGGTTACTCCTGAATGGGTAGTGAAGACAAATCCTGCATTCATTATTAAGACTGTCCATACCTATGTCGGAGAAGAAAAGGATTTTGTAAAAATATTATCTGATTTGAAATCCCGTGCAGGATTCTCTGAGATTGATGCCTGCAGTCAGAATAGGACCTATGTGATTACCAGTAATTTTTTGTATGGCCCTAAAGGGATTATTGGGCAGGCCTTGCTTGGGAAGATTCTCTATCCTGAAATGTTTAGCGATATTTACCTGGATGATCTGATTAGCAGGTATGAAGGTCTATTTAATGTTAAAATTGACGAGAAAGAGGTAGTATTCCCAAATATTTAATTTTTAAAGGATAAGTGAAACACAATGAACAGACCATTTCGAACAGGGCTTGAAATTCTGGTAATTCTAATCTTCCTGTTAACATCTGTTCTATGCAGATGTGTATCGGAATCACCGAATGGAGGGAATAGGAATCAATCAGATATTGTTGTACATGATGCACTTGGCAATGTCTTGATATTTTCATCTCCCCTACAACGAATTGCTGTGGCCGGGGCTGATATTGCAACGGTTCTCCTGATGATTGGAGCAAAAGATCAAGTGATTGGGGTTGGTGAATCGATTAAGAAAGATCCACAAATATATCCTTATTATCAGGAGATAGAGTCTCTCGGAGATAGTTCAACTCTGAATCCGGAACAACTTGTATCTCTAAACCCTGATCTTCTGTTAGTGTATGCAAGTTCACAACCGTCTAATCTGGAAAATCTGAAAAAGACGGGAGTACCCATCGGATATTTTGACTGCTATAAGCAAAACAGACTTGTTGAAGATATACAGGCACTTGGAATTATTACCGGAAAGAAAGAAAAAGCAGATGAACTGGCTGAGTATATTGATTCGGTGACAACACTCGTAAAAAACAGAGTTGCAAAAATCTCCCCTGATTTACGTCCAAAGGTCTATTTTGAACTCGGAGATTATACCGCTGCTGCCAACCAGTCCGGCGGAGACTGGCTTATCACAACAGCAGGGGGGAGGAATATTGCAGAGAACTCAACGGTTCAATGGGTAAAAGTAACTCCAGAATGGATAATCTCTCAAAACCCTGATATTATTATCAAAAATGGATATTCAGAACCGGGAAAAGATCTTTCGGATATCTATGCTCAGGTTGCGAATCGTTCAGGATTTAATACGATTCAAGCAGTCAACTCCCACCATCTTTATGTTATTTCTTCAGATATGCTCTATGGTGCTCAATCATGTATCGGTCTTTTGTATGTAGCAAAAGTGATTCATCCGGACCTTTTTGCAGATATTGATCCCAATAAGTATCTTGATGAATTTTCACGGAGATATTATCCTGAAGGAAATGCAAGTCCGATTTTGTACCCCCCCATTTTAAAGTAAGCGATCTCAATTTTATTTAAAACCTGATTTTTACCGGGTTTTGAGATGTATAGAGATGAACCGGATGAAAACGGGGCATTGGACTTGAATTATCTTTATTCCACTTCAATCAGAAAATAAATTTAATCCTTACATTATTACATTTGAATCAACGAACTTTAAGTGGGTACACGATCTAAATTATCAATCATTGTAAAGAATAGTTACATTCTCCTTTCAATTTACAATCAGAATCTTGAAAATTATGCCCGGTTGTAGGCACCATATAAGAATTGGATCATCAATCCTTCTATGTCACCTGAACGGAAAAAAGAGATACTTTTTGGAAGATTAGGTCTTTGAGACCGTGAATGGTGGTATATTGATCTTTCCAGATGAAACAACCTTCTTTGATTTTCGGTCAATGATATCGTAAACAAGGTAGTCACCCTCTGTGACACCCAATGATGAAGTAGCTCCATCTACCCGGAAGTCTAGAGATTTGTAATTTGGATATGTTGAGGTCTGTACCATCTTTCCAAAATCAAAGTGCAGGACGAACTTTGTACCTGGCGATATTACACTTGAATTTCGGTCAGGGAATACTTCGATATACCGGATCCAATTCTTCATATTCGGATCCTTTATATTTGCCTTATCTCCTCGTTGAGTCGTTGAAGAATTGGGTGTAAGAGAATTATCTATTAATGCAGTATCTGATGGATATTTCAGTGATGAAACACGGATTTGAACATCACTGACTGGCATCCCTTCTCCACCCTGATTTTCGAAAAGGACATACGCATTTGGTGCTTTGTCAGCAACACAGGTAGCATTCCAATCAGTCCAATCAGTGTCATAAACTTCAGAAACTACAACTTTGGTTGCAGCAATGGAAACAGCAGGAGCTTTACTCTGACCCCCTGCAAGCCCTCCAGCAAATCCGGAAACAACAGCGGCGATAATGATGGTAACCACCAGCATCAGAAGAATACCGATAACTGGAGAAACTGCATCATTAGTCTTAAAAATTAGTCTTTTCATAATTTACCCTTCCATTTGAATCGACTTTTCAAAGATGTACTTCTGACTTGGGATGTCAAGCCATTTCACATCCAGTTTTGTTTTATTAGTGATTGATTGATTCAAGAGTTCAATACCATCATTATACGCGGTTGCATCATAGGGATAGACTTTAGTTGAGTCAATGAGTCCTAAAAATGCTGCAACGCCACTTTTTGTGCTTACACGGACTGCCTGGCCTGTAGAAATCGAAACCTGACCCCACCAGACTGGGGACTCCTGACCCGCAGCGATTTGTGCAGCAGTCAATGATTGTGAGGCAGAAAGCATAGAATCACGGAAGTAAGGGAACCTGGTATATTTGGCAGTTGCGCCTGTTCCAGAGGTTCTTGCTGCAACAGATGTCGGAGTCTGGGTATGTTTGACCACTGTTCCATTAGGTAAAGTTAACCAGGTGATAATCTGAGTATCCTTTGAATTTATCGTATCTCCACCTTTATGGGTAAAAAAGAGATCAAAACCTGTGGTCTCATATCCCACACCATTCGTGACCACGGGGTATTGAGTTTTTATATCAAATGAGGCCTGTGGTGCTTTTTGTTGTGAACCGGCAAGTCCTCCGGCAAAACCACTAACAATGGCAGCGATAATTATCGTCACCACCAACATGAGTAAAACTCCAATTACTGGTGAAACTGCAGAATCTTTGTATAATATTTTTGAATTCATCATTTCACCTATGAAGTGGTCACCGAAAATTCTGGAACATTAATCTGCCCACTTGAGATAACCTTTCCAGTTGGTTTGTCGATAATCTGGTACGTAAGTACATCACCTTCATTGATGACAAATGGGAATAATCCACCTTCATACAACCAGCAGACTGATTTTACTCCGTCAGCATCCTGAGCGGCATAATCTGCATGCATAACAAATTTATCCCCGGGTTTGATGATGCTCTGCTTATCTGGCAATCGCTCTAAATATTTGGACCAACTTTTAGAGAAACCTGATATTAACGATTTGTCTCCAATGGTTCCACCATCCCATGGGTTTGCTAACGGGCTTTTGGCATTAGAAACTGTGCTCTTTTCGTTTGGTTTTTGTAGCGAAGAGAGTTTCATCTCAATATTTCCAAGATTGAATGAATCTCCACCTTTTGATTCAAAAGTTACATAAATATCGGCTGCAGTTCCTGCGTTGGTAGGAACAGGAAATCCGCTTGAACCGTTTGTAGATGTGGGGGCAGTATCTACAGCCCCTTTCACGTCAAATGAGGTAGCCACGATCGATGCCTGGGGAGTTTTTTGCTGATTCCCTACCAAACCTCCGGCAAAACCGCTTACTACCGCGGCAATGATGATGGTAACCACCAGCATAAGCAATATTCCAATTACCGGAGATACTGCTTGTTCTTTCAGATTTAGGCTGTGTTTCATCTTATTCACCCTTGCAGGTTGATCGTTTTATCCAAGATATATTTTCCACTTGGCACATGGAGCATTTTGATCTCAACCGGAGTCTTATTCTCAACACACCCTCTTAGGATTTCCACACCTGCATCGTATGCAGTAGTATCTCCCGGGTATAGGCTGGCTTCTGGTACTAGACCCAGAAATGCTGCAGTCATTCTAATCTGATAGGTTCGGGCAATATCTCCCGGAGCCCAGGTTGCTTTTCCAAACCAGGCCGGGTTTTCATAGCCTGCATCCACCTTTGTGGCACTATCACATGGAAAAGCATATTTCTGATTATCATAGAGATGAGGAACCCGTGAGTACATAGGGTAAGCTCCCCGTTCCACTGTGGAACTGGCACTTTGGATATGTTTTACAACGGTTCCATTGTAAAGGGTAAGGAATGTTATCAGTTGGCAATCCTTCGTGTTGATGAGATCTCCACCATTATGGGAAAAGGAGATATCATATTGATTAGTAGCAGTGGTACCATCATCATTTACCCCATACCCGAATTTTACATCAATACTTGCTTGAGGTGCTTTTTGTTGCGACCCAGCAAGTCCCCCAGCAAATCCGCTGACTACGGCAGCGATGATTATTGTCACCACCAACATCAGTAAAACACCGATAACTGGTGATACTGCACTTTCCTTCTTATTCATAAGTTTCCCTTCATGTAACCCTCAAGTAAATCCAAGGAGAGTTGTACTTAGTATGATGTTATGTTAATTTTAAGTAATCGATAATACGAAAATAAGATTATGATGCAACTTTGCACAAACTTAAATAATATTTATGAATAAACTAATCCGCGACAATATTTTTCCTTCAAATATTCTCAATTAAATAATTTTTGAATGATATGTGTGGTATGACGCATACGGAATTCAATATTATTCACACAAAACATGTACAAAATAATCATTAATATGGTATATGCAGTCCGTGGCGTTTTTCTAAAAATATAATCTGGCCAATTATCTTGCCGTATCCCTCCAAAGGCTATTGTAAGTCGATTCTGGGGTGATAATTAATTTTGTTACGTGGTATAACCGGGTAAAACAGTTGAAGAGGCAAATCAATCACTGAATCTCATACCTCAAATGATGAACACATCTATTGGAAAAACAAGAGATCTATTTATTATATGTCATTAATCTCTAGAACCCGGGACAATTGCCGGATTTCTAACTCTGGGTGAAAATATATTCTTAAATTTTTCAGATATTAATCCCCGATAACTCACCTATTGGATATAATAAAGGTTCTTCGACATTACCAACAGGACTAGACAGTACTATTATTTATTGGCATCATATATAACAAACCAATTTTCGAGCTCTAATAATTTTTATTCTGTTTGTTTACGAATTACTATAAAACAAAAAATCGTACTAATAAATAGTTGAATAACCTAATTTGATTCTAATAATTATGACGATTCTTCTCATTCTTCGAAAACGAAATGCTCCGGTCATTCTAGAAGCGATAGCAAAAACAGAAATATCCTGCATAATTCATACCGAAAGACTTGAAAATATGGATGATGCAAAAAGAGCAGACTTTTTAGATACTATCCGTCAGGCAGAAGCAATCATCATAGAATCAGGACTGGTATCCATTGACAAGACGATTGAAACTGCGATAATGAGCCGGTATCATCAGATCCCGGTACTCATTTTAGGAGCCTCCATCCAACCAACTCCGGATTCAATCCTGACTTCAGTTCAACAGGAATTATGTAACCAGTACTTTATCTATGGAGGCCCTGAAAACCTCTCACTATTGCTGAGATATCTTCAGGCTCTTGCAACCCATGCAGAAGAAACAATTCCTTCCCCGATTCCAGTACCACGCCAGAGAATCTGGCATCCTGAAGATGAGCAGGTATTCCGGTCCTATGAACAGTACTCCGTGATGCTGAAAGGAGAAACAAGGGGTACTATTGGTCTTCTCATTGATCACTGTCACTGGGCATCCGGGAATCTGGCAGTGGAACGAGTGCTCATTCAATCTCTAGAAGATCAGAATCTCCGGGTAATTCCGGTTTTCACCGATGCACTGACCGATCCATCGTATGGTTCTATCGGAATCAAAGAGAGTATAACGGAATTCTTACTGGATGGAGAGACTCCCCGGGTGGATGCAATAATAAATCTCCTTTCTGTTGTAACAGATCCATTCGATCCGGTGGATGAACGACGTGAACCGTTCAGGATGAGTAAAGATCTGATAAAGGAGATCAACATCCCGGTATTCCAGCCCATCGCCGCGTTTCACCAGTCATTAGAAGAATGGAGAGCACTGAAAGGTCTTGTTGATGATGTCCCCTGGGCCGTTTCACTCCCTGAATATGATGGTGTAATCGAACCTGTGATGATCGGAACAACCTTTGAAAAGAAGGGGGATGATGGAACCCGTATTGCCATCCCGGAACGATGTGATCGAGTGGCCCGTCGTATTAGCAGGTGGGTCCGCCTGAAAAACACCCCAAAATCAGAACGAAAAGTCGTGTTCATGCTGAACAACAATCCCTGTCACGGGGTTGAAGCAACTGTTGGCGGGGCAGGGCATATGAATGGCCTTGAAAGCATGGTCAAACTGCTACGACGGCTTGCTGATGAAGGGTATACCGTTACTGATATTCCAGAGGACGGGCAGGCGTTGATCAAGATGATCCTTGAACGGCGGGCATTCTGCGAATTTAGGTGGACCACCGTCGAGGACATCGTGGTGAAAGGGGGAGCCATCGCCCAGATAACACCTGAAGAGTACCATACATGGTATGACACTCTTAACCCTGAATTCAGGGAGAAGGTAGAATCACTCTGGGGAGTTCCTCCAGGCCTCGGGATGGTCCATGATGGAAAGATGCTCATCACCGGCATAAGGTTTGGAAACGCTCTTGTCTGCTGTCAGCCTAAAAGGGGATGTTACGGGCCGAAGTGCGATGGAAAGGTATGCAAGATCCTCCATGATCCACTCTGTCCTCCTCCTCACCAATACCTGGCAACATACCACTATATCCAGGAGGATTTCAATGCTGATGTTTTGATCCATGTCGGCACTCACGGAACCCTTGAACTGACTCCCGGAAAAGGTGTGGGGATGTCATCTGCATGTTCTCCTGATGTCTGCATCGGAGATATCCCGTACCTCTATATCTACTGTTCAAACAATCCACCCGAAGGGGCACTCGCAAAACGCAGGACCTATGCGACGCTGATTGATTACATGCTCTCCGTGATGGATCATTCACAATTGTACGAACGGCTTGAGGATCTGGAGAACATGCTCGTCGAATATGAGACAGTTTCAGAGAATCCGGCACGACGGCATGCCATTGAACACATGGTCAGGGATCTGGTGAAAGAGATCAACCTGGACAGTGATATGCACCTGTCAGAGACTGACTCGTTTGATGTGTTGAAAGGAAAAGCCCACGAAGTCCTTTCGAAGATCAGAAATACCCAGATAGGCAGGGCATCGCACATTTTTGGAGAAATACCAGAGGAAGAATCCCTGGTCGAGTTCGTCAATAATATCGTCAGGTTCGATATCGGTGATATGTGCATCCGCCGGGTGATTGCTGAAAACCTCGGACTTGACTTTGATGAACTCCTTGGTCACCAGGACCAGTTTTCACACAAATATGGAAAGTCCTACGGTGCACTCATCGAGGATCTGGATGAACGTGCCAAGGATTTCATCAGGATGACAATCGAAGATCCGGGTTCGGATCTTCGGACTGTCTTTGAAAAACCCCTGTCAAAAGATCAGGCAGATAAATTCAGGCTGATTCAGATGCGGATCCTGGACATTCATGAACGCCTTGAACAATCAAAAGAGATAGAAGCGCTCCTGAACGGGATGGAGATGGGTCATACGCCCCCGGGACCATCGGGATACCTCAGCAGGGGACAGGATGAGATCCTTCCCACCGGCAGGAACTTCTACACCACAGATCCGTACAAGACACCAACCAAGTCAGCCTGGATTGTAGGTAAAAACCTGGCAAATTCCCTGCTTGATCGGTACATGAAAGAAGAGGGAAGACTTCCCGAGAATGTCGGGTACTTCTGGATGGCGATGGACATGATGTGCTCTGACGGTGAGGGGTTCGCCCAACTCTTCCACCTTATCGGAGTAGAACCGGTCTGGAATGCTGCCGGCCAGGTAAAAACATTCAGAATTGTTCCTCTTGAAGAATTGAAGCGGCCCAGAATTGATCTCACCATTGAAATTACCTCTACACTGCGGGATTGTTATCCGACCAGCTATGAACTGATGGATGAAGCCATCCGTACTGTTGCTTCATTGGATGAGCCAATTGAGATGAACTATATCAGGAAACATGCCCTGATGGCACAGGAGCATACCGGAGATGACTGGCGAAATGCGACTCTGCGTATCTTTTCCAATCCACCAGGTGCCTATGTTACCGGCGTCGCCCTTGCAGTCCATGCGAGTGCATGGGAGAATGACAAAGATCTCGTAGATATTTTCATGGCCACCCATGCCTTTGCCTATGGGAAGGAATATGCGGGCAAACTCAAGCCTGAACAGTTTGCCCGAAATCTGGCAACCGTTGACGTGACATTTGACAAGACCGCATCTGATACCTGTGACCTGCTTGGATGCTGCTGTTTCTTTGGCAATCATGGGGGAATGACCCTGGCAGCTCGTCATTTCAACCCGAATGAGGTAAAGTCCTATTATGGAGATACCCGTGAACCGGAGCATGTCTATGTCCATGATATGGCAGATGAGGTCAGACGGGTGATGAGGGCGAAGATGTTCAACCCCAAGTGGATTGAACGGATTAAAAAATCCGGATACCAGGGAGGGACGGCAATCGCAACCCGTACTGAACACCTGATGGGATGGCAGGCTGCAACTGGTGAGATCGATCACTGGATATTTGACGAGATAGCAAGTAAATTTGTCCTAGACCCCGAGATGAAGGAGTTCTTCCAGGAGAAGAATCCGTATGCATTTGAGGAACTGACTCGTCGACTCCTTGAAGCAAATCAGCGTGAGTTATGGGATGCAGATCCTGAAGTCCTCGAAGGATTGAAGAATACGTACCTGGAGGTTGAATCCTGGCTTGAAGATGAGGTCGGTGAAGGAGATCATCAGGGAGGAAATGTCGACATCATCCCAGCCCGGGATGTTGAGGGGTGGGGAGAGTCAATTAAGGCTATTGCTGATAAGATAGACCCGAAGGATCTGTATCACTACCTCTCATTCGGAAGGAATCATTGATTCAAATTCATCTGATATTTTTCCATTGATGTAACTCAGTTAAGAAAAGGGATATTATGAGAACGAAAATCAATTACTCCTCCGATCTGGTTATCAGACCTGATTCATTCACATCCGTACATCGATTATCATCACATTTTTTTGTACCTATCATTTTTGTAATCCTGCTTGTTGCTGGAACTTTTACTTGTGGTTGTCTGGATACTCAATCTGTGCCTGGTACAAATAGTAATGACACAGGGGTGAATTCATCAATCACGATCATTGATGATCTGGGTAGATCAGTTTCATTCACTAAATCGGTCTCACATATCGCGAGTTTAAGTTCTGATGCTACAACGCTCCTCCTGGTAATCGGAGCAGGCAATGCACTCACCGGAGTATCAGGCACACCACTCACGTTCCCCTATATGGCTGAAAAGATGCCAAATGCGACTTTGCTCGGGGGTACCTATGGAACCACTCCGGATGTGGAGCAGATTGTTACCCTGAATCCGGATGTTGTCATTTTGATGACAACGACAAATTCGATCGTTGCCGATAAACTAAACCAAACCCATATTCCCTACATTTATGTGGACGGATATAAACTCGCAGATATTCCCAAAGAAGTTTCATTACTGGGTAAGTTAACCGGACAAACCGAGAATGCTTCAAAATATAATTCATTTTACCAAAAATATCAGGATATAATCAAGGACCGGATAGGATCCACACCGGAATCATTGAGACCCACGGTGTACTATGAAGGTGGAAGTAGTTTTTCCACTGTTGGAAACACGAGTGGAGGGGATTCTCTCATTAAAATGGCGGGAGGAAGAAACATTGCAGGGGATATCAATGTCCCGTGGCCTCAGGTCTCACCCGAATGGGTCATTCAACAGAACCCGGATGTATTTATTAAAATTGCATACCCGGGTAGTCTGAATAATTCAACAATTCAGGATATCCAGGCAGTATGTCTGAATCAAAGTACCCTGTCACCCATAAATGCGATAAAAAACGGGAGGGTATATGTCATCAATCAAAAGATAACCTATAATTCGATTGGGATTGTAGCTCTGATGTATATGGCAAAGGCCATCTATCCGGATAAATTTAGTGATATCGATCCCGGTGAGATGTTATCTGAGTATGATCGTGAATTTCTCCCTGGATCAACGATCGATAATCCATATTACCCGGCATTATCTGATAATAATTCCAAATAATTGTACTCTTTTTTTTAACGGTTTGGAATAATACATGAATGTGCCCAAAAAATATCAGAACGCCTGCATAATTCTCATGAAGATGATTTCTATGGGATATCCACTTCCTACAGTGCCATAATACTGGCTAATGAGATGGATCATACGGTGTAAGATAATCTGAAGTCACATACCTGAAACAAGGGACAATATGATGTGATAATAATTCTAAAAAACCGCATGATGTATCCAATAGACTCCCCTGATGAAAAACGGTATATTCATCAGGTATGAGTGAATAATGTGCAGAATAAGATGTTATCTTTTAGGATTTGATCCTGGTTAAAAAGAAGCCCAAATATCGTTTTTATATGGGGTCTCCAGGCCCATATCTTCATTGCAATTGATAAATACTCCGTATTCAATACGGCGAGTGCTGGCGACCCCTTAGCAAAACGATTAAAACGTGCATATCGAAAATTGAAGCGTAAATTTACAATATTGGACTGACTCGCAGAGGTAATCATATTGAAAATCCTAATTTAGCCATATTTTCGATAACTAAGCCTTTTAATGGAGATTTAGAAAAGATAAAGATCATTACCCTTACCCCCTATCCACCCGGGGTTTCTAACGTATTTTTATCAAATTGATCTCCGTCAATTTGGGGGAGATTTCTTCGATTATCAATATTGCTGTCCTGAAAACCAGTTACACTTATTCATTACCTAAAAAAAATCCAATCCTGGCTAATCTTGTTTAAGGCTGATGAAGTCTGAAGTTCAATGAATTCACTAGTGAGAAGTGCCATAAATATCATAAAAATCGTGAGTTCATTCAATATCTCCAAATAATTCGATTGTAATGGATTATCAAAAAAATATCCAAATAATAATCAACGCAATTATTTTGGAATAAATTATTCCTACAAGAAATTTATGATTATCGGGATTTTTCTCGCCGCAAACGTGTATCCAGATATGCAATGGAATATCCAAGAATGAAGGCTATGAGTATAATTAGAAGGCTATAATACGCAAAGGAAGAATAATGATATAATTTTGGGACACCCTGAAAAACCAGATCCTTATTGATACTCTCCAGTGTATATGGAGCAAAAAAAGATAATCCCAGTGTTTGGAACCAGAAAAAAAGCATGATTCGGGCTCCGGAATTAAAATAGGTATCCGATGTTCCATATCCAGAAATAAGATAAATTGCGGAGCATATCAGGGAAACATATGCTGCATATGCAAGGATCAGTAATCCCCAGATAGGTCCATTCCCACTCAGAAATGAGGATGGGAAAACAAATCCGGGAATAGTATGGATATCCCCGAATAATGTGATCTCATAATCCCGAAGCCGGTTGCTGGTAAGTATCAGGATAGTCAGGATCATGATGATTAGGGTGACCGGGAATACCCCGGCACTTACGGTGAGCCAGTGAGATAACGAGGAAATATGTGAGTGAGATCTATTCTTCCGGTTATTATCCTGATTTCCAGTATATTCACACATGGATTCCTTCGGCTCATCAACAGGTATTCGTGGTAATTTTTCCCAGGAAGGGGTGATGAGATACATGATGATACTGATGATGATTGAATAAAGAAGGATGAGGATTGTAATGCCCCAATAGGTATCGAAATGAAATATAGGGAACGTGTAGGGAAGATAATGGAGGTAAGGACTGAAAATAGCCCAACAAGTAACCGGAAGGAGAAGAATAAGTACCGCTGCATAAATTATCCCTGATACTATTGGATTTCGATCGAGTAACCGGTTTTTCCCCCGGTAAACCATGAAATTTTCATCCATGGTCCGTTTATACAGATCATATTTCATGGAGTAAATCCCGAAAAACAGAAAAAAACCTCCCAATACTTCAAATAACAGGTTTGCTCCTGATGATCTCCCCTCGATGTATATTGTGAAAAAATGAGCATATTCAGGATAATGCACCGGAATGAACTCATTCATGAGCCAAATCAGAATGTAGAAGACCGATACCGAAATCGGAATTAGTATAGCCAGATACTTGAGGAGTTCTATACGTTTGACATGATGTTCCCCTACGTAATTGGTACAGAAATGATTGGCAGGGTCCGGGTTTTCAGGTCCTGATGAATGTATCTGCACCATTGTTTCAGGAATGGGTATTGAATCTCTCTCATTCATAGTGGTTACCTCTCCGTCTCTTGTTATTCAATGATTTTTTAATAGAGAACTGTTTTTTCTGAAATGGATGTCGAAAGTAACCGAACTACATTCCCTCAACTAAGTTAAACTGTGTAGTCGCAACCGCGTCAGTAGTAACGCTTGAGACGCGGACGATATACTCGTCTGGATGAAACCAGTATGTGTCAAGTGTGAAAAACCAGGTATTCAGACCTTCAGTGCCTTTCTGGACCTTGACTGTACCGGTTACACCACAGAACTCACCGCCCTGTGACTTATCGGTGGGTTTGAATGAGGACGAGATTACCTCAACAAATAAATCATTGTCGTCGTATGCCAGGTTGGTGGTGCCAGAAATTTCAACCTTCTCACTATGATGTTTCTGACCGATCGGATTGATGGTTATCTTTGGATCCTCAACGATGAACTGTAGTTTGATGTAGGTGTCATCCACCATGGCGTTGTTGTGTGCTGCAGATACCGGAACTGAAATACATGCACTTACGACAAGCACCATCATTACCACTGCGATTCTTCCGTTCATCACATTTCACCTGTTCTTCATTACTATAGTTCAGATAATTGACACCGCGATCTTGTTTTCCAGAGAATGAAAGGTATTTGAGGCTTCATTCCAGGAAATCGAATTCTTTGAGATGGAATTTATATGTAAATTAATTATCAAACTCCCCTCGCTCCAAAAACAGCAGATTGAATCTGATCATAGTTACACTCATACAATTGATGAGCAATCCATGAGATCTCTTCACTCCAGGTTACAATCCCCTGTATCACCGGATCCGGTGGTTCAATGGTGATGATACTTCCATTTGCGGTTCCCTGTTCTTTGAGACTCCATAACAGCTTCAGAATACTTCCATTTGAGTTAGAAACTGCGTATATATCTCCATCAGAATTTTTGAAAAGACCATACACACCAGGTCGGCCCTTTAAATCAGCACTATAGGGAATGATCTCTCCAAGAGCCGTTCCGTTATCGGTAAATACCTGAATTCTAAAGTTTCCGGAATCAGAAATATAGATTAGTCCGCCTGAATCAGCAAGTATCCCGGTCGGACGTGAGAATCTACCGATATCACTCCCTTTTGAACCCCATGTACCGGTCCAGGTTCCGTTTGCGGTAAATGTCTGTACCCGGTGGTTCATGGTGTCAGTAACATAAACAGTCCCTTTCTGATCAACTGCAACCCCCCAGGGCTCATTGAACTCCCCATTCAAAACTCCCTTATGGCCCCATTCATTGATTCTCTGTCCATCCGGACTGAATGCGACAATACGGTTTTTATTGCTGTCTGCGACATACAAAAGTCCATCCGGGCCAAGAGCAAGACCTGCAGGTGTACTCAGATTACAATATGTTGTACAGTTCGGATCGATAGTGGAGAGATTTTTTCCATCCCTTGAAAACGTATCAATTCCTGTGTTGGTTGAGATATACAAGTTTCCTGAAATATCCTGAACAATTCCAATAGGCTCATATATCGGATTCTGTATCGATCGTGACCGGTCATATCCTGCACACATACAATATTCTGGTTTTTGCAGGTCAGACTTTGAAATTCCATGATTGATCGAGAATATGGCATGCCCAAGCGGATCGGTTTTGACCACGCCGTCATTTTCCGCGGCAGTTGCAAAGATTGAGCCATCGGTATCCTGAATAGCCGACATAGTATAATGAATAAATGGCGAACGTATTACCTCAACCGGTACATTCCAGGTTGTGTAGGAATTGTTCTGCAGAAAAGACTGATTCCAGGTCTCATTCTCCACTACTGGTGGTGTTTTCCAGGACAATGAATTATTCTTCTGAAAACATGTGATCGAATTCTGATCTGATAAAATTATATCATCAACAGAATTCAACGCAAGATGTGAAAACCTGCGACCAGTTTCCGGGAGATTCTCTCTCCGGATCAGGGTTCCATGGGTATCAAGGATTCGCAGGCTATTATCCCCGAGGATGTAACAATAGAGATATCCATCATGCCCAAGTGCAATATCGGTAGCCCAGTATTTATTCGAAATATTGGCTCTTTCTAATGGGAAAGAACCGGTTAAGTCTCCTTGATCTGAATAGGTGTAGATGTATTCTGACCAAAAATCACAGACATATATCGTATTATTGGCATCAATGAGGATCTGTTTGGGTGGATGTACTTCCCCACCAGATCCTGGGAATTTCCATGATTGTTTAAATTCTCCATTTGATGAAGTCTTCCATATGGTCCGGTTACCAGGATCAGCGACATAAATATTGTTTCTACTATCAAGAGCTATGGTTTTCTCTCCCCAATGCCTACCCACGAGTGTTTCAGGTATTTCATAGGTTTTTAGTTGACTACTGGTTCGGTTATATATGGAAATGCGATTAAACAGCAATTCAATCATGTAGAGGTTTCCGTCTCTGTCAGTCACTAATCCCCCTGGATTTATCAATAACCGATTGTCAGGAGTCCATTCACCCCATGATTGTAAAAAGGTCCCATCTTCTGAAAATGCCTGAACCCGGTTGTTTCCATGATCTGATACATATATGGTCCCATCAGGTCCGGTTGCGATATCAGTAATATCATCAAACTCTCCGGGTTCTGATCCATATCTCCCCCATTGTGCATATTGGGTGTATGAAGACTGGTTGGGGGAACCATAATCCTCCTGAATTCCAGTCCCTGAAGTGATAGGGATGAGTATTAAAAAACAGGCCATACCAATGAGTATCCAGAAGAACCAGAGAAACCTGTTATATCCTTGATTCATGATGATTACACACGTTTTGATCCATACATTCGCAAAATAAACCTGAATCTCGCGTAAAATGGGAATCCCTATATATCAGATATATGGACTCAAATCTTGTGAGATACCTCCGTAAACCTGACTGAATCCAGGATATCAGAAAACTCCTGACTATACTGATCATAACCCGCTGCATAGGATGTCATATGGAATGAATACCGAATTCCATTCGCATCAACCCAGACAAGATCTTCATACAGGAAGACCTCAGGCTCACTCTTCATGGTAAGAGACTGACTGCCCCAGTAAATCGCATTATTTGGTTCAGATATTAACTGCATGTGCACGATAGTTCCGGTCCTGTTGTCAATCCGGATCGGTGACTGGTTGAGCAGGTCATAATCCATAAGAGTCTGCTGGGCAATATCAGACTTCACTGCTTCTTCAAGGGATCGGGATTCTACCTGACTTCCAGTGACCTTTATCGGCCACATGTAGTGATGCGAGCGTTCTGACATCCTCTGACTGAACGTCCCCTTTTCGCCGATGGATGAACGGTTTTCTTCGCGTTTATTTCCCGAAGTAATGACATACGATTCCTTTGATTCTTTTACAGTTCTGGTTGTCTTTATTTTCCAGTCAACAGGGAAGAGAAATGTGATTCCCATACCCTCATTTCGGTACTGTGACCAGGAATTATCAGGAGTTGGGAAGATGGTCTCACTCTGACTCATATTAGTCGTTTCCGCGGTCAGTTTGTCCGGCGAAAGTCCAACAGATGATAAAAATCCCTGCATGAAGAGAAAACCGAAACCCAGTATGAGTATAATGGTTACAATTCCGAAATATTGCGTATGATTTGTAAAAATCTGAAATATCTGAAATCCCCTGACAGCAATGATGGTCATCCAGATGATCCCAATGAGCGGAAAAAAGGGGATAATATAGAGGGTAACAAAGAACGGAACAAATACGCGGGTGATAAATCCGGCAACAATGGTTAATACAAACTGACCGATGATACAAAGAGCCAATGGAGTCTGTGCATAACACCAAATGAGTGTAATCTTCTGAATCGTTGCAGGTAATCTGAAAAGACGAATACCCAGATATGTAACGATGATGAGAGTAAGAATCAAACCGATATAGCGCAGGAGGAAGATCACAAGAGTCTGACCATATCCGGGGAACAGATCCATGAATAACGCCGGAGTCATTCGGGGATTCATAAACGAAAAGACGATGGTAGAGAGTGCATAACTCAGTACGACGCCCGGCGATCCAATACAAAACAGCGAGAGCGAACGCTTAACTCCTTCTTCCTGTTTCATCGAAAAAAACGATGCCGGATGAACGAGCAGCTTTCTGATTTCTGAATAGACAGACATACACACCAATTCTATAAGAATCGCAGGTTTTTCTTCCGTTACGATAACCCAGATCCAACTATAATCCTCACAAGAAAAGCATATAATAATTATTAAATGATATCAAATTCTCAAATAGTATTACTGATCCCTCATGCATACATCAGAGAGAATAACATCAACATTTCAGTATGTTATTGATGGAGTAATTCGTCAACCAAAGACATTGATTCTCTTATCAATACTTGGAATAGGGAATTTCCTGATCGACGTAGGACAAAAATCACTGGTTCACAAATACTGTCACGGATTACAATTGGGAGATCCGGTATTTCTCCCCCAACCTTTTCTCCAGTACGCATTGTATGTTGTAATCATCATGATCATTGTCGGGATGCTATTGATGATACTGCAGTCCGGGTATGTTGTCCAGATATACCGGGGTATCTCCCCAGCCCCGCCAGTCAGGGATGTGAAGGCTCTTTTCCGGGATGGGTTTTTTCTCTCGATAATTGGTCTAGGGTATAGTATCATTCCCGTATTGATCGGGGTCTGGACCGTTCTTCTCCCATTACAACAAAAGATGGGTGAATTTCACAATATTTCGTCATCTTCCGAGCCCTTTGTGATCTCACCTGAACTACTCCAGACCATAGGTATTATAATCGGGGGATTTGTTCTGTCCATGCTGTTATACATAATTTTTTGTACTATCAGTTTTGTCGGTCTTATCCGGTTCAGCCGAACCGGTAGTATCAGATCTGCATTTGAAATACCTGCACTCCTCGCAAAGATAGGTGATATTGGATGGGTTCGGTATCTCCTGTCTCTTCTTCTCCTGCTTTTTTTTACGGCCTTGTTCTCTGGTGGAATTTATCTGATAACCTTGGTTTGTGCGATCTTTGGAATAATTACGGAGACTGTTTTTCCAGGTATAAATGAAATAATGCTTGGTATTCGGATCCTCGTGTCAATTTTCCTTGATGTTCTGATAGTTGTTTTTAATGCCAGGTATCTCTCTTTGCTGTATGATGCCGGAACAGAATCCGTCCAGGAACCTGCAATAAGTTCAGAGACCCGAGAATTCTGACCATAATTACATAGATTATCGATAAACACCGTTTTTTAGTAACACTCTCAAAATCCGGAATCTGATGTGAAAAAAACGAGTCAAGGAAAGGAGAAATGCCAGACAACCCGATCCTGGCTGTTTACATACTTCGTGGCACTACTTGGGCCTGAACCTTTTCCTTTTGCACGAAACCGGTTGGAAGAGGTGATTCTCAGAGTTTCAGTACTGGGGATCCTGATCTGGATTGTGATAACAAATTGGTGATACCGAATGGGTCTTATGAATCAGTACTGTTCAGAATCGTTTTCCCTGTGATGATATCCAGGGGGTATTAATGAAATTTATACTCATCTCCACGATCAGGTTTAGAATCAGGGTGACACAGATAATAATAGAAACAAACGATCAATAGTCTTGATTTATAATTGGTATTGTGAGAATCCAAATATTGTTAAAAAATCCAGAGTTTGATTAAGAAGGTCTCATCTGTATGGGGTTTCCTCCAGCTATCAAATCATCATTGTATACATGGGAAATTGTAGGTCTGAACTGTTCCCAATTAATAGTTCTTCAATTTGCCGTAAATGATTTCCTGGTGCACTCTATTTCGTGAAAGTTATGAGATCGGAAAAATGAGCCATAATTCGTACATACAACGAAACTAATTTTATAAATAAAAGGATCTACCAAAGGCCGAAAAGAACCAGGATGTTGTTTCCAACTACCGCAGCATTCTGCAGCAGAACAAGTCCCCCAGCAACCCATGCAGCCTTTGGACTATACCGGTCTGACGTGGTTAGCGCAATATACAGCCATAGGAGAAACAGCATCTTTGCAAATGTCATAATCGGCCAGAACCAGATTGACTCAAGAAACTGATTAAACAGAGGATTTAATTCAGTACCTCCATGATCAATCACCAATCTGGTGGTCACGAGATCCAGAATCTGCACCCATACTATCACAGCAATCACTGCGATCCATGTGCTTGGATCTGATCTGGAAGATGGGATTTCACCTGACCAGCATTTCAGTCGTGTAGATCTTATACCTGCATTGATATCCATGCACGGTGATCAGTTCACCGGCATAAAAAGAAATGCATAGCACTATGGAGCTCAAATGGACGATGCGACCAGTATTGTGAATAATATTTTTTGGATGTGAATGCAGGTATACCAAAAGATAGTGATTATGAATTGAGATGATTAATATTCAATAGGTACTACTTCGCTTACAGAACCTGACTGCTCATTGGGTATTGTGAGAATGTAATGAAGATCACGCATGTCAATTTTTTTCAGCTTGTAATATGATCCCATTACCATAGCCCTGAAAAAGGTCAAAAAATTTCATTGTTAGATATTTAAAAGAATCATCAGCTCATCTCTCATTACAGAGACCAGAATTTTACTTCACAATTCAACTATTTTTGTGGTAATGGTCATTTGAGAATATCAGATCGATTGATCCAGGTTCTATAATAACCTGCTATTTGATTAACCCATTTTGTAACCTCACCTCCCGACACATAAGCGCATAAGGTTGTGAAAAACTCTATCCTCCTATTCCTGATACAAGATATTCCTCTATAAAGCGATTCTTTCACTTTTCCTTAACAATTAAATATAAATTTATTATGCGCTTATATCATAGTGGCAGAAATGAAGTCCACCATACGTATCAAGAAGATTAATGGGAAGGAGTACTGGTACGAAGACACCCCGTATTATGACAAAGAGAAAAAACAGATCCGCCACAAGTCAAAGTACCTGGGGAAAAATATCGACGGGCAGCCAGTGAAGGTCCGTAGTGATGAAATGATTCCTGCTCGGTTGTCCGTATCTTCTGCTCCAAAAGCTGCGTATTTTCATGGGAATCTGCTCCCTCTTCAAAACATCACCCCGGAACTCTCAATTCAGGCTACTCTTGAAGAATTTCTGACTGAAATTGAGACAGATACGCTCTTATCTCTTGTGTACAACCGTATCCTACGCCCTACTGCAATGTCTAATATTCAGTCTTGGTACGAAGGGTCCTCTCTCTGGATCAATAACAATAAGTTACCGCTGAGTGGACAACGAATCAGCGAGCTCCTATCAAATATTGGTCAAAGTAACATTCCTGAAGAGTTTATGGAACGGTTTGCCGCTCAAATCGAACCAAACGCAACTCTTCTCTACGACATCACCAGTCTGTCGAGTTCTTCAAAACTATTAGAGTGCCTCGAATATGGATATAATCGGGATAATGACGGTCTTCCCCAGATAAATCTCTCCCTCGTTGTAGACAAGGACAAGGGAATACCTGTTCGTTATGATGTATATCCTGGAAGCATTGCAGATATTTCAACACTAAAAAATACTATCATTCGGCTAAAAGATGCCGGTTCGCAGCAATTTCGCTTGGTTATGGATAGGGGATTTTTTTCGCAAACCACCCTTGCAGAACTGATTGACGAAAAAATTCCATTTATCATCCCAGCTACGATCCAACTCACTTCCGTTAAGGAGTTGATGAGTAAAGCTCAAACGCGAGTTAAACAGGCTGAATATCTTCAGAAACACGAGAAAGGACCAATATTTGCAATGCCTGTAACTCTTGAGCATCAATTTGATCTAGATGATAGACCCAGAATCCTTAAAGTCAATGGATATTGTTTTTATGACCCTAAAAGAGAACAGGATGAACGGGATTCATTTTACCAACAGTTATTTGACGCACTTGAAAAACTCAAAGGGTGTCGGCCACAGAACTGGAGAAAACCGGAAACGGTTGTTCAGGGAGTGGCAAAAAAATACGTCAGATATCTGAATTGGAAGTTTGTTGATGGTCAGTTTGAGGTCTCAATAAAACAAAAAGCGGTGACACAACGTCTTAACCGAATGGGACGATTCATACTTTTTTACAGCGGGGAGATGGATTGGCTTTCCTGCCTCACCATGTATCGTCAGCGAGATGCAGTCGAAAAATGCTTCCTGCGGATGAAAAATGATTTGGAAACACTGCCACTCAATGCACGGAGAGAGGATTCAGTGAAAGGATATTTGTTCATGGTGTTCATAGCCCTAATTATTCGAATGAGGCTTCAAATGATCTTGAAAGTGACCGGGCTTGCGAAACAATATTCGGTCGAAAAACTACTATTAGAACTCGAAAAGATCAAATTATTCGAACTATCTCAGGGGGAAATCATGAAATCTGAAGTCAGTAAGAAAAACAGGGAGATTTTAGAGGCACTTAATTTATGTGCCTAAGGATCCGGGAGGTGAGGTTGTAATAAAAAAGCCTAGCATCATAAAATCTACTATTAGAATGACCATTAAGCATATCACATTGAAGAAGTATGAATCATAAAAAATTGTTTTATATTGTAAAAATATAGAAATTAGAACCATTCCAAACCGATTTAAAAAAAGCAGAATCACTAAACTGGTAGCAATATACATTACTGTTGTCAGTCTTATGTTCGATTTAATTAGGTGAAAGTTTTTTTGTCCTATAAATATTCCTTCAATAAAAGCAATAAGTAAACTGCTATCAATGATCCAGGAGTTGTTAATTATATTATTTTCTAATTTTAAAAAGAACATACAACTTATTGTCATAAAACAAATAAAAAAATTGACCATTAATCCGATTAAGAGATATAAATACGTGGATTCTCCTTTTTTATGTAATACATACAACTGCTGCATTCCCAGAGCAAAAATGATTAATATCAACGCTCCAATTGGTGGAAAAAGGGTAATTGTTACATATATAAAATTAAAAAACCCAATAATCATTGTAAAAGTAATACCAATGGGAAGGTAAGCACCTACTGGCGAAACCCGTTCTTTTTTTGAGTTATTCATAGATTATCATTGAATCTTTTCATTTACGAAAAAAATAGAGGATATCTAATACTCACCCATTATTTTTGCATGAAAAAGACCTTTTCACCGGTTCTACCTGGGGCCCCCAATGGGCCACCATTGGGGTTTTAGAAAATAGTATGTGCTTAAATTTAATAAATTATACAAACCCGAACCATAACTCATACCCCAATCCCTTTCACAGCCTCTGCAATGGTATCAGCCTGCAACTCCTCAAGTTTCAGGTACTTCGCTCCCATCCCATCTGAAATCTTATGGGCAAGCCCGAATGCGATATAACTCTGTTCGGTATCTATTACCACCGATGAGATACCAGACTCTTTTATGAGCAATGCAACCTCATTAGCATCATCAAGCGGAGCACCGGATCCCATACTCACATTTGCTTTCCCATCAGAGATCAGGATCAGTCGGGGAATGGTGTGGGCATTGATCATCTTCTCACGCTGCAGAACCTCCAAACCCTTAGAGAGACCGGAGGCAAGAGGCGTTTTCCCACCAACCGGAAGAGTCTGCATACATTTTCGTGCAAGTTCTACACTGGAGGTAGGGGGAAGGAGAACCTCTGCAGAGTTACCCCGGAAGACCACAAGCCCAACCCTGTCGCGTTTCTGGTACGCATCGATCAATAGTGAAAGAATGGCACCTTTTACAGCGGTCATCCGTTGTTGTGCCCCCATACTCCCACTTGCATCAACAACGAAAAGGACGGTATTGCCCATCTTCCTCTCTCTGACCTTCTCCCTGAGATCGGAGGGCTCAATCTTCACCGCGAGATCGCCACTTCTCCCGATCTGATGAGGAGCAGCAGCCCTTATCGTTGCATCAAGAGCGATATCAGCGGTCAGTCTATCAGGAATCCTGCTTCTGACATATTTCCCGTCTCTTGACTCTGTTACACTCCGTCTTCCACTGCCTTCACGCTTGAACGAATCAATACGTCTGGGAACAGAGAGAGGTTTCTGGTTGACCTTGAACGGCGACCCCTCTGCAAACATGGTGGTTGTTGAACCATCCGGAACAGTGTTCTCCTGAGTGTTCTGATCCTGTTCGGTCTGTTCTTCCTGCTCCTGTGGTTGCTGTTGTTGCTGCTGGGACTTCTGAATTGACTCTTCTATCTTGTTCTGATCCATCTGTTGATCAGAAAAGGGCTGATTGTGCATCCGGTGTGAGAGGACAAGTTCTGCTGCTTCCCGCACATCATCCTCGTTCACATCTGTTCTCTCATGAAATGCTGCTATGGTCTTTGCTGTCTTGACCATGATAATATCTGCACGGTGCCCGTCAACAGCCATATCCAGGCAGATCTGTGCGATCATATGCAGCATCTCATCAGAGATGCAGACCTTTTCAAGCAACTCCTGTGCCTTGATTATCTGTGTCTTCAGGGCATCTTCTTCGGTACTGAATCTGGCGATAAACTCATGCGGATTCAGATCGTACATCCTACGACGGCGGATGACCTCAACCCTGATCTCAGGATCGCTGATCCCTTCGATAGAAACGCAGAGTCCGAACCGGTCAAGGAGTTGCGGGCGAAGATCTCCCTCTTCAGGGTTCATCGTACCGATGAGGATAAACGAGGACGGGTGTTCATATGAGATACCCTCCCGTTCGATGATATTGACGCCCATTGCTGCTACATCCAGGAGCAGATCAACGATGTGGTCGTTAAGCAGGTTCACCTCATCGACATACAGAATATTCCGGTTTGCTTTTGCGAGAACACCGGGCTCAAACTTCCTCTCACCCTTCTTGAGTGCATACTCGATGTCAAGACTGCCAACCACCTTATCCTCGGTTGCACTGATCGGAAGTTCAACGACATGCATCTGAACTTTTTTTGTTACGTACGTTCCATTTTTCTTCAGACAATCGTCACAGAGATCGCCTGAATGATCAGGATCACATCCAAAGATGCAGTTATCTACGACATTTCGTTCAGGGAGCAGATGTGCAAGAGCCCGGGCAGCGGTGGATTTAGCAGTACCCTTCTCACCTGCGATCAGAACACCGCCGATCCTGGGATTGATGGCATTGAGGAGCAGGGCCTTTTTCATCTGCTCCTGACCAACGATAGCAGAAAAAGGGTAAATTTCATCAAAATGATGCATTCAGGTCATCCCTCCGGTTAATGAGTGTGGGGATGAGCATGCTGGTGTGCATGGGTATGGGTGTGCTGGGTCTTCTGGATAGACTGATCCACTTTGGCTGTATCCATCCGCTGCTCTGAGAACGGTCTTCTCCTCATCCGGTGGGAAAGTACCAGCGTTGCTGCCTCCCTGACATCCTCTTCTAATACGCTGTTTCGCCCATGGTACGCTGCAAGTGTTGATGCGGTCTTCATCATGGTGATATCTGCACGATGTCCGTCAACACCCATATCGATACAGATCTGAGCGATAATGTGTAGCATCTCATCAGAGATCGTGACAGATGGCAGAAGACTCTGTGCTCTGACGATCCGGTCCCGAAGTTCCTGTTCAGGCCCGGCCCATTTGTTCAGAAACTCCTCAGGATGCTCCTCGTACGCCTGCCTTCGTTTGATCACTTCGACCCTGGTGTCTGCATCCATGATCCCTTCGATATCAACACAGAGGCCAAACCGATCCAGAAGTTGGGGTCTGAGTTCTCCCTCTTCCGGGTTCATCGTCCCGATCAGGATAAAGGAAGCCGGATGAACATACGAAACTCCTTCACGTTCAATGAAGTTCATCCCCATTGCAGCAGCATCAAGGAGCACATCTACGATGTGGTCATTGAGCAGGTTCACCTCATCGACATACAGAATATTTCGGTGAGCCTGGGCAAGGATACCAGGTTCAAACTTCTTCTCACCCTTCTTGAGTGCATGCTCGATATCGAGACTGCCAACAACCTTGTCTTCTGTTGCACTGATCGGAAGTTCGACAACTCGCATTTTAGCGGTCTTCGTTGAAAGTTCAGATCGCTTCTGGCAGTCCAGGCAGAGCCCTTTCGAATCAGCAGGATCGCACCCGAAGATACAACCATCGACAACCTCACGGCTTGGAAGCAGGCTTGCAAGGGCTCGGGCAGCAGTAGATTTAGCAGTTCCCTTCTCCCCTTTGATCAGAACCCCTCCGATTTTGGGATTAATTGCATTGAGAAGCAGGGCTTTTTTCATCTGTTCCTGGCCGACGATAGCTGAAAATGGATAAATATCTTCGAAATGGTGCATAATTACTCCAAGTAAAAAATGTTGTATGCAATATTACTAATTTTGTTTTCGTTATATTAAATTGATCTAATTGATAATCTAGCACACGGAATAACAATATTCAAAAATATGTAGCACTGATATCAGTATAACCCGACCATTTGAGTGTGGTAGTTTTTCTGGTTCTGGGCTTGTCTAATTGTGATAATATGAAAATAATTTCGATAATGGGTGGAAACCTGGGGAGAATTCTTCGACGTGCGGCAGATAAAGCAGATATTGATCTTACTTTTTATCAAAACAGGATAGTTGCTGATAATCCTAATAAAATACCCCTAATTCTGGATGAGATGAAAACTGCAGATCTTATACTTCTCTATCTGCATTCCGAGCCATTTTGGGAGGAGATAAAACCACGACTCAAAGAGATTGGGAAAAGTGTTCCTCTCATCACCGTTGGAGACGATCCATCATACTGGGCCTTCTCATCAGTTGATCCAACCATCATCACAACTTGCCAGAAATATATCATGTATGGAGGTGAAGAGAACTTTCTCAACCTCATCAAATATATAAAATGCGAAATATTTCATGAAAAGATCACATATGATGGGGCAACGCCTGTTCCTTTTCAGGGTATATATCACCCAGATGCTGGGAAGTCGTTTGATTCATTAGCCCACTATATATCCTGGTACAAGGTAAATGACCTCATGTATCCATGGGTTGGAGTTCTTTTTTCCCGGTTATCATGGACAACTCATAACACAGGAATAGAGGACACCTTAATTAGGAGCCTTGAACGGAAGGGATTAAACGTCATTGCTGCTTTTTCTCATGGAGTTATCGATCAGGATCTTGGATCTATCGGGATAGCCGAAGTTATAAGACAGTACTTCATGGATGGTTCAAAACCGGTGGTATCAGCAATTGTCAAACTCATAATGACACCTATCGGGCCTATTGATGATCCTGAATTTGCACATATGGAGATCTATTCTGGAGTAGATCTTTATAAAAAACTCAATATTCCAGTATTTCATCCCATCATCTCCACGTACCTAACACTTGAGCAATGGGAGGAGTCTGCCGGGCTAACATCTGATGTCGCCTGGGGAGTCGCAATGCCGGAGTTTGAAGGAGAGATTGAGCCAATATTCATCGGAGCACGCTCACAGAGTTCATCTGATGAATTCTCATCACAACCGGCACGTGACAGATCTGATAAAATAGCAGAACGGGTAAAGAACTGGATCAATCTGGCAAATAAACCGGTACACGAACGAAAAGTTGCCTTTATCCTTAATAATAACCCCTGCGCCAGTGTTGAGGCAAATATTGGAGCAGCTTCTCATCTCGACTCGCTCGAAAGTGTAGCCAGAATTCTGAACTCCATGAAATCAGCAGGATATTCAATACAACCTCCTGCAGATGGAAAAGAACTCATTACCACAATATTAGAAAGAAAAGCAATCTCTGAGTTCAGGTGGACAACAGTTCAGGATATTATCGCAAAAGGAGGGACGCTCTCTCTCATGGACATGGAGACATATCTCCAATATTTCAATGAACTTCCAGACTCAATACAGGAAAAGGTTAATGCAACATGGCAAGAACCACCTGGGCTGAGTATGTCATTTGAAGGCAGACTCCTCATCACTGGTGTTCAATATGGGAATGCTACCGTAAGCGTTCAACCCAAACGTGGATGTTATGGAGCACGATGTGATGGTGAAGTCTGTAAGATTCTTCATAATCCAGACTGTCCGCCACCACATCAGTATCTGGCAACGTACTATTATCTGACTCATATTTTCGGTGCTGATGTCATTGTTCACGTCGGAACTCATGGAAATATGGAGTTTCTTCCAGGAAAGGGGGTTGGTCTTTCTCAGGAATGCTTCCCGGATATTGCTATCGGAACTGTTCCACATCTGTATATCTACAATTCAGATAATCCTCCGGAGGGAACAATCGCTAAAAGGAGGACATATGCCACTCTTGTTGATCACATGCAGACTGTGATGACCCAGAGCGGTCTTTATGAAGAGCTGGAAGAGATTGATAATCTTCTTTCTCAGTATGAAACTGCCCGTACAGATCCAGCCCGGGCACATGCACTCCAGCACCTCATAAGGGATGCAGTGACATCTGCCAATCTTGACAAGGATATGCATATCACTCATGAAACGCCGCTTGAGGAACTTGTGTCAAAAGCACATGAATCACTCTCCAGAATTAGAAACACTCAGATCCAGAGTGGTATGCACATATTCGGAGAAGTTCCTAGCGGTGAGAAAGAGATAGAATTTATCAATTCAATTATCAGGTTTGATTCAGGAGATCCTTCCCCACGAAGGATTATCGCAAAAATATGCGGTTATGAACTCACCGAGCTCCTGACTAATCCTCAAACCTGGTCTGATCGGGATCAGAAATCATATGGTGCAGTGCTTGAAAGCCTGGAGTCGATCACAAAAAAGTTCATTTCAGAGGTAATTTCTAACCCCCATATACCAGAGTATGATACTCTATTCGGCCTTCCTCTGAATACTGATCAGATACACGATCTAGTATCCATACAATCCAGAATATTGGACATTCATTCACGGATAGGGGCATCGGACGAGATCAACGCACTTTTACACGGATTTAAGGGAGGGTATATCTCTCCAGGTCCTTCAGGTCTCATCTCCCGTGGTCATGAGGATGTTCTTCCAACCGGTAGAAACTTCTACTCGCTTGACCCTCATCGTGTTCCGACCCTGGCTGCATGGAGGGTAGGACAGCGACTCGCCGACGCAGTGATTCAAAAACATCTGGAAGAAGAGGGATCTGTTCCTGAAAATGTTGCCTTTTACTGGATGGCCAGTGATATCATGTCAGCAGATGGGGAGATGTATGCCGAACTTCTCTGGCTTCTCGGAGTGAAACCAGTATGGAGTCCGGGCGGGCAGGTAACCTCGTTTACTATTGTTCCTCTTGAAGAACTGAAAAGACCGAGGATCGATATTACTGTTCGAACCTCTGGAATACTGAGAGACAATTTCAGTAACTGTTACGAACTTGTCGATGAGGCGGTGATGGCAGTTGCCTCGCTTGACGAACCGCCAGAACAGAACTTCATCAAAAAACATACAGCAAAGTTGATCGATGAGGAGGGGTTTACTCTTCGGGATGCTACGCTGAGAATCTTCTCATCCCGTCCTAAAACATATGGAAACGGTGTTAATCTTGCGGTTTTAGCCAGTGCATGGAAAACAGAGGCAGACCTTGCAGATATCTACGTTGCATGGAATGGGTATGCATATGGAAAAGATATCAAAGGGAAAGATGCACATCTTGAACTCGCTGCGAATTTGTCAACCGTTTCAGTGACGTTTAACAAAGTTCAGTCTGATGAGTACGATCTACTCGGCTGCTGTTGTTATTTTGGAACCCATGGGGGGATGACGGCAGCAGCAAGGCATTATTCGGCTCATGAAGTCAAGCCTTATTATGGTGATACCAGAGAGCCCGAATCAGTCGGAGTTCGGGATTTGAGTGATGAGATAAGAAGGGTTGTCCGAACAAAACTGCTCAATCCAAAGTGGATAGACGGGATGAAAGAACACGGGTACAAAGGTGCTTCCGACATGATGAAGCGGATAACCCGTGTGTATGGATGGGAAGCTTCTACTCAGGAAGTAGATGACTGGATCTTTGACGATATTGCCGAAACATTTGTCAATAATGATGAAATGCGCCAGTTTTTTGAAGAAAATAATCCATACGCTCTGGAAGAGATTGCCAGGCGTCTCCTCGAAGCAGAGCAACGTGGACTATGGAATGCAGATCCTAAAGTGCTCGAAGATTTGAAGAATAATTATCTGCAGGTTGAATCCTGGATGGAAGAGCAGGTTGGTGAAGGGGATTTCCAGGGAGGAAGTGTTGATATCATCACATCCGACGAGGTCTCATCCTGGGGAGGCTCAATGAATGATCTCCTTGCCAAAGTCCATGCAAAATATCCGGATAAACAAGGTCAATGACCATGTTTAGAGATTGAACTCTATGTATATAACGAAAAAATACCGGGATTGGAGCATTTGATGAAAAAATGAACAAAACTACGAATATCTCAATACCCCATTTCATATATTGTCTGACCATCATGATTCTTGGAGTCTTTCTGTGTGGTTGTACAGCCAATTCAGATCCCGTGAACTCATCCGATGATCCAGCCATAATAACTCCGAATACAAGTTCAGAACCTGGTGAGATATCTCCAGAACCTATCACTCCGATCATCACCCCAACGCCTGAACCAACTCCGGTGAGATCGAATATCACTGATTGGGATCCCTATGCGGTCTTACCTGCCTGGGAACCCCCAATCAATCACACTTCCATCAACCGGGACCAGTCCAACCAGAATACTCGTCAGATACTCAATACTTCATACTCAGGTTCAGTCGGCCTTGCTGGGTTTGCAGTTGGAAAAGAACTCAACATCACAAGCGGTCCGTTCTCTATCACATACACAGTACATCCAAATGTCACATCACCTCGGGATGTCTGGGTAAAGATCACGATCTTTGATCCCTGGCAACAGGTTATTGCTGAAGGTGGATACAACCGGGGATTTCCAAACCAGGAGACTCAGGAGATGACAATCTACCGGACCGGAAGGCACTATATGAGTATTGAAGGTGAATTTGCCAGGGTAGATTATACCGTGAAGACAACTGATATCGGTCCGGTTATCACACCAACTTCGGCACCAGCACCGGAAGATATGGGTCCTGAAGGAGAAGGCCCATATTAGTAGGAAATGTGAGAGGGGGTTTCATACATGGGAAGAACCTGTCAGAAAAACACAGATCAGTTCAGAACTTTCCAGCATGTAACAGTCTGGGGAATACAGAATTCTCAACTCCCAAACCTCCTCTCCAATATCTTCAACAGAAGACTGATTTTTTATAACGATATAATTGGCGATACGGATACACGATTATAGATCTCCTGCATAGGTGAGAAACAAAGGAATTATTTTCAGATACTGCCGCTAAAAGAAGAGTATGATCCAGCTTATTCTTGATAAGAAAAAAAAGATCGAGCGGATTTGTGCAAAGCACCAGGTACGGTCCCTCTGTCTTACCGGATCATCCATCTCCTGCACCTGGGATCCCAATACGAGTGATATCGATTTTATTATTGAATTTCAATCGATGAGCCCTTCCGATCATGCAGAACACTACGTAGCATTCTTGAAGAACTTGAAGATCTGTTGAGTCGGCCCATAGATCTGATTGAGATGAGTGCGGTCACAAATCCACACCTGCGAGAATCATTTATAGGAGCACAGGAATCTCTGTATGCATTCACCTGATATCAAGGTCTATCTCTTTGATCTCAAACAATCATGTGAGTATATTCATACCTTTACATCCGGTTGTGATCGTGATTCATACATATCTGATCCTATGCGAAAATCAGCAGGGAACGCCAATTTATCCTCATCGGTGAAGCGTTTAACCAATTGCTCTTGAATTTTCCAGAAGAAAAAAATTTATTTCCAGAGGCGCCTCGCATCATATCCTTCAGAACTCGTCTCACTCATGCGTATCGCACAATATCTGATGACGTAGTCTGGGGGATAATGAAGAATTCTCTTTCTTCGTTCTGTACGAAGATCTACCTGTTGTATCAGGAAAGGTGTCCAGAATAAGGGAGAACCATGTATACTCATGACTCATACTCATGACTCCAAAAATTTGTAATATCTGCTCATGAGGCAGGTGATTTGAATGAGAATTAAAAACAAAATTAATCCTCTCCTTATCTGATATACTCATCACTGATCACCGGGCACACCCACTCAATATTACTTTTTTCTGCTGCTGCCAATCCATGGCTCTCATATTTATGGGTGATAATTCATGCATCGGTTTCAGTACCTGATTGATCCACTCTCCTGGAGAATCAAGATTCAGTGATACTTTTCCTTCTGCATCGGATGCCTCATTACAGGTAGTATCGTTCTCCGGGGGTTCTGCCATCGCTGGTTTCATAGTAGATCCACAGAGGTGTGACAATTGGAGAAGACCTTAACGCCTAACGGACCAAAGTCTGGAGTGCTAATAGACCATAAGGAAACAATCTTTCATTTCTAACTCCGAAGTTTGGTTGAGGTAATGATATCAACATCATGCCGGGCGGAAAAAATTGAGTGGACATGTTCAGGGAACGAACATCAAATATATCGGTTGTTCCCCTGTCCAGACTCGTTCTTGTCCCAATCCCTGGGAACAGATCCGTACCCTTTCTTTCATACGAACAGATCAGGATATGTACGCCAGATTCTGGCCTTCCTGCACAATCTGATTTATTTCATACAGGTACCTTCGGCATATACTGAGTGCCCGTTCTTTGCCTGGCCAGGTATCAAAATAGAAACTATTCATCTCTCTTTCTGGTGGTTGTGTATTCCGATCTGGCTGACTGGTCTCGTCGGGTGAGAGTAGTTGTTTGATCCAGATAATGAAACTTGAGATACCAGATGGCGAATCTGTTGCAGTGTTACGGTTAGGTTCTTCCCCATTGGCTTGTGAAGGAACCATCTGCGTCGTGACATGATATGCCAGGTTCCTCTCATCTGCAAAGAATGCAAATACCGGTGAAGTTTCCAGGGAATTTTTATACCAGATGCGCCACGGTTTGGTCTCAACCTCCTGACTAATCTCCTCAAGAATAGCCTGTGTTGCTCTATAGAATGCATGAATACTGGAATCAAACTCATCAGGCTGGTTACAGACCTTCTGCATCTGGTCAAGATATGACTGCGCCTCTTCAAGTCCATGTAATTTTTCCATGAATATCATACGGAGTGTGAATATTAATAATTATTTTATGAATCCTGGTGGGAGATAATTTCCTTAAAATGAGAATACTTATTCGCGATCTGGTTATGAAACCCTGAATGAAACTGCATTGTAGCGATCTCGTATGAATGTATTGGGTGGAATATTCTGGTGTATGTACGATACATATTCATACAATATTTGCAAAATATGTTACTGATCTATCAATGACTGACAGAGGAGCCGATCACAAACCAACTGCTACCCATCTAGGTTGTAACGAAACAGATGACGAAGTAAATCAGAACACTCAAAAAATTGTTCTCAACAGGCATATTCATGAACATAGTCATGGAGGAAGACCTCATTCACATGAGCATGATGACGATGAAGATGACGACCATGAATGATGAATCTGTAAATTCCCGATAATACTGGGATACCTTTTTTCGACTCTCACTAGAGGGTGACTCACATAAGACTCCTGGGACTCTGCAGATCTCGTGAAACATATGCAATTCTCCGGAATTGATGGATCTGACCAGCATACTAGGGATGTAATCCGGTCACCAGAATATTCCTGGAAAAGATATCACCGAACCAGGAATCAAAACCGAAAGAAGGGATCCGGACACCTGTATTCTGGGTTATCCGGGTAAACCCGGCCTCTTCAAGCATATTCAAACCAGACTCAAGTCGTTGAAGTGAAGAAGACCTGAAGGAGTTAATATTATTCCACTCAGATAGGGAAACTCCTGGACTGACACAAGGTCCTATCTCTGATAAACCCCTGGATGTGAAGAAGTGGGATGTATTAAATCTCCCTAAACCTGGAAACCTGGGCACTCTATCGATCAGGATCACTCTGCCACCCGGACGAAGTACACGCCTGAACTCATGAACCACACGCTGTGGGTGCAGCACCGACCAGAGCACATCACAACAGAGCACAAGATCAAACGAGTCATCATCAAAAAGAAGGAGTTCAAGATCTCCTCGTTTCAGCGTAGGTCTGGCATTCTTTTCTGCTGCAAACTCACGTGCTGCAGCGATCATAGGATGAGAGAGATCTATCCCGGTTACGATGTGACCCATCTCACAGAGCATGACCGAGAAGAGCCCGGGACCACAGCCGGCATCCAGCACTGCAATAGAACGGGTGCCAATCAGATCATGGAAAAGGAGTTTCCATTTGACAATTGACGTATCTTTCTCATTCTCATAAAATTGCCGCATATGCAACGAATACCCGGGAGCAGCCTGATCCCAGAACGAAGATATCTGCATCTTTGTCTGCCACCCGTCAAAAGGAAGAGGGATATATGCATTCGCTCCGATTCTGTCTCCAGGATAAGGGAATTTGTCAACACCTCTGGGTATCATACAATCCAGTCAAACCGCTCAGGAATTGTCTGTAGTTCTCCCAGAACACTATCCAGCATCTGACTGATATCTACGACCTCACACCCATCACTCTGGTTTGGAAATACTGACACCGATGCGACACAAAGATGTGCCTGTTCCATCTTTGAGATGATCTCGTCACTGAGGTTTCCGACAAGGACAAGATCGGGATCGAGCCTGGATATCAACGCAATATCAGGATCATCAGGTGGCCCCACAACCGGGCACAACGGCCCTACAGGAAAGAAATTATCATTTTTTGCTGAATCCTCATCAACTCCTGCCAGAAGGGGAAGGATCTTCAGAGCATATGCAGCCATGATAATCTGCGACGACGAGTCGAGAATAACAATTCGCTGGAGAGGAAGAGTCAGATTGATCCTTCGGTTCTTAAAATCAGAAACGGGTAACGAGATCCAGGGAAGGCCATTGGCATGTGCAAATACCCCTGCTGCTACAAGAGTGCTCAGCCAGATCGTTGTCAGAAGATATGCAGAAAGGCAGTATATTGTATTGGTATCAGAACGGTTCATGCACTCATTGCCCTCGAATATAATGTTTTATCATCTGCTTACAGCTGGGATCAAAAAAGATAATTTGATCAGATCCTGACGATGAGTAGATCATGTGTCAATGTATGTATCGACACCATGTTACAGATGAAAGTCACTGCTTTCAGGACTCTTGATCCGAAGACTCTGTTCAACTGGCATGACAAATATTCGTCCGTCACATCCTCCACCGTTGTATCCCCCTTCACAAAGAGCATGTATTGCCAGATCAACCTGTTCATCATCCACAGTCATCTCCACTTTCGTCTTGTAAAAAAATCCATGAGCATTTCGTTCCTGGTTCAGGTTTTCGGTAAAATCTCCAGATATCCGCCTGTACCAGGTATCATAATAACTGATTGAACCATGTTCTATCTTGCTTATCTTGTCAAGGACAACCGGAAGCCGATCTGGTTTAATCACTGCCTCGATCTTTTTCATACGTATTACTTGATCTGCTCTGATGATGAATATTACGTTTTATACAAATAGTAACACAAAAGTCATGTATGATCTGATATATAAAATATCACTGCAGACGAAAATCGAATGAGTCAAACTCATTATAGAAGAAACAGGGGGGATTCCTGCAAAGATGCATGTTCCAGTTGCTCATACCTGTGGTTTAAGAATTATGCACATCCCAATGCTGTTGTACTTCCGCCCTGAGTGATGTAATTCCTTTGCAGTAGTACAAATACTACATTAATCATAATTGGTATGAATAGTTTCTCATATTGAACTGGAAAAAATCATGGGTTGGCTTGATATATGGCCCGAATCACGGAAAAATTATGATCCTATGGGATCGCCTGAAAGATACGCGGTCTCAATCCTCTCGTGTGAGTCGGTCAGGCCAAGGAGCAGTCTCTCGGGATCCTGACCGTCCCTGATATAATCAGAGAGTGAGGGTTTTGTCTTGAGGAACTTCCCGACGAGGATCTGATACGGGAGATCAGTGAAGAACTCCTCACAGTAGATACCAATCCGATCAATCGTCTCTTCGTTGATGGCTTCAACAGTCAGGTCTGCCATAAGAACATGCATATCCACGATCTGATCTCCTATCGCAACGCCGGTGAACTCAGGCGGTTGGATCTCACATGAATGAACAGTCTTTCCGGGATGGTCAGAGGCAAACGCCGGGCCGTGAACCAGCATCCGTCTGACCCCCTGAATTCTGGAGAGGCCCTCAATAAAAGGTCCGGCATGATCGGGATGAAGCATCCGTATCGGGACAATACGGCACTGGGGATGGAAGGAATCGTCCATTATATCTCCTGTTTGCGGACCTCACCTCAGATAGTATGACGGCCGCTTGTGTACTATGTACATTCAGTGAGCAAAAGTATTACGAAATCTCATTGGGTAACACGAGAGCAAAAAATTGTCCTGATAAGATCTCTGCCTATCTGCCCTGAGAGTTACATCCGGCAGAACAGGGAAAGAACAGAAATTGTTTCCACCTAACTGAATTAACCGGTAACAGGAGCGAGTCAGTATAATCGTTCATCATCTCCTGACCAAAGATGATCGACCAGGGTTGTGAACCACTCGACATCTCCGAGATCGCCTGGCATGCAAGGGGAATTGCTGCCCTGACCTCAGGCGAGAGTCCGATATGCATATCCGGATATGTCACCAGCCCTGGCTGACACCAGAGCAGAAGAATCTCTATTACATCCTTCATCATGATCAGGGTTTCAGCCACTCCTCCGGGCCGATGATCCGTTATTCTTCCGGCAGGAAGATCAGATATGCTGATCAACGTGAGTGTGCCGGGTTTTGCCCCGAAATCTGCTGCATCAACCACAATAAGGCGGCGGGTTATCATGGGATCAAGCAGTGAGAAGACGAACTCATTTCCACCGGTTCCGGCATCCACCGCCTTTACCCCTGCCGGGAGAGAACACTTCTTCAGGCTCTGTATTACTGCAGGCCCGAATCCATCATCTGCATAGAGCGGATTTCCACATCCGGTGATGACTGTTTCAGGAAAGAACATTACAAACCTTAATTCTCATCTGGTATCATGTCATGAACAGGAGATTATGAGAAAAGATCTCCTGTGACCTTGATGTTCTGGCCTCTTCGCGAGAGTTCATCTGATTGATGGCGTTACTTACACATTCCATCAGGAGTACATGCTTTGTTCTTCCTCTTCTCGAGAGCCTGAAGAACGGTTGGCAGGATCTCACCAACGGCTCCAAAGTTCATGGAGTCTGCAGTACCGAGGAATACACCGGGGTCAAGATGTTCTTCGAGATTTTTAATCCCGACTTTGTTCATGAGTGCAGTCACCTGCTCAAGTGACTCCTTTGCCATCATCTGGGTGAAACTGGCCGGAGCTCCAAGAACGTTCATGACAGACTCACGGTAGGTGAGCAATCCTGCATAGGTCACAGCGGTAAGGGCTGCACACATATCGCATACCGGTCCGAGAAGTTCTGCGGGAAGCTTAAACGCCTCTCCACGTGCAAGGGCTCCGATCTCATAGAGCTTCTTGATCGTCTCTTCATTTGCATATCCCTCTGAGATGAATGCCTGTCCTTTCATCTCAGGAACTGCGCCTGGATGGTAAGACGAGACATTGACCTTCTTTGCAATGTTTAGTTCTTCAAAGATGGTGTAGAACTTGGTGGTAGGGATGGTGCATGCATGGGTGATGATGGCGCCCTCCTTGATATCGCCTGCAAACTTCTCGATGATACCTTTCTGCATGTCGCCTTTTGGCAGCCAGGTGATGATCCAGTCAGCATCGGCCACTGCTTCCTTGTCATCGGTTGTAACCTTCAGACCGACTTTTTCCGGGTGGGTGAAGTGAATTGCACCTTTTGGTGGTTTTGGAAGATCCTTGGCGACCTCTTTTACCTTCTCCCTGATCTTTGGCATGATACTTTCAGGATTGGTCTTGTGTGCGGCTATCACATCCTCGTATGCGAAGTCGTCAATGACGGTAAACTGGTTGTCAAAGATCGGATCTGATACGACAATATCCTTGATTCCTGCCAGTTCGCGAAGTTCGGCCCCCATGATGATGGTCGAGTGGGTCATCGCTATCTCTGGCTTCTTTACCTTCTCAGCGACTGCACAGGCTCGTGAAAAGTTCGTGATTCCCGCTGCGGCATGTGTCCGGTAACATCCCGCTCCAAGTATTGCAACTTTCATAATTGATACCTTCACTGGATAGTACTACATTCGAATTAATTGGATATACTTTTACAAAGTATTACCAAAAAACTCTGTAGTAATATTGACTCAGCGCCATTGCTTAAAGCACTATCTATTTGTTTCTACCGCAAAAAATCATCAATTGGGCTAACTGAGATGTAATATAAAAAATTGGCTTCTCTTTATGTATCAATACGGTTACTGGTGAAATGGATGGGGGGACCAAATGGCTATGTATTAATCTTAAAGATACAAATGATAGTTTGCTTACAAGGTGTTATGTTGATAAGAAATCTTATGAAAAATATTCTTGACGGACACCGGCCTGACGATGAAGAGACTCTCAGGTTATTCAGGATCAAAAACCGGGATGAGTTTAATGAACTCATGGAGACTGCATTCGAAGTTCGAAGAGACCAGAGCAGAACTGTAAAACTCACCTCCACCGTGCATCTCACAAACATCTGTCAGGTAACACCCAAGTGTGGATACTGCGGGTTTGCAGCAGGTACTTCTGCCGAAGGCTATTTTCACCCGTTTTACAAATCAGAGTCAGAGATCCTTGAGGCTGCAAAAAAGATTGAGGAGTCAGGAATTCCACGGGTCAGTTGCTCCGGAGCCCATGGGTATCAGGGCAGGCAGGCTGTTGATGCAGCCAGGATTGTGAAAGAGAACACATCACTTGAGCTTCTAGTCAATGTCGGTGCTGATCTGAGCAGGGATTCACTCTCCCACATTTTGGGATACGGGACCGATACAGTCTGCTGCAATCTTGAGACGGTGAATGAAGTACTCTTTCATGCAGTAAAACCCGGAGAGAGGTTTGAGGACCGGGTCAGATCGTGCGAGATGATATCTGATCAGGGCGTTGAGCTCTCGTCAGGTCTTCTGGTAGGTCTTGGAGAGTCTTATGAGAACCGTGTTGCACACCTGAAGTTTCTCCGCCGGTTTAAAACCCTCGGAGAGATCCCGATCATGGGATTTAATCCGTACCGGGGAACTCCGATGCAGGATCATCCTCCCTGCAGTCTTGATGAACAGATGAAGACGATCGCAATCACGCGGATTATGTATCCTGAGATCAGAATCACCGTGCCCACACCGACGATCGGGCCTGAAAATGTGAAATACTCACTCCTTGCCGGTGCAGATAATGTGGCGACAGTGATTCCTGACTCGTATCCCCTTGATATCAAGGGGGTTGGCTCTCCGGCATTTGGAACACTGAACGAGGTGGTCAGAGTGATCAGGGAGATGGATCTGACACCAGAACTGCGGCATCTGACTGTCCCGGTTGTATCTGCCAAACCTCTTGTCCCAGGAGTATGAGGGAAGAGGTTCGTTGATTTGGTGATGCCATGGAACTGGAACAGATAGTTGAGAATGCCTACTACGAGTCTGTAACCGGTGTCAGAACCGGGGATACAAAGAACGAGTGTCGGGAGATTCGCAGGTACATCAGGGACGCTGAAGAGATCGTCATCCCGAACCACAATGAGGAAAAGGTTGTTGCCATCAACGAAGTGCTCGAAGAGTTCGGGCTCTCACAGGCGAAACATCTGCAGATCCATACAGACGCCTGCGATCTGAGCAGGATGCCGGCGATGACCAAGGCTATCATGGCCCTTGATATCTGTTCATGCGACCTGGTTATTGCACGGGGGAGGCTTGGTATCCCTGGTTCGGGTTCGATACTGGTGATTCTCGATAAGAAAGGGAGAATTCTTACGGCTTCCCTCTCGCCGCCCCATATCGTCCATGGAAAGCCGGTTTCAGAAGCTGTCCGGGACGAGATGACTGCAGCTCTGGAGAGGATCGGGTTCACCAGGTCAAGGGGGAAGAGCGAGTGATCGACCCGTTCCGGTATGAAGATGGCATAACCCCGACGGTGAAGACCTTCTTCTCGCAATATCTGCTTCAGGATCTGCTTGATCAGATAACACTGAAAAAGGCCCTGGCAGTTTTGAAATGGCTGGAGAGTACTGGGCCGATGCCAAAGGCCTGTCTGATCTGCGGTGCATATCTCACCGGCGCAAGGCTTGCAAACACCCTGGCCAGAACCGCTTCTGTAACAGTGCTCGACCAGTTCCCGCTCGTGAAGAACCTGCTTGATCCAGGTGTTGCATATACAACCTCTATCGATGATCTGCCGACTGGAGGGTGGGACCTCATCATGGACACAACCGGGCTTGGTGGAATAGATCCTCTCATGCTCAGAAGGTTTGAGACGCCACCGATCTTTGTTGCTGAGGATCCCTGCTCTGATGGGAGCGATGCGGTCATCCTGCAGGCCAATCAGTGTTACAAACTCATAGGCAGCATGGCATCAGAACGGAAAGGAGTTCTCTGCACCGGCGGACTCAGTACCAAGACCTCTGGAACCATGACACTCATGGTTGAGATCATGAGACGTTCAATGGAGGATGCCACACGGCTCGAAGGGGTGCTGTACAGCACAGGCTCATGGGAGCATTTTGAACGCCTGCTCTTTAAAGAGCAGAATTACGAGGAGTTTAGAAAAAAACTACAGAGATCTGCCCTGATCGTCTCGTCCCTCATGCCGGTGAACCCTGATGAGGTGATACAGACCCATGTATCAGCACTCTCATCCACGATCACAGATTTCTCTGAGTTCAGGCCATGAATGGCAAAGAGTTATTCTACAGGATTGAAGAGAAGATTCCACTCAAATTAGCTCTCCCCACAGACCGGGTTGGATACATCGGGAAGAAAGATCCAGGAGATCTTGAGATATTACGGATTCTTCTCCTCATGGATTATTACCCTGAAGAAGGCCTCGATTATACCGGGTACGATCTTATCGTCCTTCATCACCCGCCACGTGTACCTCCTCTGATTCCTGCCTATGTCATCCATTCGAACTGGGATCTTCTGTATGGCGGAGCGTGTGATGCACTTGCAGACTGTATGAAGATCTCATGTACTGATGTGCTTGACCCAGCAACAGGACTGGGAAGAATCGGGGAGATTGAAAGCGGACCGATCCTCCTCTCGCGGTTTGTCAGGTATGTCATGAGAGCTCTGAAGATCGGGTCGGTCAGAACAGTGAACTACTCTGAGGATCGGCTGATCTTTACCGTAGGTCTGGTATCAGGGTTCGGCCTTAACCAGGATCTCATCAGGATGGCACAACACCGGGGAATTGATCTCTACCTGTCCGGGGATCTCACTCATCCAGGTGCAATCCTGGCAAAGCAATCAGATCTTGTGCTTATCGATGCATCACATCATGCTACAGAACTTCCAGGCCTCTTCAGACTCGGGGAGGTACTTTCAGGCCTTGGTGTGGAGGTGACAGTCAAAGATACAGGAGTGCCGTTCGGCGTATACTCTGATCATTATCGCCCAGTCTCATACCTGTCCACAACATTGGACCGGGAAAAAAGTTCTGTCTCCTGGGAGACCGGCTACATCTCCTGATCTGATCCGAGTGCTGTAACAGCAGCAGTACCTAGAGCTTTTCCTTTCTGGTAAGCTTCCTGCAGGAGTTCTGGATAGAGTAGAAGGTCTTTTTTGTTGTCCATGTCCCTGACATAGAGTTCGTCTGAAAGCTTGCAGTCGATGATATCGCAGAATGACTCTGCCGAGAGCCTGACCCCGTCAAAGGTATGTGGAAGGTTCAGCCCTGATATCGAGATAAGCAATGTTCTCCGGTGTCTTCTCTTTTCCGCTGACACAAGCCGGTTCTTACGGATGTACTTGGCACAGAAGAAGACCTGGAATCGATCCATGAACGCCTTCAGGGCACCGGGCACCCCCATGGTCATCACCGGAGTTGCGATGATAAGGCCGTCGATCTCTTTGAACAAGGCGTACATCTCGTTCATGTCATCGTCCATCATGCATTGGTCATGATCCTTACAGAAGTAAAACTCCCGGCATGGAGTGAACCCGAGTTCAGGGACATCAATTTTACGAAGATCACAACCTGCATCACGGGCTCCTGCCATAGCTTTGTCAAGAAGAATGGCTGTGTTGCCTTCTGGAAGCGGGCTCCCAAGAAGAGCGGCAAGTACTGGTTTCATTCCATAGTGATTATCTGGATGGGATTTAGTATTACTGATAAATGTTTTATTCATATCAAATCAGAAGTTATTGAATGATCTCCGGAGGCTTCAGTTGGCTCAGTCAGGCCATAGTACAACGGCCTGGGTTGACTATGAAGGATAAATGAGATGGAGAAAAAGATGCCTGATCTGATCACAGTTGCCACAGCAGAGTGCTTCACCCATGGAAAGGTTGCACGTGAGGTTCATGCCTTTGCCAGAGGGTATCCACTCGGATATCCCTGGGAGATCAACCGCGACAAGGCCCGTGTCTCTCTGGTTTGCGGCCTTTTTATTCCCACCATCTCAGGGGTAGAGTCTGTACTCAGGTTCGAGCCGATGAAACCGATATGTGCTCCTGAAGGAATCAAGGTCTATGATCAGAAACGAGATCTTGCAATGGCTGTCCAGATGGCAACTACTGTAAAAAAAATGACCAGATCACAGATCGGAATCGGGACCTCTGCCGGAATCGGAACTGGGGGGATAGCAGTTGTCACCAATGATCTGACAATTACCGCTACCACCGATGTTCATGCAGATCTGAGAACCTCTGATGCTGAGCTCATCATGCGCAGGCAGGAAGCCGGAGTCAATGAAGCATTGCGCCTCTTTCAGCATCTCCTGAAGAACGGATTTTAATCCTCTGGGTCTGCTACCATGGCCCTGACCCCATGAGAATTGAGCGCCGGTGTACTGTTACAATGCTACAAATTTTATGTTCGTAATAAGAAGTGTGATCATATGCGTTATAACAAAGATCGATATCGCTCAGTTCGATACCCCCTTATGCGTATACTGATGAGAGAGGATATCGCAACAGATGGCTGGTGTCACTATGAGTGAGACACTCCCAATTGAAGAGGTTGAGAAGCAGAAATGCCCATGGGGAGAGGTTACACTGATCGGTCTTGGCAGACTCGGACTTCGGACAGCCCTCACACTCATGCAGGCACACAGGGGAGGTCCCCGCCGGATTGTGGCTGTGGACGGTCAGACCATATCGGCTGACGATCTGATCTTCAGAATGATGGGAGGCGGTATCGGTGATTACAAAGTAAAATTCTTTCAAAACCTTGCTCCGGCAGGGTTCTCTAAAGAGATCACCGGGATCGCCTCGTATGTGGCCGATGCAAACATGGCTGATCTGATAGCTGGGGATGTGGTCTGTATCGAGATTGCAGGAGGCGACACCCTGCCGTTGACAACAAAGATCATCAGATATGCCCAGCAGATCGGAGCAGTCACCATCAGTACCATGGGTGTCTTCGGGGTGGGTGATGTCCCGGTCATGGTCTCACGGATCGAGGATGCTGATCAGACCAATCCGATTGTTGCCTACCTTACGGAAAACGGAATAAAAGAACACATTCTGGTCGGTACCGGCAAACTCATCAGGGACTGGGAACCGGTCATCCCTCCGGTGCTCGATCGGGTCTCACTAGCGATCAGCTCAGAGGTTCTCAGGCAACTCAATCAGAGACGGTCTGCTTCTGAATAATAGGATGGATCTGTAAGATCCTATTTTACTTTTTTTACTTTTTGTAAGAAGAAATATGAAATTTTAAATGGATTGCAGACCCATCTCTTCTCATACTCAAATCACCGGAGTTAGGTATGCAGGACATCATCCACGAGGCAGCATGTGATTTAGACTGTGCATGGGAACTCTCAAAGAGGCAGTTTGATCCACAAAAAGTAGTAGAATCGGTATCAGATCTCGATCGCGAACACGCGATGCAGCTCGGGATGAACCTGAAACGGTTTCCGATGGGGTGTGATCTCACTGAAGTGATGGTGGGAACCTGTGCATCCGATATCGAGAAGAAGGATATTCTTGGTAACTGTCTGCTTGCGGATACAATAGGAACTTCAATTCACGTCTGTGCATATGCGTTTGCTGATATTGCAGAGGCTCACGGAATGCGGGGTGTCGATCTGCTCAGGGAGGTCAGGGAGATGACAGAAGTCCCTCTCGATCTCGACCACTTCGGAGCCAGCGGTCCGATGAGGCTTTCAAAAGAGATCATCGGGTGCAAAGGCGACTGTTACAATCAGGGTCCCCCGTTCAGGGGCTGCCCCAGAGATAGGATCCACTCGCGACTTGTGGATAAAGAAGCAGACGGGCTTGCAGACAAGGAAGAGTGGATACGCCTCTCCTCGTCGGTGGCGGTGAACGTCACCTGTGTCCAGGGGGCTGAGGGTCATGCAGCCCCACTGAAAGAGGCCAGGGATGTAGCCAGACTTGCTAAACAGCATGGTAAAGGTGTTGAAGCCATCATGTTTATCGGAGACGGGTACACCGATCTCATCGATGGCTTCTCTGCCGGGCTTGAACTCGGAGCAGATGTTTTTGTACTCGAAGGCGGGCCGTTTAACAGTGCAGAGAACCGGCTTGATGCTTTTTCCCGTGCTGTTGCCATGGCACGTATCCTGGCACCCGGTAAGATCGTGGCAACCAACGGGGCATATGAGGATGAGTGCAGAATCGGTCTTCGATCAGGTATCAATGCGATAATCTCCGGGTTTCCAAAAAATCATCACGGATACATGTGCGGGTATTCCCCCGGTACTGCACGAAGAGGAAACTTCGGACTTCCTCGGATCCTTGAGATCATGAAAGAGGAGATTGCTGCAGGATGGACTAAAGTTCCTGTGCAGAAAGGAGAGCTGGAAGCACTTGCACGTGCGGTAAAGGTCGTGGGTCAGTCAGACGTGTACCCAAAGAAGGTCGGGTATACAACACTCGGGGACGCACACTGGACCTGTCTTCCATCAACGCCGATTTATTCACGCGTTTCAGTGAACAGGACAGTCCGGGATCTTGTATCGATGGCTGAAGGAGGATTTCTCGGAGGTCGTGTCGCCCTTCTTGGCGGTAGGTTCGTCTCCTGGGCAATAGCCAGTGAACTGGACAGATATGTCGATCAGATCATCATCAGCGACATTGATCCCTGGGTCGAAGAGGTGACGGTTGACAATCTCTCGAATGCTCTGAAGACAGAGGTTATCGCAGCAGGTAGTGATGATGCAGCTGCCCATCATGCTGCGAACTCAACAGTTATCAGTACAACAATTCCTGATCTCGCAAGAAAGATATCTGAGCAGCACCGGCAGTCGATCACTCTGGTCTGACTGACTCTTTTTCATCAGGAAGGGGTATTCAGATCTCTCCATGCGTCAGAAGGAATTGTGATGAAAAACTTCGCCCCGTTCCCTTCTTCTCCGCACTCTCTGATCGATATCCCGGTTATTGAAAGGATCTCACGGACGAGAAAGAGACCAAGTCCGGTATGGGACCCATATCCGCGTTCAAAGATCTTCTCTTTGAGACAGTCTGCATGAAGCTTCGTTCATACTGGTCAGATGAACCTCATTCATCAGGCTGTTGATCGCAGCAGGATCATCCCAGCTATGGGAGAAGGCCACGCAATCATCATCACTCATAAGCCTGCGGTATACTCCGGAGTAATCTTCTTCAAAGAGAGCAACCGGCGCATTCTCAAAGATCATCCGGTATCGCTCCTCACTTTGGTTCTTCTCTTCAATTGCTGTATGCCTTTGCTCCTCAGCACTGATTGCACCAATAAGGAGCCTGATAAACGAGTCGCAGAATGATGACTCCTCATCCTCGAAGAAGGCGAGGATCACCCTGCTAGATCCTTCTGAACCTACCGAGTACTCCCTTGTGTACCAACGGGGAGCTGTCTGATCTCTTCTCTCGTGAATATCTCCGGTGATACAGGATCTGAACTCCTGCTTGTCATCCTTGTGTTCATCACAGCAGTAGATACACACACAGTCCGGACGAGTGTTTCCGCTGGATACATATCCTGCCATGGCAGCACCGCAGAACCTGCAGGCAGTAGTCAGGACTGACCTGATATTAGTCTTGAAACTTCCTCCAAACTCGATCATGCAGTCCGCTATGGCAGCGAGCTGTTCCCGCATCACCTTGTTCTGGTTGATGATCGAGCGTCGCATGGTGAGATCCCTGATGATCACCACAGCGCCATCCGCTCTTCCATCTGTTCCTATGATGAGAGAACTCTTCTCCCAGTACGTCTTCAAAACCCCTTCTTCTGTCCGGGATGTTCGTTTACCGATGATCAGCGTGCTGGATGAAAGGGTGATCTCATATCCGTCAAGAGATGAGACATCGCCTGAAAGAAGTGCATGCACCGCCATCTTCCTCTGTTCTCCACCAAATGCCAAAGAACACTGTTCCCAGCCGACACCGATCATCGTATCTGCAGATCTTCCAGTCATCTGAACAGCGGCCTGGTTCCATGCAGTCACAGATCCCTCATTATTAACTGCAAACGCAGGTTCTGGAAGGTGATCAAAGAGATGATTATCCCTCTGAACAGGAGATGGATGATAAACAGAAACAGCCCGGCTCTTCAGTTCCATCTCTTTGTGCAGCACTGCTGCAAGTTCGGTAAACATCGCCCGTGGATTTGCTGTTTTATGGAGATATGAGGCTGCTCCTGCACTGAGCGCCCTGATCATCACGGTATCGTTTCCTCTTCCGGTTAGGAGAATAAACGGGATCTGGACCCCTTTGGATCGAACCGCATCAAGCAACTGGAGGCCGTCCATTTCTGGCATCTCATAATCTGATACGATCGCATCAAACCGGGAAAGGTCCATCTCTGCAGCAATTTTGGGGTTTATTTCAGTCGTGATCTCAAAGTATCCAAGCTTGGCCAGGTACAACCTTGAGATCTCAAGGATCATGGCATTGTCGTCAATGTGAAGTACCCGGATGGGCATGTCTTGTGGTTCAGTGGCAGGTTTCAGGATTCAGCCCCATTATTAATTTTATTATTATTATTCACACTCAATAACACATAATACCAGACAATCCGATCCTGTGCCATTTATATTTCACAAGGCATTTATGAGATAATGAGATTGATGATAAGCCAAAAAAAGTAGTTGATAAACCAGAACTCTGTGAAGGTACAGAGTATATTCAGGTCTCAATTATTCAGAAGGTTTGAAATAATCATCACTGAGGACAAGGGCATACCGGTAAACAGGCCCGACAATACTCTTCTCAGTCGATTTTGCTCCCCTGGGTTCATCCTTCAGTGTGGTGATCCGTGAATCGGTTCCGGTATCTGATTTTATAACCCATTTCCCCGGGGAATCAAGATTCAGAGAGACTTTTCCTTCGGCATTTGAGGTCTCGTTGATCGCGATCTCGCTCTCAGGAGTTCCTGCCTTTGCTGCCTTTGCTGCCTTCACTGCTGCCCCTTCAAACGGTTTGTTCTTGTAGAGAACCTGAACCTCGAATGGCCCGGTTCCTGCAGTTGTGATGTTGCTCAGTGGCACAATCTCCCACTCCTGTCCATATGCTTTGTTTGCACCAGAAAAGTCAGCATCCGGACCTGCAACAAAGGTCTTGGAGTAGACGTACTTCGGGTATGATCGCTCGATGTACCAGTTGTCAGCCCATCCGGTCTTGTTCATGGTATCAAAATTGATCTCCTCGATCGGCTTGTTGATCCATTCCCCACCCTCGATATCTGGAGGATTGGTGACAACATGGGTCCAGATGCCTTCTGTATGATAGAGATCAAGGACATTCAGACCCGGTTTGTTGATCGGGAACTCAAAGACCTTATAGTATCCCATGGTTTTACAGTCCTGTGTCTTGTTGACATCGTCGGAGACCTGCTTGTCAGCAGATCCATCCTGATGCATGAGATCCAGCGTGATGTATCCTGCCGGAACTTCTTCGCTGGTACCAAAGAGATGGCTACTCCCGACAAAGAAATAGGCCGTATCATTGACGTTCACCCATGAGCTTTCAGGAATTGCCCAGCTTTCGTGAGCTGAGACAGATGCCACTCCAAGAATGGAGAAGAGGCATACCAGTACAATCAGAAAATTTTTCAGCATGCAGATAGAGAATGTGTTCACACGATATCTAATATTTTTCATACATTTGATCTATTATCAAAATTTATTGTAAGTTTGTGTATTTAATAACAAATTTGTATCTTAAAAATATACTATAATATTTTTAAAAGTAATATAGTAACACAAATTGAAAATATATATTACATATTTTGAAGTAGTTTAGAATGAAAGGTATAGTATGGATCTTCCTCCATCCTGCCTAATCAGAGGTTCATCAGGGTCGTTTCATCAGAAGGGAAGAGTACCACCAATAAAAACTGAACCTGCAGTCTCTCCGGTTGTAGGGATCATGCTGATGCTGACCGTAACCCTCATTCTGGCTGCGATCATCAGCGGTTTTACCGGTGGGATCGCGAAGAGCCAATCAAAGCCTCCTCAACTCCTCTTCGAGGCTTCGATGGTGCATGATGTAATCATTAAAAGTAACAGTTTCCTTGATATCTGGATTATTTCGGTGAGTGAGGGAATCCCAACCAAGGATCTGAAACTGCAGACCGAATGGCGAAACCAGAGTAATCAAGTTAATAGATGTACTATTACGCCAAACTCCGGGAATGTTGGATCAGATACGTATCCCCGAGGCTTTGGATCTGGTGTCACAGATAAAGCAACCGGATCTTCAAACTTTGGGAATTTTACTTTGCTAGCAGGTACACGACTCAATGTCAATGCCACCGTATCAGGGGCAATGAATGCTGTTTTATCCCCCTACTGGGAAGAAATCACTGATGGCACTCCAATTAGAATTCAATTGGTCCATGTTCCAAGCGGCTCAATTATTGCTGATAAAGAAATAACAGCGGAGACATAATTTGAGAGAAGAGGCAGTATCCCCGGTGATCGGCGTCCTTCTCATGCTGACCTTGACTTTGATCATTGCGGCGATTGTGAATAGTTATGCAGGCGGTCTTATGGAGACCGAATCCAAGGCTCCTTCCTTGACTCTTCAGATGTCGTATAGTATTGTTCATGGAATGGAGATCCGGCACGTAAGTGGGGATCCTCTCCCAATATCAACAGTAAAACTCATGGTTCGCCCATCAGAGACATTTGGGAGAAATGCTTCACAATATTCCTCACATATAGAAAAGAGGTACATTACTAACTCTGATGGAGCATCCTGGGCAGACAACATTACCTCCTTGCGACCTGGAGAAGTGGGTTATATTACAAACAAATCTAACGAGTATAATCTCTCATATCTTCAATATGATCTACTTGATTCCAAATACAAGCCTTATTGGTTCAATCAATCTACTAACGCCGGGAACACGTTCTTCCTAGAAGTATATTACAAAAACACGATGATCTCACGAAATGAGGTATTGATCGAAGGGTAAAATGTGCTTTCCTCCGAATAGATTATTATTGATCTCCTTTTTCCCTCAAAATAATCCTTTTCGTATCACCAAGTGCTTGAAAAAAATTCTCTTTTTAAGTATATTTCTCTCTTACCTCCGGTGTTAGGTGCCATGTTATCTCTTGATAATTTTTCAAGGACGGCGTTGATAAAATAAGAATTACCTTAAAAAGTTATACGTATATTATATTTGATCATACTGATGTATGAAAAGGTAAATAGAACACTCATTGCCGTGCAGTGTTCAGCAGTATAAGTTCCTTCTGCTGCTGAAAAAAGGCTCACTGCCATGGCTCGCCAATTTTGAGTTTCTCTTCTCTTTTCAATCTGTTCTGTACCCTTGAAAAAAGGTGCTACATAGAACGTAATAACGAAAGAGTAGGGCGATACATGAGCAGGCACAGAGGTTCATTGCGAAGAGTTAAACTCCTCATATACCATGACATGCCATTGTATGGAGAGAGATATGGTTCAGAATCACTGACCATTCCTAAACGGATGCCTGCCCATTATCGCCAGGTAAGATCTGTCATTCAATTATTTAGTGATACGGAATGGTGCAATGGTAATATGTCTTAACATCTTGATTCAGGTTTCGCAGGTACAGATGTTCTCATCTGGAAGAATATACGGAAATATCGACTGTTTTGTATCATAGAGACCGATAAGGTCTGTATCCATAGCAACACCGGGCCTGACATAATCAGACTGGGAAGCCTTGGTCTTCATGAATTTTCCGAGAAGGATCTGATAGGCAATATCATCAAAGAACTCATCACAATACATGGCGACCTTCTCTATCACCTGTTCATCTGCAGCTTCAACAATCACATCTCCCATCAGGACATGCATCAGCATAGGCTGTTTTGATACTGTGACAAGCGTTGAAGACGGGAGCGACCGGGTGCAGGGAACACAGGGGTTCTCAATCCCGTCCTTCTGATATCCGGGCCCATGCACGAGGACACGCCTGATCCCCGCAATGTATGAGAGACCATCAAGGAATTTTTCTGCATTCTCGGCTTTGAGCATCTGGATTGGTACAATCCGGCATTGTGGATATGTGGTTGATTCCATTGATTCACCTCTCTGCAGAAATGGTGACTGTTTCAATCACCCAGAGGTCTGCATTGGCAGATAATGGTATTACTAATATATTAAAATTATTACTCGATATGAAAAATATTCGATTTATTAAATTCAGATTCTGAAAAAATGTCCTTTCTCTTTACAATGCCGGGTAGAATGGTTCTTCATTCTGATCTCCATACTGATACTCTCATTCGAGGTCGATACAAAAGCAATTAGAATTTGAGATGGTACAGCGAGTTCAAGAAAAGGTTAGTTGTGATTGTGGCAGCAGCTGCCATGTGAGTGGCTGTGCTCGCCATCATGGATATGCTCATGTACATGAGCCTTACCATCATGTTCATGCTCGTGCTCGTGCTTTGCTGAATCGTGACAACACATCTTCTGTTCCTCTTGATTACAGTCCATCAGACAGGGGATAAACATTTGGCCTTTATTACATATTTCAAAGATGTATTACGAGTTTATCGAGATTCAGAGTGAAATTTGCCAGAATCCCTTCAATCACATCCGGTGTTATGAATGAGAATTTGATTGTACCCCCGGGAGGTGTACTCTGCATGCAGTATGGCTTAGTATCAGTAATCAACCTGATATTCTCCCGATATCAGATTACTCATGCGAGTTGATCCCCGTTCTGTTGCTGATAAGATCACGTATCAATAAAAATGCCGGGGCATAATCAGTGCTTCAACTGAAAAATCCATCTCATTGAGTGATACCAATATCAGGGCCTTCATACTTTTTTGAGCAGAACCTGACCGCTCTACCCTGACCGGATCATTCACGCACAAGAAGGCTGTTACAAATCAGGTATGAGGGATCAGTATTTCGATTAGATTTTCCCAGTCCAAGTAATATCATACCTGTATTTAATGTTCTCAAGTCATAAAAAAAAAAAATTAATAACATTTATTCGAGCATACGCGAGATATAATATGAGAAGGTGAAGGGTGGGGAATATTTCATCGCAGATGCACTTCAGGGCACATCACTATCCGATCTCTTTGAAATACCAATTCTTCGTTGTTCAACTATCACCAACAGGGCAGACACACCCCTTCACCTTTTCATTTCGCGGAAAAAAGAGAACAGAATCTTACAGTTACCCTGATTCTTTCGGTACTCTCTTCCTGATATGGTCATGACCGAGGTGAGAACCCCGTTTCAAGGCTTCCTGCTGGGCTTCATGAACTCCATATATCCGCCTGATGAACGACGAGCATTCTCGTAAAAACCTCTCATCCTGCTCATAAAAGAAACTAGCTCCTGACACCCGGTCTTTCATGTGTCTGCCTATACTTCCCGGCACCATTCTGAACCAGTGATCCCTGTCCTCAAGAATAATACGTTCAGGGGTAGCCACGTTTTTTCGTACTACCTGCTCAATCGAGGTTGCATTCCAGACGGTGACATCAAGATCAGAGGACCCGTGAATGACAAGGGTGGGGGAGGTGATATATCTGAACATCGTTCTTGGGGTCTCATCACCTGAATAAAGATCCTGATTCAGGCGAATCTCTATCTTCTCGTTCAGGGCCTGGAGCTGAATCCTCGATCGCTTTTTCCTGATGGCCTGGAGGATTGCACCCATGTTCTCGGAAATCAGGAGCGAGAGGGAGTCAGGTACAACACTCTGCTCATCACTTCCTTGTTTTTTCTGTAACTCAATCGGGAGAAGATACTTTTGGGAGAGTATAACCTCAAGATCTGAGTAGATACCTCCTGCAAATATGTATCCTCCAGGTCTGATACCATAGGATGCAAGCTGACAACAGGAATAACTCCCCATACCATGACCGATGAAGACCATATGATCAGGAGTCCAGATCACCGGACCTTCAATATCTCTCAAGGCCAGAAGCACTCCGTCATGACCTGCACCCTGTGTGAGGGTGGAATCATCGGGCACACTCCCATTCTCCCTGGATATCAGACGGAGGGTGTAGATCCCCTGGCCGTTGAGATGCGAGGATAATGCATTCAGAAAGGCCTGTTCATTATCCCACAGCGCTTTTCTCGTTCCAGGGCCGCAGTATGGAATCAGCCCGTATGACCAGCCCCCACAGAGGACTGCAAGGATTGGGACAGGCAGAGGCTGTATGGGTCTCTCCAGTACCCATTTGAGTGACAGACATACCGGCCCCGGGATATACTCAAAGGACATATTCCTCTACCTAATTATTAACAAACTACATATTGGTGTGAACTATTGATATTAATTTCTTATTTGTAAATTCTTATCAGAACCCAAAAAAATTGGTTCTAATTTTACTCATTGTTGCTTACATATTTACGTTTCAAGAATCAGATCAAAAGTTGTTACGATATTGTGCATTAGTAATATTTTTGTGCGATGAGATCCAACATCTGAATACGGCATCGGGATGGAATCACACCAGTCATCACATCCCGGGTCGAAATAAGGGAATCGGCGCGAGATTAGCCACCATCAGGATTGATACCACCTCCTTGGACAAGAGAATTGCATCATACTGCTCTGTCACTTATCTCCGATTTTCCTTGGTTTTATTTACAAACTGTGTTCATCTGTAGATGCGCCCGGATAAAACTACAGGTGGGGTGCGATTTTTTTACCGATTCATACTGTCAAAAAGCACTCTTGCCAGATTGTTGCATTTTTGTCTGAAAATATGTATTATTTTCAGAAAAAATCCTCTCATTACATGGGGATATGGTTCGATGATATCCTCTTTGGCATTCTGGGAATTTGCCTCATACGATCAGTTTTTTTTTACAATCGTGCGTGGATCGATGGGTCTTTTGCCCATTGTATGAAAACAACGATATACTAACAGATGGCTATCCCTCCGATAAAATTCAAAAAACCGTCAGATTTACACACTGATTGTCTAATAGCGAAATTGTAACATTTATCCAGAAAAAAACGTCTCCCATTTTTTTTAAATATTAGCAGAATAGTACAATTCATCATATTTGATATTACAAAAATAATAATTTTCATAATTTTTTAATACTGAACTCAACCATCTTTTTTACAGCTCGAACCTACGCGGTTCACGGGCTCTCACGATATTACTACTATCGATCTCACTGGATGAAACCATGACTACGTACAAGGATTCCATCGATCTCTATTCTGATGATGGGAAGCTTCTCAAATCCGGAGTATCACTTGATCGGATCCATCCGCTCATAAACCCGGCGACACTGAAGATTGTTGATCTAACCAAACGAACCATCAACGTCAATCTGGCAGGTATCGAACAGGCACTCAAAGGTGCAAAACTTGGTAAAGGCAGGATACTCGGTCGTGAACTGGACCTCCCAATCATGGAGCACAAGGATGCTCTCATCGAACGGATCCATGACATGGTTCAGTTGGAAGAGGGAGATGACACAGATATCACCGAATTCAACAAAGGCAATCTCCTTCTTGTCAAGGTGCCAACCCGACGGCTCGTTGGTGCATCAACGTATGATGCAGCGATAACCTCGGTGGCATCTGCGGTCACCTACGCAATTGTGGATGAGTTTGATGTCAGTCCTTTTGATGCGTCAACAGTAAAGGCAGCTGCCTGGGGATCTTATCCGCATACTCAGGATATGGAAGCTGCCCTCGTCACTTCAATTCTCACGATTCCACAGAACAATGAAGGGATCGGCTATGCACTCCGCAACATATCAGTCAATCATTTTGTGATGATGACCGGACGAAATGCCCTGCAGGGTGCAGCACTTTCATCAACCCTTGAAACGGCCGCCATATTTGAGATGGGTTGTGTAGGGCCGTTTGAACGAAATCAGCTCCTCTGTTATGCACTTCAGGGCCTGAATGCAAACAACATGGTCTATGATATTGTGAAGGACAATGGGCAGACCGGAACCGTGGGAACCGTTGTCCAGTCCCTCGTAGAACGGGCACTTGAAGACCGGGTTATCAAACCAGGCAAGAAAGGAGGGTACTTCCAGTTCTATGATACTGAAGATCCAGCACTGTGGAATGCCTATGTGTCTGCAGGCACGTTAGCTGCAACAATTGTAAACTGTGGAGCAGGGCGGTTTGTTCAGGCTGTATCAGCGACGCTCCTGTACTTCAACGATATGATAGAACACGAGACCGGACTTCCCAGCAGTGATTTTGGGAGGAATATGGGAACCGGTGTGGGATTCTCATTCTTCAGCCACTCGATCTACGGGGGTGGAGGGCCGGGAATCTTCAACGGAAACCACGTTGTGACCAGGCATGCTGCCGGTGTTGCTATTCCCTGTGCTGTAGCAGCCGCTGCTATGGATGGTGGAACTCAGATGTTCTCGCCTGAAGGAACCTCGAAGATCATGGGGGAGACATACGGGACCATCGACGTGTTCCGTCGCCCTATTGATCAGATAGCAGAAGGTGCCTGAATGAGCGATATCTCGTCTGCCACCCAGGAGATATTTCCCCAGGTGAAGATCGTCTCGATCAGGATGATGAAACCGGAGACAACTGAGAAACTTCTCAATATGATCGTGAAAGTTCCCGGAGTCAGAAGAATTCTTCTCAGGGGACAGAACATTCCAAAGACCGTTCCATACGGTCCTGCCCGGGGAATTGAGAATACCACCGATTTTAAGACCGCCGTTACCGTTGCAGGCACTGATGTTGACATCAGGCTCATGGTCGGCGATGTCATCCTTGAGCTTGAAGACATCTCGGTAGCCGACAGGATTGCCAAGACCTGTGAAGAGTTCTTCACCAACTTCGGATTTTACATCCAGAAAGGGACCTTCATCAAACCACATCCCTCCATGGTTGACTACGCCAAGTACGGACCGAGGATGGAGCCTGATTTGATAGGACTGTGCGATCCCAAGCGTAAAGATAAACCCGTAAATCTTGGCAAATATGAGAGCCAGGTCTCTTTTACAGGGCACTGTGAGAACAACATGCTCGAAGGGTAGGTGAAGAGATGACATATACTCCAAATTACGGTCCCGGAACTTCCAAAGTTGCAATAAACCGCCGTAAACAGATGAATCGCGACCATCTCCTGAAGAAGATGCGTACCATCACTGATGAGGACATTATTCTCATCCTCGGGCATCGTTCACCTGGTGAAGGGTACCGGAGTGTACACCCGCCGATTCAGGAGACAACAGAGCCGGACTGCCCGATGCGCAGACTGGTAAAACCCACCGAAGGTGCTCAACACGGGGACAGGGTAAGATATGTACAGTTTGCCGATTCCATGTACAACGCTCCGTGTCAGCCATATCAGCGTACATACTCCGAGATGTACCGGTTCAGAGGCATTGATCCCGGCACTCTTTCAGGCAGGCAGATCGTTGAGTGTCGTGAGAGGGATCTTGAGCAGTACTGCTCAACCCTGATGGAGACCGAGATGTTTGACCCTGCCCGGGTGAGTCTTCGTGGTGCGACAGTGCATGGCCACTCACTCCGGCTCTCTGAAGACGGGATGCAGTTCGATGCAATTCAGAGATGCACGCTCGGAAGCGATGGAATTGTCTATTATGTAAAGAACCAGATCGGAGTTCCTCTGGATCGCAAGGTACCGGTCGGAAAGCCGCTTGATGATGACTGGCTCGCGGAGAACAGTACAATCTTCCATTCACTTCTGGGTAACCCGCTTCGTGAAGATCCTGAATATATCGAGTACCTGCAGCGAATCCATACGCTCCGCACAAAATACGGATTTATGCCCAGGGAGGTGAAGAAATGACCCGAGTTGAGAAGTCACAGAAGAAATTCCTCAAGGCTCTGAAAGAGAAATTTTCAGGTCAGGATGTCGAGTCCCAAAAGACCAGTTTTTATCACTTTGACGGTGTTCATCAGTCTCCAAGAAAACGTGAGTTCATCAAGATAAATGAGGAGATCGTCAACAAACGTGGTATCTCCATGTATGATCCTGACCACTGTCACCTTGGTGGAATCCCGATGGGTCAGAGGCAACTGATGACCTACGAGGTCTCGGGGACCGGAACCTTTGTGGAGGGTGATGATCTTCACTTTGTCAACAACTCGGCGATGCAACAGATGTGGGATGATATCAGACGAACCATCATCGTCGGTATGGATATGGCCCACAACACACTTCAAAAACGTCTTGGTTTAGAGGTGACCCCTGAAACCATCAACGAATATCTACACATTCTCAATCATGCATTGCCAGGCGGTGCTGTGGTTCAGGAGCATATGGTTGAGACAAATCCGGGTCTCGTTGACGACTGTTATGTCAAGATCTTTACCGGTGATGATGAGGTCGCAGACCAGATCGATCCTCAGTACCTCCTCAACATCGAGAAACTCTTCCCTAAAAAACAGGCTGATGTGCTGAAGGCTGAAGTGGGAAAGTCGATGTATCAGGCTATTCACGTCCCGACTATCGTTGGTCGTGTCTGTGATGGTGGGACAACCAGCCGGTGGTCTGCGATGCAGATCGGTATGTCATTCATTGCTGCCTACCGGACCTGCGCAGGCGAAGCAGCAGTTGCAGATCTCTCGTATGCGGCTAAACACGCCGGTGTTATCCAGATGGGAACTCATCTTCCGGCACGACGAGCCCGTGGACCGAATGAACCGGGAGGCATCAAGTTTGGTCTCTTCTGTGATATCATCCAAACAAACCGGAAGTATCCGGATGACCCGGCAAAGGCAGCACTAGAGCAGGTAGCTGCTGGTGCAGTGCTTTTCGACCAGATCTGGCTTGGATCCTATATGTCAGGCGGAGTCGGGTTTACTCAGTATGCAACCGCTGCGTACACCGACAACATCTTAGATGATTACACGTACTACGGGATGGACTATCTCAAAGATAAGTACGGGTATGATTATACCCAGCCCGGTCCTGATAAGACGATCAAACCAACCCAGGAGATTGTCAACGACATCGGTACTGAAGTGACACTCTATGGTCTCGAACAGTATGAACAGTTCCCGACCCTTATGGAGGACCATTTCGGTGGTTCCCAGCGTGCAGCAGTTCTTGCTGCTGCATCAGGTATCAGTGTCTCAATGGCTACCGGGAACTCGAATGCAGGTCTGAACGCCTGGTACCTCTCCATGATTATTCATAAGGATGCCTGGTCACGGCTCGGGTTCTTCGGGTATGATCTTCAGGACCAGTGTGGTTCATCGAATTCCCTTTCGATTGAAACTGACAGAGGGGCAATGGGTGAACTCCGTGGTCCAAACTATCCGAACTACGCGATGAACGTAGGCCATCAGGGGGAGTACGCCGCCATCGTCGGTGCAGCACACTTTGGACGGGCAGATCCGTTCTGTTATGATCCCAGGGTGAAGATTACGTTTGCGGATCCGTCTCTGCAGTTTGACTTCTCAGAGCCGAGAAAAGAGTTTGCCAAAGGAGCCATCCGGGAGTTTGAACCGGCGGGGGAGCGATCCCTGATCATCCCGGCACGATAACCTATTTTTACTCGTACATGTCCCTATACCGGGGGAAACACCCCCGGATATATACATAAAAACGGTTACCCTTCAAGAGGAATTGTTGTAAGTTTCACGTTCTCAACGCCCTTTTGTGCCATCAACCGCTCTGCTACCTCTTTCACCTCTTTCGCATCCCCCTTGACAAGCAGAACTTCGACACACCGGGAGTGTGAGACATGGGAATGGAGCGATGCCTGAATCACATTCATGTAATCATGCTGGATATCAGTGATCGCCGCGATAAGGTTGCGTTGATGATGATCATATACAATAGTGATGACACCCTGCCGTGGACCAGAGAGATCGGCCATCCATTTGTAGTAGGTGATATACGATCTGATTGCATCACGTATACCTTCAGACCGTGAAGAATACCCGCGTTTCTTTAATATCTGATCAAAACTTGTGAGCAGGTTTGAGGGGAGTGAGACACCTATTCGGGAGAGATCACTCTCCTGGAGTTCGTCCTCTTCATTCAGTAAAAACGGATCTTCGGGCATATACTGATACTATATCTGGCAATGAATATAATTTCATACACCTCATAAGCCCCTTCACTCATACCAAAAGAGTGTTGGTCGGAAAAAGTGGGTCGTCTCTTTTACTGATATCTGGACCAGCAGATCACGGCTATACCGCAGTTTCGTGGTGCTAAAAAATTGATTCCTTCCAGAGCAGTGATCGTTCCCTGGTATGTCTGGCAGAGATTTCGTGTTTCAATGAAATAGATATGTCAGACCCCGAGGGAACAGAGAAAAAACAGAAATTGTTGCCTGTATATATGAAAGGCTGTTCATAGGAGATACTGAGTTACGACTAGGTCTTATCACTGCCCTGTTTTACAAGCCAGGTTGCCCCGGTAACCACTGCAAGCGTCAGGAAGATCCCTACAATGATCGCAATCACACCACCGAGCGGCCCCATCGCCTCACCGAGCGAGTAGTCAGGCATTGGTGATTCATAGGTAAATGTTCCGGTACCGACAGTTTCTGCGTCACCGTCTTCTGGTGCTGCTCCTGTCAGGTCTTTCTGTCCTGAAACCATCAGTGCGGTGCTCTCAAGGCCATCGGGATCTCCGGATGCCAGGAACACTGCAAGCACACCGATAACCAGTGCGATAATAACTCCTACAATCAGGAATGTCTTGTTATCCATCATACAGCAACAACTCCTACTGCCGAGTTCACAAGATCAGGCCGTGCTTTTGAGAGAAGATAGATCACAACTGCCGTGACAATTCCCTCAATTATCCCTATCGCTGCATGGTAGATTCCCATAGCTAGAAGTCCTGGAACAAGCGGGAATGTACCGGCGAAAAACATCTCAACCGCACATGCAAGGGATGGGATCAGGCAGGCAAACCATGCTGCAACTCCTGCAGAGATGAACGGATTCTTCAGAACTCCGTTGAGCCCATGGAATGTGTAGTACCCGACAAATCCTCCGATGACTCCCATGTTGATGATGTTTGCCCCCATCGTGGTAAGACCTCCGTCACCAAAGATGAGACCCTGAATAACGAGCACCAGGGACAGGATAAACACTGCAGCAAACGGAGAACCAAGAACGATTGCTGCAAGTGCTCCACCAACCAGATGGCCACTCGTTCCCATACTCACCGGGAGATTGAATCCCTGTAAAGCAAAAATTCCTGCTGCCAGAACTGCAATCAGGGGGATCTTATCCTCGCTCATCTCACTCTTTGCCCATCTGATGGCGAGGGCCAGAAATATCAGAGCAATAATCCAGTACACTGCCGCTTGCGGGATTGGTATAAATGCGTCTGGGATATGCATACAGTTTCATCTCGTACCGATGTCGGTTTACATGTTAGTACAAAATTCTATTTACGTGTTATCATTTTATCCAAAAGTAATTTTAATCTATTATCTTCTGAACTTTCTGTTGATTTAATCAGATTTTAATAATAATAGTAACACGTTCTGGAGAACATTTCACACGTTTATTATATTCCTCATACGAATCGTACATTGCTGATATCACTATGTCAGCGTCCAGTAGGAGGACATACATGAATTATGGACATATCGTTCTCGTAACCATCGCAGCCGTGATTGTGCTGCCAGGTTTTGTTTCAGCAGACTGGCTTCCAAACCAGACTCCTGAAAACCAGGTCTTTTCCATCGACACTGTCATCGACGCAACCGGTGCAGTGGATGACAAATCAACTATGAACTGGATCATTGCATCCCCGGGCTCTATCCCGGAAGGTGCCGTTGAAGGTGGTCAGTCGATCTCTGTAACTGATTACAAAGATGCAATCATGACTAATGGTGGAAAACTTGCCGAGAACAAGAACTTTGACTTCGACTCCCAGGACAAACAGAGCGGCCTGTACAATGTCGAATCCCAGAAGGTTCTGACCTATGCAAGCACCGAAGGTTCACACCTGGTTGGTGAAGAGGAGTACACGCTCGATGCAGCAGGAAACTACTCAGGCACCGATGACAGCATTCGGTGCGTATTTTCAGAAGGCAATGCAGCAGTGCTGCCAGCATTCTGCAATATTGTATCTGCAAAGAGTGCCCTCGTCAATGTAAACAGCGCACAGGTCTCAACACTCGGTCAGATCCGTTCAGTCACCGATGATGTAGCCAACCCGGCAGAAGTCAACTACCAGATCGCAGTCACACCTGATGCCAACTCGGGAAGCGGATTTGCAGAAGGTACGGTCAGGACAGTATTTGCCGGAAGCATCATGGAAGCACGGGACGGCGACGACGATAACTATGCCCGTGACGGCACAACCGAGGACGGAGAAGCAACCTGGAACAAGACCTCTGCAACCAACACCTGGAAAGATTCAACCACGGTGACCGGGGGTATCAAGACCATGCAGAAGGCCTTTGCATACCAGTCCGGAATATTTGTCTGATTGCAATCCAGCAAAAGAACTCATTACTACTCCTTTTTTAGAATTACAAGAATCTCTCCAAGAAATATAGAACGGGGAAATAATTCACCTAATTTTATACCATATCACGAAAATACTCACCCCTATCATCCATATTTCAAAAATCAGAACCGATGAGTTGAAACAAATAGCCAATCTTTTTAGTCAACTGAATTGTATTTTTTTGATAATCCAATGATGACATTCGATCATACTTATTCCGACCAACAAATGGTTGAAGATATTTCATGGGATGGTAATGATTAGCCATATCAGCGAAGAAAGAGAAGATGTTTCAAAAAAACCGAGCAGTCACCCTAATGGTATTAGGATTAGGTTTTTTATCCCATCTCCCTGATCTTCGGTGCAATCTCTTCAAGCATATCCCAGAGCCTCGGTCCTGCCCGGTCTGCAACATCAGTATTGACCGTGATGATATGGTTCTCTTTCACTGCTTTCAGATTTGCAAGCCGGGGTTCAGATCTGAAGTATGAACTGAGATCGCCTCCTTCACTTCCCATTCCTGAGCCTGTATTGATCAGGAGAATGTCAGGATTGGATGTAACAAACTCCTCAACACTGACAATATGATGCCCCTCTGCATCACCAAACGCAGTGACGCCACCGGCCAGGTGGATCAGTTCATCCTGAAACGTGCCTGAACCACTTACATATATCGGGTTATTCCAGATCACATGGGCAACGGTGGGATGATGGGACAGGTTTTCGCCTTCCTGGTGCACTGTATCGGCTATTGCAGTCAGGTTTTTATTCAACTGTTCTGCCTGCTTTGAAACACCGGTCAGGTCTCCAAGGTTTTTCAGAGTTTTCTGAACATCGGAGAGCGATTTTGCATCTGCGTAGTACACAGGAATTCCCATTGATCTGATCCGATCTATTGTTTCGGGGGTGTTGCCATCAGCGGCAACCACAAGATCCGGGTTCAGAGCAAGAACCTTCTCAAGACTCACAGTTGAGAACCCACCAATCTTCTCTTTTTGAGCAGCCTCTGATGGATAATTACAGTAGTCAGTATCACCCACAATCCTTTCGTCAAGCCCGAGTGCAAAGAGCATCTCAGTGTCAGACGGAGCTAGAGAGATGATCCTCTGAGGAGGAGAGAGAAGGGTGACCAGAACGTGCTGGTCATCAAGAACAGTCCGCGGGTACTCATTGCCAATGGGGGTCCCGGGTTCTGACAGGACCGGTACTGTTCCAAAAATAATGGATAAAATGAGACATAGTGCAAGAATTCTGAGATACCATCCCTGATAGTGAGCGGTATGATCTCCGGGATGCAATGTATCCTTCATGAATATACTTTTTTTGTTTTAAATTAAAATTACTTTCTCAGGATCGTTGAAGGCGATAATGTGAAGAGACGAACTCAATATCTTCTACTACTGGTCTCGTTTGTGATGCTTCTTCTGACCGTATTGGGTTCTGTGACCATTGGACCAGTATCCCTCTCACTCTCGCAGGTTCTAGGTGGAGGAACAGGTTCTCAGATATTCTTTGATATCCGTCTGCCAAGGGCTATTGCAGCAGCACTCGCCGGAGCAGGGCTTGCAGGGGCGGGAGCTGCCATGCAAGCGCTTTTCCGCAATGATCTCGCTGATCCATACATTCTCGGAACCTCGTCTGGAGGAGCTGTCGGAGCTTCGTTGATGATGGCTCTCGGACTCATGATGTTTATTCCACTGGCAGCATTCATCGGATCCATCTCGGCAGTATTTCTTGTCTATCTGTTAGCATCACGAAACGGAAGAATCAATACCAGTGTGCTTTTGCTTACCGGAATTGCAGTATCAACCTTCTTTTCAGCTGTTGTATCCGTCTTCATGGTATTTGCAGGATCCAACGTGCATCAGATCATGTTCTGGCTGATGGGTGGACTATGGAATGCATCGTGGGCTGATATCCCTCTCCTCACCCTGACAATCATTCCCATCGCTCTCCTTCTTCTCTATTCCCGTGATCTCAATATCATCACCTGCGGAGATTCAGAGACACAGACTCTCGGTATCGACCCGAATCGCACCAAACTTCTTTTACTTGGTGCATCAGCCGGACTTTGTGGTATTGTCGTATCAGTGACGGGATCGATTGGATTTGTCGGGCTTGTCTCACCCCATCTGACCAGACTTCTCACCGGACCAGATCATGCAGTCCTGATACCGGGCTCACTCTGTTGTGGTGCATTTCTGCTTCTCATTGCGGACACAATCTCCAGGACATGGCTTGGAGAACTGCCTGTGGGAGTTGTTACTGCCTTTTTCGGTGCCCCCTTCTTTCTCTTTCTGATCAGAAGAAGGGAGGAGGTATGAGCAGTCTTCTTGAGGTGAAGGATCTGGTGGCAGGATACCAGACCCGGGATGTCCTTAAAGAGATTCAACTCCGCGTTGATGAACAGATGTTCATTGGTATCCTCGGTCCTAATGGATCAGGAAAATCAACATTTCTTCAGGTTCTTGCCAGATCATTGAAGTCCACTTCAGGATCGGTTCTTCTTAATGGAAACGAACTTGATACTATCCCATTCAAAGAATTCGGAAAAAAAGTGGGGTATGTTCCACAGGAGAACTCTATTCCGTTCTCATATACCGTTCGTGACATTGTGATGATGGGGAGAAATCCCCATATCCCAAGATTCCGGGCCCCGGGTTCTGATGATGAGAGGGCGGTGAATGAGGCCCTAAAATTAACCGGTGTATGTGAGTTTGCAGATCGTTCGATTACGTCGCTCAGCGGAGGGGAACGGCAGCGTGTTCTCATTGCCAGGGCTCTGGCACAGCAGGTTGACATCCTGTTGTTGGATGAGCCTTTTGCACACATCGATCTCCACCATCAGTACGAACTGATCTCCCAGATCCAGAATAGTGTAAGAGGAAAGAAAGCAGTCATTGGTGTCTTCCATGACATCAATCTTGCAGCAGCATACTGCGATCATCTCCTCCTGCTTTCTGATGGAGTAGTTCGTGCATTTGGATCACCCCACGATGTTCTGACCACTGAGAATCTGGAAGAGGTCTTCAATATTAATCCATACATCGGGGAAAATCCGGTGACCGGTGCTCCATTTGTATTTGTAATGGGTGAGAAGAGAACAGAGAAAGCCAACCTCGAGATGATCGTTCTCATATCTGGGGCGGGCAGCGGGGCCTGCCTGATGACAGCGTTGAAAAGAAGTGGATATTTGGTCAGATGCGGTGTTCTCTCTGAGCAGGATACCGATTTCCTTGTTGCAAAAAACCTTGGCCTTGAGGTTATCAGTGAACCGCCGTTCTCCCGGATATCACTCGAACATGAGGAGGAACTCGCTGTTCTTATCTCAAAAGCAGATCGGGTTATTGTGACATCCATGCCTGTCGGCTGGGGAAATTACCCTAATCTCAAGGTTCTTGAGAGAATGGAAATTGAAAGAGTTATCCTCTACCTGCCAGAACCAGAATCTCATATTCTGGATTGTACAGGGGGAGCTGCTACTGTCCTGCTCAATCATCTGATTGAGCGGGGAGCCTGTAAGGCACACACGATCAATGAGGTTGTCAGCCTTCTGGAGATGGGGCGGGGTTCTGATGGCGACATCTGAAAAAAAGAGTGTTTTTATGAGATTGTCTCCATTTGTGTTCTGATCTTTTCTGTGAGTTCATCGCGTGATCCGGTGATGAACTCGTGAACCAGAATGTCAGGTTCTATAAGTGAGATGATATCGTTACATTCTTTTTGTGAGAAAGGCCGATGCTCATCAATATGTGGGATATGGTGGATCAAGGCTGCCATCTTCTCTCTGTAGGTCAGTGCTTCAAACCCTTCCGGAGGAGGACAGTGAAAGTAGGTCTTTTGGTACATCCCGGATGTGCTGCACTGAAGATGAATGGACCTGATCCGATCTCTGGTTGCAGGTGATAATCTCTTCAGGGTTTTGAGGACTTTGGTTATTCCTTCCTGTTCGGTCCTGACCTGGAGATGATTCATGAGATGGCCGGTGTCAAGGAGGAAGATCCAGTTGTCAAACTGCAGGAGGTCCATGAAGTACTGGAGTTCTTCATCTGACTGATACGTCAGTCCGGGCCACCAGAGATTTTCAAACGCAATAGGAACCGGGGGCTCGCCACCGGGATACGAAGCAGCAACGGCATTCACAAACGATGCAGCAGCAAAGAGTACATCAGATGATTTTTTTCGGAACTTCCTGGTGAAGACCTCATCAAGTTCGACATGTGAGATATGTAATACACCATACGAGGCGTTGAGATCATGTGCCGTGTTGAGAAGCGAAGAGAATCTGCAAAAGAGCCTCTTTGGATCTTCTGCTCCAAAAAAGTACTCGATCTCGGCCGGTTCGGCATTATCAGGGATAGAATGGTGATCGGTCCATGTCCGTGTCCAACCAAACCAGCCAGGAAAATGTATGGTTTTTACAAGATCGGATGGTGGCTGATTCTCTCCTAAATCTGTTCCATACAGGAGTTCAACCCCATCAAGCCCCTCCTCACAGCAAAACTGCTGAACCTCCTTCCAGTCGTTGTTGAACCGCTCCAGATCAACCGCATATGTTGAAAAATTTACAAGTTGCTGCACAGTACTTCAGTACTTGTCATCCGGATAAGTAAGTTTTTTTGTTTTAAAACCAAGAATATTGTAGAAATGGATCGAAACCTCACACGGCTTCCTGAAACCGTACCAGTTCTTGCTGGGAATATTCAGGGATCTTTTAGGGTATTGGGAGTTTGAAATGGTTGTTGATCGTAAACCCGTCAATTCTGATTAGATATCGATATGCTTTCCATACTTTATGTTGATGATGATCCACTCCTTCGTGACCTGACCCGTCGCTATCTTGAGCGTGATGACGGTGTTCATGTGGATGTTGCGCCAGATGTTTTCATCGGGCTTCAAAAGTTCTCATCCGGTCGGTATGATGCAATCGTATCAGATTATGAGATGCCCTTTCGTGATGGTATCTCATTTCTTCAGGAGATTAGGTCATCAGGAGAGACTATTCCGTTCATCCTCTTTACCGGCAGGGGACGGGAAGATGTGGCAATATCTGCACTCAATAATGGGGCTGATTTTTACCTCCAGAAAGGAGCAGGTTCGTGCCAGTATACTGAACTTCTCAACATGATTCATACTGCCGTTGATCGTCACCGTGCGAGAGAGGAGATAGCAAAAGCACACCAGATGATGAAGGACATCATCAGTCATCTACCGGATCCTACTTTTACAGTTGACCTGAATGGGAAAGTTATTGCCTGGAATGAGGCGATTGAGGAGTTATCAGGAATATCTGCTCACGACATGATGGGTTTGGGCGATTATGCATATGCGATCCCATTCTATGGAGAGAAACGCCCTCTGATTCTTGATTACCTCCTACGTCCTCACGATGATATCGGTGAGGCCGTCCAACGAAGGTCCTATTATATAAATAGTTCATAAAATTTCTCGACTCTCCACTCTTTTTTCATTTCGTTAATTGCCGTGGGACCGATTTCGGCACCATTATATACTATTGAAACTGGCCTCTATGCTCGTTGGCTCAAACGAAAAAAGGACATTACATGGGACTGTAAATCCAACAAATAGTGTTTCAATCAGTACATTACTTGGAAAAATGGATCTTACCCAGATTGAAATTGAATTGCACAACCATCTCAATTACAGCCAAACTCGAAAATGGTTATATTCACCAATATTATTATTCAAACTCTTGATTGTCCATTCCTTTCGAAAACAATCCTATCGAAAATTCATCAAATCACTAACACTTGAAGATTGCATTGCTCTTGGAATTCCTGAAATAGAGCCCGGAAGATATCATATTCCCTCTGCAAGTAATTTACATGATTTTGCTTACAATCGTTTGCGATTAGACGGCTTTAAGAAGATCATGTACCTAAACGGAGCCATTGCATGTCAATCTATTCAGAATGGTCACGGAATGGTTGATTCAACCCCTATTGAAGCCTCAAGATATGATAAATATGCTAAATATAATCCCCATTACGCTTGCAGGATGCACAAATATCACATATTTCATTTAAACAACTTTCCACTGTATGGAATATTTTCTGAAGGTAATGCTCATGATTCCCCATATGCAATCCCATTAGCTGAAATTGTTGGTACAATGAATCCAAGCATGATCAAAGTTCAACTTGATGGTGGCTATGATTCCTTCATGATTTATGCGAGATACTGGAAAATTTTCAGAATTCAGCCACTAATCGATCCAAGCAAGAACGCAATTTTGAACATAGAGGGGACAATTGAGAGAATTGATCATTGGGTAAATAAAATGTGGAAGAAAGGGGGAGACATTCGAGATTCTATTGAGAAAAAACTACTATTTCTCACGAATAACGGAAGGGAGAAACAGGTTGGGATGTATCTTCGCAATCAGAACTTACTTAATCCAAATTTCAGAGTTGAATACAAATCAAGGGCAGATTGTGAAAGAACTCATTCACACATGAAACGAATGTTTAATTTCAGTGTAAAATGGATTCAGAAAAGATCTAAAGAATTTTACATGACATTGAATCTCATTTCATATCAGTTTGTATTACTTGCAAATTTAGTAAAAAACCAAGGAAAGGGTCAGGATCTATCAAAATATTACTGAAAAAATAAAATACAGATATCCCATTAAGTAGCGAATGCTATCGAGTTTTTAGTTATTTTTCGTCTTTTAACTGTAATTTTGGGTAGTTTGGATGTTGATTCCCATCCTTTGCAGTGCGTGTATCTTTCATTCTATTGTAAAAATTGGTAGTTCGACAAAAAGCGAATCATTTGATTGACAATCTGTCCAATCTACATCTTCTCATTGGACAGCCTCATCGGTAAAAACTACAAAAAACCAGAAAAAACGGAAAAAGGCTACACCGGGAGTACTACCTGCACCATCAACGGAGTCAAGAGGACGTTCTGGGTGAAGGCTACCCGATTTTCAGATCCCAAGGGAAATCTTTCAGGAGCTATTGAATCCATCCGGGATACAACAAAGCGTGTCAAGCTGCTCCATACACTTCAGAACTCACGGAATCATTTTGAAAATATTATTGAACACCTCCCGGATCCTACCTTTGCAATCGATAAGAATGGATCTGTGATCGCATGGAACCGGGCTATGGAGTTATTCACCGGAAATAGAAAGGCAGAGATTTTGGGCGCAACTGACCGGGCATATGCATCTGCAATCTATGGAGATAAACGGGACACGCTTGTCGATTATCTGGTACACGGAGCCAGTGTAAATTATTCCCGGTATACATCAGTAGAGGTTGGGAGATGCGTAATCAGTGGATATGCCTGTATTCCCTCGTCTTTTCAGACCGGGGATCGGATTGTCTGGGTGGTAGCAGGGATGTTATCAGATCAGGAAGGGCAGCCATATGGTGCAATTGTGACGATTCGGGATATCTCCCACATCATGGCAATTGAAGAGGAATTAAAAAAGAAGCAAGAGACACTTGAGAGTTCATATGAAGAACTGGCAGTTTCGCAGGAGGAATTGCGCGAAAGTTATGAGACACTATATGAATGGAAGAGACTGCTTGAAGAGAGTGAACTCAAGTATCGGACTCTGGTAGAAAACAGTAACGACGCGGTATTTCTGATACAGGACTCCCGGTACATCTACGTAAATCCCACATGTTCAACGATATCAGGGTACTCTGAAGGAGATCTCTACGATCTGGATATCTGGAAGACTATCACTCCGGCTGATAGGCCTGCCCTTCGATCCCAGGTTCAGATGGTTATGAACGGAATTACAGGCCATTTGCGGTATGAGACATCGATTCAGGCGAAAGATGGATCAACAAAGATGGTTGAATTTGTTTTTGCTCGTATTCAGTATAATGGCAGAACAGCCCTTCTTGGTAGGGGAAGAGATGTCACTGATCGCATCCGGGCTGAACGTGCACTTATTCAGGCTAACCAGAAACTGCATCTCCTCTCTTCTATTACCAGACATGACATCAAGAATCATCTGACCTCTCTTCAGGCTGCTCTGTCGATCGTGAACGAATACAACACCGGGGAGGATACTGAAGTTCTCTTAAATATTGCCAATAGGTCAGTGCAGAATATCGATCAGGCGATCTCATTTACAGCTCTGTATCAGGACATCGGGATATCAGAGCCAGTATGGTCTGATCTTCAGGAATCATTTTCTTCATATGCGGACCTGGCTCGTTCTGCAGACATTGAGTTTCACATTCTTCTCACCTTCCCGGTAGAGGTATCTGTGGATCCTCTCTTTTCCCGGGTATGTTACAATCTCATTGAGAATTGTATCAGGCATGGGGGGTCTGTAAAGACCATTACAGTCTCATCCCATATGAGTGGAGATATCCTTCTGATTCATATCGCAGATGATGGGGAAGGAGTGGCCGACGATGAGAAGAAGAAGATCTTTCTCAGAGGGCATGGAAGAAATACCGGGATGGGTCTCTTTCTTGTTCGCGAAATTCTAAAGATCACAGAGATAGAGATTTCGGAGATTGGAAGAAAGGGAGAAGGTGCTATCTTTGAGATGGTAATTCCGTCTGGCAGGTATCGGCATGTCAGCATCTCACAGGATAAAACTGAAAATTCATCAATCATCAATATGGATCCCCTGATATCTGAATAAAGTAAGTGATCCTGAACTATACTATCTTCAACCTGGCAATTGTGCAAATATTTACTTGAAAGGTTCTTTTCATAGGTCTTGCTTCAGGTTACCAATGGGCCACTTTTAGGGTTTATTATCCTGTTTTTTTACATCAGAAGATGAAGCAGGGATTAGGATCAATTATAGGGTTGTCATCTGTAAGAAAAAATAGCTCTAATGGTTTTGTTATGATCAGTCATAGGAAACCATTTTTAGTATAAACAACTTATTTTGATCTATGGCAAATTTTTTTGGCCTGAAGCCTAACTCAAAACTTCGTAGTTCTGTAGAAAAGTTTGAGAACAAAGTTTCCATCAGGAGGAATAACAGGCGTCTTTTGGGAAAAGTGTACGCAGACATCACTGATGATCAGTGGGCGGTCTCGATCGCATACAATCTGGCTGTTGACCCAGGGCTCTGGGGAAAAGAGAATGATCTTGAGGTGAAGTACTCATACAATCCTCAAGGAGAGATGATCGTCAGCCGGATGGATACATCACGCGGGGATGATGTCCCGGTACCAGCGTTTATGTTCCATAATCCGAACGAGTTTGTGATCTGGGCTCTTCGAAAAGAATCTGATATGGCCCATCCAGCGTAACCAGCATTGTCCATGACAGGAAGCACCAGCACACACCATCCACCAGCATACTCCAATACCACCGGGGGGCAGATTGGACTTTCTCAATCCTGCTCCTCATCTCTGAAAGATCGTTTGGCCAGGCAGGGGTATGTTCAGATTTACTGTGGTACAGGGAAAGGGAAGACGACTGCAGCGCTCGGCCTTTCCATGAGAATTTTACTGACCGGAGGTTCGGTCTTCTTTGCTCAGTTCTTCAAAGGGATTAAAACAGCAGAACTTGGACTCTGTGCTCTTTGTGATCGGTTTGTGATAGAGCAGTACGGGACTGGAAATTTTGTGTCAGGACTCCCGGGTCCGGGTGAGATTGCGGCTGTACACCGTGGGATGAAACACTGCCATGATGTTCTCAGATCAGGGTGTTTTGATCTGGTTGTTCTGGATGAGATTCTGATGTGTGTTGCATATCAGGTTATTACTACTGAAGAAGTTCTGGCTCTGATTGAGGTGAGAAAACCCCATGTTGAGGTGGTGTTAACCGGAAGAAAGGCTCCTGCAGAATTGCTTCAAGCAGCTCATCTCGTTACTGAAATGAAAAAGATCAAGCATTACTATGATAATGGAGTCAGAGCCCGGGAAGGTATTGAGTTCTGATACCTATGTTTTGAATGATCGAGCCTAAATTGATTCATATCACTTCATCGACCATTGTGCCCAATACTGATTATTGTTTTTCACTCATGCATTTCTGTGTATCAACAGTTCTTTCTGGAATACCTGCTGAGATGGGCAGAGATTTTCAATCAAAGGGGTATAACCTCAGCAGTTTCCAATAGCATTTCTTCAACTGGGTATATCATGAGGAGGAAATATCGTTCTAAATTATTACCTTGCCAGATGGAGCCTTGTTTTGCACGGCTGATCTCAACTGTTCTTCCTGACCGGATTATCGTTATACCTGGCATCCTCCGCAGATCTCAAAAATTGTTACTGAATTCAGGATTATGAGCCCTGGGATCTAAACTTATGAAGTTTGCAGTATATGGAAAAGGAGGGATTGGAAAATCCACCATCTCGGCTAATATTTCTGCATCGCTTGCTGAGGATGGCATGAAGGTTCTTCAGATCGGGTGTGATCCTAAACATGACTCCACACGCCTCCTGCTTGGTGATATTATCCCAAGAACCGTTATGGATTATGCTAAACAGACAATCCCCGGGCAGCGTCGTCTTGAAGATATTCTTTTCAGAGGATACCGGGGAGTCGCCTGTGTTGAAGCAGGTGGACCTGAACCTGGTGTTGGATGTGCAGGGCGGGGTATCATCACCATGTTTGAACTCCTGTCAAATCTGGGTCTCAATTCTCATCAATTTGATGTTACCCTGTATGATGTCCTTGGAGATGTGGTGTGCGGGGGATTTGCAGTTCCTGTCAGAGAAGAGTATGCCGATGCTGTGGTTATTGTGACATCAGGTGAGTACATGTCTCTGTACGCTGCAAACAACATTCTCAAAGGGATCCAGAATTTTACATCTGAAACAGGGAGAATTGCAGGAATCATCTTCAATGAGCGGGGATTAGATGACGAAGAGGTACGGGTTGTAAGGTTTGCGAACGCAGTATCCCTCCCAATTATTGCTCACATTCCTAAGAGTACTCTATTTGCGCAGGCAGAGAAAGAAGGAAAGACGATCCTGGAACTCTTCCCTGAGTCCAGGGAAGCTTCTATCTTTAGAGATCTTTCTGATCATATCAAAAAAATCAGGACCGGGTCAGGTGACTGCCTGTATACTGGCAGCCCGCTTTCTGATTCTGACCTCGAACACCTGCTCCTTGAGCGAAAACATACTCATACAGCAGAATCCTATGGGCCAATTTTGGCTTCAGAAAAACCAAAGGCTTTAGAATACTCTTCATCGGTTAGGAATAAACGACCACTTATTGGATGCGCATTTGCCGGTGCAGTAGTAGTGACAACTCAGTTTACCGATGCAGCAACGATAATGCATGCACCTGCCAGTTGTTCTCTCATGATCAGGGAGAAGATTATCGGCACCGAGATGAGAATAACCCGAATCTCAAATGTTCCGTATCATGGTTCAAGTGCAGAATCACTGTTTTGTACCAATCTTTCTGACAATGAATTTATCCATGGGGGAGAGGAATCCCTGACACGTGTTTTAGAAGAAGTAATTGACAAAGGATACTCCTGGATCTTCATCATACCTTCCTGTGTACCGGGTCTGAATGGTGACCGGGTCAGATATGTTATAGATCAGATGAAAGAAAAAAAACCTGGAGTCGAGATCATTGTAATTCAGGCTGATGGTAACATAGCCGGAGATTTTACCCAGGGAATGATTCTGACATACCAGGAGATATTTCAGCATCTTCCTCCCATGACACGGACAACAGGTGATCGCTCGGTTACCCTGGTAGGAGAACGAGTCTTTGCTCCAGGAGAAGAACGAAATATCAGGGCGATCGAAAAACTTTTGAATCATCTTGTAGTAACCCTGAATTGCCGCTTACTCTGCCGTTGTTCTGTGAAGTCACTCAGAAAAGCACATGATTCGTCACTCTTTCTTCCTATTGATCATAACGATTACTCGGGAAGTATCAGGACGTTCATAGAGTCAACATATCACCGGCCGTTCCTCAACTACCCCCTTCCCGTTGGGCGTATTGAGACTGAAATCTGGTTACGTGCAGTGGCAGATGTCTTTGATCGTAAGGATTGTGCTGATATGATGATCCGGGATGCATGGATTGAGTATGAAAAGAAGCTCCTCAGGTCAAGGGAGATTCTGAAAGGGAAAACAGTTCTGATAACAACACAACGCCGATCAATCGACTGGATTCTGGATCTGGCTATTGATCTCGGGATGAAGGTTTTACGAGTGGGTATACTGTATTCACCATTTAATGACACATTTCAATCACGATACGAGAAGACGATAGATTTCTGTTATGACTATGATCTACAGAAACGCTTGACAGATATCAGGGTTCTGAAACCTGATCTGGTGCTCTATACCTATCCATCCCTTTCACCAGAAGAACATGCAAAGAGCGATCTTATTCCATACTCTCCGGGTCTCGGTTTTTTTGCAGGAATCAGGTGGGCTGAACGATGGAGTCGGATAATCAAACTCCCGAACAGTGAAGGATGGAGGAAGGATGGAGGAAGGATGGGGGGATGACATGATTGACGATGCAGATGGATTTTTAGGGTCTCTACTAACTATCGAGGGGATTGTTGATGCTCGTGCGATGATCAACGGGCCGAATGGGTGCAGAGGATATCCTGCGTATCTTTCAGATCGCCTCCTGCCCAGGGATACCTGCCTTACCAGGAGAAGTTTTGAAGAACTGTTCTTTTTCGGCCAGTCACGGATTCCCTGCACATACCTGGATGCTGATGATTACATTGCCGGATCGACAGCGAAACTTTCAGCAATTCTGCCACTCATTGCAGAGAAAGGAGATACCCTAATTGCTATCGTCAATTCTCCCGGTGCATCATTGATAGGGGATGATCTGAACCGGTTTATCAGACAGGCAGGTCTTGCCAGGAGATGTATTGCCTTTGAGGATGCATGGTATTCTAAGCCTTTACCCGCAGCATCTGATGAGACGGTGGTAGCGTTACTTGAATGGCTTTCCTTAAACAACCTGCCAAAAGTTAAAAGAGGTGTAAATCTTCTTGGGCTTTCTTTATATCAGCGGTATTGGGAGGGGAATGCTCGTGAATTAATTCATTTGTGCACGTTGATGGGGCTTCATGTAATTTGTAAATGGACTGGTTCTCCTGTTGCAGAGATCAGGGAGTCTACTTCAGCCTCTCATAACCTGGTTATTTTTCCGGAGTATGCCACAAAGACAGCTGCCTGGTATGAAAACAAGTTTGGTATTCCTCCAGTGATATCCCCGGCTGGTGCACCGATCGGTTTTTCAGCAACTGAAGTCTGGATCCGTACAGTGGCAGCAGCTCTCAGTGTCGATCCGGGTTTAGCCCTTGATTACCTGAATTCACAAAAAAACAGGGCTTATCATATTATTAGCAGATCTTCTCATGAAGCATCATCGATCCGGGGGCTCACGTTTGGGATTCGGGCCGACATTTCTGTAGCATTACCTTTGATAACATGGCTCTATTCGTATCTGAATATGCTACCGGTCTGTATAGAGGTTGGACAAGGAGGAGATGAAAAGCAGCACAGATCGCTTATCAGATTTTTAGAGGACCATACTCTTTCTTCAGCGTTAGGAGTGAGTGCAGAGTCTGCATCACCAGATTTTTACTTTGCAGAAGGGATTTTCGGAGAACATTTGGCGTTGTCAGGAGTCTGCAGGAGTTATTTTGATCTCTCTAATAGGATGTATACTGATCTTGAGTTTATTCAGAGAGCACTTATTGGTGGAGTTGGATCATTGATGCTTTTGGAGTATATATTCAGGGATCATATGAATGGGATATACAGTGAATAATCCGTAAAATTCTAAATCCATCAACTATCAGAAGCGTTAATATTTGTTACTGGGTGTATCAAAACACCAATGAGGCGCTGCCTCATTGGTGTTTTATTATGCTCTTCTACCATGTACAATATCCTACGATATGAGATGGTTTTTTATTATCGATAGATATATTTTGAACTCAAACAAGCGATAATTCTTTGCAAAATCCGGATCTAATTCATCAATCCTCCAGTTTATTTTATTGCCGTAATTACCATCATAATCAGTATCAACAGATATGTGATAATAGCAATGATGCCAAAGAAACGGACAACATTCTGTAGTGAACTGTGTTCTATTGCATACGCCTCTTTTTTTCGATGTTCGGAGTCGTGAGGATGGTAGTCTGCCATCATTTTATCATTAACCCATTCAATGGCAAAAGATCCGGAATAACCACACTTACTACAGATATCTTTTGGAAAAGTTGTCCATGGATCAAATGATCTATACTCCATGCGTCCGTTACACACCGGACAGCGCTTAATTCTTCCGGATTGTTGCATCTTGTTGCTTATAAGTATTGAAGTAATAAATCACTTCTTAAATTATCCTGAAGTTAGCATCATAAAATTTGTGTTGATATTCTGTAAGGATTGGATAAAAAATATGGAAAATTTATCTTATTACCTAGATTCTTAAAAAGAAGAGATTAGCCTAAGATATCAGTTCGTGAGAGACATCTCTGTTTAGCCATGTATGCAATAGTAATCTTAAGGTTGTCAAGTATACTCTGTTGATGAGTAAGTGAGAAGCTGCAGTCACCTCCTTGAATTCCCGTCAGGTCAGGTATTGCCTGAAGCAGACGAGACGCAGCATTCTGCCCCGCTACTGCAGGAATCAGCCCCCATGAGATCTCATCATGAATATGAATGACTGCAGAAACTGCTGCGACCAATCCCGGTTCACATGCTATCTCTCTGAGTGCTTCGATGAACCTGGCTCGTCGATTCTCACCATCCAGTTTCGTTGCAGCAGACCAGACCTCTTCTTCAGTGATACCAAACCTGGCCAGTCTGACCATCAGGTTTCGCTGGGATAGAGTGTTCAGGCCAGACTGCCTGTTGAGTGCCTCAGCAGTTGCTTTGATGACAGTGGTCCCAATAAGTTCGCCAAGTTTTGAATGTTTACCGGCATCAGTCAGATGTTGAGAACTTGTAGAATCTGCAATGATAGCGATGCCATCGGTTCCAGATCCAGTAGCAATACCAGACGAGTACTGGCTCTGTGCCATCAGCTGCTGGAGTGCAACACTCTTCGCTTCAGTAGCAGTCATTACAGTCTGAATGCATGTTCGTTCGGGAAGATCTGCATTGATGATGAGGATGGTGTTTATAGTCCCCCCTATTGGTGATATCTTCCCCGATTCCTGGTAATAGGATGCAGGATCTCCTGCACGCCCTCCATTAACTTCTATGCCTGCGGTAATCAGTGCAGTCACTTCCAGGCCACGAAACGACTCTGTTACTACTGCTGCGTGCTTCATCTTTGCTGCGGTAAGGAGTCCGGCTGTAGTATCTGGATCCAGATGCAACCGTTCTGCAGTTATGGCTAGATAGGACTCAACACTGCCTCCCTCAAGTTCATGCGAGTGAATTGCTGCATGAGATAACTGATGATTATATACAGCGGTGAGATCACGCCGGAAACCTCCATTTATCGTTGCAGTTGAGAAGACTACTCTGCCAGCAGAGAGTTTTACAATAATTGAATCATCTGTCCTGGAGACTGACTCTCCTGATGATGTGATGAAGAGATCGTTCGAAGAACTATTATGATGCTCAATTTGCTCAGGGTCTTTGTGATCAGACATGGTTATTCATCTCCTCGTGGTTCAGGTGTGATTGATTGGTGGGTGTGAAAAAATTCCTGTTATTACCCCAAAAAATCAGAGCTCAAACTGTTTGATTCTTTTGAAATATTTCTTCGGCGATCTTTTTTATCCCTATAGGTCTTGTATACTCGTGGTGAAGAACAATGTATGCAACATTGACAGGACAACAACTTGAGAAGGTACAGGCACTGGAGAATGAACTCGGATTGTACATTCTTGCAGCTCCGAAGTACAAACCACTCAAACCTGAACAGGTCCAGGATCTCAATGAGATGGAGAAGAAACTCGGTGCCGTGCTTATTGCTTACGAATCATAACTTTTTTCAGATATTCAAACCCGGTATCCCAGGTATACATGAGCTTAACAAAAATTGACCACGTGATACGATCAAAAAAGGGTGTTGATAATATTGGATTAAGAAATTGTTCCACGGCAGATTGTTGCAGAACTCTTCTTGTCGATGATCATCCATTCATCGCCTTTCTTGAATGAAGCGGAGCCAAAGGCAATAGTAGATGGATCTTTACCTGGTTTATCAGTATACCATCCAAAATCAGTCCCCGATAATACAAGCCTATCCCCTGGGCTGAATGTCGTTGAATCTTTCCCCAATACTTTGAATCCCTTACATATATTGGTTCCAGCATCTGTGGCAGATAACGTAGCTTTGGTATCTCCCTGAATAAAGACCACTGAAATTGAGTCAATTTTTACAGCATCTCCTCCCTTGTGTTGAAATGTCGCATTGTGTGTTGGAAGATCAGTCGATTCTTCGATAGAAGCTTGAGGTGCTTTTGACTGACCACCTGCCAACCCACTTGCAAACCCACTGACTACTGCAGCAATGATAATGGTAACCACAAGCATGAGAAGAATACCAATAACCGGTGAGACTGCATCTTCCAGAGTTCTTTTTGTTATCATTCGATCGTCACCTCTTTGTCGAAGATTGTTTTTCCACTGGGTTTGTCAACAACCTGGACCTTTATCGTTTTTGTTGCAACGAATCCGGTATTCAAATCACTACAGTTAAGGCCAGTTAAATTGTTTAGACCTAGATTTACCTGAGGAGTACTTACACTTGGATTGGTCACATATTCCGAATACATTGCCGAAGTGGTTAAAATATCTCCTGGACGGAAAATCGCAGATTCATTACCAAACCAACCGGGCGCATATTGGTTGCTGGATGTTGCATATCCGAATCGATTCAGATCATTAAGAAATAATGGTGCACAGTATTTAGTATCTATATATCCACCAATCGTCCAATCTGATCTTCCGGGAACGGCCACCTCCCCTTCAAGGGTTCCTTGAGTTAATTCACTGGTTGACTGGTTTTTAAAGAATGTTGTTACTTTCAAATTTTTGGTTGGAAGAACATCTCCGCCCATATGCTTAATAGTAAATGCCGGAACATAATCTCCAGAACTTGTTCCTCCCTGCAATTCTGCAGCTTTTACATGCACCTCTAATGAGGCAGTAGGAGCCTTTGTTGTTCCACCCGTCAACCCCCCAGCGAACGAACTCACCACTGCCGCGATAATAATCGTGACCACGAGCATCAGCAGTACACCAACTACCGGTGAGACCGCTGATTCTTTACTATTTACACGAACCTCTCTCATACAACCATCTCAAATTTACTGGAGCTAAGACAATTTTCTCTTAGCTAAGATCCACATTATTGCCTTAATGTAAAAAAAGTTTTGTGGAAATTATGACAATTCGTTCTCTGCACCAGATTTCATTCGAGACATACAAGAAAAATGGTCAATCGCGCAAAAAAAAAGATTATAAGATCAACACGGTTTTTTGTTTCTATTGAAGTAACGTAAGGTCAACGAGTCGTCATTTTTCATGAAATCATATAAAAAAGGGATTATAAGATTATTCCTGATTAAGAGGAGGAATCATCCTGATTTCAGAATTAGTTCTGAATTTATATACGGTATTCCCTATTTCGGATGACAATGGTTTTGAAATTTTTCAAAGAAGACTCCATCAAATGACTGCTCCTCAAAGATACGCCTTCAGTTTCCAGATAAGGTATAGTGGAATCTCCAGAATATCACCGTATTCGTCCGAATGCCGGGCAATATCTTTGAGACTGGTCCGGACGGCAACACACGGACTAAATTTTTTCCTGTACTCAACAAGACTTCTTGAACGGGTTCTTCTGGCTGATTTAACCTCGATCGGAATGACATCAACCCCTTCCTGAATGATATAATCAACCTCAGCGATCCCGCCGGATTTCCAGAAGAAGGGTCTTTGAAAATCGTTCGCAATTAATTCTGTCAACACAAAATTTTCCGTGAGAATGCCCCTCATGTCTGCGGTAAGCGAGGTGGTATCAAAGATCACATCTGCCGGGAATTTACTCATTCTGCGTAAAAGCCCTACATCAGCAAAATAGATCTTGAAGAATGTACTGTCACCATATGTTGCAACAGGAACATATGGCCGCTCTATCTTTTCGACCTTGTAGATGAGTCCGGCTGATATCAACCAAAGCAGGGAGTCCTCCAGGTCCCGGGCCCGGAGCCCCTGTTTTACGTGGGCGAATATAAATTTCTGATTGTCCTTTGCAAGTTGGGCAGGGATTGCATTCCATATCAGAGAGAGTTTAGGGAATTCGGATACCGATGCATATTTTACAAAATCTTTTTCATACGTATCAAGAATTCCTGTTTGTATCGATTCTACAATCCCTATATCCCTTTCATGTATCCATGATCTGACAACCTCGGGCATACCACCCGTGATCAGATATTCATGATAGGCTTCCTCCAGTTTTCCGGTAAATACAGCGGATACATCCTCGTCCGGGGACAAATTATGAAGATATTCGTAAAGGAGTTCTTCATCCTTTGCAAGGAGAAATTCAGGGAAATTAAGAGGATACATCTTAATCATCTGCACCTTGCCAACGGGAAATGAGATATTTTTTCCCATCTGTGCTATGGCTACTCCTAACAAGGACCCGGCAGCGGCAATGTGGAGTTCGGGCAGGTTTTCACAGAAATATTTGAGAGAGGTTATGGCACGAGGGCAGATCTGAATTTCATCTAATATAAGGAGGGTTGTTCCAGGCTGAAGAGATTTATTCCGTATAATGGCGAGATCTTTGATTATCCTTGAAACATTCAGGTCACCATCAAATATCTTCTCCAGCCGGTTATCATATTCAAAGTTGAAATACGCGATATCTTTGAATTCCGCCTCACCAAAATCCTTTAGAATCCAGGTTTTCCCACACTGGCGAACTCCTTCAATAATCACCGGTTTCCGATCTACACCGTCTTTCCACTTAAGTAACGTATCGTATATGAATCGTTTCATGAAAATGATCTTTCATTTTTAAGTATATATTTTGTGTACTGTGAACACATTTTTACAACTTATTATGTGATCAATGAACACATTAATCCAGCTTGAGGTTAAAAATAGTGGTTATGAAAGAACAATTTAGAGAATAATTACGGGTAAGAAACAATACATATCCCTAAATATCTTGAATTATAGGGAATATTTAGAATAAGACTTTCATCTAATTAATTCATCTTTTATATCCTATAAAAATTACAACGGATCACTAAATTACCAGCCATAAGACCTAAAAATTTTCATGGTTTCAGATGTTAACGGTAAAGCCGTTCATGCGGGTTTTGGAGGAAATTTGATTATATTATCCCCAATGATATCAAATTCTGTTATTTAAAAATTTTTTGTCCATAGGTATTTTGAGATGGGCTATAAATCTGTAACAATTTAAAGTATTTCAGTAAATATTAAGAAAACCATATGAATTATCATCTAATCCAACGTAAAAAAAATGTAGATCATAATGTGCGAAACATACAAGATTCCCAGTATAAGGATTTGTTTCCTTTCAATTTGAATAAGTAATCGACCATATCATTTATGATATCAATCTCGAAAATAGAGCCTTTTCCGCCTTTTCATATTGGGACGTTATGCCCATTTATAGAGATGAGTCGATCATCATATCGATTTCAATTTGATTAGTCATAGCATGCCGCCATAAAACGATATTTGTGCCTTATTTAAATAATGGGGCCTTATTTAAGGTATTTTTTTACTAGTAATATCCACATGCAAAAAATGCGGTGTTTTTAAGAAATAGGCTATTTAATAGCCTATTTTTATAGAGACAATGGGTACTTCACTGACCCTCTAAAATAACGTTAATTTGAGGATGCTTTTTAATTAGTGGGACCGGAATCTAAATATTAGGATTAGTCCGTTAGTACATAATTTGGATAGGGTACTCCATAGTTTTTGGCAATACCCCAAAACATCGGATTTTTAAAAGGTTTGATACATAACTCCTTTGTAGAATTCGGATTTTATAATATCCGGATCGAAATTGATCAGTCAATTTTTAGGAACGAATTTAATTAAGGTGACAGCCCTATTTCCATTTATTTAATTATATAATTATATAAATGAATATTTATCTTAAAATTGATTATTTAAAGATTTGGCCATGTCTGAAAATCAAGTGATTATCCAAACATAATTCGGAGACTATTTCAATAGTCTGCAAAATTAAAACACACTAAACAGAGCTAAATTATATTAACGTCGATAATTTGTCATTGAGTGATTGAGGAGTAACTATACTTATGCAGTCTTTTATCACTTCAATCACTTGATTTTCAGACAGAGCCGGATAATGAGTAAAATATTTGAAATAGACCCTGATTCAGGCTTATTCGTGTCGAAATTTTCATAATATTCTGTTCCCTCATTCATAGCGCCATTAATTTCTCCCATGTTTTATTCCACCATTCATCCATCGATCTGCTGAACCTGGCATATTGTTCATCCAGAGATACCTCTTCTTCTCTGACCGGATTTTTGTTCTTTACCATGGTATTGCCATACCCTGTATCATTTCCATATTCCAGTGAAATGATCTCGCCGGTATAGGTACTGGTTGTTATAAACCCAGAGGGAGTTTTTATCAGCCCGTACATTCTGGGCTTATCATATGGCCCAATATATTCTGGAATAAACTCATGGAGAAATGTTCCGTTTTTATCAAACTGCTGGATTCTGAAATTATTTGTATCAGAAACATACACCGTCCCATCAGTATCAATGATGATTCCGGTTGGAATGAAAAACCGTCCCGGATCATCCCCTTTTGCTCCCCATGTATTTAGCCATGTACCATCTGGTGAAAAGACTTCAACCCGGCAGTTCTGACTGTCTGTAACATAGACCATTCCCTCTTTTTCTACTGCAATACCCCAGGGTTCTCTGAATTCAGTATCTTGTACACCTTCTTTTCCCCAGATTGTAAGAACAGTTCCATTCGGACTCAGTTTAACTATCCGGTTATTTCCTGTGTCAGCAACATATAATGATCCATCCGGTCCGAAGGCAAGGCCGGTCGGCCTGTTAAACTGACCTGGATTGGTTCCATGAGATCCTATTTCTGAAAGATAGTGTCCATCTGGTGAAAATCGTTCAATTTTTCCATATCCCTGGTTTGTAGCATAAATGATACCAGATGAATCGATGGCAATTCCCCCTGGATTTTTATATCTTCCTCCCGGAACTGATGAAGAGTCGATTGAAAAGATGATGTTTCCCTGCAAGTCTGTTTTAATTACCCTATCATTCTCTGAATCTGCTATGAACATCGTGTTATCCGGGTTCAATAGAATAGTAGTGGGAAATTTCAAAGGGGGTGAAATCATTTTTCTTATGTGAAGGTTTTTCTCGGATGACTGAACCGGGGTGACCTGAATACGTGTAATGGAACTGGTTTGTGATTCTCCTAGAATCAGTCCTCCATCCGAATTACATGCAATAATCGGGAAAAAACACATTTTGTGGGGTATTTTTCCCGTGTATACCAAGTTTCCCGAGGTATTTAGGACAAGGATTTCAGCTCTCGAAACTCCTGTAACATAAAGATAACCATCAGATCCGATTGCAATATCTGCCGGATGAAACTCGTTCGGGTGTGTATATTGTGCAAGGTTCCATTCACTGATCAGATCTCCATCCTTAGAATATTTGAAAATAGAACAAGAACCCATGTCAATAACATACAAGGCCCCATCTTCATCAGTTACCATCGGTCCAGGTGATCCAATAATTCCCCCTGTTTTGACAATCTGCCAATCTTTTTCAAGATTTCCTGTTTTATTTATTTTTCTAATAATCTTGTTTATCGGTTCAGTAACATAGATAGTACCATCCTGATTAACTGCTATCTTTTTGGAGCCAAAATGACCAACACTTGTATTTTCCGGGATAATTATTGTCTGAAGAAGGCTTCCAATCGAATCAAATAAATAAATGACATCTTTTCCTGAATCTGGGACATACACCCTATCATTCAACCCCACTGTTATCCCTCCAGGATTAATTTCATATCCTGTTCCGTTTTTCCAACCGCCCCAGGATCGCAGAGAACTACCATTCTTTGAAAATACCTGGATCCGGTGATTATTTGAGTCAGAAACATAGATGGTATCATCCGTTCCGGTTGCTATGTCTGATATTCCATCAAATTCTCCCGGAGATGAACCAAATTGACCCCATTCTTTTAAGATATCGTATTTGAAAGGACTTGATTCGGTATTGGTGATCTGAATCACAAAAGTACTTTCACCGTATATTGGGATGACGAAAAGCAAAAAACTGATTAAAACAAGCAGAATTTTTCTCTGGTACTGTGATACAATATTTCTTCGATAAAAAAAATGCTGAAAATACATATTCATGCTCTGGTGTTTTTTATGTATAAAGCAAAACATGGAATCATTCCGAAGAAAAAGGAAGAGTAAACCTGACTGAATCAAGAATGTCAGAAAACTCCCTGCTATACTGATCATAACCCGCTGCATAGGATGTCATATGGAATGAATATCGCATTCCATTCGCATCAACCCAGACAAGATCTTCATATAGGGAGACCTCAGGCTCACCCTTCATGGTAAAGGGCTGGTTGCCCCAAAAAAACGAGTTATTTCGTTCAGATATCAACTGCATGTGCACGATAGTTCCGATTCTATTGTCAATCCGGATTGGTGATTGGTTAATCAAATCATAGTTTAGAAGAGTCTGCTGGGCAATATCAGTCCTCACTGCTTCTTCAAGGGACCGGGATTCTACCTGACTTCCAGTCACCTTAATCGGCCACATATAGTGATGCGAGCGTTCTGACATCCTCTGACTGAGCATACCCTTTTCTCCGATGGATGAACGTTTTTCTTCTCGTTGATTTGATGAAATAATAACATACGATTCTCGGGATATTTCCTTAGTTTTAGTAGTGTTCACGTTCCAGTCGGCAGGGAAAAGAAATGCAATTCCCATTCCCACATTTCTATACTGCGACCAGTTATGGTCAGGAGTTAAGAAGATTGGCTCACTCTGATTCATAGTTTTCGTTTCCGAGGTCAATCTGTCTGGTGAAAGCCCAACGGATGCTAAAAATCCCTGCATAAAGAGAAACCCAAACCCGAAGATGAGAATAAGCACTGCTAATCCGAGAACCTGATTTCTATTGGTGAGACTGTTAAACGCCTGAAATCCCCTGGTGGCAATGATTGTCATCCAGATGAATCCGATTAATGGTAAACAGGGGAGAATATAGAGTATAACAAAGAACGTGACAAATATACGGGTGATAAGTGCTGCCACAATGCTTAATAAAAACTGACCGATGATCAGAAGAGAGAACGGAACCTGGGCATAACAAAATATGATTATTATATTTTGAATCTCTGCTGGTATTCTGAAAAGTCGAGTTCCCAGGTATGTTACAAGAACAAGAACAAAAATAAACCCAATATAACGCAAAAAAAAGTATACAAGAGTCTGGCCATATCCGGGAAATAAATCCATGAATAACGCTGGAGTCATACGGGGATTCACGAACGAAAAGACTATGGTGGAGAGTGCATAACTGAGCATGACACCCAGTGAAAGGATACCAAATAGTATGAGAGGTTGTTTTACTCCTTCTTTCTGTTTTATGGCAAAAAACGATGCCGGATGAAGAAGCAGTGTTTTGATCTCAAAGGTGGCGGACATATCATTGATACTCATTTTTGTGATATACAATCCTGAAATCTATGAATTAAACATTTAAAAAATATGTATTGAATTAACTCCACGCAAAAAATTTATCCATAATTAAATTTAATTTTAGTTGCGATACATATATGAACATATCTGAACGAATTTCTGAATCATTTCATTATGTCATTGATGGGGTGATTCGACAACCAAGAACATGGATTCTGTTATCTCTTCTCGGAACCGGGGATTTCATGATTAATGTCGGAGAGAAATCACTCATACACAAATATGTACCTGAATTAAAAATTGGGTTTCCAATATTACTCCCTCCGCCTTTCAATCAATGCGCATTGCATATAGTAATCGTTCTGATCTTCGTCGGAATAATACTGATGATAGTGCAGGCAGGATATATTACCAGGATCTATCGGGGTCTGTCACCCGCTCCACAAGTCAGAGACTGGAAAAATCTTTTCAGGGACGGGTTTTCATTCTCGGTAATTGGTCTTGTGTACAATATTATACCCATGTTAATTGCCATCTTTACCGTGATTTTACCATTATACCGGACAATCAAACAATTTAATCATGTCTCATCAACCCCTCATCCTCTCGTGCTCTCACCCGAATTACTTCAGAGCATCGGTATTGCAATCGGTGGACTTTTATTATCCGTGCTGCTGTTCATCGTCTTTAACATTTTCGGGATTATTGGTCTTATACGGTTTAGTAGAAGTGGCAGTATCAGATCAGCATTTGAAATATCGGAAATTTTAAAGAAAATTGGAAATATCGGATGGATTCGGTACCTGTTATCACTCCTCGTATTGCTCTTTGTCGTCTTCTTGTTCTCAGTTGCTTCCACTATAATAGCCCTAGTTCTTACACTCATCGGATTTATAGCGGGATTTCTTATACCTGGGGCACAAGAAATTAAGATTGGCATTCAAATCATCATAACATTCTTTTTTGATGTTTTGATTATGGTATTTAATGCCAGGTATCTCACCGTGTTATATGATAACGGAACCGAGCCAATCCAGAAACCAACAATATGCTCTGGGGAATCAGAATTTTAATTAAAATAAACCTAATCAAGCATTATTTAATCTTTTTGAAAACTCCTTCTAAAAAAGATCCGTACCTTGAGATTAAAAATATGAGTAAAAGTAAGCCGAATAAACAGATTACACGGTCTTGGTTAATTACATATATCAGATCAATGGTGGGACCTGAACCATTTCCTTATGCTCAAAACAGATGGGAAGAAGCAATTCTCGGATTTTCGGTACTCCTTATCTTGATCTGGATAATTTTCACAAATTTGTACTGAACCTCATTTTTCATTAGATGTAAAAATAAACGACCGTGTCTGAAAATCAAGTGATTATTCGAACATAAATTTGGGGACTATTTCGATAGTCTTCATTAATAAAAACACACTTAACAGGGCCAAAATTTAATTAAAGTCGATAATTTGCCCATTAAGTGATTGACGAATAACTATACCTATACAATGTTTTATCACTTCAATTACTTGGTTTTCAGACAATGCCGATAGGAATCAAACAGAAGTATCTGTATCCCAAACTTTGCAATATATTAGGAAATATCTTCGATGGGCTCTGGTAGAAGCTGCCCATTCAGCTGTCAAAAGACCCGGAAAACTGAACGACTACTTCAACAGCCTTCTGCCTAGAAAATGTTATAAAAAGGCAATCGTTGCTGTAGCACGCAAAATTTTACGGATCGTTTGGCATCTTTTAGTCAACGATGAGATGTATATCGATGATATACCCAGAGTAAAAAGATTCAGATTCCAAAATTACCTGAAAGAATCGAGAAAATTGGAATAACCAAGATTCTTCAGCTTCTGTCCAGAGGAGCCGAGTTAATTGTTCAAGAAGAGGGTAAGGAGATTATGAGAATAAATGGATCAAGGCAAGTAGGTTAGTGGAGATTTTCATGGGAATATCTCACATCTCCAGGATAATATTCCGGAGATCCAAAATCAGTACTGGTTCAATCAGTCTCGTAATATCGGCAATTCATTCTTCCTTAAGGTATATTACAAAAATACAATGATATCAAGAAATGAAGTACTTATTGAGGGATAAATAAGGGTATTACATCAAAATAACATTTAACTTTTAAGTATATATTTTGTCATAAATGAACACATTAATCCAACTTGAGATTTAAAACCGTGGTTTTGAAAGAACAATTTAGAGAATAATTTCTGTTCTTCTCTTTTTCATGAAATCAAAAAAAGGGATTCCCGGATAATTCCTGATAAAGAAGAGGGATCATCCTGATTCCAGAATTCGATCTCATTACATGTATGGTATTCCCTATTGATGTTCTATTTTCAAACTTTCACCTTTCTGAATGCATAAACAGCAAAACAGACAACAACCAGGGAGAGACCGGATAAAACCCCGATCTGAGTAACCGGTACCGCACCGCCCTGCATAATCCTGATTCCATCGATTGCAAAACTTAACGGGTTAACATACGCAAACACCCTGAGCCAATCCGGCATCGAATCATACGGCATCATCGCTGAAGATGTGAAAAAAATAGGCATCGAGATCATTGCAGTCACTGCAGCATACTGGTCATGTTCACCAACATAGATCGCCAGTGTTATGGAAAATGCAGAGAGAAGCACTCCGAAAATGACCAATATCAGATATGTAGTCAGTACTTGGAGAGGAGAATAAAGCCGGGCACCAAGCATGAATGCAAATCCCAGAATAATAGTCGACTGAATCAGGCCTCGTATCGTGATGACAAGGATCTTTCCAAAGAGAATCGATTCACGGGGAGGGGGAAGGGCCAGAAATTTATTAAAAAAGCCAAGCATTCTATCCTGAATAATAAGCCCTCCCCCTGAAAGTGAAGCCGAAAGTGTGGTCATGGCAAGGATACCGGGAGTTACAAAATCAAGATAATGATCAGTAAATCTGATCGGAAGTGCAAGCCCCACAAAAACAAGCCATGCAGCAGGAAGAGCAAGTGCTGATACAAATCCCCATCTTCCTCTGATCCATCGGATGAGATCACGCCTGCAGTAAACGAGAATGGGATTCATCATCGCTTCCCCATCATATTTCTAAATGAAATATTGTTGAAAGGCGTCAGATCTTCCTCTGGATCTATCAAATGGAGGAAAACATCGTCTAGAGAAGGCCTTCGGGTTGACATTGCAAGGACCTGGATTCCCTGTTTAGCCAGAGTGTCTTTTATCTGTGGAAGTGCTTCGTCTCCACGATCCGCAAAGAATGTAAGGACACCGTCATCACTACTCACAAACCTGACCCCTGGAACCGATATCGGAAGAAATGATCCAGAAATTGTAATCGTTACAATATCCTGTGCAATCATTCCCTTCAGATTATCAGGAGTGTCGATGGCCTTGATCACTCCTTTATCGATAATAGCGACCCGATCACAGAACTGATCTGCCTCATCCATATAGTGAGTCGTAACAAAGATGGTCATCCCTGAATTTCGAAGAGTCCGAATGTGATCCCAGATCTTCTTCCTGGCAGAGACATCAAGGCCGACAGTAGGTTCATCAAGAAATAATACCTTGGGGTTATGAACCAACGCCTGTGCCAGTTCAAGCCGCCGCCTCATTCCCCCAGAATAGACTTTTGCAAACTCATCAGCACGATCAGAAAGTTCTAAAATATGTAATACTTCATCTGTTTTTTGTTCAGGATTCTTTACTCCGTATAGGTCTGCAAAAAACCTGACATTTTCTCTTCCTGTCAGTCTAACATCTACTGCCATGTCCTGAGGGACGTAACTTATTGATTCCCTGACCTTTGTCGGTTCAGTATGGATGTCATATCCACAGACCTCAGCGGTTCCGCTGGTCGGATTGAGGAGTGTAGTGAGCATAAGAACCGTTGTGGTCTTCCCAGATCCGTTTGGTCCAAGTATTCCGAATACTTCATTACCCACAGAAATGTTCATCCGATGTACTGCACAAAGACTGTCAAATTTTTTTGTCAGGTCATGGATAACAATCTGATTTGTATTATTTTTGTTGGCAATTTCTAAACCCATCACGGTTCCACCAGTTTCCTATTTAGTTTCGTGTCGTCCTCTTCAGGAAAGTAAAATTAGATCTGCAATATTATCCAGATGATAACTTTGGAGTTGCGGGATCCCAGATCGGTAACACATACTTGCCTGCTTCAGTAGCGATGAACTGCATCGGCACCCCATATACTGAATTGATGTTCTCTTCAGTCATCACTTCATCAGCGGGACCGATCCTAACTATATTTCCCTTATCTATCAGCATAACCCGATCTGCATAATGATATGCAAAGTTTAGATCATGGACTGATACCAGTACAGATTTCATCCGTTTTTTTGAAATCTCTCTAATCATAGAGAATACCTCAATCTGATGCTTGATATCAAGAGCACTGGTAGGTTCATCAAAAAGAAAAACTTCAGGTTCTTGTGCTATTGTCCGTGCAATAAAAACCCGTTGTCTTTCACCTCCGGAGAGTTCGGTCAACATTTTTCCGGACATTTGAGAGATATTCAGCATCTCCATCGCATTTTGTACCGTGTCAAGGTCATGTTGTGTTAACGACCACTGCACATGAGGACACCTTCCAAGAATTACTGCTTCAAGAACAGTGGCAGACGTGAGATATTGAAAATCCTGAGGGACATATCCAATACTCTTCGCAACCATATTTTTAGATATCCCGGTGATCTCAACTCCATCCAATGCAAATGAACCTGAATACGAACTGATTATACCAGCAAGGGTCTTAATAAGGGTGCTTTTTCCGGATCCGTTTGGACCTATGATACACAGTACTTCTCCAGATGTGAGATCGAAGGATATCTGGTTTAAAATCTGAATTTTACCATATTTAACCGTCAAATCACGAATATTTAGATTCATGATCTCTCCTTTATGTTATCACCCGGTGCTGTCCCCGAAGAATGAGAATCATAAAGAAGACACCGCCGATGATGTACATGATAACTCCCACTGGTATTTCGATAGGGTCCATTACAGTACGGGCTGCTGTATCTGATATCAGAAGGATCAGAGCACCTAGTAAAGCAGAACAGGGGATCAGATATCGATTATCATTCCCAATGAGCATCCTCCCGATATGAGGGCCCATGAGTCCGATAAATCCGATGATGCCCGTGAATGCCAGGCAAGCTGATGCAGCGAGGGTTGCAACAAAGAGGCCGGATATCCTTAGTCGATTTACATTTACACCAAGATTTTTCGCTACATCATCGCCGGCAGCGAGACCGTTAAGATCCCATGCTTTTGATTCGAGATACAATACACAAATCATGGTGATTGGAGCAACAATCACAACTGCATTCCAATTTGCTCCCCACATTCCACCCATGAGCCAAAGAGTAATCTCACGCAGTTTCTCATCATTGGTGAGATATTTCATGATCATCACTCCTGCAGTGAAGATATACCCAATAACAACCCCGGAGAGGATGAGTGTAGCACTTGATGCCCCTTTCATCCGAGATATCGCATAAATAAGTAGAATAGAGAACCATCCAAGAAGAAATGCAGCGAGAACTATTGTGCCATTCTGATACTGGGGAGGAATAAAAGGGAACAGAACCGGTCCGAACACTATGGCCATAGCTGCTCCAAATGAAGCAGCAGAAGAGAGTCCAAGGGTAAATGGGCTTACTAACGGGTTACGAAGGAGTGCCTGCATGACACACCCGGCAACGGCAAGACTGATCCCGGTAAAAATTGCAAGAAGCACCCTTGGCATACGGAAATCAATGACAATAATCTTCTCAGAATTTGATCCTTCGAGTAACCCGGGACAAGTAATCGCCTGATACAGAATAATGAGAATCCTTTCGAAGGAAAGGTGGAAGGATCCTGCATTCAGTGCGTATACTATGGTCAGAAAAAGGAGGACCAGAAGTGTGAGTATTATTATCACTTTTCGTCTTTTTCCTGATAGATAAAATAAAATGGGATTTTTTTGAGTTCCGGTCATTTCCAAGTTCCATAAATCAGATAATTAATGATTGATCGGGCATTACCGAAAATGAAAATTATAAGATATTTTATGAATTACTCTTCCGAATTGGGAACTTTTCCTGCACTTTAGCCATAATATCCTTCATTGAATCGCCCCAGGCAGCAATGTCATCCTGTGTGTAGATATCTACACTTCCACCCTGGTAATCACCTTCACCAATCTTGTCTTCCATCCAGGATTCGATCTGTAGGTAATTATTTTTCAGTTCTTCAAGAACCTGCTGATCTGCTTGCCAAAGTCCTCTCTGTTCTGCTTCAAGGAGTCGGCGGGCTATTTCTTCCAGGGCATATGGATTGTTTTCTTCAAAAAATTGTCGCATCTCCTCATCGTTCACAAAGGTCTCGGCAATATCATCGAAGATCCAGTCATCAACCTCCTGGGTTGATGCTTCCCAACCATATACATGCGTAACTCTCCGCATGATATCACCGGCTCCTTTGTATCCATGCTCTTTCATCCCGTCAATCCACTTGGGATTGAGTAATTTTGTTCTGACTACCCGACGAAGTTCATCAGCGAGATCACGGACTTCAATCTGTTCCGGTTCCCTTGTGTCCCCGTAATATGGTTTAACCACTTTTCCAGAATAATGACGGGCAGCGGCAGTCATCCCTCCATGAGTTCCGAAATAACAGCAGCACCCAAGGAGATCATACTCATCTGACTGGACTTTGTTGAAGGTGACCGAAACTTTAGAGAGGTTTGTTGCAAACTGCTCATGAGTAACTTCTCCCTCTTGGTCTTTCCTGAGGGCATATCCATTCCATGCCACGAATATTTCAGCCAAATCTGCTTCAGTTTTCCAGGCACTTGCGTATACCGCGAGATCAACACCATTATAATATGTTCCAGGTTTAGATGAGAAAATCCGGAGTGTAGCATCTTTCCACGAACACTGATTCTGTTCCATAATCTCCTGAGCATGCTTTCGAATGAAATTCTGCTCATGAGGTTCATCCAGATCTGCAACTGCTTGAACTGCCTCATCAAGCAATTCATAGCAGTTTGAAAAATTGTCCCTGATAAGGGCGGATCCTCGAACGGTGATATCAATCCGGGGACGATTCAGTTTTTCCAAGGGGATAATGGTAAATGACTTAACTCTTCCATTAGATTGCCAGACTGGTTCAACTCCGAGCAAGGCCATGAGTTGGGCATACATCTCTCCGTCTGCTGACATGATGTCGGAAGCCATCCAGTAAAATGCAACACTTTCCGGGTATTTACCTTCTTCCCGCAGATACTTACTAAGTAAAGACTCGGACAGACGTTGTCCTACACGCCATGCTGCTTTTGTTGGAACCATGAACGGGTCCAGTGAATAGAAATTACGCCCGGTAGGTAGGACTTCCTCATGTCCCCGCGAGATCAGACCGGATGGCCCGGCTGGAATATGTCCTCCCGAATACCCATTAAATAGTGATTCAATCTCTTTTGAGTCATTAATCCGGTTGTTGATATCCTGTATTCGGTCCCGAATCTTATTCAGGTCTGTGATATCTTCTGTAGAAATCGCATGTCCAAACCAAACATTGTATGATTCAAGGGTATCCTCAAGAACCGCACCAATAAAATCCTTTGTTTTTTGCTCCAGTAACTCAAGAATTGCACCGTTTGATAGACCAAGATCCTTTGAAAACCCATCCTGGTTCGTGAGTAATTCTGTGAGATCATGCCCATGAAGCCTGGCAATCGTTCTTCGTGGAGAGGGATCCCCGTTATCGTATCTGATAATAACATTGATGAAATCCAACCGTTTTTCACCTTCAGGTAGTTCTCCGAATGTGTGCATGCCCGAGGGAATCTGGGTATTTCTGATCAGTGACAGAGCCTCATGACAGTGACTAACGATGTCATCCAAGGACATTTCATCAGTAAGATGAATGTCTTTATCGAGATTTACTTCTGCTATTGCATCCCTAATCAGATGCTGGAGAGCATGTGATCTGGCTGGATCCAATTTTGCGGTCTCGTACTGTCTGAGCAGAACATCCAGTTCTTCGAGTCCTTCATAGAGACCTCCCTGGGTCATTACGGTCTGCAAATGATCGACAAGAGTGGCATATCCTCTTCGTTTTGCAATTGTCCCTTCCGGTGGGTTGTCAGCATTGTAGATGTACAAATAAGGAGTTGTTCCAATTGTAACATCAGGGAAACAATTTTCAGATAAGCCAAGCCCTTTTCCCGGCAACCACTCCTGATTTCCATGGGTACCGACATTGACAATGACATCAGCATCAAAAATTTTCTCTATCCAGTAATAGGTTGCCAGGTACTGATGAGGTGGTGGACACTCAGGATCGTGGAGGATCTTACACACCTCTCCATCACACCGTGATCCATAACAGCCTCGTTTTGGTTGGACATGAACGGTTGCATTACCAAACGAAAGGCCAGTGATGAGAATTTTTCCATCAAGGACCATGCTGAGTCCTGGTGCTTCTCCCCAGGTGGCAGTGATCTTTTCTTGTACTGTTTTTGAAAGAATGGAAAAATATGCAGAAAAGGTGTCTACATCCATCGACATTAGAACACCTCCATTCGCAGCAATATCCTGGACAGTGGTCCATCTGAATTCAGACATTGCCTTCTTTTCAAGCATTGTCTTGATTAATTCTTCACCGGATTCGGGATAATCTACATGGTATCCTGCCTCTTTCATCCGTTTAAGAATCCGGGCAACACTCTCCAGGGTATCCAGGTGTGCTCCTCCGCCGATGCTGGCTTCTGCACTGGCACAGGGATTATTGTTGAGGATGAATGCGACTTTACGTTCGGAAATAGGTTTTTTAGATAGGCGAGTCCATTGTTTCACTCGTTGAGCAACTTTTCTACATCGATCAGGAATTGCCTCACGATCATCTCTCCCTATTTCCGGGTTGTTATTGCTTGTTCCGATAATAATTGGCTCGATAACTCCTTCAAACTCCGGCATTGCGACAAAAAAACTGGTATCTGCAGTAAGACCGTTTCCTTCTTTCCACTGTTCTATGGACTGGTAATATGAGATTATTGGTGAAAAAATAGGAACGTTTAACTTTTGTAGAAATCGTGAGGTTGCTTCGAATGTATAGGTATTCTCTTTTTCCTCAGAAGATCCTCCTAAAAGAGTAGGCATTAATTTTATTATTGCATCAACCCGGCATTGTCCATCCAATACCAGAAATTCTTCAATAACTCCGGCCATACCCCTGGTTCCAAGTCCGGTATCCTTAACCGGGTATGAAAAAACCGTGATGACATTCATCCCTTCCAGTTCCAGACTTCTGATAATCTCATCCTCTATGGCGGTATTACTTCCTGAAGCCCATGCCGTTCTTGAAAACAGGATTCCAACCCAGGATCCCTCATGTACACGAGGAGAATACCATTTTAGATATTCTTCAGTGCTATAGAATGTTTTTTCAGAATCAGGATGATAAATTCCATCCCATGGCGTTTTTTCAGGAGGAGAAACAGATTTTGGCTCATTTAATACGAGATTCTGAATATAGGTTACAAGGTTCTCTATGTTTTCTTCCCCGTTGTACGTGACATACTGTTGACAGGTAGATACTACCTCTGGTTTTACTGAAGATAGAATCCAGTATGAAGGATCGTGACTGAGGCAGATAAGAGGGATTGATTTCGCAATATTCTTTATATCATCCTCGATTACATCCCAAAACATTTCGGTTGATCGTGAAAGAAGAATAACATTTGATTCTCTCATTGACGCCTTAACTTCATCCAATTTATCCGGGTTCTGCTCCAGGTACCGAATTTGATAAAATTTCAGATCAACACCACTTTTTTCAGCAGCTCGATGCAGAAGGGAACCTTGAGATCCCATCATAATTGCAGTAATTTTCATAATGATTTAACTCCGAATTTTGTTTCCTTACTTATACAATGATAAATTCCCGCCAGACTCTTGTGATGGAGAGAAAAATTGTTGAATTTTATCAGCATCTGGTTGAAATTTGTCTGCATATTCTTTTAAAACCAAATGAGGATCAATATCAATAAACTTTGATGGATACAATGCTTTAGCGAGATAGAGTATCCCTGCGATACCTCGTGAATTGCTCATCAGATCCTGATTTACCAGATAAACACGATGGTTTTGCACTGCAGAAATAGTGGAATACCCGGTTCTGTCACCAATCTTGTGGTACTCATTCAGAAATGAAGTAGTGTTTTCTCTCAATCCCGTACTCGTTACAAATTTTATGATAACATCAGGGTTTTGCTTTACAACCCATTCGTTGTTAATCGTAGGATAATCAAGGTTGATATCACCAGCGATATTTGTAGCATGAAGGGCCTTCATAATTCGATCGCCCTGAGAATTTTTTCCCTGTGCAATATTGTCTGAAGACCATTCCAGGTATACCCTCAAAGGAGTCGTTGACTGATTTGAGGTTCGATTGTCTATTAAAGCGAGATAGTTAGTCACTAAATCGTTATATTCATCAGACTTACTTTCGTTACCGGCCAGTTGACCAATGATATGTGAATCTTTTTGAATATCGGTGATATAATATGCATTCAGATAGATGATGGGAATATTTGCCATATCAATCCGATCACTGGCCCTGGGTTTGTAACCTGCAAATGCTAGAATAACATCAGGTTTTAATGCAATCATTTGTTCACAATTAACATTGGCCAGGGATCCACCAACACCCACCGCATTTGGAAGATGACTCATGATGATTTGATCACCAAGAACATACTCCGGAACCCCGACAATCTTGTCTCCTGCTCCGTAGGCTATTAGTAAATTTAACACATTATGGTTGACTGAAACTATCCTTTTGGGATAATCAGGGAGGACAACTGTTCGATTTAGATCATCGATAATAGTTATTTGATGAATTGATTGACTGGATTTATCCAATGTTTGAGTAGAATTGCTATTAAGGTTTGAAATACAACCCGATGAACAGATGAATCCGAATAATATCAAAAGAAGAGAGAGACTGCATACTCTTTTGATATTCTGATGGAATTCTCCTGATTTCATTCGTTCACACCAGCATCATTGTGCTATTTGTTGCTCTGCCTGTTTGAAAATTAGGAAATACAGTGGGTATTTCATCAGATCCTAGCATAAATTTCTCTGCATATTCAGTAAGAAACATTTGAGGTTCAATATCAGAAAATTTCTCTGGATAGAGAATTTTTGCCAGATAGAGAGCGCCCGCGGGTTGTCTTGTGAACATTAACAGATCATTATTAATCACAAATACCTGGTTATTCTTCACGGCAGTAAGGTTGGAAAAACCTGATCTGGTAAGTAATGATCGATATGAATCCTCTAGGGTTGTTGAATTTTCCCGTAATGCCGTACTACTCACTGTTTTTATGATAATATCTGGATCTTCCTTCAGAATCCATTCCGGGGTTATTGTTGGATACTCAATTAAATTGTGTGCAATATTTTCAACCTGTAAAAGATTCATGAGGGTATCGCCTTTTGATCCATTACCATAGGTCATATAATCGGTTGAAAATTCCATGTAAACTCGGGGATGGTGATCTGAAAAATTGTTTATGCGTGAGGATAGTATTTCATCGCATGAATTTGTAAAGTTGATATATTCTATAGCCGCCTCCTGATCACCAGTCAGTTTTCCCATTTGAGCAATATTGTTTCGAACTTCAGGAAGATCGAAACTATTAAAATACAGAATAGGAATACCTGCTTTTTCTAGGAGACTATTGCATTTTGGTTTATATTTGATATATTCAATGACCAAATCAGGCTTTAATGCGATGATCTGTTCACAATTCACATTTTGTAGGGACCCGGCAAAGATCTGTGCATTTGGTAAATTTTTTGCAAGGACAGGATCTTCAACTACAAAAGAGGGTACACCGACGATCCTTTCTCCAGCACCAAGAACCAGTAATAGTGGGACAGCACCCTGATTTGCAGTAATAATTCGTCTGGGTCGTTCATTAAAGGTAACTGACCGGTTTAGGGCATCAGTAATTATTACAGACTGGCCTTGATCATTAGAATTTATGCCTTGTTTTAATGAGTTCTCTGTGGATTCAGAGATACAGCCTGCAATGTAACAAAATAGAATTATCCCTAAAACAAGAGGGATAATCGTCATAAATTTGCGTGTTCTGCAGGCAAAAAAAAAATTGTTTCTTGTCATTTTCAAGTTTGATCAGGGAACGATCTTAATTTCACCTTTGCCGATAAGTTGCCCCTGACGGTTTATCACCTGGACGTTGATTGAATTTCCAAGGTTTACAGAATTGTTCCAGCAGGTGTATTCATTTGATTCATGCTGTAGATTTCCGTTGAGATGGAGCGGAGGTAAGATGTATGTGGTAGATCCTACACTCCAGACATTTGCATAGGGAGTACTGGTAGTGCTACTAAAATTACCCACATTACTTCCTCCAATTCCTTTCCAAAACTTTTTTCCAGTTGAATCGGTAAGAGAGGTTTTATTTACGGTAATAACATTTGCTTGAATCCCCACACCAAAGCCTGTTCCCGGTCTCATTGTCATTTCAACTTCAGAAGGATTTATTGAATCTCCCCCAGTGTGAGTTAATTCAATCCCATTTTTTATGCTATATTTTCCATCTAAAGTAAGTTGGGGAATTCGATCCTGTGATTTTGTCAATCCACCTGCAAATGAACTTACCACTGCTGCAATAATAATTGTGACAACCAGCATGAGCATGATGGCAATAACCGGTGATACTGCATTATCCTGATTTTTCTTATACAATGAGGCCATATCTAAGCCTCCACGATAACATCTTTCTTCAGGATGATTTTGCCAGATGGAATATGAAATACAGTTACTGTTACGACGTCTCCAGCCCTAAGATGATACCATAAGTGCCCTAATATTGACTGACATCCATCTGCTTCCATTACGCCATTCGCCAATACCCCTTCATAGACTGAGTAGGGACTGCTTGCAGCATATTCAAAAGGTTGTGACCCATATGCAGTATTGCCATATAGTGAATCTGCTGAGTTCTTCATAACTACGCCTGACATTAACGAGTAATTTCCAAAGAAAGTTCCCGTAGCAGCACTTGCATAATTTATACCATTTTCAGTTACAGCAGCCTGTTTTGTGGTATTAATTCCGGTTCCCCCTGCGATTGGTGCATGTCTAGCAGAAATCGACGTTGAACCAGAACCAGATGTTTGGTAATTACAGTTTGCCATGGTTCCGTTCCAAGGAAGAATTGTAACCTCACCCCGTGTTCCATCTTGAGCAGTCCACTTCGTGGTCATCTTCAGGTCTTTGGTTGGAATTGGTTTGTCTACTCCAGTTACGGTAAAATAAAACCCAGAACTTTCAATCCAGGTTCCGGAATTAGTAATCCGGATATCTGCAGATAATGAAGGTGCTGCCTGCTGTCCGGTGGTAAGTCCCCCAGCAAAAGAACTCACAACAGCCGCAATAATTATAGTAACTACAAGCATCAACAGCACACCAACAACCGGGGATACTGCGCTATCGAATGAAGGATTTGTGTTATTCATAATCTCATCCAGTAAGTTAGGACAATTGAGCGGGGAAATGACCCCTACATCTGACCTCCCAAATATTTTTGATCTAACGCTATTTAATTTGATCAATTTTTTTTGCGTGAAGGTAATAAAAATTGTTTGCACTATATTTACAGTTAAGATACAAAATCAGAAGTTCATTTAAAGGGAAAATAATTCAGCAACAAAAAATTCAATCATTAAAAATTAGAGAAGATTAGTGAAGCGCAGAACATTATAGATTGGGATTTTATTTCATCTATTAATCCCTTTCACGGCCTCTGCAATGGTATCAGCCTGCAACTCCTCAAGTTTCAGATATTTTGCTCCCATACCATCTGATATTTTGTGAGCAAGCCCAAAGGTGATATAACTCTGTTCGGTATCGATCACGACCGAAGAGATACCCGACTCTTTTATGAGGGATGCAACCTCATCTGCATCATCAAGCGGAGCACCGGATCCCATACTCACATTTGCTTTCCCGTCAGAGATCAGGATCAGGCGGGGGATGGTGTAGGCATTGATCATCTTCTCCCGTTGCAGAACCTCAAAACCCTTTGAGAGGCCGGAAGCAAGCGGTGTTTTCCCACCAACCGGAAGAGTCTGCATACATTTTCGTGCAAGTTCAACACTGGAGGTAGGGGGAAGGAGAACCTCTGCAGAGTTACCCCGGAAGACTACGAGCCCAACCCGGTCGCGTTTCTGATATGCATCGATAAGCAGGGATAAGATTGCCCCCTTTACGGCGGTCATCCGCTGCTGGGCCCCCATGCTTCCGCTTGCATCGACCACGAAGAGGACTGTATTGCCCATCTTCCGTTCCCTGACCTTCTCCCTGAGATCAGAAGCCTCAATCTTCACCGCGAGATCACCAACCCGACCCTTTTGGTGAGGAGCTGCAGCCCTGATCGTTGCATCCAGAGCGATGTCCGCAGTCAGGCGATCAGGAATCCTGCTTCTGACATATTTCCCATCCCGTGACTCGGTCACGCTCCGCCTGCCGCTTCCATCCCGCTTGAACGAGTCAATGCGCCTGGGAGCTGAAAGAGGTTTCTGGTTCATCTTGAACGGTGATCCTTCGGCAAACTGGGTTGTCGTGGACCCGTCAGGTGTAGTATTCTCCTGGGGTTTTTGATCCTGCTCAGTCTGCTCTTCCTGTTCCTGAGGTTGCTGTTGTTGCTGCCGGGACTTCTGAATTGACTCTTCTATCTTGTTCTGATCCATCTGCTGATCAGAAAAAGGCTGATTGTGCATCCGGTGTGAGAGGACAAGAACTGCTGCTTCCCTTACATCCTCTTCATTCACGTCTGTTCTCTCATGAAATGCTGCAATGGTCTTCGCAGTCTTAACCATGATAATATCTGCACGGTGTCCGTCAACAGCCATATCCAGGCATATCTGTGCGATTATATGCAGCATCTCATCAGAGATGCATACCTTTTCAAGCAACTCCTGTGCCTTGATTATTCGTGCCTTCAGGGCATCTTCTTCTTCGCTGAACCTGGCGATAAACTCATGCGGATTCAGATCATACATCCTGCGACGGCGGATCACTTCAACCCTGATCTCAGGATCGCTGATACCTTCGATAGAAACACAGAGTCCGAACCGGTCCAGGAGTTGTGGGCGGAGATCTCCCTCTTCAGGATTCATCGTACCGATGAGGATAAATGAGGACGGATGCTTGTATGAGATACCCTCCCGTTCGATGATATTGACACCCATTGCAGCAGCATCCAGGAGTACATCAACGATATGATCGTTCAGCAGGTTCACCTCATCGACATACAGAATATTCCGGTTTGCTTTTGCGAGAACACCGGGCTCAAACTTCCTCTCACCCTTCTTGAGTGCATACTCGATGTCAAGACTGCCAACCACCTTGTCCTCAGTTGCACTGATCGGAAGCTCAACGACATGCATCTGGACTTTTTTTGTAACGTACGTTCCATTTTTCTTCAGACAATCGTCGCAAAGATCACCAGTATGATCAGGATCACATCCAAATATGCAGCCATCTACGACATTTTGTTCAGGGAGCAGATGTGCAAGAGCCCGGGCAGCGGTGGATTTAGCAGTACCCTTCTCTCCTGCGATCAGAATACCGCCGATCCTGGGATTGATGGCATTGAGGAGTAGGGCCTTTTTCATCTGTTCCTGACCAACGATGGCACAAAAAGGGTAAATTTCATCAAAATGATGCATTCAAGTCATCCCTCCGGATTAATGATTATGGGGATGAGCATGCTGGGTTTTTTGGATAGATTGGTCCATTTTGGCTATATCCATTCGTTGTTCAGAAAAAGGTCTTCGTCTCATTCGGTGGGGGAGAACTAACGTTGCCGCCTCACGAACATCTGCTTCTACAACGCAATTTCTGCCATGATATGCAGCAAGTGTTGATGCGGTCTTCATCATGGTGATATCTGCACGGTGCCCATCAACACCCATATCAATACAGATCTGTGCAATTATGAAGAGCATCTCGTCTGAAATAGAAACTGATGGAAGCAATTCCTGTGCTCTGGTGATACGCTCCCGGATTTGTTGCTCTGGTTCAGCCCATTCTTCTAAAAAACCTACCTGATTTTCCTCGAAAGCCTGTCTTCTTTTGATCACATCAACTCGGGTGTCTGCGTCGGTGATCCCTTCAATATCAACACAAAGACCAAAGCGATCAAGTAACTGAGGCCTGAGTTCTCCTTCTTCGGGGTTCATCGTCCCGATCAGGATGAATGAGGCGGGATGAACATATGAGACCCCCTCACGCTCGATGAAGTTCATTCCCATAGCGGCAGCATCAAGAAGAACATCTACGATGTGATCATTGAGAAGGTTCACCTCATCAACGTACAGGATATTTCGGTGTGCCTGAGCAAGAATCCCCGGTTCAAATTTTTTCTCACCCTTCTTAAGGGCATGTTCGATGTCAAGACTGCCAACGACCTTATCCTCGGTTGCACTGATTGGCAGTTCCACAACTCGCATTTTTGTGGTCTTGGACTTGAGGTCTGTTCTATTTTGACATTCAAGACAGAGCCCTTTGCGATCAGCGGGATCGCACCCGAAAATACAACCATCCACAACTTCCCGGTTTGGGAGCAGGCGGGCGAGAGCCCGAGCCGCGGTAGATTTAGCAGTTCCCTTCTCTCCTTTGATCAAAACTCCCCCTATTTTAGGGTTTATTGCGTTGAGAAGCAGGCCTTTTTTCATCTGTTCCTGGCCTACAATAGCAGAGAACGGATAGATATCATCAAATTGGTGTATATGTGGCATTCACCTGTACAATGCAACGCAATAAAATTTAAATTAGATCAAAATAGTTGATATATACGCGGAAACTTTTATAGCCGAATGGTTTAATGATTCTTCGAATGTCATTTCATGAAAAATAAATTGGTTTTTTTGATGGCCTGGATCATCTGGGCAAGTATTATCGGAAGTATAGTAGTGGCTGACATAGAAGATGACATTCAGGAACCACCAAATGGTGTTGAGTTGGTATCTCAGGAACAGAATAGTCCGACCTCCAAGCCGATCCCTTCATCAAATGTGACAGATTGGAATCCATATGAGGTGCTGCCTCCTTGGAAACCTCCGCTTAACCACTCATCAATTTTGAAACAACCTCAATCCCAAACCAATCTTCGTACATTAAATACATCATACTCCGGTTCAGTTGATCTTAATGCGTCTGCAATTGGAAAAGAACTCAATATTACAAATGGTCCATTTTCAATCACATATACGGTGCACCCGACCATCTCATCACCTCGTGATGTCTGGGTGAAGATCACAATCTTTGATCCATGGGAACAGGTTATTACAGATGGGGGATACAACCGTGGATTCCCTAGTGAAGAGACACAAACAATGAAGATCTACCGTGAGGGTCGATATTACATGAGTATTGAAGGCGAATTTGCATCGATGGATTATACAATTAAAACCGCAGATCCCGTTCCAGTGGTATCATCAGTTCCAACTCATATTCCTGATCGAAGATTTGAAGAAGATGGAGAGATGGCATGAGAATAAACACTATTTGTAAAAAAGCAACATCTCACTATTACTCAAAAAAAACTTCCGAGACTGGATTAAAATCTGATCCTGCAGTTTCGCCGGTAGTCGGAATCATGCTCATGCTGACCGTTACCCTCATCCTCGCTGCAATCATCAGTGGTTTCACCGGAGGCATAGCCAAATCTCAGTCGAAACCTCCACAATTACTCTTTGAGGCCTCGATGGTACATGATACTGATACCAACAGTTTTCTCGATATCAGAATCATCTCGGTCAGCGAAGGAATCCCAACCAAAGATCTGAAATTCCAGACCGAATGGCGAAACCAGAGCAATCAGATAAACCGATGTACCATCACACCAAATTCAGAAAACGTTGGAACAGATACATATCCCCGAGGTTTTGGACCGGGAATCACAGATGGAGTAGCCGGGGCATCAAACTTTGGTAATTATACTCTGCTTGCAGGAACACGACTTAATGTAAATGCCACCGTATCAGAGGCAATGAATGATGTTCTGACTCCTTACTGGGATGAGATCACTGAAGGAACTCCTGTCAGGATTCAGTTTGTTCATGTCCCGAGCGGTTCAATCATCGCTGACAAAGAGATCACTGCGGAGACATAAGATGAGAGAAGAGGCAGTATCCCCGGTGATTGGTGTTCTTCTCATGCTGACCCTGACGTTGATCATCGCTGCAATAGTGAACAGTTATGCCGGGGGTCTTATGGAGACCGAATCCAAATCGCCCTCAGTAACACTACAGGTTTCGTACAGTATCGCTGAAGGGATGCAAATTCGGCACATAAGTGGCGATCCACTTCCCACCGAGTCTGTAAAGCTGATGGTCAGACCGTCAGAATCGATGGGGAAATCCGCCCCCCAATATCCAACAGTTGTCAATAAGTCCCTGATCACAAACCTCACCGGAACCCAGTCCTGGACGTCAGGCATAACATCATTAAAACCAGGCGGGATCGATTATATCCTGAATACATCACCGTCGAATAATCTCTCTCATCTCCAGGAGAATATTCCCACGAATCAAAAGCAATATTGGTTCAACCAGTCTGACAATATCGGGAATACATTCTTTCTTGAGATCTACTACAAGAACACCATGATCTCAAAGAATGAAGTACTCATCGAAGGATAATTTTTGTTTTTTTCACCGATATGGGAAAAATTACCGATGTTTATTGCATCAGGGGTCCAAAAACCCGGTTTTACAGGAGTATACCTGCCTATTCATAATACTGGTATATCATGGCCTTCTAAACTCCTCTAAAATCGGGTATTTTTCCGAAATAACCCCAAATTCAGATATTGGTTCAACTGATAAAAACCCCAACCTAAATTCGGGATATTCTTTACGGAATGTCAAAAAAAGTCTAAAATTCCGTTTTTATATGGTCCTTCTATTGGTCTTCATGATTGACCCGATATACCTATTGCCTGGATATGAGATCCAGCGATAGCGTTGCGATATAACAATAGATCAAATATGTCAATATTCGCCTTAATTTTTAAAATACGGGTGTATTATCATTAATTTAAGATCTGCCCAATAATCATGAGAATTGAACATCTTGTTTGAAAGAAGATCACCTGATATAAAATTCGAGTCGATTCATGACAGGTTGTCATCTTTTGTTGTATAAACCGGGATCCGCATATTGTCTACTGTATTGCCTGTATCTTCCCATACCTGACAGTAATTTTATTTCAGCCTATGTTCTCCTTCACAATCCTGTCATGTTTGAATGAGATCATGGATCTCGTAACTGAGGTCTGCCTGCTCAAGTTGCCGTAAGAAATCGGTAAAAAATTCATCTACGATGACAATCGCTGAAGGAATTCCATGAAGTGCTGCATCTATGGCACCCTCCCGGGATCCAAAATAAAGGTCAGGGACACGTCCGATCTTTTTGAGAGAGACCCATGCTTCAAGACCGACACAGGCAACAAAAGATACAGTTTTGATAACCTCTTTGAGTTTTTCCAGTTCAACATTACGTGACCCTCCCCGTTCAACTCGTGGAACCTTACAGACCTGCACAACAGATTCTGAATGTTCGATGATCCCGTCAAGTCTGAGAACTCCTGTCTCTTCTCCCTTTGGAGTATCCATGGCAACTTCTCCATTTGCAGAGGTTTGCCTCCTAGAGGCATAGAGAATACCGGATTTCATGTACACACCGACCCGGTCACCCGCTTTCAGATCCTCATCAGCAATTGCAGTCCAGACCGTGATCTGATGGATGATATCATGCCTGACATGTTTGGCAAAGTTTTCGAGCGTCTCTGCATTCTGGAGGATCCATTCGATACCCTCACGGGTGACTTCATATCTTCCTCTTCCTGAAGCCTTTATCATCCCTTCATCGATGAGATCACGAATATACTCCGATATCGCCTGTGGCGTAACTCCAAGCATAACTGCAATCTCCTGCTGACGAATTGCAGGTTGATGTTCAGCAATTTCTACAAGGATCTGGAATCGCGAAACATTTCGTTTGCTGTGGAGGATAATGTATCCTGGATCATCTTCGATCATCATACAGGGTCACCTATACCGGATGCAATGGTTAGTCCAAGAGATACTTGTGACACATCGATCATAAATTTTTATTGCCCTTACTCAGAATTTATTGAGATAATCCCTCTTAATACAATGCAAGATACATGTGAGGTGGTATGGTATGAGGCTTGGACAACATCCTGGTATAATCGGCACCAAGTGTCAATCGCCTCTTAAATTTCAATATCGTTTTAATGGGAATTACTCTCATATTTAAGTAGCAAAGAACACTAGGTGTGTCTGCTAATTGTTCTAAATAATTATCAGATTCATCAAAATTTTTGCTTTTAAGCATTTTGAATCATCCAAGTTACTGAGATAGCCTGAACTCATCAGATATTTTTAAGAGAAAGAAAAAATGAATCTATAATTTATATTTGAAAAAGTTCACTAGACCTGTTACATCTTGTTTTTTTGATCTAACTTATTTAAATAGGAACCCAAAAACCCAGGTTGTCATTATGAGTAATTATAACTCCTGAATCTATTCTATTTAGAGTTATAATAAACAACAAGGCAGAAAGAAGTTGTGAAAGAATCTTATTCTTCTGATTTAGATGAAGGGATTGTCGTAGATTCTTGGGATGAGATCGGTGTATTTTGTGCAGTTAGTGAGAAAAAAATAGAACATCCTACTGATATTAATCCAAGAATCATAAAAAGAATTACATCTTTCACTTGTACTGTTACCTTTACTGGTTCTGATACAACTCCAACCTTTATTTGTGATAAAAATATGACAATAGACATTACAATTATTACTAAAGGTATCAATGCAATAACAGCACTCTTTTTTCCCTTATAATAAAATGCACAGAAACAAGAAAATATTACAAACGCGAAGAAAGAGATACCAGTTAAAATTGTCAGTTTAATTGCTACACTAAGAATAAAAATCAATAAAATAAGGGCCGTTATACCAAACTCTTTTATCATTTATCTTCAGAAAAAGATATACGAATTTATGATATAATAACATTTTGAAATGAGATTTTTAAGACTATCCAGTCTCGTTTCTGCAGTCTCTAATCTTCAATATCATTAATGAGAGAAGTTACTCTCAAATTTAAATGGCCCGGGACACTAGGATAATCTCCTAGCTCTGTTCAGAAAACCTAAATCCTCAAACCGAGGTTCTCCTAAAAAAGGGGCTTAATTGTACGTTATGCCTTAAACCCAACAACAACAACCGATATTTCATGACGATATGGCATGAGCACCACAGAAAATCCTGCCCGCCTCATCTTATCAATAAGCGTTTCGACACGCTCCATTTCGCCATAATTTGTTATTCTTGAGTTGACAATGGAGGTGATCTCCTCTGATGATAACCCGGCTGACTCCATCGATCTGATCCATCGGGACCGGTAGATCTCTTCTGCCACATCTGATTCAGGTCTGATGATATCCCCACAGATAAAGATCCCTTCCGGTGAAAGGGCTTCATGTACCCGGGATAGGAGGGCCATCCGATCATGCTCAGGAACATGATGGAAACAGAGCGTAGTCAGGATGACATCAAACTGACCGGCTGGCCAGGGATCTCTGATGTCCTGCTCCAGAAACGTAACCTGATTCAGGTGTGGTTTCTGCTGTGCACACCGGATCATCTCATCCGAGTGATCTATTCCGATTATCTGAAGGGTATTAAAACGGCTTTGAATCTTTTCTGTCGCATACCCGGTACCTGATCCCAGTTCCAGAAGTTTTTGGGCCTGAACAGGGATAAACGAAAGAACCTCTGCGAAAAATGTTTCACTTTCTGGGAGGATGGCTGATAGTCGTGTATCATACGCCGATGCCATTGAGAGATAGTGTTCATTGTCTGAACGATCTACATTATGATTCATATCTGATTTCATACATTAATTCACGATTGTTACAATCGTATTTCAAAATACATATGAATGTCATTTTTGTATTATTAGATAGATAGTGATCACTATGAAGTGGCACGACCATTGCCAGTATATGGAGATCCCCCGCGATTATTCAGTACAGGATCTTGCCCGGTTTCACGGCCATCTCGGACCGTTTATCGTTCTCGGGTATCGGATGGGAAGACATGCCCTCAACGCATTAAAAGCGAATCCATTCGAGCTCAAAGCGCAGGTCTTCTGCTCGGGAGTCACTCCTCAGTCCTGCCTTGCCGACGGGGTTCAACTCGGCAGTGGATGCACGCTGGGTAAAGGAAATATCGAAGTTATAAAGTCTGAAAGTGTCTCCTGCACTTTTTGCGCAGGTGAAAAGAAGATCAGAATAATACCAAAACCACTGAAAACCCTGAATCAGAATGATCCTGATTACGAACTTGCAATTGAGCGGTACGCAGAATCATTGTACCATCTTCACGACGAAGAGATCTTCCAGGTTGATAGCCTGTGAGTTGTGGCAAACCGGACTGTCTTGTCCATCTTGAGAACGTATGGACCACCTATGAAGGAGCTGACTGCCCGGTCATAAAGGATGTCTCATTTGAGATAAGAGCAGGAGAGTTCGTGGTTATCGGCGGCCCGAACGGAGCAGGAAAAACCACCCTCCTTGAAGCCATCACCGGTCTGCTTCCCATCGTGAAGGGATCAGTTACCGTCTGCGGAATGGGTATTCCACATGACAGTACCAGGGCCCGGTGCAGTATCGGGTATGTCATCCAGAATTTTGATTTTCATCCGTTTACTCCATACACTGTCGAAGAAGTTGTCAGAATGGGAAGGTATGGCAGAATCGGATGGTTCAGGCGTGAGACCAGAGAAGATATCGAGGCAGCAAGGGATGCAATGAGAACTCTGCGAATTGATCATCTGAAAGATGAACTCATTGGAAAACTCTCTGGTGGCCAGCAGCAGAAGGTGTTGATCGCCCACAACCTGGCTAAAAAGCCATCACTCCTCCTCCTCGATGAACCATACAGCAACCTGGATATCACAACTCGAGATGAGGTTTCTTCTATCCTCTGTCAGATCTGTGATTCCGGTGTTCCGGTCATGATGGTCTCCCATGCATTTGATAGTCTGCCAGATCGCGACATCCGGGTAATTGTTATGCAGACCGGAAGGATGGTTATGAATGCTGTCTCCCGGCCGGATGGAGTAGCAGGGCTTATCCGTTCGGTCCCGGTGGCTGGCTGATGATTGAATTTCTGATCCAAAACAACGTTCTCTGTCATGCCATTGAGGCGATGTTCTTTGCGTCGGTCGGGTGCGCTATTTTGAGTGTACTGATAACCCAGATGAACATCTCATCCATCGGGTTCACCATGTCCCATGCAGCGTTTGCTGGAGGTGCTGCAGGAGTGTTCTTCGAGCTTCCGATGATGCTCTCTGCTATCGTAATGAGTATGCTGACCGCGGCAATCATGGGGCCGCTCAGTTACCGGACACGGATGCATACCGATACCACTCTCGGCGTTCTGTTTGGGACAATGATGGCACTTGCCATCTTTTTTATCTCCATGATGCAGTCCGAAGGGCGGGGATTTGATGCCAGTGCCCTGCTGTATGGAAATGTCATCTCTCTGTACAGGGAGGAGATCTATGGCCTTTGTATCATCACACTTGGAATCATCCTGAGCATTATCGTCTTCAACAAAGAGATTACTGCCATAACATTCCACCGGAAGATGGCAGAAATTAGTGGTATCCGTGTGCAGCCGGTCTATTACCTCTGCCTCTTTCTGATAGCCATCATGGTTGCACTCTGCCTTCCAATTGTTGGTGGTCTGCTCCTCTATGTCTGGCTTGTTACCCCGGCAGCAGTTGCATACCAGTATTGTGGGACAATCAGGCAGATGTTTCTTGTAGCTCCGGTTGTTGCTGCCACCATCAGTGTCATCGGTGCCTGTGCCGGGGTGACCTACTCACTCCCGGTCGGACCACTCACCGCTGTACTCTTTTCAGGTGTCTTTGTTGTTGCAGTGGCACTTTCACCAAAAAGAAGAGTGAATAGTCAGACATATTAACACCGATATCAAATTGGTAATACCATGAAACAGTTCATTTTTGTTTGTGCTGTCCTTGCACTCCTCCTGGGTGTGCCGGCAGTATCTGCTCTTGACGTGGTAACAACGACCAGTGTTCTCTGGGATCCGGTCAGTCAGATTGGTGGGGATGCAGTCAATGTAGTATACATTGCTGATCCAACGGTCTGCCCTCATCTTCAGGGGGATATCCTTCCAAACCTGATCCAGAAACATGCCGATGCCCTCAAATCACCCGATCTCTTCCTTGCACATAACAGTACTATGGACTTTACCACTATGGCTGCCATTGAGAAGTTCAGGGACTCAAACGGATACGGGAAGACGAACTGGAAGATTCTCAAGCCTAACACCGAGTGGAACACCCCGGAGACGGCCGAAGCTCTCGCTGACAGCGTTCTGGACTGGCTGAAAGCCGCAGATCCAAAGAATGCGACAGCATACACGGAAAATGCTGCTAAGTATAAGCAGGCGATCGCCGAAGCAGGAGATATCACCTCTGATGAACAAGCAGTGCTTTCAAAGAAGAATGTCATCGTGATGGCATGGCAGAAGGAACCGGTAGAGAAGTGGCTCGGTGCCAATGTCTATGACTTCTTTGCACCAGAGTTCGCATATGGCGGGAACAAAACTCCAGCAAAAGTTGTTGATTCAATCCAGAAGAACAAGGACAAGATCTATGCTCTTGATCTCGTTTCAGGCGGCGGAAAGATGTATATCATCGAGAATATGCAGTCCGGGGAGATGGCAAAAGGGATTGAAGAAGCGCTGACTGACATTGCCGTGAACAATGACCGGATCACCTTCACAAACTTCCCGAAGTCAGTTGATGGGGTTAATTCAATTCCAGATGTTCTCAAGTACAACAAGAACCTGCTCCTGGCATAATATAATCCAGGAATAATCCTTTTTTTGATACTCTCAATCCGGACTGGTATGGGTACAGTTCTGTTTATTTGCTATTCAGATCTCCCATAGATCGGTGGGAACATCAAATCTGCAGCCTTTGAAATCCCCCGATAACGATAGAAAAAGTTTGGTAATGACTCCAGGGGATATCTTTTCTACCCCATTCAGAGTCCGGTGACACAAAAGATCATAAAGGAGAAGAAGTGGGGAAGCGGTGGTGCCGGTGTAAGATGTACGCAGTGCCTGCCAGTTACCTGATGTGAAAGGTGGATCGGATTGACTTGGTTAGAATGGATTGGAGTGCTTATCAGTGATAGTGGGATCTTCTTCTCTCAAGGCACCAACGCTACAGATATGTATGTGATATTTTTATTTTAATGTTATTGAATGTTATAGAAACTAGAAAATTATTACTCGCCTTTATCCGGTATATCATTCATCCTGCAATTACTGATAGATTCCATAACGCAAGAGTGAGATTTGGGTACTCCTTCTGATTGTTTTCAACGATATTCAGAGTATAATTATCGCTCTCCCAGATTGATTGATTACTACTCGACCACTGGGAAAATGTCTGGTTAATTCCCGATTTGAATCCGATGGCGTCTTCATCTGATCCGGAAAAAATGAAGGTGAGCTTGTCAGTTGGTTTTAATGGAATGGTTCTTTGTGATGACTCCTTCATCTCTACCCTGATGGTAGCGGCTCCATTGCTGCTGACAGATCTGTTTCTCCCGATATCTTCATTCTGCACAAGATCTATCCTGATTGTAGGGGGTGTTGATTTCAGATCAATTCGGGGAGCAAACATCTTGTAATATCTGTCCCTATCATCACCGGCATTTTTGTCAGATTCATCGGTATATTCAAGGTATGTCTTCCGGTTTCCTTTTGTTACATTCAGCACACCATCTCTCCATTCATACCCCTGATTGACCCAGAAGTTCCCAACCGGTCGAAAGAGTATTTTGGAACTGTTCAGATGAGACTCGATCACATAGTTTGAGTTCACTGAAAGACTGATCTGAGAGAGAGGTTTCTCCTGCAGACTTGTGTTCACTTCCAGGTATCCGGAAGACCGCAGAGATGAAAGTACAACATCACCTCCGCCAAGATCTACCGGTTCCTTCATGGTAATATTCTGCCTGAATGAAAGCACCTGCAGAATATCAGATGATATTTTTGAGAAACTCTCTTCAACAGAATGAAGATGCTCCACCTCTGCCTGCTGCTTGAGGGATGGAATATAATACGCATTCAGTACCGAGATGAACGACACGATGATCATGAGAAGCAACATAAAGGCAATGACCGGAGAAACAGCCGTATCCTTCACGATCCAGCCACTCCACTGAAAAGAACTGCGTTGTGAACAACCAGACTGATCCGTTTTCCTGATGACATACCCGAGAGAGTCAGATTGTCCCCGAGATCAAACGTCTGATTCGGAATCTTCCAATTCTTTTCTTCAGCCCCGTCAACGGTGACATGTATCTGTTCTCGTTTGACCCAGTCTCCCCCTTTGTGATACAAATGTATATCACCTGAAGAACTCACCGAGCCCATTTTTATCGTAACTGAAGGAACCCGGTCTTCTGGCATCTGATTCAAAAGATACACTGTCACCATGGGAACCAGAATTAAGACCAACGAGATCATCAGAACCTCCCCGATGACCGGGGAAACAGCCGGGTCTCTTTTCATCATCAGGCACCTGCCGTTGCATTCGCTGCAGCTGCTGCGGCTGCAGCATGAAGGAGATCCATCTGGTATGGAATCACGTACATAAACAGAATAAAACACCCAATTACGAGGAGAATAGCATGTTTTAACCCTGCTAAGATACTGTTTGCAGATAACTGACCGGCCATCAGGCCGGAGAAGAACCCGAGCACGAGGCCAATTCTGAACATATCGGTAAGATTTGATGCAGTATCGAATGTTATATTAAACGAATTGAAGGAGGAGATGAACGAGACATTGAGAGAGTACGCGGTGTACATGTAGATTCCTACTGCAAGATACACGATCATCACATAGGTGATCGCGATATTGAACCGGTCTTTTTTCAGTTTCAGATAATGCTCAAAGTCGTTGATGGCAATGATCAGAACATCCTTGATATAATCGGTCACCTCACTCGCTTTCACAAGCAGGGACATTGCACGTTTGACAGAGACGAGCCCGATCCGGTCCTCCATCCTCACGAGAGCGTTGATGGTTGTAGAACCTCTTCTGATATCCTCTGAAGTCATCACCAGTTCCTGCGAAAGAAGACCCAGTTTCGAGTTTGATATGAGCCCGATTGCTGTCTGGAGCGTGACACCAACATCCTTCATATCAACCAGTTGTCTGAGAAACTCGGGCGTATGGCTCTCCACATTATTGACAAACCAGCTTCGTCCTTCATATGACAGTGATACCGGAGTCAGAGCCGCAACTATCAACAGGCTGATGAAGGCTTCAAGACACATTCCCGGAATCCAGGCAGATAACTGCCCGAGATAGTACAGAGCAGAAACAATCCCTGCACATGATACTGCAAGAACGATACTGTAATCATACTTTGAAATGTATGCACGAAGCGGATTTTTCAGGAGATTCTCAAGTTTGAACCGTTTTCGCTTGGCCTCTATCTTCTTGAGAAAACTCTGATCTACTCGTGAGAACTCGGTAGTATCAATGGCAATATCCCCGAATTCTGTCTCGTTCACCGGCTTTCTGGTGATATCCATCTTGATCGTCGGGAGCATCAGGTACAGGATATAGATCATCCCGATGGAGCCTAGAGCAAGCCCGAGAATAATAATCGGCATATACCCTGCGAGATCAGACTTTCCACCAAGATTCTGTGCGACAATGATGATGATCATCGTGATGGGACCGGCGACAAAGGCGGTAACATACACCTCTGCCATGATCTCGATCGTCTTGAGAATGTTCTCAAGCTCACGTGCTGCAGACTCCCTGAAATACGCTGATCGTGACGAAAGAAAGTTTGTTACATCACCCCCACTGTTTGAGAGGAGGAGCAGGTCGTTGAGGAACTCTTCCAGATTTTTTGATGGTGTTACTCCCTGCAGGTTCCTGATTGCTGTATAAAGATCGTCTCCAAATACCTCAACATCGCGGACGATAAGCCCGAACTCTTTCCCAACCTCACCGAAGAGATCATCTGCTTCGTAGATCTTCCTGATGACATTATACAGGGTCATTGTCATCGAGAGAGCCTGCATATAGGTGATTGCGTACGGCAGGTCGAGATCAATTGAGGATTTTCGCCCGGCAGCCGTCGTCGATGGATAGGTGTATATTGCTAATATGACTCCCGGAACAAGCAGAATGAAAAGAATTGCGATGACAAGGATGTTGTTGTTCAGGATGTTGTCAGGTTTTGCAGGAACCAGTTGAAAATTTGTCGTCAGAAGGAATACTGCGATTACTACAAATACCAAACCTGAAAGAAGACTGCATTTGAGCATCATCATAACGTACGAATACTGCGAATACGGAAGATGAGAGGCCCGAATCGACCTGCGTAGATTTGTATCTTTCATCCAGGTATCGATCTGTCTGGGAGTGATCAGGCTCATGCCAGTCTCCTCAGATCCGTTATCATCTGGATCAGCACTTCAGGGTCAGTACTATGCTGGTTTTTGAGTCTGGTTAGAAACGCTGACCGAAGATTGAGCTGGTATACGATCTCCTCCTCACTCCAGTTATGCATGTACTGAATCGTCTGAAGAGTCTTTGATTTTTTATACACTCGTTTAAACGAGTCGTCTTTGGGGTCATACTCAAAGAGTGTGTTCCATTTGACCTTGTCCCCCTCGCCAAGAACTATCTCATGAATGGCATCACATCTGCGGATCATCCGGCCATCCCGGTAATGAAACGTCTGAATCACCATCAGGTTCAGGGCTCCAAACATGGCAGCAGGAACATTGATCGGCTCGTTGGTCAGCCTGTTTAATGCTTCTTCAATATTTCCGGCATGAAGTGTGGAGATGGTAGTATGACCGCTGTTCATCGCCTGAAAAAGGGTCTGTGCCTCGTTTCCTCTCACTTCTCCTACAATAATGTATTCAGGCCTCTGTCTGAGCGAGGCCTTCAGGAGATCAAAGAGATCCACATTTCCCCGGTCATTAAATGAACTGCTTGTTCTGGTCTGCACCGGCAGCCAGTTCTTCTGGGGAATCTGGATCTCTCTGGTGTCCTCCAGAGAGACGATCTTTGAGTTGTGGGGAATGAAAAAGGAGAAGGCATTCATCGCAGATGTCTTGCCACTGGCGGTTCCTCCCACAACAATCAGGCTCTGTCTGTTCTCAAGTGCCAGCCAGATGAAAGCAAGGAGTTCATCGCTGTATGTGCCAAAGGAGAGGAGTGTTGCAGGAGTCATCGGGTCAGATCTGAACTTCCTGATCGTGAATGAACTCCCTTTGGTTGAGACTACATCCGAGTAGGTGATCTGAGCTCGTGATCCATTCGGAAGTGAGGCATCAAGGAGTGGCGAAGTGAGGGATACCTGTTTGTCTGCTTTCTGGGATAATTTGAGAACAAACCGGTTCAGTTCTTCTGACTCAAACCGTATAGAGGTTGGAATGCTGCCATAATACCGGTGATGGACATATACCGGGAGATCATGGCCGTTGCATGAGATATCTTCCAGTAGTTCATCATACATCAGGGGATCTATCTTGCCGTACCCGTTCAGATTCCGTCGCAAATAGTAATAGAGAACTAACAGCCGGTCTTCCGAAATCTTTGGATCATATGTTTTGACAACCTTGGAGACTTCTTCAAACTCAAGAACAAGATCCCCTTTTGTCACAGGTTTATCATAAACCAGGACATCTCTGAGCGTCTCATGGGTCTCTTCCAGGATTATCCGCTCACGGGGTGAGAGTTCTGGTTCTACTACCTTGTACGTCCGTTCCTTGTCTTTATCAAGAGTTATGGCAACGTATGAATGCGGTTGATAGAGCCAGTATGCCTCTTCGGCAGTCACACCGTTCTCACTCTGAATATTCAGAACAGATGGAACCTGAAGCGACTCGGAATCTGTTGGTTCAGGGTTGTCTTTCTTCTTTTTTGTAGTAAAGGAGATGAGCGACTGAACACCGTTTTTTATCGGCTGAACTACTGCATAGAGGCCTTTTAACGATCCTTCATTCTGTTGGTGTGAGCTATCTGATACTTGAGGATCAGCCTTCGGGGTTTTTTGCTCACGAAGAAATATGCTTGCGACAAGTTCTTCAATTCTGGGATCAGATGGCAGGGGTCTGTATTTATGTACTGTTTGTTTGTTCCGTTTCAAATCTGGTTTTTTAAGAGAGCTGGATTTATCAGATCCGTTCGTGTGTTTTTTGAGATCGATGCGGTAATAATGTCCTCTATCGTCCCATATCCGGTTGAGTTGCACCTCTTCCCCGGTTTTGAATTGAAGGGTGATCTCATTCTCATCCGGATTGATAGTCTGCCCTGATGATTTTATCAGGAAGTCTGCAAATCTGTTCAGATCTGACCGTTTTGGTTTGAGACATCCGGTCACCTCTCCTGGTACTGCTTCATGCCAGATTTTGATGTATGACCCCGGGTGTGTGCACCTGAACCTGGTGATCCTCTGGTCAGAAACGAGCAGGCGCAGCCATCTGACCATGTCCTGAGTGAATAACAGTGAAACATAGAGAAGATGATGACGTTCTTCTGGTATGAGAGGGAAAAACTCAGTCAGATATCTGGCAAATTCTTCAGACGTAAGTCTTGTTTTTCTTCCTCCGGTAGATGTTAATCCGCTTTTTTTCTCATCTTCCTGTCTGGCTTTATGAACTGCGCATTTCTCATCAGAACTCAGGGGAATTACACCTATATGATAAAAGAACTCACCTTTGTCTGATTTGAATACCTTTACTGCAATTAATTCGTGATACAACCGGTATTCAGTGATACAGGTATCAGCAGAAGGTATGGTGGAATGGTTATCTAATGGTGATTTGCTCTGAGTCTTTTCAAGGATTAATCCCCTGGATGAATCATCTGATGTTCCGGTAATTGTTACATGCAGGCCTGATCGGAGAGTAAATGTATGGGGAAGGGTTCCGGAGTTTACTGTATTGTCTGCCCGGTTACGAAGTTTGGTTGTTAGTTGAGATATCTCTGATTGAGTAAGAGATAATGTGGAAAACAGAGTCCCTTGGCCTGAATGGTCCAGGGTGATGATCTGATCAGGACCTGAAACGGAGATCAGCCTGACCTGTTCATCATCAATCAGCGGTTGAATCTTTCCAAGTCCTTTTGCGTCCCTGTGTATGTAATAGGCGATTCGTCCTATCGTTTCATCATCCAGGTCTGGGTAAAGATCTTTAGCAATACGATAAAATTCGGTTTTAAAATTCTTTGAAAATCGTGCTTGAAAAGCCTTGTCTGATACCTGTGATTTAATAATCCTGCGTACGGCAAGCAGTTTCTCCTTTTCATCTGATGTCAGTTCTGGTTCCAGAATCTGGTATTCTGATATTGAACCATTGCCTGTCGAAATAAGTATTCGGACCTGATCGTCTGATATCTGATAGCCAGTAAGAGGAGAGATAATGATTCGTTTTTTACTTCCAATCTCTGCCTCATCCATATAATAACTCACGATTTACACTCGAAATGATGACACTATCATGTACTGTAGATGATACATTATTTGATATGTTGAAATGTTTATAAGATAATACTTAGTGGGCGTCATTTGATTTTAGTATTACCAAATTATTCTTAATCTGTGAATAATAACACCTGTATCTCGAAATAATCAGAGAATTATTGATTATTTTTTGGTATTGGATAAGTCACACCAGGTTAAAACTTTAGAGACATATTTTTTGTTCTAAAGTAAAAAAAGTTATGCTTAATGCTGAATGATACCATAAACAATAGGGAGTATACCCAGATGCCACCTTACCATCCCCTACGTAGTCCACCAGTCAGTAAATCTCATATCCACAGCATCCTGGCACTGGAAAACGTAATCTGGTTCTAAATTTTCAGGGATAATTGAGTTTTATGTAATGGTTGTGTGATGAAAAGAATTCTCATCATAGATGATACAAGCCGAGACCAGGAGATAGCCACCAAAATTCTATCCTCTTCCGGATATCAGATCGTCGGTATTGCATCCGATGGTGAGGGGGGACTCGTCGAGTACCGGAGGTTAAACCCAGATCTCACACTCATTGATGTCATTATGCCTGGATTGAATGGTATTGAGACATTACGCGAGATCAGAACAATCAACCCTCTGGCAAAGGTAATTCTCTGCACATCTGTGGGTCAAAGCACTGTTATTGATCTTGCCATGCGGGTTGGAGCAAATGGATATGTTGTAAAACCCTACGATGCAGATATATTGACCACATCAGTCAAGAGAGTGCTTGAGGTCACCTAGTGCTTGTCGTCTCTTAATTTTCAATATCATTTCCAAGGGGAATTACTCTCAAATTTAAGTGACGAGGGCGCCCTCGCTCGAAAGAATCCTCCGCGGCTCTTTCATCATCTACGAGAACCATTGAGGGAAAGATCGTAAGACAGATTCCGGATGTGGCCGACCATGGCAGCCGTGAACACAGCCGTAACTCAGAGCACCAGGAATGCAACAATCACTGGTCCGAATAGGATCGTCTCTGTCATAATCGGGCCGACTTATGATGGTTCAGAATTGTGTAATCTGTATGCATGGACAAATCTCTGGCCTGAATATCCATCCTCATCTGCTGTCTTAGCGGATTTTCCGGCCAGGAATATGATATTATCACCTTTCCATCTCTTATCCTTTGTCAGAATAACAGCCCCTTCTGTCTTTCCATATGCAGTAAGACTCGCATTTTCAAATACGAGTGATTCTGCGATTATTCCAGCACGATGTCCATAGACCTCATTCTTGCCAAACAATTGAACCTCACCGCACGGCACTGTTATCCCGTAACTCTCGCCGGTGATCATAATCACGCTATTTGTCTTCAGGTTCCCCTTTTCTATCACAATACCACACCCGCCTGAATCCGTCATGCGTGAATTGGTAATGGTGATGAACCCCATCAGATTCATTGAACCTGACTGGAGGAGTATTCCATATTCATCAGCAGTAATTTCAAGAACTCCTTCATTTAGATTTAAATTCCCATTTTCAGAAACAATCCCTCCAAACTGCCCCGTTATTTCAAGTTTACCACTATTGATATTGATATCATCAGAGGTATAAACCCCGACGTTTCCTGTCACAGTTAATACAACTGAAGGACCAATCACCAGATCTCCACTTCTCACGCAAAGACCGATCTCATCACCAGTTATCTTCAAAATACCCCCTTTCACAGATATCGAGTGACCTACAGAAAACCCGACGCATCCTGAAGCAGATACCAGAGGAGAATTTTCAATAAGAGCAGTTTCAGCAACAACTAGGCCTGTTTTCCGACCCGCTGCCGTAAGAGATCCCCCCATTATTTGCATATGTTTTCCGAAAATCCGCATCCCGTCTTCAGATTCACCAAAAAAGCTTATGGTTCCACTTGTTTGAGTATAGGTACCTTTTATCTCAACTCCACAGATCTTCCCATTCGCCATAATGAAACCTTCAGAAATATTCACATTTCCGGAAACTTTCATAGCGCTATCTCCCGAGAGCATCATATTATTTCCGAGGTAATCTAGATTACCACCAATAGACAGCCCCGTCTCTCCTGATCCAGTGATACTCGCTTTTGTGATATGCAGGTCTAGTCCGACAGCGATACCGGTCTTCCCATCTGATTCAATTGTGGAATGGAAAATTTCCAGATCCCGGGATATAAATAATCCGTAATCTACTCCTGAAGTGTGAATAACAGCCATCCGAATACTGGCTGATCCGATTATCTGCACCCCGGATAATCCATTCATTGATCCCCGCACGGCATTACAATTGAAGTTGCCGTTTTTAAGATAGATGCTTGTACCACCACAGGCGATATCCAAGATGCATTCGGATAATTCCAGCGAACCATTGTGTAGTACTATCCCGTCTCCCTCGGAACTTTCAACCTGGTTAATTCCTCCTGAAGAGTGTAAACCTCTTGAAAGAACAATTCCTGCATGTTCTCCTTTTATTTTTAGGACGAACTTATTGGTTGAGGTTAATCCACCAGAGAGAGATTGTATGGCGATGTTATGAGAATTTATATCGAGAACACCGTAGTTCATGACGGAAATATTTCCTGATACTACGATCCCGTCTCCCTGCGTCCGAATATAAATAGCAGAATTATCAATTAGCAATGTTCCAGTTGCAACAAAAATTCCCTGCTCTTCACCCTGAATGGAGAGAAAACCACGACCGGTAATTTTGAGGTTCCCCTGGTAAATATGGATTCCTGGTCCATGAGCACTTTGGATCTGATTATCCATTTGTGTAATGTTAAGAGTGATATCTCCATAGGCTTTAATCGCAGATCCATGATAGTTAAAGAGGGTGAGTGTACGTGTTATCGCTATCCAGCTCCATCCGATACCACCACAGTCTTCTTTGCCACAGTATGATTTTCCCCAAATTATAAACTCCTCATCTCTTCGATCCAGGTTTGGAGCATATAATTCACTGTTTGAGACCTCAAGCGTTGTGTGCTGTTTGCTGTCCCTTTTTTTTGCACAACATAGTTCGAATTCAAGTCCGTTTCGTAGAGGTGGTTTTATATGGGGTATAAGGGTGGTGCATTGCGCAATCACTGTTGTAAATTCTTTGCAACGCCGGATTGTATCCAGGATAGGTACCCACATTTTTGAGGGGATATCATCAAAGGTTTTGTTCTCTGAAAAAATTAGGGATATTGCTTTTTTCCGACATGAAACAGCTAAATCATCACAAAATATACTGTCGGCACACCATGCAGCAAATATGTAATATGAGATGGCTTTTTCCGGTTTGTTCTCAACGAGCTTAATTTGTGCTGCACGGAGATACAGGGATGGATATGGTGGTGTTTCCGGATTTTGGAGGCTAATAAACCCGGGAGATTGCAGAAGTTCTCGTGTGACTGACGTTTTCTCTCTGATATCTTCAGCAATATATCCACAATGTGGACATAATTCAAGGGTATTATTGAGGATTAACTCAGTCAATTCTTTGGGACGACCTTCCAGATCAATTATCCCTGAAGGTCCCGCAACATAAGGAGGTACAATTATCGAACTTTTTTTTTGATTCGATCTGTTATGGCAGACAGAGCAGATTTTAGTATTGATGTTTGTCTGGGGCATGGAGTAATGGATTCCCTGTTATGCATCGAATGGATTCAGCAGATATATTGACCTATCAGTAATTATCTTACCTTTTTTGTCCGCGTAACCATGTTGACTACATTTTTTTATGTGAGGCTCCGTTAACTTCTATAATTGGGCCGATATCTGTTATTTCGCATGAATCCGGTACCATGTATCATCAGCATATTCTCCAAACAGAAATAGGAAGAATTTTCCAAGATAGTAATATGGTTCTATGCACCCTGGTGCAGGTACATTGAGACACTGAAGGATTTACAAGTAATTCAGAAGAGTAACTGAAAACAAGAAAACACGATATCTGGTAGAGATAACGGTCTTCCTGCGATGAGTGATGGTTCTTGACGATCCTCTTTTTTCCGATCGTTTTACATTGCTCCCGTTGCCATGGATATTCCCCTCTGGATGCATTCGTTGCCTTCTTGGGAAGATCCCATCTTGGAAAGGGTAACCCCTTTGTTATACCACGTTTCTGCATTAAGCGGATCACTATCAAGGGCAGATTCATAGCAGACGATTGCTTCTTCATATCTGCCAAGAATGTCGAATACATTCCCCTTCGAATGTAATCCTTTTGCATTACGAGGATCAAGTTCCAGGACCTGATCATACATAGTGATGGCCTTCTCATACTCCTGGCGATGTTTCATCTCATTCGCCTGTCTTAGGATAATTTCCACATGGGGATCCTTGACCTGCATAATCCGGTTTTCAATACCGGATTTCTTTGTTCCTCCCATAAGGAAATACTCATTCATTATTTTATTTATAGTTTTTGCAATAAAAAAATTAATACTATATATTTTATTCCAATATTGTGGGTGGACACGATAATCTCGTTCTCTTTCACATCAAAGCATTGCTCGCAACATCCTCACCCAGATTAACCAATAATGCCAGAACAACAAAGATCAGAACGATCCTGAATATCTTTCTGCAGCATCCGGTGAGTTAAAGATCAGCCTTAAGTAGAGTATTACCATCAGGTTATCCCGGAACCAGAACTCTTTTAGGGTGCAATTGAAGAGAATTTCAAATATTCTGTGAGGATTATTACCTGGATCGTGAAAGCACCCGGTTTGCTGGTATGTACAGGATCTGAGCCACAACAGCATTCAGTACGGCCGTAGGAATGACGATCGTTATCATCATCAGAGTGAAGAATGCATAGATACTCGAATAGCTGAAAGACCTATACAACAACCCAGGCGCCCCCATCACGAAGATTATGACAATAGACAGAAAAGTAATTCCGCTGACGAGGGTCGCTGCAAGGGTAGCAGTTGCTGGAGCCGCCACGGTCCTCTCCCTGGTGATCAGAAATACTCCGAGGCAAACGACGGCTCCGAGCGTTTCACTTATCAGGTTTGCGGGGGGGAAGAGCCCATGGCTGATCAGAGTGCTGACGATTCCCACAACCACTCCGATACCGACTGCCTCATGGAACTTAGGCACGATGAGCATGATGGCAAGGCAGTACAAGATTATCACAAAGTTCGGGCCGATCGGGGTTGGGATGAGACTAGACCCGATAATTCGGGCAAGGACTCCCAAAGCCAAAAAAATACCGACAATAGCAATATCCTGTGATCTCATGATATCTGGTGTCAATGGCAACGAAAAATTTCCAAACTCTGGCGGAATGTTATTCCCTAGGGTGCTTAAACTTATCGTAAACTGATAAATTCTTATTATCGAGGCTGTCCGACGAAGGGAGTACATTTTCCTTTTTATAATCTTGCGATTATCAGCCCAATTTTCGTTTTGTTAATTGCCGGGGCACATAATTTCAGCACTGATGCATAAAATTGAAATTGGCCTCTATGTTCGTTGCTCTTATCGGGCTTGAGAAAGGGGTGATCGAGCAACGCGTATATGTTACCCTGGTCTTATCCTAAATAGAAAATTTTTGATCACTATGAAACCTTTACGTCATCATATTCCTCCCATTATCAACATTAAGTTGATTTGGAGATATTGGGCTGTGATCAATGGTTCACTATGTGAATGACGATAAAATATTATGCAATAGCCAAAAATTTAAGATATATCAATAATATGAAATTATTCATGCTGTAGAATAAATCCCCGGGTGATCATATCTACTCTGTTCAGGTCTTATTGTCTCTTCTCAATACCCTGGTTACACCAATAATTTCAATAACTGGCTATTGAAGCCAGAAACCAAAACTGGTTTTTAGAGAATAACTGGGGAGGGGTTGGTCCTTAAATTTTTTAACTTAAAAATTCTCTCTTTTACAACTGCTATCACCAAAAAATATATCAACTGATATAGCAACAATGGATGTGCCACTCTGCTCTACTCATCATATCAGCTATGGTGGTGGACTTTCCAGTAATTGGGAGATCTGATAGATTACCTTCCATTCTGGAGAGTTCTTTTTGTAATGCAATGATGGTGTTCGATTTTGCACAATGAAAAGTAAGGATGTGAACACTCGGCTCGAAGGAAAGGATGACGAGAACCAGGTTCATCAGATCTCTATGCGAAATTTCTCTTCTTCTGTTGTTACTGTCTCCCACGTTTTCAGTTCAGGCTCTGGTTTTTAATTCTGAAGGGATTGAACTCAATAGTACCGAAATTCAGGATCTTCTGGCAGATTCATACGCTATTTATACAGGGCCTGCTATCCTCTTTTCTGATAATAGTTGTGCCCTGTGTCTTCCCGCTATACACTATCTCAATCAGTACCTGATCTCTCACCCAGAAACTGATCTTATAGGACATACCACTTCATCACTGGAAGAACAGTGGCAGCTGGAAATATTCGCAACCCTCCATAATCGCAAGGTTGTCAATCTCCCAGTCATCTTCATTGGTCCGATAGGAATCGAGAGAACAGATGACATTATCAGATATTTTAATGAGATTTATGCCTGGTACATGCACCAGGATGTTTTTTGCGCTGAAAATTATCCTCTAATAACAAGGAGATGTAGTCTGAAGGGCTTGATGTTTAAAGGTCTCTTTGCCATACCGCCTCTCCCAGGGAATAATACGTGATATTTACAATTCGGCTGAACTCTTCCTGATTGCATGGCGATTCAGAAATTTTAGAGAATTTTCTTCCCCGTATACCTCTTCTTGGTACATTCACGGATCGTACCGGTAAACTCCATCTCATAACCACCAAGATGAGTCAGAATCTCTTTAAACCGTTTTGAATTAATCAGTTCCACAATCTTTCTGATTCGCCAGTCCTCTTCAAACAGTTCCTTTGTAGTAACGAGTTCATATCTCTCAAGGGCCAGAGGAATAAACGGAAGAGAAAATGCACGGGCTGCACCATATATTGTCATGCCGATGTCAGCGTCACCATTCTGAACTGCAAGACAGACTCCGTAATGGGTAGAAACCTCCTGGTCATACCCATCAACATCTTCTGGTCTTATATTGTTCTCATGGAGAAGATGATCCAGAAGCATTCGTGTCCCTGATCCATTTTGACGATTGATAAACGTATGAGTAGTAATAGCGTCAAAACCAAGAACATCGCGTGATACAACCCCCTGCATACGTTCTGCAACAGAGATCAGGACCAGGTCTTTCTTTGGAATATACTGCCGTAAATAGGGAATATTGTACTCACCATCATCTGCAAGCAGATGCATCGGAGCAAGATGGCAGTATCCTTCTTGTAAGGTAAGTAACCCGTTCATGCTTCCCACATGAGAAGATGCAATAAGAATCCCTTCTTCCCTGGCGAGATCGGCAAGATAATCGATGGCGAGATCATGAGAACCGGTTACCAGAACCGTCTGTTCTGCGATCTCTTTCTGAACACGTAAGGTCGTGGGCAATCGGGTGCCTTTTTCTACCTCCTCTGTATCTGATGGAACTTTCAGATAGGCATTGGATCGGACAAGATTCATCTGCACACCTGATTTATTTGATAGAGGTGTCGCGACCCAGTTATCCTGAACCTTCCCGATGATTGCCAGAATAAACTCATCCAATCCAAAAGAGGATCGAATTGACTGGGTTAGATATGCTGATACGGTATCAGGATAGGAGAATGGAAAACCGTACCACTCAAGAATTGGCTGGACAATCTCACGCAGAACAGTGTAAAATGCAACCGGATACCCGGGCATACCAATGACAACCTTTTGATTGATATCTCCGAGAATGAGTTGCTTGGCAGGTTTTATTGCAATTCCATGAACAAATACCGTTCCTAATGTGTCAATTACCTGAGAGGTATAATCCATGGTACCTTTGGACGATCCTCCGGAGATCAAGATAAGATCATGATCCTCTGCTGCGATCGTGATCATGTTGCGTATCTCATCGATGTTATCGACAACGATTGGGAAATTGGTGACCGAAGCCCCGACAGACCGGATCATGGCAGCTGCCATGTGCATATTGCTCTCGATAACCTGATCGGCACGTGGCATCGAACCGATGGAGATGATCTCACTGCCAGTTGAGATGAGTGCAACCTTAAGATCGAGCACCGGAACTTCGGTTATTCCATAACTGATCATTGCCCCGATATCAGGTGCCGAGATCTGACTATATCTTGGAAGAACCATCTCTGACCGTGAGATGTCCTCTCCAATTGGCCGGATATGCTGCCATGGGGATGCAGATGTTCGGATTATGTATGAACCGTTATTCTCTTCTGTATCCTCGATCTTAATTACTGCGTTATATTCTGGAGGAATAACATTCCCGGTGTTCACCAGAACAAAATCGGTCAGCCGAACAGGTGTCTTATCGGTGGCACCAATGGTATCGTGTTCTTTCACCGCAATTCCGTCCATAGCCGACAGATGAACCGAAGGAATAGTCAGAGGAGAGTATAATGCTTCAGCGGTTATCCTTCCAACAGAATCCTGCACAGAGACTTTGACAATTCTGGGAGCAAATGAAAACCTGTTCTGTATTTTATACAGAGCATCATCTAATGAGATCAGTTCGGGTTCTTCTCCCTTTTGGGTTCTTCTTTTTACCATTGATTGCCCCTCAAATCTGATTGTATCAAGTAAGACCCGAATTTACCCGATGATATATTGATCAAAGAGATCTTGTCTATTCTGGTTTCTAAAGGATAATGTAATTAATCACGTTTTACCAGGTAGAACTGCCCATCCCTTTCATCCACAACAACCACCGGTTTTCCAAGAAGACGGGATGGTTGCGGAAATTTTTCAATAAAGACCAATCCTTCAGTTACAATCTTCCCATCTAATGTCATAACCTTGTCTATCCCGGTATCCAAAATCTCCTGAACTGTTCTTTGACCTCTTTTTTCCCTGATAGAACCTAATTGAAGATATCTTCCATCAGATCCACTTGCAGCAAGTCCAATCCCGCCCACTGCGCCAATCACCCCTCCTTCAGTTCCACCAAGCCCCTCAAGCAATATCCCTGCATGATGAGCAATTCCGCGGGCACGTTCCTGGGTGACAATGGTGCATTTTGCATCAAATCCGAAAGCAACCATTATCGGACTTACCTGGTCAGCACCTACAAGAGCGATACCTGGATCACTTCCTTCCACAAATCGCTCTCTCATAATCTGTTTGGCCTGTTCAAATAGGGAAAGATAATCAGATTGAGGAATATCAAACAGATGAATGACTGCACAACTATTATGTGAAGTATAGGGGATATCGGGATGAACAAGCAACTGATGACGGGTGATACAGTCTACCGGATATTTTATTTTTAGGAGATCTGCGATCTCTCGTGCAAGACGACCGGTTCCTATTGAATCGAGACTATCTGTATCATCAATACCGAGGTAAATCATTGTATCTCAATTATTTGTATCCCAATTTGAAATAACCAGTTGATAAACTATTTTTGATAATTTGTATGAGCGGTAAAGGTGGCTGAAAACAAAGAGGAGATTCGTGAATTTAATATCCGGTGATAATCTCATCCTGTGGAAGAGTTTTCACAACATCTTCTCTGAATGTTTCAAACCCGATATCATCAAGTTGATCAGGAAGAAGAACATCGCCCCATGCACGACGATAAATCCAGTACACTATCTTCTCTATACAGAGATCAACTGTTTCAGGGCTTTTCACTGTAACAAAGTGGTGTCCAACTTTTGGATGTCTTCCCCTCCTGCCTCCAACCGTGATGTGGTAGGCTGGCGGGTCTGATTTGATGATGTGAAATGGACAACAGTTGATGCACATTCCACAATGAACACAGGCATTATCATCCATCACAAGTGCCCCATTTCTGATCCTGATGGCATGCTCTTTACAATAATGAACACATGTCCCACAACCAGTGCAGGTCCCGGGCACACGGAATGGTCGTACTACACCGGTAATTCCTATCTCATTCAACCGTTCGCTCATGCATGAGTTCGGACATGCTGATATGGCTATGCGGGATTTGACTGGCATCTCTTTACCAAAATGCTTCTTATCCAGGGCAAGTGCCAGGGATATCGAATCTATCTGTGCGAATTTACATCGGTCAGTACCCGGGCATGCTGTTACGTTGACAATCTCTGATTTTTCTGTACCAAGAGGTGTTTCATTGGCTGCAAGTTCTTCTACAATGAGTTCAAGGGAAGCAGGATTGACATGAATCAACTCTGCAGTCTGTCTGTTTGTCAGGGTGAAGCCCGGTACCGAATTTTTCTGCAATTCTGCAGATACCCATCATCTTTTCCGGAGTAATTATTCCTGCAGGTATCCGGATTCTAACAGTGCAGAGGGAACCATCAAGTTCATTTATGATACCTCCTTTCTCATGGAGGGCATGTTTACACAGTATGTATGGACAGGGATGATCAATGAACTTGTTGGAGATCTATCCCATCTTTGGTACATTCATTGTATGGGCTTTAATTTTAAAAATAGGGGCTCTAAAAGTGTTCATCCCTGTGTAGAACATTGATCTCATCGCACCCAGAATACATATACTACTTCTACTGAATTCTCATTCATGTCCACCCGACGTCTTGCTGTGATCGATATGGATCGGTGTGTCGGTTGCCAGTGTTGCATGTTTGCCTGCAACCGACGACTTGGATCAGGTGGTTTGTCACGATCTGCAATTCACATCTCTTCAGTTGGGGGGATTTCCAGAGGATTCTCTGTAAAAGTCTGCAGAGCTTGTCAGGATCCACCCTGTGCTGATGCCTGTCCAACCGGGGCAATGAAACCCAGGGAAGGAGGCGGAGTAAAGTTTCATTCTGATCTCTGTACCGGATGTAAATCCTGCGTTGATGCGTGTATATTAGGTGCAATTACATGGAATCATGAGACTAATTCACCAATTGTATGCATATATTGTGGAATTTGTGCCAAATACTGCCCATATCAGGTTATTGAATTGGAAGAGATTTCAGAGGTGAGCTGAATGGATCAGAATCTGGCACGGGTTTTAATCATCGATCTCTCTTCAAAGACATATCGGATAGAAGACCGGCAAACACTTTTTGAAGAGAGGATTGGAGGAGCAGGTGTTGCAATACGCCTGTTATTTGAGTTCTGCCCAGAGGGCGCCGATCCACTTGGCCCTGATAATCCAATAATATTAACAGTTGGAGCGATATCTGCCCTGTTTCCCCTCGCATCAAAGTGTGTTGCCATGTTTAAATCTCCTCTGACAGGGAATCTTGGGGAGAGCCATGCAGGAGGGAGAACTGCAACATCTATGAGAATGGCTGGGTATGGGGCAATTGTGATCACCGGAAGATCAACACAACCGACCTTTTTGTCCATCACACATGATACCGTTCAGTTTCATGATGCCCGGACTCTCTGGGGGATGGCCCGGGGAGATACTGTCGCACGGATAATCCGGTTGGTTGACGGGAATCCGGGAACCCGGACAATTCTCCGGATTGGAAGAGCAGGAGAGCGACTTGTCCGGTATGCAGCAGTAACTTCGGAGACCTATCGTCACTTTGGAAGAATGGGTCTTGGAGCAGTATTCGGTTCTAAATTATTAAAGGCACTCGTGATATCGGGTGATTCATCAATTCCTGTGACAAATGTCAAAGAGTACCGATCGATGTATGATCAGATCTTTGATGCTGTGACGAAATCGTCTGCAATGAAGAAGTATCATGATGTAGGAACTGCGGTTAATGTTCTTCCTCTCAAATCCCTGGGATCAATTCCGATAAAGAATATGACTGCCTCTCAATTTGAGAGTTCAGACCAACTTACCGGGGAAGAGTTCGCGAGCAATTACCTTGCACGAAGAGTTGGATGTTCTCATTGCCCGGTTAGTTGTATCCATCTTGCCCATCTCCGGATATCATATCCTCATGATCCGTATTTCTTCAAGACTGTCCCCGTCTGTTATGACTATGAACTCATTTACTCTCTTGGATTTATGCTTGGGATTGCAGATCCAAAACAGGTCCTGACACTGATAGATGAGATCGAAGGAACCGGAATGGATGCCATGTCTTCAGGAGTGGTTGCAGCGTATGTAACCGAAGCGATGAAGAATGGTCTCATCACTCCTGAAATGACAGATGGGATCAGTCTTGAATTTGGAGATACCCCTGGTTTTATACGATTTTTTCAGCATCTTGCTGACCAGAAGACATTATTGTATCAGAACCTCGGTAGGGGTGTTGATTATGCATCTGAGCAGTATGGAGGTTCTGAATATGCACTTGCTTTCGGAAAGAATGAGATGCCAGGGTATCACACCGGCCTTGCAGCCATCATCGGGTACCTGACCGGGGCACGACATAGTCATCTTGATAGTGCAGGATATAGTATTGATCAGAAGCCGAAACAAATTACACCCGACGAGATCGCATCACAACTGTATACAGAGGAAGCCTGGCGTCAGATCCTTGCAAGTCTGGTGATCTGTTTCTTTGCCCGGGGAGTGTACTCTGAAGAGGTGGTTCAAAAATGCCTTGAAACAAGTGGTATTTTTAAAACATCTGACGAACTGGTTCAGTTGGGAAGACAGATTCTCTATGAAAAATATCAATTTAAATTTCGGGAAGGGTTTACCTTTGATAATGTCAGAATACCCTCAAGAATAACAACTCATCCATCAGGAACAGGAATCATATCAGAGAGTGATATCCGGCAGGGTGTTGAAACGTACAAAAAATTACTTCTTTCCTCTGGGAACGAAGCCATATGAATTTCGCCGATTGGAATTGGCGAAAAGGAGTATTCAGGGGAAGAGGAGTAGTACCGGGTTCCCTGATACGATTTCAAAAATTTAAAATTTATCTGGTATCAATTCGTTTGCAGATCTGCTCAAATATTTCAGGACCGAGAAGAGCTATACTTTCATCAGCGAACTCTTCTCTCATTATCCTGATGATCTTCATAGACCCTTCATTAGTTGTGTGAATGCCAACTCTCTCTTCCCTGGTAACCAGTTCCTGCTCTTCCATCATTGCAAAATATGGGAGAATATAATAATGGGGGGCTTTGAGATACTCTGCAAGTCTCCTTGTTGTAGGAAACCGTATCCTGATTCCATCTGCAGTAAAGGTCAGGGTGATTGCGTGCTCTTCAGAAAAAAAAAGTTCCAAAGCAGTTCTGAATAGTATATCGACCGAAAGAGTAGGCATACCTCTCTCACTATTTATTATACACAGATACAATAGTTCCGAAAAATTAGTGTTTCTTCTTCTGATCCTCGGGTACCTCTGCGAGGTACACAAGTTCAGCGCCGACGTCCTTTGCGATCATCTCGATCTCAACTTTTCTGAAGTGGGTTGCTTCGATCTGTATCTGACCGCCGGTCACCGCAACAACTCTGAATTGTGGCTGTCTGACACCTTCTCCGACCTTCTGACGCTCTCTGATATAAATTTTCATCTGCTTCACCCCTAGCGGATAGCATTGAGCATAATCAATTGGATATACCAACTGCTATGCCAGCAAATGTATCTATATTACTTCAATATACTTAATACTATTGAGGTGAGGAATGCACGAGAGACATGATATTCCAAACAAACTACAAGGCGAAACTCTGGTCAGAAAACAGTTATTTGAGAAGTATAAAGATCGCCCTCTGGTAAGAATCCTTCCTGAATTAAATGTCGTCAAGATAGGTGGGCATGGAATCATCGATTATGGACATGATGTCGTTCTTCCTCTCGTTGATGAACTGGGCACACTCTCCGAGCATCACCAGATGCTGATTATTACCGGCGGCGGAGTCAGAGTCCGGCACATGATGGACATCGGTCTAGATCTTGGTATGCCAACCGGTGTTCTTGCCGAACTCACCAGCAAGATCTCTGAGCAGAACGCTCTCATGATGGCAACACTTCTCTCTCCATGGAAGGCAAAGCGAATCCATACAACTGATCTCTTAGAACTTCCAACACTGCTGGCAATGGGGGCACTTCCGGTAACTCATGGAACTCCACCATATGGTCTATATGAGCATCCGTCCGAACGCTCGAACGGAGGAATACCACCACACAGGACCGACACCGGAGCATTTTTGGCAGCTGAAGTGCTCGGAGCCAAACGGTGCATTCTAGCAAAAAATGTAGACGGGCTGTATGACAAACATCCTCTCAAGTACCCTGATGCAGAACTGATACCCGAGATCACTGCGAGTGAACTTATCGAGATGGATATGGAGGATCTCGTTCTTGAGAGAAAACTGCTGGAGATCATGCTTGAGTCTCGAAATATCCCCTGTGTTCAGATCGTAAACGGTCACAAAAAGGGCATGATAACGCGGGCTATTATTGGGGAGAATGTTGGAACAATTATCTGGGCAAGATAAGGTAGTGGGATAAGAACAGCAAAAAATGTACTTTTTTTACAGACGTACACGATATCTCTGATAATTGGGTTTCTGTTACAGATAGCAGGAATCGCCCTCTCTAATTAACTAAATAGCATTACCTTTTCCCGGGTCTTGTTTCGGGCGACCATGGTGGTTCTAAAATCACTGAAATGGGCTTCTTTTTTGATTTCAGGGGACATTCCAAGTGCGTAGATCCGGTAAATATCTCTCTCTAAAAACCACGTCCATTTTATGCTCTAATGGGACTATACTCAATAATTAGCGTTTTTATACAGGGTCGCTATTGATCAGATCTGGTTAGATGAACATTCATATGATCCCGATGTCAAAACTGGAATCTCGACAGAATATGGGCCCGGGAATTTCGAGGGAAAAAGCGAATAAATTGGGTTGATTATCGCAAAAAAAGCGTTTTATCCAGGTATTGCAAACTTTCTCTCTATTGCATTGGCCCCGAATGTTGTTATGGTCACTAATGCCAGATACACTACTGCGAGTGCAAAAAACGTCTCGTTGTAAGCAAAATATTTTGTTGCAATGAGTTTCCCGGCGCCGGTCAGTTCAATGACCGTGATCATGTATGCCAGCGATGAATACTTTATCAGATAGATAAACTCATTCGATATTCCGGGAATTGCCCTCCTGAGAGCCTGGGGAAGAACAACATATCGTATTGCCTGGTTTCGTGTCATTCCGAGGGCCTTTGCAGCCGTGAGTTGTCCCTCTTTTACTGAAAAAATTGCACCTCTGATATATTCAGAGTTGTATGCACTGTTACAGAGTATAAATCCGATTATCGATGCGACAAAGGGACTCAGGGTGATTCCATATGGTGGCAATCCGAAATAAAGAATAAATAATAACAGCAGAAGCGGGCAGCCCTTGAAAAAAATGGTATACCCATGGAAGAATCCGGACAATACTTTTCCTCCATACACTCGCCCGCAGGCGATTACTATACCGAGAGCAAGTCCTATCGGTGCCGTAACTGCAATGAGGGCAAGAGTAACAAGCAGACCGTTCCAGAAGGCTGGAACGATTATGTCAACAAGGAAGGTTATGGTCTCCATGATCTCTACTGTGAATACTCCCTGAACTGTCCGATGAATGCCTTACACCGTTCAAACTTAGGATCGTTCATAAGAACCTGCGGGCTTCCCTGCTCTTTGATTATACCATGCTCCATGAACAGAATCTGGTTCGCAACCGAACAGGCAAAACCCATCTCATGGGTGACAACCAGCATCGTCATCCCCTGTTGTGCAAGTTTCTTCATGACCTCAAGAACTTCACGCGTTAACTCAGGATCGAGAGCACTCGTCGGCTCATCAAAGAGCATGACATCCGGATCCATGGCTAGAGCCCGGGCGATGGAGACTCTCTGTGCCTGCCCGCCTGAAAGTTCAGCAGGGTAATGATCAGCCCATTCGGCCATTCCGACCTGCCTGAGTTCTGTCATCGCCTTCTCCCTGGCCTCCTTTGCATTCATCCCTTTGACTTTGATCAAAGCAATCTCAACATTTTTCACCGCGGTGAGATGATCAAAGAGGAAGAAATTCTGGAAAACCATCCCGATCTTCTGCCTGAAGTGGTTGATCTTTGAACCGGCATGAGTAACTTCTTCTCCGTTCAGAAGAATCCTTCCGCTATCCGGAATGGTTAACTGATTAATACACCTGAGTAGTGTACTCTTCCCGGTTCCTGAAGGGCCGATAAAACAGATCGTCTCCCCTTTTTTGACATTGAATGAGACCCCTTTAAGGACTTCCGAACTGCCGAAGGATTTGTGTATATCCTCAACCTTGAGAATGAACTCTGATTCTGACATATTAAGATGAATTCCCCGGACCAAAGCCAGGTATGGCGATCCGCTTTTCAAGTCTCTGGATAAGGCTGGTTCCTGCATAACTGAGCAGGATGAAGATCACTGCACAGGCCAGGTAGATGGGCATCGTGACATATGTTTGTGAGACAATCTGTGATGAGCGTGTAAGAAGTTCTGCCACACCTATTGCATAACAGATAGACGATTCTGTGAGGATTTCGGGATATTCATTAGACCATCCCGGTAACGCTATTCGCATGGCCTGCGGGAGAATTATTGATCTGATCGCCTGAGTTCTGCTCATTCCAAGAGACCGTGCTGCGGTCATCTGTCCCTCGGATATTGACTGGATTGCCCCCCTGAAGATCTGTGACTGGTACGCAGCTCCTCTCAGTCCTAATACAACGGCACCAACGACAAAGGCAGGAAGGTCGAGTCCCAGACCCGGAAAGATACCAAAGTAAAAGAGAAACAGCAAAACAAGCACCGGAAGACCACGGAAGAACCAGACATACACAGATATTGCAGATCGCAATGGCAGTTTTCCATACACCTGTCCAAGGGCCATTGGAAGCCCCAGCACCACTCCGATTATCAGGGCAACTGCAACCAGGCCTACTGTGATAAAGATACCTGTAAGCAGATAGGGGAACCAGTCGATGAGAATCGTCAGTGGATCCACTATTCTCCTCCTGGTGGTCGTCTCTTAGGAGCAGTGGGAACAACCTGATTCTGTCTGTCACATATGAGCATAAAAGGATTCAAAATAGTGTATGCGTTCAAAAGAGATGAAATGAGTTATTCCATCTTGTACTTCTTCTTCAGAACTGTCCAGTCAGGTGACTCATGGAGCAGATCCAGTCCCTTATTCATGGTGTTCAGAAGCTCAGTGTCATCCTTGCGGATAGCAACTCCGTACTCTTCACCGGTATCGATCTCTCCGATGAGATGGAGTGGCTTGTCAGCAATGGCATCCAACATTGGTGGGCGATCATAGATTGCAAAGTCAATGCGCTTATTCTGGAGATCAGTCGTTGCCAGTGGGAAGTTGTCATAAGTGACAAGTTGATCTGCCTGAATGACACTCTTATTGATGAGATTCTCTTCTACCCAGAATGCTCCGGTTGTTCCACGCTGTGCACCAATTCTTCCTTTCCCTGCCTTAAAATCATCAAGAGTTAATATGCTGTCGTTGTGAGCTGCAACTGACTGATTAATTTTCAAGTACGGGTTGCTGAAGTGTACCTGCTGCTTACGCTCGTCGGTAATGGTCATTCCTGAATAGACCATATCGATCTTCTTTGCATTCAGGGCAGGTATGATGCCATCCCATGCGATAGGCTGGATCTTTACAGTAAACCCGAGCTTATCTCCGATCCACTGGACAGACTCCACATCAAGTCCCTGGGCAGTCCCGTTTTTATCAATAAAACTGTATGGTGGGTATTCCCCGTCAATACCTACAATATATGTCTTCTTCTGGTCTGCAGATGCATTATCTGTGCTTTTTGCAGATTTATCAGCGGTATTGGCACTTTGGGTACAACCACTCAAACAGACTGCACCAAGTACTATAAAAATTACCAGGATTGATATGAATTTCCGATCCATTGAAGATTGTTTGATCAACACTGTTATAGAAATTGTGATCTGTGAGCACCACAGAAAGCGAATCATTTATATGAATCAAAGATTGGGAGAATCAGAGAGGATCCCGGTTCTGTTTCTATGATGCAGGTAATGATTACATGTCTGGTTTTCTAATCTGATACGATGAAAGGAGCGATGGTATCTCTGGCCTGTCTGGGGCTCGTCCTGCTGCTTTTGGTGGCAGGGTGTACCACTTCAAACCCGCCGGGTGTACAGGAGAAAAAAGACTCATCCGATAATTCTTCGGTAGCCAAACAGGTATACCGGATTGGTATCGATCCGGTTTACCCTCCATTTACCATGATGAGTGAGAAGGGTGAGCCAACCGGCTTTGATGTGGAGTCGATCAGATGGATAGCAAAAGATCAGGGATTTGAACCTGATTTCCAGGCAATAGCATGGGATGGAATCATTCCCGCCCTGAATGCAAACAAGATCGATATGGTCTATGCCGGAATGACCATCACCGATGAACGGAAAGAGAAGGTGAACTTCAGCAAGCCATACTGGACTGTGAACCAGATGGTTGTTACCAAAGAGGGATCACCTGTCACTCTGGATCAGGTAAAAACCGGAAAGGTCAAGATCGGAACCCAAAGGGGATGCACTGCAGCCATATGGGTTGAAGACAACCTTGTGAATAAAAGCCTCATGTCTGCTGATGACCTGAAACAGTATGATAACACGCCGCTTGCTATAGAGGATCTGGTCGCAGGCAGGACTGATGCGGTCATCTATGACAGCACTGTTATGAATGATATCATCACAGGAAAACCTGTCCAGAAGATCGGCGTGATAGAGACCAATGAACAGTTTGGAATAGCAGTCCGCAAATCAGATGCAGAACTGCTCATGAAACTGAACACCGGTCTTGATCACCTTATGGCATCTCCCGACTGGCAGGCTCTGGTTCAGAAGTATAACATGGAATAATCTTCTGAACAACCTTTTCCCTCTTTTTTCTGAAAAATTCATCGTCCCTGGGTCCTGACCGGGGCCCACAACGGTGCACCGGTGGGGTCTATGACCGATCTGTTTTCTGGGTTGCCTCCCTATCTGTATAGAATTATCAGGCAGGAAGATGGGAGAAGTCAGCGAATTATCTCAGTCAGTTCACCATACCTGGCGTATACAGGAACTGGTCGGAGCAGCACTCGGAATACCGGTGAGACAGGCAGCTGCCTGTATCGATCTGCTCGACAGTGGGGCAACCATTCCGTTCATAGCGCGGTACCGCAAAGAGGCCACCGGTTCGCTGGACGATGCGGTTATCTTCTCACTGTCAACACATCTTGAGAGGATACGAAGGCTCGAGGAACGAAGGGATGTAATTCTCACGAAAATTTCCGAGGCCGGGCATCTCAGTCCTGACCTCAGGCAGAATATTCTGCAGGCAGGAACCCTTGCTGAACTTGAGGATCTGTATCTTCCGTATAAGCCGCGGCGCAAGACAAGGGCTGACAAGGCACGTGAGCAGGGTCTTCAGCCCCTTGCTGATCTCCTTCTCACCCAGCATTCACAGATCGATCCGCTTACAGAGGCCACGCGGTTCATTAACCCTGATCTGGATGTCCCGACGGCACAGGTCGCACTCGCCGGAGCTGAAGATATTATTGCAGGTGAGGTGAGTGAAAATCCTGAGGTACGTCAGAAGATCAGGGAAGTGTTTCATACAAGTTCCAGGCTCGATGTATCTGCAGCCCGGGGGACTGGTGGCGATGCAGGAAAATGGAAAGAGTATGTAGGCACATCCGAATCAGCCGGATCTATCCCGTCCCACCGGATCCTTGCCATCTTCAGGGGTGAAGAGGAAGCTCTTCTCTCTGCAAAGATCGGCCCTGATCCAAAGGTGGGTATCGGTCTTATTGCTGAAAGATATCTTTCAGGTTCCGGCCCGGCAGTTGAATGCGTTAAGGATGCGGTGACAGATGGCTACCACCGTCTGCTTGCCCCTTCACTGGAACGTGAACTCCGGAATGAACTCAAAGAGCGTGCTGATGAAGAAGCAGCCCTGGTTTTTGCCTCAAATGTGCGTTCACTAATCCGCTCTCCTCCTCTTGGTTCAAAGCGGGTTCTGGCGATCGATCCCGGATTTCGTACCGGATGCAAGGTTGTTGTCCTCACTGCAGAAGGTCTCCCTCTTGAGACCGCGACGATCTTTCCCCACGATCCGAGACCTGATCCCACTGGATCTTCCCAGATAGTCCGGGATCTGGTCACCAGGCACCATGTTCAGGTCATCGCAGTCGGTGACGGGACCGCAGGCAGGGAAACCTGGCAGTTTGTAAGGAGTCTTGGTCTGCCTGAAGATATTGCCGTGGTCTCTGTGTATGAGCAGGGTGCTTCGATCTACTCTGCATCAGAACTCGCGAGGACAGAACTGCCTGACATGGATGTGACCATGAGGGGTGCTGTCTCGATCGGCAGACGCCTTCTGGATCCGCTTGCTGAGATGGTGAAGATCGAACCGCGTTCAATCGGTGTCGGGCAGTACCAGCACGATATTGATCCTGATATGCTCAAAGCACGGCTTGAAGAGGTGGTGAAATCGGTAGTCAACGAGGTCGGCATTGATCTCAACTCTGCTTCTCCCTCACTGTTATCGTATGTTTCTGGTCTGAACCACCGGCTTGCAACAGAGATAGTCCGGCACCGGGAAAAAAAGGGGCCATTTACAAGCCGTGAAGAGCTCAGGCTCGTGAAAGGTATCGGTGAGAAGACCTATGAACAGGCTGCAGGGTTCCTTCGGATTCGTGATGGAACGAACCCGCTCGATAGCACAGGCGTTCACCCAGAGCGATACGCCCTGGTGGCTCAAATGGCAACGAGCATCAGCGCGAAACCTGTAGATCTTATCGGTAATGAATCACTGGTACGGCAGTTAAACCTTGAATCGTTTGTCTCTGAAACATGCGGAATTCCCACACTGCATGATATCTGCGAGGAACTTATTCGCCCTGGCCGGGATCCACGGGGCGTCTTTGAACCTCCTGTCTATGCAGATCAGGTCACGACATTTGATGATCTCAAAGAAGGAATGATGCTTGACGGTGTCGTAACAAACGTAACGAAGTTTGGGGCATTCATCAACATCGGATTATCAGAGAGTGGCCTCGTTCACATCAGCGAACTTGCTGACCGGTATGTTCAGGACCCTGCCGATGTCGTAACAATCCGTCAGCGTGTCAGGGTAAAGGTAATTGAGATTGATAGTCAGAGACGTCGTATCTCCCTCTCGATGAAGCAGGCTGGGTCCGGGTAACCCCGAATGACGGATTATCTCGTGGAGTTTATGTGACCCCCCTCTCACCAGATCGTAAACCTCTCTTATACGCGGTGTTATCGGCAGTTCTTTTTGGCAGCTGTGCACCGATGACCAAATATTTCGTTGGCAGTACCGAGCCGGTGATGTTGGCCGCCCTTTTTTATATTGGAAGCGGGACCGGCATGCTGCTTCTGATCCTGATTGGGAAGATAATCCGTCGCGACCCATCAGCCCGCGAAGCGCCTCTTACACGATCTGATGCTCCGTATCTTGCTGGTATGGCCATATTGGGTGGTGTCCTGGCCCCGGTCACGCTAATGTACTCCATGATAAATACTCCTGCTGCGACCGGGTCTCTCCTCCTGAACTTTGAACCTGTTGCGACAGCAGTACTAGCAGCACTCCTCTTTCGTGAGTCTGTGGGGAAGAGGATCTGGATTGCCATGGGACTTATCACCGGTTCCTGTCTCATCCTGAGTCTGGACCCTGCAGGTGAGTTCGGTGTGTCATTAGGTTCGGTCGGAGTATTGCTGGCCTGTTTTTTCTGGGCCCTTGACAACAACATCAGCAGGCATGTATCAGGTCGGGACCCGCTCTCAGCAATCCTGGTGAAAGGGTATGGAGCAGGGATCATCTCTCTGGCAATCGCACTTTTTATCGGTGAATCCCTTCCATCGGCAGGATCTCTTCCTCTCTACATGATTGTCGGGTTCTTCAGTTTTGGAGGGCTTGCCAGTGTCTTCTTTCTGCTTGCGCTCCGTTCCATCGGGACTGCACGCACCGGATTATTTCTCGCACTCTCCCCGTTCTTTGGAGTCTTCTTCTCATTTCTTCTCTTCTCCGAAACCCCACAGTTCCTCTTCCTTGTAGCACTCCCTGTCATGGTTCTCGGAACCTGGCTGCTGGTTTCAGAGCGACACGCCCATCTGCATTACCATCCTCCCCTGGTGCATAACCATCGTCACCGACATGATGATCTTCACCATGATCATCAGCATGTCAAAGATCTCCCTCCCCTCTCCCGGTCTGGCGAACATACGCACCTGCACTCACACGATGCCGTTACCCACGAACACCAGCACAGGCCTGATCTCCATCACCGGCATGATCATAGGCCCCTGACCTCTGGAAAGAGATAACCTCGAGTGAGTAGTATGATCGGAGAAGAAATGGAGAGCCGCCCTGTTATGCTTGGTCTGATTCAGGCATCAGCATCCCTGGATCCGGATGAGAACATCAGGAAGATGGTCTGTAAAGTCACTGAAGCGATCGCTGCCGGTGCCAGGATTATCTGTCTTCCTGAGTTGTACCGCACCCGGTACTTTCCCCAGTACATCGGCCGTGACCAGGCCCCGCTTGCAGAGACGATACCCGGAGAGTCAACCCGGGTGTTTTCAGATCTTGCAAAAGAGTATGAGGTAGTGATCATCGTCCCGATCTTTGAGCATGCGAAGACCGGAGAGTATCGCAACGCAGCAGTGATCATCGATGCAGACGGTTCCCTCTCTCCTCCGTACTATAAAGTGCATGTCCCCCAGGATCCATCCTTCTTTGAGAAGGGATATTTTGCCGAGGGGAACGAGATCAGGGTTGTTGATACCAGGTTCGGAAAGATGGCAGTTCTGATCTGTTATGACCAGTGGTTCCCGGAAGCTGCACGTGCAGTAGCCCTGGCAGAAGCCGAGATCATCTTCTATCCAACTGCTATCGGTGATATCATCGATGCATCTCCGGTTGAGGGAGAATGGCAGGATTCGTGGGAGACGATCCAGCGGAGCCATGCAATCGCAAACAGTGTGCATGTCGCAGCAGTAAACAGGGTCGGTACAGAGGACAGGGTCCGGTTCTTTGGTGGTTCGTTTGTCTCTGATGCATTCGGCTCCGTCCTGGCACGGGCAGGTTCAGAGGAGGAGATCCTTCTTACCACGATCGATCTCGCAATGAACAGAACTGTTTCTGACTCCTGGGGTTTCATCAGGAACCGGCGGCCTGAAACCTACCATTCCCTCTGCACACCGATCCGCGGAGACGGACCTGAAAGGGTCTCTCCGGCACTCGGGGATACTCCCCGGAACCGGGGTTTTCACATGCCTGCAGAGTGGGAACCCCATGAGGCGGTGTGGCTCTCATGGCCGCACAACACCCTCACATTTCCGTTCATTGAGGCGGTTGAAGAGAGTTACATCAGGTTCATCAAAGCAGTTCACCTCTCTGAAAAAGTGTGTTTACATGTACCTGAAGGAGATGGATCAGGTCGTATCACACATCTTCTCAAGGAAGCAGGCGTTGATATGAGCCGGGTGACGTTGTTTCCTGTTTCATACTCTGATGTCTGGATTCGTGATTACGGCCCGACTTTTCTTGTAAACCGTGGGGAACTTCAGGTAGCGATGGTCAGATGGATCTTCAATGCCTGGGGTGACAAGTACGATGAACTTCTTGCGGATGGGGCAGTCCCAGGGTTTATGACCGAAGTACTTCGCCTTCCGGTCTTTGAACCTGGTGTTGTTCTTGAAGGAGGTTCCATCGATGTCAACGGGAGAGGGACGGTTCTGACAACACGATCCTGCCTGCTGAACCCGAACCGCAACCCATCCCTCTCTCAGGATGAGATCGAGCAGGTACTGCTGGAATACCTGGGTGCTGTGAAGGTGATCTGGCTGAATGAAGGGGTTGCTGGTGACGATACTGATGGGCATATCGATGATATCGCACGCTTCGTCGATCCTGTAACGGTTCTCTGTGCGGTTGAAGAAGATCCTGCAGATGAGAATTATGCAGCATTACATGAGAATTATCAGATCCTCTGTAATGAGACCGATCAGGATGGCAGGCCCCTCACAGTGATTCCACTCCCGATGCCGAAGATGATAACCGGAGAAGAGGGCAGGTATCCTGCAAGTTATTCGAATTTTTACATCGGCAACGGGGTGGTGATCGTGCCGGTGTTTGACGATCCCAATGATGAACGTGCATGTAATATCATTCGTCAGGTTTTCCCGGACCGTGAAGTGATCGGCATCAACGCCCGTGCCATGATCGAAGGGTATGGAACCTTTCACTGTGCGACACAGCAACAGCCCCGCCTGTAACCAGCCTGACGGCGAAAGATTCATCGTAATAGGATTCAAATCACCAGCCGGGTACACATGACCGGGTTAATAGGAGAATTTCTGGAATTTCTCAAGGAGTACAAGGTTGTTGCACTGGCTGTTGCGTTCATCATGGGTGTTGCAGCAACGAGCCTTGTCAAGTCTCTGGTTGATAACATCATCATGCCCTTTGTGGGTGTGCTGGTACCCTCCGGCGACTGGAAAGCTGCCACCCTCAACCTTGGACCTGTTCATCTTGGGATCGGTCCGTTCGCGGCAGAATGTATCAACTTCATCGTCGTTGCCTTCGTTGTCTTCATGATTGCAAAGTATGTAATGGCAGAGGAGAAGGTAGAGAAGAAGTGAGTGTTACACTCACAAGTTTCGTTTTCTGACCACCGCAATACTGCTGTTTTTCCCACCCTGCTGGTGCTGATTTCTGCCCGGTTCGGTTAATTTAAATAGTTAGCTGCCGGAGGATGGTATCTGATGATCTCACGGGAGCTGGCATAATGACAATATCAAATTTCAAACGCCTCTTTGAAGTGTTTCATGGATACGAGCGGTGGTTTCTCTTCTCAATTCTGCTCAATATCGTGGTTGCCGGTGGCACTCTTGCCATTCCTGCCCTCTCTGCCGATCTGATCAACAACGGGATCCTGAAGAACAACTTCTCATACTCTCTTGATGTCGGGGTTCTCATGCTCCTGGCTGCGGTCATTGCAGGAGCATGCCAGATCGGAAATGCAGCGATCGCGGTCTGGGCATCAGAATATTCTGCCCATACGTTGCGCACCCGCGAGTTTGAAAAGATCCAGACCCTCTCATTCGGGAACATCGACAGGTTCAGATCCAGCGATCTGCTTGTCAGACTGACAACAGATGTTCAGAATATCAAGGTTGCGATACAGCAGTCGGTGATGAACCTCATGCAGGCCCCCCTCCTTCTTCTCGGCACTGTTCTCATCATGGCTGTCATGGCCCCTGCCCTTGTCTGGATAATGGTTGTGCTTCTGGTGCTTCTGACTGTTCTGCTGGTTGTGTACTTTGTCATCGTCGAACCTGCATTCTCCCGCAAGCAGGCAGAGATTGACCACGTGAACAAAGCCCTTCGTGAGACCCTGACCGGCATCAGGGTTGTCAAGGCATTTGTCAGACAGGAGTATGAGATCACAAAGTTCGGGCAGGCTGCAGAGAGCCTGAAGCATGCGGCTGTCAGGCCGCAGATGGTCATGTCCTATCTCATGCCGACTGTGTTTGCGATCGCTATCCTCGGGTTCGGGGCAGTCTATTACTTCGGAGGTATACAGGTTCTCGAAGGAACAGGTCTTATGATCGGTGACGTGACCTCGGCTGCACAGTACATCCTCATCCTCATGATGCCTCTTCTGATCATCGCGATTGTGCTGCCGTTTATCACCCAGGCTAATGCATCATTGAAGAGGATCTTTGAGGTTCTTGATGCGGTTCCTGAAGTCAGTGAACCTGACGTTCCTGCTGTAATGGACATCGATCAGGTAAAAGGTCGTGTGGCGTTCGAGAATGTCTCCTTTGCATACCGGAATGCTGATGGAGAGCCTGAAGGTGAGGTCCTTACCGGTATAAACCTGGTTGCACAGCCTGGCGAGACGATCGGGTTTCTGGGAGCAACCGGCTGTGGCAAATCATCGCTGGTCTCACTTATTCCCCGGTTTTATGATGTCACCGGTGGCCGTGTCACCATCGATGGCGTGGATGTCCGCTCCATCTCCCTGGAAACACTTCGGAGCATAGTCAGTGTATGCCTCCAGGAGTCAGTCCTCTTTTCAGGTGCAATCAGCGAGACGATCCGGTTTGGAAAACCTTCCATGACCGATGATGAGATGATCGTGGCTGCCCGTTCAGCAGATGTGGACGGGTTTGTGCAGAATATTCCTGAACTGTATGACGGAAAGGTTGCCAGGCGTGGCTCCAACTTCTCCGGTGGCCAGCGTCAGAGGCTCTCGATCGCCCGTGCCCTCGCACAGAAACCAAAGATCCTGATCCTTGATGACAGCACCAGTGCCTGCGATGTTGCCACCGAGGCACGGATTCAGGATGCGATCACTGACATGATGGCCGGCACAACCAAGTTCATCGTGGCCCAGCGAATCAGTTCGGTCATCACCGCTGATCGGATCGTCCTTCTGAACCAGGGAACTATTGAGGCGACCGGGACACATGCAGAACTCCTCTCCTCAAGTCCTCTCTATCAGGAGATCTATGAGTCACAACTCGGGAGCGGCCTTCAATCAAGGGGGAATGCATCATGACAATGACTCCAAAACCGGTCTCGGTCTCAGGGACAGATCAGAATGACCAGTACGAATCCATAGGGCTGACGCTGCGCAGGCTGCTCTCCTACCTGACCAGGTACCGGTTCAGACTCGCCCTGGCTATTCTCTTCATGATCGGGTTCTCTGTCACGATGGGAATCCTTCCTGCCCTTATGGGGTATGCAACGAATATCATCGCCGGCCATGGATCACTGGAGGATCTCAAACAGGTCCTTGTCTACTTCATCATCGATGCCGCTGCCCTCTGGATCTTCGGGCATCTGACCCAGCATCTCCTCTCAAAGATCTCACAGGAAGGTCTCTACACCCTCAGAACCGAGCTCTTCAACCATATGCAGGCACTCTCTCTCAGTTTCTTTGATCGCCAGCCGATCGGCGAGCTGATGAGCAGAGTCTCGAACGATACCGATGTTATCGATCAGTTCTTTTCAAACGGGATTCAGCAGGTTCTCCAGTCTGTTACCACGATCATCGTTCTCACCCTTGTGATGCTCTGGATAAACCCGGTTCTCACCCTTCTTGTATACCTGGCGGTCTTCGGGATGCTGGCAATCTCATCCACCATCGCCAGGATATCAGGCCCGGCTTTTGAGAGGATGCAGGAGCTCCTTGGTGAGCTGAACGGGTATGCAGAGGAGCGGCTTGCAGGCCAGAAGGTTACCATCGCATACAACCAGCAGGGAAACAGCGGCGTGGGATTCTCAAAACTCTCGGGAATCGTTGCCAGGACCGGTGGCCATGCCCAGTTTGTTGCACTCACATCCATGCCTGCTGCAACGATCATGGCAAACCTGCAGATGATCCTTCTTCTGATCGTCGGTGGTGCCATGGTGATGGAAGGTCATATCCAGCTCGGTGAACTGGTTGCATTTCTCGGTCTCTCATCAAACATCTCCTCGCCACTCTCACAGATATTCTCTCAGTACGCCCTGATCATCGGGGCAAGCGCCGGAGCGGCACGGGTGTTCAGGATCCTTGACGAACAGCCGGTGGTTGCAGATCTCCCTGAAGCAAAACCGATGCCTCTGGTTGATGGAGATGTGAAGTTTGACGATGTTGATTTCGCATATGTTCCCGGCAGAACTGTCCTGAAGAACAATACGTTCAGGGCTCTTCCTGGTCAGGTATTCGGGCTGTGTGGTCCAACCGGGGCCGGCAAAAGCACCATCATCAACATCCTGACCCGGTATTATGACATCCAGTCAGGAGCGATCACCATAGACGGAGTCAGGATCGATGAGGTAGGACAGGACAGTCTCAGGATCCAGATCGCCCAGGTTCTGCAGGAACCCTTCCTCTTCTCAGGCACCATTCTGGAGAACCTGCGGTATGCACGGGGTGATGCTACTGATGATGAGTGTATCGCGGCTGCGAAACAGGCCGGAGCATACGAGTTCATCATGGCCCAGCCTGAAGGGTTTGATACCTTCCTCAATGACGGCGGCTCGAACCTCTCACAGGGCCAGCGGCAGATGCTTACCATTGCACGGGCCATGGTGTCAGAACCCCGCCTCCTGATCCTGGACGAGGCGACCAGCAATGTGGATACCAGAACAGAGAAACTGATCCAGTCCGGTCTTCTCAGCCTGCAGCAGGGGAAGACATCGTTCATTATTGCTCACCGGCTGTCCACGATTCGCCACTCTGACTGCATCCTTGTCATTAATCAGGGAGAGATCATCGAGAGGGGAACCCATGATGACCTGATGGCTGCACAGGGATTCTATTACAACCTCTACATGAGCCAGTTCAGGGGAAAACTCAGTTCCATAACCGGGATTGCATGAGTACACGGTATCCTGTGTCAGGGAAGAATAAACCTGACACTCCGGATTTACCAGGACTGACGAATCAGGAATCGTGAATCTGTTGTCCCGTTCTTTCCTGGCACTCCTCTTCGGTATACAGAATAAGAATCACGGGCAACATAATCTGGAGTTCAGCCAGTCCTGTGTTTAAAACTCAACCCGGTGTTATTCGATGACCAATGATGAACGTTCAAAAGGAGAACTCGTCTCATATCTGATCCGTGATGAGATGGGAGACTGTATGCCGATAGACATCTGGTATGATGAGGATATCTGGGTATTCAGGCCGTTTGGTAAGATTGATACCGGCCATTCTGTTGATCTGGATACTGCCCTTACTGAAGGTATCGGGCAGGGTATGAGGTTCATCGTTGTTGATCTCACTGATGTACCATACATTGCAAGTTCAGGTCTTCGTGCCCTGCTCAAATCTGCAAAGGGTGTAAAACCTGATGGAGGCTGTATTACAGTCTGTGGATTGAACGATGTTGTTCACGAAATTTTGCAGGTATCAGGACTCCTTCATATCTTTACGGTGTATCCTACCGCGAAGGAAGCAGTTGCTGCAATGAAGACTGTTGAAAGAAAATAAACAAAATATTTGTAGACCAGATCTTGTTTTTTACAAGTGCTGGCTACCTGCTGTAACGGCTTGAAATTTAAATGGTGGTTGCGTTAGCAGCTGAAGTGTTTGCACCGGTCTCTGCAAGTGGGCTGACGTTGGTCAGGTTCATTGCATTGTCAACGGTGGTGTTGTTTGCATCGAGGGTTACGTTTGCAACTGCATCGACGAGTTCAGTGGTGTTGTTTACTGCTTCTGTTGCAGTTGCGGTCTCTTCTGCTGCAAAACATCCGGGTGCGAGCACCAGTGCTGCAACCAGGAGGATAAGGAACTTAGTCATCCGATCCATATCACATGGTTGGAGGTTCCTCCCTATGAAGCTAAGTGGTTTAACCTTCTCAAGATGCGGTGCCACATGGGTTTTGACAGATTCCTCAGGAGCTCACTCCCGGATCGCGGATGAAAAATTCTCTTATGTTCACGTTTTAGATCTGTCTCAATGGTGTGGCCGCGCTTTCAATAGGCCTGATCCAGCAATCATTATATACTGGCTTTAGGGCGGAACATAGAAACAGACAGCAGGTCTGATCGGTTAGTATCTATCTCTCTGTGATCAACGACTCAGCCTCACATGTCTCTCGTTGAATTGGGTATCCTCGGGTTTGTGATCGGCCTCACCGGTGCCCTTGCACCCGGTCCTACCCTCATCGCAACAATTCAGTCAGCCATCAGAGAGGGGTGGAAGAGCGGACCCCTCGTTACCGGTGGTCATATCATCGCAGAACTCCTGGTGGTGATCCTGATAGCGGCGGGAATACCCTTCCTCCCTGAACAATCATCACTCCTCATTGCCGTTGCAGGTGGCACTGCGTTGATCATCTTCGGTGTTCTGACAATTCGATCAGCCAGGGGTGCCACTCTGTCCATGGCATCCACTGCTGCCGGATCCGGTTCCCCGTTTGTTGCCGGACTCATAACCAGCATCTCAAATCCGTACTTCTGGATCTGGTGGTTCTCGGTTGGCAGTGCCCTCCTGATCAGTTCTCTTGCAAGCGGTCTGGCCGGGCTTGTTGCTTTCATCTTCGGACACTGGTTATCAGATCTCAGCTGGTTCACGCTGGTCTCGCTAAGCATCCATAAAAGCCGGGTGTTGCTTGGTGACCGCGAATACATGCTTATCCTCTACGCATGTGGTGCAGTGCTGGTGATATTTGGGATATGGTTCGTTGTATCAGGTGTTCACTCGGTGTAAGGAAATCACCGGCATTTCACTCCTGTTGCCTTGAAGAAGGTGTAACAAAAAACGCCATCTGGCTCACAGGTCCGGTATAATCCCTGTATTCCTTCCTCAAATCTCTCCTCTGATATCAGTGCTGCAGCGACCGCATCCTTCTGCACTCCTTCAATCATCGCTGTAAATGTTTTTCTCGTAAATCCGTCAACAAGTTCCGGCTTGCTGGCATCCACATACACCATACGGGGAGAGACCCTGACCTCAGAAAACCCGCTCTCTGCCAGAAGCGGGTAGAGTCTTCTTCCTATGCATGCATCCCCGCCTGAACGGTGCTGCAGTTCGATCTGGGTCTGAACGGCATCGATGGCAGGCTGACTTGGAGGATAAAAATAAACAGATCCGTGATCTCCCTCAATCACCATGATCGATCCCCCGTGTTTTAAAACACGTTTCAGTTCGTTGAGTGCCTTTGTGGGTTCTGGAAGGTGCTCGAGTACGAAACAGAGGAAGATATGGTCGAATGTCTCGTCATCGTATGGGAGATCCCTGATATCTGCCTGTTCAAATGTGACCTGATTAACACAGGTGCCAACTTCCTTTTTGAGTCGTTCTTCTGCCGTATCCAGGGACGACTGTGATATGTCTATTGAATGAAATCTGCAATCCGGATTTTGTGTCGTTATGATACCGGTCTGGGCACCTGTTCCGCATCCGGCTTCAAGAACCAGACTTCCCGGAGGGAACCGGGTATCATGATGAAGGATCTGTGTGAGGGTATTCGCCTGATCGGCCAGGCGGGCTGCTTCGCGTTCAGAGTATCCATGAACATATGCAGACTGAATCATCTGCTACCCGTTGTCACACAGAATAGAGAAGGTTTCTTCTTTTATCTGATAATTACCCGGTACCGATTTTGGGTGAGTCCTTTCATCCCTACCGGAAGCCGGTTAACGTCATGTCTGAATCGCTCCCTGCTTTGTTCAAGCGAGGTATCAAACCCAGTCAGATTCCCGTTCTGGATGACTGTCTCAAGCAGTTTCTCACCAGACTTCCCTGTGGTTTCTGTGGATATCTCATCGTGATCCATCAGGCCTTCATCGTTATAATATCGGTAAATTTCCCGTCTTCCTGGTATGGTCACCTTCCCCGGACTTGTCTTTGATCTGGGTATTCCTTCGTACTCTACGAGTTTGTACGTCATGTCAAGGAACGGGATATCTGATGAGGTCAGCAGTTTTGTCCCGACTCCGAACGAATCGATCGGGATTCCAGCCTGCAGCCAGCGATCAATGTCATGTTCGTCAACCCCTCCGGTTGCGATGATACGGATATGGCTGTGGCCATGTTCATCCAGGTACTGCCGTACCTGTGGAACGATACTGGCAATATCACCACTGTCAATCCTGACTGCTGAAACAGGCAACCCTTCTGTTGCAAGCCGTGCAGCGGTGGCAACTCCGGCCATCGTATCATACGTATCTATGAGGAGAACGGGGTCATCCGGGAACGTTTTGATATATGCTCTGAAGGCTTCTTCTTCAGATGGAAAGACGAGGACGTATGAATGGGCCATCGTTCCTGATACCGGAATCCCGTATAGTCTCCCGGCTTCAACATTTGACGTCCCAAGAAATCCTGCGATGTATGTGGCACGGGCAGCATACGTTCCTCCTTCGGGTCCGTGAGCTCTTCGAAGTCCGAAATCAACCAGACCATGCCCTCTGCTGACAGCCATCATCCGGGCAGCCTTTGAAGCGATCACTGTCTGATGGTGGATCAGGTTCAGGGCTATTGTTTCAAGAATCTGTACTTCAGGCAGTGATCCCTCTATTCTGACGAGCGGTTCGCTCTCAAATACAATTCTCCCTTCCGGGACCGCAATGACATCTCCTGAAAACCTGAACGATGAGAGCCAGGTGAGAAAATCATCAGTGAATTTGTCGAGTGATCGCAGATAGGAGATATCTTCTGCAGTGAAGGTGAAGGTTGTCAGGTACCGGATCAGGCTGTCGAGTCCGCAGGAGACTAGAAAATTCCGCTCCGGTGGCATCGTTCTGACCGAGATGGAGAATACGGCACGACCTGTCTTACCATGCTCAAGAAAACTCTGTGCCATGGTCAGTTCGTAGAGATCAGTAAGTAATGCGGTTGACATTGTATGGGTACTCCGGAGATCCCGTCTCATGATATATCAACAGTCAGGATCAGGTACAGATAGTGTAGGAACTTCTGCTCTGATCAGTGATAGTGGTGCCAGTTCTGGTTTCTCATTATAAGTGTTGTCTGGTCATGGAAACCTGTGTCGTATCTATCTTTTAACATGAGTCCTTTTCACCGGTCCTAACTGGGGCCCCCAACGGATCATCGTTGGGGTTTTTATCTTTCTCACTACCTATTGGTACATATGGCCTTTCTTGCAACCGGATTTCAGGAGTCAGATCTGGATAAAACCGGCAGTCTGATCAGTTGTCTGGATGCAATCAGATCCCATCCCTTCTTCAAAGAGGTAAAAGAGGAGAGTTTCAGGCTCCTGGATCTGCATGCCGGAGATCGCCTCCTTGAGGTTGGATGCGGTACCGGTTGGGATGCCTGGAGCCTTGCCAGCCTTACAGGTCAAAAAGGCCTGGTAGCTGCGATAGATCCCGGGTTATCGATGCTTCGAGAGGCACAAAATAGGTCTTCCTGTTCTGTTTCATCCACTCACAAGGGAAACTCTCCTGTTTTTGCAAGGATGGACGGGCGTTTCCTTGGTTTTGGCAATGCAGTCTTTGACGCGGTCAGGGAGGATCGTGCCCTTCAGCATATTGAGTATCCTGAAACTGTAGTTTGTGAGATGCTGCGTGTCCTGAAGCCTGATGGAAGGTTTGTGCTGTTTGAACCAGACTGGGAACTTTTTATCATCGATCATCCGATGCCGGAGATTACCCGCACGATCCTGAATTTCTGGGCAGATCAGTTCATGAACGGATGGATCGGACGAAGACTATGCCGGATATGTCTGGATCATGGTGCCCGTGATCTCACCGCAATTCCCCGAACTCTCATCCTTTATGATCTTGACACCTGCGATCAGATATTCGGGATTAGGGACACCATCCTCCATGCCAGAGAGGCTGGCCTGATCTCAAAAGATGATGGTGAAGATTGGCTCTCGGCTCTGAAAGAATTAGATAAAACTGGCAGATTTTTTTCATCGTTTACCGGCTTTCTGGTAACAGGAAGAAAATGATCTATGCCATCTCTCTCTTGTTTCAGGTATGGGATCTGGCTACTCCGCATGCAATTGCTGCCAGTTTTACTGCTTCAGCCACAGCGGTGACAACTCCCCTGTCAAGAGGATCAGGGAGGATCTTTTCAGGGGTTGGGCAGCTCACACAACCCGCGATTGCATGGGCAACTGCGATCTTCATCTCATCGGTGATCCGGGTGGCACGTGCATCGAGCGCTCCTCTGAATATCCCCGGAAATACAAGGACATTGTTGACCTGGTTGGGATAATCACTCCTGCCTGTGCCGACGACTGCTGCTCCGGCATTACGTGCTTTGTCAGGCATGATCTCAGGAACCGGATTTGCCAGAGAGAGGACGATCGGATCAGGTCCCATGGATCGTATCATCTCTTCTGAAACCAGGTTTGCAACAGAAACTCCGATAAAGGCGTCCGCCCCTCTCATTGCGTCAGCGAGTGTCCCGGTTCTGTGTACTGAATTCGTCTCGTCACCGAGGATGAATTTGTATTTGTTATCATACAGCCCGGGCCTTCCCCTGTAGATTATACCGATCGTGTCACAGGCAATCAGTTCCTGAACAGGTGTACAGGATTGGGTGTCATACCCGATGCATTTGAGTAACCTGCATATCGCATACCCTGCAGCACCCGCTCCACAGACAACAACTTTCAGATCTTCAAACCGCTTTCCGGTTACTTTGCAGGCGTTAATCAGTGCTGCAAGAACTGCCACCGCTGCTCCGTGCTGATCATCGTGCATTACCGGGATCCCGAGATCCTGAAGTTCCTCCTCGATCTCAAAACAGGCAGGTGCAGCGATATCTTCCAGGTTGATCCCTCCAAACACCGGAGCCAGACTCCTGATGATTCGTACCAGATCCTCGCTCATTGCGTCGAGACAGATTGGAAATGCGTCTATACCTGCAAACTCCTTGAACAAAATAGCCTTTCCTTCCATGACCGGAATTCCGGCAGAAGGACCGATATCACCGAGGCCAAGAACCGCCGTTCCATCAGATATAATGGCGATCGTGTTAGATTTCAGGGTATATTTCCAGACCGACTCCGGATTTCTTGCAATCTCCCTGCAGACCTCTGCCACTCCTGGCGTGTATGCCCTGCTCAGGTCTACCCGGTTTGTAAGCGGAACCTTTGATCTGATCTCCAGTTTCCCAGAATGAGCGGCATGCAACGCCAGTGATTCACGTCCGATATCTGATCCTGTATCCCCGTCCATATCTTCATAGTCCGGGTCAGAAGGAATGAATCTTTCGTAGCGGGAAAAATATTCAGGAAGAGGCTGAATAAAAGAATGAGTAACCGTAATCCGGTTTATGGTTCGCGGTACGGGCTGATGAGCCGGAGAGTTGATTTCGGCTGCCGGTCTGAGTCACGTGAATTTGAGATCTGCTGTTCTTCCCTGATCGATCCTTTGTGCATAATGAGGTATCCGCGTGATTCAAGAGCAAACTGGACCCCTTCCTGCAGTGTCGCACGTGTCTGAATATCACGTAGTTCAATACCCAATTGAACCATCGTCATGGCGACCTCAGGCTTGATGCCGGTCATGATGACGTAGGCACCGAGGAGTTTGATTGCAACAGTAGCCTTGATGATATTTCTGGCACCGGTCTCGTCCATGCTCTGAACAGCAGTTCCGTCCATGATGATGTACCTGGCTGATTCTCTTCTTATTGCATCAAGAAGCTGGGCTATCATCTTGTCTGCGCGAATGGTATCCAGGGTACCGATGAGCGGGAGGATCAGGATCTCATCCCAGATCTTTGATATCGGGGTTGAAAGTTCGAGAATTTCCTGGGTCTTCTGTCTGATTGCACGTTCAGCTGCAAGTTTCTCAGTGATATCGATGAACCTGATAACCATCTGTTCGCTGGTGGCACTCCCATAGCGTCTCATCAGACTTGCATTGATGGTAAAGGTACGTCTGCCTGCCTTCGGGAAGATGTGATCCAGTTCAAAACTCTCAAGCGCTTTCTTCTCTCTGAAAACAAGTTCGAGTTTCTCCTTCATCACCGGAAGATCAAGCATTCCTCCACCGATGGAGTAGATGGACTTTCCCTCAATATCTGCCCTTCCGACACCGAACGTGGTATCAAATGCACGGTTTCCAAAGACGATCTCATAGGATTCATTAAGCACAAAAAGAGGTTCATCAACGGTTTGAATTATTTCAAACGGATCGACATTCGTTGCCCGGTTACTCATACTATCTCATATCCCCTGTGTCCGATATGATACTTTCGACATAATCTTTACTCCCGCAAAATTTCGCAAAAACGGTTCAAATTTTAATTCGCACTGAATGCATCGTCGATAAGGAGAGACTATGTTGCAGTTCGTTGAAGCGGGGTTTTACCCCCGCTGAAATTTAGGAGGATTGTAGGAGATTACTCTCTGTTTTCGTACACAGATTCTGCTGATGAAGTCCCTCTCCTGCCATCCTTTGAGGGGTGGCGGTGTGATGAATAGTAGTAGTACCGCCATATGTATATAATTAACGATGATCGGTTCGACAGTTCACGTAATTATGCGGAACCGGTCTGTTGAAAAAGAAGCTGATAAAAAAAGGCCTGAAAGATTCAGGCCGGTACAAACTTTGTACCGTAAAATATTGCGCCGCTTGATCCCTCTTCAGCGAGTTTACGGAAGACCGGCCTGACCCGCATTCCGATATGGATCTTATCAATCTCACAGATCACATGGGAGGTCAGCTTGGTCCCCTCATCAAGCTCGATGATGGCGAGGGCATAGGGTGTCAGGAATTTGAACTGATCCCCGGCGCTCCTGATGATGGAGTAGGTGATCACTGTTCCGGTTCCCTTGAACTTGTGATCTACGATCTTTCCTTCACGACGGCAGTCAGGACAGAATGGTCGTGGCGGGTAGAAGTATCTGCCACAGGTTTCGCAGTGTGTACCGATCAGATTGTATCTGTTCTGCTGCTTTCTCCAGAAACGTGCAACACTCATGCTTAAGCCCTCCCGAAGATATGACAGACCACAGTTGCCCCTGTTCCTCCCACGTTCTGGGTCATACCAATGTCTGCATCAAGTTGTCGTTTTCCGGCATCGCCACGAAGCTGCTTTACAACCTCGTAAACCTGTTTGACTCCGGTTGCTCCGACCGGGTGACCACATGCTTTCAGTCCACCGCTCGGGTTGACTGGAAGTTTTCCTCCAAGGGCCGTGTATCCCTCTTCGGTCAGTTTTCCTGCCTCTCCCTTCTTGCAGAATCCGAGATCCTCAATGGCACAGATCTCTGCAATGGTGAAACAGTCATGCACCTCAACAAATCCGATATCCTTACGCTCGACCTTTGCCATCTGGAACGCCCTGTTTCCTGCGGCAACTGTTGCATCAAGAGTGCAGATGTCCTTTCGGTCATGAAGTGCGATGGAACTTGATGCCTGGCCACAGCCAAGAACCTTGATCGGAGTATCCGTGAACTCACGTGCCCGCTCAAGCGGGGCAAGAATGACTGCAGAGGCCCCGTCTGTTACCGGTGAACAGTCAAAGAGTCTGAGCGGATCTGCAACCAGGGTTGATTTCATTACTGTTTCAAGAGTAATTGGCTTCTGGAATTGTGCGTTAGGGTTCAATGCACCGTTCTCATGGTTCTTCACCGCGACCTGGGCAAGTTGCTCGCGGGTAAGGCCGTACCGGTGCATGTACTGGGTTGCGATCATAGCGTAGAGACCGGGGAATGTAATTCCTGCAATCCCTTCCCACTCCCTGTCTGCAGCAGCAGCAAGCACATCGGTAGTGACACTGGTATCAACATCGGTCATCTTCTCGACTCCGGCTGCAACGACGATGTCTGACATTCCTGACGCAACTGCGGTGTATGCCTGTCTGAATGCAAGTCCACCTGATGCACAGGCTGCCTCAACACGCGTTGCCGGAATGTTATCAGTTGCAAGACCTGCATAATCTGCGATAAGGGCTCCGACATGCTCCTGCTCGACAAATCTGCCTGCACTCATGTTGCCGACAAAGATCTCGTCGATGTGTTCACCTGAAAGATTTGCATCCTCCAGTGCCAGGGCACCAGCCTCAACAAAGAGATTTCTGAAAGAACTCTCCCACTTCTCACCGAACTTTGTGCAACCGACTCCGATAACTGCGACTTCTCTCATTCCATCATCACCACTTTGCCTTTGTGTTTGGCATATACTGCATAGTCAACGATCTTCTTGTCAGCCAGGAGGGCTGCCACTGACGGAGCTGCCTCACGGTGGAAGAGATCAGAGGTGATCACATCGGTCACGGTCATGTCAAAAGAATCGCTTCCAGACCCGGATCCGTAACTGGTCAAAAAGATCCGATCTCCTGGTTTTGCAACATCGAGGACTGCAGAGAGTCCGACCATAGATGCTCCTGAATACGTATTTCCAAGGTAAGTGACTGCAAGTCCCGGTTTGATCTGGTCCATTGAGAACCCGAGCATGCCTGCTGCCTGAACCGGGAATTTTCCGTTCGGCTGGTGGAACACAGCGAAGTCATAATCAGACGGCTTGGTTCCCATCTTTTCGAGCATCATCTTCGATGCACCGATCACGTGCTTGAAGTATGCAGGCTCACCGGTAAACCTTCCACCATGCCGTGGGTATGGTTTGTTCTCCCGTCTCCAGAAGTCTGGTGTATCTGTGGAGAATGAACAGGTGTGATTGATCTCGGCAATCGGATCATCGTTACCGATAACAAATGCGGCTCCTCCGGCTGCTGCCGTGTATTCAAGTGCATCGCCGGGCTCTCCCTGAGCGATATCTGCACCAACGGCAACAGAAAGTTTTACCATACCTGATTTGACAAGACCCATCGAGGTCTGAATCGCTGCAGTTCCTGCTTTGCATGCAAATTCGTAATCTGCTGCAGTCATCACAGGTGTTGCCCCAATAGCTTCTCCGACTGTTACTGCAGTAGGTTTGACCGCGTACGGGTGTGACTCGGATCCGACATATACTGCTTCGATATCAACCGGGTTGATCTCACGCCGTGCCATTGCTGCACGGGTTGCCTCGACTGAGATGGTGATGGTGTCTTCGTCCATGTCAGGAAGACTCTTCTCAAACACTCCGAGACCCTTTGAGATCTCGGCACCATTCGCACCCCATACCCGTGCGATCTCTTCTACCTTGATACGGTAGCGTGGAATGTACGCCCCGTATGAGATTATTCCTACCATTTTTCGTCCCTCAGACTCTCCACGATCTCTTCAATATCCTTCTCGGTACACATCAGGGTGATGTGATCCTTCTCTGCCATCTTTGGCACGATCGGATGAACATCCCCTGCTGAAATGCCGTGGAGTACTACGCACCGGGGTTTGAAGGGGGTAACCCGGATCGCCACCATTGGTGACTTTCCATTGGAAACTCCGGTGAAAATGAGCGCCCGTTCGGTGCTCCACCCGTATATCCGGTTGAACTCGTTCGATGAGAGGTTCATAATCGCCTTGATACTGTCGATGATCGTATACCCGTAGATCGTCAGATCTACCGGCCCTGTGAGGAGTTCTCCCCCAATTACCCTGCAGAATGTCTCCAGTGTGATTGGGTTTGAATAATCATGGAGATCATAGATGACCCCTTCCCCCATCTCCGCAAAGAGCAGCGAGGCAAATTTTTGTATATATCTGCCTCCCCTTCCTTCATCAATGGCGAGAATACTATCTACAATCCGTCCGATAATCGCAGTACCAGGACTCTTCCTCCTCCCGCTTTCATAGTCACTGATGACTGAAGGCGAGACGCCGAGAAACTCGGACAGGTGTCCCTGAGAGATGTCAAAACTCATTCGCCATTTCTTCAGGGTCTTCCCCGGAGAATCAGAGAGGGTTATCTCCCCCGCCATCTTCTCTGCAAGCCGATGGCGCAGTCCCGGTTCCATGCCTGTACAGTGAGGGAGGGGGAAGTTAAATAATTAACGAAATACAGTTCGACAAAGATCGAATTATGGTATTTTAGGTTTCTGGTTATTGCCCCGCATGATATCCGGATTGACGTATTCTGAAGTGTCCGGTTTCTGATACAATTGTGTCTGAAAGGTGCCTGGCAAAATTTTATGTTCTCATATTACGTAGGGGAAGCGTACCCGTCTTCGTGACGTACCGGAGGTACACCAAATGGCAATCATCAAACGTGAACGTGACCCCTTTGATGCATTCAGAACAGAGATGGACTCTCTCTTCGCTGACATGGAAAGTCGTTTTCACAACCTGCTTCCATCTTTTCCATCTTACAGTCAGAGGAGCCGTGACCTGCCTGCACTGGCTGCAGGAGGTTTCTCAGTGGATATCAGGGACGAAGGTGAAGAGGTGGTGGCCCGGGCAGATATACCGGGATGCCAGAAAGACATGGTGAAGATCAGGCTCCTGAGACCGAATCTCCTTCAGATCACATGCGAACGGAAAGAAGAGAAGGAGGAAGAGGAGAAGAACTACTTCATCAGGGAGCGGTTCTACGGGTCAGTGAGCAGGAGTGTTCCCCTCCCTGCAGAAGTAACCGAAGAAAATGCCAAGGCAACCTTCGATAACGGGGTGCTCGAAGTACATTTCAAAAAATCACCCCGGGAAATTTCAGGAGATATTCCCATCTCCTGATCTTTACTTATTTACTGTTCTTCAGTTTCTGTTTTGAATGAATGTACCGGATCCACCAGGGCAGTTCCGTTCTCTATGGTGAAACCGAGGATATGTCCACCAGATGCCCGATCTTCAGAAATATAGTGCAGATGGTATCCTGCGTAGTTCACGCCCTGCATCCACGCCGGGAACCAGAATCCTGATATTGTGCCGGTTGTATTGGTGAGATTAAAGACGCTCTGGTTTGCGATAACTGACGACAGGGGAGGATATGGTTTCTGCTGCACCGGAACACTTCTGACCGTCATCTCCGGGAAAAATCCGTCTATCCTGATCGCGTATATGCTGTCCTGGGATGGGAATGACTGCATCAACTCATCCTCAAGTTCGGTAAGATTTTCTGGATTGGAAAATTCATGGCTCATTTCAGGATTGAATTTGACTGTGTTCATGAATGTAACTCCTGTATCCCCCGGTGGTGTGTGCACAACCCCGTCTGAAGTCACCTGGTATATTGTACCGTTGAGCTGGATCAACTCTCCATCCATATTTTCAAATCCGCCCACTCCCAGATCGCCCTTTTTATTCATCTCATCCACGGTGGTTATGCGATCATAACTGCCTGCTTCAAGAACAGAAAAAACTCCTGCCTGTGAGGTGAGATCATCATCAGTCTTCCCGGCTGCCATACCTGGCACGATGGTAATACCTATCAGTAGTATCAGAACAAAGCATTGAAACAGTGTAGGGATCAGTCTCATGGCATCATATCTCTCTTCAGAAACTGATGAAACCTCCTTTTTCTCTGTTCCATCCAAAATTTTATCTGGATTAGTTCTCGTATGGATATCAGTGATCCCCAAGGTTGATCTGCACCAGCAGCAAAATGAGAGGGCCAGTCCTAGCCCTGGAGGCGATTCATATTAACCGGCATATCTGTATTCACGGACACTTTTACCAGCCCCCCCGGGAAAACCCATGGCTTGAAGAGATCGAAAATGAGGGTTCTGCATCTCCGTATCATGACTGGAATGAACTGATCACTGCAGAATGTTATGTTCCCAATGCTTCATCCCGAATCCTAGGGTCAGGGAGAAATATTCTGGATATCGTCAACAATTACGCCAGCATCAGTTTTAATTTCGGTCCAACCCTCCTCTCATGGATAGAAGACCACAATCCCGGACTCTACGCTCAAATAATCGAAGCAGATCGCGAGAGTCAGAAACGGTTTTCAGGACACGGCTGTGCGATTGCCCAGGTCTACAATCATATTATTATGCCTCTGGCTTCACGACGGGACAAAGAGACCGAGATCATCTGGGGCATACGTGACTTCGCCTTACGGTTTAGCCGGATGCCGGAAGGAATGTGGCTTGCTGAAACCGCTGTTGATATCGAAACCCTTGAAATACTGGCAGAACAGGGCATCCTCTTTACGATCCTCTCTCCGTATCAGGCACGCCGGATAAGAAAAATTGCCGGAGGGTCATGGGAGACTACGAACCAGGAGAGACTTGATATTGGCAGACCCTATCTCTGCAGACTCCCATCAGGAAGATCGATAGCCCTGTTCTTTTATGATCATGCCATAGCCAGCGAGATCGCGTTCGGCTCCCTGCTCAGCAACGGAGAGCAGTTTGCAGACCGGATGATCTCAACCTTCAGAGGGATTGACTCCCCACGGTTGCTCAGTATTGCCACCGACGGTGAGACCTACGGGCATCATCACCGGTTCGCTGATATGGCCCTTGCATATGCTCTCCATCTCATAGACAAACAAAAACTGGCCAGAATTACCATCTTCGGGGAGTACCTAGCAACCCACCCTCCTGAAAACGAGGTTGAGATCTACGAGAACTCCTCATGGAGTTGTAATCATGGTGTCGGACGGTGGCAGAGCGATTGTGGATGCCGGACTTATCATGCCTGCCTGATCTCTGATCCGGGTGAGTGTGTCTCACTTACAAACACCACTCCTCCATATAATCCCAGGCTGTGGAATCAGAAGTGGCGTGGCCCACTCAGGGAAGCAATGGACCAGTTGAATGCCTCTCTCACCGCGTTGTACGAGAAAGAAGCAGGTCTTCAGTTTTCAGATCCCCGGGCTGCACGCAACGAGTACATTGACCTGATCCTTGACAGGTCTGATGAACGTCTCGACTGGTTCATCACCAGGCATATGATTCGGGGATTCTCTTCTGATCAGGTGGCGAGAGCACTGAAACTTCTTGAAGTTCAGCACAATGCCCTGCTCATGTACACCAGTTGCGGGTGGTTTTTTGATGAACTTTCCGGGATTGAGACAGTTCAGGTGATGATGTACGCCTGTAGGGCTATGCAACTGGCACAAGAGCTCACCGGCGTCGATTATGAACCTGCCTTCACCAGGTTACTCAGCCGGGCGGTCAGCAACATTCCGTCATCAGGCCGTGGTGCGGATATTTTTGAGAGATATGTGAAGACAGCCATGGTTGCGAGGGATCAGATCGCCTGTTTCTATGCCATCACTGCCCTTATGGGCGATCATCAGGATGCAACCTCCCTCTATACATACAAGATCAGATGTGACCATTGCAGGCAGGAAAAAACCGGAAATCTGGGACTCATGACCGGATCTGCAACCTTGACATCTGAACTGACTCGTGAAGAGTCCCATCACATCATCGTCTCTGTCTGGCTCGGAGATCTTGTGTATATCGGTGGCACAGGGACCTTTGTCTCTGAAGATGCTTTTGCACAGATGGAGCAGGATCTCTGGAATGCGTATAGCTGGCAGGATATTCCTGGATTGATATGTTGTATGAGGAAGACCTGCAAAACCACAATTCCACTCAAAAAGATCTTCCCTGATGGGAGGAGGAAGATTCAGACATCAGTTCTTGCAACCACTCTTGCTGATCTGGAGTCTCATCTCTGTCAGATCTCCACGAGGAATGCGGCTCTCATGCAGGCTATGAAAAAGGAGGGGACTACCCCTCCTGCGGTCCTTGACTCTCTAAACCAGTATATTCTCAATGCTGAAGTCAGAATCTGTCTTGAGACCGGTAATGGTGGTATCCGATCACTTCGAAAAGCAGTCACCCGGCTTATTCAGAGCAGGGTACCCCCTGATACCCTGAACCTGAGCATTGTTGCAGCAGATCGGATCTATAGGGAAATCTGTGCCATCACCCGTGAACCTCAAACCCTGCAGAAGATCCGGGATGTAAACTCACTATTTGTTGCACTAAAACCTCTCTCTCTCCAGATGGATCTCCGCAGTAGTCAGAACCAGTACTATGCCTTCCACTCCCGTTACATGGTTCCGGCAGAAAAAAGAGCACAGGATGGTGATGAACACTCACAGGAGTGGGTAGAGGCTGTGCAGGAACTTGGGAGACATCTTGATGTCATCTATGGTGGCACATCCTCATCCGGTGAAGATCATCTAAACTGATCCTTGCTGATTATCGGGAATATTTTTCTCTGGGTCCTTCATATTACTCAGATCGATTCATGAGAACGAGGGGAAGCGGAGTACTTCTGCATATTACATCGCTGCCGTCCAGGTTTGGAATCGGTGATCTCGGGCCGGGGGCGTATAACTTTATCCGGTTTCTCAAAGACTCCGGGCAGCGGTACTGGCAGATTCTTCCGATCCATCCGACTGAATATGAGTATGATAACTCCCCGTATCATGCATTATCCGCATTTGCCGGAAATCCCCTTCTGATAAGCCCGGAAGTCATGGTCTCTGACGGGTTTATTGATCCAAAAGATCTTGAACCGGTACCGGTTTTCACCACCGGAAGTGTTGATTTTTCACGGGTTATCGCATACAAGGAGGAGGTATTCGCCAGGGCCTTTGAACGGTTCAAGGGTAGTGAAAACCGGTCAGAATTTGAAAAATTCTGTAACAAAAACGCGAAATGGCTGGATGATTATACTCTCTTTCAGGCCTTGCGAAAGAAATTTTCTCCTCTCCGGTGGGGTGACTGGCCTTCTGATCTGAAACTCCGCAGTCCCGAAGCCCTTGACAGGATACGTGCTGAAGAAGCAGATTCCGTACTCAGGGAAAAATTTCTCCAGTACCTTTTTTCCCTTCAGTGGAGTGCCTTCAGAACAAAATGCAGGGAAGCCGGAATTCTTCTGATTGGTGATATCCCCATCTATGTCGACTACGACAGTGCTGACGTCTGGGTGTACCCGCGATTCTTTAAACTTGATGAGAGTCTGAAACCAGAGGTGATAGCCGGGGTCCCTCCTGACTACTTCAGTGAAACCGGGCAGATCTGGGACAGCCCGGTCTATGAATGGGATGAGATCCAGAGTACCGGGTTCTCCTGGTGGATTCAGCGGATCGAACATCTTGCATCCCTGGTCGATTATATCAGGATTGATCACTTTCGCGGCCTGATAGGTTTCTGGGAAATTCCTGCCGGTTCAGAGACCGCAGTGACGGGCAGATGGGTTCCTGCTCCCGGTTATGATCTTCTGAATACTCTTGCAAAACGCTCCGCATATTTACCTATCATTGCTGAGGATCTTGGCATCATCACACCTGATGTGAGAGAGGTAATGCGTGAGTTCTCCCTTCCCGGAATGAAGGTGCTGATCTTTGCATTTGGGGCAGGGATAGCGGGAAGCCCGTATATTCCCCATAACATCCCGCGTGACTGTGTGGTCTATACCGGTACTCATGATAATGCCCCGATCTCCGGGTGGTTCAGGGCAGAAGCCTCTGAAGAAGAGAGGAGAAACCTGTCCGCATATCTCGGTCATGAACTCCGGGCTGAAGAGGTCACCTGGATGCTCATCAGGCTTGCGATGATGAGTGTTGGAAACACGGTGATCATCCCTATGCAGGATCTTCTGAATCTGGGCAACGAATCGCGGATGAATACTCCGGGGAGTAAAACCGGCAACTGGTTGTGGCGGGTGAAAGAAGAACAGATACCTGACACTCTCTCTGGATACCTTCACGACATGACTGCACTATATTCCAGGCTGTAAGTCGATCCAGAAATCTGATTCATATCGATCCGTGAGGTACTGGATCAAAACACAATTTTGAGATCGATCTCACCAATGATAACGCATTAATAATATCCTCCTCATATATGGTATCATGACAGGGCCTGAGGATCTTGAGTGCCTGAAGCACATCGCTCTCCTGGGCGGACTTCATGATCCGGTCTTTCTTAACTCGCAGGGTCTTGGTGGGGAGCTTGGGATGAGTCCGCAGACCGCTTCACGGCGGCTCAAGTCACTGGAGCAGCAAGACCTGATCAGACGGACCATCATCGCAGACGGCCAGCACGTGACCATCAGCGAAGAGGGTGAGTCTGTACTTCGAAAAGAGTACTGTGACTACTACCGACTCTTTGGAAGAAAAGAGAAGCAGTATCAGTTCCCGGGAACAGTTGAGTCTGGCCTTGGAGAAGGCGCCTACTACATGAGTATCAGCCAGTATGTGCACCAGTTTGAGAAGATCCTCGGGTTTGCACCCTATCCGGGTACATTGAATCTCCGCCTCTCACCTGTGGCAATCCAGCGGAGAAAAAAACTGACGCTTGCAGACTGGTTTGTAGTAGAAGGGTTCGAGTCCGAAGGCCGGACATTCGGCAAGGTTCGATGTCTACCCTGTATGATTGGAAATATCCCCTGTGGGATCGTTGTTCCCGGGAGATCCCATTATCCTGATGCCCTTGTTGAAGTGATAGCACCGGTTGGGCTGCGTCGTGAACTGAATCTGAAGGATGGAGATGAGGTAATGATTGAGGTTTCATTATGATTCAAGAGGCCCTTGATGCACTCAGAAAGGGTGAGATGGTACTGCTCTATGATTTTGACAACAGAGAACGTGAGACCGATCTCACAATGCGATCTGATCGGATCACCCACCGGGATATCTGCCGGATGCGTCATGATGCCGGTGGTCTGATCTGTACCGCAATTCCCTATGCATCAGCAAAGAAACTGGGGCTTCCGTTTGCCAGGGATGTCCTCAAGAACTGTGCCATGGTCGAGCAGCTCGGAGATATTCCGTATGATCCCTCGAACAACTCTTCATTCTCACTCTGGGTTAATCACCGGAACACCTTCACCGGGATCACAGACAAGGATCGATCCCTCACGGTGAACGCCCTCTCGCAGGTTGTCCAGAATACTCTCGATGGGGAGCCTGTTGTGTTCAAGGAGCAGTTCAGAACCCCCGGTCATATGCCTGTGCTCATCGCCGCAGAAAAACTATTGGATCAACGGCATGGCCAGACCGAACTTTCGGTTGCCATGGCAGAGATGGCAGGTATAAACCCGACGATCAGTATCTGTGAGATGCTTGATGATGAGAGCGGGCTTGCCTTGTCAAAGGAAGAGGCGATCAGGTATGCAAAGAAATACGGGCTGGTCTTTGTCGAGGGTTCAGAGGTTCTTGAAGAGTGGGATAACCGTCAGACATAAGGGGGAAAAATCCTCCTGATTGTCTGCATATTTTTTGAGATTTTTTGAGATTTTTAGTTCAGGTTGATGAATAAGTCTTACCCTGATCGTCTGTTCTTGTATCAATAGGTTCGGTAATAACCTCACCTCCCGGATCCTTAAGCACATAAATTAAGTGCCTCTAAAATCTCCCTGTTTTTCTTACTGACTTCAGATTTCATGATTTCCCCCTGAGATAGTTCGAATAATTTGATCTTTTCGAGTTCTAATAGTAGTTTTTCGACCGAATATTGTTTCGCAAGCCCGGTCACTTTCAAGATCATTTGAAGCCTCATTCGAATAATTAGGGCTATGAACACCATGAACAAATATCCTTTCACTGAATCCTCTCTCCGTGCATTGAGTGGCAGTGTTTCCAAATCATTTTTCATCCGCAGGAAGCATTTTTCGACTGCATCTCGCTGACGATACATGGTGAGGCAGGAAAGCCAATCCATCTCCCCGCTGTAAAAAAGTATGAATCGTCCCATTCGGTTAAGACGTTGTGTCACCGCTTTTTGTTTTATTGAGACCTCAAACTGACCATCAACAAACTTCCAATTCAGATATCTGACGTATTTTTTTGCCACTCCCTGAACAACCGTTTCCGGTTTTCTCCAGTTCTGTGGCCGACACCCTTTGAGTTTTTCAAGTGCGTCAAATAACTGTTGGTAAAATGAATCCCGTTCATCCTGTTCTCTTTTAGGGTCATAAAAACAATATCCATTGACTTTAAGGATTCTGGGTCTATCATCTAGATCAAATTGATGCTCAAGAGTTACAGGCATTGCAAATATTGGTCCTTTCTCGTGTTTCTGAAGATATTCAGCCTGTTTAACTCGCGTTTGAGCTTTACTCATCAACTCCTTAACGGAAGTGAGTTGGATCGTAGCTGGGATGATAAATGGAATTTTTTCGTCAATCAGTTCTGCAAGGGTGGTTTGCGAAAAAAATCCCCTATCCATAACCAAGCGAAATTGCTGCGAACCGGCATCTTTTAGCCGAATGATAGTATTTTTTAGTGTTGAAATATCTGCAATGCTTCCAGGATATACATCATAACGAACAGGTATTCCCTTGTCCTTGTCTACAACGAGGGAGAGATTTATCTGGGGAAGACCGTCATTATCCCGATTATATCCATATTCGAGGCACTCTAATAGTTTTGAAGAACTCGACAGACTGGTGATGTCGTAGAGAAGAGTTGCGTTTGGTTCGATTTGAGCGGCAAACCGTTCCATAAACTCTTCAGGAATGTTACTTTGACCAATATTTGATAGGAGCTCGCTGATTCGCTGTCCACTCAGCGGTAACTTATTGTTATTGATCCAGAGAGAGGACCCTTCGTACCAAGACTGAATATTAGACATTGCAGTAGGGCGTAGGATACGGTTGTACACAAGAGATAAGAGCGTATCTGTCTCAATTTCAGTCAGAAATTCTTCAAGAGTAGCCTGAATTGAGAGTTCCTGGGTGATGTTTTGAAGAGGGAGCAGATTCCCATGAAAATACGCAGCTTTTGGAGCAGAAGATACGGACAACCGAGCAGGAATCATTTCATCACTACGGACCTTCACTGGCTGCCCGTCGATATTTTTCCCCAGGTACTTTGACTTGTGGCGGATCTGTTTTTTCTCTTTGTCATAATACGGGGTGTCTTCGTACCAGTACTCCTTCCCATTAATCTTCTTGATACGTATGGTGGACTTCATTTCTGCCACTATGATATAAGCGCATAATAAATTTATATTTAATTGTTAAGGAAAAGTGAAAGAATCGCTTTATAGAGGAATATCTTGTATCAGGAATAGGAGGATAGAGTTTTTCACAACCTTATGCGCTTATGTGTCGGGAGGTGAGGTAATAAACAATCGAATATCAGTCACATGAAATTTCAGATTTTCTATGAATGAATCCTGAAAAATGGATTGATCTCTATGTGTTACGTTCCTCCTTAAACTTTCGATAATTTCTGGCAATTATGCAAAATTGAAGGTCAAAACCACTTAAGGGTTTAGAAACTGTGGGAAACCTGAATGGAAGGGCTAATACTGAGCCTGTTCTGAAAATAGGGGGATAACTCCGTATCCACCGCCGTGGCTATTGTGGACGGTGCAATTATCCCCTAGATCCTGGAAAAATAGGAGTGATTGGTTTACCATCCGTGACGAGGAGGTGCATCTGTAATAGGTTGAGCGACATTACTTCCATCACTCGAATCCCCGGAGTTTGCATAACAGTCTGGTCCTCCAGTACATGATGTTACTCCTGGCATTTCCGCCAATTCTACTTTTAATTGTGCTAATAATTGGTCCGATGGTGGTACGGTTATTGGTGATTGTTGTATTGTAGGGGGGGGTAGTTCTCCAGCACCTAAAATAATATTATCTGACCCTGATCCCTCTTCTGGTGATACCCCTCCACCCCAAAAACCACCTGTCCCTGATGGTAATTCTCTAACTTCATTTGATGCTAAAAGAGCGGCGACAAGAATGTCCGAATCACTTGTTTTGGTTGGAGTAGCCGCAATACTACTAGGGCGATCAGTACCTTTACCTGTATCTTTTATCAGGTTCAGGTTATTGTTAATCTGACCTTGAGAATATCTATTTTTAATGGAATTTCCAATTCCGTTTAACTTTGCTATTAGGGCTGCGGATTCATCCCTGGTCATGGTCAAATCCGGAGAAAATCCTGGATCATGGTTATCCTCGGTTACCTTATCTGAAGCCTGTTTATTTGGTGCATCATATGACCAATGTTTGGCCGGCACGTCCACAAATGGATTGGCTGCCGCTTGGGCAGTTGGAAAAAGGAAGACTACAAAAATTGCTAGAACAATTAGAATCCGCTTCTCTTTATAATTCAACATGATTGAAACTCTGTATTTCATTCATAAATAAATACCTGTAATGCCCCTAACTTTTAATTCGTAGGCAGAGTGCGAATATCCTGATTGTCTCTCTTCAAAAATATTACTTTTAATGGTTTTAGGACACTCCATGATTATGGGAGATCTGCCTGTACCGCAATTCCCTTTACATCGACAAAAAAAAGGGTCTTCCGTTTCTCAGGTTTTTCCTCAAGGCCTTTGCCATGGTCGAACATCTCAGAGACATTCCGTATGATCCTTCGAACAACTCTTCATTCTCACTCTGGGTTAATCACCGGAATACTTTCTCTGGGATTATTGACAAGGATCGATCCCTCACGGTGAACGCCCTCTCACAGGTTGTCCAGAATACTCTCGACGAGGGGCCTGTAGTGTTCAAGGAGCAGTTCAGAACCCCCGGTCACATGCCTGTGCTCATTGCCGCAGAAAAACTGCTGGATCAACGTCATGGCCAGAGTGAGTTCTCGATAGCCTTGGCAGAGATGGCAAGCATATATCCGCCGATCAGTATATGCGAGATGCTTGATGATGAGAGTGGACTTGCCTTGTTAAAAGAAGAGGCTCAGGTATGCAAAGAAACACGGACTGGTCTTTGTCGAGGGTTCAGAGGTTCTTGAAGAGTGGGATACAGTGCGATGACAAGAAGACAAAATCACTCTTCTTCAAAGTAATCCGTGTCCACTCTTTTGATGGTGTACGTGGCAATTGGTGAAACGCCGACATTATATTCGATCATCAGATTAGCCAATTGTTTCCCATCGATCAGAACAATCTTTTTCTCAATACCTTTTACATAATTCAAAGCATCTTGAGTAAATCCGGATGTTGTAATAAATATCCCCTTTTTTGCTCTGACCCCATCCAATGCTCCTGCGAATGACTGGATCTCAGGTCTTCCTACGGTATTTTTCCATCGCTTTGCCTGCAAATAGATGGCATCAAGACCAAGCTTGTCCTCTTTGATGATCCCGTCAATCCCTCCATCACCAGTTCGACCGACTGATTGAGCAGCGTCGTTGTGGGAACCCCCATATCCCATTGAAACCAGAACATCAAGTACGAGAGTTTCAAAAAAGTGGGGTGAACAGTTGAGTACCTGTTGCATCAGTTCAGAGACAAGTTCGGTTTGAATCTGCTGATATCCTTCAGTAAGGATCTCCTGAGGTGTTCTTGTATCTGGTAAGTCAGGAAGTGAGATTTCATCATGTTCCGATTTCGAAGGATGAAAACTTCTTTTAAATGCCCTGAAACCTTCAAATTGTTCTAAATATTCATCACTGAGATCTGTCAAATTTTGTTTCAGGGTTTTTCTTCCCTGAACCGTTATCTGGATAATTCCCCGCCCTGGGTTTGTTATGAGTCCTGCCTTTTTTAAATATGTCTTAGCCCAACCGACTCTGCATGAAATTACCTTTTGATTGCCTCTTGGCAGGACTCTGTTTCTTTCTTCCTCGTTCAGATTTTATATTGTTCAATGAGTTTGTCGACCAAATCACGGATTCCATGTTGTTCTCCATCACTCAAATACTGAAGGAGCGGATACATGAGCATATGATAAGTAGGTATTGGCATCAGTCCACCAGGAAACGTATGGTATGTTTGGATACAGCATCAGAAAAGATAAATGGATTGGTTTTTCTCAAGCCCTTTGAGGTTTTTAGTTATTATTTACGGTAAAAACGTAGTGAGAGGTTAGATCTCAATTGTTTTCAGGGCTTCGTGAACCATTCGTTTCCAGACATCTGATGTCTGTTTATAGATCTCTTTTGCCTTCACCGTATCAGGAGTCTCTTCGGTCTTCTCAAGCCGCTCAAGGGTCCGTGTGGCAGTATCAAGAATCCAGCAGTCATGTACCTCCTTGCTGACAGCAGCCACCGATTCGGCCCTGACTGATACCAGGGTCCGTCCGTCCGGTGCATTAAACACGTTCGGCTTTCCGATCACTGCAACGTAGGTAGGTTTTGCCTCGACGGTCGGTGTCTCGATGGATGCGATCTGGTGCATCGCTTCCGGCTGATAACTCCCTGCACTCACAAAGAAGAACCCACTCGGATCCTTCACCTTGATCTGGTAGAAGACCGCATCACCCTCTGACTTCTTCTTGTCAGCCAGGAGGCCTACGAGAAATACCCTGTTACACCGCTCACCGGTCGGGAGCAGCACGAAGGTCGGGCTTTTGTCCTCACTTCCCTCCTTGAAGTGGTATGATGTCTCCCTGAACTCTGCCGCGAAAACCCTCTTTGCCGGTTCGCGCTCATATCGTTGAAAGGCAGTCTGTTCACTCATGACTGGTCACCTCCGAACGGTTGAGCAGATCCGCATGACGTGCCGAATCAAAGGTGAGATACGAACATGATGATGAAAAGAGCCTGTTTTCGATGACTCTTCCCTGGCAGGAGATATATCTGCCAAGCAACTCTTCACAGAGGTGATAATACACAGTCTCAAGCCCGAGAGGATTGTTCTCTGCCATCTCCTTTGCACTATCCAGTGTGAGTCCGAGAAGTTTCTCCACACCTTCCCGTGAAATGATCGTGTCCCAGGTCTGCCGTCCGTTGTCAAGCCACCCTTTGATCCTGAGATCGTACTGAAAATCAGGCTGGATCTCATGGATCTGACAGTAGTTCTGTCTCGTAAGCACCCTTCCGCATCCTTCAACCGGGCAGCGCTTGATGAGACCTGAACCTGGCGATATATGAACAAGTGCACCGATGACCTCATCACCTGATGCTTTCACTTCGATGGCCCCGGCATCATCCGCGATGACGGCTGATCCGTTGAGGGTCAGGGACGGGCGTCCGTTATATTCGTCCGCTGCTGCATACTGAATGGTGTAGATCTTCCCAGGAATCAGCCTTTCAGTGGTATCATCTTTCCAGGTCACGAACCTGATGGTTCCGGTCTCATCACCGAGTATTCCTGACTGGAGGATTCGTTCGCTGGTACTCTCATACTCCTGAACCACTTTTACATGCAGAGAGACAATTCCTGGTTTTATCTCTGCAACCTGTGTGATCGCAGGTTGAAGAGTCTGGTCTCCCGGAAGTGGTGAGATTCGGGTCACTGCATTGAGCTGCAGGTTCATGGCTCCTCGATACAGATCAGCGATAGCGTAATCGAACCGGTACCATCCTCCTGCCTCGATGTCTGCCACCTGCTCCCCCTGCCTGATGGTGAACCTGATCCCGCCGGTATTGTCAGCGATCACTCCTGCTGCCCTGACTGGCCCTTCTGCATGAGGTGTGTAGGTAATTACCTTTCCTTCAAGACTAACGAGTCCCTGTTTCAGATCTGATATTGGTGAGACAGCGATCTGTGGAATAGTCTCACCTGAAAGTGGTGTTACAACCGTTCCTGATGTGACCTTGATATTTTTCTGTGAGTTGTATTCATCAAGGACTGCTGATTCCAGGCGGTACCATTCCCCCACCTGCAGAGTCGGTGCATGGGCGTTTGCCCATACAGTAAGCCGCATGACTCCGGAATCGTGCGCGAAGATCCCGGTCTGGGCTATAGAAGCAGTGCGGGGAGGGAAAAGAACCGTAACAACTCCTTCGAGAGTGGCAGTTTCAGGTGCTGATCGTTCCGGGATGGGAGTGACGTTGATCGCCGCTGCGTCATCAGGAAGACAGGTGGCCCCGTTCAGGGTTAGTGACAACCGGCCGTTGAACTCATCCGCAGATGCGTAATAGATTGTGTACGCCATCCCGGGTGCAAGCCGCTCTGCAGACTCATCCTTCCAGGTTACAAATCTGATAGTCCCGCTCTCATCTCCAAGGGTGCCTGACTGGAACATCCTCTCACTTGAGCTTGCGTACTCCTGGAGAACCTTTACCCGTATGCAGATAATCCCGGGTTTTATTCCTGCAATTGGTGATATGGCCGGGCGAAGGCTGCGATCATCTGATATCTGGGTTATTCTGGTACCTGCGTTGAATTGCAGGTTCATTGCTCCCCGGTAGAGATCAGCAACAGCGTACTCGATCTGGTACCACCCTCCCTCTTCTATTTCTGGTGCAGTGTCTCCTCTTCTGATCGTGAACCTGATCGCTCCGGTTCCGTCAGCGATGACCCCTGCTATGTGCACCGGCCCTTCAGATCGTTCTGTATATGATACCACTTTTCCTTCAAAGCTGACCACTCCCCGTTTTAGATCTGCAATCGGTGTTGTCTCAATATCTGGGAGTTGATCATGCTGAATTGGGAAGATTGCAGTTCCTGAGTGGACCTGAAACCCTGGCTGGCTGTTGAATTCATCAACCGCAGCGGACTCAAACCGGTACCATTCTCCCAGTTCGAGTGCCGGGGCCTGTGCCTTTGCCCAGACCGTGAACCGGATGCATCCCGACTGATCTGCGAGTATGCCACTCTGTGCGACTGAAGGAGAGCGTGACTCAAAGAGAACTGTCACCACCCCCTCGATGGTTGCCCAGTCTCCTATCTTGACCTCTGCAATAGGGGTTGCATCAGGTGCATCAGATGCAATAGCCGCAGGATGGATCTGTTCGTCAAGGCCAAACTCGCGTGAGTAATCACTCACAATTGAGCGTTCAGCTTCTTCTTCAGGAACCCCGAACTCGTTGATCATCCGGGCGAGTTTCTCCTCTACCTTTGCCGGTTCGATCTGATGACCCAGCGCAGCAAACTTTTCGGAGATCCTTTGTGTGATTGGTGTCAGGTCCATATGTCATCTCCAATCAGCTCTTCAGATCAGGATGTATATAAATCCTGTAGGGCACAGGGCGAAAGTGAACAGTTGAAAAATAATCTGTGATGTATATCTGTGGTGCAATACTCACAAGGTCTTTATTCGTGTGGATAATGTAGAAGAAGTGCTTTCAGTTCCGAACTGGTTGCTTCCGGGTTGCGTCGCAGATGATGTACCACTGATAACTGGTGATTGAGTGTGCATGGGACGCAGCTCCATACCCGTCCGCGGGATCCAATTGTCCATTCACCAAGGGTTTCGTCTTCGCAGGGATAGAGCGGGCAGTAACAGAGATCACACCGTTGTCCTTTGAAGTGACAAGGGTAGTAGGGACAACCCTTCTTCTGCCATTCTATCCATCGATCCCCCCCGATGGTGGAGTGAATATGAAATGACGGCCAGACATCGGAATGGTCAGGTCCCTTTGAAATATGTTCTATAACATCTGCAATCCCGTATCGTACGGCCTCGCGGATCTTCTCATCCACGTTGTGATCCTCACCCCGGGCTGTGGCGTCCCTTTCTGCGCCGATGATGATCCCTCTTCGATCGAGGCCTGATATCCTGTCATCACCTGCAGTTGCCTGTAATTCTGCCTCGTTTACTGATGTCAGTGCTGTGAGGAGATCACCATCGGTCAGGTCTCCACTGATAGTGCAGATGATCCTGATGGCGCCTTCTATCTGGGGATCTGCTGTATCATGTTTCTCATGCCCGGCGGAACCTCTGGTTTTTCCGGCGGTGATGAACACCGTCACCTGATCATATCTGAAGACTGCGTGCTGTGTGACTTGTGTCGGTATGAGTAACCCGAAGGCTACTGCAGGTGATAGGCCGTTGCGAAGTGCAGCATTCCTGATCACCTGCTCATTATCAGGAGAATTGGGTGGGTGAACCGGATGGGTCAGAAGAGATGTGACATTTCTGATGCCCCCGCTATCCCCGGTACTGCAGGCCCGGAATGCACCCCTTACAATAAGGGTATTGTTAGCGAGGTAATACCTCATACAACTGAGTAGCGTTGTCTGTCTTTGAGTTCCTGCTGTTTTCCTGCGTTCCAGCCTGATACATCCTGCAGGTATCCGGTTACCCTGCTGATCTGCACCACATCATGCGAGCCGCATTCAGGACAGACCGCCTCGCCACAGAGCGGACAGTACTCGATGGTTGAGGATATCTCATGAGCACAATCACAGGTGTCAAGCGGGCACATGATCTCCATGTTCCGTTCGCCGCATGCCGGGCATGGTGTCTCATCCACAACAAGATGGCAGGAATGACATTTGTATCGCCGTTCTGCAATTGGTATATCATCTTTTGATGAGTACAGTGCTGCGATCTTCCGCTGCTGCTCACTCCATATCATACACATACATACTGAACCGGATCATATCAGACTATCTGGGAGTATTGGCAGTTATCCTGTTGTCTTCAACTCCGGGTTCCGCGAATTCCGGCATATCCTGCCGCTGCTGCTGCCGGGTCATCAGCCTCGTAGATCGCCCTGCCAACAATAATGCCGTCTACCATCCCGGCTATCGAATGTGGATCTCCACCCTGGGCTCCGACCCCAGGTGAAAGGATCTTCCGTGTTCCGATGATCTCACGCAGAATTCGTGTTCTCTCCGGTCGTGTTGCCGGTGCGATTATTCCGTCTGCCCCGGTTTCGATGACCATCCGGGCGATCCGCTCTGCTGTGCCTCCCTGGAAGAACTCGGCGCCGCCGGGATGGCTCATCTCGGCAACCACATAACACTCGCCCCCCTGAGCATGTGCAACGGTTACACAAGCTTTGACCGAATCAGATCCCGTAAATCCGTGGCATATGATCCCTGAGAATCCTGCAGCGAAGACCTGCTCTGCGATGAGCTGGTTGGTATTGGGAATATCTGCAACCTTGAAGTCAGCAATGAGCGGAAGCCCGAAGTCAGCGAGATCTTTTGCAATGCCAAGCCCTTCGGCAAGGATGAGGGGGTACCCTATCTTTATTGCATCAATGTGCGGTGATGCCGCTGAAGCGATCCGTAGTGCATCTGCCCTGTTTGTCGGGTCCAACGCTAGGATGAGATCAGTCATGAAATTCTCTCCAGGGCTGTTGCAACAAGGAGTGGGAAGGTGATGGTGGCGTCGCCGTATACAGTAACGGTCTCTGCATCCTCTTCCACCTTACCCCATGATCGCGCTTCATCAAGGGTTGCTCCCGAAAGTCCTCCGAGATCAGGACGGTCACCGGTCAGTTGAATCGCGTACGTAAAACCCTTCGGGGTCATCAGCATGCTCTGAAGGATGAAGTTCTTCGGGACTCCTCCCCCAATGAAGAGGGCCCCGGCCCTCTCGGACTCAAAACAGAGATCGATGATCTTTGTCATATCAGCAAAGGCATCCACCGTGACCTTTCTTCCCTGTCGGAAAAGCCAGTACTGCAGGCCGATCATCGAATCCTGGATGGCAGGACAGAATACCGGAATCTTGTGCTTTGCTGCGGTTGCTAGGATACCTGTCTCAAGTTTTGAGCCGATATGGGCAAGGAGATCACTGATAGAGATAGTACTCCCATCTTCCAGATCGCTGTAGACTCCCTGCATAAACTCTTCAAAAGAGATGAAGGCATCATTCGGGAGGTAGACATCATATATTCGGTTTATCTCCTCGTGCCTGAGATCCACATCATTGCAGCGCTCGGTTCCCTTGAAGTGATGGCAGCCGATAGCCTCTATCACGTCATGAGTGAGGTTTGCCCCGGTTGAGACCAGAGCATCTATCTTTCCATCCCGGATAAGATCGCTCACGATCCCTCCCATCCCTGCAGGAACCATTGCCCCTGCAAATCCGAGGAACCGGGTTGTTTTGGTATCGGTCAGCATGGTTGTGTAGATGGAGACCGCCCGCGAGAAGGCGCCTCCGTTATACGCACCCGCCTGCCCCATCACCGTAACCAGATCGTTGACACTCATTCCCGGCCTGAGATGAGCCTGTCTGACCGGAATATCGCAGTCCATGTGTATGTATGTACCTTTGCGCAACAAGTAACTGGTGATGAGTGGATCCGTTATGTGGTTTCTGAAAGGAATACTCCTGATTTTGCGATCTGGTCACGTCCGAGTTCGTAGATGTACACGGTGATCGCATCAGGAGCCACACCAAGTTCTTCGACAAGTACGTCAGTAACCCGCTTTGCAACGGCTCTCTTCTGTTCCTGTGTTCTTCCTTCAGCCATGGTAATCTGAACAGCCGGCATTGTTCAAGAGTTAGGTCATCCGGTGAAAAAAATGTTAGCAGGCCCTTCTTTTCTTCTGATGAGGGGTCGTGCAAGGTGTCTGCGGGCTGATGGTGGAACCTCGTACCAGCCGGGGAGGATCTCCCGTCTGTGTGTCACTATTTCTGGTTCATGGGCTTTTTCTCCGCACTTTCTGCATTTGTACCCCTTCCCTGTTCCAGCGCTGGTCATCTGTTTATGACAGGTCTTGCAGTACGGTGCAGTCCTGCGTTCATCTTTCTCACTGGAACAGAGACAGAATTTCTCAAGGTTTAGTGTGCTGTTCAGGTATGATCCGACTGCGATGATCTGATCTCCCGGAATGAGGAGTCTGATCTGCTGTCTGAATGTTTTTGTGGGTTCAAATGCCATACAGGTGAGTTCTGCTCCCTCATCCCCGATGACCAGACTGACATGCCCCCCGGTCCCGGTGACCGGCTGTTTCAGAACCGTTCCATTCACCCGGTATGAGGATCCTTCTTCCAATGATCCGATCGTTCCGGTGACCAGATGTGCATCGGTTCCCTGGTTTGTGAGCCAGATCTGCCCCCATGGGTATGACTCTGATCTGATGCATGATGCTGCACGTGCTACGGCGAATGGTGAATCTCCCCTTATTCCATAGAGGACCGGGTCAGAAGAATGCGGTACACAGACGACAGAGTTCTGTATCCAGTCAACGGTGTCCCATGTATGCGGGGTCGTCACCGCTTCTGAAGTGAAGAGACTTTCAGGATCGACCTCACGGGGAGTTGTCCATCGTGATTCGTCCCGGTACGCCAGAAACTCCCAGGTGTGGTCCGGAAGAACAGAGGCGATTGCAGCTGCAGCTCCGATGAGTCCCCGGCCGAGTTTAAACCCCTTCCATACCCTGGCATGTTTTGTGAGTAGTTCCTCAACTTCAGAGATGGTGCAGATAGAAGTGACTGCCTTAAAATAAAAATCCGGGGGTAATTGCTCATCTGCTACTACCACACCGGGGTGTGTCTTTTCACACCTGAAGTCTGCATAGGCGTGGACGAGAGTACAGGCATGTGCAAATGCCACATCCGGATCTCCAGAGGCCCTGATGGCGATTGCAGCATTCCCCCGTGTCCGGTACGGGATTGTCGGGTTCAACCTGATGAGGCGTGCTTCTTTTACTAAAAACCCTACTGCACGAAGATCTCTGATGAGCCTGGCTCCAAGCCAGGTTGTGCACATCCCCTCTGCTGAATCGGTGTCGTCAAGACCGATCCAGAATTCTTTTTTGCTCAGCACCAGATCACCGTTTTAAAGAAAGAGGAGGATATCATCATGGCACCGGTATCTGAAGATTACGAGAGACTACTTCGTTTGAAAATATATAGTCCGTTTTCTCTGTAAATGCATTTGTATGAGCGGGAAATCTCCTGAACCCGATCCACGTATGACTTTGAGTTTACGAATTTTGTTAAAAAAACCACGTAATCTGCGTTATTGATCTGATCTTCATACAGGTACATTCTTTCTGAAAAGAATGGCACCAGGTTTGCCTGGGTGGACACTGAAGCGTTACCCGGTATCTGCGAGACTCCTTTTATGAACCACTCTGAATCTGCATGCATATCCTCTGACGCCTCAAGAATCGGGTTGATGGTTACTGCCGGGGAGTAGAGACAACATGAGATGATATTGCTAACAAGGAGAGCGAGGAGAAGGATCTCAAAGAGATGATGTGTATTTCCTGCGACTTTTTTCTGAATCTTTTGAAGTGAGAAGATGGTTGCAAAGAAAAGTGGCACGATGAGTAAGGATGAGTATTGCGCCCCGATGTTAAAAAACCCTGATTGCGAAAGAAAAATTTCTGCAAACGGAGGGATCGAGATCACCAGGATTTCTGGTGATAATAACGGCAGGAACAAGAGGGGGATGAATATTTCTATAAGATACACGATCCTGGGAATCAGGTCAAAATTGGAATCTGCACTTACCTGATAGTATTGTGAAATAAATGTTGTAGAGACCAGTTCATGCATCGGGCTGAAGGCAGGCATTATCACAAAAAATGCAATGATAACCCAGATAGCGGATACGATAAGCAGGGTAAGATATGTGCGGAAACTATTCTGGTCCTGATTCCTGTATAGATACACCCCGTATAATGACGCAAAAAGGATGATCACTGCAACATCCTCCTTGATCATGAGACATATCAGTCCCAGAATCAGGATTGCGATGTTTCTTTTAAATATACATGCATAGGCAAAAAAACCCAGAAGAAGCGGCAGAAATGCGATCTCATGAAAATCAGTCAGGGTCACTCCGTGCAGGGCCGGGTACAGGAAGTATATAAGCGAGAGTACAACAGCCCCCGACTCTCCGATGTATTTTTTTGCAGTGATATAAATCGGCACTGCACCAAGACCGAGAAGGATAGTCTGGACAACCAGCAGGGTCTGTGCTCCTGGAAGTATTGCGTAAAGGGGGAGGAGAACTACAAGTATCGGAGAGGTATGCACACCGAAATGGGATGTCACTCCGTTGTTGATCGAGTTTTCAAGTGAGTTGAAGAAGAACCTCCCTTCAAATGCTGTTGACCAGAGGGCCTGGCTGAATATCCCCAGGTCATGATTCATCTGAAAGGTGTTCATCTTGAGTATTGAGTACCAGGAGAAGAACAGAATATAGATTCCCAGGCACAATAGGAAGATGATGTCAAATCTTGTTACATTGACTGATGACGTTTTCATATCTTATAGTAAATACTAATATATCTTGGATTATTGAATAAACCTGTTCAATTCACCTGATACCATATTCTTATTACTGTTTTGGCCCAATACAGAGTAACTACAGGCATGTCACAGGACCGTCTGCTCCAGAATGTCATCAGCGTGATGATGATGGCTGGCTATGATGTATCAGAACTCTTTGCAATGCGGCCGAAGAGTTTTGACCTCATCGCCAATAATGGCACTCAGATAGTTGTCCTGAAAGTAATCTCACATATAGACAGTATCAGCGAAGATAACGCACGTGATCTGGATCAGATCTCACGAAATCTCGGCGGTACTCCGCTTGTAGTCGGAGAACGGGCACGCGACGCTGAACTGGAGCGTGGAGCGGTGTACGTCAGATACGGCATATCTGCGATAAATTATGCCACTCTCCATGATTTCTTTGTTGACGGCTCGCCCCCTCTAATCTACGCCTCACCTGGTGGTCTCTATGTCAACATCAGCGGCGAAAAACTGCGTGAGCTGCGTGAGGTAAGCAACCTCTCACTCGGCGATCTCGGCCAGATGCTCGGAGTTTCCCGCCGTACCGTGGCAAAGTACGAGGCCGGGATGGGCACTACGATCGATATCGCCATCAGGATCGAAGAGACCTTTGACAGCGGAGTTGTCGAGCCGATCGATCTGCTGAGTTATTCACCTCATATTCCTCACGATTTCTCTCTCCCTGAAGAAGACATCCCTATCCAGCCGTTTATAGAGGAGATGGGGATGCACCTGCAGATGATGAACCGTGCGCCCTTCCAGGCCCTGATCAGGTATGAGGATCATACAATTCTCACCGGTTATGGCAGATCCCAGAAATTATCAAAAAGGGCCGGAATTATCGGCAATATCTCACAGGTAACCCGTTCCCATGCCATGTGCATCATGACTGATGATCAGCGCAAGCGTAGAATCGGCAAGACCCTGATGCTTGGCGAGGAGGACCTTCTCTCAATGGAAGAGGCGGATGATCTCCTCAATCTCATTCTGAACTGACATTTTTATATAGAACCACTAAACAACCTTATCACACACGTGGTGATTCTGTATGTCTACACAGCTTGGAGGACAACCAATTCTTATTCTTAAAGAAGGCAGTTCACGCACCCGCGGGCGAGATGCCCAGGGAATGAACATCGCCGCCGCAAAGGCGGTTGCCAACGCAGTCAGGACAACTCTTGGGCCAAAAGGTATGGACAAGATGCTCGTGGACAGCATCGGTGATGTCGTTATCACAAACGATGGTGTCACGATCCTCAAAGAGATGGACATCGAGCACCCGGCTGCAAAGATGATGGTCGAAGTTGCCAAGACCCAGGATGATGAGGTCGGCGACGGTACCACCACCGCAGTCGTAATTGCAGGTGAACTGCTCAAGCGCTCTGAAGAGCTTCTCGAGCAGGATGTTCACCCAACCGTTATCGCCCACGGATACCGGATGGCAGCAGAGAAGGCGCAGGAACTCCTGAAGGGCTTCGCAATTGATGTCAAGCCAAAGGATGTAAAGATCCTCAAGAAGATTGCCGAGACCGCAATGACCGGAAAGGGTGCAGAAGCCTCAAAAGACAGCCTCTGTGACCTTGTCGTCAAGGCAGTCACCATGGTCGCAGAGACCGATGGAACTGTTGACACAGAAAATATCAAGGTCGAGAAGAAAGTCGGCGGGTCAATCGAAGACTCCGAGATCGTTCTCGGAATGGTCATCGACAAGGAGCGTGTCCACCCAGGTATGCCAAGCAGCATCACCAAGGCAAAGATTATGCTCCTCAACGCGGCAATCGAGTTCAAGAAGACCGAGGTTGACGCCGAGATCAACATCACCAGCCCTGACCAGCTTCAGGCATTCCTCGATGAGGAAGAGCGGATGATCAAGAGCATCACTGACAAGGTGATCAAGAGTGGTGCAAAGGTCGTCTTCTGCCAGAAGGGTATCGACGACATCGCACAGCACTACCTCTCAAAGGCAGGCATCCTTGCAGTCCGCCGTGTCAAGAAGAGTGACATGGAGAAACTTGCACGTGCAACCGGAGCAGCAATCGTCTCCAGCATCGATGCAATTTCAGACTCCGAACTCGGGTTTGCAGGAATTGTTGAAGAGCGCAAGATCTCAGGCGAAGAGATGATCTTTGTCGAGGAGTGCAAGAATCCCAAGGCAGTCTCTATCATCATCCGCGGTGGGACCGAGCACGTTGTTGCAGAACTTGAGCGTGCCTTCGAGGATGCAATCCGCGTAGTCGGCGTTGTCCTTGAGGACAAGAAGTGTGTAGCCGGTGGAGGAGCACCTGAAACCGAACTTTCACTCCGTCTCCGTGAGTACGCAGCAACCGTCGGTGGCCGTGCACAGCTCGCAATCGAAGCATTTGCATCAGCACTCGAGATCATCCCCCGCACTCTTGCAGAGAACGCAGGTCTTGATCCGATCGACATGCTGGTCGAGCTTCGTGCAGCACATGAGAAGGGTCAGAAGACCGTCGGTCTCAATGTCTTCGAGGCAAAGCCCTCAGACATGCAGAAGGAAGGAGTTGTCGAGCCGCTGCGTGTCAAGACCCAGGCAATTGCCAGTGCTGCAGAAGCAGCAATTATGATCCTGAGAATTGACGACATCATCGCCTCTGCAAAGTCAGCAGGCCCGGCCATGCCACCAGGCGGCATGGATGAGATGGGAGGCATGGGCGGTATGGGTGGAATGGGCGGCATGGGGATGTAATTCCCCATACACCAACTATCCAGATTATTCCCAATTCCCAAAAATCAAGTATTCTTTTTTCGTTTCGAAGCTGAAAAAAAGTTATTCTTGCCGAGTTCCTGAACTCTCGATCGTCTCTATCAGGATCTTCCTGACATCGATCCAGATGATCAGACGTTTCTTACTCTCTACATCAGCCTCTTCAGTCTCGGTCCTGGTCCCGTCATCCTGAGAGAGTTTGATGATACCATGAACATAATCCGCGAGCTCTGCATTCACGCCTTTCACATTGGTATCGATGTCTTTATCCTCAACGGTGAGGACACTGTGGACCTCGTCAACAATCATCCCGACACTTGTATTCTCAAATGCGTCAGGGACCAGCACCATGATGTTCTGTTCTTCCCGCTCTTTTGCAGGTTTTATTCCCAGAAGATGGTGAATATTAATTATTGTTGTGATCTCACCACGCAGATTCAGAAGACCTGTGACATGGCCGGGAGCTCGTGGGATTGGAGTTATGGGGAGCATCTCCACGATCTCACGTGCAATCTGTATATCCATGGCATATGATTCTCCCCCCAGATTGAACTCAAGAATATCGACAGCCATCTTATAGTGAGTGAGTTTACCGTGAGAAGGTTTCAACCTTTGTGATCCAGGTGCATGGAAAAAAGCGTCTCTCCCATATATCAGGGAATGTGGAAAGGCAGGAGAAATAACACCTGCCTATATGTGTTCAAAACCCCCCGGATATCTCATGCCTGATATGTCCACAGAAGTTTCCCTGACAATTAAAAGATTTTTCCGTCCAATATATAATACTTTTTATTTTAATGCGAAATATATCCGATTTTCACTCCCTGATACCAGATCCAGATGTTATAATCATCTTTGAAGCCGCTTCGGGGAATTATCTTCTTCAGATTCTAAACTCTTTAAATCTTGGTTTTAATTAAAAAATATCCCTGAATATTACCTTTGAACGAGATATTTACGAAAAAAGATATTTTCTCTGTATACCTGAAATCAGGATCTCCGTCTTCATATCGCGCAAAGCTTCCTCCTGAATACTTGATCAATAAGAAGGTGCCGCATCATCCACGCTTCCCGATAATAAAAAAAGTCTTTAATGTAAGTCGTGAGAGATTATTATTATTTGCGCTGCGAGAGTGTTGATCAACGGTGACTCAGGGATAAAGATGGCAATAGATCAATTGCGTGTCCTCTTGATAGAGGACAATGAGGATCATGCATTTCTGGTGATGCATGAACTAAAAAAAGGTGGATACACGACAGATCTCTTGAGACTGGATACACTGCAGTCTGTCCGTGAAGCATTTGACACCAAGGAGTGGGATGTTGTCCTCTGTGATTATTCACTCCCCGGGTTTACCGGTCTTGATGTTCTTCAGGAGTTCAACAAACGTGGTCTTGACATTCCTTTCATCATTATTTCCGGAGAGATTGGTGAGGATACTGCGGTCTCACTCATGAAGAGCGGTGCCCACGATTACATCTTTAAAGGTAACTTAAAGCCCCTGATCCCGGTCATTCAGCGTGAGATCCGTGAGTCCGAAAACCGGAAGAAGAGCAGGGAGAATGATCAACTCCGGGAGGCAGAGGCAAGAAAATACCGCGCAATGATAGATGCGGCGTATGATGGCATAACCCTCTTTAACAAAGATATTCTCGTGGAGTGCAACGCCACAACATCAGAGATTTTTCTGATCCATGGTGAAAAGATCCTCGGGAAGAGTCTGCGTGATCTCTCTCCTCCTACACAACCGGATGGCACTGAATCGGTTTCCTTCTTCAGCAGGCACTATGACGATGCAGCCCGGGGGATTCCTCAAAGCTTTGAGTGTGTCCTCAACAGGGGCGATGGTACTTCGTTTGATGCAGAAGTCACGCTCAAGGTTCTGGATCTTCCTGAAGGTCAGAGGACGCAGGCGACATTCAAGGATATCACAGAGCGCAAGCGTGTAGAACGTGAGATGAAAGAGCAGATGGAGACAATCCGTGAGCTTCAGCAGCAGGAGATGACGATGATCAATCAGAATCCCCTTCCGCTCCTCCTCATGGATCTTAATCTGCGGATTCTCAAAGTGAATGAATCGTTTCTTCAGATGAGTGGCTATTCTGAGAGTAAACTCCTTTCAATGAGGGCTCATGACTTTAAAGTTCTTGAAAAGACAGGCATGGGTCTCAAGGAAGCCCTGAAGACAAAGAGAGCAGTTACCGGTCACCTTGTTGTTGAGTTCCCTGCAGGTGTTCATCATATTGAACAGGATATCATCCCGCTTCTTGACAAGCATGAGCAGGTGGTCAGCGTGATGTCCACGTACAAGGATCGGACCGATGAGATCGGCAAGGAGAAAGAGATCCAGCGGATGATCCAGGAGTCTAAAGACCATGCATCAGCACTGGACATCAGCGCAAAGGATCTTGCTGGTGCGTTTGAGAAAGTCTCAGCAGGAGATCTCACTGCTGACATCGTCATACGTGAGAGCGATCCCCTGGGTGTGGTCAAGAGTGATGCCGTCAAGACCGTAGAGGCCCTCCGGAATGCACTTCTTGAAGTGAACAGGGTATCTGGCGATGTTTCAGACACAATGAATGAGATCAGCAAAGGATCTGAATCAATTGCAAAGGCAACCCTGCAGGTGGTCCAGACCGTTCAGCAGTCAGCCGAGACCGGGAAGGATCTCATAGCCCATATCGAGGATATCACGGATCAGATCTCCACCCTCTCCGCGTCAAATGAAGAGATCACCAGCACCTCACAGGAGATTCTCAGACATGCCCAGGATGTGACTGTGCGGGGAAGCGAGGCTCAGACCCTTGGAAACGAGGCGAACGACCGGATGGATGTTGTAAAGCGGATCGCCCAGGAGAGCGTTGAGGATATTGATGAACTCAACAACCAGATCCGTGAGATCAACAAGATCGTGAAGATGATCAATGACATCGCCGGTCAGATCAATCTGCTCGCCCTCAATGCTGCAATCGAGGCTGCCCGGGCAGGAGATGCAGGCCGTGGATTTGCTGTGGTTGCCGGTGAGGTCAAGAACCTTGCTGCAGACGCCAGAAAAGCCACAGATCATATCTCTGATGTCATCAACGCCATCCAGCGGAGCAGTGAGAAGACATCAACCGCAATCCGTTCATCTCACTCCGAGATCGCACATGGGGTGGAGAGTGTGACCAAGACGATAGAGGCCCTCAATCAGATGGTGAATGGTGCTTCTGAAGTCACCCGTGATATGCGGGAGATCGTCAAGGCGATAGAGGATCAGGCAAACATCTCTACCTCGGTTGTGAACACGGCACAGGAAGGAATCAGACTGACCGGTGATAACCTGAAACAGGTCGAAGAACTCTCAACCCTGGCCGAGCAGGTCAGTGCATCGGTAGAAGAGATCAACAGTGCGATCATGGAGGTCGGCGATCTCACCAGCGAACTGAAGAATGAGATTCATAAGTTCAAAGTGTAACTTGTGGTCCTCACAAATTTTTCGGGGTCCTCTTCTGTGACCACGCTATCTCGAAATTCCTATGAAAACATTTCATCAGTTCTGGGTGGGGCCCCCAATGGGCACCATTGGGGTTTTTAAAAGAAGTTCTGGGTGATGTAGTAACTTGACCCGTCAAAGGAAGTCCCAAGTCCTATCACTCTGAATTCTGGAAGCAGCAACGTTGTCTTGTGAGATATACTGTTCATGAATGATTCTATTGCGACCTTTGCAACCTGATCCGGATCATCAGGATTGATCTTCCCGAACTGGTAGACATCACCGATTGGAATCTTCACAATGTTCTCGCTTATCCCATAGAACTTCTGCCCGCTCGGGAGATACCGTGTCTGGTTATATCCGTGGCGGGTTGCCCGGTCGATCGGATTCTCGCCCGATGGGTTGACATGGTCAAAGAACTGGCGATCTGCCATATCCTGACTCTGATCCTGTGCAACCACATCGAGTGCAGAATCCCGCGTTAACTCTGAAAGATTTCGTTTCGCCCGCTCCTCATTTGTATAGTTCAGTACGAGGTCAGATATCCGTTCGTCATACCAGTTTTGCGGGCGGGTATAGGTGTTGTTGATGGTGACCTGGTTGCCTGTGATGCTGTTGTCGCTCTCATTTTCATCGTTGATGAGGGTAAACTTGATCGTGAGCAGGGCACCTGCGTAATATTTTCCTGCAGGGATAGTGTCAGGTACTTTTCCGATAAGTCCGGTCTCAACAGACTTTCCCGGTCGTATGAATGAGACTTCAGTCTCGCCGACCGGGTAGTCAGCGGTTGTGATGTTCTTGTCTGTCGAAAGGTACACCGTCACCGTATCAGTCATTGAGATCCTGGTGCCCTTGTTCACCACTGTAAACCTGGTATAGAGTGGGCTTCCCGGTGCGCCGGATGGGGCCGAGTGAAGATCAGTGATGGCAAGATCAAAGGTGGATGATTCATTCGTGGCAGCTGCCACTGGTAATGAAATGGTGAGAAGTATGCTCAGGGAGATAAGAAACAGTCCGATTCTGAGTATCATGATATATCACTCCTGCCACCGGTCTGGTGATCAGGATAGTTAGAAAAGGTTCAGGTTAAGAGAATAATTAGTTCACGGTGAAGGTCTGCTTTCACAAGAGGCAGAGGCTGGCACCTGTTAATACTTGAACCACCGCATCATCACTATGGCATCCTCGGTGTTTGCATAGTACTCTGCATACTGAAACACCGGTTCATACCCGAGTTTTTTGTAAAAAATCTGTGCTTTCTGGTTTGATATCCTGACCTCAAGTTGCATTGCAGTGGCGCCCTTGAGCATGACCTGATACTCTGCCCGCTGTACCAGGGCTGATCCTATTCCTGACCCGCGATGAAGTGGCGATACCGCAAGGCTGCAGATATGGCCGTACATGTCTTCACCGGTATCCTCCACCCCGCAGATGATATACCCGGCAACTCCGTCCGATGCTTCAGCGATAAAATTAGTATCAGGAAATATTTCCAGAGCCTCCTCCAGAGTATCCCTGCTCCACGAATCTGTAAATGATCTCTGTTCGATAGACTCAACTGCAGGAATATCAGCCTCTTTCATCCTGCGGATCTGCAGATTCCTGGTCTCCATATTTGCAGTACTGGTTTGTCACTGCCCTCTTATAGGGGCAGGGGGATACGTATAACCAGACTGGTGCCAGACATATGGTTCATATATATCCTTTTGCAGCGGTGCGGCCTGCTGATGGTAAGGCTCAGGAGATAACTGCAGTGCCTTATGATGTGGTCAGTGCCTCAGAAGCACGTGAGATCATCGCCGTTCAGCCACTCAGTTTTCTCCGGATCAGCAGAGCAGATGCACTACTTCCTGACTCCGATCCGTATGCAGATCAGGTCTACTCCCTCTCAAGACAGATATTTGATGAGTATCTCACTGACAAGGTTATTATCCAGGAATCCGATCCTGCTCTCTATGTATACCGGGTTCTCCATGATGGACGGTCATACACCGGCCTTTCATGTTGCGTTGATGCCCGTGAGTACAAATCCGGTATTATTCACAAGCATGAGCTGACACGGTATGACAAGGAAGAAGACCGGACCCGGCACATCGATGCGATGAATGCCAATACCGGCCCGGTTGTCCTGCTTCACCTGAAAAACGAGGACGTGGCAACCCTGCTTCAGAAAGGAACAGCCGGTGCACCCCTCATGGAGGTCACTGCAGCAAACGGGAGTATTCATCAGATCTTTGCTATCCGTGATCCTGATCAGATCCAAATTCTTGCAAAGGCATTTGGAGAGATCCCGGCCCTTTATATCGCTGATGGTCATCACCGGTGCAAGTCTGCCCTGAATGTTGCAGAGCGAAGGATTGAAAGGGGAATCAGCATCCCTGAAGAGACCTGGCATGTAATGGGTGTCGTCTTTGCAGAGGATGAGGTGAAAGTTCACGGGTACAGCCGGCTGCTGACTTCGCTTGGTGAATATACACCACAGACATTTCTGACCGCACTCCGGGCGGTTGCAACAGTAACACCATTTGATGGAGTTGAGCCTTCTGCCTACTCGATCACGCCAAAGCAGAAGAAAGGCGAGCTTCACGTATTTCATCTCTACCTGGAAGGAAGATGGTATGAATGTGCGATCCAGATCTCCGGTGCGGTCTCCCGTATTGATTCGCTCGATGTATCGGTTCTGCAGGATCAGGTTCTTGTTCCGTTCCTGGGAATCACCGATTCCCGGGGAGATGCCAGGCTCCAGTACTTAGGTGGTGCCCGGCCCATACGCGACCTGATGGCGAAGGTAGACTCTGGAGAATATGTAGCCGCGATTGCCATGCAGCCGGTGGATGTCCAGACCGTCTGTGCCATCGCAGATGACGGTGGGATCATGCCCCCGAAGTCCACCTGGTTTGAGCCAAAACTTCTGAGCGGTCTTCTTGTTCACCTGCTCGAATAAAATTCTATACCTTTTTTAGGCGATGTGAGGCTCGTTCTGCCTCGTGACTGTTAAAAAGAGAAAATGGGTTACCGGGGGTAGCCGGCACCTTACGTTGAGCCCAGGACACTGACCGGGGCTTCGATGTCTGTTGCAGTGCTCATCATCGAGACCATGTCAGGTTTTGCCATCATGGCGATGACATCATCCTGGCACTTGTAACTGCGTGCATGGAGGGTGTATGCTCCGCTGCCGTTCTTTGCATAGACCAGTGCGTAATACCGGGAACCGGTTGTCGGGTACGTGATTCCGACGTACTTGTTTGATCCGCTGCTGGTATCAGCCCTGGTTGCTGCACAGTTACTGTACCGTGGGTCACAGTCTTTGTAGACGTAGAGTGAGAAGTCTGATCCGCAGTATCCTCTCCTCATCGTGCTGACCTGATCTGCTGACATCATCGCCATCGGGATGACCTGATCACCACAGGGACCTGAAAGGATCCACTCGATGTAGTTCCGGTCGCCCATGATCTGATAGGTGTAGGTCTTTGCCTCACCTGCATTCAGGTACCCGGTCTTGACATCATCAGCTGCCGGGGCACAGTTGGTCCCGCCGCAGTTTGGATTACCATAGCATGGGCTTGGACCTGATGGGTTCGGTCCGGTGCAGGTGTTGGATGCATCAAGTGTGAACTGACCATATCCGGATGAGGAGTATACAACCACGTACCATGAGCCCTGATCAAGGTTCAGATACTTCACCTGATTGTATGAAGTTTCTGACTTGTCGTAATGTGCCATGATGTAGTTCTCATTCGGCCAGCTTCCGACCGGACTTCTCATCGCGTAGATGTCGAAGTCAGCTCCGTATGGCGCATTTAAAACCAGCTGGGCCCCGCAGTCCACCTGGATTTCGTACGTTGAGGCCTGCCCCTGATAGAGGTAGCCACTCTTTGACCAGAAGTACCCGGAACTTGCCGACCCGGGTGCAATGCATGCTGCCATGACCACAAGGATCACCACAGCAGCCAGATATCCTGAAATGTGTTTCATTTTCCACTCCCCTTTACATTGAACAATGCTCTGACAGTATGATCTTACTCAAGGTTCCTAATCAATCTTCTCCATTTATACGGAGGCGTTTCTTTGGCTGATTTCCCATCAGGATGGTGGTACAACCGAGGTTGCCGTATACATCATCGTTGTGATGTCAGGCTTTTTCATCATCATGACCACATCGTCCTGGCAGGTATAACTCCGGCAGGTCAGAGTGTATTGTCCGCTTCCCTGCTTGGCATATACCTGGGCATAGTAGGTTGCCCCGGCCTGTGGGTATGCGACGCCTACGTACCCGCCAGATCCTGATCCAGTATCAGCGTAATCTGCGTACCATCCCCAGTTTCTGCGATCCCCCTGTTTGTAGATGTAGAGATCAAAGTCTGTACCACAGAATCTGGTCCGCATGGTCTGTACATCACCGGCAGACATCATGCTCATCGGGATGATCTCACTGCCACATGGCCCGGCGAGGATCCACTCAATGTAACTTCGCTGGGCTGGGATGTAGTAACCGAACGTCTGGCTCTGCCCCTGATAGAGGTGTCCGGTCTTGACATCAGTCTTGAACGGACTGCAGCCGGGGTTACACTGATCACCGCAGCAGGAATTCCCAAAGCAGGGATCCGGGTGCGAGTACGGAGGAACCGGGCAGGTACTGCTCCCTTCAAGCAAATACTGGCCGCTCCCTGATCTGGCATAGATCGCGACGCACCAGGTACCAGGCTCAAGGGTGAGCGAACTTATGCCGCCGCTCCCGATAGAAGCCCGGTCATGATGAGTCCTGACATAGGAGACTCCCTGACAGGAATTGAACTGGTTGTAGTTTTTCATCGCATAGAGATCGAATGCCGTCCCTGCTGGGGCCTGAAGCACAAGCTGGGTACTGCAGTCGATCTGCAACTGATGCACGATCCCCTGTCCTGAGTACAGGAGTCCGGATTTCGTCCAGGAGACCTGAGATGCAGCTGATGCTGTACTCACGGCAAGGAGAAGGACGAGAAACAGCGTAATTAAACCGCTGTATAACCTGGATGAATTCATTTTACCTCTCCTGCAGGGTGCTCACACCCTGTCATGATCGATACTATCCGGGTAGTGGGTGATAATCCTTCTCCTGTCAGAAAAAGAATTGTATGCTGAGTTTTACAAAAAGAAAAGGGGTCTTACTGGCTTTTTGAGGACTGCGGCCGGACCATCCGCTCCTCGTCTGATCGGTACATCTCAACAACCCCGCCGACGACGATAACAGCAGGTGGTCTGACACCTGCCGCAGTTGCACGCTCAGCAATGGTGGCAAGTGTTCCGATCGTCTCCCGCTGATCAGGCCTGAGTCCGCGTTCAATAACTGCGACCTGAGTCTCCGGTTCCCTTCCGAATCTGATCAATGTTTCTGCTATCGTTGGGAGGTTTTTCACGCCCATGAGGATCACGATCGTTCCACGGCTGCGTGCAAGCCACTCCCAGTCGATGGCAGACTCTTCTTTCGTAGGGTCCTCGTTCCCGGTGATCACCGTGACCTGTGATGCCCATTTCCGGTGCGTGACAGGTATCCCGACCGATGCAGGTACCGCTATTGCACTCGTCACCCCGGGAACCACCTCGACCGGGATGCCATGTTCCCTGCAGGTCTCAAGCTCTTCCCCTCCCCTGCCGAACATGAATGGATCACCGCCTTTCAGCCTGACAACTCGCTTTCCTTCTCTGGCACGCTGAATCATGAGGTCTTCTATCTCACCCTGTTTCCTGGTGTGCTTGTCCCCGTACTTGCCGACGTCTATCAGTTCAGCAGTCTGTGGGAGGGAGGCAAGTACTTCATCCCCGGGGAGCTGGTCATACAGAATTACTTCAGCCTGATCGATCACTTCACGGGCCCTGAGTGTGAGCATCCCGCACCCTCCCGGTCCGGAACCGACCAGGTATACTTTTCCTGTTGTTTCAGTCATGTGAAAGTCCCAGCCTTTCATAGGCTTCATCAATCAGATCGCGTCCGCTCTCCCTGACCTCATCACCAAACTTCTGTGCCTCTTCCGGATCGCTGATTGTTCGCTCAAGTCTGAAGATCCGATCACCTTCAAGCGAGAGGACTTCTGCGATCAGGTACCGGTTTTTACAGTAGATCCCGAGCGGAGTGTAGCAGCCCCCACCGATCTTCTCCATGACTGCCCGTTCGATCATGGTGTCAGTCCTGGTGACCTGATCATCGATACACTCAAGGGCTCTGGTGACTGTGGGTTCATCCCTGCTCACCACTGCGATCGTCCCCTGGTTAGTTGACGGGACATGGACTGTCGGTTCAAGTCTGAATCCGGGAAGTGTGAGTGAGAGCCGCTGGAGTCCGGCCTCGGCAAGAACGATCGCGTCGTACTCCCCTGCTCTCAGTTTTCCAAGTCGTGTGTCAACATTCCCCCTGAGCGGACGAATCGATATCCCCGACCAGTGGCGCTGGAGCTGGGCGGTCCGTCTTGTACTCGAGGTGCCGATGACTCTGATGGCATCTCGATCCTTCTCTGTCACGACATAATCAGCAGGAGAGTCACGCTTCAGGATCGCTGAGGTCACGATCCCGGCAGGCCGCTCTGCAGGGATGTCTTTCATCGAGTGAACTGCGAGATCGATCTCTCCTCTTTTCAGGGCATCATCAAGAGCCCTGACAAACACTCCCTGCCCCCCGATCTCATGGAGAGGTACACCGGTCTGCTCATCACCGGCAGTAGAAATAAAGACGGGTTCTGTCGTTATCCCCTCATTCTGCAGGAGGCCGGCAACTTTCTCTGCCTGTGCCCGTGCAAGCATCGATCTTCTGGTTCCGATCTTCAGATGCATGCCTTGTATGCCTGGCTGATCGCCTCTATCTCGCGGTCTGAATGTGCATTTGAGATGAAGTTGGTCTCAAACTGTGAGGGTGGGAGGAAGATACCTGCTTTGAGCATCTTCTCCCAGAACACTCTGAATGCAGATGTGTCAGCCTCTTTTGCCTCTCTGTAATTCCTCGGGGGCAGGGGTCTGAAGTAATACTTGAACATCGACCCAAGTCTGACAAATGATCCTCCCTTCCCGGTGCAGGCCTCTTCAATTGTAGCAGCCTTCTTCTCCAGCTCGGCATACATTCCCGGATGCTCATGGATCCAGGTGAGTGATGCAATCCCTGCCGTGAGTGAGAGAGGGTTACCTGAGAACGTCCCGGCCTGATACACCGGTCCCGCCGGGGCTATCAGGCTCATGATATCCTTCCTGCCTCCGAATGCACCGATGGGGAGACCACCACCCAGGATCTTTCCGAGTGTGGTAAGATCCGGCTTTATCCCAAAGTACTGCTGTGCTCCCCCGATACCAAGCCGGTACCCGGTGATCACCTCGTCAAAGATCAGCAGAACATCGTGTTCGGCTGTAACTTTTCTGACTTCAGCAAGGTACCCTGGATCTGGAAGGATAGGGCCGATGTTCCCAAGCACCGGTTCCATGATAAGGGCAGCTATGGATGATGCGTCCTTATCCAGAAGGGCAGTGAGTGACTCGATATCGTTGTATGGGATCTGTCTCGTATGCTTCACGAGGTCGGCAGGCACTCCTGCCGAATCTGGTTGGCCGAGCGTTGTACACCCTGACCCTGCCTGCACGAGGACTGCATCGTGTGCACCGTGAAATCCCCCTTCTATCTTGATGATATCAGTCCTGCCGGTGAATCCCCGTGCAAGCCTGAGTGCTGCCATGGTTGCCTCTGATCCTGATGAGACAAACCGCACCATATCCATGGCCGGATGATCCCTGATCACCTGCTTTGCGAGTGTTATCTCGGCTGGAGCAGGTGTCCCGTACAGCCAGCCGTCAGCGAGCTGATTCGTTATCGCCTCCCTGACTGACTGGTGTGCATGGCCGAGGATCAATGGGCCGTATGCACAACAACAGTCGATCAATTCAGTGCCATCGGCGGTTGTAATCCGGGGGCCGTGTCCTGAAATTGTGTAGAACGGGTACGGCTGTATGGCCCTGACCGGGCTTGAAACTCCGCCGGGAATTATCTGCTTTGCAATATCGTAGTATTCACTGCTCTTCATCGATCCACCTGCATACCGATTCAGCAAAGTATGTGATGATCAGATCTGCCCCTGCCCGCCTGAGCGAGATAAGACTCTCCATCACGATACGTCTCTCATCAAGCCAGCCATTCATGGCTGCAGCCTTGATCATCGAGTACTCACCAGAGACCTGATAGGCTGCAACCGGGAGACCAAGTGTTGCCACATCAGAGATAATGTCACCAAACCATCCTGCAGGTTTGACCATCAGGATGTCAGCCCCCTCTGCAGCGTCAAGTTCAGACTCCCTGAGTGCTTCACGCCGGTTTCCGACCGGCTCCTGATATGTGGTCCTGTCACCGAACGAGTATCCTGATCCAGCCGCATCACGGAACGGACCATACAGGCTGCTTGAAAACTTGGAGGAGTAGGACATGATCGGGATCTCGTCGTATCCGTTCTCATCAAGTGCTGACCTGAGGGCGGTCACCATTCCATCAAGCATGCATGAAGGGGCGATGATATCAGCACCTGCAGCAGCATGGGAGACTGCGATCTTCTGCATCAGGGCGAGTGATTCGTCGTTCTTCAGATCTACTCCATCTCTGCAGTCACCGATGATCCCGCAATGCCCGTGTGATGTGTACTCGCATGCACAGAGATCGGTGATGATCACCATGTCAGGAACCGCGGCCTTGATCGCTTTTATCGTCTGCTGGATAACTCCGTCAGGGGCGAAAGCTCCCGAGGCAGCCTCGTCCTTCTCTTTTGGAATCCCGAAGAGGAGCACAGCCCTGATCCCAAGTGATGCCAGACTCCTGCATACTTCACCGGCCATTGCCGGTGGATATCGCATCACTCCCGGCATTGAGGCAATGGCAACCGGGGATGTTGCTGTCTCATCAAAGAAGAGGGGAGCAATAAGATCTGTCTTGGCGATTCGGGTCTCATTCAGAAGCGGGCGAATCAGCCGCCTCCTCAGTCGTCTCATTCTGATTTGCGGGAACATAATCCTTCTCCTCTGGTAATTGCCGAGACGAGTTCCTCTGCACGGGCAATCTCGCCCCGTTCAGCACAGAACCGTATCGACATGGTCACATCAGCCAGGAGTTTTCTGGTCAGAGCCCGGCTCAGATCCTCTGCGATCTCGCGAACATGATCATCACATCCCTGCAGACGGGCAAATGCCCGGTCACGCTCACGGACCCTGACCGTTTCAGCCCAGGTATGCAGGGTTGCAAGCGTCTCATCTGCTGCCCTCCTGTTATACAGCCTGATGAACTGATCCAGTTCCTCTTCAAGAAAGATCCTGGCCCGGGTTGCTGCCTCCTGTCTGAGCTGGGTCGTTGTGTCATTGACCTGTCTGAGATCATCGATGGTAAAGAGGCAGATCCCGTCGATCGTTCCAACCTCCTCTTCCACATCTCGCGGCTGGGCAATGTCTACAATGATAATGGGTTTAACCTCACCGTCGAGCGGCCAGGTCCTCCCTTTCATCGCCTCCCTGACATCATTTGCACGGACTACCGGGTGAGGAGCAGCTGTGCAGCAGATCACCACATCCGAAAGGGCGAGGTACCGGTAGAGATCATCCATCGGCACTGCGGTCCCGTCGATCTTGTGAGCAAGAACCCGGGCCCTGTCAAGTGTCCGGTTTGCAACATAAATGGCAGAGAGTTTCTTTGCTGCGAGTGCCTGGGTAACCAGCACTCCCATCTCGCCGCTGCCAAGGATGAGAATCCGTTTCCCATCCAGTGTGTGCAACTGCTCTTCGGCAAGGAGCACTGCTGCGGATCCGACAGATATCGCACCATTATTGATCCCGGTTCTCCTTCGTGCTTCGGACCCGGCATGAATCGCCTTGTTGATACAGAGAGCCAGGATAGGACTTGCAACACCAAGCTCTTCCGAGAGGGTGAGAGAGCGTCTGAGCTGGCCCAGGATCTGATCCTCTCCGATGATCAGCGAGTCTATCCCTGCTGCAAGTTCGAGCAGGTGAGAGAGTGCTTCCTGGTCCTGGTAAAGTCTGAACCTGGTTCTCCCCCTGCTCTGGAGAAACTCTGTCAGGATGTCAGGCTCCCCGTGAACGATAACTTCAACGCGGTTGCACGTCTGCAGGAGAGCGACTCCCTTGAACCATTCCCGTGCGGTGGTAAGAAACTCCTCTTCGTCAGGAAATCTGAACTCTTCTATCTCCGGAACTGAGGCGGTGTGGTGTGATATACCTGCAATAGTCAGAGGAGCGAAGAGGGTTGGTCTCATGCGAGGTACTTCTCCCTAACCTGTGTGAGTGCGTCCTCTGTTCCATTCTGAAGGTTCTTCCACGCTTCAGCATCATGAAGAACTGCTGTCAGAATTTCTCTGCGTCGGGCCTGTGGGATCTGGCGCATCTTCAGGTCCTTTCTGAGTTCTTCCTCCAGAGCGATCATCTGATCGAGATCAGGCCAGGCAGCCTCTATCTGTTCACGGATGAATCGGGAGACTGCCGGACTCCCTCCCTGAGTACTGACTGCGATGGTGAACCTCTCGCCTGAGAACTTTGCCGGGAGTGTGACGTCAGCAGGCGGATCGGTTGCATTGTTACAGAGTATCCCGTCGGTCCTGCATCTGTCTGCTATAATCTGGTTAAGATCAGGATCCGAGGTCGCCGTGACAACCAGGAACGCGCCTCTGATGAGATCTGAAATTTCGGTTTCAACTCGTGGTATTGCGGTTCTGATCTGTTTCACCGGGAGTGACTCGAATGCAGGTGTGAACGTTCGGCTGTAGACCGTAACATCAGCTTCACCAGCAAAGTACCTGGCCTTGCGTTCTCCCACTTCTCCCCCTCCGAAGATGGTCACCGGTTTGTGAGAACAGTCAACCATGAGGGGTATCATTGTAAGAAATTGGGAGATGAAAAATATGAATCTGTCTAAAATTTACCCTGATTTATTGTCAATTCCTCTCATTTTTAAAAATTTTATACTCTGATATCCTGGTTAGTATTATGGGCGCGTGTTATGTTCCTGAATGATGGTGGTACTCCTCAACAGAGTAATTTCAAAAATTATATATGGTGATGAGTGCCACCTTGTAGAGCACTTACGCATCGATAGTGTAGTGGTCATCACTAGGCGTTGCCAACGCCTAAACCCGGGTTCGAGTCCCGGTCGATGCACTCGTTTTTCTATTTTTTAATATGATTCTGTTACTCTCTCTATCGTTATACAGAAATAGCGATTGAGTAAATATCAGTCCATGGAGTTTGTCTGGATCTCATCACCGCAGAATCAGCGTTCATCCGGTCTGGTTGCGCTGATCATCGGTATCATCATTCTTCTCTTTGCCCCGTTTGTCACCAGCCTCATCGGGGTGGTCCTTTCCGCGGTTGTGCTGGTGATCTCAATTGGTATGATCATTACAGGAGCGATGATGCGGGGTGCCGGGTTCGGGCTTCCCCTGATCCTTCTCGGGATACTTGGGCTTTGCCTTGGCATAACTGCACTCGTCTCTCCCGATCTTGCCGTGTCAGTACTGGGAATATTTCTAGGTGTCTGGATGTTCTTCCTTGGTGCCGGTCAGCTTCTGTTCGCCTCCCGGTTATCGGCAGATAAACTGTATTATATCCTTGCACTTCTTGGGGGAACCCTGACGGTGATTGTCGGTCTGTTCCTGCTCGTCTCACCGGTCCAGGGAATGCAGATCATGGTCTTCTTCCTTGGCTGCTACCTTCTGGTACTTGGTCTGCTGAGCATCTTCAGACCCAGGTACACGTATTGAACCGGACTCATCTGGCTCACAAGAAGGTTCTTCTGATTCGGCTACGCCGATAAAGTCCCTGAGGAGGGTCTGAAGCCTTGCCCTGATCCTCAACCGTTTCCTTCTTTTGTGTGACTGTTCTCCCTGATTCGGGAGAACCTCCTCTGATACCTCAATCTCCCCGCTTCTGTTTTCGGTGAAAGGAAGATCTATAGGAAAGAGCATGATCTCCACTGGTCTTTTCCGATGTGTTATTTCGTGGGTTTTAGTTCTGCGTTTTTTCCCTGTCTGACCGATCCCTTCTCCTCTGAGCCTGTCCATTGCGCTGACCCAGATCATCTCATCGATAAGCGTGATCTCATCCATACCCGGAGTCGGCGAAGGGATCATTTCAGGGATACAGGATATTGGAACCAGGTGGGTCTCGTCCTGATCACCTTTCGGCTTTTCTGGTAGATGGATACATACGATACATGATCTGGTGTACCAGACTGGCTGGAACTGCTGCCCTTCCCCTGAACTGAGGGTGGGTCTGCTGCACTGTCTGGGAAGCAGGGTGTAGATGATGCGTTCTGGAGGAAGTGGGATAGTTGCCCAGCGGGATGATTCTGTCCGTACGGGATTCCTGGTCCGCCTGCGTCTGTATCGCTCCTGCAACAGTCCGGCAACTTTTGGAGCCATGAGGAGGAGAACGATAGAATATCTGCTCTTCTGCGGGGCCCTTATATGCACGATTTCTGCTGTTGTGAGTTTCTGATTACACCATGGACATTCATCAGAACCTGAAAGGTACCAGTGATCGGGATCTCTAGTACAACAGATCAATCCCCGGTACACCTGATCAAATACCTCAAACCAGGTCTCCATTCTGGTATGATCTGTTCCGTCTCCCTTGCGATCTTTAAACTCTTCTTCAAAGAGATCTACGAGAGGTTTAGGCAGCGTTTTGATCGATGGTGCTCCTGATGGGGGTCGAAGGGTAGGATCTTCGTGAGTCCATGGATAGAGCCCTGATGCCATCCGCCGTTCGTTTGATCCTGATCCTGTTGTTCTGCTCCCGGTTGCATGGAATGGATGGTACCCGTCCATCAGCATTCTGAAGATGAGGACTGAAGGCGGCACACCTCTCTCAATATGAGAATCGTTCTTTGTCCACCCAGGCAGGCAGAGTATTCTGATCGATGCATCAGGCCCCACAAAGACGGTTCGTTCAGACAGATTTTTCACCTGTATGCCATGTTTTCTTGCAGAGATGAGGGTAGCCATCAGGTTGCGACATGTAGCGATATGATGGTTGAAGTGGAATTTTCTCCAGTTTTTATCTGTTCTGCTCCCTGGATCGGAAACCATGTGCCAGGGTTGATATCTCCCGGGATCGATCGCCGGGATTGTCCACCCCACAGGAAAGCTATCCCTGATTACTATCTGAAGAGGAAGCACCAGTGACCGGGGAATTCCCTGGACACGTTGCACCTCTGAATCTGGTATCCGGATACCTTTGTTTACCAGAAATACCTGTGTGTCTTGCCCGAACGAGGTGATGATTCCAGTTTCTGTACGAAACAGTATCCCTGCGTTGCGGGTCTCCGGTGAGTCCTTGTCACTCCAACTGCCCAGTTCAATCCGGTCTGGTCTTTGCTTATCAATGGAGTTCTGATCTATTGTCTTTTGCAGGCTTTTTTTATCCTGGAGAATGAGTGAAGAGAGCACGGTTTCCCATCTTGCAGCACCAGGCCTGATATGGGGGGATCGGAGTCCTGATACAAAAGTCTCCTTGAAGAGTGTCCGGACATGGGATGGAAGGGATGAGTATGGGGGTGCATAGTCTGGCGGTGAGATCCCATTCATCCGGCTCTCGAATGCAAAGTACCCGAGCAGAATCTTGTCGGTTGTTGCCGGTGCATCCCTGACAAGCGGACCTTTTGCCTGGAATGGGTGCACACCGTCCATCATAAACCTGAAGATGAGAACTGCCAGTGCAAAGTGATCACCGTACCTGCGATCACACCCTGACTCAGCAAACGACCCGTCAAGATGTTCAGGAGGCAGATACTCGCCGGTTCCAACCCGGCTCCAGAATATCCGCCTGCATTTTTTGTCACTGATCTGAAACGAGTCGGTATCAATGAGAACGAGTTCGCCGCGGTCATTAATCAGCAGGTTGTTCTCACGCAGATCTCCGATGACGTGCCCTGCTTTGTGTATTCCTGCCACCAATCTGGCAAGCTGAAGGGATGCTGCCATACGTCCATGCGGGTTTCTTCTCCCTGTCTCCTGGGGTTCATCATACCAGAGGTGAACAGATCTGAACTCCTCTGGGATACGTCGCATAATGTATCCGATGATCCTGCCTCCTCTGGGTAGATCGGTAAGCGGTTTGAGTGGCCATGTCAAAAATTGCAGCAACTCATTGTCAGGAGGTGAGGCAACCATTGTGCGGATCTTATCATCTATCTCCTGGGTCCTTCGATGGGGATGAAAGATCTTGGCACACCTGGAATCATCACCCGCCAGAAAGTAGATCTCTCCCTCTCCTCCGGATTTCCCTGTTGAGATCAGGGTGCATACCCTCCCGTCAGGTTCATAGGCTGTGAGCCTGGCTCGTGGCTGTTGTCTAATTGATGCCCGTGTTTTCCTGACCTGCACCGGCGTGCGTCTGCCGGGTACAACTTCAAGGGTGAGGATCTGCATACCCGCGTTGGTTATGATCTGGATCGGTACGCTCATGCTCCGATCCGGTTCGAGCATCCGGGTATCAATTTTAAACAGAATCTTCGTGCTTTTTTCAACAGGGAAGATTGATGGCAGGATCTTAATCCAGGGAACCGGTGCAGGGATTGTCCCTCTCAGAATTCCTGTACCTTCGTTCTGGATGGTGAGTGTCTCTTCGATGATCCCTCTCTTGTCCCATATACACCTGATCCGGGATGGTGAGAGTTTCATTACCGGACCATCACCGCTCCTGAAATTGATCGATACGGGGACAACCAGTTCTCCTCCTGTGCTTCTTATCCTGATTCTTCCGGTAGGCTGCCTTGCACCTGGCGCCTTGGAAGTTTTTATTATGACCTGAACTGCCTGTATGCTCTGTGTCCAGAGTGTTCTGGTTTTGACTTCTATCCAGTCCGACTCTGACTCAACAGTGCCACTAAGAAGTCCGCTTCCCGTGTTCCGGACCATGAGATCAAAGGAGAAGTCATCACCTTTACGGAGGTTACAGAACTGAAACTGGCGTTCATCAAGTGCAATACCAGGCTTTGCCGCAGGATGGGCAATATATTCAACGTTGATCTTTGCCGTTCCTCCGTTGGTGATGATGGTTACGGCCCCTTTTTTTGGGCTGGCGGTAGAAGAGCGTTCAGGTGTGATCTCGATTCTGAAAGGAACTAGAAATGGTGTCTCTATACGTGGGTTGGGGATTCTGATCCATTTCACATCTGAAATGGCAGTTCCCTTGAGAATGCCTCCCCCTTCGTTCATGATCGTGAGGATCTCAGTCTTTACACCGGCTCCACTCTGAACCGGTATTAGGCTCCGATCAACCTGCAGCCGTGGCGGGCGGTTTCCGGTAAAAAGTGCAGCCATTCGTAATCCTTCACGATTCTCTTTGAGAAACTTGTTCCCTGAACAGAATCACCATGGTCTTGTCATCACCTGAAAGTTCCTGCATTTTTCTGGAAGAGAGCAATGTGGTGATGTCAGGTTCAGGATTGTGTCCGGTTTGAACTTTTTTTTCTATGAACGAGAGTAAAGGAAGAATGAATGGCTCATGAGGCTGATATCCGCCACCACGTTTTACTGCAACTGCTCCCTGGCATCCGTCAGTTACGATGACTGCGTGATCTATCTCAATCGTAGGAGTAATGCGGAGTTGTCTCTCCCAGTCTGCCTGCATAAGGCTGGCCGTCTCGTTTGCATATTCACTCTCGCCTGGTGGTGACAGAATAACCACATTCACCTCTCTGATACCTACGGCAATCCCGTCTCCGATATGTCCTATGGTGATCTTTTTATCAGAGTAGCAGGCAACGATCAGTGTTGATGCAAACTCTGCCGGAGCCATCCCCTGCTCCTCTGCCTCCGCAAGCACAGCCTCCCGGGATTTGAGAAATGCCTGTTTTATCCGCTCTTCAGGCTGGAGATCAGGTGATTCAGGATCAGCGACTACTGCACGAGATGCAGTTTCCACCGCAATTCGTGCTCCTGTATCGGCATGCTCAGCACTTCCAAGTCCGTCAGCTACTGCAACTCCCCAGGTGTTTCCTGAACACAAAGCCGCATATGCATCCTGGCATGGCTGGCCGGATTGTATGTGTCTGCTTCCCCGGACTGAATCTCCAAATATCCTGACACTCATGTTACTGCCCGGGAGTTCTGGTTCTGTTTTTGTGCTGCCATCAGAAGATCAGAGGGGTACAACGCCCCACCCGTCTGGACCTGTTGGGTTTTCAAGACTGATCTGTTCCCCGATACGTGAGTCTGATATTTTGGCCAGACTTCTGGAGAGCCAGAGAAACATGTCTGACCACTGTGCCTCTTTGAGCTGGAGTGGCGTGCGGTTCGGGGGAGAGAGTTCACGAAGGACTGTCATGTTGGCCTGGTCCACGCCAAGTGCCCAGAAGAGGAATTTTCTATCTGCTTCTCCACTGTGGATCACCTGAATAACCTCCTGCCACCTGGCATCACCCCGGGACATGTCTGTCGGCTGTCCGTCTGTGACCAGAAAGATCCAGGGACGATAATAGTCCACTCCGGTCTCACGGTATTCAGCCTTGCGTTTCTCAATAAGTGAAGCAGCCTCAAGTATCGCAGCTCCCATCGGTGTGTACCCGCCTACTTCGAGTTCAGGGGGTTCGAACTGGCTTATTCCGGTGAACTGTTGTATGACTTCAACAGTCCTCCCAAAGGAGATGATGGCAAGATCGATCCTCTTTGCAGCCAGATCATCCTGAATAAGTTCATCAGCCAGGATTTTTAGGCCTTCATTCAGTTCAGCTATCTTTGCCCCTTTCATTGAAGCCGAGGTATCAAGTACCAGAACCGTTGCACAATGAGGATGCTGTGGATACGGAATATCAACCAACTGCTCAAGGGTATCAGAATCCATCAGTATTCTCGTCAGCAGACCGGGTATATAATCCTGTGGCAAAAATGTTGAAATTATCAGATCTGAAAGAATTAATTCATTGATCCAGTCGTCAGAATGGATCTGAAACCTGTTTGATTCAATATCGTCTTGCCCCTCCCTGACTCCTGGTACTTAACAATCTTGATGTATCGTGAATGAGAAAGATAATACAAATTCTCTGCATCGGAGGTGGTATCCGTGGATTACGATACAATTAACAGCGCTGATATGGCAGAGCAGGCACTCTCACAGGCAGTTGACGAGCACATTGATAACAGTAAGGAGGTTATTGATTATATCGAAAAGCTTGAGGTGAAGATTCGCTCCTGGAATATGGAAGATATCAGGGAGTTCAAGGCGATGATCACTGAGATGCGTGCTCTTCTTCAGAAACACTTCCAGGTACAGATTGACAACTTCATGAACATGAACCGGATTCCGTCAGCAAAAGTTCCTGATGTTCTCAGAAAAGCATACCGGATTGTGGGTGTTGACAAACGGGGTTATGCCCTTTACGGCCCAGAAATGGATAAGATAGCCCACATCAATAAAATTACTGAACACTATAAACAGAGGGTTGCAGCCTGCCAGCCACAGCCTGAAAAGAAATAACTCTTCTTCCGTTTTGAGATATTTGCCTCTTCACAATCCTGCCAGTTTTTTAAGCAGCATGATCGTCCCTGCTTTGTCAAGGGGCTGGTTGTCGTTACCACACTTTGGTGAGTGGATGCATGCCGGACATCCTGATGCACATCTGCATTCTGCAACAAGATTCGCAGCAATTCTGGATATATCTCCGAAGAGTTCGTATGCACGCTCCGCAAGTCCCACTCCCCCTTCATATCCATCATAGATGTAAATCGTTGATGATCCGGTCTGGTGATCTATTGCGGTTGAGAGACCTCCGAGATCCCACCGGTCACAGAGGACAAAGAACGGGGTCATGGCAATCAGGGCATGTTCTGCACCGTGAAGGGTCCCAGGGATGTCACAGGTTTCGTTGCTGATCTTTGCTATGATCTCCTGATCAATAACCATCCATAACGCCGTGGTCGTAAAAGTTATCGGTGGAAGAGTAAGGGGTTCTGATCCAATTGTGGTCTGCCTGATGATCTTGCGATATCCGCTGTAGGACTCTGATACCTCTACCTCTCCGAAATGGAGCAGTGCACCAGGAATCGGTTTTGATGCAGAATCTTTTACGATCGTTACTGTTGTCTGCTGATTTGGCCTGGTATAATACTCCACATCTGCTGCATCTGCAAGGATCCGGTGATGCTCATGATCCCATCTGTTGACCAGGTACTTCTCGCCCTGGTGCATGATGACCGCCCCCGGATGGGCCTCTCTACAGGCCTGGCCGAGATCCACCGTCTCAAGCACTCTTCCCTTCTCTTCTATCGTCCAGGTCTCCCCGGTACCGGAGAGAGAAACCAGTTCAACCGCACGTTTTCGCCCTGAGTACACAAAGCCACGGTTGGTTCTCGTCAACAGACCTGCACCGGTAAGAGCATCGAGGTGACTCTCAATCCCGTTTCCAAACCACTTCTGATCATTGTCAGGAATTAGGGGGAGTTCTGCAGCAGCACAGAGAAGTTGTCCAGATAGAATATACGGATTTTTCGTTGTGATGATCGCGTGCTCGTGTGATGAGCCGAAGAACTCCTCAGGATGATCCATAAAGTATTGGTCGAGAGGGTTCTGAAAGCTGACAAGTATTGCAAGCGACGGGCCAGCCCCTCGTCCTGCCCTTCCGGTCTGTTGCCAGGTCGACATCATGGTCCCGGGATACCCTGTCATCACAACCGCATCAAGGGATCCGATATCGATACCGAGCTCAAGGGCGTTGGTTGAAACAATCCCTTTCAACTCTCCGCTCTTTAGTCGATGCTCAAGGTTTCTCCGCTCTTCAGGAAGATAACCGGCACGATATGCAGCAATTTTTCCGGTCTTGTCGGGTCCACCCTCACTCAACCGTTCTCTCGCCCAGGTAGTCACTACCTCGGTCATCTTCCGTGAACCGGTGAAGCAGAGGGTCTGGAGCCCGGTCTCTACCAAAGATGCGAGCAGAGTTGCACTCTCGGTGTAGACTGACTTTTCAGCAAATCCTCCGGTGTACGGGTTGTAGAGTATGAAGTACCGAACCCCTGCAGGTGCCCCTGATTCATCGATGACCTGAAATTTGCGCCCGGTCAGTTCCTTTGCAAACTCATGAGGGTTTGCAAGGGTTGCAGAAGAGAGGAAGAAGGTCGGGTGCGATCCGTAATGTGCACAGATCCGGAGCAGCCTTCTGATCAGGAGTGCCATGTGACTGCCATAGATTCCGCGGTACTGGTGTGCCTCATCTATGATGATGTATTTCAGATGTGAGAAGAAGACCGACCACTGGTGATGCCAGGGCAGAATATGGTGGATCTCATGGGGGTTGGTAAGCACGAGACCTGCCTTGCTCCTGATGGCAGGCCGGTCATGGCGGGGGGTGTCTCCATCATAGATCGCTGGATACAACGATATCCCTGTGGCTTCACTGATTGCCTTTGCATTCGCGAGTTGATCCCTGGTAAGTGCTTTTGCAGGGTAGATGGCTAGTGCGGTTGCCGATGGATCCTGTATCCTCATGTGGCAGAAGGGAAGCATAAACGCGAGAGTCTTTCCCGAGGCTGTTGGTGTACAAAGGATGGTATCCTGCCCTGTACCGACTGCATCAATGGCTTTTGCCTGGTGAGCATAGAGACGTATTCCGATATCGTTGAGGTACTTTTGTAATGGCTCATTGAGTTGGTCTCTCACATCTCCGAATACGGGATCATGCCCGGGAATGATCCTGATATGTGCAATGTAGCGTGAAAAACGTGGATTTTCTGCTATAAGATCTAGAAAGTCAGCAACACTCACGTGCTTTGCTCCTGAGCAGATTGAGGAGAAGAGGAAGACTGGCTATATCCTGCTCGTTATGTCTGACTATCGGTACCAGCGGACCACAGTTCCCGGTATCACGGTACTTCAGGTACCACTCCGGGACCAACATGCCGGGAAGATCGTGTTCACGCTCTACACCAAGGAACCCTCGTTCTATCGTCGAGAGCCTGCAGTCCTGAATCTGGTTTTTCCACATCCTTCGTGTGTAATGGAGTAGATCGATATGAGGGAGTTCAGGCAGGGGATCAAATCCGTAGTATGCATACCGCTCATTCAGGTACGGCAGATCAAAACTCCTCCCGTTATAACTTACGAGGGCATCGGCACCATCCAGAAGTTCTCTGACTGCAGTTAATGCAGCAGGCTCCTCTGTGATGTCCCTGAGCACGAACTGGTGGATGACAAGTCCCCCGGGGCCGGGGCACCCGATACCAAAAAGAATGACAGGCCTGCCAAAGATGCCAAGGGTCTCGAGGTCCAGGAACCTGATCTTTTCAGGTGTAAACCCTTCTGATGCAATAAGGCCGAGGGGATGTGATGGGCCGAGCCGTGATCTGATCAGGTGCGTAACTCCTGCAGGGCCTGCATTGAGGACCTCAAGTACATGAGTAGCACCCTTCTGATACCTGCGGTGGTGAGAGAGTTCGGGTATTGTTCTACAGCTTCGTTGCTTGAGATTTTCTGCTCCCTTTGGACCGATACCCCTGATGAGCCTGAGTTCATCCAGAACTTTCGGGTCTGGCTGGCTACGGGAAGAGAGGTATATCGGCCGGGTATGCTGTACATGGTAACATTCTCCGTCTTCATTTATTACCGGCGAGCCGGGGATGGCATCTTCAACTGGAACTCCGGCATATCTGCTAAAGAACTCACGATAGTACTGCCCGAACTGATCATAGACTGATTCGCCGATCGCTGAGGCATGAAGCCCCATTCGGAATACATTGTCATGAGGCACAATCACGTAGTCTGGTGAGGCAGTTATTCGTGCCTGCCACCTCTGGCTCACAGAGACGAGGTCTGTTCCCTGCATCTACCGATACCTCATCGTGGTGGTATATAAATTAGGAAGGGCACAGGGCGAAAGTGTTCGGAGATCATACAATGAGATGTTTGTGCTCCTGATGACTAGATAAAAATAAACTCAATGTTTATATTTATCCAGATGTATTTTCGTTCAAATCTGATAAATCTAAATAATTATTTTATTGCTAACATCCGGATGCTTACACTGTTTCTGATTATTTTTTCATCATGTGTTCTTCTTGTTGGAGGATTTTTGTTTCATCCGGCAATCAATGGAGACGGAAATGAATATGTAGGGATGACGATTTCACTTTTTAATCATTTGTCTCCTGATTACAGGATTCAAGATGCAGAGTTAAAGCAAAAAATATATGATGAAAATGGTATTACTGCCAATTTAACTGCGGGATACATTGCATCACTAAAGGGAACTCTAGAAGCATCTCATCTCTGGTTTTATTCTCTCTTTGTATTGCCTTTATTTTATCTCCTGCATATTTTTTCCTTAAATGAATTGAAGGCATTTCAATTTTTCAATATTTTTTTGCTGATTATAACGATGTTTGTTATGTATCGATATGATACAATAATAAAACCCAAACATTTTTGGTACATCGCTATATGCATCTCATCACCTGTTCTTTTGTATATACACTGGACTCATACCGAAGTATTTTCGTTTTGCTTTGTTACGTTGTCTCTGTTCTTTGGATTTCTATCAGATAACAAAAATTATTATCTGGCAGTCCTCTTTTCCTCATTGGCTTCGTTACAGAATCCTCCACTTGCGGTTCTATCATTGGCTTTGACTCTATCTGGCTGGAGATCTTACACCTTTAAGATTAAGAGTTTGATCTGTCTCATTGCAATATCTTCTATCTCCCTTCTCCCCTACATCTACAGTTATTATTTTTTTCATACGACCAACCCTCAAATGTTTATTGGTGCAGCAAGTTTCTCGCTGATATCCTGGGAGAGGGTGTTAGGGATATTTGGTGATTTAAACTCTGGAATCATAGTATATCTTCCACTAATTTTGATAATTTCAGTTATTCTGGTCCCCTATTCTATCATAATTCAACATGATTCACGCATATTATTTATTTGGGGGATTATTCTGGCTCTTGGATTTGCCAGCACAACAACAATAAATTGGAATTGTGGGATGATGTACATCTTCAGGTATGTTGTCTGGATAATCCCGCTATTATTTGTAGTTGTGGCATTGATCACCGAGTACAATTCAAATTATGTGGTCTCTCTCATACTTCTGATCGCACTTTTATCAACAGGAAGCACCACAGTTGGTTGTCTCATGGATCATAGAGGCGATAATTATCTGACCTTTAATCAGTTATCCAAATCAGTAATGGTAACCTACCCAAGCCTATATAATCCCGATTATGAAATATTTGGGGAAAGATCACTTTATACAGAGCATGCCTATGAGAAAGGATTCCCATATTTTATGATTTATAACAATACTATTCGAAAAGAATTATCTGGTATTGATTATATTTCTCTTCTTGATAAAATTGATAATAACGCCTTTATCGATCAGAAAAAGGCTGTCATCCAATATGGGAAAGGATATATAAATGGTGATCTGGACCTTTCAGCGCTTCCTGTAAATTTGAACAATGTTCACATATTTGCAAAAAATACTTTTAATCCTGATATTTTTGATTCATCCATACAATTTATAGATTACACAACTGGCTGGAGCCAGATCAAAGATGAGAATGGAAAGGCATTTCGGTGGATGGAAAATAATGGTACGTTTGCTACATTATCTCCAAATGACAGAGTAGTTGAATTGAGATTTCAAGGGAGAAGCAATTCTCAAAATAGAACTCTTAATATAATCTCTGAAGGACAGATCCAAGGAAACATCATAGTAACACCAAATCAAGGTAGTTATGCTCACGAGATCAGTCTGAAAAAGGGGTTGAATATAATTCAATTCAATATTCCTGATCTTGAAAAAATGCCGTTCTGGAGAACTATGGAACGGTACCCGATTATTGGGTTCAATAACATTTCCATTTCAGATCAGGTGTATTAAATTTTTAACCTTACTTTACTATATTGCACGGCTCTTTTGCCAGTATGCCTCTCACTGCATCATTTCCACTCTGGTACGCAGAGGCAAGGATATCAGGGTTTCCTATAATGCCTCCGTATCCATCCATATCTTTTGCCAGGATGTTATCGCAGTACGAAAACCCGAATATGTTAAACAGTGCTGTCATCATGGGGACAGCAGTCGAGAAGACATCATCACGATCCATTCCTGCGGTTGAGAGAAAGTATCCCCTGTGAAGAATTTTCTTTTCTGAGGGAAGTGGATGGGTTTTAAGTTTAAAATGTCTGACCCAGATGTAGTGGGCACGGTCAATGAACCCCTTCAGTTCGGTGGTTATACCCATGGTATAGATGGGGGACGATATTGCAAGGCAGTCTGCACTCAGCATCCGCTCAAAAATCGGATGAACATCATCTTTCAGAATACACTCTCCCGTTTTATGACAGGCATTGCACCCTTTGCATGAGGAGAATGATAATCTGCTCAGGATCACCTTCTCTGTCTCGGCTCCAGCTTCTGTTGCACCCTTCAAAAAGGTATCAAGCAGGATCTCAGTATTACCATTCCTGTGGGGACTTCCTAGCACTCCGATGACTCTTATCTCCCCGGTCATGCAAAGAGCCTCTCTTTGAGTATGGAGATTATCTCAGTGCCTTTCTTCATCGCATCCTCTTGCGCAGTCGGATGGTGCAGCACTGCCCCTTTCTCATCTACGTGATTTATCATCAGATATCCGATGTCACGATCCCTGACCTCGATCACATGAAAAAAGCATTTTATTACCGGTATGGCGGCATCGAACACGTAACTCCAGTCCTGTCCGGCTGTAGAGATGAAGAGACCAAGTCGTTTTCCTTTCCGTTCTGGTGGAACAACCGGCAGTTTTAGTACATACTTCCGGGATCTGAATACCTGTGCCCGGTCAATGAGGGCTTTTACCTGGGAACAGACACTCATGCAGTAGATAGGTGATGATACAATGATGCAGTCAGCTTCAAGGATCTGATCATGTAGTTGATCCATACCATCCCGGATGACACACTGGTTTAACCGCTCACATGCATTGCAGCCCCGGCATGGCCTGACATCTGCATCTGCAAGGGCGATCTTCTGGACTGATACATCTGGTTGGTTACCCATCGATGAAAGAACCCAGTCCAACAGTTGTTCTGAATTGCCATGTCTGCGAGGGCTTCCAGAAATGGCAAGAACCCTGATCCCCATATCATCCAGTGTTGGTGGTTTGCTGATAAAAGAAGAGGGGTCAGGATTCTTTGAAGCAGAGGTAAAAATCTTTGTAATCGTATCCTTCAGTTATCCTCTTATCTGCCTCTTCTACGGTCTTTGGAGGTGGAACAATGACTTTGTCCCCTGGCTGCCAGTTGGCCGGTGTTGCTACTCCTTCTTTGTCAGAGGTCTGAAGGGCTTTTACAAGCCTTACTATCTCTGGGATTGATCTCCCGTTACTGAGCGGGTAATAGATCATTGCCCTGAGTATCCCTTTGTCATCGATGAAGAAGACTGTCCTCACCGTTGCTGTGCTACTCTGACCCGGGTGAACCATCCCATACAATGTTGCAACTTTCATATCAAGATCTGCAATCACCGGGAATGGGATCTCAACACCCATCTTCTCTTTGATATTTCTTATCCAGGCAATATGGGAATGAACACTATCAATTGATAAACCAATGAGCTGCGTGTTCATCGCCTTGAGTTCATCATAAACCTGGGCAAAAGCGATGAATTCAGTTGTGCAGACCGGTGTGAAATCGGCAGGGTGGGAGAAGAGTACAATCCACTGTCCCTGCAGTTCTGATAAGGTAATAGTCCCCTGGGTGGTAACAGCCTCAAAGTCCGGAGCCGGGGCACCGAGTATGGGAAGGCTGATACAGTCGCATTCAAACTCTTCATCGCAGTTCATATCACATGACCTCTTCTTCAATGATCTTGCCATTCACATATGCCGGCATACCGGCAAGCATGTATGCGACTCTGAGAGCCTCTTCAACTTCATCCTTGGTTACTCCAAGGCTCTTCGCGCCTGCCATCTGTGCCTTGATTGCATGCTGATCTCTCATTGAGGTGGCAATTGCAATAGCAATCAGTTTCTTTGTCTTTCGCGAGAGTGCCCCGTCATCCCAGATATACTGATCAAGTTTGAGAATCATCTCGTGAATATCAGGATCTGTTTCAGCCAGTTTTTTGAATATTCTGGGTACTTTTCCGATCTTCTTCTCAAGGTCATCCATTCCAGTTGTCATTGGATCACTCCTGCAGGACCATCGGCTCACCGCAACAGATCAGCTCGCCGCCTCCGACTTCGATAACCTTTACCACGTTTCCGCAGATCTCACATTCAAAGACCTGTCCTTGCTCTGATACATTAACCATTTATGTTCCTCGGGGGGTGGGGGATATTCATAAGGCAATACCTGAGTTCCTGCCGGGACAGGCTGAAGCCGGTTACGAGCGCTTCGGTGGGTGTGTAGCATCTTCCGGGGTTTTTACATCGTCCCTGATATGAGTAATCGGGAAGCAGTCGTACATCTCACAAGCACATGCAGGGCAGTGACGAAGATCCTGTTCTGCATCGGTCATCTCGTATGTCTTTCCGCAATCCACACAGACGTATTTTCCCGGACCGACCTTCTCTCCTGCTTTTACTCGCTTCTGTTCACTCATGGTTTTTACCATATCTTTACTCATCATCATCGTTATTTAATGATTCGGAAGAGAATATTTCGAATTGATGAGGCATTTTCCATTTCCGGGTAAAATTTTCCTTTACTACATTTCTAAACCTAGTTTGTTACTACTATCATTCTTCGGAATTCAACGAAAAAGCGGGTATGGGCTCCCGGCCATTGCGCTGCCTGGAAGACCGTTTTCTTTGGAAAAAAAGCCCAAATTATTAAACCTCTATCCCCTGTTGGAGCAGAAGGATGTGATGTCTGATTATTCGGGCCTGATACTTGAACTGACTGAAGGAGGTTCGGTGTGTTCACGAAACTATATTATAACCGATGATGTCAGAAAAAAGCTATATTAATCGAATTCATTATCAGATGGTATAGATCGGGGTAATCTTGTTTCAATATAAGTGTGGTTACAGATACCCTCCTTCCTTCAATGAGGTGATCCCGGTCTTTGAGATTATTATATGATCCAGAAGGGGTATGCCCAGAATTTTTCCAGCCTGTACAAGCTGGGTCGTGATCTGGATATCCTGTGAACTTGGTTCGAGGTTTCCTGATGGGTGATTATGAACACAGATGATTGAGGCAGCCCGGTCTGATATCGCATCACAATATACCTCACGGGGATGCACAAGACTGTGATTGAGCAGACCCATTGTGATAGTTCTCGATTGTATCACTTCTGATGCCCCGTTCAGGGTTACAACCAGGAAATGCTCCTGCTTTTTATACCTGGTCTCAGTGATCTCCGGCAGCTGAAGAATGTCGTCAGGCCGGGTTATTTTACGTGTGGGCTCATCTGATGGCTTCCCGTATCTTCGGGCAATCTCAAAACATGCCAGAAGAACACATGCCTTCGACTGCCCAATACCTTCGACACTGATGAGCTGATCGTAGCCTGGAAGGTCCTCCTTCTGTAAGAGATCTGCAACCTCTCTTGAGATTGAGATGATGTCACGGTTCGGGGTCCCTTTTCCCAGAATAGCAGAGATGAGTTCATGATCTTCAAGAGACACTGCTCCTTTGAGCACCATCTTCTCCCTCGGACGGTCATGAACGTCAATGTCCCGCATCCGCCTCATAGTATCTCTGTTGTCACCTCATCCATAAGGATGTGAATGGTATGGTTGTCACGATGCATCCTCATGTGATTCTGCCGGTACGAACATTCGGATATCAGAACTAATTTATGGCCATCTGTAATACTGATCCGGTATGGCAACCAAGGACAATCTGAAAGCAGGCTTTGCCGGAGAATCTCAGGCAAACCGCAAATATGCATCATTCTCTGAGAAGGCAACAGAAGAAGGATTTCCTCAGGTAGCAAAACTCTTCCGTGCTGCATCAGAAGCAGAAGCCATCCATGCACGCCGTCATCTCTCAGTTCTAGGCATCGGTTCTACTGCTGAAAATCTCGCAGTCTCTGTTGCCGGAGAGACTGAAGAGTTCACCGAGATGTATCCCGGATTTATAAAAGAGTCCGAGGCTGAAGCGAATGCAGATGCTACCAGGTCGTTCACCTTCGCAATGAAGGCTGAACAGGTCCATGCCGGTCTCTATGAGAAGGCCCTTACTGCAATTAAGTCAGGAATAGACCTTCAGGCAGATCATATCTATCTCTGTCCGGTCTGTGGAAATGTTGCTCTCGACAAAGCCCCGGGAAATTGTCCCATCTGTGGTGTTCCTGGATCCAAGTGGTCAGAGATCACTCTCTGATTCAGATCATTTTTATCTAAGCCGGGTCGACTTTTTTAAATCAGACTGTACCCCTGCTAATTTTAGCCGGAGTAGATCCTTTCTTTTCCCGTGTATCTCTCACGTTGCTGAGAGATGACAATCATTCATATATACCTTCGTAGAGAATTATAGGTGCATGAGATCAATCTTCTGGATTGGATGTGTCCTCACGGTTCTCGTCTCCCTGCTCGTCTCCGGAGCATTTGCGGAGTCTGTGAACAATTCTACTGTAAAGGCAACTGGTGCCCTTGATGTAAACAAGACTGTTCCCGCTCAGGAAGCAACCAGTGTGAATGTTACCGATAAGGCAGTCAATGCTACCTCTCCGGCAGCAAAGGTAAATGCAACCAGCGGTAAGGCAGCAAATGTCACTACAACAGAACCTGACCTTGTGAATGATACCCTGGTCAAGTTTGTGAATGATGCAAGAACCTTTGCACTTAACAGCGGCAAGACCACTGCTCTTGCAACCTTTAACAGCCCATCAAGCCAGTTCTCCAACGACAAGATGTACATCTTTGCCTATGACACTGATGGAAAGGCACTTGCACTTCCATATGATCTGGGATCAGTTGGCAAGAATATGATCTCCGCCACTGACTCAACCGGTCTTCGCTACGTTCAGCAGATGGTTGACGTAGCAAAGATTCCAGGCGTTGGATTTGTCAAGTACCAGGAAATAAACCCGCTGAAACAGGGAACTATCATGAACAAGGTATCCTACGTTGCAAGCGTAGATGGAACCTACTTCATTGGTGCTGGCGTCTACATGACCAAGGATGACAAGAAAACTCCAGCAAAGGCCGAGGTTACAGCAAACATTACTGGCTCTGCAGTTAATGCAACCAATGCAACTCTGCCTTCAGATACTCCTGTCAAGACAGCAGTAAAAGAAGCTGTAAAAGAAGTAGTAAACAAGACGGTATCCAATCTCACCGCGTAAATCTAGAGATACTTTCTTCTTTTTTTTGTTCGCTTAACGAACTCCTGTTTCAACTGTAATTCTTCCGCGGCTTCTGAATTGCTACTTATATAATCAGCGGGATACAGCCGAACATACCTTTTATGGATCCCTTCACGAAACCTTGATATTAGTTTTTCCCATATATCCTCAGAACTATCTTTTCAGGCGTGGGGTAATGGGTCTATGAAACAGGTGTTCGTAGGATTTTTAGTATGTGGGTTGCTGCTGCTCATGCAGATTGTCTCTGCAGCCCCGGGAGAAATTATCTGGCAGCAGACTCTGGGTGGTCAGGCCGCAGAGGAATGGGGTTACAGCATAGATACAACCTCTGATAACGGGATGATCATTACCGGGATTGCGTACTCTGAAGATGCCAATATCTCCGGTGCGAAGGGTCAGGGGGATCTCTGGGTTGTGCGGTTTGGCCCTGATGGCAAGCCACTCTGGAACCATGCATATGGCGGAAATGGTTCTGATTATGGTCTTTCAGTGAAAACCCTCAGTGATGGTGGTTCCATTATTGTCGGGACAACCGGGTCAACCAACGGGGATATCTCGGGTTACCATGACAACGGCGATCTCTGGGTCATAAAACTGTCATCTTCTGGAGAGCCGGTCTGGAAACATGTGTATGGGGGGAATATGACCGATGAAGGAGGAGACATTATTCCGACTCCTGATGGCGGTTATATGGTGGTCGGCTATACCATGTCCAATGACGGGGATGTAACAGGTCATCACGGGGGTGGAGACCTCTGGATGATGCACCTTGATCAGGCAGGCTCCCTCGTATGGCAGAAGGTGTTAGGAGGATCAAAGCGTGACAGTGGCAGCAGCATCATCCGAACATCAGACGGGGGGTACGCCATGACCGGCAACACCTACTCCAGCGACGGGGATGTGACCTCCAACCACGGCAGCAGCGATCTCTGGGTCGTGAAGACCGATGGAAACGGGACCCTGCTCTGGCAGAAGTCATATGGAGGTTCGAAACTGGACTGGGGTCATTCACTGATCGAACTCCCGGGAGGCGACCTCCTGGTCGCCGGTGTGACAGCATCATCTGATGGTGATGTTCATCTCAATCATGGCGCAGGAGACATCTGGGTCCTCCGTCTTTCATCCCAGGGTGGTCTGATCTGGGAGAAGACGTATGGAGGAAATTTCAGCGACAATGTCTGGAAAGTTGAGCCATCACCGGGGGGTGGTGCTTTTCTTGTCGGTGAAACCTTCTCTGTGGACGGTGATATCCCGGGCAACCATGGTGATGCAGATCTTTGGACCTCTGAGATCGACGGGAACGGAACACTCCTCTGGCAGCGGACACTCGGTGGAAGTAATTATGACAGCGGGTCCTGGGGCAGGCTGATGCAGGATGGAAATCTTGCTGTTGTTGGGACAACCCGCTCCTCTGATGGAGATGTTCAGGGAAGCATTGGCAATGGAGATCTCTGGGCAGTAAAGATCAATACCGGAGGTGTCCCCTCAAACGGATCTGCGAACTCATCTGTTAACACCTCCGTTCAGACACATCCGGTGAACCTGAGTAACGTGAGTGCGAATGGCACAACTCCTCTCATTGCCGATAATGCTACACAACTGCCACTGTCTCATCCAATAAACAGTACTAACACAACAGGGAATGTCACACCCTCCCAGGTGACTGTGTTCTCTGGAAATAGTTCTGAAAACCTGACGATGCCCATTCCATCCCCGGCTATCAACCTGACTGCAGGAAATAATACTGTGAATGGAAGTGCAAATCTATCGGTAAACACCACCCTGGTTCCGATTCCAGGGTTTGTTCAGATCCCGGGAGATCCTGATAGTGATGGAAAATATGAGGACCTGAATGGAAATGGGAAGATTGACTTGCAGGATCCGCCTATACTTTTCAATAACTTCGACTGGATAAAAGCAAACCTTCCGAACCAGGCATTTGACTTCAATGGAAACGGGGTCCTGGATTACGGGGACATCACCGCATTGTTTGAGGAGGCATCCCGATGAAAAAATTGTGTCTTGCGATATTAATTGTGCTTCTTACAGGGTTCTGCTCTGCAACTGGCAGTGCATCAACCATCAGCATCTCACCGGCGTCGATATCAGGAGTCGGAATGAGCAGTACTGCAACAATCTCTCTAGATTCTGCAGATCAAGGCCTTTCAGGGTACATTCTGTCGGTATACCCGGTTAATCCGCAGATTTCAACGATAAACGGGGTAACCTTCCCTGACTGGGCAACCCTTTCTGATGCAACCCATGGTGAAGGTGCGACATACATCATCAGGGCCCTGGACATGAATGAGGCAGTAGGTCCGGGAGCGAAAAATGTCCCGCTCGCTACATTGACCCTGAGTGGAGTAACTCCTGGAAGCACACAGATCATGATCGAGGTAAAACAACTCGATGATGACAACGGGAACGCGATCAATTCTCCGGTAATTCCAGGACCGGTCACGGTAGGCAACAGTGGCGGTGATCAGATCCTGAACCTGCAACTTGTACCGGGCTGGAACTTCATAGGGATCCCAATGATCATGCAGCCTGGAACAGATACCGCAGAAGTGTTCAGAAATGTTCCAAGTGCCGGACACTCGGTCTTCACCTACGATGCACAGAAAGGATGGAGTATCGTAGGCCCGAAGGATACTCTCTCTCCAATGAATGCATACTGGATCTATACAGAGCAGGCACAGACTATTCCACTCAGGGTTCAGGGACCGGCAACATCCCCCAGAGCACTCGGTTCAGGCTGGAACATATTCGGTGCTCCGGGACTGGCACAAAAACCTGCATCTGACATCCTTGCGTGCCTGACAGACTGGACATATGTCGTTGGATTCGATTCAACACACCAGCAATATCAACAGTCGATCATCAAAGGCGGCTCCGGACCAAACTCTGACAAGACCCCGTTAGTTCCGGGAGCAGGGTACTGGATCTACCTCTCTGTACCTGGACAACTGAACCCCTGATGGGGACAAATCCATTTATTTCTCCGTGCCATTGTACTAATGAGACTTGCCGTTTGGCAAAGACTCGGACGCTGATATCATGTATCTGAAAGCCGGAATAATTCTAGTCTCACTGTTCTTCATAATCAGCAGTGTGTCTGCAATCCCCCCACTGCCGTATGAGTTCTATGGCAACGCCACGATCAATGGTGCCCCTATCCCTGCAGGAACTGTCATTTCAGCAAAGATTGGCGAAACCGAAGTTGGGAACATCACTGTTGGCGAGGCCGGAGTGTATGGAGGTTCAGGCACCTTTGACAAGCGTCTCGTGGTAAATGGTGATGAGAAGCAGATTGGTCAGTATATCACCTTCAGTGCTCAGGGCATGGAGGCAGCGCAAAAGGTCAAGCTCTATGCAGGCGAATCCCAGCGTCTGGATCTGACTTTTGCACCTGGTGTATCAGGAAGCATTGATGCATCGGTGACCCCTTCTCAGCAGACCAATACTCCTGATCTTCCTAAAGCAGAACCCACAAAGGCAGCACCCATGATCGGTGCTCCTATTGCTGCAGGTCTTCTTGCCCTGGTACTGTTTGCGCGACGATCATAACGGTAACCCCCTTTTTCCCGCATCTTCATATCTTCCTACTGCATATCTGCCTGTATGGCACAGGTGACCGTCTATTCAACGCAGAACTGCCCGTACTGCCGTCTTGCAAAGGCCTTTCTTGACCGCTACGGGGTTGAATACCGGAGTATTGACGTTGGTGTCGATCGCAAGGCAGCAAAAGAGATGGTTGAGAAGTCAGGCCAGTACGGGGTGCCGGTGATAACTGTCGATGACGAGGTTATCGTTGGGTTTGACTCGAACCGGCTCTCTGAACTGTTTGGAAGCGGTGAGACATCTTCGGTCTATGACGTCATCATCGCTGGTGCAGGTCCGGCAGGAATGACCGCGGCCCTGTATTGTGCACGTAAGAATCTGAAGACGATCGTCATCTCTGAAGACATCGGCGGGCAGGCTCTTGAGAGCTGGAATATTGAGAATTACATGGGTTACCGGATGGTCACCGGTGATGAACTGATGTCAAAGTTTGAAGAGCAGGTGAGGCAGACCGATATCAGGATCGAACTTGATCAGATTACTACCCTTCTGCCTGTATCAGGCGGGTACCAGGTAAAGACCACATCAGGTCAGGAATTCAAAGGAAAAAGTATCATCCTTGCACAGGGGAAGCGGCCGCGACGGTTAGGACTAGATCGCGAGGAGGAGTTTACCGGCAGGGGTATTTCTGTTTGTGCCACATGCGACGGCCCCCTCTTCAAGGAGCGGGTTGTTGCAATTGTTGGTGGTGGGAATTCAGCCTTGCAGACCGCTATTGAGATGAGTAACATTGCCACAACTGTGCACCTTATTGTGAGGAGTAAGATCAGGGCTGATCCGATCTACGAAGAGAAGATAAAGAGCCATTCAAACATCATCATTCATCTTGGCTGCGAAGTCACTGAACTTAAAGGAACAGATCGCTTAAATGGCATAGGGATCAAGGAACGACTATCCGGGAAGAGTGAGGAGTTGCAGGTTGATGGTCTCTTCACCGAGATAGGCTGGGTTCCAAACACCAGTTTCCTGGAAGGGCTGCTTAAACTCAATTATCTGAAAGAGATCGAGATCGATATCAACTGTCGGACAAATGCACCTGGCATTTTTGCTGCCGGCGACGTCACTGCTGTTCTTGGCAAACAGATCATCATCGCTGCCGGTGAGGGAGCAAAGGCTGCTCTAGCAACATTTGACTACCTGATGATGAAACAGTAAAACCGGAGGGCAGACGAACTGACAGTCCCGGGTTCCGGAACGGTCAATCCTCTTTTTGAAACAATACAATCCGGTTGGTGTTGGTTCCGATTTCCATATTTGACACACCCCAGATGTTTGCAGTTTTGGTAAACTCCTGACTGTTCACCACGATCCCCCTGCAGGTAAAACCTGCATTCAGCCCGACCGGCACAATCACCTCATCAAGCATGACCGTACGGTTCCTCACTTCCCCAACCTCAAAGGCTACCCATCCGCCAGGCCGTGTGATCCTGAAGAGTTCATAAAAAACCTCCTGCATTACGTCTGTCCAGTCACTCACCCGGGGGAGTTTGGTTATACGGGAGCCTATCTCCTCTTCATCAATGCCGTTGAACCAACACCTGAGCCAGTTGTCAGCAGAGTACTGGACAATATCCAGAAATGGTGGCGACGTGACCGTGAGGCTGACTGAGTTATCCTCAATCGCAGGTGTCTTCCGTGCATCACCGGTGATGAACTGAATAGTGTCACCTGCCTCATGGAGGTTTTTGCTCTCCTGTCTGGTCAGATCTTTTATAAGACTCCGGGATTTTTTCAGAATTATATCTCTGGTACTCCGATATGGGGGCTGTTGCCCACGCGTCTCATTGATCCGTACCTGCCGGTCAGGTGAGACCGCCTGGTTTGGCGGGAGAGTATACACTGAAAAAAAACCTGGTGAATGTCCGGTCAGTCTGTTGGTTGCAACCATCCTGATCCACTGATCGAGGTGGTCAAGGCTTTCTGTCTTCTCACGTTCAAGAAGATACCTCCTGAGCGAAAGGATCTCCGCCTCAGTCTCCGGGTGGTAGAACATGGAGAGATCGCGTTCAGCCCTGAGTCCTGATGTGTACGGGATTGCAAGAAGCCGTGCCTTTACCTCTCCTGGATCAGGAATAAAAAACCGTGGAACAGTAAGAATTCGCGAGAGAGGATTGATGTCATTTGCAACAACCCTCCTGCCAAGGAGGCCCGCCTCAAGTGGTGTCGTTCCCCTTCCTGCAAACGGGTCGTATACGAGGTCTCCTGGCTCGGTCAGGAGTGTGATAAAAAACCTGGGAAGCTGGGGCTTAAAGCAGGCACGGTATGAGATCTCATGGATCTTTGCTGCCTGTCGTTGCCGCGCAGTCCAGAACTCGTTTGTGTACCTGACTATGTGGTTCCCTGATACTGTAATGGTATCAGGAAGGGTAGTCCCCTCTTGAAGCGTCCGCTGACCGGATGAATCATCTTCAAGGATAAAAGACCGGAGGTATGTATCCACATCAGCAGGAGTTCGCCGGCTCATCTCGAAGTTACTGACCCTCTTTTTTTCTGTATCCTTCAAGGAGGAGGGTCATCAGGTTCTTAACCGGTTTGTCTGTGTGTTCCTGAATGTGGTACTCGCAGAACGGGCAGATCGTGATGACTGAATCAGCACCGGTCGCCTCTATAACACTTCGACGTAGTTCTCCAAGTGCTGCAGCCTCTTCAGGGATTCCTGATCTGACTCCCCCGCCTGATCCACAGCACTGTGATGGCATCTCCACAAATGTTCCTGCAACTCTCCTGATCAGTTCCCGGGGCTGCTCACTGATCCCCTGGCCGTTCATCAGGTGGCAGGGATCGTGATATGTGACCTTCTCATCGAGGCGTGACGGGTCCGGGATCTCCATTCCTGTCAGGATTTCTGTGACATCTTTTACCGTGAACGGGGTTTCATAGTCGTGCTTGAGGGTTGATCCACACCCGGCGCACATCGTCATCACCGTTGTGATCCCCCGGCTTGTGAATGCCTGGATATTCTTCTCTTTGATCTCATCGAGAAAGGAGGTCTGGCCTGTTCTGATGAGAGGTGAACCGCAGCAGATCTGGTCCTTTGGAATAATGACCCTGATCCCGACACGCTTCATGACCTCAAGCAGGTCAAGCGCACGTTCCGGGAGTCTCCCGTTGAACATGCAACCGACAAAGAACCCGACCTCACCTTTCACCTCACCAAAGGGTTCGATGATATCAGGGACCTGGTCAAGAAACGTTTTATCAGATGTCTCGACACTTCGCCCTGTTCGTTTTACGAGGTCTGCAACTGCCTGATGCCTTGGAAGGGTCAGCCCTTCGCGGTTTGCGATCTCACGGAGTTTTTCAATCGCCTTCCCCGGAATCTCGATCTTTTTCGGACAGACAACCCGGCATCTCTGACAACTGGTACAGGTGAAAAGACCCAGGGTGATTGCATCCCTGATCCTGTTCCCTGTTTCACGGGGATCAAGAGCGATGCGCATCTCTGCACGCATCGAGGTTGGGCCTATGAACTCTGTCACATTCATCGCCGGGCAGACTGAAACACATGAGAGACATTCGATACAGTCTCTGAGTGGTTTTATTTTTGCGATCTGCGCCAAATCAGGAATCTCGTGGCAGTCGCACGGGCGGATACGTGGAATGTTGTTGATGCCCTGAACCAGTTCAACAGTGAGATCCTTGATCACCGGAAGGTCCAGAGGTTCGATGAGCATCCCGTCTGTTGCTTCAGTCATGCATGCAAGCGCAGGCTCACCGTTGACTCTCACTGCACAACTCCCACACTGGCCTGCACGACAACTGGATCTGAACGTGAGTGTCGGATCCAGGATCTTAACAGCCTGCAGAGCATTGAGGATACGTGCTCCCTCGTTCACATCCACGGTGTATTGTTCAATGTGCGTATTCTGATCACGTACTGGATCAAACCGTGAAATCCTGACAGTCAGTTGGATCATGCTGCCTCCCTGTGCTCTATCGAAATTCCCTGCTGGCTGATATGGGTGTGACCAAACGGTGAGGTTGCATTATCCCAGTTCTGTGAGATATCAGTCCTGACATGAGCACCCCGTGACTCCTCTCTGGCAAGGGCTGAAAGCACGATCAGACGGGCGGTTGTCAACATATTTTTTACTATTGAGCATTCTGCATATTCACTAGGAATCGTGGCCTTCATCCTGACACAATCAAGCGAGTCTATCTCGCTCAATGTCTGCTGCAGTGCATCCTTGTTTCTGAATATTCCAGCCCCGTTCCACATCGCTTCCTGGAGTCGTGATCGTACCTCGTGAGCAGGAGTATCTCCATAAGAGAATTCCATAAGTGTTCTGATCACCGGCTGAATTGCAGAATCACTCATATGCTTCTCGCGAGTCTGTTCTTTTCCTGCAGAACTTCCCGCTCTTCTGCCGAAGACCTGTGTCTCTGCGAGGGCGTTACCACCGAGCCGGTTTGCGCCATGGACGCCACCTGCGACCTCTCCACATGCGAACAGACCCGGCACCGAGGTTCTGCATTCTACGTCGATACGCAACCCTCCCATGATATGATGTGCAGTGGGTGCGACTTCCATCGGCTCTTTCCGTATGTCAACACCGAACATCAGGAACTGTTCAAGCATTGTTGGGAGCCTGGTCTCGATCTCTTCAGGGGATCGGTGTGAGATGTCAAGCCAGACACCGCCATGTGGTGTTCCGCGCCCCTCACGAATCTCGGTGGCTGCAGCCCGTGCGACCACATCACGTGTTGAGAGTTCCATCCTCTGGGGATCATACCTGGTCATGAACCGCTCGCCGAGCGCGTTCTTAAGAACCCCTCCCTCTCCCCTGACTGCTTCAGTCACCAGGCGACCCCTTGCGTCCCAGGGATATACTGCACCGGTCGGATGGAACTGGACCTGTTCCATGTCGATAAGTTCTGCACCCGCCCGGTACCCCATTGCGTACCCGTCACCGGTCCCGCTGGTCGAGTTGGTGGAGATATCATACGTCCTGGTCCCCCCGCCTGTTGCAAGAACCACCGCATCTGCAAGAAATGTGATGAGTTCACCGTTCCTGTCAAGGCCTGCCGCACCGATCACCCGCCCGTTCTCGCAGAGTAGAGAGATGATCGTCACTTCATGGCAGATCCTCACGTGTGTTGAGGCAAGGCGATCCATCAGGGTGATCATCATCTCATGGCCGGTCCGGTCACCAGCAAAGCAGGTTCTTGGGAAACATTGTCCTCCGAAGGGTCGTTGTGCTATGGAGCATTCTCCGGTAACATCAAAGACCGCCCCCCATGAGATGAGATCTCTGATCCGGTCAGGAGACTCAGTAACGAGTGTCCTGACCAGCTCGGGGTTATTGAGAAAGGCCCCTCCTTTCATGGTGTCAGTGAAGTGATCATCAGTCTTGTCATCGCAGTTCAGTACCGCGTTGTAGCCACCCTCCGCCATGATGGTGCATCCGCCTTTTCCTGCAATAGTCTTTGAGACCAGCACACACTCGCCGTGTGCCGATGCCTCGATGGCAGCCCGGACTCCGGCGCCACCACTTCCTATAACCAGAACATGGGAACTGATGATCTCCCTGACCTTCATCTTATTAGTAGGGTGCATCCTAAAATGAGATAAAAAGTACTTAGTATGAGAGTTGCGGCTGAATGAAACTCATAATGAAATTTGGGGGGACTTCTGTCCAGAATGCTGATGCCGTTGGTAAGACCATGGATATCATCACCAGCCACCTGGCAAAAGGGGATCAGATGGTGGTTGTGGTCTCGGCACAGCGCGGTGTGACTGACCGGATTATTGAGACTGCTGAGCAGATGGTCAGCTCCCGGGATACCTCAGCAGTGAGTGCCCTTGTCGAATATCTTACTACTACTCATCTGACCACTCTTCAGGCGGTTGCTCCTGATTACTATTCTGAAACGAGCGAGATCATCATCAGGAGAATTGACAGTCTCCGTGATTTCCTCCATGCGGTCTTTCATCTGCGGGAACTCACCTCCCGATCACGAGACTATGTGATCTCATTTGGTGAACGGCTGAATGCACCGGTGATCAGTGCAGCACTAAGGCAACGGGGGATCTCTTCGCTGGCTCTGGACGGTTGTGAGGCTGGTATCCTGACCACCGGGAATCACGGTGATGCTATAGCGCTGCCAGCGGGAGAAACACGGATACGTTCCCGGCTTGAGCCTCTAATCGGCAGTTCGGTCCCGGTGGTTATGGGATTTATGGGCTGCACAGAGTTGGGGGTTGTAACCACACTTGGGCGGAGTGGGTCAGACTACACAGCCGCAATTCTCGGAGCAGCGCTCATGGTGGATGAGATCTGGATCTGGACCGATGTGGATGGAATTATGACCACCGATCCGAGACTGGTCAAAGATGCGCGTGTTATTCCACGGATCTCGTACATCGAGGTGATGGAACTCTCCTACTTTGGCGCCAAGGTTATGCACTCGCGCTCGATCGAACCGGCAATGCAGAAGAATATCCCGGTATGGGTGAAGAACACCTTCAATCCCACCTGCACGGGCACCTGCATCGAGAAGGGTGAGCGTCGTGAGACGCGGGTGGTCAAGGCGATCACCTTCATTGACAAGGTGGCTGCGATCACCATCACCGGTGCCCAGATGATCGGAAGACCAGGTGTAGCCAAACATATCTTCTCAATCCTTGCCGAGAATCAGATCAATGTTATGATGATCTCGCAGGGCTCTTCTGAAGCTAATATCTCGCTGATCATCGAGGAGAGGCAGGTCAAGACCGCGATGGACGCTCTGCAGCCGCTAAAAGAGCGGTGTGTCTTCAGGGAGATCACTGCAAATGAGGATGTCTGTGCAGTTGCCGTTGTCGGATCAGGAATGGCGGGTATGGCAGGTACTGCAGGACGGACGTTCTCGGCTCTTGGAAAGGCCGGGATCAATGCCATGATGATCTCGCAGGGCTCATCTGAAGTGAACATCTCGTTTGTGGTGAAACAGGAGGACGGCCCCCGGGCAGTGATGGTCCTCCATGATGAGTTTGAACTATCAAACAAGTGTGAGGAGTGCTGATGACAGACAACAATAAGGATGCATACCGGGAAGCCGGGGTAGATATTGACCTTGAGGCACAGGCTGTAAAGGCTCTGGTCTCCCAGTTGACCTTCAGACGAAAGGGCGAGTACCAGATGGCTTCAGACATCGGTCACTTTGCAGGTTTTGTCAATTTTGGTTCCCATGTTCTTGCACTTGCAGTTGACGGGGTCGGCACCAAGATGCTCATCGCCGATGAGCTGAAAGACTGGTCTACCGTCGGGATAGACTGTATCGCCATGAATGTCAACGACCTCTATGTCATGAACCTGGAGCCGGTCGCGTTCGTCGATTACGTTGCGACAAATGCTCTCTCTCTTGAGCAGATGAAGCAGATTGGAATCGGCCTGAACGAGGGTGCCCGCCAGTCCAATATCTCGATCATCGGTGGTGAGACCGCCACCCTGAAGGGGCTTGTGCAGGGGCTTGACCTCGCCGGTGCCTGCCTTGGAATCCAGGAGAAAGACAAGGTGATAAGCGGTGATAAGGTAGCTCCGGGAGATTTTATCGTTGGGATTCCTTCGTCAGGCATCCACAGTAACGGTCTGACCCTTGCCAGGAGGATGGTGACTGAGCATGGATCCTATGATGAAAAACTCAGTGATGGCAGGACAATCGGAGAGGTCCTTCTGACTCCCACCCGGATCTATGCAGAGGTACTGAAACTCACTACCATGGCCGAGGTTCACGGTATGTGCCACATCACCGGTGGTGGCCTTCTCAATCTTACCCGTCTCTCCGGGTACGGGTTCTCGATCGACACACCGCTGGAGCCCCAGGAGATCTACCGCTGGATCCAGGAGAAGGGAAAGATCTCTGACTGCGAGATGTACCGGACCTTTAACATGGGAATGGGATATGTCTGCATCGTACCAGAATCAGGTGTGGCCGCGGTCAGTTCAGTCTTCCCTGATGCAAAAATTGTTGGTACGGTTACCCGGGAACCTGGTGTATTTCTGAAAGGAAAAGAGATCCGATAACTCTTATTCAGAGTGAATCGGTACAGATCTCATAGGACTCTTTTTTCGCGCGATCTGAATCGATCAGGGAGTTACCCATCGGGTCAATAATGATCAGGGTTATCGGAAATGTTCCGCTTCTGACCTGCGTGATCTTCTCCTTGAGATCCATTGCATTTCTGCGCTGTTCATCATCGCCATCAATGAGCGCACTATCAAGGACCTTGTCGATCCGCATGAGGATCCCCTCTACATTGGAGACAAACCCCTGACAGGCAGGGCCTGGTGAGATCTCGACACCAAGTTCGGGCACCAGGATCTCTCCCTGTGTACTTCTAACAACCCGGACCATCAGATCATCCTCTGATGTTACGGGGAACTCTATCCGTACCGGCTCCTGGGAAGTCAGAGACTGGACATCGGAGAACCTGTACCCGCAGAGCGGACAGGAGCACGTGATGATCAGGATCTCGGAGAAATAGGGTATATTTTCTGTCTCATAGAGATATTCGACCTCTTCACCACAGGCCGGGCAGGTTCCCCTGACCTCCTGTCGCACTCAGGCACCGCCACCGATCCGGTCGCGTGATATCTTGACATTGCGGGGCGTGATGATCACGTACTGCTGATCCCCGAGCCCGACGATATCTCCGTCAACGTCACGCGCGACCTGGTAAAAGTCCTTCATTACCCGCTCATAGTTGATCTTGTCCATCTTGAGCCGGTTGATATCAACAATCACGATGTCGCCATCATAGATCTGATCCTTGACGATCTGGCTCTCCCGCAGGCTTGTGACGGTCGCCACCTTTACGAGCAGTGCAGGATTCTCGCCCTCGTAATCTTTTAAGGGGAGTTCTTTATACTGGTCAGGATCACTGTTATCTTTTGGCCTGAAGATAAGGTCACGAAGTCCCATAACAAAACCTTTTTGTGTGCTCAATATTAAAGATGCTGGTTTCCGTGGTATTTTCGGTTTAATTTCCAGTATCAGAGTTCAACAGTCCAGATCTCATCCCCGACATGATGGAACGTTTTGATAACCTTCCCTTTCTCCTGTGCCATGAGTTCTTCGGCATCGAAGAGGGCAATTCCGAGGGCAAGTGGTTTTCCGTGCCGCTCATCAACGATCTGAACCGGTCTTCCTGCTTTCACATCAGGGTTTACCGATTTGATTCCCGGGCGCATGATATCTGCACCGTTTATGACAAACGAAACCGCACCCATGTCAACTACGATGCGGCGTTCAGGAAAGGGTCTTGCAAGTGCGCCCTTGAGACTTGGAAAGAGAATACCATCTTTCTCAAGAAGCAACGGTTCTTTATCCACGAGATAAATGTGGAGCTGCGTTCCGGTCTCAAGCACTTCGATGGTCTTCGCGGTAAAAAGTTCAGCAGATGCTCCAATCTCCTCCTTCAGGGATCCGATGAGCTCAGCAACCTGTGACTTCCTGATCGGATGGCGCCGTTTTGCAATTATTTTCCCCATATATCAGGTATCATTTTGATGATCAAACCCATATATGTCTGTAGATAACGGGCACAAAACCTGGAGGGTGGACTCGGATAATGTTTAAGTATCGTCCACTCTCAATCTATTCACTCATCTCGAGTTACACAGGGTAGTAATATGACCAAAAGACCTATGGATATTTTAGATCAGGTCCTCAACCGGCAACCGGTACTGGTATCTCTGAAAGGCGGACGTGAAATCCGGGGCGTCCTACAGGGATATGATGTCCACATGAACCTCGTCCTTGATAAGGCTGAGGAAGAGATAAACGGGCAGCCTGCAAGTATCGGCACCCTGATTATCCGCGGCGATAATGTCATCTACATCTCCCCGTCAGTTCAATAAGAGGTAACGAGTCTATGTCAAAAGGTACACCATCACGCGGAAAGCGTCAGACGCAGACCCACATCACCTGCCGGCGGTGTGGAAAGATGTCCTACCACAAGAGGCACAAGATCTGTTCATCATGTGGATTTGGACGAAGCCCGAGACTTCGCGGATACCGCTGGATTAACAAGCGTCCAAAAGTAGCAACTCATTAATCATGTGCGGTATCGTTGGCATCAGTAATTGTGCCGACGTCTCCTTTTCTCTTTATTATGCGCTGTATGCGCTTCAGCATCGCGGTCAGGAAAGTGCCGGGATTGCCACCTTTAACGGAAGCGGACTCTGTAAGTTCAAAGGCAATGGTCTTGTATCAGAAGTCTTTTCAGAAACGACACTAAGTTCACTCTCTGGTTCAGTAGGTATTGGCCATGTCCGGTATCCGACAACCGGAGAGAACCGGCCTGAGAATATCCAGCCGTTTCTTTTCAGTTTCCGCGGGCATGTGATTGCAATAGCCCACAATGGCAACCTGGTCAACTACCGTGATCTTCGGACAAAATTCGAGGATAAGGGGCAGATATTCTGGTCTACCTCTGATACTGAGATCATCTCAAAGATCATAACAGAAGAGATCAGGAAGGGCGGCACAATAGAGGACGCAGTTCGCAAGTGCATGGAGTGTCTGAAAGGCTCATACTCGGTTGTGCTGATGTATGACGGGGATCTGTATGCGTTTCGCGATCCTCATGGTATTCGTCCACTCTGCTTTGGCAAGGCCGGTGATTCGTATGTCATCTGTTCAGAGAGTGTTGCCATTGATGCACTTGCCGGAACACTAGAGCGCGATGTGTACCCTGGTGAGATGATTCATATCAGTCAGGATGGTGTCAGGTCTAAGCAGATCGCCGAGGCCCGGCACCGGGGGCACTGTGTCTTTGAGTACATCTACTTTGCCAGAGCTGACTCCCGTCTCGACGGTTCACTTGTGTATGATGTGCGCAGGAAGATCGGTGCCCAGATCTCTGACGACGAACCTGTGAAGGCCGACGTCGTCTGCCCGGTCCCAGACTCTGGAACCGCCTATGCAGTGGGTTTTTCTGAGCATTCAGGGATCCCGTTCAAAGAGTGCCTGATAAAAAACAGGTACATGGGCAGGACATTCATTATGCCTACCCAGAAGAAGCGTGAGCAGGCTGTCAGGATTAAACTTAATCCGATCCCTGATCACCTGAACGATCGCTCGGTGGTTCTGGTCGATGATTCTATTGTGCGTGGCACCACCTCACGTCGGATCATCGAGACGATGCGGGATGCGGGAGCACGGGAGATCCATATGCGGATCGGTTCGCCGATAATCAAAGCACCATGCTACCTTGGTGTTGATATGCCCACCAGGACTGAACTAATCGGGAGTGACAAGGATGTTGAGGAGGTACGCAGGAGTATCACTGCGACTTCACTGCATTATCTTTCAGTTTCCGCACTTGTGGATGCAGTTGGGATCCCACAGGAAGATCTCTGCCTGGGCTGTCTCACTGGTTGTTACCCGGTTGAGATCTCAAATGAGGTATGTGATAACCGGTGTGTCACGATCGTTGACCGTGATTTTCAGACTAACCTCTTTCACCACTGACCTTTTTTTGTCTCTTACATATCCCGCTTTTTTTTAATCCTGAAACTGCTTTCAGATGACAACCATCAAGTCATCATCAGGCGACCTACTAATGAGTACTGTGAAATTTAACGTTCTTGTCAGTGACGATCTTGCGGAAGAGGGTATAGAGATTCTCAGAGAGCAGGTGATGGTTGATGTGCAGATCGGTTTGTCTGAGGATGAACTGGTAGCAACTATAGAGAACTACGATGCTCTTCTGGTCCGCTCAGGTACGCAGGTGACCGCGAGGGTCATTGAGGCAGGCAAAAAGCTGCGGTTCGTTGGACGGGCCGGTGCCGGAGTCGACAATATTGATATGAGTGCCGCAACAAAACGCGGAATCATCGTTGCAAATGCACCTGAAGGAAATACTCTGGCTGCAACCGAACATACCATGGCAATGATACTCTCTCTCTGCCGTAATATACCGCAGGCAAATGCCTCAATGCAGGCAGGGGAGTGGAAGCGTTCCAAGTTTATGGGTGTTGAACTGAACGAGAAGACCCTTGGTATTGTTGGTCTTGGCAGGATTGGAAGAGAGATTGCAAAGCGTGCCTCTTCCTTTGATATGAAAATTATCGGATATGATCCATTCATCACTGCGGAAAAGGCCGCAGCGATGGGTATTCAGTCGATGAGCCTTGAAGATCTTTTCAAGCAGGCTGACATCATAACAGTTCACACCCCCTTAATCAAAGAGACCCGTCATATTGTGAACTCACAGACCATCAAGACAATGAGAGACGGGGTCAGGATCGTCAACTGCGCGCGTGGAGGTATCATCGATGAGCAGGCACTTGCAGATGCAGTAAAATCAGGGAAGGTTGCCGGTGCTGCGATCGATGTCTTTGAGTCAGAACCGCCAAAGGACTCCCCGCTCCTTGGCATCCCGGGAATCATAACAACCCCACATCTCGGTGCAAGCACGGTTGAGGCACAGAAGAATGTCTCGATATCTGTTGCCAAGCAATGCCTGGAAGTCCTGAATGGTGGCAGTGCAAAGTATGTCGTGAATGCACCAATCATCCCGGCAGACCTTCAGGATTCCATTCAGCCGTTTGCAATCCTTGCCGAGAAGATGGGTCGTCTCCTTGTCCAGATCGCTGAAGGAAGAATCCAGAAACTTGAGATGGTCTATGGCGGAGAACTTGGATCGATTGGACAATCATCAAAACTGATCACCCACATGGCGATCAAGGGCCTGCTTGATCCTATTCTCCGGTTCCCGGTGAACATGGTCAATGCGGCAGTTGTTGCACAGGACCGTGGTATTGCTGTTTCAGAGACCCAGACTGCCGAGTCTGCTGGATACAAGAACTTCCTTACCATGAAGGTGGTGACTGATACCGGAGATCTCAGTATTGCAGGTTCTATTCTGTATCAGGGTGGAAGTAGGATCGTCTCCATCGGTGGTTACACAATGGACATGATCCCTGAAGGCGCGGTCATCATCTCGCGTCACCTGGACAAGCCTGGAGTTATCGGACGTGCTTCAACGATCCTCGGTGAGAGCCAGATTAATATTGCTGGAATGCAGGTCGGACGATTCAAAGAAGGAGAAGAGGCGATCATGGTCCTGAACGTGGACAGTGATGTTTCTGAGGGTGTTATGGAAGCCATTCGTGGCATGCCTGGGATATATTCTGCAAAATTTGCACGGATCTAATGTGTGAATACAATAACTCTGAAACAATAATTTTTATATAGTCGTCCCCCCTACATTGTAAGGCACAACCGGGGGCTCGTGGTCTAGCTGGTTATGACGTCGCCTTGACATGGCGGAGATCCTGAGTTCGAATCTCAGCGAGCCCACTTTTTTCAATTTTTGTTTCATCAACTTGTATCTTATCTTGCTGGATATTTCAGGTAGATAAGTCGGCAGGGTTTACTCTGAACTGTGTAAAAATAGTCGGGTGAAAAGAGTTCAGGTGAAAAGGGGAATTCGTGACAATGCCATTCCCCCATAATTTTTATTGAGTTCCTCAAAGATCGGCTCACCATAGAGAAACGCGTAGATGTAATCTGCCATCACTTTCGGATCCACATCGGTGAATTTCTCAGGGTAAAGTGCCTTGCCGATAACATACGCATTGATCAGATCTGATTCATGATCTTCACCATACAAAGCAGTTGGCAGGAGGCCGTATACCTCATCCTGCCGTACAGCCGGGAGTCCGTTAATCGACTCGCTCTTCTCTATATCAGCGACTGCACTCTCCTTCAGTGACCACGTGGTCATGTCAAGGAATATGGCATCTGGTGCCATCCTGATGAGAGCCTCTTTGGGAATACTAAAGGCTCCTGAAAGACTGTTCTGGTTTCCATACTCCTCTGCCATATTGTGTGCCGGTATCAAACGCAGGGGCATATAGATGGAAGTAGTCGAGAACAACCCTTCAGGATTTGGAGTTGAATATCCCCCAAGATATGATTTTTTCTGTTGAAAATCAGAGATCGTTGAGGTTCTTGCCTGAAGATTTTCTGTGACCTTATCGAAGAATCTGATCACTTCTTCTGCCCGCTCTGTCTTCCCCAGAACGAGGCCCATGATACGGAGTGAATAATTCATCGCGTTTCTGCGGTATGAAAGATCACCATCCTGAAGTACTATTACTGGAATTCCTGTCCGCCTCTGCAGTTCATCTGCAGAAATCTGTGGATTGTCTCCCATCAGAATGATTAGATCCGGACGAGAGTTCAATCCGGTAACTCGTGATGGTTCAATCGCGTCCGTTACTTTTCCGGCTGCAGGAAGGGTTCTGATCTGCGGATTTGCAACAAGGTATGGAAGAGGAGCCGGTGATACGGTATCCCGCTCTACCTGATCTGCTGCTACTGCTTTTTCGGTTTCCCGGAGATATGAAAGGTATCGCATGCAACCGGGTCCTGAACACAGGATGTGAGTGATGTTTCTGGGCACCGTAACTTCTCTGCCAATAGCATCTGTAAGTACAATTCCGCTGTTGGTTGCGGCAATGTCTTCAAGATCAATTATGGATGGACCTGGTATAGACTCAGGAGGCTGTGCTTTTTCTGTTGAGGCACATCCGGATATTAGGACTCCGATAATTATGAGTAACCCTGCCATAATCCCGATATGATAATCCATCGTTACACCTGTATCTATCACTTCAGTGTGTGAGGATTTGAGTATAAGGGAGAAGAGTTGATGATTGTACGTGACAGATATGTCAGAGATGAGTGCCGTCTTTTCAGTCATCCTTGCCGGAGGTGTTGGAACCAGGCTCTGGCCCCTCTCCAGAACCCAGTACCCGAAACAGTTTCTCCAGGTTCAGGGTCACTCTCTTTTCCAGGAAACATACCTGCGAGCATTACGCCTATCAGATCCTGAACATATTCTCATCGTCACCAATGAGATTCACCAGTACCTGGTAAGAGATCAGGTTACAGAACTTGGGTTTACAATTGCTGATGAACATCTGCTCCGCGAAATTGAAGGACGCAATACCCTCCCTGCTATAGCCTGGTCAGTACAGGAAATCCAAAAAGAATCTCCTGATGCAACGGTTGTAGTGTTCCCAAGTGATCACAAACTTGATAATAAGGCGATTGATGAAATACGTGCTGCAATAGATCTCGGAAAAGACAACCTTGTTACGTTTGGAATATGCCCAACTACCCCTCACACAGGATATGGATATATTGCTCCAGGGGATAAGATAGGTCCGGGGTTCCGGGTCAAACAGTTCAAGGAGAAACCAGACAAGGAAACCGCCGAGACCTATGTCTGTAATGGATATCTCTGGAACAGCGGAATGTTTCTCTTCTCTGTCGGTGTTTTTCAGAAAGAGTTGAACCAGTATCAACCAGAAATATCCGCAGCATTTGAGTCACCTGATCTGGTGTATCAGGATCTTCCCTCTATTTCCATTGATTATGGCCTTCTTGAACATTCTTCCCGGGTGGTCACGGTCCCCCTCACTGCTGATTGGACAGATCTTGGCACATTTGCAGCATGGTACGATGTTTCTCAAAAGGATGAACATGCGAATGTGGGCTCCTATCAGGGGATTGATTCATCAGGGAATTTCATCAGCACCGGTGATCGGGTTACAGCCCTTATTGGAATTGAAGATACCATCGTTGTAGATACTGAAGATGCCCTTCTGGTCTGCAAACGGGATATGGCCGAACGGGTTGGGGACCTTGTAAAAAGGCTGAAAAAGCAGGGTAATCCTATTACCGAGTTTCACCGGACAGTATTCAGACCTTGGGGATCTTATACGCAACTGGAGGAGACGGTGGGATATAAGATCAAACGTCTGAATGTCAACCCTGGAAAACGGCTCTCACTACAACGTCATCATCACCGTTCTGAGCACTGGGTGGTAGTTCATGGAACTGCCGATGTGCAGCTTGATGGAACTCACCAGTTTCTTCGGCCTGGTGAGTCTACCTATGTTCCTGCCGGTGTGATGCATCGGCTTTCAAACTCGGGAAAGATCCCTCTTGAGGTTATTGAGGTTCAGATAGGAGAGTACCTTGAAGAGGATGACATTGAGCGGACAGAAGATGATTTTAAGCGGGTTTAGTACCCAAAAAAGTTTTTTAAGAGATCTGTTTTTCTGAAACCTCAAAAATTTCCCCGGTCTGGAGATTCTTGTATGGTCCGGTTGCATGAACTCCTGTTGTCTCCCTGTCGGTTGAGTAGGGTACGGTGAATGTACCGTTGGCACTCTCCTGCCGGTATGTAAATATGCGTCCCTGGTTGGTGACAACCGGGAGTTCTATTGTCCCGGTTCCATTGATCTGGTATCCTGAAACCCTCTCAAATATTTTCACACTGTGCATTTCCGCGAGTTCATCTGATGCCGTAACTGTTGGAGATTCATAAATCAGGCGATAATGAGTGAGGGCAGGGATTGTGGTTATCGGGTGTGTATACTGGATTGAGACGAGATCAGTACCTGGATTAAGTGGTTCTGAAGCTGCTTTTATAGCTTGTTCCGGAGTGAGGGTTGTTATTTTAGAGATAGCAGGAACTTTCTGGCTGCCGGTCTGCATCTCTCCATACTGGACAAGACTGCCCCCCGTGCTGTTTGTCTCTGTACCATCAAAGATGTAAAGACGCGATACCATGGACGTGAAGAACTCTGGCTTTAAGGTAAGAACTGGATCGTACTGGTTCGGGTTGTTTTTTGATTGCTGATAGTAGTACTTCTGATATTTGTCTCTCTCATTCTGTCCATGCGCCCAGAGTGGCAGCGATGGGTACTTGCTGTTGATCATCTCATAGTCGATGATCACATACTTCGCCCCCATCTTTTCCGCAAGAGAATCTGCTGATTTTTCATCTGTTGAAACCAGGAATTGTGCGACAGGGGGGACATTATTCTGGAACGGGGTTGTGATGGGAATGCGCTTGGCAAGGTAGGTAATCCAATGTCCATAATCCCACCATGATAACACTCCATACGAGTTGTTCGGATAGGAAAACCCGTCTTTGTTATATATTTTCAGGTAATCAATTTCTGTATCCGGTGAGTTCTTCTCAAGCCAGGTCAGGGCACCAGCCCAGTCATCGTTCATCCCAATCATCTGGATTTGTTTTGTTCCCACTTCCCAGGTGATCTGGGCTGAAAGGGCTGTAATAATCAGGATGATAAGGCCAACAACAATCAAGGGCAGGTTCTTCTGAACCAGACTATTACCCAGTGTCTTCTTCCCTTTTCCTATGCTCTTTGGTTCGACGGTTTGCCTGGATATGAGAAGATCCCAGGTAAATGCCAGGGCAATCGATGTGAAGAGGACCACGATTACTGCTGCGTAGTACTCATATCTGAGATGAAGAATTGTTGATATCAGGATGACGAAGGCCCAGATGAGTATGCAGAGTTTGATGGCATCATATTTCTTGTATGTCTGATATGCAGTCAGAATGAGGCCAATGACCATGAAAAGCAGGGCGATATTGAAGGAGTGGTAGGCCCGGGTAAGGTCCCACATCTGCATCTCATTAATATAGGTGTCTTTGTAGGAGAAGAAGAAAAAGTAAGAGAATCCCGTGGATATCGTCTGAACAATAGATGGTACTATGACCGAGGCGATTGCGAATACTATTGTTGGAGTTCCAATAACGACTCCCCAGAGATACGGCGCCGGTTTATTATGAGTTACATGGATTGATACGGTCAGGAAGATTGGTTCGATGATGAGTGCGAGAGCTAGGAGAAGGTGTGTTGGCGTATACTGGGCTAAACTCATCCCTTCGTTGTGGATCCCGGTGAGGGCAAAGAGGATGATGAAGACCCCAAATAGTATTACATGAGCGATTGTCAGCGATTTGAGTGACTGTTTGTCTCTTGTCAAAAGTGCATGGACTGCACAGAATCCCCCTATGATTCCGACAAAAAGGACCATCGTCGGGATATTCATGATCCCAAGGTAATACATGAGACCCGCAAGCACTGAGTAAAGGATAAGATTGTGAGATTGCCTGCCTGACTTCTCGTGTTCAGCCTCTCGTATGATCAATACATAGCACAAGATAAAAGCGGTTGAGAAGAGTACTTCCATGAAATGGTGATCGAGGTACCCGTAAAATGATCGGTACAAATATTCTCCAGCGATCACTGATATGAGACATGCCGCGATTAGCCCTGTTTTGCGATCTGCCACGGTCTTTCCGATCATGTAAAGAATCGGTATCATAACCAGAGAGAGTGCTGGTGGTATCCATGATACCACTGTCATGATCTCATTGCGGGTTCCCGCTCCGAGGAGCATAGCGATAGCAGCTGAAAACATCGGGTAAAGGGGGCCCCAGTCATTGTCTTTTCCAACCGGGAACCCGTTCATGGGATCAAACCAGGGGTACGAAGGAAAATTTGAAGTGATAACTTCGATCAGTCGCATGTTATACCAGGGATCCATGAAGATGAGTTTTGGTACCGGACCGCTGGTGAGTTGCTCCATAGGAAGGAGACGGAGCCACAGGCCGAAAAGAGCAAATATAATAATAATTGCTAAAATGATGACAGTATTATTCTGTTTTATCCTGGTGAGGTCCATGTTATTCCAGTGAATTATGATACTGATTGGGGGAAATAAGTTTCAGGATAGAATGCATGTAACCTCGAATGGACAGTTCAGAATAACTAATAGCATCGGAAGAGAGAAGTATAGTAATATCAGAGATCAGGATTCTGGTCTTTGAGTATCCTGCCATTGTGGGGGATATTATTTTTAGGAGTAATCCAGCCAATGAGTCCGGTTCTATCGATCATTATCCCTGCGTTAAACGAAGAAAAAACAATTGGGGCCTGTATCAAAAAAATAAATGAGGGCTGTGAATCTGCTGGTATCTCTTATGAGATCATTGTTGCGGACTCTTCAACAGACCAGACTCCAGTCATCGCTTCAGAGATGGGAGCCCGGGTTATTTACCCACTAAAACGAGGATATGGGAATGCCTACCTGGCCGGATTTGCACATGCAACAGGTGACATCGTAGTCATTGGTGATGCTGATAATACCTATGATTTTCGTATTATTTCTGACTTAGTGCGACCAATCAGGCAGGGAGATGCGGACATGGTCATTGGGTCCCGGATGACTGGTACAATTTTACCAGGTGCGATGCCTGCTCTTCATCAGTACCTGGGCAATCCCTTACTTACGCGGCTTTTAAATTTCGCCTTCGGAACCAGGTTTTCAGACTGTCACAGCGGGTTTCGTGCTATTAGGAAAGATGTTCTTAAGCAGCTATCTCTACATACTGGCGGAATGGAATTTGCATCAGAAATGATGATAGAAGCAGCAAAAAAGAATCTGAAAGTTGCTGAAATTCCTATCACATATTATCCCAGGGAAAGCCCATCCAACCTCCACAGTTTTGCTGATGGTTGGCGACATGTCAGGTTTATTATGCTTGAGAAACCACTCCCGTTTCTCGCTGTTCCGGGGGGACTCTTTGCCATCTTCGGTCTTGTAATGATGGGTTTTGTACTCCTGAGTTCTCATGGGTCAGGCTTTCATTCGTTTATTCTGGGTGTAGTTTTCTTGACTGGTGGATTTCAACTGGCAATGATGGGTATAACTCTAAAGGCATATGCTGTGACTAACGGCTTTGATGTCTGTGGAAAATGGTTCAGACCAATGCTCCGGTACAGGACCCTTGAGTATCTTTTATTTGGAGGGGGCATTCTAATCGTTTTAGGACTTGCTAATGGAATAGGAATACTGTATGACTGGATTCACCGTTCCTTTGGGGAATTATCCCAGGTTATGAGTGCCCTGATAATTCTCTGTAGTATAATTCTCGGTCTTCAGATGGTTTTCACTGCAATACTGGTGAGTATGATGCTCCTCCGGTGTGACAGGGATGGGTGTGATTTGATCCCGTAAAATAGGATTAACTTATACGAACACTTGCCTGCGTCAGGTCCAAATTATTAATTCGTCTATCTCTGTATGCGTACGACTCACCATTTTTTCATCCGTTCTGGATTCCAATGAATTGGATGAATATTAAATGCGTTTCTGATTGCTCTACAAATTACCGATTTTTATAGTCTGGGTTATCTCTCTATTAATTATCTCTATTTATGGTTATTTTTGCTAAATAACCCCCATCTGATCATAATATTTAGTCGATTAATATCAGGGGGTGAAATGGCATTTATTTAAGGAAAAAGGTAAAAAAATCGTTTTTATATGGTGGTAAAATAACAATATCCTGATGAGACGTATTCATACCTACCCTGGATGGAGATCGACCAATCTCGTCATTCCATTTTAGCAAGCATTTCTGGGATCCATCTCCCCTTTGGATGCGTAGTAGGGTTTCGGATCAAGTATTACCCTGCTCTACCTATATGTAAGAAACCATGCGATGTGCTGTATTCCATGATTATTTTAGCTCAATTGGTGGAGGTGAGCAGGTTGCAACTATGATGGCATACTGTCTCTCAGCTGATTTGATCACAACAGAGTGTAAAGAAACAGCGTTACCTAAAAGTCTTGGGATCTCTATTCATTCGATTGGAAAGATTATTCCCTTTCCGGTTTTGAAACAGATGTCTGCTGCATGGCGTTTTTCCAATGCAGATTTGACCAGGTCATATGACTTTTTTATATTTAGTGGGAATTGGGCCCCGCGTGCATCTAAATTGCATCATCCTAACATATGGTACTGTCACACTCCTGTACGTGCTCTCTATGATCTTGCTGAACTCTTTGAGCAACGGTTGCCTTTTTTTTTCAGACCTTTTTATCGTGTATGGGTAAAACATCAACGTATTATTGACCAGAATGCGATTGCAGAAGTTAATGAGATAATAACTAATTCTCACAACACTGCATCCAGGATCCGCCGTTATTATGGCCGTGAGGCACGGGTTGTTTATCCTCCTGTTGATTTGGACCGGTTTTCATTTAAGGAATCTGGGAAATTCTGGCTATCAGTAAACCGGTTGTACCCTGAAAAACGTATAGAACTTCAGATAGAGGCGTTTCGTCAGCTTCCTAGGGAGTCACTCGTAATAGTCGGTGGGGCAGGAAGCGGTGATCATGCAATACGCTATTCAACAAGAATTGTGGAGAACCTCCCGAGGAATGTGAAGATACTTGGATCTGTACCATCAGAAACACTTACCGATTTATATGGCACATGCCGGGGATTGATCTGCACAGCAATAGATGAGGACTTTGGAATAACACCGTTGGAGGCTATGGCCTCAGGTAAACCTGTGATTGCAGTTTATGAAGGTGGATTTAAGGAGACTATTATTCATGGAGAGACCGGCCTACTCATTGAGCCAACAGTACAAGCCATTATTGTAGCAGTTCAGGTCGTCGGGAAGGATCCGACCAAATATAAAAATGCATGTATCCAGAGGGCGAAAGAGTTCGGTGGAATTGAGCGGTTTTGTAGGGAGATTCAAGAAATTGTCTCCACAATTATATGAGTTGATGGTGAGATTATGGAAAAATCACCGTTTTAAGAATGAAAGGTTTTTGGTTTCTCAGTGTTGATGTGTATTCGAGAATAGATAGAAAAATTGCGTTCATTATCGACATCACCGGACAGGATGGTCATATCTGGTAGAGCTGCTGTTATCAAAGGGATATGTTGTCCATGTGCTCGTTCGCCGGTCGTATTGATTATTTTTATATTGATGAGCACGACCCAGAGAAATGATTATTCTTTCATTATGGGGATTTTTCAGACTCTGAAATGATCTCCCATATTCTCTATAATATCAAACCCGATGAGATCTATCATCTGGTTGCCCAAAGCCATATCCGTGTGAGTTTTGAGATATCGGAGTGCACTGGAAATGTGACCGATCTTGGCACAACTCGTCTGCTGGAGGCTATACGGCGGAGTAATCCGGATGTCAGATTCTATCAGGCATCCTCATGTGAGATGTTCGGGCATATTGCTCCTCCCCAGAATGAGGAGTCGATATGGCTTGTGCTAAAGTGTATTCATACTGGATGGCTGGGAATTACCACGACGGACATGGTATGTTTCATGTAAGGGATTCTTTTTAATCATGAATCACCATGGCGGGGAGAAATTTTTCCCAAGAAAAATCACCCAGGGGATTGCGGCAATTCTAGCTGGGAAAGAAAAGTATCTTTCCCTTGGAAATCTTAATGCCAAACGAGATTGGGGTTTTTCTCCTGAGTATGTAGAATGTATGTGGCGTATTTTGCAACCGGAAAAACATGATAATTATGTGATTGGGACAGGGGAGATCCACAGTGTGCAGGAATTTGTGAATGCTGCGTTTGTGTATATCGGACTTGAGGCAGAGGAGCATGTCCGCATTGATCAAAAGTATTTCCGACCAACTGAAGTTGAAGCGCTTCAGGCTGATTCACGCAAATAAGAGCAGAATCTTGGGTGGAAACCATGATTAAATTTCCTGAATTGATGAAGATCATGGTTGATGCTGACATGCGTGCTTTTGGGCTTGATCCGATTGGAAAAAGTGATTCGATCATCAGGTGGGAGCTTCCAGACCGGTGGTGGAAGAAGGATTAATTGCGTTGTCTTGTTAGAGATATTATTATTCTGTAACCATTCCATTCAACTTATTTTTGTTTCCCTTTTTTAAGGTGATGACTAGAATAGAGCAAAAAACCGGTAGATTTTCCAAAAATCTTAAGATAGACTAAATGTTAATAAAAGTGATATTTGTTCGTAGTAATCTAATATGATACGTTTTTATTTTAGAGAGAGTGTTGCATGAAAATTGGGATATTTCATGACTATTTTGGAGCAATAGGCGGTGGCGAAATTACAGTTCTCAATCTTGCACAAATACTTCATGCGGATATTATAACAACAGATACAGAGGCACTATCGATTCTCAACCCTAAAGTTCCTGTCTTGTCTATTGGTAAAACAATAAGAAAAAGTCCATTAAAGCAAATCTCTGCATCTGTTCTTTTTTCAAAAATTAATTATCTGGATGATTATGATTTTTTTGTTTTCACTGGTAACTGGAGTATCCATGCGGCTACCCTACATCATCCAAATCTGTGGTATTGCTATACACCTGTCCGAGCTTTTTACGACAATTATCATAAATATTTACATGGGATGAGTTTTAGTCAAAAACCTTTTTTTGCCTCATGGGTTGCTGCTCACTGTCGATGGAATATAAGGGCTGTAAAATCTGTTGACTCAATAATCTCAATTTCTCACACTGTTGCAGAAAGAGTTGCTTCATACCTAAATCGAACGAGCTCTGTAATTTACCCCCCTGTTGATACAAAGAAATACTCATGTAGTGAATATGGTGATTTCTGGTTATCTGTTAATCGAATATATCCTGAAAAAAGGCTTGAACTCCAAATTGAGGCGTTTCGTTCACTGTCAAAGGAAAATTTGGTTATTGTTGGTGGGTATTCCAAAGGTGATCAGACATCGCATTATGCTAGAAAAATATTGAGTGACCTCCCAAGTAATGTCACGTATTTAGGTGAAATTGAAGAAGAGGAAGTACTTTCACTTTATGCTCATTGCAAGGGTCATATTACTACAGCGTATCATGAGGATTTTGGTTTAACTCCTATAGAATCAATGGCGAGTGGAAAACCTGTGGTTGCAGTAAACCAGGGTGGATATCGTGAAACAGTGACTGCCGCAACAGGAGTACTAGTTCCTCCATATGTGTCAGATTTAGTTGAGGGAGTTAAAGAAATATCCAGAGATCCCGAATCATACCGGTCAGCTTGTCTTGAACGGGCGTCAGAATTTGATATAGGCAGTTTTTCGACTCATATTCAGGATGCAGTGAACCACCAGATCAATAAGGTTTTATTCTAGTTAACGTGTTTTTTCAAAGAATATTGGTGTTCTATTAAAATGAACCGAAATCATCTGGATTCATAATTTAGTTTGTAAAACTCTTTATACTCCCCTGATACAATCCTCTCCAACCAATTCTGATGGTGAAGGTACCATGTGATAGTCTCTCGGATTCCGTCTTCAAACCTGGTATTTGGTTTCCATCCCAAATCTGTCTTTATTTTTGATGCATCGATTGCATATCTTCTATCATGTCCCAGGCGATCAGGTACGTGAGTTATTAATCCTTCATGAATCGCAGGTTCTCCTGTTATTTCCTGTAATACTTTTAGGATCATCTTTACAATCGCAATATTTTCCTGTTCATTTGATCCTCCAACATTGTACGCTTCTCCAATCTTCCCTTTATGAAAAACGAGATCAATCGCATGGCAATGGTCGTTTACATAGAGCCAGTCACGGATCTGTTTGCCGTCGCCATATACTGGAATGGCTTCATGAGCAAGGGCACGAGTTATAACAAGAGGGATAAGTTTTTCAGGGAATTGGTACGGACCGTAGTTATTTGAGCATCTGGTTATTACGGTTGGCATTCCAAAGGTGTCGTGGTACGCCTTTACTATGAGATCAGATCCGGCTTTGCTTGCTGAATACGGACTATGGGGATCAAGAGGGGTATTCTCGGAAAATACGCCATCCGGGCCAAGGCTTCCATAGACTTCATCTGTTGAAACCTGAAGGAATTTTACACCCTCTTTCCACTTTCCATTAGAATACCAGGCTTTGTGCGATGCCTCAAGAAGGATATGTGTGCCGAGAATGTTTGTTTTTATAAATATCGATGGATCATGAATTGAGCGGTCAACATGTGATTCTGCAGCGAAGTTTATCACTCCCTGAATATTCCACGTTGAAAAAATTGAAGAAACATCTGAAGGGTTCATAATGTCTCCTCTCACAAAGACAAAGCGTGACTTTGCCTCTGATGGTAGTTCTTCAAAATTTTCCAGGTTACCTGCATATGTCAGGGCATCTAATCCAATAATTGTATGATCTGGGTGGTTTTTCAGATAATTGTAAACAAAGTTCGCTCCAATGAACCCTGCTACTCCTGTTACCAGAATATACATAGATTAGATCCTCTCGATTTCTTTCAGGAATCGTTCAGTTGCATCCTGCCAGTGAGGGAGATCGTATCCAATGGTTTGTTTCGTTCCAAAATTATCCAGAACAGAAAATTTAGGGCGTGTAGCCGGGGTTTTAAAGTCATCACTTTTTCCAGGGTTGAGTGTTCCGGTCCATCCTATAAGATTGAGAATGTATTTTGCCCATTCAAACCGGGAGCAATATCCCGTGTTTGTAATATGATAGAGTCCAAATTGTTTTGAATTCACTATGTCCATTGTAGCACGAGCAAGATCCTGGGTATATGTTGGTGATGAAACCTGATCATCAACCACAACAATTTGATTGTTGTTATCGCTCCACTCAAGCACTTTCTTTACAAAGTTTATGTTTCCGGAGCCAAATACCCATGAAACACGTATGAGAAAATACTTTGTTGAATGCCTCATGACCATCTGTTCGCCAAGAAGTTTACTCTCCCCATATCGACTGATAGGGGTAGGACATTTGTCTAATGTGTATGGATATCTGGCTGTTCCGCTGAAGATATAATCTGTAGAGTAATGAATCAGGATGGCATTTACTGCTGATGCTGCTATAGCCAGATATTTGGGGCCAAGCCCATTAACCGAAAATGCCTTTTCCCAGTCGGTTTCAGCCTGATCAACGGCATTATATGCAGCACAGTTGATGATAATATCCGGTTTTTTCTCCTGAATTTTCCTGATCACGTCTTCATATTGTGTGATATCTAAACTATGAGATCCATATGTTGTCACCAAATGGCCTCGTTTTCTACAGGTTTCCAAGATGTCCTTACCTAACTGTCCAGATGCACCTGTAATCACGATTCTCATATTAGTCTCCCTTATTATTGGTGATAAATGAAAGGGGATTTAAAATCTCTGAGATTTGGGTGACACATATCTTTTTCAGAAAGAATCGGGGTTTCAATTCCATATTCCTTTAATGGCCAAGATATTTTTAATTCGGGATCATTCCACAAGAGCCCGGCATCACCTTGTGGGTAATACCAGTCTGTAACTTTGTACATCACTTCAGTGTTATCTTCAAGGACCAGGAATCCATGGGCAAAGCCGAGAGGAACAAATAACATTTTTGGTGACCGTTCGTTTAATAATACACCAATATGCATTCCATATGTGGGTGATCCGATTCTAATATCAACTACGACATCGTAAATGGAACCTTTGAGAACCCTGACTAATTTTCCCTGGGAGTGAGGGTATTGAAAGTGCAGGCCTCTGAGAACTCCTTTTTGAGATTTTGAATGATTGTCCTGGACGAATTCATCGATAATTCCGGCAACAGAAAAGTCTTTCTTATTATAACTCTCTACAAAGAAACCTCTGGAATCGATGAAAAGTTGTGGTTCTATGAGAAGGACATTATCAAGGTTAGTGCGTGTTACAATAATTTGCCCCATACTTACCACTCCACTCCGTTTGCGAGGTCTATTAGGTATTTACCGTAATCCGTTTTATCAAGGCATTTAGCGAGTTCAAGAAGTTGATTTTTGTCAATGTATCCATACTTATATGCAATCTCTTCGATACAGGCTACATAAAATCCCTGACGTTTTTGGATAGTTTCGATAAACTGTGCGGCTTCGAGAAGGGAATCATGGGTTCCTGAGTCAAGCCATGCCATCCCTCTTCCGAAGAGTTCCACATTCAATTTTCCCCTGTTAAGATATGTTTGATTAATATCTGTTATTTCGATCTCCCCTCTAGCCGATGGGGTGAGTCCTTTCGCAATCTCCACGACATCGTTATCATAAAAGTATAATCCAGGAACAGCGTAATGGGATTTGGGAATTTTTGGTTTTTCTTCGATTGATATTGCTTTTCCTTCCGAATTGAATTCTATGACACCAAATGCAGATGGATCCCGGACAAAGTACCCAAAAATTGTCGCACCTGATGTCTGGGCTGCAATACGTTTTAGAGTCTCAGAAAAATGTTGGCCATAGAATATGTTGTCGCCAAGGATGAGTGCAATCCGGTCATCACCTATAAATGATTCACCTATAATAAATGCATCAGCAAGACCTCTTGGTTGTTCCTGAACTGCATAAGAGAAAGAAATTCCCAGTTGTGAACCATCTCCAAAAAGTTCTTTATAGAGTGGTAAGTCCCGGAGTGTTGAAATAATCAATATATTCCTGATTCCTGCAAGCATCAGGACGGATAGAGGATAATAAATTAGAGGTTTGTCGTATATGGGAAGAAGATGTTTGGAGATCGTTTTTGTGAGAGGATAGAGGCGTGAGCCAGATCCTCCTGCAAGAATAATACCTTTACATGTCAATAAGTTCACCTGTATTATGTTATTATGGAATGTTATCTTTTGTGCATAGTTGTAAAACCTAAATCTCTTATTGTTTGCTATACCATTTAATAGTCATAATTGATGATAACAAGCTTTTTAAATCACATCAATGTATCATGTATTTGTGCATTAAATGAATAATATGGAATAGTTCGTTTTTTAAAATAAAATGCTCCAATTTAGTGTGATTATAATTAATTATAATGGTATTTCGTTCCTTACTGATTTACTTGATTCCCTATATGCTCAGACCTATGATGATTTTGAAATAATTCTTGTAGACAACGCATCAACAGATGGCAGTGTTGCGTTCATTCAAAGTTTCTCTCCTGATATTCATCTCATTGTGAACCAATTTAATCGAGGGTTTGCAGGTGGCTGTAATGATGGAGCAGATATTGCAAAAGGTGAGTTTTTTCTTTTTCTTAATGTCGATATTATCTTATGTCCTGAATTCTTGGCTACCATGTATGAAGCGATTCAAAAGTATGATGGGTATGGCATGTATGGTCCGAAAATGAAATATCCTGATGGAAGGATAAATTCAACAGGAATATGCATTTCTCTTTCAGGGGCTGCATGGGATAGGGGCTTGGGGGCAGAAGATTCAGGACAACACGATCAATCTGAAGACATACTTGGTCCCAGTGGAGGTGCTGCGTTATTTAGACGAGTAACTTTTTTTGAAGCAGGAGGTTTTGATGACGATTTTTTTTTGTATATGGAAGATCTTGATCTAGTAATCCGTGCACAATTAGCTGGATGGAAATGTCGGTATATTCCACAAGCTGTAGTTTATCATCATCATGGAGGTATTGCAGGAATTGAATCTGATATTTCTGTGTATTATGGGAACCGAAATATTCTCTGGTATCCTGTGAAAAATTATCCCTGGTGGTTATTACTATTTGTTTTTCCTTGGACCGTTGGAAGGACGATTGGTGTAGTTGGGTATTATGCATTAAGAGGGCAAGGCAAGGTTGCAGTAAAAGCAAAATGGGATGGTATTTGCTTTCTCCCATCTATAATTAAAAAGAGGAAAGGTCAAATAAAAAAGCCCTATATCTTTGGTATTTTGCGGTATATCCATGGTATTGCGTTTAGTAATTAGTGAATATGTCTATTCTCTTCTGTTCTAAAAACCTATGATAGATGAATAAGAATGATTATAGAAAATATTCGTTTATTCATTAGCAAAGATGATACGGTGGTGTTATGGGAGTAACCAGTTTTAGAAAATTTCAAAGAAAGAATAGAAAACACACAATAAATAATGCAATAAAACTATTATATAAATATTTTAGAAAAATCAATGGCCTCTTATCACGTTACCCATATATATTAGCATGTTGGATTTTTGTCTTTTCTTGCACAATTAATTCCATTACAAGGGTTGTGTTAAAACATGAGTATCAATTAATTAGAAGATCAAATTTTTTTGATTCTAATTGGTATCTCTCTTACTACTCTGATATACAAATAACTGGTTTAAAACCGATCACTCACTATATCTGGTTTGGGTGGAGGGAAATGAGAGATCCAAGTCCATTGTTTTGCACCTCTTACTATCTATCTCATAATCTCAACATCTATGATGAAGAAGTGAATCCCCTGGTTCACTTTATTGTGAATGATACAAATGATTCATGGCCTCGTTCCTCCCCCGCAGAACAAAAATCCTCCATTATAAAAAATAATGAGTCAAATTCTTTTAGATCTCAAAAAAATCAAAAAATAGATTGTGGTAAACGATACCCGAATATTTTGTTTATTGGCCACGAGGCTACATATACTGGGGCACCTTTGGTTCTTTTGTATTTAATCCAGTGGTTATCAGCAAATACTCTTTCAAATATTTTTTTGATTTTATTACGTGGTGGTTCGCTTCTTCCTGAGTACAGCAAGGTATCTCATGTATTGTGCTTAAAACAGGGTTTTGTTCCTCCTTTTGAAGTAATAAAAAACTTTGTTCAGGATCCCGGATTTATTTATGTAAATACTGTTGTTTCTGCCGAACTAATTGAAATTTTAACCAAATTCAACAAACCAATAATTACTCATGTACATGAACTGGACAAACTAATCCGGATGGCGGTGGATAATCAAACTATGATCAGTCTTGCAAAAAATTCCTCTTCAATTATTGCAGTATCTGATCCAGTAGCTCAGAATCTTGTGCAGTCATATGGATGTCAGGAAGAAAAAATTGAAATCATCCATGATTTTATTAAACTAAGTTCAAAATCAAAATGTGATAAAGAAGCCTTGCGTTCTTTTTTAAGCCTTCCAATTGATGGCAAGATTGTTGTGGGTTGTGGTTTGGATGTATGGAGAAAGGGGGTTGATATTTTTGTATCTGTTGCTCAGGCCGTTCTTTCAGCATCAGGAAAAAAGGATATTTTCTTTATTTGGGTTGGTGAGTTGTCTCCTCCTCTTGAAGGGTCATCACTGGGAAATCTTGTAAAGAGTAATTTGTATAAAGAGCAGATATTATTTCCGGGTTTTTCTAAAAATCCCCGGGATTATTTCAGTGCAGCTGATATTTTCTTATTACCATCTCGCGAAGATCCATTTCCATTGGTAGCACTTGAGGCATGTGAATGTTCTCTTCCGGTTATCTGCTTTGAAAATTCAGGTGGGATGCCTGATTTTATTCGAAATGGAGCTGGATATGTGGTTCCATTCGAAGATGCTGAAGCTATGGCAAAGAGGGTTATATTTTTACTTGCACATGATGAAATCAGAATGTCCATAGGAAATTCAGCACGTGAAAAACTCCTCAAATCACACATATCCGAAATTGCGATCCCAAAGATACTAAAAATTTGTCAAAAACATTTGAATTTCCATTTAATCAAGGAATACTAAATTTTATTCCTTGTGAATGGGTTTCGCAATCATTTATGAATTTGCTCAATCAATATCATAATGAATGTCAGCAACTTTTTCAGTTTCGATAATTGGTGGGGGGTATGTCGGACTTGTAACCGGGGCCTGTTTTGCATACCTTGGAAATAAGGTTACAATCATTGAAGTTGACGAACAGAAAGCCTCTTCAATAAATATGGGAATTCCCCCTATATATGAACAGGGTTTAGAAAAAATTCTTAAGGATACTGTTGGAAACCGCTTAACTGCTACGACTTCATATGAGAGTGTATCAACCAGTGATATTGTGTTTATCTGCGTAGGGACACCACCAAATAATGATGGTTCTTCAAATCTTCAATATATCAGATCTGCAGCAATATCTATCGGGACTTCTTTGATGAATCATCCAGGCTATCCTGTTGTTACGGTGAAAAGTACTGTTCCTCCAGGGACATGTGAAAAAATAGTAATACCTGAAGTACTAGGCAACTCATTAAAAACTGCAAATTGTGTCGGGTTTTGCATGAATCCTGAATTTTTACGTGAGGGAAGGGCGATTGAAGATTTTCTACACCCTGATAGGATAGTTATTGGATCTAGTGATAAGAGGGCTGAAACAATTCTTCGCACTCTCTATACATCTCTAAATGGAAACGTGATTTGTACCTCTCTGACTGCAGCAGAGATGATAAAATATACTGCGAATGCCTTTTTAGCGACAAAAATATCATTTTCAAATGAAATCGGCAATATCTGCAAAAAACTGGGAGTGGATGTGTATGAGGTGATGAAGGGAGTTGGTCTTGACCATCGTATCGGACCTCATTTTCTGAATGCAGGGGCCGGATTTGGAGGTAGTTGTTTTCCCAAGGATGTTTCAGCGCTGATCAGTTTGGCAAAAGAGGTAGGAGAGGATCCGATATTATTACGCTCCGTTATTGAAGTAAATGAACAGCAACCACTAAAGATGGTTAATCTGGTCAAAAAGAAACTTGGTTCTGTAAAGGGGAAGAAAATTGCGATTCTGGGCCTTGCATTTAAAGATAATACTGATGATATTCGTGATTCCCGCTCAATTCCGGTAATCAACGCTTTGATACAGGATGGTGCAGATGTTCATGCGTATGATCCAATGGCATCTGAACATATGAAAACGATTATTCCCTCTATATCATATGCTGAGTCAGTGTCTGCTGCCCTCCAGGATGCAGATTGTTGCCTGGTAATGACTGAATGGCCTCAGTTCTCCCATTTGTCAGATGAATTTTCTCTCATGAAACAACCTGCTGTCATTTTGGAAGGAAGGCGTATGCTGAACCGGGATGATGTTGAAGGAATCTGTTGGTAACATGAAAAACACAGTAAATAAGGTAGTGATTCCTGCAGCAGGTCTTGGAACCCGTTTTCTTCCGATCACCAAAGCTCAACCCAAAGAAATGCTCCCGGTAGTGGATAAACCTGTTATCCAGTATGTCGTCGAAGAAGCGATTCGATCTGGTATTGATGATATCATTATTATCACTGGGAGAAATAAGAGGGCTATTGAAGATCATTTTGATCGGTGCATTGAACTGGAGAATAAATTTTCGCTGAATACAGGTAGCGAGGCCTCTGATGCGTTCATTGATTTGAGTGACATTCCCAATATTCATTATATTAGACAAAGGGAACCAAAAGGTCTTGGAGATGCAATTCTCCTGACTGAAAAACATTGTAATAATGAGCCTTTTGTTGTACTACTCGGAGACACCATCACAATAGCTCCTGATGGTGAGAAAACTTGTACCTCGCAGATGATCCAGGCTTATGAGAAATATGGAAAGTCAATTATTGCAGTAGAACCAGTGCCTGAAAAAAAAATACCCGATTATGGAATTATTGACGGTACACTCATCGAAGAGAATATCTATCAGATTAATAACATTGTTGAAAAACCTGCTGTTAAGGACGCACCATCAAATTTAGGTGCTATTGGATGTTATCTCTTTACACCAGAAATTTACACCCATCTTAAAGAGATCAAACCGGGAAAAGGGGGGGAGATTCAACTTACCGATGCCATAAAAAGACTCTCCCAGTCTCTTGGAATAACTACGAATTGCCGGAGATATGACATCGGGGATAAGATTGGTTGGATGAAGGCCTTTTTTGAACTCGCTTTATCCCGGGACGAGTTCCATGATGATCTGATTTCGATTCTTCAGGAAAAGGTATGCACCAGGAGGAGCCAATGAACGAGCATTATTCAGATGAAGAAGATATGAACCGGATTCTTGCTGGTTTACAAGATATTGACTACCAGGGGATGAAAGTAATAGTCACCGGGGGTTCAGGTTTTCTTGGATCCTGGATGTGTGAAACGCTATTGGGTAAAGGTGCCGATGTTATTTGCCTGGATAATTATGCGTCCGGAAGACCTGAGAATACAGATCACCTTCTTGATCACCCAGGTTTTACCAGAATCATCCATGACATATCAGAACCGTTTGATCCTGAGTGCCCGGTGGATCTGGTCTGTCATCTTGCATCCAGAGCTGGACCACTTGAGTTTGAACATTATCCGATCCAAATTCTCAAGTCAAATACACTTGGAACTATGCATGCATTGGGAATTGCTAAAAAATACAATGCACGATTTCTTTTTACTTCCACGAGTGAGATCTACGGAGAAGCAGAGGTTTTTCCGACACCTGAAACCTACCGGGGGAATGTAAATACTCTCGGTATCAGAGGATGCTATGACGAAGCAAAACGTGCTGGCGAAGCATATTGTATGGCATATCATCGGCAGCATAAACTTGATGTCAGAATTGTCCGGATATTCAATACGTATGGCCCACGAATGCGAAGTGATGGGTTATATGGGAGGGTAATCCCCCGGTTCCTTGATCAAGCCAGAAAAAACCTCCCTATTACCATTTTTGGTGATGGATCACAGACCCGGAGTTTTTGCTATGTAACTGACCAGGTTACCGGCCTTCTGAAACTTGCCGGTTATGATGGGATAAATGGAGCCGTGGTCAATATTGGAAACCCTCTTGAGATGTCAGTTTTGAGTCTTGCAAAGAAAATTATTGAGATTACAGATTCAAAGTCTGAAATCAGTTATCACCCTCTGCCTCCAGATGATCCTTCACGACGGTTCCCGGATATTTCGAAAGCTGCTAAAGTGTTGAAATGGGAACCAAGGGTGGATCTTGAGTATGGGCTTCGGGCGATGATTGAAGCGTCATAACCTTCAATCATCTATTAAATGGAAATTATCCTCTCCACGCAGTTCGGATTATGTCCTCAAGATTTGGAATCGTTTGTTTCCATCCTAATTCTTTTATAATTTTGTCGGCACTTCCAACAAGAGCCGGGGGATCCCCTGGACGCCGTGGACATTCCCGAACTACGATTTCTTTTCCGGTCACCCTTTTTGCTGCATCAATTACTTCCCGTACTGAATATCCAGTTCCATTGCCAAGGTTGTAGACCTGACTCTCTCCTCCTTTGAGTAAATATTCAAGCGCAAGAACATGTGCCTGTGCCAAATCTGTGACATGAATATAATCTCTAATGCAGGTACCATCAGGAGTGTCATAATCCGTTCCAAAGATCTGGATCTCCTTTGTTGGATCTGCAGCGGCATGAAGAACCAGAGGAATAAGATGAGTTTCAGGGTCGTGTCGTTCGTGGGCCCTTCCTTGTGGATCCTCTCCGGCTGCGTTGAAATATCTGAGTGCTACAGTTTTCAGGCCCCAGGCAGCGTCACAATCTGACATGATTTGTTCAGCCATGAGTTTACTCCAGCCGTAGGGGTTGACTGGTTTCTGTGGATGTTTCTCATCTATTGGGAGGTAATTTGGGTTTCCATAGGTTGCACATGTGGAGGAGAAGATCAGTTTGTTTACGTTATGATGCTGCATACATTCAAGGAGTGAGATCATGCCCCCGAGATTGTTGTTATAATATTTGAGAGGCTCATGAACTGATTCCCCGACATAGGCATATGCAGCAAAGTGCATTACTGCAGAATAATGATGTGAAGAAAAAATTTCGTTTAGGGTTTTTTTATCTTGAATATCAACTTGGATAAAATCATCATGCAAAATTGCTTCCTTGCTTCCCCTGATAAGGTTATCTAGGATTAACGTGGAGTAACCCTGATCACGGAGGTAAAGATCGACGTGAGAGCCAATGTATCCTGCACCACCAATTATGAGAATTGAATTGGAGTCTTTTTTTACTTTCATTTTTTATTACTTAATATTTTGTGAAAGAAATTTTCGGTAAAAAAACTTTTAATAAATAAATTATTGGTCCGTATCTTTTGATAGGCACAATCCCTGAAATAATTTGGTTTCTTAAAATTCACCTTTTCAATTGGGTTTATTGATTTATTATTTGATAAAAAAAATTGTTTTAATAAAACTTCATAATATGGAGATTTCCGTGCATACATCCAGAAAATTTCACCGAAAGGGACCGAATCATTAAGCCATGGTTTATTGTATGGTGCAGCATAATGAATTATTGCTGGATTTTCAAGTGCTTTCTGATATTCAACCTCGTATTTGTAAGGAAGCTGTGAAATTGCTCGTGACTTGCATAAATGAACTACATTCCATCTTTGTTCTAAAAAAATAATTTTATTATTAAAAGATTTATTTAAAATATCCTGATCAACCAAAAAGAAATTTTTTAATGAATATAATTTTAAAAACATTTCTTCTAAATTTTCCTCACGGATTTTATGTAAATTTAAGAGCATAAAACCTGCATTGAAATAGTTATCAAGGGTATTTTCATTTAAGCCAACTTCATTAATAAAATAATCCTCATAGGTTAAGTTGTTATAAGGAATACCTACATTAAGATTTGCCAACCGATGTTCCAGCGTATTTAAACACCGAACAACTCCAGCATAACAATTATTGAGATTTGTGAAAAAAATTTCACTAATATCCTCTCGAATTATAACATCTGGATCTATATATATTATTTTATTGTATTCAGGTAAGATACTGGGTAATTTTAATCTGAAAAAGGTTGATTTAGAAAAATGTGGTTCAATTTCAAGGTTTTCCTTGTTTAAGTATTGATTCATTTCAAAAAATCGGATAGATATGTGACTAATAGTTTTTATTTGAGAAATAAGTCTCTTTTTATGTTCATCTGAAATTAAATCCGATAAAATAATTAGATCATAATGATACCGTGACGACGAAGTTGAGATTAATGATTCCAAAAAAACACTATATATCGGTGCAAAGTTATTATCAAAAGCTGATACTATTGGAATAACTTCAAATTTATTATCAAGGGCTGGCAGCGAGGAAATATTAGGTGATGTATCCTCAATCATTATCCACGGAACTTCTTTTATCACAAGTTCAGGCTTATTTTTCTTTAGCTTTTCAATATATATATGAAATAACCGTTCAGCTGCAAATGCAGGCTCTCTGATATTATATACATTATTATTTGAAAAATCTGTGTTTGGATATATTTTTTCAAGCAGAGGAAATAGCCAGTTACAGTATGCATCCAATATTTCACGCCGCATTACAAACATATGTCCGGTAATCATATCTTTACCATTAAAAAAATTCTGTAGATAAGGATAATAATCAGGTGCATGAATTTTGATTCCTTCGCAAAGCCTATTATATGAGTCAGGACCGTGCATGATTTTATAGTGATTTTTTTGCGACCCCCTCATAGGTCTTTTCCAAGGACGAGGAACAATAATATCTGTTCCAACTACAAAATTAAGAATAGAATCAGGAATCCAACCATAATCCTTAATCTGTTCATTATTTAATCTAGAAATCACTTTATAATCGCTTTTAATTTTTTGAAAGTGTGATGGGTTGAATATCAGAATTCGACGATAATGACATAACCCCAAATATGTATGAACTTTATCATTTTTCCACATCCAATATAGTCCTGTCAATTCAGCATATGTCACATTTTTTTCGGAGATATTGTCTCCAGTATTATCACCCAAAATGCCTAGAGGCACATTAGAAATTTCTTTTCCAAGTTGAATCGGTTGAAATATTTCATTTTTGATATAGGTTGAAGGTTTATGGCAGGCTTGAAATATCTTGACCGTAATATCTGGAATACTTTCGAGATTAACCTGCTTTTCAAGTGGATATACATCTTGAAGGTTAACAAATTCTGGGTTGCACAACAGTGAAGAGGCACGGAGAGAAAAAAAACTAAATAGGTCTTTTTTATCTTTTCTATAATAATAGTAACATCCAGGATTGAAAACAAAGTGTTGAATATAATCCCTTGGATCCCCTTTTAAATAATAATTAGATAGAATGATTATAAAGTCCTTACAATGAACCTTTTCGGCAATTTGAAAAATATTGGCCTCTTTTCCATATTCTGATAGATTAATTGTCGGAACGATTTCTGATTTTAACACTATTTCTTGTTCTGAATTTGAAATTATGAGGAGATCGATCTTTGTTAATAACTGATTTTTTTGAACAAGATCCAAGCAATCCGATGGTTCACTATTTCGAAGGTCCATCCAGATAGAAATACTTCGTGGTTCAAGTCCACCATTCCCATTAGCTAGACGCTTATGTTGATCCTGAAGATATGGAAGTGATTCACAAATAATCGAATAATCATTCGCATTATATGATGATACATTAAATGTATTGACCTTACCTTGAAGAAATTTGGGACTCTGAATTTTTTCCAGCATATTACACCACACCGGAGATGCATCATCAATTTCTTTATTAGCATCACGTTTTGGCATAGGCAGAGGGGCACTGCAGAGTTCACACCACCGAAGTTGATCTCCAAAATTTGATGGATCCCTTAACCACCAACCAGGTTCAATTGGCCATCCTCCAGGACCATCGAATAACAGATCAAGAGCTGCTGCCACTTCACAAAAAAAGGCTCCTTTTGGGGTAATACTAGCACTCCACAGAGATTGAATCCAGCAATTATCACGAAGCAGGTACCACTCTTTATCCGGAATTCCCAATTCCTTTCTGGTTACCATCAGGGTTTCATGCAAGCTTGAAAAACTATGATCGTTTAAGGCCTGGTATCCGAAGGTATCCTGAATAAGTTCGAAATATTTATAGTATCGATGGCCCATTGAGCTCCATAACCCACGCTGATTTTTCGTTTCAATATTAAACTTATTTTTACAGATATAATCAATGAACCCTGATTCCGGCCCGCTAAATATGTTAACTGGTGATTCATCGAGACCAAAATGCTCTTTAAAATACCTAACAAATGTATCAAATTCAGGATGTAATGTTGGCTCTCCCCCCATTATACCAACAATCCCGGAAAAGCCTTTCATCGAGTCAACGGCTTTTTTGAAGGTTTTTAAATCCATGAAAAAGGGTTTTTGATGATGTCCACAAAACCGTGTGCAATTGGCACACCGGTTACTGCAGGCATTTGTAATCTCAATCTGGATTATTTTCATTTCTTTTGGAGATTTCATTTTTTTCCCTTCATATAAAATTTTAAATTATTAGTCCATTTATTTAGTGAAGAAACAGTAGGTATGATTTTAAATTTATTCTGGATTTTTAAAAGGTTATTTAGTTCAGGATGTGCATCAATGAAAAGAGAGTATACGTCAGACATATTATTGCGTTCCATTTCAGATTTAAAAGCCATTATGTAATGTAATATAAACTCCTCAGAACCTTCAATATCTGGATTAGGAAATAATGATTTGTAATAATTGACTGCTTGTCTCATCTCATCTGGAAAATGACCACCTTTTGCAAAAAACTCGTATGTTCCCCAGAGGTACCGAAAATAAAACCGAGTTAGCCACTTTTTCTCCTGATTGAATAAACCGTGTTTTAGTAACAAATTTTGGATTCCTTCAAAAACAAAAGGGAAATCAATGATGTATTGCTTTTGTCGATTTAAGGTAGCAGCAATAGTATTAGTTCGATTATAGTAATAGAGATAATTATTTAGGAGCATTACTTTTTGACTGAATAACAATTCTGCATAACTCATAACAACATCTTCAAATAATGTATCGGGATTACGAAGATGGTATTTTTCAATAAGATCTCTCTTAATAATTCGCCCCCAAGGTTCAACAGGGATCCAGAGATCATCTTTATATATATTGAAATATCGTTGAAGTGCCTCCTTTCCTGATAATAATAGTTCTTTTGTTGAATAATCATGTAAAAATATATTATGAGATTCCTCCCTATCAGGAAATACCCAAATGGAATTACATATTGCAATATCAGCATCATATTTTACAATTCCATCACGAAGCGATTCTAAATAATTTTCGGGTATCGAATCATCTGCATCAATATAAAGAATATAGGTTCCTTTGGCATTATCTAAACCTGTGTTACGTGCTACTCCCTGGTACCGGTTTTCTGAATGGTGAAATATTTTTACACGGGAATCTTCTGATGCTATCTTGTTGAGAATTTCTTCAGAATCATCGGGTGAGCAGTCATTGATAAAAATTACTTCAAAGTCTTGCTCTGTTTGTTTTTGAAGTTGTTCTATCAATGGTCGCAAGTATTGGGCAGCATTGTAAACAGGAACAATAATACTGAATTGTGGTATAGTCAAATTTTACCTCATCAAATTTCTACCAAATTATTAATGAATTTTTTCCACTAATGTAAGAGCTTGATCCACGGCCTGATCCATATTTAAATATCGATACGTCCCCAATCGGCCTGCAAAGAATACCTTTTTTGAAGATTGACGGATCAAACATAAATACTGTTGATATAATCTTTCATTATTTTCTTGAGAAATGGGGTAGTATGGAATATTTTTACCAATTATATACGGTTGCGGGTATTCAATTTCAACTGTTGTCATCTTGTTTCGATAAACTTTATTGAAATGGATCATTTCTGTTATCCGCGTATATTGATGATCATTAGGATAATTAACTTGAGCGACAGGTTGATGAATCCTTTGTTGATATGATTGAACATCAAAATGAAGACTCCGATATGGAAGTTCACCTAGTTTATAATCAAAATATTCATCAATAGAACCGGTAAAAATAGTTTTTTCAAAACTATTACAATTTCTAACATCATTATACTCAGTATTCAACGATAAAGTAATATTGGGATGGTTGAGAATTCTTTCAATTAATTTGGTATACCCATCTTTGGGCATCTTTTGAAATTTATCCTGAAAATATCTATCGTCGTAAGAAATATGAACTGGAACTCGTTCAGTTACAGAAGGTGAAAGTTCCTCCGGTTTTAATCCCCATTGCTTTGTAGTATAACCTATAAAAACATTCTGATAGATGAAATCAGCCAAAAATCTAATCTTCTCATCAGAGTTTTTCATCATCTCTAATATTGGGACTTTTATATTTATGCCGTACGTATGCAATAGGAGGTTTTTTAAGTCTTCAGCCTCTTTTTGAGAGAACAATATTTCAATTGAAGTTAAATTGAAGGGGATTGGAATAAAACGGCCCTTAACTAACCCTACAACTCGATGTTCATAGTTCTTCCAATCAGTGAAGTGTGATAAATATTGAATCACTCTGTCCGAATTAGTATGAAAGATGTGTGGCCCATATACATGGTATAGTATATTATGCTCATTAATTGAATCGTATGCATTTCCTGCTATATGATTCCGACGATCAATTACCCATATCTTCTGATTATATACGGATGCAAGTCTTTCTGCAATAATTGCACCTGTAAAACCTGCACCGACAATCAACCAATCGTACGAATATCTCATCATAACCTTGTTCCGTCACTACATCAATAACATTTAGGGAAAATTAGGAAACTTACTGATTTAGTTTAATAAAATGTTTAAGAAAAAACTGTAGAAGTTTAGAAAATCCGAATTCGTCAATCTTGATATAAAGAGATTTATAAAGGTTCAATATTACCTCATCAGAAGGAGAAAGGGATTTATCCTTAAATAAATATAACTCTCCGAGAAAAGAGAAATCATATTTCTTATGCTTTTCGAGAATTTTTGCTAGAATTGCAAACTCACGAGGAGTTGATGACTTTTGTAAGATATTCCCCTCTTTTAGTGCGTAAAGGGGTTCCGGATTGACTGAAATTCTATACTGGGATAAATGTAGATCTAATAATAATGACCACTCAGACATACCAGAAATATACGGTTCTTGAATTTGACATATCTCATAAACTGATCTTTTTACCAAGATACATTTACCTCCATAAAGATTGTTAAAAATGCTTGTAGCAAAAAAATCTTTTTGAGCCCCCCCTCCTGCTGGTATCCAATATGAGTTTGAACCATTTTCAGATATACAATTTACAGATGTAACTACACAATCAGCATTCTCTAAAAGAGTAACATTTAGGCATTTTTCTAAATATTCAGGATCTAATATTACCGTTTCATCTAAAAAGAGAAGATAATTTCCTTTAGATTTTAATGATACTATATTTCTGGTATTATTTTTGGAGTAGTTTTTTGATTGGAAAAAGGTTACTTCTTGATTAATTGATTTATTTTTTTTCAAATCTAATATTCGATTTTTTAATGATACTGAAATATTTCCAATAATAAAAATGTCGTAATTATTATATGTTTGATTAAATATTGCACAAATAACATCCAGTATTTCTTTTTTGTCATCAAGCATTGTAATAATGATTGAGACATGAGATGTAGGATATTTCAGATTTATTGTAATTTTTCTTTGCGCCATTTCAACATAGGAATTAAAAACCGCAAGATTGGTTTTAGATGCCTCCATCAGATCTTTGGAAGGTTTTGGGATTTCATAATTATCGTTAGTAAGGATTTCTACCAGTTTCTCAGCTAACCTTTCTGGTATCGGATTAAATAAACAATAGTTGTGATAATCCTCATGAATTAATTCTGATTGGCCCCCATTATTCGCACAAATAAAGGGAACATTATCTATTAAACATTCATAAATTACACAAGGGGAATTATCTGCAGGTGAAGGCATTATTGTTAATCTACCTGGCTTCCGGAGATATTCTCTTACTTGATTGTAATCTTCATAATAAATCCAGCGACACTCATTTATTGGAAGATCCAAAGCCTTTAATCTCTCTATCAATTCTGTTCTTTCAATAATTTCTCGACCAAGAAAAGTAATTGTTTTTCCGGATAAGAGATAAGAAGGTACATATTTTAAGGCATCAAGAAAAATAAAAATTCCCTTTCTAGACTCAATCCGACCGAAAAAAATTATTTCATCAAATTCATATGATAATTTCAATTGATTATCAGTAATTAACCACCCTTCAATTGGTTCCATGGCATGAGGGAGAATTTGAACGTGATCAGGTAATGGCCATCCTTTTCTTTTCATCCAATCAACCATATACCTTGAAGGAGATATAACAAAATCAGCCAAACCAACACATTGACGTTCTAATTCTGAATGGATCGCAAAATAATCACCAATGTTATATCCATGCGATTCTTGAATCCATTGGTGTGAACTATGACAGATCACACCCAAAACTGTTTGTTGAAAACAAGGCATTATAGACTTACATTTAAGGCATAAATATCCATCATGCCATAATTCGTGAAACAAAATTACGTCATAATGAACATTTGAGGATGAAAAATAATCTAAAACTGCTTTGGATCGACGTAAAAAATCAGGGTTCCAATTACTATAGAGAGATAATACTAAAAAATCGACATCTAAACCATATGTACTTGAGAAATGTCTTTTATACAGATCAAACTTTTCAAATTCTAAGCGCGAACTTGTGAATAAAATTTTTACTGAAAAGTGGTTTTTTTTCAAAAAACGAGCTAAAAATTGTGTAGCTGTTCCAACACCTCCACTCGGAGGAATATCCATTAATTCATCTGTAACCAGACAAATGTTTTTTTTTTCTGAAACTGGCATTTTCTCAGTCATAATATAAATTCGGGATTTTAAATAAAAATCATAAAACTTTCAATAATGATTAATTTCTGAAAGCAAAACGATAACTACTCTACATCTAGGGATAATATTTTCTATACACTTACCTTTCCTGTGTTTTACTATTTTTTTCATGATTTTGAATAAATAATCCATATTTGATAAATTAATGAGGCTTTTCCAAATAATTCCAAAATTATGTCTTCGAAAACCTACTAATCAAATGAATCAAATATTCACAAATTTTTTGCAGATGTAATCTCTTGATTAGATAAGAAAGAGAATTTAGTTTTCTTTCAATATCTGGTGAGACATTAAAAATCCGAGAAATATTTCTGGTTTCTCTAAATAGAATAATTTCACCAAGAAGAGCAACATCAATTTTTTTGTGTTTTTCAAGAGTGTCCTTAATAATATTATATTCCCGAGGAGTTTTCGGAGTTAGATTCATTTGTCCGCTTTTTGATGAGTAGAGAGGATTTGGATATATGGAGATTCGGTATTTAGAAAGATGTAAATCCATTAAAAATGACCACTCTGATATCCCCACGATATAGGGATCTCTAATTGGATTTATAATGTAAACGGATCTTTTAACCATCATGCATCTATCACCATACATATTCTCATAAACACTTGAAGCAATGAAATCTTTTTCACTTCCTCCACCAATGGGTATCCAGTATGAAGGTATATCCTCTGAAATAATCTCTTTAGTAGCAATTACACAATCAGAATTAGAATTATGCATAATGTTAATACTAGTTTCAATAAAATCAGGGAGAAGAGTGACATTATTATCCATAAATATTATGTTTTCACGGTTATTTTGTAAAATCAATGAATTTCGAAAGGAATTAAGTGAACTTTTTTTTGTTGAGTGTATATTTATCTTTCTTTTACTACTTTCATTTTTCACAATTTCCATAAATTTTTTAGTATAATTATTATCACTATGACCAATAATATCGATTTCAAAATTCGAATATGTCTGATACAACACTGATGAAAGTGTATCACAACCATCATTATTGTTATCCATCATGATAATAACAGAAACTATCGGTTTATCGAAAGTAAATTTGGTATTATGTTTGCGTTTTGAATAGTTTCCTAATTCAGAAAAGAGGTTAATAATTTCAGATGATGCTTGTTTAACATTTAAAGAGGGTTTTGGAATTGAATAACTCTTGCATTTAAGGACTTCAATAACTTTTTCAGCGAGTTTTTCTGGATTCGGATCAAACAAGCATTTATTGTGCCCATTTGGATTAATTAATTCCGGTTGACCACCATTGTTACTGCACAAAAAAGGAATTTTATCAATCAGGCATTCATATATTACACATGGTGAATTGTCGGCCGGTGAGGGCATTATTGCAATTTTACCTGATTCTTGCAGATATTTTCTAGCACCTTCAGAATTCAAATGAATCCAACGGTATTCTTTGACAGGTAACTTCATTTGATCCAATTTTTCAAGTAATTCAGATCTGGGAATAATTTCCAGACCTAGAAAAGTGATGATTTTTCCAGATAATATGTGATAAGGAATTAGTCTTAACGCATCAATGAAGATATAAACTCCTTTTCGTAATTCAATACGGCCAAAAAAGACAATTTCAGCAAATTCAGGTGTATTATTAGAGGGGATCGATTCTTCGCTTTGCCACCCCAACTCCGGTTCAATAGGATAAGGTATAATATGAATTGAAGATGGTAAGTTCCAACCTTTTTTTATCATCCAATCAACCATATATTGAGAGGGTGAAACTACAAAATCGGCCATTGCCATACAATGTCGTTCTAATTCAGAGTGGAAAATTAAATTATCTCCAATATACACTCCATGTGATTCCTGAACCCATTGAAATGAGCCGTGGCATATTATACCCATGAGAGTATTATTAAATCTTTGAGTTGATGTTTTACATTTTAAGCACAAATAGCCATCATGCCATATATCATGAAAAAGAATAATATCATATGATAATTTTGATAAAGTAAAAAAATCATAAACTGCTTTGGACCTTTGTAAATAATTCGGATAATAATTGGAATATGTATCAGTTGATAAAAATTCAATATCCAGATTATATGTATTTAAATAATGTCTTTTTATTTCCTTAATCTCTTCCTCTTCCTTGTTATGTGGATTAGTATATAGAATTTTCACTTGAAATTTATTCTTTTGTAATATTTGCGCCAAGAAATGGGTTGCAGTACCTAATCCTCCACTAGGTGCAATATCTCTTAATTCATCAGCGACAACACAGATAGAGATGATGTTATTATGATTAGTAGTAAACACATTAATTTCCCCCTTTTTTAAGCAAGTAATAAAACTCCAAATTATTATTCGTTAGTAAAAATGAGATAATTAATCATAATAATCTGTTTTGATGCCCATCAGAATTTTATCTTTATCTTTTTTGTTGTGCAGTCCTGTCGATTCAGGAATTGGGTTTATACCGCGTTTTTTGCTTCAATACAAAAATCTATCGCGGCGTTAATCATTTCATCTGAAATAGTCGGTAAATTAGCATCTAAATCGAAATATACGGTTTCCAATTTTAATCCTGCCATAATATTAAGAAAATCAATAAAATCATTTAGGTTCTCAGGAAGAAGTATGTATTTAACCCTAATATTATTATTTGGATAACACTCTGCAATTTTTAAATAGTATTGTAAATTACGCATTACATGTTGAAAAAAGGGTTTTCCTTTAATTTTTAAGTATGAATCTTCATTACCAGAATCTATAGAAATCATAAAAGAAACTTTTGAAGGTGTTTTCATGATCTCAACAATATCTTTTGAGACAATGGTACAATTAGTAATAAATGCAAACGTTAAATTTGGACTATAATCGAAAAATTTTCGGCATGTTTTTGAAAAACTTGACATAAGGGTAGGTTCTCCTCCTGAAAAAGAAACACTACCATATGGATTTAAGAGTTGATGATCTAGAATTTCACAAATTAATGAAAACATTTTTTCTTCTTTATCATAATTCTTTATTGCAAGGTCTGGTTTAGGGATATAACAATAAGTACACCTTAAATTACAAAATGAAGAAAAAGCTAGATCTATTGAGTTAAAAACCCATTCATTTTTATCGTGATAACCCACATTTAAAAATGAACAACCACAACAATCACCACATTCCCCCTTTTTTAATTCATTTTGTTTAATAGCTCTAGATTTTAAGAAATCTTTAAGATTAAAAGAGTCAATGTCAGTGGATCTATGGGGGAGAAATGGCCTACAGAAACCAACTCTACCTAAATAACTTGTTATCAAAGCATTATCTATATAGTGACACCAATAGGTTTTTTTTTTAATTAAAAAAAGTCTGGGTCTAAAACTGTCCTTTAATGTATTTAGAGATATACAAAATTGATTGAACAAGTTAGCACAATTACTCTGATTGGTATGTTGATTCTGATTTCTATTTTCAAATGGTTTCATATCATCTTCTCTTATAATAATGTAACTACTACTTTCATCTTTTTCTTATATATATGATATTGATAATTTTGTGAGGTTAATTCAGGTCTCTACTCTTCTTCCCAATTAATCGGTAAACACTTGCTATAGATTGGACCTTATAATGGGAGTGATGACATTTATATTTAATATATGGATATAATAGAAATTTCAAGAAGAAATGTTCGATTGTATTTTTCGATTCTAACCATTCAAAAATTATCCATCCAATTGTAGAATAAACTGAATGAATATTTTCAACTTGAATTACATCAAACCCACTATCTATTGCAATCTTTTTTATACCATCAATAGTGTACCGTTGAAAGTCCCTGGGATCAAGATGCTCAGGTTGCATAAAAGGAATAGCAAGAATAAGAATACCATCTATTTTACATACCCTGTTAAATTCTTTCATGACCTCATGGGGATTTTCTACATGTTCTAATACTGCATTACAAATTATTGTATCGAAAAAGCCGTCTCGAAATGGTATCATATGCAGTGGAGAAAATATGTGAGTATTTTTATTGTGATAGCCATTAGAAAGATCCTGATTTATTATGACTCCATTACACATATTAGAAATGTCTCGACTCCCGGATCCGGCATTTAAAATATATCCATTGAAATATTTTTTACAAGGAGCGAATTCCTCCTCAATTGATGGAAATAATTCATCAGAGGATAATTTAGGTGTAATTCTCAGTAATTGTTCCTTTATTAAATCGATTTTCATTCGCTCACCTGACAATGTTTTACCCTAAAAGTTACAATAACCTTAAATCTTCTGACTCCAGATTATGTTATACTTTTGATAGGTTGTTTTAATTGTTGGGGTTTGTCCAGTGAGATAATTCAAATTGGACAAGATGGTTCAATAAAAAACTCAACATCTCTCGAAGAACAAAAAAGTCACTCACTTTTTTGCTTCTCATCGATAAGATGCAATAAAAGAGGAAAAAATTATCAATTTTTTGCTAAAAAACCTCAAGACCCTCGATAGCTTCAATAACGGTGAGTGTAGTAACCCAAGTTTGCCACTTAACATCAGACACTCGATGAGATCATCCCCAATTTTTGATCAATATTTTCCAGAATTTCATCGGGAAACGGTATTTGACAGTTGAAGATTCTCTCCTCAAAATTGCATATAATCACCCAATTTTGTAAAAAAACATGGTGTTGATTGTATCAAAATTGGAGTCAATGAATCGTATTTGTCTTCCTCATCTACGAATACAGCGTAACTGTCAAATTCAATAGCGCTATTTTTGATGAATTTCGTTGATGTATGCTTTATTTTTTGGTCGATCCACAATCAATAGGAACACTTTTTGTAAGTGGCAAACTTGGGTAGTAATTCATTCTCTCTATTCGACTCAAAATTTCTTTCCCCCTTTATCTGCAATTTTCTTTACTAAAAACAACTGTAATCGTAGAAATAATGAAAATAATGGAATATCATAACCTCTCATTTTAAATGATAATGTTTTATTTAAATCTACTAATTGTTCATTTTGATGTGTTAATTGTTCATTTTGAAGTGTTAATTGTTCATTTTGAAGTGTTAATTGTTCATACTCATGAATAAATTTTAACCGAACATGTTCTTTTTCCGGGGTTTCACAAAACCTAAATAATTCACCAAGAAGTGAAACATCAGTTTTCCCATGTTTATGAAGAATATGAGAAAGTATTTGAAAATTTTTATATGTTGGGTTGCTGTGTATCATTGAATTCGTGGACACCAAGTAATGATATAACGGTCTGGGATAATATGAAATTTTTACGTTTGAAAGATGAAGATCGATTAAGAGTGCCCAGTCCGTCCATCCTCTTTTATAGTACTCTAAAAAGGGAAAATCTAAGCAAACACTCTTTTTTATTAACATTCCTGCATCACCGTAATGATTTTCCAGTAAACTACTTGCCATAAATTGACCTGGGCAACCTCCTCCTGCTGAAGACCAGAAAAATATTGATGGATCTGAATGACTAAAACGTCGCATTGCAGGCAACACACAATCAGAACCTTCTTTGTTGAGAATTTGAAGACATATTTCTACGAAATCAGGAAAAAGAATATTATCATCATCTAAAAACACCACAAAAACACCATTCGCTGCCTGGATTCCAGTATTTCTGGCTGCACCAAGGTAGGCATTTTCTTTCCGAATAATATGTATTTTATTTTTTTGTTGAAGTTTTTCCAGCAATGGAGGGAGATCTGGATCAGTACTCCCATCGTCAACGATAATTATTTCCACATTCTGATAGGTTTGTGCCAAAGCAGATTCTACTGCTTGTACTAATAGTTTTGGACGATTGTATGTGGGGATAATCACTGATACGAGGCTGTTAGTAATTTTACCATCAATTGATGGTTTTTCTCGAATTTGGTTTACAAGATTAGTGATTATAGTACAAATATTATCAAATGAGGTAAGAACCTGTTCCGATAGTAATGGAGTAGAAAGGTTTTCTTGTTGCATCACAAATTGAAATTGATTGACTAAAGATTGCGGTCTCGGATGAAAGAGAGTCTTAAAATGATCCATTGGGTCGAATAATTCTTGTAATCCTCCACTATTTGTACAAATGAATGCGATATCCTTTTCTAAACAAGCATTAATCATATGTGGGAAAATATCTGTGGTTTGATTTATTACAACAAATTGACTATTGTCAGTAAGACATCCAATTGCTTCTGCTGGTTTTTTAGTATCAATAATTCGAAATTGAGTTAATTCTGATAATTCCAAACAAATTATTTCGTTAATTTTATTAATCTGTTCGTGAGAAAAATTCCCCAGAAATGTAATACTAGTATTAGTTAATTGTGATTTGGGGAAGAGTTTCAATCCAGTTATCACGACAGAAAAATCTGACTGGTTATAAATATCTCCAGCAAAAACAATTTCATCGATATATTTGATAGAAGTTGTTTGGTTTAGGTTATAATTCCATTCGTTATCTGAACGCAAGATCGGAGGATGTACTATTTTAATTTCCGGAATTATCCAATTTCTTTCCTCCATCCAATCTATCAGATATTGATATGGCGATATTACAAATTCAGCCAAACCCATGCAGGCACGTTCAAAATCTAATTTTATCGCATTATTATAACCAATAGGTTCCTGCTGATGTTCGTTGATCCACTGCGTTGAACTAGTACATATTATACCAAGAAGACTTTTGTTAAAACAGGGCATAGACTTTTTACATTTAAGGCAATAATATCCATCAAACCCGGAGTTTGGAAAGAGAATAACATCAAATTTTTCAGAAGAAGTCATAAAATATTCATATACGGCCTTAGGGCTTCTAAAATATTCTGGAATCCAGTTCCAATATTGACTAATGTCGAGAATATCTATATTAATACCGTGTTTTTTAAAAATCGTGTACTGAATATCATGGATATTATTACTATCAATTCTAGAGTTACTATACACAATTTTGACTCGAAATTGACAATTGATTAGGGTTTTGGCTAAAAAAGACAATATAAACCCAGTTTCCCCGTGAACTCCGACATCAGGGAAATCATTAGCGACGATGCATATTTTTAGTGGGTCATCTTTCATCTTATTTCATATTGTTTTTTCAGCAATAATGAATATGGTAATTATTCGTTGTATTATTTAAATATGGGAACCTTTATTTCATGATCTGACAAATTAATAATACCATTTAAACTTCATTATCAATCAGAACATACAAAAGAACTGCTACGGTATTAGTAAAAGTCAAATTATTGTTTTGTGAATATGCAACAGAAAATACTGATAACAGGCTGTGCTGGATTTATTGGAAGCCATCTTGCCGAAAAGCTTCTTGCAGATGGAAATTCAGTCATTGGGATTGACTGCTTTCGGGATTATTATGATCCTACGATAAAAGAGCGAAATATTTCCGGATTTGTCAATCATCCTAACTTCACCCTCATTCGAGAAGACATCTGTCAAATGGACTCTTTTCCGGACGTGGAATATGTCTTTCACCTAGCGGCCCAGGCAGGAGTCCGGGCATCATGGGGTAGTTCATTTGATAGGTACACTCATGATAATATCATAGCCACCCAGCGACTTCTTGAATGGTATAAAGATAAGAAAGAATTAAAAAAGTTTGTTTACGCTTCTTCATCTTCGGTATATGGGGATGCTTCGGTTTACCCGGTATCAGAAAAGGTTATCCCCCAACCGATTTCTCCTTATGGTGTTACAAAGCTGGCAGCAGAGCATCTTTGTCACTTGTATTATGTGAATTATGGGGTTCCGACCGTTTCTCTTCGGTACTTTACCGTATATGGTCCCCGGCAGCGACCGGATATGGCAATCCATAAGTTCATGCGTGCGATTGTTGATGGAAAAGAAATTGAAATTTATGGCGATGGGACCCAGATGCGTGATTTCACGTATGTTGATGATGTAATCCGGGCAAATATTCTGGCCGCTGAAAAAGGAGTGCCTGGTGAGGTTTATAATGTTGGAGGGGGGAACCGGATTGAGTTACTTGAATTAATTCGAATAATTGAAAAAAATGTTGGTCGAAGAGTAATAGTTACTAATATCAGGTATCAAAAAGGGGACGTTAAAGATACATGGGCAAGTATTGTTCATATGAAAGAGATAAATTGGAGTCCCCTTATTAGCATAAAATCGGGAATTGGTTCAATGTGGGATTGGTTTACTCAAATATCCAATAATAATTCTGATTTATCAGACCAAAAAACACTATTGCATGATAAAGAAAAATTTTAATGAAGAATTTCTGAAATTAGTTATTTCCCTTATTATTGTTATGAATTAATAACAAAATCGCTGTGGTAAAATTTTCTTTGCATAATTATTGTTTAATCTTATTAAGGAGATGCATATTGTATGTTTTATGAACGACTTGGATTAGTAAAACGAAGTCATGTTTCAATAAGGAATGAAGAAAAAGACGACAGTAAAGATGAGGCTGAAATCAAATATTATTCAAATCAATATTCTGTGAATGGACAAGTTGAACTTTTTCAACAGGTAATAATTGAGACACAAAGTAATTGTGATAATAATTGTCCTTTTTGTCCTCAATCACATACTCAACGCCAATATTCTAGAATGGAATGGGAGACTTTTACAAAGATAATTGATGAGTTCTGTGCTATTAAATATTCTGGAAGAGTAACTTTATTTATTACTAATGAGCCTTTATTGGATGAGAGAATCGAGGCAATGATTCAATATTGTCGGCAGAAATCAAGTCGAATATTTATAGACCTGAATACTAACGGGAAAATTCTTTTAATAGACCTTCTTGATAAATTTATACAAGCCGGGTTAGATAATATCAACATTGAATTATATTATCCACATGGGGAGGAATCAAATCTTCCATATATTCACACAATTCAAGAAATTCGTCAATCATATAAAAATAATCCTAAAATTGATATTCACACAAGGAGTCTGGAAGAACAACTTTCAAACAGAGCTGGAAATACCAAAAAGGCGGTAACTAATCTTCCTCTAAATTGGTTTTGTAATTATCCCTTTAGAAAAATTGCGTCGGAACAACAGGGGATGTTATCTTATGTTGTATGGATTTTTTATATTCTGAGAAAATTGGGAATATCCTTGAAACCCCATTACATGAAATATGGTACAATCCAATAATGGAAAATTATCGCCGTAATTTATTACACAGACATAGGATTGGGCTCTGTAGTAAATGTGATTTTGTTCCATAAAATAAAATCTTATTTCGGGGTGAATGCGTTAGAATTATTCTACTTAAAAATGTTGTGGTGAACAGACTTCTGATATTTTAAGCCGATTATTCAGATCTAATATATTTTTACATAAACATGAATCTAAATTTGAATCTCTTTTTTACCGGTGGTATCAGCCTTCAGACCTGGAAAGAAACTGGATTAATAAATCGCGAACTCGCAATATATCGCCGATTGTTCTCTTCAAATATTCGCACAAGACTCATAACTTATGGGCACCCCTCGGATCAGGAATTTAAGAAAGAAATTTTCCCGCTTAATGTAATAACCACCCCATGGTTATCCACAACGGGGAATACAACCCGAAGATTATTTATTCGGCATTTCCCTTCTTTAATCACTGCTGATGTATTAAAAACGAATCAAATTATCGGATCAGAAATTCCGGTAAATGTTAAGAAAATCTTAAATAAACCTCTTATTACCAGATGTGGCTATTTACATAGTATTTTTACTCAGGAACATACTTCAGACAGAAATCAGATCGAGGCTGCAATTGCAGTTGAGGTTGCTGCATTCCGGAATTCTGATAGGTCTATTGTTACATCAGAACTACAACGACAATATGTAATCGACAATTATTCGATAAATCCGGATATTATTTCCGTTATTCCGAATTATGTTGATACTGATCTTTTTTCTCCTCTAAATAATGAGGATAAAAAATGGGATCTCATATATATTGGTAGGAGTGACTCCCAAAAGAACCTGATTAATCTGTTAAAAGCAATACAGATGTTACGCGACAGGGGAGAAGAAAAGAGCCTTCTCTTAGTGGGGGGGGCCGGGTCTGATCCTGTGATCTCCGACATTATTCATAAAAATCACCTTCCCGTAACCCAGATTCCAAACCTTCCAAATGAACATCTTCCCCACTATCTGAATGCATCTCGGGTATTTATTTTGCCTTCATTGTATGAAGGACACCCAAAAATTCTTCTTGAAGCAATGAGCTGTGAAATCCCTTGCATCGGGACTCCTGTACCCGGCATTCAGGAAGAGATCATCTCCGGAAAAACTGGATTTTTAGCTTCTGGAATTTTTCCAGATGATATTTCATCGATTATTTCATATGTGCTTGATGATGAAAAAACATCTTCTCAGGTAGGAAAGAATGCACGGGAATTCATTCAAAACAATTATGGTCTTGATCATATAAGTAAGATTGAATCACACCTTATTCAGGATGTGGTGAATTCGTGGTGACAATGAACTTTATAAAAAAAATCTGGAACAAAAACGATCCTTCTACTATTGATTCAATCATTGAGTTGATTGATCAAAAAGTAAGTTCATGCTCTCCTGAAGAAGAAATTCGTTTTCTTTTAGAACTGGATAACCGGTTATATCCCTATATTGGACAGGCAGCAATAAGATACGGAAATGGAATTCATACGAAACATCAGCATATTAAGTATCATGATTTTTTTATCCGAAATATTCAACCCGGTGAACGGGTCTTGGATCTTGGATGTGGAGATGGCACCTGTGCCTATGACATCGTTACTCATGTGCCTGGATGCAAAGTAGTAGGCATTGATCTAAATGAAAAATCGATCACTTTTGCGCAGAATAATTATGCTCATGAAAACCTTATGTATATCAAGGGAGATATTGTCAATTATAATTATTCAAATCAATCAGATGTGGTTATCCTCTCGAATGTTCTTGAACACATTGAGGATAGGATTTCTTTTTTAATATATATCCGAGAGACAATTAATCCTGAAAAATGGCTTATCAGAGTTCCGGTTTATGAACGTGACTGGAGGGTACCTCTGAAGGATGAACTGAGTATCGATTATCGGTTGGATCCAACTCACTTTACCGAGTATAAAAAAGGTGAGTTTGAACAGGAGCTCATAGAAGCAGGATTAAAGATTATGGATGATGAATATGGGTGGGGTGAAATGTGGTGTGTTGTTAGTAAAACAAATTTGGACTATAAATTATAATATCTTTCTTAATAAAATCTAAAAGGTGAAATGAGTGAAATCAAATCTGTCAATATATCACAATCGGATGAAAAACCATATTATCCCTCTTTTTATTACTCTAGCCAAAAGGGATATATTTGGAAAATATCGTAGGGCAACAATGGGTTCATTGTATGCAATTATTCAGCCTCTTGGATACATGCTGACCTTTTTGTTATTAAGTAAGGTTGTTGGACTAACATCTGGGGGGATTCCCTATGTTATCATGTTATTAACAGGATTAGTACCCTGGTTGTTTTTTAGTAATGCAATAACCTGCTTTGCATCTATTATACAGGTTAATAGTGATTTAATAAAGAAAATGCCAGTTACAAGGGAAGTTTTTATATTAGAGGGATTAATGACTTCCTTTTTTGATTTTATTATATCATCATTGATTCTTTTTTTGTTTACAATATGGTTTCATATTCCATTTTCTATATCTTTAATCTGGTTACCTGTAATAATACTTATTTTATTTTTAATAATGATTGGACTAGGGTTTTTTGTTGCAGTTCTTGGAGCAATCAGGACAGATCTACAGTTTTTGCTACCTTTTCTTCTTCAATTATGGATGTTTGCATCCCCTGTAATTTATCCATTGTCGCAAGTACCGGAATCTATGAGATGGATTTATTCAATTAATCCAATGACTGGAATTATTGATTCTTATCGAATGGTAATTGCCTACGGTATAAATCCTGATCCTCTTCTACTGGGTATTTCATTATTTTTTGGTATTATATTGGTGCTATTAGGATGGCCTTTTTTCAGATATTATGGACAATACTTTGCAGATGTGATTTAAATGAATGATATGGATGATGTTATTATATCTGTTAATAATCTATGGAAAAAATATGGAGTTATCAACCCTGTATATATATCACAGATTTTCCAATCTATATCGTCGAAGGTTAATCGATATCATGACAATAGTATTTGGGCCCTGCAAGATGTTTCATTTGAAGTAAAAAAAGGTGAAGTTTTTGGTATTGTTGGTCGTAATGGAGCAGGGAAGAGTACTTTACTTAAAGTTATAAGTGGTGTTACGCCACCAACTAGTGGAACGGTTGACATACGTGGTACAATTTTTCCAATGATTGAATTAAATGCTGGAATGCATATTGATTATACTGGGAGGGAGAATGTTCATCTTCTTGGTACGATAATGGGACTTTCTTCAAAAAAAATTGAATCCTTAATGAAGGAAATCGAAGAGTTTTGTGAATTGGGTGATTGGTTTGATCGACCTGTCCGGCATTATTCAAGTGGAATGATTGCTCGTCTAGGCTTTAGTGTGGGGGTATCTGTTCAAACTGATGTTTTAATTGTTGATGAAGTATTATCAGTGGGGGACTTGATATTTCAGAATAAATGTTTTTCAAAGATTAAGGAAATGCGAAATAAAGGAGTGACGATTTTGCTAGTTACTCATTCTTTAGATCAGGCTCAGTACTTATGCGAGAGAATGATATATCTTGAAAATGGAACTATATTCAGTGAAGGCGATCCTGTTTCAGTGATAAATGCCTATGAAAATCAATGTAACGTCTACAGCATACGGAGACGTAAGAAAAATACTGGTGTCATAACTTCCTACTATAATTTTGACGAAAAATCTTTTAGTATAAATGATTCTTGGTTAGAAAATGCAATCCATGAGAAAAACGGTGAGATAGACTTTAAATCTGGATTTAGTGTGTTTTTTTTAATAAACTCAAAATATAATTTATCAAAACTTTTGTTCACTTTTGCAATCCGGAATGATAAAAATGATAACTGTGTTTGGGATATGTACGAAGGATATTTAATTCAAGGAAATTGCGGTGAAAAATTTACGATTTCAGTTAATATTCCTCCGTCTTCTCTTAGTGGTGGTCAATACAGTATTAACTTTGTAGTCCGAGACTCTGATAGTTATCGCCAATTAATTCGGTACACGGGATTACTCCCCTTTTATGTTCCAAAAAAAGAAAGAGAAAGGGGAATAATTAATATACCCCTTCATTGGGAGGTATTGATCGATGAAACAGCTTGAACAATTGGGTTATCGTGTAACATGAAAAATTTCACACAACTGTATATATATTATTTACAATGGGGCTCTTTATGGACTAAATTTGTTTAGAGCCATGTTTTAAGGTGATAAAATAGAACTTGATATAGTCCCTTTTTATAGTACATCATTTCTGATTTGGTAAGAATACACGATGCAAAAGTTATAGTAATTTAAATAAAAAAAATTTATAATACTATGAGATTCAAAAACAAAAAAATGAGTAATATAAGTAGTTCTTCAATTTATTTATTCATCCTAATACTGCGAATCAAACTGATGACGAAATTATTAAAAGGATTTGATAAAAAAATTATTTTTAATTTAATTAATTTCCTCGTTAACAAGGATTTAGAAAGTGCAATAGCATATTTCTCATGTAATTATCAAAAAATATATGATAATAACGATAATCTATGTATATTTTATAATGTCGTTAATTCGTGTTATATTTTTAATTTATTTCAGAGTTCTAAGAATAGATATCAACTATTATATTGGGCCTTAAAAGGGAAGGGATATACCGACTCAATATTTCATATTCCAATAAATTATTTATGTTATATATCTTTAAACTCTATTAATTATCCCAGTGAGATATTAATTGATAGGTTAGAAGAATGGAAAATTTTATACTTAGCAAATGAAATTCCATTTAATACCAAAAAAATATTAGCCTCTTATTATATACAGAAAGACAATGATGATAATCTTTTTAAAAACCATGTTGAGGCATCGCCATTATATTTTTTAAGAAAAATGCAGCAACCAAATCTTGTTGATTTTTTAAAATTAATTGAAATTTTTCCGTATCTTTCAATTACTAGTAAGATACTTGATTATGGGTGTGGTTCAGCGGATCTTAGTTTATTATTAGGAAAAATGGGATTTTCGGTATCAATTTGTGATATTGATGGTGGAAATTTAAACGGTGCTTTGAAACGTTTTTCTATACGAGGTATTAATTTAGAAAATGTTTACAAATCGACTCCAGAAAAACCAATTCCAATTATTTCCATGAAATTTGATTTAATAATTGCATTAGAAGTAGTTGAACATGTGAGAGATCCACTTCAATTGTTGGAGACTTTCAACTCTTCTTTAAATAATAAAGGTATCATTATTTTGGGTTCTTTTCCCTTTAATTCGACTGACGATACTGGAGACCATCTTATTGAATCAGTGTCACTTCAAAACGAATTATTAAAATGGATAAATACTCACTGGATAAGAATGCCCGGAATTCAGTATGGAAATATATTCCGGAAAAATTAGTCATTTCTTACGTTCTTCCTTAGCTCCGAGGGGTCATAACGAGCATAAACAGATATATTTATCGGGTTTAATTAGATTTATAGCGCAAAATCAAATAATTTCAATTTTAATAAATAATCGATTAGAATATTTCTATAGGATATGAATTATGACTTACTATTATAATGTTTTGATTATGGATTTTCAAGATCCCGAAATTTTCGGCTCAACGAGAATTTGGAGGGATAATTTATCGAAATGGTTAATGAACAGTGGGTGTAGTGTGACTCAAAATTGTTGGGATCGCTTAGAGTCATATGATATTATTATTTTTGGTAAATATTCAAACCCTGATGATATCATTCGTTGCATATCTAAAAACCAACTTATTGGGTTGGTAAATCCTCCATTTTTTGATAAGAGATGGAGGCCCATTTTGAGAAAATTAGATTTTATTATTGTTGGATCTGTTGAGGAAAAAGATTACTGTTTACAGTTTAATACAAATGTTTTTATTATTCCACTAGTTGAAAGAATGTTTATAAAAGAAAAAATTCATGTCCCAAATGTTGATGGCATGGTAACCTTAGGTTATCATGGAAATATGGAACATCTTCACCAATTTTATCCAAATATTTCAGCAGCTTTGGATGAGTTATCCGATTTTCTCCTACTTAAATTAAATGTAATATATAATATCCGTCAACATGGAATATGGACATATGGAAGACCCAAGAAGATTCAGGTGGTTGATATTCAAATAGATAGTAACACAATTGAAGATGAGTTGTTAAAAATTGATATAGGATTATGTCCTGGATTAAATAATCCCTCTCACTTTTCTTTCAAAGTAACTGAATTAATTAATAGATTTTTGGTTATTAGAACTAATCCGCATGAAAATGACTATATTATTCGGTTTAAGCAAAAAACGAATGCGGGAAGATCATTTGTATTTCATCAATTAGGAATACCTGTAATTAGTGATTTTACACCAAGTAACTTTCATATATTATCTGATCCTGAATGTGGGTATTTAGCCCATTATAAGGAGGGATGGAAACAAGCAATTATTGAATTAGCGGAATCACCACAGATGAGACAAATAATTGCAAATAATGCAAAAGAAAGATTTAATGAGTTATATGACCCAATAAAATGGACTAAAGAATTTTTAGCGAAAATCGATAAAATTAAAAAGACCTCATGAGTCTTTCGCATTCACTAAATTTATGATCTGAACAACGAAGTTGATGTAAAACTACACTTAAGAATACCCATATCTATAATCTTATTCATAAGCCTCCAATATTTCCAGTCAAATGGGAGAAAAGAGAACTATTCTATCTCTATTCGGCTTAATTCCACTGTTCTGGATAGAAACCCTCGCACTCAGCACACTATCAGTTAGAGTTATATACAGTTATAATAATTTCTTTTATTTTAGGACCGATTACATTTATATCATGATATCTTTTTATATTTTCAATTGCATTTTCTTTGAATTTCGATAAATTTTCAATTAAGATTTTAAGGTTAAATATTGGATTGGCTGTATCAATAAACAAACCTGATAGTAAATCCGGTTTTTTAATGATTTCTGGTATTCCTCCACTATCTGCACATAATATTGGTAATCCACAACTTAATGCTTCTATTACAGTATTAGGTGAACAATCATTTATAGAAGGAAATATTAACAGATCTGCTCCACGATATATTTTTGCAAGTTCATATCTATCAATAACGAGAGGAATTTGAGTGACATTAGATAATGTTTTTATCCTGTAACCAAATAGCGGATCTAATTCTTGCCTTCCAACTAAAATAAAATGGATTTCCGGGTTATTTTTTAATAACGTAGCAAATTCTAATACTGTTCCGAGTCCTTTTCGTGGCATTCCGGTAGCTGCGACATGAAGAATCTTTATTTTGCCTTTAAATTCAAATTTTTCACCTCTCTCGTTAAATATTTTTCTGTCAACGGGATTGCCTATAATAACTGGATTTTTAAGAGTCAATCCTTTTTGCAATCCAAAAATTGTTTTAACATCTGTTTCCCAGATAGTTTTACAATATTGAGATTGAAGAATTGTGATTGAAGCTTTTTGATTTAATTTGGATATAGTTTCATCATATCCATATACTTTACATAATACTAAATATCGATCATCTAATCGATGAATAATTTTTGCATGTGGATTTCGAGCCAGAATTTTATTAATACGAGCCTCATAATCTAAATTTGGGCGATAATAACGGTTTAATCCTAACAACCGTAATAAATATGGATTATAGAAATAATTAGTGCGTAAATTTAGTAAGAATTTTTCTTTTTTAGACAAATGGTATGCATAATGGGATCCCCCATTAAATATCATTATAATATCACAAGGATCTCCGTCCTTCACCAGAATAAAGTTACTATCAGTTTTTAAATAATCGTATAGAACTTGTGGATAACTTAAACCCATAAATGTGGAATTATCGGTTGTTGGGTAATCTAAAAAAACTTTGATTTTTTTCATCATAATATCGAGGAATAATTGTTTTATTGATATAATAAATAATTATTCCTTTAATTTCAGTTCTTTCATCTATATCTTCAGTTTCCCTTAAAAATATTTTTTTGCCTCTAAATGACAGAAATATAGTGGCTCATCGCGGAAAACCGTGGGTAATTTTTTTCAAATACGACATTTACTGTTCAACATACCGATGACAGAGTCCTTTACCTGACCTCTCTATCCTAACTGGGAGGGAATAATCCCCTCTTTTTGCATGGCGGGTTTTTCATACAAAATTAAATGCAGAGAAGGTCTCACCACAACACACCAACAATAGGTATATCTCCATTGACTCCATAGTTAATCGTTTTATATGTGGTTCCGGATGAGGAGGCTAAATACCATTTCCCGGTACTTGGTCTGTATACTCCAACTTCATCCATCCCATCATCATTCCAATCTCCAATTACAGGTATGTCCGAACTCACTCCATAACTAAACGATTTATACGTGGTTCCCGAGGGGGAGGCTAAAAACCATTTCCCGGTACTAGGTCTGTATACTCCAACTTCATCAATCCCATCACCATTCCAATCTCCAACTACTGGCGTATCTGCACTCGCTCCATAACTAAACGATTTATATGTGGTTCCCGAGGGGGAGGCTAAATACCATTTCCCAGTACTAGGTCTGAATACTCCAACTTCGTCAAACCCATCACCATTCCAATCTCCCATAACAGGGGTGTCCGAACTCACTCCATAACTAAACGATTTATTCGTGGTTCCGGATGAGGAGGCTAAATACCAAACACCTCCGGAAGGACGCCAGACGCCGATATTATCAGGAAATGCAGACCCAGTTATTGTAAATCCATTTGTGAGTGTTACCGATTGGTTATCGGGATTTGTAACAACAACATTCCAGGTTCCTGGTAGTGCTCCGGTTATTGGGAATGTGCATGTGATCTTGGAAGAATTGAGGACAGAAACAGATGTTGCGGATATTTTTGTTGATCCGGAAGACGTAATCATATTTGCTGAATTGGACCTGATGAGGTTAACTGATGCGTCAGACTGGAAGTTTGTACCTGCGAGATTGGTGATTTTGACTGATGCGGTATTCGGGGCGGTAGAGGGAGTAATACTGGAGATGGTGGGAGTTGTGATCCAATTAATTGTGTACTTAAAGAAAAACATGTTCCAATCATTATTTATTTTCCACACGTAATCAGAATCCATTTTCATAAGAAATGTTCCGTCAGGATGGGCGTCATTCACTCCCCAACTATTCAAAACCGTCCAAGTCCTTGAATTTAAATCATATCCAACAATAAGCATCATATGGCAGAACTCTTTTTCATATGAAAAACTTTTCCGACAATCGGGTTCATATATATTATTCCCCTCATTAACCCAAAAATTATTAAAATCTCCCCAACTACCGCTCTTTCTATTATCAGGAAAAGCCATATTTAGCACAACTGGCTTTCCCTCATCTATACTATCTCTTATCCAATCAATCGCCTGTTCTTTAGTAGTAAAATCATATTGGGGTATGAAATTGAAATTTGAAAAAGAATAGTTTGGTATAGTTGAAATATCCCCTAAATGGGCGGATTTCTCATATGGATTATCGAAATCTTGGTAATCTGCATTTGCATTACTCGAAGGAATGAAACATTTAATGTTTGGATTTCCGAAATCCTTACTGTTATAAAAATTAGTAAGATCAGACAGATATCCACCTGCCCCAGCATATCTTCCAGAGTAATAAAAATATCGATCTACATATCCGATAGAAAGTTTATCACTTATTCCGGTACTGATATTATGGTCGATCTCCACTGCCCCTGTACACGCCCAGACCCAGCAGTTACCGTAAGACCCTTGATTTCTATTTTTAATGTCAGTCCATGGTAAATAATCATATAATGAGTTAAAATATTCGTCACGTGATAAAATTTTTAATTCAGGAGCCTTTTCTGTGCTGAGCCGTATCAACTGATTTTTCTCTTTTCTCATATCATCAGTCACTTCAATAGGCTTATAGTCAAATCCGAGTAATTCAGTAGAATTATTCGTTGTTCCACCTTCATCTACAACGGTTTTGGTATAAACCACAGTTTGTTCTGCGACTGATCCGATTGAAAAACCGATGCAGATAATAAATAATGAAACAAAGAAAAAAATTATATATTTTTTCATCAACAAATTTAATAATTTTCGTTTCATAGTATTAACACCAGACCTTTTTTCAGAAATATATCCACCTGAAAGTATATGATTTAATAAATATATATTGGAGTGATCAAATTAACATATGAAAATAAGAGAAAATATCAAATTATATATTTTCATGGAAGAACGAACCGAATCCATTATCTCTCCGAAATGATAGGAAACTAGACCAATAATTACTGGATACTATCATTTTATGAGAAATCAGCAAACTCGATCTTCTCCTCGCCAAAGGTTAACTCAATAATCATGTTGATAAACTCGACACGCTACAAGGTGTACTCGGAGATATGGAACTCTTCGCAGATCTCGTGTGACATCTTAAGGTACTGTCTCACCGAGCCTTTATGCCACGGTCGGGATTACTGTTCCTCCACACCTACATTTTCCTGACTGCGGTATACGCCGGTAACTAGTGTTGCACTTGTAGTCCTGACTTCTGCTGTATATATTCACGATATTGAATGAACCAATTGTAATACTAGTGCCCCTCGTCATTTAAATTTGAGAGTAATTCCCCTTGTAAATGATATTGAAAATTAAGAGACGACAAGCACTAGTTTGTTCCAAAATTAAATTGAGGAAATTTTCACCACACACCAACAACAGGTGTATCTCCATTTTTTCCATAGTCAAAGGATTTGTTTGTGGTTCCTGAGGAAGAGGCTAAATACCATTTCCCAGTACTTGGTCTGAATACTCCAACTTCTTCAATCCCATCACCATTCCAATCTCCAACTACTGGTATATCTGTACTCACTCCATAACTAAAGGATTTGAATGTGGATCCGGATGAGGAGGCTAAATACCATTTCCCAGTGCTTGGTCTGAATACTCCAATTTTTGTAATGGGCGTCCCTCCCAGTTTCACTACCCAAGCGTCAGTCAATGAATTTTTTCCACTTACATCGCCATCGGTGGAATTTGTTACCCCAGCGACAATATAACCTCCCTCACTTGTCTGTTGAATACTATTTGCTTGATCATTTAGAGAGCCGCCAAGACATTTTTGCCATTCGATAGTACCGGTACTTGAGAGTTTTACCACCCAGTAATCACCATTTCCGTGGTTACCAGATACATCCCCATCATTTGAGAATGAATATCCCCCGACAATATAACCGTCATCACTGGTCTGTTGAATACCAGTTGCTTGATCATTTAGAGAACCACCAAGACATTTCTGCCATTCGATAGTACCGGTACTGGAGAGTTTTACCACCCAGGCATCAGTAACTCCATGGTTTCCGGATACATCGCCATCTGTTGAATTTGTCCAACCTGCGACAATGTATCCACTGTCACTTGTTTTTTGAATGGCATTTGCCTGATCATCAAGAGTACCACCGAGACATTTCTGCCATCGTATACTACCAGCACTATTAAGATTTACCACCCATTCATCATATCCACCATGATTTCCTGATACATTTCCATCGTTTTTATTTGTATACCCTGCAACGATATACCCGCCATCATCCAATAGTTGAATGCTTTTTGCATTACTACATTGAATTCTATCTAACCCACTAGGATAACTCACCCACTGAATCTCCCCTGTGTTATTGAGTTTTGATATCCACCAACAATCACAACGGTATCTATCGCGTCCGGCTACAATATATCCACCATCACTTGTTTGTTGGATGCTATTAATGGCCTTATAATAATGATCTGTGGTATACACTTTGTACCATTCGACAGCACCGGTGCTTGCAAGTTTCTCCACAAAGGCCATATTACTACCGGAAACGTGTCCCGCTACGATATATCCACCATCACTGGTCTGACTCACGCAAGTAGAATAAGGAACACTCCAAAACCAAAGATCTTGTTCCCATGTGCTATCGCCTGCGGCGTCAAGTTTTAAATTAAAAAAATAATCCCCATACCCTTGGTCTTTTCCTTTGTCCCCGGTAACAATATATCCACCATCATTTGTTTGTTGGATATCGCTTGCCCAATCATTATAAATACCGCCATAGCATCTCTCCCAAGAAATGGAAGGTGCAGTGGTGCTTGGTACAGAAACATCACCCATTACTGATTCAGTCTCTCCTGTTGAAAAATTTTGTAACCTATGCTGTTGATTAGACTGGGTTGAATCAGCGGAAACCAGTGAAAAGATCACGAAAAAAGTAATAAGAATAGAAAGCATTAAGCAGAGATTTTTTTTTATAAATACCACAACCAATAGATACATATTATTAAATTATCTTTATAATACAATCGATATCAACTCATTAGTGTCTGTCGTCTCTTAATTTTCAAAACAGTTACCCCCGAAGAATTACTCTTAAGAGAACAGTGCATAATCCCTTTTTATCTAAGTTTGTTGAATAATAAATATCTGTTTTTCTTCGTTTTTCCTTTCACAAAAATATCAAAAAGAAGTAACTCTTGGAAATCGTTTGGGTGAAATAGAAAAAACTTGATTGGGAAAAATTCAGTTCAATCATCGCGTATTTTTTCAATGATGACCATATTGATGGTAGTAGACCTCACACAGATGAGATATTTTTGATCAAACTTAGTTCTCCCACAGTGGCATGGTCTCTCTGATTATGAATTTGAAATCCAAATTCTTGATAGGGCGTCTTTCCAACTTTTTCTGGGTTATCCGGAATCAATTTCTGATCGGTCTACTATTTGGAGATTCAGAGAGAGATTGATCAAAACAACAGGGAAGAAGCAATATGGAAGGAACTTCAGAGACAGATCGATGAACGCGGTTTTACCATTAAATGAGGTATGATTCAAGATGGTACATTTATCCTTCCAGATCCTGGTCCTGGTAAATCGGACAAACCAGGAGACGATGAAGCGAAAAAGAGAAGATCAAAAGATGGAACTTGCGCAAAGAAAGGTCAAAAAACGCACTTTGGGTATAAACTCCAACAATAGTTGATAAGGAAACTCAACTAATCCGACGTTTCGCTACAACTACAGCAAACGTACATGATAACCAAGTGGATCTTTCTGAACCTGGTGAAATTGTTTATCGAGATCGAGGATACTTTGGTGCAACTGTAAGAGGTTCAATGGATAAAACGATGAAGAAAGCAACTCGCAATCACCCAATATCTGCCAAAGATAAAAGAAGAAATAAAGCAATATCCCGCGTTCGTTCTCTCGTTGAAAGACCATATGTAGTGATCAAAAGAATCTTTCATGTTGGTCATATGATGACAACAACAGTTGAGAGAGTTAACCTAAAAAACATGTTTACGTGCTTATCATATGATCTATATAGGATTAGTTGAAACTCATCCCTAACTCAACCGAGTTCAGGTATAATTATTCACCCAACTAAAATTGTCAGATATTACGGATAAATGATATCTTGAAGGATTGGTCAAGAGCCCTTTGACATATTCAAGGGTGAAATACCTTTTGTTGTGAGTTTTTGTAGAAAAGCAGTTTTTAGGGCCGGCAACTAAATAACTGCGCTATGAGGACAATATGGGATTCTATGGTATTAATTAACGTTTCGTCTTCTGAATCGGGCTGTGATTGAGCACAGCAAATATATTGCACTTACTTATATGATTATCCATGGATATAAATCATAATCCGCTATTTTCTAACTTGATATTTTAGAGCTAATGGGAATATTTATATGATGGGGTTAATCAATTTTACAGCATAATCCTGACACTACCGGATTCGGTTCCTCTCTAGAAATATTGAATTATTCCATGACCAAAATTATCTGCAAAGGTATTAGTATATAATTATTGAGGGAAAAATGAACCAAAAAACCAGCATTTCTTTTTTTTCATTGATGCATCTAGTTATATGTATTCTTTTGATGACCATTATTATTCCCGCTGTATGTTTAACTGAAAACACTACCGGATCAAATGAATCGGGTTTTATCTCATCCATATCGGGATCAAACATAAGTCAGATTCCCCCATCCTCAAATAATTACAGGGATTTAAATAGGTCTAATGTATTATTCAGAAGAGAGGGAGTACAGCCAGATGACACCAATCAAACAAGTGGAACCGTTCATGTATCTGCAGTCAGCAACTCTAGTGGGATCACCGGGATACTGAACTCATCCCCATCGGTCTCAACTCAACAATATAATAACTCTGTATCAACAACAAATTCAATCAGAGTAAATTTAAACGCATCAGATTACTCAATTATTACAGATACTGATGGTTCAGATAAAATTCAGATGAATAATTACTCATCACTAATGAAACCTGGAGAACCAATGCTACCTCATATGTTATTTAATATTCTTCTTCCTCCAGAGGCAAACACTTCAAGTTTGCAGTTTACGATAATATCCGCTGATACCCGGGAATTGGAGGGGATATATAATATTACACCCGCAGGAATTCCTATGATCGCTGGTAATGAAGAAAAATTGGTGTATAATCAGAGTCTGGAAAACTGGACTGCAAAAAATGTAGTCGATGGAAAAAACCTCAGCATTTATGGAAGTAATGGAAAATACCCGGAGAGTATCGTTGAGTTACTTCCCTATTCACAAATGAGAAAGTGGCTTTATACAAAAGTGGATTTTGTACCAATTCAATATAATCCTGTATCAAAGAAACTCTTTCTTACTGAAAACGTGGTTATTGAAATCAACTATACCCTTTCTTCAACCCCTCTATCATCATCCTTAGAGATGGATACTGTTATGGATGATGTTGCCTCCACTATGTTCACTAATTTTGAACTGGCAAATGGTTGGTATGATCTAAATGGTAATACAAGTACTAGCGCAACAACCTATGATTATGTCATAGTAACAACAAACTTAATTGAAACTAATAGTGCCAAATTGAGTAATTTTGTTACGTATCAACAAGATCTAGGGCATACCGTAAAAGTAATCACCGAAGATGAGTATGGAAGTTTGACAGGTGATGATACCTCCGATAAAATCAGGCAATGGTTGAAAAATAATTATTCTGCCATGGGGATAAAGGATGTCCTTTTAATTGGTAATCCTTACCCTAATACAGGGGATGTCCCCATGAAGATGTGTTATCCGAAACCTACAACAACATATCAAGAAGCACCAACCGATTATTATTATGCTGATTTGACGGGCAATTGGGATATTGATGGAGATGGATACTATGGTGAATATTCGGATTATACAACATCAGGAGGAGTAGATTTAACCGCTGATGTATATGTTGGCAGAATACCGGTATATGATGCTGCATATATAACTTTAGATACGATATTGCAGAAGATTATGGACTATGGAGCATCTTCTACGAGTTGGCGCAAAACGACATTATTACCTATGTCATTCTCTGATCCCTATACTGACGGAGCGAAGCTGAGTGAACAGATGCGGACTGATTATTTAACAAGTGCTGGTTACAGTTCGTATAGGATGTATGAGCAGGGAAGTACATGTTCTGAAGCAAATTCCGCATATACATCTGAACAGGAACTCATAGGAGGGACCGGAGTGAGGGATATATGGGCTACGAATGATTATGGGATTGTCTGCTGGTGGGGACATGGTAATTACTATGGTGCTTATGTAGGATATGGCTCGAGCACATGCTCAGGTTCAGCCTTTATGACGAGCAGTTACGCCACCAGTCTTGATGATGAGCATCCTGCTTTTGTCTATCAAAACTCCTGTAATAATGGGCAGCCAGAATATTTAGGAAATCTAGGATATGCACTCCTGAAAAATGGTGCGATTACAACAGTTTCTGCATCGAGAGTATCCTGGTACTATGTGGGTCAGTCTTCGTTTGATGGTACTGGTAGTAATGCAGGAATTGGATATAATTATATTGAAAAACTAGTTCAGGAGATTCCAGCAGGAAAGGCATTATTCCAGACAAAGCAGGCTTTGGTCATAGATCCATATGTTTTAATGAACGTATATGATTTTAACCTGTATGGTGATCCATCAGTGTATACGACCCTGACCCTGCCCACTAACGGGTGTGATAAAATCGGCATCTGGCGTCCGTTCGGAGGTATTTGGTATTTAACTTCCTCCTCCGGATCCACGAATAAATCGTTTAGTTATGGAGTGAGTTCGGACATCCCTGTAATTGGAGATTGGAATGGTGATGGGATTGATGAAGTTGGAGTATATAGATCCAGTATTGGAAAATGGTATTTAGCCTCCCCCTCGGGAACCACATATAAATCGTTTAGTTATGGAGTGAGTTCGGACACCCCTGTAATTGGAGATTGGAATGGTGATGGGATTGATGAAGTTGGAGTATATAGACCCAGTATTGGAAAATGGTATTTAGCCTCCCCCTCGGGAACCACGTATAAATCGTTTAGTTATGGAGTGAGTTCGGACACCCCTGTAATTGGAGATTGGAATGGTGATGGGTCTGATGAAGTTGGAGTATATAGACCCAGTATTGGAAAATGGTATTTAGCCTCCTCCTCCGGGACCACGTATAAATCGTTTAGTTATGGAGTGAGTTCGGACACCCCTGTAATTGGAGATTGGAATGGTGATGGGTTTGATGAAGTTGGAGTATATAGACCCAGTATTGGAAAATGGTATTTAGCCTCCTCCTCTGAAACCACGTATAAATCGTTTAGCTATGGAGTAAGTTCGGACACCCCTGTAATTGGGGATTGGAATGGTGATGGGTTTGATGAAGTTGGGGTATACAGACCCAGTATTGGAAAATGGTATTTAGCCTCCTCCTCCGGAAATACATATAAATCGTATTACTATGGAGGAAATGGAGATACACCTGTTGTTGGTGTGTGGTGAGAGTTTCCTGATTTATTTTTGTTACATATCAAGTGCAACACCAGCAACCGCCAGATGCCACTTTCATGAGAAATGCCCGGTGTGGAGGGAGTGTGATCCCGAGCGTGCATGAAGGCTCAGTGAAGAAGTACCTCAAGATGTTACAGGAGATCTGCGAAGAGTTCCAGATATCCGAGTACACCCTGTAACGTATGAAGGTTATCAACATGGATATTTGGTGTGCTCAACCTTCGGCGAGCAGAAGATCGAACCGTATGGGCATGCTGATTTCAATTATTATTGATTCCTGGAAACACGTAACGATTTTATGATGCCAGATGGGTATCCTAAGATTATTCTCTAATAGGACTTACGCAGTACCTCTTTGAAAAAACCGTATGATGTAGCCATCAGGCTCCCCTGATGAAAAACAGTTAAGTAATCAGGTATGAGTGAATAATGGGCAGAGCAGGCTGTTCTAAATTGAGGATTTGATCCTGGGAAAATCTAACCGTTAAATTGCTCTCGCAGGCTACCGTACGATGTAGATTGCGGATGACAAATTGGCCTGTAAGGCAATTCATATGCCCATCACCTCTGATATTTATGACCGAACAGATACAAGTAGCCCTTGGTCTTGACCTTCACAAGTCCTTCATCGTGGCAACTATTATGACATTAACTGGTGATAAGATAATCAACTGATTTGATAGAACGCAATCTGGTCTCATTGCATTTAAAAACTGGCTAATCTCCTATAATGAGGAGGCTGTTGGTTACGAATCAACAAGTGACTACTGGGTTAGGATCTTCGATCTTCTTAGCCCAATTTGTAAGGTAATTGTGGGGAATGCTCGTTAGTATGAGATTGTCTCGTCAGAAACCGGTTAAAAGAATCATGTTCAATGCTGATACCAATCTCGGAATAATAATCAGCGGCTTTTGCGAAAGAGACATCACATTGAGCTGCCATTAAAAATGAAATGTAGTCTTTGTCATCACATTTTGGAAATGGAGGTATGAATTATTTTTATTGCACTAATAATATATTGATCTTTTGGCCGAAAACCGTTTCGCGTAAGTCCTATGTGCTATGGACACTCAAGAGAGAAGTAAAAGGGTATCGGAATAATGAGAATCACCATTATATTTCTTCGACTCGGAAAATTCGAACTCTCTGAAATAGCCTGACTTATAAAATTATCAAATATTACTACATGGACGAGATTAACTTACTCATAAAATGTTAGGTATGGCCAATATTGTATTGATCATATTGGATTATTTCTGGAGTTTTATGAGAGACATACTGGAATAATATCATCTTTATTGTCAGAATTTATATCCCCAGTTACGAGATTCATAATATTATCTTTAATACTAATTTTCAGATCTGTGATTGCATCAATATTATTATCTATATAAATAATATTCGCAGATGTACTGTATAATCCGATATCTGATATATTATCTCCATTGAAATCCCCTATATATGGGATATCTGATGAGTGACCCCATAAAAATTTCTTATCAGTTACGGAATCTGCTGAATAATCAAAGAACCACATCCCTGTTGAAGGTCTGTATAGGCAAATATCAGATATCTCATCTCCATTAAAATCACCTGATAATGGACTATCTCCTGAACTCCCCCATAAAAATTTCTTATCAGTTACGGAATCTGCTGAATAATCAAAGAACCACATCCCTGTTGAAGGTCTGAATAGGCAAATGTCAGATATCCCATCTCCATTAAAATCACCTGATAATGGACTATCTCCTGAACTCCCCCATGAAAATTTCTTATCAGTTACGGAATCTGCAGAATAATCAAAAAACCATGTCCCTGTAGATGGCCTAAATAAACATATATCTGATACCCCATCTCCATTATAGTCACCAAGTAATGGTATGTCCGATTTTGATCCCCAACTAATTTGTTTATCTGTAGTAGAATCATTGTTATTATTGAATTGCCAATAACCGTTGAAAAGAATTAGGTCATCATTTGTATTCTCACTAAAATTTAACCCACTCAATGGAGTACTTCCAATATTTCCCCAATTAACGTTATTTAAGAGAGAGTTTAGAGCAGAATTTTTTAACCAATAAATATTTGGGTATTCGGTTAATGTATTATATAAATTTGCTCTCCCTCCAGACACACATTTATTGTATAAAGAATCTTTTATATCCACTCCCTTAATAAATGCCTTTTTTAGTTGAGTAATATTATATAAAGGTGCAACAGATTTCATCAACGCAGCCAGTCCCGCAACATGGGGTGTCGCCATTGAGGTCCCGGACATATACTGGTATGAACTCCCTGGTTTGCAACTATAGATACTCAATCCCGGAGCAGCTACATCTACTGTAGTGGGCCCATAATTTGACCACGAGACTAGATTATCACTTGAATCTGTCATTGCCACTGACACAATATTTGCACAGGAAAGGCCAGCCGGTGAAAAGGTGTAACTATCAATGTTCACCCCGTCATTTCCTGCTGCACACAAAAATATAGCATCAGAATACGAATTTATCGCAGACTGGAGTGCGGTATCTGTTCCATAGCCCCCCCAGGAGTTGGAAAATATCCTGACACCCCGGGCATATCCCCAGGCAAATGCACTCAAAGCATCGCTTGTATATCCGTACCCTCCGGAATTAAGAAATTTAAGGGGCATAATTTTTGAATTCCATGTAACCCCAGCAATTCCCGCCCCGTTATTTCCGATAGCAGCAATCGATCCTGCACAATGTGTTCCATGGCCATTGTCATCCATAGGGTCTGCATCATTATTTACAAAGTCATACCCCGAGATACAGTTTGCCGCAAGGTCAGGATGAGTATAATCAACCCCGGTGTCAACCACCGCCACTGTTACGCTGGATGATCCGGTCGAAACCGCCCAGGCACTTGGGCAAGCCATTTTGACCATATCCCACTGGTAACTATAATAGGGATCATTTGGCCAGGACAATGTTGTTGTATTATTTCCCTGTGCTGCACGCATTACCCCGGACGGCACCGGTGGTGAAGAATAATTTGATGATACAAACCCTGATTCCCTGCTCTTGTTCCGGTAGTTCGAAAAGTTATCAGCGACTGAAGTCACTGCCGCGGCATTTGTCTCATTGCAGGCTTGATAAATATAATCCGGTTGTGCATATGCAACATTTGAATTATTTGTATAATATTGGATGGCTGCATCAACCGTTGTGTCATTTGGAATTTTTACAAGTTGGATGCCAGACAGCCCAAGGGTACTCTCATCGGCGAGAATAGTTGCCTGAATATCTGCATTGAGAGTAGCAGAAACCTGTGATACCCCTCCCATTGCAGATATGGTATCTGTTTTATATTGCACAAGAACCCGGTCTGGAACATAAGATCTATTCAGAGTAGGGCTTTTACTAACGAGTTGTGTCTGATTTGATGGAGATATTTGGTTAGCAGTTTGCCGGTAATGTATTGAATTGGCAGATTGGATATTATATGAAGCATTTGCCATCGCTGAAACAGAACTGGAATTATTTGCTGTGAATTGAGATGATGAACCTATGTCAGCGAAACATCCCATTATCATAGTTATGCAAAGAAGAAGCGATAATATTTTTAATATTTGTTTCATGATGCACATCCCCCCTAATACTATAAATATTAATTTAAATATATATGTCTGCCGTTCTCTTGATAATATTTGATAAGAAGTATTCATCCGCCTGCTCCCAAAAAACATTATATATGACTTTTCTCTCATCAAAGTGATTGTGTTGGTTATTCCTGAAGGCTTTCCTGGAAAGTACCTTTCGATTGCATCTGTAGAACCCTTAAATTATGCTCTATTTGAGAAATTAAACCTTATTTGGCGGTACCAAATCAATGAGGGTTTCCCAGGGAAAAAATATCGATGAATGAGCATTATTTGTAAAAATGGTCACAATTATTGTTTTTATAACGGCATCTGGTACTACCTACATATTAAAACGATGTAGATATTGACTAATCGTACGATCTCTAAATAGCGACCCGCTATAGGAACATTCCAGATCTTCAATTTTGGGATAGTTTTCACTTCTGTCTCTAATATTTATAATCTAAATGGCTGTAGTTGAATGGGAAGAAGAGATTACTCTCTTCCCCCTTCTAAGGACCGTACGTCATAAATAGAAAATTTGTAATCACTATGCAAACTGTAAGTCATCATATTCCTCCCTTTATCAACATTAAATCGATTATTGGAGATATTGGGCTGTGATCAATGGATCACTTTGTGAATGATGATAAAATATTATTCAATTACCAAAAATTCCAGATCTATCAATAATGGGAAATTATTTATTTCGTAGAATAAATCCCCTAGTGCCCCTTGTCATCTAAAATTCATATCAAAATGCCTAGAGAATCGATTCGAAAATAAAGTGACGAGAGGCACTAGTGATCAAATCTACTCTGTTCAGGTATGTGAACCTTTCAATTCATGCGGCTCAAGCACCTTACAACCTCAATTTCGGTTGAAAAACCGTTTCGCGTAAATTCTATATGAGTTTGACACTTACTGAAGCCCTTTTGACCTATCGGGAAAAGGTTTCGATTGAGAAGATATTCAACTCTCTCAAAAAACGAGATCGAGATCAAACCATTGCTTGTCTGAACCGATAACAATATTTATGAGGCATTAACCGCTGGATTTATCGGTAATGACCTAGGTAATTACTGATGATAAAAAACTTCAGATTTTGTTTATTCCCACATTTCAGATCTAAATTATCACAGTAAATCCTTCCAATGGATGAATATCCATTTTCAGTTATCAAGTGGGGCACTGCCAAAAAAAGAGGTCTATGAACAATAAATATTAATCCTCTAAAATATTATGTTCCCAAATTTCTATCTCCTTGCCACTTTCTGATATCCGGTAGGGTCCCGTTGCATGAACAAATCCCTCTCTTGGTTCGGTTGAGTAAGGTACTATAAATGTTCCATTATCACTCTGTTGCCGGTACGTAAACTCCCTGCCCTCGTTTGTCACAAGGTTGAGTTCAATGGTTCCTTCTCCTGGAATCACCGCTCCCTTAACTCGTTCAAAAATTTTGACTTTTCTAATATCATGTTTAGATGTCGCAGAAACTGATGTGTTAGACTCCCACACTAACTGATAGTGCTGTAATGCTTCAGTTGATTCAAGTGGGACATTGATCTCGGGTGACACTATTGGATCAGGTCCGGCCCATGGGAAATATGCAATCATATCAGTTCCGGGAATAGCGGTTCCTGTGTCATTTCCAACTACAGGTTTCTCACCTTTTGTTGCCGATCCATCAAAGACATGAAGCCTGGTAATCATGCTCCGGTAAAAAGGTTCTTTAAATCCGATGTCGTTGTGCGAGGTATTATTAACGGGATCTGTAACTGCTACATATCCAAAGTAATCATTTACTGTCTGATTGGAGTTGTAAGTCTGAAGCATCACTGCCAGATTATCAAAGAGCATGCTTGAATCGGTGATGACATATCTTGCTTTTGTGTCTGTTGCCTGTTTTTCGGCTGCACTCTCATTTGGTGAAAGGAAAAATTCAGCGGCTTCCTGAGCGTGTGACTGGAAGGGATCTGCAATAACCGGCCGGTGTGAGAAAAAATTCATAACATGGCCTGATTCCCACCATGAAAGAAGGCCATATGCTTCTGGTGAATATGGAAACGGTTTTTGGGGCTGATATATATTTGTATAATTAATGCCCGGATCAGGTGAGTGTGTATTGAGCCACATCATCCCCTCTATCATATCCTCTGAAGCTGTGTATGGTGAATAATCTGTTGATGCGATCATAAATGAGAAGATGCCGAACATAAGGAGTATTGCGCAAAGCATAAATGATCCGATGAGTACTCCGGCAGAATTTTTATTGACGGGTTGCTGTTTCTCTTCTTCCTCAATATGAGGCATTACTTGACCGAAATTAAATATCTTCGAGATAACCAGGCTGCTGACTAAAACAAACGGTACGGCAAGATAATACTCATAACGTACGTGGGTGATGGTTGCGGCCAGGCATACCAGTGCCCAGACACTAACATATCCCGCAGATACTTCTCTTTCCTTGAGCCAGTGGTATATTAATACGATTATTCCACAGGCGAACAGAATCAGCAACAGATTGTATGTCTGAAAAGCGTTTACTAAGTCCCAGGCCTGCATCTCTCCCACTGGTATATACTCGTTTGGAAAAAAGAAAAAATTTGTAAAAAGATCTACTGTACGATAAAATAAGGTAGGAAGTAGAACAAACGGGCCGATTACACCGATTGCAAGGAAAATGAAGTAGATGCCCAGACTGGTTTTTTGGTTCTGACTGATTTTATGAGATAGAGCCCCTATGATCCATAGGCCAATTGAAATAAGTGGCACTATTACAAGGAATTCTGCAAGTTCAAAAGGGCTCATTACATATCCTTCACCTCCGGGAAGACCCAGGATGGCAAGGATAATTGGACCAATCAGGCTTACTCCAAAGACCAGGATATTGGTGATAATTATGTTGTTCTCCTCTGTTTTGGTAGCAAAGGTGATGAACATGTGGATAATCGTGAAAATGAGACAAACAATGACCAGTAGTAATATTATGACTGAGTTCAGAACTCCTGCTGCCAGAAACAAACCCGCAGCGATGCTGAATGCAATGGTTTTATGCCGTTCTTGTTGATATGAACTTCTTAAGGCAAGTATATAGAGGAGAGCAAATGCTGCACTAATTAATATCTCCAAGCAGTGATGATCGTAATTTCCATAGAGGGTTCTGATCAAAAAGTTACCTGGAAGGACTGTTAGGATCAGTACAGTAATGACTCCGGTTTTCTGATCATAGATTGTTCTTCCTAAAAAATATCCCACTGGGATGGTCAGTACAAAACAGATTACTGGTATCCATGAGACGAGAGGGATCATTGTTTCCGGAGTGGTCAATCCTGTTGCAAGGCAGAGGAGAGATCCGATCCATGGAAGAAAAGGTCCCCAGTCGATGGGTTTTCCCTGTGGAAAATTAGTCATCGGATCGAACCATATCTGCGATGGAAAATGGGTGAGTGTAAGTTCTGTCTGTTTGAGTGCATACCAGGGATCAGTAAAGAGGACTTTTGGAAATCCCTCCAATAAAAGGCTGGATGGCTGGTATCTAAGCCAGATTCCGAATATTGTGAATAATACTATGAGAACTGGAATGAAAACTCGTTTGTTGGAGGACAACTTCTCTATCATTGGTTGATAGAGGATATGTAAGAATACTATTTAGGTTGCGCGAAAAAAGGTGGGGTTATATGATAACTCCGCCGTTGTATCCGGTTGCGAGGGTCTTTGCCACAAGGGTTGATGCTCCGATCTTTGGTTTAATTTCAAAGGTGAAACTACCGCCTGCTGCTGGACCCCCGGTAATTGACGGGGTAGTCGATGTATAGCCACTTATAGTTGCAGTAACTTGTGCTCTATCTCCTGCTGCCAAAACTCGGGATGCAAAATTAGCTACGCTAGTCTCGTCCGAAAGAGCTGATGCTGGAATTGCATATACTGCACCATTGTTTACAGTTAGTAAAAATGCCACGTCAGCCAATTTCTGGGGTTGTCCACCCTGTGGAATTGAGAGATAAAACTGGATTGCCGATAATTTTGAAGTTCCAGTATCCCATGTTCCATATAACTGTCCATCCAGCACAATATTTGATGTTGACTGCTTGATACCTGAGTATGTGACTTCCTGTGATTTCTGGGTTGCAAAAAATCCTGCTCCTAACATAACGTAGGAGAACACTGCGGCAACGACAACAAACGCAATTAGCACGATTGCTGCCTCAAGGCCTGAAAATGCTGAGTCCTTATTCATGATCTTTACCTCACTGGTTCACCCAGTAGTAACTCCAATTGTCATTCAAGGATATAATAGTTTCTTTATTTTATGTTGAATGAAACTTAAGGTAATGTAGAATTCTTTAGATCTGTTCTGAATCCATTTAACACTGAAATTAATCATTCGTTTCCTAAACGAATGAGTTCTTTCGCAATCCGCCCTTGATCTGTACTCTTTTCGGAAATTTGGTTTGAGTCAGTTCTGATAACGAAGATACATACCAACCTGCTTTTCCTTACCTTTATTAGCAAGAAACAATAATTGATCTCCAATATTGCCTCGAACGTCTCCCCCTTTCGTCCACTTTTTGTTGACCCAAAGATCTATTTTCTCAATTGTCCATCTCTGTTATGGACTGCGTTCTTGTAGGGGTCGATTAATGGTTTGATTTTGAAAATCCTCCAATATCCCGCATAAATCATAAAGGAATCATAGCCACTATCCAGTTGAACTGTCTACCATGCTTTGATTTATTGTACTGACAATTTCAGCTAATGGCATTGCATATGGGGCATCATGATCATTACCTTCAGAAAAAATTCCATGTAGTGGAAACTCATTTAGAAGAAATATGTGAAATTTGTGCATCTTACACCCGTAATGATGATTATATTCTGCATATTTGTCATCTCTTAATGCTTGACTAGGCATTGAATTAACCATTCCATGGCCGTTCTGAATAGTTTAACACGCAATGGTTCCATTTATTCGCATGATTTTCTTTAAACCATCCTATTTAACCGATTGTATGTAAAATTATGCAAATTACTTCCTGAGAGAATATGAAACCTTTCAGGTTCTTATTCGGGAATTCCAAGAGCAATACAATCTTCAATTGTGAGTGATTTGATGAATTTTCGGTAGGATTGTTTTCGAAAAGAAAGAACGATCAAGAGTTTGAATAATAATAATGGGGGATATAGCCACTTTCGAGATTGGTTATAGTTGAGTGAGTATGTAATTCAGTTTTAATTAGAGGGAAATCCATTGTTTGAGTAAATAACAATTGTACATTAGTTGCTACATTTCCAATATAATCTGATGTATTTTCTTCGTTTAAGCCAACGAGCATTGGTGCGAGTTTCAATAGAATATATAGATGCCGAAAGTATGTGCCTCGACTATTAACGAAACGATTAGTGAGTTGAGAATCGCGAGATTATCCAAACGATTGAAATAGTGCCCCCTTCATTGGAGACCCTCTTATATATAGTCCGTACGATGTGATGATTTAATCAGGTCTTAAAGTATGAATACTTCGTCGCTTCAATTCAATTGTAACTATATTATCTTGGGATCGTAAATTGAACCCCTTTATTGCAGAATAGTAAGATTCAAGTAACTGAAGCAGACACTCACAGATTACTATTAGATATGTGAAGAACCAAAAAAAGGGCTGGGTTATATGATAACTCCACCGTTGTATCCGGTTGCAAGGGTCTTTGCTACAAGGGTTGATGCTCCGATCTTTGGTTTAATTTCAAAGGTGAAACTACCGCCTGCTGCTGGACCCCCAGTAATTGCTGGAGAAGTTGATGTGTAGCCACTGATAGTTGCAGTAACTTGTGCTCTATCTCCTGCTGCTAAAACTCTGGATGCAAAATTAGCTACGCTAGTCTCGTCAGAAAGGGCTGATGCTGGAATTGCATATACTGCACCATTGTTTACAGTAAGTAAAAATGCCACTTCAGACAATTTCTGGGGTTGTCCACCCTGTGGAATTGAGAGATAAAACTGGATTGCCGATAATTTTGAAGTTCCAGTATCCCATGTTCCATATAACTGTCCATCAAGCACCACATTTGATGTTGACTGCTTGATACCTGAGTATGTGACTTCCTGTGATTTCTGGGTTGCAAAAAAACCTGCTCCTAACATAACGTAGGAGAACACTGCGGCAACAACAACAAACGCAATTAGCACGATTGCTGCTTCAAGGCCTGAAAATGCTGAATCCTTGTTCATGATCTACACCTGACCGGTTCACCCGGTTAAAATTTTATTACCCTGCTAGGGTATATAAGTTTCTTTTTTTGAAGTGGGATGTAACATATCGATCCCATCGGATGTTTCATTCAACGTTTCTGATATATATGTCCGTACAATGGATTCCTTAATCAGGTCTTAAAGTATGAATACTTTGTCGCAATGAATTCAATTGTAAGCACACTATTATCATGGGATCGAAAGCTGAACCCCTTTATTACAGAATAGTAAGTATCAAGTAACTGAAGCAGATTCTCACAGATTGATATTAGATATGTGAAGAACCAGAAAAAAAAGTGCTGGGTTATATAATAACTCCACCGTTGTATCCGGTTGCAAGGGTCTTGGCGACAAGAGTTGATGCTCCGATCTTTGGTTTAATTTCAAAGGTGAAACTACCGCCTGCTGCTGGACCTCCTGTAATTGACGGAGTAGTCGATGTGTAGCCACTTATAGTTGCAGTAACTTGTGCTCTATCTCCTGCTGCCAAAACTCTGGATGCAAAATTAGCTACGCTAGTCTCGTCAGAAAGAGCTGATGCTGGAATTGCATATACTGCACCATTGTTTACAGTAAGTAAAAATGCCACTTCAGACAATTTCTGGGGTTGCCCACCCTGTGGAATTGAGAGATAAAACTGGATTGCCGATAATTTTGAAGTTCCAGTATCCCATGTTCCATATAACTGTCCATCAAGCACCACATTTGATGTTGACTGCTTGATACCTGAGTATGTGACTTCCTGTGATTTCTGGGTTGCAAAAAAACCTGCTCCTAACATAACGTAGGAGAACACTGCGGCAACGACAACAAACGCAATTAGCACGATTGCTGCCTCAAGGCCTGAAAATGCTGAATCCTTGTTCATGATCTACACCTCACCGGTTCACCCGGTTGAAGTTCATATTATCGTGTTAGGGTATAAGAGTTTCTTTTTTAATGTGGAATGAAACTTATCGATCTCAACAGAGGTTTCATTCAACGTTTCGAATATATGTATCATCATACAATGGATGCTATAATCAGGTCTTAAAGCATCAATTCTTCGTCGCTTTGAATTCAATTGTAAGCAAATTATTATATCTTGGGATACTGAACTGACTCCCTTTATTGTAGAATAGTAAATACCAAGTAACTGAAGCCGATTCTCCCAGGTTGATATTATATCTGTGAAGAACCTGAATAAAAAGTGCTGGGTTATATGATAACTCCGCCTTGCATCCGGTTGCAAGGGTCTTACCGACAAGAGTTGAAACTTCAATCTTTGGTTTAATCTCAAAGATGAAACTACCGCTTGCTGCTGAATCCTTGTTTATGATCTGCACCTCACCGTTTCACCCGATTAAATAAAGTTAGGTTTCATATATTGGGTAGTGGCCGAAAAATCTATCCCCTGGAAAATAAATTCAGGGTATATAATGATTTTTTTGTTTATTGCAGAACTACCCCGCCATTGTATGAGTCTGCAAGATAATATTTTACAAATGTACTTGCCCCCAGTTGCGGTTTTACTTCAATGGTAAACCAACCACCAGGTATTGGGCCATTTACGTGACCTAATGTTACGACTCGTTTCTCACCTGGCCTCATAATCGATGATCCATCCGCTCCGAATTCAGTCGCACTGTATGTTGAACCTCCGCTATAGGAATATTCTCGTAATTCATTGATATCTTTTGAATGAGTGTACACAATCTTCATCTTCGAAAGATCCTGTGGTTGCCCGGTTTCTAAGATGCCCATAGCAAATCTCACTGAATCAAGGGCCCCTCCACTTGATTCAAGAGTTGCATAGACACTTCCCTCAATATATACGCTCGAACCTGCCTGTTTGACCCCCCCCGAAACCTGCTTCTCACTTTCCTGAGCTGCAAAAAATCCACTATTCAAGACACTTATCGCAAAGAAAGCTGCTACAACTACGAATGCAATTACAACGATTGCTGCTTCAAGCCCACTGAATCCACTTTCTTTTTCTGACATATTATCCCCGATTTATATCTTGTAAGCAACCTAATAATTGTTACTGTTTAACCTTTTCACTCTCATGAAACACTCTAAACAAACTTCAATTTGAAGTTTTTTTCAGAATGTTTCATCATCATCTGCGAGCCGAAGGTTCATGGCTGACTTTTTTTAATTCTTCTTCAGCTCTCATCCTGACTGATACATCTGAATCATTAAGACAGATTTGAATTAACTCTCTCTGTTCTTCTGAGGTCCCAATTCTGGCTATTGCCCGTATTGCTCTGATCCTTACGCCCGCATCATGATCTTTAAGGGCTTGAACAAGATATGGCAAAACCTTGTGTTCTCCAATTCTCCCCAAAGTTTTTATTGCCTCCCTCCGGACATATACATTCTGGTCACCTGCCAGATCCATGATAAGATCTGGTGAAGAATTACTGGAAGCTGTTATTCTTAACGCTATGAGGACACCCACCCTTACTCTCCAGTCCACATTACGCCCTGCAATCTGAAGTTCATGATTTGAGACCTCTCCAAGATGACCGAGTGCCTCTGCACTTTCTTCCCTAACAATCCGATCAGTATCACAAAGTGCTTTAATGAGAGGAATAACTGCCTTTGAAGAACCAGTCTTTCCAAGTGCATCCGCTGCGGCCCGTCTCACCATGATGCTAGGGTCATGAAGAGCGGCAATTAATGGTAAGACTGCTCTTTCATCGCTAATACCACTTAATGCCCCTATTGCCTCCTCACGAATCTCCTCATCAGTATGAGAGAGTCTTGAGACAATATCATCAAAATCTCTCTGCCACGACTCATTGACATCTTTTTTATCTTTGATTCCTTCTGATGATCTGATAATGAGATCACTGATAACGGTCTCGACTAATCGTCTGTCCTTCACGTAAAGAAGAAATACAACAAATATCGCAAGATCGAGGCCCGTATAAAGTATGATAAAGAGTGGAGGAAATGGATATCCAAAAAGACCTGCACAGAGCCAGAATACGCCAAGGAGTAGGCCAATTATCATAACCAGCCTAAGGCCAGATTTTGGAAACCATAGAGCAAGCAAGATAATAGGAACCAGATAAAGGTGTGGAATAAATATATACACGAAGAGAAAATCGGTCTGATGATTGAATATCAGAAAGAAAATTGATGCAAATAATGAGACTAGTGATAGTAAAATAATAATTGATAATTTTCCGGACTCTATGATCTGTTGATTCTGAAACAGGTAATGATTAAGAAGTCTCATCATCTGAACTTATTTACCCTCTCTAGTTGATGACCTCTTAAGTTTATTCCTCAGTATTTCCCGCTTCTCTTTGGTTACACTTCCCCAAAAATCGTCATTCTTGCTTCCTTCTCATACTCTTCCTGCATCTTCATTGCATTCTGTTGATGCTCACTCGTCTCCCAGAAGTAGTATTTCTCGATCTGCATCAGTTTGATCCACCGGTTTGTGATCTCCTCGACAAAATTATAAATCACCGGGTATGTCTCTGCTCTTGGATTCTCACAGGTCTGGGCAACTTTCATCTCTTTAGTAATATTCACCATAGCATCCCCGACAAGTTTGGTCTGATACCAGGGATTCTTCTGCCACCGGTGAGTGAGCATCTCCATAAGATTGAGATTCTTGAACTTCTTCATCTCCGGGATATTGATCATCGGGTTGAGTTTCATCTCGCTCATGACCTCACCCAGAATTAAATCCCTTCCATAGAACATCCCATTGTGCATGACAAAGTATCGCCGGGGGATGAAGTCCTTGAACGAAACAAGATCATGCATATCACGCATACTTTCCTTCATCAGGAAGTAGACTTGAGCATTGCGCATAACCGGACAGAGTTTTGAGACCACAATGTTCGCCATTAGTGTCCACGGGAGCTCAGTCAGGGTCTCGTGAAACAGCATATATAGATAGAACATCAGTTTCTTTTTGATCCAGAAATCAAGGTGCCTGGTCTTCTCATCTTTCAGGACATCAAGATAGATCTGCTCCATTCCAATCGTTGCTGATTTACTGTCAAATGAAAGGACACGGTATCCTGCGTTTTTTGCAGCAATACCTTTGAGAAGGAGTTTTATTGCATTCTGGGCAATAACGAAATCCTTCAGCATTCCAATCTGTTGATTTGAAAAGACAATGACATTGCGCCCGGATTGGTACGAATACTGATCAAGTAAAAGCCCCTTCTTTGGAGCATCCTGTTTCCGCTGAAGGTGTATCCGTGTATCCAACTGTTCCTCTACATGATCGAGGAGAGACTGAAGAGAAGAGGATATCTCGTATTTATTCTCCATGAGCTTAAATTGATCTTGATGATACTATTATATATGGGTATCATTTTGCAGTATACGAAAAATTCTCTTTATGACCTTGCGGAGTTCATAATTCCCGCCTGAATCAAGGCTGATCTGATCTCTCTGAGCTCCTCTTTTACCTCAGCAATCTCTGATGTAAGGGTTTTATCGAGATCATAACGTATCCCTTTCACCTCATTAAGAGTCTCTTTCTGCAGTGATATCGTTTCTTTACCTAAATCTATTGCAGTATCCTGCTTCTTCTCCATTCTGGAAAGAACTGCTATTGCTGAATCAAACCGTTCTGCCAGTTCCTCATCGGGAGTTCCCCGGACGATCTCAAAATATTTATATTCGCCAGTATGGGGCAATTTAGAAATTTCTAAAGTTTCAACAAAAACAGGGTATTCCTGAATTCTGATATCATTTTTGAACCGTTCGAGATCTTCTGGTATCCCTTCTGCAATAATCCGGACATCATATCCCTCAAGGTTCAGAATGCAACCGGTAATGTGGTTGCGACGGGCAATCCCCTGAATGAGATGGTGATACCCTACTCTTTGAATAGTGCCACAAACGAGAATATTCCATCGTTTAGGCTGTTGGGTATTCATATATGATGCAAGGATACCTGAAATTAAATTACTTCTGTCAAATCTCAATTCCTGCATTATTTCCGGTTTTTATCGGATATTTCTTATGGGGAATACAATTCAATCCTGTCATCATTAATAAAGTTAGCAGTTCAACAAAGTATTCAGGAGTTGAAGAAGATGAATCCCCTGCCCGAAACCTTCCCTCCGTTGCAGGAGAAGATAATAATGGATATTCGTTCATCATTATCCGATTGGGACTTCATCTGTACTGGTTATTTATTTGGATCCTTCCTTCGTTCAGATACATGGCATGATATTGATCTTGCTCTTTATCTTTTTTCTAATCCTGATCCTTTCGAGAGGTATAAACTTATAAGCCGGATTGGTCAGGCCGTTGAAAAAACAATTAATCCGAGAATTCATGTTGATGTCCGTATCATGAACAGAGCTCCGGTATCCTTTGTCTATGAGGTTCTATCAACCGGGCTGCTCCTTATAAGCAATGATGATGAAAAAACAGCAGAATTTGAGGCAGATATTCTTATCAGATATCTGGATATTCAACCATGGAATGAGTCCCTTGATCAGTGGTTCCGGGAGGCTCTGGCAGGATGAATACTACAGATGTCATCCGGGAATTAACGATTGCTCTTTCAGACTGGGAGCGGTACGAATCCATCCCGAAAGAGAAATTTCTTACTGATCGGGATACCCAGAATATGGTGTTGCATGCCATGTTTCTAGCTATTCAGGCTGGAATAGATGCCGGAGCCTGGCTTATTGCCACTCGCAAAATTCCAGTGAAACCCTCTTCATACCGTGAAACATTTGAGATACTGGAGAAGTATGGCGTGCTTGAACCAGATCTCAGTTCAGCTCTGGCAGCACTCTCCTCCTTTCGCAACATACTGATTCACCAGTACTCTATTCTGGACCTGGAAGAAACATGGGAGGTTCTGATCCATGAAAGAGAATATTTAAACCGGTTTGTTGGTATCCTGATTCGTTCTCCCTCCTCATAATCAACTTTTCAAATGGGTTTGATTCTGGAATTATTCCCCATATTCTCAAATACTCCCGGGACAAGTATCATATACGCGAATCAGGTGAACTGATGGCTGAAAATACCACCAAAAAGCTCCTGAGCAAACGGGATGAACTCCTCAATAAGGCAGATGCGCTGGCGCTTGAGGCTGATCAACTCTCGTACCAGGGCAAATATGAAGAGGCAGTCGAAAGGTATGATCAGGCTCTTGCCATATATCCTTCGAACCCTGACCTCTGGGCATTCAAGGCAATCACCCTCTCCGGCGGCCTCGGAAGAAATGAAGAAGCCTACGAGTGCTGGGAACGGGCTAAAAAACTGGACCATGTGCTAGCAGATGCAATTGCTGTGACCGGATCAGAAGTTGCCACAGTGCAGGAAAAGGATCTGACCGACTTCAAGGGCAGCACTGCAGAGCGTATCAGAAGTCTTGTCAAGCAGCAGGCAATGGACAAGAAAAAGAGATAATATTTTTTTGAAGTTATCCCGAAACCGGGATTCCTTTTTCTATCGCTTCGATGTGATCTTCAGTCCGTATCTGCACTTGGCGAATACTGGTCTGCTCAGCAACATCCCGAATCGCTTCAAGCAGATGGACTGACTCTTCAAGGTAACTAAGAATATCAGCAGCGTAGATCTCAATCCCGTACTCTTCCAGAAGAAACTCACTGATCTGCCGATGATCAAGTCCGGATTCACGCAGTTCTATGATCTCAATGGCAAACTTGCGCTCCGGGCATCCACAATTCGGGCTTTCCCTGCATTTGCATGTTACAAATGCCTTTATGAAAGCCATGATCTGTTCACGGGTTGGACGATCAAACGCATCATACGGGATCGAGAATAATGTCTCAATCACCGCACCATGAAAGGCTCCTTCAGGCAGTCGGTATCCTGCCAGCCGTCCGAGCTGCCTGTGATACCGCAGTCGCGCCCGTGCTGCAATCAAGAAGTTTCGCCTGCTTCCTCGTCAAAGTTCTTCAGGGTTGCAAGTGCCTCGTTGATGGTCTCAACCTCTATAAGCCACTCATCAAACATGCCGGGATCATCACTCTCCTTGATATACCGTCCGCAGCATGACTTCCCGTTGATCACATTTGCGCCGATGGTCGCAGCAACCTCGAGTATCTCTTCCATCTGCTCTTCATCGATTGACTTTCCTTTCTTGACCAGGGCTTTGATATCCTCGTCAAATCCTCCTTCTATGAATTTCTTGGATGCTGCGAAGAGCACGAGCATTGAAAACTGAAGCGAGGCAATGACCTCTTCAAGATCCCCTTCAACCGCCTGGTTCAGAACGATCTCCTCCACGTCACTGATTCGCTGGATTGCTTCGTCCTTTGAAAACCGGTTATTCTGGAAGAGTTTGATGATCTTCAGAACCTCGATACAGATATCCTGGTTAAAACTGGAGAGCATCTGGAAGCCTTCAGGCATCTCCTCGTCATCACCGCTTCCTTCAAAATCAGCCTCGCTGAGTGCCTTGATCCAATTCTCCCAGCGCTCCTGGCTGTAGAATATATAAAAGAGCTTCAGCGGCGCTTCATCCTGAGCAGGGGCAGCGTCCTTCTTCTTTTTTGGAGCCATTACGTACACCTGACCGTCTGATCGTATAGTCTTTGTTCCTGATCAACAGGTCTGACCATCTTCTTTACCTCCGGGATGATTAGCCTTTTCATAGCACAAACTACCTATCACGGATAGCGCAAATGTATGAGCATCCAATGGAGAATGGAAAGTCAGGCGCTGTTATGATCCGCTTTGGCGAACTCTTTCTGAAGAGTGAGCCGGTCCGGCGACAGTTCATGAAAGTGCTCATAGGCAATATCAGATCTGCACTGACAAGTCATGGGATCGAATATACTCTCACGGACAACCGGAGCCGGATCCTTGTAAGATCAGAAACGCCTGAAGCGTTGGTTCCTCTCCTCAGCCATATCTTTGGAGTCGTGGACATAGCCCCCGCTCTTCTGACTACCTCATCACTCCCTGACCTATGCAACGCAGCCGGGAAACTCGCACGAAAAAATCTGAATCCCGGAATGAGTTTTGCAATCCGGGCGCGTAGGGATCAGGTCCCTGGTTTCACCAGCCAGGAGTTAGGGGCAGAAGCTGGTGGAACAGTACTTGAAACGGTACCTGGAGTACGGGTTGATCTGACTCATCCTGATTATGAGATCTATCTTGAAGCCCGGAAAGAGGGTGGGATTGCATATGATATCCGGATACCGGGTCCGGGAGGATTGCCTTATGGCACCCAGGGCTCTGTCCTGTCTCTGCTCTCCGCAGGGATCGACTCTCCTGTTGCAAGCTGGATGATAATGAAACGGGGAGTAAAGATACATTTCCTGTATATTGACACTGGCAGATGGGCCGGCTCTGATTGTTACAAAAATGTTCTTCGAAACCTGGCTGCACTCTCATCATGGGTGCCGGGGATTCAACTGGCTCTGCATGTTGTCCATGCCCAGCCATTATATGATACACTCATGAATGAGTGTGAGCCACGATACCGGTGTGTCTTGTGTAAGCGGGGCATGTTTATGCTTGCTGAAGAATATGCAACAGAGCGCAATCATCAGGCAATTGTCACCGGTGACAACCTCGGCCAGGTAGCAACCCAGACTCTGCAGAATATTGTCACCATATCCTCTGCAGTAACCATCCCGATCCTGCGTCCGCTGATCGGATATGATAAAGAGGACATCATCACGCTCGCACGCAAGATTGGGACCTTCACTAATGAGCCGGGGAACACCTCCTGCGGGGTTGTTCCGCCAAAACCTGCAACCGCAGCAGAAATCACTCTGATTAAGGAACTGGAAGAAAAACTCCAAATTCGATCGATGATACCCTCTCTTCTGGATTCCAGAGAGCGAATTGCAGCGTTGAATGGAAAGATTATGACAGATTAATCTGGTCAGTAGTTTTTCGAAAAAGTGAATCTGTGTTGATATCAGCACGGGTTATGACTTTACTGGTAATCCTTCCTCTTTTGCAATCTCCACAAACATATCCCCGACATATTGTGCCTGTTCATCGGTGAGCCCGTAGGGATTAAATTTCCATACCTTCGTTGACCCGGCAATGATCCCGGTGATCCCCCTCTCCCGAAGGGCACTGAGCAGGAAGAACCCTTTTTTCTTATGGGTCTTTGCAACCTTGTCAAATGATTCTGTGGTGTTCATCCTGGTTAGCGGATGTTTCCGGGGATATTCGCTCATCACCTTTGTGCCTTCGATTGAACAGAGAGCATCCACGATCTGGTTACATCGCTTCAGGTGGGTATCGAACTGATTCACCCGCTCTTTCACATGCGGGAACGATGCCATCATTCCTATAGAAGTAACACCCATCAGCGTGCACCCCATCATCTCGACCTCCTTGACTCCGAAGGTCCTGCCGGTGATATCCCCTTTTACCTTTGTGGTCCTGAAGAGTTTATCAGCCCATTCTGATGTGGTAGCAAGCATGCCTGATGGTGCAGGGGCCGCCATGCTCTTGTGCCCGGAACCCACGAGAAAGTCAGCGCCGATCTTCTTCCCGTCCACCGGCATGATCCCCACTGTGTATGCACCATTACACAGAACTGGTACATCATACTGGTGAGCAACTTTGGCAATCTCCTGTACCGGATGGAGATTGCCATACTGGTAGTCCACCTCTTCCACGTACAAAAGTGTCGGTGATCTCCCGGCAGCACGGGTGACATCCTCGATTCGTGAAGCCACTGCATCAGCAGTGATGATCTGTGAATCATCTGGCGGCACCTCATGGGGGACCCCTCCGACCTGCTCGACTGAGAGAAACTCTGTGTAGTGCGAAAATGCCGTGAGGAGTACCGGATCATCTTTGCTTACAACAGTGTCTGCAACTGCCTGGAATCCGCGTCTTGCTCCTGGCACAAGTCTCGCAACGTCCATGTTGACAAAGGCAGCAAGATCGTCGTGGAACTTTGCGAGAGGTGGCTTTTTGATACAATCCAGTCTGAAAGGTTTCTCGCAGTTGTCACATACCGAGTACCCGTCTCCGTACGCGAGAACTGCTTTCATGGCGTCAACAGTGAGTCTTCCACCAGCCTGTATGGGATCCAGGTTGATATAGAGTTCCTCGATAAGCCTGGTATCGATCCCTTCTCCGCAGTTCATGATACAAGTTCCTCTTTCAGGATGTTGATCTGCTTCTCAAGTTTCTCGAGAGTTTTTGCTGTCTTTCCTTTCTGCTCTGCTGATAACGTATGAAGAGGTGCGGTCTCCCGAAGCACCCCTCTTATCTCACAAAGCAGGAACAACCCCTGAAATACTGCTTCTGCTGCTCTTCTTGACATATTTTTCCATAACCCCCTCAGGTGGATTATATATTTTGATGAATGCTGTTATCTATCTGCTCTCTTTTCCAGGAAGATCAATATGCTCTTATCAGCCTGGCTCTTTCTCAGTATCATATGACCAGTGGCAGGCTGCTGGACAACAGGCTTACTGGCACCAGCGTGCTTCATTATATCTTCAGGACTCCTGCTGATTCTCCTATGAGTATTGGAGATCTGGTGGTTGTGGACGATCAACAGAACCAGACCCGTTTTTTTGCACGGATAACCGGAATAGGTCATGATGAGCAGTCAGGGACTGGTGATACAATTGGTGATACTTCGCTGGTAATGACAGCGTATCCGATCGGGTGCATCGGTGTGGATGAGGTCTTCAGACGTCCCAGAGTCATGCCTTCGAGGTATTCTTCAGTCAGGACACTGGCACCTGATGATATTTCATATCTGAACAGATTCATGGGTGAGATCGAGGTAGGTCTCGTGGTCAGTGGACAGCGCCCTATTCCTGAACTCCCGGTGCGGATACCTGCCAAAGTTCTCTCCCAGCATATGGGTGTTTTTGCAACTACAGGGATGGGAAAAAGCAACTACATGAAGGTCTTCTGTGCCTCGGCAATCTCCGCACGACTGTTCGGTCTTCTCATCATCGATCCACACGGTGAATATGCGGCAGGAATGAGTTCAGATTTCGAGAGCCGCGGACTGCTCCATCATCAGGATGCAGATACCGGCCTCTCTGTCTATTCAATTCAGAATGAGATCGTCAGGACCGAACTTGATATGAAACAGCTCCTGATCAGCCATGATGACATGGACATCACTGATCTTACGCTCCTCTTTGATCTCCTACCAACTGAACGTGAGGTCATGAACCTTCTTACGCCGTTTCCCGGTCATGACATCATAGACTTCTTCATGAACGAGGATGTGGAGTCACTTCCGTCTCACGTCAAAACAACTGCATACATCGGTGATCATCAGGATATTGCCCAGCGTGTCAGAAGTGCCAACCCTGATGCACTCCGGGTTGTGCAGCGACAGATTCAGACTCTGGTTGACATCTCCTCTGCCTTTCTGCACAAAACCACTTCATCTGTTCCTGAGATCATTGAAGACCTCCTCGCAAACAAGGTGGTGCTGATTGACATTCCCCGCATGAGTGAGGTGGCTGAACTTTTTCTCCTCTCTGTCATCTCACGGGCCGTGCTGAATACATACAAAAATGTCGTACAATCTGGACGCGCCGGTGAGGATGAACCACACAGGGTTCTTCTGACCATTGAGGAGGCACAGAGGGTGCTTTCCATGGAATCAGAGAAAACCGGAATCTTCAGACAGATCGCGATGGAAGGAAGAAAGTTCGGGGTAGGCCTGTGTGCGATCACACAGCAGCCCAAGAACATCGACCCCCGGGTTCTTGCCCAGATGAACACGTTTGTGATCATGGGCCTTGCCGATCGTCAGGATCGTGAGACGATCGCTTCCTCAGCGAAACATGATCTCCGGGTCCTGGACCTTGAGATTCAGACCCTTGACCGTGGTGATGCAATCATCTCCACGATTGGGATCCCGTTTCCGGTCAGTTGTCATGTCCACCGGTACGAGGATTACATTGTGTGAATATGTGCGTGAGTATTGGTAGAGATTTACCTCTACCCTTCCAGTTCTTTTTTGAATGAGAACCAGTATAAAAGTCCTGCAAAGAAGAGACCACCTATCAGGTTTCCGATCGAGACCGGAATCAGGTTACCCCACATCGTGCTCCACCCTAGGTTTGCAATCCCTGGCCCGACCTGCGCAACCTGAAGCGGTGTGAGTCCTCCTGCGGTAAAGAGACCGGCTGGTATCAGGTACATGTTTGTCACCGCATGTTCAAGACCGCTTGCCGTCATTGCCATCACCGGGAACCAGATCCCCACTATCTTCCCGATGACATCATCAGCACATAGGGCAAGGAGCACGCCTAGGTTGACCAGCCATCCGGCAGCAAGTGAACTTCCGATCAGAGAGAAGAACCCGGCCACTCCCACGGCGTTGCACTTCGCAGAGGCGATGCCCACGGTTGCGATCCCTGCAGTTGTGGCACTTGTAAGGCCTGATGGATCGGTTGATGTCAATGGGCCTGCAGCCATGAGTGCAGCAAAGAAGATGGCACCCAGAAAGTTACCGGCCCATACCAGCGCCCAGAGGCGAACAACCATCATCCATGAGATCTGCTCCCTGCAGGCAGCAAGCGGTGCAAGCATCGCATCTCCTGTGAAGAGTTCTGCGCCGGTCAGAACTGTCAGGATCACACCGAGTGGGAAGACCGCTCCTCCGATGAACCTGACCATCCCTGCACCGAGTGTCAGTTCCATTCCGGTAGTGACTGCAATCAGGAGAGCTGCCCCCATTCCAATGTAAGCGCCTGACATCGCAGACCTGAGCAGAAGATTCCATACAGGAAGCTGAACCTTGTAGACACCAAGATCAGATCCTGCCGGAAGAATAGAAACTGGCGAATGATAACTCATTGTCCCCTCCCTGGCTGAAAGACCATCTTTCTGAGTTGGATATGCTTGTTCATATTCACTTCCTCACTGCTGATCACGAGAGAGCCATGTACGCGATTACTGACAACACAACTGTCAGCAGGAGCATTCCTCCGCTGATTGGAATTATGTAGACCAGGATTGTGTTCACGATGCTTGCGAGCTGGGCGATGGAGTCTGACCCGAAGATCACTACACCTTCACATGACGCTGTGCTGCCTGCCGCAGTTGCAGGTGAAAGATCATCAAGTGCCTTCGCAACTCCGTCGTCGATGAACGGCATCAGTGCAGCAGGAGGAACACGAAGACCCACCGGGTTCTTTCCTGATATGGTGTTGACCACATGGGTATCGGTAGTCATAATCTCGGCCTCATCGACCATGGTGAGCACTTCATCCCTGATCTCCTCCCGTGCCCCTGATGCCATGTTGTTCCCATCAAGGAGGATATATGCGGTCTTCTGACCGCTGACTTCTGTGATCAGCACCTGAAGTCCGATGTCTCCGATACCTGCTGTCCTGGGGTACGGGAGTGGGATATGTGCATAGCCAACTGATAGGGCTGAAGTCTCCGTCTGGTCCCATTTGTCAAAAGCCTGGCAGGCAGCAGTGAAGTACTCGTGGGCGGTCCGTGTCCCCGGACGAATTGATGCTATCTCATCACCGATGCAGTTGTGTGCATCAACGAATCCGATATGCGGAGTTCTCCTGTGTCCTTCGCAGAGGATTGCATGACCGATGCAGAAATCAAGATCTTCAGTCTTGTCAGGAGAACGGGTACTGACCATCAGGAGTGTATCACCGATCCTCTGGTAAAGGAGGGAAACCGACCCTTCGGTTATCCGCGTGGATATACAGGCAACTCCGGTATACTCGAGATGGTCTCGAGTCAGGTTGACAGCATCTACCAACTTCTGGATCTCTGATTCTGAGACGAGGTTGAAGTCATGGGTTGCACATCCGTGTGCCACCATCACCTCCTCCTCGAACTGTTCGCGCAGGATAGCCGGAAGGTTCCCGCCACCGATCTCCCCCATAGGTCCGGGATGAACATTAGGAATTGTGAAGATGAGATCCTGCTTTCCGGGACGCCTGAAGAAGATGCTCACCTGGGGGACGAAGGCCTCCTCCCCGATGCCACGGAAGAACTCCTCCATGCTCCGTGATCCATCGGTCAGGTGTGCAATAAATGCGTTGAGAAACTCAAGCCCCCTGATCCTGAATGCACGGTACAGTGGGCGGTCAATAAGCCATATAAGAATGGCAAAGCCGGTTCCGAAGAGGAGAAACAGGACCGGGGCCAGAGTCACAAATGGCTGGGGGAAGATGAACAGGCCACCCACGTAACCAGTGAGGCTCTGGATCAGCGCCGGTGTTATCACCCTGTTCATCCGGTAGTCTGCTATCGAGACCAGGATCAGAAGTCTGAGGCCGAAGATAAACCCAAGTGCGATAGCAAAGATGAGTGCCAGAAAATCCCTGAGCACGATAAGACCTATCAGCGTGATCAGTGCTGAGAAGAGAGTACAGGATACTGCCAGCAGCGCACTTCGATTCCATGTCATCTGCCTGCCGATCATAGTGATCAGCGGCCTTGTTGTGATGAGTGCGGCAAGCCCTGGCACAATAAAACAGAGAATCCCGAAAAACCGGTATTGTGGTGAGAGACGCCATGATATCGCCTCGATGAGCAGCCCGAGGAGGACAAGGATCAGAATTGACTTCGGCCATCCCGGTGCCGTGAAGATGTACCGCGACATCGACTCGATCTTGACTGCACTCTCTGTCCTCCCCTGTTGCATACTTCCTCCGTTCAGGTGCGTCGTGATCCTTCTGGGTCTGGTAACGGACCAAACGTATCGGCGTACCGTGCTTTCATGCGGGTCCGGTCTGGAAGCGCTGTCTGGCATCCTGCCTGCTCCACGATAAATGACGCCGTGACGGTTCCTACTTTTGCTGCTGTAACCGTGTCATATCCTTCAGCATAGGCGGTCAGGAACCCGGCGCGAAATCCATCTCCTGCCCCAGTTGGATCAACGCAAGGCACTGTCACTGCAGGAATTGTTGTGGTAGTACCCTGCTCTGTGATCAGGCACCCGTCACCACTTCTCGTCTCGATCGAGATTGGGACCTTTTTCACCAGATCTTCATGTGAAATTCCCAGCGTTTTGCACATCCCGACATACTCATGCTGGTTTGCGATCAGAATTTCGATGTTCTCAAGGATCACCTGCAGGTGCTCTTTGGTATACCGGTGGATATCCTGACCTGGATCAAAGCTTGAAAATGCAGCCAGCTCTGCAACCCTGACATTAAATGCAGGGTCTGCTGTTGCCATGTGAACAAACTCAAGCCTCGGTGCCTGTTCAGTCTCGAATGCCCGTGACGCTCCCCACTCAAAGAATGTCATCTGCGCGCCATTCGGATCCGTGAACATAAACGCTGTTGCAGTATTTGCATCAGGAACAACGAAGAACCGCTTATCAATCTTCAGCTGGTCCATCCATTTGTCATACTCACTGCCTGCAAACTCTCCTCCTACTGCACTTATGAGAGCTGCTTCTCCACCGAGCACCGCAATTCCTGCAGCAATATTCGCAGCTCCCCCTCCGAAGAATACCTTCCGGTCAAGAACTGAAGAGGAGGCGTTGGGTGATGGAAGGTGGGAAACCTTGCAGATGTGATCCACTGCGGTATGTCCGACGACCTCTATCATAACTCCTGCACTTCCACGATCTCAAGTGGGACGTCACGCAGCGCCTTTCCCACCACCGATCTGGCGATTCGCCCGGCATGCTCTGATGAGTCAGCCTTGAAGACCTTCATCTCCATCCGCATCCCCACAAGTGCAGTCCGTGCAATCAGTAACGCACAGGGGAGTTCTTCATCACACGAAGGGCAGGCGATCACTCCAGCCTCAACATCCACGAACTTGGCGGTAGGGTTTAGTCTCTTTCCTGCCTCACTGATCGCAATTCCGATCGCGTCATCAACAGACTTGACATCCTTGATGACCCATGCCGATTCCAGCACTACCAGATAATCTGTCATTCCTTCTCGCGGGTGGACGGATCTACCGACAGGAGCCGGTTACCACTCGTCCTGATGTATGTGTTCCTGCACGTCTTTGCGTGCTGGTGATATTGCTGCTTCTGCTCCGTATCCAAGAGCAAGCAGGGTGACCGGTCTGATGTGGTTTGGAAGTTTGAGAATATCCCGCACCTGATCATCGTCAAATCCTGATGTCCAGCAGGTTGCAAGGCCTGCAGCGTGAGCACCGAGCATCAGATAAGTCGCAACGATTGATGCCTCCTCAAGCGCATAGAGGATACCCCGTTCACTGTAGCGTGCCATTGACCTGACATAGTTTGCACAGACCACAAGGACCACGGGGGCATGAGCGATGTGTTCCTGGTTCAGTGCAGCATCAGCGAGAAACTCGCGCACTGATGGATCGCGTACCACCACGATATCCCATGACTCTACATTTCCTGCTGAAGGGGCCCTTGGTCCCAGTTTCAGGATTGCATCAAGAAGTTCAGGCTCTATTTCACGGTCCTGATACTGCCTGACTGAGGTTCTGCCTGAAAGAAACTGTCCGAAATCAGATAAATTCATGTTTTTCCAGTTCCTGCCAGGAGTGCTGCGCCACGGTGGTAGCAGCACTGATAGAAGATCCGATCTGCCTGACTGCGCCATCAAAGTCACTGCTTTCGACAAGACTGATGGCTCCGTTCAGGGCATCAATTGCCCGTTGGAAATCAGGCAGGTTTGTTGAACGAAGTGCGAACTGAAGTTCCATCCGTACCGACTCGAGACACTGCAGGACAATCTTCATGCCCCCCGTCCGTTCAGCGTCCTTCAAACCTGAAAGGACGGTGATCAGTTGTGAGGCGATCATCAACTCAGACTTGGATCGCTCCCCGTACTGAAATGCAGATACTGCGAGTTTCTTATCCATAGTACTTACTGTCCTGCTGACTTAATGTAGCCTGCCAGCCGCAAAAAAAGGGTTCAGATATTCAGGTTATTTGGAACGGGTCTTTGGTCCGAGCATTGAGACCTTTGCTCTGGTGATTCTGCGGCGGGCTGCCATGGTTCTGAGATCCTGTGGCTGTCCCGGGCTTGAACGCCCGCGGCCGCCACGTCCTCCGCGACCTCCACGTCCTGCTGGTGCAGAGCCTCCTGCTCTTCCGTCACGACCTCCACGTCCACGGTTTGCATTGCGCTCAAGTTTCTTGAGTGCAGCCTGTGCCTTGAAACGCTGGTTCGGCCCTGGCTTCTTGGCTGCTGCTTCTTTCCTGGGAACGAGTCTGATCTGACCCTTGCTCCCTTTTACCTGGTTCCATTCTGTTGTGCCTGTCTTGCCCATTCAGATCACCTATAAAATGCCTATACTATTGCTGGTTCTCATCAATTAAAGGTTATTCATATTCTCGTCTTACTGCATTATCCATTCAGGACTTTCGCAATGGCCGTCTGGAGTGCCTGGCTCACTGCTTTCCCATCCACAGACCCTCTGACTTCTTTCATGACAACACCCATCAGCGGGCCTGCTGCAGCAGCCCCGCGTTCCCTTACAAACCCTATTCGCTCTTCCACAATCCGCAGAACTATCCCATCCAGATCTGATGCTGATACTGCGGGCGCCAGGGTTGAAAGAGCAGCCTCAAGATCTTTTCCTTCAGCGAGGGTTGTCAGGAGTGCCGGCATGGCTTCCTTGGCTGCCCGGCCTTCCTGAATAACATCAAGCACGCTCCTGATAGCATCATCACGTACTGTGTCCACAGAAACTCCCTCCCTGCTCAGTTCACGCAGGGTTGAGTTGAATGCACGTTCCGCAATACTGGCCTTAATCCCGGCAGCAACAGCCTCTTCAAACGCTAGTGATCGCTCTGAATATGCAATCTGTCTGGCAACCTCTCTTGCAAACCCGTACTCCTTCATGAACCGCTCAATCCTGTCACTGAGCAATTCCGGAAGTTTCAACCCCTCCCAGTCTTCACGTGTGACCCTGACCGGAAGGACATCTGTCTCAGGGTACATGCGCGCAGCGCCTGGAAGAGGACGCATGTATGATGTTGATCCTTCTTCAAGCATCTTTCGCGTTTCTTTGGGGATGCCCTCAAATGCAAGGTTGGCCCGTCTGATGATCTGTTTTATCGCACATCTGCACTTTTCAGGAGTATCTGCAACAATGATCACGCAGTCATCCTCACCTGCAGACAGGGCGCTCTTCAGCGCTCCAACTTCCTCTTCTGTTACCCCGTATGCAGGCAGTTCATCGGTGTGGAAGAGTCCGCCGACTCCGCATTTCTTTGCGTAGTCAGACATCTCGCTCCCGAGTCGTCTTCCCGGCTGGATCTCCCTGCCTACAAGTCCTGCGAACCTGTTGAGCCTGATGGCAAGGATCATCTTTGCCTTCTTCAGGATTTTGCTCCCGCTCTCTTTGAAGAGACCGGTCACATCAACCGGCTCGGTCTCAACAGATGCGCCGCGTGCAATGAGATCATCCCTGATTGTAAGAAGTTCAACCTGACGTCTCACCTCGCGCCTTACAACCTCGGCAAGCAGATCAAGTTCCTGGACACCTTTGATCTCAACCCTGCCGCCATCACGGATCGAGACATTGACATCCTGCCGGATTGTCCCGATCCCCCGTTTCACCCGCCCGGTTGATCTGAGATACATACCGATGAGTGCTGCAGTCTCCTGAACCGCTTCAGGAGTGTGCAGGCAGGGAGCTGTGGTTATCTCAATGAGTGGAATGCCGAGCCTGTCAAGTGAGAATGTAGCGTCTTCCAGTCTCTGTGCTGCCTCCTCCTCAAGGCAGACCGTCTCAATGACTCCTCCTGACGGGAGATGACCATTCATCGCAACAAGGGCAGTCCGCTGGAATCCTGATGTGTTTGATCCATCGATGACAAGTTTACGCATCGTGTGGATCTCGGGAACCGGTGACATTCCGGTGAGTTTTGCAATGGTCAGAACGATATCAAGTGCCTCCCTGTTAAGGGGGGTTGGTGGTTCTTCATCGTTCTCGACTAGGCAGGTACTGTCATACTGGAGGTACCGAAACCTCCTGACCTGCATCATCTCTTCTTCAGCTGCGCGGTCAAGCTCTCCAAGTTCTGACCTGGTTGCCCGCAGGTACCGGAAGAATTCACCACTGGATTCATCGGCCTCCCTGATCGTAGTCGGGCACCGGCAGAAGAGTTTTGTTGTTGTGTTGAGCTGCTGGTGGATCTCGATACCTGCAACAAGCCCGAGTCCTTCATAATCTGTTGGTGAGCGGGTCATGCGAGAGACCTCCTGTCAATCTCACCAACCAAATCCGCCAGGAGCATCTCCCTCACCCGCTCCGGTGAAGAAGTGTTTCCGAGGACCCACATGAGTTTCACAAGCGCTGCCTCGGGGAGCATATCCTCTCCTTCGATCACTCCGATGGAGAGGAGATCTCTCCCGGTATCATACACCCGGTCACAGACCCTCCCGTTCAGACATTGTGAGGTCATGACTACTGTTGTCCCGTCTTGCATCAGATCGTCAAGCCGTTTGATAAACAGGCTGCTCACATGACCAAGGCCGGTTCCGGCAAGCACGATTCCCTTGTATCCGGTGTATGCAGAGAGGATTGCAGGATCCATTCCCGGGTAATAAGAGATGAGTGCACAGCGCTCCTCCAGGTTGTCGGCGAGCACAAGGTCTCTGCTTCCTCTGGTCACTGCTTCTGGAGTTAATGTCACAGTGAGATCAGGATATGTTACGGTTCCGAGAGGAGGAATTCCGTGGCTCCGAAATGCATCACGTCTTGAGGTATGCATCTTCCTGACCCTGGTTCCCCGGTGAATGGCACAACTGTCATCACTCGTGCCTGCGTGCATGATCACCACCACTTCTCCCAGATCAGAGGTTGCAGCCTTTGCCGCACAGAGACCGTTCATCAGGTTGTCACTGCTTGGTCGGTCTGCTGATCGCTGCGAACCGACAAAGACGATCGGAACTGGCGTCTGCACCATGAAACTGACTGCAGCCGCACTGTACGCCATGGTATCGGTTCCATGGGTTACAATGATTCCCGTGGCCCCGCCCTTGATCTCGTCATGAATTGCTCTCGCGAGCTGCTGCCAGATGGCCGGCGTCATGTTCTCTGAGAGGATGTTACAGAGTTGGACCGCACTGAACTGTGCTATTGAGGACAGGCCCGGTATTGCATGAAGGATATCGGTAGCCCTGAACTGGCTGGTCACGGCCCCGGTCCGGTAATCGATCCTGCTTGCTATCGTTCCACCCGTTGAGACGATGGTAACCCTGGGGAGACTCACATTCTGTGCTACCTCCACAGGCTCAACAGGCTCTGTAACCGCCTGACTCGAAAGCAGTGAGCAGTCCTCCTCACGAACACCAATGTTATACCCTGATCCCAGTTTTACTACAGCCATGCCGTCACGGCTGGTGATAAAAGATCCTTCAGTACTGGCTTCTCCTACCTTGCAACTGACCAGATCCCCGGTCGAAAACGCACTCTCATTTAAACTCATGACTCTGTTATCCTCTTCGCTTCCCTGATGAGACGGGCTATCGCCTCTTCCACGCGTGTTACTCTCCGGATGAGTGCTGCCTCATCCTCTGCAAGTATCTTCTCCCGTTCTGAAATCGCCTCTTCAGTTGCAGAATCTGCCGGTCCTCCCGGCCATCTCCTGATTTTTACTCCGGCCACGGGGTCAAGGGCATCATCAATAATTGTCTGTGTGAGACCTCGTGAAGAGAGACTGGCCCCGGTCACTTCAACTGCTGCTTCGTCCAGGGTCTTCAGATCCATAGTTCCTTGACGCACAGCATGCCCGACGATATGGTGGGCGGTTCTGAACGGAATGCCGTACTGGCGCACCAGCTGATCAGCAACCTCGGTGGCAGTTGAGAACCCTTTCCCAGCTTCTTCTGCCATCCTGCCGGTGTCAAACCTGGCCGTTCTGATCATTCCTGCCAGAAGATCGATGTCCCGTCTGATACCGCTGATGCCCCTCCAGAGGTGCGGGTTTAGATCCTGTAGATCCCGATTGTATGACATGGGGAGCCCCTTGGTGATCGTGATCGCTGATACAAACTCACCGAGGAGACTCCCGGCACGTGACCTCAGGATCTCAGCCACATCAGGATTCTTCTTCTGCGGCATGATGGAACTGGTGGAGCAGTATATCTCGTGCAGGTCAACGAATCTGACAAACGCCGAGCTCCAGATGACCAGTTCCTCGCAGAACCGGGAGAGGGTGGTGAGCAGGATTGTATCAGCGGCCAGGATCTCACCTGCTGTGTCACGTCCTGCAACCGCATCCATGGTATTCAGCACGAGGCCGTCAAACCCGAGAAGCTCGGCTGTCATCGCTCTGTCTATCGGGTACCCGGTTGAGGCAAATGCGGCTGCACCAAGGGGAGATAAGTTCACCCGAGCAAGGGCGTCTGAAAGCCGGGAAAAATCCCTTCCGAATGCCTGTTCATAGGCGAGAAGATGATGAGCCAGTGTGGTTGGCTGGGCGTGCTGGAGATGGGTGAATCCTGGCATGATCGCGGAACTGAACTCACGGGCACGTGTGATGAGAACTCTGCGTAACCTGATAAGGGCATGGAGTTGTTCAAATATTTCAGTCCGCGTTCTGATCCTGATGCAGGTGGCAACCTCATCGTTGCGTGATCTCCCGATATGCAGCCTCCCTCCTGCCTCGGCACCTGCCTCTCTGGTCAGTCCTGACTCGATACCTGCATGTATATCCTCATACTGATCATCGAAAGCCTCTGCGGGAACTCCTTCCTGAAACATCCTGAGCAGCGGTTTCATCAGGGCTGTTGCTATCTCATCTGTTACAATCCCCTGTCTGTTCAGCATAAGCAGATGAGCCATGTCAACCAGCAGATCCGGCTCTGCGATGAACCGGTCAGCTTCCATCGATGAAAGGAACGACTCAATGTCACGGGTCCGCTCCCCGCCGAGGCGGCCCTGCCTTATCACGTCTTTCATCTGGTATATCCTCCGTTATGTCTGCACAGCTTCTTCAGAAGGGAATCAACCCCACAAGAATTCCTGCAACGGTGATTATATCTCATAAAATAACCGGTATCCTTCCTTACAGTACGCCATCCGTACTTCAAATTAGTTATCGTATTGCCAAAATGATAGGAGAAGATCAGGCACAGGTATGAGAACAATCTCTGCCCTTCTTCTAATCGAGCTCATGAGGTACATCAGTCACCGTCTCATGCTTTTAGAGGGCAAATATTTGTTGATGTTTGATCCTATGGTATCAATCGAGTATCATTACTGGGAATCCCAGCGACGAATTTAAGTCTGTGCCCATCCCAGATTTGTGCCACAGGAGTGTATGATGAAACGGACATTCGCCCTTCTCGCCGTTCTTGCCCTGATGGCAGGAATGGTATTCCTCTGCGGCTGTACTTCAGCGCCGCAGAAGTCTGAAACCGCGGCAAAAGAGACAACCGCCCCGGTAAAAGCTGAAGCCACCCAGGCACCTGCAAAGGCAGCACAAACAGGACCAAAGACCGTCCTGAACATCGGGTATCAGCCAAGTACTCACCAGATGGCATTCATGACTGCCTACAGCAAGGGCATGTACAATGAGTCCCTCTCCGGAGTAGGCATCAAAGAAGTGAAACCATTTAACTTCCCGACTGGAGCACCTGAAATGCAGGCCATGCTCGCCGGTGATCTTGACATCGCCTATGTTGGATCTGCCCCGTTTGTAACTGCAGTCGCCACCGGTCTTGATGCAAAGATCATTGGTGCAGTGCAGACCCAGGGATCTGATCTTGTCCTGCGGAATGGCCTGACCTATTCAAAGCCGTCAGACCTGAAAGGCCTCAAGATCGCAACTTTCCCGGCAGGCACCATTCAGGATACCATCCTGCGGACCTGGCTCAAGCAGCAGGGTCTTGATGACACCAAGGATGTCGAGATTGTGGCAATGGGTCCGGGAGATGCAACCACCGCAATCATCGCAGGTAAAGTAGATGCAGCCTTCCTGCCGGCACCATCCCCGACAACGGTTGAGGATGCAGGTGCAGGAAAGATCATTGTCCATTCAGGCGAGATGGCTCCGGAGCATGCCTGCTGTGTTCTTGTGGCAAGTGGCGATATGATCCGCAACCACCCTGACATTGTAAAGGCAGTTCTCGCTGTTCACCAGAATGCAACCGAATATAACAAGAAGAACAGTGAAGAGGCAGCCGGATACATGGCATCCTTGACCGGGATGAATGCCTCAACCATTACGCGCTCTCTGAAGGAGTGGGATGGTCAGTGGGTATCAGATCCAAACATCATTATCAAGTCTGTCTCCGGATATGCAACCGAACAACAGGCTCTCGGGTACATCAAAAAGAACGTGACCGAGCAGGAACTCTTCGACATCAGTTTCTGGAAACAGATCAGCCAGTAATCAGATCCAGGTACGGACCTGTTGCCATATGGCATCAGAGCCCCTACCCATACTTTTTCCTGCTCTTTTCTGTAACATATACTCAGAAAGGTACCATGCCCTGCCTGTCTCGTCATGGTATCATCTGAATAATTGAGATATTTGTATGGGGACAAACACATCACCCGGGAAACAGTCACCAGTCTGGCTGGTGATCTCGCTCACGGCTGCAGTCATCTTCTGGCAGATTATTGCAGATTATGTTGTAAGAAACAAATTCATTCTGCCTTCTTTCACTGACACCTTTGCGGCTCTGATTCAACTCTGGGGTGGTGGAACGATATGGGTCGACATCTGGACCAGCCTGATGCATTTTGCAATCGGTCTCCTACTTGCGCTTGCGGTCGGGGTGCCTATAGGGATCTGCATCGGGTGGTTTGAGCGGATCAACAAGCTGCTCGATCCCCTGATCGAGATCATCCGCCCTATTCCGCCCCTGGCGTGGATCCCGTTTGCGATCGTCTGGTTCGGACTCACAGATTTCTCTGCGGGTTTTGTGATCTTCATCGGGTCGGTCTTTCCGATTCTTATCAACACCTATGAGGGGTTCAGGAGTGTTCCCCGGGTCTTTGTAGAGGCCGGGAGGATGCTTGGCTGCACCAGCAGCATCTCCCTCATCAGGTACATCGCCCTCCCTGCCGCTCTTCCACATCTGGCTGCAGGGTTTCGGATCGCTTCAGGCGTTGCATGGATGTGTCTCGTTGCAGCCGAGATGTTCGGAGTCTCACGGTTTGGGCTTGGTCAGAAGATCTGGTGGTATTACAACCTGCACCAGATGGACAGCGTCCTCGTCTACATGCTGCTTCTCGGGTTCATCGGCCTGTTCATAGACTATCTCTTCAGATACGGGATTGATCACAGTCTCCTGCGCTGGCGGGTTGGGGAGGTAAACTGATGGGCAGCGTCGAGATCTCAGATATTAAGAGAGAGTTTACCCGTGATGACGGACTCACGGTCCAGGCTATCAGCGGCGTCAGCCTCTCAATTGCTGATGATGAGTTCGTCTCGTTTGTTGGGCCTTCAGGTTGCGGGAAGACCACCCTTCTGCGAATCATTGCCGGACTGGATCAGGCAACCTCCGGTACGGTTCTGGTTGATGGAAACAGGATTGCAGGTCCGAGCCCTAAAGTTGGGATGGTGTTTCAGGAGTACTCGCTCTTCCCCTGGCGAAATATCCTGGATAATGTAGCCTTTGGACCTGAAATGCGGGGTCTTTCAAAGGTTGAGCGATATGATCTTGCGCGCAGGTATATCTCGCTCGTCGGCCTTGAACAGTTTGAGAAGAGTTATCCGTATGAACTCTCAGGGGGAATGCGTCAGCGTGTAGCAATTGCCCGTGCTCTCGCAAATGATCCTGATCTCCTTCTGATGGATGAGCCCTTCGGAGCATTAGATGCACAGACCCGAAACAAGATGCAGTCAGAGCTCCTTGAGATCTGGGGACGGTCAAAGAAGACGATCCTGTTTGTCACCCACAGTGTGGATGAAGCGGTCTTCCTCTCTGATCGGATCGTGGTGATGAGTCCGCGACCCGGGAAGATTCGTTCGGTTGTTCAGGTACCGATTCCGCGACCCCGGGATCGGACTGCATCAGAGTTTGGAAGCCTCAGGCGTGATGTACTCGGTCTTATCGAGGAACAGTCACGGCAGGCAAATGATTAATAGGAATTTTGTCCATTTACTAAAGCACATATACCACTGAGGAGATTCGTCCGATGGTCAGAAAGCCAAACTGCATGTACAGGAAACTCGCAAAGAAGGCATATACCCGTAAGGAATACATGGGTGGTGTCCCAGGGATCAAGGTTGTCCAGTTCGATATGGGCAACCTTACCGCCGAGTTTCCAATGTCTGTCCACCTTATCGTGGACGAGAGCTGCCAGATACGACACTCTGCTCTTGAAGCAGCACGTATGAGCATCAACAGGAAGCTGAACAAGGAACTCGGAAGGAGCAACTACCACCTGAAGCTGCGCACCTATCCGCACCACGTTCTGCGTGAGAACAAGCAGGCAACCGGGGCCGGTGCAGACCGTGTTTCACAGGGTATGCGCCTTGCCTTCGGAAAGGCTGTCGGTACTGCAGCACGTGTGATTCCTGGTCAGAAGATCTACACCTGCTTTGCAAACCCGCAGAGCATAGAAAAAGTGAAGGATGCCCTTCGTCACGGTGGCCACAAACTTCCGTCCCCGACTCACCTTGAGATCGACATCAAGGACGAAGCCTGAACAATAATCCATACTATCGCCGGTCATCGATGATCGGCCTCTCTTTTTCTTTGTTCTTCATGTGTCTTTCTGCTCATTTTATATAGTGAACAAGGGGACTCGTACGTATGTCTTCGGCGGATATCCCTGACCTTTTTGACCGCATTGCGGCGGCAACTGCCAAAGCGATCCGTATTGCTGAGATCACACTGCCCCCTGATGTTATGAGCCGGATCGTTGCAGCATCAGAGAATGAGACAAGCCCTGTAGCCAGACGGGAACTTATGCACATTCTGGAAAACATCAGGCTTGCAGAAGAGCGGCAGGCACCAATCTGTCAGGACACCGGTATCCCAGTTATCTATCTCACCCTCCCTCCCGACATCTCCTACACTCCTGCTATTACTGAAGCAGTCAGGAAAGGAGTCAGGGAAGCGACCGAGAAGATACCTCTCAGGCCGAACCTTGTTGATCCGATAAGCAGGCACAATACAGGAACTAATACAAGTGCAGATATGCCTGCCGTCCATATTACCGCCGGAGACCGGCTGCAGGTGACAGTTCTTCCCAAAGGAGCAGGTTCCGAGAATGTCTCCAGGCTCAAGATGTTTACACCTACTGAAAAGGATCGAATACCTGAGTTTATTGTTGAGACAGCTCTTCTTGCAGGAGGAAGACCATGCCCGCCGATCATACTCGGAGTCGGCATCGGTGGTACCTTTGATGGTGCAGCATCTCTTGCCAAAGAAGCTCTTCTTGAACCTCTTGATCAGATGACCTCTGAAGAAGAGGAAATCTGCCGCAGTGTCAACGATCTCGGGATCGGTCCGATGGGTCTTGGCGGAAAGACCACCTGTCTTGGTGTTAAAATAAAGTCTGCCGGATGTCACACTGCCTCGCTCCCGGTTGCAGTCAACATCCAGTGCTGGGCTGCACGGCGAGCAACCGTGGAGGTGTCACTCTCATGACTTCTCCTGATCCGATCGAACTGAAGACTCCGCTCGGAGATGAGATCCTCTCCCTGAATGCCGGCGATCTGGTGACACTCACGGGCAGTGTCTATACAGCCCGCGACGAAGCACACCTGCGAATGCAGGAGGAGGGTATCCCGTTCGATCCAAAGGGGGCAGTGATCTATCACTGCGGTCCGGTTGTACAGAATAACAAGATTGTGGTCGCCGGACCCACAACCTCAGCCCGTATGAATCCTCTTACCGGATTTGTGCTGGATGCCGGAGTGAAAGGGCTCATCGGGAAAGGAGGGATGTCATCAGTAGTCAGGGATCAACTGCAAGGCCGGGCCATATATTTCGCGTTCACCGGTGGTTGTGCAAATCTTGCAGCAGCGAGGATGGAACTTGAAGGGGTCTCCTATGAGGATCTCGGGATGGCAGAGGCAATATGGCAGATCAGGCTTGATCATCTCCCCCTTGTTGTTGCAATGGATGCACACGGAGGCGACCTCTTTGCTGCTGTAGAGCGGTCAGCACATGAAGTATTTCAGCGTGCGTACCCAACTTGTACGGGAACCCGACGATGAAACTCGAGATTGACGAGTCCCGGTGCAAGGGGTGCAATCTTTGCACGATGGTCTGCCCATACCGGATCTATCAGCCGGGAAAAGTGCCGAACCGCCGGGGAATCTATGTCCCTCATCTGGATCGACCGGAACGATGCCCGAACTGTCGCCTTCAGCAGATATACGGGAGACGGCTCTGTGGTGTCTGTGCGTTGATGTGTCCTGATCAGGCGATAAGGTGGGAGAAAGAGAAACCGTACGAACCTCATAACGTGGTGATTGAGTATTGACCAGGCTTGAGTTTATGCAGGGGAACATCGCCTGTGCAGAGGGAGCACTTGCTGCAGGCTGTACCTTCTTTGCCGGTTACCCGATCACCCCTTCCACTGAAGTAGCAGAACACATGGCAGCAAAACTGTCAAAGAGAAACGGCTGCTTTATTCAGATGGAGGATGAGATCGCAAGCATGGCTGCAATCATCGGAGCAGCCTGGACCGGAGTCAGGACCATGACTGCAACCTCGGGCCCTGGCTTCTCGCTGATGATGGAGAATATCGGGTACGCGGTGATGTCAGAAACACCCTGTGTGCTGGTCAATGTGCAGAGGGGTGGTCCGTCAACCGGGCAGCCGACCATGGCAGCCCAGGGTGATATGATGCAGGTCAGGTTTGGATCGCACGGCGACTTCAGTATCATTGCACTCTCTCCTTCAACGGTCCAGGAGTGTTTTGAACTGACTGCAAAGGCATTCAACCTTGCAGACCGGTTCAGATGCCCTGTCTTCGTCATGGCCGACGAGGTCATCGGCCACATGCGTGAGAGGATCACCATCCCTGACAGTGTTCAGATAGTAAGGACAAAACCTCTAAAAGATGGCATGCTGCCGTTCACACCCGAAGAAGATCTCATCCCCGGGTTTGCTGCCTTCGGTACCGGCAGAAAGATCCCGGTGACCGGTCTGACCCACAATGAGAAGGGATATCCGGACTCAACTCACCCGGCCAGGCATGATGCTCTCGTCCGCAGACTCGTCGACAAGGTAGAGAATGCACGTCACCAAATTGCAGACTTTGAGATCGTTAATGAAGATGCTGAATACGTCTTTGTATGTTATGGCTCCCCGGTCAGAACCGTGCAGGAGGTTGTCCAGCGTACAAAAACGCTGGGCACCGGGTATCTGCAACTCAGAATTGTCTGGCCGTTCCCTGAAGATCTCTTACACAGATTCCCGAATGTGAAGGCCTTCATCGTCCCTGAACTCAATCTCGGTATGATATCCCGTGAGATCGAGCGTCATGTACGTGTCCCGGTCATATCAGCAGGAAAGATCGGGGGAGAACTTCACTCACCTGATGAACTCATCGCGATTGTTGAGAATCTTCGCTCCGGAGGTGCTCCATGAGGGATGAGTGGCTTAGGAAAGACCGGCTCCCTCATATATACTGTGCCGGATGTGGGAACGGCACGATCATCAACTGTGTACTAGAAGCGGTCGACCAGATCGGCTGGAACATGGATGAGACTGTCTTTGTATCCGGTATCGGGTGTTCTTCTCGTGCACCTGGCTATATCCTGACTGACTCGCTCCATACAACACATGGGAGGGCACTTGCCTTTGCCACCGGTGTGAAGATGGCAAATCCGTCGCTGCATGTGGTGGTCTTCACCGGGGATGGGGACCTGTCAGCGATCGGGGGAAATCACTTCATCCATGCCTGCAGGAGAAATATCGATCTCACCGTCGTCTGCATGAATAACTACATCTATGGAATGACCGGTGGCCAGGGAAGTCCGACGACTCCTATAGGGAAGACGTCAACCACTACGCCGTACGGTGCCGAGGAGACACCATTTGATCTGGCAGAACTTGCGGTCGCTGCCGGGGCGAATTATGTGGCACGCTGGACTTCCTTTCATGTTAAGAATCTGACCCAGGCCGTTCTTGACGGGATGAATACACCTGGATTCTCGTTTATCGAGGTAAGGTGCCAGTGTCCTACCTCATTTGGACGCCGGAACAAATACAGACAGCCTGGGGATTTCATAACCTATCTGCGTGAAAGTGCCATCCTGAAGGAACGATGGGATCAGACCACCGCTCCCGGTGATGAACTTCCTCAGGATAAATTCCTGGTCGGAGAGTATGTCCGAAGAAAACGGCCTGCCATGGGGGTCCCTCATGAGGCATGAGGTCAGGTTCTCCGGGTTTGGTGGCCAGGGGATCATCCTGAGTGCGGTCATTCTTGGCAGGGCCGCAGCCCTCTATGATAACCGGTACGCTGTTCAGACTCAGGTATACGGGCCTGAAGCAAGGGGAGGTGCATCCATGAGCCAGGTGGTCATCGATGATGAACCGATCCTCTTCCCTAAAGTGAAGATCCCGAACCTATTTGTCATCATGAGCCAGGAAGGGTTTGAGAAGTACGGCAAAAATGCCTCTGTCGAGGCAACGATGCTGCTCGATTCAGGTCTGGTTCATGACCGCCCTGCCTGCAGGTACATTGAGATCCCGGCGACCCGGGAGGCTAAAGAGAAACTCGGCCGGGATATCGTTGCCAACATAATCATGCTTGGCAGTCTGACTGAGGCCACTGGTGTAGTCTCTAAAGAAGCGCTTGAGAAGGCTATCCTGGCAAGTGTTCCAAAAGGCACAGAAGAACTGAACCTTAATGCAATGCGCCTTGGGTTTGCATTGGCCTCACCTGATCAGTAAGGAGAAACCTGGATGAAGTTACTGGAATATGAAGCAAAAGAGATTCTGAAAGAAGCAGGTATCCCGGTCCCTAAAGGGATCCTTATCCGTGCGGGTGATGATGCAGGAGCCGGAGCTGCACAGATCGGGGAACTGGTTGTTGTCAAGGCGCAGGTTGATGTTGGTGGCCGGGGTAAGGCAGGAGGAATCCAGATGGCCGACTCTTCAACAGTCCAGGAGGTTTCAGACCGCCTGCTTGGATCACGGATCAAGGATGTTCCGGTCCATGCCGTGCTGGTTGAGGAACGAATCGCAATTGAGCATGAATATTACCTCTCCATCTCCATCGACCGCTCATCAGGATCTCCACTCATCCTCTTCACTTCCAGCGGAGGTGTTGAGATCGAGGAGGTTGCCCAAACCAATCCTGATGCAATCAGGCGGGCAGTTGTTCACCCTCTCCTGTCTGATGTTCCGGGATACACTATCAGGTACCTTCTGAATGGGGCACCCAAGGAACTGGGTCCGGTTATCAATAAACTCTACCTGGTGTTCAGGTGCCGTGATGCTCTGCTTGCCGAGATCAATCCGCTGGTGACAACTCCATCCGGGGTATATGCGGCAGATGCCAAGATCATCGTCGACGATAATGCCCTCGCGAGGCAGGGTATCTCTGAGAATCGTGACCTTACTGACCGTGAGCGTAAGGCTGAAGAGTATGGGTTCTCGTTCGTTGAACTGGATGGTTCCATCGGTGTGATCGGAAACGGTGCAGGCCTTACGATGGCAACTGTGGATCTGATCACCGTGCTTGGAGGAAAGCCTGCCAACTTCTTAGATGTCGGTGGTGGCGCTGACCGGGTGAGGGTTGCTCATGCTGTTCGGCTCCTTGGATCCATGCCCGGAGTCTCGGTGATCATTGTCAATCTTCTCGGTGGGATCACCCGCTGCGATGAAGTGGCTGCCGGCATCATTGAGGCCGGAGTTGGTCAGCAGGTGATCGTCAGACTAGCCGGTACCAACGAAGAGGAAGGAAGGACTATGCTGAACAAATACGGGTACCGGATGCTTGATACCATGGAAGAGGCAGTGGCTGCTGCTGTCGAGGTGGCACGATGATCTACGCGGACAGGAACACCCGGGTCATTGTTCAGGGCGCCACCGGTAACCAGGGATCGTTTCACATCGGCAGGATGAATCAGTATGCACAGTCAGTCGGCGGGTCTGGAGTTGTGGCAGGAGTCACACCCGGAAAAGGTGGCCAGGAGTCTGGAGGGGTTCCTGTTTATAACAGTGTTCACGAGGCTGCTGATTCCCATGATGCAACTGCTAGTGTCATGTTTGTGCCCGGGGCAGCGGCCGGGGACTCGATCATGGAGGCAGCAGATGCAGGACTTGACCTTGTGATTGCCATAACTGAGCATATTCCTGTTCATGATGTGATGAAGGCATGTGCCTACGCAGAGATGCGGGACTGCACGGTCATCGGCCCCAACTGCCCGGGTCTCCTCTGTCCGGGAGAGATCAGCATGGGAATCATGCCTTCGCATCTGTATACACGCGGCCCGGTTGGTGTCATCTCCAGGAGCGGGACCCTCACCTATGAGGTGGTTCATGAACTCACTCGGGCGGGGATCGGGCAGAGCAGTGTGGTAGGGATTGGGGGCGATCCTGTTATCGGTCAGACGTTTGCTGATGTTCTGGACAGATTTTCTGAAGATCCCCAGACAAAGGCAGTCGTGCTTCTCGGTGAACTTGGAGGGAATCTTGAAGAGGAAGGAGCACGAATGGCTGACCTGCCTGTTGTTGTCTTCATCGCCGGAACAACGGCTCCTCCGGAGAAGAGAATGGGTCATGCAGGAGCCATTGTATCAGGCGGTGAAGGGGATGCAAAATCAAAAATACAACGCCTGAAGTCGCTGGGTATTCCTGTTGCCTCCCGGCTCTCTGAGATACCCGGTCTGATCAAAGAGATGGTGTAATAGGTATGTCAATTCTTGATAACATCAAAGGGCCCCGTGGTGATGAGGGGGATCCAAATGGTGGGAAGTTCAACCCGTTCAAACTCCTTGATATCGGAGAGATCATGGTCCGGTATACTGACGGGATCAGGATCAAGGACTTTGTATTTCTCGCAGTTCTCACCAGCGAACGGCTCATCCTGATCGACAGTGCCAGACAGGGCACCGGGCAGATAACAAAGGAGATACCGTTCTCTGTGATCAAACAGGCTGAACTTGAACGAGATGAGCGGGATCGCCCAAGCCTTGCTATCTCAATGGAAGTAGGTGGGCAGCAACGCGTAATGCGACTTGTCTTCACCGGGCTTATCAGCGAACCCGAGACCGAATGCAGAGAGTGGTTTACTGCAATCAACGGATACCCGCCTGAACGGATTGAAAAGCAGGAGATCAGGTTGGATGAACCAGTGACCTCTCCAGCACAGGAACAGCGAACATACCCGGAGCCGGTAATGCAGCAGCAGCCTGCACCTGAATTACCTCAAGTGAGTTATGTCCCCCCTCCAGTACATCAGGCTCCTCCGGTTCCCACCCTTTCCCCGGAAGTGATCCAGCCTGTATCCCCGCCGGTTCCGATCGCGTATGAACCTCAGGCAGATGAGATAAGAGCCCCTGAACCGATTCAACCTCCTGCCCCGGCTTATCGGCAGCCACCTCCACCAGAGCCTGTAAAACCGGCTCTCCGTGCTGAACCTGCACCAGTTGTTCCAAGAGTTCCCTCAGTCCCCCCGGCAGCAAAAAAGGTTCCTCCCTCAATTCCGGTCCAGGAAGGTTCTGTCCGCATCATCATGGAAAAGCCGGATATCTCCCCTGTTCGGTTACGTGCAGAACCTGCAGGAGAGAAACAACAGAAGGGAAGTATATCCTGGAAGTATTGTATCCAGTGCGGCTCACGAATTCCTTCGCAGTCACGGTTTTGCCAGTCCTGCGGAAGTCAACAGACCTGATTGATGACAAAAGCCCCGGTGCGTGCCAGGTATGTTGAACTGGATGCAGCCCGGGGAGTTGCCATCTGCATGATGGTGATATTCCATCTCGTTTTTGATCTCTCCTTCTTCTCGATCTATCTAGTTGAGACATCACATGGTTTCTGGCGGCTGTTTGGATACATGACCGCCGCCCTGTTTGTGCTCATTGCCGGAGTTGCGGTTGCACTTCGTGCAGGAAGAACTCCCCCATCTATTGCAGGGTTTACTCGTGCCCTCCCATTTTTTAGAAGAGGCATTTTTCTTATCGGGGTCGGACTTCTTGTCACTGTTGGGACCTGTATCTTCCTGCATGGAGAAGGATACGTGCTCTTTGGCATCCTGCAGCTCATTGGGACCTCAACGATCCTCGCCCCACTCTTCTTCAGGCTTGGAAAAAAAACAGTAATTCCGGGCATCATAATTCTCCTTGCCGGATGGATGATCACCCTCCCGAACGGCCCAATCTGGTTGTTATGGGCTGGCATTCACCCGGTTGACTATATCTCCGTGGATTACACACCACTGATTCCCTGGTTTGGTGTGTTCCTCGTGGGTATGGCAATGGGGGCATGGTTGTATCCTAATGGCCTTCGTTCGTTCTGGTTGCCGGTATGGGTTGAACAGATGTTTCACATTCCATCCATTCCGGGAAGATATTCACTCATTATCTATCTGGTACACCAGCCGGTGCTGCTGCTCATCCTGTCTGGACTATACGGAAAAATACCTGGGATATAAAATCCCGGAAACAGATCTAAAGGGTTACCTTCTGAATGATATCGCTGCTGCTGCACCTATCACTGACAGTATAACAATTGCTGCCGGCAGAGGAGTTTTTTTGCCTGCTGATTGAACCGGAGCAGATGAAGTAATGTTTGAGAGGTTCTTCTCCACTGCCTTAAGCCGGTCTTTTGCCATCGTGAGATTTTTGTCCAGATCGACCGCATGCTTCAGAACATCAGCAGCACCAGTGAGGTTTCCAGTCTTTTCATAGACAGTTCCGAGATAATACCACCCGATTGCACTCTTTGGGTCAGATCTTGTTGCCCTCTCAAGAGCATCAGCGGCCCCGGTATAATTCTGCTGTTCATATCTGACGACCCCTATGTTGCGCCAGGCAATTGTCATGTTTGGATTGAAACTGATTGCCTTCTCATACGCTGCTATCTCCTCTGACTTATTTCCAAGCATTCCAAGTGTGTAACCCAGATTGTACCATCCTTCAGAGTCTGTTGAGTTCAGGCGGGTTGCGTTCTCCAACGCTGCCTTTGCTTCTGTATATCTCTTTTGTGTTGTAAGTGTCAGACCCAGATTGTTCCAGGCATCAGACATGTTTGGATCCATACTGACTGCAATCTGGTATTCACGGGTTGCGTTATCCACAATACCAAAACTATAGAACGCATTTCCCATCTCAAAGTGGTCTCTGGCAGTTTTCAGAGTAGTATCGGAATCTGCCAATACCTGGCCGGACACGAACAGGATAGAGATACTGATCAAAAGCAGCAGGATTATTTTTCGCATAATTTATCTGTAGAAAGTTGAAGTGAATGAGGATAAGGGTGCCGGGTTAGCCAGTCCACTCTCTGTTATGTTTCGCCATCATCAATGAACAGGGGAACATGTGCAAAAGTTTTGCAGTCAAACACTCCTCCTGGGGTAATCCGCAGGGCTGGTATCACTGTCAGTGAGAGAAATGAGAGATACATAAATGGATTTGTGATGGCACCGATCATATCAGTCATCGTATTGAGCTGTGTTAACTGCTCAAAAACTCTGGAATATGGATCCTCGGACATCAGACCTGCGCCGGATAATGGCAGAGTTGTAGAGACTCCGTCGTGAACACAGACCATCCCTCCCCGGTGTCTGATAACTTCACGACAGGCCTGAAGGATCTCTTCATCTGAAGTTCCTGCTGCAATGACATGATGTGAATCATGTGCTACACTACCTGCGATAGCACCTTCTGTTAATTTCAGACCATGCACAAGCCCGGTACCCACCCTGCTGTTATCGTACCTTGAGGCTGCCACAACCTTGAGTATATCCCTGCCTGGGTCAATAAACGATTCTCCTGATATTTCATATGTAAGCGATTCGGTAGCAATCTGCCCAGGAATAATCCCGATAACCCGGGCAATCCCCTCCCCTCTGATCCGAATCTCTTCTACTGTAGGGACACGTGATCTGAACAGGTACTCGCAGGCTGGTGGAGGCAGGTAGGGAAGATCCCTGATCTCCTTTCCCTGTTTAAAGGTCCTGATCACATTACAGGAGTTTACATCGTCAATAACACAGAAGTCTGCAAGCCTGCCCGGAGTGAGGGCTCCACGATCATGTAATCCAAATCGTTCAGCTGGTGAGAGGGTCGCCATGCGGTAAGCGAGTTCGGGTTCAAGACCTGATGCAATTGCTTTTCTGATGCAGTCGTCGATGTGACCTGTTTCGACTAACATGTCTGCATGCCGGTCATCTGTACAGAATGAACACCGGTCTGCGGTGTTGGCAGAGACGATCGGAAGAAGAGGTTTTAGATTCTTCTCCGTTGAACCTTCTCTGATATACAAATACATCCCCGCCCTTATCTTTTCAAGACCTTCTTCTAATGAGATTGTCTCGTGATCTGACTGAATGCCTGCCGCTATATACGCCTGAAGATCCGGACCGGTAAGAAAAGGGGCATGACCTTCACGGATAACTGACAAAGCGAGTTTCCTGATCACCTCAGGATCCTGATTCAGTGTTCCTGGCACGTTCATCATCTCTCCAAGTCCTATGACACCTTCCCTGCCGATGAACTCAGCAAGATCTTCAGCCTTCAGTATCTCAAATGATTCATCAAGTGGCGTTGCAGGAACACAGGAAGGAAGAGTAAAGAGAAGATCAAGAGGGGAGTCTTTCCGGGTTGAAAGCATGTATTCAATACCTGCCATTCCGCAGACATTTGCGATCTCGTGAGGGTCTGCAATCACGGTGGTAGTTCCGTGCATAAGCACAACCCGGGCATACTCGACAGGGGTGAGCAGTGAACTCTCAATATGTACATGGGCATCGATCAACCCCGGAATAACTGCCATCCCGTGAAAATCAAGTTCATGCACTCCCTGGTATTTACCTATACCTGCAACCCTGCCGTCCTGAATTGCGAGTGAATTCTCCTCCCATTCCCTGATGAAGGGATTGAAGATATGAGCGTTGGTAACAACCAGATCAGCTGGCCTGACGCCTCGTGCGACATCGATTATTGTTCTCATCTCATTGTACCAAGAATGATTTTACTATCGGCAGAGTTCTGTGCCTGATCGCATTTAAAAATATATCATTTACACTCGGTTTTGAAGGGTATTGTGTGGTGGTAAAATCATGACAGATCATGACATAATTGAACTTTGAAGATCTCTGGAATAATTCTGAATTTTAATAAAATCTTTTTATAATAATCCTTATTTTTCAGGTCCTAACTATTAAATATCTCAGATAGTAACTGATAGATCACTATGGCAGTCAACCAGGCGCAGGTCGACAGCATCATCTCGTCAGCGTCTTCGGAAGATCCGGAGATTCAACTTCTTAAGCTGAGGGACGAGGTAGAACTGCTCAAGACCTCGATCAAGCGCCTGCTCATAGACATTCGTGAACGAATGAACGATGCGGAAAACCCGCTTGTTCAGGCCCTCAAAGGTAACCCGGTGGAGTTTGTGGGGCAGCATGCCTCAACACCAACTCCAATGGAGGGGTACATCGATGATTATGACGAGGAACCAGCGGTTGAAACGATATCGGAGAGCAGTTCAATGAGTGATGAACCTGATATGATGGAGTCGGCCGGAGGAGCCGGACCTATGGACAGCGGGGGGCTGTCCATGGGAGGCAGTGGAAACCAGATGGCAGGAGTATCTTCTGCTCTCTCTTCACTCGCTGCAGAAAAGGGAATGCTTGAATCATTACGGAACCAGTTATTTGCAGAACCTGCCCAGCGTGATCAGACCAAACCCAAAAAGCCGCGTGAGAAGGTGAAAATTCAAAAGGTATACAGCCTGTTCGAGTGGACATCCAGTAATGTCAAACGGTACGGGCATGATCGTGTTGACCTTATGCTCGAATCATACAAAGAGATGGGCCACATATCAGATGATCACTGCAAACAGGTCAAGGATATTGCGCGTTTAATGGCCCCATCTATTGGAGAAGTTCATGAGATGAAGGCGGATGAGTTTGTTCTCGCATTGTACGAACTGAACCGCATTCTGCAGCCTGAGGATCCGGGTCTTGACCGTGACATGCTTGATGTCCTGATTGAGAAGCGGAAGGTCTCTGCTCCTGCAGGCAGACTTGAGGATGCAGAGAACCTCAGCGAAGACGACTCGGAATTTGAATATATTCCAACCCGCGAGTAATCTGAACAATGGCTGGAGAAGCGATATCGTCATCGATTCTTCTGATTGGGGCGGCAGTGGGGGCTGCCTTCCTGATTGCTGCGATATTGCCAGCTATCTTTTCGGCAGGTGATACCTTTGGAGCAGTATCAAAATCAGCTGAAAATAAAATGACGACTGATTTTAGAATTATCAACACGTATGCATCTGTTTCTCCATCTGCGAATGTGACGGTTTGGATGAAAAATGTTGGCGCAAATCGGCTTTCAATATATGATATTCAAAAATCAGATATCTTTTATGGAGTAAATAATGCTCAGGTTACTGATTTGTCATACCCAGATGGGTTTGGATATGGCCTGACAGATACTACTAATAACGGGTATTGGGATGTCGGAGAGACATTACAAGTGAGTGTAAAAAGTCCGGGCACGATTAATAATGGAGACCCGATTTACTTTTCATTCACTACTCCGAATGGTGTCCGTCGTTTGACCACATTCTCTACGAACATCTGATCGGAGTTACCTGATGTGGCATCATCTCTAATAACCGGGGCAGCAGCATTACTTCTGATTTTAATCGGAGGGTATGTGGTTGCTGCCGGAATTCTGATGATTGCTGAATCAACAATGAACTCTCAGATTGAGATGAGTGCTATTCAGGACTCTTTGCATCAATCACAAATTCATATCGATTCAACCACAGTTGGCTATAATACGAAATGGTGGCTTGTTGTAGATCTGAATAATACCGGCAGCACCACTTATAGAGGGTCTGATTTATCCCGATTTGATATGTATGTCTATCAGGGTATCGGGACAAAAACCTTGAGTAGGTATACAAGTGCCAGCTCCCCGGGATTCACATATGATTTTTTGAATGACAAAGTAAACAAAAATATGTGGGATCCATCAGAAACTCTTGAACTTCGCATTAACTTAACAGATGATAGGATCCCGAACTGGACCAAGGTTGTCACACCAAATGGGATCACTGCTTCTACCAATCTCTGATACCTTTAGGAATATCTATTAACCTCACTGCAGAGTAGTACTACGGGGGAATTCATACATGGCAGAACTCGATCTCTCAGCCGGCTCTGAGGGTCAGTCGGCAGATATTTCAGAGCTTCTCGGAAAGGAAGAGAAGCGGATTCTGACAACAGGAAATGCGGAGATCGATAAAAAGATCGCTGATGGACTACCGCTTGGTTCACTGATTCTCATAGAGGGTGAGAATGATACCGGGAAGAGCGTTTTTACCCAGCAGATCATCTCCGGAAGCATGCGCAATAATCTGCGTGTGGATCTCTTCTCAACAGAACTGACCACGAAGAGTTTTCTTACCCAGATGGAGTCAATGTCACTTGACATATCTGACTTCTTTGCGTGGGGATATATCCGTCTCTTTCACTGCCACCTTGTAGAGTTCAAGTGGACTCCTGATGCGATGAATGACATCCTTGAACGGATCATTATGCATGTCAAGTTCAGTAATGCTGATGTCGCAATCATCGATTCACTCACAATATTTACTGAATATACCAGTCAGGAAGCGGTTCTCTCGTTCCTGACACAGGCGAAAAACATCTGTGATCAGGGAAAGACCATCCTTATCACGATGCACAGTTATGCCTTCTCTGATGAAACCCTCACCAGGGTCAGGTCGATCTGTGATGCCCACCTTCTGATGATGCGTAAGTTGATGGGTGACAAGTATGTCATGGTCCTTGAAGTGGTGAAGGTCAGGGGTGCACGAAAGACAACGGGTAACCTGGTAAGTTTCGAAGTACACCCCGGTTATGGGATGAAGATCATCCCGGTCTCCCTGGCAAAAGTCTGATCATGGCAAGATTGATCATCCAGGGGAAGGCCCCCTTTCAGGAGGCAGAGAGTCATGACACTGAAGAGTGTCTCATAAACCCTGATTCCTGTGCTCTCTACCGTATGCTCCCTGCCAATGCCAAGGAGTATGCCAAAAATTACCCGCATCTTCTTGAATACCTTCATATATTCCCTGTGGATGAATTTGGTATTCCGCTCTTTTTTTCGGAATTAAAGCGTGATCTCAAAGGCATCAAGGATCCCAACCTGATCTATCCGGCAAAGCCACCGATCTTTATCCATATCTTCTTTGATCCGACTGATGTCAGGAATTATTATATCCCGATTGAACCGTCATTTCTTCACAATATCGGCAACCTTCTTCCGGCAATAGAGTACAGGCTCGTTGATCTTCTTGATGCTCTTGATGAGGATCCGGTCACTGCAGAAGAGAGGACTGTGGTCCTGAAAAGGCTCCTCAGACAGGTTCTTTACGTAAAAAAACCAGGGCAGGCAATAGATCCCTCACTTCTTAAAATAGAAGGGCCACAATCATTTTCTGACAAGTTCAAATCATTTCTCTCAACTGATCTGACTGCAAAAGAAGAGCCTGAAGAGAGTCATATCTTTACCGATGTTCCTCATCTGGCAGATGGAAGGATCATTGTCAGTCCTCAGGAGTTTGAAGCAATCGAGTACCAGATGATCAGGGATAAGATCGATGTCGGAGTTCTCTTCCCCTTTATCTCTGATAACTTTATTGAAGATATCACCTGTGATGGTCTGGGCCCGATCTTCATCGAGCATAAGATCTTCAAAGGTCTGAAATCTGTTGTAGGATTTGATTCAGAACCTCTTCTTGATGATTTTTGTATCAAATTAGCAGAAAAATCCAGGCGTCCAATCACCTACCGAAATCCGATTGTTGATGCGACTCTACCGGATGGGTCCCGTATCAATATTGTATACTCATCTGAGATCAGCAGGAGAGGGAGTAACTTCACCATACGTAAGGCAATGGATGATGTCATCTCCATTACCAAACTGGTTGAGTTTGGAACCTGCAGTTATTCCCTTGCAGCATATCTCTGGATCTGTATAGAAAACGGGATGTCCATGTTCATGTCTGGCGAGACTGCGAGTGGCAAGACAACAAGTATGAATGCACTTACCACGTTCATCTCACCTGAAGGGAAGATTGTTAGTATAGAAGATACACCGGAAGTGATGATCCCTCACCGGAATTGGTCACGAGAAGTTTCCAAAGGGAAAGGAAAAGGTGAAGGTGAGGGAGGGGATGTAACCATGTTCGATCTGCTCCGAGCAGCACTTCGTCAGCGCCCGAATATGATCATTGTTGGAGAGATCCGTGGAGTTGAAGGAGCAGTTGCTTTTGGTGCCATGCAGACCGGTCACCCTGTGATGTCGACGTTCCACGCTGCATCGGTAGAAAAACTTATCCAGCGTCTTACCGGTGATCCGATCAGTATTCCAAAAACTTTCATTGATAATTTAAATCTGGTGGTTATTCAGAGTGCGGTGAGAAGACCTGATGGAAGTATGGTGCGTCGTCAGCTGGCCGTAAGTGAACTTGTTGGGTATGATCCGGAGAGCGGTGGTTTCTCCTTCGTGCAGGTATTCACCTGGGACCCGGTCACCGATACTCACGAATTCACAGGGAAAGGTTCGAGTTATCTTCTGGAGAGCAAGATCGCAACAATGCTTGGTATTCCTGAACATAAAAAAGCCCAGATCTATATGGAAGTCGAAAAACGTGCCAAGATTCTTGAGCGACTTCACAAAGCCGGATACACTGATTTTATGGAACTTCATAACATGCTGACTAAGCTCAAGAAGCAAGGCCTGCTCAATATCGAAATATAAGGAATTGAATATCGTGCTAGAGAGTCTTCTGGATCGGATACGACAGTCAAATAACGGGACTATTCCGTTTGAAGGGACTGTTCAGGCCTTTCGGGCCAAGATGTATAAATTTTTTGTTGAAGACAAGATGATGGGCTCTGATCTGCTCTTCATGCTCACCTACATGGCTGCGATCATCACTGCCAATGCATCCCGACCTGAGATCTTTGCCTATACCGGAGCACGTCGTGAGTATGTCTCAACCAAGTTCATTTATCGTGCAGATATTCTGGTCAAACGATGGGGGTATAGCTATGTTGAGGCACTTGTCAATGTAGCAAAAAAGATCCAGAACGAGATGCTCTTCTCAATGGTCAACCGGTATGCAAACGCGATCGAGTCAGGGGTTCCGGATGAGGATTTCCTGACCCGTGAACTTGATACAATCCGAAATGTGTACCGGTCAACATATGAGCAGGGTCTTGAGATGCTGAAGAAATGGGGTGATGCCTATGTCTCTATGCTCTTCTCGGGCTCTCTGGTCGGCATCATCATCATGGTCTCAATTGCAATATACGCCCCAACTGATGTGCAGGGAACATTGTCTGTCTCGTATCTTATCATATTCTCAATATCGGTGCTTGGGATCACTACGATGTACAAAGCAGTCCCCGGTGATCCAAAGACCCACGGACTTCCGCAGGGCTCTCCTGAACAGAATATGGTTCATCGGATGGAGCGTAAGGTTGTCCCGATACTTGCCATAATTGTAATCTTGCTCCTGCTACTCGGGATGAATTACGGGCTCATTCTCATGCTCATCGGGATGCTGCTCTTCCCACTTGGAGTCATCGGCTTCATCGATGATGGTAACATCACACTCAGAGATGCAGAGTTTCCTACATTCATCCGCAGTGTCGGTGCAATTCAGGGTGGAAAGGGGACAACAATGGCCCCGGCACTTGCAGACATTGATAAAAAATCCTTGAAGTACCTGGAACCTCTGGTCAACGGAGTGTACACCAAACTTAACCTTGGCCTCAGTGACAAGCAGAGCTGGCAGCGGTTCATAAATGACAGCGGGAGTTATCTGATCTACAAGTACCTGAATATCTACCGTGATTCTATTCAGATAGGCGGAAAAGCTGAGAAGATCGGTGAGATTGTCAGTTCGTCCATGCTTGATCAGGTCCTTCTGCGTGAACACCGGCACACCCTGTCGATGGGTTTTATTGTTCTTCTCGTTCCTATGCACGCAATGATGGTGGGGATCTTCCTCTTTCTCTTTCAGATCCTGGTTATTATGTCTGATGCCATCACATCAAAGATGGCTACTCTTGGGGAGAGCAGTGCAGCGCTGACAGCCGGCCAGGGAGCTTCGATTGCCTCATCTGTTTCGGGAAGTCTCTTCGTGTTCGCAAACTTTGATTCAAAAGTAATCGGCACGTACGTGGTGATCACTATCACCATGCTGACGATAGCGAACATATTTGCCGGAAAAGTAGTTTATGGCGGGGATAAATCTCTAATCTACTTTTTTGCAAGTCTTCTCTGTGCAACAACCGGAATAATCTATATAATTGCCCCGATCATTATCGGAATCTTCTTCAAGATTCCCACCTTTGAAGGAGTATAAAGATGGTGCAATTAACTGACTCAACCCGCCGTCTCATCATCTTTGTTACGATAGTGCTCGGCGGTTCAATTCTCCTGATATTTGATATCCCGGTTCTTTACCTGATGATGGTCGTGATCGGACTAGCGATCGGTCTGATGGTTGCAACCGGTATGCTCATCCTCTCTGAAGTGATCAAAGATCTGCGGATACGACTTAAAAACCGAAAGCCGAAACCAAAGAAGTCAAAACCAAAGAGTGAGAAGACATCTGCATCAAAAGGTGCCGGTGGGGGTTTCTTTTCAGGCCTGATGCAAAAACTTCCAAAGATGCCGTCTCTCCCTTCTGTGAACCTTTCTCTTCCAAAGTCTTCCGGAAAACCTGATAAGAAAGAAAAGCCTGCTAAAAAGCAGAAGACGGAAGAGCCGGATGAAGCCGGAGACATATCAGGGTCTGGCTCATCTGTTTCAGGTGAATCCCGGAAAAATGAGGATAATATTGGAGATGATCTGCTTGACGGGCTGGATCTTGATGACAGTCTGGATATCGATGCTGAACTTGAGTCCGTGAATCCTGAGTTTGATTCGGTGCGGACACCCTACGGTGATACCGATGTCATGCAGGAACTTCCCTCTGAAGAACAGGTTCGCAGGATGGATATCACCACGAGCGCTGAAGAGGAGGATGTGGTGCTTGACACTGAAGAACCCTCTGATGAGATCGATGAGATCTACTCAAGTACGATAGAGATCGGATCCGATTCAGGTGGTGAGATCATCTCAACTATGGAGGGTGGTGATTCAATCAGCGGAAGTGATCTCGCCTCTTACAGTTCTTCTGAAGATACCCCCTATATGTACGGGGGAGAGGATGACTCTGGGGGAGGGGAAGAACAGTTCGAGTTATCCCAGGGCAAAGGTGGCCTTGGTGACGATGACCTGATCGCTTCGCTCAAGGCCGATATCAGCGATCTGAAGAAACGTGATGATGATGTGCTGCTCAGGGATCTCAAGGATGTCCATGTTACTGCCGAAGAACTGGCAGAAGAACTTGAGGATATCATGAAAATCATTACTAAAAAAGCAAAGAACAAATAATAGCGGCATAGATATTTCAGTACAGGGGTTCAATGGCAGAAGTTCCGGTCAAACTGGAGAAAGGCGGTTCCTGGGTTACATCAAAGATCGAGATAGCCAAGGATAGTCTCATCCTCAAGGATCCATACAATCTTGAGATCTCCTTCCGGAGTATTGTTGATCTCCAGCAACGGGGTCAGGTAGACACCCTCATCGTTACTGGTTCAGACAAATCTGAAAAGATATACAAGATTGCATCAGTCGAGAAGGTTCTGCAGGTTCTGAACAAGAAGATCATCATGGCCTGCAATGCCTACCGGCTAATGGCACACTTTATGTCACCTGCCATCAGGGGTGGTGTTCTGGTCACCAATGCGAAGTGGGAGAAGGGGGCTATAGCAGTTCTCAAGACCGGTATATGGTTTGTGAGTCAGGAGAAGATGATCTGTGTTCCGCTCAAGGAAGTTGCCAGTCTTGAACTGACCAAGCGTGAACTGCAACACAAGAAACTTGATGTGGTGAAGGTTGATCACCTTGAGAATAGTGAGGTGGTGACCTCGTTCGTACTCTGTCCGCTCTCTACACTTCAGGTCCTGTATAACTTCCTTCGTGATGCAACCAAGGAGATGGACATGAAGGGCTCCGAACTGGATCAGCTTGATGCCCAGACTGCCCAGGTTGCCATGCTCATCTACAGCGGTATGGACACGAAGTCAATTGAGAACATGCTGAGCCTCTCTGCCAAAGAACTGGACGTTATTTACGATACTCTTTTGAAGTTGAAGCTGGTCGATGTGGTGATGATCCGCAAAGAAGTACAGCTCACCCCGAAAGGGGTTAGATACATAACTGATGCATTGAAACCACCGTCATAAGACTGGCTTCAATACAAAATACTTTTACCAGTACGCAGCTTCTTAATCATAGGAGGAAGCGTTCACCTATGGGAAGAATCCTCATTGTCGATGATACCCTCTTTATGCGGACATTATTAAAAAATATCCTCTCTGCCGGTGGACACGAGATTGTGGGAGAGGCAGAGGATGGAGATATTGGTGTGAACAAGTACCGGGATCTGAAACCAGATCTTGTTACCATGGATGTTGTCATGCCAAAGATGAATGGAATTGAGGCCTTGAAAGCGATCAAGACCCTCGATACCAACGCCAAGGTCATTATGTGTACGGCGGTTGGTCAGGAACAGATGGTAAAACTGGCGATTAAAAGTGGCGCCAGAGGATACATAGTTAAGCCATTCCAGGCTCCCAAAGTCCTTGAGGAGATCGCCAACGTTCTTGGTGCATCGTAACATGATTCGGGTTCTCATCATCGACGACTCTCTCTTTATCAGGACAGTAGTACAGGATATGCTGGCCGGCGATCCTGAAATTCAGGTCGTCGGGGTTGCCTCAGATGGAATGGAGGCTCTTGAGAAGATTCGTGAGTTAAAACCAGATCTCATCACGCTTGATATTGAGATGCCCAAGCTTGATGGGATCGGTGTGCTGGAGAGAAAACGTGAGTTCTCACCATTTCCCCGCACTCTCATGCTGAGTTCTCTCACCTCTGAAGGTGCTGAGATGACCAAGAAGGCGATGTCACTTGGTGCTGATGATTTCATGTTAAAACCCCGGGGAATTAAAAATATCCGGGAAATTGGCGCTGAACTGAGATCAAAGATCAAAAACATCTGCACAATCGCCTACGTCACTTCAAAACCAGCATCGAAGGATGAGATCGCAAAAAATATCGTGCTCATAGGATCCTCTGCAGGAGGACCGCCGATGCTTGATGTGGTTGTCTCCAACCTGCCTGCGGATCTGAATGCTGCTGTTATCATAACTCAGCACATGCCAAAGGGTGGTTTTACTGCTGCACTGGCAGCACGGCTAGATCGTATCTCCCCGCTTCGGATTAAGGAGACCGAGAATGGTGACATTCTCAAACGTGGCATGGTCTTCATCTCAAAGGCTGGGTATCACACCATTGTTTCATCATACCTTGACAAGGGGGGTGTGCAGGGTGGTAAGATCGTGCATGCTGACTCTCCTCCGGTACATAATGTGAAACCAGCGGTTGACAAGACGTTTGTCTCTGCAGCCCAGGTGTTTGGTGGCAGAAGTGTCTCTGCTATCCTGTCCGGGATGGGTAATGATGGTGGAGAAGGGACTGAAGCCATAAAAAAAGCAGGAGGCATCACTATTGTCTGCAGGCAGGAAGACTGTCTGGTATACGGGATGGCCAGGTCTGCACTCCAGCGAGAAGCTGTTGATCATGTAATGCCTCTGAAAAATATTCCCGGAAAGATCGAAGAGTTTGTTAAAAGCATCTCAGGGTGATGAATGTCAGATCTTGACGCATACCGAAGCCTGTATGTTGCTGAATCACGGGAGAACCATGAAGGCATTGTCAGTAACCTTCTGATTCTTGAGCAGGGGACCGACTCTCATGCCATTGATGAGATATTCCGCTCTGCACATTCACTGAAGGGTATGTCTGCCTCCATGGGTTTTATGCACATGGAGGAGATCTGTCATGCACTTGAAGATGTATTCTCCCAGATCCGTAGTGGCAACCTGCAGGTAAGCCAGGCTCTCATGGATGATCTGCTCGCCGGAGTTGATGACATTGAGGCTATGATCGATGATGTCGAGGCTGGCGGGGACGGGCTTCTAGAACATCGCGAGGCTCGTGTTTCTGCATTGAAAGCCTGGTTATCAGGTTCGGTTGCGGCGCCGGCTTCAGGGGGAAAGAAGGATTCTGAAGAGTCAGGAGCTCCGGTCTCTCCTGAGCCTGCCGGTGACATGTACGAAAACCCAGCATATGAGTCATACGATCAGGCTGGCAATATTGAATATAACCTTCATATCGAACTCTCACCAGAAGTAGACAGCAAAAACCTGCGCTCGATGCTGATCCTTCAGAACCTGGAGAGTATAGGTGTCATCTCTGCAATTTCTCCTGAAAGAACCATAGTAGAAGATGATCCTGTATTTGAAGGGACTATCGATCTCACCCTTGTCACCAATGCAGGAAAGCAGGCAGTAGAAACAATTTTAGCGATATCTGACATCAGATCGTTTTCACTGACAGAAACAGAGTCACTCACTCAACCTGGTAATGCTGCGATATTGGCACCTGGTTCAGAGCATGAGAAGCGATATGCGATCCATATCGAACTTTCTCCTGCGGTTGACTCGAAAAATCTTCGTGCCATGCTGATTCTCCAGAATCTCGAGTCACATGGTACCCTCACAAACTTCTCACCGCGTCGTGAAGTGATTGAGGATAGTGGAACCTTTTCAGGTATCTTTGATCTTGAACTTAATGGTTCAGAGATATCTGAAGAGAGTGTCAAAGCATATCTAAAAGGATCTGACATTAAAAGTTCATCGTTCACTCCTATTCAGGAGGTATCAGGTCCGGGTCTGGCAGGTATCGGGCTGGAGGATCATCAGAACGGAACGCTTGCCCCTTCTCGTATCTCTGCTGGTGAAAAAGTCGAGAAGAAACGTGAAGTCAAGAACATCAGGGTGGACATCGATCGGCTCGACCATATGATGAATCTGGTTGAGGATCTGGTGATCAACCGTGGCAGGCTTGAGCAGATCGCCCAGGAGTACAAGATCAAGGAACTTGATGAAACCCTCAACATGGTGGGGAGATCTGTTGCTGATCTCCAGGTCATGATGATGGACATCAGGATGATTCCGCTCAACCATATCTTCAACCGGTTCCCGCGGACCGTCCGTGATATTGCAACCAAAGAGGGAAAAGAGGTTGATTTCATTGTCGAAGGTGGTGACACTGAACTTGATCGGAGTGTGATGGATGGCCTCAATGATCCCCTTCTTCACCTGATCAGAAACGGACTGGATCATGGGATTGAGCCACCTGATGTTCGTATTAAGAACGGAAAACCTCCGAAAGGGACCCTTAAGCTCTCAGCTTCACGTGACAAAGATAATGTTGTCATCGTCATAGAGGACGATGGGGCAGGCATCAACCAGGAGAAGATCAAGAAGAAGGCACTTGAGCGCGGCCTCGCAACCGAAGATGCGCTGGCTGCCATGTCAGAGACAGAGATCAACGATCTCCTCTTCCTTCCCGGCTTCTCCACTGCCGATAAGATCACCGATATCAGCGGCAGAGGGGTCGGACTTGATGTGGTCAAGACAACCATTGCCTCTCTGCAGGGAACGATCAAACTGGAGTCTGTGTTCGGGCAGGGAAGCCGGTTTGAGCTTGTCCTCCCGCCGACCATGGCAATTGTCATGGTGATGATGATCAGGATCAACAATCGCAGGTGTGCGATCCCGATCACCAATGTGGCTGAAGTGGCGAGTCTTGCAGCCTTCCCGATCCAGAACATCGGCCATGGAGAAGGGATTCTGATGCGCGATGAGATCATCGTTCTCTACCGGCTGGATGACATGTTTGGCAGGTCTCAGAATGAAGAGGTCATCGTGGTTCTGCAGAACCAGAACCGGAAGGGTGCCATCATTGCTGATCTTATTGAAGGCCAGCAGGAGGTTGTCATCAAGCCTCTCTCCAAGTTCGTGGGTACATGTGATGGAGTAAGCGGGGTCACGATTCCCGGAGATGGTGAGGTTGTTCCTGTTCTTGATGTCAAGGCGATACTGCGGGAAAGTTCAGGTCAGAAAGCAGCAAGGAAGAGTTCAGGCAGAAGGGTGAAGAAGGTCATGAAGAACAATGTGATATCTGACGTAGAGCATCTGATAACCGACATGCAAGCCGATGAACTGCGTGAACTCGGTAATATCGGCGCATCCCACGCAGCGACCACACTCTCCACTATCCTGAATACCCTGATCTCGATTCATGTGCCTGAGATCATTCTTGTGCAACTTCAGAATCTCCGGTATTATCTGGATGATGTAGCAGCAGCAATGGTTGTGTTCCAGATCCAGGGTCAGTTGGCAGGAAACGGGTACATCATCATACATATTCCAAAAGAGTCTATCATCAGACTGACGAGCATTATGCTTGGTCAGAGTGTCTCTGAAAGGGAGATCGATGATATGGATAAGAGTGCCCTTAACGAGATCGGCAACATCATGACCTCCTCATTCCTGGATGCATGTGCAACCCTGCTCTCGATCATCATGATCCCGTCACCCCCGTCCATGGTTATTGACATGCCTCATGCAGCACTTCAGACGATCATCGCCACCCAGGAGATCGATGAAAACGTGGATGAGGTGGTACTCTTCAAGACCGAACTTCAATGTGCTGAGTACAACATCAGCGCAAACATTATTCTGCTTCCCAGCAAAGGGCTGCTCAACGAGTTGTTTGCGCGAATGGACAGTGTGATCTCCACATCCGGATAATCCAGTTCAGGTTGTAGCATGACGACACCGCCGATATTAACACGGGATCAGAAAGATCTGATCATCATTGGCATTGGTGAGTGGTCGGTAGGAAGTTCGGTGATGACTTCTATCGGCCTTGGGTCATGTGTAGGTCTGATCCTTCATGATGAAGAGAAGAAGATCGGCGGACTTGCTCATGTCATGCTCCCGAAATCGAGTGGCAAACCCGGAGAGCGTGAGGGTAAGTACGCTGATACCGCGGTTACGATTCTTCTCAAGGATCTTGCAGTTAAGGGCGTTAAGAGTTCTTCATTGAAGGCGAAACTGGCAGGTGGCGCCTCTATGTTTCAGAATTTTTCAGGAAATCTCAACATCGGCGAGCGGAATGTTGATGCCTTACGTGACCTTCTCAAGGCAAACTCGATACCGATCATCAGGGAAGACATCGGTGGAACAGTAGGCCGCACAATAACCTATTTTCCAAAAGAAGGGGGACGCCTTGTTATCCGTCAGGCTGATGGCGCCATCCGTGAGATATAATCTGTTTTTACGAAAAAAAGTGTTATTGGCCCTGAGCTGAATCTTCAATAATCTTCTCAAGCATTCGCACGATCTCCTGAAGAACCGGGGGATTTGGAAGCATGAAGATGTTCAGATTGAGTTCATGCTCATCACAGAGCAGTTCGGTTCTGAAGAAGACGACATTATCGTATAGGATGTTGCTCTCCTTGATGATCAGGTCAAAGACATTTTTTGGCAGGTCAAATATTGTCCGGGGTGGAGAGGGGAGCATGATGATCCCGAGCAGTTCTGCAGTCCCGTCCAGAAATGCAGAGACCATGATATTACCGATCTCTGTGATGGCACTCTCATCCATCTCGTTCAGTTCCCGTGCCGGATCTGCAGGCATACCAAGCATGATACTTGTCATGAGCACGACAGACTCTCTGGGAACGTGCAGGATAACATATCCGGCCTTCGCCATCTGCCCTTCCATGGTAAATATGCCCATGGCAGAATTTTCCTGAGAGATCTCTGCATTGATATGTTCAAAATCCGTGATGCTGATCTCAGGAACATTCAGCATGATTGGCGTGTTCAGCATGGTGGAGAGCGTAGTTGCTGCATGAGACGCTCCGATATTTCCAAGTTCCCGCAGAGCGTCTTTCTGGTCATCGTTAAGATCGACCCTTATCCCACTGGATTGTGCCGGACTCATTTCGTTCTTCTCTCCACTTAATGGTGCACTACCTGTATGCGGTACCTGATCCTGCTCTGTTGATGCCGGTTCAGGAGCGGGCGATGCAGCCTGACCTTCGTCTATAATATCATCCTGGTACTGCATCAGGATGCTGCTGACAATATCATCACTGCTGGCGGGTGGCTGGCTTGATACAACTGGCGGAGCCTGTGGTTCCGGAGTTTTGGGTTCTTCCTTTTCAGGAATCATATCCCCAGTGTCGGTCTTCTGTCCTTTATCTGAAGATTTCCCAGAGCTCATCAGATCACTGTACTGATCAAGAATAGACCGGATCATCTCATCTTCAGACTTTGGTTTTTCCGGTGTTGCACTATCCTCCTTTGATGAGGTGGATCCGGGCATGTTCACTACTGCTTCTTTCTCTGGGACGGGAGGAGCTGACTGATGATCCTCCTCTGGTTTCACTTCTAAGCTGATAGGTGGTATCTTACCAGATGATACCAGTGGGGGGGCATCGTCCTCATGCCCCTGATGCAGATCATCTGAAGTCATTCCTCTGCATCTGTCAAGGTGTTCCTGCGCAACAGGGTCTTTTGGGAAGATGTCAAGGGCATCGGTAAAGGCACCTGCAGCTGCTGCCCACTCTTTAAGCTCTTCGTAACTGATACCTATCTTCAGGTGCGGTTCGATGAAATCAGGATGAATTCTGCTTGCCTGTTTGAAATACTGGATTGCAGCATAATAGTTGCCCTGCTTCATCTGCAGGTTTCCCCACTCAAGGTACCTGAGAAAGATCTCCTCTCCCGGCCTTCCTCGTACTTGTGGGGATGCAGTCCGCCTTTCTTCCTCCGGACTCATCAGAAGACTAAGGTTCTTCCTTGCGATCGGGTTATCAGGATCAATATCCAGTGCTGTGATGAAGCATTTCTGGGCATGCGAGAACCGGCCCATTTTTGCGTACACATATCCCAGGTTTGTTATGGCCGTAATATTTCCCGGGTCTGTTGTATATGCCCGCCTGAAATACGTTGACGCCCGCTCGTAGTCACGTCGAAGAAGAGCATCCTCCCCCCGCCTGAGAAGATTTTTCAGTTCACGCCTATTAGCGGTGTCCATAGTCGCTCAATACCCCATCCCTGTCTAATTCATTCAGGGTTCCATATCATACCGGAATCCTGATAGTAGAACTATTTGGTGTATAGATTAAATATATTGCGTAATTATGTTCTTTCTGTGGATAACCTCGCATATGGGGTTATTCCATTACAAATACTGCTGCAGCGATTACCGTTGTCCACTTCCCTGAAACATCCCCTTTTGCTGACTGACAGATGTGCGAGGTCTCGATGATCTTGCCGCTGGCCTTATAGATCTGTTCCCGCTCCTGCCAGGCTGTGTCAGGATCAAATTCTATCCCAAGTGTGGTGGCCAGCATCGTTGCTGCCAGATCCTCTGCATACTCCCCTGACTGGGTTTCAGTCTCACCATAGGTGTGATGTTCAGAGAGGTATCCGTAATGATCCTGCTCTTTAGGCAGAGCAAGTCCGACTGCAGCACTGACCAGGCGGTTTGGTTCATTGGTATCCGCCCGTGCCATAACTGCATAGACGATCTCACCCGGGTTCAGACTCCGAAGTCCTTCAAGCCTGGTAACTTCAGTGCACTTGGGTGGAAATATTGATGATACATAGACGAGGTTGAACATCTCAATACCCGCAGATCGGAGTGCAGCTTCGAAGGAGGCCAGCCGATCTTTGTGAATGCCGACACCCCGGGTAAAAAAGACTCTTCTTGGAACGCTCATCATCTCATGATTCTACCGCCGTGTTCTTAAGATTGTTCTTAAGATCACTGTGAAGAATAAATTGTTCCGGTGTTCCTGAATTTTATATTTATTCAAGGAACCAGGATAAATGAATCAGAAATTTTTCGTAAGGTATCGTTATTACGTTTTCATGCTCACTGATATGGGACTTATACCATGAAGGCTGCGCTCGGATTAGAGGATGGACGATATTTTATCGGCGAGGGATTCGGGGTTGAGGGAGAGACAACCGGCGAGCTGGTCTTCAGCACGCAGATGACAGGGTATATGGAAGCGATGACCGACCCCAGTTATCACGGCCAGATTCTTCTCTTCACCTACCCCCTTATTGGAAATTATGGAGTTGACAGAGAAAATTTTCAGAACCCCCGCGTATGGGCATCTGGGTGTGTTGTTCACGAGCTCTGCACGCAGCCGGCAGGCAGGACTACACTCTCCCAGTTTTTTGAGGAAGAAGGTCTCCTCGGGATCACGGGTGTTGATACACGTCATCTGACCATCAGCATCAGGGAAGAGGGGACGGTCCGTGCAGGGGTCATCGTGGGCAGTGACGACGGTGAAGAGGCGGTAAAACTCGCCAGATCAGCACCAGATATCACGACACAGTCGTTGATCCCTGAGGTATCATGCAAAGAGCCATGGCATATGAAAGGCAGTGGACCAAAGGTGGCGGTGATCGATCTCGGTGTGAAGAAGAATATTCTGCAGAGTTTAAGCAGCCGGAATGCGGACCTTCACATCTTTCCGCATGATGCAAAGCCGGATGAGATACTTACATGCAAACCTGATGCACTTTTTATCAGCAACGGCCCTGGTGATCCGGTCCAGGCAACCGGAGCGATCCATGCAGTGAAAAACCTGGCTGGTGAACTGCCAGTGTTCGGGATATGCATGGGCAATCAGATCTGCGGCCTTGCGCTCGGCGGAGAGACACAGAAGATGAAGTTTGGCCACCGCGGGGCAAATCAGCCGGTCAGGTACAAAGATGGCCGGATTGCAATCTCTTCACAAAACCACGGATTCGTTGTGATGGGCGAGTCTCTTCCTGAAGGGTGCCAGGTCACGTTTACCAACTGCAATGACGGAACACTCGAAGGATTTGAGGATGAGTATCTTGAGCTCTTCTGTGTTCAGTTCCATCCGGAGGCTCATGCCGGGCCGCATGATACTGAGAAGATGTACTTTGATATGATGATGCGGAGGCTCATCTGATGCCAAAAGATCCATCAATCAAGAAAGTGATCCTCATCGGATCAGGCCCGATCCAGATCGGTCAGGCTGCTGAGTTTGATTTTTCAGGATCGCAGGCTTGTCGTGCACTTCGTGAAGAAGGTGTTGAGGTAGTACTTGTCAACAGTAATCCGGCAACAATTCAGACCGACCCTGACACTGCGGACATCATCTACGTTGAGCCCCTTCAGGCAGATGTGATCGCGAAGATCATCGCGAAAGAGAAACCTGATGGAATAATGTCTGGGATGGGCGGCCAGACCGGACTCAACCTTACCGCCGAGCTTGCCGAGATGGGTGCACTTGAGGGCGTCCGGATCCTGGGGACCCCGCTCAAGGCGATCTATGAAGGAGAAGACCGTGAGAAGTTCAGAGATCTGATGCAGCGGATCGGTGAGCCGGTCCCGAAGTCCATGATCGTCAGTTCCCTCTCCCAGCTCGATGAGGCGGCAAAAGTCGTCGGATTCCCTGCAATCATCAGACCAGCGTATACCCTCGGCGGGGCTGGCGGCGGAATCGCATACAATGAAGATGATCTCCGCCGAATCACCGAACTCGGACTTGGGAAATCCCGAATTCACCAGGTGCTTGTCGAAGAGAGTGTGGCAGGATGGAAAGAGGTCGAGTTCGAGGTGATGCGTGACGCCAATGACACCTGCATCACCATCTGCGGGATGGAAAATGTGGATCCGATGGGAGTCCACACCGGTGAGAGCGTGGTTGTTGCCCCGATACTGACCCTCCGCGATGACGAGTTCAATGTCCTTCGTGATGCTGCACTCAAGATCATTCGTGCTCTTGATGTGCAGGGCGGCTGCAACATCCAGTTCGGGTTTAAGAAAGACAAGGAGTACCGGGTCATTGAGGTGAATCCACGTGTTTCACGTTCTTCAGCCCTTGCCTCGAAGGCAACAGGCTATCCTATTGCACGGGTTGCTGCGAAGATTGCCATCGGTCTCAGGCTTGATGAGATCCTCAACACCGTGACTGGGAAGACTCCGGCATCGTTTGAGCCATCGATCGATTATGTCGTTGTCAAGGTTCCGCGGTGGCCGTTTGACAAGTTCAAGACCGCTGACCGGACGCTCACCACTGCTATGAAGTCCACCGGTGAGGTGATGGCTATCGGCAGATGTGTAGAGGAAGCGTTCAAGAAAGCTCTTCGTTCTCTTGACAATGATGTTGATCGCCACACCAATCATGGTGAGATTCGCATGATCCTCTCGCGGCCGACAGATGAGCGTTTTGCAACGCTTTTTGATGCGTTCAGGGAGGACTTCAGTCTTGATGAGGTAACTGACCTAACCAAAATCACTCCGTTCTGGCTCGAGAAGATCAGGAACATTATCGATCTTGAGCGTGTCCTGACAACAGGAGGTACAGACGATCAGATCAAGCTTGCCAAAAGGTATGGTTTCTCTACGAGTGAGATCAGCACTCTGACGAAACGAAGTGAGGAAGAGATCACAACCCTCTGTGGCTCACCTTCTTACAAGATGGTGGACACCTGTGCTGCCGAGTTTCCTGCCCAGACTCCGTACTTCTATTCTACCTGGGGTGATGTACGGTGTGAGATGCAGCCTTCAGAAAAGAAGAAGGTTATGATTCTTGGTTCCGGTCCGATCAGGATCGGTCAGGGGATCGAGTTTGATTACTGCACGGTTCATGCAGTCACCGCCCTTCGTGAGATGGGTGTCGAGGTGCATGTGGTCAATAATAATCCTGAGACTGTCTCAACCGATTTTGACACCTCTGACCGTCTCTTCTTCGAGCCGATGACACTTGAGGATGTGATGAACATTCTCAAAAAGGACGAGTACGACGGTGTGATGGTTCAGTTTGGTGGGCAGAACGCCGTGAACCTTGCAGTTCCTCTCCGTGATGAGATGGCGCGGGTTGGGCTCAGGACACGTATTCTTGGATCAACGCCTGATGCCATGGACATGGCAGAGGATCGTGACCGGTTCAGCGTTCTCCTTGATGATCTCCATATTCCCTCCCCGCCAAATGGTTCGGCAACCTCTGAAGACGAAGCACTGGCAACCGCCGAAAAGATCGGGTACCCGGCACTGGTCAGGCCCTCCTACGTGCTTGGTGGCAGGGCAATGGAGATTGTGCATGACACTACTGAACTCACCGCATACATAAGGGAAGCAGTCAAGGTCTCCCGAAGCCACCCGGTTCTTATCGACCGGTTCCTGCAGAATGCTATAGAACTTGATGTCGATGCAGTCTGTGACGGAACCGATGTGCTCATTGGCGGGATCATGGAACATATCGAGGCTGCCGGTGTTCACAGCGGCGATTCAGCCTGTGTTATCCCGACCCAGTCCCTCCCGCCTGAAATTCTTGATACTGTCCGTGACTATACACGCAAACTTGCCCTTGGTCTCGGTGTGGTCGGGCTTGTAAATATTCAGTTTGCTGTTCAGGGCTCGGTGGTCTATGTGCTTGAAGCAAATCCGCGGGCCAGCAGGACTGTTCCGTTTGTTGCAAAGGCAACCGGCATTCCCCTGGCCAAAATTGCTGCACGTGTGATGATGGGTACGCGGCTCTCTGATATGCCCTATCAGGAGAGGCAGATCAAGCACGTTGCTGTCAAGGAAGTACTTCTGCCCTTCAACAAGCTCCCTGGTGTTGACACCGTTCTTGGTCCTGAAATGAAGAGTACCGGCGAGGTGATGGGTATTGATTATGACTTTGGACGTGCGTATTACAAGGCCAGTATAGCAGCCCACAACCGCCTTCCGCGTTCGGGAAACGTTTTTATTTCGATAACCCAGGATCTCAAGGATCACATCCTCCCAATTGCCAGGGCATTTCATGAAAACGGGCTCAAGATCTATGGCACAAGTGGCACTGTCGAGTATCTCAACAGCCATGGTATCCCCTCGAACCTTGTCCGCAAGATCCAGGAAGGTTCACCAAATGTGATCGACATGCTCAGGGGCGGAGAGATCAGTCTCATCATCAACGTCTTTGCCGATCGCAGGGCACGACAGGATCACATCCAGATCATGCGGACCGCTGTAGACTACGGGGTACCCTATATTACAACCATCCAGGCAGCCCTTGCAGCTGCTGAAGCGATCAACACAGTCAGGGTTGAAAACCTGACTATTGAACCCCTCCAGCACTACATCTCTTGATCTTCTCTCTTTCACCCGACAGGCAGAAAACCTGCGGGAGTTTTTTCTTTTCTTCAGGTTCATATATCTAAGGATTATTCACAATTTTCCGGAGATATTTACATGGGCAAAGGCACTGTAGTTCTTGCATATTCGGGTGGACTTGATACTTCGATCTGTATTCCATTGCTAAAAGAACAGTATGGGTATGATCGCGTCGTCACCGTGGCAGCAAACGTTGGCCAGCGTGACGAAGAGATAGCCGTTGCTGAGGAGAAGGGAAAGAAACTTGCAGACCGGCATTACACTGTAGATCTCAAGCAGGAGTTTGTGGACCGGTGTCTGTTCCCCTCGATCCGTGCCAATGGTCTCTATGAAGGATACCCAATGGGAACTTCCCTTGCAAGACCGATTATCGCTGAAGCGGTTGTTGAGATCGCAAAGAAAGAGGGGGCAACCGCTGTAGCTCACGGCTGCACTGGGAAAGGAAACGACCAACTCAGGTTCGATGTTGTCTTCAGGTCAGCAGGTCTTGATGTTGTTGCTCCGATTCGTGAGAACAACATGACCCGTGAGTGGGAGATAGAGTATGCAGAACAGCATGGCGTTCCGGTCCCGGTCAACAAGGAAAAACCCTGGTCTGTTGATGAGAACCTCTGGTCGCGAAGTGTTGAGGGAGGTCATCTCGAAGAGCCTGATTTTCATCCACCTGAAGAGATCTATGCCTGGACCATTTCACCAATACATGCTCCTGAAACTCCACTTGATATCACACTGACCTTTGAGAAGGGACTTCCGGTTGCTATGAACGGAAACAAGATGTCAGGATATGATCTGATCCGTGAGATGAACCAGATTGCAGGAAGTCACGGAATCGGCAGAAATGATATGATGGAGAACCGGGTTCTGGGGATCAAAGCCCGTGAGATCTATGAGCATCCTGCAGCAACGGTCCTGCTTACGGCACATGCCGATCTTGAGCGGCTCGTCCTCACACGGGAAGAGTACGCCTTTAAACAGTCCGTGGATGCGAAATGGGCCCAACTTGCATATTACGGTCTGATCTATGAACCTCTCTGGGATGCCCTGAATGCCTTCATTGACACGACCCAGCAGCGGGTGAACGGGACTGTGGATCTCCGGCTCTATAAAGGGACTGTCACTGTACTCGGCCGGTCATCACCAGACTCATTCTATTCAATTGATGTAGCATCCTTTGATTCGAAGCTGATTGATCAGACTGATGCCATCGGGTTCTCGCATTACTACGGACTCCAGGCACGACTGGTCAGAGCGAAGATGAAGAAAAACTAATTTTTTCACTCTTTTTTAAAAATAAATTCATTATTGAATCGATATTGGATACACAAAAAAAAAAAGAAAAAAATGTAGCGCCCCGGCCGGGACTTGAACCCGGGTCAAAAGCTCCGCAGGCTTCTAGGATATCCACTACCCTACCGGGACTGAGGTGCTTATACAAGTGAGTCATGAGGAGAGATAAACCCTCCTGTCTGAATCATACTTCGTTCTTCATCTTCATATGCATCCGGACCATCACTCCGATGGTCTCGTTTGCTGCATCCCTGATAGACGATGACTGAATCACAACATGTCTGAAGGTTCCGTCCTTCATCTTGACTGCGATGTGCTGTTTTATTCCAAGGACCAGACTCTCTCTGATGACATCCTGGAATGTATCGGTGAAGATGGTATTCTGTCTGGTATCGTAAAATGTCAGGAACTTTCCGATCGGATCATTGATCACATCATTGCGTGACACATTGAGGATATGCTCTCCATACGGATTGATGAAGAGAATTCTTCCCCTGATATCAAGGATGAAATATGCGTCGAGCTCTGAAAGCGCAGCTCGCGCAACCCTGCGAATCTTACTGAACTGGAAGTCTTTGGATCGTTTGAGCAGCCGATCATTATGCAGTGCGATCTCAATATTTGAGTAGAGGTCTTTTGCACTGAATGGTTTGATGATAAAACTTGCAGGTTCGGCATGGGCTGCACGGTTCAGTGTCTTCTCATCATCCTGGGCCGAAAGGAAGATAACCGGAATTCTGAATATTGCGGTGATGTATTTTGTCGCAGTGATTCCGTCGATCTTTCCTGCGAGATTGATATCCATCAGTACGATATCTGGCAGATGTTCGGCGACCTTGTAGAGTGCCTCTTCACCGGTACTAACCTTCGCGGTTATTACGTACTCACGCTGAAGGAGAAATCTCTCGATCAGCGATGCGATGATCTCATCATCCTCAACGATGAGTACCTCGGTGAGTGCGTTTTTTGGATGGTCAAACATTACCTGTACCTGCCTGTTAGCGTGCGGGATAGTATCAGACTATTATAGGATTGTCTATTCATGTTTAAGAACCATTCCAGCCTGATGCGAAGATATCCCGATCTGGTGAGATCTTTTGCATTATATCACTGGCTTCTGGTTCTGAAAAAAGATGCTATTTAGCGGTATTCACGCCTCGTATATGAGTACTTATCAGCGTCTCCTCCATGAAAGACGATGTAAAACCACTCGTACACTGATTTCAATGCACCAAACTGATCATACCGTCTCATAGAGAAGCCCACCCACAGTCGCCTGTCAAACGTAATCTTCCCTTCTCTCTTCATCCGGTGAGCAACTTCCAGATCATCACCGGCATCAGAAACCCGGTACATCCCTGCTCTCATGAATGCATCACGTCTGAATGCACTATTACATCCAAGAGTAAAGAGGATCGTTCCGGTCAGATACCCGATACCTGCAAAGGTGTTTGCAAAGAAGAGGTACAACCGGTTCTTGAGAGTGCGTTCTATTGGTCTGACAGGGCCGTAGATCATCACAACCTTGGGATCTGCGAAACCTTGCTCGATCCGCTCAAGCCAGTCAGGTGGTAGATACGTATCAGCGTCGGTGGTCACCAGGATCTCTCCTCTTGCCTTCATTGCACCGTCATTGCGGGCACCCCCTACCTTCGGGCTGGTCTGGATGAAGACTGTGTCAGCATACTTCTCTGCAATCTCGCGGGTTTTATCTTTTGATCCGCCATCGACAACGATTATCTCGTAGCGATCCCTGGGCAGAGTCTGGTGAGAGAGCGAGGAGAGGCACCCATCGATCCGCTCTTCTTCGTTAAATGAAGGAACAATTACTGATATCATGTGTTGAAAATCTCCTGGTATAGTTTGATATGTGCAGAACAGACGTCCGTGATATCATACCGTGATGAAGCTTCCCGTGAATGTGCCGCACATGTCCTCAACGAAGTTACATCCCTGATCTCGCGTTCTGCATCGGTAACAGTTGAAAAGTACCTGATCGTATCACCGTATACCTCATGGAATTCAGGGATACTTCTCGCGACAACCGGCAGACCACAAGCCTGTGCTTCTAATACTGCCAGCCCAAACGTCTCTGCAAATGTCGGCATAAAGAAGATGTCTGCAGCACAGTATGCTTCAGCGATATCGCGGACAAACCCGGTGAACATGACATTGTCAGTTCGTTGCTGAATGAGCCACTTGATCTTCAGGTAATCTTTGGATGCAAGGCCGTATGGAAATCCTCCTACCCAGACAAACCTTGTATCTGGATTTCTGGATGCAAGTTCCATGAAGTCATAAAACCCTTTCCGCGGGCTTACCTGTGCCACGGTCAGGATCATCTGTTCATCCTCACCAATTCCATGCATCTCCCTGAATGCAGTCCGCTTTTCCGGTGACGGCTGAAAGTAACTCCTGTTGATTCCGTTTGGAATCCTCGTTACCGGTACATCGGGCACCATCTCCTGAACCTCCTGTTCACATGATTCAGATATGGTCACGATATGATCGAATTTACGGTAGATGTCAGGGTATCGTTTGTTGATCGCCTTGGTGAGAGCAAGATTGCCGATGTTTACCCGTGGAGTCGAATGGGCGGTGAGGATTCTTTTACCACCTGAAAGTCTCCGGTTGAGAAGAGCAATCGGACCGAAGGTGTGGTAATGGGAGATGTCGGCATCGTACCTGAACCGCTCCCACGTGAGGTTCAGATCAGACTCCTGTTTCAGGGTTTTATACAGGGTGCGGGCCACGGTTGAACATCCGATGTACTTGAAGAGGAACATGTCTTCGACGACAAAGTTGACATCCATCATGAGCTCCTTACAAAATCAAAGACTGATCTGATGACCCCGTCCATGTTAAGGTACTCAAACTGGGAGAATCGTCCGACAAGAGATATGTTGGCTGATGAGAAGTGTTCCTTAATAATCTTCATATTCTGCTGCCATGCGAGATCGTACACGACATAGGCAAACCGGTGCCGAACTGAAAGGGCGGACCTGACCTGATCCGGGTCAAGGATTCCTGCAGTTGCCAGAGCATTGATCGTCTCCCTTACAACTTCTGCATCGCTCATCTGATCAATCTGATCTCCGGCATTGTAGGTGATCTCAGCGAGGATTGATGAACACCCATCCGGAGCAACCTCTGTTGAGAAGTTTGATGGGAATGATATTCTGTTTGCGGCTGTTCCCTCTTTCTCAGGAATGTACATCCAGGAGAAGGGGAGTGTCTGCCCGTTCATCCCGATTCCTACGCAGACGATCGAGTTGTATTTGAGATCGCTGATGGCAGTACTGACCTTTTCAGGAAGATCACTCAGGCATGATTGTAGTATCTGGAGAGGCAGGGTGCTGATCAATCTGTCGGCCCTGATTGTTTCAGTTCCGTTGCTGATCTCCCACCCGTCTCCGGTTTTCTGAATGTCAGTTACCGTAAACCCGGTCCTGATCCGATCCGATACCGGACGAGCAATCGCCTCAATAAGTGCTTCAATCCCCCCCGTCACCGGGTACGAAAAGACTGCCTGATGTGCATATCCTTCGGTCTCAACTCCGACAGCAGCTTTTATAATATCTTCTACCGGCGGACGGGGAACACGACCCTCAACCCAGTGAGCAGAGATCTGATCGAGTGGGTAATTCCATATCTTCTCATTATAGGGAACCAGGTATGCTTCTGCAATGCCTTTTCCAAATGTACGATAGATCCACTCACTGAAATTTTTTGGATCTTTCAGTTCACCTTTCTCGTGGGCAACGAGTGTTCTGATGAATTCATTCAGACAGACAAAACAGTCCTCTTTGGGAAGTTCACTCAGTCCGTTCTCGAAGGGATATTTAATATAACGATTTTTATAAAAAATTTTTGTATCTCTCTTTCGTTCACCCCGGTTCTCTTCGAGAACCTGATGCATAAATGAAAGAACCTCCTGATCCCGGGAGAAGATGATATGAGAACCGCCGATATCAAACGTGAAGCCATCAGTAGTGATGGATTTGCAGAGACCCCCGATATGGGAGTCCTGTTCAAGCACCAGAATATCTTCACCCTGTTTGGAAAGGAGGTGGGCCAGGGTTACCCCTGTAAGTCCGCCTCCAAGGATTGCTGTCTTCACCTCTCATAAATGGGCGGTGTAGAAATAAAGTGATACCTGCCAGAAAAACAATTCGAATCTGATTTTTCATAGATTAAGAGGGGTCGGATCAGAGTACCCTGCTTTTCCGCAGGTTTCTGAGTGACTGATCCAGGATCCTGTTGCAGTCTTTGGCGATCACATCTCCGTGACCTGGGTAGATTGTACGCACCGGGAGTTGGACAAGTTTCTCAAATGCTTTGACGAACGATAGTTCATACGTTCCTTCAGTTCCCCAGATCATCAGGGGAGAATCGCCAGAAAAGAGCACCTGTTCTTCTTGGCAGTAGATACAGATCGAGTCGGTACTGTGTCCGGGAACGTGGATGAGGTTAAAATTATTTCCGTTCACCTGCACGGTCTCCCCTCCTTTTATCACGTGATCAATTCCGTTCAGGTACGCAGAATATGCATATGTGGTCACCTGCCAGGTTCCTCTGATATCCCTGAGTATCTTGGTGTGATCATAATGGCTGTGGGTCAGTATCACCTGACATACAGGCTGTCTCCCCATCTCATACTCGATCTGCTTAAGTGCTGGAAGAATCAGAGGATCGCATCCGGTATCGATGAGAATTCCGCAGTTTTTTCCGTCATAAGATTCTGAATCGCTATCAGGTAATGACGGGGAACAGAGGTAAGCATTTGAGGTGTAGACTTCAGACTTCGCGGTCAGGTTTCTTACCTCCATACCGTTGTGCCTCCTCTCTCCTGCCTGCAGTTGATCAGTCCTGGTTCAATGGGTTTTATCCATATAAGGACCCCGGTCCCCTTCATGACCAATTCAGACAAACTTGCTCCTCTTCAGGTTGCGCAGTGACTCTTCAAGCATGTGTCTGACTCCTTCACGGATGGGATCTCCATGACCGGGATAGATCTCTCTCACCTCGTACGAGCAGATCTGCTCAAAAACCGGGAGAAAAGCAGGGTCGTATACACCGTCATCTGTGTAGATTCGTATAGGGATATCTCCTGAAAAGAGAACTCCGTCGTCATGGCAGAAGTAACAGACTGAATCCTCACTATGAGTCCTTCCCCAGATCACCTCGCAGTTGTGATCCCCGATATAGACAACCTGTCTGTCATCCAATGGGATTATCCCCTGTACCCTGCTCTCCGGATGGGCGTAGACCGGAACCGGGTATCTGTCAAGGATCTCATGAAGAAGTCCTGCATGATCAAAGTGCGAATGGGTGAGAAAGATCTGGTCAACTGGTTTCTTTCCAATACCTGTCCGGATGGATCTGAGTTCTCCAAGTATGCTCACATCACGGCCGACATCGATGAGACTGCTTTGATCACTCAGCTGCAGGTAATCACCGGTAATGTGGTAGACATTGGAGGTATACTCAGTGCTCTGTCCGGTCAGGTTTCGGATCTGCATATTATCTCACGAGTTTTCTGAATATCTGTGCGTTCATGACGATCTGCTCAAACTTTTCGTTCAGTTCATCTGGTAACTTCTGAGTGTGCTCATGAAGCATAAAACCCCCTTCTTCAAGTGCATTGTAGAACATCATCCATACTTTCATCCTCTCTTCTGCTGAGAAGTGAAGGAGAACATTTTTACAGATGATCAGGTGAACTCCTGTTCTGATCGGCTCAAAGGACAGGAGATCATGCTGCTGGAACTCAACAGCATTTCTGATCTCCTCTGAAATGATACGCTGTGAGGGATCATCGGTGACAGGAGAAAAGTATCGTGCCAGAATGCCCTCGGGAATCCTTTCCAGATCTTTTAGGGGATATTTCCCCTCGCTGATTATCTTTCCGTAGTTTCCGTACTGATCCAGATCAGTTGCGTAGATCCTGACATTTCTGAACAGGTACGGGCCGATGATCTCGCGGAGGATGATCGCAAATGTGTAGGGCTCCTGCCCCATTGCACATCCAGCACTCCATATTGTTATTCGTGATCTGCTCTGGATATAGGGGTGTACATGTTCTATTGCCAGACGAAGGGTCTGGGCATCTCTGAAAAAGAATGTAAATGCCATATGTTCTCTGAAAGAGCAGCCTCGTAATGACCTTGAACTCTCTTCTATTGTTCGGATCAACCTTTATGATATGTATGACTGATCCAGTCAGTGTGTTATCACAAGAATACGTCTGGTGAGACTTCGGTGTACCCGCTGTTCGAAATATTCACAGATCGTGAAATACTCTGCAACGAGTGGTCTGATATCCCGGTGAGTCACAATCACCGATCTCATGGCAGGCTTTGTGACCCTGAGTATCTCTCCAAGAGCACTCTGGTACAGTTCCTCAAGTGCTGATCCGATGATGAATACTGACTGCCCGTATGGTAGATCTGATACCACATGATCGATTGAGTTGTCAGGGAATGGAAGGTATCTGACATCGGCGATGGCTGCCTTTGATCCAGGCAGGTTCAGTCGTGTTCCCTGAATCATAAAGGGATCTGCATCAGTCCCAATTGCATTGCACCCGATAAGTTCTGCTTCTATCTGGGTCCCTCCTGTTCCACAGAAGGGATCCAGAACCGTCTCCCCAGGCATTGCATTGGCAAGGTTCACGAGGGAACGGATCATCCGTGGCATCATCACACCTGGGTGGAAGAACTCTCGGTTGCCGGGTTTTCGCTCATGGTACGGGCCACGATCGAGTTCCCAGAGTACTTCTCCGAAATAGATCCTGTCTCCTGAAGCAATGGCACGAAACACCTTTTCCGGTGCTGATACAGAGACAGGCCCTTCGATGTGCGTCCCGATAAGCCGCTCCATCTGGGTGGTTGAGAGGTTCATCTCTGAACCGTCCATCTTTTTTACTCTCCCACAGAATGGCTGGTCAGATGTGAGGGAGAGATCGGTCAGCATCCTGGTGAATGACTCTTCGGTAGCAGAACAATCTCCCAGGTACCGCATCACCCGGTGCGTGTATGCAAGCCTCTGGACAGATCCCGGATCAGGTATATCAACGATCGCAACCTGGAGCCGGTGATCGATCACTCTGCCCAGGCACGATATTTCAGCCCTGGGGATCTCCGGATGTTCGCCCCAGAGCTCAAAGATCAGTTTCACTGTCTACTGTTGGCCGGGAATGCATAAAAGATGTGGAATTATCAGAAGAGGCGAGTCAGGTTATGATGCAAGGGCAGCGTTGATCTTCTCGTTCAGACTCTCCTGTGTGAAAGGTTTTACAATGTACCCTTTTGCCCCGGAGGAGATTGCTTCCTGTACATGGTGTGACTGTTCTGATGCCGTGCACATGATAATTTTTGCGTCACTCTTCAGTTCTTTGATCTTTTTTAAAACAGCAAGTCCGTCCATATCAGGCATCAGGATATCAAGTATGACCAGATCAGGAGAGAGCCGCAAAAAAAGATCTATCGCCTGCTCTCCGGTCTCCGCCTCACCTACTACCTCATGCCCTCCTTTTTTTGCCATGATGCCGATGAGCCTGCGCATATATGCTGCATCGTCAACAAGAAGGAGATTGCCCATAATATGTAATTTACGCCTAAATCCAATTAAGGGTTTTCATAAAGAGATTGAAGGTGGCTCTTGCCACCTCATTACTGACTGTTAACTTCCGCCAAGAATTGACTCAAAGAATCCTTTCTTATCTCCATCACTTCGGGGCTTGTGCCCTTCATGTGCAAGGATCTTCTCGTACAACTCTTTGACCTCACCATGGATATTTTTCGGAATGACGACCTCTACAAGGACAAGGAGATCGCCATGTCTTCCTCTCCGCCTGACTCCTTCTCCTGCAACTCTGAGACGTTTTCCTCCCTGGGTGCCTGCAGGAACTTTCACGTCGAGTTTCCGGTTATCGATCGTCTCTATCTCAACCGATGTTCCGAGGACTGCCTGGGCCGGTGAGATCTGAACTTTGGTCCCGAGATTGTCACCTTCACGCTGGAATCGGGAGTCAGGTTTGACATGCATCTCGATGTAGAGATCTCCGTTCGGGGCACCATGATCACCTGCCTCGCCGTACCCATCCATCCTCAAGCGCATTCCGGTATCTACACCGGCAGGGATATGCACTGATACCTTTCTACGGACCTTGGAATGGCCGGTACCATGACATGTGGAGCAGGGTTTTTCAGGTACTTTTCCCCGTCCGTGACAGAGGTCACAGGTTCCCTGCCTGACAAAGTTACCGAAGGGAGTCTGGGTCTGCTGTCTGATCTGCCCTGATCCGCCACACTTGGGGCAGTTTTTCAGGTTCCGGTTCTCACTGCCTGTTCCTTCACAGGTCTGACAAGCCTCAGCATGCATCACCTCGATCTCTTTGTCGAGCCCGAATGTGGCATCCTTCAGTGTGATGTCCAGCCGCATGAGGAGGTCATCACCCCTCCGCGGCCCACGCTGTCTTCCGCCTCCGAACCCTCCAAAGATGTCGCTGGCAAAGTCGAAGATATCTCCAAATCCTGAGAAGTCTGCGTTAAACCCTCCGCTGTACCCCCCGCCGCCGTAGGATCCCTTGGAGGCGTTGGTGAAGTTTTCATGCCCCATCTGATCGTACTGGGCCCGCTTCTGGGCATCAGACAGAACACTGTACGCCTCGTTGATCTCCTTGAATTTGTCCTCTGCTCCGGGATCCTTGTTTACGTCAGGGTGGTACTTACGGGCAAGGTTGCGGTAGGCCTTCTTGATCTCCTTATCATCGGCTGTCCGTGAGACGCCGAGTCTGTCGTAGTAATCTCCCGCAACCATGATTCAGGTTCACTCCTTCTTCTCGGTGAAGTCAGCATCAACGACGTTGTCGTCAGAAGGTCCTGAGCTCTGCTGTTCTCCTGCGCCTCCGGCCTGCTGCTGGGCTGCCTGATCCTGCTGAACCTTCTGGTAGATCTTAGTGGTGATGGTGTAGACAGCCTCGGTCAGAGCTTCCATCGCCTTTTTGATCTGCTCAGAGTCGGTTCCCTCGAGTGCCTTCTTGACTGTATCGATCTGTTCACGAACCTTGGTCTTGTCTTCCTCTTCGATCTTGTCCTCAGACTCTTTCAGGAGTTTCTCAGCAGAGAAGACTGCCATATCGGCACTGTTGCGGACCTCGATCTCCTCTTTCTTCTTGGTGTCCTCTTCCTCGAACTTCTTTGCGTCGTCAACCATCCGCTCGATCTCATCATCAGAGAGCTTCTTGCTGCCCTTGATGGTGATCTTCTGCTCGTTACCGGTGCCGAGGTCTTTGGCAGATACATGGATGATACCGTTTGCATCGATATCGAAGGTGACCTCGATCTGGGGGATGCCGCGTGGTGCAGGTGGGATACCGGTCAGCATGAACTTCCCGAGCGTGAAGTTGTCAGCTGCAAGTTTTCGCTCACCCTGAACAACATGAATCTCAACGGAAGTCTGGTTGTCTGCTGCAGTGGAGAAGACCTGGCTCTTCTTGGTGGGGATGGTTGTGTTCCGATCGATGATCGGGGTTGCGATTCCACCAAGGGTCTCGATCGAGAGGGTCAGCGGGGCTACATCGAGCAGAACGATATCACTGGTCTCACCGCCGAGTACGCCTCCCTGAATCGCTGCACCAACAGCAACACACTCATCAGGGTTGATTCCCTTGTCTGGTTCTTTTCCAAGGATCTCCTTGACCTTCTGCTGAACGAGCGGGACACGGGTGGAACCTCCTACGAGGAGCACATGATCGATATCAGACGGGGTCATGCCTGCATCTGAAAGTGCCTGCTTGACCGGTCCGATGGTACTCTCAACCAGGTTACCGATGAGCTGCTCGAACTTAGATTTTGTCAGGTCGATGTCCAGGAATTTCGGACCGCTTGAGTCGGTGGTGATGTATGGCAGGTTTACATTGGTCTTCTGCTTCTGTGAAAGTTCGATCTTTGCGTTCTCGGATGCATCACGCAGGCGTTGCATGGCCATCGGGTCCTTGGTCAGGTCGATGCCCTCCTTCCTCTTGAACTCCTCGACCAGGAAGTCAGTGACTAACTTATCAAAGTCGTCGCCACCAAGATGGTTGTTACCCGCGGTTGCCTTAACCTCGAAGACTCCGTCACCAAGGGTCAGGATTGAGACATCGAATGTACCGCCACCAAGGTCGTATACCAGAACAGTCTTGTCCTCTTCTTTGTCGATACCGTAGGCAAGGGCACTTGCAGTCGGTTCGTTGATGATACGGAGAACTTCAAGGCCTGCAATAGTTCCTGCATCCTTGGTTGCCTGTCGCTGGGCATCATTGAAGTACGCAGGGACGGTGATGACTGCTTTCTTGATCTCATCCCCAAGATATGCCTCAGCATCACTCTTGAGTTTCTGAAGGATCATCGCAGAGATCTCCTGAGCGCTGAAGTTCTTTCCGTTGAGATTGAACTTCTTGTCAGTTCCCATATTGCGTTTTACCGATATGATCGTGTTCTGGTGGTTGGTGATGGCCTGACGCTTTGCAAGGCTGCCGACCAGTCTTTCTCCATCCTTGGTGAAGGCTACGACTGATGGAGTGGTTCTGCCACCTTCAGCGTTTGGAATGACGACTGCCTTTCCACCCTCCATGATCGACATGCATGAGTTGGTTGTCCCTAGATCGATACCCAGAATTTTTTCACTAGCCATTTTTATTACTCCTATGATTGTTCTGCTTCGTTTCCGCGTGATACTGTAACTTTTGCCGGTCTGATAACTTTGCTGCTTAAGCAGTAGCCTTTACAGACTTCATCACAGACGATCCCTTCATCCTTATCGGATGGAATATAGGCGATCGCCTCATGACGGGTTGGATCAAATTTTTCACCAGATGATTCATAAGACACGATCCCCTGCCTGTCAAGAACATTTTCAAGTAGTTTCTTGATCTGGTTCATCCCTTCATGGTCGGCGCCCTCTGAAACAAGTGCACGTTCAAGGCTGTCAGCAACCTCAAGCATGTCTTTTGCAAACCGTTCGATTGCTGAGCTGGTGCGTGACTCAATATCACGGGCACTTCTTTTTCGGAAATTTTCAAAGTCAGCTGCAAGTCTGAGATAACGGTTGTGGAGTTCATCGTACTCACCCTGCAGGATCTCAAGGGGAGTGCGTTCATCCTGTGGAGGAGATTCCTCAGGAGTCAGTTCTCCGGCTTCACCCTGATCTTCTCTGGGTTCCTGCGGAGCCCCTTCATCTGCGGAATTAATCATACGTGGTCACCATATCTGTTGTAATGTAGTTCTATATATTTGTTTTTCAACATTCGTTATCAATACTACATAATGATTGCTCGGTCAGCGCATATATATCTAAAAATTGAATCTATATTTCAAAAATGCGTTCAAAAAATTCAATTTCAAAAATGCGTCATGACTAACTTTAAGTTAATGCGAGATCTGCCAGAATAAACCGGTTAATACCGAAACTCCATTAGCACAGAGCGAACAGATTCCGGCGTATCGCATACCTATTCCAGCTAACTGGCAGATCAGGATTATCTCTGCCAGTATCACTCCTGCTTCAAGCGGGATCAGCTGAATATCAAGAACGATAAATCCGTAATTCATCAGGGGGTTGGTGACAGCGTTGATGTGTACTGTGTAGACAAAAAGGTTGAGAGGATCTCTTCTGATCAACAGCAACAAGACCAGGTATTCAGTGATGATGGTTCCGATCAATGCAGATACCAGTGAAAGTAAGAGGTGGTTCACCAGATTCTCCGTCTGATCAGAATGAGAATGATGAACAAACCCGATAGGAAGGGAACAAAAAAGAACCAGAGGTTGAGAAGAAGAAGATCAAGGCTGTGCATCATCTGGTTCTTCTGACTAATTTATCCGTTCTGGTTGTCTGACTGCGTATGAACACTACAGTCAGATCTTCTCCAGCAGTGTATCTGGTGAGAACATCTGGTTGATATCATTCAAAGGATCTGAGTTGTTCTCCTCCGGTTTACTCTGCTCGAACTCTTCTGAACTTGTGCCATTTTCATACTGGTAGATAGTCTTCAGTCTGGTTACATTCATGGTCCTGTTACTGATCTTATCTATCCTGAGCAGAACGGTAAGGTTTCGAACCGCCAATGTCTCATTGAGGGTGGTTGCCACAGGAAGCAGCAGGTCCGATGTTGCCATCGGAGCAGATTCAAAATATGCAGAGAGGTTCTTCTTCTCGTGATCTGATGAGCTGAGTTCTGCCCTGATTGCAGGATCCAGATCATTCTGTCTGATCGCATGCAGGACAAATCCATCCAGTTTGTACCCGCCACCAAATGTTCCATTGATCACCAGTGAGGGATACTCATAATTCCAGATCTCACTGCTTGTCAGGAATTGGTAATCAGGAAACGCCTCAGTGTTGTTGATGATGTACTGGTAGGTCTGTTGTTTCATGCCCGTAACTGCGATGTCAGCCTCCAGGGGCATGATCAACAGTCCTGTCAACATGAGTACAATGATGATGGATGTTCGCATACTCTCTCCTGGAGGTTATTTTGTCAGCACAAGGAAAGAGTTTGTGGGTCTGGAATGATGGCGCAGATCACCCTGAAATATGATGAATGTGGCTGGGTTTATTTTTCCACCACGCCCGGGTTGATGATGAGTACGCATTATTTGAACACTTTGATCTGTTTCTGGCAGATATTTTTCAATCGGTGAAATTTCACCAAAAAACCTCTGATTATTCCGCGCTCCAGTGGAAACCAAGGGGTCCGAAAAATTTCAGCCAACCACTGGCATCCATATAATAAATTTCGATCTGCTTCTGGTGACTTCTTCAGATCATTGATCAGCTCTTTCTATATTTCCAGAGATCAATGAGGTAAATTATGGGAACGAAAGGACGCATGATCGTCGGCATGGACGTTGATGAGCTCATCGGGCTGCTCAACAAAGCCCTGAGCGATGAGTGGCTTGCGTACTATCAGTACTGGATCGGAGCCAAGGTGGTGAAGGGACCGACCAAGGATGCGGTGATGGCTGAACTTGTCCAGCATGCAACCGAGGAACTTGGACATGCAGATATGATCGCACTCCGGATTATGCAACTTGGGGGAACTCCGGTTCTTGAACCCAAAGAATGGTACAACCTGACAAACTGCGGGTATGATGTCCCGTCCGATCCCTTTGTCAGAGCCATCCTTGAGCAGAACATCAAGGGAGAACGGTGTGCGATTGAGACCTACAACAGACTGATGGCAGTAGTCAAAGACAAGGATCCGATCACATACAACATGGTGCTGACTATCATATCACAGGAGGTTGAACACGAAGAAGATCTTCAGGGTCTGCTCGAGGATCTTGAAGTCATCCTGAAATAGAGATCTCCTGCACTTTTTTTTGTTTCTGACTCCGGTTCAAGTACTCATCTTATAATTACTTTCCGGGGCAACCGCTTCACCTGCGCTTGGTGTAACCATCCAGTAATCATCTCTGTAAGCCCGGCTGGTTACAATTCGCACATGTGGAGAACCTCTATGGTCAACGCTGATATTGGCATCATTGCCGCATTTGTTGTGTATCTTGCCCTAATGCTCAGCATCGGTGCATTATACTATAAAAAAACACACAATGTTTCTGATTATATCCTGGGAAGCAGAGGTCTGAATAAATATGTTGCTTCGCTCAGTGCTGAAGCATCTGATATGAGTGGGTGGCTTCTCATCGGTCTGCCAGGCCTGGCGTACGCATCAGGTATGCAGGCAGGATGGGTTGCCCTGGGTCTCATCATTGGAACATTTTTGAACTGGAAATTAGTAGCAAAACGTCTGCGTATCTACACACAAGAGGCCGGGGATTCTCTCACCCTGCCTGAGTTTTTTAAGAACCGGTTTCATGACAAGTCAGATATCATCGGCGGAATATGTGCGATCTTCATCCTGATATTCTTCCTTCTGTATACGTCTGCCCAGTTTGTCTCTACAGGCAAACTCTTCAACACAGTCTTCGGGATTGATTACACGACAGCCCTTCTAATCGGCTCTCTTATCGTTGTGGTTTACACCTTTATCGGAGGGTTTATGGCGGTATGCTGGACTGACTTCTTCCAGGGCCTTCTCATGCTCTTTGCCATCCTGATTGTTCCTATTGCGGCGATAGGTCTCCTTGGTGGGCCGGTTGCAACAATCGATACGATCAATGCAGCAAATCCAAATCTGCTCAATCCGTTTGCTGATGCTGATGGGACTCCACTTACCGCGATAGCCATCATCTCTCTTATGGCGTGGGGTCTCGGATACTTTGGCCAGCCCCATATCCTTGTCAGGTTTATGGCCATCCGTGATCCAAAAGAGATTGCTCATGCCCGGACAGTTGCAATGATCTGGGTAATTCTCTCCCTTATAGCAGCAGTTGCAATCGGTCTCGTGGGAAAGGTCTTCCTTTCACAACCACTTGTGGGGTCAGCATCAGAAACAGTATTCATGGTGATGACTGATCAGATCTTCTTCTCGTTCCTAGCCGGGATAATCCTCTGTGGTATTCTTGCAGCAATTATGAGCACTGCATCCTCACAACTTCTGGTTACCTCCTCTGCTGTATCAGAAGATCTCTACAGGACTTACGTGCGTCCGCATGCAAGTGAAAAAGAAGGAGTATGGGTGAGCAGGATATCAGTGCTTGTCGCTGCAGGCATTGCTATTCTTCTTGGTCTCAACCCTGACAGCCTTGTGTACGGTATTGTCTCCTATGCGTGGGCAGGATTTGGAGCTGCCTTTGGTCCGGCACTGCTGATGGCCCTCTTCTGGCGACGCATGACAAAAGCTGGTGCCCTTGCCGGAATTATCAGCGGTGGTGTGACCGTTCTCATCTGGAAACAACTCAACCTATTCAATCTGTACGAGATCGTACCAGGATTTATTATTGCTCTCATTGCGATCTATGTTGTCAGCATGCTGACTCCTGCACCAGATTCATCTGTCATTGCAGTCTTTGATGATGTTGAAACGGCTGACAAAAACTCGAACTGAGATCTGATACACTCCGGTCATCTCGACCGGGAACATTTTTTATGTGTTATCTGATAGTGGCCCTGAGCTCGCTATGGATAAATTGTATAACCTCTGGTGCATAACGGTACTATTGCATAATGCAGGGTGAAGAAACGTCCACTAATCAGCCTCACTCAGTAAAAGGTAACCGACCGCACTGCTTTTACCTCTGGTATCTACATGGAAAAGCAGTCTGCTCAGAGGAGAACCTTAACCGTTCCTGTGCGTACCCGTTCTGGAATTGCCCGGTGAGATCTGAAACTCCTGATATCAGAAACAATATCGGAAATGAATCTGTATCGGCAGGTATTCCGCAGGAAAAGATCTACAAAGAGTTGGGCTCAGCCTGAATCGGTTACTCCGTCATTACCTCATTGTGGTAATCCGGATGAGACAGTCTCTCTGGATAGTAGTATCAGAATAGTTGATACAGGGTCTTGCTTCCAGGTGCCTGTTAGTTTCCTGGTTTGAGATTCTTATCGGTGATCGCCCGGACTGGTAATCCCACCGGCAGTTATGAGGCTCTCGTCAACAGTTGCCAGAATTATTTTTGGAATCTCTCCCCATATCACGCTTTTATCTCCGAAGACTGCAAAGACTCCGTCGATACCTACTGGCAATCTCTCCAGGCATCTGTGATCTTCAGGTGTGAGTTCGTTGCACACAGCGGTTGCCACAGCATCTGCAAGAATGGGATCAGGGCTGAAGACTGTGACACTATCTGCAACCCCAAGTGATATCGAGGGGCCCACAGTTGCCGATGAAGTACAGATTCCATATATTCCTGAAGTTGGCCTTACAAGAAATGCATATTTTCCTGATAGGGGTGATTCACCTGCAAAAAGTCCGATGGTTACCTCACGGTCAGTGACCAGAGCAATATCTCCACCGTTATCTATCAGGCAGAACTTGCATCCCTGTGTGATCACATTCTGGAGTGCAAAGGTGGCAACCGCCCCTGCGACCGCTGCCATGGGCCCGACCCCGGCTTTCTCTGCGGCATCTGCCATCCGGTTGATGATTGGGGATGTCGTGGTTACTGCAAGTGGATCAAAGCTTGTTCTGAAAAAGGGATCAACGAGGATATACCTTTCAACCTCATGCCTTGCATCGGCAAGACCCTGGCATGCGATCCTGATATCTTCGTCTCGATCTGCCACTATTGTGGCTATCGTCTCATGTAACTCGAAATGATACCTGACTGACATCAGATATCATTGTTTGAAAGGGCCTGGTGTGGGCAGGCAATTACACACCTGCCACAGAGTATACAGCGTTTTGTCTCAACCTGAAGTTCCCATTCACTGTTAAATGAGAATACCTCCTTCGGACAGACACTGATGCAGGAACCGCAGTCAACGCATTCATCGCGATCATGGCGGATTCCCTCTTCAAGGATACTTACTTCTGCACCGAGGCTCCGCATCTTTTCACTGACGAGTTTACAGGATTCGTCAGGAACGTCTACCAGGGCCTCTTCTCCTTCATGTGCATCTGATCGTGCCCGGTCAACATTGATCAGCACTCCGGTATCCTTGACAACCTCGGCAATTATCGGCCTGCTCTTATGTGAAAGTTTTACCAGAAGTTTCATACTCCCTGACCTCCGGGTTTGAAGAGTTTACCGAGATCACTTGCATGAAGGATGGCAATGCACTGGTTCTGTGCATCCACGACCGGAAGAGCACTGATCCGGTGGTGATCCAGTTTTTGTGCTGCGATATCAACCGGCTCATCTGACCGTGTTGTGATCACATTCCTGGTCATGACATCCTTTACCCGAACCCTGCGTTCCGGATGAGCGACCGCCTTGGCGACATCGAACGTGGTTACCACTCCGACAAGTCTGCCCTGTTCGTTGAGTACCGGCAGATGATTTGTCTCGCCTTTCAGAAGTTTTCTGGCTGCTTCGGGTATCTCTTCATCCTCCTTGATCGTGACAACCTTTCGCTGCATGATCTCCTGGACCAGTGCAACCTTCCGGGTCTCTCTCATCGGCTTGACCTGCTTTGAGGGGTCAAGACGTCTGGTCGGAAGACACAGTGTCATCTGTCCATCTTCGATCCACTGCTTCAGGGTTCTGGCAACCTTCAGGGCATTCCGGTAACTGGAGAGAGACGAGGTCCTGACCTCTTCCCCGTTGAGATCGATCCTGCCGGTTTTCAGATCAGCATAACTGACCTGAGTAATGACCGGCCGGCTTCTTGAGGGGACTCCGTAATCCTTGATACTTACCGGGATCTCCTCATCCCTGATCGCGGTTCTCCTGACCACCTCGATATCAAGGACCGGTAGGGGAACACCGACTCCCATGTACAGGGTCGGACCGTACCGGTACATATATGCGGCTCTGAGGAAGTCGGTGGACATCTCGTTCATGTCGGCAGTTGTCATCAGGGTCCCGAAGTTTCCTGCAGAAGAGTGCTGCGTTCCCTCACCGACAACCATCCCTGGTGCACCCCCGAGGAGGATCGGCACTCCGCTTCCAATGAGCCTGAGGGCAGGATCGTTGCAGAGTGGGTTCAGAGTCCCTGCACCTGAATATGTCACATTCCCTGAGTGGGGAAGGAGGGTCCCCATGTAGGTGTAAAGGGTGTCATCTGAAGTATTGGTTGCTCCGTCGTACCGCTGGTAGGCGTTGCGTGGATTGACCATGATCGCCTGGTTGAGATCTTCAAGCCGAATTTCGGTGGTAATATTGCGGCGTGGATAACAGTCCGATCCCGAGGATTGTGCCCTGAGTTCGATCGCTTTTCCTGCGATGAAATCCTCGATAACATGAGCCCCCCCATAACTCTCAGCCCTGGTGACTGATTTGTTTGTGGCTCCGATGTAGGTGTCAACAGCTGCAATACCCCCGTATGCATCTACATCATTGAGCCAGATCCGTTCCATCTTAATGGGGGGTTCTGCATGACCAAAATTGAGGAATGCACCTGAGGAACACATGGCCCCGAAGGTCCCGGTGGTTACTACATCCACCTCTTTGAGGGCTCCTTCTTCCCCGAGTTCACTGACAATTGCAGGCATCTCATCGGCAGTGACCACCCTGGCTGATCCCTCCCGTATCCGCCGGTTGATCTCATCGATGCTTTTATCCATACTACTATCTTGTTCGCGGTCAGATCAGTTATATATTCTTAATGAATAATTCAGCAAGAGGCGAAAATGAAGATTTCCAGAGGAATTGTGCGTATTGAGATCAGTTCGAGTCTGGCACATGCAGATGATGAGGGCATCTATGCGTGACAGCATTCGTGTCCTGTTGTATGGTGTACTGACCTGGCTCATTCCGTTTCTGCTGGCAATACCCTTCTATTCTGGCGGAGAACTCCTGATCGATCAGCAACTTTTCAAGAGCATCATGATCATCATTGGGTCTCTTACCGGAGCAGTCCTGATCGCTCACCTCTTCAGGGTCATGAGTTGGGAGTATCTGACTGCCGGATATGTCACTGCTGTGGCGTGGTTTTTGATAAACTGGGCACTTGATATTCTGATCCTGATCCCCCTGAGTGGACTCGATCTGATCTCCTATACATCCCAGATTGGACTTAGGTATCTCCTCATTCCTGTGATGACGATAATGGCCGGGGTAGTGGCTGATCATGCAACAAAAAAAGGATCCAGAATCTAAGACCCCCGTTTCAGACATCGATCAGGATGCCGCTGATCAGACGGGAATTTCTGTCAACTCTCCAGTTCAGGAGTTTCTCCCAGCACTCTGGTATCTGCTTGCTGATCGAATCGCCCCGAAGTTCTGTTGCAGGTATCCGTCCCCTCTTCAGCAGATATTTCAGGCTGCGGTCAGGGAGGTCTCACGTGATGACGGGGATTTGGACAGGGCAGTGTCCTGGTTACATGATATTGTCACAAATGCACCTGCAGAAGAGATGATATTCGAGCAGGCCGGCCAACTCCTGAACATCATCGAATGGAGGCGTATGTATCATCCCTCATGGTTTGCACCGGGAAGCAGGGGTCGCAGGCTGAAACCAGGAAGATGTTCTGAATATATCAGCCATGCCATAGTACTGCTCCAGACCGGATCTGATAAAGATGCACTTGATCTGACAGAAAAGATCCTTGACTCTTCAGAACCTGCTTCAGATGATCAGTTCCTTGTATATCTTATCCGTTCAGCGGTCTTCATCTGCAGCGGAGAGGTTGCAAAGGGTGAAGCAGAACTTGCCAGAATAACCCGGAAGAACCTCCCGAATTGAGGGGACGAAAGTGTTTTTCCCTCTTTCATACACATGATAGTTGATACGGGCAGGGGTCGGGCGCTCATGGGTCAGAAACAGAAGAAGATACTGATAATCGACGACGAGGCAGTATTCAGGGAGGCACAGAGTGAAGCACTGACCAGGTGTGGATACACCTGTAATGCAGTGGAAAATGCAGGGTACGGGATACAGCGCCTGAAGTCTGAACACTACGATCTCGTGCTTCTGGATATCATGATGGATCCCCTTGATGGGTGGGATACGCTTGATCTGATCAAGAACCTTCCTCAGGGACCGGAGATTCCGGTCTTTATGTCATCAGCAAAAGTTGTGTTTGCAGATGAGATACTCCGATTCGGAGAACAGATCAGTGGATTTATAAAAAAACCCTTTGTTGACTCTGAAATTTGTGAGTACATCAACTCGTTCTTTGAGTGGTACGATGCTGTCCTCTCTGATGCTTCTGGTGCAGAATCAAAAGGGGTTCCTTCTGATGTATGTGCTGAATGGATTCTTCTGTCACGGCAGATTCGTGCATTAAAAGGACTGAAAGAGATCGTGAACCCCCGATGTATCCCGGATGAGACTGAATCTGAAGAGGTGATATTTGCACGCAAACTTAAAGAGATTCAGCAGCTCATCGATGAGAAGATGCAGAAGCGTGCATCTATCATTCATGATCATCCTCCACTTCTTCTCAGGGGCTGATCTTTACCAATGAACCGTTCAGGCATGCCTTACCTGCCATCATTTGTAGTCCTGCTGCTCAGAAGAATGACATGTGACGGGAGAAGATGATGTACCTGGATGACATTATCCGCGATCTGGAAGCCTTCGCCCCGCCCGAACTGGCTGAACCGTTTGATCAGGGAAAGATTGGTCTGATTGTCGAGGGGAAGCATGAGATTACCAAGGTTTGTACCTGTCTTGATGTCACTGCATCAGTCGTCAGGCAGGCGATAGAACTCGGGTCAGATCTGATTGTTGCCCATCATACTCCCTTCTGGTATCCCCTTACCAGTATAAAGGGATCAGATGCCTCACTGCTTCGTGATCTTCTCAGCATTGGAATCAATGTGTATGTCATGCATACCAACTACGACCTGGCAGTGAACGGGGTGAATCATTGTCTGGCCGGCCTGCTCGGACTTGGTTCTCTCCGTTCTCTCTCACTCGGGGTGGTTGGAGACTGTCATCTCACTCCTTCAATGATCGCTGATCATCTTGGAACTTCACTCCGGATCTGGGGCAGTGTCGGTGATATCAGGCGGCTTGCTGTCGTTGGGGGATCTGGCTTTGATCCTGTACTGATCAATGAAGCTGCTGCTGCAGGAGCACAGGCCTTTCTCTCTGCAGAACTGAAGCATTCTGTTGCAAGGGCTTCGCCAATTCCCCTCCTGGAAGCAACACACTATTCACTTGAAGCCCCGGCCATGCGTATCCTTGCAGGCAGAATGGGTTGGACCTACATCGATGATCCACCTGCATTGAGCACATATCCATGAGTGATCCTCTCTCGGATCTTGCTGCCGGCTCTCCCCTCAATGATTGGATGAGGAAGAGGATCGGTGCTTATTACAAGAGCCGGGGAAAGAAGGCACTTGACATCGTTGACCAGGACAGGGTCAAACGGTATCGTGACTTTTTTGTGGTTGTGGGCGACACCGGGGAATACGTGGTCGAGGATGACTTCTGTTCCTGTGATGATTTTCTCCATCGTGGCGGACGTTGCGCTCATATTCTTGCTGTAAAGATGGCACGGATAACCGGCAGGTTTGAACTGATCGATCTCTGGTATCACGAAGATCTTGCAGCCGGCCCGGGTAGTACAGCCTTATAGAAGGCAGGAGAATAGCTAAGGCACTGCGGGAATCTTCATGATGGAAGAAGAATATCAGCTCGAATACTTCCGTACCCAGGATATGGTACGGAAGGTCTGTACCTCGTGCGGGAAAGCGTTCTGGACGAGGGACCCCGAGCGAACGGTCTGTGGGGATGCCCCTTGCGAACCTTATCAGTTTATTGGAAACCCTCTCTTCAGAGCTCACACCGTTGATCAGATGAGGGAAGCATACCTCTCCTTCTATGAGAAGGAAGGTCATACCCGGATATCCCGCTATCCTGTGGCAGCGCGGTGGCGTGATGATATTTATCTTACCATCGCTTCGATCGCTGATTTCCAGCCTTTCGTAACCAGCGGTGTTGTTCCACCGCCGGCAAACCCGTTGACAATTTCACAGCCCTGCATCCGCCTCAATGATCTCGACTCAGTCGGAAGATCAGGCCGGCATCTGACCTGCTTTGAGATGATGGCTCATCACGCCTTCAACACAAACGGAAAAGAGGTATACTGGAAGGATCGCACGGTTGAACTCTGCGACCAGTTCCTTGCAAGCATCGGTGCTGACATGAACCGGGTGACCTACAAGGAACACCCATGGATCGGTGGAGGAAATGCCGGGCCGAGTGTCGAGGTTCTCATCGGCGGGCTTGAAGTGGCAACCCTGGTCTTCATGAGTCTTGGAAAGCAGAAGACCGACAAGGCTCCGGTTATGCTCGAAGGGACCCCGTACTATCCGATGAACCTCAGAATTGTGGATACCGGGTACGGACTTGAACGCCTGGTCTGGGCTTCAAAAGGATCGCCTACAATCTATGATGCCGTCTTCCCTGAAATGGTCAGCCAGGTGATGCAGGAAGCAGGGCTTGGTCACCGTCTCAACGATCCTGACTTCATCCATATCCTCGGGGAGAATGCCAAGTTTGCAGGTCTCATGGACATCTCGGGTCAGCGGATCTTTGAGCTTAGGCAGAAAGTTGCTGATCAGATCAATATTCCTGTTGAGAAACTGGAGAAGATGATCGCCCCAGTGGAGAGTGTGTATGCCATTGTGGATCACACCCGCTGCCTCTCGTACATGCTTGGGGACTGTATTGTTCCCTCGAATGTCAAGGATGGATACCTTGCACGGCTTGTGATCAGACGGACGCTCAGGATGATGCGTGACCTGAACATAGACAGCGGTTTCCTTGGTGAGATGGTCAGCAAGCAGATGAAGATCATCGGGACCGAGAGGTTCGAACAGGATCCTGAAGTGGTCAGTGAGATCATCGAGCGTGAGATCGATAAGTACAGAACGACCATGGAGAGGGGAACCAGGACTGTTGAACGGCTTGCACAGACCTACAAGAAGAAGTGTGAGAAGATCCCGCTCAGCGAGATGGTCACTCTCTATGACTCTCATGGTATCCCACCAGAGATGGTCAGGGATCTTGCTTCAGAACAGGGTGCTGTTGTCGATCTGCCTGATGATTTCTACTCACAGATTGCAGACATGCATTCTGAATCTGAACGCGAGCCAGAACGTAATCCTCTCTATGACTACCTTGACCGGCTTGCCCACCTTCCTGAAACCAGAAGACTGTATTATGAGAAACAGGGTTCAATGGAGTTCGAGGCAAAAGTTCTCGATGTTCTGGATAATCAGTATGTAGTCCTTGATGCCACCCTCTATTATCCTGAAGGTGGTGGTCAGCCTGGTGACACCGGTCTTCTCCTGGCACCAGACGGGCTTACGATCCGTGTTGAGGACACGATAAAACTCGGAGAGTCGATCCTCCATAAAATATCCGGAGGAAACCTACAGGCAGGCGATACAGTCCGTGGGATCATCGACGAGGAACGGCGCCTCTCCCTGATGAGACATCACACGGCAACCCATATTCTTCTACATGCTGCCCAGGAGGTGCTTGGCGCCCATATACATCAGGCCGGTGCCCAGAAGGGTGAGACCAGTTCACGCATGGATCTTCGCCATTACAAACATATCACACCTGCAGAACTCAAGAAGATCGAGGCTGTTGCTAACCGGCTGGTGATGGCCAACACACCAACTTCGATTGCCTGGGAAGACCGGACTGATGCAGAGCAGAAGTACGGGTTCTGTCTGTACCAGGGAGGAGTTCCGCCAGGTTCACGGATCAGGATCGTCAAGGTTGCCGGTGATATTGAGGCGTGTGCCGGAACACACTGCGCCCACACCGGTGATGTTGGTCTCATCAAGATCATCAGGGTCGAACACATACAGGATGGAATCGAGCGCCTCGAGTTTGCTGCAGGTCTTGCAGCAGTGCAGTACCTCCACTGGATGGAGGACCTTCTTACCGGAGCATCAGAGGCCTTTTCAGTCCAGAACGAAGCACTTCCTGCCACAGCCCAGCGGTTTTTTGGTGAATGGAAAGATCAGCGGAAAGAGATCGAGCGGCTCTCTGCAAAGGTCAGTGAGCTCGAACTCAAGAACCTGACTCCGGAAGAGATCAATGGAAAGAGCATTCTGATCAAACGTATCGATCTCCCGTCTGTTGAACTGGTGAAGATTGCCACAAGCATCTCTGCTTCAGGCGGAGTGGCCCTGCTTATTGCAGGTGGCGAAACGGCACGAGCAGTTGTTGCAAGTGGAGTAGATGGAATCAAAGCCGGTGATCTGATCGCTGCAGTATGCACAATCCTTGGTGGAAAAGGTGGCGGAAAACCTAACCTTGCTCAGGGTGGCGGGCCGGATGTGGCAAAGATCGATCAGGCCCTTGTATCAGGCCGTGACCAGATCATAACCGCTCTGAATACCTGATTGTTCCTGGAAAAACAGGCGAAAATATCCGCAAAACCCTCTCTTTTTGCTCTTCATATCCTCTGTATGATCCGGATATCTGACTGATTCATGAAAAAAGCAGGAGATGATGTATGATTATTCTCTCCGAAACAAGGCAGATGCAACTAGAAGACTGCAGACTCCGATGACTCCTGGCAGTGGTGATTTGGTTGGTGCAGGTAGTGGTGTCTGGGTAGGAGTACTTTTGGTCTCATTGGGAGTTATTGTTGGGGTAACAGTAACAGTCTGCGTTGGAGTAACAGTTGGTGTACTCTTCTCTCCTCCGGTGACGTTAACAGAGTTCTCACTGATAAAACCCTTTTTATCAGAGAGGCTGATCTGATACTCTCCTGCTTCAGTGACTGGTATCCTGGTGGAAAAATGCCCATCTTTGTCTGCATACCCGGGGCTTGTAATCAACTGCTGGGGTCCGAAGGTGAAGTTATCCGGACCAAATGCACGGAGGGTGATCACACTATTATCCATGTCTTTGATCTTCCCGGTTACAACCAGAGCTGTTTCGATATCCTGTGTCTGGGCCGACTCCAGGACCAGCTCATCTGAGCGGTCTACAATCATCACAACCCTGCGGGTGACCGATGCAGAGCCCAGTGAACTTTCTACGAACTCTTTCCCGTCTGAAATAATATTGTGAATTTCGAGTTTATACTGCCCCTTCTGGAGATCACGGGTCTCAAAATCTGTCCTGAATAACCTGCTCTGATCAACTATCACTTTCTGTCTGGCGACTTCCCCTGCAGTATATTTCGAGTAGAAGAGAACGATATCAAAATGGGTATTTTCAGGAAACGATGTTTCTCCGGTGACTGTCAGAGGGACACCGGCATTGACATGATCCGGTGCATCAATGGTAATAATATATGCATCAACACTGCAGATCAGGGCTGATACAATGAGGAGGAGGATGATAATCCGGGATCTGAATGACATACCAAGAGATCTGATCCCAGAATATTAGGCCTTATCGCCCGGTTCAGTCACACTCCATGGCATACCGTGCTCCTATCTTATGTGCTGTCTCCTGGCCAGAAATTTTCCTGATCCTCTCCTCCAGGCGGAAGAAGTATTCCGGCGAGAGGCAATGCAGACTCTCTTCCCCGGTGAGCATCAGATCGATCAGGTACCTGAACTCATCATCAGAGAGTCGTCCGATCCGTGCGTCAAAATCATCTACATCTTTTGAGTAATGGTTGGCAACCGGGGGGAGGAGTGATTTATACGCCACGCCGGATCCTCTGCAGGCTTCACCGCTGAATTCAGGCGCCATGGCTGTGAGAAGTATGAGATCCTGTTCTCTGAGTACCCGTACCATACTCAGTTCATTGATTTTCTCCTGATATCCGAACTTCGGCGCAACCAGGTGATCCTGCAGTCTCCTGAAAAAAATGAAAATGAAAAATCATTGTGATTTAAGTGCTTGTTGATGCCGGAGGGGTATACACACGGGTAGCCATCTCCTTGTCAAGCATGTACAGCAACCCGACACCTTTCTCCTGGCTTATCATCTTCAGTTGATCAAGAGTATTACGTGCGTTCTCTTCTTCTTCCACCTGTTCGCTGACAAACCACTGCAGGAAGTTCACAGTTGCATGATCCTTTTCACTCATAGCCAGGTCCACCAGGTTGTTTATCAGTCCGGTTACCTTCAGTTCATGTTCAAGTTGGGCTTCAAACGCGTCCTGCGGACTTTTCCATGATGATGGTGGTGCCTGAACAGGCTGCAGCACGGCACGCCCACCCCGTGCGCATAGATAATCAAAGAACTTCAGGGCATGATCGCGCTCTTCCATCGCCTGAATGCGTTCCCAGCTGGCAAACCCCTTCAGTCCGGCTGAGTCAAACCATGATGACATTGAGAGGTACAGGTATGCTGAGTAGAACTCTGCATTTATCTGATCATTAATCGCTTTTTCGAGTTTAGGGTTCATTGCTCCCTTTGGTGAAGCCTTTCGTACTGGTGCCATGTGTGCTGATAAGCTCTGTTCATATATATTGGTGAGGTGGTTATTCAAAAAGCCCAGGATGTAACCCGACAACTTCCTTCTATCCAAACACCTTAAAATTATCCATTTTTTTTAAGAACGAGAGAAGGAAAGGGATTATACCTCACTGCGATCTACTTCTGTTATCCGGCATCCTTTCGGACCGGAGTTGTGAGTTCCCGCACGTGGATACATGTGCAGGGGAGATGCCTCATGAATTTGAAACGTCCTAATTCCAATGAAGCCGTAGGCACAGTGAATCGTTCAAAAGACGTGGTGCCCATGTCGGGAATGTGTTCCCGGTGTGTTGACGGATGTAAAGGCGCCTGTGATATCTGGCTTGCATCGTTCCGTGGCCGTGAAGTTCTGTATCCCGGGCCTTTTGGTGAGGTCACTGCAGGGGCAGACAAAAACTACCCGATCGATTACTCTCATCTGAATATTCATGGCTATGCTGTCGGGGCAAACGGACTGCCTGATGGTGTGACAGCAAATCCTGACACCGCTGTTTTTGATGATGTCAACACCGAGGTTGATTACGGCTGGGACATCAAAGTCAAGATGAAAGTTCCAATCTTCACCGGTGCACTGGGCTCCACTGATATTGCACGAATCAACTGGGAGCACTTTGCCATTGGTGCAGCCATCTCCGGTGTCACCCTTGTCTGTGGTGAGAATGTTTGTGGTGTCGATCCCCAGATGACTCTTGGCTCAGATAAGAAAGTGGCTTCATCACCTGAAATGGATCGCCGCATCAATACGTACAAAAAGTTCCACCAGGGATATGGAGAAATTCTTGTCCAACTGAACGTCGAGGATACCAGGCTTGGAACTGCAGAATATGTTGCGTCCAAGCACAACCTTGAAACGATCGAGCTCAAATGGGGTCAGGGTGCCAAGTGTATCGGTGGCGAGATTAAGGTTAAGGATCTTGCACGTGCCCAGGAACTCAAGAAGCGTGGATACATTGTTCTCCCCGACCCGACCCGTTCTGATGTCCAGGCATCATACAAGGCCGGAGCAATCAAGGAGTTTGAACGCCACTCACGGCTTGGGTTTGTCTCCAAGGAAGGATTCCTTGAGGAAGTGGATCGTCTCCGTGGGATCGGGTTCAAGCGTGTGACCCTCAAGACCGGTGCATACTCCATGAAAGAACTCGCCATGGCAATCAGGTGGAGTTCTGAAGCAAAGATCGACCTCCTCACCATCGACGGAGCACCGGGAGGCACTGGTATGAGCCCATGGCCGATGATGAACGAGTGGGGTATCCCGACCTTCTACATCCAGTCACTGGCGTACCAGATGGCATGTGATCTCCAGAAGAAGGGAATGCGGGTTCCTGACCTTGCAATTGCAGGTGGGTTTGCTGACGAGGCAAATGCATTCAAGGCTCTCGCCATGGGTGCACCGTACTTCAAGGCAGTCTGTATGGGCCGTGGCCTCATGATTCCGGGAATGGTCGGCAAGAACATCGAAAAGTGGCTCAAGGCCGGGGAGCTCCCGAAGAGTGTCTCCAAGTATGGTTCATCGGTTCCTGAGATCTTTGTTGCATACGAAGAACTCAAGGAGAAGTTCGGAGCCAAGATGGATGAGATTCCGCTCGGTGCCCTGGGTATCTACACCTATGCACAGAAGTTCAAGACCGGCATGTCACAGATCATGGCAGGAAGCCGGAACTTCTCGTTCAAGTCAGTCTCGCGCAGAGACCTGATGGCACTCACTCCTGAGGCTGCAGATGTTTCAGGGATTCCGTATGTGATGGAAGCATACCGGGATGAGGCTTGGGATATCCTCCTTCAATAACTGCAGGAAATGCATCAGACTCCCTGCAGGGGAATCCCTTTTTTTAATACCTGTTCTTAGTCAGGTACACCGTAATGCCTGCTATAACCCTGATCATATGATTATGACTGGGGCGGAGTTGTCTGCCCGGTGGTAAAACAGTACTTAGCAAGCGCATCGATCACTTTTATCGAGATTCCCGCCCCGAGTTCTGGCTCCATTGACTCAAGCCAGACAAAGAAACCGACTTTCGGAGGGGTCTTCCGCTCAAATTTGAAACACCCCTGACCGTCAAAGACCATCTTATAATACTCCTTCTTCTGCCGCAGTCTGAAGTAGATGAGCGGGGTGTAGTCTGGCAGATCTGCTGCGAGGATCATCTTGGAGAACTGCTCAGCAATATCCTCGGGAGAGAGGCTCTTGTCTTTGTATGTGAATCGGTACCGCTCACAAAGCCGTTTTATTGTTGATGGATACAGCCGGCCGAAGAGGATCTTCTTGACCAGAGTTGCAGTCCGGTGAGGCGATGGGAATGCGGGCATGGCGTCCCCTTCAGGAAGGTGGGTGAAGACCCATTCGCGCTCAAGGTCGTGGAAGATCTTGTATGACAGAGGGTTTGCGAGCTCAAGACTTGTGGCCCTTACTGTTTTTCCAGCAGGAAGGACCGGCTTCATGGTATTTTTGTTCCAGGTTCCTGAAATGTGCGTCCTGAATGTTTCACATGCCTGGGTACAGATTGAGAGATGCTCTTCTGATCCGAGAACTTTTCTGCCACCTTTGTAGTTTGTGAGGGGAAATGAGGTTATCAGGATGAAGGTGACCGCCTTCAGATTGAAGAGGTAGCGGATCATCTGTTTTTTGTAGTAGATCTCCTGCATAAAATCCTTGAGATCAGACGGTGATGTGACCACTTCCACAAAAACCAGTGAGTTATCATGTTTGATGAGCAGGAGATCGAACTCTGCAAGGTCCTGCCCGTTTCCCCGAAGGGTGATATCCCCGTTTCGCGAGTAGAAGAACCCATCCTGTCCGAGTGCAGGGATCTCTTTCTTTCCCCTTACGTCTGCCCCTTTTAGAACCACTGCCTTGATAACATTTGTACGGGATGCAAGATCAAGAAAGAGTTCATACGAGATCATCTCAAACCAGCGACCTTCGGCAGACCGCATGTATGAGATCTCCTCTGAGAAGAGGTTCTGCCGTTCAATCCGTGAAAGGTGCCTGACTGCCCTTATTGCGTGCTCCTTTCTCGGTTGACAGAGTTTTTTGTTCTCTTCTATCCATCGGCTGAGTTCATCCATGATGCCCAGCCTGTATTAGCCATATTGGTACCACTCAGTATCGCCCCTGAAAAAACGGAATCTCTGAGTAACTATTGGCCTATAGGATCCGGGATCCCTTCAGCTATCTTGACGTATGAACAGTGATTCCAGTAAAACTGTTTATCTGATCCTGCATATATGTTATACACGCGCCGGTATGCTGTTCATTATCCTGCTGAATTGACCAGGTTTCAAGCAGGTATGGTGAACCTGGCCGGTCTGGAAATGAATGGAAAGAGCAAACCTTTATCCCTCATCGCAGCCTCTTTATGATGCTACAAGAGAGATGAGAAAGTGGGTTCGTAGCTCAGTTTGGCAGAGCGCCTGGCTTTTAACCAGGTGGTCGGGGGTTCAAATCCCCTCGAGCCCGTTCCACTTGCAGTTGTGGTTTTTTCGTGCACAGATTTTTTAATCGAATTGCAGTCGCAATCGAGGGGGTATGGCGTTGAACGCCGAGCTGAATGTACTTAAGCATGAGATGGTACCAGAGCACAGTATCATGAGCGATGACGATGTCAAAGCGCTCTTTTCCAAGTATAATATCGGACAGGAACACCTGCCCAAGATATATCATGATGATCCGGCAGTGCTGGCCATAGGGGCCCGGATCAATGACGTCATCAAGATCGTCAGAAAGAGTATGACCGCCGGTCGTGCAGAGTCCTACCGTCAGGTAGTAAAGAGACCCAAGAAGTGAGCCTGGGGCTGATCTTTTGATTGATAGGAGCATCCTTTCACAGGCATATTTTGCCCGGGACCATGTAGCCCGGCATCAGCTGGATTCGTTCAATTATTTTCTGACTCATAATCTGCATAAGGTCGTTGAAGAGCAGCGGGTTATTGAAACAGATATTGAGTCACGGGGTAAAGGAAACGAACCGGTATCGGTTGAGCTAGGAGACCTGAAAATATTACGGCCCCTTGTCAGGGAAGCAGACGGTTCGCAGTCTGAACTCTTCCCTGGGGAGGCGAGGCTGCGCAATATCACATACGCAGCGCCGATTCAGCTGGATCTTACCCTTGTTCAGGGTGGAGTCCGCCAGGAACCGGTGACCGCTACCATCGGGCAACTCCCGATCATGGTAGGATCAGTAGCCTGCAATCTGTCAGGCCTGACCGAAGAGGAGCGTGTCTCTCATGGTGAGGATCCGCTCGATCCCGGGGCCTATTTCATTGTCAACGGAACAGAGCGGGTTCTAATGACGCTCGAGGATCTTGCCTCAAACAAGATCATGACCGAGTACACCGAGAGATACAACGAGCGCATTTATGTTGCAAAAGTGTTCTCCCAGTTCAGGGGATATCGTGCCCTCGTGGTTGTGGAACGTAACCGCAAGAACCTGCTTGAGGTCACCTTCCCGTCTGTTGCCGGTCATCTTCGGTTCGTGGACCTGATGCGTGCTCTCGGGATGACCAGCGATGCAGAGGTTGTCAAGGCTGTCTCAACTGACGAGGAGATCCTCACCTTCATGATGCAGAATCTTGAAGAGAGCGAGTGCGACTCGGTCGAGTGCGGAGTGATGTATGTCGGTAAGAAACTGGCACCAAACCAGACCCGCGACTACCAGAAGAAACGGGCAGAATTTGTGCTTGACAACTACCTGCTTCCGCATCTCAACTACATGATGCCGCGGTTTGTACATGAGGAGGACGAGGAGCAGATGAAGATCGTCCGCTCTGTCAGACTTGCAAAGGCACACTTCCTCGGACGTATGGCTGAGGCCTGCTTTGATCTCGTACTGGATCGCCGGCGTATCGATGATAAAGATCACTACGCAAACAAACGGCTCAAACTCGCGGGGGACCTTATGGAGGATCTCTTCCGTATCTCCCTCAACCGGCTGACCCGTGATATCAAATACCAGCTCGAGCGTGCCAGCATGAGACACCGCGACCTCTCAATAGCAACCGCGGTCCGTGCCGATGTGCTGACCGAGCGATTGCTCCACCCGCTTGCCACCGGTAACTGGGTAGGAGGAAGGACCGGTGTGTCGCAGCTCCTTGACCGTATTGATCACATGAGTGTGCTCTCACACCTCCGCCGTGTCATCTCCCCGCTCTCTCGTTCCCAACCTCACTTTGAGGCTCGTGATCTGCATCCAACCCAGTGGGGACGGATCTGTCCGAGTGAAACCCCTGAAGGTCCGAACTGTGGTCTGGTGAAGAACTTCGCCCAGATGGTTGAGATCAGCAAGGGAGTATATGACGATGAAGAGATCATCAGGATGCTCTACGGCCTCGGTGTTGAACAGATCAGAGGTGAGCTTCAGTGATAGAGACAAAATCCCGTGTGTTCGTTGATGGGGCACTCATCGGCCTTGTCGATGATCCCAAGGATCTGGTCCAGAAGATCAGAACCATGCGCAGGCAGGGTGTCATCTCAACCGAGGTGAACTGTTCGCACAAGGAGTTCAACGGCGATATCATCATCCATACCGATCGCGGGCGTGCCCGCAGACCGTTGATCGTTCTTCAGGATGGGAAACCAATGATCACTGAGGACGATCTCCTGAAACTGAAAAACAAGGAGATCGCGTTTCTTGATCTGATTACCAGCGGTGTTATCGAGTTCGTGGATGCTGAAGAGGAAGAAGATCTCTTCATCGCAATGACGCCCGATGATATTACTCCTGCTCACACTCATCTTGAGATCGATCCGTCACTGATTCTTGGTATTGGGGCAGCACATGTCCCGTTCCCTGAACACAACGCATCACCGCGTGTAACGATGGGTGCAGGAATGGTCAAGCAGGCGCTCGGGTTTGCGAACGCTAATATGAAACTCAGGCCTGATACCCGTGGCCACCTGCTTCACTACGTTCAGAAGCCTCTCGTGTACACTCAGACATCAGAAGGAATCGGGTCCGATGATCGTGCCGCAGGTCAGAACTTCGTGGTTGCCATCCTCTCGTACGAAGGGTACAACATTGAAGATGCTCTCATCTTCAACAAGGCCTCAATCGACCGTGGTCTTGGTAGATCCCACTTTTTAAGAACATACGAGGGTGAAGAGCGCCGGTATCCTGGAGGTCAGATCGACCGTATCCAGGTTCCTGACGAGGATGTGGTCGGTGCCCATGGTGCAGACTATTATGCAAATCTGGATGATGACGGAATCATCAACCCGGAGACTGTTGTTAACGAGAAGGATGTCATTATTGGCAAGACTTCTCCACCCCGTTTCCTGGAAGAGCCAAGCTCTGAACTGATTACTGTTGAGAAACGGCGTGACACCTCGGTCACCATGCGAAGTAATGAGCATGGTATCGTTGACACTGTCATCCTGACCGAAGGAGAGAACAACTCCAAGCTCGTCAAGGTCAGAACCCGTGACCTCCGAATACCCGAGGTTGGCGACAAGTTCGCATCACGCCACGGGCAGAAAGGAGTTATCGGACTCATCACTCCTGCCGTGGACATGCCGTTCACCGAGTCAGGGATGCAGCCTGATCTTGTCATCAATCCGCATGCAATTCCGTCTCGTATGACCATCGGGCATATGCTTGAGATGCTTGGTGGCAAGGTCGGATCGCTCGAAGGTCACAGGGTGAACGGAACCGCCTTCTCCGGAGCGAGAGAGGAAGACCTCCGTGGTTCACTCAAAGCATTCGGGTTCTCCCACACCGGGCGTCAGGCTATGTGGGATGGAATCACCGGCAGGAGATTCCAGGCAGATATCTACATCGGTGTCATCTACTACCAGAAACTCTACCACATGGTATCTTCGAAGATGCACGCACGTTCACGCGGTCCTGTTCAGGTTCTGACCCGTCAGCCAACTGAAGGTCGTGCCCGTGAAGGAGGTCTTCGTTTTGGTGAGATGGAACGTGATGTGATGATCGGACACGGAGCAGCAATGGCTCTCAAAGAGCGTCTGCTTGAAGAGTCAGATAAGGTCACCGAGTTTGTCTGCGCCAACTGTGGTATGGTCGCAATGCTTGACCGGAAGATGAACATCACCCGTTGCCTCAATTGTGGCAATGAGACTGATATCTATCCTGTTGAGATGAGTTATGCCTTCAAACTCCTCCTCGATGAGATGAAGAGTATGATGATTGCACCCCGTCTCAACCTTGAGGATGTTGTATAAGGAGGAGTGAAACATGGCAAGCCCAAAACGAATTGGGAGGATCGAGTTCGGTCTCCTCTCCCCGAAAGAGATCCGCCAGATGAGCGTCCGCAAGATCATCTGGGCTGATACCTATGATGATGACGGGTTCCCGTATCCTCAGGGTCTCATGGATCTGCACCTTGGTGTCATCGACCCCGGTCTGCGGTGCAAGACCTGCAGCCAGAAGGCCGGTGAATGCCCCGGTCACTTCGGTCACATCGAGCTCGCGAAGCCGGTCATTCACGTGGGATATACTCGTCTGATCAGGAAACTGCTCAGGGTTACCTGCCGTGAATGTGGCCGCCTCCTCCTCTCACCCGAAGAGATCGAGAAGATCATGGGTCCCGAAGATGAGAGCAGCGGTGACTCTCTCTCAGAGAAGGATGTCAAAAAGGAACGTATTTGCCCTCACTGCGGTGAACAGCAGCTCAAGATTAACTTTGAGAAACCAACCACATTTGCTGAGGTCACCACCGATGACCGTGGTAAAAAGGTCGAAAACAAGCTGACTCCTGCAGATATCAGAGCACGGCTTGAGAAGATTCCTGATGAAGACCTGATTCACCTTGGAATCGAGCCTTCGGTTGCACGCCCTGAGTGGACGATCCTCACCGTGCTCCCGGTTCCCCCGGTCACGATGCGTCCATCCATTATCTTGGAGAACGGTCAGCGGTCTGAGGATGATCTCACCCACAAACTTGTGGATATCATTCGTATCAACCAGCGGTTCAAAGAGAATCAGGATGCTGGAGCACCACAACTGATCATCGAGGATCTCTGGGAACTGCTCCAGTACCATGTCACCACGTACATGGATAACGAGGTGGCAGGATGTCCACCTGCACGTCACCGGTCAGGAAGGCCGCTCAAGACACTCTCACAGCGTCTGAAAGGAAAGGACGGTCGTTTCCGTGGCAGTCTTTCTGGTAAGCGTGTTAACTTCTCCTCGCGTACTGTCATCTCCCCAAGCCCGAACCTCTCGGTTAACGAAGTTGGTATCCCGCTCAAGATCGCCAATGAGATGACCATCCCTGTTCAAGCCACCATATACAATATCGACGAGCTCCGACAGATCGTCAAGATAGGTCCTGAGAGACCTGGCGTGAAGAGTCCGTGCGGTGCTAACTATGTCATCAGGCCTGACAAGCGGCGTATCAGGCTGGTGAAGGGAACCGGAGCAGAAGACGGGAACCTTGAATTCGTATCAGAACAGATTGAACCCGGCTGGATCGTCGAGCGTCACCTTCGTGACGGCGACATCGTTCTCTTCAACCGTCAGCCTTCCCTGCACCGGATGTCCATCATGGCCCACTGGGTCAAACTGATGGATGGAAAGACATTCAGGCTCAATCCTGCAGTATGTCCTCCCTATAACGCAGATTTTGATGGTGATGAGATGAACCTGCATATTCCTCAAACCGAGGAGGCACGGGCAGAGGCAGCAATGCTCGCAAGTGTGCAGGAGAACATTCTCTCACCGCGTTTCGGCGGTCCGATCATCGGTGGTATTCACGATCATATCTCCGGAATCTTCCTGCTTACGCATATGGTAAGATGGTTCACCAAGGGTGAGGCTATCGATCTTCTCAAAAACAATAATGTAGATCGCCTTGGAAAACCTGGGAAGGTCGAGGATGGTGTTGAATACTGGAGTAACAAGCAGGTCTTCTCCAGGATTCTCCCGTCTGATCTGAACATGGTCTTCCAGGCATCATCCTGTAAGAACTGTGAGAAGTGCATGAAAGCCGAGTGCGATCGTGATGCGTACGTTCAGATTCGAGATGGAAACCTCATCTCCGGTGTCATCGACAAGCGTGCCGTTGGGGCATTTGATGGTGCAATCCTTCACAGGATCATCAGGCAGTACCAGTATTCACGCGCAGCCCGGTTCATTGATGATGTCACCAGGCTCTCTATTCGCGCCATCATGCATGACGGTTTCACATTCGGTATTGATGATGAAGACCTCTCCAAGAGTGACTATGGTCAGATTCGTGAGGTCCTTGCCCAGGCTGCTGAAGATGTGAACCGGAGGATCAAGATCTTTGAAGATGGTCAGCTCGAGCCAATGCCGGGCAGGACTCCTGAAGAGACTCTTGAGATGCAGATCATGCAGGTGCTTGGAAAGGCTCGTGATAACACTGGTGAGATTGCAGGCCGTCACCTTGGTCTCTCAAACTCGGCAGTGGTCATGGCTGTATCCGGAGCCCGTGGTTCGATGTTGAACCTGACCCAGATGGCAGGTTGTGTCGGACAGCAGGCAGTTCGTGGTGAGCGTATCATGAGAGGGTACGAAGACCGTACGCTCCCGCATTTCAAGAAAGATGAACGTGGGGCGATGGGTCACGGGTTTGTGATGAACAGTTACAAGTCCGGTCTCAACCCGACTGAGTTCTTCTTCCATGCAATCGGAGGTCGTGAAGGTCTTGTGGACACTGCAGTCCGTACTTCACAGTCAGGTTACCTCCAGCGGCGTATGATCAACGCTCTGCAGGATCTCAAGGTTGCATATGATGGTTCAGTCCGGACCACCGGCGGTCGTATCATCCAGATTGAGTACGGTGAAGACTCAACAGATCCGATGAAGAGTTCGTTTGGTGAGCCTGTGGATGTCGAAGGTATTGTGGGCAACATTCTCAAGGAGGAGATCTGATGATGGGAGAACTTCCCGATATCTCGGCAGAGGCAGCCAAGGTTGTGCTCAAATATTTTGAAGAGCACCGCGTTAAACGCCGATTCCCAGAAGATGTTCCTGACCATATCCGTGAGATTCTCATGGAGATGGTTGAGTGGGTGATGAAGGAGGAGGAAGGGGTAGAAGACTCCCTTCTTGATGATCAGGCCTTCATCGCAAGGATGGAAGATCTTATCCATGCAGAGAAGTTTTATGAGTGGCTAAATGACCGCTTTTATCAGCTGACCCTGCAGGATCATGAACCCGAGAGCGAGAATGAGAGTGAAGAAATTCCTCCCGTCGAAGGCGAGGTCATCATCACCCCGATCCGAAAGACCAAACTTACCAATCAGGATAAGAAGGCAATCGAGATCAGGGAGTTCTTTGCAGATCACATCCTGACCACAGATAAGATTCCGGAGATTCCAGAAAGGATAGAGAAACTCCTGAAGGAGCAGATCAAGGAGTTCAAGAAGGATGAGAACCCGAACTTCAGGCTGACTCAGAAGCAGTATAATGTTTTCCTCGGAGAACAGCTGAAGCAGGGCAACTTCGAGAACTGGCTTGTCCAGGCATTCCCTCTGTCTGCAGATCTAGGTAAAGGCGATATCCCGGTACGTCGCGAGGAACCGGTTGAAGCGATGAAGATCCCCGACTGGGTCGATCTCTCGCGGTTTGAGACACTTGACCGGTTCCAGCAGGATAAGTACAGGGAACTGCTTCGCGATCACCTGCCGAGAATTGAGGAACTGGTAGAGCATCCAGAAGCACTTGCCAGGATCAATAACCGGTTCTTTGGTATCCTTGAACCAAATCTTCCCCACCGTACCAATACTGCACTTGCCAAGATCGTGATTAAGCGTGAGATCGAAGGAATTGATGCCCCTCAACGGTTCATTACCGATGATCAGTTTGTAGGGATCATGGCACAGGTGCTCAAGGAGTACAAGCACACCAGGATCGAACCGTGTGAAGCTGTAGGTGTGATCGCTGCTCAGTCCATTGGTGAGCCTGGTACCCAGATGACCATGCGTACCTTCCACTACGCTGGTGTGGCCGAGATCAACGTTACCCTCGGTCTGCCCCGTCTTATCGAGATCATGGATGCCAGAAAGGAGCCATCCACCCCGACTATGACGATCTATCTGCGTGAAGGATATGCTGCCGACCGTGACAAGGCCAGGCAGGTCTCATGGCAGATTGAGGCGGCTCCACTCCAGGAGTTTGGTGATATCACCACCGATATGGCTAAGATGCAGATCGTGGTTCACCTCAACAAACAGGTCTGTGACAAGCGGAAGATCAGTATCAAGGAGATCCTTGAAGCCGGGCCTAAGAAGATCCGTGAGCGCCGCCACTACCGTGACTTTGATCATGAGATCGATGAGGCCAATGGTTTCATTGTCTTCCTGCCAAAGGATCGCGGGAGCTATCAGAACCTCTTCCAGCTCAAGGAACATGTCAGAAATGTCATCGTTCAGGGAATTGATGATATTGAGCGTGTGGTGGTCAGGAAAGAATCCGGCGAGTACATCCTCTACACAGAAGGTTCAAACCTGAAGGATGTCTTCGCAGTCCGTGGTGTGGATACCTCCAGGACGAGGACCAACAACATCAACGAGATCTCTCAAGTGCTTGGTATCGAGGCAGCACGCAATGCAATCATCAATGAAGCCCTTGCAACGCTTGGTGAACAGGGTATCATGGTTGATGTCCGTCACATTATGCTCGTTGCTGACATGATGTGCATGGAAGGTGAGGTCAAACAGATCGGACGTCACGGTATTGCAGGAGAGAAGGAGAGTGTCCTCTCCCGTGCAGCATTCGAAGTGACTGTCAATCACCTCCTTGATGCAGCGGTAGCCCATGAAGCAGATATTCTCTGCGGGGTCACTGAGAACGTCATCGTCGGTCAGCCGATTCAGCTCGGAACCGGGGATGTTAAATTAGTAGTAAGGCAGAAAGTATAGGGTATTTCATATGGATTTCAACACTTCCCTCAGACGGGCAATCAAGACCGGGACCGTGATCCTTGGTCAGAATGAGACTAGAGAGAGCATCGAGAGCAAGAAAGCACAGCTCATTGTGGTTGCAGAGAACTGCCCGAAGGAGTTTGTTGAGTACCTTTCCGGCAAGGAACAGGTCAAGGCTCACACCTTCCCGGGTTCAAGTGTCCAGCTCGGCCGTGCCTGTGGTAAGCCATTCATGGTAAGCGCCCTGGCAGTTGTGGAAGCAGGCGAGTCTGACATCCTGAGCCTTTCAAGGTAAGCGAGTGGTATGGGAGTAGTTCTTAACGAAGAGAAGCTGGCCCTGATCGCCCGGTTTGAGCACCTGACCGGTGCGGGAAGCCGTGACGTCATCGCCGACGAGGAGAATAACCGGTTTATCTTTATCGTAAATAACGGTGAGATGGGGCTTGCCATCGGCAAACAGGGTGCCAATATTAAGAAAGCAGCCGAAACGCTGGGCAAGCGCTGTGAGGTTGTGGAGTACTCGGATGATCCGAGTCAGTTCCTCAAGAACTGCTTCCATCCAGCCAAGGTCACTGAGATTCAGTACTCGGATTACCACGGTGATCAGATCGCCCATGTGGTGATCATGGATGAGGATCGGGGACTTGCTATCGGAAAGGCAGGCAAGAATCTGAACCGCACAAAGATGCTTGCTCTCCGCGAGCACAATATCCAGAACATTATTCTCGAGTAACCTCTTTTTTTGCACCGATTATCTGTTTGATTCAGATCATAATCCTGAAATAGTAATCAGGTTGAACAGACTTCTATTATGGATAGAACCAGAGCGTTACTGGTGAGTCTTGTACTTCTCTCACTGACAGTGATAGGATTAGGAACTGCAGCAGAGACCGGGACATTTCCAGTACCCGTAGAGACGATCCAGCCTCCAGCAAATCTCTCAATCGGAGTGCAGGTTGATCAGATGGGGTCATCGATCACCGCGACCTTCCGCGGCGGCTTTGGTCAGAATCTTCTGAAGTCACTGCAGATAACAGTCACATCACCCGACGGCAAAACAGAGTCAAAGAACCTTGGGTGGGAGACCGGTGATACGGTCACATTCACGGGGACAGGGTGCGGTGACCAGGTTACCGGAAATGCAGTCTACATGGATGGAGTCGAATATCCGTTCCTCAACGAAGTGCTTCCATCAGTATCTGGAATATGCAGTACAGACTATAAAGTAGTCGTTGATCCCTGTGAGGAGATCGCTGCATCACCGGCATTGAAACCCGATCCAATCGAGGAGATACCGGCAAACAAGTCTGTTGCCATTCAGGCAAATGTAGATATAAGAACCATCACCGTGGAGTACCGCGGTGGATTTGGCCAGAATATCATTAAGTCACTGAAGGTCACCAGGTATGCTCCTGACGGAACGACGGAGACAAAGGATCTCGGCACCAGTACCGGCTCAACTGTAACCTTCGTGGCATCTAACAACTGCATGGAGCGGATAGGTGCTGATGTAGCATTCATGGATGGGACACAGTATCACTTCTTTGATCAGGTTCTTCACATCAGCAGAACCTACTAACATTTTTAAAAAAGATTGTACGGACCTGGGGGGATTCGAACCCCCGACATTCGGGTTAGAAGCCCGACGCTATATCCAGGCTAAGCCACAGGTCCACCTGTGCCTCCATATATTATATCTAGACTGGTTTAAACCTAGCGAAAAAAAGAGTTATCCTGCGTGAAAAATTACAGGCCTGACCACATCCACCAGTCGTGGTTCAGTGAGTCTGCAGGGATTTACTGTCGCCTTAATGGTGGTGTTTGAGATATACTTCAACTTGCAGCGTGCTGACATCCTCTCACGCTCCATTACATGATATCCTTGTGAGACCTCAACGACGTGTTTCATGGTGATGGATACCGAGATGATCTCGACGATGATGCCGGTGTCTCCGATTGCGATATCTTCACAATCGATTGAGGTCATGAAGACCCGTGCACCCGGTGCCACTGATGAGAGTGCGATGACGTTGTGTGCACTCGTGAGTTCAACAGTCCGGGGGACGCCCTTTCGTAGTTCCTCTATCACCTGCGGCGAGATCCCTGATAATGTGATACATTCCATGGAGGTCACCCGTACATGGGGAGCAATGGATCCGTTTTCACCGGCTGCTCCTCAGCCGACTGTACCTCTTCAGAGAGACGATGCATCTGTGCTTCGATCTCATCTGCCTGTTCCAAGAGACCGCTTGTATCTACCTGCAACTGATAAATCGTGTTCATTACCTCAATGGTTGCTGCTGCAGCCCGGGGATCAGGAGCGTTGATTGTCTCACCAAGAAGGCCGATACCAGGAATCCCCCTGACTTTGCACTCGGTGAGGATGCTGCTGGCAATGCCAGATATACTTCCGATAGGAAGCCTGAGTGCGGTCTCACCGATCTTGTCAAGCAGTTCTTTGCCTGTGGTGACACAGAACACACGTTTCTCCGGTTCATTTGTGATGATTCCTGCGATGGTTACCACTTCGGCAACTGTCACCGGTTTGAGCCAGTCAAGGATTGCATTGGCGACCTCGTAACAGATCTGGGGATGAATTGGAATATCTGCAAATATAGCGACTGTTGCATCTTTCTCATAAATCCTGACAGGAACTGCAATGATTCCCTCGGTCATCATTGCCATCGGCGGGAAGTACTTGCTGGTGATCACCCCGATCTGGGTGAACCCGAGTTTCTCCACGATGTATGAGAGTGCGATGCTCCCCACAAGGCCGCTCCCGGGAAATCCGATAAAGACGGTGACACCCTGACCTGTAGGTGGTGGTGACTGCACGATGACGTCGGGCACCTGACTGTTCATCATTACATTAAGATACCCGTCGCAGCTATAAAATGAGTATGCAGGAGTATCCTATCAAGAGGACCCATATAAAGCAACTTTCTGTGAATATTGTAGAAAAACTCAAAGAGCACTTTGAAGTCGAACCAAAAGAGGTAGACGGGTTTTTTCAGATCAGCTTTGGGGCCATTGAATCCATGCAGGTGAAGGTGGGAGCAGCTGGCAAGAGTATGCTCGTAGGGACGAAGTCCAAGACCGGGATTGAGGATGAACAGATCATTCTTGATACAAACCGCAGATTCAGACGGTACCTGGATGATGTTACGGGGTACACAACAAAGGAACGGGTAAAAAAAGCAAAAACGGTTGAATAACCGTCTCTTTATTCAATAATTATTGCCGGTTTGAATGGCAGGGCATATCCTGCCTTCTCATGAGAGCAGTTTTCTGCTGCTACAATAGTAAACCTGAGGTTGAACTCGCTCTCCAGGAATTTCTGTGCAGCAGTGAATACCGCCAGCTCATCAGGTCTGCTTGCCACAATCTGGTCTACCAGTTCTGACGAGAGACGGTGGTAATGGGTTGTGCAGTTCTTCACTGCATCGGCTGCTTCCTTTCCACGTGCCCTGACACTTTCCTGCTGCATGATCTCACGCATGACATTCTTCTTGTCTGGAGCTGAGGCGATCATCCTGAAGATGTCCCACTTCCACTCAGGAGAGATACAGATGGTGACCCGCTCTGGTTTCATCTTGATGATGCGGAGCAGTGACTCGATATCCTCAACGGTTCGTGCCAGGAGATCTTCACCGATCTCTGCGCTGATATCGATCTTCGTCTCGTCTGCTTCAGGCCAGGGTGCGAAGGAGATCAACCCTTCATGACCCATGTCTGTCCAGAGTTCTTCTGCTGTGAAGGGGATGATAGGTGCAAGCAGACGTACCCATGTGGAACTGATCTCCTGAAGAGTCTCTTTTCCTCCAGTGAGTTCTCCACCAAGGCGGCGCCTGTACCATTTCAGGTCTGACTCAAGTCCAAAGAAGGACTCCTGAAGGGCCTGCCTGGTCTGGAAGTTCTCCATCGCCTTTGTGACCTCCCTGATGTGCTCCTGCACCCGTGAGATGATCCAGCGGTCGATGGGTACCGGGCTGCCACCTGCTGAGTTTGCCTCACGGATGGTTGAAGCGAATCGCTCGATCTGCTTCCTGGTCGAGGCGACCAGTTCGTTCCTCCAGTCAAAATCCTGCCACGGCTCTCCGCTGCCGATCAGAAACATCCTGACCGTGTCAGCACCGAAGTCGTTGATGGCATCTTCGAGCAGATACACGTTGCCTTTCGAGGATGACATCTTTGCCCCGTTCAGAAGACCCATGCCGAAGACAACCATCCCGTGTGGGAGCAGGTTCTTCGGGAATATTGAGCAGTGGTGGAATATCTGGAAGGTCAGGTGGTTGGAAATGAGATCCTTTGCAGAGAACCTGAAGTCGTACGGATACCAGAAGAGGAACTCCTTCCTCATCGCGTCAAGTTCTGCACGCTGTGGAAGGGCTGGAGACTCTTTTCCAAGGAAGATATAATCAAAGACCTCTGGTGTCAGGATGGCAGGATCCATCTTCTTGACTTGTGCCGCGATGGTGTAGTACGCCATGTAGATGGTGGAGTCAGAGAGCGGCTCTATCAGCCATTCCGGATCCCACGGGAGCCTGGTTCCAAGCCCTACCCGTCGTGAGCATGCCCAGTCCTTGAGCCAGCCGACTGTCCTGTCAAACTCCGCCCTGACCTCGGAAGGTACCAGTTCCATTATGGCGAGCTGATCTGATACCTGCTTCTTCCAGACAGGGTCGCTGTACTCAAGGAACCACTGGTTATGCAGAACCTTGACATACACACGTGACCCGCATCTGCAGACTACCGGTCGGGTGTCAAATTCGTACATGACAAAGGAGCCGTGCTGGTCTGTGAGCACCTGGCCGATCTCATCACGTGCGAACTTAACTGGTTTGCCCCCATACTGCTCGTACATCTTTCCTGTGCTGTGCTCTGCTGAGTAAACCTCCTGGGTGAGGGCTTCGAGGTTTGGATCATCCTGGTTGATGATGTCTGCCTTCTCAACAGCCTCTACAGCCGGGAACTCACCATACCCGTCGACCTTGATAAGGCCGATCGGTTTGATTGAGGTGTACTTCCCTTTCTGCTGCAGGTCACGAAGAGCGATGTAATCGTAAGGTGCATGGGCAGGAACACTCATCACGAGCCCGGTTGCCATGTCGGGATCCACGAAGACGGCTGGAAGGATCGGAATCTCACCACAGAATGGATGGGTCACGGTCTTGTCGACGAGTTCTGATCCCTTGATCACGCCGAGTTCTTTTACCTCGTGATCCTGGAGACCAAGTTTGGTCATCGCATCGCGTGAGAGGATCCATTCCTTTCCGTCTACCTGAGCCCGTACGTACTCAACATCCGGGTTGACCCAGAGGTTGGTGACACCATAAATGGTTTCAGGTCTGAGGGTTGCACAGGGGATGGTGATATCTCCGTACTTGAAGAGGATCAGGATGAACTTCTGAATCTCTGCCTTGTCCCCTTCAAGTAGATCGTGGTCTCCCACAGGGTTGTCATCCTGCGGGCAGTATCTGACCGGGTGTGCACCCTTGACAACATGACCTGCCTCGTTGAGGTGTTTCCACTGCCACTCGATGAACTTGCTGTAGGTAGGTTCAACAGTGGTAAACCGTCGTGTCCAGTCGATTGAGAGTCCTGCCTGCTTCATCACCCGTTCGTACTCGTTCGCGAAGTGGTTGACGATGTTGAGAGGATCGGTGAATGAGTCAAGCACGTTCTGCGGGACCCTGTAGAGATCCCTGTACAGTTTGATTGCTTTCTCATCCTTCCGGGCAATCCGCTTTGATATCCCTACAACCGGTGCACCGGTGACGTGGAATGCCATTGGATACAGCACTTCACGACCTCGCATCCTCCAGAACCTGGCGATGACATCGGGAACGATATATGTCCGGCCATGGCCGACATGCATCGCACCGCTCGGGTACGGATAAGCGACGGTGAGATAGAACTTCTGCTTGTCAGATGGTTTTGTGACAAATGCCCCTTCCCACCTGGCTCTGATTGCGGTCTCCTGGTTATTGGTCTCCTGAGTCACAATAAATCCTCCCGAACACCTTCAGACCGTTTTGAGCCGTATGGGCTCTCCTTCGTTGTACCTGCGGAGCATCTCCTGGGCAATGGTGCTGTTCTTAGCGAGATGGATCTCGCCTGAGTCATTGACGGTCGCTGTGAAGAGATACTCTCTTCCTGCAAAGACGTCCACGATCTTGCCGGTATTGCCAGGGGATATGATGGAGAGCTGTTTCTTGTCGATCCTGACCTGCAGTCCCTCGCCAAGGTTCAGTTCTTCTTTCTCAACCGGAGCCGCAGCTGCTGCAACTTTTGCTTTCTTTGCAAGTTCGCTTGCAGGTCTGATATCGATCCCGACACCGACCTTGTTCACGATTGCAGCAATGTTCTTGCCACCTTTTCCGATTGCAGCAGGAACATCGCGGTCGTCGATGTATACGACAGCCTTGGTTGCCGAGAGCATCTCAACAAGGATCTCACCGTTTGAGTACCTGCCGATCTCCCGCTGGATATCTCTCTCGGTGACCTCCCAGGTGGAACTCTCCTCATCCTCGTCGTCACTCTCCTCTTCAGACTGCTGGGGTTCGGGGCTCTGGACTGTGGGTACTGCGACCACTGCCTTCTCTGGCTCAAGACCCTTGCCGGTCTCCTGTGGCGGCTCATATGCCGGGGCCTCCTCTTCCTCGATTGAAGCCACTGGAAGCACAACAGTCTCAGTGCCGAACTTGAAGATCTCAAAGGAGATCTCACCTGTCTGGAGCTCTGAAAGAGTCGTTACCGGGCGGATATGCATCTCGTTGTCTGCCCCTTCCGGAACCTTCATCGAGAAACTGGTTGAGTAGATGTGCTGGATATGCCCGTCTTTCATGTAGATGAGACTTCCGAAGACCTGTGAGAGGGCAGAGAAGTCTATCCTGTATGCCAGTCGTTGCAGTGCTTCAAGCGGTGATACTGCATGGAGGATGCCGATCATACCGATGCCGGCTAACCGCATATCAGCAAAGACGTCAAAGTCATCGTTCTTCCTGAGTTCATCAAAGATGACAAAATCAGGGCGGACGAGGAGCATCACATCTGCTGTGTTGACCATGCTGCCGTCAAGTGCGGTGTACTGGGTGATCTGGTCAGGTACCTGCATCTCCCGTGGCTGCTCCATCGTCTTGACGATGCAACCCGATTCAGAAAGGTACGTGGCAATTGCCTGGGCAAGGGTGGTCTTCCCACAACCCGGTGTTCCGGTGATCAGAATTCCCGGTTTCTCGCTCATCAGCAGTTTTTTGATGACCTCTACCTGGCTGTAGTCCTGAAGAGCAAGATCCACGATAGGCCTGACTGCAGTGATCTCCATCCCGTCAGAGAAGGGACGCCGGGCAATCGATATCCGCATGGACCCGATCTGGACGACAGTCACTCCACGCTTTTCTATCTCGATGAATCCATCAGGATCGCGTTTTGCACGCTCCAGGATCTCCTGGGCCATCGACCTGAGTTCGTACTCAGTACAGAGAGTCTCCCTGATTGTGAAAGTCTCTGTCTTTCCGATGGTTCCTTTACGAACCATCGGCTTAGCCCGCTCTTTCAGATAGACCGCAATGGTGTACTCATCAAAAAACTGATCTATTGCAAGCGGTGTGAAATCCTCGACCTGTGGCCTGAGGTATAGCACGTCAAGGCCTTTCGCCTTAGCGACCTCGGATTGGACAACATCGCTTGTGATAAATCGTGCACCGTGGGTTATGGCAACCCTGCGGATAAGTGAGTCTATTTCACCGCCACTGGCAAGTTTTACCTGCTCAAGTGTCGGGCGTTCTCCGTAGAACTCTATTGATATTATACCCTTTTCGGCGAGTTTGCACAGTTCCTGGAGTTCGGTCAGACCTGAAAATCCGATCTCCCGTCCCTGGTTTGCCTGCGCCTCCAGCTCGGCAACAACTGCTTCCGGTATTATTATTTGAGCTCCGTTATATTCACCTGTATCGATGAGAGTGGTGATGCGACCGTCTATGACGACGCTAGTATCTGGAACCAATTTCAAAAATATTCACCACTTATAACGTGGTCATTCATTGCTTTTATTATATACCTTATCCGGCTCAAATAGGCGGTCTGCTATAATTTTACCGCTGATAGTCCGGTAAAAACAGGTCCAGTGTCCGGTGTGGCATGCCGCACATTCCTGTGAAACTATATAGATCAGGGCGTCAGCATCACAGTCAACCCTGATCTCGTGAACCTGCTGGAGATTTCCTGACTCCTCACCCTTCTTCCAGATCTTCTTTCGCGATCTGCTGTAATAGTGTGCATATCCGGTCTCCTCCGTAAGATCGATCGCCTCACGGCTGGCATAGGCGAGCATGAGAATATCCTTTGTCTCCCGGTCCTGGGCGATCACCGGGATCAGGTCCTGCTTATCAAAGCTGAGTGCTATCTGATTTGGTCCGCTGCTCATGAGACAACCAGCCTGACAAGAAACCCGAAGAGATCGCCAAGGAAGAGAGCAGAGATGAGTCCGCCTGTGATCGGAATCAGGAACGGCACGCCGTAACTGATCCAGACAGTCCCTGCCTTCCTGTACAATGCAAGTTCTTTGCGGTACTTTTCGGGGTGTTCCTTAAGTGACTTGGTGTACACCCGCTTTCCGCCTGAGACAAGATCCTTAATAGCAGCTCTTACCCCTATGAATTTCCTCTGAAGTTCCCCGTTCACCTCGGTGAACTCCTCCATAACAATCCCGAACTGATCCTCGATTGTTGATCCCTGTACCGGGAACCCGAGAAAGAGATAGGCCAGCGGTGCACGGTTCCCCCTGATCACGTTCATCACGAAGAATACAACCGGGAGGATGAGATTGATGACAACCGCATTGAAGAGGACACTGAATGGGAGGAATACATATGGAGGAAACCCGAAGACCGGGTACCCGGTTACGGGAACGAATGGGAAACACGGGATGAGAACGGTGATGAGTATCAGTGCCTTTGTGTCCGCCATTCCCATCAGGTTGAACCTGGTGAAGAGGTAGAAGGCAACCACAAAGAAGAGGATGAGTGGGATAAGTGGCATCAACATGCGCAGATCACCTGCTTCTGCCACTGAGTACCAGAACCAGAAAAGCATGGGAATGCCGATTGCAACTGCAGGGTACCACATCACAACCGGAACTGCACGTTCCTTGATATCCTCCCAGCATCCGTAGATGAGGGTGATAATAAGAGCCAGGGCGTTAACAGCAAGAGGGAGCATGACCGCAGGCATGCTGAAAATATCCATGATACCTCTTCTCTCCGATCCTTAATCTCGTGTTCGATCGATCCCTGATCCTACTACCGTTTCAGGACACCCATCTCTGCAAGCCTTGCCGGCAGGTACTCATCAGTGACGAAGTCAAGTCCACGGGCAGCAAATGCCTGCTGTTCTGACTTCAGGTTCAAAGAGAGCTGGAGATTGATCTGTTCACGCCAGTAGTCTGATGCAAACCGTGGATCTGTCTGTTCTGCCCTGAGAGCGCCGATGTCCTGATCTGTGAGTTTGTCAGACGGGAGATCATAATCCCTAATGTCAGTCGGCTGCACCCCGATGAACCTGGCAGATGGTGTCGCAAGGATATCGGAGATGTGTGCACTCTTGATCGAGCCATATGCAACAGAGGCGTAGATTCGGTATGACCACGGGTCACCATCGGTGAAGACCGTAACCGGGAGTTCGAACTCTTTAGCAAGTCTGTTGAGCATCCTGCGGGTGGACCTGGCAGGCTGGCCCTTGAGATGGACAAGGATGGCATCGTACTTCTCGTCAAACCCATTCTCGATAAGACGGGCATACATGCCACCGGTCTCTATCGCGATGACCATCCTGGCGTCATGGTCCACGAGATCCAGTTTCTCCACGTTTGTCGGAATCTGGTACCCGGTCTCGCCGACATCGTTGCCGCAGTGTATCTCCTTTGGGCCGCGGCGGGTCTCCTCCCTGATCCTGAGAGGGCCGAAGACACTCGCCCCACTCTCTTCCGGCCTGAGGTTGAATTGTTCACGCTGAACATCGGTAAGGATCTCCAGGTCCTCGATAAGAAGGTTGGAGTCGTTCTGTGCTGCAAACTTTGCCCTCTTCCAGCCCTCAGAGATGTAATACAGCTCTCTTAAAGTGGATGAGCGGCTCTCCACGATCTGGTGCCTGATGAACCAGATCACATATGCCATCTTGAGGATATGCAGGGCACTCTTCTCGCTGCCTGCCTCGCGGAGCCTTTCTCTGTCGCCGTATTTCCATGCGTCAATATCCTCGTCGTACTCGATGTTCTTCTTGGTCCGGGTCGGCATCGTGATGGACGGGAGATCTCCTCTGGACATCTGGGAGTACCACTGCCTTGGAATTCCCAGCAGTTTATCCAGAGTCTCTTTCTTTCTGGCTTCCTTATCGATCAAGATCCACCACCACCTTCTTCTTCTCGTCTATGCCCCTGATGTCGATACTTCCCCTTCCGGTTCCCGGAAACTCAGTTACCCAGATCTCTGCTGGGGCGATATGTAGCTGCCAGACTGCCGAGTAGTCATCTCCTACCTTCTCGACAAATACAGGTGGTTTGTCAGCCTTCTGCGGATCGTCCTGTGTGATGGCGTAGAGCGAGATGTCAACAGCGTGGGCAGTATAATTACTCACCAGTATCGAGACGATCCCGTCTGTGGTTCTCTTCTTGGCAACCAGACGCCGCATGATCTGACCCTCGATCGGCGAGGTATCAGGGACAGGCAGTTCAAGAGTCTCTGCAACTTTTATTGCAATATCCGGAATGATCGAACAGATTGCCCGTGCCCGTTCCTCACTCTGTCTGCTCCGGTCACGACGCTGGATAAATGTCTTGAGATCACGCCCGAGATCCTGGAGTGCAAGGGTTACCTCCCGCTCGATCTCCGGGATGGAAGCGACTGCATCCTTGCTCTCACTCGTGAACGGGACGTTGGTCGAGGCCACATGTACGAGGATGATCAGCGGCCCGGTGGGGAGCCCCTGCTGGCTGATACCGTAGGTCTTCCAGTTCACACCGTTGATGCAGGCGGTGACGGCACAGGCTCCCTGCTGGTACATCAGCGGTACTCGGTTTGCAAACCGCATGATCCTGGCAGTGCCTTCTGCTTCGAGTTTGCCACCCCAGCCGAGTGCGGCCTCAACGATAAACGGATGTCCATGGTACACCGCAGCCGGCCTTGTCCGTGCCGAGATGTAGTCAAGTTGAAACTCCTTCTCAAGCCCCTGTCTGATGAGATCCTCTCCTATCGGGGAGAGGCACTGCTGTGCCGGTGGCGGTGGCACATTCGCACTCTGCATGGCTGCCAAGAGGGTTCCGAGTTCTTTTGTATTGAGAGAAGAAGCATCCCGGTCATCTTTCATCCCTGCTCCGTCCAGAATCTCGGTCGCTGTCTTCTCACCGACCCTGCTGAATCCTTCGATCAGGAATGTCCTGAGTGGTTCTTTGGATGCTGTTGTCATCCGTTTGAGTTCGCCAAGTTCGACACCGTGAGGATGAGGCTTGATCGCTTTTGGAGGGATGATAGGTTCCTCACTTGCACGATCAAACGTCATCGTCTCCCCGTCGAGATCGACCCTGATCCTGCAGTGCGGGTTCACGACTGAGGTATACCTGAGGTATTCGATGAGCCGTTTACGTGCAGTCAGGCTGCTCTTGAACTCTATCTCGATCCTGGTCCCGTGAGTCCGGTCCCAGGTTATCTCTTCGCGTGAGAGGATCTCAGGCTCATTCGTCTCGGTCTTGATCTGGATGAGCATCCTGAATGCTCCCCGGTCAGCACCGCACCGGGAGATGACAAGTGTCGGTGTACCGGTTGTGAGCTGGGCGTAGAGGACTGCTGCTGATATCCCGATACCCTGCTGCCCACGTGACTGGCGAATCTGGTGGAACCGGGATCCGTAGAGGAGTTTCCCAAAGACAAACGGAATATTATCTGGAACTATTCCCGGACCGTTGTCCTCGACCACGACCTTGAAGACATCATCCTGCATTCTGAATATCCCAAGGTAGATATCAGGTAGCACTCCTGCCTCTTCGCAGGCGTCAAGGGCGTTGTCGATCGCCTCCTTGACTGTGGTGATGATCCCCCTTACCGGGGAGTCAAATCCGAGTAGGTGTTTGTTCTTCTCAAAAAACTCGGCGACACTGATGCTCCGCTGCTGGCGTGCCAGTTCGTCTGCAAGGGTTTCAGCCGGAAGTTCTGCCTGCACAGGTCCGGTATCTTTTTTTCGTGCCATCGGGTCTGGATAATTTTTGTAGTTTCAGTACTCGTGCAGTGGTACAATACTGCGGTTATATTATTGTGCAGTTAGTGAGGTGATCACATCAGCAAGCGGAAGGGTCTGCTGCTCTCCTCCTTTCATATTCTTCAGGGTTGCCATGCCTGATCTAACTTCCTCCTCGCCGATGATGACCACATAATCAGCACTCTTACCAGCGTTTTTCATTTGGGCTGAGAATCCTCTCCCCATCAGGTCGATACCGCAGATAATACCGCTCCCCCGAAGTTCATGTGCAACTGTAAGTGCCCGCTCCCTGGCTTCAGGTGTAAAGACCACCATCACCTGCGGCTGGAACGGCATCCAGATCTGCTCTCCGAGGGCAACCATCACCCTGTCAAATCCTATCGCAAACCCGACCGACGGGGTGTCTTCTCCACCAAAGAGGTGTGCAAGCCGGTATGCCCCGCCTCCGAGGATCTGGTTCTCTGCTCCAAGACCCTCTGCAAAGCATTCAAAGACAACTCCTGTGTAGTAATCAAGACCGCGGGCGATGGCAGGATTGATCTCGTACTGGACTCCCTGGCTGTCCAGTATCCTGAAGGTCTCCCTGATCCGGTCTGCTTCCGGGATCTCACCGATGACGGCAAAGACCTCGTCAAGTGTCCGGGCACTGATGAGCTGCTGCAGTGGGGCTGCTAGATTCTCTCTTCCGGTTTCAGAGAGAAACGCTGAAGCTGCATCGGTGTCACGCTTGTCAAGGAACGATCTGACCTTCTTCTGATCTTCGGCAGGAAGATCTTTCAGAAGTGTCCGCATAAAGGAAAGATGTCCGACCTTCATGACAAAGGTCACACCCGCAGTCCTGAGCAGTTCATCGGCAACCATCATCACCTCAGCATCAGCCATCGCCGAGTCTGCTCCGATCAATTCTATCCCGAACTGCCAGAACTGCCGGTACCGCCCTTTCTGCGGGCGTTCATACCGGTAACAGTCTGCATAGTAACTCCACTTGATCGGTTTTGTCAGAGATCGTCCTTCATTGACAAAGGTCCTGAGCACGGGTGCCGTGAGTTCAGGCCTGAGAGCGAGGGACCTGCCACCCTTGTCCTCGAAGACATACATCTCATCGATGATCCCTTCGCCAGAGCGGATCGTGAAGAGTTCAAGTTCCTCAAAGGTTGGTGTTGATACTTCGCGGTACCCCCAGGTCCGGGCTTTTGCCCGCATCCGTGCCTCGATCTCCCTGCGCTGCTCCATCTCATCAGGGAGCATATCCCGTGTTCCTCGTGGTCTGCTCAGCATGTGTACCCTCTGTAACTACCGTTTCGCTGGTGCTTTTCCAAGTGCCCGGTCAAGTACCGGTTCAGTGGAAAAGACCTGTTCCCGTTTCTGCTGTCCCTGAAGCCAGAGCCCGAGCAGGACGATACCTATACCCAGAATATCGACAGACGGAAAGAGCAGAATCTCTCCTGCCCCTGCGGTTGTGATCGCGGTGTGTAATACTCCCATTCGTGCCGCTCCCCGGTACCCGGCAAGACCGGTCCTCATATAAATTCTGATATCACGCAGCCAGAGAAAGAGACCTGTGGCTGCACCGAAGATGGCGATATAGAAGAGATAACTCACCACAATGAACCTATTATGTAATCTTTGACTCATATCTTACTATCTTATATGGAGCCGGATGGTGATCTGCGGGATCTTCTGGAGCGTGTCAGAAGAGGGGTTTTATCCCCTGATGAGGCTGAAAAGGAGATCCAGAGCAGAAGTGCTGGCCATATCGGGTCGATAGCACATCTGGATCTTGAGCGGGCAGGCAGGTGCGGTATTCCTGAAGTGGTGCTTGCAGAGGGCAAGGATCCTGTACATCTGTATGCCATTGCAGAAGGATATGCTCGCAGGGCAGGTAGATGCGTCATCACCAGGATAGATCCCGTAACTCTCCCGACCCTGCAGGAGATCACCAGGCAACTCGGTATCTCGTATGAATACTCACCTGAAGGGCGGGTGATGGTTCTGGCCGGTGCACCAAGGATGGCTGACACGGGTGGCATCATCGGGATAATCACAGCGGGAACATCTGATATCAGGGTTGCAGAAGAGGCACGGGTCATAGCAGAGGAGATGGGATGTAAAGTCCGCACATCTTATGATGTCGGCGTTGCCGGACTGCACCGGCTTTTTCCCGTGCTCGAAGAGATGAAGGACTGTCATGCCTTTGTTGTGGCTGCAGGCAGGGAGGGGACGCTTCCTGCTGTGGTTGCCGGTCTTATGGATCAGCCGGTGATCGGCGTTCCGGTCTCAACCGGGTATGGGTACATGGGAAAGGGAGAGGCTGCCCTTGCCAGTATGCTCCAGTCCTGCTCTGTGCTGACTGTCGTAAATATTGATGCAGGATTTGTTGCCGGTGCGTTTGCAGCAAGGATAGCAACCATGGTTGCAGGGAGAAGTTCGTGAAACGTGCATTCTATATCGGCAGGTTTCAGCCATTTCACAACGGCCACCTGACCGTCATCGACCGCATCATCAAGGAAGCTGATGAACTGATCATCGGAATCGGAAGTGCCCAGCTCAGTCACGACCTTGAGAACCCCTTCACAGCTGGTGAGCGGGTGCTGATGATCACACGGGCACTGGAAGGCCTGAGCCGGCCATTCTATGTCATTCCAATAGAAGACATCAAGCGAAATGCCCTCTGGGTCGCTCATATCACTTCCATGACTCCTCCCTTTGATACCGTGTACACGAGCAACCCGCTGGTGATACGGCTCTTTTCAGAGGCAGGAATTCCTGTCTGTTCCCCTGAAATGTTCAAACGTGAATCCCACTCAGGAACCTCTATCAGGGAGAGGATGCGGGCTGGTGAGGTGTGGGAAGATCTTGTTCCCAGGGTAGTTGTTGATGTGATCACTGAGGTAGATGGGATTGATCGCATCAGGGATCTCGATCGAAGCGATGGCGATCCCTCATTCTAGAATTTATCAGGAGTTGACCATGTTTAAACGAATAACCGAATTATTCCGATCAAAAAATACAGAGTCGAAAGCCAACGCGACGACCCTTGCTGATCTTCCCGCATGGCTTGATGCAGAGGAGCAGACCTGTATCAGTCTCCGTTCTGAACAGTTCAACGATTCACGTGAGATCATCGAGAAGGCAAGGCAGGATATTCTCGAACTTCTGACAGAGTTCGGGGCTGAGGATTCGGCTATGGAACCTATGCATCCGAAGGTTGAGCAGGTGAACCGGCACAACCTCCCGCAGTTCAAACACAAGGTAGAGGATGCCCTTGATCTCGAGTTCTCTGATGAGGACGAGGCTTACTATCAGCAGGTAGCCGAGATGATCAACAGTTGCTTCAAGGCATACAAGGGCCCGGGCAGGTACCTTCACCATCTCTACGGTGATGAGGTGAAGATCTTCAGACAACTGATGGATCAGATTGGAAAGGAACTCAACCTCCTTACCGAGGCGATAAAAAACTCCCGAACCAGGCTTGCACGTATCGATGCTGTCAGGGAGGGGATGAGACTTGTCAAAGATGCTGAGGACGAACTTGCTGAAGTTGCTGCAATCAGAAGAGAGATGGATGAGAAACGCAGTGAACTTGTCAGAAGAAAGGAACAACTCTCCCATGATCGTGATCTCCATGCAACAAGTCCTGAGTACAACGAGTACACTGCTTCACAGGCGGCGCTTGAGGAAAAGAAACAGAGATGCCTTGAACTCTTTGAAGCACTCGATGCCCTTGTGAGAACGGCCCTTCCGATATGGCGACGGGCACTCCGGATAGTGCAGGATGAACGAAAGAAGGACGAGGAGAAACTATTAGATCGGCTGATTCAGGAGGCCGTGCTCCAGCATTATGCAGATCCTGAGTTTACCAGACTGATCAGATCCACGGCAGGGGAGATCTTCAGATCCATAGAGAGTGAGGCGATCCCGCTCAAGAACTCATTTGAGAAGTCCCTGTATGTGAACGCAGATTCCTATATGGATCAGATGATCGGAGCAGTTGAATCATGGCATGGTGTTGAAGAAAAATGTCAGCATGAGAGAGAAGCAATCGCTACTCATCCGGCAGCGGGGACCCATTACTCATTTGAGACCGCGATCCTTGATCTTGAGCGTGAGATAAAGCATGGAGATGATGAGGCCGGGAAACTGGAAGGCCGTGTACATCATCTGAAGCGTGAAAAAGAGAAGGCGGCTACCATCGTAAGCGACGAGATGAAAGAGTTGTCAGGCGGAGAGATCATCGTGGCAGGGCTCTCGGACGGTGAAACATGAGCCACCCTGTCCGGGACCTCCCGGTTGTGAAAGGGTATGTTGACTGCCTCCCTGTAAAGAGAGAGGATCTCGATCACTGTCGGTTCTGTGCCCATTCGGTCAGGTTCAGGGTTGCGGGAAGAGAAGTACCCTCGCCTGCCCGTGCGTACTGTACTCTTCAGCGAAAGACTGAGGAGGTGGACCTTTCAAAGGTCGAGGCGGTCATCTGTGATGATCTCTCGTCAGAGGGATTTCGCAGCATCATGAACATAATCGGGTAGTTGTTGGACTCCCGATTCACTGTTTTATTAAAAACCCCAACGGTGCCCCGTTGGGGGCCCCAGGTAGGACCAGTGAAAAGGACTTTTTCATGCAAAATTTATCTGAAATGCTTCAGGATCTCTTCGATCCTGACGTATCTTTCAAAATGATCAGCCAGTGCATCAAAGGGATCTTCCTCTTGATCACGCGGGCTCCACGATTCTCCTTTCTGTTCATAGAGATATGAGACTAGAGCCGTGACTGCTGAAGGGTTCGTGAACAGTCCATGCATGTAGGTTCCGATCACAAGCCCGTCATCAGAGACTGCTCCCTCATCCTGGAATGCTCCATGGATTCCCGGATGATCAGTATCTCCCATGTGAATCTCATATCCACTCACCTCCGATATCCTGGAGAGGATAGGGCCGACTCCTGATGACCAGCGAGTTACCTGGGTGGTAATCTTCTTGTACCCGGTAAACCTGGTTGTTCCATCGATGAGTCCGATCCCCTCATACTCACCCTCATTCGACTCCACTCCTGAGTCGATGATTTTGTTACAAAGCATCTGGTATCCGCCACAGATTCCGATCACCGGAACTCCTCTCTTTCGTGCAGCTCTGATCTGGTCCGCAGTGCCTGATGCCTGGATAACCTCCAGGTCTTCGACCGTGTTTTTTGTCCCCGGAATGATGATTGCATCATACCCGTCAAGCTGGTGACCGGGGAGCACATACGTGACCGAGGCATGACGCTCAAGCAGTTCGAAGTCGGTGAAGTTGGAGATCCTGGGGAGGTGAATCACGGCAACTTTTACCGGGGATGTCACGGTTTTTTTATCCTTCAGGGAGAGTGAATCTTCACTCGGGATGGCAATGTCAGTTGCCGGAACCAGCCCGAGAACCGGAATCTTGCAGAGTTCCTCGATGATAGTGATCCCTTCATCAAAGAGGGTCGGGTCTCCCCTGAACTTGTTGATGATGACACCACATACAAGGGGTCTAATATCATCAGGGAAAAGAGAGATGGTGCCGTATACCTGGGCAAAAACACCCCCTCGTTCGATATCTGCGACCAGGATGATAGGATATCTGAGCAGTCTGGCGAGGCGGATATTGGCTATGTCGCGGGAGTAGAGGTTCACTTCGGCTGCACCCCCGGCCCCTTCGATGACCAGGTGGCCGTACTGGTCAAGCAGGAGTTTTGCAGCCTCCATCGCTGTCTTGAGAAGTTGATCGGTCTCCTGGTAATATGATGAGGCCTTGACATCGCGGTATGGTCTTCCCATGAGCACGATCTGAGAGGTCTGATCACCTTTGGGTTTGAGCAGGATCGGGTTCATCGCGATCTCAGGCTCAAGGCCGGCAGCCATCGCCTGCATCGCCTGGGCTATCCCTATCTCACCTCCGTCGCGGGTCACATATGAGTTCAGGCTCATGTTCTGCGATTTGTATGGTGCATGACTGATTGAACGCCGGTATAGTGATCTGCAGATGGCGGTTACCACGGTACTCTTCCCAACGTGGGATGCTGTACCGAGGACCATAATTGACATGACTCTTACGTTGGATGGACTGGGTAATAATCTCCCATGACCCGATTTTTTCTATCTCCGTTATAAATGGTTTTGATCTGATACCGGACAGTAAAAAGGCTTTAATAACAAAACGGGAGATGGTATAGTAATGAATGGTGGTATTTGCTCCATTTGCGGGCTACCAAAAGAGCTGTGTATCTGTGAAGAAGTTGCAAAAGAGCAGCAGAGAATCAACGTAAAGGTCAACAAACGTCGTTACGGGAAAGAAGTCACTGTGATCGAGGGGCTCGATCCGACTGACATCGATCTTGAAGACCTCTCCAAGTTCATGAAGAGTAAACTCGCCTGTGGGGGTACTGTGAAAGAGAGCTCAATTGAACTGCAGGGAAATCATCGTGACCGGGTTATCGATCTGCTCGCTAGCAAAGGGTACGCGGTGGACAATATCTCATAACGGGCATGCCCGTATCTCAACGTTTTTTCTGTTGTCTTACCATCGAGTGAAGATCAAGCCTGAAGTTTCCGTCCTTACCCAGGTTTATCACACGGTCATCTGACTCAGCAAGTCTGAGCAGGTTCAGATCATACTTCCCCGGTTCAACAATCCGGATACTCTCAACCGAATCAGGCGCCAGCGGCTCAATTTTCTCTTCAGGGATCGGTTTGGAATCAACAGGGCTGTCTGCTTCGGTTTTCTCAGGCTCCTGCGGTATGACAGGTTCAGGCTGGGGTGATATTGCTGCTTCTGTCTTTCGTGGGGATTCAAAAGCAAACCTGGTTCCCCCACACGCAGGACAGCGGGGTGCCAGACCCGGGGCCGCTTCGAGGCGGGTTTTACACCGGAGACAGATATGTGGCATGATCACCGGGATGAGATCCAGGCACTGATGAAGTCCCGATCACGCCTTATCATCCTGAGCTGGTTGGCAGGTCCGATCACTGTCAGCCTTCTGAACTCGCTCTCCCCGCGGACCAGCCGTGAGAGCATCCCGCTCTTCTGTTTTGAGGGATAGGTCTCGATCTCGATCCCTGAGAATCCGTCAGGTAAAATCTCCTGCATCGTCATCTCGATCAGAGAACTCTGTTCTTCTGGTGAAAGCCCTGATTCAAGAATAACGATAGTCCCGTCCCTGACTTTGTCAAGGATCAGACGAATCTTCTCCATGGATGGCATCCGCGAGAGCCGTTCTGCTGATATCAGATCGATTTGAACACCCTGCATGATCTCACCGGAATGCCCTGATCATCTCTTCATAGAGATCTTCAACTTTGGTACCTGTGAGTGAGGATATCGGGACCACCGGATGCTGGGGAAAAGCGGTCTTGATCCGCTGTGGTGAAGCATCCGGAAGATCAGTCTTGTTTGCAGCGATCACAACAGGGAGATGCCTGCTCTCGATGATACCGACCATCATGATATTCACCTGGGCAAAGGGATCAGCAGTTGCATCCATCATGTAGATCACACCGTCGATGTCCTCCCTGAGCCAGTGCATCGCCTCTGCTACTCCTTCGGTTGCTTCCCGGGCACGGTCGATCGCTTCGTCACGTGCTATTCCATACTCGATGAACTCGTTGTAGTCGATCTTTGTTGTGACTCCCGGAGTGTCAACGATGTCGATAGTGATGGATCTCCCGTTTGATCCCGTGATCGTGATGTTTTCTGCCCGGAGCGCTCTCCGGGTTTCATGAGGAACTTCGCTGACCGTGCCCTCAATTCCTGTTGACCACTCTTTGGCAATCCGGTTGGCCAGAGTTGTTTTTCCTGCATTTGGAGGCCCGTATATTCCGATCCGCGATGTCTTCTTATGGAAGAGATTTGAAAGGATTTTGGAGAAGGTCTGACTCAGTCCCATATGTATCGTCCTGACCGGCAGAAGCGGCATTTACTCCCGCAAATCCGGAGTTGCTTCTGTATGGATATGATCTGAAGGCATTATTATTGTTGTTATCCTTCTGAACAGGTTTCCTATCCTTTCTGAAAATTTCAGGACCGATGGATTAATATCTGAACCGGATGATTAACTGATTGGATGCATCTGCCCGGGTATCACAGAGGTGAACGCCATGACATACGCAAATGAAAAGATCCAGCTCGACACCAAGGTGGCCGTGCGGGACATCATGCGAAGGAACCCAAAGACCATCGATTATAGGGCAACGGTTGCAGATGCAGCACGGAAGATGTGCAACAAAGATCCCTCCGGAAGCTGTATCGTACTCAAGGAGAATGTTGCCGTCGGCATTGTGACTGAACAGGATCTCAACTGTAAGGTTGTGGCAAAAGACATCAGGCCGAGTGAGGCTCATGTCTACGAGATTATGACATCTCCACTCATCACGCTCCATGGTGATAAAACGGTGGAGGAAGCGGCCCACCTTATGATCAAGAGCCGGGTCCGCCGTCTGCCGATTATCAATGACAAAGGGATCGTCATCGGGATTGTGAGTGTCAGGGATATAGTGGCTGTCTCGACTGAGATCAACGAGCTCATGAGTGAGCTTGTTGTCATCAACCAGACGAAAGATGTCACTTCAGGAATGTGTAGCAGATGCGGACGTATGTCAGATGATCTCCGAAATGTTGACGGGTCTCTGATCTGCTCCTCCTGCAGCGAAGAAGACCGCCTCTGACCAGAATAACTCCATCCCTACGGTTTTTCAGAAAGACCGGGACCTGCCTGCAGGTAACGGATGGTTGATCACATTTCTCAAATATCAGACCGATTATGCACACCAGACATGACAATGATCTAGGTACAGTTCTCTCAATCGCAACAAGACAGGTTATCTCGGCTCCGCAGACGATGCGGATCATTGGTGCCATCGAGACCCTCACTGAGTGGGGTGTCCGCCGCCTGCCCATCGTCGATCCAGGGACTCATCGTCTCAAAGGCATTCTGACTGCACGGGACGTGGTGGATTTCCTTGGTGGTGGTGAGAAGTTCAAACTCATCAACGTCAAGCATGACGGTAATTTCCTGGCTGCCATCAACGAGAGTGTCAGCAGGATCATGAAGCCTGATGTCAGAACGCTGCCTCCACATGCAAACCTGAACGAAGCGATCCAGATCATTCTTCAGGACCGCATCGGCGGAATTCCCATCGTTGATGAGGAAGGAGTTCTCACCGGTATCGTCACCGAACGGGATGTGCTCAAACTGCTCTGCCGTACATACAGTACAATGAAGGTCAAGGATGTGATGACCTCTTCACTCCTTGTGCAGGAGCCCGACTGTCCCCTCTCAATGGTGACCAAAGTGATGACCAGCCACCAGTTCAGACGGTTGCCGATAGTAAAGAATGACGTCGTCTTCGGGATCATCACCGCCACGGACATCGTGCGGTACATCGGTTCTGGCAAAGTCTTCGAGAGCCTTGTTACCGGTCACGTGGCAGAGGTGATGTCAAAGCCTGTCAGGGATCTGGTGAATGGGAACCTGTACACGATCGAGCCCGACAAGACGATCACCGAGGCTGCCCGCAAGATGCTTGAGAAGGGCGTCGGTGCACTTCCGGTGATAGAGAACAGCAGGCTGACCGGTCTTGTGACCGAGTTTGATCTGGTGCGGGCCTTGTCGACCGAACAGCAGAATGGACGATGACCATGCTGATATCAGATCTGATGAGTTCACCGGTGCGGGTCTGCCGCCCCGATGACACGGTCTCTTATGCCAGAAACCTGATGCTGAAACATCATATCTCCAGGGTTCTGGTTATGGATGGGCAGAGGATAGCAGGGATCATCACAAAGAAGGATATCGGATACAGACTCAGAAGTCGTGATCCGACATGGCGGCGGCGATCTCCGGATAATGAACCGGTCTCGTCGGTTATGACCACGGATACCATCAGTATATCGCCGGGTAGCAGCATCCATGATGCACTGGTGCTGATGGTTACCCATATGATCTCGGGACTTCCGGTAACTGACCAGGGAATGGTTCTCGGGATGGTGACCAAGTCTGATATGATTCGATCACCGCTTGTAAAGAGTCTGGATCGTCCGGTAGTCGGGGTGATGCATGATGTACAGCAGGTAACAGAAGAACATTCACTCGATCATGTGATCGATCTGATGCGGTCTGGTTGTGGAAAAGTCTTGGTGACCGGTGATGAAGGCGCGATAAGCGGCATCATCTCAGAGAGTGATCTCACGTTTGCACAGGAGGGACGTGCCCAGTCCGAAAAACTCCGGGCTGGCGATGTGATGAGGTCACCGGTGATAACCATGGATGAGACAGCGCGGACCGTAGATGTAATTCGTGAGATGTCAGAAAGGCATATATCAAGCCTTATTATCACGAATGAAGTTGGACTAAAAGGAATTATAACCAGAGATGATATCATAGGAGAAGTGGTTTTATGACCAATACTATACTTGTCAGGGATGTTATGTCCAAACCGGTGACTGTTGCAAAGTCAGTACCGGTGACCGATGCACTGGATAAGATGCTCGATGTCGGAATGGACCCGTTGATCGTGGTCCACAACGATGAAGTGGTCGGTACAATATCCCGTCACAAAATCGTAGAGAAGCTCGGTGCAAAGCACAGCTCAGAAGTGTCACCGACTGCTATCCACGTTTCCAATACAGTCGATGATGATTTTACCTTCATCTATGATGATCAGGAGGTTGATGTCCTCATTCCACTCCTGCAGGAACGGTACAAACTCGCGGTCGTGTATGACTCTGATAACAACCTGATCGGTCAGGTCAACTCAAGTGACATTCTCAGTAAGATGATACCTGACGGGGATCTTGCTTCTGTAATGGAGCGTGCCCAGTTCATCGAAGCTGGTGAGAGGATGGTCCACCTTCGCAGGAGGATGATCGATGAGAACATCTCCCGGTTCATTGTCATGAATGACGGAAAGATGTCTGGTATCGTCTCTGAGACCGATGTCGCTGTTGCCGTTCTGAAGTTCCGTGAGTCTGTTGGTGACCGGCACCAGGAGCACCAGGTCCGCAACATCCTCGTGCAGGATATTATGACCGCATCAGTGCAGAGCATAGAGATGGGATCGCCGGTCAGCAAGGTCGTCGATCTCATGTGTACCAAGAATTTCAGCAGTGTGCCGGTAACAGAGAAGGGAAAGATCGTCGGTATCGTGACCCGTCAGTCCCTTATCCAGGCACTCTGATTTTTTTAACTGTTTCATAAAGACAGATAGTGTACAGATCGTAGATGCAGATCTGTATAGTAATGTTGAAAGCAGTTGCTCTTGTTTCATAAACGCGTTCCATTATACTATATATCCGCATATTTCCTACGCTATCCAATGATGCTGGATCCAACAACTCCTGTGAAGCCTGTCTCTGATGTTGCCGCCCTGCTCGATGCCATGAGCAGGACCGGATTTCAGGGGAGAAAACTTGGCGAATCGGTGGCTGTCTGGAAGGAGATGCTGAAGGATCCACAGGTTAGTATCCTGCTCGGTCTGTCCGGTGCAATGATTCCGGCGGGGATGCAGGAATGTCTCATCGAACTGGTCAGCAGACGATATGTTGACGCAATAGTGTCCACCGGTGCAAACATCTTCCATGATATCTGTGAACACTGCGGAGTCAGGCATTACATCGGCCACCACCATGTGGATGACATCGAACTCTTTGAGAAGGGGATCGATCGGATCTACGATGTCTTTGCGTACGAAGAGCAGTTCAGAAAGGTTGACAATATCATCGCAGAGTTTGCACGATCCCACGGTGGGTTTGAGGGATCATCAGCCTCGTTTATCAGAACTCTTGGAGAGTGGCTTATCGATACCTATCCTAAAGGCAGGTCTCTGACTGCCACTTGTGTTGCATCCAATGTTCCGATCTTCATACCTGCACTGAGTGACTCATCTATTGGGATTGGGCTTGTGATTGCACGGCGGCAGGGGATCCCGATTATCGTGGACCAGATCAGGGATGCAGATGAGATAACTACGTTTGTCGAGAAGACAGCAAAGACCGGTGTTGTCTATATCGGAGGCGGGGTTCCCAAGAACTTTATCCAGCAGACCCAGGTCATCGCATCGATTCACAAGAGTGACTGCAGCGGGCATGACTATGCGATCCAGTACACAACCGACACACCGCACTTTGGCGGGCTTTCGGGATGCACGTTTGAAGAGGCGATGTCATGGGGGAAGGAGTCATGCACCTGTACAAACGTGCAGTGCTTCTGCGATGCGACCATAGCCCTTCCGCTGGTAACCTCCGCGCTCATCGGTTCAGGTGCAGTACGTGTAGCAAAAAAATCAGAATAACTATCCCGGATTTTGTGAATTCAGAATTCATCACTGCAATTATTGCCTGAAATATCATAACTCTTATATCTGAATCCTTACCACATTGGTAAGCACAATTCCTGTAGCAACAGAGATTCTGTTGCGAGTGTCTACACAGATGCGAATTTGATTGTTGAGGTAGCCAAGCCAGGTATGGCGCAGGGTTGCTAACCCTGTGTCCCTTGGGACTCGGGGGTTCAAATCCCTCCCTCAACGCTTGACACGCAGGCGCTTTCTCATAAAGCGAGGCATTGCATGGCTCAGGAAGATCAGGAGATTAATTATTTCGTCAGGGTTCTCAACACTGACCTCGACGGTACTAAATCAGTCATTGTAGCACTGACAGGTATCAAAGGGGTTGGCAGACATGCCGCCCAGATTATTGCGAAGGCGGCTGAGGTCCCCAAGCACGAACTTATGGGAAAACTTGATGAAGCGTCAGTTGACCGGATTCGTGAGGTTGTCAACACCTATGCAGACCGCATTCCTGTATGGATGACCAACCGGCCAAAGGATGTCTACACCGGTACCCCAAAGCATATTCTTGGAACTGATCTTGCCCTCATCAACGAGGACGACATCAACATTCTCAAGAAGATTCGTGCATACCGTGGAATCAGACACGAGACCGGACAGAAGGTCCGTGGTCAGCGCACCAAGTCTACCGGCAGAACCGGTTTGATCGTTGGTGTGAAGAGAAAAACTACGTAAGGGTGAATCATGGGATATCCAGGAAAGAACCATAAACAGTACCAGACCCCCAAACGCCCGTTTGAGCTCTCCCGTATCGAGGAAGAGACCAAACTGGTGATTGAGTATGGTCTGCGTAACAAGCGGGAAGTCTGGATCGCCAAGGGTGCGCTCCGGCGGTACCGCAAGGCTGCCCGTGAGATCATCGCACTGCAGTCTGGCGGTGCAGGTCAGGAGATCGTCGAGCGGAAGAAGTCCGAGCTTACCGGGCATCTGAACCGCATCGGTATTCTTGGTGAGAATGCAGGTATCGACGATGTCCTCTCTGTCCGTGTTGAGCAGCAGCTCGACCGCCGGCTTCAGAGCCAGGTCTACCGCCGCGGCTTTGCCCGCTCTCCGAAACAGGCCCGTCAGTTCATTACGCATGGACACATCTCCATCAACGGCAGAAGAGTAACCATTCCGGGATACACCGTCAGCGCAGCTGAACAGGACCTTATCTCGTATGCAGGATCTTCACCGCTGGTCAGTGATATTCACGGAGAGAGACAGCGTATCGCCAAGGTAGGGAGATAAATATGGCTGAAGGGAAGGAAAAGTGGGGCGTTGCACACATCTACGCCTCCTTTAACAACACCATCATCACCGTCACCGATCAGACCGGCGCAGAGACCATAACCAAGAGCAGTGGTGGTATGGTCGTCAAGCAGGCACGTAATGAGAGTTCTCCATACGCTGCAATGCAGATGGCGCAGAATGTTGCCCAGGCAGCCAAGGAAAAAGGGCTTGTCGGACTTCATGTAAAGGTTCGTGCACCCGGACGAGGAAAGCAACGCTCACCAGGGCCAGGTGCCCAGGCAGCAATCCGTGCTCTTGCCCGTGCAGGTGTTCGTATCGGACTCATTGAAGATGTCACGCCAGTACCACACGACTCCTGCAGAGCAAAGGGCGGGAAGAGAGGGCGTCGGGTCTGATGAAGATCGAATTCAGCAGCCTTGAGGACAACAGCACCTCGTTTGTGCTGAGTGAATCGCATATTGCATTTGCAAATGCACTCCGTCGGGGAATGCAGAGCGAAGTCATGACGTTCGCGGTCGAGGATCTCAAGATCTATGACAACACGAGCGCACTCTTTGACGAGATGCTTGCACACCGGATCGGACTCATACCACTCACCACAGACCTGAAGAGTTACGTACCACGGGATTCATGCTCCTGCGAAGGCAAGGGCTGCTCCCAGTGCACGGTCACCCTGACGATGAGTGTGGAAGGGCCACGAATGGTCCTATCTTCGGATCTCATCTCACAGGATCCTGCAGTTCATCCTGCAGCAGACAATATTCCAATTGTCAAGCTCGAGAAGAACCAGAAGGTCGTAATTGAAGTATATGCAATCCTGAACCGCGGCTTTGAACACTCAAAGTGGCAGCCGGTAACGGTCTGTGGATACAAGAACTATCCAATCATCAGTCCTGAAAAAACATGTGACGGATGCGGATTGTGTGTAGAGGTCTGTCCCAAGAATATCCTGGAGGTCAAAGGCGGCAAGATCACTGTCAAGGAGGGTGGCGATATACAATGCTCACTCTGCCGGCTCTGTGAGCAGGCCTGCCTGAACAGCGGGATCGGCGATGAACCGGCCATCCATATACTCATGGATGAGAAGCGGTTTATCTTCTCGATGGAGGGTGATGGTTCACTTCCTGCACGAGAGATCCTCAACCAGGGGCTGCTGTTTCTGAAGAATCAATCAGACGGACTCCTCGAAGCGCTCAGCGAAATCAGGGGGTAACGGACCATGAGCAAAAGATATGATAAGTCCAATCCGCGCCTCACCGAACTCATCAGGCTCCTGAAGAAGACGTCGAGTGAGAATGAGGTGCAGATCTGGCGCGACATTGCGATCAGACTTGAGAAGTCGAGCAACAACTACGCAGAAGTGAACGTGAGCAAGATCAACCGGTATGCCAAGGATGGCGAGACCCTGCTGGTTCCTGGAAAGGTACTTGGCAGTGGTCTTCTTGAATGCCGGGTCACAGTCGCAGCACTGAACTTTTCAGAAGCGGCTGAAGACAAGATCGCCGGGAAGCAGGGAGAATGCCTCAGCATCGAGCAGCTCCTCGCACAGAACCCCAAAGGCAGCCACGTAAGGATTCTGAGGTGAGTATCAGATGGTAACGGTAATCGATGGAGACGGGCTGCTTGTAGGCAGACTATCCAGCGTGGTTGCAAAGCGTGCACTTGCCGGTGAAGAGATCGCAGTCATCAATGCAGAGAAGGCAGTGATCTCCGGAAGCCGTGCCCGTGTTCTTGGCAACTACAAGCACAAGAGGGAACGCGGATCCCGTGAAGGTGGTCCATTCTTCCCACGCAGGCCGGATCACATCCTCAAGCGGACTATCCGTGGGATGGTCCCGTACAAGAAGATGCGTGGTGTTGAGGCGATGAAGCGGATCAAGATCTATGTCGGTGTTCCCTGTGAACTCGACGGGATCGCAGCAGAGAAGCTGTCAGACGCACACAAGACCCGCCTGAACACACCTGCATGTGTAACCCTTGGAACTGTCAGCAGTTTCCTTGGAGCAAAGTTCTGAAGGAGGGATGAATATGGCAAAAGTGATCAACACGAGTGGTAAGAGGAAGACGGCGATCGCCCGTGCAACTTTCAGACCCGGAAAGGGTGTTGTCAGGGTTAACTCCCTGATTATCGATGCCTTTTCCAATGAACTTGTGCGGATGAAGATATTAGAGCCGCTCCAGCTGGTTCCGACCGCGCTTGAGGGCGTTGATGTCGCTATCAAAGTTCGCGGTGGTGGAGTTATGGGTCAGGCAGAAGCCGCCCGGACTGCACTTGCCCGTGGCATTGTCCAGTGGCACAGCGACCCCAAGATGAAGGATGTATATCTTGCATATGACCGCAGCCTGTTGGTGAACGATTCCCGTCAGAAGGAAGCTAAGAAACCACATGGTAGTGGGGCACGCGCAAAATTCCAGAAGTCATACCGGTGATCTTTATTACAAAGACAGCTTACATTAGTGGTGCAATCATATGATACCGGTTCGCTGTTTCACTTGTGGTAAAGTAATCTCCACTGCATATGAGGAATATAAGCGCCGCCGAGATGCTGGCGAGGATCCTAAAAAGATCCTCGACGATCTCAAAATGGATCGGTATTGTTGCCGGCGTATGTTGCTCACGCACAAGGAGATTATTGATGAACTCAATCCTTATCAATGAGGGGTCGTAGGGTAGCCTGGACCATCCTAGGGCGTTCGGGACGCTCTGACCTGAGTTCAAATCTCAGCGACCCCATTCTTGTGTTGACTAATTCTTGAGGATTCGGATGCAGAACTATACACGCTATGAAAAGGCCCGCATTGTCGGTGCCCGGGCGTTACAGATCTCGATGGGCGCTCCCATTCTCATCACGAGCACGACCATAGATCCGCTCTACCTCGCGATGGAGGAGTTTGACAAAGGTGTCATCCCCATCACGGTCAAGCGGAGATAAGAACTGATCAGGATGACCACCATACGTGCCGTTGATCTGAGAGTCATACTCGACTCCCGCGGTCGCAAAACTGTTGAAGCAGATATATCTGTAGAGAACGGATTTGGCAGAGCAGCAGCTCCGGGGGGTGCCAGTACTGGTGCCCACGAAGCAGCAGTCAAAGAAGCGACAGCGGCAGTAGGAGATGCACGCTCTCAGGTGATCCCTTACCTGCTCGGTCTGGATTCAGCCGATCAGATTGGGTTTGATTCCCTTCTGCGTGAGGTGGATGGGACTGATAACTTTGCAGGGATAGGTGCGAATGTGGCGGTCGCCCTCTCAATGGCAAACGCCAAGGCTGCTGCGGCAGCCCTGAAGATACCACTCTGGAGACATCTCGGAGGATCGTTTGTATCTTCTGCCCCCCTCCCGTTAGGGAATGTGATCGGGGGCGGAGCTCATGCAACCGGTGCTACCGAGATACAGGAGTTTCTGGTTGTTCCTACCGGATGCTCCAGCATCAGGGATGGTGTCTATGCAAATGCACGTGCTCACGCGGTGGTGAAGGAACTCCTGCACAAGCGGGGAATATTCTGCGGAAAGGGCGATGAAGGAGCATGGGCACCGGCAATATCAGATCAGGACGCCTTCGAGGTTGTTACTGAAGCAGTCGGCCAGGTATCTGATGAAGTCGGGTTTGCCCTGAGCACCGGTGTTGATGTGGCTGCAAGTCAGTTCCACAACCCGGGAACCGAGCTCTACGAATACAGGGGTGGCCTTGTCAGAACAGCCGAGGAGCAGATCAACTATGTTGCCGAGCTCATCGACGAGTTCGGACTTGTATATGTTGAGGATCCCCTTTATGAGGAGGACTTCGAATCTTTCGCCACCCTTACCGAGCAGATGGGAAGTGCATGCCTCATCTGCGGTGATGATCTCTTCGTCACCAACCCTTCCCGGATAGAGAAGGGGATAGAAGAAGGTTCGGCAAATTGTGTGCTCATCAAGCCGAACCAGATCGGAACCCTGACTGATACTTTTGAGGCGATATCACTCGCCAAAAAGTTCGGCATGGAGACCGTTATGAGCCACCGCTCCGGGGAGACCGGGGATACTACCATCGCCCATCTGGGATGTGCGTTCGGGTGCGTATTCATCAAGACCGGTGTTGTCGGCGGAGAACGAACAGAAAAACTGAATGAACTCATTCGGATAGAGGAGAACATGATATGAACGGAAATGAGATGGAGATTGAACTGAACGAGCCCCTTGTCTCTGTTGAGGAGTACCTGGCGGCCGGTGTACACATTGGAACACAGCAGAAGAGCAGCGATATGAAGAACTTCATCTACCGCGTCCGCGGTGATGGGCTCTACATTCTGGACATCAGGGAGACTGACGAGCGGATCAAGCTCGCAGCAAAGTTCCTTTCTCAGTATGATCCTGCTAAGGTTCTCGTTGTGACCTCCCGTCAGTACGGGCAGTTCCCGGCACGTCAGTTTGCAGAGGCAATCGGTGCATACCCGATGACCGGCCGGTACATCCCCGGTACCCTGACCAACCCGATTCTGCCTAAATATGCAGAACCTGAAGTCATTGTCGTGACCGACCCGGTCAGCGACATCCAGGTCATCAGAGAGGCACTTCAGATCGGAATCCCGGTCCTTGCACTCTGTGATACCAACAATATGACCAGCCTTGTGGACATCGTCATCCCAACCAATAACAAGGGTCGCAAGGCTCTCTCCATGATCTACTTCCTGCTCACCAAGGAATTCCTCAGACACAAGGGGTACTCAACCTCCCTGACTCCTGAGGACTTCGAGACTGATCTGTAAATCCGGGTATCATCAGGGCGATACCCTGATGTACTCACACGTCAACACACAGTCCCATGATGATCAGGCGTTGTGGCGTGGCCGGGATGTTCTACCCGGCTGACCCGGTTCAGCTGACTCACATGCTGGACGCGTTCTTCAGGTCTACTCGTACCGGTGGGGATGCAAAGGGAGTTGCATCCCCTCATGCCGGCTATATCTATTCTGGTCAGACCTCTGCCCATGCATTTAGTGCAATCAGGGAGGGATTTGATGGGACATTTATCCTGATTGGCCCCAGCCACCGTGGATTTCCAACCTGTGTCTCCGGCATACCCTGGGATACCCCGATCGGTCCGGTCAGGACAGACACCGATCTTGTCTCCAGGATAGGGCTTCCGGTTGATGAACAGGCAATGACGTTCGGAAATGAGAACTCTCTTGAGGTTCAGGTTCCGTTCATCAGATACCGGTTCCCTGACGCGGCGATCGTTGCCATCATGATGGGCCCTCAGACAATGCGGGAGATCGGCATGGTGTCAGGGCATATAATCAGCGCAGTTCGTGATTATGACAAAGAAGTGCGGATTGTTGCCTCCAGTGACTTTTCGCATTATGTTGCTGCAGATAAGGCACAAAAAGACGATCTATTTGTCATTGAAGCACTGAAGGATCTGAACGTGCAGGAATTCTATAATCGAATACAACAACACAGGGTAACCGCCTGCGGGTATGGCCCGATCGGGGCAATGGTCGAGGCTCTCAGACCGCAGGGCGCCACCCGGTGCGATCTCATCTCATATACTACCAGCGGAGAGGCAAGCGGGGACTTTCAGCAGGTAGTCGGATATGCGGCACTGGCGGTGAACTGATTGGCAACCTGGAGTGCACCCGGAAAGGTGTTTCTCTTTGGTGAACATGCGGTGGTATATGGAAAACCGGGCATTGCACTTGCGATCCGTCCACGTGTCTATGTGACTGTCAGGAAGACCAGTCATGCCCACCATGCAAAATCACCGTACATCGATCAGTGTTTCAAGGAACTGAACGTGAAAGGGAGTGTCTATATAAACTCACAACTCCCCAGTTCTTCAGGACTCGGCTCATCGGCAGCTGTGACAGTGGCAACGATGGCTGCCATCAATGATGAGTTCGGACTTGGTAAAACCCGCGATCAGATCGCTGAACAGGCCTATAAGATCGAGAAGCGGGTGCAGAAAGGCAGGGCAAGCCCGACTGATACCACCGTGTCAACGTATGGCGGCATGTTCCTTATCAAGGAAGGAACCCGCAAGCGGCTGGCACCCCAGAACTATCACCTGGTTGTTGGAAACAGCCAGGTAACGCATTCGACCGCGAGAATGGTCGAGAAGGTTGCCGATCTGAAAGGGAAGTATCCCACGATCTGCGAACCGGTAATGGATGCTATCGAGGCACTTACGCTCGATGCAATGAAACATCTCGACGAGCCGCAATATCTCGGCCGTCTCATGGATATGAATCATGCTCTCCTCGACGTGCTCGGGGTGGGCCATCCCCAGCTCTCCAAACTGGTGCTTGCAGCCCGGGCAACCGGTGCGTATGGTGCAAAGATAACCGGGGCAGGAGGCGGTGGCTGTATGGTTGCACTGGCACCCAAGAACCTCAAGGCCCGGATCGCCGGGGCACTGGAGGTTACTGATGGACGGGCGCTTATCACCTGCCTTGACACAGAAGGACTCCGGAAAGAAAAGGATGCGTAATCGAACGATACTCAAGCTCGGCGGGAGCGTGATAACTGAGAAGTCAGCCGGCTCTGCAGGCGTTATCAGATATGATGCCCTCGCTGCTATTGCAAAGAGCCTTGCACTGTACCCTGACATGCCACTCTTGATTGTGCATGGTGCAGGTTCATTCGGCCATCCGCAGGCGAAAGCCTACCATATCCAGGAAGGTGTGACGAGGGAGAACCGGAAAGGCATCTTTGAGACACACCAGGCGGTCAGGGAACTCAACACCGCTGTAGTAGAAGCTCTCAGGAGCAACGGTATTGAGGCAGTTCCGATTCATCCACTCCATGGGTGCGAGGCATCTGATGGAAAACTCGTGGATCCGATCTTTGGTCACATGGACCGGATGATCAGCCTTGGCCTGGTTCCTGTCATTCACGGTGACGTTGTGATGGATCGTAAAAGGGGTGCCTGTATTGTTTCCGGTGATCAGCTGATCCGGGTCCTTGCAGAAGGGCTTCGAATGGACCGTGTCGGTCTCGCGACCGATGTACCGGGTCTTCTCGAGAGCGATGGATCAGTTGTGAGGGAGCTGCGCCGATCAACGGTGCACCAGGTTACCATCGGCAACTCGGGTCATATTGATGTGACCGGGGGAATGGAAGGAAAGATAGCCGAACTTCTCGCTCTTGCCGATCACGGGATCAGGTCTGAAATGTTCCATATCTCGCAGTTCGAAGCGTTTCTCGCCGGGAAGGATCATGGCGGGACACGTATCCTGCCGGAGGATGCATGAACCGGAGAAAGTTCACATCCTCGCGGAAACTGGATCACCTTCGAATCTGCCTTGAAGAAGATATTGAATCAGGAAGCACCGGGTTTGAAGATATCAGGCTCGTTCACAATGCCCTTCCTGATTCAGATATGGATACACTGGACCTATCGACCGATCTCTTCGGACACCGGTTCGGATCCCCGCTCTTTATCTCAGCAATGACAGGCGGTCATCCTGAAACTACCAGGGTGAATGAGGTACTTGCACAGGCCGCCCAGAAATACGGCCTAGGGATAGGGGTAGGATCGCAGCGGGCGGCAATTGAAGATCATACTCTCGCCGAAACATTCTCTATCGTCAGGGAAACTGCCCCAGACGCATTCATCGTCGGCAATCTCGGTATCGTACAACTCAGGGATCATGGGATCGAATGGGCAGAAACCGCGGTTGAGATGATAGATGCAGACGCTCTTGCCATCCATCTGAATTTTCTCCAGGAGGCAACCCAGCCTGAAGGAGATCATGATGCAACCGGCTGCCTTGATGCACTGCGGGAATTGTGCAGGGAGTTCAAAGTCCCGGTCATTGTGAAAGAGACCGGGTGCGGGTTCTCAGAGGAGATTGCACGGCTCTGCTATGGAGCAGGTGCTTCCTGCATCGATGTTGGCGGATATGGCGGATCATCATGGGCGGCGATAGAGAGTTACAGAGCAGGGAAAGGGGAAGCGGGTGGAGATCAACGGCTCTCGGATCTCGGCCTGCTCTTTAAAGAGTGGGGCATCCCCACCGCGGTGAGCGTCACTGAGGCTGTCAGATGTGGCGGCCCGGTGATTGCCAGCGGTGGGATCAGAACAGGGATTGATATTGCAAAAGCCCTGGTTCTTGGTGCCAGCCTCGGCGGAATGGCTCTTCCCCTGCTTAAACCGGCATGCGATGGAATAGAAGCCCTGTCAGAGACGATAGAGACGATCCAGCAGCAACTTCGGATCGCCCTCTTCCTGACCGGGCATACCCGGGTGTCAGAGATGCCCGATACCAGATGGTACGTTACCGGTCCGACAGCGCAACTGATACAGCAACAATAATTTACAGGAGGATATAACTTGGACATTGAAGTCCTTGCAGTGGGTGGCTATAATGAATTTGGCCGAAATATGACCGCCATCCGCTGCGGCAAGGAAATAGTCATTATTGATATGGGGATCAGGCTTGACTCCCTGATGATGCACCCTGAAATCGAGATGGAGAATACTCATTCGCTCGACCTGATCGAGATGGGTGTCATCCCTGATGATACGGTAATGAACCAGATCGAGGGGACGGTCAAAGCGATCGTTCTCTCACACGGTCACCTGGATCACCTCGGGGCTGTGCCGAAACTGGCACACCGATATAATGCCCCGATCATCGGGACACCATACACGATAGAACTCGTCAGACAGCAGATCGAGGGTGAGAAGAAGTTCGGAGTAAACAACAAACTCTACCCGCTCAAATACTCGCAGCGGTACACGATCTCAAATACACTCTCGCTCGAGCTCGTGCGGACCCAGCACAGTATCATTGATACCGCAACAGTCGTGCTGTACACCCCGAAAGGGGCTATTGTGTATGCTCTCGACTTCAAACTTGACAGAAACCCGGTCCTCGGCGAACCGCCGGACTTTGCAAAGTTCCGCAAGATCGGCAAAGAAGGAGTGCTCTGCCTCATTACCGAGTCCACTAACGTGAACAGGAAAGGCAGGTGCCCGAGCGAGCAGCTTGCGAAGAGCATGGTCCGTGATGTGATGACAAGCTACGAGGATGACAAGAACGCCCTCATTGTCAGCACCTTCGCATCCCATATCGCGAGGGTCAAGACCATCGCTGAATGTGCCCATGAGATCGGAAGGAAACCCCTGCTCCTTGGCAGGTCAATGGAACGCTACTGCAGCACTGCAGAACAGATGAAGTACGTTCGGTTCCCTGATACCACCAGCATCTTTGGCAACCGCAGGGTTGTGGAACGGACACTTCGCCGGGTCATCAAGGGTCCAAGGGACGAGTATGTGCCTATCGTGACCGGTCACCAGGGTGAGCCCGGTTCTATCCTGACCAGGATAGCACAGAAGGACACCCCGTACCGGATCGAGAAGGGTGATAAGATCATGATCAGTGCCCAACTGATTCCGAATGATATGAACCGTGCCCAGCGGTACCGGATGTTTACGATGCTCAGTCAGCAGGGTGGCCGTCTCTTTGACGACCTTCACGTATCAGGGCATGCATATTGTGAGGATCATTACGAGTTCCTTACCATGCTTAACCCTCAGTTCGTTATCGCTGCACACGGAGGTGTGAATCTTACCTCCGAGTACCTGAATCTCGCTACTGATTGTGGGTACACCTTAAACAAAGACTTCTTCCTGATGGCAAACGGCCAGCGGCAGAGACTGGCCTGAACGGTGAAACTTATGGATCTGGAGACGTATCTGCGAAAAACTGCAACCGAGGTCAACACACTGCTTGACCAATACTACGGCAATCCCGGAACCGAATTATCAAAGGCATCAAACCACCTGCTCTTTGCGGGTGGAAAACGGCTGCGGCCTGCGCTCTTCAAACTGGCAGCAGACACCATCCGCTCCGGCAGCTCTGCAGGAATCCTTCCTGCAGGGCTGGCTCTTGAAGTTACCCACAACTTCACGCTCATCCATGATGACATCATGGACGGGGATGCAACCCGCAGGGGAAAGCCAACGGTCCATACCATATGGGGAGAACCTGCAGCTATCCTTGCCGGAGATGTGCTCTTTGCACGTTCGTTCTGTCTTGTTGCCGATGCTATAGCTCCTGATGCTGCAAAAGTTGAAGCGTCTGCACTTCTTGCAAAGACATGTGTCGAGATCTGCGAGGGACAGCAACTTGACATGACCTTTGAGACAAGACAGGATGTGACCCGGGATGAGTACCTTGATATGGTCACCAAGAAGACCGGTGTGCTCTATGGAGCAGCAGCGGCAATGGGAGCGTTGCTCGCCGGTGCATCAAAGCCGCAGGTTGATTCTCTCTATACATACGGATGCAGCATCGGTGCAGCGTTTCAGATCCAGGACGATATCATCGATCTGATGGCTCCTCCCGAGCAGTCAGGAAAGGACCAGGCATCGGATATCAGGGAAGGAAAGCAGACGATCATCGCTATAACAGCCCGTGAGAAGGGGGTTGACCTCTCCCCGTACCGCAGGAAACTTGACCCTGCTGAGATCAATTCACTCATTGCTCTTCTCCAGGAGAAGGGTGTTATCGCAGAAGTTCAGGAGACAGCCGACTCAATGGTCCGTGACGCCATCAATGGACTCTCGGTACTTCGTGACTGTCCAGAACGCCAACTCCTCTCCGACCTTGCCTACTTCTTTGTCCAGCGGGGGTACTGAATTGGACGATCTGAAGTCCATTCTCCTCGGTGCAGCACTGCAGAATGCAGTAAAGCACAAGAGCGTACCGGCAGCAGGTGCGGTGATGGGGGCTGTGATGGGCGGTCATCCCGAGCTTCGTTCACGATCCGGCGAGATCAAGGCTCTTCTCGGTGAAGTTATCGCCGAGGTTGCTTCTCTCTCGCACGAAGAACAGGAGATGAAACTCGAGGAGATTGCACCGGATCTCCATGCAGCCCTGTCTGAAAAGAAGGAGAAGAAGAAGCACACGCTCCCTGACCTTCCGAATGCAGAAGGCGGAGTAGTGATGCGGTTTGCACCGAACCCCTCCGGACCTCTCCATCTCGGGCATGCAAGGGCAGCGTTTCTCAATGATGAGTATCTCAAAAGGTATGGCGGGAAGTACATCCTTCGTATCGAAGATACTGATCCAAAACGGGTCGATACCGATGCATACCAGATGGTCCCAGAGGACATCAAGTGGATGGGACTCAATATCACTGAGACGATCTACCAGTCAGACCGGTTCCCGCTCTACTACGATGTAGGCAGAAAACTGATCGAGAAAGGAGCAGCCTACGTCTGCAACTGTGATAACGAAGAGTTCAAGAACCTCAAGATGCACAAGGCAGCCTGCCCCTGCCGGTCACAGACCGTTGAAGAAGCCGGAGAACTCTTCGACCAGATGCTTGAGGGGAAGTTTGCAGAAGGTGAGATTTCAGTCAGGCTCAGGACAGATCTCAATCATCCTGATCCTGCTATGAGGGATTTTCCGCTCTTCAGGGTGTTGACCTCGGTTCCGCATCAGCGGGTCGATGCAATCGTGTATCCACTGATGAATCTCTCGGTTGCAGTCGATGATCATCTCCTCGGTATGACGCATGTGATCAGGGGCAAGGATCATATCGCCAACACCGGCCGCCAGAAGTTCATCTTCGATTACATGGACTGGAAGCAGCCGGTGTACCGCCACTATGGCAGAATGGGAATTGAAGGAGTTGTCCTTTCCACATCCCAGATGAGGCAGGGGATCGTTGCTGGTGAGTATACCGGATGGGACGATGTTCATCTCGGGACCCTTCGGGCAATGGCTCGTCGTGGTATTGAGCCGGAAGCTGTGCGGAATGCAGTTGTTGAGATCGGTATTGGTGAGACCGACATCCAGTTCTCCTGGGAGAACCTCTACGCAAAAAACAAGGATATCGTTGATGCGAAGGCTGACCGGTTCTTCTTTGTTGCAGATCCCGTTGAACTTACCATAGATGGTGCCCACCCAATGACCGCAAAGGCGATGCGGTACCCCGGTGATGATGCCAGGGGATTCCGTGAGATCCCGTTCACCGGAAAGCTCGTGGTTCCCCGGGCAGAGCTTGAGTCCGGTGCATCGATGATCAGGCTCAAGGACCTCTTCAACATCTCTGTCAGCAAAGACGGGAGTTCATATAGTGCGACGTATGCCGGCGATGAACTCCAGCAGGCCCGTGAAGCAAAGGCCCCGATCATCCAGTGGCTCCCGTCAGGATACGGAACTCCATGCCTGATCAGAAAAGCTGACGGGGATATGAACGGTGTCTGCGAACCCGAGGTCTCGACCTGGAAAGGCAGGATGGTTCAGTTCGAGCGGGTAGGTTTCACCAGGATCGATGAGACCGGTCAGCAGATCGTGGCATATTACAGCCACCGGTAATAATTTTTTTTAGCGATACTTTTCCTGATCACTTCGCGTGCTAATTCCGGGGTCCATTGAACCCGCTGAAGAGGATCCTGTTAACGGTGATCTGATACTTACACAGATCTCGTGAATTGATGAATTGATCAAGATCACTTGACCGGTTGTGAGTTGCAAGTGAGAAGATCCTCTCTGCCTGCAAAAGCATCACAGGCAACACAAGAGAAATGAGTGAATATTTTCAGCATTCCCTGTTGTATCGTGCATTCAGGTACCCGATACACGGGTATCCGATAATTCCTGAAAGGATATTTGAGATATAGAACCCTGCCGGATAGGACATTGAAGTGAATACCACCCAGATGTTCGGGATGATGACAAGTACAAACAGGATCCCTGCAAACTGCCATGAGGCCGCCTTCTGGTCTACCGAGAGCGATCCACGAATGATCTGCCAGATACCGGCGGATATGAATGAGAATACAAACGGGTACAGGAAGTACAGCATCATAACCGGATCAGAGATACTCCGCATTCCCGGAACCTCAAAGATGCTGTATGGTGCAACAAACTGGGTAAGGCCATCAGCAACAAAACTCAAGATAAGCAGAGATATTCCACCAAAAACTCCGGGTATCATCAGGGATCTCGGATTAATATGCATACAATACCTGTGCATTCAGAATAAAAACCCCAACGGTGTCCCGTTGGGGGCCCTAGGTAGTACCGGTGAAAAGGACTTTTTCATGCAAAAAGACAGGGTTGTATCTATCACCTATCTTCTGATAGGATCAACCGGGATTTTTCAAAAGCATCTCGGTTGCCTTAGCCCCTGCAGGCAACATTGGAAAGACGTTCTCTTCACGTTCTATCCTGAAGTCTATGAGGAATGGTCCATTCGTCGCAAGTGCGTCGTTGATTGCCGGACGGACTTCATCCGGACTTTCAACTCTGACCCCGTCAATCCCGTATGCAGCAGCAATCTTCGTGAACTCAACTGATGGGAGTTCTGTGAATGAGTACCGTCGATCATAGAAGAGTTCCTGCCATTGCCTCACCATTCCAAGGTACTGATTATTTAAAACCAGGATCTTAACAGGGATTCTGTATTCAGCCAGGGTGGCTAACTCCTGAATGTTCATCTGTAAGGATCCATCCCCTGCGATAGTGCAGATCTGCTGATCCGGACATGCAAACGAGGCTCCCATGGCAGCCGGTAGTCCGAATCCCATCGTTCCCATGCCTCCTGATGTGAGGAATGATCGTGGCTTTGCAAATTTATAGTACTGAGCGGTCCACATCTGATTCTGCCCTACTTCAGACACGATGATCCCGTTTCCTTCCAGAACCGAAGCGAGGGTACTGATGATCTGTTGTGGGTACAGAGCACTACTCTCTGGCAGAAAAGGCAGGTCAGTCTGGTGTTTCCAGATTCTGATCTGATCCCTCCATGTAGTGGTTGTGCATGAACCACTGATATTCCTGAAAATTTCATGGAGGATAATCTTTGCATCGCCCACGAGAGGGAGATCAACAGCACGGTTTTTACCAACTTCACTTGGATCTATGTCGATCTGGATGACTGTTGCTCGTGGTGCAAAGAGTCCTCCTGTCCCGCAACTCCGATCCGAAAATCTGGTACCAACGGCGATCAGCAGGTCGCAGGCATGTATCGCATGATTTGCTGCGACTGTCCCATGCATCCCTATCATACCCAGATTGAGGGGATGATCCGAAGGAACTGCTCCGATGCCGAGTAAGGTCGTTGTAACAGGTATCCCGAACCGCTCGGCAAGAGTGAGAATCTCCCTTGATGCCTGGCTCCCGATAACTCCTCCACCTGCCAGGATTATCGGATTTTCAGCAGTTGTGATCAACCCGGCTGCTCTGATGCACAGTGTTCTGGTCTTTGAATCGATCTGTTTCTCCTGGTTGATGTCCGGTGCCAACCTCACTTGTTTCTGTTCAGGTGCCATGCCTGTTGAAACGTCCCTGGGAATGTCGATAAGCACGGGGCCGGGCCGTCCTGTCATTGCAACCCTGAATGCATCACTCACTGTCTCTGCAAGATCTGCGGTTTTTTTCACCAGGTAGTTCTGTTTGGTGACCGGTCTTGTGATTTCAGTGATATTTGCCTCCTGAAAGGATTGATTTCCAATCTGGGTTGTGGGAACCTGCCCGGTTATCGCAACCACTGGTATCGAATCCATGTACGCAGTGGCTATGCCGGTGACCAGGTTACAGGCTCCTGGTCCGGATGTTGCAAGGCAGATCCCTGCTCCTCCTCCTGCCCTGGCATACCCATCAGCTGCATGGGCTGCAGCTTGTTCATGTCTGACAAGGATGTGCCTGATCCCGGAATCCGGAAGTTCATCATAGATCGGAAGCACAGAGGCTCCGGGATATCCGAATATCGTCTCAACCCCCTGGGATACAAGTGATTCGAGGAGGATCTTTGCTCCTGTCTTCACAGAGTCCATCCCCCTGAATGTGGGTCTGATCGAAAGACCTGAAGGTGATCCCGTGTACTCTGTGCTGGAGAGAATTGATATCCCAGTGAAAAGGTCAGGATTCGGTAAGGTACAGAATCAAAAATAGATCTCAGTTCGTCAGTATCTCGTTTCTTGGATGTAATGTCCTTTCGGACCAACAAAACACTCAGTCATGGTTGTCCATCACATCCTATTATTTGCTCTTATAAATTATGAATCTTGAGACAGACAAGAACAGGGTTGGTTATCCATTGTGTATTGAATAGACAATCTGGGTCGTTCTCATACCTGAAGTAAGTGCTGTTTGGTTGCGTATTGGGATTTTCATCAGTAATTTTGACTGTCTGATGGGAATTCATTTTGAGGAATGAGTCGTGCTATATCCTTCTTATTCTCTCCCAGATATCTGATGACAATTACTGCCTCATGGACAACCTTTATAGTTTGGAGAGCCCTAACTAACTAATACGGATCCATGACAGACCAGAAAGAACATCTCTTCGAGGTCTTTGATACTCTGATCAGACTGAAACAAGAATGTTCTTGTAGTATCTTCTCTGCCTGTGAGCTCTCGGACATCACGGTGAAACAGATCAACTATCTGAAGGTGATAGACACAAGCGATGAGATCACCTTCAGCAGGCTTGCAGAGATCACCCGCAACTCAAAGCCGACTATCACGGAGATGATTCGTAAGTTAGATCATATGGGTTGCGTGTACAGGCAGCCCTGTCCCTACGATGGGAGGATACATTATATCCGTCTGACCGGAACAGGCGAGAAGATCGCCCGTGCTGAACAGAAAGCCCTACAGCAGGTTGTTGAACGACTCGCTGAATCGCTCGACGATCATGAGATAGAAGTTCTGATAGAGATCCTGCGAAAAGTACGGTAAAAAATTTTATCAGAAGAATTAGTTAGGTCAAGTAAAACTAAAGGTTCACATGAGTACCACTGAATTCACACAATCACCAGCAAAGCAGGAGCATTTCATTCTGCCTCTCTATGAGATTGTTGTGTTTCCCAAAACACGGACAAAGATCGTTGTTGACAAGGAGACCGGAGGTCTTCTCCTGCAGGAGATGAGCCGGAATGACAGCGCTCCGATCGGTCTGGCAGTCAGGGCCGGAACAACCCAGTCTGAAATATCCGCGTCTACTGTATATCCCATCGGCAATCTTCTGGAAATATCCTTTATCCAGCCTGCTGAAGAGGGGTATCTCGTATGCATCCATGCACTCAGAAAGATCAGGGCTGACAGCATCTCCGAGCGTGATGGCCGATTATACGCAACCTGGGTCCCGGTTGATGATGTGTCTGATCTCAGCACCGGCGAGCATGATGGGATACTTGGAGAGATTAAAGAGATTATCCATTCAATCAGCATACATTTCCAGGGTTCTGATCAGTTTACCAGACCGGTAGACAAGATGACATCCATCGATGCTGTGATCGGGTTCACCATGCCGTATGTTCCGGTCTCACTCGAAGAGAAACAGGCACTCCTGGAGATATCATCAGAAAAGGAACGGGCTGAAGCATTTCTGGATCTGTTGCTCAGGGTCAAAGAGCAGATCGATATCAGGGTCGAGGTCACCCAGAAGGTATCAGAAAAAGTAATCAAAACCAACCGTGAAGCGATGCTCCGTGAACAGTTGAGAGTAATTCAGGATGAGTTGAACGAGATCGAAGGAAATGGTCCTGGTGACACAGGGTACCGGGAGAAGATAGAACAATCACTGATGCCTGAAGAGGTGAAGAAGAAAGCCCTCGCAGAGGTGAAGAAACTAGAAATCGGTGGACCACATAACCACGAAGCACCTGTCATCAGAAATTATCTTGATCTTCTGGTCGATCTGCCATGGGTCACTGGCGAGAGATCTGAAATTGACATTGAGACGACCAGACAGGTTCTTGAGAGCAACCATTACGGGCTTGAGAAGGTCAAGGAGCGGATCGTTCAGCACCTAGCTGTCATGAAACTGAAGAATGACAAGCAGGGTTCGATCCTCCTCTTTGCAGGTCCTCCGGGGACAGGAAAGACGAGTCTTGGCAAAAGCATCGCTGAAGCCCTGGGTCGCAAATATGTTCGTGCAAGTCTTGGTGGTGTAAAGGATGAGGCAGAGATTCGCGGTCACCGCAGGACATATGTCGGGGCACTTCCCGGGAGGATCATACAGGGAATGAGACGAGCAGGAACAAAAAATCCGGTATTTGTACTTGATGAAATTGATAAGCTAAGTGCATCATACTCCGGAGATCCTTCAAGTGCCCTGCTCGAGGTGCTCGATCCTGAGCAGAACAACAGTTTCTCTGATCATTACCTTGAGGTCCCGTATGATCTCTCTGACGTTCTCTTCATTGCTACGGCGAACTCGCTCTCTTCAATACCAGGACCCCTGCTTGACCGGATGGAACTGATCGAGATCTCAAGTTACACACGACACGAGGTGTTTGCGATCGCCAGGAAGCATCTGCTTCCCAAAACAATGGAAGAGCACGGGCTTGATGAAGGAAAATTACAGGTCGGGGATGATGCCCTCTCGCTCGTCATCGAGAAGTATACCCGTGAAGCAGGTGTCCGTGGTCTGAAGAAACAGCTTGACCGGATTGCCCGTTATGTCTCTGAAAAGATTGTATCAGGAAAAGCCGTTCTGCCGTTTGTGGTCTCGGCAGATATGATCGGAGAGATACTTGGTAAGGAGGTCTTCAGACATGAGGCTGCCAGAAACCGGCTCACTCCCGGAGTTGCAACGGGTCTTGCCTGGACTCCTGTAGGTGGGGAGATCCTCTTTATCGAGGGAACGTTCATGCCAGGTACTGGCAAACTCACGCTCACCGGTCAGCTCGGCGATGTCATGAAAGAGTCTGCAAATATTTCCATGAGCCTGATCAGGTCACGGTTTGCGAGCTCTGCGAACCGGTTTGACTTCATGATCAGCGATATCCACATCCATGTCCCGTCAGGAGCGACACCAAAGGACGGGCCATCGGCAGGTGTTACCCTGTTTACTTCCCTTGTCTCGCTCATCACCGGGAAGACAGTGGATCCGAAACTGGCAATGACCGGGGAGATAACCTTGAGCGGAGCGGTTCTTCCGGTTGGCGGGATCAAGGAGAAAGTTCTTGCTGCTCACCGGGCAGGGATCACTAAGGTTATCCTGCCGAAAGAGAACGAGCGTGATATTGAAGAGATACCAGATGATGTCAGAAAGGAACTGACCTTTGTCACGGTTGAAAGTATCGAAGAGGTTCTCCACGAAGCATTAGGGATTGATCTTCCGGACGTGGTCAGGTTTATTCCCCAGGTTCCCCTTGCATCGGTTCAGAATGTATAAGTTGGAGTGATCGGGTAATTCCCGGTTCACCCTCCTCATTACCAAGCCGCTGTACTTATTGCTGGAATTTCTTTCCGTCTGAAAAAGCCTTCCCGGTTTCTGCTCCTACATCAAAGTACGTTGCCTGAGCGTACACTATCGGGTTGATCTTTCTGATATCAGGTTTTCCATCTGTTACAGAGTTCTCGTCTGCATGTATCTCAATGACTTCTCCGATGTACAGCAGGTGACTTCCGCAATCGACCGAGCTGAAGAGTTTACACTCGATGTTAACCGGGCATTCTTGTGCCAGTGGTGCTGTCCCGAGTTTTCCATAAAAGGAGGTGAAGACACCTGACTTGTCCTTGTTTGATCCTGAAGTTATCCCGCAGTAGTCGGTCTCAATCACCTGGTTTGAGGACGTAACATTCAGGCTGAAGGTCTTATTCTCTTCAATGCCCTGAGCCGTATACCTGACCTTGTTGATGGCGACACAGACCATGGGTGGTGCCATAGAGGCTACGGTCGCCCAGGCTGCAGTCATGTAGTTTGGTTTTCCCTTGACATTACTGCCGACAAGAACGGCAGGCATGACACTCATGTATGGCATTGGTCCGAGCGTGATCTTTCCTGTCATAATAATTCGGAGATGGGTTATCTGGGAAGATGTTTAAGCGTATCTAATCCGTGGAAGGGTACCTATCACACCCATAAGACCCCTCCATTGTGTATTTCCTTTCGGGTTGTTGCAGAACAGAATTGGAAACAAGGCCTGGAAGTCTTTGTTCATGATGTAAAGGTGATCAAACTGTACAGGAGACCTGGTATCTCTTCAGGTTCTCAGGAATAGACCTCCCAGGAAACAATAAACAGGATTATTTGCATGGCAGAAAATCACAATCAGCGATCAACGGAAGAACAGTTCAGAAATACACCCATCAATGGGGGATGATCAGGGTCCGGGAGGCATGCCCGGACCACCTGTCATCGGAATTTCCCCACCGAATGGAATTCCGAACGGTACTCTGTTCATCTGATTGTTGAACGGCCGATCTGGCATTTTTAGTGAGAGTGATAACTGGACACTATTCTCCTGTCCTGCAATCAGATTGATGATCTCGGTCCCGGTGTTGTATGAAGATTTTTCAGCCTTTATTGTATATATCCCCGCATCAATTGTTTCAATGTGAACCGGAGAGATCCCCCGGTACACTCCGTTGAGGTAGACACTTGCTCCTGATGGATCAGAATTGACAGTCAGGGAACCGGTGTTACTCACAGGACTGAGCGATGCAGAGATCTCTGACTCAGCACCTGATGTGACTGAAATTGTTTTTGTGTATGATGTATATCCGGCTTTCTTTATCTCAACCGAGTAGGTTCCCGGCTGGAGATTTGTGTAGGTACAGGGGGTTTTCTTTGTCTGTGTCCTGTCAAGGGTAACAGTCGCCCCGGTCGGATCAGAAGAGACAGATAGTGATCCTGTGGTTTTGGTTTTCTCTTGGGTGAGTGCAGCTGAAACAACTGATTCTGCCCCTGAAGCTACAGAAATGGTTGTAAAGTAAGGGAGGTATCCATCCAGAGAGATAGCGATTTCGTGTCTGCCCGGTGACACCTCCTGGTACGTATGCGGGGTTGTCCGGGTATCTGTCCCGTCACAGGTCACGGTTGCTCCAGCCGGATCAGATGTCACCTGGATGGTTCCGGAGCCTGTTCCATCAGTGAGAGTCGCAGAGATCGTTTCAGCAGTCCCTGGCTCCGGGTTTTGGGTAACGGTTGTGGTCCAGTCCTGAAAACCTGTTTTCTGAAGTGTAATGATATGTGGAGGCGTGTTGGCATTCGGAATCGTGAGTATGACCGGGGTTACTCCTGATTCTGTTCCGTCGAACAGGACAGTTGCTCCGGAAGGCGAAGAGATGACACTGATATATCCCGTTTCCGGAAGGTTGGTGTCAGAGATACCCGGAATTATAATGTACCAGAAGAGGAGGAGTGAGATCGCAAGACTCCATTTCATACAACCGATCTGCACTTGTTTCATACATATGAATATCCGTCATACTGATTGTTTTGGACCAATCAAAACGGATAACTTACGATCAATCTGCTGATCTACAAAAGAGCGGCTGCCTGAATTCAGGCTAGGCATATTGCCGGGGACCGTTTGGCCTTTTGATGAGAATCGTTCGTTCCCTGATCTGAATTGTAACGGAGCCAGCCTTGTCCCATCCGATCGATTCTGACTCCCGGGAGATGTTTATCAGACTACCCCAGGTTCCTGAAGGTGATCCTGTTGTCATGGTTTGTCACCTGTCAGTATGGCCTGCGTCATGTTTTGAGTATGGTGCACAACACTCATTCAAATGGTGTGTGTTACCTGTTCCCTTTCGTATGCTTAAGACCATACCGTTCGGAGACAAACGTTCCAATAATCTGGAAAAGTCTGTGTATGATTTCTGGAAAGTGAAACGGAGGAGAGAGGTATTTACAAGTGTTTCCCGTTTCACCTATTTCCCGCTATAGGGATGGATGGATCTAGTTTCATGTCTCCTGGTTCACTGATTGTTTTTTGATAACCTCCAGTTCGTTATTTAGACCGCTATTCCTTCCTGCATGCAAAATCTTTCATGGAGATACTGGTGTGCTGGCTCATCTGGAAGGTTCTTCCAGGTGTCACCATACAATATGTAAAGAGTATTTTACATATACTTTCTTCTCTTCTGAGCTCATGCGAGATCCCAGGCCCCGGTTATGGTCGTCACAGGAAAAATTATCTCACTTCACCGGGTATATTCACTCTTCATCTTCATGCAGGGAGGACAGAAATATTTCATTTGAGTGTCAGCAGTGCGGTGAATGCTGCAGTTACCTGGGGCAGGTCTTTCACATTATAAAACCCCTCGATCAGTACACATTCCAGATTGAGAACCAGTATACCGGACAGAAGCATGTGGTCACTGTCTCACCTCTATTGCGTCATCTTTACGATGACCATGCCATTTTCTCCGAACGTCCCGAAGCCTGTCCGTTCTTCAGGAGAAATAATCAGGGCGGGCTCTACTACTGCACCGTTCATCTGACAAGACCGGAGATCTGTCAGGAGTATGGATGCTGGCGGTTTCTCTTTCTCGATGAATCAGGCAACCGGGCAGGACGAGTGATGCAGAGCAGGCATCTCCATGCAGAGAGTCCGTATCTCCGGGAGATATGGGATACGTGTGTTCGTGAACTCCATGAACCTGATGATGCAGTCTGGGATCAGAAGATGTGTGATATCGTGAAAAAAGCCGGATTTCAGATCAGATCGTAGTACATTCTCTCGATTCTATTACTGCTGATCACGGACCCTGAACATTTCAGGTGGTACAAGTATCTCAAACCGTGCCCCTTCTCCCGGTGTCCCTGTTTCATGAATACCTATCCCGGTAATGGTAAGGATCTCTTTTGCAAGAAAGAGGCCAAGTCCAGTATTTTTTCCAAATCCTCTCTCAAAGACTGAAGACTTTTCATCTTCAGCAATACCTGCCCCGTTATCCTCCCAGATCACTCTGCATCCTGCTGGTTTCAGGTTGTATGATACAGTGATAGCAGTTACCCTCTCCCCATGCCTGATCGAGTTGTCAAGCAGGGTCTGAAAGACCTTTGCAAGCATCGGATCTGCGTAGATCTCCAGATCTACCACGTTCGTTTCGAAGATTATTTCCTGTGGTATCTCCTGGTACGGAAGAATATCATTGACTTTCTGCCATACCGGCTCATGAGATCCGAGATCCTGGTATACCCTGGTGAACTCGATCTGGCTCCTGATGGTATTGGTTATCTGCTCAATCTTTTCGATGTAGGTAATGCATTCAGGTGCGTGTGGATTCTCCTTGATCAGGACAAGGTACGCGATCATAGCAGTTAGTTTGTTTCTGATATCATGGCGGGTGATGCTTGCGAGCAGGTTGATCTGCTCGTTGGCCCTCTTGAGTGCAGACTCTGCACGCTGTCGCTCACTGATGAATCTGGCCTGCTGCACGTTCTGGTAAGCCCTGGATGAGAGTTCATTCGCAAACAGAGAGAGGATGGAAACAACCTTTTCAAACTGCTCCCTTGACATCTTTGGAACCTCGGCAAGTGCCTCCCTGAACTGTGTCCTGTCTGCACCGATCTCATCTGCATAGGCAAGAATTTTTTCTTCATCAATATCTTCGTTCTTAACCTGGCCGATAAACCAGCTAGCGATATGGTTTCCTCCAATCGTGATGTTTGCTGCTGCATCCCACAATCCTCCGCTCAGGCAGGGCTGGATAAGGGGCCCGGATGGGTGAAACCTGCCGATACACTGATCTGAATATGTGCAGTTCACTTTCCCTTTTTCGGTCTTTCTGATGATATCGTTGCAGAGCCGGCAGAAGTTACTTGGCTGTGTTACCCATGAGCCGTCAGGAAGTGTGATCAGCGATGCAACCTGTGTCGCCTCAGCAAAGGCATCCTGCAGCTGCTGGAGTTGATCGATGTTGAAGAGGTCTGAAAACTGAACTGATGATGGCTCATTTAATGGCTGAGTCAGAGCAACAATCCTGTCTATCAGAGTCTTTTCAAGACTCTTTTTAGTGGTGATATCCTGGACGTGGACAAGGAATCCATCATTCACATTGGTCTTGAGATTTTGTATCGGGCTGATAACCATCTCAAGGTACATTACTGCGGATTTTGAGGTATCAAAGAGGTTTTCTGCCCTGATCAGTTCAAAATCAAACAGGAGTTCAAACCTCCGGACTTCACCGGCCTGAACACTGACGCAGATATCCTCAGGCAGATTCGGATCAGACCAGAGCCAGAACCCTTTCACATCTTCCTGGCTGGAGATACCAAAAATGTCAAGACAGGCCTGGTTAATCTCGATAAGTCTGCCATCAGGATCAAACCAGGCATGTCCGATTGGAGAGCTGAAGAAGAGATCTCTGAATCTTGACTGAGTTTCTAACAGATCTTTCAGGTTATTCTCGTTTGTTTTATACTGCCGTTTGAGTTCCTCTTCTGTTGTGATGAGTTCCTCATTGGCAGCCTGCAGGTTTGCATAAGCCTCGAACAGTTCATGTTCCGCTTTCTTTCGTGCGGTAATGTCCTCAATCGTGCCCTCAAACCATACATCGTCACCTTCCTGTACCTTCCGTGCATAGAGTGAGATCCATATCCGCGTCTTGTCCTTGCGGAACATCTCAACTTCATACCCTCCAATTGATCCCGTTTCAAGTAAAATCCTGACAAACTCTCTGCGTTCTTCAGGATTCACATATACCTGGTCACCAATACTGACCACTTCTTCAACCATCTGCTTGGGAGAATCATACCCGAATATCCTGGCAAATGCCGGGTTAAGGGCCCGGTTTACACCCCCTGGTGTGGTCTGGAATATGCCCAGTGCAGCATTGTCAAAGATGTTCCTGAATTCATGCTCACTCCTTTTCAGTGCCTGCTGCGCTTCATACAGGTCTGTAATATCCCTTCCTATTACAACCAATCCTTTTCTGCTGCCGTTTTCATGGAATGTTGGCACCTTGATGATATCGAAAACCCTGTCTGAACCATCTGGACATGGGATGAACTCGATGCCCCTGACGTCAGTTCCCGCCTTCCATGCCTCTTCATCAGATCGTTCACAGGTCAGGAACGTATCACGGTAAAATGAGTTTAACTCTGCAAGTTCAGAGTCAGTTTTATGCTTATAATCAATACCTTCGAGCTGGAATAACTGAAGATCGAAGTCATTTGCTTCAATCCACCTGCCCTGGGCATCCTTGAAACAGATGATGTCAGGCATGGCATTGATCAGAGTTCGGAGCCGGGACTCATTCTCACGTATGGCTTCTTCTGCATGTTTTCGCTCGGTGATATCCCTGTTGCTCACCCGCCTGCCTATGTAAGCTCCATGCGATCCGAGCACCGGAATACAGATGTGTTCGATCCATCTGATCTCTCCATCACGGGTGATTATTCTGAACTCGACCCTGTCACTCTCCTGTGTATCTTTCTGAGCATGCCTGTGATTCTGCCAGATTCTCTGATCATCCGGATGGACGATCTGTGAGATGAGAGCATGGTTCTGTACAAATTCGGTATTGGCGTATCCGGTTATGGTGAGGGCAGTCGGCGAGCAGTAGATGATCTGTTTATCCGGGTTCTCCCAGTACTCCCAGTCTGCCGTGTAATCAGCGATGTACTGGTATGTGTCAACAAAATTGCGCAGTTCAAGTTCTGAAAGAAACTGGTCGGTGATATCCCTGATGGTAGCGATGGCTCCTGTAACCTGCATCCTTTTTGAATAAAGCGGACCGGCATGAATCCGGAGGTAACGTTCACCGAATGGAAGGTGAAAGAAGTTTTCTGCGAGTATCTGGTCTCCTTCCCGTTTGAACTCAAGGTATTCATCTGTAACTTCCTGGATATCATCAAGGATCAGATCAATGATCATGGGTTTTGCCGATCCCGTGAACGGAACCGAGTAGGCATACCCTGAAAGACCGATGATATCTGCCGCTGCAACCCCGGTGAACTGCTCAATAGCACGGTTCCAGGCAATAACACGGTGGTCTCTGTCGATAGCAAAGGTGGGATCAGGAAGGGCTGATATCATCTCTGAAAACTGCCTTCGCGAGGTTTTGAGTGCATCGATCGCCTCTCTCCGCTCGATAGCACTTCTGATCTTGTGGCTCAGCTCGGCAAACTCAGATCGCGGCTCTCCTCCTTTCTGCAGATAGAAGTCTGCTCCGCTGTTGAGAGCCTCAATAACCACGTCTTCCCGTCCCCTACCGGTGAATATGATGAATGGAATGTTATTTCCAGACTCTCTGATCTGCCTCAGCAGTTCTATGCCATTGAGTGTTGGCATCTCGTAGTCTGATACCACAGCATGATAGGAACCTGATAAAATCCCCTTAAGTGCTTCTGTTGGAGATGATATGACGTCCACGGAGAAATCACTGGATAACTCCAGAAATAATTTTCCTATTGACAGCAGTTCCTCGTCGTCGTCAACATAGAGAATCCGGTATTGGTCTGGTATCATTCTATATCCACCGGGAACGGAGGCCGAATGTTCTAATGATGGATCTGGTATTGTAAAAGTGTATCCCTAATTTGCCGGACCAGGAGGTTGCAGATCGGTTTGACACGATTCAATCTGCAGGGTAGGAGAAACCATGCAAGCGGCAGATTATCATAGTTCAAAGGTGAGAATAGAATCTTAATGTGTGGTCGGTTCTGTATTGCAGCCTCGCCGGGTGATATTGAGACCCGGTTCGGGGTATCTGTTCCCCCTGAGTACAGACCACGATATAACATTGCACCTGGCCAGATGATCCTTGCAGTCACCGGATCTTCTTCTCATATGGTTGAATGGGGGCTTCATACCGGAGGGGTAAAGCGTGTCATCAACACAAGGGTCGAGTCTGCCCATGAGCATCCCGTCCTGAAGGAACTTTTCACGAGTCACCGGTGCCTGATCCCGGCATCCGGGTATTACGAATGGAAGCAGGAGAGGGTTCGCTGTGTTCCGTATTACTTCTCATCAAAATCTGATCCGCTGTTTGCACTCGCAGGTCTGCTCAGGCATTGTTCATCCGGATGTGAGGCAGTCATACTTACAACCGGGGCTATGCCTCCTTATTCTGAAGTTCATAACCGGATGCCTGTTCTAATCTCCCTCTCTGACCGGCGGGGTTACTTATCCGGGGGGGATATCCCGCCTTCTATCGGACTACAGATGTATCAGGTTTCATCCCGGGTTAACCAGGTGGCGAACGATGATCCTTCATTGATCGAGCCGGTGAACCCGGGTTCAGAGCAGATAAGGCTTGATACTGACTGATCCTGTTTCTGTGGCTGGGTATGTCGCTTTTCGTTCATGAGTTAGACTCAGGGTATCCTGAATGATGGGTAATATGTCGGATCAGAGCAAAGAGGAGAGTAGGAAGTTTCATGAGTACGTATCAGATTGGTGTAATCGTAGGAAGTCTGCGCAGGGATTCGTTTAATCAGAAACTGGCAACCGCTATTGTAAAACTGGCACCAGCAGAGTTTTCTTTCAACCAGATTCAGATCAGAGATCTGCCTTTGTACAACCAGGACGATGATGAGAATCAGGCCGCCTCCGTGATAAGGATGAAGACAGAGATCAGTAAGGCTGACGGGCTTCTGTTTGTAACTCCTGAATATAACCGGTCAATTCCTGGTGTACTCAAGAACGCACTCGATCATGGATCCCGACCTCATGATCAGAATGTCTGGACAGGAAAACCTGCCGGAATCCTGGGTGTTTCAATAGGATCTGCCGGTACCTCGATGGCACAACAGCATCTTCGGAATGTTCTCTCGTTCCTCGATGTTGCTGTACTTCGCCAGCCTGAAGCGTATATCCAGCACAGGGATGGGTTATTTGCAGAAGACGGTACAATAGGAGAGAGGAGCAGGCCATTTATGCAGAACTGGATGGATCACTATGTTGCCTGGGTGAAACAGAATTCATCGTGTTCTGATGAACACTTTTAAGGAAAGGGTATGGGACCGGTTATTACCCCTTTATCGTTCTTTCTTTTGTACTGTTCACGATAAAGTTTCGTGAGATTATCGTTCCGTTATCAGAAGGGTTGATCGTGAGTGCCTGTCCGTATGCCTGCAGGGCATCGTTATACTTCAGGAGACCTTTGTATGCATCGCCTTTGCTGCTCCATGCGACAGCGTTCTGTGGATCAATGGCGATGGCCCGGTTATAGGACTCTATGGCATCCTCATTTTTTCCTACGTTCTTTAATGCGTCACCTTTCGCAATCCAGAGGGATGGGTCATCGGGATACCGGATGAGTGACTGGTTGAATGCAACTACCGCATCTCCATACTTACCCATATGCATGAGAACTGCTCCTTGTTTTTTCCAGAGATCATAATCTTTTGAATCAATATCCAGGGCTGTGGAATATGCGGTCATTGCTCCCTGGTACTTTCCACTCTCAACAAGTGCGTCTCCCTTTTTGATCCAGGCTGAAATGTCACCGGGATTGATATCTGTTGCCTGATCAAATGCCTTTGCAGCGTCATCACTCTCTCCCTGGCTGGCATGTACCTCACCTTTTTTCATCCATGCTTCAGTATTCCCAGGGTTCTGTCTGAGTGCCTGGTCATATGCTTCCAGAGCATCACCACTCCTGTTGATGCCAGATAATACGACCCCTTTCTGGTACCACGCATCTGCAGCAGTTGGATCCCTGGCAATCGCCTGTTCAAATGCTGCAATTGCCTCGGTCTTCTTTCCGGTTCCGGCAAGTGCCACACCTTTTCCGATCCATACCGCTCCATTGGATGGATCATATCCGGCAGCTTTGTCAAATGCTGCATATGCTTCGCTGTATCTGCCAAGTTTGAGCAACACGTCACCTTTGGCACTCAAAATCTTTGGATCCTCTCTGATGGATGAAGCCTGTCCAAATGCAGATGCTGCCTCATTGAGTTTTCCCAGTGCTGCCAGAACCTCTCCTTTTCGGTTCCACGTATATGCATCATTCGGGTTTATTGTGGTCGCCTTGTCAAGCGCAGCAATGGCATCGTCATACTGCCCCTGCTTTGCAAGTGTTTCCCCTTTGCCAGCCCAGGCCTTTGGATTTTTCTGGTCTATGGAAAGTGCCTGTTCATAGGCCTCTGCTGCCCGTCCCGGTTTATCCAGGCTGATCAGTGCATCACCCATTCCGACCCATGCCTCTTCATCTTCAGGAGCGATCTCAATGGTTGTACTGAATGCCTTCACGGCCTCTTCATATTTTTCGAGTTTCAACAGTGACTTCCCTGTGTTCAGCCACGCCGCTTCCTTCTCCGGGCTGAGTTGTATCGCCTGGTCATATGCCCGGATAGCCTTCTCATATTGACCGGACTTTTGTAGTGCAACCCCTTTCAGAACCAGGATCGTTGAGTTCTGCGGGGCCATTGCGATAGCCTTGTCAAATGCAGCTATGGCATTATCAAACTGCCCCTGGTCTGTAAACGCCTCACCTTTGCTGATCCATGAATCAGTTGAATCAGTGTCAGCAACACATACGTTCACAACTCCTGCAAGTATTAGTGTCTGGATTATGAGGAGAGGGAACAGTTTCATGAAAAGTGATCTGTCTTTGATACAATATGGCTATCGATATGGTCTGCTCATGGTTTTTGAATACTCATCAAATCTTTATAGTGTACAGCCCAACGTTCTGAATAATTCAGGAATGGCCATCTATCATTTCTGACTCTGGATGAAGGAGAGATATTTGCCATCAACTACTCAAACCCGTCAGGTCCTGCTTTTTCTCGTACTCTGCAGCGTTGCCTTTCCGATATCTTCGTGTGCTGAAATGAATATATCAGCGCAGGATCGGATCATTGGGGATTTTGATCTGTTTGCAGGTGAGGTCTTCAATGAGTCTGAGATCCCAGGAATGGCAGTTGCCATCACCGACAGAGAGCATATCCTGTATGCAAAGGGATTTGGTGTCAGATCTCTTGAACAGCCGGACCCGGTAACTCCGGGCACGGTTTTTTTGATAAACTCCATGTCAAAGGCGTTCACATCGGCAGTTATCGGAGTTCTTGTAGACAAGGGCCGCCTCTCCTGGAATGATACCATCATCTCGATCCTTCCCGGTTTTGCCCTGAATGATACAAATGCAACCCGGGAGATAACAGTCGGTGATCTGCTGGAACATAACTCGGGGCTCTGGTCCTATGACGGGGATCTTCTGTTCTGGATGGGGTTGAAGCCAGAAGAGATTGTTCATCAGATGCGGTACCTTGAGATGGAGAGACCGTTCAGGTCCGGGTACGGGTACAACAACCTCCATTACGTTGTTGTATCTGAAGTGATCAACAGGACAACCGGCAGTCCCCTGAACCGAACCCTTCACGATCTAATATTTACCCCTCTCGGGATGCAGAACACCTCTACTGGGTTTGATTTCCTATCCTCTGCTGCGAAGACCCGGGGTGGTTACGCAGTTCATCATGTCAAAACTGACAGCGGGTATGTCCCGGTCCCGATGGAGAAGGAGTTTCTCTGTGGAGAATATAGCGAGGTGGGAGCAGGGGGTATCAGTTCAAATGTTATTGATATGGCAAAATGGCTCCGGTTCTGGCTGAATGATGGTACCATTTCAGGAGCGAGGATTTTGAAAAATGAGACTGTCCATGAGATCTTCAGACCGGCAAATCTCATTGCTTCAGGTCCCGGATTCAATTTTACCTACGCAAAAGGGTGGGTCGTGAAGTGCGATCCCATGCTGCCACATCCCGTTATCTGGCACAACGGGGAGACATCAGGGATGAGTTCATACAACGGATTCATTCCTGAAGACGGGATAGGCATTGTGGTTCTGACAAATGCCGGAGAGAATGGTGTTGCCGATTTTATCGGAGACACGTTCATGTTCATGATCTCAAATCCGTCAGATTATCATGAGTACACCAACATCAGTGCACTCGGTGATGATATCAGGCCCTCCCCTCCGGTTTCGCCGTATCCTGAATCTGTAGCAGGCATCCGGGAAGAGTGCAACTACCTTACCGGATCATATCAGAACAACTACTATGGCACGATGAATATTACGAATAATTCTGGTACTTTCATCGCTGAACTCGGTCCACGCCCACTCCGCCTGAATATGACTCCTATCAACTCAACGGCATCTCTTTTCAGATTCATGCCGCAGATTCAGGGAGTTGGCCCGGACGGAATGCTTTCCGGTGTATCGGGTCTGGATGGCAGGGCTGAAACAGTGCAGGTTGAGGGTCTGACATCCGGGGAACATCCGCCGGTCGTGTTTACTCGGATTAGATGACCTCTATCAGAGGTATGACCCGGTGGATACAAAAACTCTGTTTTATGTATCAGATGGTCTTTCTGATGAAAGGATCTGGCGAATTCGAGTCTCAAGATCAATAATATCGTGGGAAATAACCGAGCAGACAATGATCCATTTGATCCCAAAATAGCCGTGTATCAATTTATCCCGCAGGCCTGCGATGTCACTCCATGGGATATCGGGATGCATTTCTCGAAACCCGGGAGATAAGTTTTTGACCGCTTCACCAATGATCTCAAGGGATCGTGGGATGGATCTGCTCAAGTCTTCGTCAAGACGAATCTCATCGCATGAGAGTGAAACCGTTTTTCTCTTGATGTATGCAATCTCGTCGAGAATATGGTAAAGAAACGGCAGGTCATCTTTCATACCCAGACAACCTCACGAGATATATACGGCAGAATGTAAGGGGATACCCCGTCTGTGGTGACGATCTCGATGGGCCGGGGAAAAAGTGACTGCAGATACGTCTCCAGGTCAAGATATTTCTTGTATGAGACCAGCGATGGGTCAAATTCCACGATGAGATCAATATCACTGGTATTATCTCCTTCGTTTCGGACAATCGATCCGAAGAGACCTATCCTCTTGACTCCAAACCGCCCCCTTACTCCCATGACTTCACGTTTGAGTATTGATACAATCTCATCACGTTCTGCCATAGATCCCCCTGTGTATATCCATTAGGAGACAGCGTGAATTATATGTTCTTCTCCAGAACAACGATTATGGTGCATTATACCTCGCATGCTCTCTACTATGATCTGTCAGGTCAGTCCGGTTTTTACGGTCAATAAACATGGACTTTTTTTAAAAATCTCCTATACTCATCAGGTTCAGTGAAATACCGGGTTTTCACTCCTTTCCATGGCATATCTATTTCCCATGGAAAAGGCGACGATGATCCATGCAGGTTAGCCGGGAATCAGAGAAGAGGATACTCGGACTGGTTCGTCTCCATATTATTCCGTTTGCCTTGATCCTCTACATCGTCGCGTTTCTTGACCGGGTTAATCTGGGCTATGCAGCCATAGTCATGAATCCCGATCTCGGGATCAGTGCCGAGTTATTCGGTTTTATTTCAGGAATCTTTTTCATCGGCTACCTGATCTTCGAAGTTCCGAGCAATATCATCATGCAGAAGGTCGGTGCCAGGCTCTGGATCGGGAGGATCATGATCTCCTGGGGCCTGGTTGCTGTGCTGATGGGTTTTGTTCAGAACCCGGATCAGTTGATCGTTCTCAGATTCCTGCTCGGTGCAGCAGAGGCAGGGTTCTTTCCCGGAATGATCTGGTACCTCGGCACGTGGTTTCCGCCACGGTATCTTGCACGATCGATTGCACTCTTTGCCACAGGAATCGTGGTCTCAAACATCATCGGTGCCCCTCTTTCGATGTATATCCTTGATACGCTGAACCTGGGCTCTGTTGCAGCATGGCGATGGCTCTTCATCGTTGAAGGAGTTCCTGCCGTCCTGCTGGGTATCCTCTCGCTTCGGATTCTTAAAAACGGCCCTGCTGACGCCGAATGGCTAGACCCTTCCCAGAAGCAGTGGTTGATTCAGGAACTTACGTCCGGAGAGGCGAATACCCGCTCTCTACGGCTGGTTGACATACTCACCGATCGGAAGATCCTGCTCTTTTCAGGGACCTATTTCTCTGTGACGGTCGGGATGTATGCGATCATCTTCTTCCTCCCAACACTTTCAAGTTCATTTCTACACGATCTCGATATGAGTGTAATCGGGCTCCTTTTAACGATCCCGTATATCATCACTCTCATCTGTATGTTTCTGGTATCATGCCATTCTGATCTAAAGGGTGAACGACTGTATCACATTGTAATTTTGTTTTTTATTGCCGGTGCAGGCCTGACTCTTGATCAGATCACTGCCGATCCGCTCATCTCGCTCCTTGGCATCACGATCGCCTTATCAGGAATCATCTCGATCATCGGGCCGTTCTGGTCGTATGTACTCTCTGTACTCAACCCGGATGAGCAGCCGGTCGGTGTTGCCGTGATAAATTCAATTGGAAACCTTGGTGGTTTTGTCGGGCCGGTAATTACCGGGTATCTCATCACTCTCTTCAAAACACTCGACAGCGGATGGCCGGTGATAACTATCATTCTCTGTCTTGGGGCAGTGATGATATTTCTTGCCGGAAGAACCCAAAAAAATGTATGAAATCCCCTTTTTTCTGCATATCAGTTCATGAGTGAGAACTATACACTGCTATACACTCAAATACCATTCTGGCAAGTATATGGTATGCCTATGTCAGAAGCAAAGACGCAGGTTCTGCTGGCAGTATTCTGTATTCTGCTTGGTATGGTTCTCATGTGCCTGATATCTTCTGTCATCTCTTCCCCTTCCAGAGAGGTCATACACACAAGTTCTGCGCCTGAGCCTATCGGCCCGTACAGTCAGGCTGTGCGTACCGACGGCCTCGTCTTCACATCAGGACAGATTGGTATCGATCCAAAGACCGGAAACCTCTCTTCTTCAATCGATGAACAGACTGGTCAGGTTATGAAGAATCTTCAGGAGATCCTTCATGCATCAGGCCATGATCTGTCAGATGTTGTCAGTACCCGGATTTACCTCACAAATCTCTCTGACTTCGCAGTAGTAAACGAGATCTACTCAAGGAGCATGGGAAACGTTGCCCCTGCTCGTTCAACTGTCCAGGTCGTTGCACTGCCCAAAGGGGCTTTGGTAGAGATCGAGATGACGGCATCAGGCTCACCGTGATGTATCCTTCTTTATATTGGAATGAGTCAGAATTATCATCAGTTTTTCACACCTGTCATCATTTTTGTCCGAATTTACTCCCGTATGGATGGACAGTTATAGGAGAACGGAGAGATCCTGATACCATGAGTGCACGACTGCATCTCCTCTTCAGGAGCGTGATACTCAGTTGTATCCTCCTCTTCGTGATTTTTGGAGTAACCGGCTCTGTATTATCTGTCCCTTCTATCAATATCTCCGGAAATGATGATTATTATGTATGGGGAACTGTTCAGGAGATCTCATTTCCCCTGCACTACCGGATCCTCCTTTATGTAGAGCATCCGGATGGGAAATGGTATGGACCAGTAATGGAACCCAACAGCACAATGCCCGGGCTGGGTCCTGATATGAGATGGAAGATCAGGTACTATTCAGGAGATCAGGATCTGACCGACAAAGCCTTTCAGGTATACCTTATCGAGAAAGGGGTGACCCTTAATCAGGTCATGATCCAGGGAGCCCGGAATATCTCGCTGTTCTATGCAACCGTCGCTGCCAGGAATGAGGCTGAACGGAGATAGTACCATATGGGTTAGGGGGCTCTGCCTCCTTTCCCGGGTGGTTTAGTCACTCGCGATCAGGTAGTACTTAATTCTCATGGATCCAATACTCATACTAACAGGGTCGTGCCTCTATTGAGCCCTGGTGGGGAAGGTATGCTATGTTAAATCAGCATGTAATATGGAGATCTCTCATCTTCATCATTTTTCTAGGAATATTCCTGCTTCCTGCTGTAGATGCTGCCGGATCAGGTTCTGTAGCAGATAACTATTCTACGCCGCAGGCAGCGGACAATGTGTCACCTGCGGGCACGCAGGTGGCTTACACCTCTTCGGGCGCTGCATATGTTCCGGGAGAAGTGATTGTCAGGTACAAGAAACCAACCGGCGGATTCTCGGCACAGAGTGTCATGTCACCCGGCCTCATGGCAATGGGGGCAGAACTCTCTGATGACTTCTCGGCTGAAGGCCTGAAAGATATGCAGATGATCCATGTAGGAGAGGATGTAACGGTTCAGGAGGCGGTCACTGAACTGCACAACTCGTCCTTTGTGGAGTATGCAGAGCCGAACTACATTGTATCCCTGATGCCGAATGAGAACTCAACACCACCAGGCCCGGAAAAGATGAGTGCTGAGTCCGTGTCAGGCGGGCCGAATGACCCGAGGTTCAGTGAGCAGTGGGCGCTCTACAACACCGGTCAGGACGGTGGTTCAAGCGGAGCTGACATCAATGTCATCCCGGCATGGGCGAAAACAACCGGTTCAGACTCTATCGTGGTAGCAGTCATTGATACCGGTGCAGATTATAACCATCCGGATCTTGCCCAGAATATCTGGACCAACACAAAGGAAACTCCAGGAAACGGGATTGATGATGATGGAAATGGATACATCGATGATGTCCACGGCTGGAATTTTGCCGCCAATACCAACGATCCTATGGATGACAACGGGCATGGAACCCATTGCGCCGGAGTGATCGGGGCAGTCGGGAACAATGGCATAGGGATCTCAGGCGTGAATCAGAAGGTAAAGGTCATGCCCCTGAAGGTCCTTGGAAAAGATGGCAATGGAGACATGGCGAGCATATTAAAGGCCTTCGCCTATGCACGGAGCATGGGAGCGAGTGTCATCAGCTGCTCATGGGGAGGAACAACCCGCAGTGAGGCCCTTGGTGATGCCATCACCCAGACCAGTCTTCCGATCATCTGTGCTGCAGGTAACTCTGGTGTGAATACAGATGTAATCGCCCAGTATCCGTCCTGTTTTGATTCCCCTCAGATCATCTCGATAGCAGCCAGTGATGCAAAGGATGGAATTCCGTCCTACTCGAACTATGGTCCGAGTTCGGTGGATGTAGCAGCGCCAGGAGACTGGATCCTCTCGACATATCCGACTGCTCTTGGGTATGACTATATCAAGATGAAAGGAACCTCAATGGCAACCCCACAGGTCTCCGGTCTTGCTGCACTTCTCCTATCGGTCAACCCGAGCCTCTCATCAGACCAGATCAAGCAGTTGATCATGAACAATGCTGATCAGGTCTCTGCATTCTCTGGCAAGGTTGTATCCGGTGGCAGGATCGATGTGGAAAAGACTCTCAATGCTGCAACCGGTTCAACGCCCACCCAGGCACCAACGGTGATCCCGACAGCAACGCAGACCCCGGTTCCGACCGAGGTACCCACTCAGGTGCCGACGGTGATCCCAACAGCAACACAGACTCCGGTACCGACCGAGATACCCACTCAGGTGCCGACGGTAATCCCAACTGTAATCCCGACAGTTACACAGAACCCTGATTCGTCGGTTGGGCCTCTGCAGGGCCAGTCAAATCAGCCCCGTGATCTCAACAATGATGGGAAATACGAGGATCTGAATGGCGATGGCGTCTGCAACCAGACCGATGTTGAACTATACTTCAGACAGATCGAATGGATTGCATCTCATGAGCCGGTATCTGCATTTGACTTTTCAGGAAACGGCAGGATCGACTTTACTGATATTCTGACCCTCTACAAGAGTATCAGATAAACCAATCATTACCCTCTTTTTTTGAATGAAAAAGTCCTTTTTATCAGTCCTGCCTGGGGCCCCCAACGGGGCACCGTTGGGGTTTCTTATGGAATAAGCATCAGGATTCCTACAACGAACATAATTCCTGCAAAAAAGTATCTGAGGATCCGTGCGGGACACCGGTGTGCATACCTGACTCCCAGTATAGAGAGGGGTATCGTCGTTCCGACGAGAACAGCCCACTGGACGAGATCAACATATCCGACAGAGTATGGGGGAAGGCCTGCAACGCCGAGTCCATGCCAGAGATACGTGGCAACCGCTCCTGCAGAGGAGAATATCAGGCAGGCTGAAGAGGTACCTACTGCAGAATGGACCGGGTAATGGAGGAGCAGCACCAGAACAGGGACAAGGACAACCCCACCTCCCACACCGGCAAGGCTTGTGATGTTCCCGATACAGAACCCGATAGCGAGCAGTACAGGTACTGACTGCCTGGGAGGACAGACCAAACATTCCTGCACATTCCAGAACATCCTGACTGCCATCAAGGTAACGAGCACAGCAAAAAAGGTCTTGAGAACCTGGCCCGGCAACCAGGCTGCGATGGTCCCCCCTGTGACCGCACCGCAGATTGCTGCAACACCCATCGGTATTGCAGTCTTCCAGTCAACTGCTCCTCTGCGATGGTGTCCGAGTGCCGAGGTCATCACTGTCGGAAGAGTGACAGCAAGCCCGGTTGCGAACGCAACCCTGATCGCAAGGGTACTGTCAAGCCCATCCCCTGCGAGCAGCCAGTACTGCACCGGTACCATGATGAAACATCCGCCAACGCCTATCATGCCTGATGCGAATCCGGCAATAGATCCGGTTGTGATCAGGGTGAGCAGGTAGAGTATGATATCCATGAATGAACCGGGCTCCGGTGATTATGAAGAAGTCTCAACAGGATATCTGTGTCTCCTTACTTATTGCTGTGCCAGGGACAGGTATGATACCGGTTCAGGTCAGGAATAATAGGTATGACCAGGCCGGCCCTGTTGCTCATTGACATGCAGAACGACTTCGTCCTTGATGGAAGACCGCTTCAGGTAAAAGGGGCCCAATCAATCATTCCCACGATCAGGAATATTCTGGAGATGTTCAGATCTGCAGGCCTTCCGGTTTTTCACGTCGTGCGTGTTCATCGCCCTGATGGTTCAGATGTTGAGATCATGAGGCAGGATCTCTTCAGGAAAACTCCGTTTGCTGTTGAGGGAACACATGGTGCAGCAGTCATCGACGAACTCACCCCGGCAGGAGATGAGTACATCCTCCCCAAGATCAGGATGAGTGCTTTCATCGGGACCGGGCTTGATCTTACCCTGCGAACACTCGGGGTAGACACCGTCGTTGTTGCAGGCATTCAGACTCCGAACTGTATCAGAACAACGGTATTCGATGCCATGGCATACAACTACCATGCCTGGCTTGTCACCGACGCAACTGCTGCACAGAGTGATGAGATACATCAGAGTAATGTCAGGGATATGGAGAATATTGGTGTCCGGATAATCTGTTCTGCAGATCTTTCTGGCCTGCTGAAGAGGTAACTGGTCCCTGAAATCTCATCGCCTCTGTGTCAGATATCACCGATGATATCATGAACCATTTTCAGAAATTCGTCTCCTTTGAACGGTTTTATGATGTATCCGAGCGCTCCTTCCCTGAGTGCCAGGTCGATCATCCGGTAATCGTCTGCTGCCGTGCAGACCAGCACCCTGACTGCCGGATCGATCTTTTTTAGTTTTCTGAGTGTCTGGATACCGTTGAGATGTGGCATTATGAGATCGAGGACAACAAGAGTTGGTCTGAGATCCTGAAACTTCTGCAGTGCCTCAATCCCATCCACGGCCTCGACCACCATGCACCCGGCCTGGTGCAGAAACAGGGCCTCAATATCACGGGCAAGTTCGGCATCATCAACGATCAGGATACACCGGTTCCCACAGAACTGTTCGGTCATGAAGATATTACCTGACCTCGTACCCTGCTTTGATGAGTCCGGCCCTGATCTGCTCCTCTGCTTCTTCTCCAGGTCCTGATATCCCCTTCATAATCGTATCGTATGCGTCCCGCAGGGATGAATCACTGCTGTGCAGGGCGAGTGTTCCGGTGATATATCCTCTCTCGTTTCCTTCTAATGAGAAGATATCCATGATTCTGCACCGGTAGTATTTGCACTGGGCAGGACTGTCTGTATGGATGGTACATCCGATGATCCCTTCACCGAGCGGGCGCAGAAACCTGCATGCAGTAGGATTCTGATCAGGAAACGTGGTATCGTCAAACCGATCCCGTTTGTCAGGATCGACTTCTGCTGAAAATGAGGTGCCCGTGCTGATACAGCAGCAGTCAAACCTGTATTTGTTGGTCTGCTTCTCGATGACGATGTAATCGCCAAGATACATGCAGCAGGTACCACATATCCGGCACTCAAAACCCATACTGAGTATTAGGTGCTGCTCATATTCATCTTCACGGCAACATCGGATGATCTGGTGCAGTATGTTAAGGTGTCTGCACCATGCTGCGTATCTTCATAACCTCTGCACCCTAATCACCTGAGTGGTATCAATGCGCAGCGATGACGTCAAGGAAGGGTACGCCCGTGCACCCAACCGGTCACTGATCAGATCCCTTGGGATCACTGAAGAGGAGATGAACCGGCCGTTCATCGGGATCGCAAACTCGTGGAATACCATTGTTCCCGGTCACACACACCTTCGCCAGCTGGCAGAGCGTGTCAGGGAGGGTGTTGCAGCCGGGGGAGGAACCCCGTTTGAGTTCAACACCATCGGGATCTGTGACGGTATTGCGATGGGTCACGAGGGAATGCGGTACTCGCTTCCGTCACGTGAAAATATTGCAGACTCAGTCGAACTGATGATCAAATCGCACCGGTTCGACGCTATCGTCTGCATCTGTACCTGCGACAAGATCGTTCCCGGAATGCTGATGGCCGCAGCACGGTGCAACATCCCGGCAATAGTCCTCACCGGCGGAAACATGCTGCCCGGCCATCACCATGGCTGTGAGATCTCGCTGACCGATATCTTTGAAGGGGTTGGAAAGGTCGCAGCCGGGACCATGAAGGAGGATGAACTTAAGGAGATAGAGGCTGCTGCAATGCCTGGATGCGGGAGCTGCCAGGGTCTGTATACTGCAAACACCATGGCCTGCATGACCGAAGCGATGGGAATGTCACTTCCGGGTTGTGCTGCTGTTCCTGCGGTCTTTTCTGAAAAACTCAGACTTGCCTACTCAAGCGGTTTCCGCTCTGTTCAGCTTGTGAACCAGCAGATCCTCCCCCGCTCAATCATCACACCAATAAGCCTGCGTAATGCCATCAGGGTGGATATGGCACTCGGAGGCTCAACCAATACCGTGCTTCATCTCATGGCCATCGCCCAGGAGGCAGGAGTTCCGTTCACCCTTGAGGAGTTCGACCGGATCGGTAAGGAGGTCCCCCACATTGCTGCCATGCAGCCGGGAGGTCCTCACTCGATGTATGATCTCTTCAAAGCAGGAGGCATCCCTGCAGTCTTCAGACAACTTCGTGCCCATCTCGAACCCTGCACGACGGTGTCAGGAAAGAGTGTATTCGAGATTGCAAACAGCGTAACCTACCTTGATGAGTCGGTGATTCAACCGGTTTCAAAACCGGTACATGCAGCCGGCGGGCTTCGTATTCTGAAAGGTTCACTTGCACCTGATGGTGCGGTGGTTAAGTGCGGAGCCGTCAGGGATGAAATGTGGAAGCACACCGGGCCTGCACGTGTCTTTGACGGTGAACAGGCCGCAATGAAGGCGATTCTTGCAAGGTCGATTGGTGAAGGAGAAGTTATTGTCATCAGGGGAGAAGGGCCAAAGGGAGGGCCTGGAATGCCTGAAATGCTCTCACCGACATCTGCCCTGATGGGACTCGGGTACACCCGGGTGGTCCTTGTGACTGACGGCAGGTTCTCAGGCGGCACCCGTGGGCCGTGCATCGGGCACGTGGCACCCGAAGCAGCAGCTGGCGGGCCGATAGGTCTTGTCAAAGATGGCGATCAGATCCAGGTGGATCTGCATGAACGTAAGATAGATCTTCTGGTTTCTCCTGCAGAATTGGAAGACCGCAGAAAATTATGGAAACCGGTGTCCAAAAGTCTTGATGGGATTCTTGCCAGGTATGCCGCCGCTGTTGGCCAGGCTGACACCGGGGCAGTGATGCGGTAATGGTGAACCTTTCCTGTTATTGAGATCCTGTGGATCTCTCATCTCTTTTCCGGTATGCACCTTTCGGGACCATGATCTCGAAACGTGCTCCTTTTCCTGCAACTCCGGTCTCTCTGATAGAGAGCCCGGTGATGGTCAGAATCTCCCTGATCAAGAAGAGGCCAAGGCCCGTATGCTTCCCAACACCCCTGATAAAGATCCGTTCCTTCTCCTGAGGTTCAATTCCAATCCCGTTATCCTCATACACGATAGAGAATCCCTCTTTACTCTCGTACCCTGACCATGATATGCTGGTGACCCGTTCACCATGGCGGATTCCGTTCTCGATAAGGGTGTAGAAGACTTTTTCAAAGAGTGGGTCTGCAAGAACCTCTATTTCAGGAAGGTTCATCGTTATCCGGATATGTCTCACCGGTAGTTTCCGTGCAGCATGACTGATTCTGGTATTCAGATCATGCCATATTGGGGCGGCAACTCCCAGATCCTGGTAATCCTTGGTAAATTCGATCTGGGTCTGGATAGATGATGTGATCGCGATCTCTTTCTTCAGGAAATCACGAAGTTCTCCATCAGGGGTGAGATCTTCGCTGATATCCTGAAAACCTCGGAGGGCTGTGATCAGGTTGAGAACATCATGACGGGTGATACTTGACAGGAGGTTAAGTTTCTTGTTCGCCTGTGAGAGTGCTTCTTCCATATTCCTGCGATCTGTGATGTCGGTTCCGACTGAAAGAAGCCCGGATAATTCTCCCTGTTCGTATATCGGACGGTTTCTCCATGCTATCCAGACCTTTCTCCCATCCCTGCAGACGTTCTCATTCTCGTTGTGAATATACTTTTCAGGCTGGTTGAAGATCTCTCTCATCATCTCGCGATGATCACGTCCTTCCTTGCCTGTCTCCATGAGAATGGTTCCAAGCAACCCTTTTTCTATGAGATCTTTTTCTGAATATCCAAAAAAATCCTGGCCAAACTCATTAAAGAAGACGACGTTCCCTTTGCTGTCAAACCTGATGATGATGCTGTTGGCGTTCTGGACCAGTTCACGGTATTTGATCTCGCTCTCCGTTATCTTTCTCTCTGCATCGAGTTTTTCCGTAATATCGCGTCCATACAATGCAACCCTGGTAACCAGCCCGTTCTCGTCTTTTACAGGATAGATATTATTCTCAATTGCACGGCCTGATCGGTGGTCGATGAACTGCACCGGCTTGCCTGATTTGACAGTTTCTATGGCATACTGCCTTCGTTTGCCTGCAATATCATGAGAAAGAAATGTATATGCTGATCTTCCAACCATCTCTTCCACTGTTGTATGCATCCGGGAGGCCACGGTTTCATTGGCATAGAGAACAGTCCCGTCAGGATCAATCATCATGATCGACTCTTTTGGTGCGTTGATAAGGGCCCTGGCATTCTCTTCGGTCTCTCTGAGCCGATGTTCAACCAGTCTTCGTTCATGCACGTCCTGAATATATCCATGGAATGATGTGATGGAGCCTGTTGCATCGCGTTCGATGATCGTGAAGTCATAGACCCACCTATACTCTCCATCACGCCGCCTTAACCTGAACTCCTGCTCAAAAGAGTTGATCCCATTCTCAGTGAACTGGCGAACGTCACTTCTGATGCGGTCCCAGTCATCCGGATGCACGACATCAGCAAAACGGATTGATCCGTCTGTAAACTCATCGGGAAGATACCCAAACTGGCTGCTACAGTTCGGGGTTACAAACTGAACAGGCCATCCTTCTGACACCATCCACCTGAAGACCACTACCGGACCGCCGATAAAGAGTCCACGCTCCTCCTGAAGGGCTGCTGCAGTCTCTCTTCGTTGCAGTTCGAGTGCTGCCAGCTGAATAAAGATCTCAATCAATGAGGTGTTTTTAAGTTCTGTGTCCGGAGGAAGGATAATTGAGACAGATCCCCGAATATCCCGTTTCCAGGCAAGGCCGACCTCATAGATGGTTCCTACACATTCAGAACTCTCTATCTTCTTGTAGAGATCTTCAGACAGAACATCCAGTGTGAGGCCTCTGAATCCACCAGGGACCAGATAGAGTTTTCCGGTTATCATCTGTTCGATGAGTTCATCGGTGAGTGGATAGGATGACTCAAGGAGTCCGTCTATGTACCCTTCAATGATATCATGATGTGATGATTCAAGCCCGATGACTGAACGAGGGGTGACCGATCCTCCTCCGGTGTTGACCTGGCTTGTGACAACAATCGTCCCGTCAGGAACCAGATCCTTAATGATAGAGCCGATTAATGTGTAAATCTGGTCATCACTGTCAAGATCCAGCATCTCAATGGACCGGTGTGAGAGCAGTTCGAGATCGCTGGCATACCTGGTTATCTGCTCTTCATACCGCTTTCGCTCGGTAACATCAAGGTTAAACTCTGCAATCAGCCAGGAGCCATCCTTCTCCTGGTACGGGATCGTGTGTACCTCTACGATCCGGTCTCCTTCACGTGCAAGAACCTCATCATTTATGACCGGTTTTTTTGAAGCAAGAGCGTCACGAACACCACATAACCGGCATGGTCTGTCTGTGCCCATGAAGTAGTCGTAGCACTTCTTCCCGTGGTAATCGCCGTATGTCTTCTGCCAGGCCGGGTCCACGTACACGAGGTTGTAATCAGGATCAACGATGTCGATACCTGTACCTGTGACCCCGAGCATGTATTCCAGATGAATTTTGAGCCTGTCCCGATCCTCTGTGATCCGTATCCGGTCGGTGATATCTTCAGTTATGCCAAGTAAAAATTGAGGGGTACCTGATGTATCATACAGAGGCACTTTCTTGGTGTGAAGAATGCGTTTTCCCTTGTCTTTTGTCCAGATCGGCTCTTCATGGATGTTTATAACCGAACGTGACTCTATCGCTTCCTGATCACTTTTTGCAAAATGATCCGCCTCTTCACGACTTAAAAGGTCATAATTTGTTTTTCCGAGAATATCTTCTCTCTGCAGCCCCAGAAAGTCCTCTCCAGCCCTGTTAAACCTGATGTACCTGAAATCAGGCACACTTTTAACAAATACCACGTCAGGAATATTCTCGATAATACTATTGAGAAAGTTCTCGCTCTGTGAAAGGGCCTCTTCAGCATTACGCTTTGCAACGATATCCCTGATCTTCTGAACCAGTTCGGCAAACTGCGCCTGAATGTCGTCCCCTTTCTGTACGTATCCGTCTGCTCCGCTCTCGAATGCCTCGATGACAACCTCTTCGCGTCCTTTTCCGGTAAATATGATGAACGGAGTTTTGTCTCCGTTTCCGCGAAGTGTCTGGAGAAGTTCAATGCCAGACATCCCGGCCATCTCATAATCTGATATGACTGCATCATATCTTGTGCTGGCAATGAGATCAAGGGCTGCTGCTCCGGATGCAGCAGTGTCAACTGAGTACTGGTAGATTGACGTCAGATAATCTGTGATAAATCTGCAGACATGGTCCTCGTCATCGACGACCAGAAGAGTGAGAGTCTCACCAGGAGACGTATGAGAGCGAGCATCCACAGTACCCCACCAGTTAAGGAATAGGTACTCATCCCTTATGTTCGTTGTGTGGTATCAGAATGCAGAAGGATGATTCATTTCATTACTTCCGATTCCGTATTGTTTCTGAAGGAAAACCCTGACTTTCTCTGATTCGACCCATCCCTGATCTAGTTCATTGATGAACTTGTCGATATCCTGAACCACGGTATGCACTGCCTCTGTTCTCTCACCGCAACACTCTTCACAGGTTGATACAATGACTGCAAGCGGATTTCGTATCTTGTCCCCGATTGTTGCCATCTGGTAAATATTCTGGTTTATCTGTGAGAGGGCCCGCGAGAGTTCTCCCATTGCCCGTTTCCGCATCGTAATATCCCTGCAGACAGAGAGGCAGAACAGTGTTCCATTCTCGTAATAAAGGTGTGCATTGATCTCAACCGGTATCACGGTGCCGTCTTTTGCCACCTGTTCTCCTTCAAACGAGATGATCCCAGCTGCTTTGGTATCAGGATGAAGGTTTCTGTATTGCACTGTCGAGATGGGAGTTTCAATCTGTGATATCTCTTTTTCTAGCATCTCCTCACGGGAGTAGCCGAGTCGTTTGCATGCTACTGCGTTTACTTCCCTGATCCTGCCTGACTCACCAGAAGGGAGCATCTCGTGGAGGATGATTGCATCGTTCACATTCTCAAACAGGCTTCTATACCGTTCTTCTGATCTACGGAGTGCATTATTCAGGTCTTCGAGTTCGATGAGTTTCTTCTCGAGCTGATGAAACAGGCGGCTGTTGTGCTCTGAAAGATACTGCTCCTCTTTCATGACCGGGCTGTATGTTCCTCCTGACAGATGGGGGTACTCTGCAATCAGCCCGTTTATTATATTGATAAATTCGGAAGGGTCTGTAGGTTTGAGGATGTAACGATCTGCCCCCAGATGATATGCAAACTCCTTGTCTTTCTCTTCGGTATAGGCTGCGGTGTAGAAGACAAAGGGAATGTGTTTGTATGTCTCGTTGCTCTTTATCTCTCTGCAGAACTGAAATCCGTCCATCCTGGGATAGAGTATGTCTGATATGATGAGATCGATATCTCCGCTCTTTACCTTTTCATATGCATCAGCACCGTCCACAGCAGAGATGACCTCAAGTCCGTTCCCTTCAAGTAACTTTTCCAGCAGGTACCGGTTGATGTACTGGTCATCCACCACGAGCACTCTCATCATGTCACCTGTCCGGGAAAGTATTTCCTTATTTGATCGTGAAAGGTAGCCGGATTGATGGGTTTCTCAATGTAATCGTTTACTCCTGAAGCCATCGCCTTTTCACGGTCCCCTGCCATGGCGTAGGAGGTAACTGCGATGATGGGGATCTTTGCAATATCTGGTGAGCTCCTAATCCGCTGTGCGATCTCATATCCGTCCATGCCGGGAAGTTGGATATCAAGAAGGATGATATCAGGATTACTCTCTTTCGCCTGACGAATCCCTTCCTCTCCTTCCATGGCTTCAATGACAGTATGTCCCATTGACTCGAGGAGAAAGTGCATCAGGTACATATTCTGCTCGTTATCTTCAATCACAAGAATTCTAAAGCCCATTAATTCAACTCCTTTTGTGCAGACAGGAGTATCAAAAAACACCCTCCCCTTCCCGATGGTGCTCTGTACCGTAATGTCTCCCCCATGAAGTTCAACGATTTTTTGTTGATGGATAGACCGAGACCGGTTCTGTCATGTCTTCGTGGTACCTGAATCGATCTGATGAAATGGCCTGAATATGGTATTAAGATCCTCTTCAGATATCCCTATTCCGGTATCTTCCGCAGAGATCTTCACCCGGATATCTGTGCCTGTTTCCCAACGCTCATACCGTCCGGGGGAGATATGTATGTGAGAACCTACGCGTACCTGCAAGGAGATCTGCATTGAGACGAGTCTGTGCATTCTGTAATGAAGAACTCTCCCCTGATAGCGGTGATGATGACAGGATATCCCATGGTGTGTGTACATCCTGTTATAATCATATCAAGGCCAGTATGGGCGTCGATATCACCGAGTATCTTACTATGCTCGATCAACCTGTTGTGCTTGTTGATCAGGATCTGCATATCCTCTCTGCAAACCAGGAGATCCGGAAAGTTACCAGAAAAGACCTCTCTTCAGTTATCGGTCACCTCAGTGGTGAAGTGTTTGAATGCGAGTATGCCCGGTGCCCGGGAGGATGCGGGAATACGACACACTGCTCCGGCTGTGTCATCAGAAACTCGGTGAAAGAGACGTACCAGACCGGAAGACCGGTAGATAAACGACCTGCAACCATCGCACAGGATGTAGATGGAAGACCTGCCTCTGTAAGTCTACTCATCTCAACCGTAAAAACCGGGGATGTGGTGCTCCTGCAGGTTGAGGAGTCTTCAGAGGACTGCACCTCTGGTTGTTCTGACAAGAGCTGACGATCCGGTTTACTTCATGCCGTGTGTATGAAAATTTTCTGTATATTTTGCATCTGTTGTCTGGATGTGCTGAACCAGCCAGTCTTTCAGAAAATTAAGAACATCAATTGAAAGTCCGAGTCTCTTCTCGCTCAGATCCTTCTCATACCCGTTGATCTTATCGATGAACACCTGATGCTGTTTCTTCTGTTCTGCAAGCCCGGTATATCCGAATGACTCCATGTACTTCTCTTCGTCTGCAAAGTGGGTGGTGGTGTACTCGTTGAGGCCCCGGAGAATTTCTCCTACCTCTGTGTTCCCTTTCCCTGCAGACATGGCCTCATGGAGCTTTGCGATAAGTTCAAAGAGTTTTTTGTGCTGAGTATCCATCGTTTCAACATGAACCGAGTATTTCTCATTCCAGGTAAAGAGTGACATGATACGTACCTCCACCTCCTGTGGATAGAGTTATTCTCTATCTTATTGTATTCAAGGTACACCCCGGATATATTCCCTGTATAAACCGGGTTACCGGAGATTGGTGGAAACATCGGGAGGTCTTCTCCAACAGTTTTTTCAGGTCCTGTATATCCGGAGGGCTGAATACCTGGTCAAAATCGACAAGTATCACCGGTATATCGCGTAATGTGCCTCTATAGGTAACCGGTATACCGGTGTTCTGCTCAGGTCGGTAGTGCGGGAAAACGGAGGAAGCATTCACGTTAGGGCGGGATCTCCCGCCCTATGAAATCCTGATTTATTCGTTTTAAATTTAATTTAAGTCGATAAGATCTAAATTATTATTCTTAGGTCGGGAGAATAGGTGTATAGAGACTTCGAACTATTCTGGTGAGTGGGTGTACATAGGTGTCAGTATCCCGACCTCCCGCCCTAACCCTGAATGAACGGTGTATTTTGTTTAATATTGCGATCCAAGGATATTTCTCAGGTCGGATTGATTCCGCACTATTGATGATTTTGCCGCACGAATGAGAGGTACCCATGATGACCGGGAGATCCACATTCCCAATGGTTCTGTTGAAATCTGATTCTGGTGATTAATTTAAAAATACCACCCCTCTTTTCTGACCGGGGAATATGTCTGTATAGGTAACCAGTATACCGACGTTCTGCTTAGGTCGGGAGTGCGGGAAAACGGAGGAAGCATTTACGTTAGGGCGGGATCTCCCGCCCTATGAAATCCTGATTTATTCGTTTTAAATTTAATTTAAGTCGATAAGATCTAAATTATTATTCTTAGGGCGGGAGAATAGGTGTATAGAGACTTCGAACTATTCTGGTGAGCGGGGGTACATGGGTGTCAGTATCCCGACCTCCCGCCCTAACCCTGAATGACCGGTGTATTTTGTTTAAAATTGCGATCCAAGGATATTTATCAGGTCGGATTGATTCCGCACTATTGATAATTATGCTGCACGAATGAGGGGTACCCATGATGACCGGGAGATCCATATACCCAATGGTTCTGAATGGTCTGATTCTGGTAATCACCGTCAAAAACAACCCTTCCTCTCTCCAGATCGGGGAGTATAAGTGCAATGAGCAACAAGTCACCGGTATCACGATATCATCGCTCTCCTGAACCTGCAGACTCCAACCACGATCATGTCAGTTCAGTTTCTTGACCTCGAATCGATCACCGGACTTACAGACGAAGAGGCAGCCATCAGACTGAAGACCGACGGGTTCAACGAGATCGCAGGATCAACAAAGAGCAGTATCCTCGACATTATTGCAGAGGTTGTCAGAGAACCGATGTTCCTGCTCCTTGTCGCCAGCGGACTGCTCTATTTCCTCCTCGGTGATATCACCGAAGGGTTCATGCTGCTGGGATTTGTGTTTGTCATCATCGGTATCACGGTGTACCAGGAGCAGAAGACCGAAAGGGCACTGGAATCGCTGAAAAATCTCTCCAGCCCCCGTGCCCTTGTGATCCGGAGCGGTGAGCAGAAACGGATCGCAGGAAGGGAGGTTGTGGTCGGAGACCTCCTGATCCTTGCCGAAGGAGACCGTGTTCCTGCTGACGGGGTTCTTCTTGCCACAAGTCATATCACTATTGATGAGTCGCTCCTGACCGGCGAATCTGTCCCGGTCCGAAAAGTTCCTGTTTCCGGTGACTTTGTCAACGAACCTTCTGTATCTGAACCCGGTGGTGATGACCAGCCCTTTGTGTACTCCGGAACCATGGTTGTTCAGGGTCAGGGACTTGTGGAGGTCAGGGCTACCGGTTGTCATACCGGGATGGGAAAGATCGGTACTGTTCTGCAATCGGTGGAACGGAGTGAGACCCGGCTGAAAGGAGAGATCGCGTGGATGGTCAGGGTGATCGCCACGGTCGGGGTACTGCTCTGCAGCATCATCGTCCTGGTCTACGGGTTTGTTCACGGCAGCTGGATCGAGGGGCTGCTTGCCGGAATTACCCTTGCCATGGCGATCCTGCCAGAGGAATTTCCCGTCGTTCTGACTGTCTTTCTCGCCCTTGGTGCCTGGAGGTTGTCTGCATACAACGTGTTGACCCGCCAGGTTCCCGCAATTGAGACCCTAGGTTCTGCAACCGTGCTCTGTGTAGACAAGACCGGAACCCTTACCAAAAACAGGATGATTGTCCGTTCCTTCTGTTCGGAAGGTCGAATCATCCCGTATGATCCATCACAGATCAATGCGGTGGCTGATCCCTGTCATGAACTTGCAGAGTATGCTATCCTTGCCTGTAAGAAAGATCCCTTTGATCCGATGGAAAAAGCCCTGCTTGAACTGGCAGAAGGGGATTTCGGAAAGACTGAACATATCCACACCTATGAGCATGTCGTTGAATATCCCCTCTCTCCGGCGCTGCTTGCGATGTCAAACGTATGGCGTTCCTCTGACGGAAGCGACTACATAATTGCGTCAAAAGGAGCACCTGAGGCCGTGGTAGATCTCTGCCATCTTTGTGAGGCAGAGAGTGGGAGACTTGTAGCTCACATCGATGCACTTGCAGCTGATGGTCTCCGGGTCCTGGGTGTTGCACGGGCATCATTTAAACAGGAAGAACTTCCATCAGGACAGCACGAGTTTGAGTTCTCATTTCTCGGGCTTATCGGATTTGCTGACCCGGCACGTGAGGGGATAGCAGAAGCGGTACAGGAGTGCTACTCTGCAGGAATGAGGATCATCATGATCACCGGTGATTATCCCCTGACTGCCATGCATATCGGCAGACAGATCGGTCTTCAACGTTCTGATACATGCATTACCGGGGCTGAACTGCGGGAGATGAGTGAGAATGAACTCAGATCCCGTATTCAAACGACAACGATCTTTGCCAGGGCAGTCCCTGAACAGAAATTGCAGATTGTCAATGCACTCAAGGCCAACGGTGAGGTTGTTGCAATGACGGGTGATGGTGTGAATGATGCACCTGCCCTTAAATCGGCTGATATCGGGATTGCGATGGGGAGACGTGGTACTGATGTCGCACGTGAAGCAGCGTCTCTTGTTCTGCTTGATGACAACTTTGCCTCCATCGTCTCTGCAGTCAGACAGGGCCGCCGGATCTACGACAACCTAAAGAAAGCAATGGTGTATATCTTCTCGGTCCACATTCCCATCGCAGGTATCTCGATGATTCCTGTCCTCTTCAACACTCCCCTGATTCTCATGCCGGTGCATATCGTTTTTCTTGAGCTGGTCATAGATCCTGCTTGTTCCATCGTGTTTGAGTCTGAACCTGAAGAGAAGGACGTGATGAACCGCCCGCCACGACAGGCTGAAGAGCGTCTGTTCACCAGGAAGACACTTCTCATCAGCCTTCTGCAGGGGCTGGTTGTACTTGCGGTGGTGTACCTTGTCTATCAGATGGCACTATCACGGGGTCTTGATGAACCTGCTGTGCGGACACTGACATTCACGACCATCGTTGTTGCCAACCTCTGTCTGATCCTGACGAACCGGTCATGGCATGAGACCCTCAAGACGATCCTCCAGACACCGAACCGTGCAATGGCCTGGGTGTTCGCCGGGACCCTCATCAGCCTGGGACTTGTCATAAGCATCCCGGAGCTCATGAACCTCTTCAGGTTCGTGGCAGTCTCTCCGGTTGATCTCTCTCTCAGTGTTCTTGCCGGCTTTGTGAGCATTGTCTGGTTTGAGGTCTACAAGATTCGGGTACGAAGCCGGTGATCTGCCTGGTGTCAGGAAAGACCCAACCACCCGGTTGCCAATTGTTATCTATATTACTGGTGATCCATATTCTGCTAGAGCGGGTGATGGATGAACTCTAATTCTCTGATTCTTATTCTCTTGTGTCTTGTGGCAGGATGGGGCATGATCATGGCGGTGTCTGCATCAGGTGAGAGTTACCAGTGTGTGATCTCCTGGGGAAGCGAGGGTTCCAATATCAGCCAGTTTGAAGATCCTGCCTCCATTGCTGTTGATCAGAACGGCGACATCTACGTGGCAGATACCGGTAACAACCGTGTTCAGAAGTTCAACTCAACCGGGGGATATCTCCTCTCATGGGGCAGTAATGGTTCGAATACAGGCCAGTTCAAAAACCTTTCAGGCATTGCAGCCGATCTCTGTGGTGGTGTGTATGTTGCAGATACTGGCAACAACCGGATTCAGAAGTTTAGTCCTCAGGGCGATTACCTCCTCTCGTGGGGATGCGAGGGTTCCAATACCAGCCAGTTTTTGAAGCCTTCGGGGATAGCCGCAGACGCTGTAGGCACTGTGTATGTCGCAGATACCGGGAATAACCGAATCCAGAAGTTCGATTCAATCGGGCAGTTCATCACCACCTGGGGCTCACAAGGATCATACAACCGTGAGTTCAACTCTCCTGTGGGAGTTGCTGTTCATCCCAACGGCAGTGTATACGTTGCCGACCGGTACAATTCCCGGATCCAGAAGTTCAATACTTCTGGTTCATTCCAGGGTTCATGGAACGGGTCAGAGACAAGTATGGTAAACCCGCAGGGAGTTGCGGTTGATACCGCCGGAGATGTCTATGTCACTGATACCGATCTGAATGCGGTCAGAGTGTTCACCTCAAATGGGACACAGACCGTCTCATGGGGTGGGTATGGCACAGAAATCGGGAGATTCAACAATCCAGAGGGATTGATAGTCAATGCAAGCGGGTCGGTGTATGTCTGTGACACTTTTAACAACCGCATCCAGGTCTTCAGTCTGCACCCGAACAACACAACCCCAATCACCACCCCTGCAATCATGACGATTCATCCGGCATTCGGGCATAGCACCGGCCCGCTCCCGATCACAATATCTGGCAAAAACCTTGGATCAGGCACGGTAACCATGTGGAAAGGGGATAAAACCCTGAAAGGAAACTGGACCGAAGGGAAGACGAACACCAGTTCAACCATGTATGTTACTCTGCCACTCAAGGGTGCATCCACCGGTGTATACAACATGAGTATAAAGATCCAGAACGGCTCTTCGGTTACGAAGTATGATGCATTCACCGTGCTTTCAGGATCAACCGTTCCCATTCCGCGGGATCTCTACCTTATATGATAGTAATAGCACAACTGTTAGAGGTCGTCCAAACGTTGAGATGCAATTCAGTTCCACACGGTAGAATGGCCTTCGTTTAATTCAAGCCATTTAAAAATAAAATTTTTCCACTATAGTATCCTTCACATTTTGTAATGGGAAACCTCATCTCCTTTCCACCTGAAAGGATGACACATGACTATCAGGTTTCTCATCGTAACCATACTACTTCTGATCATCCCGGGACTTGCAGCAGCCACCTCTGTAATAATTCCTGCAGGTGGGGACGTTTTTCTCGGTGAGGAAGGACTTGATGTGAGGACAGCGGTTCCGTCACCCTATGACGCGATCGCGTTTTATCCACCTGGCTCGTCACCGGGCCGTGACATGCCACTTGATATCAGGCATATTGAAACATCCTCATTCACCGTGAGTCCCAGTCTCTACTCTGACCGGGTCGGCTCGTGGTACCAGTGGGATAGCAGAAGGGCCGGGCCGGGAATCATCGCGTTTACGGTGAGAGAGCCGCGGGTGAATGTCCGCATCCTGCAACGGTTGACCATGGAGGATATCTCCTCCGGGACAGTTCCCAGGGGTTCTGATCTCCTGCTCCAGCTTGACACAAATCTTGGTTCGGTGTTGCAGCGTCCCGGGTACAACCCTACCAGCGACGGGCTCCTTGACCTCCTCATCGCCACCCCCGGGGGCGGCACTCTGACGGCTGTCGAGACGAGAAATGGTGGCAGTGCCTCGTTAACAAGAATAAACCCCCAGGGTTCTCTTCAGACATACCCTTCAGTCCAGACCGGTGGATGGGATACCGGTGCATCAGGTGGGAGTAACTATCTTTACTCAGCTGGCACGTACACGGTCCAGCCTAAACTTGCATTCAACCGTGCTGATGAGAATCTCAAGTCTGCCTCCCTGGGTTACAACATCAGGGGAGCGTCGGTCACACTTGGCTCTGACCGTACCACCATAGGTACTCGTGATGACCAGGTCATCAGAGGACACTCCTTCTCTGTTACGATCTCGGGAACTCCGGGTGTGCCGGTGTACTTCTGGGTTGATGCAGGATCGAGAAGTGGCAGTCCGGGAGATCAGCCACCGATGATCCTCTTTGCCCAGGAGGGGGTCAGCCAGGACTCTCCTGATGGGCCGTACTCTATCGGGTCATATCGCCCGAGATCATCTGGCGAAAGAAGTATCAGGGACCTGGTTCCTCATGAACCATACAACGGTGTGAAGTATTACGGCATGATCGTGCCTGACAGGAACGGGAAACGGACTCTTGAACTGAGGACCACTGACCAGACAGATGATGCCAGGTACACGCTCAAGGTTGAAAGTCCATCCGGTGGATCAACAGTTCATACCGACGAGATCCCGATAACCGTGCAGAAAGGTTCGGTCAGTGTTGCAACAGGCAAAGACTCGTATGCCATCGGTGAGGAGGTGAGACTCTCGGGCCACAACTCAGAGTCATGCGATACATATCTCTTCATCACCGGCCCGAACCTGCCATCTGCAGGAGGACGGCTGGACCGGCCACGTCAGGCTGTTACAACCGGAGATCCGTCCTCGTTTACGACCGCGTCCGGCGATTGTGAGACCTGGGACTACCGCCTGTACACCGGTGAACTCGGGCTTGATGCAGGAACATATACCATTTACGCAGTTCCTTCCCCTGTAAGCAGGAATAACCTTGGTTCGGTTCCATACCAGACGATCTCCCTCACTCTCCGCAGACCCTATGTGACACTCAAACCCCAGGAGACCGAGGTTGCGAAAGGAGACTCTATCACCCTCACCGGCATGAGTTCGGGTATCGGCCGGGGATCTGTTGCGGTCTGGATCTTTGGGCGAAATTATTTCAGATACGACCAGGCCTCTGTTGAACGTGACGGGTACTTTGAGTATGAGATCCCTGCATCGCAGACCGGTGACATGGTTGCCGGTCAGTACGTGGTGATCATCCAGCACCCGATGACAAACGGTGAGTTTGATATCTGGCCTGACGGCCAGAGACAACTGGTCCTCGGCAGGTACCCGTATTCAGGATCTCCTATCTTCAGGGTTGGCGGTCCGGGTGCTCTCATGGGATCTGATGCAGCCAACGCACTCATCAGTGCCCTGAACAGTGCATACATCGATGACACCTATACCAGATGGGATATCAGGGTCATGAGCCCGAAGATCACATTAGACTCATCCTCGCTCAGGCAGGATGCAGACGGCCCGGTTGTGATCAGGGGCACCACCAACCTGGGTGCAGGCAAGCGGCTCCTCATCGAGGTGAGTGATAACCGGTTTGCTCCGACCAGGAAGGATCTCCGTGAGGACTCATACGGATTCTCAGGAACTGCCGAGATCCTGGACGGAAAGGGAGAGCGGCAGTTCTCCCTGACTGTTCCGCAGGGCCGTCTTGCTCCCGGAGAGTACCGGGTGATGGTACAGGCTGTTGAGTCAGAAGCGACCGCATCAGGTCTTTTGACCGTGACGCAGCCACTTCTGGAGCCGACCATCGTGCCAACGATCAGGCCTGAACAGCCACCGGTATCTCTGGCAAATGAGTCTGCAAACCTTTCAACCACATTCGTAGTTCCCACTATTTCCGTCCAGGTTACGACCACTCCGACTCCTGTCGAAACGGTACAGTCCCCGCTCCCGACTGCAACCCCTGTGCCTGTGCAGTCAGATGACCGTACGGTCTCTCTCTTTACCGGGATGGGTGTTGGTCTCCTGATTGCAGGCTTCATCGGTCTGTTGATTTACCTGTTCAGGAGAAAAAGTGATGATGAACCTGAAGAAGAGATTCAAAATTCAGATGATGAAGAGACGGTGAACAAAGAGTCTGTTTACGAGATGAACGAGGAAGAAGAGACCTAAATCGGTCACTCCTTCTTATCTTATCCCTTTTATGCTCTGGAACGATTATGAACCTGAAAAACCATGAGATCAGACTGACGTGTCAAAACTCTCCAAGGGTTGTCTGTCGCTTTCTCCCAAGATTGTGAAAGAGAGTCCCTGCTTCTTCGAACCGTCTGAGTGGCAACGTGAACGTATCTGACAGGTAGTCCTTGACCTGTTTTTCATCCTCGAACTCCCGTGGTTTCTGCTTCATCGCATTTCGCACGTTCTCACGCACGTTGAAAACTCCGAGGGGTACATAGCCGGAAGATGCTTCACGGAGGATGATTGCTCCTGCCTGCCTCTGCTGCTCTGCCAGTGCTTCAAGGACCGCCATCTTGCAGGAGTAGTAACATCCACCTAGATGTGAGTACTGTGTCTTTGGTTTATGCAGTTCGTGATCTGAAAAGACGAGTTCCTCATTTCCAAGCACCCTGACAAATGCTTCTGTCCATTCGTACTGCCATGGGGTAGGCATGAGAATGACTGCGTATCGGTTGTTGAGGCTGCTGAACTCGTGCACCTTCCAGGTATCAATGGCAGAACACTTCTTCACCTCTTTGAGCAGGTGGTTTCCGATGATGGTGTCACAGGCCGTTATCGACCACCGGGTGGGCACAAGACGCCTCCCCCGCCTGTTTCCCATCACACCGACCGAGAAGGCCTTCTGGATATGGGAGAAGGGGGTGTTACTGTGATGCAGCCCGACAACCGCATCGGCTGCCTTCAGATCGGTATCATAATACACCTTCTCAAGGTCACGGTTCCAGCGCTGCTCCTCGATCTCAAGGCGTTTTATCGGTGCACTCGGACCATAGGGTGTGTGCTCCTCGCTGAACGAAAAACCGGCCGGTGCCGTGGAAAAGGTAGCCTCGCTCTCGATTGAATTGTCTGAAAGTGCTATCTCCTGGAGCTTTCCGATGAACCTGTCATCAATTTCTGTTGCTTTTACCTGGTGCATCCCCCTGACCAGGCTGAGCCTGTACCTGATGATCTCGTCCTGGGGGATATTTCCCGGGATCCACTCTTCGGGTCGGTCCATGACCGATGTATCGCCGTGCATCGGTGCAATCATCGGACCGGCATAGACCTTCGGGTAGTTCGACGATCCGATAAAGACAGAGGGTGGAGAACTTCCTACAAGGTCTGTACCTACCGGTACAGACTTCATATGCACCGTCGCAGCGGTGAGCGTTCGCAGGTATTCGCCTTTACCGATTGACATGAGTGGGGTAGGGTATAATCTGATGGGTTTTAGCGAAGCACGTATTGAAAGCCAGCCTGTTCAAAGTGATGATCTGAAGAGTAAGCAATGGCAATATTCTTCTCTTTCATCACTTCAAAAGAGAGACAGTCTGTGAGGCTCCAGTCTTTATCGAGGTAATCAGAATAATGTGTGAGAGCTTTCATGAGGAGTGGTTCATCTGTCTTTACAACATGCATCTGTTCGGTTGTGTAACAATCCCTGATGAACTCTGCAATTATCTGTTTGCCGGTTTTTGAAAATGAATTTCCAATCTCATATATTATGGCATCTGTAATCCAGATCTCTGTATAGTCAAATAGTTCATGTGCAATTTCCAGAGCTTGCTTATGGTGTTTGTCTTCCGGGGTGAATATCGCAATGACAAAAGAGGTATCGATGAAGACAGATCTCATTCTCGTTGTTCGCCTTTTTTCGGGGTTCCGTAGAGGTAGTGATCATGTTCGTCGGAAAGATCAGATGGACCCGATATGGTTCCTGCATTTCTGATAAGAAACTCAATTGCATGTTCTGATCTTCTCTTCGGATTCTTCTCTATTGTTAAGATATATTCTGTATCTGGTTCTAACTCCAGAGGTTCCAGAGTTTTGAAGGATGATCCATCATATGTTGCCCTGACCGTGATTGTACCCATATCATTCACCTCTTTGGTCTTCAGCAGTTACCAGTATACATGATTCCTGCTAAAAAACTTCACCCAACTGATAATTATTTTCTTGTATAAGTATCGAGTCACATCCAGAAATTGTTATCTTGAGATAAATTGTGAACACTGATTGATACATGCTCCCCCTCAAGTCAGGAAATACTTACCTTTCATATCCCTGTTCACACTAATACAAGAGTATGGGTCGGCAGATCATCATCGCAGGAGTTGTAACTCTTCTCCTGATTATAACCGCCCTCTCTGTAATCTGGTTCAGTACTGATGATCACACTCTTCAAACCCGGTTGGCATCTCCTGATACTGGTGATCCGATACGTCTGACCTACACTGCCGGAGAAATCCCTGATGAGATCAACCAGAGTATCGCTGATACCACCCGTGACCTTGATGATCTTGCTGCAATGCCGGATCCCTCACGTAACTTTACGAACACCGATGTCAGGCTCGATGAAATCCTTGCTGACTTTGACGAAAAAACTTTAAAATATTCCCTTGTCGCCGAAATATCTACTGATCCGGCTGTAAAATCCGATGCTGAACAGGCTTCATACCACCGGGATGAATTCCTGAATGCGGTATACCTGCGAGAGGATATCGCACATGCTCTTTCCCGGGTAACTCCGGATCAGGGTATTGATCGAGAACTGCATAACCGGTTGACAGACGATTTCAGCCTTGCCCTCATTCAGGAAGATGTGACGGATGAGATGACCAATCTCAGCGAGAACCTCTCTGGACGAGGATCTGCGTATCTTGCAAATCAGCACGATGGGAATGCCTCGCTGAATCTTCCGCTGATCCCTGAGATCGTCAGCCTGAGAGAACAGATCACAGCTCTGCTCGGGTACGACTCCTTTGCAGACTACCAGATTGCACACTCCGGTGTACCGCTAGACAGAAACCGCCTCCTCTCTTATCTCTACACCGCATCTGTTCCCTCAAGCAGGGCCTCACACGAAGAGGCGGCAGAACTCCTTCGTGAGAAGCAGAAGACTGAGCCAGGAGCATCAGCGGTCTATGACTATGAGGTTCCGTCCCTCCGATCAGGTCTATCATCCCGGGTGAACGATACTAGTGCAATCTCAGCATTCTTTCCTGCAGAGAATGTAGTTGAACGACTCAACGATCTGGTGTCAGAGATATTCGGAATCCCTATCTCGCCTGTCACGTTCGCGGAATATCCTGGTATCCATCTCTTCAGAATCCCGCGTCCCAACTCTTCTGATACACAAGCCTGGTTTTACCTGTGGATTCGTCAGGAGAACAGTATCGGCAGCACATCTGGAAAGACATACTTCCTTCGTGCCGGTCACGAATCAAACGGTAAATGGATCCCTCCGGTATCGGCCCTCATAGTATCTGTTCCTGGGACCCGGGGCAGAGAGATAAACCTGTCACCTGTTGATCTCCAGGTGCTGTTTCATGAGTATGGCCACCTTCTCAGACACAGCCTTGCCACCGGCAGGTATGCCACCCTCTCAAGCGGTGCCCGCGATCCAGGTGGGTACAGTGAGGTTTACTCGCTCTTCTTCGAACAGTTTCTCTGGACTCCTGAAGTCCTTGATCACATGTCTGGAAAGAAACAGACAGGAGGTGGACTTCCATCTTCCCTGAGAGATCAGATCATTGCAGGTCACGGAGAAGAGGCTGGCTGGGGTTCCGGGTATATTCAGGTCTATCCCTACTTCCTCTCACTCCTGGATCTCGAGATCCATTCAGGGAACAGGACCCCGGATTTTATCAGTCTGTATGACCGGGTGTACCAAAACCTGACCGGGTATCGGGCAGGTTCAGGCCCATCGTCCCTGCTCCTGAACCCGGCATTCTTCATTTCAGACAATGCCGGGATATACTGGCATTACGTCCTTGACGATACCTGTGCAAAAGAGATCTTCTCCAGGTTTCAGAGAGATGGTGTGCTCAATCAGAGTACTGGTATTGCCTGCAGGCAGCAACTCTTTGAGCCTGCCGGATCGGTGAACACACCCGTTCTCATCAGAAACTTCCTCAACCGGTCAGATGATTCCGGCATCTGTCCTGGGATCACCTGATAGTTTCCACGATCTCTACAGGAACAATCTGGTCAAAGAGGGTGTGGATGAGGGCATGAGCCCAATCAAACCAGGAGAGGATCTCATCCGGGTCTTCAAAGCGATGAGGCTCTCCTGTTTCAACAGCAAAGGTCAATGTCCAGGCTGGCTGTTCTCCTCCTTCAAAGCGGGAAGAGACACGTGCCCGGAGTTCAGGATTCAGAACCGTTGGGATCAATTCTGATTCAGTACCTGATACCCGGGTTGTATGAAAGATATCCTGATTTAACCCACTCATAACCTGGGAAAAGCCGTCACTATGTAGAAGAAAACGATCCCTGTATCTGAGACTGCATCCTGTTACCTCAAAGGTATCCGGGAGAGCAGCAATCTCTGTGTCTATTTTTAACCTGATTGCTCCCCATCCCGGATACGGTGCCGGAACAGTGAGAGAGATCTGATCTCTGTTTATGGTAAGAGAGAAGCAGACCTCCTCTACCGGTGACCTGGAAAAGTTATGGGGCAGGGGTGAGTCCATTTTACATTCTGCTTTCAGTCTTTGTTGGCAGCGTTGTAGGCATCAACGATGCTGTAGACGAGGACAATTATGTAGAATGGTATCCCGATAATGATGGTAGAGAGCAGTGCAAAGATGATGGCCGCAATGAAGAGCACGATTGCTTTCGTCAGTTGTCCGGTATAGAACTGGCCGAGTCCCGGGATAAAGAATGAGAGTACTGCTGCTAGAAGTGGTGATGCCATCTGATATCCTCCTCTACTCAGTTCCTTGTTCAGGAGATAAATATGTGACTGACCTATCCCCTGAAGAGGTCGGTGAAGAATACTGATCCATATCAGTGAACCATCAATGTCCTGGAAAAAATCCTGCTTTCAGTGAGGTTTATCCATTACCGTGTGTTATACCTCTTCTGGAGAAGGAACAGATCTGTGATCCATATCAGGATGATTTTTTTTGTGTTGGTACTCATTCTGGTCTGTTTTGTCCCAGGATCTGCGAGCGATCAGGGCCCGGGTCAGATACACACAAATCCCCATGTTCTGCTCCTCAGTTCATACAATCCAGGGTTTCCAACATTTTTTGAACAGATAAATGGCGTAAAATCTGTTCTCTCTCCCGATACGGTACATCTTGATATCGAGTACATGGATGCGAAACGCTTCTCCTCACCTGAAGATATCAGCGAGTATTCACAGATATTTACCAGGAAGATACGGCACCTTCCGGCCTACGATCTCCTCCTTGTTGCAGACGACAATGCTCTGAACCTTGTCCTTGCAGAGAAGCAGGAGTTGTTTAACAAAACGCCGATCGTCTTCTTTGGCATCAATGATCAGAAGAAGGCAGAGCTTCATGACACAGATCCTCTCATCACCGGTGTGATGGAAGCAGTCTCGATGAAAGAGACCATTGACCTGATGATACGGCTGCAACCTGAAGCCAGAACCATTGTCGCCCTCTCCGACGATACTGTCACCGGCAGGGCTGATGCCGCGACATTTCTTGGATACAACAGATCGTATCCCGGGTACACCTTAACGGTCCTCTCGCTTGCAGATATGGCCTGGAGTGAGTATGCTCTCAGGTTGCAGAAAATAAACCAGTCCTCTTCAGTCCTTCTCCTCTCTGCCTACCAGGATAAGAACCTGAAAACGACGAATTTTGAAGAAGGTCTCAGGTTCATAAAAGAGAATCTGCCTGTTCCCCTCTATCACCTCTGGTATCATGGAATGGGAGAAGGAATCCTGGGCGGAGTCCTGATCTCCCAGTATGATCAGGGCAGAAATGCAGCAATAATGGCGGAACGGATACTGAAAGGAACCCCTCCCTCCTGGATTCCTGTCCTGAAAGAGAGCCCGAATCCTATCAGGTTTGATTACCATGAGATGAGTACATACGGGCTGAAACCTTCAGATCTCCCTCCCGGATCTGGTATCATCAATCATCCGGTATCCCTCTTTGAGGAGTACTTAAGTTACATCCTGGTTGCCCTTCTCATCATCATTTGCCAGGCAGTCGTCATCGTTGTCATGGTGATACATATCAGGAGGCGGAGACGGACAGAGCAGGAATTTCTGAAGTACCAGGGGCATCTTGAAGAGATTGTTGAGAACAGAACCCGCGAGCTGAAACATTCAAATGCAGAACTCAACACAACACAGAAGAAATTACAGCAGTATGTGACGTTTCTTACCCTCAGAGAGAAGGATCTGCAGAAGAGCGAGGAGAAGTTTCGGAATCTGGTTGAAGATATCAATAATATCCTGGTCACCTTCACGCCCGATGGAATTATCACGTACGTCAACCCGTATGCCGAACAATTCTTTGGATATACAGCTGCTGAACTGGTCGGTAGACATCTCATTGGGACAATCCTCCCTGAATATCCCGAGAATCCCGAAGTTCTGAAGCAGTTTGTGTATGAACTTGGAAGGACTCCTGAAAAGTTCAAACCACATGAGAATACAAACCTGAAGAAGAACGGGGAAAAAGTCTGGATTCTCTGGACAAACCGGGCCATACGCGATGATACCGGAAAGGTGATATCTGTCATCTCGGTCGGGAGCGACATCACTGAGCGGAGAAAACTCGAAGGAGCAATTCAGGAGGCCAACAACAAGCTCAACCTGCTTTCAAGTATCACCAGGCATGATCTGCTCAACACGATAACCTCTCTAATTGGGTTTCTGCACATGATCAATGAGAATCCCGATGAAAAGCAGAGCTATGTATACCGGAAAAAGATGGGCACCACACTCATAAAGATGAGAAATCAGATCGAGTTTACCCGTGACTACCAGGATATCGGGGTTAAGAAACCCGGATGGCATGATATCAGTGCCCTCTTCAGTCGGGCGATACACGTGTTCAGGGAGACTCCAGTCAGGTTCTCCTGTGATATCGCGGGTATCGAGATCTACGGCGACAACATGCTTGAGAAGGCCTTCTTCAACCTTGTGGAAAACTCACTTCGTCATGGTATGAACATCTCTCAAATATCGTTACGAATGGAACACGAAAACGGGGGTATTGTACTGGTGTACACCGATGACGGAGTCGGAATTGCGGACGATGAGAAAGAACTGATATTCGAGAAGGGATTTGGGAAGAACACCGGGCTTGGGATGTTTCTGGTGCGTGAGATTCTTCACATCACCAGCATATCAATCAGAGAGACCGGGAAGGCAGGAAGCGGTGCCAGATTCGAGATCCATGTTCCTGACGGAATGTGGCGCCCTATCGACGATCCTGATTCCTGAACCAGATCCCGCCATTCTGGTGATCGGGGGTATCTTACGTGGTCAGATCCTGAACTTTCCGGCAGGAACCCTGATCTCAAATCGTGCCCCGGTACCGGGCTTTCCTGTCTCATGAATTGAGATCCCGGTCAGGGAGAGGATCTCCCGGACCAGAAACATTCCAAGACCTGTGTTCTTCCCGAATCCCCGCTCAAATATGAGGATCTTATCAGTATCAGGGATACCTACCCCGTTATCCTCCCATACAACAATGAGATCTCCTTTCTCTACATGTGAAGAGGCCCTGATTGTGGTGACCCGTTCACCATGCCTGACCGAGTTATCGAGCAGATTGTAAAAAACCCTCTCAATCATTGGATCCACAAAAACAGATACACCCTTGAGGTCAGAGGTCACCGTGATGCCTGATGGAAGGTTCTCTCTTGGTAGGATGGTATCGAGATCAACCCATAGTGGCTCCTGTACACCGAGATCTTCATAAACCCTGGTAAATCCAATCTGGGACCTGATATCATTGGTTGCTGATTTTATCCTGCGCAAGTAATCCGCAAACTCTTCATCTTTGCATTCCAGTTCAGCAACACCGACATGACCAAGAATAACCGTGATTTTATTGAGAATATCATGCCTGGTGATGCCGGTGAGAAGGCTGAGCTGGCGGTTTGCATTAGCCAGTGCCTCTTCGTTCTGTTTTCTTCTGGTTATATCGTGACAGATACCCTGAAGGCTTACAACGCTGCCCTTATCGTCAAAGACTGGTGATATGCTCTGGGTGTGCCACTGCCAGCTTCCGTCTTTGAGGCAAATCCGGTAGGTATTTCCACTCTTTCTGATTCCTTTTGTTATTGCCTCTGTTACAAACTCCTGAATTTCAGAACGATCATCAGGGTGGATTAACGAATACAATGATCTTCCAACCCCTTCGCCCTCCTCATACCCGAGAAGATCTGTCCATTTGGGAGAGAGGTATGTGAAGATACCATCCGGACTAATGGAAAAGACCACATCATTTGCATTCTCAACAAACGATCTGAACTTCTCTTCGCTCTCTCTGAGAGCCTCTTCAGTCCGCTTTCGTTCTGTGACATCATGGCAGACACCCAGAAGACTGAATACGTTCCCTGTATCATCCAAAACCGGTGAAAGACTTTGAGTATGCCACTGCCACGTTCCATTCTTGTGACAGACTCTGTATCCTTCTATCCGGTTTTTCACCCCTGTTCTGGCAATATTATTGAAAAATGAATGAACACGGGGATAATCATCCGGATGAACGATGGTTTCTGCGGATTTTCCTACCAACTCGTCAGGTTCATATCCGAGAAATTCGGTCCAGTTTGGGGAGACATACGTGAAGATGCCATTCGGTGTCAGAGCGTACACGAGTTCATTGGCATTCTCCACAAATGTTCTGAACTTTTCCTCGCTCTCTTTGAGTGACACTTCTGCCCATTTGCGTTCAGTAATATCTCTGGTAACTCCGATGAACCCGTTGAACTGTTGATTCCTGTCTCTGATGGGTGTTATCATCACCTCGGTCCAGACCGTCGAACCGTTTTTGTGCCTGAACACAAGTTCTATGGTATTATCTTTCAGTTCCCGCTCTCCACGGTTGATCATCCCGATCCATTTTTTACATGATCGCCTCATGTTTTGCAGCGAATCTGGTATCAGAGCATCAGATGCCGGCTCCACAAGTGCTTCTTCGGGTGTCATGCCCCTGAGTGCAAGGACAGATGGGGAGACATAGGTGAGATGCAGATCTTTGTCAACAGCCCAGATCACATCAGAGATATTCTCTGCAAGTAACCGGTATTTTGCATCGCTCTCAGCGCGTTTATCCTCTGATTCCTTCTCGCTTGTAATATCCTGGTCAACGCCACAGTACCCCGTAAATGTACCGGAATCATCAAAGACGGGTATGCCATTTGTCTTGATTAAAACTCTTTTTCCGTCCCTGTGGAGGTTGATATTAACCAGGTCATTGATAACACGGCATCTGGAGATCGCATCCATTGCTGTGGCTTTGAGTTTATCACCTACAGCAGGATCAAAGAGCTCTGAAAAGTGTTTCTTTCCAACCAGTTCGTCAGGCCAGTATCCAAGGATGGAGTAAACCGCAGGGCTTGCATAGGTGTAGATACCATCTGGATCGATCTCCCAGACCCATGAGCCAGCATTCTGGGTGACTGCAAGGAACCGTTCCTCACTTCTCCTCAACCGGTTCTCGATCTCTTTCTGTCCTGATACATCAGTCACAATCCCTTCGAGTGCAGCAGGCGTTCCGTTCTCATCTGTGATAATTACATTTCTTTGATTAAACCAGCGATTCCTCCCATACCTGTCCGTTATCCGGTACTCGAAATACGGTGGGGTTCGATTCTCAAAAATATCATCCCACCGTTTGCTGAAAATTTCCCTCGAATCAGGATGGATAAGTCGCCTTATAAGACCAGGATCTGCATAGAACTCTTCAGGAGAATATCCGGTAAGTCTTGTCGCTGCCCTGCTTACGAACTCAAACCTGCAATCCGGGAGAGTCATACGGTACAGGATATCCCTGGCATTGTCAACAAACCGTTTGAATCTCTCCTGACTCTCTCTCAGATCGCTTTCAACCTTCCTGGCAGCGGTAATGTCCCGTATTGATACCTGGGCACCAGTAAAGACTCCGTCTTCAAGAATCGGCACAACAGACATGCTGACCAGGATCATCGTTCCGTCTTTCTTTTTTGTTCTCATCTCCAGGTTTTCGGTAGGTTCACCGCTTATGAGGACCCTGAAGGTGGTAGTAAAATCATCCCTGCTCAACGGAAAGATCACCGATGAGGCGAATTCTATATCTTTTCCAACCAGCTCCTCTGGTTCATACCCAAGGAGTTTTTTTGCTGAGGGGGACACATACACCGGTTTCAGGTCATTGTCAAGGAGAAGGATCAGGTCAGTTGACCGCTCTACGATGTCCCTGAATTGTTGTTCAATTCCGATGGATATACCGTCAGGATCACGCGGAAGCTCTCTCATCTCTCTCCCTGGTACTATCCCTGGTTATCAGCCCGATTCTGAATCCTCGTGTGGTTTTGATAGGAAATAGTATCTGCCTGACACTGATTCGTGCTCCGTCAGATCGCTCAATCTCAATTATCCGGTCGTTATAAAATGGAATAACACCTGTTGCCAGTGAATTTCTGAACGTCTCTTCTGCTTTCTTTCTGTTCTCTTCTGTCCTCCTGTCTGCGGTTGCAAGTCTGCAGAACAGGTCCCAGATCTTCATCCCTATAACGTCTTCTTTAGAAAAACCGGAAAGTCGTTCAGACCTAGCATTCCATTCAATAATGACTCCTTCTTCATCTATCAGGGTGAAGGAGTCGCTTGTCTTCTCGATGAATAACCGAAGTCCTGCTTCGCTCTCACGAAGAGCAGTTTCAGCCAGTTTCAACTCTGTGATGTCCCTTCCCACAGCCTGATACTCTGACAGGTTATCATCCATGTCATACAACGCTCTGACAGACCATAAATGCCAGAATCTTCTGCCGTCACTACCGGTAATCTCCTGTTCAATATCGCGAATCGGGTTCTCCCTGCTAAGTGAAGTTATAAATTCCTCAAACTTCGGGTATGTATCCTGCAGAAGGTCACTTATTCTGCCTCCTTCGACAGGAGTCTGATTCATGATCTGCGAATAAAAGAGACCGAATGTATCGTTGATGAATGTGACTGTTCCATCAGGTACAAATCTTATGACCATCTCGGTCTGATCATGGACGATTGAACGATACCGCTCCTGGACTGTATGGAACTCCAGGTCTTTCTGTTTTATAAATGTGATATCGCGAATCGACTCAATAGCCCCGGTTACAACTCCCGACTGGTTATAGAGCCTGCTCACTTTGATATGAACGAATATTTTTGTTCCATTGAGTTTTATTGATTCAGCTTCGGCTGTGATAGAGCCTTCTTCCCGGTGAATGATAGAGTAATACTTCCTGACCTCCTCATCAGGTTCATCTATCAGGTCGATGAGGAGAGGCCGGTCTGTTGTGTAAAATGCAGCCTGATACTGCTGTTTTCCGCTTCCCAGCATTCTATCAGACGAAAATCCTGTCAATTCTTCCAGGGCCCGGTTCCATGCTATTATTCTCCCTGACTGATCAATGGCAAATGTGGGATCTGGAAGAAATGCGATGATATCAGAGAACTTCTTTTCTGTCTCTCTGAGCATCTGTTCTATCAGTCTTCTCCCAACCGCTTCTCTGATCTTGTGCCCGAGTTCGGCAAACTGTGCGATTGGATCTCCACCCTTCTGGATGTAAAAATCAGCACCCTTATTGATGGCCTGAATGACAACCTCTTCACGTCCTCTTCCGGTAAAGAGGATGAATGGCATATCCCTGTGAGTTCCTCTGATCTCCTGCAAAAAATCGATGCCATTCATATCAGGCATCTGATAGTCAGAGACGATGGCGTCATACTCTCCAAGGGAGGATAATTTTAAGGTTTCAGTTGCAGATGTCCGGGTATCAACTCTGAACTCGCCTGACCGCTCCAGAAAGATCTTCCCAAGATCTAGAAGATCCCGTTCATCATCCACATAAAGGACTGATATCTTCGGTCTTTCATTGGTATCAGTCCACTCATCTTCCATACTCATATCCGGAAGCAGCCCGTCTTCTTCACTCGTGTCTTTGCAGCGGTAAAATACAAAGCATCAGCTATGCGATATCCGGGCATGTTAATAGCGATATGTTTTTTGCACAATAAAGATTCCGGTATTCGTTATACCAGAACAGAAACGAGCCACCATGGAAGGGGCCATACATTCTCTATACAGGAGATAAAACCCGGGTTTCATCAAATAAATGACTTCATGCTGATATTGCCAGCACCGATACCCTCTCATACCTTCGGAGCGAACCCTAGAGATCCAGCACAGATCCAGGTTGTAAGAGAAGATTCTATCATGAACAGATACGTATTCGGACCGGTTTTATCAAGAAGACTTGGGAGATCACTTGGCATCGATCTGCTTCCTTACAAGACCTGTTCCTACAACTGCGTGTACTGTGAGTGTGGAGCAACCACCGATCTTACCCTCACCAGAAGGGAGTTCTTCCCGACTGTTGATGTGATCGCTGAACTGGATCACATTCTTGCAAAGAGGCCGGTGCTTGATTATATCACGTTTGCAGGATCAGGTGAGCCTACACTCTCCTACTCACTCGGTCCGGTAATCAGGTTCCTGAAGGAAGCATACCCAAGGTACCGTGTGGCTGTTCTGACGAACGGAACTCTCTGTACGCTTCCCGAAGTAAGGAGGGATCTCATCCAGGCGGATCTCATCATCCCGACCGTTCCAGCCTCTGATCAGAAGATGCAGGAGAAGATCTTCAGGCCGGTCCGGGGGCTTTCAGTCTCATCCATACTACGCGGGCTCGGTGCCTTACGCAGTGAATTTTCAGGGCAGATATGGGTTGAAGTCTTCCTTATTCCCGGGATCAATACCGGCAGGGAAGAACTGCAGAGTATCAGAGAGACAATAGTGTCACTCCGTCCTGATCTGATACAACTGAACTCACTGGATCGGCCCGGGACTGAGTCCTGGGTGTATCCGGTTCGGGGCGTAGAACTAGAAGAGACTCGTGATTTCTTTGCTGAAACAGGGATTCCGGTAGACATAGTTGGGTATGGACAGAACCGGGCCTGCTTATCCCAGAGGTGTGACCATCCGGGTATCACCTCACAGATATAGAAATACTGGCATGTTCTGGACCGGAACTCTTCTATTCCCTGTTTATCCTCGTACTTGGTAGTTACACGATAAAGGTCGAGCCTTTCATGTCGCCATCACTGAAGACTTCATAAGAACCATGGTGAAGATGTTTGAGATTATCCGGTTTATCCACCAGAGGTCTTTCTGACATTCTCCAGATCAACGGTTGCATTTGTCATACCCGGCCATGGGAGGGAATAATTGGGATCAATGGTTATTGAACGATTCAGGAAGTATACAGCATCTTCATAGTTCCCATCCTGCATCGCAATGATTCCTGCATAATGGAGATGTGAGGCAGTATCAGGTTTTATTGCGAGTGCTTTGTCAATATTCTCCTTTGCAGCTGTGATGTCTCCCATCTTCTGATATGCAAGAGATTTGAGGGCATACCCTGATGAGTAATCTGGAATGATGCTGATGGCGTTCTCTCCGTCAGCAAGAGCTGCAGAATAATTGCCAAGTGACAGATATGTCATTCCCCGGTTAGCGTACCTGACAGGATTTGGTTCAATGGCAATCGCTTTTGAATCTTCAATAAGGGCCTGCTGGCTACGATTGAGTTTTCTGAGAGCATACCCCTTCATTGAATACATCTGAGGATCGTTCTGATCCCGGGCAAGACCTTCACCAGCGATGCGAAGGAGGGTATTCCAGTCTCTCTGCTCCATTGCCCGGAATCCACTCTCCTGAAGTTCAGTGATATTTGTAAGGTTCAGACCCTCTATCCGGGGGGCAGGAATGTCTGCCCCTGTGACCTGAACCAGCAGAGTTCCGGCAATCAGGATAAGTATCACCAGGTTTATGCGTATCAACCCAATCACTTCTCTTCAGAATCATGTCCAGACCACCTTAACTGTTTGGATGATCTGTCAGCCCGGAGAGAAAGGAAGAGGGGAGTGATGGAGGAAAAACAGAATTTGTCTGCTGCCCGGAATGGATGAAGGGTGCACAATTTACCTGACCATAATAAATCCACTCTTTTCGATGCTACCGGATGATATGCTGTTCTGTGCAGTGAGGCGTACCGAATATAATCCTTTGGCAGTGTAGATATGGGTCACATTCTGCGATCTGGAACTGTTTCCGTCCCCGAGATCCCAGAGCCAGGATGTCGGATTCCCGGTGGACTGATCAATCAACGAAACCTGCAGGGGTGATACTCCGGAGGTCTGGTCAGCGGAGAATGTGGCTGTTATATACCCGGGAACCTGTGTTGGTGTCGGGTATGGAACCTGCCCGGCGGTTACTGTCACTGCTCCTGTCAGCGTTCCTATACCACTTGTCTGGTTATTTGCTGCCCGAAGTGTGACTGTATAGGTTCCAGGTGTTGTGTAGGTGTGAACCGGGTTCTGCTCTGGAGATTTTGCTCCATCACCGAAGTCCCAGAAGAATGAGGTAGGATCTCCAAGAGACTGGTTCGTGAACCTGACTGTCAGAGGTACTGCTCCCCAGGTTGTGTTCAGGGTGAAGAATGCATGAACCTGCCCCGGAGTCGGTTGTCCGTATGATGAGATGGTGTGATCGACTGTTATTGACGAGAAGGTCCAGGTCCCGACCGGACCTACCATGCTCCCGTTCACTGAGACGTTCACGAGGTCAGCTCCAGGCTTTGCTTCTGCCACGTAAGTTGCGTTGCTATAACGGGGATAAGTCTTATTCCCGGCAGGATTGAGAACTGTCCAGTCATCATGTGATGAATTGATCATCTGGGCAACCCGTACCAGAGGTGCGGTGTCGTAGGCTCCTGATCCGGTCTTTACCTCATAGGGTACCTGAGAGTATCCTGTTCCAGCTGGCTCCTGTAGATCTGACCAGCCGGTTTTATCCGGACTGCTCCAGTAGTTTCCTGCAACATACGGACCTCCCATCACATTTGTTCCTGACACCGGACCTGATGGATTTGTCCAGGTATAGTTTTGCAGGGAGGCAGTGCCGTTGATATTCACGCTGTTTGCAAGATAGTTGTCATAGAACGTGGCGTTACCTGAAATGTCTGAGGAGTAATACGAGAAAAATATTCCACAGTCAGAACTGTTTATGATTGTGTTTCTGGTAACAAGGCTATTCTGATTCTTTCCGTACCGTAATACGATTCCCTGTGTGTTGTTTACAAAGGTGTTATTCCTTGCAGAGATATTTACAGAGTCTGAAATGAATAGTCCGAACTGCTGCTGATTCGTCACAATATTGTCAATTACTCTCCCGCTCGGCTCATAACTGAAGATACCATTAACACCATCTTGGATTATGTTCCTTGAGATAACGGTGTAATACCCCCTTCCGCAGGTACCGGGATCAGGGCTGCTTCCACACCTGGTACCTCCGGCTATGATCCCTGAATTGGTGTTGTTGTAGACTTTATTATCCAGAATTTGTGCATTATTGCTGGCTGAGCGGATCCCGTATCTGTTCTGGTTTAAGGTATTGTTTGTAATTTTGACCTGAATGCCATAATATGGGTTCTTGTAGTCCAGGTACCAGGCATTAATACCCACATTGCAATCGGAGATTGTGTTTCGCAGAATGGTTGCATTAGAGCCGAAAGTCCAAATCCCTCCCATTTTGTTTCTTGATATCACAGAGTCTGATACGGTGAGTCCTTCTCCAATAGAGCACAGCCCGTAATCAAAGCCTGATATTGTACTGAAGTTTGTTACAACCGGCTGAAGGACAAGTGCTGATACGTTAATGCCGACTCCTGCCGTTCCGGTCAGGTTTTTTCCGTTGCCATCAAGTGCTATCGAGTCACCCTGGATCTGAATACCATAGACTGATGATGAGGAGTTGAGGTCTTCGGTAAGGTAATAGGCACCAGCGGTGTTGATGACGATCTGACCCGCTGAGTAATTGCCGGCAAACGTGTAATCAGTTCCTGAATGCCCGGCGGCAAGGGCAGTCCATGAACCTGATACCGGTACTATCATACAAAACAGAACGAGCATCAGGGTTATTACTGTCTGTCTTCCATGAGCAGACTGGAGGAGGCCCGGTGTTGTCAGAGTAGCAGTGTTCTGTTCAGCAATCCGATGCTGCATGTCATGCCTGCATGCACATTCCCCGGAGGGTACAAAAAGATTCCCCATACAAATCCCTTTTCAGACAATCGAAGGATGTGGCCATCATGAAAAAATAGTCAATTCCCGCAATTGATGAATGATGGTTATTATTCGTGTAGAACAATAAATTTTTTGATAGATTTCTACAATAATCAGAGAAATTTTATTGCATATCCCTCATGGTGAGGATTTTTTGAGTTCTCTCTATCCTTCGATGGTGATATGTCTGTTGTCAGGATGATTCCTACATTGGAGTCCTGAATAGGTCTTCTGACCATCGGGATCTGATTGAATCACTGATAGGAGGAGAAAAGAAGTAAGCCGGTTATGACCGGGATGGGCTGATTAGCCAGGTTGTACTGTTTGAGTAACTGTACTTCTGGATTGTAAATCTCGGGCAGGTTTCAGCAAGAATTCCCATGTTTGTTCCCACTTCTTTTGATGAGAGGCCTGTCTCCTTTGCAATGTACTTGGATTTAAAGAAGTTCTTTCCTTCTTTTACCCTCGTTTCAAGATAGTTGATCAGGCACATCTGTCTGTCATTATAGGTGGTGCTTAACGGATTGGTTGTGAACATAATTACCTCATTATTATAATCGTGTGTAGGAGGAGTGCCAGCCGCATTGTGACTGGCTGAGATGGAGTAAGGTCATCGCAGCAACCTTACATTGCGGCGGATTTGGGTTCATCTGAGATCCCTGCTCCGCCTGAGATGATGAGAGGCATCGATTGTAGGAGGACATGTTGAACGCAACTCATCTATTGTGCACCGACCCTGCAGACACCCGTTCAGGATTTCTCTCCCGGCAGGCTTGTGCAGGTCCCGGTGTGACATACTATCGTTGCGTGAAACAGAGTATAAACCTGATAGGAAAAACTGATAGAGATTAGTTTAAAATCCATTTTAGTTTGCGTTGTCCGTTATTTTGTTTAACCGGCTTTTATATGCCGGACGATTTGTGATTTGAGTTCTCCCTTATATGTTGCATCCGGTTTTCATCAGGGGATCAGGGTGGGAGGATTGTGTTTTTTGTATCTGACAAAACCCCGGTATTGTCTGTTTAAACCGTTGCAACCAGTTGCAACACCCGGAAAATTTCATATCCGCTGGCTGATCCGATGGTCAGGGAACTCATGTCCCGGTCTCGTCGCGGAGGAGAGATGTGGGGTGGTGGTATAGATCGGGAGAGGTCTGAATCATGTACACATATACAACGCTACCCGGTGATGTAAACCCGGATCACATTATTTTGATAGCCTCCACCCCTGGTCTGGAATACTTATCTCAAATCTTACTCCTTTTCCGTGAGTGCCGGTCTCTGTAATGGAAATTCCTGTTATAAGCAGGACTTCACGAATGAGAAAAAGCCCAAGTCCGGTGTTCCTGCCATATCCCATCTTAAATATCTTCTTCTTCTCTTCGGGCTTAACACCGACTCCATCATCTTCCCATGTCAGAATTATTCCGCCCGGGGACTTTCTGCAGGATATTTGTATCTTTGAGACATGCTCTCCATGCCTGATGGAGTTATCAAGGAGATTATCAAAGACACGTATGAGAAGGTGATCTGCATACACCTCGATGCCCTTCAGATCGGAAGAGAGGGTTATTGTCTCCGGGATCTGGATCTGGAGTGAACGTACCAGTACTGGAATATTCTCCCATTGTGGATCATGAGATCCAAGTTCCTGGTATACCTTTGTGAACTCTATCTGGGAGTGGATATTGCCTGTTGCGGTTTCAACCCCGTCAAGATATTTCTTTAATGGCTGCTGTGCCACTGAATCCTTGAGCAGCTCGATAAGCAACTTTATGATATTAACCTGGTTGAGGATATCATGCCTGGTAATACTGCTCATGAGGTTGAGCTGACGATTTAACTGTTTGAGGGCTTTTTCGGTCTGGATGTGTTCTGTAACATCCTGTCCCTGTGCAATAATTGCCACACATTCATCAGGATGGCTGAAGACCGGGGCCAGATTCCAGACAACTACTCTCATCTCACCCGACCGATGGGTTATCGGTATCTCAAAAGCATCTTTGGGCAGATGATCAGTGAGGCAGGGATCCTGCATCCGGATTTCATCCAGGGATTCCCGGGGAAAGACAAAAGAGAGATCGTTACCGATGATATCAACCGGTGATAACCCCATCAGGTCGCCCAGTGCCTTATTCGTCTTCGTTATCTTCCCTACAGGATTCCACACGATAATGGGAGCACTGGCTGATGCAATGAGTTTTTCCAGGTAATCTTTCGTCTCCTGGAGTTGTGACCTACTGGTATTTATCTCTGAAATATTCTCTTCCAGCTCCCGGTTAGCCTTGTTTAACAGTTCTTCTGCAGTTTTTCGATCCTGTATATCATAGCATGAGCCAATAAATCCCTTGAACGTCCCCTCTGGTGAGTAGAATGGATTTCCGCAGTCAAGGATCCACCGATAGGTACCGTCATGATAGCGAAGGCGATACTCCATCTCGAATGGTGATTGGCTGCCAAAATTCTCAAGGTAGATCGCAAGGCATCTCTCAAAATCTTCAGGGTGAACACCCTCTACCCAGCCATCCCCGAGCTCCTGGTCCATGCTTCTACCGGTAAACTCAAGCCAGTTCCTGTTGAAGAAATCACATTTCCCTGATATATTTGAACGCCATACCGGATTTGGAAAGTCATCCAGCACTTTGAGATAAAAATCTCCCTCTGTGCACATCTCCTCCGGGTCTGGGATCGCTGTCATACCTTTTGTATCCTTCTGGTTTTCTGGTTTCATCATATTAGCCTAATCGTTACGTTTCAGTTGATGGACAAGGTCTTCAGGCTCTGGATTATTGAATAATAAACCATCCGGCATATATCCGGTGTTGATACTATTGGTGACATACGCCAGGATCTATTACCATACTATCCTAATGAAAAATATGAGTTTAAGAAAATATCGATGCAGATCTCACATCGTATCTGAAAAAAACTTCACTACAGAAGAGATGCCGGATTGTATGAGGATTCTAATCTGGTCCACATCTGTTGATCACCAGATAAAGAGGGAGATCAGAAATCAGCTCGATACCCTTTTCTCCTCATCGTATGCCTGTATCGCCTCATCATATCTTGCAAGAGCCATGAGTGCATCTCCCTTCTTATGATATGCAAGTGAGTTGTCCGGATAATACCTGATAACTTTATCAAATGCGTGAAGAGCCATCTCGTAGTTGCCAAGGCCTGAATATGATACTCCTCTCGGGTACCATACATCCTTGTTTGTGAAATCAATGCGGGTGACATTGTTAAAAGCGTCAAGAGCTTCCTGGTATCTTCCGAGAGAGGTTAAGGTGTTGCCTTTATTGAGCCATAATAATGTTGAGTCAGGACTTTTCTCTATTGCCTGTTCGAATGTCTTGAGGGCATCTTCATAGTCGCCCTTATCTGAGTAGGCCAGTCCTATCTTGTAGAGCTCTGCCGGGGATTCTGCATAAACAGTTGAGCAGCATGCCAGGAATAGTAGTGGTAGTGTGAACAATATCAGGAGAGATCGTCTGATCATATGATATGGTGCCGTTTCAAATGGCATAGTTCTGTCGTAGTGATCATGTATCTGTCATCGTACTATCGCTGAATGACGGGATCTCTTTTGGTGTACATGTATCTCAACCTCTATTGTCGATGATGTGCCGGTACGACATGCCGGATTATGTCAGTATCTTCCCCATAATCAGCAGGTCGGTAAACTCACCGTCATAGAGATAGGCCTTCTGTTTGATCCCTTCACGGTTGAATCCCATGAGTTCATACAGTCTGATGGCCCTGGTGTTGTGAATGACAACCATACACTCCATCCGGTAATAACCCCGGGTTCTTACAACCTCCTCCAGGAACTCAATACTTCTCCTGCCGATACCCTGTCCCCAGTAGTCAGGCTCAAGAAAGATGAAAAAATTCGCGGCGTGTGAGAGCCTTGTTCCGGGCGGGTACACGAAGAATCCGGCCCCGCCAACCATTCGTTCATGCAGATGAATCCCCCAGAGAGAAACGATTCCGTTCACGATCTGCCTGTAGAGATTCTCTGTTGCCTCCATGGGAACCGGGGGGAGCGTCTCAAAAATCCCGGATATCTCTGGCATATTTGATATTTCATTGAGCCGCTGCAGGTCAGACTCCTGGATTGGGAGATATTGAATGACTGGTGAAATTTTCTGATCTGACACAAACAGGGTGGAGGTGGAGAGTATAATAAAGAATGGGGTATCCGGTCAGGTTGTACTGGTTTTGTACTGATTTAACGCTCACGAGCCGCTCCTTTTACTTTTTCTTGTAAAAACCCCAACGGTGCCCCGTTGGGGGCCCCAGGTAGGATCGGTGAAAAGGACTTTTTCTTGCAAAAGTGTTATACGTACGTTATACCTGGGGGTGTGTGATCAGCCAGGTGGTGCTGTTTGAGTAACTGTACTTCTGAATTGAGAACTTCGGGCAGTTTTCAGCCAGTATCCCCATGTTTGTTCCGACCTCTTTGGATGACAGTCCTGTCTCCCTGGCAATATACTTGGACTTAAAGAAGTTCTTTCCTTCTTTCATTTTGTTCTCAAGGTAGTCGATCAGGGTCTTTTGTCTGTCATTATATGGTGTGGCGAGTGTTGTTGGTGTGAACATACTGTACCTCATTATAATTGATTGAATGTAGGAGGAGGACCAGCCTCATTGAGGCTGGCTGAAATTCGGACTGTTCATAACATCGAACTAAGAACCCGGGATAACTCCAAAGGAATCATTCCCGGTTGTGATGATGAGAAGTTTCGATTGTAGGAGGACATGTTGAACGCAGCTCATCTATCGCTCACAGTTCCTGCACAGGCATGATTTATTATCTGCCTTGTGCAGGTCTCTGTGTGACATACTATCGTTGTGTGAAACAGGCTATAATCACGATAGGTAAAACTGATGGAAAATAATTAGAAATTAATTTTGGCAGGTATTCATCAGTTTTAACGAAATGTGCACAGTACTTGAGCTCGGTTGTGTGAACTGACACTTTCTGATGTCGTTGCACCTGATTGTTAATGGCGGAATGAGGTGGCATGGGTTCTTTGTTCCTTCATGGTATTCCAGAAAAATGTTCGGTTTCCATCGTTGCAACCGGTTGCAACAAGTGATATCATCATGAATGATGGTCATTGTGCCTGAGTTTTCTGGACTACGGAGCCGGGCATCGCGGCTGTGAAATATGATCTACCGAGGATGTTTTCGTGCGGGTGGATACAAGGAGTCTGTGACTAACGGCTGAAAGAACCGGCAGACCGGGTCAATCAGTATACTATACATCTGCTTTATATGTAGTATGCCGGGGAATAGGTACTACTGATGACAATCAGGAACTCTTTTGATGCCGAAAAAGTTCACCATTACCAGTTTCTCGTTGATAAAGCCCGCTCACTTGGCGCTGCAGATGCAAAGGTGATCTCTGCATCTGATGTTATCGTTGAGGACCGGGTTGTACTCAAGTGCCGGGCAGGATGCATCTCGTACGGGAAAAAACTGACCTGTCCGCCCCATGTTCCTACTCCTGATGAGTTCCGCAGAATATTATCTGAGTATTCCTCTGCCCTCCTAGTCAAGTTCATCTCACCTGCCGAGGCCGATGATGATGTAATCTGCTCGATATACCGGTACTGGCTCGATCCAAAAGCCCCGGCTGATAAAAAGGAGAAGGCAACACAGTTCTGGAAGGATCACTTCAACGGCACCGGATCGTTTGCTCCGATGATGCTTGAACTGGAGCGGACTGCCTTTAATGCAGGCAACACCTTTGCCCTGGCTCTGGTGAACGGGTCATGCCGGCTTTGTGAAACCTGTAACGTGAACGGTCTCTGTGTTCATCCCTCTCAGGCCCGTATCCCTGAACATGCCGTGGGTGTCAACATGGTGAAGACTGCTGAAAAAGCAGGTATGTCGATTAAATTCCCGGTGCAGGGACATCCTGAACTGATGGCTCTCCTTCTGATCGATTGATGTCTTATGATGGAAATTCTTAAACCGGTAGACAAGGTGGAGATCACTGTTCTGGTCGATAATTACATTGATATCTTTGTACCACCGGCAACGGACGTGGATAAACGGCTGCCGTTTGGTCCATCCAGGGAAATTCTCGCTGAGCATGGTTTATCCTGTCTTGTCAGGCTTTTTTGTGGAGAAGAGATCCATACAGTCCTCCTTGATGCCGGGCTCTCAAAGAACTGCATGTTCTCCAATGCGGAAGTCCTCGGGATACAACTCTCTGATATTGAGGCTGTTGCACTGAGCCATGGTCATTTTGATCATATCGGAGGTATGGTTGAATTTTTCAGAAGAGCCGGGAAGAGTATCCCGCTCGTTCTCCATCCTGATGCCTTTGTAAGGCGAAGACTCAATAATCCGATCAGAGTGCCTGTGGAACTGCCACAACTGGATGAAGCAGCACTCAAAGATGCCGGGGCAGACATCCGTATCTGCAGCAATCCATCTTCGCTTGCAGATGATCATCTGCTTGTGACCGGTGAAGTGGAGCGTATCACTCCGTTTGAGACCGGAATGCCTGGCATGGAGATGTATGAAGACGGTATGTGGGTTTCTGATCCGATACGTGATGACCAGGCACTTGTAATTCATGTCCGGGATAAGGGTCTTGTAGTTCTGAGTGGGTGTGCCCATGCCGGGATCATCAATACAATACACTATTCACAGAAGATCACCGGAATCAGTACTGTTCACGCGGTAATCGGGGGATTCCATCTCACCGGTCCGGCGTTTGAACCACGGATCATGCCGACAATAGCGGCTATGAAAGAGATTGACCCTGATTATATTGTCCCGATGCACTGCACCGGGTGGACGGCAATTAATAGGTTTATTGAGAATATACCCGGGAAATGTATTCTGAATACTGTCGGAACGACGTATGTATTCTGATTTTCCTATCTGCTAAACCTACCTATTTTGAATAAATTTTGAAAACGTCAATATGTATACGGTTCCCTGATCCCGGATAATCTCAAGTGTCCCTCCTAATTGACCAGCCAGTCCTTTGATGAGTTGAAACCCGAGTGAATTCTTTTTCTCAAGAGATTGATCGTCAGGAAGGCCGATGCCATTATCGGTATACTTCAGGTGATATGCATTTTCATCTGCATACATATCAATGGTAATAATCCCCTTCTGGCCATTGGGAAAAGCATGTTTGAGCGAGTTGGATATCATCTCATTTATCAACAGACTACAGGGTACAGCTTTGTCAATATCGAGGTATATTGAGGATATATTGAGTTCTACAGACACATCGGTCTTTGATACTTTATAGGACTGGAACAGGTAATCGATAATCTTTTTGATATATGTGCTATAGTCTATTTGATCGAGATTATCTGACTGATAGAGTTTTTCATGGATGAGAGCAAGTGAACGGATCCGGTTCTGACTCTCGTTTAATATCTCAATCATGTGAGGATCCTGCAGGCCACGTGCCTGCATGAAAAGAAGACTGGATATTACCTGCATATTGTTCTTTACACGGTGATGAATCTCTTTTAGGAGAATCTCCTTTTCTCTGAGTGATTTTACAATTTCAGCATCTAACTTCTTCTGTTCGGTGATATCTATAACAATTGTCCTGGACATCAGATAATTCCCTGACTCGTCAAATATTGCAGATGCATTCACCCGCACCGGAAAAGTACTCCCATCCTTTCTGACAAAGGTCAGTTCAATATCTACCTGGGATCCACTTTCTATAAATCTCTTGAATGATCTTCTGAATGTTTCTACGCTTTCCGGGGTGAGGAGCTCCTGGATATTCTTCCTGTTAATGACTTCTTCTCTTGAGTATTGTAACCACGAGAGTTCAGTATCGTTCATTCGAATAATAAGGCCATTTCCATCGATTGAATGATATCCACACGGAGCTCTGTTATAGAGGTCATGAACTTCTCTTGTAATTCTTTGTTTCTCCTCTAATGCCTGGTTAATATCGGTAATATCCTGAGAAGATCCGACAATTCTTCTCGAATCCTGAGACTCATCTCCAAATATTTCCATTTGAGCAAAAATTGTCCTGATCTCTCCACTGGGGAGAATAATTCGATGAGTAACAGAACCGGATGGCCGGTCTTGTATGATCATGTCTATATTTCTGTTAACTTTCTCACGGTCATCTGGATGTATCCTTTCTAAAAATAAGTCCAGAGAAGGGTTTTGAAGATCCGGATCATATCCAAATATCCTGAGTTCTTCGGGAGAGCAGTGAAATTCCCTGGTGGTAAGGACGATGTCCCAGCTTCCATAGTGAGCAACATGTTGTGCTCTATCAAGTCGCTCCTGGTTCTCTTCAAGAACGGTCTTTAACTTCTCCAGTTCCTCATTCTTCCTGGTTAATTCAAGTGTCCTGTCTCTGACGCGATTCTCCAGATCTTCATATGAACGCTTCAGTTCATCTTCAATCAGTTTTTTATCCGTAATATCCCGGTTTACGGCTCTTCGACCAAGAAAGACCCCGTCTTTGTCAAATACAGAATAACAATGATGAGATATCCATCTCTCCCCATTATCTTTTGTAATAATTCGAAAGAGAATCTCATGTTTATCTGGATCGGTGATGCAAAGCGAATGTGACTGATATATCTCTTTATCATCCGGATGGATGATCTCTTCAAGTGTTATATGTTTTTGATAAAAGTCTTCAGGAGAATACCCGCTGATCCGTTGAACTGATGGGGTTATGTATACATAATCCTGATCGGGATCGATCAGGTATTCCCAGTCATAGGTATAATCTGCGAGGTTTCTGAATTTTTCTTCACTTTTGTAGAGTTGTTCCTGACTCTTTACAAGTTCATAATAGTTTGATTTAAGCTCTTCTTCTGAAGCAGATAATTCTTCTAACGCGGCGTTAAGTTCAGTGTTTTTACTAAGTATCTTAAGTTCTGTATTTTTCTGTTCAGTGATATTTAGGGATAATATCGCCAGTCCTTCCTTTATTGGCTGGATTCTCAAATTAAACCAACCCGAATCCCCGTTTGGAAATGTAAATTCATTCTCAATAATCTGTGGAATTTTTTCGTTGAATGATCTTTGAAGAGATTTAAATAATGGCGTCTTCTCTACTCCTGGATACTTCTCTATCAGGGTACTGCTCATCAGTTCTTCCCTGGAGTAACCACTCTGCCTGACCGCCTCATCATTGAGATATAAATATCTAAAATCCGAAGTTATTATCTGGAAACCTTCCAGCATCGTGTCTAATACCCGACGATATCGCTCTTCACTCTCCAGTAATGCACATTCATTCTCTTTCCGCTCACTGATATTACGGACTACACCAACAATGCCTGAGACAGCCCCCTGGTCATTTACTACGAGAGTTGTTACAAGTTCAACAGGAATAATAGTCTGATCTTTTCGTTTTAGATCAAGAGAGAATATCTGAATCTGTGCTGATGTATCTCCAGATTCCATTGCTTTGATCCTATCTGCTGTTTGGATACTCATCTGTTGAAACGAATCAGTCACAATAAAATCTTCCGGAGACAGGTCCAGAAGTTCTTCAGGTCGATAACCCAGAAGAGAGAAAACGGAAGGACTGACGTAACTCATCTTTCTCGACTGTATGTCCATCGTCCAGATGACATCTCCTGCATTTTCGGCAAGTAACCTGTACTTCTGCTCTGTCTCCTTTACTCTGGAAAAGGCATTATCAGCCAGGTTCATGGAATAGATTGCTGCTCCACATAGTCCGGCCAATAGCACCATAATGAACCCAAGCATCAGAATAAAATAGTTATTCCAGGTTTTGGTCCGCTGCTGAAGTGACTTCCTTAGTGCCAGATCAAGGAGGTCTGTTTGCTGTTCAAGATCATAGAGTGAGATACGGAATTGAATCTGGAGATTCTCGTCATGGTCTGAAGAGTATTCCAATGTATTAAGGACTTGTTTAAATTTCTCGACCTGATTACGAAAGTGAGTCGTATCAGGGAGTTCATTGATATCATATATGGATGGAATATTTTCGATTTCAGTGATTGTCTTATCAATTGAATGAATGGACTGATCTAAGAGGGCATATCCCTGGTATTTGTCATACGGTGATGCATCATTATTTCCCTGAGTAGTATGTAAAAAACCCTTTATCAGGTCAATCCGGGCAGTTCCAAGGAGATTGAGATCATTGATGATATACTTCATCTCCTCCTGTTCCTGATAATGAAACCAGGTGATGGAAAAACTGACAAAAATGGTAAAAAGTATCGCTGCCCAGATCCAAAACCGTGGGTTAGCGAGAATGGCTGATAGATTGGTTATCAGATCAGGATTCTTCATGATTTATCCCGGATAGAGAGATTTGAGTCATCATGTACCGGTACTTCATCTTTGGAAAAACCAAATCTGCTGATTAGGTTCAGATGGCTATCACACCCGATATACTCTTTCATCATACTATTCCACGCAGAAATCAGTGCACGATCCTGCTTTCTGAATCCAAACGCCCCGTATCCATATGATCTGAGTGCCGGTATTTCGGTCTGATAAAATGGATGTGCCTCTTCAAATTCACCAGATGTGGAGTGTGATGCGAGCCACCGGATGGAGGGTGTTGAGAGTGCAAACCCTGTTGCTTTTCCGGTCTCAACCGATGCCCGACCAGTCGGGGTATCTGGAACAATAATGAGCCTCTCTTCAGGCATGCCAAGTTCATGAAACACTTCTTGTTCGACTGAATCGGCCAGAACAGAGATTACTACATTATTCTTTTCAACTGCCTCTTTATACGAGTGAATATCTGATGGATTTCCTGATTTAACCAGTAACCCCTGGTTTACGCGAAACGAAGGAGAAGAAAAGGAGATCTCTTTCAGCCTGTCATCGGAGATGAACATCCCGGAAGCTATTACATCTATCTTTCCTGCTTCAAGCTCCGGGATGAGTGAACCGAATTCTGTCTGTCTCCAGATAATACATGGTATCCCAATCCTTTCAACAATTTTTTGTGCTACTTCTGGTGATTCACCGGTGATATTCCCGCCAGATACATAGGCATATGGGGGTTCCACAGCGTATCCGATGATGATACAATTATTCAAATGGTCACTTATTGAGGTGTCAAGTACTGACTGATACTGGATGTACGCAATACCGCTGATGGTTAAAAGAATGATTATGAGCGGGATTACATACTTATGATCCATTTTTTTCTACATGATTTAAGAAAATTATCAGTTGATCTCTTTGCCATGACCATAATGCTTGAGAAGAAACCTTCTGACCATTTCTGACTGAACCCATCCTCGGTCTAATTGACACACGAGTTCATCAATAACCATAACCTGTTTTATGATCTCGTCATTCTGTATAGAGTCCGAAAGTGAAGCAGCAGCGACGATTATTGCAAGAGGGTTCCTTATCCTGTCATTGAGGATCTGGAACTGTTCCATGTTATGTTCTATCTGGACAATTCCCTTCTTTTCAATCTCCTTTTCAATTTTTATCATGTCTGTGACATCATGGAGCAGGAGAATAACCTGGAATACCCCAATATCTATCGAAATAGGGATAAGTGAGCAGTCAAACCAGAATTCAGCATTTTCATGGAAAAAATGATGAGTTATTTTTAACGAGTGGTTCTCTTCAAAAACCTTTGATAGATCATCTTTAACTCTAATGCTGAGTTCTTCCGGGATAACCTCATCAAGGTGTTGAACTTCGGAAGAATCCGGCATCTGAAAGATCTTTTTGGCATGGGTATTGAGAAAAGCAACAGAATAGTCCTGATTTAGTATGATGATGGCATTATCGACCTGTTCTGCAATGCTCCGGTATCTTTTTTCACTTTTTATCAGTGCTTTATCCATTGCATATTTGTACAATGCCATCTGGATGGTCGTTTTTAGTATCCTTTCATCAAGGGGTTTAATCAGATACCCGAAAGGCTCTGATTGGATTGCTTTCTCGACCGTGCTGTCATCTGAATGGGCAGTCAGAAATATTACCGGAATGGTGAGTTTTTTTCTGATAATATCGGCAGATTCTATGCCGGTCATCTCCCCCCGTAATGTGATATCCATGATCATGATGTCAGGAAGGAGATCTTCAGCCTTTGTTATCGCTTCTTCCCCGGTGTCAACGACACCAAGTACTTCATATCCCAGATCTTCCAGGCGAGCACGAATTTCCAGGCCTGTCACAAATTCGTCTTCCACAACAAGGACTTTTACTGGATCACTCATTTTTGAATCCGGTTATCAGCAGGGTACCATACAGTTCCTATCGGTGTATTTTTCATAGACTATCTTAATGATTTGGCTACATTTCTCGTGCCACGATATTTATCTAATCTCAAAAATGTTTTGATACACGTGTCAGGAGATCATTATGTCAGAATTTTGATTATATTTCGATGTTTAAGCCACATATCGGGTTTATGGCGGTATGGTTCCCGGAAAAAGTTTTTGAAAAGGGTTCTTTTTGATTTGTGGTTCACAATAGGTCTTATCAGGAAAAAGAATCCATTTTGGAAATCTCTTTGGGTTGTTCTGTTGATAGATTCGCTGATGTTTGCTGTATCTGCGATAATCCTTTCATTCAGAACGAAATTGGTTTTATTCAGTCGGCATTATTTCTGTGGTAACAGTTCAAGGAGCATGAGGAATAATTCCTCACCTCACTGGAGTCGATACGTCTTCCATTTTTATCAACAGTGAAAGATGGATGAGGCTATATTATCTGCAACCCTGGCATTTCCTGATGAACATCGAAGATCGGATTTATCTATCGTCCCGGATAAATCTCTCCTTGTAGAAATTATTCTGGCTCATGTACAATGCAGCAACTGGGTTATGGCCAAGTGCCCTATCTTTGACGATCAGCGGTGTCGTCTCTCCGGTGCAGTGGCGTAGAAACAGGATGTCATGGCCGATACACAGGCCGACCATTATGTTCAGGTCTGTCCTTTCACGGTTGAGCACTTCTGCCTGGAGTATCGGGTTACAGAAGATATTCCCCTCAATCCCGGCATCCTGTGGGTTTACTTCACCACACAGGCAGGAGACCGAGAGTACCTCAAACCCGTTTGCCTCAAGGATGTCTGATAATAACTTTGATTCAAACAATAATGCATAGCATGTGGCAATCCCGAGTCTTTTCATCCCTCTGATTTTTGCATACTCCATGATCTGGTCAACCCGTGTCCACGATAACTTTTCACGTGGATTTTTTGGATCAAGGATTTTAGTCATCAGCGTGTGCCATCCCTGGATAACGGCCTTGTTTTCTGGGCGGTGATACTTCTCTGTTGTCTCGCTGATGAGATCTGCATATGCCTCTGTTGGGCAGGATACCGGGACAGGTACATCCTTGTCAGTGGTCCCACATCTCATAGTCCTACACTGAACACATTTCGGATTTTTTGTATCCATTTTTACCACATGTCCCTATTTTCTCTGGTAGTTACTTATACTGTGCAGGTAATACAAACTAACATAGGTCATTAAAAATAACTATTGTGGAATTTCCGATGAAATCTGATAAAAAATCCAAATGTCTCATAGAACTCTTCATCGAGGTTCTGGGTAGCAGATGGAATATTCTGATCATCTGGCATCTTCGGGGTGATGCCCTCCGGTTCACTGATCTGAAGAAGAAGATGCACGGGGTGAATTCGAATACGCTTACAGCCCATCTCCGTGAACTTGAGGAACTGAAGATCGTTTCCCGGGTTGTGTTCCCTGAGGTTCCTCCCCGTGTCGAGTACTCGCTGACCGAACATGGAAAGGCCCTGTTTCCGGTATTTGATACACTTAAGGTATGGGGGCTTGGGTATCTTGAGACAGAGGGGATGACGATGGATATATGTTAAATAATTCGAGAAACCTGATGTTCAGGGCTTAATCTGTGATTGTGCATTGGAAAAATCGTATGAGAAAATACCTGTTGGTATCTCCATATCATCCTGTAAGAATGTAGCGGTAAGATAATTACTGTTCCATATCTATGTGAACGCTAATGACAGTAATGTTTGATTTTATTCGGCGGTAAATCTGGATCAAATTCATAAATCCTGTCCTGAAAAAGATGGGAGGATTTTAAGTTCAATTCTGGGATTTTTCTCTCCATGAAAGAAGACGATGTCTGTTAAATACCAATTGATAATCCATAAGGGCCCGTTTCGGACCAGTTGAGGATGAGTATTTGATGAAAGAAAATTGGAAGATAGACTACTTGAGTCTTACACCTCCTGGAAGATATGGTGCAAGTCGATTTCGGTAAGATCATTTATGTGAATTACCATCAGTTGAGATTTTTAAAAAGCTAAACCCAAAGGACTTAAGATAGATCACGATAATCTTTCTCATGTCATTGTGTAAAAATTAGTTTTATGATCACCTTAATCGATAGATTTCAAATTAACTCTATATATTTACCCGTAATGGATTCTGGACTGAATATACCGTGAACTTTCTGATGTGATTGCATGTATTATGCCCACACAACTGAAAATACTGATAAACGCGACTGGCAACTGCTGAAAGATCATCTCATCCAGGTTGCAGATCTAGCATCTTCTTTTGCATCCGACTTTTCAGCAGAAGATATTGCATATGCCTGTGGAACCCTTCATGATATTGGAAAATATTCTGATAAATTTCAGAAACGTCTTGAGGGATCTTCAATACGTGTGGATCATTCAACCGCAGGTGCACGTGAAGCAGGAGTTGTCTATGATAAGGCAATAAGCAGGATAATGGCTTATATTATCGCCGGTCACCACACCGGGCTGCTTAATTTCGGAAGTGCACAGAGTGGCCTTCAGGAGCGCCTCTTACATTCTGTGATTGAAGATTATTCTTGTTATAAACAGGAGATTATTCCGGGTGCTCTGACGACCAGATACCTCCCCATCCGTCCTATATCAAATAGGATGGGCTTTTCAATATCATTTTTTATCAGGATGCTGTATTCGTGTCTGGTTGATGCAGATTCTTTGGATACTGAATCTTTTTCAAAACCAGACTCTTCTCATATCAGGACAAATTATGATTCTTTCACTATTCTTTCAGACCTGTTTTCACAATATGATGCCTCTATGGCTGGTGACTCAAAGAAGACAGTAATAAATCAATATCGGAAGATGATTCGTGATCAGTGTTTGGAGAGGGCGGTGTTATCCCCTGGGTTCTTTTCCCTCACTGTTCCTACCGGTGGAGGGAAGACCCTTTCATCGATGGCTTTTGCTCTAAAACATTTAGAAAAGAACAATTTGAAACGGATCTTTTATGTAATCCCATATACCAGCATTATTGAACAGAATGCACAAATTTTTAAGAATATTTTTGGTGAGAAAAATGTTCTTGAACATCATAGTAACTTTAGTCCCTCTCGTGAAGACGATGATGATTTTGAGGTGAAGAATCGCTGGTATAAGATGATCACCGAGAACTGGGATATTCCCATTACCGTGACTACGAATGTTCAGTTTTTTGAATCTCTTTTTGCCAACAAGAGATCCCGCTGTAGGAAACTGCACAACCTCTCAAAGAGTGTAATTATTCTTGACGAGGCACAGATGCTGCCTACTGAGTATCTGAAACCATCTCTTCAGGCTTTGTCTGAATTGGTGACTAATTATGGCTCTACAATTGTTTTATGCACTGCGACCCAGCCAAAGATTGGTGGGTTACTAGATAAAAATCTGAAAGTTACCGAAATTATGGAATCACCTGGTGAGTTGTATGACCATTTTAAACGGGTTCATATAAACCATCTGGGAGAACTCTCTGATCAAGAACTAACACCAAGACTGGAACAGTGTTCACAGGTTCTATGTATTGTCAATACCAGAAAACACGCTCAATTACTGTTTGACTCTTTTTCAGATAAGGATCCAGTTTTCCACCTTAGTGCCAAGATGTGTCCGGTTCACCGGAGTGAAATACTTAAAAAGATACGAACAAGGCTTGCAGAAGGTAAAGAGTGCCGGGTTATTTCTACACAACTGATAGAAGCCGGTGTTGATGTTGATTTTCCTGTTGTGTACCGTGCTATGGCCGGTGTTGATTCAATTGCTCAGGCAGCAGGAAGATGTAACCGTGAGGGAAAGCTTCCAACAGGAGAAGTATTTCTTTTTAATTCAACAGAAAAACATGGAAAACCTACGAGTTGGCAGAAAAAGTTAGCTGAGATCGGAGGGATGGTGCTCGAATCTTATGATGATCCACTCTCTCTTCCTGCTATTGAAGAGTATTTTGGGAAACTATACTTTTATGAAGGAGATTATGGGCTTGATCAAAAGGGTATTCTCGCTTTATTAGAAGAAAATACAAAAGAACTGGCATTTCCTTTTGAAGATGTAAGTGATGCTTTTCAGTTGATCGAAGAGAACACCAAAGATGTGATTATTCCCTTTGATAAAACTGCAGAAGATGCAATTAAACAGATGAGAGAAACAGGGTTTCCAGGTGAAAATGCCCGGAAATTACAGGGATATACAGTAAGGGTATATACTCCAGAATATTGTGAACTTGAAGAGAACGGATCAATTGAGACATTAGGTGAACGGTTTCATATTCTTGTGAATCCGCGATTGTATAGTGAAAAGACCGGGCTTGTACGGGTGTCAGGTGACGATGTATTTGGAGGACTGTTAATATCTTAGGAGGTTCTGAATGGGTTTTGGAGTTACACTGAAAGTTTCTGGAGATTATGCCTGTTTTACTAGACCTGAGATGAAGGTCGAACGGGTGAGTTATGATGTTATGACACCATCTGCTGCCCGTGGTATATTAGAGGCTATTTATTGGAAGCCGGCAATCCGATGGAAGATAGATAAAATTCACGTATTGAATCCGATTAAATTTGATAATATCAGAAGAAATGAGGTAGAGGGAGTTATCTCTGCTGCCAAGGTTAAAAGTGCGTTACATGGATCTCATGTTGATTTATTCCTGGATTCAAACGCAAACCGTCAGCAACGTGCATCCTATCTTCTTCGTGATGTCTGTTATTGCATAGAAGCCCATTTTGATCTGACTGGAAAAGCCGGAGCAGACGATACGGTAGAGAAACATTACAATATTGCACTTCGACGAATGCGAAAAGGTCAGTGTTTTCATCAGCCTTATTTCGGATGCAGAGAATTTCCGGTTACATATGAACTGATTGAAGGAGACGTTCCCCGTTCCTGCTATATAGGAACGTGTCAGGATCTCGGGTTCATGCTCTATGACATCAATTTTGATGATCAGATGAATCCTGTCTTTTTTCGGGCCGAGATGAGGGATGGGATTATTGATGTTGAACAGTGTCTGTCCGGGGGTTGTGTATCGTGATCATCCAGGCTCTGAATCAATATTATGATATTCTCGCCCGGGACGATAGGTGTACTATTCCCAAACTCGGCTATAGTACAGCGAAGGTCTCTTTTGTTCTTCAGATTTCAGAGGATGGCCAACTGTCACATGTTATTGACATACGAACGAAGGATAAGAAACCAAGGCCTCGGGAGTTAACTGTACCAAAGCAGGATTCAAGAGCCAATACTATTCGTCCCTATTTTCTGTGCGATAATGCCAAGTACATCTTTGGCGTTGACGTGATCCTGAAAAAGGATCGCGAGAAGAATTTGAATGATTCTTCAAAAAATATCAGGGTTCTTGATGATACCGTTGGTGATTTGATTGTCATCACAAAACGTTCTCAAGATTGTTTTGAAGCATTTAAAGCATTACAACACTCAATTCTTGACAATGTAGAACTTGGAGAGGTTAGAAGTTTTTTAAAATTCATCGACTCTTGGAAACCAGAGAACTCTCTTCAGAATGAGAAGATCACTGAGTATAAAGATGATATTTTAAGCGGATCGTTTTTTGTTTTTGAGATAGCAGGTTCCGGTAACAAATATCTCCATCAATTTGATGAGATCAGAAGAGCATGGGAAAAGTTGAGTCTATGTGACAATGAGGATACAACAACACATGCCCATTGTCTTGTAACTGGAAACCTTGAACCGATTTCTGAGACCCATCAGAAGATCAAAGGTGTAACAGGTGCCCAGCCTGCCGGAGCTTCGTTGGTGAGTTTTAATGCTCCTGCTTTTTGCTCATATGGTAAAGAACAAAGTTATAATGCACCGATTGGAATTACCGCGGAATTCAAGTATACTACTGTATTGAACTATCTTCTTGCTGATCTAAAGAGCAGAATCAGAATTGGAGATAGTACTGTTGTTTTCTGGGCTGAAACAGCGGATCGATCATGTGAAGATCTCGCCCTATCACTCTTTAATCCTCCTTCTGGATCTGATGAAGATAATCCTGATGGTTCAGAAAACAAAGAGAATCATTCAAAGGATGTAAGAACCATCCAACTAATTCGGGACATTCTCACCAAAGTCAGAAATTCGGAACCGATTAATCAACAAGTTATCGGAGCAGAACCTGAAACCCGGTTTTATATCCTTGGTTTATCACCAAATAATGCCAGACTCGCAATCCGGTTCTGGTACCAGGATTCTTTTGGTCATTTTATAGAACGAATTGCCAGGCATCACCTTGATCTGGAGATTGTTCGTGGTGACTACGGGCCACCCTTTATATCAGTGTATCGGTTGCTGCAGGAGTCTATTCCAAGGACCGAAAATGCAGAGGTATCACCACTTCTTGCTGGGTTAATGTTTAGTGCAATCCTGAATGGGACTCCATATCCAGTTCAGATGTATTATGCTATTCTCAACCGGATCAAAGTCGAGAGATCGATCAATTATATTAGGGCAGGTTTTATTAAGGCATATTTACAGCGGATTTCAAGATCCGGAAGATCATCATTTGAGGAAAATCTGATTACCATGAGTCTGAATGAAGAGAGTAAGAATGTACCTTACCGGCTTGGCCGGTTGTTTGCAGTACTTGAAAAGGTGCAGAGCGAGACAAACAAAGAGATGGGCAGCACTATCAACAGCAAATATTTCAGTAGTGCCTCTTCAACGCCGGCAGTAGTGTTTCCGGTATTGCTCAAACTTGCCCAGCATCATATAGCCAAATCTGACTGGGGTTTTAAAACAGATCAGGCGATTAAAGAGATTTTGTCAGAAGTAAGTTCTTTTCCGGCATTTTTAAGTCTTGAGGATCAGGGCTTGTTTATGCTCGGCTATTATCATCAGAAGCAGGCATTTTTTATTAAAAAACAGGATTCAAAGGAGGAATAATCTATGAGTGAACCAATTAAAAACCGGTATGAGTTTGTATTGTTGTATGATGTAGAGAATGGAAACCCAAATGGCGATCCTGATATGGGTAATATGCCCAGAATCGATCCACAGACCGGGTTTGGAATAGTTACCGACGTTTGTTTGAAACGGAAGATCAGGGATTATGTGGAACTTGTGAAAGATGGGGTCTCACCATATCGAATATATGTCAAGTCCGGGGTTGCATTAAACACAAGAAATGAAGAGGCATATCTTGATGCAGGATTACCTGCCAGTCCCAAAAATCCAAGTGATAAGCGTTTAACTGACTTCATGTGCCAGAATTTTTTTGATATCCGTGCTTTTGGTGCAGTTATGACAACAAAAGTAAATTGTGGCCAGGTTCGCGGACCGGTTCAGATTAACTTCTCCCGGAGTTTGGACCCGATTTTTCAACAGGAAGTGACCGTAACACGTCAGGCCGTCACTGATCCAAAGGACTTGGATAAAGGGCAGACCATGGGGAAGAAACAGATTGTTCCCTATGCACTATACCGTGCTGAAGGATATGTTTCTGCAAACCTTGCCCAGAAAGTAACTGGATTTTCAGAGGATGATCTGAGTCTTCTTTGGGAAAGCCTTGTTAATATGTTTGAGCATGATCACTCTGCTGCCCGTGGAAAGATGGCTGCCAGAAAACTGATCATATTCAAACATAATTCTGTACTTGGATGTTGTCAGGCACATACTCTCTTTGATAAGATAAAAATCGATCGTGTATCCAAAGAACTCCCACCCCGTTCATACTCCGATTATCAGGTTTCTGTGGATACAACCATGCCAAATGGTGTTGAATTAATTGAAAAATTATGAGTGGAAAGAAGTATTCCGATGATGAACTCCTGGCTCTTTCTGGAATACAACATTTTTACTTTTGCAGACGCCAATGGGCATTGATTCATATTGAACGTCAGTGGGAGGATGATCAACGAACTGTTGAGGGTCATTATCTCCATGAACGGGCAGATGATCCTTTTCTTTGTGAAACACGGGGTGATGTGATTGTTTCAAGGGCATATCCATTGGTTTCGTATTCTCTTGGTTTGTATGGTATTGCCGATGTTATTGAGTATGTCAAGGCTCAAACCGGGATCACACTTCCCGGCAGAGATGGGTTTTGGAGGGTTTGTCCTGTTGAGTACAAACGAGGAAGACCAAAGATTGACAGGAGGGATGAAGTTCAGCTTTGTGCCCAGGCAATGTGTCTTGAAGAGATGCTGCATACCAGAATTGAGCAGGCAGACTTCTTTTATCACGAGATCAGGAGGAGAGTTCATCTGCAAATTACCCAAGAACTTCGTGATCTTGTAATGACACTTTCTGAAGAGATGCACTCCCTCTTTCAGGAAGGGATCACCCCGGTTGCATCTATGGATGCAAACTGTAAGTTATGCTCACTTGTTGAGATATGTGTTCCAAAGTTGACCCGGAAAGCATCATCAGTGGGGAAGTATATTCATTCTCATGTTAAAGAAGCGAGTCTTCCAATAGCAAATTTTGTGGTAGATCAGGAGGATCATGCGTAAACTTCTCAATACTCTCTATGTCACGACTCCTGAATCATATTTGAGTCGCGATGGTGACAATGTTGTTGTTTCAGTAGAGAATCAGGAAAAATTCAGAATTCCTATTCATAACCTTGAAGGTGTCGTTTGTTTTGGATATATGGGTGCTTCTCCACATCTGATGCAGTTATGTTCAGAACATCATGTTGGATTATCATTTCTTACACCATCCGGAAGATTCCAGGCTCGTGTACATGGTAAGATCAGAGGAAATGTACTTCTTCGCAGAGTTCAGTATCGTATTGCTGATAATGAGCATGACTCACTTGAAATAGCAAAATCATGTATTATCGGGAAAATTGTAAATTGTAAGTCAGTTCTTGGAAGAAGTGTCCGGGATCATGAGGGGGTGGTCAATGCCAAGAAGATTCGTGATGTGGATCTGTTACTTATTGATGCTCTCCAAAGAGTTGATACCTGTGAGTCACTGGATTCCCTCCGTGGTATTGAAGGAAACTGCGCAAAATGGTACTTTGATGTTTTTGATGAACTTATTCTGAAGCAGAAGAATGATTTCTTCTTTTATGAGCGGAACCGCAGACCCCCTCTTGATAATATGAATTCCATCCTCTCATTTCTCTATACCCTTCTTGCTCATGATGTGGAGTCAGCACTTGAGACGGTAGGTCTCGATCCCTATGTTGGGTTCTTTCATACTGATCGACCCGGAAGACCGGGTCTTGCTCTGGATGTAATGGAAGAATTGCGTCCGTTTCTTGCAGATCGGTTGGCATTAAATCTGGTCAACCTTCAGCAGATCAGTGGTAAAGATTTTTTAAAGAAAGAGAATGGAGGTGTTTTTATTACCGATGAAGGAAGAAAAACCATCCTTTCTGCCTGGCAGAAAAGAAAGACTGATCAGATTACTCATCCCTATCTGAAAGAAAAAATTCCTGTTGGTCTGCTCCCATATGTACAGGCATTGCTTCTGGCACGGTTTGTTCGGGGAGATATTGATGGATATCCACCGTTTTTCATGAATTAGATTTGTATGATGGTACTGGTTACGTATGATGTAAATACGGAGACATCGGAAGGTAAGAAAAGACTTCGGTATGTTGCCAAGGTGTGTAAAAATTATGGGCAACGGGTTCAAAATTCAGTGTTTGAGTGCCTTGTAGATCCTGCCCAGTTTACTGATCTGAAACATCAGTTGTATGCAATTGTAGACGTAGATCGTGATAGTTTACGGTTTTATTTCCTTGGTAAAAACTGGAAAAACCGGGTTGAACATTATGGGACAAAAGGCGGGTATGATCCTGAAGGGATACTTATCACCTGATTCCGCGAACCCTGAGCGATCATAGTTTTCCTGGGAGGTTCGCGGCATATTCAGAGTTGTTGAATAAAAAGATTTGGGCAACTTGTTATCATGTCAGCTAAAGCGTGTCTATCCAATTCAGGCATTTTATTTTATGTATTTGTTTGCATAAAATGTTTGCAACCATTTAATTAAAATAAAATAAGAAATAATGGTTTGTTGACCGAGGAGACCATGGTAATAAACAATGGTTGGCTTCGATCTTTTGCAGTCACACCCTTCACGGGTGTGTGGATTGAAATAAGTGAGCAAGTTATACACTCCATGATTTGTATAGTCACACCCTTCACGGGTGTGTGGATTGAAATATACACTGTAGATCATTATAGATCATCAAAGAATAGTCACACCCTTCACGGGTGTGTGGATTGAAATAGTGTATTGTGGACCATTGTGTCTTTTTCTGTTAGTCACACCCTTCACGGGTGTGTGGATTGAAATATGTATTCAAGCTCATACTCTGCATACATGTCATGTCACACCCTTCACGGGTGTGTGGATTGAAATTCTCAGGCGCTTTATCTCGGCATCTCTGATCTGGTCACACCCTTCACGGGTGTGTGGATTGAAATTCTATAAGGGGATGGATATGCATCGCGTGAATGAGTCACACCCTTCACGGGTGTGTGGATTGAAATAGGAACGCCGATGAATCTTGGAGGTAAGGATGAGGTCACACCCTTCACGGGTGTGTGGATTGAAATTACCGAAGACGCCGCGCAAAATACCGAAGAATTTGGTCACACCCTTCACGGGTGTGTGGATTGAAATTCTGATGCGGAACAACCCATACCAGAAGACACAAGTCACACCCTTCACGGGTGTGTGGATTGAAATAATCGAACCAGTAGAACCAACAGAAGAACCATCGTCACACCCTTCACGGGTGTGTGGATTGAAATATTTTATTGTGCGTGATGGTAAACTAAACGTATTGTCACACCCTTCACGGGTGTGTGGATTGAAATCACACAACGGCAACACCCCCGGAACCAATGGCTAGTCACACCCTTCACGGGTGTGTGGATTGAAATATCTCTCCATACCTTGAAGACGGCGGCATAATCGTCACACCCTTCACGGGTGTGTGGATTGAAATACTTGATGTAAACAGTGTGATAGGAGCAAGGGCGTCACACCCTTCACGGGTGTGTGGATTGAAATACCGGTACTGAGTCAACCCTGGCAACCCAGTTTAACGTCACACCCTTCACGGGTGTGTGGATTGAAATTTAACCTCATACAGTCTGGATGCGCTGAATTAAGTCACACCCTTCACGGGTGTGTGGATTGAAATACCGGGAAGTATGACAAGAACCGGAGCCTCGGTTGTCACACCCTTCACGGGTGTGTGGATTGAAATCTGGAATCCAGGATAGAATGAGTTTATGCTGGTAGTCACACCCTTCACGGGTGTGTGGATTGAAATCAGGACGTCCATGCATACCGGGGAAAGATCCTCCGTCACACCCTTCACGGGTGTGTGGATTGAAATTTAGGACTAATGGGAAACCTCACATCTCCCCTCCGTCACACCCTTCACGGGTGTGTGGATTGAAATAAAAACATATTTACACCGCATCAACCGGAGATTAGTCACACCCTTCACGGGTGTGTGGATTGAAATCAGATCCCGGATGCTGAATCATACGCGATTTTCGTGTCACACCCTTCACGGGTGTGTGGATTGAAATCAACATACCCAAGGATGTTAGCCACCTTTCGGCGTCACACCCTTCACGGGTGTGTGGATTGAAATAGTCCCGACGTCGAGGATAGAACAGAATACCCCTGTCACACCCTTCACGGGTGTGTGGATTGAAATAATTGGTATGTCGTTCAGATAGCGAAACACTCGATGTCACACCCTTCACGGGTGTGTGGATTGAAATATCGATCTTGGTAGTGAGTCCTTCCGATTTTTTTGTCACACCCTTCACGGGTGTGTGGATTGAAATTATTCAGAAAGCAATCGATTCTAACACCAGGAAAGTGTCACACCCTTCACGGGTGTGTGGATTGAAATTACGACATCCTCATATGTATCAAGGGGTCGCTGGTCACACCCTTCACGGGTGTGTGGATTGAAATCCGGATCTCCTGCTCGATGATCTGGTTAATACCGTCACACCCTTTACGGGTGTGTGGATTGAAATTTTCCAGAGATCTCGATCACGTTTGCATCTCCAGGTCACACCCTTCATGGGAGTGTGGATTGAAATACCATCCAGGCAAAGAAATACGCAGAGAGCCTCGGTAACACCCTTCACGGGTGTGTAGGTTGAAATAACAGCAGAACGAACACATCAGGCGACATACAAGGTCATACCCCTCATGGGTGTGTGGGTTGAAATACTGCTGAATGGTCTAATACACCTGCAGGAACGTCACACCCTTCATGGGTGTGTGGATTGAAATTCTGAAACGGGCGAGCGATGAATCCTCAAAAACGTCACACCCTTCCGGGTGTGTGGATTGAAATTTCCAAACCATACCGAAATGAATGATATTTCCGCGTCACAACCGTCATCCGGTAGTGATTTGGAATCCTTCAGTTAGTCAATGATTTGGTCAATCTTTTTTCATACCGATATCTGGGTGTAAAAGACCCCTCTGCCATTTATACTTCTCATCTCTACCCGATCACCCCCGGCACGTACCTGAGCCTCTCCTCCCGGTCTTAAAACGCCGCACCCTTTTTCGGCAACCGATCTGGCAGATTTCTCACCTCCTGCGATATCGCCAAAAAATGGCCCCGTTTCCAGACAGGATCTCCATAACAAACCCGTGCCCTGAATCAGAGAGTGTTACTGACCCGTCCGGAGTGAAATCACCCCCTTCTCCGAGTAGCACATGACCAGCAGTATCCCGGGTCATCACCCCGATCTCATCCTGCCCTTGATCAGCCTGACTTAATCCTCACCCTCAAGCTTCAGCGGTCTCTGCCATCTCAAATATCTGCCCCATCAGACAAAACCATGAAACGGGGATCATACTCCCGGATCACTCATCTGCCCCATCGCTCGCCGCTTCGCGGCTCGCTCCCCCAACCGGGGGGATATTCCCATAACAGATATCACAGACAGCAGTTCTTGTCTCCGGATCAAACCACTCTGCCTTCTTCAGATTGCAGACCTGACATCTCCCCCGGTCAGAGGAAACCCTGACCATCGCAGACCTGTTCACAATCCCGGGAAGAATCCTGACCCTGCTGCTCTCAGCCCTTCTGACAAGTTCATAGCACTGCCTGCAGATCTTTACATTTCCTGTGTCTGACTTCTCCCTGAAATGCACCCACTTCGCACCACAGCAGTCACATGGCCCGGCCTCAATCCCGATACCGGAAAAATCCTCAACCCTGATCTCACGACGACTGATCCTCCCTCGTACCGCAGGATCACCGTTCAGCGGTAAACTCCCGGCAATAGCGGGAAGTGAACCAATGATCCCGCTATCGTGTAATCGTTCTGAATCGTGATTCTTCAAAGATGCATCGTCAGATGATGCATCCTGATCTCTCGTAGCGGGACGATCAGAATCATGTGTATGATCACATACAGACAGGCGATCAGAGATCCCCTCCTGCATACATACGCAATCTCCGCTATGAGTACATAAAAATAAATTATTATTAGTATTATCTTCTGTACTCCCCGAATCTGTGCTCGTTACCAGAGCGGGACACTCCGCGATGTTGCCGCTTGACACCGCTTTCCCGCTGCACCCATCAGGACCTGACGGTGGAATATCACCAGAACCACCGGAATCCCCGTCAAGCCAGCAGCAGCCGTCAGACGACCAGGCCTCATATACAGACTGGTCCCATGAGTACGCCTTCTCCCTCCGGTGTGCAAGCGTAACCCCGTTCTCGTCACTCACGAGCGTCCGATCACAGACCGCTATGGCAGGACACTTCTCAAGCAGCCCTGAATAATGCGTACCTCTCGAAGTAGAACCGTGAATCATCTTGTAGATTACAGACTGTGACAGCCCGGTCAGGTGCTGCATCTCTGATATCGTGATCTCACCCTGACCATGACGCTTTATGGTATCAACCAGTTCAGACTCCCGCTTTGTCAGCTTCGTCTCCTGTCCGCCGCTTGTATTGTTCAGCGCCGTGTAGAGCACACATGCATTCCTGAAGTCCTCAACCGTCGCAGTCACAACCATCATATCACCGGCCTCGGAGAGTTCACGCTGTTTCTGCATCAACACCGCATGGGCTTTCACGAGATCAAGCAACATGTCAGGATTCCTCCTGTTGAGCGACGAACTGAACCGAATCCGTCCTGCAAACGGAACAACAACCCAGACCTGTGAGAGAGACCGCCAGATATCCCTACAGACCTCAAGTTCCCTGACATTCCCGCAACCACAGACAGGAACACTGCAAGCCTCCGAAAGCGTATGAGCCATCACCCGTGCATCCTGCTCTGGCGAATCATCGATCCAGCAGGTCAACATCCTGTTCCAGACCTGATCATCACCGGTCCCTTCAACCTTTGCAACCCACCAGACACACCGTTCAGGAATAGTGCACGTCTTCCCTCCCCGATCCTTGTCAACTGTCCGGTACATGAACGGTTTCTTAAACGAGGTCGTGACCCCTTTCAGGATCTCCTGCATCTGATCAGAGAGCGAGACATCGTCAAGTGCAATAACAGAACCTGGCTTCATCCCTTTTATGTAAAAGAGGGCCTTGTCACTCATCCTGCCCTCAAGCCTGAACTCTTGTGGAACCTGCTGCAGCATTGTGTCAAATGTATGCGATTTCCCTTTCCCTGACTCACCGGTAACAGAGACATGCAACCCTTTTGCGTTGATGACCAGCCGTGAAGCAAGAGACATCACCAGGCACTCAGCAACCACCGGATCGCCGATATGGTCAAGAGCAAAGGTATCAAGCATGTATCGCAGCGGATCTCCCTGCCGGAGCACCCTGACCGTCTCTCTCTTCGTCTCCTCCCCGGCCGGGTCAGCCTGTGAACCGCAGGCATCAACGCTCTCCTCTTCGTCATCCCTCCGCCGCCTCTTCAGCCGTTTGAGCCGTTCTTCAATCGTTCCTTCAAACTTCTCACGGAACTCTGACCACCGTTGTGTCCCGGACCCGCACGATGTGTGATGACACCCTGCGAAGATTGCACCGTTTGGGAACTGTATCGCATATGCACCGCTTGAATGTGCAGATGAGAACGGACATTCATCAAGCACAAAGAGAGATCCCCCTGCATATGGCTTGTGATCATACCTGATCCCGTATGAACTGAGCCAGTCCGCTAAAACAATCGGCTCACCCCTCTTTTTATCCCTGAATGTAGGTTCTGGCTGTTCTTTCGGGAGCAGACCGGCAAGAGCCATGAGTTGCTCTCCTGAAATGATCCCGGAATTTTCAGGAAGAGAGAGGATCTTTGAGAGCCGGTGAGGCCGCTTTGACACATTATCACCCTTCCGTGAGGTTGTGCCGTAGAGTTTCCAGATCCGGCTCGCGTTAAAGACCGCCCTGTCAACCTCTGCAGACGTGTCAGAGAAGAGGATATGAAGTGTCTCAAGCACACCTTTCACCAGATCCCTTGACTGGTCGTCATTTGGAAGATCGATTCTGTACAGAAGATGTGCCCCGTTGCCTGAATCGGCAACCACCGGATCAGGCCAGCCGAGATCTGAAAGATATCCTGCGATATGCTCTGCCTTTGAAAGAGCTGCTGCGTGCTCCTCGTCTGATGATGAGACTCCTGACGGACGGAGCGGATCGATATCGATCGCAAGCCATCGCCGGGAGATGATATCATTGTCTCCGGTCGAAGCATCACCCTTCCCGAGCCGTGTCTCAAGCCGGTTCGCACGTCGTGCAAGCAGGTCAGGGTTTACCGGGTTCAGTGTGATGTAAATTCCGCTGTACTCCCCCATCCTCTCGATACCCGACACTGCCGCTGCCAGTTTCGCCTGGTCATCAAAGTACCCAGAAGCAGTCCCACGCTTCCCAAGAGCCCTGACCTCGGCTACCTGTCCTTCTCCACAGAATAGATGACAGGCAGTGAGGATGAGATCATGGGTCATATTTCTCTCCCGGTTCCCCGAGAGAACCACTGATGGAGATCCGGAACGAGGAACAATGGATCTGGAAGACGGAGTCTGCAGATGATCCTTCGTATCCTGTGTATCAGGCTGATCCTGTGTATCGGTCTGCAGACATCCCGGCAGGATGACTGGCAGGAGTTATCACGCGAATACGCCATCTGCAACCTCCCAGCAGTCATAGAGATCTGTATCCAACAGGGCACAGAGCAGAATCTCACCTTCTCCAGACAGAACCATCCTGCAGGCTCTGCACTCCCTGCCCAGGCATCTGACAAGATCAGAACCTGACGAGATGAACGGGCATATCCTCGCCTCACCGCTGTTCATGGTACCTCCACGATCCAGACAAAACAGTCTTTTCGTGAGGTATCCCTGGCCTGGTATCGACCTCTCATATACCTGGTGATAAACGTCCTCCGGAACCGTGGTGAAAGCCTGCAGAGGCCGGGATACCGCTCCGGACTACCTGAGATCTCGGTATCCAACTGATTTCTTGAGAGGTACCTGTTCGACGGGGACAAGAGGTTTGAAATGGCCACTCTCATCTCTTCCCTCTCTTGGGGCATCCGGGAGAATGACTGGTTCATACCCCTATCCCCCTGATTGGAACTGCCCCTCCGGGCAGAATCCGGTACCGAAGCCAGGTGTTTGATCGGTATAACCAGAACTGAACTGGCCCCGGGACTACCTTCTCCCTGACAAAACCGGCCAGGTCTCTTACCGTATCAGCGAATCCGCCTATCCCGACTGACCGTGATCTCCTCACCACAAGAAAGAGGATCTCCTCTCCTTTCCATGCAATGAGATCAAATATCCGGGAGGTTCCCGCAACCCGGATGCTGCGGTACCCCCCGGTCTGAAGCTCTTGTAACGCATCAAAGGAGATGGATCTGGTTGCGTGGCTACTGTCTGCCATTGAGATCACCCGGGTATGCAGAGAGAGCATTGGTGGCATGGAAATCCAGACGAACAGACCAACAATCCCAGATCTGATGGGAATTGTCCGGGGTCATCGTATCAGCAGATCCATCGTCCGTACATCCGGGTGATAGAAAAGTAGAAGTACTCAAAATGTCATACGAGATGTATTTCCCTGCCATCATTCCGCTTCCGCCAAGATTAAGAATGGGTGTGCGGGGATCTTCTGTTTTTGTGTAATTCATGGTCAGCCTCATCGTGGTTCACAGTTTCTGACAACTGAGTTCGAGCATGTATGCTGCGTTTTAATTGCGATAAGCCACGAGCGGTCTCTTTCGATCATCCCACTCGTAGAATCTAACATGAGATACCATCTGGCATTAGTATTTCGTTTTCGTCGCTGGAGCCGTTTAAATACGATTTACCAGATTATATTAACAGATCCGGTGGTTTATCAAGGGTAGGTTATGGATTCTTTGAAACGCATCATACAGGATGCGTCTGTATAATCAGGCTATATGAGAGGATGGCTTGAATGAGACAAATTCACCTGTGAATTGTCTCGTCCTTTCATACCGTCTGCTGTGAGTGTGGTTCATTTAAAAATGTGGATCAGGATCACTGACAGTCTGCGATTCGGGATGTCACATGCATTATCAGATCCAACGATCCCCTGTTGGGCCCCGGGTAAGGGTGATGAAGAACCTCATTCAAACGTGTGCCGTCCTGTCTCCTATCTACTCGGTCCTGCTGAATGCCCAGGTCCCTACGGTAAACATTACCACATCAAAGACGAGAAGAACTGCGATATCAACAGATATCGGTGCGATACCTGTCCAGGACTGACCGATCATAACCGTTCTGAGAGCATCGACACCATACGTGAGCGGGTTTACCAGACTCACAACCTGAAGCCATTGTGGGACGTTATTGAGTGGGAACAGAGCACCACTCAAGAAAAACATCGGCATGTTGATGAAGGTCTGGATGAGGCCGAATCCCTCAAAACTTTTCATCAGGCTTGCAAAAGTAAGACCGATACAAACGAGGCCGAAGGTGATAAGGAGCATGACCGGCAGGGACAACAGAAAGATACCAACATTCATCTGTGCCCCGATAAGAAAGGCGAACGGAAAAATAACGACTCCCTGGATCATGACATCAGTACTGACACCCAGCATCTTACCACAGAATATTGATGATCTGGACATCGGAGAGACCAGGATCTCTTTTAAAAAACCAAACTCCCGGTCCCAGATGACTGATATACCGAGAAACATTGCCGTAAAGAGCATCGCCTGACAGACAAGTCCGGGAAAGATAAACTGCTGGTAGTTAACCCCTGGAACTGTTGCTGAGAATCTCATTCCGGTTCCGAATATGAAAAGCCAGAGCAATGGCTGGACAAATGCATTAACAAGCCGCGATCTCTCCCTGACAAACTTCTTGACTTCACGGAGCCAGAGGGTATAGATTCCGCGAAGTTCGCTCATCGTGAACTCCGCCTCTTCATCATCGCCATTCGTCCTATCGATTCATGCCCCTCCTCCCTGATCTCTCTTCCTGTGTAATGCATGAAGACATCATTCATGTCAGGACGGGTGAGATGCACCGATTTCATCCGGATTCCTGCCTTGAATGCTATCTCCATAACCCGTGGAAGTTCATCATCTGCATGGGGAACAGATACCCTCACTTCACCGCCGGTCACCCTGACCGTCTCGATCTCCGGGATCTTCATCAGCAGATCCTGAAGTTTTTCAGGTTCATCTGTCTCAAGATGAATCACCTCACTTCCCACAGCCTGTTTCAGGGCCGACGGTTCATCAAGGGCTACAATGGTTCCATGATCGATGATGGCTATCCGGTTACAGAGTTCGTCTGCCTCTTCCATGTAATGAGTTGTGAGGATGAGCGTCATATCCTCGCGTTCCTGAAGTTGCCTGATATATGACCAGATATGCTCCCTGCTCTGGGGATCAAGGCCGATGGTCGGCTCGTCAAGGAAGAGCACACGGGGATAATGAAGCAGCCCCCGGGCGATCTCAAGGCGTCGTCTCATACCACCCGAGTATGTGTTGAGAAACTGATCTGCCCGGTCTTCGAGCTGGACAAGCGTCAGAACTTCCTGTATCCGGGAAGCCTGCTGTGATACAGGGACACCATAGAGATCTGCATGCATCTGCAGGTTCTCACGTGATGTCATATCCGAATCAACACTGGGATCCTGGAAGACAATCCCTATCGATTGCCTGACCCTGGCACTGTCCCTGATGATATCATACCCGTTGATCACCGCCGTACCGGATGTGGGTTTTAGAATCGTGCAGAGCATGGAGAGAAGGGTTGTTTTTCCGGCACCGTTCGGACCGAGCAGACCAAAGACCTCGCCCTTCTGAACATCAAACGACACAGCATTGACAGCCGTATTTGAGCCAAATGTTTTTGTCAGGCTCTCTGTCTGGATGATTGGTGACATGATCGATAGTGATTGTGAATATGAGTAAGCGGGATGTTCGTAGAAGATCTTCAGATATAGTGGTATGCCCCGGTTTATAAGGACCCCCAAAGCCCTGGTTCTTCTCGTTGCTACATATCGGCACGGGGTTGAACGGGATCAGTGTGAATTGTATACATAAAGTATAGTATTGATATAGTATTGTACATGTACAATACTGGATGAGTGGGATCTCAAATATGGAGGCTGCATTATTAGGGCTGCTTTCCATAAAACCAATGTATCCATACGAGATTGAGAAGAACGTTGTGGAACAGGATATGCGATACTGGACAGAGATCTCTATCTCATCTATCTATAAGGTCCTTGAAAAACTTGAAAAGAAATTTCTCGTCGATGTGAACCTCTCGGTCACTGAATCAAATAAAGTAAAGAAAACCTATTCAATAACAGAAAAAGGTTCAGTCGAACTAAAAAACCACATCGTCGGTATCATGTCAGAACTTGAGATCTCAATATATCAGATAGATCTCGCTCTGGCAAACCTTCACCTTCTCACTCCTGCTGAAGTCAACTCGGTTATGAATGAGTATATTGCTTCGATTGACACCAGGCTTACATGTTATGGAGAACATGAGACGTATCTCCTGGATAACGGATGTAAAATTGGAAATATCCACCTTGCCCGCAGAAGACAACATCTCATCCAGGCTGAACGGGAATGGGCTCTCCGGTTCATTGAAGAGTACAATACTACACACGAATATGTTCCTGAGCGTGAAGGCAGGCAGACCAGGTCTTCAGGGAAGAGGAAATGAGCAGTTCTGTCAGGATTGTGGGAGCAAGGGAGCACAATCTTAAAAATATCTCAGTATCTGTTCCAAAAAATAAGATCGTTGTCGTAACGGGGGTATCTGGCAGCGGGAAGAGTTCACTTGTCTTTGATACAATCAGTGCTGAAGCACGACGGCAACTGATCGAGACGTTTGGAACATTTGAGAGATCGCGTCTCCCAAAGATCTCAAGGCCTGACGTGGATGAGATATCAAATCTCTCACCGGTGATCGTCATCGATCAGAAACGACCGGGGCAGACTCTCAGGTCTACTGTCGGAACCATGACAGAGGTCTATACCTACATGCGGCTACTCTTCTCCCGGTGTGGGGATCCGTTTATTGGTGGTTCAAATCTCTTCTCATTCAACAATGCAGATGGAATGTGCCCTGAATGTTCAGGGCTCGGCCAGCTGATGGTGGTTGATGAGAAGACGTTGATCGATGAGACGAAGTCAGTTGCAGATGGTGCCATTCTGCACTCTCAATACAAAAAGGGGGGATATTACTGGAACTCACTCATGAACTCCCGGTTGTTTGATCCGTACAAACCGGTATGCGAACTTACCGAAGAAGAGCGATATAATCTCCTGTACAAACCACAGACCGCGGTAAAAGCAGAACGGTTCGGTGAAGAGTACACCTCCAGGCATGAAGGTGTCATCTCACGACTGAAGAAGAGTTATCTGAACAAAGAAGAAAATTCAGATGCATACACACGATTCTTCAGGTATGAGACCTGTCCGCACTGCAACGGTTCACGGCTGAACGAACGTGCCCGGACAGTTCAGGTCCAGGGAAGAACGATCCCAGATCTGGTCTTTCTTGAACTGCCCGAACTGCTGGTGTTCCTCAATCAGGTGAACCATCCGTATGCACAGCCGATCATTGCCCGGATGAAGGTCATTATTCAGTATCTCATTGATATCGGCGTAGGATACCTTTCACTCCACAGACCGGTGGCAACCCTCTCTGGTGGTGAATCACAGAGAGTGAAGATCGCAAAACAACTGGACTGCACACTCACCAACCTTGTGTATGTCCTTGATGAACCAAGTATCGGCCTGCATCCCCGGGATATCGGGAATCTCATTCAGATCATGAGAGATATCCGGGATAAAGAGAATACTGTTCTTGTTGTTGAACACGATCCCGAGATTATTCAGGCTGGTGATTATGTTATTGATATCGGCCCGGGTGCAGGTTCTCATGGTGGTGAGGTCATGTATGCCGGACCAGTGAGCGGGCTCTACACATCAGACACTCTCACATCACAATACCTCAACCGTATCGGAGAAGAGAAACGGACCCGTAGAGAGTCAAAAGGGTATTTCAGGGTTGAAGACGCATCGCTTCACAATCTCAAGAATATCTCTGTTGATATCCCGAAAGGAGTTCTGGTATGTATCACCGGTGTTGCAGGATCTGGAAAAAGTTCTCTGATTCACGGAGTCTTCTGTACGCAGCATCCAGATGCTGTTGTCATCGATCAGACGTCAATTGGACGATCATCCCGGTCAAATCCCCTGACATATCTTGGAATCTTTGATGTGGTCAGAAAAGAACTCGGGCAGGCAACCGGTACTGATCCCTCATACTTCAGTTTCAACTCCAAAGGTGCATGCCCGAAATGCAAGGGTACGGGCGTTCTCAAGATGGAGATGCACTTTCTTGACGATGTTACAACGGTCTGCGACGCCTGCAACGGGGAGCGGTACAACCCTGAAGTCCTTTCTCTCTCGTACAAAGGAAAAACAATATCAGATATTTTGAAACTGACAGTGGCAGATGCTGCTGAATTCTTCGAGACCTCTGAAGTGAAGCGAAAACTGCGTGTTCTTGCTGATGTGGGACTCGACTACCTGCAGGTCGGACAGTCACTGAGCACGTTGTCAGGCGGAGAAGCACAGCGGCTCAAACTGGCAACAGAACTCCACAAAAAAGGAAATATCTACGTGATGGATGAACCAACGACCGGGCTGCACATGGCAGATACCAGCAGGCTGCTCTCCATAATTCATCATCTTGTAGATAGGGGAAATTCTGTCATTGTTATTGAGCATAATCCTGATGTCATCAGGCAGGCCGACTGGATCATTGATATGGGTCCACAGGGAGGTACTAAGGGAGGAGAGATTATTGCATCCGGAACAGTGGAAGATTTGATGAATGATCCAGACTCTGTAACCGGAGCATACCTGAAGTCTATGTCAGTTCAGAAAATTCAGAATAATTCAGTATCTCCACGGATCGGAGAAGGAATTGTGTATGACTGAGAATATCGTTGATGTTTCACATTTTTCATACTCATATGGTGAACTACAGGCCGTTCGTGATATCTCCTTTCAGGTGAAGAAGGGCGAGGTCTTCTCATTTCTGGGTCCGAACGGAGCCGGAAAGAGCACGGTCATTAACACCCTTATAACTCTGCTTCCCCTTCAGAAAGGAACTGTGCAGATTGCAGGATATGACCTTGGATCAGATCAGGAGAAGGTTAGGCAGTCCATCGGGATCGTATTTCAGAAGATAACTCTTGACAAGGATATGAAGGTTGGGGAAACCCTGGAGTTTCATGGAAGTATTTACCAGATGGGAAGTGCCGAGAAGAAGAACCGGATTGATGAACTCCTTAATCTTGTTGAACTCTCTGAAAAGGCAGATGCTCTTGTCAGTACCCTTTCGGGCGGGATGAAACGCCGTCTTGAGATAGCACGAGGACTGATGACAAGACCAAAGGTCCTCTTTCTTGATGAGCCCACAATCGGGCTTGATCCACAGACCCGACGCAAGACATGGGATTATCTCCGATCCGTAAATAAGGAGGGAACGACGGTCTTTATGACTACCCATTACATGGATGAGGCTGATCTTCTGTCAGACAGGATTGCACTCATCGATCATGGGCAGATAATTATCGAGGGTACTCCGGCAGAACTCAAGCAGAGCCTTGGAAATGATATTATTTATCTTGATACTTCTGACAACCCTCGTACAACAGAAATCCTAAGGGATCTTTCAGGAATCAGGAAAATTGCAGCGTATGAAGGGAAGGTAGCCATCACGTCAGAGCAGGATGGAACACGCCTGCTTCCTGAGATAATCAGGGAGATAAACGGGCAGGGTATTGATGTGTGTGCAGTTAATCTCAAGAAACCAAGTATGGACGATGTATTTTTGCATTATACTGGCACGGAGATGAGGGACTGATGGAAACTCCAGGATTTGTCCCGGTATTTATGCGGGATATCAACCGGTATTTCAGATTTAAGGACCAGTTGTTCACCTCGATGCTTCACCCGGTCTTATGGCTTGCGTTATTCGGATTTGCCATGGCGGGGACGTTTGAGAGAATTCTCCAGTCTGTTCTCCCTCCGACCGGCATGATGGTTGTCAATTACCTGACGTATATGACTCCCGGGATGATCGCGGTAACGATTATGTTTGCAAATCTGTACGGAGGGTTCTCGGTCTTCTTTGATAAGGACTGGGGGATTTTAAGGGAGATTCTTGCAAGCCCGATGCCTAGGAGGGATCTTGTTATCGGGATCTCATTATCTGCAATCGTGAAATCGCTGATTCAGACGACAATCATCGTCATCCTTGGAATGGTGCTTGGAGTTACTGCATTTTCAGGTCAGAGTCCGGTCCAGATCCTTGTCTCCATTATCGGTATCGTATTGTTTATCGGGATCTTCTCAACTGCTATCATCTGTGTCTCCTTATATGTGGCATTTGCAACGAGTTCTCCGGAAGGATACCAGGGTATCACCACGTTGCTCTCGATGCCGTTCTTCTTTGCATCAAACGCACTGTATCCGATAAACGGTCTTCCTCCGGTGATCCAGGAGTTCTCCTACCTGAACCCGATATCACATCTGACAGATGGTCTTCGGTACTTTATCATCGGTGATCAGTTCTCGTCACTCGGGCTGGTCTTTTCGTATAGTCCGGTTCAGATTCTGTCTTCTTTTTTGTACCTGACAGTTCTGGCAGTGGTCTTCTTCTGGATAACGGTTCGTAAGATTAACAGGTCAGTTGTGACGTGAACAATTTATATTGCGAACGACAGTGACACCCCTCCTTTTTCGGTGGTGGATATCTACAAACTCTTTTGAGTAATGGTTTCTATTACGTTGAATCCATCAACAGGTACCATGCTGGAATCATGGTAGAGATTATACCCATTGTCATCGGGAATGGTAGAGAGGTATCGAAACGCTGCAATCACATGGGATACCTTCATATTCTTTCCTACAATATTATGCAGTATTTTTTGATTAATTGTAATTGTTCCAGATTAACCCGTGGTAAGGAAATCCGGGAAGGAGAAGTCCTTGCAGATCCTTGTGATTCACGATCGTTGTGAGTCAAAATATATGCACAGGAGTTATACATGTATCTTCCATCTATCACTCCAAGGAGAATCTTATGTCACATGGTAATGAGCATCCCAATACAGGTATATCAATACAGGAAATTGAAAACTTCACCGCTGATCAGTTAAAAAAACTGGTGCTCTCCCTGAAGGCTGAAAACGAAGGACAAAACAGGCTCTCTACCTGGTATAAAGCCATTCTTGATGCGATACCGTTTCCCATGTCGGTTACCGACATGAATATGAACTGGACATTCATCAATCATGCAACCGAGAATATGCTCAATGTCACCCTCAACGAGGTAAAGGGAAAACATTGCAGCAACTGGGGAGCAAATATTTGTACCACAGATCAATGTGGCATCGAACTTCTCAGAAAAGGAGTACATTACAGTATTTTTGAACAGAGTGGTGGTCATTTCAGAACCGATGTCTCGTATATTTCCACACCTGAAGGAGAAAACATCGGTCACGTTGAGATTGTTACTGATGTCACAGAGATCATAAAAGTAAAAAATTACCTCCATAGTGAGATCGAACATACGGCACGAAACCTGGAGAAATTCTCAAGGGGAGAACTTGATCTCGACTATTCAGTGAAAGAATCTGATGAACATACCAAAGATGTGTCAGAACTTTTTATCAAGATAAATGACAGCCTCAGGCATGGGGCTGCTGCCCTCTCGCTCATGTCTGATGATGCACGTATGCTCTCACTGGCAGTAGTTGAAGGAAAATTATCAACCCGGGCAGACGTATCCAGGCATCAGGGAGAATACCGCAGGATCGTTGAAGGTCTAAATAAAACGCTTGATGCGGTTATCATGCCATTAAATATGGCAGCAGAGTATGTTGATAAGATCTCCAAAGGAACCATTCCCCCTCAAATAACTGATACCTATACCGGGGATATCAATATCATAAAAAATAACCTGAACAACTGCATCAATGCAGTGAATCTCCTTTTCAATGACGTAAATTTCTTATCAAAAGCGACTATCGAGGGAAGACTCGACACCCGTGCTGATGCAACAAAGCACCAGGGAGATTTCAGAAAGATTGTTGAGGGTGTGAATGATACTCTCAATACTCTTGTCGGTTACATCGATAAAATGCCATTACCCATTATGGCGATAGATACCGGGTTTGGCATCCTGTACATGAATGATTTGGGTGCCGGGCTACTTGGAACCACCAAAAAGGAGTTAGTTACAAAAAAATGTTATCACCAGTTTAAAACAAGTGATTGTCAGACGGAAAACTGTGCCTGTGCTCAGGCGATGAAAAAGGGATCCCTTAGTACAAGTGAAACTGATGCCCATCCATCAGGAAAGGATCTGGAGATAGCCTATTCTGCTCTTCCAATACGTAACCAGAACGGAGAGGTGACCGGGGCTTTTGAGTTTATCCAGGATCAGACTGCATCAGTAAGGCTTAATCGGTTCCTGAATCATGAGATAGGAGAAACAAACCGATGTTTAACCCTTCTTGCAGAAGGCAATACAAATGTACTACGAGAAGTCGGTGACGCCGATGAGTATACGAAAGAAGCCCGTGTCCTTTTCCTTGCCATCAATGAAAAGGTAGAGACCCTTGCCGAGTCAATAAATAATCTTGTTCGTGACGCTGACAAACTCTCTAAAGCAGCAATAGAGGGTAAGTTAGATATCCGTGCTGATGCATTGAAACATCAGGGAGACTTCAAAAAGGTTGTGGAAGGAGTAAATAATACACTTGATAGTGTGATTATTCCGGTGCATGAAGCCCTGCGTGTTTCAAAAGAGTACGCGAACTATAGATTTAATGTCCGGGTGGATCCATCACTGAACGTAGCCGGTGACTGGATTGAATTCAAAGAGGTTCTGAACGATATCGGAATCCAGGTAAGTGCAGCAGTCGTTTTGATTAACCGGTACCTTACTGATCTCTCCTCAAATGCTGAAGAAGCAGCAGCAAGTATTGAAGAAGTATCTGCAGGAGCACAGCAGGTTGCAAAAAATGCCGGCAGTGTGAGTGTGAATGCAGAAATGGGTAATGATGGTATCAGTCAGGTACTGAGAGCTATGGAAGATCTCACGGTGACCGTGGGTGAAGTCTCGCAACGGGCAGAGCATGTCTCAACCTCAGCCACTCAGGCGAATGAGTTCTCAAAGACAGGCATTGATCTTGCCCGCAAATCAGAAGCTTCAATGGTCGGGATCAGTCAGTCAGCGAATGAAGTCGATGTTATTGTCCAGGATATCAATCACCAGATGGATGAAATCGGAAAAATTGTCAGATTAATTTCTGATATTGCAAACCAGACCAACCTTCTTGCACTCAATGCCGCAATAGAAGCAGCACGGGCAGGAGAGGCTGGGCGAGGGTTTGCAGTCGTTGCGGCTGAAGTGAAATCTCTTGCCCAGGATTCCCGTAAGTCTGCAGAAAATATTGCTGACATGATATCTTCACTCCAGGGAAAGGCAAAGAGTGCAACCATTGCCATGGAAAAATCAGGTGAGACCGTAATGGAAGGGAGTAAATCTCTTACCGAAACCCTGGAGGCATTTGACAAAATTGCTCAGTCCATTGAGGATATTACACGAAATTCCATGGATGTTGCATCTGCATCTGAAGAACAGGCTGCCTCTGTCCAGGAGATTACCGCAAGTGTCAATGAAGTCTCTTCATTAGTCATAAACACCTCAAAAGAGGCTGGCGATGCAGCAGCAGCAACAGAGGAGGCATCCGCATCAATAGAACAGATAAGTAAAGTTGTAAACAATGTGAGCACTATTGTTGAGACGGTCTCACAAGAGATGGCGAAATTTGTCGTTTAGATGGGAGCCAGGGCCACTCCTTTTTTTCCTGATATGTCCGTCTCTTTAAAAACCAGGGGATGAAATTATAGAATCACGCTAGTGGGAAAATTCATCGCCATTTATTATGAAAAGCAAAACAATTAGATCAAATTGATAATAACCTGAGATGAATTCACATTCTTGTGGCAATCCTGCAATTGACAGGTTTTTTGAGGGTTTGATGACTTTCCTCTTATTTGCTGTCATCTCTCTTTTTTACCAGTCATGTTAATATTTTCGTTAGAATACCTTCAATATACTCTTTCTTTCCGTTTATGTATGCATCAATGTCATGAGGATACAACAGCGCAAGATCCTCTTTTACCTTCAGATACTCACGGACAGAATCAGGGTGTGATCTCAAAAAATCCCTGAAAGCGATATGATCACGAAATCCTTTCCCGTCTTTCGGGCAGACATACAGGTGATAGGGCATGAACTCATCTTTATATCTCCGCTTAAATGCCTCCCGTCCTTCGATTCCAAGGTTCCCTTCATGATCAAATCCTGCCAGATCAAGCCGTTCGATGACTGAAGAAAGCCGGGACATATCCTCTATCACGACATCAATATCAATGATGGGTTTGGCTCCAAGACCTGGAACCGAAGTACTTCCAACATGCTCAATTCCTATGATCAGATCTCCGATATAGCCTGATATCATCACTCTAATCTTCTCAAATTCTTCAGCCCACTGCGGGTCTGCCATGGCTATAGTTATGGTTCTCATACTGAACTACCCCAATATTATCTATTTGTAAAAAAACGAATACCCATAGTAATATGGGCAGTTTTTATCTTCGTATCAGTTATCGGAGATCAACAGGATGCAGACCCCGACCCCATACCATCTTTTCCTCAATACAGAGTGTGACATCATCTGCACAAATCGGATCTCCAAGATCTGAACTACTCTGGTTCCCTGAAATAATCCGTTTGATCTCATCAATGATGACAGAACTCCTGGTCCCGATTATGATCCTGTATCCGGCTTTCACCATCTTTGTAAACAACCGGGCGAGGTGTATCTGCTGCTCTTGGTTCAAGTGTAGTTCAGGCTCTTCAATAATGAAGACATCTCCAGTAACTCTCCGGTATTTAAGCGAGAGAAAGATGGGAATGAGACTTGTACACTCTGGTGGAAGAGCATCGGGTGGAAGATCGGTATCTCCTTTCCGGACCACAATCTCATATGATCCATCTGGATGGACGATAAGCCGGGATTCTCCATTGATGAGAGTCATCTCCTCTTCTCTCCAGGGATCAGGATTATAACGCTCTTTTGATACAAAGAAACCGTCTAACTCATTAATAAGTTCAATAATTAATGGTGAATTTTTTGCTGGGTCAATCTCTCGATCGTATGCGTTTATTATTTCAACTCTGTTATTCGGAAGATAGAGTGAGTGTGGGGGACATCCCTCTGATATAAATGCAACCCAGTTCCCAATTACACCACGAATAACTGGAGTAAAAGCAGTTGTTGACTGTCCCGGTCTTGGGAGATCCTTGGGTCCTTTTGCAAATAACCCTGCTGGAAGTGGGCATTCAGATTCAAAGCAGATCAAAGATTCTGCATCATCTGTCACCAGATGTGTCCGTGCTTGCTCTGATGTCAGATATACATGGCCCAATATCGACTTTTGAAGGCGAAGATCCGATGTCTTCACACCAAAGTATGATTCAAGCAGATTCATCAGGTTCTGGTTATAGATCTCCTCGAGGGCAGTCTTGCCAATCAGGTCGATAACTGCGGGGGTTGGATCCCGTTTAACCTTTGGAGATCGTCTCAGATCGGGAATATAGGAGATATACATCTCGTGAAGGCGATAGATTGTATGAAGAAATCGAAGGAGATAAAAATAATCCGAATTTTCTGGGCCGGTAAGAATGGTAAGCGGATGGATTGGGATCTCAGCCTCTTGATACGGGCCGACATTTTGAATTTTTATCGTCAGGGTCATGGTGTTTCCATTTTTTCAGAGATGATGTGGATATCAATCATTCACATTCATACTGGGAAAGAACAGGATCTGTCAGAGTTCTGAAATGATTAAGAATATTAGGGCTATTTGTTCAAAATGGTTGCCAAGAACATCGCATTCAATCAAACATCAGGCTTTGTACCTTACATTTTCGACACTGTTATCAAGCCGTATTGAATATTTTAAATGAAATTCAACGGTTTCTTAATTGATATGAGTACGGATTTCGTGATTTTTTGGTTTCGGATGCTGGTATAAGGTTCTATCCTAATATCTGTTATTCGTACAACGTCTTATTGGTGAACCTTCGGACAATCACAGAATCCGGAACATCCCTTTCGGCACTGTAATCTCAAACCGTGCTCCTTTCCCGAACTCCCCATTCTCTGTGATTGAAAGCCCTGTAATGGAGAGGATCTCCCGTGAGAGGAAGAGACCAAGGCCGGTATGCTTCCCAAAGCCTTTGGAAAAGAGTTTTGTTTTATCCTCAACGCTGATACCCTCCCCATCATCTTCAACAACAATAATCAGGTTCTCCCGGTCTGGATGACTGGAGACCCTGATAGATGTCATCTTCTCGCCCCCGTATCGAAGGGCATTATCAATCAGATTGTAAAAGACCTTCTGAAGAAGTGGATCTGCATACATCTCCACCTCCGGTTCTTCAGCAGTGATGCTGATCCCGTCATGCCTGAGTTGAAGGGAGGATTTCTTCATGATAGAATGTACACTCTGCCACGTAGGTGCCTCAATCCCCATACTCTCATAATCCTTGGTAAAACTGATCTGTCTGGAGATGGTGTTGGCAATATGCAGTTCTTTATTGATATACTCTTCAATCTTCTCCTTATCATTGAGATAATCTTTTGAGAAGTCAAGATACGCAAGTAATCCCTGCAGCTGATTCCCGATATCATGACGGGTAATACTTGAGAGAAGATGGAGTTTCTTGTTCGCCTGCAGGTATGCACTCTGCGTCTGGCTGAGCTCAGCAGTACGCTCTATAACCCTCTGTTCCAGTTCTGCATTCAGCCTCTGAAGTTCCTGTTGTGCAACCTTCCGGTCGGTAATATCAAGGAGTGATCCAATGATGGCAGGTTTTCCTTTGTATATCGTTCGTGACCCGAAGACCTCGATGATGATATCTCTTCCTGATCTGGTAATCCCTCTCAGTTCATAGTTGAGAGCCTCAACATCTCCTGTTATTCTTGTTTCAGTATTTCCAGAAAGTTTTGGGATATCTTCAGGATTTACAAGGTTTTCAGGTCCGAGTGTATCGATGAGGTCATTGATCTCATACTCAAAGATCTGAGCCAGCTTACTGTTTACATACCTGAAGATTCCTTCCTGGATAAGGTAGATTCCGGTGAGTGACTTCTCGGCGAGATCCCTGAATTTGTCCTCAGACTCCTGGAGAGCAACCATAACCCTCTTCTGCTGGGTGATATCACGGATAGACTCGATTGCTCCGACCTTGTTCCCGTCATTATCATAGAGCGGAGTTGCCTTTCCCCAGAGGGTAATATTTCTTCCATCAGGCATGGTGACATCAACCTCGACAACGATGAGGCTTCCTTCATGTTTTATCACCGTGTACTCCTTCTCCAGTTCCTCATGTGGAGCGAAGATCCAGTCTATCAGGATAGGTCGCCTGGTTCCGTAAAATGGCAGTGAATACTCATAATTGCCTTTGCCTATGATATCCCTGGAAGTAACCCCGGTCATCTCCTCCATCGCCTTGTTCCATGTGATGATCTCGCCATTCAGATCAATTGCAAATGTGGCGTCAGGAAGATGGTCAATGATATCAGCCATCCTTCGCTCAGATCTTGCAAGAGCTTCCATGATAGCGGTCTCCTCTGACATGGTCTGGGCAAGCCTCAGGTTACTGAAACTGAGGCGTGATACGTACTCGGTAAACCTGACCAGGAAGTCCATAAGTTCAGTAACATGGGATTTATTCAGTCGTGGAACCTTGCGGAGGGCGGATATGTACTCATCTTTGTCAAACCCGTACCGTTCGGCCTGGGCGACAAACAACGCCTCATCAACAACCTCATCGTCATAGAAGAACTGGCCGGTAAAGATGTTGCCAACATGCTTCCCTCCGATGTATAATGGCGTTATCACGTCCCAGAGGTTATTGGTACACTTATACGCAGTGCATTGGCCGGGCTTCAGGCTCCCTGACAGATGGAGATCACTATCAGTACAGTTCTTTGCGGTCTCCTCATGGGTACGATGGAATTTTAAACAGATATCCTGCCATCCTGATGATGATATGACCTTTCCATTCAGATCAAGGATCGCTGTGGTGATGCCGGTCAGTTTTGAGAAGTCATTCATCAGTGACTGGACAACATCAAGATCAAGGATATTGCCAAGTTCCAGTTCAGTGAGGTCGCTATCAGGGGACAAGAGTGAGGTGAGTTTTAACTGAAGTCGCTGTTCACTCTCTCTCAATGCTGCGGTACGTTCCCTCACCTTGGTCTCAAGATCATCACGTGCTTTCCTGAGAGCCCTCTCTGCTGCCTTACGTTCGGTGATATCCCGGATAATTCCAAGAAGATACGGTCTGCCATGAATTGTTATCCTGCTCAGACTAACCTCGGTGTATGACAGGGAATTATCCCTGTTTTTGTGAGCCCAGTCGATACGCTGCGTTTCTCCGTTGAGAACCGTTTCAATACTCTCTGCTACCCGCCTGGCAGACGGGTAGTTGTCTTCCTGCTGTTCCGGAGCGAAATCAGCCGGAGAATGGCCGATGATAGCATCTCTTGGAACCCCAAGCATCTCTTCTGTCTTTGTATTACAGTCAATGATGATCGAGCGATCCATGATCACGATCGCGTCATTAGCTCCCTCAAATAATCCTTTGAACTTTGCCTCACTCTCGATCAGCTCCTGTGAAGCGATTACAGCGTTGATGGCATGAGAGAGTGTGTTGATGAGATCCTGAAGGAGATCCTGATCGACCTGTGAGATCGGGGTCTTCTTGAAGATGGCAAGGACACCGGTGGCCTCATTATCAGGAGAGAGGAGACGAAAACCGGCAAATGAAGTAAACCCCGATGATACTATCCAGGCAGGGTCACAAAATCCGGAGTCGGGTGAAAGATCATTGGTGATGATCGAGAGTTCATCACCGACTACAATTTTCCCAATCGTTACGTATCCAAGGGGAACTCTCTGACATATCCCGTCAGGAGTGATCTCCCTGGATGAGCGTGCCATCAGGTGCAGGCATCTTGTTCTATCAGGACATACCTCAGGACCGGCACCGGCATGCTTGCACCCTGATTCACAGATATCGCCATTGTTAATAAGCCAGATTCCTGCAAAATCAGCATCAAAGATATCAACAACCGCGTTGCTTACCAAAAGCAGGCGTCCCTCAAGATCAGAGGTTGAGAGCAGTCTCTCCTTTAATGTGCTTATTCTGATGAGTTTCTCTTCATACAATCTTCGTTCTGTGATGTCCCTGGCAGCTGCATAGATGAGATTATTGTCAGGATTTGGAGATGACCGCCATTCGATGTACCTGATGCTCCCGTCTTTATGCCTGTACCTGTTGGTAAAGTTAATGACCTTATTTTTATTTATCAGGTCAGATACGGCGTCAAGGGTTGCCTGGAGATCATCAGGGTGAACAAAGTCAAGGAACCGGTGACCTTCGAGGTCAGAGAGTGTATACCCGAGCGACTTTTCCCATTCTGGGTTTAATTTGATGAATTTTCCGTTCGTGTCAGCGATGCAGAGCAGGTCAAGACTGATAGAGAAGTAATGGTTGATCTCCTCGTTCTTTCTCCTGAGCTCATCCTCAATCTCTTTTCTGTCTGTGATGTCTACAAGTATCGTCAGAATGGCTGGGAGATTATGAAACTGGATTGGAACTCCTTTGGACAATACAGTGCGGGCATTTCCTTCTTTTGTGACAACGTCGAACTCAACTGTTTTCATACTCCCGGACGAGATCCTGCTCAGAACCACATCATGAACCGCATGCTGCTGATGTATGGAGACATGGGAGAGAATATCAGTCCCCTTCATCTCATCTGAAGAATAACCAAGTAGTCTGGTAACAGCAGAATTTACATACAGGATCTTCTGGTCATGCCCGTATACCACAATGAGATCAGGCAGGTTTTCAACAAGCCCCCTGTTAAACGTCTCACTCTCTTTGAGAATCTCGTCGTCCTGTTCTTTGAGAAGCAGAAGAAACCCGATCCCGCTGATGAAAAGAATCACAAAGAAGAGGCCGTACTCGATGGTCTGACTGGCATTGTCTGAAAGAAGATTATATTCTGCTGACGTGGAGAGGATGGACGAACCTGCACGATAGATGCTGGAAAGGCTGAACAGGCAGAAGAAAAAACCAAGGACTTTTCTGAGTACCGAATTTTTCTGACTGTTGAACAGGAAACAGGCACAGGCAGAGTATATCAGGGTGAGCAAGACCGAGGCTATCGCAACTTTGATGTTGGCAGGAGCAGCCCACATCAGGAGCCATATTGTACAAAAACAGATCAGGCCAAGTATTCCGAAGACCTTTTCAGAGTTCTTATGATACGTGTCTGCGTTCGTAATGGCAAACGTTTCACATATGAATCCTGCAAACAGGAGCGAATTTGCTATCTGAACAGAGATGAGGTCCGGTATCATCCCCCTGAAGATAAAAAGAGGCCAGCCTGCAGCCTGAAATATCTTCCCTGCCATGAACATCCGGTATGATCTCACCTGTCCAAAACCGAAATTGTATATCGCCAGTATGCATGCAACCGTGAGGTTTCCCAGAAAGAGCAGGAACATATTGTTGCAACATCAAAACCGGACAGAGGCATTCTCTTCTCCTTCTCTGAAATGCATACACAATTCCATGGCAGAGACCACTCTCATCAACCCCTATAGGTTACGTATTATCAGATGATAACGAGAAATTTATCGGAATGGTGAGTTGTTAGTAGGCCGTATTTATAAGCGTTTGCTACATCGGATTACGGTTGAATTATCAGTCAGGAATGAAAAAAGTCAATGTCAAATCCATTGGTTAACCGGTAATCTCCGGTATGTCATGATATTTTGCAGATTCAATCGCTGAGAAGCTAAATGATATCATGTTCTACCATGTATCAGCCATTTTTTTACCTCTGTGAACTGAACACCATGGGGTGAATATGAACCAGGGAAAAAAGATCATACTTCTGGCCCATTGCCTCCTGAATGTTAATGCAAAAGTCGGAGGGCTTGCCAGGTATCCTGGTGTGCATCAGGAACTTGTCTCCTCTATTATTCAGAAAGGGTATGGTCTCATCCAGTTACCCTGCCCTGAAATCGGATATTTTGGTATACGAAGGTGGGGGCAGGTTGTAGAACAGATGGACATTCCAGCATATCGCAGGCATTGCAGGGATCTTCTGCGGCCCATCGTCGATCAGATTGAAGACTATATTAAAAACGGGTACGAGTTTTTTGGCGTGATAGGGGTTGATAAGAGCCCGAGTTGTGGAGTCCATCAGACCTGTTCTTCAGATCAGTACTGCGGCGAGATCTCGTGTATCACAAATCTCAAAAAACTAACGGAATCGCTCATCTATCCTCAAGGACAAGGAATATTTATTGAAGAGTTTCAATCGCTTTTAGGTGACGTTGGAGTCTCGATCCCTTTCTATGGGATAGATGAAGAAAGTAATGACATTCCTGCTCCTATTCTGTCATTACTATCCTGATACATGAAGACTGGTACGATATTTCACCGAATAAGCGTTGTGCGGTCTCGAATTACTGCCTAATTTTTTACAGACTCTTTATTCAAATACTCCTCCAATCGACGTATATTATCTCTCCGGTTGGGTCTCTCAAAAAACGGCATTTGTGCCTGAAACCGGATAGAGGGAATAAATACGAATGAAATTTCTTCGCTGTCTGATAATCGCTCTCTGCGTTGCATTGTTCACCGGATGCGTATTTGCAGAGGAATCATCTGGTGCTTTCCAGAAAGACCTGAAAGAGAATGGGAAACTTGTTGTTGGCCTCTGTGCTCAGTATCCTCCATTCGAGTCGGTCAATGATAAGACCGGTGCAATCGAGGGGTTTGATGCAGATCTTGCCAGGGCTCTTGGAAAAGAGATAGGACTCAATGTTACTATTGTTGATGCCCAGTGGCAGGCATTGCTCGGAGGTCTTGAAAAAGGCGATTATGACGTGCTTGTCACTGCCATGTCAAAACAGGAGGCATCAGCAGGAAATGTGGGCATGAGTGATCCATACTACAACCTGAGCGAGATCATCCTTGTCAGATCTGATGATGATTCCATCAAGTCTCCTGCAGATTTAACCGGTAAGGTCGTCGGTGTCCAGTCGTCCACAGGGGCTGAACAGCAGGTTGACAAGCTTACCGGACTCAAAGAGGTCAAGCGGTATGACTACAACAATGATGCTTTCATTGACCTTACAAACAAGCGTATAGACGCAGTTGTTGTCGGATATGCATATGCAGCAACAGAGGCCAAAAATAAGGAAGGGCTCAAGGTCATCAATACACCGGTAGGCGAACCTTCAGAACTGGTGATGATAACCGCAAAGAAGTCTGATTCACTGTTGAATGAGTTGAATAAGGCTCTAGATACCATCAAGCAGGATGGAACGTACCAGAAGATCGTTGACAAGTGGTTGAACCTTTCGTAAATGATGGACTTTCAGTCCGATCTTATCGGAAGGAATCTTCCGCTCCTTTTTAGTGCTACCATCACCACAATTGCAATAACTCTTGCTGCCTTTGCTGTTGCCTTACTCATCGCGATCGGCGTTGGCATGGTACGGAGGTACTATCAACAGGGGATTGTTTCTGTTATCCTTTGTATTTATATCGAGATATTTCGGGGAACACCCCTTCTCGTTCAGTTATTCTTTATCTATTACGGACTTCCCTCTGTTGGAATAATACTGGACGCCTTCACAGCAGGCGTTATCGGACTTGCATTAAACTGCGGTGCGTATATGTCTGAAACGATTCGTGCAGCTATGACATCAGTAAGCAGAGGACAGGAGGAGGCAGCGTACTCACTAGGATTTTCCCGATTTCAGACGATCAGATATATCGTCTTTCCACAGGCTATAAGGGTTGCAATCCCCCCGATGATGAACTCATTCTCATCGCTTCTCAAGGATAGCTCGCTTGTGTCGGTAATCTCTATAACAGAACTGACAAGGGTTGGAAATCTGATATACTCCCGGACTTCACGACCGTTTGAGATTTATCTGATTCTCGGAATCTTTTATTTCGTGATGACATTCTCGGTTACCCTGATATCCAGATATCTAGAGAAACGGAGTTCCCGATGGGTCAGGTAACCAACTTTTTAAAATTATCAATTCTTTTACAGATTATCCGGGATACTCGCCCGGAGGAATTCAAGGGGTCATTTCATCTCCCCCCGTACATTCTGACATGCTCCCATCCCTTCTGAAGATCTGAATCTGATCCTGGCTCATAGATCCCGGCATCTTCCCGGTGAAACATCCTCCGATCCTCTCCAACCGGGCAGACCTTGATGCAGATTCCACATGGCGATATATGCCTCTTGTTCAGAGCTGCACTCTGGGCCGTGCATGCCGCCTTGTCTGTCAAAGCCCTGGGATACTCGCCCTCCTCAAGTGCAGATGCCGGGCAGAGGCTGACACACCGGTTGCAGTGTATACAGAGTTCATCCTCAATGAGAGGACCTGATGGGATTCTGGCAGTTGTGAAGATCGATCCGAACCTGATCCTCGGCCCGAACTCCCGTGTGAGCACCATGTTATTCACCCCGAACCTGCCAAGGCCTGCCAGCACTGCGGCATGCCGGTGAGAGAAGAATGCAACCGGGTTATGTATTAGAACCTCGATGCTCCCGTATCCGTCTCTTGGAACGAAGACCGAGGGGAATCCTGCCTGTGTGAGGATGGAGGCGAGCCGGACAGTGTACTGGTCGAGGAGCGAGTTGATGGTCTTGTAGAGTTCGTGGTACCAGATCGAAGGAGAGGTCTCAAGCGCAAAAAGAACAACCGGGAGCCCGATAACGATGACCGTCTCCGTCTCTGGCAGAATATAATCCGGGGAAAATTCAGGCGGGACCCAGGGCTCAAAGAGGGGCTCTTTCCACCTGCCTGCTGCTGCATACCCGACAAGAGGGATATTCTCCTCTGAACAGAATGAACTGACAATCTCTTTTGGATTCACGCTCATCCAGTCTGAACTGTAAAGGTGCAGACCGAGGAGATGGAGAGGGTATCATCAACCCGAATCTCATACCACTTCTCCGGGACGAGTTTTGTCCCGTTGATGTACGTCCCGTTGGTTGAGTTCTCATCCTTTATCAGCCACTTGCCGTTCATATACTTGAACGTTGCATGATGACGTGATACTGAACTGAACTGGTTCAGGATCCTGCCACCTATCGAGTCTCTTCCTATAATGTCTCCGTTGTGGATGGTGATGATCTGACCGGGTCCCATCACAAGGAGAAGCGGGGCTACCTCACGGATGGTCTTGTCCTGATCAAATACCGGTTTATCCATGAACCTGATATGCGACTGCCTCCTCTGTGCAGGAGTTACTGCCTGTCCCGGAGGTTTTGCAGGCACCGGCCGTTTCCTGGAGAGATCTGAAAAACACCGCTGGCATATCATCTCGGTAGCCGGGTTTGCCATCCCGCAAACATCACAAATCTTCTTCAGTGTCATGGTGCTGAATAAATTGCATATCCCTGAATATTCTTCCCGTTTTCCCATCCACGGAAATCGTAGCATCCATCAGATGATGCAGCTGGTAAGTAATACTTCATCTCATCAGTATTGAGCATTGTGCTCTGCCTCATTCTGACAAATGCTGATTGGTCTGTATGGGGAGGATCATGATGGATCAGATCCCGGCACCTGATACCATGGATCAATCCGTTTTATCATCTGCAGAGTCTCCCGTGCCTTTTCCAGCTGGTTCATCCTGGAGAGTGCCAGGTAATGATGGTACAGAATAAGGGGGTCCCTGCCAGTATTAGCTTTTACCGCCTGTGAACTGAGATCCAGGGCAGTCTCTGGATCATCAATATGACTGAAGTACATTCCTGCACACTGGTCCAGGAAGTAGGCCATCTTTGAAAACCGGCTCATACCCTGCAGAAAGATTCCTGATCCCTTCTCCTTCTCTCCGATCAGAACATACACGGCAGCAAGGTTAGTCCGGTATGCAGGCTGCATCTTCTGTGTATCTGCTGCCTCCCTGAAGGCAGCCCGGGCACCATCATAGTCTCCGAGAAGAGCAGCGATTATTCCCTTTCTGTTCCTGATTGAAGAATCATCTGCCCCGAGTGAGAGAGCACGGTCGTACCATTCTGATGCCTTCATCAGACGCTCAACCTGGCTGGCAGAGATATCTTCAGGCTCCCAGAGGTCCAGGTAGAGGGGACTTGTCCGCCATTTGAGCGGGTTTCCTGTAATTTCTCCGGCATCTTTCGGTGATCCATACCGCAGATCTTCTGCAAGTCTCAAAGCATCACCGTACTGAATGCAGAGATCTGCCGATCTTCTCCCGCCTGCGGCTGCCCGTTTCAATGACTCACCTGAAAGTGCGAAAAATCCAAGTGACAAAAGTATCTTTCCCTGTTTCTCCCATACAAGCAGGTTATCAGGATCCTTCTCCAGAATCTCCCTGATGCAGCGGAGAGCAGGCCCGAACTCCTTTGCAGCGATATGGGCATCAGCCTTTATCCTTATGGTCCACAGGTCACCAGGCCCGAGTTCTAGTGCTTTGTCAAGGTATTTTATCGCCTCGCGGATCTTTCCGGCAATCAACAGAAGATAGGCCTTGAGGCGGAATGCCTGGGGATCGGTCGTACCCTGTTCAAGCAGGGGCTTTAGTGACTCTTCTGCCTCGTTGTTCTGTTTGAGTTTGATCTGACAGCGTGCAATACAGATCCTGACTGTAGAGTCTTTCGGTGAGAGCGTGAGGTACCGCCTGTATGCTTCTGTCGCTTCACTGATTCTTCCGATGGCAAAGAGTGCATCAGCCTTTTTGATCAGTAACTCCGGGTTATCTGGATTACTGGTAAGCGCTTCGTCGCAGATATCAAGAACCTGGATATGATTCTTCTGTGAACCGGTGAGCTTCATCAGCCCGTGGAGCAGTCCGGGGTGATCCTTCTCGATTGCAAGCCCTTTTTGGAATGCCTGCCTGGCATCCTCGATACGCCCTGCAGCCGTATGGAACCCGCCAAGGATCTGCCAGACCTCGGGATCCTGTGACGACTGGACGGTTGGATGGGTGAGGAAGAACTCTGCTTCCTTCACCCGACCCATCTTTGACAATGCAATCCCCCGCATCGCATAACCCAGGGCCGGTGACTCGTGTATCTCGATGAGCCGCTCGGCAACGGAAACCACGAGAGGAAGTGTTTCTTCATTCTCCAAAGCTGAGAACTGACTCTGCCAGAAACCTGAACTCTCTCTCCAGGGGTCTGATGAGAGAGAGTAGAGGTTCTTCTCATAATCCATCCTCATCCGCTTGTAAAGTTTGAACCTGAGTATCCCTTTCTTCCTGCTAAAGAGCAGGCTGATTACCCTGATGTCAGCCGATGCAGCCTTTTTCAGGCAGGGTGAGACGAACTCGGAGAGTCCTGCATCTTCCGCTGCTGCTGCAAGTGCGACAAGAAGATCGGGCTCAATCGATTCTGACTGAAGAGCATGTCTGCAGGCTGTCATTAATTCCTCCTGAACCCGCATTGAGTCGGCATCGTACCCGTGCCTGAGGAAGAGATCCCTGATCTCTGCTATTCTGAGGACTGCTTTTGTATCCCATTCTTTAGGGATTCCAAGTTCCTCCCGTTCTTTCAGAACGCTAAGAAACTCATATAACTGTCGCTTCTCATCGGTTCCCCGGGGGTTTGATGAGATCCAGGCAAACATCCGGGAGATCTGCGATGCCTCATCAGGGCTTTCTGCGATCTCTGAAAAGGTCCTGTAGATTCGGTTGAGTTCACCTGAAAAGAGCATCGAGATGATCCTTTTCTCGCGTTCATCGTTCTGGTGGCTGATGTACCGGTCCAGATATCCTGCAATGCTTAAGACGTCCAGGAGTTTTCCAAGAAATGTGAACGGGACAGACGGGTTAAAATGAGCAGCGAGGTAGAGGAGCCGTTCATCCTCGTCAGGGTACTGCTCGGCATACTTCTCGATCTCAACTGCCTGGCCATACTGTTCTATCTTCTCAAGCCAGCGATTAAGGTATCCACGTCCGATGTGACGCTTGGCATCTTCCCATGACTCGGGATCGCTGATCAGGGCGTACCAGAGATCCTGCAGGCTTGCATACTGCTCACCTCTGAACTCGTACAGATCTTTATCCCTGCCTGCAGAGAGTTCAACCTCATAAAAGACAGGGATGTTCTGCCTGCCGGCAATCCATGCAGAGACCTCTTTGTATCCCCATCGCCTGCGTGGGTTCCTGGTCAGAAGCCCTTTCAATAGTATCGCGGTCTTATGCGGGATATCTGCCGGAATCTGGATTCCTCTCGTTGAGAGGGTGGCAAGAATGACATTATGGTTCATCCCTTCGAAGGGATGTCTGTGCATGATTATCTCAAGTGCCATAACCCCGAGAGCCCAGTAGTCAGCCTCTTTTCCGACCACGTTTCCGAGCTGTTCTGGTGCCCAGTACATCGGGGTCCCTTTCGTGGTCGTGATCTGCCGTGAGAACTCCTCCTGTAGCAGCGTTGATATCCCGAAGTCGATGAGGATCAGGTTCAGCGGTCGCAGGCTTCTGATCAGGATGTTTGAAGGTTTCAGGTCGAGATGAAGGATTCCTGAACCGTGAAGGGACTCAAGCCCTTCAACGATCTCTTCGATGATGGTCCTGAACTGGACCATCCCGATGCTGTGATCCCTGATAAGGTCCTTGAGCGATCCGTTTCCCGCATACTCCTGGATCTCGTACCATCGTTTGGTAACCTGGTCAAACCCGTGCGAATAAATTCTTATCAGGTGCCGGGGATTCTGCCGTGAGATCCCGGCGACTTTTTCGAGAATATCACGTTTCGGCTCGATCCCGAGCCGGTAGTGTTTAAGAACCCCGTATCCTGTGTCATTGTGAATGAGCCAGATGTCAGCCTCCCCGCCTGCAGCAGGAAACTGTCTGATCAGACGGTATCCCTGGAATTCACCACTAATCGGCTTTGGCTCGGTATACTCAACGATATTCCGGGCTCCGGTGTCTCCTCTCCGTGTGTCAGGGATGGTACTCTCTCTGATGGTGGGGGGATCGCCAGGTTGCGGATTCATGCCGGTGATATCTGAATGAGGATTGCAGAGATGTTATCTGAGGCCTTCCTGGCTACTGCTGCTCCCATGAGTTTTTCACAAAATTCAATTCCTTTGAACCGCTGGTAGATGAGTTCGAGTTCATCATGCGAAAAGCACCCCCATATACCGTCACAACAGATAAAGAAGATGTCAGAATCTTTGACCTGAATTTCTGTGGTGAAGAGTTTAATCGAGTCCGGGTTTCCATCACCAGACACCGAGGAGGTGACCACGTTTCTCTTCGGATGGAACCGCATCTCCTCCTCGGTGATGATGCCCTCCTCATACAGGCTCTGGACAACCGAGTGGTCCCGGGTTATTTGTTCAAAGTAGGTGCCGTTGATCCTGTATACCCTGCAGTCTCCTGCGTTAAACACGATGGCTGAGTCCCCCCTGATGCAGATCCCGGCAAGGGTGCATCCCAGGTCAGCTGCCTCCGGGTGCTCCTGCACATACTGTTCCAGGGCTTCTTTTCCCTCTGAAAGGGCTGAGGAAAGCGAATCAGTGTCTGTGATCAGGGTTGCGTTATCCCTGAGTGCTGAAAGGACAAGGTTGCTTGCCACCTCTCCCTTCTCTGCTCCACCGATTCCGTCTGCAATGCAGCATGTGATATCGGGTCCTACAGTCTGGTGAGAGAGTGGTTTCTCCATCGATCTGTCTGATATGAGTAAACCATCAAGGAGGAGACTGTCCTCGTTGTTGGATCTCATCCCCCCGTTGTTGGTGAAAAAAGAGAGATCGATCCTGTTGTACTTCGCTGGTTTACCATTCCGCTCTGACATCATCCCCACCTACCTGTGAACATTCGCACTAGACCCTGTAGCAGTACAGATATCTATTGCTTGACGTATTGCATGGCAGAGGCATAAAGGTATCAAGGGGTGATGATCCTATTCAGAGTCAGTTTTGACCTGAACCCCGGTTTCTGTATAAAACAGCATCACCGTTATCGTACATTCTGACCGACTGATCATCCATCATCTGACGTTCACCGGCGGTTACCGGATGGGGTACCTGAGTGATCCACTCAACAAAATTTGCATATGTGTCCATCCGTGAGGTGAGCAGCCAGTACTCATACCTGGAATTGGGTGATGGTCTCTCTACCGGTTCTTTTACACTGCTTTCCTGGGTATTCAGCCACCGTGCAACAGAGAATGCATACCTGTCTGATGTCAGGATTCCGTTTGTCTTCTCGTTTCCAAACCATTCGACGGCCTGGATCTCTGTTTCAGGATGAGATATCACCAGGCTCCGGTTGTCATACCAGATAGTCCCCTTCTCAAACGACGTTCCCATCATGACGATGGATGGAAAGGTTGTAGTGAGCATGAAGAGGAAGATGATGGTAACCCCGAGTTGCCACTGCCTGTCTGTGCGGAATAACCTGATGATTCCTGCTCCTGCCATCAGGGCAACAGGAGGCCAGAGATATCCCAGAAACCTGAGTGGATCGATCTGGCTGTTCCACAGGAGTTCAATTCCCGGTATGGCCCGTGTGAGACCGATACCCAGCAATATCAGGGGAACGGCAGCAAAAAGCAGAAGAGGAAAACGCTTTGATGTAAGAAACTCCGGTACTCCTATGAGGGCCAGTATCAGAATGAGGACACCTGCAAAAATCATCGGAACCGGGTATCTGACCGCAAGAAATGAGTATCCTGCAAGGGATGTGACCAGAAGAACCACTCCTCCGATCGCGATAAAAAAACCTCCCACCTGGAGGATCCATACCCGTTTTGATACCCAGTGCATCAGATAGCGAAGTGGTCTTGTAACTCCCGGGCAGATGGACGGGAGGTATGCAAAGCAGATAAAAAGCAGGAATAAGCCTATGACCTGAACAATCCCAGGTATGCTGTGGAAGGGTGTAATCTTGTTTATGTCATGAATAAAGGAGATATATATGAAACTGAGTCTGTATCTCCACCATGTCAGCATAACCAGAAGTGAAAATCCGAGGATCAGACAGATGATCCCTGCCTCTCTCTTAATTCTGGCATCTGATCTGAAGAGGTAGATCTCTGCCAGGGTCATAACCGGGAATATGACCGAGAACATGAACGCAGACTGGTGATGGGCAAGGATGAGCCCTGATATCATGCAGAACGAGAGCAATATGTCTGACACCCGTCCGGTTCTCACTGCCCGGTGGGAAAAGTATATTGATAAAAGGAAGAACGGGATTCCAAGCGCCTCTCTGACGCCCTGCGACGCCCAGTGCAGGTAAGGAATGCTTGAGAGGTAGATGAGTGAGGCTGTAAGTGCAGTTGTCCGATCAGTGTATTCGCGGCCTATGAAGTACAGGATTGAGACCGAGAGTGATCCTACAAGGGGTACAATCATCTTCTGTGCAAGCATTGGGTGGATGGATAAAAACCCGGAAAATGCTGATACTATTACCGGGAAAACCGGCTGCTGAAGACGATATCCTGCAGCTGCAGTCGATCCCTGGACAATCACCTCCCATACCGATTCATAATCCTGCCAGGGATCACCCCAGGTTAGGTACGGAAATCTGAACACAAGGACGAGGGTTGTCGTTGCTGCAACTGTGACAAGGCAGAACCCCGGCCTCTGGCTGTTTGTGCAGAACCAGACCGCCAGTCCGATGAAGATCAGAGATATCGGAGCAAGAGATGGATACGCCCGTGAGAGGAGCAGGATAAGTGCCGCTGCTATACAACTTGCAAAGCAGAGAAGAAGAGTAGTTCTGTCGTTCATAGTATTCTGATACCTTCTGACACACTCCGGTACGGGGTTGTATTCTGGTTCTCTCCCCTGAAGAGATCGTACCTGATCCTGACTGTTTCACCCGGAGTTCCCGAAACCTGATCGATGGTGACCAGGAACTCTGCCTTCTCCCCTTCTGCAAGCCCAAGTGTCCTCGAATTAACAGTCCTGTTCTGTACAGATGTCGTCAGGATAAATGTGGTATATCCTTTCTCCTGGCTGTGAATCCCAATGATGCTGGTGAATTTTTCTCCTGCATGGACTGATGACGGGTAATCTTCTGCTGTCCCATTTGCATTGAGCAGCCATACCTCCGTGACCTCTCTGGGCTCTGTGGCTGATAAAATCCATGCTGCTGCACCACAAAACAGAAGTATTAACGCAGCCGCTGCAAGAATGGGCGGTATCCGGCTCTTCAAACCAGACCCCGCTTCGATGAAGAACTCGGGTATCGTCGTCCTGTCTGACCGTGAGAAGACCACGATAAGGGCCATCAGCACAAAAAACGTAGAGTAAAGCAGGATAATTGATGTGAAGAACGGAGTTACCTGCGGCACAGGTGAATCAGAGAATGCATCTTTTCCTGAGAATTCACAGGCCAGGGCACTGAGCGTGAGAAAGGTTATGCTGCTGAGGATGCTTCCGATCACCGTCACAACCCTCTCGCCCGAGGCAGTGTATGGAAACAGGATCGTCATCACTGCGTATCCTGAAAGCCAGAACCCGCAGAGTAATCCCGCGACCGGAGCAGCCGGATACAGGGCAGGGGTGATGATCCCAAGAAGACCGAGAAGGCATATGATCATGCCTGAAAACAGGATGAGTTCAGGAATTCTGAAGAGAGAATCAGTTCTGAACGTCTCCGTATTGATCATTGTCGGTATGGTATATGCTTGAAAACGGTTTAAACATAAAGAATTCTTACAGACCTGAAAAGAATTACAGCCCTCCCTTTAGGGCTTCTTAATAATTGGAACATGAAGAAAAGTTCCTTATCCAAGGAACTTTCTGATGTGTCCTGCCTGCAGGATGAGATCGGTGAAACTCTCCATCTGGCACGCAGCAAGCCCTTTCTCTATCCTGCGTGCGATCTCCTGGTGCTCCGGGTCAGGTCTTATCGGAACGATCTCTTCTACAGCCTGGGCGACTCCCTGTGGGAGGAAGACAGAATCAGGGTTGAGGAACCGTACCGCATCAGCCATATCTGACTCGAAATTGACATACGTACTCTTCAGAAATGCGATATCATCGGGTGTGAGTGCATTCATGCCAAGGATCTCAGGTGGTATCCCAATCGAGTACAGGGCAGCAGTCACGGTGATGGCACGGGGCAGTGATACCTCGCCCATACTTCTTGAGTACCCGAAGAGCCCTATATGCAGTTTTCTCTTCCGCCGACCGGGAATGTGTCCTGCTATCCGGTTGATCATCGGTGCAAGTGCAATGATCTGCTTCTGGTACTCTGCCGAGTACCGGTCAAGGAGTATGAGTGACTCTTCCTCATCGATATATGTTGCAGGTTCAATGCTTCGCTCCTCCAGGAACCTGATACCTTCTGCTGCTTCGCTCAGTGGGTAGTCATACTTGAATGCAGACTGTATGGTGAAGGTGTAGGCTCCGGGGTACTCCTGCACAACCCGCTGTACCGTGTCTGGTCTCAGGTTTCCCCTGAACGGTGCCGATCCTGCCCCGATAATCGGACAGATCGGAACCCCGGTCTCGTCAGATAGTTTAGACAGATTCCAGAGTGCTATTTTGTTCAGCAGGATTGCTCCAATCTGGCCATAGTTGACAGCGGGATCAGAACGTGCCAAAAACACACGTTGGTACGGGAGATTTTTGTCCTGCATGTATCTTCTGACGATAGAAGCAGCATTGAGCATCCCGTCCCTGTCTTCAAAGAGCGGGATGACATTGATCCGGTCAGGATGAAATGAGCCTATCCAGTCTGCAATGGTGCTGTCCCTTCCGCCAAGCCGCTGATGCTGCTGCCCGACCACGAAATCCCGGTAATACTGGTATATGTTGTCGATCGATGAATACGAGGTGGTCATCGGGAGGATGACCTCGAAGATCGGTGGTGTCTCATCCCCGTAGAAGAGGGATGCAATGTCGTAGGATCTTGGGATTGACCCGAGTGTCTCAAGCAGGATCTTCGCCTCTGCCCGTTCGAACTCGGGGTTCGGAACTCTCAGGGTAAGGAGCCTGTTCTTTCCGAGCTGGTTCTTGTGGAAGTACTCAGGGTAACGGGAGAGGAGCTTTTTGACAACAAAGTTGTCGACTTCCTTTCCTTCACAATCCCACATCTGCTCGCGACAGCCGAGGTGGGAGAAGATGTAAAACGCCTCCCGGACCTCATCTTCACCGCTCAGTTCCGGGTTAGCTGCAAAGAACGGGGTGGTGACGTTGTCGGGATGCTGCGTGCTCATCGTTCGCGGAATGTCATGAGTCAGATTAGTCTGATGATTACTGGTAGTGGTTGTGGTAGTTCCCGTCATAATGGACCCCCAATAAACGCCATGAAGCCCGGCAAATTTTAGAAAAGAGCAGCAGAACAGATGATCTGCAGAAAGAATACGGTTTATTGTACCCCTTCAGGGGTAATAACACTTCCCAAATTTTCCACCTGTTCATGGACATTATCCTCCTGCCCTGGCTGTTCACGCCTGGTTATGACAAAGGTGCAGTGATCAAAACCCGAGGAGTAGCATTCCACCTCGACAACCTCGGGTCTGTCCTGGAACTCTTCTGAGAAGATGGATGAGAGAACACCGATGTCAAAGGCACATGATCCATGCCCGGTCACAGGCAACTCCTGGCATTCAAAACAGCCTTCAACCTTCAGGGTGAGCGGTTCATCAGAGATGAGGGTTATTTTTCCAAGTCCGTATGACTGCCAGAACGTATCCATCTTCCCGACTTTTCCGGCAATTGTCTGATCAGCAACCAGCGGGGCAAGTGCTCTTCCGATCCGTTTCCCTGACCTGTGGAGGATAGGATCGATATTCATTCCAAGGTTCATCGCCTCGGTTCTGAAGACCCGGAGCGTGTAACTGAAGAAGGATGCGATGTCTCCTTCGGTGAAGGGAAGTCTCCCTTCCTCTTCATGGATGTGCCTCTGGGCTGTCTTGCGATCTGTGTTCGTGAGCCGTCCGATGGGCTCTGATATCATGGAGAGGAGTCTTCTCCGGTGGTCATCGGGATCAGGTCGCGACCTGATGAGGCCTGCGGTCTCAAGGTCACGAAGGTGCACTGATATCGTTGATTTCGCTTTGCCTGTTCGTGAGACGATCTCATCGAACGAGATCTCACCCTCTGAAATTATTCTGATAATACGCCGCTTGATCAGGCTGTCTATCGCGACAACACTCGTCTTTGTTGAGTAGAGGGTGACCTCACCCTCAGGTTCATGGTTCTCAATGACACCAGCCAGGTTCACATACAGATATTTGATCGCAACCTTTATACTCGTTCGCATGTAATAGAATGTTCGCAGTAATACGAATGGAGAATCAATCATGAAAGCTGAAGCATACAAGATCGCTGATGGTGTATACTGGGTCGGAACTCTTGACTGGGACCTCAGAACCTACCACGGATACACACTGGACGGAACCTCGTACAACTGTTTCCTCCTCTTCGGCGAGAAGACCGTTCTCATCGACAACGTCTATCCGGGTCAGACCGCACAGATGTGGGGACGGATAGCTGATGCATGTGCCCGTGAAGGAAAAGATCTTAAGATCGATGTCATCGTGCAGAACCATGTCGAGAAGGATCACTCCGGCGGGCTTGTGGAGGTTCACAAACGCTTCCCGAATGCACCGATCTATTGTACTGAGATCTGCCAGAATGGGCTTATCCGGCACTACCCGGCTCTCAAGGACGCAACATACAAGAATGTCAAGACCGGAGAGACCCTTGACATCGGGGGCAAGACCCTTGCCTTTGTAGAAGCTCCCCTGCTTCACTGGCCTGACTCTATGTTCACCCTCTATGCTGAAGACGGGATTCTCTTCCCGAACGATGCGTTCGGTCAGCATCTCTGCTTTGCAGAAAGACTTGACACCGATATTCCTGAGTACATCCTGATGGATGCAGCCCAGAAGTTCTATGCAAACCTGATAGTCCCGCTCACCCCGCTCTTCCTCAAGAAGGCAACCGAGCTGACCAACCTTGACCTGCTCAGCAAGGTGAAGATGATCGCCCCGTCACACGGTCAGATCTGGACTGATCCCTCGAAGATCATCAGTGCGTATGTTGGCTGGGCTACCGGTGCCGGGATGAAGAAGAAGGTCACCATCATCTACGACACGATGCACGGCTCGACCAAGATGCTCGGTCATGCCCTTGCCGAAGGAGCAATGGCTGGTGGATGTGATGTGAAGGTTTTCAACCTTCATGAGGACGAACGCTCTGAGATCGTCAAGCATATCCTTGAGTCAAAGGCTATCATGGTCGGGATTCCAACGATCAATGACATGCCGTACCCGAGCATCGGTGATCTATTGTACTACCTTAAGGGTCTGCACTTTAACCGGACCGGCGAGCGGTTTGCCCTGACCTTCGGGTCAATGGGTGGAAAGGGCGGAGCGATTAAGATGGTTGCAGAAGAACTCAAGACCGCAGGATTCACCGTTGTTGATGGCATGGAGGTCCTCTATGTGCCTGATGAGAGTGAACTGGATAAGGCCTTTGCAGCAGGTAAGGAGATAGCAAAGAAGGTCACTGCCTGATCCTAAATTCCTCCGATATACGTGGACTGCCATGTCCTGATATACCACCAGATAAACCTGATCAAACACTCACATTTCAGGCCTCCCGACTGTCGGGAGGTCGCCCCCCGCTCTTTTGAAGTCTTTATCTCAGCCTGTGCAGAGATATCTGGGTGAATCCGTGTCTGACTCTACGTGGCTTTGTTCGCTGCACCCGTTCCTCCGTTAGATAACAGTTGTGCTGACCTAATTACCAGACACAAAAATTCCTGATGTCTTCGTTAAAACCGGTAGATTGGAGAGAGTTTACAATCCTTGTTGACAACTTCACCAATATGCTGCCAGTAGAGCGGATTGATCTTGTTAACCGGCTTATTCTGGTCAAAAGAGTTGACTTTTGTAGCAGAACAGGAATCTCTGTTCTCATTCGCGTCTGGGGTTGAGACGAGGTTCACTTCATTCTAATGGATACCTATGCTCCCTATGGTATCGCTTGGATCATCCACAAAACCCGTTCCTCTACGCTCTTGGATAGGATCTGGTTTACAGTGAAGTTGAACTCCGTGTTTCTACCACAAAAAAAGTATTTTATTAACGTCCGCTCAAAAAAAGGGATTGAGTTACTGCCATCTGGGGAGAGTACTGGTGAACTGGCTTACCATCTGTTCTGCTTTTTCAACAGGCATACCATTCTGAGCTGCAAACATCGCGGCATACTTCTGTATCATGGTCTCTTTGGTAAGTTCCGGTTCAGTAAAAGCTCCTTTCTGATAACAGTATGTACAGTACCGGGTGCTCGGTGTTCCGTCCTTCTCGGTTCCTGCATCCTGGTCTGAAACGAGGTGCATTCCACAGCTCTCGCATGTTGGGATGACTCTACCGCTCCAGCGGACCAGGTTCTGAATCTGTGTCCTGCTCAGCTCCTTTGCCTTGTCAAGGGGCATCTCAAACATCTGTGAGATGATTGCCCCTGCCTTCTCTGCCATCTGGTCTACTGTTGAATCAGGCTCAGTAAATTTTCCGTTCTGGTAGCAGTAGGTACAGTACTGTGCCGAGGGTGTTCCATCCGCTTCGGTGCCCAAATCAGCAGGTGAAGCAAATGGCATTCCACAGCTCTGGCAGACTCCGTTTATTGTGCTCATAGTATCGTCTGGGTTTTTAATAGTGAAATCTTCTTCGTTATGGTTTTACTGTGACAGTTCCTGGGTCAGAACCGCCCTGATGATCTCAATCGGCATAAAGGTCAGGTCAGCAACCTCTTCAGGTGTGTGTCCCTCCCGTGCAATTCTTCTGATCACCTCTTCCATGGACTCTCCAACTTCGATCAGATTCTCGTCAGGATCAAAGAACCGCACAGTCCTCTGCTGCCAGGGAGTCTTCTCGATCGGGTGAAGAAGTTTTACCCCTCGGCTGGTGATCCTGCTGAAGAATTCATCGATCTCATCTGTTTCAAAGTAGATCTCTTGAGCGGGCCTCTCTGGTGGTTTTGAAATCTCTGCTCCTTTGTACAGGAGCCCTGATGCAAACGCCCGGTCCCAGAGTGATATTCCTCCAATGAAGGTTGTTAGCCCCTCGATCTCAAGTTCTATGGTAAGATCAAAGAGTTCCTGGTAAAATGTGCGGCTGATCTGCATGTCCCTGCAGATTAAAACCACTGAATGGTACTTGATCACGATTATTCCTCTTGATGAACCTGGCTTTAGATCCGGTTCCTGCAGAGAGTCTTACTGTTTGGTATAAATAGGTTTGATAAACAGTGCGAAAGTGATAGTATGTTTTATTAATTGTCGTATATATTTTACAAATACCGTCCTTATATCATTTCGTTACATACATGCCATTTTTTATGTATCCACATCTTACCACCGGGCTATGAGGTGGATCAATTTTTCACTCTGTCTGACCTGCCCACCGGGTTGGATTTTTACTGGAAAAAAAGAGACCGATATCACAAACCTTAACTCCCTTCTCTCCAAGAATTTTCAGGACAATCATGATTAAAGGTATTAATCAGCATCTTGAGAAGGATTTTGAATCCAGGGTTCTGAACCCAATCGAGTACTGGCTCTGGAAGTTCAGGTACATCACCCTTCTGGCAGTTTTCTTCTGCGGTTTTGCATCCATTGCACTCTTCATCATGGGAACACTGGAGATCCTGACCCCTGTAAAGGAGATAATCCTCACTGCTCCGGGAATCATCACAAATCACGAGATGATAAGCAACGAGGATATTTTAAAGGATTTTATCGGTGCACTCGATCTCTACCTGATCGCGGTCTTCTTCCTGATCTTCAGTTTTGGTCTGTATGAACTGATCATCTCCAAGATTGACATCGCCCGTGACTCTGCTGACGATGTGGATCATCCGCTTCTACAGATAACCTCGCTTGATGAACTGAAGAGCAAGATCATCAAGGTCATCATCATCATCCTCATCGTTGCGTTCTTCAAAAATGTCATCTCAATGAAGATGGTTGTCGTATCAGATGCTCTTATGCTTGCCCTCGCAATTCTTGCACTCTGCATCGGCTCGTATTTCCTGACAAAAGGGCATTGATTAGAAAACTTTTTTTCTACCGTTGGTATGCCACACTCAGATCTCAGAACTGCACATGAATCAGGAGAACCTGGGATCTGACCCTGCGATTGCTACTGCTTCGATTGCACTCTTCTCCTTGTCCTTTATCTCAAGCATGATATCGATATCAAACGGGCTTGAGACCCTGAGAAAATTTCTGAAATCATCAGGATCTATATGTTCGGTATGGCTCCCTGCACGTTTTTCCGGGTGTTGGGAACTGTAATCAGTCATGGGTATCCCGTCGCTCTGACTCCAGGTTTTACCTGTCATCTTCAGCATCTCCCCGGTATCTTCACCGGAATTCTTGCAGGTATGATGAAAAACATCAAAGAGGATTGGTATACCTGTCTCCTCGTGTATCTTCAGGCAGTCGGCAGCTGTGAACCGCTGATCATCGTTCTCAACCACGAGACGGTTTTGTACGGACGGATCAAGGCTCTTATAGGTGCGGATGAACCTTGCGATGCTCTGCTCTGCCTCACCATAGACACCACCGACATGGAGTTGGATCTTTGCAGTCCTGTCCAGGTTCATGCCATCAAGCAGTTCGGCATGGTACATGAGTTCGTCTATACTCCGCGACACCACCTTTTCATCAGGAGAATTGAGAATGATGAACTGGTCCGGGTGCATCGATATCCGCATTCCCGATTCCCTGATGAAGTGTCCGATCCCTTCCAATTCATCATGAAAGTGTATTTTCCAGGGAAAAGTACAGACCGGATGTGACGCAAAGGGAATTATATCTGATGTTATTCTGAAGAATCTGATTTTATTCTCACAGTTCCACTCAAGGATTCTCTTAAGACAAGTCAGATTCCCTGCAACTGTTGTAATCAGCCTCTCATCTGAATACGATGCCAGCCTGAATGTTCTCCCTGAACTGCATTCTAAACTTCTGTTGATGCAGGGATACCCGATCTTCATAACTCCTTATCCTTCTGGTATGTGCTCTGCCCGGTAATGAATGACATCTTCAGGCCATACTGAAGGTGTAAATATCCTGAAGTATATACACCTCGTCACCACGAAGTGCTACTGGATGAACAGGGGGGAACCATGAACAGTAATCGGTACTACCGTGAGTCTCTTGAAACGATGGATCGGGGGAGCCTGGATGATCTCATCGACGAGCGGATTCATCATACGGTCACATATGCAAACGAACACTCTCCTTTTTACAGAAAATGGTTTAAAACACATCGTATAGATCCCGATACCATTCGCAGCCATGATGATCTCCTCTCACTTCCGATGATCACGGGAGCAGATATCCGTGCCCACCAGCCCCCGAACATGGAGGAGTTTGGGTTTAAGAGTACATCCTGGGAAAAAATCTTCACCATTCATGAGACGAGCGGGACGAGCGGAGTGCCGAAGAGCTACTTCCTGACATGGGATGACTGGAAGCGGTTTGCTGAAAAATATGCACGAATCTTTGTATCACAGGGCATAGGGCCCGGAGACCGGGTTATCGTCTGTGCATCGTACGGGATGAATGTGGGTGCAAACACCATGACTCTCGCAGCCCGCAACATTGGATTTACCATCATCCCGACCGGAAAGTGTACCTTCCCGCTCAGGGTGATTACGAACTATCGTCCCACAGGAATCGTAGGTAGTGTCTTTAAATTTCTCAGGCTTGCCGAGAAGATGAAGGCAGAAGGCATCAGACCTGAAGACTCTGGAATCAAGAGACTTATCATCGGCGGAGAGGCATATGCTGAAGAGTCAAAGGCGTACCTCACCGAATTGTGGGGCTGTGATGTCTTCAACACCTACGGAAGTACAGAAGGCACGATGTGCGGTCAATGTTCTGCCAGACAGGGACTTCATGTTCCCGAAGATCTGGTTCACATGGACATTTACGATGATCAGATGAAGGATTTTGTCAATGATGGTGAATGCGGGCGTATCGTTCTGACAACCCTTCTCCCTGAAGGTGAGTCGTGCGGAACGATCCTGATCAACTATGATACTGAAGACACCACTGTTGTCACTTCCCGTGATACATGTGCCTGCGGGAGAACCCATATGAAGATCTACAGTCCCCAACGTGAAGCAGAAACCTTCTGGGTACAGGGAACACCTCTGAACAGGGTTGATATTGAGCGGGGAGTGTTTCAGAGGGAGAATATGGAGTATCTCTCCGGGGAGTACGAGGCTTTCCTCTATTCCGGTGGTGATGATGAGAAGACAGTGATGCGGGTGAGCATGGAGGCAAAAGACCCGAAACCGTCTGAAACTGACCTGATAACTGAAACCTTCCTGAAATCGTTCTTTGCGGCAAAGCCAGGCATGTTTCAGCATTACAAGGATGGAACACTGTCTGTGACATTCAATATCACACCGCCAGGGGGACTTGAACTCTCAACTCTTCCCGGGCGTCCAAAAAGGCTGGTAGACAGGAGATGATGCAGGTCAGGGTACCTGCCCTGCTCAAATGTGGCCTTGTACTATACCGGCCATCCGGTCTTACTCAATAAGATTCTGTCCGGTGTAGATCCCCGACCCAACGAGCCAGTCATCTCCGACAGGACTGACATAACAGAGTTTCACCTCGTTTTTGCCGGTATCAGGGTTGCCATAGACCACATACACATATCCGCCGCCTCGCTTTGCTGCATTGATCTCCATTCTGATGATCGGGCATCCGAACTGGTCGGTGTAATCTGACCGGTCTGTGCCGATCAGTTCAGGCTGATGGGGGAGAGCGAGGGTAGTCCCGTCATAGCCATACGCAAAGATGTAATCTCCGCCATCAGCATACGTACCGTTTCTGTCATTGAAGTCAGCAACTGCCTGCTCCTTTCCGACATCATCTGCATGAATGGTGGCATTTTTCAGCCTGCTTACAAGGCTGGTGAGATTCTGTTGTGGTATTGATGCGTTGAAGTTTGGAAGATAAACTCCTGATCCAATGAACCAGTTCTCATCTACCGGTTTGATCTGGAAAAGTTTGAGCATTGGGGTGTAATCCTGTGCAGGATTCGGATAGACAAAGTAAAGATACCCGCCACCTTCTCTGGCCAGATCAACCATTGCGGGAAGGATTGCAAATCCGTTTACATCGGTGAGATTCATCCTGTTCTTTCCGATAAACCCTGGCTGGTAAGGCAGTGCACGTGCTGTCCCATCCATATCGTAGGCGAAGATGTATCGATCTCCTGCGACATACGGGCCAGAAAGGTTATTGAATACATTGCAGGCCTCTGTCTGACCTTCTTCTGCTGCAAAATCAGTGGCATTAGCCATGAAGGCATTCAGTGAAGCAATCGAGCTGTTGAGGTCAGGGTTCTCGCTGCCCGGTTTTTCATTTGTCAGGACTGCATCAGGTTGTGACTCGTCAATGTCACCGATAACAACTATTCGCCACTTCTGGTTATCATACTCCAGAGTATCCCAGACCGCCTCTCTCAGCACTGACTTATCCCAGTTCTTATTCCAGAACTGGTACGACGTGACACCTGACTTCTGTGCTGTTATGTTCATTGCAGCCTGGTGGAGAGTTGGATCAGAATACAGGGGATCAGTCAGGGCATCCCTGCCAATCTCTTCTTCATTGCTCTCGTACACGATCTGTCCGTTGGGCTGGACGATCATGATATCATACCTCTTCTGCTCGACGAGAGGAATGATGTACTGCCTCAGGAACTCTTCTGGTCTGAAGGTGACATCGGTATAACCCAGGTACTCATTCTCTGACGAGAAGATCGGATAACTGAACGAAACACCATAAAATCCCTCTTTGAGAAGGAAGATGTCACTCAGTACTGGTTCCTTCTTTGCATGTGCGGTTGTAACTGCAGAATCGTTGAGATAGACGCCAACAAGGTTCTGGTACTCTGCCGGTGCAGCTGCCGTCACAAGTCCTGAAGGCTCTATTACAAGTGAGGAGTGGGCAAATGGAATTGAAGCAACCTTCTTGTTCAGGACTGCGGTAGCATTCTCGCCTGCACGTGTGCCGCTTGAGAGTGCCATTGAACTCTTCTCGTTCTCATGTTCGACCACCATAAGGCCTGTTGTTATCTCATCAGATACTCTTCCGATGAGATCCATCATATCCTGGTGTCTGGAGTCATTGTCCGTATCAGTCTGCTCTGCATATGCATGCGAGAACAGAGTGATACCGATCACAAAACAAAGGAAGATCAGAGCCCTTCTCATATAACTCACTGGATGACTGTGATATATGAATCCAGCGAATTCATCCTGTACAAATAACAGTGCCGCTCTTCAAAAAAGATGAGATTACTGGCTGATTCCACCGGCCTGCTTGATGAGCCCGCAGATATCTATCCAGATCACAAGTTCCTTCTTGCTCTCTCCCCGCTCTCCGACCTCTTTCTTGATGACACCAAGAATGTATGACTCGTCACCTGCCCCGTGAGAGTTCTGGTCGATATCAGCAACCGCGACCGTGAGCACGGAAGTGACTTCGTCGACAACAACTCCGGTCTTCCCGTCTGTTACCGACTCATCGAGCACAATGAACCTGAGGTCTTCGCTGTTGTTGTCGCCCGCCTTCTTTATTCTGAGCAGGTGGCGGAGATCAACGATGGTTGTGATCTCTCCCCGCAGATCGATGATACCCCTGATATATGATGATGCATGTGGAAGGGGTGTTATCTTACTCGCTTCTACAATCTCCCTGACATCAAAGAGATTGACTGCGAACTTATCCTCTCCGATAAGAAATTCAACAACCTGTACCTCATCGTTCCCGGCCGCTGCCCCGATTCCGCCGGAACTGTCCTGTTGACTTGCTGCTATGGCCATTTCTCCTCACCCGTTAGACCTGAAACCGTGCTAATTCCCTGGCTACCTGTTCGATATTGGTTGACACTTCTGTTATTACCTTTTCTATCTGGGCGATGGATGATGATGCCTCCTCGGTTGCTGCTGCAGAGTCTACCGCCTGCCTGGTCGTCTCCTGGAGCAGGTTTGCAAGTTCGCTGATGCTGGCGGTGATCTCCTCGACTGACGCAGCCTGTTCCTCTGAAGTTGCGGCTACCCCGGTTACATTTGTCGAGATGTCCCCTACCGACTCGGCGATGATCCTGAATGCGTTCAGCGTCTCTGCGAGAGCTGCATCTCCTTCCTTGACAATGGCTCCGGCCTCTGAAACTGCCAGGGCGGCCTGAACTGACTTGTCCTGCAGGGATCTGATCATGTCCGCGATATTCTCTGCTGATCTCCGTGAGTCCTGGGCCAGTGACTTGACCTCTGCTGCAACTACAGCAAATCCTCGTCCTGCCTCACCTGCACGTGCAGCCTCGATTGCTGCATTGAGGGCAAGGAGGTTTGTCTGGTTCGCGATATCGGTGATGACATTCACGATCTTGCCGATCTGGTCCATCTGTGACTTGATGTCCTGAACTATCAGATCAACCTGGCCTGAGTTCTTTGATATCCCTACCATCACCTCCTCAGCCTTCTTTGCCAGTTCAACTCCGAGCTGGCTCTTCTCATCGGCATCGGTTGCAAGTCTCGCAACCGACTCGCTCCGCACAGCAATGTCTGATACCGTCCTGTTCAGATCATCCATGGCGTTCAGGATCTGCTTTACCCCGTCCTCACCCTGCTCTGCGTTATGCCCAACGATATTCGAACTCTCAGCAAGGACATGTGTTCCATTTGAGACCTCCTTTGCACTAGCCGCAAGTTCTTCTGTTGCGGCAGATATCTCGCCGACCTTTTTGCCAAAGACCTCGAACGGTGTGACAAGGGTATCGAGCACCTGGTTGATACCTTTGGCTATCTCAAAGTAGTCACCGGTATACTGATCCTGGTGGGTTCTGACTGTGAGATCTCCCTTTTCGGCAGCGAGGGCAACCTGGATTATCTCGTCGATCGCATGTTTCTGGTTTGTAACATCGTTATATACGGTCAGAACGTTGTATACCGTGCCCTCCTCATCAATGAGGGGAATGTTGTACCGCTCAACACTCTTCTCACCTGCAGGGAACCGGATTGTGGCATCCCCTTTGCTCGGCTTTTTTGTTCTGAAGGTGTCTGCGACGCTCTCCCCCGACTGCTTCACGTAGTTGAAGTCCTTTATTGTGATCTTTCCGATATCGCTCTTCTGAAAACCCATCAGATGGAATGCAGCCGGATTCATCTCCACTACCTTCAGTTCAGGGTTCCAGAGGATGAATGGGAATGGATTATCATCTATGATAGATGCAGACCGGCGTTGCAGGATCAGGTTCTCGTGTGCCTGTCTGTGCTCCTCTGTTACATCAATGTAGACACCAAAGGCGGATGTCACGTTCCCTCTCTCATCAATGAGTGGTATCGTGTTTCCGACCAGCTCTTTTCTGCCGCTTGGGAAATCCATTACCAGTTCGCATTTACATCTCTTCTTCTCCTGTATTGCAGCCTTGGATCCCTGCCCAACCATGCTGAGGATCTTCATATCAGATACTTTCATATTGAGTAACTGCTCTTTGGAGTATCCGGAGAGTTCACAAAATGCGATATTTGCCTGTTGGATCTCAAATGAGGGATTGAAATGGAGGATCGGAAGCGGGTTCTGATCAATTATTGAATCAGCCTGCTGCTGGAGTTTTTTGATCTCGGTGATGTCATTATACACCGAGAGTATCTTATCGATATTACCCGTGTTGTCAAGGATAGGTATTGTATGCCTGACCCAGGTGACGATCCCTGAAGGAAACTGGAAGGTTGCCTCGCCGACCTTTGGTGTTCTGTCTTTTACGGTCTCTGCAAGTCCCTCCCCCTTTTTGTCAAGATATACAAAGTCGTGCAGGGTAGCAGACATGCTCTTCTCTCTGCTCCATCCTGTGGCCTTGATGAAGGCATCGTTCACACCAACGACTTTCAGATCCCTGCTCCAAATGAGGATCGGATTTGGATTCTGCGTGAAGATAAAATCAGACTCTCTCTGATGAGACCTGAGTTCCTCAATCTCCTGCTTCATCCTCTCCATCTCACCTCTCTGCCCGGTATCACTTATTGATTCAGTCATCTCATATCCCCCTATACCTGTTAGCTACTATCCTCTCCTGATAGATGTAATACCTTACGGTTCTTCACCCCGGAGTGATGATGCCTCTCCTACCCGTAATGCTTTTCTGATCTGCTGGATTATTATCAACAGGAATAATTCAGACACTATTCTACTGGAAGAACTGTCACTATAATATCCCCAGGGTGCCCTTCATGTCAAAATATTCAGATCCTCAGGACCATACCCAGAAATGGCTTGTAATGGGGGCATCCTTTCTCAAGAAAGAGCAGCTTGACAAGGCGTTTTATGCGTTCAAGGAAGGACTCCGTAGCGATCCTGAAAATGCCGAGCTCTGGTATCAGATAGGGATCGTTCTCTCAAAACAGGAACGGCATCGTGATGCCATCAAGATGTTCCGCAATGCCCTCAAGTATGCTCCTGGAAATAACAACGCCCAGCTCCAGATCGGTATCGCATACCACGAAGTCGGAATGTACAAAGAGGCTATCGGGGTTTTTAACCGGCTGATTGAGAACCAGCCCTCGATCTGCCTCGCATGGATGTACCGTGGTTCATGCCTTGTCTCAAAGGAGCAGTACAAGGAAGCCCTGACAGATCTTGAGGAGGCGACAGACTGTGGTCTCAGTCAGGTTGAGATCTGGGTGCTGAAAGGATACTGCTACGAACAGCTCGGCGATCATCAGGAGGCAATAGATGCGTACCAGATCGGATGTGAGATCGCTCCTGATGATCCGATGCCCTATTTCGGTCAGGCCGGAGCCCTGAGCCATATCGGTGAGACCGAACAGGCAGTGGAGGCCCTGTTTGAGGCTGTGAAGAAAGACCCCGAGTTTGCAGATGCCTGGAACCTGCTTGGTGATCTTCATGCAGATATGGGGGATCTGGAGATGGCTACCAGTGCGTACCAGCAGGTGCTCAAACTGCAGCCCTGGAATTTTGAGGTCAGGTACACTCACTCGCTCCTGAAGGCAGAACTGTCAGGAGATACCGACGGTGTTACCGACATCCTGAACCAGATCATTCATGAAGGGCAGGAGACACCAGGGTACTATAACGCTCATGGTCTGGCACTTCTTCATCTCAAAAAGTACGAGGCTGCTATCCAGGCGTTCGATCATGCCATCATGCTCGACCAGAACAACCCGTCGTACTGGCATAACCATGGTGCCGCACGTTTTAAGTTACGTCATTACAACGATGCAATAAAATCATTTCAGCATGCCCTCAAACTCAATCCCGGCAATGTCAACTCCTGGATTGGGCTTGGGATGGTTGCAACCCGCCAGTATGACTACTCGCGTGCGATAAGTGCATTCAACCAGGCAACCCGGAGAAATCCGAAGAAACCCAATGTATGGGTCCTCCTTGGAGATGCGCAGTACGAACGGGGAGACTGTCGTGAAGCAGTAACATCATACGAGAAAGCGCTCGATCTTGATCCTGATAACACTACTGCCTGGAACCAGCGTGGAATGGCGCTCCGCTCACTTGGCAGCCATGATGATGCGTTGAAGTCGTTCGAACATGCAACCACCCAGAAGACCGACCGGCCTGACACATGGGTGAATCATGCGGTGACCTGCTTTGAGCTGGGTGAGTATCCTGGAACGATCGCGTCATTTGAGAAGGCCTGCAAGATAGGCCCGATACCTGTTGACAGTTGGAAAGTATACCTCAACGCTCTTGCGTATCAGAACGAACACCAGAAACTCATCAGGGTTGCTGAACGGTTCATCGAGCGGTTCGGAGGCGATGACGAGGTCTTCTTCCTGCTTGGTGTCTCCCTGTACAAAATCGGGCTGTACGATGGTGCAGTTGTAAAACTGGAAGAGGCCATCTCCAGGGAGAAGAGCAATGTCGAGGCTGTGTACTGGTATGGTCTCACGCTTCTGGCACTGAAACGGTATGCTGATGCCATCACTACCTTTGAGCAGGTTGAGGATAGTCAGCCTGATGATTACCAGGCCTGGTTCTCACATGCAAAAGCACTGGTAGCAATGGAGGAGTACCAGAAGGCTGAGTTCATCCTGAAGCACTCTATCCAGATATCAAACTCCGAAACCGACTCCTGGATGCTTCTTGCACAGATTCAGATCTCACAGAACCAGTCGCCTGATGCGATCCAGTCGCTCAACCACGCTCTTGAGATCGATCCTGCAAACCAGGATGCACTGGTCAGGAAAGCTGAACTACAGGTGAAGATCGGCTCATTCAAGGGTGCCTGCCAGACGTACGAAAAGGTGGTTGACCCTGCGGCAGGGAGTTATGATGTGCTGTATGGGTATGCAACAGCCCTATTCCAGACCGGCCAGGTGAAGGAGGCACACGGAAAGGTTCAACGCCTTCTTGAAAAGTATGAGAAGAATGCAGATCTCTGGATCCTGAAGGCCGAGATTGAGCAGTCACTGCGCCTGTTTGAGGATGCCTCACTCTCATTGCTTGAAGCCTCCAGGTATGCTCCCGATGACAACAAGATACCGGGTATCCTCGGAGTGACACTCTTTGAGGCTGGGAAATATAAAGAAGCCATCAGGTTCCTTGAGAAGGCCCTCATCAGGGATACCGGCAATGGCGAACTCTGGCGAAGAAAGGCAGCAGCCCTTGAGATTCTTCGCAATTACAGCCAGGCTGCAGAGGCATACCAGCAGGCTGCCCTTCATCTCCCTGATGATCCGGTGATGATAAAAAAGCAGGGCGTCACACTCTATGCGGCCGGGAAGTGCGAGAAGGCGGTTGCAAGTTTTAATCAATATCTGGATCTCACCCCTGATGATTCAGAGATCTGGGCGATGAAGGGCAAGGCACTCTATCGTCTTGGTGAGTATGAACGCTCTGCTGAAGCCTTCGGTCATATCGGGGAGAAGAACCGTGACCCTTCGATCCTTCTCAGGTACGCACGCAGTCTCTGCGCAGCAGGAAAATACGAAGAGTCACTCAGGCCCCTTGGTCTCGTGCTTGAGCAGCGGCCGGACGATCCCGAGGCCTGGCGTCTGAAGGCTGATGCCGAGACGGCCTGTGGAAGGCAGGATGAGGCGGCCCGTGCTGTTGTTGAGGCCCTGAAACAGTTTCCAGAAGATCCGAAACTGCTCTTCTCTCATACAAAATCCCTCTATGAGAGCGGGGCATATGATGAAGCCCTGCAGGCAGTGGAGAAGATCATCGAGATTGCTCCCGATCTCCCTGAACCCTGGGCACTTCATGCCGAGCTCTTCTGGCTGACTGGTCAGCACGAGGCCGCTGTTACCGCGTACGACCGGGTGCTTGCAGAAGATGACGAGAATGCCAGGGCCTGGTTTTTGAAAGGGGATGCCCTCCAGAATCTGGGACGGTTTGAAGAGGCTGCAATTGCCCATGAGCGGGCGTTCGCCCTTGGCGGGGACAACACGGTTGGACTGATGATCTCAAGAAAGATGCGGTACCTGCAACAGAAGAAGTAGAGTAGAGCCGAATAAAGGCGGATGACTCGTTGTTCAGGAATATGTATCAGACAGGGGGCTTCCCTGCTGCGATATGGCCTTTCAGGTTCTTGAGAACCGTATCCCGATCATACGGCTTGACAATGTACCCTGTTGCGCCGACCCGAAGGGCAAGGGCTACAACCTGTTCAAGCCCGGCTGCAGAGCACATGATGACCGGGATATCCGGGAACTCTTTTTTAAACTCTCTGAGCGTTTCAATCCCGTTCATATCCGGCATGACAAGATCCAGCATGATAAGGTCAGGTCTGTGTTCGCGGCAGAGTTTGATACCCTCCGGCCCCATCCCGGCTGCAATAGTATCATACCCTTCGCTCTTCAGGATCTCTGCCATGTTGCTTTGGTCTTCTGGATTATCGTCGATGATTAATACGGTAGGCATATCTTCTCTTCCCCCCGGCTGAGCGTCAGCCATGCCCTGGTATATACCTGTTATGACTGACTTGAATATCAATCTACGGAAAAACGGGATGAGAAACCAGGAGGGAAAAAAGAGATCCTGTTTCAGTTACCTGCCGGAACAGGCGGTGCCTGCACCCCTCTGGAGTGCAATCTTGCCTGTTCTGACCATCTCAAGGATTCCGTACGGGCTCATAAGGTCCTCGATTGCCGCGATCTTGCTTGAGTCCCCGGTCACCTCGATCATCAGTGAATCGGTCCCGACATCGATGATCTTTGCCCTGAATATTCCTGCAATCTGCATGATCGCAGATCTGACCTCACCAGGTTCTGCCCTGACTTTGATGAGGGCAAGCTCCCGCTCCACATGCTCTGAATTGGTGATATCCAGAACCCTGATGACCTCGATCAGTTTGTTGAGCTGTTTTTTCACCTGCTCGATCTGGACATCGTTTCCTGATACAACGATGGTGATCCTGCTGGTATCAGGCTGTTCGCAGGTCCCGACGGCCAGGCTCTCAATGTTAAAGCCCCGGCGTGAGAAGAGGCCGGTTACCCTTGAGAGAACCCCCGGGCTGTCCTCGACCATGACACTGAAGATATGGCGGTTCATCTACTCCTCCTCGTGTTCGGTGTGGTGGCCGACGATCATCTCACTGATGGCTGCCCCTGCCGGGACCATCGGGAAGACGTTCTCTTCACGCTCGACCCTGAAATCAAGAAGGTACGGGCCCTTGTGGTCAAGAGCACGTTTCAGTGCAGGCTCGACGTCCGCGATACTTCTCACGGTGTCTGCCCCGATGCCATATGCTTTTGCGATCTGCTCAAACTGCACTTCAGGCAGTTCCGTGTACGAGTATCGCCGCTCGTAGAAGAGCTCCTGCCACTGCCTGACCATCCCGAGGAACTGGTTGTTCAGGATCACGATCTTCACCGGGATCTGGTACTGGGCAATGGTCCCTAGTTCCTGGATGTTCATCTGGAAACTTCCGTCTCCCGCGATGACCACTACGGGTTCGTCAGGTGTTGCAACCTGGGCACCCATGGCTGCGGGAAATCCGAACCCCATCGTCCCGAGTCCTCCGGAAGTGACCCACTGTCTCGGGCGTGAGAACTGGTAGTACTGGGCAGTCCACATCTGGTTCTGCCCGACCTCACTGACAATGACTCCTTTTCCTTCAAGGATCTCTGCGAGTTTTCTGATCACGAACTGTGGGCGCAGTTTTCCGTCCTCTTTGAACCTGAGCGGGTGATTCTTCTTCCAGGCCTGCACCTTCTCTGACCATTCAGGATGAGAACAGGCTCCCGGGATCTTCTTCAGAAGATCGGTGAGGATACTCTTTGCATCCCCGACGATCGGGACATCCACAGTCTTGTTCTTCCCGATCTCTGCAGGGTCGATGTCCATGTGAATGATCTTTGCATGTGGTGCAAAGGTGGCCAGATTCCCGGTCACCCGGTCGTCAAACCTGACACCTATTGAAAAGAGCAGGTCTGACTCGGTGATCGCGTAGTTTGCATACTCGGTTCCGTGCATCCCGAGCATGCCAAGGTTGAGCGGGTGATCTGCAGGTATACACCCGAGACCCATCAGGGTGGTTGTCACCGGCATGCAGGTCCGTTCTGCAAACTCGACCAGTTCCTTTGATGCTTCTGAAGAGATGATCCCTCCTCCTGCGTAGATGATGGGCCGCTTCGCTGCCTCGATGAGCTCGACAGCCTTCTGGATCTGTTTCCCGTGGCCGTGGTATGTCGGCTTGTAGCCCCTGAGTTTTATCTGCTGGTCTGGCCCGTCCTCATCAGGGATCTTTGTCGTGCTGACATCCTTCGGGATGTCGATGAGGACCGGACCTTTCCTGCCGGTATTTGCGATATAGAACGCTTCCCTGATGATCCGCTTGAGATCTTTGATATCCTGGACGAGGAAGTTATGTTTTGTCACCGGCATGGTGATCCCGGTGATGTCTGACTCCTGGAATGCGTCATTTCCAAGGAGTACAGTTGGGACCTGCCCGGTAAGAGCCACAACCGGGATAGAGTCCATGTAGGCGGTTGCAAGTCCGGTCACAAGGTTACAGGCCCCAGGCCCTGATGTTGCCAGACAGACTCCGACCTTTCCACTTGCACGGGCATATCCGTCAGCAGCATGGATGGCTGCCTGCTCGTGCCTTACCAGAATATGCCTGATGTCAGAGTCATAGAGTTCATCATATATCGGGAGAACAACGCCGCCCGGATACCCGAAGATGACATCTACTCCCTGCTCTTTCAGTCCTTCAATCAGTATCTGTGCGCCGCTTTTCATCTAACTCCCTCAACAGACGGTTCATTCCCGTCACAACCGCTTCAACGCTCGCCTGGATGATATCGGTTCTGGCGCCGCGTGAAGTGATGGTTCTTCCATCTTTTCTCAGTTTTACTGTTACATCAACCATAGCATCGGTTCCACCGGTGATCGCCTCGACATGATACTCGTCGAGCCTGATATCGCCGGCACTTGCGACCGACTGCTGCAGAACCCTGAGTGCTGCATCCACCGGACCGTCACCGGTTGCTGCACCCGTCACCTCTTCGCCGTTCACTTCCATCGTGACCGAGGCTGTCGGAAGGATGCTCGTTCCACTCACCACAGTAAACTGCTTGACACTGATGATCGGCTTGCACTCAAGGAGCATCACAGCATCAGCGATAGCCATCACGTCGGTATCACTCACCCGGCGTCCCTCATCACCGAGTGCCTTGACCCGTTTTACGATCTCTTCGAGCTGGCGTGGGTTCGGACTATACCCGAGCTCGGTCAGTGCAGCCTTTACTGATGCAGACCCTGAATGCTTCCCGAGGACAATTCTTCGCTGCCGTCCTACCAACTCGGGGGTTATGGGCTCGTATGTCCGCGAATCACGGAAGAGTCCATGAGCATGAATCCCACTCTCGTGGGTGAATGCCATGGTTCCGACTATCGGTTTATTTGTTGCGAACGGCACACCGGTCAGCCTGGAGACGAGGGTTGAGAGCGGGTAGATCTTCTTTGTGTCTATCCCGGTCTTGTACCCGTATAACGTCTCAAGAGACATGACAACCTCCTCAAATGGTGTGTTACCAGCCCGCTCACCAAGACCGTTTACCGTGACATGGGTACAGCTTGCCCCTGCTTTCAGGGCCGAGAGGGTTGATGCAAGTGCCAGTCCGAGATCGTTGTGGCAATGAATACTGAGCGGAGCCATGCAAAGGGGCGGGATGATCTCAGTAGCCCTTTCGGGAGTAAGTACACCGACCGTATCACAGAAGCAGAGCCTGTCTGCTCCGTTTGCAACTCCGTCACGGTACAGCATCGCAAGATACTCCTGATCTGCCCGTGATGCATCCTCTCCTGAAAGTTCCACGATGAGGCCGCGTTCTTTTGCATACACAACAGCACTCATCGCCATTGCGTGGACCTCTTCGCGGGTCTTCTGCATCTTCTTTGATATATGCAGATCAGAGACCGGGACCACCAGGTGGACCGAGTCAGCCCCTGCATCTGCCGCACAGTCAATATCCTGGTTTAATGCCCTGACATATGTGCAGCATTCTGCAGAAAGACCGGCATCTGCGATCAGCCGGATTGCTTCTCTCTCGCCTTCAGATGCAACAGCTGACCCTGCCTCGATAACATCTACTCCGATGTCAGAAAGAGCAGCAGCAATCTCAAGTTTTTGTGCCGGGGTCAGCGATACTCCGGGTGTTTGTTCACCATCACGGAGCGTTGTGTCGAAAAAGCGTAACCGTCTATTGCCCAATAAAACACTCACTCATAGGATATTGCTCCCATGAGTAGGTGGGGTCTTTTCTGCTAAAAAGATTGTGCAGAAAAGATCGTATTATATTATATTGTGGTTCGATCTTTATTCTTCTGCGGTGCTATATTTGCACTCATACATGAGCGAGCGCACCAGACTCCGATGGATCGTTATCGAGCAGTAGTCTGGATCCGTGGTTCGATGAGTTTCCAGATCCAGTCAGCCAGTTCCCTGATGTTCTTTGTCTGGATATAGACCTCTCCCGGGCCGGTGATGTCGGTCACCAGGAATTCACCTGACAGGAATGTCTCTTTCCAGCCGCCGAACTTTGTCACCTGGTACGAACAGGTGTCATTGAATGCAACAAGATGGAAGTTGTCTACGACGAGGTGCTCTCCGGGAGCCAGCACATGTTTGTCTATCGCTCCGAATGTGTTGATAAAAAGCATGCCCTGTCCTGATACCTTGATCATGAAGAGACCCTGGCCGAAGACACCCTTGGTGAAACCCTGCCATTCCACATCAAGATTGACTCCCTGTTCTGAAGCGATATATGCGGTCTTCTGGATGATGAAACCCTTGTCAGGTCGTATCTCCATGACCTCTACATCTCCGAGCGGTGCTGCCGAAAATCCCGCCTCACCAGGACCTGAAGTTGCAGTGAACTCGTTGACAAAGAAGGACTGCCCACCGAGAAGTGTCATCCCGATCGTGGAGAGAAGGCCCTGTTTCCGTTTCCTGGTATGAACCTCGATCGACGGCTGCATGTAGGTCATTGCCCCTGCTTCTGCAACGATGGACTCTCCAGGCTGGAGGGTTACAACCAGGTATCCGTAACTTGGGCGGTATTTGATCTCGTACTTCATTGTTTGCTCCGTGATAATGATAGTACTTCGGGGATGAAAGAGTTGCTGAACCGTGGGTCCCCTGTTTCGCCGAAAAAAGTAATGAGGTCCGGAGAACCGGATCTTATCGTGGAATGGGGCTGGCCTTATTTTTTAATTCTTATTAGGAACATGGATACACGACAGTGACGACCGAGTCGTCATCTCCGGCAAGGGCTGTATCATTCTGGTTATCATTGTCGGCAGTCTTCAGGCTGTTGTTATCGGTCTGACTCTGGTTTGCCCTGGTCGTGTCAAGGAAATCAGATTGTGATGCCCGGGTTTTCTTATGATAAGCATTAATTGCGTTCCAGTCTCCTGCCCTGATGAGTTCACCTATTGAGGGCTCAGGTGTCAGATTTTTACTCTCCATGCTTGTTGAACTATTGGTGAAATTATCTGCAACCGCTGAAGTGTTGGTCTGGTTACTCTCTGTTGCGTTCATTTTCGTTGTATTCTGTTGTACCTGAACCTGGGAAGCAGCCTTTATCGGTGTCACGGTCGGGAGTGGTGTCATAACCCTTGGGGTTGAACTCGTCGCAGAGATGTTGCCTGCAATAAGCCCTGAATAATGAGGGTTTGCACCCATTCGTGCGCCTTCGGAAACACCGAAGTCACCGTAATCACCGAATCCTGCCCCTGCCCCCCCGGCAAGAACAGAAGGTGCGGGAAGAATAATGAGAAGGAAGCACAGGAAAAATCCTGTGGCAAACGAAGGCCTGACATCCATATGCTCAGGTGAATCCTCACCAGTGATAACCCTGTTGAGCTGAATCTCCTGAAACAAAAGATCTCCTGAAGGGAAGACAAGGGACATCGTGCCGTGCACCAGGTGATGCGCGTGACTGCACCACGAAGGGATAATCATCTGCACCACCGTCTGATATCGCTGGATGGAAGGAAAAGTGATATCTCTTCCTTCCCAATGGGTTATCAGGAGAACGCAGAGGTCATCTATGATCCAGAAGTACTATGATAACGATGTCGATCCGGCTGCAATCGCCAAGAAGACGATTGCAGTGATCGGATACGGCTCTCAGGGGAGAGGACAGGCACTGAATCTGAAAGACAGTGGTCTGAACGTGATCATTGGTCTGCGCCCGGGAAAGAGCTGGGACCTTGCAAAGAGCGAGGGTTTTGAGGTCTTCGAGGTTGCAGAGGCAGCAAAGAAGGCTGATGTTATTCAGATTCTTATCCCTGACGAAAATCAGGCAGCGGTGTACCGCTCCTTTATCGGGCCCAACCTTACCAAGGGCAAGGTCCTCATGTTCTCCCATGGATTCAACATCCACTACGGGCAGATCGTTCCGCCAGCTGATGTTGATGTTGTGATGGTCGCACCAAAAGGACCTGGTCACATGGTCAGACGGACCTATACCGAAGGTATGGGTGTTCCGGCCCTGATCGCCATCCACCAGGATGTGTCAGGCAGTGCCCGCAAGGTTGCCCTCGCATATGCACAGGGCATCGGTGCCACCAGGGCAGTAGTCCTTGAGACCAACTTCCGTGAAGAGACCGAGACCGATCTCTTTGGAGAGCAGGCTGTTCTCTGTGGTGGTATCACGTCCCTTATCAGGGCAGGATTTGAGACCCTCGTTGAAGCCGGATATGCCCCCGAGATGGCATATCTTGAGGTTCTTCATGAGACCAAGCTCATCGTCGATCTCATCTACGAAGGCGGGTTTACCAAGATGCGCAGTGCAATCTCCAACACAGCCCAGTATGGTGACCTGACCCGGGGACCACGTGTCATTGGACAAGAGTCATACATGGCAATGCAGGAGGTTCTTGAAGAGATCCAGAACGGAACTTTTGCCAAGGAATGGATCCTTGAGAATATGGTCAACCGCCCTACTTTCACAGCCCTCACCCGGGCAGATGAAGAACATCTGATCGAAGAGGTCGGTTCCGAGATCAGGGCAATGATGCCACAGTTCAAGAATAAGAGATAATCAATCTTCGAATCCTTTTTTTCCACCTGATGAATCAGGTTGGTGTTGTGATACCTGCATGCTCAGCAAAGGCGATCAGTTCACCAGGTATTGATCCGGTCCGTTGGAGAAGTGTTCGCAGGCTTTCATTTCTGCGGTTCATACCGCAGTGAGCGAGATCGTTTCTGAGATCAGATACACGCTCCCAGATCCTGACCATCTCTTTCCAGTCCGGTACATCAAGGAGGAGATGGGTGTATGGTGTTGTCTCGGCAGATATCCCCTGGAGAGTCAGCGCAAGACCGGTCAGGGTCCGGGAGACTGTATGCCTGCTGTCTACATCAAGCCATGACTCATCAACTCCAATCACCAGCATAGAGACAGAGATGAGCCACTCACGGGAGAGAGAGACCCCCTGCATCTCCAGGCCCTGATCGATCTGGTACCTGATCAGTCTGTGCTGCAGAAAGAGATACTCACGACTGAGTTCTTCAGGGGTTGGGAGTGCTGCCATCTCCCCGGTCTCCTCAAGTTCTTCCAGGACCGGGAGGAGTGCTGGAGCAAACCTGGCTATCTCATCCCTGACTACTGGAAGATCGCGGGATATTCCCCATGCAGCATACATGGCATCAACCGGTCTTGAGAGCCTGACCGCCCTGGTGAAGGTTCCAAGCAGATGCGACCAGCCTGTCAGGTGTGTGGGTGGCTCTGGTTCCATCCCGGCTTTGTGGATACTTCCCTGCAAGCCGGTGAACAGAGATCCGATTTGGACCGCGTCAGTATGTGACATAAGGGCTCTCACCCCGGAGATCCAGTCAATTACCTGCAGGATGGGCTGAAGGTTTACGATATGTCTGAAACCATACTCGTCCGGCTGAGTTGCATACACAACCCCGATGACCTTCACCCTCCTGACCTCCTTCATCCATGTTGCAGCTAGAGAGATGATGAACGGAAGACTCCGGTGTCCATCAGTGACGTCAAAGAGGATCTCCTCTCCTTCTTCTGCTACACCGGCAAGAAGGGTGAAGGTCTCCCATAGTTCATCCTCATTCGTTCCTTCAGGAAGCCAGAGTTTTCTGACTACCAGTCCCCGGGATTCACATGCTGCTGCTATCTGTGCACTTCGGGGGTCTCGTATGCAGAGGACCATCTCATCAGGATGCCAGAAGTTCCAGATTGCTTCCTGGACTAAATCAGTAACATGACACTGTTCATCACGGCAGAACCTTGATGATTCAGGTCTTTCAGGATTGATACATGAGATACATCTCATCGGCTCTTGATCTTCATATACCGGGAGGGATAAATTCTGATCGGAACTGATCCTGGAGTGCCGACGGTGGCATCCGGAGTCTTCTGATGAAGATAGGCTATATCTATGATGTTATCTATCCCGAGAACATCGGCGGGGTGGAGAAACGAATTCATGAGATCGGTGTACGACTTGCCTCCCGGGGCCATGAGGTCCACCTGTACGGAATGAAATACTGGACCGGGCCTGACATTCTTGAACGTGACGGGATGGTGATTCATGGTGTCTGCCCTGCAATGGGGCTCTACACCGAGGGTCGAAGGTCTATCCTGCAGGCAGTCCGCTATACTCTGGGACTGATACCTCATCTCCTCAAGTCTGACATGGAAATTTTTGACTGCCAGAATTTTCCTTACTTTCCTGCGATCCTCCTTTCGCTCTTCTGCATGGTAAAGAACCGTTGTCTTGTTATTACCTGGCACGAGTTCTGGGGACGGTACTGGTTTTCATACCTTGGGATCAGCGGATTAGCAGGGCTTCTCATTGAATGGACAGCCCTTCATTTGAGTCCGCGGATCATCTCTGTCTCACCCCTGACGTCTGCTCAGATAAGGACGGCCGGTTACCCCGGTGATGTAGCCCTTGTTCCGAATGGCATTGACGTTGGAGCAATATCTACGGTTCCTCCGGCAGAAAAGGGGTCAGACCTGATATTTGTGGGCCGGTTTATTCCGGAAAAACATCCAGAACTTGTTGTCGATGCGGTGAGGTTACTTGTTGCAGATTATCCTGCTCTGCATGCCATCATCATTGGAGACGGCCCTGACTTTGACCTGATCCGTGATCGCATCGCACAGCATAATCTCGGTGGCAACATCACGCTGACAGGGTTTGTCACCAATCACGAGGAGGTTATGGGTCTGATGAAGTCGTCAAAGGTGTTTGTCCTTCCAAGTGAAAGGGAGGGTTTTGGCATTGCAGCCCTGGAGGCCATGGCATGCGGACTCTCCCTGGTCACCGTGGATCATCCCCGCAATGCTGCATCAGCCCATGTTCTTCCAGGTTCCGGATACCTCGCTACCATGACTGCGGACGATATCGCCGCAGGAATCAGAACCTGTCTTGAGAACCGGCCGGACCCTGTGGTTCTTGCCCACTATGCCGCATCACACGACTGGGACCAGATAACCCGTGACCTTGAGCAGTACTACCGGACGCTGGTAACCGACGTATGCCAGGAACAGATGCCTGATCGGCGGTGTTCAGCCATCTTTGATATATTCAGGAGGGCTGAAATATAGGTATGGCATCTGAATCGTTCTCTCTGGGAGGAAAGACCTTTATGGGACATGTCATCCCCATCGGCCCGGTGAATCTCGTATTTGCAATGGGGGAGAAAGGACTGGTTGGTTGTGGAGCGGTTGATGTATTAGCACTGGATAAGTTTCATCTTCCTGCTGCCAAGGTACGGCCGGTCGGCACATCATCTGTCAGTACCATCGATGAGCTCGTCTCCGGTGAGATCGTTTCAGTGAATCAGGCAGGAACCGCTCTTGGTATTACAATAGGTATGAACGGGAAGGATGCCCTGCTCCGGTTAGCATAACCAGATCTTTTGTCTAATATTTTCTGATAGTGCTCTTCTTTTTCATTTTCAGAGAAGAGATAACCTCATTCCTGTTCATAGCACCCCCTGACTACTATACATATCACTCACCAGGAAATGATACTATCTGGAAAAAAGAAAGGAGAGGATAGAGAATGTATTAACGAAATCTTCCGATCCTGTTACCTGATAGCCTGTGCTATCAGGACACGCCACTCTGCACCATTCAGATTAATTGTGTTCCAGTATGCCTCTCTCCCCTTGGGTTCTGTGGGGTCAGGACGCCAGAGCTCGTATGAGATACTCCCTTCCTTCTCCTTCATCATGGCATTCTTTACATCCCTGAATGTCGGATACTCGGTCAGGTAATTATCAGGTGGAATTTTATCCTCTTCTGATGAATCAGACACGTAGAGGATCTTCCCGTCGGGCTGCATCACCATCGCTATTGCATCAGTTCCGTTGACCAGGGGACCGATGACCGCATCGCAGAATGGGCTGGTGAGCAAAACTGCGATTGCTGCTCCATTCTGGTCATCAACAACAGCAGGTCTTATGACCAGGATCATGTGATCGCCATCTTTACGGGGAGTGGCATTTCCTGTGCGAGGTTTGAGGACCGTTATCACATTCAGTACTGATGGATCGCTTGTGATGGCAGATATCTGTTCTGGGTTGAAATAGGATTCATTGAGCGCTGAAAGGGTGGTATTGCCTGCCACTAAAACAACACCTGCCCAACCGGGAATATTCATCCGATTCTTTGAGACGATCTTTTCTGCCGATGCGGTCTTCAACGATTCACCACTGAAGACCCCTGCAGTCTCCGAGATATTACTGTCTACTGCTTCGAGCGTATCTGAAAGCGATGAACTGACGTTGCCAAGCAGGTCTATGCCTGAGAGATTAACCTGATCAGCAGCGGCTGATCCTATGAAAAGACTGCTAGATAACAGAATGATAATGAGCGGTATGATTACCGGTGTACGGATCATGGCTATACGATGTCTCTGCAGATACCTATTTTTTTCGCAGGTTCACATGGCCGGTCATCATCTTTTAATGCCAAGCTGCAGATAGAAATTCTATGTACAAGCGAATCCTCATCGGAGTTGACGGTTCTCCCGAGAGCATGAAGGCACTACGCGACGCAGTCAGACTCGCGAAATTGCTGAGTGCAACTGTTGATCTCCTCTTTGTCATTCCTCCCAGGATTTATGCCCAGTGTGCAGAACAGGATGTGATTGTTCATCAGCAGAATGGTAGTGCGCAACGTATCAGTATGCTCCAGATGGAGGAGAATGAACTCTTTGACACGATCAAGGCAGTTTCAGCAGAAGAGGGTCATGAGGTTTCAGTACACACCCGCGTGGGTGATGCAGTTGAAGGTCTGATTGAGTTCTCCCAGTCACATGGCAGCGATCTGATCGTTGTGGGATCAAGTGGAAAGGGAATGGCCGGACGATTGATCCTCGGAAGCGTAAGCACAGGTGTTGTTCACCAGAGCCAGGTTCCGGTTCTGGTTATCAAACCTGACTGACTCGTCGGTTAAGAAAAAGAACTGTGACCCGGAGGTCATTCAGGGTCTGTTATCGTATACGTTGCGGGTAACCTTTGCAATAAAGACAGCCCAGAGCGGGCTGAGCACAAATCCAAAGATAACACCGAGCGGAGGAATGACATTGAGCCCCATGATGATGATACACAGGACCATCGAGATGATCCAGATGATCACCCACATGAATACATAGGGGCCCCATCCGATCCCATCTCCAACCTTTCTGGTGATCTCGCCGATACTGAATGCATCCATGATATTGCCGCTTCTTGAGAAGTGAACATATGCCATGTACATGATCAGCGTGATGATCGCGAAGATAAGCCCAGTAACAAGGAGTCCTATACTGCCGACAATAAACCCAAGGATCTCATCGATACGGCCCCTGCCAAGTACTGCGGCCACAATCGGGGCAATACTCAGGAGACCGAGTACCACACCGACAATGATTGCCGGGATCAGATAGAGAATTGTGACGATGTTCAGTTTCCATCCATCAATGAAGAGACGCTTGTAATCATCGACTTCGGGTGCTTCGCTGCCGGTTGCTCCGTATACCCTGACCAGGTATCCATTGAACAACGGAATAATACAGATGGTGATGGCCTGGATGATCATCAGCACGATGAGAGTAACCCACCGCTGCCACTTCTCGACCAGTCCTTCTCGTACGTACTCGGATCCATCCGTGAGTATTGCAGAGTATGATGCCATGTCTGGTTCCTCTGGTACATAATCAGGAGCATACATCGTATCAAGATATCGAAATGAACCGGTGATTTATCCTGTACACCGCCTTGAGATCGATGTAATGAGCAGGTGGGATGAGGTGTTTAAGCCTCTTTATCGAAGAAAAAGTTACATGTGCAGTGACCAGCCTGATCAAGTTCATCCTGATGATACACGCATGGGCAGATGATCTTTTTGTCAGTTTCAATGTCGCCTGACCTGATCCGGCACGGGCAGTAACGGAACCCGAACCTCTCGGTATTGCGGGCAAGACCTCGTATAACCGTTACCCGCTGCTTCTCATCAGGGTTAAGGATCCATCCATGTTCCTTTGCATACTCCTCTGCCCATAATCTCACGACCTCTTCCTGCTCTTCACTCATGATATCTCTTCTATTCAGTCTGAACTGACTTCAATGTGATGTGCCGTAAAATTATGATGGCTCTTTTATTCTCCTTACAGAGCCACCCGTTATGTTTTCATAATTCTCTTTTGGGAGGCAGTATTTATCCGCCAAAACCCGGAATGATCCTCTCAAGGACACGACGGTACGCGGTCATCACGTCACCCTTCTCAAACCTGTATACGTCCTTGTCAAATGACTCACCGGTCTTCATGTCCCAAAGCCTCATCGAGTCCATGCTGATCTCGTCACCGAGAAGGATGGCACCTTTTGCTTTTCCGAACTCAAGTTTGAAATCAACCAGCCTGATTCCGGATTCATCAAAGAATCTGGAGAGGATTTCATTAATCCGGAGCGCTGCCTTTTTCACAGTAGCAAGTTCATCAGGATTCAGAATTCCAAGCGCGTAGATGATCTCGTCATTGATCATCGGGTCTCCGCGTTCATCATCCTTGTAATCGATAGCGATAACCGGTGGATTTAGTGTCGTCCCCTCGTTAATCGGGTACTTCTTCACCATCGAACCAGCAGCGACATTCCTGACGATCACCTCGAGTGGGATCATCTGGAGCTTCTTCACGATCATGGTGTCAGTGTCAGGCCTGCTGATGAAATGGGTCTGAACGCCGTTCTCCTCCAGAAGGCGCATGAAGAACTCTGATGCAGTCGCATTGAACCGCCCTTTATTCTCAAACCGGTCGTGCTTGACACCGTTGAAAGCGGTCATGTCATTGCGGAAGACTACCTTCAGTTCATCCGGATTTTCAGTCCGGTACACTGATTTAGCCTTCCCCTCATACAGGGGGGTCTCCATGCTCATAGCATACCTCTCTCATTGATTCTGTTCTCCAGACTCAAGATAAGATCCGTCAGCCCGGGTGGATACCACCCTTTTCTGATGTACTTCGGGTAGATACAGAGGCGCTCACGCAGGTGGTATCCATCGGTCAGACCAATGAGTTCCTCGATACCAGGCCATGGATGCTCAGGGTTCACATAATCAGGGGTTACCGGGGAGACACCGCCGAGATCGGCTACACCGAACCTGAGCAGCGAGTGTGAATCGGCAAGATTCGGAGGGATCTGTATAGAGATATCGTCTGGAAGGATCTCGTCAGCAAGGCTTACGGTATCCTGCATAATATCAGTGGTTGCCCCCGGGTATGCTGCCATTTCTGTTCCGGGTTTCGGGCAGAAGTTCTGGATAATGATCTCCTGGATGTGATCGTACCTGCGATGCAGGTCGCTGATAACCTGAAGTGACTCCATCCTGTCTTTTCGTTCCTCTCCTATCCCGATCAGGAGGCCGGTGGTGAACGGAATCTTGAGTCTTCCGGCTTCCTCTATCATCGCGATCCGTACCTCGGGAGCCTTACCCGGAGATCCCCGGTGTGCAGGGATGTCAGCCGTGGTCTCGAGCATCAGTCCCATACTTGCGTTCAGGGGTTTCAGGTGCTCCATCTCTTCACTGGTGAGAATGCCTGCATTGGTGTGAGGGAGCATTCCGTGTGCAATGGCCCGCCTTGACATAGCCTCGCAGTAATCGAGTATCGTGTCATGTCCAAAGGCTTTCAGGTATGGGGTAAACCCCTGAACCTGTTCCGGGCGCTCGCCAAAGGTGAAGAGCGCCTCTGTGCATCCGAACTTCTCACCCTTTACAAGGATCTCCTCTACCTCCTGCGGCCCTGTCAGACATCCGTCACCCGGAGGCTGCCTGAATGTGCAGTACCCGCAGTGGTTCTGGCAGACAAAGGTCAGAGGAAGGAATACATTGCGGGAGAAGGTGATCACCCTCTCCTCTCCGTGAATGGTTTTCGACCGGTTGCTCATAGACGGACTGATCTCTCCTGGAATACCTGGGAAGTTATGTAAAACCTATAGCAGTACTGGGTAATCAATCGGTCTTTGGTCGGTCATAATCTCAGGTTCCTTTAACCTGTACTCCGGCTAACCAAGTACCAGCGGCCTCTTTTGGCCTGTGATACCATGCGAGTTCCGGTAGTCATCCCGTTTAAACCGAAGAATCCGAAGACACGCCTATCATGCGTGCTCAGCGATGAAGAGCGTGAGGTCTTTGCCCTGGCGATGCTCCGTGATGTCATCGATGCGATCAGGAGTGCAGGGTGCGATCCATTGATCCTCTCGACAGCCCCGTTCATCCTCCCCGATGGTGGAGAGGCACGGATAGAGATACTGGATCAGGGTCTTAACGAGGCGCTTGATATCTTCTGCATCGCGAACACCGGCCCGCTTGCGATCATCATGGCCGATCTGGCACTCGCAGATCGCTCTTCTATCCTCTCCCTGATGACTTCAGGCTCTGACATGGCAATAGTCCCTGGAAGGGGTGGAGGGACCAATGCGGTGTACATCAGGTATGCAGACAAGTTCAGGGCACAATATTACGGAACCAGTTACCTCAAGCATGTCAGGTTTGCCACCGATGCAGGGCTCACCTGTTCGGTGATCGACTCGTTCAGACTGTACTGCGATGTTGACGAACAGGAAGATCTGGTAGAGGTCCTTCTCCATACATCGGGCAATGCAAAAAAATATCTTCAGGAGTTGGGGTTCAGGATAGAGTCACGCAAAAGCAGGATTGGTGTCTCCCGCAGTTAATTATCGTAACCTTATCGCGTTATTATTTTTTGATCTATTCTGGCAGGTTCTGGCTGGGTATTGGGAGATCAAGCCCGGTCTTTTCATCGTGTCCGGTTGTGATTGTAAAACCTGAAAACTCGGTGATGACCGCTTCGATGACGATGTAGACCTGAGTTCCTGTTCTGAGGCACCCGGTCAGGGCTGAACTTCCCCGTCCTGCCGAGGTATGAAGGTGTAACGAAGGCCCGTCAGGTCCCTGCCTGATCATCGCGATACCAATCAGTTCATGAGCTTCGTCCAGCGACTGCCATACCGGGTCAGGGGGAAGAGTTGTCTCTTTCGGCCCGGTCACGATGTTTCCTTGTGAGAGTGCCCCGATGAGATGGATCATTCCTGACCCAATCCGGTGTTCTCTGATGAATGTGTGCAGCCCGGAGAGCAGATCTTCCCCATGATCAAACCTGATGTAGAAGATCCTGCCCTGGGAACCTGATGCATACTGCATATCATACTAATATGCCGTAAGGGTGTTTCCCCGTTCCTGTCCGGTGTGGTCGCTTATATATTCTGTCTGGAAGTATCAGCAACCCTCTTTTTTACCAGGTCATACTTGGAAAGGGTGGTCTCAAAGAGCCGGTCAAACACTGCTGGCAGATCCTTCTCAAGAATCTTCACTCCTTCTTCTGTTATCCCGCCTGGTGTGGCGACCCGTGTTATCAGGTCTTCAGGGCTCACTCCATCCTGAAGCATCAGGGCGGTACCAAAAACAGTTGAAACCACCATCTCAAGACACTCATCGATTGTGAGTGAACTATGGCGTGAGCCTGCAGATGCAAACTCGAGAAACATCCGGGAAAGAAGGGCGGGGGCACAGCTCATGAGGTCACCAGCCGGTTCAAAGAGACCTTCATCCACTTTTTTCACCGTACTGATTGAAGAGAAGAGTTCTTCCACAAATGTTGCACTCTCCGGATCAACCGACGGGTGGTGATAACAGAGTGAGATCCCCTCACCAACAGTCGAGCAGACCGAAGGAAGTATCCGTGTGATCTTTCCCGGATGAAAATGTGAGATCAGATCTGTGCTGACACATGCAGCGATGGAGATGATATGGTTCTCCTCTCCTCGTATGCCGCTGATCTCTTTGAGGACCCCGGCAACCTCGAGCGGTTTTACCCCGATGATGAGGAGGTCTGCAACCTTCGCAACTTCGCGGTTATCTTCAGCCAATATTATGTCAGGATATCTCTCGATCAGGGATGTTACGTTATCCCTGGTTCTGGTACTGATGATGACCTGCTTTGGGTCAAGGGCATATGCCTGTAGAAATCCTTCTACAAGCATCCTGTTCATCTGACCGTACCCGATAAACCCGATTGTCTTCATTAATATCTGGTTGACTGTGCTGGTTTATCAGTCCTGATGCGGGATCATCAGCATAACATAACCGGGAGTGGAATTTGTCGTTCTGCTCTCTCATTCCATACATAAGGTTTCTCTTTTGGAAACTGCTTGATCTGGAGGATAATGTAAAATTTTCGTGAAAATCAATGGAATTGCAGATAATGTTTATGATGGCCTGCTCGCATACCTAGTACCATGATATGGAAACGTGACTGGGGGTTGACCTACCGGGTTTTTATCACCTGGTCTCTGCTCCTCCTGGTTTACCTGGTATTCATCGGTATTCTCATGGTCCTTCACCTGAATATCATGTTTATCATCCTACTCTCTGTGGGTATGGGTCTTGCCCAGTACTTCTTCTCAGACAAACTTGTGCTGATGTCCACCGGTGCACGTATTGTCGAAGAGGATGAAGAGCCAGGCCTTCACAGAATGATTGAGAAACTCTGCACCGAGGCTGGCCTTCCAAAACCAAAGGTTGCCGTGATGCAGTCACCAATACCGAATGCATTTGCAACTGGCAGAAACCCAACCCATGCCGTCGTAGCAGTGACCGACTCGATCATGAGGACCCTGAATCAGCAGGAACTCGAAGCGGTCATCGCTCACGAACTCTCTCACATCAAGAACCGCGATATGCTCACGATGACTTTTGCATCGTTTATTGCCATGATCGCCTCGATGATCATGCAGAACTTCCTCTTCGCCTCGATCTTTGATCGCCGAGAGGGAGGAGCAGGTGCCTGGATCATAGCTGGTATTGTGGCTGCTGTAGTCTGGGTGGTTGCAACAATCCTGATGATGGCTCTCTCACGGTACCGTGAGTTTGCAGCAGATCGCGGCAGTGCTTATATCACCAATAATCCGGAAGCACTCATCTCTGCACTGACAAAGATCAGCGGTCGCATGGAGTATGTTCCCGCTGAGGCCAAGGTTGCAGCAGAGGGCGCAAACGCCTTCTACATCATCCCGGCCATCTCCGGAAAGACCCTTGCAAGCCTCTTCTCCACACATCCCGCACTTGAGAAGCGGATTGAGAACCTGCGAAAGGTTGAGGCTGAACTCAGAGGATATTAATCCGCCATCTGGCGGCTCTTTTTTTAAACGGTGCCCGGATTATCTTCTTGGAGATCTCCGGTACGCAAGCCCCTGAAATACCGCGATCTTCTCCCGTTCCTGATCATAGACCTCTACGATATAGGATCCGAGCTTCGGGTTTGATGAGAACTCTTTTGCTTCTGCAACAAGGGTTCCTGATGTGGCTGCTTTCATATAGGTGATGCTGGTATTGATGGCAACAGCCGGGATCCCGCTTGTGTTGCTTGCAACTGCAAAAGCGACATCAGCGAGTGAGAAGATGACTCCTCCATGAACTGTTCCGTGGCTGTTGAGATGCCTGCCTGTTATGTCAAGATGGAGGGTCGCCTCTCCAGGTGAAGCGTTAATCAGTCTGATTCCAAGTTCCCGTGAAAATGGGTCGGCATTAAGGAACGATGTTGCATCATCCATACCTACAGATCTGTAGTTGTCCTGTATCGGTCTGTCGGAATGAATCAACACACTGTTATTGGATCCCGGAACTGCCGGGCTCGCCTTTCATCACGATGATCGTGATGTCATCGAACTGGTCCTGTCCGTCGGAGTATTCAGTAACTGCACCTATGATTTCATCGCGGATCTCTTCTGCAGGACAAGATCGGTGTTTCTGCACAACCGATTCGAGCCTCTCTACACCAAACTCCTCATTACTCCGGTTTACTGATTCAGTAACCCCGTCGGTGTACATGACAAGGATATCCCCCTGATTGATGGTTGTGACCTGTTCGGTATACCCGGCATCCTCCATTATCCCGAGCGCTGGACCGGTGGTGATTAGTTCTTCCCTGGAGCCGTCAACCCTGAAGACGATCGGGTGGTTGTGTCCTGCGTTGACATAGGTAAAAATACGTCTCTCCGGGTTCAGTACACCAAAGAAGAGGGTGACAAACATTCCTGATCTGGCATCTGCACAGATCATCGTGTTGGTCTCTGCGATCACACTGACTGCTGACTTGTGCCATGTGGCATTGGCACGGGTTATTGTCCGTGAGAGTGCCATAAATAAGGCTGCAGGTACTCCTTTTCCTGAAACATCAGCGATCAGGATGCCTACCTTGTCCTGTGATACCGGAATGATGACATCATAAAAGTCTCCTCCCACCTCCCGTGCCGGCAGACTCAATGGCGAGATCTGGTATCCGCGAATTGACGGGATTGTATCTGGGAGAAAACTGAGCTGGATGTCCCGTGCGATAGAGAGTTCAGCCTGCTTCCGCTGGAGATCGGCTCTGATCCGGTCACGTTCATTTGCAGTCGCCCGCTCCTGAATCATATTCATATATATAAAAGAGAAAACTCCGATTCCGACCATGTTGGCAATTGTCATCGGAATTACCGCCTGTGATACAAGTGCTGCTGCCTGGTCAAACGGCCTTCCGAGCAGAAGCACGAGCCCCAAATGGATCAACTCCATACACCCGGCTATGACCACAGCACCTTTGATACCTATGAACTGCTTTTTGTTGAAGAGATAAATGGCTCCCCCCAGAAGACCGGCAATTATGGCAGCACTGGTGCAGGCAACCTGGGAGATTCCTCCTGCAATAAAGTACCTGTACATCCCGCCTATGAGGCCGGCTCCTAGCCCGACGACCGGTCCGCATGTCAGACCAGCTGCCATCGGACCGAGATCTCTGATGTTGATCTGTGCACCGAAGACATAGATTCCGCTTTCAGTCCCGTATATGGATACAAGTCCGAAGAGAAGGATCATCAGGATCGAACTCTTCCAGGTCAGGGCCCTGTTCTGGAAATCGGTAAAAAACCGGGATCGCATGATCAGGTAGGTGATGACGATGATCACGCATACCATCTGCAAAAGGACGATACAGGTTCTGATATTTCCGATGATGAGTTCGACGAATGTGGACATTTGCTCCCTTATAGTCAGGATTTTAGTTCGTGGTCTATGACGGATCGAATACCTGTTAGTAAGAAAAATCTACCCGCAGGGATATATCCTCATCAGTTTCGATACCTGCTCGTCAGATGCAGATCCATATCATTTCGCAACACCAATGTTTCATATGACTCAGATGAACGAAAGCCTCAATTATTCCGGTGATGATAAAATCGTATGAAAATACTTCAATACCTTATCCTTTTCATTCTGGTATCAGGAGTCCTTATCTCTGGTTGTATACAGGCTTCAGAAACAGAGACGAGTGCTATTAAACCTGATACTCAGTCGAATAAATCGCTGGTTGTTTCAGTCAACTCTGCGGTAAATGGATCAACTCTGCCCACTCGGTTCACCTGTATGGGTGCCGGGCAGGTGCCGTCGGTATACTGGAGGAATGCTCCGCAGGCTGCAAAATCCATGCTGCTTATCATGGATGACCACGATGCTCCTGATAAGGTGTTCACCCACTGGATCGTGTACAACCTTAATCCAGGAGATGAGGCGATCCCTCCCAACCAGGTTCCTGTTGCAGAGCGTGCCGGTTCAGGATATCAGGGCATCAACTCATTTGGAACAAAAGGGTACTATCCTCCCTGTCCTCCGTCAGGGAATGTCCACCGGTACATCTTCACCCTCTATGCCCTCGATACTCAGATCAGCCCTGACCCTGCGGACAGGTTACATATAGAATCAGCCATGGAAGGGCATGTTCTGGCAAAGGCACGAAGTGTCACCCTCTTTGGGTGAACATCAGATTATTTTTCAGGGGTTACGATGGAAGATGCCCAGGTTGTTACCTGTATCATCATCCCGATAGCCTCATCAATGGATACGATCTCATCAACGATTGCTTCGTATCTCCCTGTTACAGCATACGGGGTTAATTTTGCAATAACCTCAACTGGAACCGGCATCAGAAGTCCGAGATCCTGTATCTGATATGCACATTCTGAAAGATCATGTGTTCTATGAACTGGTATCTGCCGGATTAGTAGAACCGCTTTGAGGGCTTTTTCAACAGCCTGTTGTGCATGAAAACAGATAATATTAGGATGAATCGCCTCGATATTTCCCAATGCTACAGCTGCATCGCGATCTGCAAATGCAAGGGTTAAGAACCGTTCAGCTTCCTGCTGTGGCTTCATACAGCACTTTCCCTTCAGTCAGAGCCCAGTATAGGACTGATCCCGGTATCGGTTCGGCGGCCTCATCCTCATCATATACAAGAATGTCAACACCGACGCCTGGGGAAACCCGTCCTATGGCATTTCTATATTCTACCATCTGTTGGCCCCTGTTTTTACTATTCTTTACCAGTACAAGCAGATCGATGTCTGATTCATTCGTTGCATCGCCACGGGCATATGAACCAAAAAGAATAATCCGTGACGGGCGTGTTACACGAAGAATCCTTCTTGCTGATTCAGCAATTTGTTCTTCTGACAGCATCAGGGTCCCTTCTTATCCTATTTCTATACTCTTTTAGTAATGCAGATATGGGCTCATTGGAAAATAAATGCCTTATATCAGATGACTGATCGTATGGTCGCGTCTAGGACTGCCTTGGTATATGGTTTCATGAGAACACCGGTAAATCCAAAGTCCCTGAACTTAACCACGGCTGGATCGTTAGCATCTCCGCTTGATACAAGAGCGAGAACATCAGGATCTATCTTATGAAGGGCGGTTATGACCTCTCTGCCTCCCAACCCTCCAGGTACAGTGAGATCCAGTATGACAACGTCAAACCGTGCCCCCTGAGCCAGAGCTGCACGGTATGCCTCGATGGTATCTTCTCCTTTACTCGTGATGACTGCATCATAACCAAGTTTTTTTAAAAGTATTGAGGTGATCTCACAGATGGCAGGCTCGTCATCCAGGAGAAGAATTCGATGAGTCATAAAAGGTGTGTTGGTATGTATGAGCATACCCACATATTTCATTTGTGAATCCGGCATTGGGGTCGGATACAGATCAGGCAGTGATATTCATATCAGAATCGTGTATAACCCTATGGGATTTGTGTGTACATTCACCTCTTTCTGACAGACTCATGCAATCTCGCTTGTAATTACTGCCGTGGCAAGATCTTTGATACCCCTGTACTCGACCGTGATGAGATCTCGATCGATGCCGATATCCCGGTCGATGTCTGCTATGATCTCTCAGACCTTTACTCATTTCTCTCCCGGGATCCCGGGGTTGTCGTCACTTTTATCGGTGGAGAACCAACCCTTCGCAGTGATCTCATCATCAGGATCATGGAGAATCTCCCTGACACCCGTTTCATGATCCAGACAAACGGACTTCTTCTACACAGGCTCCCTTCGGAAATAGTCAACAGGTTTGAGACGATCCTGGTCTCGATTGATGGAGATGAAGCGACAACTGATGCAGGTCGGGGCTCTGGTACGTATCACCGGGTGATGACAAACATCCAGCATGTTCTCGCAAATGGGTTTGTAGGCGAGATCATCGCCAGGATGACGGTCCATGAACCGGTTGATATCATGAGTTCAGTTCTCCATCTCTCTCGTAATTCAGAATACTCATTCTCTTCGATTCACTGGCAGATTGATGCCAACTTCTGGAATGATTATCAGATACGTTCATTTAGAGAGTGGACAGAAACCTCGTATCTCCCTGGTATCAGACAACTGGCAGAGGAGTGGGTGTCACGGATAGAACAGACCGGGGTAGTGGAGCGATGGTACCCGTTCATTGATCCGGTTGAGGATATGCTTCTTGGCCGCAGTTCCCGGCTCAGGTGTGGATCAGGTTTTGCAAACTACACCGTTCTCACAAACGGGCAGATCTCACCATGCCCTATCATGATTGGTATGGCAGATTATTATCTCGGAACGATAAAAAATGCAGATATCAGAAATCTTCCTGACATTCCTGTTCCCGGTGCATGTCAAACCTGCGATATCCGCGATCTCTGTGGAGGGCGATGTCTCTATTCTGCAATACTTGAGCCGTGGCCTGCTGAAGGACGGGAGATGGTCTGCACAACTGTAAAGGAATTGTTTCGGGAGTTGTCGGCCCTCCTTCCCCGGATACAGAATCTTCTTGATACCGGTGTAATACGAATGGAAGATTTTGCCCATGAGAAGTACAATGGGTGCGAGATTATCCCGTAATCACGCACGATTGTTTTTTTTGAAAAAAGTATTCATCCTGAGCTGGTCTGCCCGGGCTTGAATGCTATGTTATAGTATTCAGAGTGTTGCAGTCTTGTTTGATGCAGTTGCCGGAGACTTTGCTGCGGTTGCATTGGATGAGGTTGCGTTCTTGGACTCTGAAGGGGTCTTCGATTGGGGTACTTCAGCCTCTTTTACAGTCTCCTTTGATACTGACACAGTAGTGTTGACCTTTGTGGTATCATTTGTGACTGATTTTTCTCTGGTTACAGTAACTGCAGATGTAGATGCAGTAACTGATGTGTTCTTTTCTGTAGAGACATTTGCAGTCTTTGGAGCTTCCTTGGCTTCTGCCGGGGTAGATGCTGCCTGGGTTGCGGGAGCCTTCACGGTCTGCTCTACGGTAGGTGCAGAGGTGGCTGCAGCGGTCTTGACCGGAGCGGTTGTTGGGGCGGTGGTAGTCTTTGACTGAACAGATGACTTGTCAGAACTTGTACATCCACTGAACATGGTTGCCATTAAGAGCAATCCAAGGACTGCTATGACATATACTACACTTGCATTATGCTTCATAAATAAAACACCAGCCGTAGAATAACGGGAGAAAGTAGGTTAAACATATCCTCAATATTCTCTATAGTCTCCATATCTGCACGCTTGAAATATTGATCAAATCAGAAATAATTTCATGTACCCGGAGAATGAATGAAAACCTGAAGAGACTGTATCTGTATCTGGTACTCTGATTTTATGCCCTCTCTTGACAAATGATGATATTATGGAGATATCAGTCCTTGCGAGTGGAAGCAAGGGCAATTGTGTATATATCGAGGGTGAGGGGTGCGCTCTTCTGGTTGATGCAGGCCGCTCCGGACGGGAACTCCTTGGAACCAAAACAAAACAGGGGCGCCTTGGAGAATCAGGTGGCGATGCTGAGAAGATAGAGGGGATCCTGGTTACGCATGAACATGGAGATCATATCAAGGGTCTCGCTGCAGTCGGGAACAAACTTAAAAAGCCGGCATATGGCACGGTGGGCACGATGGATGCCTTTCTCAGGCAACGGACCGGCCCGGTCCGGTTCCCAGTGCAGACAGTCAAACCCGGATCACAGTATGAGATAGGCGGCTTTCAGGTCGAACCGTTTGTGGTCTCTCACGATGCGACCGAACCGTGCGGGTATCTGATCAGCGAAGGGTCAACACGGCTCTGCTACTGTACCGATACCGGGATCGTGACCGAGAGCATGATGTCGGTTATTTCCCGTGCAGACGGAGTGATTCTTGAATCAAATCATTGCCCTGAAATGCTCCGGACAGGGCCTTATCCTGAATTTCTCAAACGAAGGATTTCCGGAAACCGCGGTCATCTTTCAAATCAGGATGCTGCTTCAGTGCTCCGGGAACTTGGTGACTCTATTCACCTGGCAATTCTGGCCCACTTGTCTGAAGAGAATAATGAGCCGGGGCTTGCACTCTCAGCAGCCCAGGAAGGGCTTTCCCTCCATGCCGAGTCTGTGGAACTCTTTGCTGCCTCCACTGTTGATCTGAAAGAGAAGGCACCGGTCAGGAAAGTGCAGGGTTCAGGACGTGAAGTCTGTACTGATGAATGCTGGCGATACCGGTTTAGCCTGTGAGGATGATTCATGGACTTTTTGATCTTTGCTGAACTCTGCAGGAAGATTGAGTCTGTCAAAGGCAGGCTTGATACGATCGATCTGCTGAGTTGTGCATTGCAGGATGTGGACTCCCAGAATCTTCCTCTCTTTGTACGGCTTATCCTGGGCAAACCATTCCCTGACTGGAGTCCGCTGAAACTTGGAATCGGTCCTAACCTGCTCTATGAGTCCGTAGCATATGTGACCGGAAGAAGTCGGGAAAAGGTAATCGCCACACTCAACTCTGTGGGAGATCTCGGCAAAGCAGTTGAGGAGATGCTTGCGAGTAAATCCCAGACCTCATTCTTCTCTGAAAGCCTCACTGTTGAAGACGTGTACTCCTCGTTAGAGGCAATCGCCAGGGCAGAAGGAGGAAAATCACAGAAAGAGCGATTGCGGATCATTCAGCGGTTGTTTTCGGTTGCAACACCACTTGAAGGACATTACATCACTGGCATCCTTCTTGATGATATGAGGATCGGGGTAGGTGAAGGAAATCTCCGTGATGCAGTAGCCAAGGCATTCAACGTGGATGCAGGCCTGGTTGAACATGCCCAGCAGGTGCTCAATGACATGGGCGAGGTTGCAGTATTATCCTCAAGGGGTGAAAAAGCCCTTTCGCAGGTAAAACTCCAGATTTTCCATCCGGTGCGGATGATGCTTGCACGTCAGGGTACCATATCCGAGGTCATAGCAGATGCCGGAACCATTGCAGTCGAGTACAAGTACGACGGGGCACGGTTCCAGTTCCATAAACAGGGAATCACCGCCCGGATGTACTCGAGAAGACTTGAGGATGTGACAGATTCACTGCCTGATGTAGTCTCGATGCTACTTTCTGCCACTGATCATGATCTGATTCTTGACGGGGAAGTCATCGCAATAAAGGATGGAAGACCGATGCCATTCCAGACCGTTATGAAACGGTTCAGACGTAAACACAATGTTGCCGATGCGGTTGAGGCGATTACTCTTGTTCCTAATGTCTTCGATATTCTCTACCTTGACGGGGAGATGCTGCTGGACCAGCCTTTTTCGGAGCGGCGAGAGATCCTCACAACCGTGCTCCGCCAGTATGCGACACCCCAACTCGTAAGTGACAGTCTGGCCGGGATTGAGCAGTACTATCACCACGCACTTGACGATGGTCATGAAGGTGTGATGCTGAAGCTCCAGAACTCCCGGTATACTCCCGGAATGAGAGGTAAGGACTGGGTGAAGATCAAGCCGGAAGTGGATACACTCGATCTGGTGGTGACCGGTGCTGAGTGGGGTGAAGGGAAACGGGCCCATGTGTTTGGATCATTCCTGCTTGCTGCCCGACAGGATGAACATCTGGTTCCGGTGAGCAGGGTTGCTACCGGTCTTTCAGACGATCAACTCGGCTGGTTGTACGAGACCCTCAAGGATGAGGTCATCCGTACGGAAGGGAAAATGGTGTTCTTTGAGCCTAGGCTGGTGGTTGAGATTGGGTATTCAGAGATCCAACAGAGCCCGAATTATGAAGGGGGGTTTGCACTCCGGTTCCCAAGGTTTGTGCAGGTTAGGGAGGATAAGGACGTGAGGGAGGCAAATACATTAGGAGATATTGAGGAGAGATACAGGGTGACACACCCGGCGTAAATACCGATTATTATGGTGATTTGGTGAATTCTTTTGGGTAAATTTCATCAGATAATTTGTATATTTTTTTGAGAATTAAATCGAAATGTTTATGGATCTACCTGCCTATTTAGGATCATGGGTGGGTTCAATTATTCTCGATATATTCTATTGATATTGTTCGTATCTTTCCTTTTAATGGTTAATCCGGTAACTGCAGAGAGATATGTTTCTGTTGATGCGGTTTCTGGAGACGGTGATGGTAGTTTTGAAAATCCCTGGAGTCTTTCTGATTCATTAAACCAGACACTCCCGTCAGGTGAGCCGATATTTGTGAATGGTTCATCATCCACTGCGTATACAGGACAGTTCACGATCAATAATGAGACTATCCTTATTGGGTATAATGGAACTCCTATAATCACTTCAGCGGCTGGCACGGCATTCACTGTGAATAATTCAACCATTATGGAGAATTTTGACGTGAAAAACCAGTTTCGTGGTTTTTGGATCTCCTCCAGTGTGTCAGGAATTTTTTTGTCGAACATATCCCTACATGATCTCTCCAATCTTGGAGTATATAGCGGATCTGGGATTCAGATATCCAATATTACAATACGTGATGTATCCTGCTACAGGAATGTTTATGGTGGTATAGTTCTGCCATCTACCAAGAACTTAATAATCGACAATATTACTGCAGTCTTGAATAACGGAGGAGGGATCTCTCTTACCGGTGCAGATAATTTTACTCTCATTGATATCTCATCTTACGGGAACTCGATTTCAACTAAGAATCGTCCGGGTTTACTCCTGATGGACTCCACCTTTGGTACAATACAGGGTCTGACGGCTTCAGGCAATTCAGGCGGTGGATTGAACCTGAACAATTCATCAAAAATTTTCATCTCCTCTTCGATTTTGAAGGACCAATCCGGTGGAGTAGATTTTTTTATTGACTCCCAATCACATGATATCGCTCTTAATAATCTACGAATAGGTGATCTGAACGGAGCAAACCTTTCAGCGTCAAATATCAGCGGATCGTTCTCTTTCAACACATCCGCTACTCATCCTGATGCAACCGGGTCTTTTGTAAGTCTGAATAATTATGTCAATATTACTCATGGGAGTTCGGGGATTTTTGATTTACTATCTCTGAATTATAGTCCTTCAGATATTCCATTCGGGTATCCTGAGAATAATATCAGGATTCTGGCAACAAATGGGACGGTTTGGTATCCTGTTTCATCTACCCTGCATACAGATCAGCACTCTGTCTCCTTTGATGATTCTGATGAATTATGGGAAGGGACCTGGCTTTATGGTCTTTTTACCAACAAGACAATTCCTTCTGTGCTGAGTGTTTCCCCCTCTTCCGGGAGTCGGGAGAGTACAAATATTGAGATCAGTATAACTGGTTCAGGTTTTTCAGAGGGTTCTTTGGGAGGCTGTCCAATGAAAAGATGTAGATTGGACAGATTGTCAATCAAATAATTCGCTTTTTGTCGAACTACCAATTTTTACAATAGAATGATAGATACACGCACTGCAAAGGATGGGAATCAACATCCAAACTACTCAAAATTACAGTTGATAGACGAAGAAGAACTAAAAACTCGATAGCATTCGCTACTTAATGGGACATCTGCATTTTATTTTTTCAGTAATATTTTGATAGACCCTGACCCTTTCCTTGGTTTTTTACTAAATTTGCAAGTAATACAAACTGATATGAAATGAGATTCAATGTCATGTAAAATTCTTCAGATCTTTTCTGAATCCATTTTACACTGAAATTAAACATTCGTTTCATGTGTGAATGAGTTCTTTCACAATCTGCCCTTGATTTGTATTCAACTCTGAAATTTGGATTAAGTAAGTTCTGATTGCGAAGATACATCCCGACCTGTTTCTCCCTTCCATTATTCGTGAGAAATAGCATTTTTTCCTCAATAGAATCTCGAATGTCTCCCCCTTTCTTCCACATTTTATTTACCCAATGATCAATTCTCTCAATTGTCCCCTCTATGTTCAAAATTGCGTTCTTGCTTGGATCGATTAGTGGTTGAATTCTGAAAATTCTCCAGTATCTCGCATAAATCATGAAGGAATCATAGCCACCATCAAGTTGAACTTTGATCATGCTTGGATTCATCGTACCAACAATTTCAGCTAATGGGATTGCATATGGGGAATCATGAGCATTACCTTCAGAAAATATTCCATAAAGTGGAAAGTTGTTTAAATGAAATATGTGATATTTGTGCATCCTGCAAGCGTAATGGGGATTATATTCTGCATATTTATCATACCTTGAGGCTTCAATAGGGGTTGAATCAACCATTCCGTGACCATTCTGAATAGATTGACATGCAATGGCTCCGTTTAGGTACATGATCTTCTTAAAGCCGTCTAATCGCAAACGATTGTAAGCAAAATCATGTAAATTACTTGCAGAGGGAATATGATATTTTCCGGGCTCTATTTCAGGAATTCCAAGAGCAATGCAATCTTCAAGTGTTAGTGATTTGATGAATTTTCGATAGGATTGTTTTCGAAAGGAATGGACAATCAAGAGTTTGAATAATAATATTGGTGAATATAACCATTTTCGAGTTTGGCTGTAATTGAGATGGTTGTGCAATTCAATTTCAATCTGGGTAAGATCCATTTTTCCAAGTAATGTACTGATTGAAACACTATTTGTTGGATTTACAGTCCCATGTAATGTCCTTTTTTCGTTTGAGCCAACGAGCATAGAGGCCAGTTTCAATAGTATATAATGGTGCCGAAATCGGTCCCACGGCAATTAACGAAATGAAAAAAGAGTGGAGAGTCGAGAAATTTTATGACCTATTTAAATAATAGGGCCTTCGTTGGACGGCCTCTTTGGTTAACCTGAGTAATAGCACATATAATCTGACAAATTCTAGCGATGTTACTTTTACCAATACTTCATATCTCACAACCACCTTTGATCTGACCCGACTCGTGTCTGATAACTACTCGGTTTCTGTGAAGACTCCTGATCAGACTGAAAGTACGGAGTCAGTACTATTCTCTGTCTATGATCCGTCATGTCCTGCAGTGGTAACGAGCTTCAGTTCCAATGTAAGCAGCGGTTACGCTCCTCTGACTGTAAAATTTACGAATTGTTCGACCGGTGGAAGTATTGACCGTTTGTTATGGGATTTTGGTGACAACACAACGTCCTCCGAAAGTCCCGAAGTTGTTCATACGTTCACCAGTCCTGGCACGTATCCCGTTAATTTAACTGCATGGAACAGTTGTGATAATTTCTCAAGTGCTCTTCATGAAATCGTTGTAAGTAGCGAACCTTGCCCTGCTGTTGTTGCGAACTTCAGTTCCAACGTAAGCAACGGTATCGCTCCTCTGACGGTGTCATTCACCAATAGTTCAACCGGTGGCGTTATCGATGATTGGTTCTGGGATTTTGGTGATAACAATACATTATCCGATAGTCCCGAAGTTGTTCATACGTTCACCAGTCCTGGCACGTATCCCGTTAATTTAACTGCGTGGAACAGTTGTGATAATTTCTCAAGTGCTCTTCATGAAATCGTTGTAAGTAGCGAACCTTGCCCTGCTGTGGTTGCGAACTTCAGTTCCAATGTAAGCAGCGGTATCGCTCCTCTGACGGTGTCATTCACCAACAGTTCAACCGGTGGCGTTATCGATGATTGGTTCTGGGATTTTGGTGATAACAATACATTATCCGATAGTCCTGAAGCAGTTCACACCTTTACGAATCCCGGTACGTACAATGTTAATCTGACTGCGTGGAACAGTTGTGATAATTTCTCAAGTGCTCTTCATGAAATCGTTGTAAGTAGCGAACCTTGCCCTGCTGTTGTTGCGAACTTCAGTTCCAATGTAAGCAGCGGTATCGCTCCTCTGACCGTTCATTTTACGAATTCGTCAACCGGTGGCGTTATCGATGATTGGCTCTGGGATTTTGGTGATAACAATACATTATCCGATAGTCCTGAAGCGGTTCATACCTTTACGAATCCTGGTATGTACAATGTTAATCTGACTGCATGGAACAGTTGTGATAATTTCTCAAGTGCTCTTCATGAAATCGTTGTGAGTAACGAGCCTTGCCCTGCTGTTGTTGCGAACTTCAGTTCCAACGTAAGCAGCGGTATCGCTCCTCTGACGGTTAAATTTACGAATAGTTCAACCGGTGGTTTTATCGATGATTGGTTCTGGGATTTTGGTGACAACAATACGTTGTCCGATAGTCCTGAAGCGGTCCACACCTTTACGAATCCTGGTACGTACAATGTTAATCTGACTTCTAGGAACAGTTGTGGTAGTTCTTCAAGTGTTCTTCATGAAATCGTTGTGAGTAGCGAGCCTTGTCCTGCTGTTGTTGCGAACTTCAGTTCTAATGTTAGCAGTGGTTACGCTCCTTTGACCGTTCGGTTTACCAATTCATCAACAGGTGGTATGATCAATCGTTGGGCCTGGCAGTTCGGAGATGGTAGTAACAATGAAAGTACCTCTGATGTAGTTCACACCTTCAGCAGTGTTGGCACGTACCAGATCAACCTGACTTCGTGGAATAGTTGTAACAATAACTCAACTGTCAACCACGGAATTACCGTTCTATCAGTACCTGCCAGTGCTCCAACTGTAACAAATATCACTCCTTCAACTGGTGTGAATATCAGTTCTGTAAATATTACAGCCCTTGTCGGGACTAATTTTGTATCCGGTGCAACAGTTAATCTCACCCGTGACGGATTTGCGAATATTTCCGGTACTGATATTTCTGTCATAAGTCCGGTTCGTATCACCTGCTCACTTCCGATAGAGGGTGCTGGAGCAGGCAACTGGACTGTTGAAGTAAAGAATCCCGATGGGCAGATAGGTCGGTTGCTTAACGGATTTACTGTGGCCTCGGCTCCTTGTCCTGAAATGATTACCTCATTTATCTCAAATATCAGCAGTGGAACGGTTCCGATGACAGTTCTCTTTGATGATATCTCCAGTGGAGGGATTATCAGTTCCAGAACCTGGAATTTTGGTGATAGTTCACCAAATGAAACCAATCAGACCGTCATTCATACATTTACCAGTTCAGGATCCTATCTGGTCTCTCTCGTCACCAAAAATACCTGTGGCAATGATGGATTTGCAACACGTCAGATCACCGTGTCCCCGACTCCGGAACCTGTAACCTATATCGTGAATGCATCAGCCGATACGGGTGGGATGATCACCCCTTCCGGTTCAATGACCGTCTCATCCGGAGCAAGTCTGGCATTTAATATCAGTTCAGATTCAGGATATTATATCTCCGATGTGCTGGTTGACGGTGTAAGTGCAGGGGCCGTTTCCAATTATGTATTTTCGAATATCTCTCATAACCATTGGATACACGCATCGTTTGGAATTTATGCCGGAAATTATACAATAAACGCAACCGCTGGAACCGGTGGTACAATACATCCATCAGGCGTTGTTGTGGTTCATTCCGGTGATGATCAGAAATTTACAATAAGCCCTGATATCGGGAGTTTGGTCTCTGATGTGATCGTTGACAATGTGAGTTTGGGTGCAGTCACCTCCTACACCTTTACAAATGTCACCGAAAATCACGTAATGTCTGCATTATTCTCCCGGATTCCTGGTGAGTATGCGATTAATTCATCCTCAAATCAGTATGGGAAGATAATACCATCTGGGAACAATCTGTATCCTGAAAACTCAAATCAGTCCTTCAAAATGCAGGCTAAACCCGGTTCCATGTTATCCAATGTGACGGTGGATTCAACCATAAAAGGCCCTGTTACAAATTGGACCTTCACAAACCTGACCGAAGATCACTCAATTTATTCAGAAGGAACTCCGATACCCGGACAAGTCCTGGTGTTTTTTAACGCATCACCCCGGTGGGGATCAGTCCCGCTCGATGTGAAATTTAACAGTCAGTGTCTGGGTGATCCCATATCATTTTTCTGGCAGTTTGGTGATGGAAAGACCAGTTCAGACCAGGATCCAACTCACAGATATAATTCATCAGGAGTTTATTCTGTAAGTCTTCGTGCATCTAATGAGAAGAATGGAGGGGTAGGGGCCTGGAATAAGTATATCACGGTAAATAATGGTGTAGTTCCTGAACCAACTGCAACTCCTGTTCCAGATAGAATAACTCCGAAATTTCAGTATTCGCCGTTACATGGGACAGCACCACTGTTAGTTAATTTCACTGATATGAGTTCTGGTAATCCGGTTTCATGGTTCTGGGATTTTGGCGATGGTTCATCTTCTGAAGATCAGAACCCGGTTCACAAGTATAAATCTGCAGGACTATACTCAGTAATGTTACAGGCACAAAACAGTGAATACAGCGGAACAGTCACGATATCTGATGCAATAACTGTCCGATAAATAGCAGTTCTCGCATTCCCCTTTTTTAATTTCCTTTTCCATTTATAATTGTTCTATCGTCGCAGAACCTCTTCCCCTTATAAATTGTTCTGATTCTATATCTTCCGTTATATTTTTATTGTTATAATAAAAATACCCCTATAGTTATCGAGGGATGTTATGCGTTCATTGTGGATGGGTTTGATAGTACTTGGGGTCATTCTTTTGCCGGTTGTATCATCAGCTGACATTACAATCTCCCCTGATTCTCTGTATAAGAATATGCCGGTCACCATCAGTTATCCTGCTCTGTCGAGCGGTGAACAGATTCTGGTCGGGTTTGATGCCGGGTTTACACCACAGACAACCGGGATACAGGGCCTTACTGCGAGCAGTATTGTGGTGCCGTTTTCCCTAAATCCTGGCACAATTACTTCAGTTGAAGGAGTTCTCTTCAATAATTCCACGCAGTTATTTGTTTCTGATACAAACGGGACAGTTGACGCGGGGACCTATGGGGTACGGGTACTCAAGGCAGTAAGCACAATCGGAACACCGGTTAACCTTTCCTGGATGGTTGGAGGATATACTTCGGGGAGTGCTTCTGCAGGACAGATCACGTTCACGCCGAGTTTCACTCCAAAGGCTGGCGTGTTGAATGTTACTGTCCGGGTTGGAGAAGATACGCTAAGCAAACTGATCCCATACGACCAGAGCATTGCTGCTCCTGCAATCACTTCAAATGATATCTCACTGGTGAAAGGACAGAGCGGGTATGGTAATGTTTCAATCTCTGGTCTGACAACCGGCCTCTCTCTGTATAACCTTACTATCGGGCTCAAGGCCGGTTCTGTAGGTAACTTCACCAATGTTTCAACTCCGAGCGGTGTGAAACTTGAGAGTAACTCTACGCTGCCTGCATCAGTTCTCACGTTAAATGCAACAGCATCAATGAGTGGTGATGTGACCCTTGCAAAGGCCTTGAATATAACATTCCAGGGTCTGGCCGTTGGGACGTCTCCGATAAATGTGACGATCAACAGTCTGAAGGATAAGAATGGAGTTGTGATTAATCCTGTTCTGGTAACGAATGGTACCTTAACTGTGAATGCTCCACCACTGCCTGGTGCCGAGTTTACCGGGACCCCGACGACTGGAATCATTCCGTTCAACGTCTCGTTCCTGTATACATCTCCGGATAATCCGAATGGATTGAAGTTTAACTGGAGCTTTGATGACGGCTCTGTTAATGCAACGAACAGTAGTCCGACGCATACCTACTGGATTGCAGGATCACATGATGTGGCACTGACAGTCCAGGGGGCTACCGATAATAATACCAAGGTCAGGCCGGATTATATCAATGCACGACAGGTTCCTGTCTGGTTCATGGGTAATGTAACCTCAGGTTCTGCTCCACTATCAGTCAGTTTTAATGGAAGTACAAACGACCTCATGGGGTCATGGGTTTATTACTTTGGTGACGGCGGTGTCGGGTATGAGCAGAATATGACTCACAAATACGATGCACCCGGTGTTTACACAGTACGGGCACAGGCAATGATAGGCAATGCACGCAACAGTGCGGTGAGGAACCAGTATATCACAGTTTGGTAAACCACCGGTCCTTTTTTTGTAAAAGCACTTGTAATTGCAAATGCAGTTTTTTCCAAATAATCAGTTATTTGCGGCATCTTTATCTATTTTAATCGTAATATAAAAGTAAATCAGATAACCATTGTTATCGGTTGGGGGTATTCGATGTTGTATGGAGTTAGTAGAGTAGTTTTGGTTATGAGCGTTCTTCTCCTCTTTTCAGGACTTTTTGGATTGTGTATTGCTGACAATTCAAGCGTCGGGGCAGCAAATATTGAGATGGCCCCGATTAATCCTGATTATCTGGCATACAAAGAGTTGGTTACTGCTAATTCTGTGGAAGAAAACCAAACCTATCAGACTGGTTTTGTGCCACCTGAATGTCGGATATCTGATCCTACAGATAACATGGAGGTTCTGGCATCTGCTATCCAGTATCCTTCATCATATGATCTGAGATCACAGGGCCGGGTGACATCAGTAAAAAATCAAAATCCCTGGGGAACCTGCTGGGCTTTTGCAGCAATGTCTTCTCTTGAATCAAATCTAATGCCAAATGAAAACCTGAACTTCTCAGAGAAGAACATGGTGAACCGGAATTTGAAAGGTTCAACTCCTGATTCTGGTGGTAACTTTTACAATTCTGGTGGATACTTAGCTGCACAACTAGGTCCTGTGTCAGAGCAGAATGATCCATATCCAAGTGATACCTGGAATTATACCTCTCCTTCAGGTCCGGTTGAGAAGAATGTTTATCAGATAAACTGGCTTCCTGACCGGAATTCATCAACTGATCTGTCAGCAATAAAGGATTCAGTAATCAACTACGGTGCATTATCAACGACTTATTATGAAAATTCTGGGTGGAATTCTACCTTTAATAGTTATTACTACCCAACTTCAACATCAATAAATCATGCTGTGGCCATCGTTGGATGGGATGACAACTTCAGCAGGAGTAACTTCACGTCACCACCACCTGGTGACGGGGCATTTCTCATAAAGAACAGTTGGGGTACTAGTTGGGCTGATGGTGGCTATGGGTGGATATCATACTATGACGCCAACATCGGGAAGTATAACGTGATGTTTTTTGGCTCAAATACTTCCAGGTATGATCAGATCTATCAGCATGACCTTGCCGGACCCACTACATCTTTCACTCTTGATTATACAATATCAAGCTGGGGAGCATCATGTTACAATGTGACTAATACAGGATATCTTAATGCTATCGGGTTTTACACAACTGACAGTCCAACATCATATGAAGTTAAAGTCTATACAAACCTGACAACAACCCCAAGTAGCGGAGTTGAAAAATATTCCTGCAATGGAACATATGATTGTGCCGGGTATCATGTTATCAATCTGACAACTCCGGTGAAACTGATGAAAGAGGATAGGTTTTCTATAGTTACTCATCAGGTAAATACTGATTATAATTATTCGCTTCCTATCCAGTACCTTCCAAATACCAGGGGATATAATCCTGCAATATCTGATGGAGATGGGTATTATAGCTCAAATGGGGCGACCTGGGTTGATTCTAAGTTGTTAAACGATGATAATAGTACCACCTGTATTAAGGGATATGTCTCGTATTCTGCTCCCAGTCCTGTGATTACTGATTTCACCCCGAAAACCGGCAACAACTCATCAACATCTTTTTCAATGAATGTTACTGGTAGTAACATTCAGGAGGGAGCGGCATTAAAACTTGTAAATACAGTATCTGGTCAGTCCATTTTTAATTACACACCGACCATTGTTGACAGTGAGGGTAGTAATCTTGGGACAACGTTCAATCTCTCGGGATCTGTTGCTGGTACCTACCTTGTGAACCTCACAAATCCTGATGGCGGAAGTGTTGTAGCTACATCACAGTTTATTCTTACATCAGGTCAGGGTGATATCTTCACGATTGTTGCATCTGCCGGGACAGGGGGTTCTATCTCTCCCTCCGGAACTGTGCAGGTCGCAAAAGGGAGTAATCAGGCATTTTCAATCTCCCCGAATGCCGGGTATTCGATAAAAGATGTTCTCACTGATAACTCGAGTGCAGGTGCTGTCAGTTCGTATACATTCCCAAATGTGACTGCAAACCATACCATCTATGCCCTGTTTAATTCAACCGGTGGGTTGACTCATAACATCACTGCAACTGCAGGGGCAGGAGGTTTAATCAGCCCGTCCGGTGTGGTTGCCGTTAATCACGGGGCAAATCAGACGTTTAACATCACCTCTAATCTTGGGATGGTTGTGAACACGGTGCTGGTTGATAACGTGAGCCAGGGAGCAATCAGATCATATATCTTCCCGAATGTCACCGAGGATCACACGATTGCGGCCAGCTTCAAGGTGCTGTATCCACAACGATGGTATATCGATGCGACAGCCGGGGTCGGGGGGACAATCGAGCCATCCGGATTGGTCTCAGTATTTGATCAGTACAACAAGAGTTTCACGATTGCTGCACTCCAGGATTATTCAATCTCTGATGTTATCATTAATGATTCGGTTAATCTTGGAGCACAAGCCTCTCCGTTTGTGTACAACTTTACGAAGGTTGGATCAAATCAGTCAATACATGCGCAGTTTTCACAGGTCCCTGATTCGTATCTTATAAACTCTTCATCAAACCGGTGGAGCAAGATCATCCCATCAGGCAGCAACTCGTATCCTGCTAGCTCAAATCAGTCATTTGTTATGCAGGCAAGGCCAGGCTCTACCCTGACAAACGTATCTGTGGATGATATCCTTCATAATTACCCGGTGGGTAACTGGACGTTTACCAATCTTACAAAGGATTATTCAATCAGGGTGAATGGCACTCCGATCCCGGGACTGGTTCAGGTCTTCTTTGATGCTTCACCACGTCGTGGCCCGGCTCCCCTGACTGTTCAGTTTAGTGACCAGTCACTCGGTACCCCAACTTCATTCTTCTGGCAGTTCGGTGACGGCACAACAAATGCTACTCCGTTCCCCTCACATACCTACAACGATCCAGGTACATATGCGGTGACGTTGCGTGCAAATAATGATCAAAGCGGGGGATATGGGATGTGGAATAAGTTTATCACTGTCACCAATGGTGTTGAACCTGAACCAACGCCTACTCCTGTTCCTGGCCGGATAACCGCATCGTTTGATGTTTCTCTTCACAATGGGACTGCTCCGCTTGATGTACTGTTTACAGATACAAGTTCCGGAAATCCGATCTCATGGATCTGGGATTTCGGTGATGGAAAAACCTCAACGCTCCAGAATGCCACTCATCGGTATACTACTGCGGGAGCATATTCAGTCACCCTGCTAGCACAGAACAGTGATTACAGTGGTTCGGTCACAGTACCAAACGCAGTAATCGTGAATTAACCCCTATATCTCTTTTATTTTTATTTAATCCGGTAAAAAAGCCATATCCGGGTTTAAAGGTATGACTAAAAACCGGGTTTTTATATCCTGTTGCTATTCCTCTTTCAGGTCCTGAGTCATAGAAGAGTTCGTCTCACTTTTTTTGATGTCATCTGGGGCTGATATATGTCTGTATTTTGCAGGTGGTTTTCAATTTAAGCGATGAATTGTTGAAAGATGTAGATCGCCATCTATGGTCCTGAATTGCCGGCTATATTTAACCCGGATTCTCGATCCCAGGGTTTCATAGATCGTAGGATCTATACCGGTCAGGAACCTGACTTTGATCTCGTGATCTCCAAAATACCTTAAAATTACTGGTATTTACCTCGAATTTTTACGCTGGGTAATTAAATACGAACATTAATAATAAATGAATGATAAAATCCCACCATACATGCATCCCTGATCTGAGTCTCTTTTCAGGGACCAATCCGAAGGGAATGGCTTGTTTCTGATGTGGGGTTGTCATATGAATAATGTTCAGACAGGTTTTATTCGGTGAAATGATGAAAAATTCTGGTAAGAAGAGAAGTGGGGGTCTTTTTCTTGCAAAGGTCCTCATAAGTATCGCGTGTGTGTCCTGCCTGGCGGGCGTCGTGCTGGGTGAAGATATTTATGCTCAGTTTGCCCCAGTTCCTGCTTTTGGGCCAGCTCCGCTCAATGTTACGTTTGTTGATCAGTCCGAAGGTAATGCAACATTTTACCGGTGGGATCTGGATGGGAATGGAACGTGGGATTCTGATGCTTCAGATAACCCGAACCCGTCTCATACCTATACCACTCCTGGTACCTATGGAGTCTGCATGACGGTCTGGAACGGGACCCTCGTTACGAGCAACAGTACTGGTGAAGTCCGCGTTACCGAGCCGGTTGAAGGTGAACTAAGTGCATATTTTGCAGCATCACCACGGTCAGGGTATCCGCCACTAAATGTCTCCTTCATCGATCAGTCTGTAGGGGCTCAGGGCTGGAACTGGACTTTTGATATCAATACTACAACTTCGGATTTTGAAAGGAATAACAAGAATCCGGTTCACACCTATACTGATCCTGGATGGTACACGGTTATCCTGAATGTGAGTGATAATTATTCGTCTGATCAGGGAAGGACTAGAGAATTTCCTCAGGAGAAATTCATCCATGTTCTGCCTGTCCGACCTCCTCAACCAGACTTTGTTGCAACACCACAGTCGGGTACCACTAATCTGACAGTTACCTTTACGGATCAGACACCAAGAACGAGTGAGTTTTTTGGTAATTTGTCACCCGCTCAATGGATTTATAATTACAACTGGGACTTTGGAGATGATTCTGAAAATTATGGTGCCAACGAGCCCTCTGCAGTTCATACATACACTGCCAAGGGGCTCTATAATGTGTCGGTCAATGTAACTGGCCCCGGTGGTTCGAACATAGCAACGAAAACCGGGTATATCGCTGTTGATACACCCCCTGTTCCGATTGCCGACTTTACGGTCTCACCATCCAATGGTACTGCTCCACTTACGGTCAATTTCATTGGTCTTGCAGAAGGAACCGGTCATCTCACCTATTTGTGGGATTTTGGTGATAACTCAACTCCTATTTCCGGGCGTAACCCGGTTCATGTCTATACCCAGCCTGGTTCTTATAACGTAGCACTCAACGTGAGTGATGGAACCAGAATAGGTTCAGTAATCAGGAACAACAGCGTCTTTGTCCGTGAACCTGCACCTCTTTCAGCGATGTTCACGGCAACTCCCCGCAATGGTACCGCCCCGCTTCAGGTCTCATTCATTGATCAGTCGTACAGCGAGACTCCCCTCACCTACAACTGGTCTTTCGGCGATGGCTCACTCATAAACCACGACAAGAACCCGGTACACATCTATGCAGAGGAGGGAGTTTATGATGTCATGCTTCAGGTGAAAGGTGGGAACACCTCTAACGTGATCAATCAGAGTAACTTCATCACTGTTCAAAAACCCGCTTTGCACAAGGCTGACTTCACTGCTGTTCCGGTAGAGGGGCCGGTACCGCTGATAGTCTCGTTTGTTGACCAGTCATCAGGAACAGGGCCGTTTACGTACAAGTGGGACTTTGGTGATGATTCAGGGCAGGTAACTGACAAGAATCCAAGTCATACCTACGAGACTCCCGGAGTGTATACGGTGAATGAGACCGTGAACAGTTCGGCTGGTTCGATCCTTGTCACAAAGGAGAGGTTAGTGAATGCAACGACTGCCATAGAGGCACGGCCGGTGTATGCGAACTTCAGCGCAGTGTCAACCCGGGGCGTAGCTCCGTTTAATGTTCAGTTCATGGATCTCTCATCAGGTCCGGTTGCGGCATGGAAATGGACATTCGGGGATGGAAGTTCAGTTACAGAACAGGGACCGAATCATACCTATGTGAATCCGGGTGTGTATGATGTCACGCTTGATGTCTTCAACAAATCCGGGGTATCTAATACAACGTATAGTCCGAGATTCATTACGGCATTGAGCCCGACAGTAAGCACCAAAATTACTCTGGTCTATGCAGATCTCTCTAACCGAAAAAAGATCCAGTTCTTTGATAACTCAGAAGGTGTGGGAATAAACAGTTGGTCCTGGGACTTTGGTGATGGTTCAGATATATCCAGAGATCAGAATCCATGCCATGAATTTGCAAATAGTGGAACATTCCCGATTAAGTTGAGTATTTCAAATGGGTATGCTTCAGATAGCAATACGTTCTATATAAAGATCAAATAACCAGAATCTCTCTTTTTTGTATCAGTAACTTTTTCCGGATTCTAATGGAAAAATTTATATTTGATTTATTATAAATACAATGTCTATTATTCGGAATTGTGGGGTTAAACTGACTTCAGGTTCTACATCGCTTTGAAATTAAAGTTTGAAGAGAAATCTGGATTTTAATTGATAAAGGCGGGGAGAAGGTTGATCAAGGTTTTCCCGTTCGGATGGTGTTATTGAAATGTTGTCAGGATGGTTTAATATGGGGAAATTTAAGAGATTGGGAATTATCTCAATCATACTATTGTGCATGCTGGCTGGTCTGGCATCGGCCTCAGTAGCAATGAGTGGGCCTAGTACCGTCACCCGCGGTGGTGTGAGTGATGGGCAACCGAATGTGGATGGCTATTTCAATCTCTCTATAAGTGGGAATAGTTCTGCCAGCGTTCCGATGCACCTTGGGTTGGTAATTGTTCCACAGACGATGACTGGTGACATCTGTGATCGTCCTCCATTTTTGATAAATAGTTCAATCAGTGGAGACACTCTCCTATTAGGGAATAATGCAACAATATGGCCCGAAGATTTTGGTAACCCTTATACCTTTAGGGATGTTTCACCCAATGGAATTGATAGTCCGTCAGTAGGACCTTGGACAGTGCCATGGGGTGGAACTCATTACTATGGTATGATCAATACAAACAATACCTCTGTAATGGTTGGAACTCTCTACCCAGATGATGGTACAAACGAATTTGTAGCAACCAGTTTGAAACCAGGAACGTACACATATCACTTACAGTCTGATTTTCAGCAGAGTGTTCCTGGCAGTGACTCCCAGGATTACAATGTCACAATCACGTACGGTGCTGTAATAGCTGGAGCGTACAACTTTACATCCTGGAGTCAGGGTTCATTGGTGCCGATTTCCACAATTCAGTCCGGACACACGGTGATGCTTCAGGGAACAAATACCGACAGTAATACGACCTATCTCTGGGTTGGCGGTGAAGGTCTTCCAAAATGTGGCCAGTTCTTAGGGGCACTGACCGTTGAACCCCAGCCAAGTGATGATAAGGGTGCCTTTATGAATGGTACCTGGTATTATCAGTGGGAAGCTCCCTGCACTGGTGGTAATTACACGGTTTACGCATCCAGTGTAAACTCATCTGACGTTGTTCCCCGCCTTAAAAACAAGTATACGTTGGAAGGATGCAGTGCAAGTTGCAGTGAGGGTGGGATCTGCGGATTATACGACTGTCCAACCTGCGGTCCAGCACCTGCAACAGTTTCAATAACAGTTACTGAACCAGAGTTTAACTTTACAGTTCCAGAGGTTGTTGATCGGTGTTGTTGTGAGGCTTTCCCTTGTGGCTCAAGCGACCCGATGACTTCCATCAACCTGACTGGTTACACCGGAACACCACAGCAGTCAGTCCGGGTCTGGTTATTCGGTAACAACTGGATGGGATCTGCTCCATATCTTGTGAGCAACTTTACCTCCGGTGTTGATTCAAAAGGAACGTTCAGCCTGGATGTCCGGACTCTGTTCTCTACGAATGGAAACCATATCCCATTCTGTGAACTTGATGCAGGTGAATACAACCTAATTGTTCAGATACCTGGATGTGGTAGTGATGCAATTGGTGTTGGTCCTTCGTATATCCCAAGCGACCTTGTCGGATACAAAGCATACCAGGCCCTGATTACGAAACTTAATGATAAGGGCCAGGCTCTCTGCCCGGTATGCCCGAAGGTTACTGACAAGTATGTCTCCTTGAAGTTCACAATTAAGGACATATGCAACGGTGGTTCCGCTGATTTTAACGGAACCCCAACCGAAGGTCTCGTTAAACTCCCGGTCCAGTTCACTGACCTCTCAACCTTTACGGGAACCTCCTGGGCATGGGACTTTGGAGACAATGTAACCTCAAATGAGACCAATCCTCTCCATGTTTACACAACCCCGGGAAACTATACCGTAACCCTGAAGGTTTCTAACGGAACTACAACCAAGGAGCAGAAGAAGTACGATTATATTACTGTAAAAGAGGTCCCCTCAAAGTACTTCGAGCCTGTTGCAAACTTCACCTACTCGATTACCCATGAGACCACCGGCGAAGTTCAGTTCATCGATCAGTCCTTCGGCTCAACACCATTGACCTACTCCTGGGACTTCGGTGATAACTCAACCAGCACTAACCTCAGCCCGGCTCATCAGTTCCCGACCCTTGGCACCTATCCGGTGACACTTACGGTAACTGACACTCATGGCAAGGTAAGCAACATCACCCAGCAGATCAACGTCAGTGCAGTTCCGATCTACAGTTCACCGATTGCGAACTTCACCTATGTTCCAAAGAACGTAGACCCGATGACTATCCAGTTCATCGACCAGTCATTCAGTTCAACTGATCTCTGGTATCTCTGGGACTTTGGCGATGGAACGAACAGCACTGACAAGGTTCCGGCACATACGTACTCTGCACCAGCACAGTACAGCGTTACTCTGACCGTAACCGATCAGTACAATAATGCCTCGACCACCTCACAGGATATTCAGGTCCCGGCATCACCAAGTGTGCTTCCAAGCATTGACTTCAATGCTGATGTCACAAGCGGAGAGTACCCGCTCACCGTGCAGTTCCTAGACAACACCACCACCACCTGGGCCGACTCCTGGCAGTGGAACTTTGGCGATGGTGCTGTCTCCTCGCTTCGCAGTCCGTCTCATACCTACACCACTCCCGGACAGTACACGGTTACCCTCCGTGCAGCCAACGTGAACGGTGAAGGTAACGAGATGACCAAGGAGAACTACATCATCGTGCAGAACCAGCCACCGGTCATCACTGCAACTGCAGACCCGATGAACGGAACCTTCCCGCTCAAGGTGGAGTTCACTGCATCTGCAACGGTCAACAACAAGACTGTTGAGCAGTCCGCTCCCCTGATTAAGGCCTGGCTCTGGGACTTTGGCGACTCAAGTGTCACTGCAGAACAGAATCCGACTCACATCTACGAGACTCCTGGTAATTACGCAGTGACAGTTCTCTGCCAGCTCGTTGACGGTGTCAGTTCCCAGTATGATCTCGGAACCATCACGGTCGGTCCGCAGCCATATGCAAACTTCTACTGGGACTACCTTGACAAGGATGAGACCTGCTGCTACCTGGTCAAGTTTACTGACACCTCTGTTGGTGCAGCAACCTGGGCATGGGACTTTGGCGATGGTCTGACCTCGGCCGAGCAGAACCCGACCCACAGGTTCAAGGAAGTGGGATCGTACAATGTCACTCTGACTGTTGATGACGGTACCGGAGCAACCAGCCTCATGACTAAGACCGTCCAGATCACCGCTGGATACACAACCCCGACACCGACACCGACACCAACACCGGTTCCGGGAGTTATCACTGCTGACTTCACGTCAAAGGCAATTGGAACAAGGACCATAGCATTTACTGATGCCTCAACTGGAGAAATTGAAGGTTCAACAACCTGGAGCTGGAGCTTTGGCGATGGAACCAATGTAGCAATCCAGAACCCGACCCATATCTATCCGGTGGATGGACAGTACACTGTCGTCCTGAAAGTTTCAAATGGACAGTTCAGTGATTCTGAAACCAAGACAATTGGTGTCAGATAACACCGGACTCCCTGGATCTTTTTTATATATAGTTACCCTGACTGGGCACCAGCATTTTTCTGCCCGCAGCAAGGAAGATTTTTTGTTGTAAAAAATCCGCGATCTTCTTCTTGCGGCTCCCTGATGCTGATCTTACTCGTATGAAGGGGAAATATATGCGCTGGAACATTTGATGCTCCCGGTTGAGAAAACCTTCAGAACACCCATAAAAAATTAATTTATCTAAATTTTGAAATATTTTTGTTGCTGGCTAAACCGATCCCTTTCTATCTTCGTTTGATGGATTATTAATCAGAGACCTGACTTGTAAGAGAAAAAAAGAGGATATCCTGGATACTTATGGAAATATTTATATTAGAAATAATATATAGGATTTTTATTATCTACGAATGGGGGTCGAATACGTCACTGAACTTTCCATGACAGGTATTATCAGCAAACCTGAATCCGTAGTGATTCAGGGTGACGGCAGATAATGAGAGCCCGGTACTGTTTCTGGCCCTTGGCCGGTATTCGGGCAGAGTGAATGGGGGTTAGCTGTGAACTAGGGTTCACCCGTTCATGGATGTGATCATGACTCGATGTGATTTGGGGTGTATGCGATGAAAGAAAAATTATTGATTGCCATGCTTCTGGCAGGATGCCTTCTGTTGGCATTAGTGCCAGGAGTCTCGGCTCAAACGTTCAATAACATCGATCAGAATGTCGTCATCAAAGAGGTCCTCCAGGGACACACGATATTCTTCGGTGAAGAGCATGTAGATGTAAGCGACTGTATGAACTACAACGGGACAGCATTCCCGTATGCAGTCGCACTCAACGTGGTTCGGAATGTTACCGATGCCATAAAGATTGAAAATCCAACCGACTTTACGCTGCCGACTGACAAGCCGGAGAATGACTGGTATCTCTCTCCTGACGGAGTAGTGCCATTCTATGCAGCCGATGGATCACCAGTCAAGGCATTTACCTCGCAGGAACCATCTCTCAAGTTCAATGTCTGGAATGCAGACACGGACATGAAGGTTGAGAATGTTACCTACCGGGGGAATGTTATCAGGTTCAAGTATGATGTCGAGACAAACCTCGATGACATAACAACCCGTCTGGATTACCCGGATGTCGGATACTATCTGAACATGTCGGTGATTGCACCCGACGGTGAGCAACTGCTTCAGATGATGACTCTTGATACCCGCAGCGGTGTCTCCAGCTACAAGCCACTTACCGGCCTGAATGTGAACCCATCCGCAGGATGGATCTGGCCTGACAACACACAGCCCGGTGGCTCGATTGGATGGTGGACCGGGTGGCGTATTGCTGATACTGGTGAAGAATCAGATTACAAGTACGGGCTTGGCACCTACTCACTTGTCGCTCTCTGTAATGTCAACAACATGTTCAAGAACCACCAGGTATCGACATACACCTGGCAGGAGAACACGCTGACACTTGAGGCCCGGCCGCTGAGTATCGCCAGCACCAGCCCTACAGGCCGCGACAAATCTTTCACCGCAACAGTAACCGGCCTCCCCAACACTGCATATCAGATCTTCATCTATGATCAGTGCCCGACCAAGCTGACCGGCAAGATCTGCGACCGGCCACCATTCATTTCTGGTGACCGGACCCAACTTGCAACAAGCGGTATCGTTCTGGATCCTGAAGGTGGAGCATACCCTACCGGTCTGAAGTACGTGGTTGACTGCTGCACACAGAACACCACCATCAGGCAGCTTGTTCCGTCTGGAGATGCATTCCCGTCACAGGGCAATGCAGTTCTTGAAGCCGGAACCCGGTACTATGCAAACATAACCACCGGCCCACAGGGAACTGTGACTGTTCCGTTCTGGGTAGACACAACGGTGAACGCAAGTACCTACACGATTCAGGTTCAGGATATCGAGTACGAACAGAAGGCTGAAACCAAAGTGACGATCTCCAAAGGGGCACTATCAGCCTCTGCGATGACTGTCAACGGTACAGTTTCAAGTTCTTTCTTTGTAGGTGACGAGATCAGACTCGAAGGCACCAACACAGACAGCAACATGACCTACATCTGGCTGACCGGCCCGGGACTCGACCCCTGCGGAGTAAACCTCAGGGACCCGACATCCTTTGATCCGGTAAGTGCAGTAGTGTATGACACAAAGAACGGACAGTCCAACTTCTGGCGGATCGATCCAAACTGGGTGACCAATAACTCACCTCTCGGACCGGGAGAGTACACTCTCTGGATCGCAAGCGTGAACGCAGATGGTCGGTTCTGCACCTGTAACGGTAATTCAACAGGCTCATGTTCATATGGTGGCTGCCTCGGAGTGGCCTGTGAGCGGGGCGTCTGTGAACTGCAGAAGTGTCCGGAATGTGGTGTCATCACCTCCATCCCAATCACCCTGGTCAAACCAGACCTGACCGCAGAAGTGAACGATGTAACCCGCTGCTGCTGCCCTGGATACCCCTGTGGAACCCTTGGCGGCACTGAACAGATCGTGCTGAAAGGACAGTCCGGTGGAAACAGCTGTAAGCAACTCCAGGTCTGGCTCTTTGGGCAGAGCCAGTTTGGTACCCAGAACTACCTGCTGACCACAACTCCGCTGTACTGTGATTCAACATACTCCTTTGAACTGAACAAAGGACTCTTCCAGGCAAATGGAATCGACCTCTGTCAGCTCACTCCCGGAACCTATGATGTGGTCGTCCAGGCACCCGGAAACAATGGCATGTTCAATATCAGACTCGGTGCAACTGAGTCGAACGGTGACCGGTATGTGCTCACCACCATGCCAACTCCGGACAGCCGGGCCTTCCAGATCGAAGGAAAGAACGCCCTTTATGGAAGAGTTGCCCTCAAGTCACTCCTTGACACCATGAACCAGCCTGGTGTTGATGACATCTATGTCCACACCCAGTTCAACCTGTCAGAGAAGAAGTGCGAAGGAAACTATGACTTCTCTGCTGACCGGACAGAAGGAAACTCCCCTCTGACCGTCCAGTTCAATGACACCTCGTATAAGCCGGGTGTTGCCTGGGCATGGTCAAGCAACGGTGCTCTCTTCTCAAACGAGCAGAAGCCCAAGAACACCTTCACTGTTCCTGGTAAGTATACCATCAAGATGGAAGTCACCGATGCAGCCGGAACCGTCAGTTCGGTAGTGAAGGAGAGTTACATCAACGTTCTCTCCTCACCGGTTGCAGACTTCGCATTTGTCCCGCAGCCAGCAGGAATCAAAGAGACCGTTCAGTTCACTGACCAGTCCACCGGAAGTCCGACCTCCTGGATGTGGGAGTTCGGAGATGGCAATACATCTTCACTGCAGTCTCCGACCCATGCCTACGATGCAGCAGGAACGTATGACGTTACCCTGACTGTCAGCAACGCATTCGGTATCGGAGCACCTGTCAAGAAGCAGATAACAATCGTTCATGACAAACCGGCAGCTGACTTTGTTGGAACCCCGACCGAGTCTGCGTACTACCCGGCAAGCGTGAACTTTACTGATCTGTCAACCGGTGTGGTCACTGCGTGGAACTGGCAGTTCCTGACCGGCGGTCAGGTTGTTGCAACTTCAGCAGACAAGAACCCGAAGATTACGTTCAACAACCCAGGTGTGTACACAGTAACGCTTACTATCACCAACAATGGTGGAACAAGCACTGTTACAAAGGAAGACTACATCACAATCGGAACTGGAAGTTACATCAACCTCCAGCCAGGATACAACCACGTATCAGTCCCACGTGAAGTCACCAGCGATTACAACACCTTAAACAAGATCTTTGCAGGTGTTGACAACGCAAGTGTTCCGTATGCAATCTACGGTGCAGACGATGGAATGACCAACTGGACAAATGTCAGCGGGGATTACGCTGTTATCCCGCAGGTGGCATACCGTGTCTACTCGACCTCTGCAAAGACGATCCAGCCGACCTACGTTGCAGACAAGACCTACACCCGCAACCTCTCTGAAGGATGGGAGGGTATTGGTATCATGGCAATGCAGCCAACTGCAGCCAATGTCGCCCTCTCAAGCCTTGGAGAGAAATGGGATAAGGTTCTGGCCTTCAACCCGACAACCCAGCGCTGGGAGTATCCGATTATCAGGGGTGTCGATGATGACAAGACCATGGATCCGACTGTCGGATATCTTATCCAGATGAATTCGGATGCCGTGCTTACTGGTGAGGCATAAGATGACATCCATACTCAGACGAATACTGATCTGTGCCCTCCTCCTCCTGGTTATCGGGGGAGGAATGGCCGTATCTGCAGAAGAGATAAAGCAGGTACTTCCAGAGTTCCTTACCGGAACTGCATACATCGGGAGTGCCAATGCCTCTCCCGGCCTTGTAATTTCTGCAGACATTGAAGGAGTCGATGCAGGTAGTGCTACCGTAGTCTCAAACGGGATATATGGTAGTGAAACCAGCCCGATGATGGTCCAGTCCGGTGCAAACGAATCTCTTCGTGGTGCAACCGTGACCTTCTGGCTCAACGGAGTTCAGGCAGAAGAGACCACCACCTACGAACCAGGGATTACCCTTCCACTTGACCTTCACTTCCCAAGTGCTGCCCTGAGCAAACTCAGTGTAGTTCCCCAGGGAGGAGATGTCTTCCTTGGAGAAGAAGGCCTTGATGTCTCACTCTTCCTCAACGATGGAGACACAATTGCATGGTTCAGTGCAACATCAGACAAGGCTCTGACCGAACCTGCAGCAACAATCACAATAGACAGTGCAAAGAGTTTCTTTATCGATCCGTCCCAGTTCACTGACAAACTCGGATACTGGTGGATCTGGAGCGGTTCAAAAGCCAAACAGGTTGCCTTCATCGTGAAGGATCCAACCCTTGGAATGCGGATCTGGAACCAGAACGAAGATCAGGATATCGCCAATGACGGCAGCAAGATTCCTGTCGGCAACATGGTCAACTTCCGCCTTGAGACCAACCTGTATTCTGCAATCACCCAGCGTGGTGCAAACCTTACTGATGCAGACAAAGGCATCATCAACATTGTAGGTTCCTCTAACACAACCCAGGTAACCTACCAGACCCTTCAGGGAACACTGGCAAACGTATCCGGACAGGACATCTCACTCAGAAAACTTGTCGTCAGTACAAACCCATGGTTCTGGCCAAAGAACGACAAGGTAACTTCAGGATGGAATACCGGAGCACTGGCAACAGATGAGTCCCGCCTCTATCCAAATGGTGAGTACAAGTTCTACGCAGAAGTTAACCTGAACAACATCAAGAAGAACTACACCGGAACTGCAGTCGGCCACTCTGTCTCATCCACCATCAGTGCCACACTCGTTGATGAGAGCATCGAGGTTGCAATCAACTCTACCAGCATCACCCGTGGAAACTCGTTCTATGTTACCATAGGAGGAAAACCGGGCAAGAAGTATATCATCTCGATCATGGAGTGTCCGAACAGTACAACCAGTGTTACTGATTGTGGTGACCTCAAGATGAGTGGTGCAGCATGCGAACGCCCACCAATGATCGAGCCGAACCAGTCAGGAGTTGCAAACGGAAAGATCGTCTTTGATCCGGAAGCCGGAGCATTTACAATTGGTGAGACTGCCCTTGCACCGGATTGCTGTGGCAGAGCCAAGGTAATCAGGGACACTGTTCCAACCGATGACAAACCGAATGCAAAGGATGTACTCTACAACGGTGTCTACTATTACGCAGAGGTAACCACAGACGGTGACAACGATCCGTCTCCTGGATACAGGACTGTTCAGTTCAATGCAGGAGCCGACATTGCACCAGACCGCACCTACCGTATCCATGTGCAGAACGTGGACTCTGACCCGAGCAAGGTTCTCACCGGTGACAACCTGATAACAGTCAACAAGGGTGCCATCACCATGAGCATCAACGGCACTGCACCGTTCTACCTTGGCGACTCGATCACTCTGTCAGGAACCAACACCGACTCTGACTACGTTTACCTCTTCATGACCGGGGCAAACTGCCAGAACAAGTGCGGTAATGACCTGCTCTACATCAAGAAGGCAGACGCAGCAAACAATGTAGTTCAGCCGTTCCTTGACTCGATCAACTACGGTTGTATTGAGGAAGCAGAACAGTTCACTGCAATCAAGGTCCCGGTCAAGAACGATGGAACCTGGAAGTATGTCTGGAAGACGGCTAACGTCCCGATCAACCCGGGAAGCTACACCATCTATGCATCCAGCCTTCCGGTCAACGCCTGCTGTGTCGAATGTGCATGCACTGCGGTGACAACCGCCGACATCACGCTTGATGAGCCATGCTTTGCAGGAGTCATCACACCCGACACGATCACAAAACCGATCGAGTGCTGTGCTAGCGGATGCAAGGCAACCTCACTCGACGAGGTTCTGCTCGAAGGTTCAGCATGCGGATTCCCGCACACCGGTAGTGGCAACAACAGCACCAGCGAACTGAACATGTGGATCTTCGGCGAAAGCAAGGTCGGTAACGACAAGTATGTCAACGCCAAGATTCCGGTGTACAACGATGACACGTTTAAGATCAACCTGCTCAACTACCTGCAGTTCTGTGATCTCAAACCCGGTGAGTACACTGTCATCCTTCAGCACCCGATGTACAACCACAAGTTCGATCTCCTCAAGGAGACCGATGTCAGATCAGCAGTTGATCCGAACCAGATCTGGATGGTAACCTCCTATCCGATCGAGTGGAGCAAACTCTTCCCACTTGATGGACCAGGATACTACCAGGGAAGCCAGGCTGTCAGCGAGATCAAGAAGTACGACGAAGAGAACCTGATTGATGATCAGTTCCTCTACCTCAACTTCACCCTTGTTGACAACCGGGTTCCGACTGCAGCATTCACCGGAACCCCGACATCAGGGAACAAGCCACTTGAGGTTCAGTTCACTGACAAGTCGACCGGTGACGACCTGACCTCCTGGACCTGGGACTTTGGGGACAAGACCACCTCAACTGATCAGAACCCGAAGCACACCTACAGTGAGGCAGGCAAGTACTCAGTCACTCTCACCGTGATGAACAACAACGGTGACAAGGACTCAACATCAGTAGTGGATTACATCACTGTCAGAGACTCGACCATCAACGCAGACTTCTCGGCTGCCCCCACATCAGGAGCAGCACCATTGAAGGTGCAGTTCACTGACAAGACAACCGGATCCCCGAGCAACTGGTTCTGGGACTTCGGTGACGGATCAACCTCTACCGGTGTCAAGGATCCGGTGCACACCTACCAGTTTGGTGGGAAGTACACGGTAACGCTGACAGCAACACTCGGTGACGAGGTTGACCGTGAGGTGAAGAAGGATTACATCCAGGTCGCAGGCGGACCGCAGCCGACTATCACACCGTCTCCGATCGACCCGACCAACATCACTCTCTACAGTGGATGGAACTTCGTTTCTGTTGCACGGACACTCTCTGACTCAGCATCCAATGCAAGCGATGTCTTTGGCAGGGTACCAACCGGCGGGCACGCGATCTGGAGTTATGATCCGTTAAGCCAGTACTGGGACCAGGTTCTGACCAGCACAAAGATTGAGCCACTCTACGGATACTGGGTCTACTCAGTCTCACAGACCACAATCAACCTGACATTCAAGAACAACGTGGTTCAGACTCCGCCAACCAGAAGCCTCCCGTCAGGATGGGCAGCGGTTGGATTTACCGGTGCAACTCCGGCACCTGCAAAGGATACATTCAGCTCGGTGAAGAGCTCGTGGATCTATGCCCGCGGATTTGATAATCAGCGGCAGCAGTGGGAACAGACCATGGTCAACGGTGGCCAGGGTGAGAACACCTATCTCTATCCATCAAAGGGATACTGGCTCTACATGGAGACTGCCGGTACCCTTGCTGCAATCGGTGTGTGAGAAAAATGTCAGTAGTATCTGTAGCCTCACGGGCAGGCCTGGCTACAATACTCCTTTTTTCCCTGATAACAATTGCATTAGCCGGTGCTCCGGCACTTCCGTGTGAATTCTACGGAACGGTCACCATCGGGGGCAGTCCAGCTCCTGTGGGAACTATTGTTGTAGCAAAATTGGGAGACCAGGAGCGTGGTCAGTTTGTCCTTGAGACTGAAGAAACCCTTGGAGGGGCCGGAACATTTGACAAACGACTAAAGGTCGTAGCAGAAGATTCTGATCTCTCCGGAGGAACGCCGAAGGTTACGTTCTGGATTGACGGTCAGAAGGCAACTCCTGAATCGTCATTTGTCCCGGGAACAAGCAATGAAGTGCAACTCTCACTTGGTGGAGAACCTGCTGCAGCAAAGACAAGTGAGCCGTCAGTAGCGCCGGCTCCTGCACCTGTGGAGAAACAGGCAGAGCAGTCTTCCGAGCCGACTGCACGGGTAACTGCAGTTCCGATCCCGCTTCCGCCATCACCAGATCCATCGATCCCCGTGATGCCGTTGCCAGAAATTCAGCCTGGAACTCCTGATGAGATCTCTGCTGATTTTCGCTCTGACGTTCAGTCCGGAGCAGAACCCCTTACTGTCCATTTCAAGGATCTGTCGTCCGGACAACCCACGATGTGGTCCTGGGACTTTGGTGACGGGGCAAGCGACATGGTTGCTGATCCGGTTCATACCTATGACAAGGCAGGAACCTATTCTGTCACTCTCACAGTCTCATCCCAGACCGGAGGAACTGATACCGAGACAAAGTCCGGGTACATAACCGTTGTCAAGCAGGGCAAGTTCGCAGCAGACTTCACTGCCGATCCAATGTCCGGCAAGGCGCCTCTCACTGTTCATTTCAGGGACACATCGAGTGGTATGCCTGGCTCATGGAAATGGGACTTTGGTGACGGCCAGACCGACACACAGAAGGATCCCGTACATCAGTATGAACTGCCTGGAACCTACACCGTCTCACTCATGGTAAAAGATGCCCATGGAACAGAGAGTTCCAAGCAGAAGGATGCATTCATCACTGTAACGGTTCCTGGCGGGCTTGAGGCAGACTTCACCGCCGAACCTGTGAACGGTGTTGCTCCACTCAGCGTCAGGTTCACCGATCACTCCCAGGGTGCACCAACTCTCTGGTCCTGGGACTTTGGCGATGGGAAGTCGGATCTGGTTGCAAACCCGGTTCATGTCTTTGACAATCCAGGAAATTACACCGTCACCCTGACCATCACAAACCAGGAAGGGGCCATCTCCACCAAGATACGGAAAGAGTACGTAAAGACGATGGTGGAGCCCACACCGGTTCCGACGATGACTGTTCTGCCGGTTCCGCAGGTTCCTGAAAGCTTCTACGGCACTGTTGAACTCTATGGTCAGCCGATTACGGTTGGTGGAACTGTAGAAGCCCGGGCAACCGGGTATAACGTCAGTGGCCAGTATAACCCGATCAAGACTGCAAAAGGAATCTTTGGAAAGACAGGTACATTCTCGCCAAAACTACAGATCCAGGGAATTCCGGCAGGCACTGATCTTGAGTTCTACGTTGCTGACGAGAGTTACAGCCAGCTCCGTGCCTATGTGAAAGCAGAGAATGGATCGCTCCTCTGGACAATACCGTATGAACCAGGTAAGGAGAAGAGTCTTGATCTGGTGGCAACCGGCCGCCAGCCTGATGTTATCCCGCCGATCCCCGTGACGCCCGTTCCAACAAGCGACTGTCCGGGTGTTCCGTCGATCCCGATGACCTTCTCTGGAGATGTCCATATTCACACCGGTGATGAATATCTCGAAGAGAACAGTTCCTGTGAGAACTGCGATCCAAACGGGGTTGTGGACACGGTTATCGAAGCCAGGATCGAAGGGTATGATGTGAGTGGTTCACAGAACCCGATCACCATGACCTCGGCTGCATACTTTGGTGGCGGTAATAGTTCCTGGGCTGACAAACTTGCAGTGCAGGGCAGATGTGTTCCTGAAGGAGCCAACATCACATTCTGGGTCACTGCCCCGAACTGGCAGGTTGCAGCTCCGGCAATGATCCGTGACGGTTCAAACTTCACCAGCGATGTCACATACAGTACATCGACAGAGAATGAGAACCTGCACCTGTGGGTCGGAGCAGTCCCGACGGCAATTCCAACAGTCACCCCGACACCAACTCCCGAAGCCTGGTCACCGCAGAAGTTCTACGGAAAGGCCGAGTTTAACGGGTATCCGCTGCGGGTAGGTGACCGGGTCATGGCAACAACCGAGGGCGTTGATCTCAACAGCCCGACTAATCCGATCTCTGTTGCAAAGTTCGGTGATTTCGGTGACCCCGAGGGCAATGAGATGCTCACCGTCGAGGTTCCGTATACCGCTCTGAATCAGAGTGACCCGATCACCTTCTGGATCAAGCCACAGGGCTTTGAATACTGGTACAAGGCACGGGTAAAAAATCCGTTGTCAACAGATACCTGGAAACAGAGTTATCCGTTTACTCCAGGTTCTATAACGAACCTGCAGATCACCTCCACCGATCGTGAGGAGTTCAAATACTTCTACGATATCGCAACCAATGTCAAAAATGTCATCATGCCTGATGACTACACTGGATGGTAATAGTCAAAGGCAGGGAATTTATTCCCTAATTTTTTTAGAGTGATTTATTATGTCATATATCGAAAACCGCAAGGGTTGGTTTCTGGTCATGTCAGGTCTTGTTATCCTGATGACCTTCTGTATCGCACCTGGTAGCGCCTCTCCCCAGCTTCCCTGTGAATTCTATGGAACCGCAACAAACGGAGGGACTCCGGTTGCTGTCGGAACTGAGATCACCGCATATGTGAACGGTGTGAAACAGGGAAGTATCAGGATCAAGGAGACCGGTAAGTACGGTGGCACAGGAACCTTTGATGAGCGCCTGATCGTTCTCTCCGGAGAGAATGACTTTTCAGGTGGTGCTCCGATGATCACGTTCAAGATCGGAGACACAGTGACAGATCAGTCGGTTCAGTACACCCCTGGAACCAGCGCCGAGATGGCTCTGACAACCGGAGGAGCTCCAGTTGTTGTCAAGCCGGGCACAGGCTCTCAGCCTTCGTCCCAGACTCCAACTGTGGTAACTCCTATGCAGGCACAGCCGGTCACCCCGGCCACATCCAGTGCAGTTCCAGTCCAGGCAGCAGCCCCGGTAGTTACAACTGCACCTGTCTCGATGATGCAGGCCGCATCAGTACCTTCAAGCCCGGTTCAGGCAGCTCCTGTTATTACCGCTGTACCGACTGCAGCAGTTCCTGCATCTTCAGGTTCACCGACGATCCTTTCGATCTCAACCCAGGTCCCGGTGAACAGCAGTTCAGCAACCGCTGTTCCCGCAGTCACCATGGTACCGGTTAATGCAACACCTGTCAAGACCGTTGCTCCGGTTATGACCACAGCCCCGACAGCAGTCCCGACTGCATCAGGTTCAGCTTCGATCCTTTCGGTCTCAACCCAGGTTCCGGTGAACAACACCTCTACAACCTCTGTTCAGAAGACCGAAAATCAGACATCAGTCCCTGTTGTGACCTCAGCACCTGTCGTTCCTGTTAAAACTGCAGCCCCGGTTGCGATTGTCACACCTGCAAACAGTAACCAGACCAATGTCACAGCGAATTCAAGTTCATCTACTTCGAATCTCTCAACTTCATCTGCTCCAACTACTACCACAACGACAGTTTCATTCCCGTCAGGTCAGACTATCAACAAGTAACAAGAACCTGATATCGTTCTTTTTTTCTGATTTGAAAACACGAGTCTGTTGTTATGCTAACGTTGACTTTCTTTTTCTTCAGCCTGAAAAAAAGTGAACCCGATTAATTCTCAGGGTCCTGGTAGTAGTATTCGCCCCTGGCGATCTGATCGCGGTCGAGGAATGATCCCGGCTTGTTTATCCGGGGCCGTCCGCTCTTGTCACGTCTGAAGGTTACATTCAATTCGTTCAGGAACTTGTTCATTCCTTCACGCATGTCAAACGGTCCGGTTGCACGACCTTCGATCCCCGGGGTTCCTTCAAAGACGAGCAGACGTTCACTGATGATATCGATAACATAGATGTCGTGGTCGATCACCAGCACTGCAGCCTCTTTGCCCTCGATCTGCTGCCTGAATACCTTGGTCAGTTTCATCCGCTGCTCTACGTCAAGGTGGGCACTCGGCTCATCAAGCACATAGAGGTCAGCATCCCGAGAGAGACAGACCGCGATCGAGACCCTCTGAAGTTCACCACCTGAAAGAGTGCTTAACGGTGACTGGAGGATCGGTTCTAATGAGAGGGGTTCGATGATATCATGCTGGTATCTGCCAGAGTCAAAGGCCTTTGTGATCTGCCGAAGAGTGAACTCTACCGTATCGGTCGAATCGGCCTTGACATACTGGGGTTTGTAAGAGATCCTTACTGTATCGGTCATCTCCCCTGTATCGGGTTTTACAGCTCCTGCTAGAAGCTGGGCGAATGTCGATTTTCCGATACCATTTGCACCCACAACTCCGATCACTTCACCTGCCCTGATGTCACCGCCGTTCACCTGAAGTGAGAACCGGTCAAACTTCTTTGACATCGGTGGGATCTTCATCAGCTGGCTCTTCTTAGCACCTTCATCGTGGGTCCTGATCTCGAAGGTGACCGGATAATCCCGAATCCTGACGTTCTCTTCTGCAAGGAACCCATCAAGATACTGGTTGATACCGATCCTCACTCCTTTCGGTCTGGTGATGATACCAAAGACTGCAGGTTTACCGTATGCCACATGCACAGTGTCGGCGAGCATGTCAAGGATCGCGATGTCATGCTCTATAAGCACGATAGGCTTCTCTTCTGCAAGCTCTCTGATCACCTGCGCAGCAGCCATCCGCTGATGAATATCAAGGAATGGTGTTATCTCATCAAGGAAGTAGAAGTCTGCCTCGCGGGCAAGGGCAGCGGTGAGTGCAACCCGCTGGAGTTCACCACCCGAAAGGAGTTTGATGTTCTGGTCAAGAATGCCGGTAAGGGAGAGCCTCTCGATATAATGTGAGAGCATCCCTCGTTCATCAGTTGTTTTCAGGAGATCCCTGACCACTCCATCGAATACCTTGGGAATGACATCGATGTACTGAGGCTTGACCGATACCTTTACGTCGCCTTTTGAGAGCAACTGGAGGTACTCGAAGAGTTCAGTCCCGGTGTACTTCTTCAGGATAGTGTCCCATCTGGCCTCTTCATCGAAAAATCCCATGTTCGGGATGAGCTGGCCTGAAAGGATCTTTACCGAGGTTGACTTACCGATACCGTTTGCGCCGAGTACACCGGTGACCTTCCCCTGGATAGGTGCAGGCATTCCGTACAGCACGAAGCTGTTCGGCCCGTACCGGTGTGTAGGATATTCAAGTTCCTCGGGCAGCGTAATGATATCGATGGCCTCAAAGGGACATTTTTTTACACAGATACCGCACCCGACACAGAGTTCCTCAGAGATGAGAGCCTTCCCTTCTTCATCAAGGGCGATGGTCTCATCCCCGGTCCTTACACGGGGACAGTAAAGGATACATTCGCTGCCACATTTGCGGGAGTGACAGCGATCTTTATGAACTACCGCAATTCGCATATGTTATCAGGCTGCCTTCAAGGCAGTGCCGGTGAGGAGGATCGTCCAGGTCACGAACCAGAATGAAAAAGTCATAAAACCCTGGTAGAACCAGTCTTTCTTTTCGAGGGTGTACCGAAGTCTCAATGCCATGAAGATATGTTTCTGGATCATGATGGCGGCGATGAGAACAAGGATAGCAAATACTCCCGAGCCTGACCCGGCTGAGTTGGTTGCCATTCCTTCAAAGAAATAGCAGACGAGACCAGCGAAGAATCCTGCGACAACAGCAATTATCGTCCGGATAATGCGCCCGGTATAGTCGTCAGGTTCAGGAACGGACGCAGGCGCGGCATCAACAGATTCTGGAGCAGTCTGAAGCGATTCTTCTGTCATTCGGGTACCCACTTGTCCTACTTTTTTAGTCTTGAGTCCATATGTAAGTTAGTATTATATGGCAACTCAGCAGGGCATGAGTGGGGTGGATCTCGTAGCGGTAACTGCCGAGTTGCGGCGATTATTACCGCTCTGGGTCCACAAGGTCTACCTCGGAGAAGATCGGATTGCAGCCATCCGGATGAATACCAAGGAGCGGGAGAAGCGGACACTTTTGATCGAGCCGGGACGAAGGCTTCACCTTGTTCCTGAAGTTCCGGAGTTTCCGATCATCCCCCCGGCATTTGCTATGCTGCTGCGCAAATACCTGGCAGGGGGCAGAATCCTTGACATCAGACAACGAGGACTGCAGCGGACAGTCATCATCGATATTCAGAAGTCTGATCAGGTCTACCACCTGATCATCGAGGTCTTCGACATCGGCAATATCATCCTCTGCAACGAGGATTACACAATTGCCCAGCCGCTGACCAGGCAGAAGTTCAAGGACCGCGATGTGCTTCCCGGGATTGTCTACTCGTTTCCACCGCCTGATGTCAGTCTGCAGACCCGTGATGAGTACATCGCCATGCTCAAGGCAGACGATCGTGATATCGTCAGGGCACTTGCAGTCGGATCATTCCTGGGTGGAATGTATGCTGAACAGGTATGCAGGACTGCCGGTATCCCGAAGGAGACACCTGCCGCAGAAGCCGACGGCGGGGTCGTTTATGATGCGATTCATGCCCTTCTTGAGGAAGCACAGGAACATCCGGCAGCGGTTATCACAAAAAGCGGCTGTCATCCGGTGATCACAGCCGACCCGACTCTGCAGGGTCCCTTCCCGACATTCAGCGATGCACTGGTCGTCTACTATCCGAAGAAGGTACGAGAGGTAAAAGAGGCAAGGCCGAAGATCTCTCGTGAAGAACGGATACGGCGCCAGCAGGAAGAGTCTGTCAAAAAGTTCGAGCGGCAGATCAAGCGGTACGAAGAGATCGTCGAGAAGATCTATGAAGAGTACTCCTTTGTTCAGGAAGTAATCAACACCCTGGGTACTGCAGCAAAGAGGAAATCCTGGCAGGAGATAGAGGATATTCTCAAGGCTGACAATTCGGGTGTTGGGACGCGGATAAAGCAGGTCTATCCAGCCGAAGCAGCAGTGGATCTTGATCTCGGGGCCATAGTAAAGATCTTTGTTCATGAGACCGTGGAGCAGAATGCTGGACGGAACTACGATCAGATCAAGAAGTTCAAGAAGAAACTGACCGGTGCCAGGGCTGCGATGGAGCGACAGATCCAGCAGCCGGTCAGAAAGGCTGCCGGCTATGTCAAACCAAAGAACAAATGGTTCCACCGGTTCCGCTGGTTCTATACTTCTGATGGCGTCCTTGTCATCGGCGGCCGTGATGCCGGTCAGAACGAGGATCTCGTGAAGAAATACCTGGAAGGCGGAGACACCTTTCTCCATGCCGACATTCACGGGGCCAGTGTGATCGTTGTAAAAGGAAAGACCGAACATTGGGATGAGGTCTCCCGGTTTGCTGCAGCCTACTCGGGTGCCTGGAGATCCGGATTCGGTACCGCTGATGTCTATGCAGCACGACCTGACCAGGTCTCAAAGACGGCTGAGTCAGGAGAATATCTCTCACGTGGTTCGTTCGTGGTCAGGGGTGAGAGGCAGTGGTTTAAGTCTGTTCCCCTTGAGGTTGCGATTGGCCTGCAGAAGAAACCTGAGACCCGGATCATCGGAGGGCCAGCTTCTGCCGTGCAGAACCGTGCCGAACTGTTTCTGCTTCTGACACCGGGAACCTTTGAACCAAATGATGTGGCAAAGAAAGTTGTCAGGGTGCTTCGCGACCGCCTTCCTGAGTCAGAACAGAAGGCACTCAAGTTTGCACTCAACACCGAGTCAATTGCAGCCTTTGTTCCGCCAGGCGGATCTGACATCAGGGAAGAAACGAAATCAGGCTGAAATGAGAGGGGTATGAAGGCTGATATCGGTGAACTCCAGCGCTCATTCGGGGAGATTAAACTCTTTCCCGAGTCATCAGACGACCTCTGGCATCTGAAACACCTGGTGGTCCCGGGCTGTCTTGTTTTTGCAACAACACTCCGGAGTGTTGAAGGAGCAACCGACAAGTTGAGGCCTGAGAAGCAGGAGAAGCGACCAGTGCGGCTTGGCATCAGAGTTGAACAGGTTGAGTTCCATGAGTATGCGATCCGGCTGCGGGTCTTCGGAATCATCGAGCAGGGGGTAGACGAGGGCTCACATCATACCCTGAACCTGGAGCCCGGATATGAGATATCGGTGATCAGAACCTGGCACCAGGCAGACCTTGACCGGATCGACCGTGCTGTGAAGAGTGCAGGCGCTGAAGCAGTACATATCCTGGCGATTGAGGAGGGTGATGCCGAGCTCTACCGGATGCACAGTTACGGCCCGCGGCTGATCTTCTCGCTCACAGCCGGAAGCGGGAAAGGGATGGAGTGCAGCACGAGGCAGGATCTCTACGATGCTGTCAGTGCAATCCTGGAGCCGGTGACCGGACCGCTCGTCGTCGCCGGTCCCGGGTTCATCAAGGAGGATTTTGCACGGCGCCTCAAATCCCTGCAACCAAGCCGTGCCGGTGCAGTGCTGGTCATCGAGACTCGCCGGAGCGGCAGGGGAGCAGTCCAGGAGGTGATCGGGCAGGGTGTGCTTGAAAAGCTCACCGGTGATCTGCAGCTTGCACGTGAGGTCAGGTTCCTTGACGAACTCATGGCACGGATCGCGAAAGGCGAGCCTGTAGCATATGGAGAACTGGAGGTCTCTGACGCTGTGAAGTTCGGGGCTGCCGAGACCCTGCTGATTGCAGATACCGGTCTTCATAACCCCTCCGTGATTGCACTCGTCACCGAGGCTGAAGCGATGAGGGCTGATGTGGTGATCCTCTCGACAGAGTTTGAACCCGGCCAGCGGCTTGAGAAACTCGGAGGAGTTGCAGCCCTGCTCAGGTACCCGATCTCGTAACCAGCGCTACTCTGATTCAACCTGATGTTCAGAACGAGAGCACCAGTTCGACCGGGCAGTGATCAGATCCCATCACATCGCTGCGGATCAGCGATGCTTCTACGTTCTCTCTCATCCGTTCGTTCACAAAGAAGTAGTCGATACGCCAGCCGACATTGCGTGACCGTGCCCTGGTCTTGTAGTCCCACCAGGTGTAATGGCCTCCTTCTGATTCAAAGAGCCTGAAGGTGTCGATGAACCCTGCGTCTACGAGGAGGTCGAGCCATCTGCGTTCTACCGGGAGAAACCCGGATACACTCTCATTCTCTTTCGGCCTTGCGAGATCGACCGGGTGATGGGCGGTGTTGACATCCCCGCAGATGACAATTCGCTCTCCTGCTGCTTCTCGTTCCCTGATATGATTCAGAAATGCATCATAGAACCTGAGTTTGAATGCAAGCCTTTCCTCTGATGCTCCTCCGTTTGGGAAGTAGATCGTATACAGGGTGAACTCGGGGTACCTTGCGATGATCGTCCTCCCCTCGTGGTCAAACTCATCAGCACCGAACCCATACGAGATCTCCTCAGGTTCTTTCTTTGAATAGAGCGCAACCCCGCTGTATCCCTTCCGCTCTGCCGGGTTCAGATAAAAGAAATAGTCACCGATCCGCCCGAGACCTGCCGGCAGGCTCTTCGCATCAACCTTGGTCTCCTGCAGACCGCAGATGTCAGGCTGATCATGGAGCAGAAAGTCCGGAAATGTTCTGCCATCATGAACCTCCTTTCCTGCTATTGCACGCAGGCCATTCACGTTCCATGAAAGGATCCTGTACCTTGTCATTCATCTCCCCTGATCGAGTGAGCACTGCTGGCTGGCAGTTATCCGATACCAAACTCCCTGAGTGCCCTGATACTATTATAGGCCCCCCGGTAGGTCGGGACATCCACAACTCCCTGGGCACCGTGGGCATACATCGCAGTAGCAATTGTGCTGAAGTTGATCGATCCCTGACCCACCTCCTGGTGATCTTCGGAGATCCCCTTACAGTCGTAGAGGTACATGTACCTGCTCGCTCCGTCATGCAGAAATTGCGGGAGACATCCGTTTGCATGGGCATGCCCGATATCAAGGGCAAGGGGGACCTGACTGACCATCCCGAGGTCTTCGGGCGTTCTGAGCAGGTACTTCGACCACCTGCCGGTGTTCCTGATAAGGAACCTGACCCCGTACTCATCGGCAGCCTGAATCAGATCCCTGCTTGACCGTGAGAGCTGCTTGCGTGCCTGTGCAAATTCTGAAGAGGACGTCAGGTATCCGGGGTTCACGATGACATCAGCGTTCACCTCGGCAGCAAATGTGAACCGTTCGACGACCACGGCTACCGATGCCTGCCTGACCGGTTCAAGAATACTTGACAGGTTGATGTCAAGCTGTGGCAGACGTATCGAGTACCGGTACGGAAACGACTCAAGAAGGCTTACCGAGGGGATGCGATGAGCTCCCCCATCAATAATCTCGACTCCCCTGGTAAGCGATCCCAGATTCTCAAGCGTAACCTCAAGCGGAGAATCTTTTAAACAACGGGTGGATATCCAGAGCATGATCTAAACAGGTATCAGACCGGGTGACTGCCCTCCGAGTACCTTTCTCCTGAGGGTGTATGTGATCTCCAGGTATCAATCTGTTTCGTAATAATTCTGACAGAGGGGTCTGGGGATCCTCTACCGTATCTTTTTTCCATACTGATCTGCAACATAGTACACATGGCAGTAAATAAGGACTCAACCATTCTTGAGGTTCTTCAGGCAAACCCTGATGCCGGAGCGGTCTTTGCACGATTTGGCATGGGCTGCGTCGGATGTGCGATCAGCCGTGGCGAGACTGTCAGCGAGGCTGCTGCTGCTCACGGTATTCCTCTCGCAGATCTTCTCAGTGCCCTCGGTATCGAGGCATAATTCTTTTTTTAAGTTCCTCACGTCTGGCACTCGAAATTACATTCCTAAAACTCAGTCAGTATCCTGACTCTCTTCGGAAAAAAAGGAGTATCGGTATTCTTACTCGTAGCCGAAGGACTTGAGGACTACATCAGGGTTAACAGCCCCGACATGGTACACCTTGCCCTCAGTCAGCTCGTTGATGGTGACTTCGGCTGGTGAGAAGAGCGACGTGTCGATCTGATAGAAATCAAAGTTTGCTTCCTTGAAGATCTCATAGAACGGCTTGCCGTATCCCTTTGACTTGTTGCTTGGGATCTTGTCGAGGTAATCCTTGATCTCAGGTGCTTTCATCGTAAGGTTGATCTGACCGTGGTAGATGGTTGCATCATTGGTCGTGCCCATTGCCTTGGTTGCATCTGCCTTTACCGGCGGAATGGGTGCACAGCCGATGGCTGCGGTGATCTTCTTGGTGTCAAACCCGAGTTCGTTCAACTTGTAGATCGCGGTCTCGACGCAGCGTCCGGAAACCTGGATAGAACCGACGATGGACGCGGTTGGTGCAACTACTGCACAGAGGTTCTCAACCTCAATACCGCATTCCTTTGCGATCTTCTCCATAACCTCACCGTTTGGCAGGTGATCAGATTCAAGTGCGATGACTGCATCGTCGCTCTCGTCCTCGTATCCGATGACCTCAAAGGTGTGCTTTGGCTTGAGTGCAAGTGCCCGGGCAGGCCCTGAACCCATAGCAAAGTAGTTGCCAACCTTAACTGTCCATCCGGCCTTCTGTGCACCTAGACATGAGATCGCGGGAAAGTCGGTGCTGACCTCGATGAAAGGCATCGGCACGTCCTTTATCTGTCCCATCCTGAAGTTGACCTCTCCAAGACCGCCCATACAGATTTCAGTAAATGCTCGACCTGCAGCGTATCCACCGGCAACAGAGACACCACAGTCCACGATCTTGGCACCGTTGTCAAGTTCATGGTATGCGACATTAAAATCTTCAGAATAGTTTGCGAGATTATCGAATATCTCAAGAGCTAATTCATTAACACTTATCACGTTCGAACCCCCATGGAGTACACTTACATCTGGGATGGAACTGTATTGAAGACTTCGATTCCGTCTTAGAACGCCCTTTTATAGATATAAAAGAATTTTATCCGGATCGTAGCGGAGATTGATCAGTCGTGTCCGGCCCCTTCCTTCCTTGAACTGGAGGTTGAGCAGGCGAAGACTGTCGAGTTTCTGGACCATCTCGTAAAAGGTTGTGTACCCGATCTTCAGCTCCTTCTTTGCAATCTCAAAGAGAACGCCGGTTGTGAGCTGCTCGTCGCTCTTTGATTCCTTTGCGATCAGTTTGATCAAGGATTTCTCCTCTGCATTGAGGGATTTCAGACTGTACTGGAGATGGACATACTTCGATACTTTATATGCTTCCCTGATATGTTCTCTGCTGATCTCACGCTCTGCTGCCATCTCTGCGTTGAGTGCCGATCGCTTCAGCATATCGATGCCGACCCTGAGATCGGCTGAAGCCATCGTGTGGGCAGCAATGATCCTGAGCATCTCGTCAGAGAGGACACCCGGATAAAATCCCTGTAGTACCCTCTCGCGGAGGATGTTGTAGACCTCTGCCTCTGCGTACGGAGGAAAGTAGATCTCGGTCGGGGAAAAGACCGACCTGACGCGGCTGTCGATCTCGCGGGAGAGATCGACCTCCATGTCAGATATGATAACGATGACCCCTACCCGCGTTCCCGGATATGCCTCGTGGGATCTCAGAAGGAGATAGAGCACCTTGTTCAGTTCATTCTCGACAAGCAGGTAGTTCGCATCATCAAGGGCAACCACGACGACCCGGTTCAGTTCGATCATCGCCTGGGCAATCGACTCAAAGACCCGCTTGAATGAGTTCCCGGCAGCTGACGGGAGGTGCCCGGCAAGTTTCTTGTAGATCTCTGAAAGGATGGAGAAGCGGGTGTTCTCGATCTGGCAGTTGATCTGAACCGGCACCATCATCGATTCAATGTCATCAAGATCGCTGAAGATCTTCCTGACCGACGTGGTCTTTCCTGTACCCGGTGTCCCTTTGATGATGGCGTTGAGCGGTCTTCCCCCTTTCAGCCCTGGCTTTAGAAGGAAGGAGAGTTCACGCATCTGGTTCTCCCGGTAGTTGAACTGATCGGGAATATAATCTATCTCAAAAACGTCGGGGTCCCGGAAGAGGGTCTCATCCCACATCAGTAAACTCTTCTTCGGCATGGCTTCCCCTTTATATTACAGCCCTGTCTCTCTCTGAATGAGGCCGGTTCTGGTGACGTATTGGAGGTGGGATGACTAGATGTTGTCGGTTCCCTGATACATCAGTCACCTCTCCTCTCTGCTTCCCTTTTGCAGGAATTACTCAGAGAGGAGGAGAGGGAGAAGGTCAGTCCCCTTCATCGATCCAAATCCGCCTGAAGCAGCCTCTTTCTCCGAGAACCTGGTGCAACCGTCTGTTTTGATCCCCCTGATTGCAAACGGAACCGGTTCCATGGTATGGGTCTTCACCCTGATTGGGGTAGGGTGGTCAGGCAGAACTGCTATCCTGCCATCAAAGTTCTGCATGATTACACCAAGCATGGCATCGACCCGCTCGATCGCGAGGATCTTCTCTTTAAGGTCTCCCATGTGGCCTGCTTCATCTGGTGCCTCGACATGAAGATAGAGAAAGTCAAGGCGTTTGAGTGCTTCTATGGCGTATCGTGCCTTGGCGTTGTAATCGGTGTCAAGGAACCCGGTTGCTCCAGGAACCCTGATGATCTCCATTCCTGCATATTGTGCAATCCCGTTGAGAAGGTCTACGGCAGAGATCATTCCTGCTGATATCCCCCACCGCTCCGAAAAACGTGAGATCTCCGGACGCTTACCGCTGCTCCAGGGCCAGATGTGGGTCACCGGCTTTTTACCTGCAGCAATCCGTTCCTTGTTGACCGGGTGCTTGTCAAAGACCCTGCTGCTGATCTCCATGAGTGAGAGGATGAGATCCTGATCAGGTCCCTTCGGGAGCCACTCCTCGATCTTTTGATCTACAATATCATGTGGCGGTGTTGATTCGACTCCTCCGCCACCGGGCATGACCATCAGATTGCGATAACTGACACCTGGATAAAAAACTGCCGTTTTATAACGATCTGTCTTCCTGAGTTCATCGTTCAACGCCTCAAGCAGAGCTGCCCCTTCCGGACTGCTGATATGCCCTGCAGAGAAGTCTGTCATGACCCCGTCTGTGATGGTGACGAGGTTGCACCGGTATGCCATATCAGCAGGTCCGAGATTGATCCCCATGCTTGCGGCTTCGAGAGCGCCTCTTCCTGTGTAGCAGGTCTTCACATCGTACCCAAGGACGCCCAGGTTGGCGATGTCACTTCCTGGCTGGTATCCATCAGGAACGGTCTTGAGCAGACCCATCGCTCCTTCCCTGGCGATCTGATCCATGAACGGAGTATCAGCCGCTTCAAGTGGAGTTCTTCCCCCGAGTTCGGCGATCGGCTCATCTGCCATCCCGTCCCCGAGGACGATCAGGTACTTCATCACTGCCCCGAGAGCGCTGCCCTGACTGCCTGCCTGACACTCTCATGGCTGCCGATCTCCGGGGTGTACCCGAGCGTCTTGAGTTTCTCAACCGAGAGTTGCATCTTTGGGACGTCTCCAACCCACCCGCGACTCCCACCGGTGTACCGGTACGATACACCGGAGAGCCCTGCCTCTTGTACCAGGATATCTGCAATGGTGGTCACATCGATCCAGTCCTCTGACCCGATGTTGTAGGTGTTCACCTGTTCATTGGCGTGTGCAATCACGTACGAGATCGCGGCAACACAGGCGGTCACTTCAAGATATGACTTGGTCTGTTTTCCATCTCCGAGGATCTCAAGTTCCTTCTGGTTTGCTTTGAGTTTCCTGATAAAGTCGGTGATAACCCCGTGTCCGCTTCTTGGGCCGATGATATTGGCAAACCTGAAAATGTAGCCCCTGACCCCGAAGCTGTGACAGTATGCAGATATCAGTGCCTCACAGGCGAGTTTTGCTGCACCATACACCGAGACCGGCTCCATCGGTGTGTAAGTCTCCGGTGTCGGGATAACGGTGGCTTCCCCGTATACGGTGGAGGTTGATGTGAAGACGATCTCTGGGATCTTGTGTATTCTGATCGCTTCGAGCACCCGGTGGGTTGCGATGATGGTATTGTTCAGCTGGGCGTCAGGAGTGACCGCACTCTCCCTGACGTCAGGATCTGCGGCGATATGCCATACGCGGTCGGCGCCTGCACAGACATCCTGCCATCCGGGTTCGAGCAGGTTTGCCCTGACAAACCTGACTGCTCCTGAATCGATGTGCCTGCTGATGAAACGCAGGTCTCCGGCGAGGAGGGCATCGATCACCACAACCTCATCTCCCTGCGCTACGAGGTGATCAACTATATGGGAACCGATGAATCCGGCTCCGCCGGTTACGATACTACGCATCCATACAAATATTCCTCTCCTTCTACCTAAGCGTAAGCCATGTTCATCGGGATCGATCACGGAACAACAGCCATGCGGTTTGCAGGGGCGGGTACCTGGTTTAAAATACCGCGTAAGGAAGCGACCGGCTTTTGCATGACCGATCTCGCACGCCTCTCACCAGATAATACTCTTGACGATATCGAGGGGATTGCAGTAACCTACTCGATGGGTGACAACTTCTCGGCAATAACAAATATCCAGAACCTGAAAAACCGTGGACTTGTCAGCCGGGAGGGCGCCGGTGAACATACCGGTGGTGGAACCCGGGTCTTTGATGAGGTGAAGAGAAGTGGCATTCCTGCAGTAGCCATTCCCGGCCTTCACCGCGGCTCTCCTACTGATCCCAGGTTTAAAGTGTATTCCCACCAGGCGAGTCCTGAAAAGATCGGGATTGCATACGAAGTGATCCGGCATCTCGGCCCTGACTGCATCGTCTGTGATATCAGTTCCAATACCGTTTCTCTGCTGGTACGAGACGGACGTATTGTCGGAGGTTTTGATGCCTGCCTCTTTGCACCCGGGAGGGTCCATGGTGCACTAGATCTCGACGCTATCAGGGCAGTGGATGCCGGTGAAATATCAGCAAACGATGCATTCCTCCACGCCGGTGTCGGGAAGACCCTGCCTGAAGATCAGCAGATTCCGGCCCTTGCCATGTTTGCAGCGATGGAGTGTGCCTCGCTTGCCCTCCTGGCTCCCGGTGCACCGGTCGCCCTCTGTGGAAGTCTGGCAGATGCCGTTGAACCGGGAGTCACCGAAATTCTTAGAACGAGACCACTGGTTCTTGATGAATGGGCAGCAGCGAGAGGTTTGTCTGCCATCGCAGAAGCGGTCTTCAAAGACAAGGTGGATGAGATTATCGGAATTCCGGTTGCGATGGATCCTTTTAAGGAATAATAAAAAAAATTCTTCCAATTCTCCATTCTGTTCTCATGTACATGTCGAACGAAGGAGATATGTGGGAAGGGATAGATCTATTGGTTGTAATCTGATATGACTGAAGATCTTCAATACGTGTACGACGATGCAGGTCACAAGACCGCTGTGATTGTTCCTATTGAAATATGGGAGAGAGTAGCGGAGGCAGTAGCAGGAAAGAGAATTCATGATCTCTCCCGGTATTACGGTGTTTATCGAGATTACATGCCCAATCCTGATAAAATAGCGCAGGAAATAAGAGAAGAATGGGATCGAAGATGGTCTCATATCTTGTTGACACCAATATTCTGATACACATTCTTGCAGGTGATATTCCTGCAGGTGCCTACTCTAGGATGAATGAGATCTACTCGAGTGGGTTTTCTATATCAATAATATCCAAAATAGAGTTACTTGGATGGAGAGGAAACACCCCGGACGGGCTTGCAGTCGCCCGTGAACTGATTCATGAAGCAGAAATTATTTCTCTCTCTGATCAAATTGCAGATATTGCAATAACCCTTCGCCAAAACACTTCAATCAGGCTTCCTGATGCTGTTATTGCTGCAACTGCATAATATCATAAGGCAACATTAGTGACCAGAAATGTAAAAGATTTCCGAGGGATCGAAGGTCTTTCTCTGTATAATCCATTTGAATAGTTTTTGCCGTAAGATCAGCATCCCAAAATGGTTCCCTGCTGATTTCGCAACCACTTTATCTTTCAGGATCACTTATTGACATTCAGGACTGGTACCATTTCTGATAACAGACTTCTGGAGAAACCGTTCATGTCGGATTCCTACCGGTCAGGTACATTGAACAAGACCATGTGGGTCTTCTCTCTGCTTCTATTCCTCCTGGTACTCTGTCCTCACTCATCTGCTGTATCACCTGATCCCGCATTATCCATGTCAGGAGATCCTGCGGTGATCACCGTGGGTGTGTATGTAGTAGATTTCAAGAAATTTGATGTCCAGGAAGGAACCAGCGAAGTGGATTTTTATCTCCATCTGAAGTCAGGCTTCCCGATCACCATCAACGATATCGAACTGATGAACGGTGATATCACTTCAGTAGATCAGGTTCACAATACTACATATGACAAATATTACCGTGTACATGCAACGGTGAGCACAGATCTCACCCTTCAGAATTACCCGTTTGATTCAGAGACGATACGAATAGAGTTAGAGCCCAAGGATCTCTACGAAAATGAGGCAGTCCTTGCCATTGATACCATCAAGACCGGTATGGATCCGTCTGAAAAGATAGATGGATGGTCATTTGTGAATGTAAGTTCCTCGATTGACAGCCAGATTTTTCCTGGTGATGGAAAGGCATACTCACGTGCAACCTTCTGTTATACAATGAAGAGGGAGGCCTTGTCTAATGTACTCAAGTTCTTTCTCCCCATCTTCCTGATCGTCTGTATCTCTCTTTTCTCTCTTCTTATGAAGGTGACCTCACGCCTCAGCCTGAACTCCTCAATGTTCCTGGCAGCTGTGCTGATTCACTGGCGTGTGGTCAGCGAGATCCCGAACCTCTCGTACGGAGTTTTTCTTGATATCTTTATGGTCATTACATATGCAACCCTGATGATGGTGCTGATATCAGGCATTCTCAGGATCCATTTCACGGACAGCGGTCAGAAAGAGCGGGCCGAACTGGTGCACCGGGTATCGAAATGGTTCATCCCCGCCTTCTGTATTCTGAATTATATCTGGCTCTTCTATACGCTCCGGGCCTGAGAAATCTGGCAGACCCTGCTCCTTCTAAGTTGTGGCGCAATTTATGGGGCCTTTCCTAGTTTCCCCTCATATAATGGGCAATCTTCCCTCAGGGTTTGGGTTTTATATGATTAATCGTGTAAAATATACTCGGGATTTCTCTTGAGAGAACTACGAATACACGGAAGAGGTGGTCAGGGCTCGGTCACGGCTGCCGAACTGATCGCGGTAGCGGCCTTCAAAAGTGGTGTCTACTCCCAGGCATTCCCGGCTTTCGGGGTCGAGAGACGCGGAGCTCCGGTCCAGGCATTTGTCAGGTTCTCAGATAATAAGATCAGGCTCAGAAGCCAGATCTACGAACCTGATTATGTCATTGTACAGGACAGTACACTCATCAAGGATGTCAACGTCTTCTCCGGGATGAAAGAAGGTGGTATCATCCTGATCAACACTGAAAAGGGACTTGACTCACCGGTTCCTGCCGGTGTAAAGGTGATCCAGCTCGACGCAACCAAGATGGCACTTGAGATCCTTGGTGTTCCGATCACCAATACTACCCTGATGGGCGCTTTTGCTGCAGCAAGTGGTGAGATCACACTTGACGCACTCGAAGAGGCAGTACGGGAGCGTTTCTCCGGCTCTCTGGCTGATAAGAATGTGAATGCTGCGCGTGCAGCCTTTGATCTTATTAAGGGAGGTGCCTGATGGCTCTTCGTATCGGGTGTGCAGCAGCACCCGGGCAGGCCCAGGAGAACAAGACCGGTTCATGGCGTGTCTTCAAACCGGTCTATGATCACGAGAAGTGTACCGGATGTGGCATGTGCCAGCTGGTCTGTCCTGAAGGCTGTGTTTATCCTCATGACAAGAAGTTCGATCCAGACTATGACTTCTGCAAGGGCTGCGGTCTTTGTGCAGCAGAATGTCCTGCAAGTGCGATTACGATGACCAAGGAGGAGAAGTAGATGAAGGGGATTCTTGAAGGATCACACGCAGCCGCCGAGGCCGCAAAGTTATGCAGACCTGACGTGGTCTCTGCATATCCTATCACTCCTCAAACCCATATAGTGGAGCGGCTTGCCGAGATGGTTGCCGACGGAGAACTGGACAGCGAATACATCTGTGTTGAGAGTGAATTTTCCGCCCTGTCTGCATGCCTTGGTGCATCAGCAGCCGGGTCACGGGTATATTCAGCGACCTCTTCACAGGGTCTGCTCCTCATGGCTGAAGTCTGCTTCAACGTGGCCGGAATGCGTCAGCCGATCGTCATGTCTATCGCAAACCGTGCAGTCGGAGCACCGCTCTCTATCTGGAACGATCAGCAGGATTCGATCTGTCTTCGTGACTGTGGCTGGATCCAGCTCTACGCCGAGGATGCACAGGAGGTCCACGACTTCCACTATATCGCGTACAAGGTTGCAGAGGATCACCAGGTTCTCCTCCCGGTCTTCATCTGCTTTGACGGGTTCATCCTCTCTCACACGTATGAGCCGGTGGATATGCCAACCCAGGCTGAAGTTGATGAGTTCCTGCCTCCATACAAGCCATACAATATGCTCGATGTAAAGAATCCACTCAGCATGGGCATGTATGCAACACCTGAATACTACATGGAGTTCAGGTACGAGATCGATCAGGCCATGGTAAGGTCTGCTGATGTCATCAGAAAGGTTGGCAAAGAGTTTGGCCAGAAGTTCGGACGTGACTACAGCAACCTGGTTGAGTCATACAAACTAGAGGATGCTGAAGTGGCCATTGTAGCCCTTGGGTCTGTCAGCGGAACCATCAAGGATGCGATCGACGAGATGCGTGCCGATGGCAAGAAGGTCGGGCTGCTCAGACTCATTGCGCTCAGACCGTTCCCTGCAGAAGATGTCAGGAAGGCTCTTAAGGGTGTCAAAAAGGTCGGGGTCTTTGAGAAGAACATCTCGATCGGTTCCCGGATGAAAGGAGCAGTGGGATACGAGGTCAAGGATGCCATCAACGACTCGTCGGTACCTGTGCTCAGTTATGTTGCCGGACTTGGTGGCAGAGATATTACCATAGCGGATATTAAAAAGATGGTCGGAGAGATTGAAGCAGGAAGAGGGGATTGCTTCCTGGGCCTTCGTGAGGAGCTGATCTAAATGGCAGACAAGACCTGTGAACTTGTTGACTGCGGACATCGCGCCTGTGGTGGGTGTGGACCGGCATTTGCTGCCCGGCTGATCCTGAAAGGATCAGGCCCGGAGTCCATCGTCTGTGCATCAACCGGGTGTATGGAAGTATTCTCCACACCGTACCCGCAGACTGCCTGGAAGGTTCCCTGGATCCACTCGCTCTTTGAGAATGCTGCAGCAGTAGCATCTGGAGTCGAGTCAGCACTCAAGAAACAGGGACGCAAAGAGAATGTCCTATGTATCTGTGGTGACGGTGCAACCTTTGATATCGGTATCCAGTGCATCAGCGGTGCATTTGAGCGTGGACACAATATCACGTACATCTGCTACGATAACGAGGCATACATGAACACCGGAATTCAGCGTTCCGGTGCAACCCCGTACGATGCATCAACCACGACCTCTCCGGCAGGAAAGCGTTCGACCGGAAACAACCGTCCAAAGAAGGATCTTCCCCAGATCCTTGCAGCCCATGGGTCACCATACGTTGCAACCTGTTCGATTGCATACCCGAACGATGTCATCAAGAAGGTAGACCGGGCAGTCCAGACCGAAGGGCCCTGCTACATCCAGATCCACACCCCATGCTGCACTGGCTGGGGTTTTGACGGTGCAAAGACCGTCGAGCTCGCCAAGATGGCGATCGAGTGCGGACTCTGGGTCAACTACGAGATGGTGAACGGAAAGGTAGAGAAGGCCAAGAAGGTTAAGAGAAAACCGGTTGAAGAATATCTGAAATCCCAGAAGCGGTTTGCACACCTCTTCAAGCCTCAACGCAACGATGTCGAGATCGCTAAGATCCAGGCTATCGCTGATGCAAATGCTGAAAAATACGGGATCGATCTCTGATCAGACAACAATCATAGTAACCAATCTATCTTTTTTCGCTTCGCGGTTTCTCCTGATCAGAGTAGTTATGAAGTTACACCTCGACGTCTATATGATCCAATAATTCTTCCTCACACAGCGGAAAATTCATCAGATCAGGCAGGCATCAGGAGAACAGGATGATCCCGGTACTCTTTATCGACGATAATAAAGAGCTCTGTACCCTTTTCCAGATATATCTTGAGGAGTCTGGCGAGTTCTCAGTGCATACCTGCGACAACGGCGAAGAGGCCCTCTCCTACCTGAAGACACATCAGGTCATGGCCGTGATATCCGATTATGACATGCCTGAAATGAACGGGATCGATCTGCTCAGGCAGCTGCGGAATATTCATCCCCGTCTCCCGTTCATCATGCTCACCGGCAATGACAGCAAGGATACCGCCATTGCTGCCCTGAATGCCGGTGCCGATTTTTACCAGAACAAGGCAGATGACTTCGAGGTGCAGGTTCTCGATCTCTCTCACAAGATCAGGATCCTCTCAGGCAGGCACGAGGCAGAAGAGGCGGCAAGGAAAAAGGATGGCATACTTGCAGCCATAAGTCATGCAGCTGAGCGGCTGCTCCGGGGAAGCGGCTGGCAGGAGGATATCGAGGAGGTCCTCGGGCATCTTGGCAGGGCTACTGACGCTGCTTCAGTCTTCGTCGCTGGAAAAAGAGATGATTCATCCGAATCCGTAATAGATCCGGTTATCTGGGAACGGATACCGGGCCCCGGCGGGTCCGGCAGGTTTGACCAGATTCATGCCTGGTGGCAGGAATCAAAGCGTGCAGAACGTCTTGCAGCAAACCAGGAGATACAGGATGTTTTCATACCTCTGGCAGAGGAATCTTCCCATGGCGTTTCAGGTACAATTCTTCTGATCCCGGTTTTCCTTGACACCGACTGGTGGGGGGTTCTGGGGATTACTGACCGACGAAACAGCCGGGTTTTCAGTCCAGAAGAGGTAAGTGCACTCCGGATGGCTGCCCGGGTCATCGGCTCGGCACGGTACAGAATGTACATCGAGGAGATCTTCAGGAACCCGGTAGAAGAGTCACTGGTCGGGGTGTTCATTGAGGATAACTCCAGGTTCCTGTATGCAAACTCCAGGTTCTGCGATATGTTCGGGTACTCACGGGAAGAACTCCGCAGGTTTCAGACGCCCCTCTCGGTAATTCATCCAAAGAGCCGTGACGAGATATGCAGCGTTATTAAAGATATCAAAGAGAAGAAGATCCCATTCAAACACTTTGAGATAGCAGGAGTAAAAAAAGACGGCAGGACGATCTGCCTTGAGGTCTACCTGACCACCCTCCCTGGTGAAAATCCTGACTGCCTTATTGGAAACGTGATGGATGTCTCTGATCAGCATCGAGCCAGAAAGGCCCTGGCAGAGAGTGAGAAACGGTTTCGAAGTCTCTTCAGCAACATCAGCGACCTCGTGATCCTTCACCGTATTCCTGCTGAGGGATCAGAGATCATCGAGATCAACAACTCTGTCTGTGAGACGCTGGATATCAGTCGCGATGAGATCCTCTCCCTGACACTCACCTCCCTCGCCCCACGTGAACACGAACTAGCTAAAGTCCTCTCCCATTGTGAGGAAGCAGCGACGTCCGGTCGTGCAACGGTCCAGACCTGCCTTTTAAAAAGTAACGGGAGTCCGATCCCTGTGGACCTTGTGACACACCGGATACTGATGGAAGACCGGGCCGTACTCCTCTCAGTAGCCCGTGATATCACCGAGCGTATCGAGGCTGAGGCAAAGATCCGTGCAGGAGAAGAGCTTCTCAAACGCAATATGCTCGTTTCACTTCATGAGAAAGAGACCCTTTTACGTGAGATCCATCACCGGGTCAAGAACAACATGCAGATCATCATCAGTCTGCTCAAACTCCAGGATTTTAAGGTTGAAGATCCAAAGGTGCATGCGATAATCAGGGACTGCCGGAGTCGAATCTACTCGATGGCAGTGATCCATGAGAAACTGTACCAGACCGATGAACTGACCTCTATACGACTTGATGAATACATCAGCGATCTTGCAGACCGGGTGATGAATGAGTTTGACAGCGGAGAGGATCGCATAACCTTCGTTCTACAGTCTGATCACCCGGTTCTCATGGATATCGGGACCGGTATCCCGCTTGGGCTGATCCTGAATGAACTGATCACAAACAGCATGAAGTATGCCTTTGATCCTGACCAGACCGGTGAGGTACGGGTTGTACTACATCGCGAGAGCGACTCACTGATCATCACTGTTGCAGACACCGGCCGTGGCCTCCCTGAATGGTTCACAGCCGGGAGTTCAGCCACCCTCGGGACTGAACTGATCCGTGGTCTGGCCCTGCAGCTGGATGGCACCGTGGCCTGGAAGAGTGATCATGGTACGGTATGCACACTCACGATCCCATATCCTACCATGCCCGGGGAAGAGACATCATGACAAAAGGCAAGAAGATTCTTATCGTTGAGGATGAGATGGTCATCTCTCTTGAGATAGCCGCAACGCTCAAGCGTCTCGGTTACGAGGTGGCTGGCCAGGCCATCACCGGCATTGAAGCGCTCAGGCTTGTTGAAGAGACTGATCCCGATCTCATCCTGATGGATATCAGGTTGAAAGGGGATATGGACGGGATAGAGGCTGCCTGCCAGGTCAGTGACCGCTTTGACCTGCCGGTCATCTTCCTTACTGCCCACTCAGATGAGGTAACACTTGAACGGGCTATCGCAGTCAGCCCTTCAGGATACCTGATCAAGCCGTTTAAGGACAGGGAACTCTACTCCTCTATCGAACTTGCCCTGCACAAGCATGAGATCAGGCAGCGGATTCGGCCTGAAAAGATCGTACGTGAAGTTCAGTCTGATCTTGTCCACCTCTCTGGTGTCAGTGCCCTCGTTATCAGTCCTCGTGGAATCGTTATCCGGGCAAACCAGAATGCATGTGATCTCTTAGAGACAGATCAGGCTGATCTCTGCGGTACCAGGATCACAGCCTGGATCTGTTCGGATACGGCCACGGCTGATACCCCCCCGGTAACCGAGGGTTCCATTCTTCCCTGTAATGTTGCTATAAGGAGTCAGAAGGGTACAATTCGAAAAGTCTCCATCGAGACCGGGTTCATTGCAGGCGAAGAGGGGCGGATCCAGGGGTACCTTCTGGTCATCACCCCTGTCTGATGAGATCCTGATCCATCTCATATCACAATCTCTTCCATATCGAACCCATGACAACAACATCTGTTCTTGAAATATCCACTCCCAGCGGTGTCGTCACAGTTTCACAAGCCATCACAGCCCGGCCCGACGATATGCGTGAACTCTACCGTGCCGGTGACTGGTGGGATGAATCCTGGGATGAGGCATACCTCTCTGCAGTCGTTGAGAAGGGTTTTGCATTTGTTGCAGCTGTAGCACCTGATGGGACCTGGATCGGGATGGGACGGCTCATCTCTGACGGCGTCTCCGATGCATACCTGCAGGATATTGTGGTTCTCCCTGCATGGGAGGGGCATGGTATCGGTTCTGCCATCGTCAGGTGTCTCCTCTCGATCTGTAAAGAGAAAGGGATCGGCTGGATAGGCACCGTAGCCGGACCTGAAACCGAGTATTTCTACCGCAGGTTCGGGTTTGCACGGATGAACCGGTACACTCCGATGCGGTATGAGCGATAGACCTCCGGTTGGGGTGGAGAACAGTGGGTGATCGCCAGGTAACGCTTGCAGGAATGCCTGCCGGATCTTCACCCGGTGTGGTTGTCACCGAGATCCATCCGGTCATCATCTCGGTGAGCAGGGCTACAGACATTCCTGCATTTTATATGGGCTGGTTTCTGCACCGGTTCCGTGAAGGATATGTCATCTGGAAGAATCCGTACCGGCAGAACAGGAGGCAGAAGGTCCTCTTTGACAAGACCCGTGCTGCCGTCTTCTGGACAAAGGACCCTGGTGCCCTTCTTTCCAGGGCAGATGAGATCGATACCTTTGGCATTCACTGGTATGCCCAGGTAACCCTGAATGATTATGAGAATCTCGGGTATGAACTCCGGGTCCCTCTCCTCGAAAAACGGATCCGGGATTTTCAGGAACTGAGCAGACGGCTCGGAAAGGAACGGGTTGTCTGGCGGTTTGACCCCCTGCTCCTCTCTGACACGCTCCCGCTTCAATCCCTTTCAGATCGTATAGAGCATCTCTTCACAGAGCTCGGTCCGTACTGTGAGCGGATGGTCTTCAGCTATGTGGACATCGCCGGGTACCGCGGGGTAACGAGGAATATGAAGCAGTACGGGCTGACAGGGGTCAGGGAATTTTTGCCAGAAGAGAAGTTGCAGATTGCACAGGTGCTTCAGCGTTGTGCAGAAAAGTACGGAGTTCTGGTCATGGCCTGCTGCCAGGCCCTAGACCTCAGCGGGTTCGGGATTGTTCCTGGTCGCTGTGTTGATGACCGGCTTTTTTGCAGGATCGCAGGAGAGGATACTGAGTTCATAACCTGGCTCAACCGGGATGCACGCAAGGACACCGGACAGCGGGCTCATTGCACCTGCATCGTCTCCAAGGATGTGGGTGAGTACTCAACCTGCCTGCACCAGTGCCGGTACTGCTATGCAAACCGGAGCGACGAGGTGGTAGCAGGCAGGTACCTGCTTCATCGCCAGGCCATGAGCCGGGGGATCATCCCCGAGTCGATCGTGCCCGAGTTCTGATAATCTTTATCTGAGTGAAACCCTCATTATGGATCAGATGGTTGAATGTGAGTTCTGCGGAACCAGTGTCTCGGGAGGTTCTGCATTTACCTGCACCTATTGCCATGGGACCTTCTGCCCAGCCCACCGGCTACCCTTCAACCATGCCTGCCCGAAGATAGAGGAGTGGCGGAGCGCAAAACCGTCAAAACAGAAGGGATCCACACGAAAGGCGGGCCTGGGCATTCTTGCTGATCAGAAGGGACTCATTGCGGGCGGAGTGCTGATGCTTGCCCTGATCATCATATTTCTTCTGATCTTCAGGGTGCTCTGACCGGGAACCTTCTGCTAAGCAGGTTCCCGAGTTCAATCAGGTAGTCTCTCCCATACATTCCGTTCTCAAGCCCTGTAATCAACTCTGCAGGCAGATCTTCACCCCGGGAGCCCGGAGTGAAAGAGATCAATGCCGCTCCAAGGGCGATTGCAGCGGTTGTGTCGGTATCGCCTCCGAGCAGGACCGACTCACGGAGTACCTGACAAGGCTCTTCTCCATACCTGGCAAGGATGGCAACCACGGCACCAAGCAAAATGAGCGACTCTGTATATGGTACCCCGTATGAAGCATGTTCACGCAGTATTGTCTCCGGGCTCCACCCGGAACCTATGACTCTGCGAAGATACTCTTCTCCTTCCGGGGTGAGGGCAGATATCTGATCAGGAAGGTCCTTGAGGATCTCAAGAAACGATTTCCCCGAGTAGTACCGTTCGTGACAGATGAGTGCTATCCCAACTGTTGCAGCGATGGCATCAGGATGGCCGTGTGTGATCCGGGAACTGAGCATGGCACACCTGATCACTTCTTCACGGTCTGGGATCAACCCGATTGGCAGTGCCCGCATGGCAGCTCCATCACTCTTCCGCTCCCTGATCTCCTCCCGGGTGAGACTCAACAGGAATTCGGAACCAGTTTTAGAATCCTGCAGCATTCTGGTTGTGACCGGTGAGTACCCGGGACGAGGGTCACGTTTATAGGCCAGAAGCAGGCTCTCTGCCAATTTTTCTTCTGTGAAGGGTTCTGCTGACACGAGAAGATCTGCAACCCCTATTGCCATCTGGGTGTCATCAGTGTACCGGCTAGAGCCCTTGTATATGAAGATCTCATCAGGGAGACGTATCTCATATCTGCTCCTGTTTTCAAACCCTGCACCGAAGGCATCACCGATGGCCATGCCGATAAGAAGTCGTGCACCGGTGCTGAGATCCTGCAGAACTGGTGCTGTATTGAAGTGGCCCGGGCTCATCATAACCCGAAAAAAAAGTTATACGATCTTGTCACAGCGGAGGCACTCGTTGTATCCTTTATCCTTGATCAGTTTCAGGATCTCGCGGGGGTTACCGTGGCATTTGAACTCACCGTTTATCATCACATGCCCTTTGTCTACCTCCAGGTAGTCCAGGATGTACCCGGTATGGGTGATGACAAGCCCGCTGTTCTTCCGGTTTGCAAACCGCTGGTGTTTCTGGAGAAGGTGAGCGATGGCTTCTCCCATGAGATGAATATTCTCCAGATCCACCCCGCTCTCCGGTTCATCAAGCATGATGAACGAGGGGTCCTGCACCATCATCTGCAGGATCTCGCTCCGCTTGATCTCCCCTCCTGAGAACCCCTGGTTAATATCACGCTCTAGAAAATCGGTCATGTTCATCCGGGTGATGGCAGGCTGAATATCCCGATCTTTATCCGGATTGATGACGTTCAGCATCTTACCAAGCTTCAGGCCTGAGATCGTCGGCGGGCGCTGGAACATGATCCCCATACCGAGCCTTGCCCGTTCATGAACCGGCTTGTCGGTTACATCAACGCCGTTGAAGATGATCTTTCCGCTGGTGACCTTATAGGCATCAAAGCCCATGATCGTCATCAGGAGGGTGGATTTCCCAGAACCGTTCGGTCCCATGAGCACATGGGTTTCCCCTAACTCGATATGCAGATTTACCCCGTGAATAATCTCACGGTCCCCTATCGCGACATGCAGATCCTGTAACTCAAGCATAGACGGTTCTCTCATAGAATTCACTCTTCAGGCCATTTGATATTTGCCTGATGAAAGCAATCTGCTGGCCCCGAACCAGATCAGAGCAGTTGTTTTCCTGCATCAGTACCTGGCATACACTCAAAGACGCTGGTGATCCTGAGTATGAGCAGGGATTTTGCCGGAAGACCTGGCTTCTTCTCATGGATCATCTCGGTCATACGGGCATGTTCCGGTCCTGATGTCTTCACTGTCACGTCGGCTTTTATCTGGTAGCACCCTTTTGCACCTGCTCCGTAGAGATAAAGAGCAGCCTTCGGGTTTTCAAGGACATTTTTCAGACTCTTGTGCATGAAGTTGTCGCCGATCCAGATCGTCTGGGGATCGATGAGAAAGACAGAACCCATCGGAGCAACGTTCGGAACGCCATCCTTTGAGGCGGTTGCAAGGGGAAAGACCTTCAGTGCTGAGAATGCCTCTGTCATTTCTGGGGTTAATGCCACCATAGTAGTAACATGGTTTCCCCGCCATCTCATTAATCTTCGGATTGGACAGCAGGGAAAGAACATGGTGCTGATATTCAGATCATAGACCAGGAACAATGATCCGTGCTCTGGTTTCCCTTAATCTGTGAAGCTTCCTGGTTGGGTTTTCAGGAATCGGGGTAGTAGGATTCTTGTTGGTATGCACCAGGTCTTCGCTGTTCATCGACAGACTCTTGCCCCAACCTTCCAGTGGTCTAATCCTGCAGTCTGATAATATATCCTTCAATTCCGGTAAGCGTCAGAGGCGAGGTAAAAATGCCCTTGCCGATCACGATCCCTTCAACAATAGCCTGATCCTTGGTGAGCAGGATGCATGAGACTGCAAACGATCCCTGTCTGTTGATCCCATCCTGGATCTGGCTTCTTACCTCTTCCCTGCAGACCTGCTGAATCAGGTCAGGCAGACTGACAAGCCCGGTCTCGACGAGATCGGTCGGTGCGTATCCGGTAACCCGTTTTGATCCCTCATCGACATGCTCAAATCCGAGTGCCGCATCTGCCCGGCACCGGAAAGCCATCGCGGTGATCTTCCTGTTCTGACGGTTCATAATATCATTCAGAAGGCTTACCTTCCGGGAGCAATCACTATACAGAGAGATGGGGACAAGAAAGGTAAAGCCTTATGGAATTGATCCCGGATTGCCGGAAGTACCCGGCTTACATGAGGGTCTGACCATGCTTCCTTACCGGAGAAGGGTCTTTCTCGTCCCGGTTCTGGCGTTGATCGTTCTGGTGGTGATGTCAGGCGAGGCAATGCTCACTGCCGCCCTTCCCCAGATAGCCCATGAACTCGCTGCACCCGGTGTCTTCAGTTCGTGGGTTCTTCCTATGGTTCTGCTCGTCGGCGCAGCAGGAGCCCCGTTCATCGGGACTGCCGGAGACCGGTTTGGCAGACGCAGACTCCTCATCCTCTCTCTGGCGATCTATCTTACCGGCCTCCTTCTCGGGCTCATTGCAGATCAGATCGTCGTGCTTCTCTTCTCACGTGCGTTGCAGGGGATCGGGATCGCCTGTTTCCCGCTGGCGTATGCCCTTGTACGTGACAACCTTCCCGAACGTGAGTCAGATGTCGGAATCGGTATCCTGAGTGCGATGTACGGTGCAGGTATGTTTCTCGGTGTCATCTTCGGCTCGTTTATGACCGAGCTCTTCTCATGGCGGATGACCTACCTTGCCCTCATTCCTGCGACAATTCTGCTGATCCTCCTCACGGTCAGGTTCATTCCCGGTTCGCATCACAAGCAGTCTGACGAGGGTCACGGCCTAGACTGGGGCGGTTTTCTCACCCTTCTCTCTTCGCTGTTCCTCGGTCTCATATCCCTCTCTCTTCCAGACGGGGAGAGTGAATCTCTCCTCCGTGTGATCTGCGCAGTCCTGGCACTGGGCTTTGCTGTTGTATTCCTGTCCATAGAACTCAGGCTCAAAAAACCCCTGGTTGACATCAGAATGGCAGCGCAGCGCCCTGCCCTCATCCTGCTTGGAATCGGAACGCTGACATTATTCCTGTTTATGATGCTTCTTCAGGAGATGCCGTTTCTGATACAGTCATCAACCGGCCTTGGGTTGAGTGCGGCTTTTGTCGGAATTGTTCTGATGCCTGGCACCCTGTCAGATATGATCTCAGGCCCGCTCACCGGAAGACTCGTCCTCTCCCGTGGTGTCCGCCCGGCATGCCTGCTTGGATCGATCCTCTTGCTCTCTGCATCAGGGCTCCTTCTGGCAGGTATCCCTTCGCTGCCAGTTCTGGCCGTTGTCTGGATGCTTTTTTCTGCAGGAATGTCGGTCACCACAACGGCATGCATCATCGCGTACATCGGATTCTTTCCACCTTCCCGCACAGCCGAAGCGACCGGGCTTGTCCAGAGTGTCCAGACCATCGGGGCAATGATAGGGCCCGTCTTCACCGGAGTGGTTCTGGCAGAGGCAACGATCTCCTCTGTCAGGAATGGATCGGTATGGACCGAACCAGCCTCGTTTACATTCACGCACCTGCATGGGGCTGCCCTCCTGCTGAGTCTTCTCATCCTCTTCTGCTCATCACTGATCAGGACCGGGCAGAAGAACGACCCTTCATGCTGAAGGCCAGCAACATGACCGGGTGCCAGTAGGTGCGCCTCTCTATGACTGATATCAGGGTGCAGGACAGATCAGATACAGATGACTTCTGAAAAACTCTGTCCGTTTGACAAACAGCCCTGCATCAGGGATGCCTGCGCTGTCTGGTCATCAGACAAAGGGCTGTGTGCCTTTGCCCTCATTCCTGCTGCATTATCCGGTGTGAAACCAGTTCCGCGGTCAGACGAAAAAAGGGAACGATCCGCATCATCCGGTCTTTCAGGGCGGTTCAAGGACCCGCTCTTTGATTAAAGACCCGGACTCTGGCCGGGATTATGGCACGTTCTGAACCTTGATCATGTTGGTTCTGCCCTGCACTCCGGCAAAATTACCTGCGATAATGATGAGCCTGTCTCCTGATCTGATCAGTTCCTTCTCCTTTGCCAGGTCAAGAGCGATATAGAAGAGTTCGTCAGCGGTATGGATCGGCGTGTGAATACATGGGATCACCCCCCACCGAATCAGCAGCCGTCGTGCGATCTGCTCATCAGGCGTGATAGCAAGGATCGGGGTTCCCGGTCTGCATCGCGATACCCGTTCTGCAGTGATCCCTGATCTTGTGAATGCCACAATAGCCCTGCTCTCAAGTTCGTTTGCAAGGTAACAGGCACTGTAACTGATGATCCCTGACGGCCCTGTCTCATGCCACAGTCTTCTCTCGTCAAGGATCTGACGATATGGGAGGTGCCGCTCGGTCTCACATGCGATCTCTGCCATCATCTCTACAGCCCGGGCGGGGCCCTTCCCGATCGAGGTCTCAGCAGAGAGCATGGTTGCATCGGTACCGTCTGCGATAGCGTTTGCAACATCGGTCACCTCAGCCCTCGTCGGCCTTCCATGCTCAACCATCGATTCAAGCATCTCTGTCGCGGTAATTACCGGTTTTCCTGCCTTGTTGCAGGATCTGATGATCTCTTTCTGAACGTAGGGCACACAGGCTATCGGGAGTTCGACACCCAGGTCTCCCCGGGCAACCATGATCCCGTCTGCTGCATTCAGGATCTCGTCAAAGAGATCAACTGCATACTTTGTCTCGATCTTCGCAACCAGTGGGATCTCGACCTGTTTTTCTAAAAGAAACGATCGAACAGATGCAATATCTGCTGCCGATCCAACAAAAGAGAGTGCAATGAAGTCGGGATTCAGGTTGGCAGCAAAGTCGAGGTTCCGGATAAGTTCTTCGTTGGCATACGGGATATCTGGTCTGCGACCCGGGATGACCACGCCTGCACCGGTCCGGATCGAACCACCTGACACCACTTCAGCCTCTATGGTCTTCCCAACGCAGGTGACCCTGAGAAGAACTGCTCCGTCAGCAAGAAGGATCGCATCTCCTTCGCAGACAGTCGGGATGTATGAGGCTGGTCCGATCCCGATCTCGCCCTCGTGAGGATCAGCAGAGAGGATCACCTTCTCATGAGGTAGGAATGATCCGTCATCTACCGGAAGGGATCGCACCCTGAGTTTCGGCCCTGGCACGTCGATCATCACCGCGACCTGCCTGCCAAGTTCTCTGGCTGCAAGCCTGATCATGGAAATAATCTCCTCGTGCTCTTCCAGGGTTCCATGGGAGAGGTTGAGCCGTGCAATATCCATCCCGGCGCGGATCATATCTCCGATTGTACCGATATCAGAAGAGGCAGGCCCGATTGTGGCGATGATCCGGGTCAGCCTGACACCGGGGCCTGACGGAGAGGTGGTCCCTGTATGTATCCCGCTCATCATATCTGTACATCCTCGTCTTTCTATATAGTCCGGATCAGTCATCCCCTGAAAACATGCCTTGTTCGATCTGATTAAAACCCGGCAATGATAACCATGATGCATGGATCCGGCAGAGCGTGAAGATCTTCTTCTTGCAGTCTCCCGTCTGGAGTCACGCAATGGTAGAAGCCCTGACGCTGCAGAGATAGCCGGACTTGTGGAGCGGGATCTCCCTGAAGTTCAGGATGCTCTGGGTGAGATCGCAGCATCCGGAGAACTCGTTATTGATGCAGGCGGCCTTGTCCATCTGACCACCTCCGGTGCTGCAGCTGCACAGGCAGTGATGAAGAAGCACAAGGTGCTTGAGACGTTCTTTGAAGAGATGCTTGGCATGGATCGTAGCACTGCCCACAAACAGGCATGCACCCTTGAACATCATGCATCAGAAGAGACGATCAGCCGTCTCAATAGCTTCATCGGTTCAGACCCATCCTCCCTGAACTCACAGGGGTCAGTCTGTCACATCCTTGCCGAGTGCCATGAAGGTGAACGGGTCTGCATCGAGGCGGTAAAAGAGGGCAGACGGGCCGAACGGCTTGCAGATCTCGGACTTATCCCTGGTGAAGAGGTGATCATTCTCCGCCGTATGGCAAAGACGGTACTTATCCAGGTGAAAGGCTGCAATATTGCCATCAGCGCTGATATTGCACGGCTGATTCTTGTCGGTGCCTGCAGATGAAGATCGGGCTTATTGGGAATCCGAACGTTGGCAAATCGCTCATCTTCTCCCAACTTACCGGTGTAGGCGTAGAGATCAGCAATTATCCTGGTACTACCGTTGATCTCTGCACCGGCACGGTCTGTCATGAACGAAGGCAGATCGAGGTGGTAGATCTTCCTGGTATCTACTCACTTGACGGGGCAAACTCGGAAGAAGAACTCGTCAGGGATACCGTGGTTACCCATGCCTTCGACGTGTATGCAGTCATTCTTGATGCGACCCACCTAGAACGCAATCTGTACCTACTTCTCCAGCTGCTTGAGTTCAACCTGCCGGTCATTGTGATCCTCAATATCGTGGATGAGGCAGCGAAAGCAGGGATCACAATCGATATCGAAAAACTCTCATCCCTGATCGGTGTTCCGGTCATCCCGACTGCAGCATCACTCGGACGGAACATCGATCAGATCATTCCGCTTGCAACGAAGCATGCAAAGACCGGGACATATCCGGTCCAGTATGATCTTCATATCGAGGCAGCAGTCCGGAGCCTGCAGCGTCTTGCCAGTACCGGCCGTGCAGAAGCCATCCTCGCCCTTCAGGGGATCGGCAGCGATCCGGTGCTGATGGATGCAGCAGCCACGATAGTTCCTGAGATCATCGATGAGCACCGGATGTCTGTTCACCAGTTGATAGCAGCGAACCGCCATCATGCAGCCTCCCGGATCGCTACAGCGGTAGTGACCACAAACACCCCCGGACTCTTCTCTGACCCTGATCAGTACCTGACAAGAGTATTTCCCGGCATCCCGATCATGCTCGTCTTTCTCGCCTCGATGCTGACGATCGTCTTTGTGATCGGGTCGTACATGGAAGAGATCATCGTCGATATCTTTGAGTTCCTGATGGTAAGCCCGATCAGGACAGCAGGCTTCGATCCTCTGGTATCTGAAGTACTGCTGTCACTCGCGATTGCGATCCAGGCCGGACTCGGTGTCGCCTTCCCGTATGTCTTCACGTTCTACCTGTTGATCTCACTGGTTGAAGACTCGGGATACATGACCAGGATCGCGTTCCTCTCCGACCGCGTGATGCACCGGTTTGGGCTGCACGGTCAGGCTATCATTCCAATGGTCCTCGGTCTCGGGTGCAATGTGCCTGCCATCATGGGAATCCGCCAGCTCGGCACCAGGCGGGAGAGGACAATAGCAGCAGTGCTGATCACCATGGTTCCCTGCTCTGCCAGGACTGTTATTATTGCAGGAATCGTTGCAGCCTTCATCGGCATTGCAGCTGCCCTCTCCCTCTATCTCATCGTCTTTGTGCTGATTGTCATAACCGGTGTCCTCCTCTCACGAATAACACCTGGAAACCCGCTCGGCATGGTCCTTGAGCTCCCCCCGCTTCGCACTCCCCGGCTGCATCAGGTGATCACACGATCCTGGCTGCACATCAGGGAGTTTCTTGTTATTGCGATGCCTCTTCTGATGGTCAGCAGTGTCATCCTCGGGCTTGCCGGGTATTATGGGATCACAACCCTCTTTCAGAATGCGGTCGCCCCGTTCATGGAGAATGTGCTCGGTCTTCCCGGATTTGCTTCAACTGCCCTGCTCTTTGGCATTCTTCGCAAAGAGATGGCTTTTGAGACCCTCATCGTTCTCGCAGGCACAGCAGATCTTCCATCGGTGCTGACCTCGCTTCAGCTCTATATCTTCGCCCTTGTCAGCACCCTCTTTGTCCCGTGTATCTCGACCATCGCAGTTCTTTCGAGGGAGATGGGATGGAAGACTGCCATGCTCATCGCCTGTTATACCCTTCTCCTGGGGCTTGGAGCAGGAGCAGTCCTGCATCTGGTTGCTGTCTGATTCAGGTCCATCCTCTTATTATGGCCCGCGATATGATGTATCCAGAACGGTGAAGATAAGAGTTCCTCTCTCCCACTCATTGCATGGATGAGTGGCCATGCATCGTGGGCGGGCGTGAGCGGAAGACTGATGACCGGTACGTGATCAGAAATCCTTTTTCAGGAAATTCAATAGGTCAGGTATGCCGATGCAGCGGTGCAGATATAGAAGATTCGCTGCAGACAGCAACGGCAGGTGCAGCAGAGACTGCCCTGCTTCCTGCCCACCGGCGCGCTGCGATCCTCCGCCGTCTTGCCGAACTGATGACAACTCATCGCGAGGAATTTGTCAGCCTCCTCATCGCTGAAGGAGGAAAGCCACGCAGGAACGCTGAAGGTGAGACTGCCAGGGCGATTGAGACGATCCTGATATCGGCAGAGGAGTCTGTGCGGATCGGCGGTGAGGTGATCCCCCTGGACCGGACAGTGCCGGGTGAAGGTTGTGTAGGAATTGTCCAGCGTTTTCCTGTCGGGGTTGTTCTTGGGATAACGCCGTTTAATTTCCCGCTGAACCTTGCCTGTCACAAGCTTGGCCCGGCAGTTGCATCAGGCAATGCTATCATTCTAAAGCCTGCCTCTGCAACCCCGTTCTCGTCACTTCTGCTCGGTCGGCTGCTACTTGAGGCAGGGTATCCTCCATCTGCGGTCAGTGTTCTGGTATGCAGGCCGGATGATGCCGAAGTTCTCGCAGCAGACCCGCGTATCGGGTGTGTATCATTTACCGGTTCGCCTGACGTCGGCTGGCGTCTGCGATCCCGTGCCTCATGTGGGAAGGTGACACTCGAACTCGGGGGAAACGGTGCAGTCATTGTGCATGAGGACTCTGACCTCTCCCGTGCTGCTTTCCGGATCATTGAAGGTGGATTCTCCCAGGCCGGTCAGGTCTGCATCTCGGTTCAGAGGGTATTTGTGCACCGGCCGGTGTATGAGCCCCTGCTAGCCAGGCTTTGCGAACTGGCTGACGCTCTGGTTATTGGCGATCCCGCAGATCCGAAGACCGATGTGGGGCCGATGATTTCAGAGGAAGCGGCTCAGCACGCGTTGAAACGAATCAACGACGCCTGCACAGCAGGAGCAACCCTAGTCAGGGGTGGCACCCTGACCGGGTCCCTCCTGCAGCCTGCTATCCTGACCGGCACATCTGGAGGAATGGAGGTGAACTGCAGGGAGGTCTTTGCACCGATCATCACGGTCACTCCGTATGACCGCTTTGAAGAGGCAGTTGATGCGGTCAATGACTCGGTATACGGGCTTCAGGCCGGAGTATTTACCCGGGATCTTTCCAGGGCCAGGTATGCGTTCTCCCGCCTTGCGGTCGGCACCGTCATCATCGGGGATATCCCAACCTTCAGAGTTGACATGATGCCATACGGCGGGGTGAAACGCTCGGGATGCGGACGGGAAGGTCCCAGGTATGCAATTGAGGAGATGACCGATGCCAGAATGATGGTGATCAGGGATCTCTGATTGACGGTGTCATTTATTAGTGCCCTGAATTATCAGGTGTTTATACATCCCGGGTCTGAAGCTCCGATCAGAGAACATAAATGCCGGAATTGTACAACCTACTATCAACGGACGTCTGTTTCCGGAATCAACTCAGTGAGACGAGAAGGATACTGGATTTAGTCGGTCTAAATTATAAACCTGGGGTCGTATGAAGCTGGAGAGAAATAGCATTATCGCGATCGTGTTCGGCATAACTCTTGCGATCCTTCTCCTGTTCAATCTCGTGACCTCAGGATTCAAACTTGATCTGAAGGGAGTCCTGGTCTCTATATATTTTGCTGTCTGGGCCGGGGCGGTTACATTTGTGCTTTTCACCTTTATCCTCCCGTTTATAAAGACGAGAAAGGAAGAGGGGAAGAAGGCAAAGGGTGGCACTAAACCCGGGGCAACTCCGGTCCCGTTCAAATCCCCGAGATCCGGGCTCCCGGTACGTGAACGGATCACTGCATATGTTACCGAGCGAAGGCGTGAAGACGGGCTTCCCGCTCCTGAACCACTCCGGCCTGCACGCCCGGCCTCCGGGACAGTTGTTACCGCCGCAGCGGCCGGGGCTGCAGCTGCTGGCATGGCAGTATCTGCTGCAGCCTCTGCCCCTGAAGTCTCTGGTTCAGACAGCGGAGAGATGGGAGATCTTCCGCTCCCTGACGACTTCGGCTCTGTTGAATCAGAAGGCGACGCTGGTGAACTCCCGGGTCTTGATGATGACCTGGGAGGATTTGACGACTTTGAAGGCGGAGATGAGTTTGGCGGAGGCGACGAGATGCCGCCGGACTTTGGGGACGACAACTCCGGTCTCCTTGGAGATGACGGGGGTGCGGCGATGGCAGCGCCATCAGAGCCGGCAGAGGCTCCTGCAGAGTCACTTTCAGATGGAGGCCTCCCCGGGTTTGACGGTGACCTTGACTCCGATATAGGAGAGTCTGATATCATGGGCGATGATTCGATGATGGATCTCTCCGGTGATGATCTCCTGGTCATGGATGAAGAGCCCTCATCGGCCCCGGCAGAAGAGTCCGGGGGATCTGATGGCGGTCTCTCTGAGGCCGGGCTCCCTGATCTCGATGAAAGCCTCTCGCTTGAACCTGACATGATGGACAACGATCTATCTGGTGGCGACGAGGACTTTGGCGATATCGAATTCATGGATCTCGAACCTGAAGAGCCGAAGAAGCCTTCGAAGAAATAACCCTTTTTCGATCAGAAACCATCTAAACACCTGGTGGCAAGAGTACTGATTACATATGCGAGTTTCCTGCCTGTTCTGTAGTCTCTTCATTTTATTCATCCTCATTCCGGTCTGCACCACTGCGGTGATCTCACCCTGGTCAGATCTCACGGTATCTGAAATATCTGCTCCTCTGACAGCAAATCCCGGGTATCCCTACCCGATCAATGTAACGGTTGAAAATCACGGCAATGCGACATCAGGCCTTATCTCGGTCGGGTTTTACATCTCGACAGATGATCACCTCTCAAAGAATGACACCTATATCCAGGTGACTACCGGTGATCCGCTCGCACCCGGAGCATCTGTCGAACTCTCCTCACTGGACACGATGCCTGTAGCCGTTCCTCCCGGTAGTTACCGGCTCTTTGCCTATGTTGAGGATCATGAGGGCGATGAGAAGCATCTCCTTGACAACACCGCTATCCTGACCGCTCCCGTCAGGGTTCAGGCACGTACCCTTCCCTCTAATGAAACCTTACGCAATGAGGTGGCACGACTCATCTTTTCGATGACCAATAATGACAGATCTTCAAATAACGTCACGCCACTCATCTGGGATGATGACCTTGCAAAACTCGCAGTTACCTACACGGATCGGATGGTAGCCCAGAAGTTCTTCAGTCACACCGATCCTGACGGGCATGACCAGTCTGACCGTGCCAAAGCAGCTGGTTACAATACGGTGAAAGAGATCGAAGGAGGAGCGAGGATAGGGGTTGCAGAGAATATTGCATACGTCGGTACCGGCAATGTTGCGGGCTATGGGTATGTGAACCCCACCGACTCCGAGTCTATTGCAAAAGGTGTCATGACCGGCTGGATGAAGAGCAAAGGGCATCGTGAAAACATCCTCGATCCCCTTGCCAGTAAGATTGGAGTTGGCCTGAGTTATAACGGTGAATACTGGTATGCAGCTCAGGAATTTTATTAACAAGGTGTATGGTATATCATGATTATGACCGGAACAGGCAAAAAGTTCACATCCCTGACAGATCGGTGATCATGCATGGACACTCAGACACCTGACAAGTCAGCTACGCTGTCTTGTGATCTCCCGCCTGCAGGCACCATCTTTCAGGTACTTCCTGATGAGGCCGGAACACTACAGGTCGTGGCGATCATTCCGGGTCTGCCGGAATCGATTCGGGATCAGGGTTCAGACCTGATCCCTCCGCCAACACTGGATCTTCTGCTTCCGTTGCCTGCTGTCAGCGTGATCAGGGATCTCATCGACGAGGCGACCGGTCAGGGAGAGATCCTATCAGGATATGTCCCGTGCGGACGGGAAGGGCAGGATATCAGGGTCATGATCGCCCGCCTCTCTGATGGTACTGTTTCGGTGACCTGGGGCGATAAGGTCTCACTTTCCGGGGGTTCGGAGTCGATCCACATCGGGCACGGTGACACTCCTGATGTTATTTCCCGGCACGATCAGGAGTTCATCTTCAGCTCTTCGACCCCGTCGTCATATTCTCTCTTTGGGTTGAGGCCGAGTGAACTGAGTGGGACCTCTCTTCTACATTACGTCCATCCCGAGGATCTTTTACGGGTGAAGTCCTGTTGTGAACCGCTGATATCAGGTCCCGGGGTCTGCCGGATCCGGTACCGGTTAAAAAACCACCTTGATGAGTACCGCTGGGTCGAATCGGTCTTTACCTCGACGTTCAGATCAGACAACACGTTCAGCGTGATGATGGCATCCACCCGTGAGATGGACACCATTGTCCGGGCAGAACAGGCAGCCAGGGGTGCGAATGCCAAGCTCAACCTGCTCAACGGGATCATGAGGCATGACATCATGAACCAGCTGACCGGCCTGATCGGATACCTTGATATTCTTGCTGAACTCGTGGAGGGAGAGGAGGCAGAACTGCTGATATCCAAAGAGCAGAATATCGCTGCCAGGATCAAGTATCTGGTAGATCTCACCCGAGATTACCAGGGAATCGGGCTTCATCCTCCTGATTTTATGGACGTAGATGCAGTGGTGTACAAGGTCCTCTCAAGACACGAATTTACAGGAAAGATCAGGTCAGAGCGATCACTTTCCGGAGTCTTCATCTATGTTGACCGGATGTTTGAGCAGGTTGCATTTGAGATCGTCTCAAACAGCCTTGTGTATGGTGGTGAGCAGGTGACTGTCAGTTTCTCGTATGAGGTAACTGGCGAAGGGCTTACCCTGGTCATAGAGGATAACGGACCCGGCATAGCAGAAACAGAGAAGGAACGTATCTTCTCCAGGACCGGCCGGGATAGTTACGGGCACGGGTTATACATGGCAACCGAGATCCTGGATCTCACCGGGATCAGGATCAGGGAGACCGGGACAGCCGGTCATGGAGCACGTTTTGAGATCCTTGTGCCCCGTGACGGGTATCGGGTTCAGTCACCCGGGTGAATCAGGCTGGGTTTGTTCAAGGTTTCCTTGTTCACAAATGGTCAAGCCCTGGAAGGCTCATAAGGTCCTCGAACTGGTCCAGGACATGATGTGGTTGTATCTCCGGCATCTCAATCTTTATCCAGTCTCCGTACTGCGCAAACACGGTGGTCAGCCCGATCTCAAGACCCGGTGCAATCTCCCGCCTGAGCGAGTCACCCACAACCCATGTTTCTGAAGGTGTTGTTTCCAGCCGTTCCATTGCCATGAGAAATGAGGCATGGTTCGGCTTTCTCTGCCCTGACCGGTCAGGGGTTATAAGTACCGGGAATTGCGAGTCTATCCCGAGTCTGTGCATTCTGAGTTCAGCCTGGGTGCTTGAAGCGTCGGTAACAACAGCAATCTCCACCCCGGCCTCTGTGAGGGTGTCAAGTGTCTCAAGGACTCCCGGGTACAGAGTGATGGTGTCGAGTTTTACTGTATCGTAGATCCCGCCTGCTTCTTCTGCCAGTCTCTTTGAATATACTCCGATGTCTGTTAAGTAATCCGTGATATGGGCGTGATCCTCGAAGTTGTATCTTGGCCGTAAGAAGTATGAGAATAGTTCGTCTGCTGATCCCGTTCCTGTAAGATCTATTACTGCATTGCAGGCGGCCCGTTTTGCATCCACGAACGTACAGAGTGTATTGTCGAGATCGAAGAGGATTGCTTTAGGAGCCTGGGATCTATCTACATCCATGTGTAGGTATGAATCTGTTCTGCCTCACCATAGGGTTATTGAGCAGTCCGGCAGTCTGCCATAAGGTTAACGTCATAAATGCTGCTGAGCAGCGGTTCATTGATTAAGTCTGCAGGAGAGATTATTGGTATACGTTTCATGGTGTCAATATGCAGGATGGTCCGGTTGTAATACGCGAAGATGTCACCGTTTCTCTCGATAAGGATCTGATCAACGATCTGCTGGGGATTGCCGAGTCACGTGAGACGACCTTGTCTGTCCTGGTACGGGATGTGCTTGGGTCATTTTGCAAGGCGTTTCATGCTGGTTCTGACTGGACGGCAGGAACTCCGGCTGGTATACAGGCACCGGAGATACAGCCTGGAGTGGCCAGGGAGGGTTCTGTCTCTCTTCTGGAGTCCAGGATCTCTGCTCACGATCTGCTTCTTGCTGATCTTCAGAAACGGCTTTCAGTTCTTGAGTATACTGCCGGGGTATCACGCTCTGTGACCCAGGTACCGCATGAGTCTGTTGCGATTCAGACAACCTTCTCTCCTGCTTCCGGGTTGTCTGCAGTCATTGACAGTGAGGAACCGCTTGCAGGTTCGGTCTCTGATGAGGCTCTTGTCAGGATCAGAAAACCGATCGCTCCGGTGATGACCTCGGTTGATATGAATTCTATCGGGCGAATAAATCCGGAGCAGGTGTACTCGCAGACCGAGGCTGCTGCTCTGCTTCACCTCTCGATCTCAACGATCAGGAAGTATGTCAAGGAACAGAGGATTGGATTCCAGAAGATTGGAAGATCCACGGTATTCAGGGGCCAGGATCTCCTGACCTATATCGCCCGGTCAGGATGACGAACCAGAGAGTATTTTTCTCAAGGAAGTAAGTATTGTATACCGTGGCAGGTCGGGGTGACGGGGGGTCACTCTGAGTTCTGCCTGAATACCGGGGGTCAGTATGCGAATCTGTGGGTGGGTTATTCTTCTTGGTCTTCTGGTTTTTCTGTTTGCTTTACTGGTTGTGCCTGTGTATGGAGCATCAGAGCAGCATTCGCCCACGATGATCATTCCAACCAAATACCGCCTGATGATGATGGATATGATAGAGGAGGAGAAGGCGGCCTCACCGGTTGCAACCCCGACTCCGGATATACCGACGCTGTCAGAGAGATCAGAGGACTCTGCCTCAGTCAGCAGTTCTGATGAGAGCGCCCTGCTTTCCGCGGGTCTGAAGCGTGATGCCTCCCGGAGTTATATGGGTCGGGGTTTCGTTCAGACGAATTTTGACGTGAGTTTTGACGAACAGGGCCGGAGGATCGATAATCATGAGATGTTCTCGGCCCGGGGGCTCTTTGATGTTCACGTGACTCATGGGCTGAATTGATGTCTTCGGAACCTACGGGTATAAATCTGTAAACCGGTAACCTAATAGGGCAGGGCTTGTGGTCTAGTTGGTTATGACACCGCCTTTACACGGCGGAGGTCCGGAGTTCGAATCTCCGCGGGCCCATATATCGTTTGTTTCAATTTTTGGATATTTTTCTCTTGAATATTGAATTGATATTCTTTTTTCGGAGAACCATTACCATAGTTTTTTTACAAGACCCTGGATTTTTTTAAGTTTTTTAGGCTTAACCAAGAACCGTTTTGATATTGGCTAGTTATGAGTAATTCACGCTTCATTTCTATTCACTGGATAATTTCTGCTCAAAGGTTGAAGAGGGTTTAGAAATTTTTAATTATCCCCAGTCCGTATTAACCAGACAGGTGTCCAAAGCCATATGAAATACACTCGTATGATCGGATTGGTTCTTGCTGGAATTCTGTTACTGATCGGAACCACCATGGCAGACAACGATACTGCAGAAAAAGGCTTTTCCGGAATCTGGACTGATGCCAATTATACCTTCACAATAGTACAGGAAGGATCAGAAATTACATTAACCGGAGTTCCTTTCGATAAGGAATCATTCTTTCCTGTGAAACTTAAGGGAATGGCATCAGACAACAAAACCCGTCTGATTACTTTCAAAAATATGACTGGAACCATGGAGATACAGATGTCTGATGACAAAATGGAACTGTCCGGACTCCAGACCTTTGATCCTGTTGTCCCTACAGAACAACCGTTTGTCATGACCTACAATTCCACACGGAACGGCAGTGAGGTGCAGACAGATGCGATCTGGTCTGGAGAATGGATTGTAGATAATATCGTTATGACCCTTTTTCAGGCCGGTAAAGAAGTATCAGGATTTTTTAATGTGATTACTGAACCTGATTCGAAAGTATATCTTAAAGGATTTGTTTCTGATGATGGAAGGAATATATCACTGAACTGGACATTTGCAGAATATGTGAATTTTACAATGTCAGATGATGGTATGCATCTTATCGATGAGGCGTGCAGGAATCAAGTTATACCTGAAGGTCATCTCTGTTTGAATCTTCAGAAACAGGTAATGGAGTAAGTTCTTGTTATCCTATCTGATGAGTTTAGATAAAATGATTATAGATATTGAAAAACCTCCTATCTTTCTATCTTCTATTGTTGTCTCTATTGGAGGGTTTCAATAGAGTCATTTTATGGGGAAAAAAATATTCATATTTTATATTTCAGATTTTTCCAATTGAGAAAAAAACAAATTAACGAGTTAAATTTCCTTTATATTCCAACTTCTTCTCACAACTGGTATTAAGTCTGAACCAAAAATTTTATGATACTTCTCTAATATTGGTTCTTTACTATAATCATTTGCATAATAACTTATTCTAATTATTGATACAATTTGGGAGCAGATTAATCGATATTCTACCTTTTCTTTGCCACTTTTAATAGTTCCTTTTAAATAATCTGTAAAATCTATAAAATAGTCAATTGCATCTAATATAACCTTAATTCGCTTATCAGTAAATACTGAGGGATAATTCTTTAATAGATATGGTAACCACTTCAAACACTCTTTGAGAGGCGTGATTATTCTAAATTCAAATATTTCAAAATATATATTTAGTATTTCTTCTAAATCTTCTAATTTATCCTTCATTTGATAGATTTGGATCCAATTTATTATAGAACTAATACTCGATTTAATAATCTCGATTTGATTTGAGTTAATCGATTGACGAAGCTTCTTTGTAACAAAATCCATTTGATCTGGTAAAATCGCAGCCATATAGGGTAAATATTTTAGATTATCTATGTCATATTTCGGGAACTCTATAATAATTATCCTATTTACCTCATTTATGAATTGTTTCGATGTTGAGGTTATTCGAGGTAAAACAATTCTCTCTAAAACCTCTAAAGCATAATCCATTATTGTCTTAAATGAAAGAGAAATAATAAGCGTATCTTTGTTAATTAACCATTCTTTTTCACTGTCCCAAAAAGAGATAAACTTTTGCAAAATTTTTTCTATTTCTTCGTTCGAATAAACATATCCAGTATTTTGAAAATTCAATAATTCATATGAAAAATTACCTAAACCTGATGTTGATGTTACCCCATTATTTGTCCGAGTTATTGTTCTGGGAAATTCAAATTTGTCCAAATATTCAGATATTACGTTACTATTCCTCCCTAATTCGGGGTTGATTAGGTTTAGAACATTTTGAATCAATCGTGATGCTCTTGGATCCTCAATTTTTGAATCATTAATAAGGATATTTAGAGATTCTATAATCGATTCTTTAACAAAATCTGAAATGCATCTCCCCTGAATTAATAAGCTTAATCGTAATAATAAATAATATCTTGAAACATCTGTCGAATCCACCATATTATTTAATAATCTATCAATAGATTCATTCCACTCATCAGTAATTGATTTTTGAGAGATATTTCTATATTGGATCCAAGAAATATCATTAAACGGTTCATTCCATTTTTTTTCATCAATGTCGCTAAAATGACCGATTCCTGGAACTGGCAGATTTATCAATTGAGGCATCTTCTCAATGATTATTGAATCTGATGCTGAGTCCAATATTCTTGGAAATATATCTTTATGATTTTGTGTAATTGATTCATCCTGCTGAATTTTTTTGGATTGCAACAACTTTATATAAATTTCAATTACTTCGTTTATTTGGAACTCTTCTAAGTGAATTGATAATCGTGATAATAATTCAGGAGCAATCTTTAAAATATTTATTATATGTCCGTAATTTTCTCTTGGTTTGTCGAATAAGAATTCATAAATAATAATGGAATTATTAATAGAATTAATTAGTATTTCATATGTGGATAATACTGTTTTCTTATCCAATGATACAATATCAGACCAGGTTATATTAATCTCATCTGAATTACAACCGAACTTAATATAATATAAAAAAACCTGTAAATAACTATCCTTTAAATATGGGAATAAATCTAAAGTCGTCTTTTTTTCAAAGGTATAATATCCACATTTACATGGTATAGGAATTTCCTCTAATAATCGAAACCATTTATATGCAATAATATCTTTTTCTTTAAAAATATTAGAGGAAAAACTATTAGAAATGAATTCTCTTCTAACAAAGAGATCAAATGGCTCGCTTTCTAATTTTGAGTCATTGTTTGTCAGAAAATTTCTTACATCATTAAGATAATCGTTAATTATATCTACTGGATTACAACCATAATCTCTTAAAAATATCAATCGTTCATTATCTTTATCTATTTTTTCTTTTGTTCGATAGTTGCAAAATTTAGTCAAAAATTTATTAAGGAAAATTAGCCATCCTTCCTGAGATAAGTACGTAAAAGGTTCTGATGTACGGTTAATATGAGAACGAATTTCCGTTTCAGATTTATTAATTAGTTCTTCGGCTGTTTTATAATGACAGATTTCGATGTGATATTTCGCCTTATAGAGATAAAAAAATGGGAAATTTGATGAGATAGACCACTCCTCGAGATAGATATTCAATAAGTCATAATCTAGTTTATTCAACGCAGATATACACAATTCATTGTAAAAAAAGTTGAGTAATAAATCATCTTTTGATATGATTTCTTTTATTTCTTTAACTAATATTGAATAATTTTCATCATCATTTTTTTCTCGATAATGCCTTAATAGTGACAAACTAATGTAGATCCATAATTCCCTAGTTTTATCAAAATCTATATTAATTTCTGAATTGTCGATATTTTCCTTATCTGCAATTTTTTTATCATTACTTGATAAGAAGGGATAATAATCATTAATTACTGTTTTGACTATTGGAATGATTTCTTCATCTAATGGGAGCAGAGCAATATTTGTTCTCCATACTAGCTCATAAAGATAATAGAGTTGTAATTCTGATGATAGATGAGATATATAATTTACAATGAAATTAGAATTTTGGTATAACGAAAAATATACCTGATGAAGGCTCTTTAGGGGACAAATAGCCCATCCTGGGTAATCCTCCCTATCCTTTCTCCAGGATCTGATTTGTTCATCAGCCTTATTCTCTAATTGATTCTGGCCTTCAGTTATGTTTATTAAATTAGATTGATCTAAAAGAATTTTATAAATCGGTTTAATTCTATCTTTTTCTGATATTGGCCAATATGAAAGAGATAGGGGTTTTCCATAAGACATCAATTCGATAAATAAATTTACTGAGTTTTGGTGATAGTTTGTATTTATTCCTCGAATATTTAAAATAGGTTTTAAATCAATAGGAATAATTTTTTGTGATCTTAATTCTTGTATCCTATCTTCAGACAATTCAAGAGAACCAATTAAATAAACAGGTCTCATTGCCTCATTGAGTGTTTCATTAACCCAGTGAATCCACTTTTTAAAATTTGTATCATTTCCACTATATCCCAACAAACATAGTGTATTTTCCATAATTGATTGTTGAACAAAATTCGTATAAGCACCAAAATTGTCTTTATAGTTTTCAAAGTCATCTTTGGTAATTATAAATGGAGTGTATGATGGAAAAGAGCCATGTAATTTTACAATTCGTGGTTGGTTTTTTAGTGAAATATCATCTTGAGTATAAACAACGTCATAATGTCTTAAACTTAAATCTGATAGGGTCCTTTCTAAAAGAGTATCATAATTTGTTGTAAAAATATCTGCCCAAGGTAATTCTAATAAATCACAGAATATTTCTGTGGGGATATATTGAAGATCAGGAATTATATGTTGTAATAACTTATTTAGTTCAGGCCTTTTAAATGAATCAACCGACATTCCGCAGATCTTCGCAACTTCTTTAATTATATAAAAAGGTAAATTATTTATCTAAGTACGTCGATCACTGTATATTCAATGGATTTTGATGATATCTTCGTTTCAGGTTCAGATAGAACAATCGGTCATTTAGGACTGGTTGCTGGATGTTATGATTCATTAAAAATTAGTGAGATCGTAGACAATCTCATCCCTAAAAATGGACAACATAAACTCACTCACGGTGATGCCCTTAAAGGAATGGTAATCAATGGCCTCGGATATATTGAACGCCGTCTTTATCTTTTTCCAGGTTTTTTTACAGACATTGCCGTTGAACGACTATTTCACCAAGATGTGTGTGAAACCAACTTCAATGATGATGTAATTGGTCGAACTCTTGATACAATACATGCATACGGTGAAACAGAACTCTTCAATCAGATCATTCTCCCTTCGCTGGAAAATGAAGAGTTCTCAATCCATCTTGTTAATGCCGATACAACAAATTTCAGTGTGTATGGCGAATATGATGGAGAAAGCCAAAGTCAGGAAATCTCAATAACTCATGGTCATCCCAAGGATGGTCGTTGGGATCTGAAACGGTTTTCTCTGGGAATGGCAACAAATCAATATGGCATCCCCCTCATGCTTCAAACCTTTTCAGGGAACGAATCTGACAAGAAAGCATTACTTGAAATAATCAATAAGGTCCGTATGAATCTAAATACCGGTGAAAAAGTGATTCACGTGGCGGATGCTGCATTTTATACTGAAGACAATATCCAGACATTAGGTCTTCACACATTCTGGGTAAGCAGAGTTCCAATGACGATATCTGAAGCGATAGTTCTTAGGAATACGTCGGAACTCTTCATCCCATGTAAGGATGAGCGATACTCATGGTTTACTGCAAAATCTGAATATGCAGGAATACCCCAGAACTGGACCGTATTTCATTCAAATGAACAACAAAAGAAGAAAGAACCTGATTTCGAGAAGAGAATCCTGATTGAATTTGAGAAGACAAAAAAATCGCTCAAACACTTATGTTCTCAAAGATTTGCTTGTGAACCAGATGCAAAAATGGTTGCAGAAGAATGGATACAGAACCATCCTAAAGTAATTTTCAGTTCATTCACGATTGACCAGGTCAGAGAGCGATTAGAGAAAAAACGGGGAAGACCTAAGAAAGATGAACAGCTTGTGACAAAGTTCATTGTTAACGCAGAAATATCTCTCAACCAGGTACTTATCGAACAAGAACGATCAATCCTTGGAAGGTTTATTCTTGCGACGAATGATCTGGATTTGGATCCTGATACATCTTTGAGTTATTATAAGGGACAGTCACAGGTGGAGAAGGGATTCAGGTTCCTGAAAGATAAAACATTCAGGGTTTCAGACGTGTTTTTGAAGAATATTGGAAGAATTCAGGCGTTGGCAATGGTAATGGTTCTCTGCCTTTATGTCTACGCTGTTGCTGAATACAGACTGAGGAAAGGGCTGAGAGAAGCGAACGAAACCATACCTGATCAGACGGGAAAGCCAACACAAAAACCAACGATGAGATGGATATTTTTCCTTTTCAGAAGGGTAAAAGAAATATCACTTCGAATCGAGGGAATGATAGTCACGAAAGTTTTGAATCTTAATGACATCCTCATAAAAATTATTAGGTTCTTGGGGCCGCATTGTGAAAAATATTATTCGTTATGAGATCTCTGCGGAATGTCGGATCAACAAACTCTTTTGACAATTCAGATATTTCATATTTAGAAAAAAATGTTTCACCATTATCATATTGTAAGATTTTGTGATATTCTATAGGTCTCAATTTTTCTAATAATTTTTTACAAATATCATAGCTTAATGGAAATTCCGGTGTGTTTGTAAGAGCTTTTTTAGCATTCCTGCTAAATCCGGCACCAATCATTAATGCTGCTTTTCCAAATTTTCTTCTATATTGATTTCCATACCATAAATTTTGTCTAATAGTCTCCAAATGTGAAATCGATTCTTCAATATCTGGAGTTATCATAGTATATAGGATTATTAGTATTGTAATTTATGGTTACCTTATTTAAACAAGGAATTTCGAAAAAAATATATCATTATTTTTATTTCTTTCATAAACAATGATAGTTTATGAATTTTCTAGGTTTAATTCAAGCGAAGAAGTTAGAACCTAAAAAGGGATATATTTTACCGTATTTACTGATGCCACGTGAAGAAAAGAATATTTTAGGAAGAACTTTTGCATTGTATAAATTTTCTGGTTCATTCCTTTTATTAATTATTTCAGAACAAAAAAATGTTGGGTTTACACCGACGTCTCACCTTATCTGTGAATTAAATGTACTTATTGCGACAATTCGAGACATTTGCGGGTTTAAAACCAATAATAATAATTATAATATTAAGCATACAAAAAATAACCCCTATGAGCATACTGTTACAGAAGATAAGTAGCGCCTTTACACGGTGGAGGTCCGGAGTTCGAATCTCCGCGGGCCCATTATCGAGCCGCCTGTTGGCGGGGTTTTTAAAATATAATTCTATTATCACCTATGTGAATTGTGTAAATGTAGTCTTTCTTTTCTTGGTCAATACCTAATCTTTCTTGGCATCCTCCAGAATTCAATTAGAATTATTTGCGTAAAAAAAGAAAGAATTAAAAATTTATCGGGATGTCTGATTCTTATGGATATTATCAATCCCCCATTTTGCATTCTTATTATCTGGATTTAATTTCAGGGTTTCATTGAAAGCATTCAATGCCTCTTCTGTTTTACCCAATCCACTCAAAATATATCCTTTCGTTAGCCAGCCACTTGCAAACTGCGGATTAACTTCAAGAGCCTGATTTATGACTTCAAGTGCTTCGTCATATTTATCCGTATTCTCCAGGATGTAGGCCTTATTATTTAATGCGACAACATCCTTCGGATTTGCTTGAATTGCTAAATTTATTATCTCCATTGCTCCTGAAAAATTATTGGATTTTATGAGGGCATTTCCTTTATCATCCAAATGCTTAACTAAATTTTCTATCGTTTCTTTCGCAAATGAATTATCTGGATCCAACTCAAGTGCCTTGTTTAAGGCATCTATAGCTTCACTATCCTTGTCCAATGTAGAAAGGACATATCCTTTTCCTGTCCATGCATCAGCACTTTCTGGATTTTCTTGAGTATCCTGGGTAAATATTTTTAAAGCTCCAGAATAATCCTCCTTTGTAAGTAAATCACTCCCCTGGTTAAACAGAGAATCGCTCCCGTTTTTGAAGAAGGTCTCTTTTCCCAAATGATCTGATATTGACTTTTTCGTGTTTAATGCCTGAGGATTTTTAGGATTAAGCTCAAGAGCTTTATTCACTACATCAAGTGCTTCGGTATAGCGATTTAATTTTTGAAGAACGTAGGCTTTACCATTCCATAGTGCTGTATTAGTTGAATTTAATTGGATACCTTGTTCATACGCATCCAATGCACCGGAATAGTCATTATTTTTATAAAGTAGTGTATTTCCTGTGTTGAGGAAATCATCTGCCGAATCAGCATGAACTCCTGCTAAAACCAGTGTTACCAGGAGGCAGTACATAACGAGGGAAAAGATCGGTTTCATGAATAGTTCTCCATTCATGTGTCTTTATTTGTGTTCCTTTAAGTCCCTATTGGAAAGCAATTATGCCGGTCAGAAACGGGCTACTCACGAATTATTTACTATTTAACATCTCATCAAGGATCTGAGCAGCTCCCCGGACCAGTTCAGGACACACCTTCTTCGCCGCTCCAACCCTCTTTGATTCTGCAAACTCCTCCGGAATTGCCATATTGTACCCCAGGAGATCAGGACACTGGATTGACCCAAATTTTGCAAGAAACCTCTCTATAAACTCCTTGTCAAGGGCATAACTTTTGTCACGCCAATCTGGTTCATCAAGAGAGTTCATCCCCCTGATAAGACCGAGAACCAGTATGGCACCGCTCACTGCCCCACACAAATTCCCGGTCCTGCCAACCCCTCCTCCAAATCCTGTTGCGATCTTCCGTGCCAGAACCGGGTCAAGTCCGTGTTCTTTTGCATACACAGAAAAGACAGACTGTGAACAGGTATACCCTTCAGCTAGCAGGTCAACTGCCTCTTGTGCATGATCCATATTCATACATCTTCATTTGCCGGGATATCAATATCGAATAGATCAGAAATGATCGTATCGGAAGGTTCTGGATATCATGTAAAACGAAGCCTGTTCGATATCCTGTATCCCTTCCAGATCCATAACCTTAACTCTTTTTCTGCTACATACTCACGAGTGCTATAGGGTAGAATTTCCACGTCACCCACGGTGCCAAGTTTTCCGGGATATCACCATTCTTTGAGAATCAGGCTCTTCTATCTGGTAGTGCGGGAGATTGGGATCTATATGAATAATAATCTGGTAATTCTTTCAGTTTTAATGGTCTGCCTGGTAATCGTTGGTATCTCTGCCGGTTCTTCTCAGAATGAATCACCATCAACAATAGTAAAGACAGATGCTGGTTTGATATCGGGTTTTCAGCAGGATAATCTCCGTGTCTTTCACGGCATCCCATTTGCTGCACCACCAACCGGAGAACTGCGATGGAAACCGCCAGCATCTGTGATACCCTGGGATGATGTGAAAGAGACAAAGGAATATTCTGCAACCTGCCCTCAGCGGGTTTCCACCGATAAGACTCCCTCATCAGGTTCTGAGCCGCTCAACATGAGTGAGGACTGCTTGTATCTCAATGTCTGGACCCCGGCAAAGAGTGATGACGAAAAGCTACCGGTTATGGTCTTTTTCTATGGAGGGGGATTTGCTGATGTGGCTGGATCCATGCCGGTCTATAATGGAACCGCTCTGGCAGAGAAAGGCGTCATCGTGGTCACTCCAAATTACCGGCTTGGAGCGTTGGGTTTCCTCGCCCATCCTGAACTCGATTCCGAATCTATCCATAATAGTTCAGGAAATTATGGAATTCTCGATCAGATCGCTGCCTTGCAGTGGGTTCAGCGTAACATCGGATCGTTTGGGGGTGATCCGTCCAGGGTGACAATATTCGGGCAGTCAGCAGGCGGTGAAAGTGTTCTGATCCACCTGATAAGCCCGGAGAGTAAGGGCCTTTACCAGCAGGCAATTGTCCAGAGTGGTCCTTTCTGGGCAAACGGGGCCATCATTAATGCCACCCATTCCAAGGAGAATGCTGAACAATTTGGTGAATGGTTTGCACAAAACCTTGGCTACTCCGGACCTGATGCCATTGAGCAGATGCGAAATATCAGTCCCGAAGACCTGATCAATGCAACACCGTGGTCACCGTCCTCATTCCGGACTACCCACACGGTCATGTTTGAGCCAACAATTGATGGATGGGTTATCCCGGACACCCTGGACACCATGTTCCGTCTCCTCCAGGAAAATGCGGTCCCTCTTATGATCGGGAACAACGCCAATGACGGAGCAACTCTTGCGGCTGATGCCAATATGACGGTTCCTGAGTACATATCTTTCCTTACAAACCGGTTCGGCGATGAGGCCGGTGCAGTTCTTGAAAAATATCCTGCGAATTCAACTTCAGAAGTGCAACTCCGACTGGCAGAGATCATGACCGATTATGATTTCAGTGATTCGGTGAAGTTTGCAGCTGGATCCATGGGGGACATCACCCCTGATACGTATCTGTACCGGTATTCATATGTCATTCCCGGTCAGCCATCAGGTGCCTTTCATGGAAGTGAGACCTTACTGCTGTTTGGAGTTCCAGGAGTACCTTCAGATCCGGTAGTGGCCGGGAATGTGGTAGATCTCTGGACACGGTTTGCAAAGACCGGAGATCCAAACGGTGGAATGAATATCACCTGGCCGAATTACACCAAGAAGAAGGGTCAGTACCTTGATATCGATACAGTCCCGAGTGTGAAGAGCGATAATTCAACGAGTGCCCTGTTTCAAGACCTCGAATAATATAATCTCCATTTTTTTTGACCATCCCATAGCACCATCCCGGGGTTTTCAGGAGATCTCGAGATGACCGCTGATAACCGGGGTGGTAATCGAATCAAAATGAATAGAATCGGATTCATACATCATTTTTAAATAGAGAATGACCCCAGTAGAATCATGAAACCAAGGTTGGCAATAGGAATTTTGCTTGGAATAATCCTTTTAGGATGCATCGCTGGAGCCTATCCTATAGATTCAACAGTCGTAACAACCCTGAATCGTACTGTAATTCCTGTTGCCGTGCCTCTGGCATCACCTCAGATCCTTCCTGATGATGTATCCAACTACTCGGCATATGGATATGGAGTATGGGAGTTTGGCGATGGACTTGGATATGAAAAGAGAACGGACCTGATGCCATCCGGGTACTCGAATGTATCGGAGAATGGCTCTGCAAAACTGCTCCGTTTTTTTGACATCACTGATGTTCATATTACTGACAAAGAAACTCCCGCTCAAGGAATCTATTTCGGGTACAAAGGGGGTCAGTCATCAGGGTATTCACCGGTAATGCTCTCATCCACTCAGGTCCTTGATGCTGCTGTCCAGACCGTGAACGCCTTACATACCTCAGATCCTTTTGATTTTGGTATCGCTCTCGGTGACGTTGCCAACAACGAACAATACAATGAACTCAGATGGTTCATTGACGTCATGGACGGGAAAAGAATAAACCCTGACTCAGGTGTCAAGGATGATCCAGTTCCCGGACCGCTGAATGATTATCAGGATGTGTACCAGGCAGCAGGACTGAACAAGTCGATACCCTGGTATGAGGTTCTTGGCAATCACGATCACAACTGGATCGGAACAAACCCTCCTGATGATTACCTGAGATCGAACTATACCGGAGCGTATATCCTGAACATGGGTAATATTTTCACCAATCCTCTGGGTATCAAGAGTCGTGGATTCTATATGGGTGCAATCGATGGCAGAACGGTGAATGGAGATATTATCGGAGTTGGAAATGTATCTGATTTTAAAACACCTCCAAAAGTGCTGGCTGCCGATCCAAACCGCCGGGTCCTTACGGTTCCTGAATGGATGGGTGAGTTTTTCAATACAACTTCAAATCCAAAAGGTCACGGATTCAATAAATCTGACGCTGAAAATGGTTTTGCCTGCTATTCATTCGAACCGAAATCAGACATTCCGATAAAGGTCATTGTGCTTGACGATACCCAGAACGCGAATGATACCAATGATGGCGGATATGGACATGGTTCCCTTGATACTGAGCGGTATACCTGGCTTGTACATGAACTGGATCAGGGTCAGGCTGAAGGTAAACTGATGATTATTGCTGCTCACATCCCGATAGCAACAGACGCGAGTGGTTCTTCCCTTGACGAATATACGGGGTGGAGTTCGGTTGCTCAGGTATCTGAGCAGCAACTTCTGGATACCCTGCATTCCTATCCAAATCTGATCCTGTGGATTGCCGGACACCGTCATGTCAATGCCATAACTCCGCAGATATCGCCGGATCCTGACCACCCGGAACTCGGGTTCTGGGAGGTTGAAACCTCATCACTCCGTGATTTCCCGCAGCAGTTCAGAACCTTTGATATTGTCCGGAACAGCGACAATACGATCTCTATCTTTGCAACCGATGTTGATCCGGCAGTAAAAGATGGAACGATTGCTGCAAAGTCACGTTTCTACGCAGTGGCAGCAGATGAAATATTTAATAATACGCTAACGTATGAGCCAAGCGGGTCGTATAATGCAGAACTGGTCAAACAGGTAACTCCTGACATGCAGGAGAAGATTCAGAATCTGGGAAATCCCCTGACCTCATAATTTTTCTGAAGATTCAACCCGGAAACTCTTTTTCGAAACATGGATAGTTCTTTCCTGATTTTTGGTGGGAATGTCTGGTTTCGTTATCTCCTGGCAGACTCCCGTTCTCTCCCTGTTTTATCGCAGCTTAGTATCATGAATCTCATGTCATGTTATACGTGAATCAGGCATGGGGATACAATGAGCATCAAAAAAGGAGTGAGGTTTACGACTCACTCTTCACAGCTGGAACTGATCCAATATCCAGATAGGCTTCATCCTGGGTGTACTTCGGCCAGGTGATATTCATTCCGCCGTTTGGATCACCGGTCTTTGCAAACCGAGTCCAGAGATCGATCATGTTCTCTCTGACTGAATCGGTTACCGGGTTTTGAGGTAGCGGGACGTTGAAGATGAGCATGGTCTCACTACCATGGAATGCACCAAAAGGTTGCCCGGGTAGGACATACGAGTACTGGTACCGGTAGGTGTCAGGGCTGATATTTGCCATGGATTTGGCGACAAACTTTACCGGGTCTGTAAAGTCGTAATCGGTCATGATCTGTTCCAGTCTGAGTTGGACTTCATCTGTTGAATTCGCAGGATATTTTTCGAGAATCGCACTGGACTCATTCCCAAACCTGCTCTCGATAAAGGTGCTGTACTCAGGAACTGTCATATTGGCACCAGCTGCAAGGGTGGTTCCGTCATCAGCATTGTTTCCGATGATTAGCGGGATTGGATTCTGACGGTTTTCACGAAACACCGTTTCAGGTGCTTCTGGTAGTACCGAGCCGTCGATTGTCGGCTCAAAATGCGGGGTATTCACCATCTTAAACGAAGAAGCCGGCCAGGGTGTTGCATTCGTGATGTCCTGGTAACTCAAATTACGCATCTGCTCTATTGCATCAGGGCCTGAAAATCCAAGACTCTTCGCGTATGCGAGTCCAAGTTGCTCAGCATCAGATTTTGTATACAGGGCATCAATCTCGGCCCCTTTTGTCCAGAAGGTACCACTCTCCACAATTGCCTGCTGATAAAGCCCTTTGGTCTGTGGATTTGCCAGATGAATAAGAATACTCTCTCCTCCGGCTGACTGCCCAAAAATTGTCACCCTGGATGGATCACCCCCAAACGATCCGATGTTTTTCTGGACCCACTCCAGAGCAGCAATCTGGTCAAGGAGTCCGTAGTTACCAGAACTGTTCTGTATAGACTCTGCATCCAGTCCTGGGTGAGCAAGGAATCCCAGAGCACCTACCCGGTAATTGGGAGTGACCACAATGACCCCCTTCTGTGCAAGGGCAGTTCCGTTATACAGTGACATCGAACCTGCTATCTTTCCGAATGCTCCTCCATAGAAAAAGACCATAACCGGAAGTTTTTCGTCATCAGTCTTCGCCGGGGTCCAGACATTGAGATACAGACAGTCCTCACTCATGGACAGATTCGGATCTGCTGCAATCGGCTGGGGACAGGCAGGTGAAAATGCCGTCGTTTCCCTGACACCTTCCCAGGGTGTTACCGGTTCGGGTGGCCTCCATCGCAGTTCACCAGTTGGGGGAGCCGCGAATGGAATCCCAAGGTATACCCTGAGTCCGTCCTGATCTAATCCGGAGATTCGGCCGGCATCTGTTTTTACTACAATAGATGGCGATTCATTCTGTGATGATCCTGCAGAAATCCCGATGATAACCAGGCAGACTATCAGGAAAAAACCAGTTTTCATTTGAGTGTTCATGTTATCCTCCACTTTTTCCCGTCTGTAATAGGTCTATCCTTCTCTGAAAAGGATAGATTCATGAGAAACATCGGGACTTCAATACATTTTTGCCAGAAACCAGAGCTCTTTTGATATCTATCCGGGTATGAACGATTAAGGCTTTGTAATGAAACTATTGGGAAATTCTTCAATTATCGGAGAAATCTGGAATTTATATTACAACTCTCTGTAAAAATATCTGCGATTATGAGTGAAATATGCCTAATCTGGCAAAACCCATGTTTCGATGTATGGGAGAAGTCAACAATTCAATTTCAAATGGAACAACTGAACGATTATAAAGTCAGATAAAAACTGTGTGGGATTTTAAAAAACTATATCTAATAATCCGATACCAAGTATCATCTATGAGAAAGCTTCTCATTTCAATGGGCATCTTCATGGTTCTTCTTCTCCTGGTGGCTGGGTGTACCAGTCAGACAGAAACAAAACCTGTTGCAACCCAACCCACAGCTACTCCGGTCACTATAACCACGCCAAACCAGGCCGGAATAACTCCGGCACCGGTCAAGGCTGCTAGTTCAGATCCTTCTCTCATAGGAACATGGTACCTTAAACTCATGTCTGATCAAAATGGGACTGCTCTGGTTCAGACGATAAATCCGGAGACAACAGTCATTTTTGAGGATAATGTAAATCTTTCAGGGTATTCAGGCTGTAATAATTATGTTGGAAGTTATTCTCTGACTGGAAAACCAGATCTCAATGGAAATGGCATAACCATTGGCCCTCTTGCTTCAACAAAGAAGTACTGTCAGGATGGTGCTTCAACCGAAACAACCTATCTGCAGATCCTTGAAGGTGTGACCTCGTACCTGGTAAATGAAAATAAGGAGTTATCCATCACTGACAATGCTCAAAATACCCTTGTATACCAGAGGACCCCATATAGTCCGACATCGGTGCCGATCGGCTCCTAATCTTTTTTGAGATTGGACTGTTTTTCCTGATTGGACTCCTGATAATAATAAATACAGGTGACCTTTGGGACAAGAAGTATGTGTCGCGATATCCTTGTAAAATCGCGATAAAAGTGTGTATATCATCCCGGGATGCCTGATCAGCGATTCTGATTAGGACAGTAAAACCTGACAAACCCCGGTATACGTGTAACGAACCCGGTTTTCTCTTGTATGGGAGTCCCCCTTCTATCAAAAAATGTATTACCCATGTGCATTTTTTACCTGGCTGTGGTCCATATAATCGGGTAAATGCCTCATAATCTCAATAACCCTGACAAATAACCAAAAATCATTCTATGAGCCGGGTTATTTCGGTATTCCCGATCATTTCCAAATGTTTATCGGTATATCGGGACAACTCACCATCATGCGCTTTAGTGCAATCATTACATGCCTCCTTCTGTGTGGCTGCTTTGGAATACCCCTTGCCTGTGCCGAATCTACCGGGTATCCGGATCTGGTCGGGACCTGGACCGGTGTATCGTCCGGTTATTATGCGAAGATGGATATGCTCTTCAATGAAAGCCAGGGGTTGCCATACACCATGACAATTTCTGAACAACAGGGCCCGGTGTTCAAGGGATTCCTGAATGCAACCGGTGAAAAATTCCAGGCCAATTACACGTTTTCAGGCATCATCGATCATGATATGACCACCCTCTATCTGGCAGAGAAGGGAACCGGGATGGACATCGTTCATATCATCTCACCAACAGAGATTGAGTTCGTCGGCCTGGGACTTGAAGATAGTTCAACCGCATTAATTAATTTCATCAAAAAAGAGTAATGCATTAATTTTTTTGAATTTAACAGGGTCGAAAACCCTGAAACCCATTTTTTCTGTATTCTGGATGATTCACACATAGTTGAGATCAGATGAATGGTGTTCACAAACCGGAAATGTATCAGGATATCTGAGGAACCCCGCCACATGATCCCGGTACATTCAGGAATCTCAGGATTTTGGGGACTCTCGTCACTTTACAACGAGAGTCTTGCAGGATGTAGTCCTGATGACCTGTTCTGCAACACTTCCGAGGAGAAGCCGCTCGAATCCTCGTTTTGCATTCGTACCGATAACAATAAGGTCGACACCCTTCTCCTCTGCAAATCTGACGATCTCAACCTCCGGTTTACCCTCAAGAACAACGTTCTCAACAGATACCCCTTCAGAGAGTGTATGAACAATTGCAAGGGCATCTTCAGCCAGTTTCTGGATAGCAACCTGGATATCCACCATGATGACATCCGTCGGTGTGGCATTATACCGGTGGATATCCTTCACATACACTGCAAAAATCGTAGCTCCACATACCCGTGCGATCCTTATACCCTCTTCGATTGCGGTTTTATTCCGGTCTGAACCGTCTATTGCTATCAGAATCTTCTCATATAACTGGCTGGTCATGGATACTACTTCTCCTCTGTCTTCGTTGATGCTTTTAACCTGCTCTCCATATAGATGTTGTGGATTGGTGTTTAGAACCGTGGTGGTTTCTCTTCCATGTGATGTGAAAGCCTGATTTTAACAATTTGTGGTCGGTACTATTGGTGACAGTGTTGGTTACCAATACCCGTTTAATTCAGGATCGATATCTGGATATTGACAAAATGTAATCGGCTTTTAAAATATACGGCCGATATTATCTCTTTGTAAACGATCCTGACGGAACCCTTATCTCAAACCGTGCTCCACTTCCCGGAATCCCGATCTCCTGAATCTCAATTCCGGTAAGCGACAGTATCTCCCTGACCAGAAACAACCCATGTCCGGTATTCTTCCCGTATCCTCTCTCGAAGATTTGTTCTTTCTCTTCAGTTGGTATGCCGACCCCGTTATCCTCCCATACAACCGTGAGGCCATGATCATCCTGCCTGGTATAAACCCGGATCTCATATACATGCTCCCCATGTCTCACAGAATTCTCCAGGAGGTTATAGAAAACCCGTTCAAACATAGGATCTACGAAGATGGAATATTCCAGTCCATTCTCCTGAAGTTTGACAGATTGAGGGATCGATGTTCTCGGAAGGATCGTCTCTAATAGCAACCACTGGGGCTTTTGAGATCCGAGGTTTTCATACACTCGTGAAAATTCGATCTGTGATTGGATCTCCTTGATCCCGTCGATCATCTTCTGTATATAATTCTGTATCTCCGGATTTGTGGACTCCATCTCCACGAGTCTCAGATATCCGTAGAATGATGAGATCTTATTGAGGATATCATGTCTGGTGATACTTGTCAGCAGACTAAGCTGGCGGTTCGCTTTCAGAATTGCATCCTCAATATTCTTCTGATCAGTGATATCCTGATTTGCGCCGAGTGTTTTTATGATTTTTCCCTCTTCATCGCAGATCAGACGAACACGAACTGAGATATGGCGTACCTCTCCATCTCTCCGGATAATCCGGTGTTCATGGTGAGCGACATAATTTGGATCCGGCGTGCTGAAGGTCTTCTTTACCTCTTCGAGAATCCTTGGAATATCAGCAGGATGAACAAATTCTCTGACATATCTCTCAGGATTCATATGATATCCACCTTCACGCTCCGCTGTGGTTCCATATAATGCATAGAACCGATCGTTAAACACAAAAACCTGTGAAGAAAAGTCAAAGTGCCAACTCACAAGGTTTGCCATATCCATGGTATCAGCAAGGAGCCTCTCATTATTGATGAGAGTCTGTTCGATACGTGATCGCTCAATATCTGCTCCTGCTTTTACCGCGATGATGTCAATTATCTCCTTTATGGGAATATTTTGACTCATTGCGTTCCGGGAGAGGATACCGAGAGTCCCAACAGTCTTCCCTTCTGAATCTTTGATCAATGCACCGATAAAGCTCTGAAAATGATGGTCTACAATAAAATTACATTCTGGAAAATGGGAAGAGAGATTATCGTGATATATCGTAAATCCGTTATTTATCACATACTCACACGGAGATCCTTTCAGGGGATGTGTATAACTGCGACCTCTCTCTCCATCAAGAATCATGGATAGAACATGAATGTGCTCTTTATCCGGCGTTACCTCACCGATAAGAACACAATCTGCAGAAAGCCAGGAACTGATACTCTCGGTAATATGGTACAGGGAGTCTTTCCCTGTTGAGCCGACAATTCCTCTGACCATCGCTTTCATTGCGGACTCTGTTGCCTTCTGGTCAGTAACATCCTCAATTGAGGCGAGGATTTGAGGCCTGTTGTGGATGTAAAAAAGGCTTAAATTAGTCTGGCAATCCCTTTCCTCTCCACTTTTTCTCCGGAAATGAACATCCATCCCTTTGACAACTTTATTTTTTCTTATGTCTGATGTGAGGCGTTCAAATTCTGTCTCGTTAGCAAAGATCCCAAGATCCCCGGGTGTCTTTCCAATCACCTCATCCCTGGTATATCCGCTACTTTGAAGAAACGCACCATTCACATCTGTAAACTCACCAGTTGCTGCTGATAGAAGTGTCAAAGGAACCGGATTATTCTGAAAAATTGTGACGAATTTCTCCTCAGACTCTTTTAGATCCAGTTGCGCTCTCTTTATGTGGGTTATATCCCGCATTGAGACCTGAACACCTGTCATCTCCCCGTTTTGAATTACCGGTACAGCGTGGAGATTAACAAATATCAGGCTTCCATCCTTTTTTTGTACCTGGATCTCCACGTTTTCGACGACATTGCGGTTCATCGTCTTTTTGACTGAGTCTGATATGTCAGGAACACTATGAGAAAAAATATTACTCAAAGCAAAATCCGGTGTCTTTCCGATCAGTTCTTCAGGATCATACCCGGTAATCGATCGGGATGAGGGGGAGACATAGATAGGACTCAACTCATTGTTAAGAACAATAATCAGATCTGAAGACCGTTCTGCCATACCCCGGAAGCGATTCTCACTCTCCTGGAGTGCATCTGCCATTCGTCTCTCTTCTGTAATATCCCGTGCAAGTGACCCAAACCGGTATCCTTTCTCGGTTTTAATCGGAAATATCGTTCTTCTGGTTAAAATTTTTGTTCCGTCTGCACGCTTAAATTCAAAAATATCTGAATCCTTGAAGATAGGTTCGCCGGTTTTCAGGGAGTTTTGGATGGCCTGCTTAATATCTGAAGGTGGTGATGCAGTTTTGCAATCTGAAATCCCATAAATGAAGGGGAAGTCCCAGATCTTATTCCCGAAAGCCTCTCCTTTAGGAATTCCTGTGATCTTTTCTGAACTTACATTCCACTCTACTATCGTCCCTTCTTCGTCGATAATGGAGACTGCTTCACTCGTTGCTTCAATAAAAGAACGAATCCTTGTCTCACTTTCATGGAGGGCTCTCACGTACTGATTTTTTTCAGTATCATCGATAGTAATGCCACGAAACCCAATGACTGAACCGTTAGGACTTATCAGGGGATAAGATCTACAATTAAGGATTCGAATATTTCCATTTTTATGGATAGCAGGAACATCAAACGTTACCAGGCCAGGCTTTCTATTGCTAGCATTTTCTAACATGCTCTGGATAAAACTATGACTTTTAGGAGGCAACAGTCTGGAAAACTGCTCACCGATCAACTCCTCGGGGGTATATCCGATTATGTCAGTGCTCCGTGGACTTACGTATGAGAACACTCCATCAAGGGATATTTCCCAGATCGCATCAGGAGATGTCTCAATAATCCCTCTGAATTTGGCTTCACTCTCCTCTAATGCTTCTTTTGTTCTGACCAACTCGTTTAACTGTGCTCTTTGCTCATCCTCAGCCTTTTTTCTCCGTACCGCCTGCTTTATCTTGTGTGATAACTCCGCAAACTGTGGTGCGGGCTCTCCTCCTTTCTGAAGATAAAAGTCAGCCCCGTTATTTATCGCCTCAATGACAACCTCTTCACGCCCCCTCCCGGTGAAGAGGATGAACGGGATATCTCCATACTGTTCTCTGACTGCTTTGAGAAACGTGATCCCATCCATTCCTGGCATCTGGTAATCAGAGACGATAGCGTCGTACAATGATCCCAGAGATGAGTTCAGAGCTTTCTCAGGAGAGTTCTGAGTCTCAACCTTAAATCCTCCGGACCGCTCCAAAAAAATTTTACCAAGCGTAAGGAGATCAGGTTCGTCATCAACATAGAGAAGTGAGATCAGATTATCGGTATTATCACCCGATTCAGATTTATTCGCATTGGAATTTAGTAATACCATCCCTTCTCTACTCCATTGTATCGAGGTACAAATCTATAATAAATATTCTCGAATGATAAGAGATAGGAATAGTACTGCTTAAAGGTAATGGCACACCGATTTAGGCGGTCAATGTATGATACTGATTTTTTCGAATCTTCTCTGATGAAATCTGGAATTTTGTCTTTATTTGCATGGAACGTTTATCATAAATGAGAAACAATTCTCAATTTTTCATACATATGCTTTTAACACCATCACGAGTTGAAGCATATGTGGCTTAAACCAACTTTTTTATAGATACTGAACCCACTGGATTCTTGTATCATATGTACCCCACAATCGATAGGAATGGTGAACCGGTTTCTTGTCCTCAACCTCATCAGGCTATTGATTTCTGATAATTCTGATACAAACAGGTGGTATCGTAGCAGGGATACAGAAGAGGACGTCTGAAGAGAAGTCAGAAAACTGCAGAAAGTGGTATGGATCATGGGTACTCAGTATCTCATGCAAGGATCCTTCTGACTAGAAAAAACCAGAACTGTGTCATTCATTGAAGGGCGGTTTAAAAATTGAAACAACTGTCGATAATTCTGTTTCTTCTGATAATGGTCTTTGTATCCGGGGAATGTTTTGCTGAAGAGACTGCTGGATATATCGTCTTGTTACAGGGAGAAAACAGCACTCATGTCGAATCTACAAATGGCTCCACCCTTACTATTGAGGGTATGAACCCGTTTGCAGCCTATATTGGAACAAAGGGTTATCTCGGCTCTGTCAAAGATGCAATCAAGATTATGGACAAATCATTGGATGCAGCTGTTGTCATAACCGGTGATAATGGTCAGTCTACTTCACTTGTCACTGTATCTCATCCTGTCTATTCTGAAGATGACAGGAAGTTAACACTTGAAACGAAACCTCTTGAATTTTACGAAGGTACGTTGCTCAAACATTTTGCGGATGAAGCGACAAATCAGACCGTAAAAGATCCAGATGTAATAAAACTTACACGGGTTTATGTTGAGATCCACGAGAACCCTCCAGAAAATGGAATTGATAGTCCGGCCCCGTATGTCAACAATCCTAATTCGGATCCGACTAGTATAAGAGGTTAAGTCAGGCACCAGGATAGAGGCATAATTGTTTTTGTCCTCGTCTCATCCCTTTTTCTTCAAATAATACGAAAGAGGGCACTACGTAAAAGGTCCAAGGAGAGTTCATCTGGATCTGTTTAGCAATCTTTGACCCCCTCTTACATGAGGTGAATTCAAATTTTTTGCTGGTTGTTCACCTAAAAATCGTTGTGGAGTTCGAATCGTGTAGTGGTGGCACAGAGGTCGAAGAATCTCTTTAATTGGGTTACTTATAGGTATCAGTATCTTGTGAAGATCAGGGTTCAGATGCATGCATGTATAGGAACAAAAAGTTATGAGCCATTTAAATCCCTTGATCTTATTGGTTTTCATCGGCGTCCTTCTTGCCTTGTTTTTTTGTGCTACACCCTCGTCTGCGGTTGATGATCCAATATATATCGGAGTATTACTGCCCTTAAGCGGAACAGAAGGGCTTCCCCTCTATGATGCACTTCGTCTTGCTGTATCTGATATCAACGATGGTGGAGGGATTAGTGGAAGACCAGTCAAACTAGTCCTACGTGATACGCAAACCGGTGATATCAATACCTATGCAAAAGAGCTTGCAGAAGATCCCCGTATCAGAGTGGTAATTGGACCGTATACATCTGATAATCTGTTTCAAATTTCAGATCTGTTCATCTCAAATCAGAAAGTTTTGATATCTCCTACGGCGTCATCAGATGAGATCTTTCGTGCATTTGCAGGTACTGGATCAGTATGGCGTATTGTTTCAAATGATGGGGATATGACCTCGGTTCTAATTCAGCATTTGAAAAAGAATAACGCAGAGAAGGTAGCCATTCTTGCCATAAACAGTTCGTATGGAAAGACATTTTCTGACTGGATTCCATACTGGGCACTTGAATCTGGGATCTCAATCACCGGGTTTGAGGATTTTTCAAGACAAGATCAGATATCGGAGGCTATCGATCGGGTATGTTCAACAAATCCTGATTACCTGGTATTTGTTCATTCTGGTTCAAGTAGTGAGATTACAACAGCAGTTCATATTCTTGAAAACTATACATCCACGAATCTGTATCTTATCCATCCAAATGTTGATGAACATGGTTCTATCCAGGAAAGAGCAGATTCAAAAACATTGCACCAGTTCATGAATGCCGGAGTATGGAAACTGGGCAACTCAAGTATCAAAGTAACCAAATTGCCTGAAAATACCCTTATGCTCATGGCAAAACCAGGGGATCAGAATTTTTATCAGGAATTCAAAAAATTCACTAAAGATTCACCATCAGATTATGTTTGTGAGACTTACGACGCGGTACTGTGTGCCGCATTAGTTATGGCACAGTTTACTGCAAACCCAACCAAGTCTCCGAAACATGCAGCCATGGTCGTCCTTGCCAATGGATCCGGGGAGCCGCTTCCCAGGAGTGTAACCGGGTTTCAATCAGCATTTGACCTGATTAAAAATGGGAAAAGCCCGATACTGACCGGTGCTACAGGTCCTCTCACCTTTGCTTCAGATGGGACAGACAGGTTAATTCCCTCGTATGAGACATACCACATTGAAGGAGATACCATACTTTCTGATCCGGTCTCACTCAATAAACTGACAAAATCTGACGATCAACTCAGCGATATAGATAATTCATCCTCCTCTTCTGTCTTCAGTAAGGATCCTGAATCCGGTGATTATTGGGCTGTTATTGGAGCATTCTCAAAAGACTGGGTAAATTACCGTCATCAGGCAGATGCCCTGTCAGTATATCAGTTTGTAAAAAAACAGGGAGTATCAGATGACCATATCATACTCCTTGTTATTGATGATATCCCTTATGAAAAGAGAAATAAAAAACCCAATGAGGTATTTCACCTTCCTGGAAAAGAAGAGGTACGAACAACTGCTCATCCGGATTACACTGGTGATCAAGTCAATAAACAGATTCTCATTGACATATTGACGGGAATGCCTACCACTTCAGACAAGCCTGTTTTACAGTCTACTACGAACTCAACAGTCCTGGTATATCTTACATCCCATGCAGATTCAGGAGGTAATATCCTCTTTGGTAATGGAGACGATACGATCTCTCCTAAAGAATTTTCATCTGTTATTGATACCATGGCAGATAATGATAGATTTGGAAAGATGCTGATCATTCTTGAGTCTTGTTACAGCAGTGCAACGGCAGCACTTGTGAAAACCCCTGATGTTGTGGTCATAAGTGCATCAGCACCTAATGAAACCTCAAAAGCATCGATATATGATTCTGAACTCTCATCCTGGCTGTCAAATGAGTTTACATCCGAGTTGCTCTCAATACTCCGTGAATCAGATCCTTCTCTATCACTTCGCCACCTGTATCAGAACATATATTATCATGTCCGGTCTTCTCATCCGGGAATTATTAAAGATGACAGGTTATTGAATACACAGGCAGATCTCTTCTTTGGAGGATAACATCATGGCTCTGCGAGAACATACGAGATCTCGATCCACAATTGCGATTATCTTCTGGTTATTCTGTACCATCTCTATAATCCATTATCCTGTACTTGCTGCAGAAAATTCTACCATTACGTGTGGGGTGATCCTGCCTCTTAGTGGAGAGTTAGGGGTATTAGGAACTGATATCCTTCATGGCATTGAACTTGCAGCAGATGAGATCAATGTACGCGGGGGTGTAGACGGGTATCATATTGAACTGCGGGTTGTGGATGATCAGGGTAATCCACAGATAAGTCAGTCCTTGTTCTATGATATGCACAGTGATGGTGTCCCTGTGGTTATCGGTTCATGTACTACTCTGCTTACTCTTCCGATGGCAGAAGAGACCAAAAAAAGTTCTGGAACATTACTGATTTCACCTCAGGCGAACGGGGAAGCCCTATATGGGATATCGCCGTGGTTTTTCCAGGTTAATGCACCGGTATTCTATCTGGCAAAATTTGTTTCAGAATGGCTGTCATACACAACAGACCGGGTGGCTGTTGTTTATATTGATGATGAATACGGGAGATCGCTTCTTTCATATATCAGGAAAGAGCTCGACAATAGTTCTGTATCTATTATCTCGACTGAACCGGTCACAGATGAGAACCCTGATCATTCTACCCTCGCTCTCCGGATTCTGGATGCTGCACCTGATACGATTGTGATTATCATGTATGATGAACGGGAGATCTCACTCATCAGAAGCCTGGCAGATGCAGGGTATCGTGGACAGATCATCATTACTGAAAGTGTTCTCATGGACTCTTATGAACGATCAGAGGCAGATGTAATCTCTAAATTCTCTCTGTTTACCATATCAGCATATTCGAATCTGGTCCCCGGGGACCATACGACCAGGTTTATTTCGTCATACAAGAAGCGATTTGATACGGATCCTACTAAAAGTGTCGCAGGGTATGGATATGATTCCTTGATGCTAATCGCGGAAGCGATTTGTCGTGGAACAGAAAATGGTACTATTACTGCCCAGTCGATCAAGGATAACCTGGAAGATGTCAGATATTTTGGAGTATCAGGGCCGAAAGTGTTTGATTCACATCATGCAGTCAGTACTGCAATGGATAGGTGGGTTTTCAAAGATGGAAATTTTACCCTGATGTCAACATCACTCCCCTCATAAAAGAATAATTGTCCTGAAACACATTTTTTCAGGGGCTTTTTTGTTTGGCGATTGATGCTGAATGATCATACACCAAGTTATGTTCATTGTTTTTGTCCTCCTATTAAAATAAGGTGCACAATTTACAGTATTTCACGATTCACTCATCATGGTGATGAATTTAGTCAAATCTTTTAGGCTTCGGGTTTATATTTTCACTATATTTTCATGCATGATATGCAGTCAGATACAAATACCCAGCCTGACGGTGATGTGCTTTGGTATCCCTCACAAAAAAATCCGAGTAACACGTCCATCTCTACCGGTTGCACAAACCAGGTAGATTATTAATCTGCATAATATTTGCAGCATGATGGAAAATTAGAATCAATATGGGATATATCTCCGGAAATATTGCCTGAAAGGTTCTGTTGAAATAAACTAAATACTTGTGCAAACCACCAGACCTTTGGTATATCTGAAGATTCCTGATAATTTCGTAAGGCAATCTTCAGAGTCATCCATGCATCTGTTGAATGGGAGGATTGTGCTTATGAAACACTATCAGTTACCTGGATTAATCTGTGTATTTTATCTCGTGCTGGTATTATTTGTTGGATCTTGTTTCGCTGATGAAGTTCCAACGTATCTGACGTATGTTCAGGGTGGGAAGAGTGCTGTCTCTGCTGCATCAGATGGAGGATATGTAGTAACGATCAAGGATACTGTTCCTTTTGTTGTTATCTCGTATGGGGGGAGGGACAGGCTTGTTCCAACAGAGCGCCTGATTAATGTGACCTTTCCAGTACGTGCTGCGTTGATCGTATCGGATGCTCAAAATGATACGACATCCATGATTCAGATAACAAACTTGTCTTTGTCAGATGACAACAAGGTACTCACTCTTCATGTAGATCCCTTACCGTATTATGAAGGAGCTGCTCTTGCATCATTTGATGCGGACAAACAGAACATAGATTCACTTGTAGAATCTCACTATGGGAGATCAGGGTTATATTTTGAAACCATTGGGCAATGTCCCGAAAATTCATACGACTGTACCTTCTGGGATTACCTGTTTTGTCTCAATGGCTGTGGAGACACCACCTGGTGGTGTTCAAAAGGAGAGTGTGTGTGCAACGAATATGGTTGTTATTGTCCTGATTAAGTAGCCATGTTGTAATCAACCCCTCTAATTTTTAACTGTACGGTTGAATGACTACCTATCTTTTTGCATGAAAAAGTCCTTTTCATCGGTCCTACCCGGGCCCACAACTGGGCATCGTTGTGGTTTTTTAGTAACTAACCTACAATTATGATATTTCTTCCATCGTACTATTCTCCTCACTTCTGTGATCTATCGGGATGATCCACGGGTATTGCACAACATGGAAGAATTGCGCATCCAATGAAAATTCTTGTGTTTCATGACCAAAAATGCCCGGTTTTTTATGTATCAGATAACAGAAAAAAAGAGCAATTGTGCAATAATTTCTGATATTTCGCCATTTTCAACGATATAGAACCTGATTCACCAGATAATTAGGATTTTCAGGAAGATATTGCTTAACGCTGCACATATTTGGCAAAATTAAAAAAAGGCTTCATAAATCATTACATAAATGAAAGTGGCCGTCCTTTTTCAATTCTGAATATCGCACCAGGTTCTGCAGGTCTGAAGGAGTGTTTATCCAATTGTGCATTAGCAGAGTAATTGTGGGGTGATGTGCCGGATGAACCGGTTGACTGCCTTCCCCGGCCTCCCCCGTGTCTTCATCGCTATGCCTTCACTGGATTCTTCGCATTATACGCATATGGGCTGTAAGAGGGGTTGTTTCATTCTATGAAAACCGGGGGGTCCCGATATCATGAAGAGATCTCCTCTACAGGCCATTGAGGCACTGATAAAGTGGGACGAGAACATGAACATACGATTTCAGAGACTATTGGTGAAACGACCACTTCCTCTCTCTTTCCATTCCGATGATCTGGGGGGTCATCTGAAGAAAGTGTTGAACCCTCTTGACCTGATTATGATCGGTCTTGGGGCTTCCATAGGAACCGGGATATTTGTAATAACAGGGCTTGCATCAAGTATTGCAGGTCCCGGGATTGTTCTCTCGTTCATCATTGCCTCGATATGCTCGCTTTTTGTGGCATTATGTTATGCAGAACTGAGTTCCATGATACCACTTACCGGTAGTGCATATTCATACACTTATACCATCTTTGGAGAACTTTTTGCCTGGATCATCGGATGGACAATGATGCTTGAACTCACGGTATCGATCTCATTAATTGCCTCAGGATGGTCACAGTATCTTCTTGGCATATTCGATGCTCTTCACATCCCACTGAACTCAGCCTTAACCCATGACCCGATGAATGGGGGTCTTGTAAACCTCCCGGCAGTCATAATTATTTTATGTATGGCCTTCATGCTTTTACAGGGTGTCAGGGAGAGTTCACGGCTCAACGCTGTTCTTGTATCAATAAAACTACTGATTCTCATTACGTTTTTCTGGATTGGGTCACAGATTATCCATGTTGAAAATTATTTTCCAGTCCTTCCTAATGGGTTTCAGGGTGTTCTTACCGGGGCAGGACTTGTTATCGTCTCGTTTACAGGATTTGAACTGATCGCCTCAAGTGCAGAAGAAGTAAAAAATCCCCAGCGAAATCTCCCGATCGGACTGATAGGAACCATCGTTATCTGCTCTTTTTTTTACATTATCGCAGGTCTGGTTCTAACCGGTATTCTTCCCTTTTCTCAATATGCGAACGTGGGTTCTCCGTTTGAATTTGCTCTCAGTCAGTCAGGATTTTCTCATCTCGGGGGTTTACTGGCAGTCGGTATTATTATTGGTATAACCTCCGGACTTCAGGTATGTCTGTATGGGTCTTCACGGCTCGTTTATGCTCTCTCGCGTGACGGGCTCATTCCTTCAGGGCTTGCAGCAGTCAGTGCAAAAGGAATCCCGTTCAAGGCAACAATTCTGGTGGGGTTGATGAGTGCTGTCTTTGCCGGGTTTGCTCCGTTGTCACTGATTGTAGAACTCCTCAATATGGGTACTCTGATAGCGTTCATAGCCGTTGCTGCCGGTGTTCTTTTCATGCGACATAAGAACCCGGATCTTGAGCGCCATTTTCGATGTCCCATGGTGCCCCTTGTGCCCATCCTGGCTATCATCTCTGACCTGTTTCTCATCGTCTCTTTAAAGACGACGACCTTATTCTACTTCTGCATCTGGCTGGTCATCGGTCTCATGGTGTATGGATTATATGGGATCAGACAGTCAGAACTTGCAAAAAAGTTCAAAATCGATCTTCCCTATCCAAGTACCGTTGAGATACCAACGCCCCAAATTCATGAAGCAGTATAACTTCGATACTTCTCCTCCTTTTCTTTTTCATGATTCTATTGCACAGAATTTAAACTCATAATGGAGCCTTTAAACCTCATTTTCTATGAGAGGTTTTCCCTGACTCTAATGCTATCCGGATTCTATACAAACTAACCGATATATAGAAACATGAAGAGTTTGATATTACTCGTATATTACTTTCCAAACACAGGAGTATCCGGACTGATGATACTGATTGATGAATCGTTTGAGTGCCTGTCTCTTCCGAGAAGGATCTCACTCGATTGATCTTCATGAATACCAGTTTCATCAGTCTGAAATGTCTGGAGCGGGCACCATCGGGTTATACATGAATACCTCTTCATCTGAAATAGAAGATATTCTGCACATTTTGCAGGATGCCAATACCGAGTTGTCAATATCGGAGTTATCCCGTAAAACTGGAGTAAACCGAAATAAAGTCTCACTAATCGCTGAAACACTCTTTAAGAAAGGGATAGTACACTGTAATCAAAGCAGCAATGCAAAAAAATATTCATATCTTCCCTGTACTACCGTATTAACCCTGATTGAATCGATACCTGATCCGGCCCTTATCCTTGATAGCACCCTTCATATCGTCCGGATAAACCAGGCCTTTCTTGATCAGACCAGAGAAGGAGAACTTGCCTTTATCGGTGAGCATTTGAGTGCCATCAATCATCTGTACCATGGAATCAATGAAGAGGCTATCTCCTCTGTTCTCACAGACAGATATGAGGGGTACAGGACAAGTATTCATCCTGATCAGTCGCAGATCAGGTATATTTGTATACGGGTCACCCTTCCTGATAATCAACCCGGTGTTTTACTGTATATGCACCCCGATGCTGATGCCTACAACCCGGGAACCCTTTTCCGCAAGTTTATAGACAAACTCTTCAGTAAAATTCCGGGTATGGTAGAGGAGCAGCAAGCAGAAAAGATCTATGATACCATCACCCGGATACTCCGGGACATCTTTGCAGATGACATTATCGTGTCGTTTCTGATCGATGAAAAGTCCCGGATATCACACCTCAACACCATATCAGTGCCTGATAGTATTCGGAAGCCAGCACGCTCAGAGATCGATCTGGCCCTCTCCCAAAAAACTCCTGTTTCATTTGAAGGGCCTGAAATTCTTCCATATAAACTCTATGACACGGTGAGAATCAAAGGGATCTCACCATTGATGCTCCGGTCACCAGATGATATTGCCAGGGTGTTCAATCCGCTTCAGGGTTATGAGTTCATATATACCGGCATTGCCATAAACGACACCCTTACCGGAATAATCGGGATTGGAAAGATGAACGTCGGAATTCCTCCTGATGTCTATGAGAAAATTCTTCTGGCACTATCAAGGTTCTTCTATCTGTATGAGTCCAACCGGACAAAATCAGTGATACATGAAGAGGTTATTGCGAAATATAAGGAAGAGTATCGGAATATGTATCACCTGCTCACCGAAAAAACAGAGCAGGATGAGAATCGCAGAGCAGAGTCTGAAGCACTCCTGGCACTGATTGGGATCATGTCAGATCAGATGAGTATAGCGTGCTGCACCCTGACCCCTGAAGGAACCATTTCATCGGCTAATACCTCCATGCTCGACCTTTGCAGTGCAGAAGAGACTGATGTCCTCAAAAAACCCAGGTTTGAAGATGTCGTTCCCTCCCCAGTGCGGGAGGTTATTACTGACCTGATCAATTCATCCGAACATCAGACTGAGATCGGTTCGTATCAGGTTGTCGTTAAAACATCAGACCAGACACAGTCATCCTGGTGTCTTATCAGATCCCAGAAAGAGGGCGGTCTGCCGTGCATCTGTATCGGGGAGAAGGCACCTTCTCCACTTATTCAGTTTATTCTCATGTATGAGTACCGGAATTGTCAGAATGCATCTTCCCGACGGGCAAAGGGATAATGGTGTAATTGCAGTAGAAAATGGGTGTGAGTTGACTCACGCATGACTTTTCTGAAGAACCGGAGATAAAAGAAAAATCTGTATTATAATGTGGGATGATCAGACAACCTCTTTAGATTTTTTTGGGCTGCGTCATAAATTCGTTTAAATGCCCGCTCTTTCTCCTCCTGGGAAGGGGCCGGATCCTGGATCAATGAAGAGACCTGCTGCCATAGTGATGTCTCAAGACCAAGATTCTTCTCCTGTTCGGCAAAAAACTGTACGAAGGGCTGCTGTCTTGCATGCAGCGTTGACATATCAAGTATGATCATCTCAACGAGACTGGTATCATCATGATCGAGTCTTGAGAGTCTGACTTCTGCTTCGATCTTCGTATCACCTGCAAGAAAAATCCATGAAAAGGTTACGAGGGATCCTGTATTCGCTTTCGAGATATAATATACGAGTTTCTCAGGAATATCATCAGGATTGAACTGTCTCGGTGAAGAGAGGCTGGAAAGATCTGTTGCTAGAAGGTCCTGTTTTGGTACCTGAAACATATCCAGAGCTGCCGGGTTGCAGTCAATGATCTGCCCTTTTGAACATATCAGGATCGCATCTGGGTAAGAGACAAAATACTGGTGATATCGTTGTTCCTGTTTTATCTTCTCTTTCTCCTGAAGAAGTTCTACTCTTGTCTTCTGAATCTCCTGCTCAAGAGAGATCGTCTGGGTTATGTCGGCTATCGTGATCAGATGTGTCTCATCTGCTCCTACGGTTGTATCAGTGATACGGGAGGTCATCTGATACCAGTGTGTGCCCTGATGATACACAGGAAAATGAGAGGCCTGATCAATCGTGTCCGGGTCCGTGAGATACCGGATGAATGGTTCTGGGATTGATGGGATATCAGAAGCCGCCTTTCCAAACGCATCTCTCATCCTGGTATTTAGAATGCGTTCAGCTGCTGGATTCATATCAATGATCTCGCTTTTCTGATTCAAGGCCAGAAGGCCGTGGTCATTGAGGGTAAAGAACCGATCCCGAAAGACAGGTGAGAACTCCAGCAGATTGTAGTGGAGAACACCGAATGCGAGGAATAGTCCTGAAACTCCTACATCAAACCCGTATGTATGATATCCTTTCAGTACTGTCTCAAGAGCGAGCCTTGTAAGGAGCAGAATACTGATGCCAATGACGAGAAATGCGATCTGACTCTTAAACCGGTGTGATACCGTCTCGTATCGCTGCAGTAAAAAGTATATGCCGATAATTATCAGGATAAAAAAGTAGTATGCAGCAGCGTAATGACCACAGAAGATCAGTTCAGAAAGAATCTTCTGCCCAGATGATTCTACCGGCAGATTGAGCATATCCAAAAACCGGAAGATGCATCCTATTGCCATCAGTCCTCCGAAAAGTGCGATGTACTTCGGTGTTACATATCGTGGTCTCCCTGAATATAATGCACAATAGAAGAACCACAATACCGCGGTAAAATAAATAAGGCTGTATACGAGTCCAAATGTGATAAAACTCATCAAGGTTGAGTCTACCTGGGTTATCTCCCCGATGAGATAATATATGCCAAGGGTAAAGGAGAAGAGCGAGTCAAAGAGCAGTAATAACCAGAAGAACGATTGCCCCAGGATCTGTTTCTTATTGTATATCTGAATCGAGAGAGAGAGCAGGATAAATCCAAAGAGAAGACTGATGAATGCAACATACCAGGGAGCAAACATAAACCACTGGTATGTCTGACAATCGCTTCAATCTTCTGTATTGATCCCAGCCTCCCGGGTATACTCCTGGTTGCGTTCCATCCACCCTTTTAAAACCGAGATATTCACAGAATTTACCCTGATAGTTTGAATGAGAGGAGTGAGTGTGAGAGTGATCCTCATGATCCATCTCGCGGAATCGCGGAACGTTGCGGCATTGTCGCGGAAGTTTCCGCGACGAATCCGGATGAGAATTAGGAGGTAATTACTAAAAATAATAATATTATTGTACTTTAGGTACTCTTCGCGGAAAATTTGAAAGTACAGTACAGGTAGTATCTGATACCACGGTATCATGTCCGTGTGCTTGTGACCCTGATATTTCCGCGACGACTGATCATGAGTAGGTAACTGGGGTCGATGTATCTTCCGATTGCGATTCCGGGCACTCTGGTACTCGCCCCATTTTACGCGACGATTCCGCGAACGCCCGGAATGGGCTGGAAACTGTAGCAACTTCCGCGAGCACCGAGAATCCGGGAAATACCTTCAAAATAAGACCGTCTGACTTCTGTGAGATCGACCGGGGGTTTGGTGTTGGGCCGTGTGACTGCTGCGGATCAGAGTGGGTTCATTTCCAGGAACGGATGTCTGCTCCGGTACGAATGAACAGGAAAATCTGCAGGTCATGTTATGAGAAGACAAAACGTGATGAGGCTGCATCATTCCGGTCTCTTCCCGGTGTGATTGATGCCGGGTCGATGACAGGCTGATCTCTGATATCGGGAGATACCAGGTCTGTGATATGTTCAAGACAACCTGGCACGATTCAGGGCCTGGGTTGCAGTCTGTGATTCATGCCGGTCCATGATTCTCAGATAGGGATCATGAGGCAGATATTCAGGGTCCATCTGCCTCATCTCTTCTGGTTCTTGTTCGGCTACTCAGTTCTCTGGAAAGTGGGCAGGCTGAAGCCGGATCCTGCTCATAAGCAGATCAGGGTTATCATTGACGGTCCGGGTGAGATCGGGAGAATATCAGGGAATGATACACGGGCGGTATTGAACCGGGAGGAAGGGATAGATATTGAACCCGGGGGAACGGTAGAGTTATCGTCATCCGGTCATGGGATAGTGATCGAGATTCCGGGAGAAGGTGGTGGAAGGTTTGTAACTGTTGCTATGCAGGTCTGGAATATGCTGGAGAAATGGCCGAAGAAAAAGGCAGCGTTGTTTGAGGAGGGATAGAAGGGATGTTATCTTCTCAATCAGAGGGATGGGGAAGTAAATTTTCGTGGTATCTTTTCAGCCATTCTTTTCAGTCACTCTTTGATGCCCCTGTTGAGGTTCCATGAGTGCTCTCATGGCATTGATGAGATAAAATCAATACATTTAATGTTTTTTGGTTCAAACAATGTGCGAGACAGAGGAATTATTTCTCCACAATCATGAAGCCAGAAGAGAAGGCCCGTCAGCAGATAGATCTGATGCTTGAAGCAGCCGGTTGGAATGTTCAGGATTATCGTGATATTAATCTGGGCGCCTCTTTTGGGGTTGCAGTTCGTGAGTTTCCGGTCGGAGCCGGGTTTGCAGATTACCTCTTATTTATTGACCGGAAAGCAGTCGGGGTTGTAGAAGCGAAACATGAAGGGGTTACGCTCTCCGGAGTTTCTGAACAGACCCAGGCCTATAGGACCAGTATGCCTGCAGCGGTTCCCACTCTGTTTCGTCCCCTGCCATTTGCCTATGAAAGTTCAGGGGTGGAGACCTTTTTCCGGTCAGAACAGGATCCAGAGCCCAGGTCCCGCCGGGTTTTCGGATTTCACCGGCCGGAGACACTTCGGTCCTGGGCAAAGGAGGAATCACCGCTGCGTCGCCGTCTCCAGCAGATGCCTCCCCTGATTGTCAGGGGACTTCGGGACTGCCAGGTGGAAGCGATCACCAATCTTGAGGTCTCATTTGCCGGTGATCACCCTCGATCACTTATCCAGATGGCAACCGGGTCAGGCAAGACCTTCACTTCAGTCAGCTTTGCCTACCGGTTGATCAAGCATGCCCATGCAAGACGGGTGCTCTTTCTTGTAGACCGGAGCAATCTCGGCCGTCAGACGCTCAAGGAGTTTCAGCAGTATGTAACGCCTGATGATGGGCGTAAGTTCACTGATCTCTATAATGTCCAGCATCTAACCAAAAATACGATAGATCCGGTCAGCCGTGTCTGCATCACCACAATACAGCGGCTCTTCTCGATGTTCAAAGGTGATGAGGTCTTTGAGGAGGAGAATGAAGAGCAGTCACTTTTTGATATGCCTGGTGATCAGCAACCGATTCCGATCTCATACAATTCGAAGATCCCTATAGAGATGTTTGATTTCGTGATTACCGATGAATGTCATCGCTCAATCTATAATCTCTGGCGGCAGGTGCTTGAGTACTTTGATGCCTCATTAGTTGGTCTTACGGCGACCCCGTCAAAGCAGACGATCGGGTTTTTCCATAATAATCTGGTGATGGAGTACAGTCATGAGCGGGCAGTTGCTGACGGGGTGAATGTCGGGTACGAGGTGTACCGGATCAAGACCAGGATCACTGATGAAGGCTCGGAGATAGAGAAAGGGTTCTGGGTCGGGAAACGTGACAAACTCTCCCGTAAGGAGCGGTGGGAGATGCTTGATGAGGATTTTACCTACACGCCCACCCAGATCGACCGGGCTGTTGTGGTTCCCGACCAGATCAGGACCGTGATCCGGACGTTCCGGGATGCCCTGTTTACCGAGATATTTCCGGGCAGGACCGAGGTTCCCAAAACGCTCATCTTTGCCAAGGATGATGCCCATGCTGAAGAGATCGTTCATATAATCAGGGAAGAGTTCGGGAAAGGGAACGAGTTCTGTAAGAAGATCACCTACCGGACCACCGGGGAGAAGCCCGAGAATCTGATCAAGAGTTTCTGCAACAGTTATCATCCCCGGATAGCGGTAACGGTGGATATGATCGCTACCGGGACTGATATCAAGCCGCTTGAGTGTGTGATGTTCATGCGGGATGTGCGGTCCCGGACGTATTTTGATCAGATGAAAGGCCGGGGTACCCGGACGATTAGTGATACCGATCTCCAGAGTGTGACGCCTGATGCAGAACATAAGACCCATTTCATCCTGATTGATGCGGTCGGGGTCTGTGAAAGTCCGAAGCTTGAGGTCAGGCCTCTTGAGCGAAAGAGGACAGTATCGTTTGAGAAGCTGCTTCAGCAGGTTGCCACCGGTATCAGGGATGATGATACGCTCACCTCGCTTGCCGGACGGATTGCCAGGATTGACCGGGAGATGACTTCTCCGGACAGGGCTGATCTTGAGAAGGTAACAAAGGTGCCGATCCGGAGGATCATCAACCGCCTAATGGATGCAACCGATCCCGATGTCCAGGATCAGAAGGCCCGGGAGATCTTTGCAGTGGATTCCCCTACTTCCCGGCAGGTGACAGAGGCGACCGAGGTTCTGACAACCGAGGCATGTAGGCCGTTTGATGACCCTGCAATCCGCCGGATGCTTGAGGATATCAGACGTAAGAATGAACAGGTTATCGACCGGGTGAGCATCGATGAGGTCGTCTTTTCCGGTTTTGATATTCACGCGAAAGAGAAGGCACAGGCTGTTGTTTCTACCTTTACCACGTTCATTGAGACCAATAAGGATGAACTGGAGGCCCTCCGGATTCTGTACAGCCAGCCGTATGGCCGGCGTCATCTGACCTATGAGGCGATTAAGGAACTGGCGAACCGGATTGAGCAGCCTCCCTATCTGCTGAGTACTGATATCCTCTGGAAGGCGTATGCCCAGCTTGAGGCATCAAAAGTCCATGGTGCCGGACCACAGAAACTGTTGACCAATATCGTGTCACTCCTCAGGTTTGCCATCGGTGAAGAACCGGTTCTGGAGCCGTTCGATACCCATGTGCATGACGAGTTCAAACGCTGGGTTTCGGAACAGGAGGGGACAGGAAAAAAGTTTACTCCTGAAGAATGCCGGTGGCTGGTGATGATCCGGGACCATATCGCCGCGTCACTCTCGATTGATATGGAGGATCTTGATAATCACCCGTTTTCTGACCGGGGCGGGAGGATGAAGGCTTGGGAGGTTTTCGGGGAGCGGCTTGAGCCGTTGATGCTGGAACTATCCGAGGTTCTGGCAGGGTAAATAACAATTCACTACACAAAGTGTAGTGAATTGATCAGTACCCTTATTTCAACTGAACGAGTTGGTTTACCTGAGTTTTCATCATCATTCAGAGATACCTATTATGGAGGATCGGGTTATTGAATCATTCAAAGGGGAGATCTTTCCAAGGTTGACCGAGTTGTTTACCCCTTCATTGGTGATTCTCTTCGGTTCCCGGGTGAGTGGGTCAGCCCATGAGGAGTCGGATCTGGATGTGATCCTGGTTTCAGAGAGGTTCCGGGGTGTTCTTCAGCATGAGCGGTTTCCCCTGGTCAGAAAAAGTATCAGGTCAGGGTATTCGATCGATTATCTTTGTTATACGATTGATGAGTTTGAGAGGATGAAGACCCGATCGAGTGTTCTGGGGAGTGCGTTAACCGGACCCCATCAGATAGTTTTAGGAACTCTATGAAATATCATTTCCGTCCGGTTCGCAAAGCCTATTGCTGACTTTGACATATTAAGAGGTTATTTGTATGCCTGTAATTAATCTTCTTTTGGAAGAGATTGGTGAACTTGATACTGATGACCAGGAGTATCTGCTCGATATTCTCCAAAACCGGTTGAGAGATAAGAGACGATCTGACCTTGCATCCCGGGGAAAAGAGGCCCTGTTACATGCACAGTCCGGGAGTGCAAAAACGGGATCGTTTCACGATTTATGGGTAAATATCAATGATTGAAGTAATCGGGGATGAAAAGCTCATTAAAAATATTCAGGATGTGGAGCAAAAACCATTCGGATCCTCTGGATAGTTCATGCACCCGGTGTTTCTTGTTGACATTGGAACCCATGAAGAAGTTTATTAGTAGTTTTTAAAAATCTCCTTTCTCCGTAGGTAATGAAAAAATAATTTGAATATTATGACCAATGAGATAAAAAATATTACCATCCGGGGCGGAAATTTGCAGGGGGAGTTGAGGACCGGTGATGCGGGAGTTATCGGAGCTGTTAGTGGGATGAAAATAGGAAATAAAGGAATCCCTAAAGGATGGATATTAACAGAACTTAGTATAATTGCTGATATATTTGATGTCGATCACAAAATGCCAAAAGCAGTTGATCATGGAGTTCTGTTTATTTCTCCTAAAGATTTTAATGGAGAAGATAATATCGACTTTAAAAATGCCAAACAAATATCAGAAGAGGATTACTTTAGGTTATCTAAAAAGTGTCACCCTGACCCTGGAGATTTATTATTTTCTCGTATCGGTACTATTGGTAAGGTAAGGATCGTTCCGCGTTCACTAAAATTTCAAATTTCATATAGTTTGTGCCTAATTAAGGTATTTAATCAAAATATTTACAATAAGTACTTGTTTTGGTTGCTCCGTTCTCATTCTATACAAACTCAATCCCATAAAAAAAAGCGAAGTATCGGAGTACCTGATTTAGGACTAAGGGATATTCGTTCTTTCTCAATACCTCTTCCCCCACTTAACGAACAAAACCGCATCGTCTCCAAGATCGAAGAGTTATTCACTCAGCTCGACGCCGGCATCGCCAGCCTCCAGGAAGTTCAAGATAAACTCTTCCAATACCGCAAAGCCGTCCTGAAACATGCCTTCGAAGGAAAGCTGACCGAGGCATGGCGAGAGGCACACATGGATGAGATCGAGCCGGCATCGGTGTTGCTAGAGAGGATCCGGGAAGAACGGCGGAAGGATAAGAAATACAAGGAACTGCTGCCGGTTAATACTGAGGGTCTGCCAGACCTTCCAGAGGGGTGGGTTTGGGTACGGATAAAAGAAGTTGGAGATTCTCGATTAGGCAGGCAACGTGCCCCTAAACATCATAATGGTGAAAATATGCGTCCTTATCTTCGGGTGGCAAATGTTTATGAAGATAGAATTGAGGCTTCAGACATTAAAGAAATGAACTTCACTCCCGAAGAGTTTGTTATTTATCATCTTCAGTATGGGGATATTCTTCTTAATGAAGGTCAAAGTAAAGAGTTAGTCGGCAGGCCTGCGATATATCGAGATGAAGTACCTAATGCTTGTTTTACGAATACACTGATAAGATTTAGGGTTTACTCATGTTTACTTCCAGAATTTGCACTAACTGTATTCAGAGGATATTTACACAATGGTAAGTTCGAGAAAATTGCACGTTGGACAACTAACATTGCTCACCTTGGCGGGGAGAGATTTGCAGATCTTGAATTTCCCCTCCCACCTATGCAAGAACAGGAGCAAATTGTTCTTGAAGTGAATAGACAACTCTCAATAATAGATCACCTCGAAAAAGAGTTTAAATTATATATCCTTCAATCAACCCAACTCCGTCAATCAATCCTGAAAAAAGCTTTCGAAGGCCGTCTCGTACCCCAGGATCCCAGCGACGAACCTGCCTCGGTCCTCCTTGACCGGATCCGACAGGAAAAACTAACCGCCGAACCAAAGAAACGAGGTCGAAAGAATCATGATACCTGAAGTATCTGAATGGCTCCGTCAGGCCGAGTACGATTATGAGGATGCCGAATATTTATTCCTGGGAAAAAGATATCCCAAAGCCATTTTCTGTTGTCATCTGGCTCTTGAAAAAGGATTAAAGGCTCTTTATCTCCATTATACTCAGACCCAACCTCCCCGGACTCATAGCTTATATTTCCTCATCCAGACCATTCCGGGAGGAGTTCCTGAAAGGTTTGAAAACCTGATGGATATTCTGGAAGATGTGAGTGTGAAGGTCAGATACCCCCCGATGCTTGATATTCTTCTGACTGATATTACTGAAGAGAGTGCCCACACGATCATAGAAGATACCGGAGGATTCCTCACATGGATTCGCGAATTGAAACTTTGATTGCCGACTTCTTACAAGAAATCAAAAACCTTGGTGTCGATATTACCATGATCGTGCTATTCGGCTCCCAATCTGATGGATCAGCAACGAACGAGAGTGATATCGATCTCGCTCTCATTTCTCCATCATTCGAGGGTCTTACCTCACTTGAGCGACGAAAACGGGTAAAGTCTGCATTATTTCACATCATCGACCGGTATCGCATCCCGGTAGACCTCATCCTCCTGACCCCGACAGAGTATGAGACTGAACACTCCCTCCGGATGTCTTTCATCAGACAAGGAACAGCCATATCAATCCCTGCATAAACGGAGTGCACAATGAATCAGACCTTTTCCACTATCCCTCAATCCCTCCCTCCTATCGTACAAGAGGCAATCTCCAGGTTTACTGAGAAGATCCTGACTAAATTTCCCGGTAAAATATATCAGATCATCTTATTTGGATCCTACGCCCGGGGAGATTATCATAAAGACTCTGATGTTGATCTTCTTGTTCTGACAAACGATGATACCTGGGAACTAAAAAAGAGTATTATGGATGCTGGATTTTATTTTTACCCGGAAATTGGAGTGATGATTTCAGCAAAAGTGATGACCGAAGAACAGTATCAGAAGCAATCCGGTTTTTTATTCATACAAGAAGTAGCACGTGAGGGGATAACTGTTGTCTGAATCGATTGAAGGAAGAATTCTCTTTCAAAAGGCGTATGAACGCCTTTCAGTCGCTGAAGAACTTCATCAGAATGGTCATTATGAGGATGCAGTATCCCGGAGTTATTATGCAATGTATTATGCAGCAAAAGCATTGCTTTCAACAAAGGGAATGGTAACAAAAACACATCGCGGATTAATTGCACAGATCAGCGATCAGTATGTTAAGTCAGGGCTTCTGGATTATGAGACCTGTGAATCCCTCTTTTCACGGAGCCTCTAATGGCAAACGAATCCGCAACTATTGTTCAGCGACTCTGGAATTACTGTAATGTCCTCCGGGATGACGGGGTCTCGTATGGTGATTATGTCGAACAACTCACCTACCTTGTCTTCCTGAAGATGGCAGATGAGCAGACAAAACCTCCTTTCAACAAACCCTCAACCATTCCTGTCGGGCTGGACTGGGAAAGTCTGGTCGAGAAAGATGGAGATGAACTCGAAGTTCACTATCGGCATATCCTCGAATCTCTCGGAAAGATGGAAGGAATGCTGGGGGTCATCTTCCGGAAATCCCAGAACCGGATTAACGATCCTGCAAAGCTCAAACGCCTCATCTCTCTCATCCATGGTGAGAACTGGGTCAGCATGGATATCGACATGAAAGGGGATATCTACGAAGGCCTGCTCCAGAAGAATGCAGAAGATACCAAGTCCGGTGCCGGGCAGTACTTCACCCCGAGAGCCCTCATCAGGGCGATGGTTGAGGTCACCAATATTCAGCCAGGTATGACGATCTGCGACCCTGCCTGCGGAACCGGGGGTTTTCTTCTTGCAGCCCAGGAGTATCTCCTCGAGCATTTCAACCTCAATAAAGAGCAGATGAAACAGCTCAAATCAGAAATATTCAGGGGATACGATATCGTGGATAATGTCGCCCGGCTCTGTGCCATGAATTTGTTTCTTCACGGGATTGGAGGAGATGAAAGTCCTATCACGGTCGCTGATGCCCTGGCTGCAGACCCCGGAGATCGGTATGATATCGTCCTCACCAATCCTCCCTTTGGAAAAAAGAGTAGCATCACCATCGTAAATGAAGAAGGGAAGGCCGATAAAGAAGGGCTCACCATTGAGCGGGGAGATTTCTGGGCGACCACCTCGAACAAACAGCTCAATTTCCTTCAGCATGTCAGGACGATTCTCACGATTAATGGAAAGTGTGCAATTGTGGTGCCTGATAACGTCCTCTTCGAAGGAGGAGCCGGGGAGATTGTGCGGAAAAAACTTCTTCATGAATGCGATCTTCACACGATTCTCCGGCTCCCTACCGGTATCTTTTATGCACAGGGGGTCAAAGCAAACGTCCTCTTTTTTGAGAAGAAACCGGCATCAGAAACTCCCTGGACAGAAAAGGTCTGGTTTTATGACCTCCGGACCAATATGCACTTCACTCTGAAGACGAATCCTCTCAAGTATGCAGATCTTGAGGATTTTATCAGATGTTATCACCCGGAAAAAAGGCATGATCGGGAAGAATCAGAGCGGTTTAAACCGATCACGTATGAAGAGATCCTCGGCCGGGACAAGGTAAGCCTTGACATCTTCTGGCTCCGGGATGAGAGCCTGGAAGATGCGGATAATCTACCGGAGCCGGATATTATCGCAGCGGAGATTGTGGACAACCTCGAAGCTGCGTTGGAACAGTTCAGGGAAGTATTGGACGGGCTCGGGGAGAGTCCGTAAATCCAGAAGTCTTTTTTCGAATGCTCATGAACCGTCGCCACTCACCCGGGAGTGGTATTTTTATTTAACTCCCTGTCTCAACCCTGGTTTAAACCCTTCCAACCTAATATCAGCCAGGTCTCCTTCTTAATCCTGCATTCCTCTCCTGACAATCACATCTCTCATCTGATACCCTTCTATGAACCCCTGCATCCTCTGACCGAGGTTCCGCTATAAGGCTCCTGACAACAACCGGTAATATCGATATATTTTTCACGTGGCATGATCAGGTCCCCCCTCTTCTCAAATATCCACCTTCCATCAGTTCATAGATACTGCCGTCCAGGAGATACTCGGAACAATAGAGGGTGTTACCTGTCTTTTTTTCTCCCGCTCCCTGGGTCCTGATGATCAAGGGAACATCCCGTTCCTCACCGGCATTGATGGTCGGAATATGGGCCGTTCCTCCCTTGTAAGAAAACGAGTTATCCTTACTGATGAATCTGATCGTCACATATCCATCTTCAAGTGCCCGGCCACCGGTATTCTTCACCCGAGCATCACATAAGCCGGGTCTCCACCGTGAATCGAACTACTGATTGGTCTGAATGTGACCTGCTCAATCACCGTTATCCCCGAAAATAGTTTCAGGCATGCCCATTCTAATTCCGGCAGGTTCTTGGTTTGATCTTTCCTCGTTCAATTGATGACCCACATAGTATTCCTTTGTGTAAAAAAAGTATAATCACATATAAGTTCATTTGAAACATAACGGAAACAGACCGGTGTCATCAATGGGTTATCAAACTTCCATCATGCAGAAGATTCTCCATATCCCTATTCAACTGACAAATCTTATTGAGATTTTATTCATCTTTATCATGCTTGGTGCCCTTTATCTCATCAGCACCATTAATTATCTTCTCTTCCACACTATCGTAGAAGGTGCGGGTCTCGCCGTTGTTTTATCAATCTTTATCATCGTCTGGAATACCAGAAGACAGATATCGGGGGCTTTTTTCTTAATTATTGGTATATCATTCATCTTCTTCGGTAGCTTCGATCTCCTCCATACCATAGCATACAAAGGTATGAATATCATCCCAGGGAATAGTGCTGATTTACCCACACAACTCTGGATCGCAGCACGTTACTTTCAGAGTATCACCTTCTTTCTCGCAACCCTTTTTATCGGGAGATCTATTACCAGGGATCAAAAATATGATGCTAGTATAAATATTGCGGTATGTGCCATTGCATCTGCCTTCCTCTATGCCAGCATTTTAGCCTGGCATATATTTCCATCCTGTTACATTGAGGGTATCGGACTGACCCCGTTCAAAATTGTAAGCGAGTTCATCATCTCGTTTATCCTTATTCTTACGATTGTTATTCTGTTCCTTAAACGGGAATACTTCGATCCAGTCGTCTTGAAACTTCTCATTTTAGCGCAGACATTTCTCCTTCTCGGAGAACTGGCTTTCACCTCTTATGTGAGTGTATACGGGTCCATGAACCTGCTTGGTCACCTCTTTCGATTCATCTCGGTCTATCTGTTTTGCCGGGTATTTATTGTCATCAGCCTGACCCGGCCATATAACCTGATATTTCGTGAACTGAAAGAGAAAGAGAATGCCCTGCAGGAGAGTATAGAAGAATTCAGGGCCGTTTTTGACCAGACGTATCATCTGATGGGAATACTTGATTATCAGGGAATACTCAGGGAAATGAACGCGGTAGCGGTAAAATATCTCCGTGATGAAAACCTCGACCCTGGATCTGTTCTTGGAAAACCTTTCTGGAACACCCCATGGTGGGTCCACGATCCTGTTCAACAGGATCAATTGAAACGTGCAATCCGGCGTGTAGCATCTGGGGAAGTAGTGCGTTTCGAAGCAACCCATCTATCAGGGAAAGATTTAGTGAATATTGATTTTTCGTTAAAACCAGTGAAGGATAAGGATGGTACTGTATTTCTTCTCATCGCAGAAGGTTGGGATATCACTGAACGTAAACAGGCTGAGAAATCGTTAAAGGAACTTGACTTTGTCATCAGGCACAGTCCAGCCATTGTCTTTGTCTGGAAAGCAGAAGAGGGATGGCCGGTGCAATATGTATCTGAAAACATCGGTCAACTTGGGTATACTGTAGAAAATTTCCTTTCTGGCAATGTAGTTTTTTCAAATATTATTCATCCTGATGACATTGGCCGCGTTTTTGCTGAAGTGACCCGATATAGTTCAGAAGAGGGACGCGAAGAATTCAACCAGGAATATCGTATCATAAAAGCGGACCAGACAATATGTTGGATTGATGATCGAACCTGGATTCGACGAGATAATGCCGGCCAGATCACACACTTCCAGGGGATTATTTTTGACATCACTGAACGAAAACAGGCTGAAGAGGCTGTTCAGGTTGCAGTACAATTAAACCAGTTGATTGATACCATGTCTGCAAGCGAGAGCATGAGTTACACGCTCGATGAAGCAGAACGGCTTACAAACAGTACAATCGGATTCTTTCATCTAATAAATCCTGATGGACAGACGATCCAGTTGGTTGCATGGTCGACAAAAACCCGTAAACATTGCTTTATTCCCAAGGGACCCGATCGGCACTATCCAGTGGAGAAAGCAGGTGTCTGGGTAGACTGTCTCCGTGAACGAAAACCTATCATTCACAATGATTACGCAAACCTGCCACATAAAAAAGGGCTGCCTGAAGGTCATGCTCCAGTCCTTCGTGAACTCGTCGTCCCAATATTCGACGCAGACAAGATTGTTGCAATAATCGGTGTGGGAAATAAAGCAACAGATTACCTGGAGAAAGATATCATCGTGCTAACCCTGCTTGCTAAAAACGCGTGGATCCTTATCCAGCGTAAGCATGTGGAAGAAGCTCTCAAAGAAAGCGAAGAACGGTTTCGAACAATGAGTGAGAGCTCATTGACCGGGGTTTATATTTTCATGGATGGCCTGGTGAAGTATGCGAATCCCACCTTTGCAAGGATTCTGGGGTATACTCCTGAGGAACTGATAGGGATGGATCCCCTGGATACTGTCCACCCTGATGATCGTGATATGGTTCGGGATAGGATGATGGCACGTGTTGACCATAAGGAAAGGATCAGTGTCTATGAATGCCGTCTGATCACCAAAGACCAAAGGACTATCCTCGTCAGTATCATGGGGACGTTGATACCGTACCAGGGTCAACTGGCTCTTTCTGGAAACCTGATGGATATCACAGAACGTAAATCAGCCGAGGAAGCCCTGCGGGAGAGTGAATTCAGGTTTAGGGAACTTTTCAACTCCATGAGCAGTGGTGTTGTGGTCTACCGGGCAGTGGATGACGGTGCAAATTTTGTAATTGTTGACGTTAATCCCGCTGCTGAAGCAATTGAAAAAATTTCAAAGCAGGATATGATAGGAAAAAATGTCAGCGAGGTATTTCCTGGTATCTTTGAGTTCGGAATTATGGAAGTATTCCAAAGAGTCTGGAAGACAGGAATACCCGAACATCATCCCCTCTCCTTTTATCAGGATAACCGTGTTTCCAGTTGGCGGGAGAATTATATTTATATACTTCCTTCAGGGGAAGTCGTTGCCATATATGATGATGTAACTGCCCGTAAACGGGCAGAAGATGCACTTATTGAGAGCGAGCAGAAGTTCCGTGATATTTTTAACAATACTTCTGATGCGATACATATCCATGAAATCAATGAAGATGGGACACTAGGACGATTCACTGAGATTAACGATATCACCTCAAGGATATTAGGATATACCAGGGATGAGTTGCTCGCAATGTCACCTTCTGATATCACAACTGATTACCATTCTCCACCCCTTGAAAAAATCCTTGAAACACAACGAACCACCGGAACTGCAAGGTTTGAGACTGAATACCGGAGAAAAGATGGTTCAATCGTACCAGTTGAAGTCAACACCCATGTTGTAAACATTCAGGGAACCAGAGTCATGTTGGGAGTTGTCCGGGACATCACAGAGCGGAAATTTGCAGAAAAGGCCTTACGACAGGCTAATAAAAAACTAAATCTGCTCTCCAGTATCACCAGGCATGATATCAATAACCAGATTCAGGTCCTGTTATTTCTTTTGGAGTTCGCTAAAGATGCAATTAATGATACAACCAAACAATTGGAAATAATTGAGAAAGAGAAAGGTATCGTCGATAATATCTATCATCAGATCAGTTTTACAAAAGATTATGAAGATTTAGGTGTAGTGGCTCCAAACTGGCAGAAGGTCGCTCCTATCATAAAAAGTTGTTCTACACTGCTTCACCCTGAAACCGTTCAGATAATTTTCGAAGAATCAAATCTGGAGATATTCGCAGATCCACTACTCCAGAAGGTGTTTTATAATCTTTTTGATAATGCAATGCGATACGGAGGTGAAAAAATGACATCAATCCGTATTTCAAGTCATGAAGAAAATGATTCCCTGATCATTGTGGTAGAAGATGATGGGGAAGGAGTTAGTATAGAGGATAAAGAAAAATTATTCTCAAAAGGATTTGGAAAACATACTGGTCTCGGTCTTTTTCTCTCCCGCGAAATTCTCTCTATTACCGGAATTACTATCACCGAAAATGGGGTGCCAGGAATAGGAGCACGGTTTGATATCCTTGTGCCACATGGAGAATACCGCTTTTCAAGTAACGATTGATGAAAATCTTCAAGATTGGGATATATCTTCGTAATCAGAACCTACTCAATCCAAATTTCTAATTTTCGTTCACCCTCCTGAAATTTTAGGGAGGATATGGTCCAAGGAGCAGTTAAATGAAGAGCGGCATGAAATAGTTCCTCAGCAAGAATCATTGTACTTGATTACATTCGCTGATACTTTACCCATACGAAATGTCGATGAGCCAATTATCGCTCGTGATATCTCTACACAAATAGCCAGGGAAGAGATGTTGAAAATGCTTAAATATAAAACAACACCTCCTATCAGCAATCTCCAGGCACGATGTGAACAACAGTCTTCAGGTACTGATGCTCTGCAATTCACTTCTGGTTGAACAGATAACAGATCCCGAACTGCTAAAGATAGTTCAGACAATCCTGAAGCAGTCCCTGATTATAAATTCTCATATAGAATTCATGAAAGACTACGAATCACTGGGTATTCAGGCACCATCATGGCAAAATGCATATGATCTTTTTGAAAAGGCCTCTGCTCCTTTTTTTACCGGCTCTGTCAGATTTGAAAATAATCTTGAGAATCTTGAGATCTACGCAGATCCCCTGATTGAGAAGGTGATGTACAATCTCTGTGATAATGCCATGAAATACGGAGTAAATCTGACCTACATTCACTCGTATTATCAACCGGATGGAGAGACCTGTCTGATTATTGTTGAAGATGATGGGATTGGTATCCAGAAAGAACTGAAGGCAAAGATTTTTGAAAAAGGATTTGGAAAAACATCAGGATTAGGTCTGTTTTTTATCAAAGAGATCCTTTCCATAACAAATATCGCAATCAGGGAGACCGGGATTCAGGATAACGGTGCCCGGTTTGAATTGATCGTTCCGGCAGGAAACTGGAGGGTGAGATATTCATAATTTGCATGTTCTCTTGGACCATTTGTATCCTGAATATCTGCATTGTTCTGGAAAATCAGGACTGACTATCCTGGTTTCCATTCCATATTCCATACTTTTCAAGCCCGATGAACAGCAGATTAAGTCCAATCCCTGCGATGGTGGCAAGAGACATCCCTTCTATATTTGACGGTCCCAGATCGATAAGGGCTCCTGAACATCCAATTACGAGGATGACAGAGACAAGGACCAGGTTTTTTGTTCGTGAGAGATCCACCCCTGCTTCAATCATCATCCGTATACCCTGAGAGGCGATTACACCAAAGAGTAGAAGCGATATACCGCCGATGATCGGGTCCGGGATACTCAAAATCGCAGAAGAAAACTTTCCGCAGAAGGAGATAAGAATAGCAAAGACAGCAGCACCAGCAAAAACAGCAGTACTGTACACCCTGGTGATTGCCATCACCCCGATATTCTCCGAGTACGTGGTATTTGGAGTAGAACCAAAAAAGCCTGACAGGGTGCAGGATATCCCTTTTCCAATCACCACCCTGAAGAGGCCGGGATCCTTGATCATGTCAGTTCCGACGATACTGCCTGTCACCTGCAGGTGCCCGATCAGCTCCACCAAAGTGACAAAAAACGCCGGGATGAGTATTATTATGGCATGAATCGACCACACCGGAGTATAGAACGGGGGCACAGCCAGCCAGGGAGCCTCAATGATCTTCTCCATCGAGAATTGGCCGAGGAGAATCGCCAGTGTGCTTCCCCCGATGATTCCGATAAGTACCGGAATTACCCGGAGAAACCCCTTAAAGACGGTCATGCTGATGATCGTAACCAGAAGAGTAAAAAGTGATATTGCAGCGACATGGAGATCCGGATTGTCCATGCTGAGTCCTGATAATTTTGCTGCGGTAGGCGCAAGTGCAAGACCAATAACAGCAACGACGCTGCCCATAACAACATCTGGGAATAGTATTTTGACCCAGCCGGTTCCAAACCGGTAGATGATCAGGGCTGACAGCAGAAAGAGTAATCCGGTAACTATGTACCCGGAGAGGGCTGCTCCGTACCCGTAGGATCCGATGATGATGAGAGATGGAGCAATATATGCAAAACTCGATCCCAGATATGCAGGTACTTTCCACTTGCAGATGGCAAGAAAAATCAGAGTTCCTATTCCATTGAACAGTAATACCGTCGCCGGATTGATGCCCAGAAGTACAGGAACCAGAACGGTAGCCCCGAACATTGCAAACAGGTGCTGGAGACTGAGAGGAATCAGCAGGGCGAGAGGAGGGACTGCGTCAACCGGGATCTGATCACTGGTCATTGAATACCTGTAGGTACCATGAGGCATAGGTTCTTTCGAAATATTCCGGATGATCACCGATGGTAGTTCAGCAACTGTGACAATCGTACAGAAGAGTTCTTTATGTAGATCATGACCTTTCCGGCATTAGAATCCCGATACTCTCCGGTCTGGTATCCCTGGGCGATGGAAAAAAGTGAGTAGTCCTACACTTCTGACTGATACTTAAAACTCTTCATGAAGTTCTTTATTCCACCCTGTGATACAGCATTATCGGTATCATTTGTTTTTGTTCCATCTGCTATGCGTTGAGCAGTGCCGTTCGTGAGGTTCTGATACGACTGGTTCGTCTCATTTATTAAGATATCTCCTGATTGGGATATATTAGTCACATTCACGTTCTCTTTCTCTGCAAATGAGATGCCAAGGAGACTCACAAGGAGAAGACTGACAATAATGGATATTACAACTTTGTTGGCGATCATATCATCAATACCGGTACTATTCGTCAGTATCATACAAGGCTTTTCTTATTTGGAATCTATTTCAGAATCTTTTTGAGAGGCTATGCAATAATAATCCTGTCTGCATTTTTACAAAGATACGACCTTCAGATATATCCTGAGATATGGTATCAACTCATCATTTTTTTATGGTGGCTCAATTCAGTTCTTGTAATTGCCCTCTAGTCGTGTCACCATCGTTACCCATCTTTTTCGCAAATCATTGACCAGTCAACATTAAATATCTTGTTGACTCATCAACTAATTGCATGAGAGATACGGACGGGCCATTTGGAAAGTATGTTTCACTGGCATACTGGCTCATTCAAAAACAATTAAACAATGAACTCTCTGGATTTGGGATCAAAATCACACAGTACTCAATACTTCGGTATCTCTACAAGTATGATGGATCCAACCAGGAGCAGATTGCCGGAGATCTCGAGATTGACAAAGGCCTCTGTTCCAGAGAGATCAGAAAACTCGAGGATGCCGGTCTCATAGTCAGGACAAAACACCAGTCAGATAACAGGCAATGGATATGTTCTCTTACCAAGACCGGACTAGCCCTCAAAAAAGACCTTGTCAGGATTGGAGATCAGATCAATGATAATGTTCTGCAAGGAATATCAGCAACAGAAGAAGAGGCTCTCTATACTCTCATCAAACGTGTCATCTCAAATCTGAATCCGGAGGAAGATTGATTATGGTTATATCAAGTGAGATCGCAAAAAAGGCCGGAATACAAACAGAACCGGTCGCAATCGTGTGGAGTAATACAAAACCCGAACATGCACTTGAGATTCGGCCCGGAACCTGGGCATGTCTCATGTGGTATTATGCCAAGGCTGTCCTTGATGGAAAGATTACAGCATTATCCAGAGATTCGTTTGGATGTTGTGGAGGAGCCATCGGAATAGGATTTGGGCGGCCATTTGAAACACATTCTTCAGGAAATGAAGATAACTTCTGTTGTTTCCTCTCGAATGGACGAGACGGCTGCACAGATATTGAGGCCTTTGACGCACGTCTTGATGCGATATCAAATCCTCACCAAAAAGAGATGCTCAAGGAAGGAGAGAGGATCAAGAAAAACCCGGGAGTTGCCAAGGAATTTCTCAATGTATTGCCGCACTATGATGTCCCAACAAAGTATGTTCTCTTCAAACCCTTCTCTCTCACGCAGCCTGATGAGATGATAAAAAGTGTAATCTTTCTTGCAAATCCTGACCAGATATCTGTGCTGTCGATTCTTGCTAACTATCCCCGTGGTCAGATTATTGATCGGGTGGTTGTTGCAGCTGGTGCTTCGGGGTGTCAGGCATTTGGGGTCTGTACGTACAACGAAGAGTTGTCAGAAAACCCGAGGGCAATTGTTGGGCTTACTGATCTGATGGCAAGAAAGGCAGTGAGAAGAACACTTGGGTCTGACAAATTCACGTTCTCTGTACCATACTCGTTATTCCTTGAGATGGAAGCAAATGTTCCGGGTAGTATCCTTGACTCTGAACTCTGGATAGAGATCAGGGATGGATCATAACCTCTTCTTTGAGAGTGAGTTGCTTAAACCTGTCTGGTTGAGGGAATGAGATAAACAGTCTGTTCTTACGAAGTGTTGGTATAATTTCCCTTCTCTGTTCACATATCATCCCGTAATCCGAAACCTCTTCCTTTCATCTGGATGGTGTGGATTACGAGTTCTCTGATAACATCAGGAAGATCTGAAGGTAATTTTTCTATCTGCCATGCTCTCTCTTCTGACGCCTTATTTCCTGCAAGGATGGCTGCTTTTTGAGCATACAAGGCCGCTCCGATACAATGGTCTGCCATATGAGCTGTTGCAACGCCCTGCCCAATTGACCGGGCAACTGCACTGGCAAGAGGATCGGGTATCTCTCTTGCATGGGCGTGAACTTTTCGTGAGGCCTTCATGAGATCTCCTGTTGTACTTGTGCCTTGTGACCATGAAATAGCGAGAGTCATGGCTTCCTGTAAAACCTGATCCTCTTTGCAGCCGTAATAAGGCAATACGTGCTCATAACAGTTAATGGCCCATTTCATAAGTTTCCGGTGATCTTCGAGCGAAAGACTGCCGCCACGATGCATGGCAATAAATTGTATGTCTCTCATTGACGTTCCTTCATTTTGGTTGTGATCATACTCTGGATGTTTTGAGAACTGTTTACCGTACTCCTATGAAACAATATTGCTGTGAGATATTCATTACAGGTATAATAAAGAGGTTATGGATGCGGAACTCTTCTAAAAAAACCCCAACGGTGCCCCGTTGGGGGCCCCAGGTAGGGCCGGTGAAAAGGACTTTTTCATGCAAAATTTTTATTGTATATTTAGAATAGTAATAGTTCAGAGAATACGCTTCTGAACCAGGTTTCCTCTGCTCTCTCAAAAAAAGAATCTGATTTAGGTTCTCTGTGAACCTTTCAGACCTTGAAGAAATTAACCTGATTCTGCACATTCTCTACGATGCCATTCAGGTTCCCAATAACCTGAGAGATCTGATTAACCGCCATAGATACTTCATTCGTTGAATTTGCAGACAAATCTGCATCTTTGGAAGTATTCGATACAAGACTGCCAATCTCAGTAATACTTGCGGTAATCTCTTCAACTGAAGCCGCCTGCTCTTCGGTTGCTGCAGCAACATCGGTAACATTCAGATTAATATCACCTATCAACTCAGCAATCCGGGAGAATGACTGAAGAGTATCCTGGAGTGCCTTTCCTCCGGTCTCCACATCTTTTACCGTTCTTTCCATAGCATCTGATGCCTGGACTGACCGGCTCTGAAGATTTTCAATTTTGGATGCGATATTTTCAGCAGATGTCTGAGTCTCGTGAGCAAGTGCTTTCACTTCATCAGCGACGACAGCAAACCCGAGTCCTGCCTCTCCTGCCCGTGCCGCTTCTATCGCTGCATTGAGGGCGAGAAGGCTGGTTTGATCTGATATATCCCTGATAAGGCCCACAATCTTTCCAATCTCTTCCATCTGGTGGCTGATATCCTCCATATTCTTCCTGCTCTCGATGGTTGACTGGGTAATACCATCCATTCCTTTCTCAGCAACACCGGCGAGTGTGACACCTTCCCTGGAATACTTATCAGCTTCGGTTGTGAGTCTGCTCACCTGTTCACTCTTGACAGCAACCTGGTTTACCGTAGTATTGAGTTCTTCCATCGCCTTTAGAATCTGAGAAACTCCATCTTTGCATTTCTCTGCATTTTCACTGACACTTATGGATGAATCTGCAACCGCCTTTACACTAGCTGCGACCTCTTCAGTACTTGCATTAGCCTCCTCGGCATTTGCAGTCAGATCACTCATCTGCTGCTGAATAGAAATAATTGCACCAGATACTGATCTTCCACTCTCGTTTAATGCATCCTTGAACCGCTTGAAATCCCCTCTTACATCTGCCTGCTCATCATACCTGACTGAAAAGTTTCCTGTGGCAAATTCATTGGCAATTCTCATGGCCTCCATATTTGGTTTGAGAAAAGCTTCAACCAAGTCATGAATCGCCTCAACCAGTACCTTGAATTCGCCTGAATATTTGGAAGAATCAATGCGAATATCCAGATCTCCATTTCTTATTTTTTCAGCAATATTCATGATTGAAGTATTGGCAAATTTAGATCTTTCCAGGTTTTCTTTGATCTCCCGGTTTTGTTTCTCTAAATTTACTGCCATTGCATCAAAGGAAGAACCAATCGAACTGATCTCATCACTACCTTTCATATCAATATGATACGACAGGTTACCTGACCCTAATTCGTCCATTCCCTTCATTAGAAGGTTAAATCTCCGATTGATGTTCCGTGTAATTACCCATGCAATTGACAAAAGAACTAACGTACAGATGAAAATAACAAGAATGATAACCAGAAGTGCAAGAGAATACATCTTATTTGATTCAGTGTAACACTGACTTGCGGTCTGATTGTTTTCATCCATCAGTTTCTGAATGTCATTCAGGATGATATTACGTTTAGGAATGGCCTCCTGGGACCGTATTTGAGTGGCTTCTGCTTCTCTTCCTTCAAGTGTTAATGAATTAACCCGTTTTGTTATCTCAAAGTAATCTGAAGATGCCGCCTTTATCTCCTTAATCATATCCTTTTCGGTTTCAGTCATCTCTATTGATGAATAGTCATCAACACGATTGAGAAGTGAGACCCCGAATGGCTCCATCTTCGTCTTAAAAATCTGATCTTTTTCAGAAACGTTAGATGAAAGGGTAAATGTGTATCCACCGATTGCATAATTCAGCATATCAGAGTATGCTCCATTTGCGAGCATGGAATGGGCATATTTATTCTTGTATATTTTATCAATCTCTGAATTTATCGATCCTGCAGTGTATAACCCACATATCCCGATTATAATAATTGAAATAACACCAACTGCTATCAGGATGAGCAGTTTTCTGCTCATCGATATATCATCTAATTGTATCATGGTAGATCCCCTGTACCCAAATAACGAAAAGAATGTGGCAAAAACCACTGTCCCCGATTCATCAATACGGATAGTAGGCTGATTTATTTCATTTTCAGTAACTTAACGCCGGCCTTATTGCGAATCAATGCACGAACTTTTATAACCTATAATTATTATTTTTATAAGAATGGATGGGGATGCGTCTGATTCTATATGGGAAGTCTTGAAAAAAACCAATAAACCGATATCAATAACCCGGATTGCAAGGGAAGCCTCTATTTCCCGGACAACCGCTGCACGGTACCTCGATCATCTGCATTTTTCGGGTCAGGTAAAATTATATGAGATAGGAAAAGCAAAAAAATATCTGCTCTCTTCAGAGCAACCTACTCATTCTATCTGTGATATATCATCAGATCTCATCATCTTTTTAGATACTTCATTCAAAATTTTGTATGTAAATAAGGCATATCAGGAGTATTTTCATCTGTCCCTCGAAGAGATCATCGGGAGACGAATTGATGCCTTGAACCTGGATATTTTTTCAGCCGTAGATATCCTGAAAATACTGAAAGAGTATAACCGGGATGATTTTTCGTCACATATCATTGAGATATTTAGGGAAAACGATATGTATACCTATGAATTGTTTTTTGTAAAAGGACAGATCGGCCCATATCGTGCTGCTATCTCTATTATTATAAAGGATATTACCGAAAAAAAGCGAATAGAAGATGAGAACCGGTTTCTTGCATCAATTGTAGCATGTTCGGAGGATGCGATAATTGCAGTGAATAGGTCAATAACTGTTACTGCATGGAACACCAGTGCTGAACGGTTATTTGGATATAGTGCCGGTGAAGTAATTGGCAGATCGATATCTGTTATTCACCCTCCCTGGTATAATGATGTGTTTCCTATTCATGACCGGTTACTGAACGGAGAAGTAATTAAGCAGTACGAGTGTACCCGTCAAAGGAAAGATGGTTCACTCGTTGATGTTTCAATTACTGCCTCATTAGTTTTTGATCAAGATGGAGGGATTCTCGGCTCATCAGCTATTTTTCGTGATATTACGGCATATAACCAGATAAAGAGAACCAGATCTCATTTAAATCTGCAATTACATGCATTGCTAGATAATATCCATGAAGTGTTGGCAATTATTGATCCGACCACTCATAAAATCCTGTTAGTTAATGCTATTGGGAGAGAAGTGTTTGAAAACCAGACCGCGATATGCTGGTTTCACACGGGACAGTATCATTTTCCGATGGTATGTGATATCTGTTCTCAATTAAACCTGAAAGAAAAACAAGGTCCATTCTCATTCATATTTAATAAAGGAAACGCGAATCTGCATTCAAAAATCCAGATGATTCCATATGGGGCTCAAAAGAGTGCTCTGATGGTATCCATGTTTGATCCTGAAAGCTTTGTAGCCGAAGGACCACTGTGAGAATAATGGATAGAATAAATTCAGGATTATTGAGGTTTTTGACCAGTTGTCTGTGATTACCTGGCATCCGGGTTCTCCCCATGATATATTGGTAGATCTGAAGGATATGTGAGACGGTATACCTGTCCTGATAGTTCGTTCGGGAGTATTCCTTCTCTCTTCTGATTTCTGTCCGGGTATTACGTGCTCTAAATGATTGGCAGAAAGAAGTCTGATCCGGAGATAGAGCAGGACAAGGTTATCGTCGACGGTCCGTGACGATCATGAGGACTTTCAGGGATGATGCCCGGAAAGTGATCAACCGGAAAGATAGTAGTTGTGGTAGATCCCGGGTGAACAACTGATTATCACCGTCAGGGTACGAGTGGTGATAAAGACCCCTTGAAGAAGCCCGGGCCTTTATTGTTACCGTACAGATATGAAATATGCTGACGCTCAGGCTGAGGAATAAGGCCGGTTTTGAGGAGTGGAAGGGAGTTGAATGGAGAGATTGGGGGGCACATTCAGGCTCCATGACGTAATCGCGAAAAAAATCACATATTGGGATTTGAGATCTGATATTTTACTACGGCTATTGTATCATACAATCCTTCACTGTGATCCCTGGAGTAAGGTAGCATCATTCAGGTGATACTTGAGTGTTCTACCTGTTCGCTCAACTGTGATGACACCTCCCCTGAGAAGACGAGAGAGGTGCCAGCCTGCTGCCTGGGCTGAAATCTCTAGTCTGCACCCGATCTCAAGACGGGTAAGACTCTTGTTTTTACAGAGCATTGCAACAATCTCTTTACAGGCAGGAGATGCAGCAGCGTTCATCATCTGTTTCTCTTCTGAGGAATATCCCATCGGATAGTACCTGCTAAATCCATCATCCTGTTCTTTTGATATCTTGCCAAATCTGGCGAGTTGATCAAGATGATGCCTGACCGTACCAAGTTCCATACCAATACCTGATGCAATCCCCCGGAGATGAATTCCCGGATGATTTCTGATAAAGTCAAATATCTCTTTGCGGGGTTGAGAGTCAAAGAGGGTGCTCCGGTCAATCCGGCGATACCCCAGGGCAACGATTGCCTTAAGGAAAAGGAGGAATGGATTGAGAAGGACTATCTGCGATAAAATCAACCATAGTGGAAGTTCAATCAGATCCACCCGGGATGGACAACCAGGATGACCATCAGGGAGATCATCATACGCACTACTGACCTGATATCTGGTTGCCATCACCTGGGCTGGGATACAGATCAGGAGAAGAAGTAGTATCAGTAAAATCCTCATGGTTACTCCTGCCATGTTTCAATCTGAAATGGAACCGGACTTTGAAGATGCTCGCCGTGAACACGATAATACCATCTTCCGGGATCCAAGCCTTCTGTAGAGTTAATCTTCATGAAGATCGCCTGATCCATCTTCCCGTCTGCATCATCATGGTACGGGCCATACTCTCCGTCAGGGGTGTAAATCGTCAGGTTCAGGGCAGAGGGCTGACTCCATGATACCCGGACATACTGCTGTGTCTGTCCTGGGGCAATCGCATCAGAAAAATACTTATCTTCCTCTGGATTTAGTATCTGCAAAACACCCGGGTTATTTGGATCTGACATCTCTGATACATTGTATATCTTTACGATCACGATATTTTCAGTGCCTGTTCCTATCGATTCGGCAATGCCGTATGTGACAGTATTGCCTGATTTGACAGTATCAGATGAACCTGATCTGGAGATTGTAACATAGGAGTTTGATAAATCATCCTGAGTGGAATAATTCTCCTGTCCATCATTGGTCATGATTGTTACACAGATCGGTTCTGCCGGAGAAAGGATAGGAATGAAGAGCAGGATGAAGATAATTGCGGATAAAGCCTTTATCACACCGCTGCGTGTCATACAATACCGGTTGTCCGGGATACTATTGAAGGGTTGTGGCACAATTCTTTTCTCATCCTTTTCGGGGGTATGCAATAGGAGAGGTTCTTTCAGGGGGTTTTATTCCTGAATCCGGTTCCAACAACAGCATCTGTGGTTCGATCATAGATCGTCATCATTCCTGTTGCATCCGGTCCTTCAATGCGGAACTCTGTATTATGTTCTGTTCTCTCCTTCTCAAACTCTTCCGGAGTGAGGCTTTGTAGGAGTTCACCGGTATCAACATTTTTTACAATGTAATGAGTTCCATCAAACTCTGTCGAGGTAGTGACGGTAAAAACCTTGGCAGTCCCGTTGTCTGTGGTTTGTTCAGGCACCAGAATCCCGACAACCGGGATGATAATGAGGGATATACAGACCAGAAGGGCGCCAAGGACTGTACATCCAATACGTGTGTGTGTGTTCATGATAATCAGGGGTATGCCGGACCTTACCGGATTCATCCCCGTAATCAATGTCTGCATCGGATAGTATCCTGATTCCGGCACATCCCTTTTCATCTGAATCGACTTGGTGATGGAAATGAAGGTGATGATGCTTTCTTTGTTTTTGGTATGATACATGAGCATTTAAAAAAATCAGAAGAACTCGATGGACACTTCTCAAAGCAGAAAATTTCGAAACATAATTTCAGGTGGCCAGGTATCTGTGGAACTACATACAGAGAGAGGATAGGGGCAGCAGGATGACTTGATGCCTTGAATTGGCATTACTGTCATCCTGCCGGTCTTTCCGATCAATCGTGGGGTTTGGGGTAGAAGAACAGATCAGTGGGTTGTTATGAATCCGGTTGCGACATGTCCCTCATTTACCGAATCAGAAATAGTGATCGTGTCACCTGATCCTGACCAGTACCCTGCATTCAGGGGCTGTTCATAAAATGAAATCATTTCAGATACATCAGGCCTGACAATTCTACTGGTGATCGGATCATAATATGTGACCCTGCCATATGAATCAGGTCCGGTAATCCGGTATTTAGCCTCAAGAGCCGACCTTCTCTTCTGAAATTCAGGTTCAGAGATGGTTACTAGTACTTTTCCGGTAACATCGTTTTTTATGTGGTAAAACGAGCCATCAAAAATCGTTGATGTAGTTATCGGGTCATAATCGGTTGTCCCGGTGACCGTGGTCACCCCCTGTATCGGATTTGCGGCAACTGGCAGGATACAGAGGGAGAAACTGATCATAACGAGACAGATGGTTATTATTTCATAACGTTTGTGAGTTTTCATAATAATCAGGGGTATGCCGGATTATCCCGGGTTCATCCCGGGTTCATCCCCGTTACCATAGTCTGCATGGAATAGTATCCTGATTCCGGCACATCCCTTTTCGGGAGAATTGGTATGATCAAAATGGAATGAGTGTGGCTGCTTCACGGATAGTACACCTGAATAATTGCTAAAACATGTGATGATCTTATTTAACGCTGATTGCATACAGAATAGTCAAAAAAAAGAGGTAAGGCCCCGGATGTGATTATTAAGGATTCATCTCAGTTTAATTATTCTTCAGGAATCATTCCTATTCATGTCTGTACACAGGGGACATAATAATCAAGGATAATATTTCCGTTTTCATCAGGTTGCGTAAACCTGGGACAATTATATACTTCCATGCACCATACAGGGTTTTTACATGAGTATCCAATATCTGTTAATGCCTTTTCCATAAGGCTGTGAGCAGCAAAGCATACCTCCGGGGTTGATGTTCCCTGTATCCAGCCGATCCCAACTGTTTCAGGTTCAATTGTTCTTGAGACAAACCCGTCAACCTGAATGGTCAGGTCAGATCTCATAAGCATACCGCAGATGTAGGCAAATATTCCATTCTCTTCTGAGTAATCTGACATCCACCCGACATAGGCATCATTGAAAAGGTACTCCTTGTGCTCCATCAGATGTTTAAATGTGTCATCAGAAAAACATTCTTCCCAGAATTTAGGTATTGGATTCGTTTCAGATGTATTGGGTACTGGTACAGTAATCTGTTTACCAAGTACATAGACTTCCGGAAACTCACCCACTTCACAGTTTATGATTTTTGCCATTTTTAATCCCAATATTAGAGAATTTTCAGAGTGTCGTTACATGGCCTGGCATATCAATATAATGGCAACCTCTACCCCGGTTTTTTTACCAGATACAATGTGAGATCAGTATTCATGGGTATTAATTGGGTATACATGGGCGTAATGTAAGAGTATTTCCCGGTACAGTCTCTCTCTGTTTGAAAAAAATGCGGGAAGATCTTTAATGGGGGGAATCTTGATACAATCAGGTTTTACCCGATTATAACGGTAAAAAACCTGTATGGCCGGTATGTGAAATAACTCTCATCATGACTCTGACAGGTGCATACACCTGATCTGATGGTGAGGCCTCTCGGTAGCAGGAGGCACTATCTCATGATTCAAATAGTCTCAACAAGATCACAAATGGATATCATTATTACCACAAAAAAGTGATGGATTAATATGGGTATATTGACCATATCCCACAAATTATCAGTGATAGCGCTAATTTTGGTGCTATCATGTATTTGTATCACAAATGCGGACAGTCAGATCTGGAACATTTCATATGCCAAGGAACACATGCCGGGTGACATGATAGTCTCTGAAAAGAATATTGAAGAGATGTTTAATCCACAGGTTGTTCCATATGAAGATGATTCCTCCTTTATTCATGCGCTATCAGGTGATGGATTCACCGTGCAGCAGGGCGCAATGGCCAAAGTGGATCTTGTAAAATATGCAGAATTTGGTTTGCTTCCTGATGCAGAAGGGAATAATGCTGATAATCCGTATTACAGTATTGCACTCCCGAGATCTCCCGGTCAGACTGTCATAAATGATAATGAGTGTCCGAATGGTCTGAGTAGAAATGTCCGGTTAAATCCGGATGAGGCTGTCGTCTTAATCGGGAAAACACCATCAAATGTAACCTTCTATAACTTCCCGTTGTTTATGATCTACCGTACAATACAGTCGGAGAGGGCGTTTTTATTCGGTGGCCTTGGTGATACTATCAACATCGGATCAGTCAAGGAGCAGACTGGATCATCAGATGGATTGGGTGTCCCGATTATGATCATCTATTCTGCAGACAAAACCGTTGCAGAAAAGGTGAAGTCTGTAGCCGAAGCATCAGGGTATCCTGAAAGTATGATCACCATCATGGAGATCCCGTCACCCATGGTTCACATGGGACTTGCTGAAGATGACGACTCTTTTGCCTGTGGTATCAGAACTGCTATATTCAGCAGCCCTCAAGCAAAACAGGACTACATGGATAATATAAACACCATGGTGAGAGGGTACCGGATCACACCGAATACGTCAGGATCTCTCGACCCATTCCCGGTTAAGGACCTGAGAGTGAGAGGAACCGGAACTACCGAATTCGATCTCCTCCCTGCGGTATCAAGACTTCGTGATGCCATCATCGAGGCATACCCAAATTGTTCATACAAGGAACCTGAAACCGGTATCGCCTTCCCTGAAAGTTCACAGGTGCTCCAGAACAATGAGAAGGCTTATGGAGAGAGCAGGGATGCTGCATACCTTGGAAGCCAGAACTTTACACTCCAGCCTGGAGAGTTTGCCATATCGTACGGTGTGAATCATATGGAAAGTGGAAAGGCTATATATAGTAATGTCGTAGCCTATGGAGCCGAAAAACTCAACGGTGTCGCTTCTGCTGACAGCACGACATTTACCGGGTCTGCCTCCCGATATCTAAAGGGTGACCCTGACGTAGACAAATTGTATACATACACCATCACAAGAGCCAACTCGACCGAACCGTACACCCTGGTTGTTCCTCAAGGACCATATCTCCAGGGGATTCCGTTAAACCAGAAGATGTGGATCGGATGGAGAGCATACATGGAAGAGGAGACAAATGTCGGCCCTACGTATCCGGAACTTGTATACGACAAGGTCATTGTATTCACCCCGAAATAACTCTCCTTTTTTCTGGTTTTATTACCCTCATACATTCAATAGGATTCAGTGAAATCTCATGGATTTTTCAGAATATGAGGGTTTCTTTCTCGAAAAGAATGGTATACATGAAACACTCATCTAGGTGAGTCAAATCTCTGAATAATTATGTCGAGATGTATGTTTCTGGATAGGACTCATCTTCAGTATCTGAAACCTCTTGTATCGGTTTTTGATTCCTTTATTTCAATACACGGTTTTATATGCTCAAAAAAGATGATAACCTACTATGAGTAAACGGCGGTGTGCGGTTTTCGTTTTATTGTTGGTAATATCGGGTTTTATCGGTGCTTCAGCAGCGGTAATGTCAGACATTGCCCCAGGAAAGTGGGAGCGATTTGACACTGGCAACGGGTTTTCTGTTCAGTTGCCTTCTGGTTGGTCTTTTTTAAATAATGGGAAGGACGGAGAGGTTGTTACGACAATTCAGGGGCCGGTTCATGATATGACTCTTGAAATTTCTCTCATCGGCATTGACAAGGTCAATGCAACAAGTGAGGAGTTACAATCGCTGGTATTGGATATTCAGGATCAACTCAAATTTAGTACTGGGGGGAGAACGCCTGGTGTATACACGTATAAATCCGGCCCTTCTGTAATCTTTGGTGGTTCTCTTGAGAATAAAAAATCGGTCCAAGTGGATCTTCAATCAGAAAAAAGGAAAATAATCAAGGCAATTACATATTATGATACATTCGAAACATACAAGAATTATACTGATATTGGATACCTCATAAATTCGGTTCAGGTTACCGATGAGCCTTCTAACATTTCTCAGTCTCCAAATGTATCCTCCGAAGGTACATAACTACTTTTTTGGATTAGTCTCATATTTGAGTTATTTTTCTCATGAAAACGTTCTATTCATGCAAAAATGGTCCAAAGATCCAATTCCTGGATAAGATTACCCCAGGACAAGAGAAAACCTGGTTGTACATGGCATTCGTTGAATCATGTACATGATGATTGCCTTGAGTCTTGGAATCACTCTTTTTTCAGATTACAGAGCACGGAGAAGTTATCTGTGTCATCAACAAGAAGGACAAGTTCCATGCGATCAGGTGAGAGAAGATACCCTGTATCCTGTCCGGTCCCGTATTCGGCAATATGAAGCGTCTTCATATCATGGGCAATGACACCTGAAAACCGGTATTCCCTGGTCGGGTCTACCCCTGATACGATGAGTGTTCCGTTAAAAATTCTGCCTTCCTGCTGCCCGATGCTGAGGATATACTGATAATCACCTGCGTGAAAATATCCTGGTTCTGAATGAAATCCTTCAGACGTTCCGGTCCAGTTCCCAACCAGGTCGGGAATCGAAGACTCATCAGCCATTCCTCCTGTAGTTCCAACTCCCATTATAAGCAGAAGGACCAGCATAACCCTGATTTTGATCATAGAAGATAATAGGTGATATCTGACATAATAATGTCGAAATCCGCTCGATCATCCAAATGTCCTGTATTATACATTGCTTGCGTCTGGCACCAGAATGGACCGGGTGGCTGATTAATCCTGAATACTCCTGATTCCGCAGTAAGCCACCTATTTTTTGTTTTGAATATGATCTCCATACACTTGTTGATAAGGAAACTAAAATAATTAGAGAGTTTGCAATAACTATGAGCAAGTTACCAAATCTGATCTTTAGGTGGGTTAAATCGCCATCCTCTTAAGAATATACAATTTTTGTTCAAATAGGAAGAGATGTATACTTGAGCCACTAATGCAAGGTACTCTGATCTGCTTTTACAAAATTTATTTGATCATAATATTTTTTAAACCCAGATATCAGGGCGAATAGGTGAAACTATGAGTCATGATAAAAAGAAAGCCAAAAAAGTAGTTGGTCAGGCACAAGTGGTTGCAGAGTCAGTAAATCCTGAAAAAATTTCAGTCCCTGACATTAAAAGTAGTTCTAAAGGGCAATCAAGATCAAAAAAATGATAATTCAAACCACAGTAACATTAACCATTTAATTATTTTTATTTTCTTATTTTTCCGTTTTTTTCGTATGTAAGCGCAGATCGGAAAGTATGAATGTAGTTTCAAAACCTCCGCAGTATTCCCTTGTTTGATCAGTATATTACCCTTACTGAGTAGAGGATCAACGGTACTGGTTGGAATAATTGGATTTATTTTCTAGATTCTAACCACACATATTTATAGAACTATAAGTCAATGCTAACTCACTATCGGAGAGGTTCAATAATGTCAACACAACTTGGTGGGCAGCCGATTTATATTCTTAAACAAGGCAGTTCCCGGAACCGGGGCCGTGATGCTCAAAGTATGAATATCACCGCTGCAAAGGCGGTTGCTAATGCGGTCCGTACCACACTTGGCCCGAAAGGGATGGATAAAATGCTTGTCGATTCGATAGGCGATGTGGTCATCACCAACGATGGATTTACTATCCTCAGTGAGATGGACATTGAACAACCGGCAGCGAAGATGATGGTGGAGATCGCGAAAACTCAGGACACTGAAGTTGGCGATGGTACCACCACTGCGGTTGTTATTGCTGGAGAACTTCTCAAGCGTTCCGAAGACCTCATAGAACTTGGAATCCACCCGACTGTTATCGTGCAGGGCTACCGGATGGCATCCGAGAAAGCCCAGGATATCCTCAAGGGTTTGGCGATATCAATGAAACCATCTGATACCGGCGTACTTAAAAAGATAGCAGAGACAGCTATGGCTGGGAAAGGTTCAGAATCTGCAAATCTTTTACTCTGTGATCTTGTTTCAACGGCTGTTACCCGTGTCTCCGATTCAGATGGCTCGGTGGATATTGATAATATCAAGATTGAGAAAAAAGTTGGCGGGTCGATTGAAGACTCAGAAATTATCATGGGTATCGTTCTTGAAAAAGAGAGAGTCCACCCGGGTATGCCTACAAAAATTACCAAAGCAAAAATTCTGCTTTTAAACGTTGGAGTTGAGTATAAAAAAACAGAAGTTGACGCTGAGATAACGATCACCCGGCCTGATCAGATGCAGGCCTTCATAAACGAGGAAGAACGGATGATCAAGAAGATTGCTGATGCTATTATCAAAACCGGAGCCAATGTGGTTATTAGTCAGAAGGCAATTGAAGACACAGCTCAGCATCAACTTGCAAAGGCTGGAATATTAGCTATCAGGCGGGTCAAAGGCAGTGACATGGACAAACTGGCTCTGGCTACCGGTGCTACCATTGTTTCAAGTATTGATGAAATATCTGCTAAAGAACTTGGATTTGCCGGGATAGTCGAGGAGCGAAAAATTCTGGGAGATGATATGATTTTTATTGAGGAATGTAAAAACCCCAAAGCAGTCTCTATCATCATTCGCGGAGGAACAGAACATGTCATTGCAGAATATGGCCGTGCCATAGAAGATGCCGTTCGGGTAGTTTCCACTGTTCTTGAGGATAAGAAATTTGTTGCCGGTGGTGGTGCTCCTGAAATTGAGTTATCTCTCCGTCTCAGGGAATACGGGTCGTCAGTAGGGGGTCGTGCCCAACTTGCTATCGAAGCCTTTGCTGCCTCACTTGAGATTATTCCCCGAACTCTTGCAGAAAATGCAGGTCTTGACCCGATTGATATGATTGTTGCATTACGTGCTGCTCATGAGAAGGGTGAGACAACTTCCGGTCTGAATGTTTTCGAAGGAAAACCCGTGGATATGCTCAAAGAAGGAGTCATTGAGCCACTCCGGGTTAAAATCCAGGCCATTGTGAGTGCAACAGAAGCAGCAGGTATGATACTGAGAATTGATGATATTATCAAATCTGCAAAATCAGCAGCTCCGGCAATGCCACCGGGTGGTATGGGGGAGATGGGCGGAATGGGGATGTAACTAGTCTCTCTATAAAAATTTAGCTTTGTTTTGGTTCAAATTTGATCAATCCTATTTTCAATTTTTATTTTTGATCACAAGGTATAAGGAGAAGTAAACCTTCTCTCTCCTCATAATAGAATAATTTTTTTATTTTTGATTTTTGGTTGTTTTTTCGAAAATTTGAAGTAATTGGGGAATAAAAAGGCGTTGAAAAAAATTTTTGCAACCAGAAAAGAACATGCAGATACACGTTCAAATCGCGAACAGATTGATAGGGGCCCCCTTCGTGACGAACTCTTTAGCAGGGATCAACTGGAGAAGCATGCAAAGGAAATTGCAGGGTGCTATCGGGTTGATACCAGAAAAGGGGAGGATCGCCTTCTTCCACGACTTACCGATAATGAGCAGGTCCTGCTAAAAACTCACAAGCTCCTCAATACTGTTATAGAAGAACATTCTCCGGTTTCTCCTGCGGGTGAATGGCTCCTCGATAATTTCTATCTTGTTGAGGAGCAGATCAGAACCGCTCGTATGCACCTTCCTGAAGAATACAGCAAAGAACTTCCCCACCTCGCAAACGGACCGCTGGAAGGATATCCAAGGGTCTATCATATTGCACGAGAACTCATTGCCCACAGTGACGGCAGGATAGATACTGAAAACCTCTTTGCTTTTATCGATGCGTATCAACAGGTCACTCCTCTCAAACTTGGTGAACTCTGGGCAATTCCGATCATGTTCAGACTCGCGTTGATCGAGAATCTACGCAGAGTAGCCGACATTATATCTGAAAACCGGTCTGATCGCGATTCTGCCAATTACTGGGTGGATCGCATGACCCGAATGGCACAGCATGATCCAAAAAGTCTCATTCTTGTAATAGCTGATATGGCCCGGTCGGATCCACCCCTGACCAGTGCATTTGTTGCTGAAATGTCACGCCAGTTACAGGGTAGTTCTGGTCCTCTCTTATTTGCTCTTTCATGGATAGAGCAGCGGTTATCTGAAAAAAATCAGACCCCTGAACAGATGATCAGTGCAGAGATCCAGGCTCAGGCCGCTGATCAGGTCTCTTTTGGGAACAGCATAAGCAGCCTCCGCCTTCTTGATACAAGTGACTGGCGAACTTTTGTAGAACGGCTGAGTATTGTTGAGCATACCCTTCGTAGTGATCCGGCAGATGAATATGCAGAAATGGATTTTGAGACCCGGGACCGGTATCGCCATGTGGTTGAGGAGATTGCGAAGAATGGCGGGATATCGGAAGATCTGATTGCAGAAAAAGCGGTAGAACTTGCATCACTGGCCCGAAGCAGAGACAAGCAGAACGGAAGGGAGTCCCATCTTGGCTATTATCTGATGGATGATGGGAGGGGAGCACTGGAGAACGCACTTCTGTATCATCCTTCTGGTATCAGCCAGATCAAGAGATCTGGACTGGCTCATTTCTTTCCCCTCTATATCGGTGGTATCGTATCCATCACCCTCCTTGTTCTTTATGTTGCATTATCCAGATTCATCTTCTTAGACTGGTTCATTACTCTTCCGATTCTGATACTGCTTCTATTTCCTGTCAGTCAGGCAGCAATGAACGTGTTGAACTGGGCATGTACCCTGTTTTTCACGCCGGTCTCTCTTCCTAAGATGGACTATTCACAAGGGATCCCGGGCAACAGAAGAACTGTCGTGGTTATTCCGACGGTTCTTTCAGGATTTTCAGATATTTCAAAGCTTCTTGATTCACTTGAGGTCAGATTTCTCGCAAATAAGGAGAAAAATCTCTACTTTACTCTGCTTACTGATCTCAAAAATGCCCCTGCAACACAGATGCCTGAAGATGAAAAACTGGTATCCCTGCTTTCGAGTGGGATTGAAAACCTGAATGAGAAATACCGGGAAGAAAACCCTGATACCTTTTTTCTCATGCACCGGAACCGTACCTACAGCCCGGGTGAACGGATATTCATGGGATACGAACGAAAGAGAGGAATTCTCGAAGCGTTCAGTACCTTCCTGTCTGATCCCAAAGAAAATCAGTTCTCTCATGTCGCCGGCAATCCTGATGTTCTTACTGATATCACATACGTGATAACGTTAGATACTGATACAGATCTCCCGAGAAATAGTGCACGAACTCTTATCGGAACGATTGCACATCCCCTGAACAGGCCACAGATTGATCCAGAAATCCGGGTGATCAAAAAGGGATACGGAATTCTTCAGCCGCGTGTTGCAATCTCACTCTCTGAGTCAGGAATTTCCCGGTTTGTATCACTCTTCGGTGGAGAACAAGGGATAGATCCGTATACCCGTGTCGTATCAGATCTGTACCAGGATGTATTCCATGAAGGATCGTTTATTGGAAAAGGGATCTATGATCTCGAAACATTTTCCCTGGCAGTGAAAGGCAGGTTTCCGGAAAACCTCATCTTAAGCCATGATCTTCTGGAAGGCTGCTATACCAGAACAGGTCTTGTCAGTGATGTACAGGTCTTTGAAGAATATCCTATCAGTTATCTGGCTGATATCATCCGGAGACACCGGTGGATTAGAGGCGACTGGCAGATTCTCCCCTGGATTTTTTCATCTGTTCCTGACAGTTCATTTAAGAAACAGCAAAATCCCCTCTCTCTTCTCTCGCGGTGGAAGATCTTTGATAATCTGAGAAGAAGCCTGATAGCCCCTGTTACCTTTCTCCTGTTTCTTCTTTCATGGACTATTCTAGAGGATTCACTCTTCTGGACTGGGTTTATCATAGCACTCTTCCTGATTCCCCCAGTAATCATTGTAACTCAAAAAATCATCCGAAAGTCTGGAGAGCATACCTGGAGGATGCATATCCATGATATGGGCCATGATCTCCGGGTTCAGATTGCTGTCCCGCTGCTCACCCTTGCTTTCCTCCCCTTTGAAGCATACATCTCTCTTGATGCCATTGTTCGCTCCTGCTGGCGGATGATGATCTCTCATCAGAACCTGCTTGAATGGACTACCCACCAGGAAGCAGGACAAATGGGCGTCTCTGATGTTTCAAGTTCGTATCGTATTATGTGGCCTGCACCGGTTATCGGCGCAGCATTGCTCTTACTCATAGGCATACTGCCTGTATCTTTCAGTTTGTGCTGCATTCCTTTTGCCTGTGTATGGATCCTCTCCCCTATAGCGGCCTGGTGGATAAGCCAGCCGATAATATCCCGTACACTTCCCCTTTCTCCTGAGCAGAACCGGTATTTGAGAAGAATTGCACGCAAAACATGGCGGTTTTTTGAGACTTTTGTCACCGCTGAAGATCATCATCTCCCCCCTGACAACTACCAGGAACAACCGGTTGAGGTTGTTGCTCACCGAACCTCTCCAACAGACATCGGCCTTTCTCTCCTTGCAAATCTTACCGCCTATGACTTTGGTTACATCTCTGCTGGTGAGTTTTTGGATCGTACTCACAGTACCCTGACAACCATGGGGAAACTGAAGAGATTCCGTGGTCATTTCTACAACTGGTATGACACGATAACGTTAGAGCCCCTGCTTCCCAGGTACATCTCCACGGTTGATAGCGGTAATCTGGTCGGTGATCTGCTGGTGCTACGGCAGGGACTCTATGAACTTCCTTATCTGCCGGTTATTTCACAAAAATATTCCGAAGGGCTCTCTGATGTGCTTCATCTCCTCATCGATGCACTGGAAGCGTCTGAAGAGAGCATGGGAGAAGTGCCGGTTCTTGTTCTATCAAAAATTGCGGATCTGAAAGAATCTTTGTTCCATATACCGGAAACGGCTCCCGAAATCAACCATTCTCTTTCTGATTTAAATGAGATGTCATCAGATCTTCTGGCTGAACTCTGTTCACATCCTGATGAAGAAGTCAGGTGGTGGGCAGATGCAACCAGGCGACAGATAAAGAGTCATGAGGCTGAAGTAACCTCCTTTATTTCATGGGTATCAACCGGTTTTCATCCTGACACGGTCTTTGATGAGATTCCTGCAGAACTTTCGCCCTCTCTCGCCCTTTTTCTGAAAAAATATGAGTCTCTGGGCAACCACACTCCAACATTCAGAGAAGTATCTGATATCATAGAGGGTTTCCAACGTGATCTTGCTCCATTATTGGAGTGGGTTGCTACAGATAAAACTCCAGCCAATACGTCAGGTACCGGGTACCAATGGCTTGTTCGGACTATGGAAGAGATGCAAATCTCAAGTAAACGTGCCAAAGATATCCTTTTGATGGTATCAAATCTTGCTGATGAATGTGAAACATACTCCGATATTGAGTATGAGTTTCTGTATGATCAAACCAGCAAACTTCTTGCCATCGGGTATAATGCAACAGATCTCAAACGTGATGCCAGTTTTTATGACCTCCTGGCATCTGAAGCACGACTTGCCAGTTTTATCGGAATTGCCAGGGGAGAGCTTCCCCAGGAGCACTGGTTTGCGTTAGGACGGCTGCTCACGACCGTTGGAAAGGGAAGATCAACGCTCATCTCCTGGAGTGGTTCGATGTTTGAATACCTTATGCCACTCCTTCTGATGCCAAATTATGAGAATACTCTTCTGGATCGCACCTACCGTGCTGTGGTTACCAGGCAGATCGAATATGGAAGACAGAGGAATGTTCCATGGGGGATATCAGAATCAGGCTATAATATCATTGATGCAAGCCAGAACTACCAGTACCGTGCATTCGGAGTTCCGGGGCTTGGATTTAAGCGTGGTCTTTCTGAAGATCTGGTCATTGCTCCCTATGCTAGTGTGATGGGTCTGATGGTTCATCCATCGTTAACCTATATGAATCTGAAGGAGATGGAATCGCTTGGATATTCAGGGACATACGGGTTTTATGAAGCTGTTGACTTTACCCCTTCACGAATTCCTCCAGGCCAGAATCATACAATTGTGAAATCCTTCATGGTACATCACCAGGGGATGGCTCTGCTCTCGCTTGCGTATATCCTTCTTAATCGTCCGATGCAAAAGCGATTTGAATCTGATCCATCTCTTAAGGCAACCCTGATGCTTCTTCAGGAGAAGATGCCCCGAATTACTCCCTTCTATCCACATACCGGTGATGTGCAGGGTGTTCATAAGAAGAATGGGGATGCGGAGTCACTCATGCGAATCTTTCAGACTGCACATACACCACGACCTGAAGTACACCTTCTCTCGAACGGGCATTACCATGTGATGGTAAATAATAGCGGATCAGGATATAGCAGATGGAACGATCTTGCGGTAACCAGGTGGCGGGAAGATCCGACCGCAGACAACTCGGGAACCTTCTGTTACATCAGGGATCTTGCAAGTGGAGAGTTCTGGTCAAATGGGTATCAGCCCACAAAAAAGAATCCCGAAACCTTTCAAACGACATTTAAACAGGCACGTGCTGAATTCAGAAGACGTGACCGGGAGTTTGATACCCGTACAGAGATCATCGTTTCTCCTGAAGATGATGTGGAACTTCGACGAATACGGGTAACAAACCGGTCCTGGAAACGAAGGACTCTGGAATTTACCAGTTATGCTGAGGTGGTCCTGGCTCCCCAGACATCTGATGAATCACATCCGGCATTCAGTAACCTGTTTGTTCAGACTGAACTTCTTCAGGAGAAGAATGCAATCATAGCCACAAGAAGGCCACGATCAGAGGATGAAAAGCCGCCATGGATGCTTCATCTCATGACTGTTCATGGCACCGTGGTTCGAAAGATCTCATTCGAGACAGTCAGGGCTAATTTTATCGGAAGGACGAATTCCCTCTCAAATCCTGCTGCCATGACTGATTCATCTGTCCTTTCAAACTCAGCAGGTTCTGTTCTTGATCCCGTGGTTGCGATCAGATGCACTATCATACTGGATCCACAGGAGACTGCAGGTGTGAATATTTTCACCGGAGTTAGTGAGAGCCGGGATAAATCGGTCGCCCTTGTTGACAAGTATTATGACAGTTACATCGCTGATCGTGTCTCCGAGCTTGCCTGGACACATGCTCAGGTTGTACTCAAACAATTGAATGCAACAGAGAGGGATGCCCGACTGTTTGGGAGTCTTGCTTCATCGATTATCTATGCTCATCCTTCGCGTAGGGCGAGCCAGAAGGTACTGGAAAAGAACTCCCGTGGGCAGTCAGGTCTGTGGGGGTATGGAATATCAGGAGATGTACCCATAGTTCTGGTGCGAATTCAACATCAGAGCGGGATTGGTCTGATAAAAGAGATGGTTCAGGCCCATGAGTACTGGCGAATAAAAGGCCTGATGGTTGATCTGGTCATCTGGAATGAGGAACAGTCAGGATACAGGCAGGAACTACATGATGAGATCATGCGTCAGATTCCCCAGGGTTCTGATCATCCTCAATTAAATCAGAAAGGGGGCATCTTCATCCGACATATGGAACAGATGTCAGATGAGGATCGTATCCTGATTCAAAGCGTGGCACGGGCAATAATTTCTGATCGGAGGGGCAGTCTTGCGATGCAACTCGACCGGCCTGGCTGGATTGTAACTCCTGTACCTGAACTCATCCCAACCAGGGCATCAATTCATGAGAATGATCCAGGAATCAGCATTTCTGGTGAAGACCTTCTCTGTTTCAACGATATTGGGGGATTTTCGCCTGATGGAAAGGAGTACATCATCTTCACCGGGAAAGGAAAAGTAACTCCGGCACCCTGGGTAAATGTCCTGGCAAATGAGAATTTTGGGACCGTGATATCAGAGAGCGGGAGTGCTTACACCTGGAGTGAGAACGCCCATGAGTTCAGACTTACTCCCTGGACAAACGATCCGGTCTCTGATCCCTCTGGTGAGGCCCTGTATATCAGGGATGAAGAGACCGGCAGATTCTGGTCTCCAACTCCCTTACCCGTCAGAGGGCATAACAATTACAAAACCAGGCATGGATTTGGCTATTCAATCTTTGAATACTCAGGATATGGGATTCATACCACACTAACAGTCTCTGTATCGCTTGATAATCAGGTAAAATTCCTCTCTCTCCGTGTGAAGAATCAGTCAGGACAGTCCCGTATCCTCTCGGTAACCTGCTATGTCGAATGGGTTTTAGGAGAACTCAGGTCTCGATCACTGCCCTATGTAATATCAGAGATAGATCCGGTTACCGGAGCAATCTTTGTAAAAAATCCATATAATTCTGAATTTCCCGGGCGTGTTGCCTTTCTTGACTCAAATGTCCTAAGCAGAACCATTACCGGCGACCGGTATGAATTCATCGGGCGGAACCGTTCGATGGAGAAACCTGCAGCAATGGAGCAGGAACGGCTCTCCAACAAAGTCGGAGCAGGTCTTGATCCGTGTGCGGCTCTCCAGGTCTTATGTGACCTAGTCGATGGTGAGGAACGTGAGATCATCTTTAACCTTGGACTCGGTCGTGATGAAGAAGATGCACGAAGTCTTGTTCTTCGCAGTCGCGGGATTGCAACTGCACGTGCATCACTGAAAGCGGTACAGGAGTTCTGGGCATCAACGCTTGGAGCTGTGAATATTGCGACACCTGATCCCTCTGTGGATCTTCTTGTCAACGGGTGGCTTCTCTATCAGACTATTGTCTCCCGCCTCTGGGCACGTTCTGGTTTTTATCAGTCAGGAGGAGCGTTTGGATTTCGGGATCAACTACAGGATGTGATGGCCCTTATCCATGCTAAACCAGATCTTGCAAGAAGACAGATCCTCCTCTGTGCCGGGCATCAGTTTTCAGAAGGTGATGTACAGCACTGGTGGCATCCGCCTATTGGTCGTGGAGTGAGGACTCACTGTTCTGATGATTATTTATGGCTCCCGTATGTAACCTGCAGGTATGTAACCGGGACCCGTGATTTTGGGATTCTTGACGAAATGGCTCCTTTTCTTGAAGGGAGAGAACTACTCCCTGACGAGGACTCATATTATGATCTCCCTGGAATCTCCGGATCAGCAGATACGCTCTATGAACATTGTGTCCGGGCCATCAGGTCAGGACTGATGGTTGGTGTTCATGGCCTTCCGTTGATGGGAACCGGAGACTGGAACGATGGAATGAATCTTGTCGGAGCAGGAGGGCAGGGAGAGAGTGTATGGCTCGGATTTTTCCTCTATGATCTGCTTACACGGTTTGCCAGGATCTCTACGCTTCACAACGATCCAAAATTTGCAGAATATTGCCAGGTATATGCTGATCAGTTGAGGGAAAGCCTTGAGAAAAATGGGTGGGACGGGGAATGGTACCGCCGTGCCTATTTCGATTCAGGACAGCCACTCGGATCTTCCATCAATCAGGAATGCAGGATAGATTCAATCGCCCAGAGTTGGTCTGTCCTCTCGGGTGCTGGATCAACAGAGAGGACTGTCTCTGCAATGAAAGCAGTAGGCACTCATCTTATCAGATCCGATGATGGGCTGGTATCTCTCTTTACCCCTCCGTTTGATTCATCGTTGATGAATCCCGGGTACATTAAAGGATATGTGCCCGGCGTCAGAGAAAACGGAGGGCATTACTCCCATGCAGCCATCTGGGTTGCAATGGCATTTGCTATGCTAAAGGATCACGAACAGGCCTGGAAACTGCTGTCGTTTATCAGCCCGATTAATCATTGTAAAACTCATCATGATGTTCTAAAATACCGGGTTGAGCCGTATGTTGTTGCATCTGATATCTATACTGCTCCTCCCTACTCAGGACGTGGAGGCTGGACCTGGTATTCTGGATCTGCCGGCTGGATGTATACACTGATTATTGAATCTCTACTCGGACTTGAGATACATGGCGATCAAATGGCATTCAATCCCTGTATTCCTGAGATCTGGAGATCATACCGGATTTATTTAAGATACAAGTCTTCCAGATATCATATCTCTGTCATAAAGGCCGGTCCGGGATCAGCAGTAAAATCGGTGAGTGTTGAGGGAAAAACTCAGTCTGATAAAACGGTACATCTTGTTGATGATGGGGGGGATCGTCAGGTTGTGGTAGAACTTGGTGATACATCCCTATTATAATTGAGATCCCTGGCTTATGTTCTGATATTCTGGATGTGGTGCCAAAAATGATGAACAAAGAACATTCATGCAATGATGATCTGTATTGATCAGTACCCTATCATCGATTCTGAGTACTCTCTTTTATTGAGATGATAGATACAAGGTTGTTTTTTGGATTGTTCTTCTGATAAGTTGTATCTGTGCGTTTTGATCTCCCAAAAATTGGGCATCTTCTCATCACCGAGAATACTTGCATACCCCGACTCTCCAACCATATTAAAGTTACAATGAAGGTTGCCATCTTCTTCTTTCAGGCAATGGATACATCTTCGTGAAATATCTTCACTTACACATGGCCTGATTGATCTTTCTTCTATTGGAGGTATCATACTCCCAATCAGTCTTACTTCCCCTTAATTGTTATTACAGTACACTATGTCCATTTCAGATCTCATCAGTCACTTTCTAGATGTAAAATACACATAGTTGTGAATTCACACATTAGGGAGCAGGCTATCTGGTTTAGTGCACTATTATCCCAGATCAAAAAAAATGGGCAGAATTCATGAATATTTTATATCACATTTCTGATTCTAAAATCTGTTTTTCAATGCCCATACTATATGCTCTCATTGCAATACAGTAGATGAGAAAATATGAAAACGCTTGATCAGATAATATCGTATAAACCTGAAGAAATTAGTTGGGTTGACTTCGTAATGGTATTACTAATCTTCTTCTCCATGACCTCTTTTATCTTTATTGGAATATTAAACCTGGTTTCTGTGTACATGTCTATCTTTGTATTTTTTAGTGGGCTTGACGGACCAATAACTGATACCCGAATATTAGGAATTATTAGTACAACTCTTTTGACGATCATAATTGTAGAACTCTATATAACTGTAAAAGAACTTAAAAATGGTAATATTGATATTAAACTGATTTTAATTATTGGGTTGACTGCAATAATCAGACATTTTATACTGTTGATATCGCAGGATTTTAGTGAAAAGGATGTATTTGCCATGATTGGACTTGCAGTTGTAATGATGTTGTTTATATTCGGGTTATGGATTGTCAAAAGTAGAAATATTGATAGTATCTCCAATATCTGGGCCCCTGTCAAAAAATAAAATAGTTACAGGTTCACTCTTTGCCTGTTCTGAATTTACCTGGGGGTATCATAATCTCAAATTTTGCACCTGTTCCTTCCACTCCACATTCATGAATTGAAAGCCCGGTAATTGAAAGGATCTCCTGGGCTAGAAAAAGACCTATTCCCGTATGTTTCCCATATCCATGGTTAAAGATTAGACTTTTCTGATCTTCAGGGATTCCTCCCCCATTATCCTCACAGATAATGATGTACCTCCCATCCTGTTCCCGGGTAAAAAAATGTACCCTGCTCAAATTCTTCCCATGACGGATTGCATTCTCCATGAGGGTGGCAAATACTTTACGTAGAATAGGTTCAGCGTAAATCTCCAGATTCTTTGGGATCTGGTTCTCAATGATGACACCTACAGGGTTAATCTCTGATTCTGCAGAGTCAATTAGTTGGGAAACCAACTGCCATCCACTTGAGATAGTTCCAAAACTCTCGTAATCCTTGGTAAAACCAATAGTTGCTTCCATTCGTTTACAAGCATCGATAGAGTTATCTAACAGTTTTTTGAGGGTATCAGGATCAGACTCTTCACCAAGTAAATACAAAGTTCCCTGAATTACAGAGATCTGATTGATGATATCATGTCGTGTCAGACTGGATAGAAGTTTAAGTTTATTATTGGCCTCATGAAAGGCTTCCTTTGTTCTGTATAACTCAGAAACATCTTCCATGGCAAGAAGGATAAGATTCTGACCCCCTTTTTTATTCCAAATGCATCTGGCGTTCAGAATAAGGGTTTTCTCTCCAATACCCGGAATATTTACATGTACAGTAACATCTTCAAATGAGGTTTTTTCGGGGACAATTGTGTGCAAAAGAGTTATGAGGTGAGAAATACTCCACTGACTGCTCCCTATCTCGATGAGATTTCTCCCCTCTGTTTCGGCTGGTGATGTCAGAAACATCTGGTAATATGAATGACTTACTGAGATCACTGTTAAATCATTATCTAATACCAGAAGAGGTTCCCGTATGGTATCTATTATATTCTCAGCATATTCCCGGGATCTGACTGCCTCTTCTTCTGCTCTTTTTCTGCTATTTATGTCAATAAAGGAGAGAACGACTCCGTCAATAACATTTTTGAGTGTCCGGTATGGGAATATCCTGACCAGGAACCATCGATTATCAGTTGTCTGTATCTCTTTTTCCTTTGGTATTAATGAATCAAGAACCATTCCTGCCTCTTCAAGCAGGGTATCGTTGAGAATGAGAGATTTGATATCTGAAAGCGGTCTTCCAACATCAGAACTGACAAGTTTGTAGAGAGTGACTATCTCCGGGGTAAACCATCTGACTTTAAGGTCGATATTCAGAAAGATGGTGCCGACTCCTGTACTGCTCAGGAGGTTCTTCATGTCGCTTTGAATGTCCGCCAGTTGTATGATCTTCTCCTGCAACTCGGCGTTCACGGACATGATCTCTTCATTAACCGACTGTATCTCTTCTTTTGAAGTTTCTAACTCTTCATTAGTGGACTGGAGTTCTTCATTCGTTGATTGCAGTTCTTCGTTGGTTGACTTGAGTTCTTCGTTCGCGGCCTGCATCTCTTCTATTGTTGCCTGTAGACTCTCTTTTGTATACAGCAACTCCTGTTCAAGTTCAGTTACCCGTTCAGGGTTAATATGACTGGTATCTGATTTTTCTTTCTGAACGGATCCTTCCTCAGACTCTTCTGCCAGATGGAAACTGATGATAAGATTACCGTGCAGAGTCCCTGAATGGATGATTGGTCTAACCTCCAGATTGACTGTTTCATAACCGCCATTAGTCCGGACCTGCAAATTTTTACACGTAACGACTATCTGCTGCGTTTTTGAAGTGAATATTGCTGTCCTGAGATCCAGTTGTAATCCCTCACGTGCCATCTCGACAACAGATAGTGTTGCCTGACCCTGGGCAGGACGAAGAAATTTACCGGTATCTCCATGTACATACAGAATAGTGCCTGTGTCATCGGTAACCACCGAAGGTGGAGCATATGCCTGGAGTAATTCCCGCCGTGTCTGTTCGACTATTGATGCATCCATGCGTCCGGGATGGATATCTGAATTTGGTATGAGGGGATGCATGTCTCTTGAGGCAAGAGGAGCCTCCATTAATATCTGGCCTGCATTTTTTATGCCTGAAGCCTCATAAATTCTCCATTTTCTGTTAATTTGTTTGAAAAGGTCTGGAAAGCTTCCGATACTTTCAGATGAGGAAAGAAATAGAATTCCTCCGGGTTTTAGCGCATAATGAAATGCCGGAATGAGTCTGGATTGGAGTTCGGATTCAAGATATATGAGAAGATTACGGCAACTGAGAAGATCAAGTCTGGTAAACGGGGGATCTTTAATGAGATCCTGGGTTGCATAAATCACCATCTCCCTGATGTCCTTGTTTATCTGAAATCCGGCATCCTGTCTGATAAAATATTTCCTGAGGCGTTCTGGTGAAATATCTGCGGTAATATTTGGTGGATAGAATCCTTTTCGTGCGACGGCTATTACATCTTCAGCAATATCTGTGCTATAAATCTGAACTTTACAATCTCTCTCCAGATCTTCGAGTACTTCTCTGATAATGATAGCGAGTGAGTAGGCTTCTTCACCGGTTGCACAACCAGGAACCCAGACCCTGAATGAATCATATTCATTCTTATTTCGGATTAGATCAGGGAGTACATTCGTCTTTAAAAATTCGAACGCTTCTGTATCACGAAAGAAACTGGTTACATTAATGAGTATTTCACGAAAGAGTATCTTTACCTCATCCGGATGTTCTTCTACATACCGGGCATAACCTGAAATATCCTCAATTGCAAGAACTGACATTCGTCTTGCGATCCTGCGGTTTATTGTACTTTTTTTGTATTTGGAAAAATCGTGTCCGGTCCGTGTCCTGATGATTCTCAATATTCGGCTAATGGCGCCCTTATTATCTGATTCTTTAATTTCATCAATGGCTGGATGAGACGGTGATATTGGACCAAAGAGGTCCGAAATACTAGAGATAAGCTGGGCCGGAATCTGTGCCACCGGGAGAATATAGGTTGCATACCCACTCTCTATGGCACTGGTAGGCATGCCATTGTATTTGGCCTCATTTGGATCCTGAACAAAAGTTAGACCCCCACCTCCCTGAATTGCCCGCAGCCCAAGGGTACCATCTGTTCCGGTACCAGAGAGCACGACACCAATGGCTTTATGCCCAAGTTCATCAGCCAGGGATCTGAAAAACAGATCAACCTTCATACGCTGACCTTGGACGGTGTCAGGCATACTGAGGTGAATCATGGAATGGTGGATTGTCATCATCCGATTCGGTGGGATGATATAGACATGATCCGGCTTTATTTGCATCTGGTCTTCAGCTTCAATAACCGGCATTTTTGTGACCCTTCCGAGAATATCAGCAAGCATACTCTCGTGATCAGGATCAAGATGGGGAATCAGAATAAAAGCGGCACTACTGTCAATCGGAACGAGGCGAAGAAATTGCTCGAAAGCTTCCAGACCTCCGGCTGATGCACCGATTCCAACAATTGGAAATGTGTTAATCCCGGTGGTGGATGCTGCGATAACACCTGATGCATCAACAACAGACCGATCTGGGTTGGTTTTTTTTGGCATTTTTTTCCCGGATCAGATCTCAAGTGATTGGAATGAAATAAGAACTGAAATGTGACATGAAATTATTGTGCTTATATGGTAGTATGTTATATATCTGTTGTGTCTGTTCTGATGTTGAACAATGTATCATACGAATCGGGGTATGATTTAATTGGCGATTCAATCAGATTTATGTTCGCTATAACCAGAATAGAACCATGAATATTTACCAATTCAGCCGGTATTAGTGCTCTCCTATAGCATTATTAACACCCATAATAAAAAGAAGCCTTCTCTCAAGCCGGTCCAAGGTAAAATAACAAAAAATCAATGTTGGAAAGGCTCATTTCAAAATTTGTAAACTGGAACTATTTTTATATGGAGTAGGAACCAGAACAGGAATAGGTTCCTATCTGGACATTTCCCTTGTACCACTTGGATAAGATAAACACTCAACAGGTAGTGGGCTGATTTTAAATTGATTTGATAAAACCCAGATAAGATACTGTTATGTGTCTGATCTGTGTTGAGTACTACCCGAGGCAATAGAACCAAATCAGGATTCAATAATTCGACATATCCATATCAATCAATTAGTACGGAATCAATCAGTATCGTACCATTCAAACTACGAATCTCCTCTCATGACTCAAGAAGAATGCAAACCAGGAAAGATACGATGAAAACAGGGAATCCCGACGAGGGACATGAGGGTGGTTCACTTCAGGATATTGTTATCGAAAAGATCAACAACTCTTCAAAAATTCTGAATTCTCTACCTGAAAAGACATCGGAAGAACTGATGTATGATCTGCAGGTACATCAGGTTGAATTAGAGATACAGGCTGAAGACCTCAGGCAGGCACATCTAACAATAGAAGAGTCCCGTGACAAGTACCTTGATCTCTATGATTTCGCTCCGGTTGGATATATCACGCTCACGCATATGGCAATAATCTCAGAGGCTAACCTTACTGCTGCAACTCTTCTCCGTGTTGACAGGAAAAAACTGATTCATTCCCGTTTCAGATCCTGGATAGATCCACACGAGAGAGATATCTGGGATATGTATCTGGTGAATCTGCTCCGATCAGATGCGAAACAAACCGTTACCTGCCTGTTCAGGCGTAGTGATGGAACTGTCTTTCCTGCGAGGCTGGAGGGCATTAACCTCACACAAAATTTTCATAATCAATCGATAAGGATAGCAATCAGTGATATTTCTGATCTTAAAAAGACAGAAGACGAGTTAAAGAAAAGTCAGGATCGTTTCAGGCTTGCGATACAAAATGCTCATGTATCGGTAGCTATTCAGGATACGGACCTTGTTTTTCAGTGGGGATATAATCAGCAGATCATACAGAATGAAGAGATCAAAGGAAAGAAAGATACTGATCTTTTCACTCAGGAAGATGCACACCATCTGATAGACCTCAAACGCAGGGTTCTTGAAACCGGGGAAGAAGTCCATGAAAAAATGTGGATGACCATTCAGGGGAAACGAATATTTCTTGAACTCAATCTACAACCCATCCATGACGAAAAAGGGCGTATCACCGGTATCGGGACCGCAACCCTTGACCTTACTGAGCAAAAACTGATTGAAGATGCATTAAGGCACAGCGAAGAAAATCTTCAGCAGACTCAGGAGATACTGGAAGCGGTCACGAAAGGAACTGAGGTACTCATCGCTGCACAAGACATACATTTTCGCTATATTTTTTTCAATCAAGCATATAAAGAGGAGATGAAACGACGGACCGGGAAAGATCTGACATTAGGCTCCAGCATGGTAGACTTGTTTGTAGAAGATCCACATGGAAAAAATGTGACCGTGCAGGAATGGAGACGGGTGCTTCAGGGTGAAAATGTAAACAAGGAGGTGGAATTTGGAGAACCAGGTACTGACAGAAGAGTCTATCATACCCTGTACACTCCCATTCGGGATGCCCTGGGATCTATCATCGGTGCCGGAGAAGTCGCGTATGATGTCACCAACCAGGTGTTGATGGATGAAAAATTGCGGGAGACAAAGGATTATCTGGATAATCTCATTACCTCTGCCAGTGCTCCTATTATTGTCTGGGACCCGGATTTCAGAATAAGGCTATTCAACCGTGCATTTGAACAGTTAACCGGGAAACCGGCTCAGGAAGTTATCGGAAAACGACTTGAGATTCTGTTTCATGAGCGGTATCTTGCTTCGGTAATGAATCTCATCAAAAGAACGAAGGAAGGAGAACGGTGGGAAAGTGTTGAGATTCCAATTCTACATAAGAATGGTGAGAACAGAACCGTACTCTGGAATTCGGCATCTATTTTTGGTTCTGATGGAAAAACCCTCGTTTCAACAATCGCCCAGGGGCAGGATATCACTGATCGGAAAAAAATTGAATCTGAATTCAGACTCCGGGCTACCGAATATGAGAAACTAAATGAGACATTAAACGAGGAGATCAGGCAACGTATACGAACAGATACCACACTAAAAAAAACTCTTTCTCTCTTACATGCATCGCTTGAATCAACCGCAGATGGGATTTTTGTAATCGATCAAGAAGGAAAAATCTCGAGTTATAATCAGAATTTTGCATCCATGTGGAATATTCCCCGGAGTATCCTGGAGTCCGGAGAAGCTCATAAAGTACTGGATGTAATACTACCACAAATTAAAACACCTGAAAAATTTGCAGACACCATAACCAATTTTCATTCACATCCAACTCGTGAAAGTTTTGATATGATTGAATTTATCGACGGGAAGATCTTTGAACGTTATTCAAAACCCCAAATTATCGGCGATGTTGTAGTTGGGAGGGTCTGGAGTTTTCGTGATATTACTGATCGAAAACGTGCAGAAAGAAAACTGGTAGCCTCATTACAGGAGAAAGAGGTTCTTCTTCGGGAGATCCATCACCGTGTCAAGAACAATCTCCAGTTGATATCTGGCCTTCTTGATATGACCCGGATGAGGACAGATGATGATTCTATCTACAGTATTCTGACTGATATGATGCTCAAGATTCAGACCATGGCTCAGATCCATACCAGACTCTATGAAAGCAAGCAGTTTGGCAAGATCAATATCACAGATCAGATCCGGGATCAGTCAAAAGCATTATCTAATATATATTCCAATGAAGGGCATGAGATAACCTGCGAAATTCAGCCGAATGAAATTTTTCTTCCGGTAGATCTGGCACTTCCCTGTGCCCTGGTTGTAAACGAGATTCTCTCGAATGCGTATAAACATGCATTTATCGGAAGAGAGAAGGGCACAATTGACATAGCGGTGGAAGAGAAGGATGGAAACATCAGGATTTCGATACGTGACAATGGAATCGGGATACCAGATCCAGAAGAGATCAGTCGTTCAAACAGTCTCGGGGTGAAGTTAATCAGGACTCTGGTTCAGCATCAGCTCAGAGGTTCCCTGATTATTACAAGTGTTCAGGGAACGCATGTTCTGGTAGAATTCCCGTATCTCGCAAAGGAATAATTGCCCATGTCAAAAATTCTCATTGTTGATGATGAAGCGATCATCACCATGCAACTTGAAGAGCGCCTTAGTGCAATGGGATATGATGTAGCGGGTATGGCTGCCTCTGGTGAAGAGAGCATCGAGAAAGCGAGACGGTTGGGACCCGATGTTATTTTGATGGATATCGTGATGCCTGGAAAGATGAATGGCATTGATGCAGCAAAAATCATTACCACTGAATTACATATCCCTGTTGTTTTTATCACTGCATATGCAGATGATGCCATCATCGCGAAAGCAAAGAGCGTACGACCCTATGGATATATTGTCAAGCCCTTCAACGAACTGGAGATAAAAGCTGCTATTGAAGTAGCATTATTTCGCAGATCAGCAGAGCAGGAAGAAGAGAGATCAATCAAATCAATTCACCGGACAATTCCTTCATCGTCTGATTCTGACCAGATTGATGGAGATGATCTGACCTATCTGGATCAACCAGAGATAAAAACCGTGTTACTGGAAGATATTTTTACTGATATCATGCTCTTTCTGTATACGGATCAGGCTGAGAAAGATCCCATCTTTAAATTCGCATTAGAGGAAGGGATAAAGAAAGGTGGACGCAATCTGTTTGCATACTCACATTCAACACTTCAGAAATACTTTCCCAAAGAGATTCAAAGTCACAAACTTTACATTCACCGGATAAAAACCAACGAACTCTATACACTACCACCTGTTTTGGAAAAATGCACCGATTCGCTTCTCTATGAAGGCTCAAAAGAATCACTCCACATACTGATTGATTTTTCAGAAACCGAAGATTTTGATGATATTATTGCCATTAAAAATCTGCTTCTTGATAAAAAGAAGAGTGGAACCCTCATATCAGGGATGATCGCCCTTAATATCGGGAAAATTGATCATACGCTGATAAAAATTCTCGCGGAAGGGATCTCCAGAATCATTGTATCTACTGGCAAAGAGACTACCCTTTCATTTGCCCACCATACCTATCCGGTTGATTCTCTATCAGTTGTCCCCCAATCTACTATTGATGATGTAGTAAAAAAATTACTTGAGCCTGTAGTCCTTTCTCTTCTGGATAAGCCTGTGTCAGGATTTGATATTGTTCATGAGATCCATAACAGGTATCAGGTTTTAATTCCTCAGGCACGGGTGTACACCCTCCTCCATGACCTGCTTGAGAATGGCCATCTTGAGATACGGATATCAGGAAAATCTAAGTTATATTGTCCAACTCAGAAAGGAAAAATCCACATCAGTCAGAAACTTAATGATTTTAAAAAAGTATTTGAGCATATATTGGGTGAAGAAAGGGAATTACCCACAAATAACACAGATTCAAGGATGTAACGAACATCCTATTCTCGCCAGATTCATCGAAAAGACTCCACCCTTAAAGTATCAGGACCAGATCCTGCTTTTCATCGTTCATTGATGAATCAAAAAATGAAACAAGATTTGTATCATGTAGTCAGGTTTATCCCGTTTCATATAATGGATATAAATGGGTACAAGGATACCTGCAAGAGGAGAACCTTCCCCATTGAGGAAATACAAACCTTGTCTGACCATGCGAAACTGACATATCAATCCTACATTATGTCATACTCAAGAAGCAGTAGAAAGATCTCAACTTACATATATGAGATTTTCTTTTACATTCACCCGGATATCCATGATACGTTATCAGGAAGTAACCAGCATGTTCAGATCAGCATGTGAGTACTTCATTGCCATTTCCCCGGGTAATGAGTTACATACCTGTTTCAATTGGGTAGTTCTCCTCCTGTTTGTTTTATAATCGGCAATTAATCCTGGACTGAACTGACGTGAATTAAAATGTACAGCATGATACCGACTGTATGATGTTGATACAGAATACCGGAAGATTTGGAACATATGAAGTCATTCAACATAACCGAGCCTTCTATGAGACTCATAGATGAAGAAACATCTGTTCGGATCCTTACGGTTCTGCCTGATATCGACGAAGAAAAGATCAGGATTGATCTTGAAAATAATTCATCACTTGTTACCATAACGGCATCAGGTGCCAGAGTTCAGTATCAGAAAACAATTGTAATCCCTTGCAACGTACGATTTCTAAAAAAGCGCTTTTATGATGGGGTTCTAGAAATAATTCTTGAAAAAACACTTCCGAACCTATCACAAAATCTGCCGTAATGAGCCCTTTTCTACCTTGAAAATCGATTGCAAATTTTGTTTCAAAATTTGATTTCTGCCAACAATTCTATACAAATAATCATTCCATGTTCCGCCGGGTGAGGGTAATTATCAGCAGTGTAGATAAGCGGAAGAGATACCACGTAGGTGATGATATCAGCTTTACCTGGGGAAAGTATCTCGATCTGAAAGGAAATTTCCACAAAAACCATGCATCCGGATATTTGAACTTCTGTGTAACTGACCCATTTATTGGGAATACCAGTGTTGAGTCTCTGGATCATCTGTACAACGAATATATTCGGATGTACTGGAAATTTCCCCCTGGTAACTAATGATCCATGATGACACGAGCAGAAACACGTGAGGCAGATATCGGTCGATTTATCAAAAATTAAATTTGATAAATTATTTGCCCGAATGCCTGTATGGTAGGATCAAATCTGATGAATGGGGATCAGGTCTGTCTTAAGGATATATTATCGCAAATTACACCTTTCAGGCTAGAATAGGGATAAATGAGAGGATATTTACCATTTCATTGGGCTGCCCGGAAAGGACTGATCTCAGGCATCATCATGCAATAGACGAAGACTGGAAAAAGGGGAACAATGGCAGAAGATCTGGAGCAGATAACAAACGATCTCGAGAGGCATGTCAAACTTGCTGAAGACCGGCTCAATCAGCTGAAGTACCTTCAGGCAGATTTTGAGAACTATCGCAAGTGGTCTGAAAAAGAAAAGGCAGTAGTTATCGCCCTGGCGAATGAGAGCCTGATCAAAGATCTTCTGGTGATACTGGACGATTTTGACCAGGCTATCCCCTCTCTTGAGAAGGAGGAGAATCGGGAAGGGCTCCTCATGATCAGGAAAAAAATGATGAAAATCCTGAGCGAATATGGGCTGCAACCAATTGAGTGTGAAGGTAAAAAATTTGACCCACATTTTCACGAGGTAATCAGCAAGGAGAGATGTCAGCAGGAATCAGATACGATTCTTAAAGATTTCAGCACCGGATACCAGTTGAAATCGAAGGTCATCAGGCCATCAAAAGTAAAGATTGCAGAGCATTTTGCAGAAAATGAAGGTGAAAATAATGGCAAAAGAGAAGATTATCGGAATTGACTTGGGAACATCCAACAGTGAAGCGGCGGTCATACTTGGTGGAAAACCAACTATCATTCCTTCAGCTGAAGGAGCCACGGTAGCTGGGAAGATGTTTCCCTCCTATATCGCCTTTACTGCTGAAGGACATCTTCTTGTTGGAGAACCTGCCCGGAGGCAGGCAGTGAGTAATCCCGAAGATACGGTGACTGGTGCAAAGCGAAAGATGGGCACCGATTATATCTATAAAATATCAGGAAAGGAATACACTCCTCAGCAGATCTCTGCATTTCTTCTGCAAAAGATAAAACGGGATGCAGAAGCGTTTCTCGGAGAACCAATAACCAAGGCTGTAATCACTGTCCCTGCATATTTCAATGACAACCAGCGAACCGCAACGAAAGATGCAGGAAAGATAGCAGGACTTGATGTGGTCAGACTGGTGAATGAGCCTACTGCTGCTTCAATGGCATATGGTCTTGATCGGAGCGGAGAATACAAAATCCTCGTATTTGATCTTGGGGGTGGTACGCTTGATGTCACAATCATGGAGTTTGGAGGAGGAACGTTCACGGTTCTGGCAACCTCCGGGGATACTCAACTTGGGGGCACTGACATGGACAATGCAGTCTATGAATGGATCGCAGCCGAGTTTCAAAAACTTGAGGGAATTGACATCCGAAATGATAAGATGGCGATAACCCGGGTAAAAGAAGCAGCAGAAAAGGCAAAGATTGAGTTATCAAATGTCATCGAGACTGAGATCAATCTGCCCTATGTTTCAGCTACCCAGGCAGGGCCCAAGCACCTCTCGATGAAACTGAGCAGGTCTAAACTTGAACAACTTGTTGAACCGATCATCAAACGCTGCATTCATCCTTTTGAACAGGCACTCACCGATGCCAGCCTGACCAAGGACGACATTCAGAAAGTAATCCTTGTTGGTGGACCCACCCGGATGCCGGTTGTTCAGAAATTTATCGAGGATCATATCGGTAAAAAAGTAGAGCGGGGAATTGACCCGATGGAGTGTGTGGCCATCGGAGCAGCTATCCAGGGTGCAATATTAGGTGGTGAGATCACCGATATGGTGCTTCTCGATGTGACTCCGCTTACCCTTGGTATCGAGACGATGGGAGGAGTGAGAACCGGACTGATTGAGAGAAACACCACGATCCCTACGAAAAAAAGTGAAATTTTTTCAACTGCAGCTGATTACCAGACTTCGGTCACTGTTCATGTTCTCCAGGGAGAACGTCCCATGGCAAGCGACAATGTCAGTCTGGGCCAGTTTAATCTGGTAGGTATTCCCCCGGCTCCCCGTGGGGTACCCCAGATTGAAGTGACTTTTGATATCGATGCATCAGGAATCCTGAATGTGTCAGCAAAAGACCTCGGGACCGGAAAAGAACAGAAGATGACCATCACAGCTTCAACAAAGCTTCCTGATACTGATGTGAAGAAGATGGTCAATGAAGCAAAGCAGTTTGAGGAAGATGATAGGAAACGTAAAGAAGACGTCGAGGTCCGCAACTCTGCAGATTCGTTACTATATACAGCAGAAAAAACAAAGTCAGAACTAGCTGACAAACTGGATCCCGAGCATGTTGAAACCATAAATGCTGCAATTGTGGCCGTAAAAGCAGCATTAGAAGGTAAAGATACCTCTCGGATCAGGGTAGAGACTGAAAAACTCCAGAAAGTTCTGGGTGAAGCTGGATCTGCAGTGTATCAGAAAACCGCTCAAAAGTATGCCGAGCAGCAGGGAGGAGCGAAGTGTTCAACTCCAGGATGCGACGAACCATCTGGCCAGGAAACCGGTGCATCAGGGGGAGAGAAGGTTGTTGATGCAGATTTCAAGGTTAAGGATGAGGAATAAGACATTTCGTTTACATTATGGCAAAGAAGGATTTCTATGAGATCCTGGGCGTAAAAAAAGATGCGTCACAGGACGATCTGAAGAAAGCATTCCGGCATCTTGCCAGAAAATATCATCCTGATCTCAATCAGGGGAGTAGCGAAGCCGAAGAAAAATTCAAAGAAGTTAATGAAGCGTATCAGGTCCTGAGCGACCCTCAGAAGAAAGCCCAGTATGATCAGGTAGGGCACGCAGACTTCAAACCTGGTGAGTATACACAGGCTAAAACTCCCAGTTATGACGATTTATTCAGGGATTTCGGGTTGGGAGACATATTTGATGCTGTCTCTTCCGGTACCGCCAGAACCCGCAGCCGGGCAGGTGCTGATCTCAGGTATGATATAGAAATCTCTCTTACTGACGCTTTTTATGGAACAAAAAATACCGTAGCAGTTCCTCACCAGATCGTCTGCACAGTCTGTCAGGGGACCGGAGCAGAACCAGGTTTTTCCAGGACCTGTACATCCTGTCACGGGACCGGAGAAATTCGGACAGTGCAGAAGAGAGGCCATCAGCAGGTGATGAATATTGCGCAGTGCCCGGTATGTAATGGGGTCGGCACCATCATTGAGAAACCCTGTAAATCCTGCCAGGGAAGAGGGGTACTTCAAAAAACCAGGAAACTTGAGGTTTCTATTCCCCGTGGTGTAAAGGACAAGCAATTTTTGCGGATTGCCGGTGAGGGAGAACCAGGAGAGAACCAGGGACCACCGGGAGATCTGTATGCGGTTGTCCATGTAAAGCCTGACCCCTTATTTGAGAGGCAGGGGACAGATCTGCATAGTAAAGCAACTATCGGAGTGAAAACGGCTATACTTGGAGGAGAAATTTCCGTGCGTACGATTACCGGTATGGCATCCCTGAAAATTCCCAGGGGAACCCAGAGCCACACCCTCTTTCGACTCAAGGGGCAGGGGATGCCATACCTAAACAGTACCAAACGAGGTGATCTTCTGATAAAAATTTTGGTTACGATCCCGCAAAATCTGACCCCCAGGCAGGAAAGTCTTATACTGGAAGCCTTTGCAGGAGAAAAATAGGGGGGTGAACAAGATGGAACGATTGTATTTCCAGCACGTTTATGAAGAACTTGAGGTGATGAGAAACTACATGGATTCGCTCTTTCAGCAGATCCAGGAGAGCAACCCGATTCCCTTACTTCCTTCTTCAAGTGAACCATCCAGAAAATTACTCCCAGGTGTGCAGGATAATCTCCAGATTCAGATTGTAGAATATAATGATGAGATTGTGGTTAGTGCTGAAATGATTCCCGGTGACCTCAAACGAGACATCACGATAAACCTGATTCATCCAATGGCCTTGAAAATCTCCTGTGTACGCAGAGAGTGGAAAAAAGAGGATAAAATTGAATATACCATGTGCGAACACAGTTTTGGGTATATATCACAGATTATTCCCCTTCCTTCGCCAGTCACCAGCGAAGGAACATATACCTCATTGAAGAATGGCATTCTGAAAGTACACCTCAAAAAATGCAATGAAAATCCGGAACGGTAGTATCAGAATCTTCAGTGGATAACTAAAAATCTACCCATTTTGGACCACAATACATTAAGACCCTGCTAACTACTCCTCTTCTTCAAATTGTATATGATTCAGGATGATTACATATTTGGCGATTTTTTTGCCCATGCATCCGAACAGATTGTAGGATTGCACTTTTTGAAAATGAATAGCCAGAAATTGTAGATCTGGACCCTGTCAAAAAATCAGATACAGTCCTCTATTATTCTGGTTCTAATATTTGAGTTCAATAGGAAAGGCTATCTACCTTACAATAGAGGCGTACTACCTTTGGTAATGATTTTTTTGGCAATCTCTCTACCATCGGATTGCTCGAGGACATGTAATGTACGCAAAAATCGCAGTAGTAATTATTCTGCTTCTCGCATGTGTATGTGTTGCACTTCCGGCATCTGCAACCCTGAACAAGGTTAACTTGGGAGGCGATATTTTCCTTGGTGAAAAAAACCTAGATGTGAGCGCAGCAACCGGAAGCGCAAATCAGATCGCATGGTGGCAGCCAGGCAGTAACTCAAACACTGAGCAGCCAGCAGATATCCAGTCTGTAACTGATGCAAAGACCTTCTACGTGTCTCCAGATATCTTCATCGGTAAGACCGGTATCTGGTACCAGTGGAATGGCAATCCAAATGCCAACGGGACTCCAAAGGGACTCCCAGCATTTAATGTCAAAGAACCATCTCTCAATCTGAAGATCTGGGACGCAACTGCTGGTGAGGATATAACCAGCAAGGCAATCCCGGTCGGGAACTATGCAAATTTTGCAATTGAAACCAATATGCATAGTATCTCTAGCCGTACAGGATACCTGGCTGCTGACGGTCCATTCAAATTGAAGGTTAAATCTGCAGACGGTGGCGTATATCAGCAGCTTGCTGGTAACAATGGCAAGGAGTGGCCACTCAATGTGCAGACTGTCAACAACCAACTTTGGTACTGGGTTGGAGAAGGGAGCGATCACTCCAAGTATGCAAAAAATGATGGCTGGAACACAGCGGCTGAGGACAAGAACAACAACCACCTGTACAAAGCCGGTGTGTACACTGTCTGGGTTGAGTGCAACGCCAACTCAATGAAGGATCAGTACAAATCACCAGATGGTTCTGACTATACCGGAAAGACGATCTCTGCTGTGAAAACCGTTCAGATTGCAACCGATCAGGTTAAGATCGAAGCCAACAAGGACACTATTGTTCGTGGCAATCCGTTCTCCGTCACCATCACTGGTGTTCCAAACGCAGAGTACATAATCTGGGTCAAAGGGACAAGCTCCATGACCGGAACTTCAACAGATCAACCACCAATGATCCTGACTTCTCAAGACAATGTGAAACAGGATGATCCGGCAGGTCCGTACGAGATTGGTAAGTACCAATATGAGGGTGGTGCAGGGAAGAGTGTTAAACAGGATGTCCCTGATGATCCCGATTACCATGGAACCAAGACGTATTCTCAGGTAAAGTTAAACTCAAGCGGTACACGTACCGTAGAATTTAAGACAACAAAGGACACTAAAGACAAAAAATATACAGTCCGTGTCGAGCGAAAATCAGGTAACCAGTACAAGTCAGATGAAGTAGACATTAAGGTAGAGAAGGGAGATGTCACCGTCGTCGCTGCAGGTGACCAAAGTTTCTACCTAGGTGAGGAAGTAAAACTATCAGGAACCAACTCCGAGACTGATATTTCGTACCTTTTCATCACGGGTCCAAACCTTCCCACAAACGGAGCAATGCTAAAATCTCCAAAGAAGGAGGTCAACAATGACCAGCCACAGTCTTTTGATCAGGCTGATGTTCAGGATGATGACACTTGGGAGTATAAGTGGCAGACCGCAAACCTCGAAATTGATGCAGGAACGTATACAATCTACGCAGTAAGTGGAGCAGACGATAGAGGTCACTTGAATAATGCTCAGTATGACACAGTCTCACTCGTGATCAAAAAGCCGTACATCCAGGCAACTGCATCTGGCAGCGTGGTTGCTAAGGGAGACAAACTCTACATCAGAGGGACTGCTGAAGGAGATCCATCACAGGGCATATCATTATGGATTCTTGGAAAAAACAAGATACTCTATGCAACGGAATCCGTGAATGATGACATGTCATTCGAACACGAGATAACAGAAACCGAGACCAAGAGCCTGTATGCAGGTCAGTATTTTGTTGTCGTTCAGCATCCGATGTACAACAATGAGTTCGATATCTATCCTGACAACCCACTAAACCCACAGATTGTCCTTGGATCATATCCAACCCGTGGTTCTCAACTATTCAAGATTGGAGGGCCTGGTGCACTTCAGGGCACTGATGCAGCAGAAGCTCTTATCCAGTCAATCAACAATGCCATGGTTGATGACACTTATACAAAGCTGCAGTTCCTTGTAGAGGAGCCAAAAGTCACTATTAATCCACTCGGTGAGCAGAAGGTAGGATCCAGGTTCGAGATCTCCGGTACAACCAATCTGGCATATGATGATAACGATCTACTCATTGAGGTTACTTCATCCTCATTCAAGCCCACTGACAAGTCCCAGAGTGGTGAATTCAGCGGTGCAACTGGAACAGTTAAAGTTAAGCAGGGTACTGATGGTCTGAACAAGTGGAGTTTCAGCGTTGACGCGTCCACTTTCAAGCCAGACGAGTATATCGTCCGCGTATCTGGTGTTACCACTGACGTAGTTGAGACTACACTGTTCAACGTTGTTGAGGCAGGCGGAGCTCCAACTGAAGCAGCTACCCCGGCAGCAAAAGTCACACCAGTTGTCAATGTTACCCCGACAGTTGCTGACAAGAATGCAACTCCAACCGAAAAGCCAACTGTAACAGTAACCACTGTTCCACCAACCCCTGATCCGACCCAGAAGTCCCCTGGATTTGGTGCACTGATAGCACTCGCTGGCCTTGGGGCAGTAGCATTCCTTGTAATGCGCCGAAACTAAAGGTTAAACCCTAAATCTTCTTTTTTAACCCTTCGATAATTGATAAGGCTCCTGAATCATAATACTGTGTGATTTATGAAAATCTGTAATCATTACTGTAAAACTTTCAATAATAGATGAGATATTATTTTATTATAATGGATGAGGAACACAAATTCCTGAATATCACTCAAAAAAATGATTCTGGATCACCGCTGTAAACCAAATAAAATTATGTAAAACTAAATTGTGTTGATATTTTTTAGAACCTGAAAAATTATTCAGTTCCATTTTTATCTCCTTGAGTGGGTGCAAGTAGACCTGTAGGGTTTGTATGCTCCGGATGGTTATTTCCATGCGGATACGGATATAGAGAATAAAAAAGTGGGAGAATTGGTTTCAATTTTTGTTTCAAATAACGGAATTCAGGCTTTCAGGTATCTATGAAGACAAGGACATATGTACGTCCGGAAAGTGGAATTACCGATCAGCGTTTTTTTCACTTTCCGTACCTTTTTTCCGCATCGGATTCATCCCGTTCATCGCCATAGAATACGGGTAATTTGTTGCAGAGGGCAAAATACCTGAAAATATCGTCTTGAGGAGCGATCATTGATAGTACGAGCGTCCGGTTCTGTAATATTTGAAGATGATGAGCCTTTGATTGGAACAGTTTTCAACGGAAAATTATGTCTTCACTCTCTGTGTATTAATGGATATTTCCGAATCCGATGGTTTGAATTCCAGAAAAAGAGTATTTATGGAGAGGACACTGGGATAAACTCAGCATTCGGTGCTGATACACTATTTTCGTATGTGCTCTCAATCTTTGGCACATCTTCTGCCCATGTATAGATTGTTTCAGTGGATACGGTAACATCCGGTACTTCAGCAATACTGATGGGAATATCAAAATAACAGGTATAACTATTCATACGCAGATTGTATGCTCCGCTATCTCTGTGGGCATAGACCATCACATAGTAGGTAGATCCTCTTTGTGGACTGGCTATCGATACAAAGACATCCGGGCCACGAGCGTGATAATTGGTGGAGCAATATGAGTCTTGTGGGTTACACTCCTTGAATGCGTATACATCAAAAATATCTCCGCAATCTGATCGGGTCTCAAATATATCCTGTCGAATATTCTGATCTACAGATCTGCTCATGATTATCGGAGATTCCTCACAAAACCCGGAACCCGTAACTGTCCAATCGATGAGAGAACGGCCATCATCCGGGATGTAATAAGCATAAACCGCTGCCTGTCCTTGATAGAGATACCCGGATCGGTCAACGGATTTATACGGACTACACAAGGCGGGATAGGGCACAATTGGGGTGGGAGTCGGGCCAGGTGGGACACAATTGCTATCTGCGGTTACATACGCAGTACCGCTACCGGAACGGGCAGATACTACAACACACCAGAGACCTTCATCCAGATACATGGTTACGGTCCCCTGACTGTTGTACGCGACTCGATCATAATGAGTCATAATATCCTCATCAGAAGGACAAGATCCCAGCGATCTATCATTCTTTATTGCATACAGATCAAATGCTGCTTCATTGGGTGACACAACGGTAACCTGTGACCCACAGGAACCATACACTCCAATTTCATGCATAGCTGCTGATCCTTCCCAAAGATAATACGATTTGGGAAAGTCATTTGTATAACCACTAGCCGAAGAAATTATCCCCCAAAAAGTAACAAATAGCAGACAAAAAGAACTGTAATGAGAGAATGACCGCATAATTTACCCTCCTCGAGATATAGCCGCAATTCGTTTGTTATTACATTATTCAACAAAAATTTTTTTTCAGATGCTTTTCTTCACTTTAGAAGAAAAAAAGGTGAATCATGAGTTTTTTTTATGTTCCTTCAGAGAGAACAACCTCTGCAGTTGGCGCACTAACTTCTGGTTCAGAAGCCATATCCTGAACGCTTGAAGCAGACGCAATAATCGGGGCACTTCCTGAACACTTATAACTGTTCATCTTCAGATCGAAAGTTCCGCTGCCACTACGTGCATATACCATCACATAATAGATTGAACCGCTTGATGGGGATGCTACCGATACAAAGGAGTTCGGTCCTCTTGAATAATACCGGGTAGAGCATCCAGTAGTCTTTGGATTACAGTCCTTGAAGATGTAGAGATCAAATAATGAGGTTGCACTTGAGGAACTACTGAGTGCTGCAGTATCACCAACAGATGCGGCAATTATCGGTTCATTCCCCCCACTTGGGGAGCTAGTAGAAGTCATGGTCCATTCAATCTTCGAGCGTCCATCACTTGGAATGGAGTATCCATAGACTGCAGCTTGTCCCTGATTCAGGTATCCTTGTCGGGAATCAGTTCTATATACGCCACAGGGATAAGGTGTCGGGACAGGGGTGGGATTTGATGTTGGGTTTGGACAGACTGAAGTTACTCGTAGTGAGTATGAACCACTTCCAGAAGATCCATAAACTGCCATACACCAGACTCCGGGATCCAGGTTCAGGTACTTGGTCCCGCTGTATCCATACATTACTTTATCATAGTTACTTCGAAGGGCAAAGGCTGTCGGGCAGTATCCGGATCCCGAACTTTTCTTTGCATATAATGTAAACCGGGATCCATAACTCGAAGTCATCCGAACTGTTCCGGGACACGTCAAAGTTACCCGGTATACCTGCGATGACTGGCCCTGCATAAGAGCCGTATCAGTTTCACTGAGAATATTCATCTCTTCTTTTTGTACCGGAGAGATGTCCGTATCAGTTCCGGCAGTATCCGGAGTAATTACCGTAACTTCTCCAGGCGTTACCTGAGTAATAACGCTGGCTTCCTCAGCAAATGTCATGGCTGCAATGAGAGTAATCAGGAGCAACACCAGGCATATCATGCTGAATTTATTTATAAATTTCATCATTTTCATCCTCAAAGTAGAAGTAATGTTTTATAATTAACATACATCTTTTCCGAATTCTTTCCCTGATATGGTTTTTTAATAACATACTATTGAACATGTGATCCCCTCATACCAGAGTTAACCTGCATTGGAAATGGGAGCATATACTTCTTGCCGGTTTTTGCAAACAGTGAAACCAATATTATTTCCTCAAGTCATGTGAAAAAACCGGTCGCGAAGAGGGGGTTTTGGATCCAGTTCTCCAGATAATCCCTACCTTACCGTCTCTATCTGAAGAAATACCATCAGAAATAATGAATCGAAAAAGAGAAGATATAATCCATATCTGAAATGAACCCTATCCCCTGGTCATCTATAGGCAACCGTAGTCAATCCTTCTGAAGAAGATTGAGAATATCCTGTACTGGAACTTGTGGCATAACGAGTAGTATTCGGAGTAGATTCCACAAAAGAGGAATAGGTGCTGCTGGTACCTGAATTGGATGGTGAAGAAGAGCCTTTCTGTATTGCAAGAATATCATAGGTACTGGAATCTCCAATTGGGAAAATCGTGAAATACCATGATCCTGCATCGATATCCAAGGATATCGGAGCAGAGGAGGTTACCTTTGTAAGGGTTCCATAATTATCTCTGTTCGTCGCATTTAGTGGATACGTTTTACTCTGCTTAGAGTAAAGTTCAAATCCGCTGCCTGAAAGAGACGTGGCTAGTAACCTGCCTGCATTTTTGAAGTTGATCTTTTGAATGGAGGATTGATCCTTATTCAGCATGAGTACACTTTCTGTAATGACTTCATCCATTTGACTCGTAGAACTACCAGATGATTCTGGAATTGCCGTGTATGAGGTTGAAGTATCAAATTGAGTAATACTCGATGCATTCTGAAGATCAGGATCGAAAGGAGGATAATTCGTGTAAGTGGATGATCTCGAAATGGTATTTGCATCAGAGATTACAGATGGATCCGATATCGCGGACGAACCCTGAATCGCTGATGAACCAGAGGCTGTATCCCCACTAACATTTGCAATAAGACCTGCACTAATGATGAAAAGCATCAAGATAATGCATATCCGGATAGTGCCGGAGTTTTTTTTCTCTACTTGTTGTTTCATAAAACCACATCGGTCAAGGATATAAAGAGAACAAATTTCCATTACTCCATATACGTAATATTATTCGGGTAGATTCTAAAATTTGATTTGAAATTTGATAATTTAACAGATATGAAATACGGCATGGATAAGAGATTTGGTTTTTCTCAAAGAGAATGATAAAATGAAGAATCTTCATTAACAATTTTTCCATTATTACAGAAAAAACTTACATCAATTGTTGTAAAATAATTGCGATGAAACTTCATCCACCCATGTAAGGAAAAAAGAGTTAAACTGAATTCTTCTCATGTGGTTCAGTTTTGTAGACCGTTAAAAGCCCCCAAAGCCACCTAGTACGAATGACACAAGAGCAACAATAACAAAGATTATCACGAGGATTTTAGCAATTTCCATGGTAAATCCAGCGATTCCCCGTGCACCTAATATGTAAAAGACCAGTGCTAATATAAGAAAAAATACTGCCAGGCCAATCAGACTTATCATCTGTTTCTCATCTCCTTATACATCATGATTATCAAATCTCTTCTTGTCCGGTTATCCGAATGTACCTTGCATGATTGCAGAAGCTGACCATATACCTATGGTTAGGATCCAAAAAATGTGTCATACTTTGGAAAAAACAAAGCTTTTCACTAATCTAACAACTGGGCTCTTTGACATATATTGTTGTCATGAGAATCGTTCTGATGTTATCAGGATTTGTTCCAAAAATTGCAATATTACAAAGATTCTTTAAAATTTCCAATTCAAGACAGGGGGTAGTAGGGATAATAACCATTCTTCCCCTGTCTTGTAACATAGTACGATCTGGTTTATCAGCCCTGGGATGAAAAAAAGTCTATTGGCTTAACAGAACATCGGTGAAGAAAGGATGCAGTAGAAAACAGATCTAGTTTCAGATAAATCATCTGAAGAAGCATCCCAATATCACGGAAGATTGATTATAATCCTTACGTATTGTTAAAATGCAGAAGGGAGAAAAGATGAGAATTATTTCAGAAATTTTTTATGTTGCATTGATTCTGCTAATCATTGCAATTGGTGTTGCCCCCGGATCGGCAAGTTCCGGATATTTCTGGTCAAAGAGCGGATATCTGAATACTGGACAGGCAGCAACATATGAGATCCAGGTGGATTGTGGTGCAAAGCTGACTTTGAACGGTCCATATGGATCTGATTTTGATATCTATGCAATAAGGAGTGGAACAGGGAACTGGCCCTCTGAAAGTTATATCAGATCGCATTATGATAAAGCCGAATTAACTTTCAATCAGGTTAAAAATATGAACCTGGATCAGGGGAATTGGTATGTCGTCATATATGCATACTCCGGATCGGGAACGTTCCAACTAGATGCTTCAAGTGACTGTTATCAGCCTGAACCTTACAATCCAAATCCATGTTATGGAGACCCAAATTGCAGGGCAACGAACTGTCCTTCTGAAGCCACGGATGTAAAGACCGGATACCTGAATTCTGGAGAGTCCAAGACATATGTATATCAGATCATGGGTAATAGAAATTATATCGAGTGGATCCTTACCGGAGGATGTCTTGATGCCATAATTCCCATGTCAATGATGTCATCAAACGAGGTTCGGACAATCAGGAACAGTTATTGCGGGCCAGACTTCTCGCTTTACATCTATAAGGACTGTGATCCACGGTATGATTCCTGTACTGCAACCAGGGTTGATTTGAGCAGCAGTTCCAGTAAATATGTTGGCATCACCTATCCAATCACTGGATCAAAGTACTATGCCCAGATAATCACTACGAATGGAAGCGGAGCTTATACACTTACTGCCCGAAGTTACAATTGCAAGAATGACATCATCGCAATGATGGCACAACAACCAGAATTGATTTCAATGATGAGCACTGGATCAGATGTAACTGCACCTGTAAGTATATTCAACTCAAATTAATGGAATAACAAAGGAATCACCATTCGGTGGCCTTTTTTTGGTATAATTTACACAAATATCCCGGACCTCAAGTTTTTTATATTTGATTCACAAATAGCCCGTCTAATTCTGTCAATAGTCCCGATAATACAGGACATACAAGAGTACATAAAACCGCAAAAAAATGCTATCATGAATAGAGCAAATTCAGTTTCAACCCAACTTTGCCACTAACAAGAAATAAATGTGTTCTTAATGATGTTTGAATCGACCAAAGTGCAAACAAAACTAAGAACCAATGAACTTGAGCTGAATGAAAATATATCCTTTCCTATCGGTACCATTTTCCTTGTAGATAAACATTATGATGTCCTGAACTTTGTGATATTTTCAGGAAACACAAGACGAGGGGTATTGATCTCAATAATCTGCTTCGAGCCCTCATCAGTTACAAATTGACAGATAACTTCAGTATATAGAGATCTTACGACTGGATCAACCGGCCTGAAGTGCTTGCCGAATTTTCCTCCCTTCCTTCAGCGAGAGAACACTTTACCGTGTCCTTGAAATCCTTGGTGCTAATCGGGATGAAATCATCTCTGACATCCAGGATGTATTCTTTTCGAGGTACTATTTTGAGCAACCAACATCAACATGGGCTGGACCAGCATTGTCCTTCATGTCAATGAGGCCCGGCTTGGAAAGTATGGATACAGCCAGGATCACCGACCCGATAAAAAAACAGATTGCCGTTGGCGTTACAGAACTTTCCGACCCGATCAATATCCCTTGGGATGACAATCGAACCTGGCAATCTCAATGATGAGATCCACTTCAAGAAGTCATATCAACAGACAAGCAACTGGCTGAGAAAGGGATATCCAGTGATATTCGATAGAGTGGCGAACAGTGTCATTAATACCCAGATGATCCGTTCAGATAATCTCCAGAGGATAATTAATTACCCCCTCAAAACAAATGGTAGTTTTTATGCTCTTTATAGACAACAGTTCACCAAATGGGGGTTTTTAGCTATTCTCAACTGTCCAATACAGTTTCCCGATGAAATTATGGAAAAATGGATCACGATAGTAGATGATCTCATTAAGCGTCTGAAATCAATGTGGCAAACTTAATTTATTAGACATAAGGATCCATTGAGAAAATTATAAGACGAGGAATTGGCGGATTCTATTAATAATACCAATGATATAAGAGCGAAAATGTGGGCCCAAAATTTAAAACGGTTCATGACACAGAAGTTTTAAAATTCTATGGTATCGATGTAAAAATTAATAGATTTACACGCTCTTAACTAAGAATCATGTAAATATTTGAGAATATTTCTCTCGTGATGCCGTAAGGTGTTGTTCGAATATTGAAATGTTTTTAAAAAAAAGGTTCGGTTTCTAGCAAGATAAGAAATTCAGGCCAAAATTCTGGAATTCAAATTTACTGGTATCGATCATTTTATGAAATGTTGCAGAAGATGTTGATCTATTTCATATGGAAAGTTACGCGGTAGTTTTTGATTTTACCAACTTAAGCCCCATTTTCTTTATTTTTTCTTTAATTGAGCTCCAGCCTGATGAGCTACAATTTTGGCATCAGCAACTGATTTGCTAATGCTAATTTTGATATCATCAGAGACTTGTTGTGCTTTGTCACTTGCATCTTTATGCAGATTATGGGCAGAGACCGCTGCATCATCAATTACTGCATTTGCAGCCACACGAGCATCATCTGCTACTTTGCTGGCTTTCACTTTAAGATTATCTGTCATAATACCTCCTTCTTTCTCTGATCTGATATATAAGATAATAATAACTCCAAATTTTCCTACATATCAGAGCTGACCTGCATAGGGTAGTGATACATAAATCATTTTTTGGCGTTTGCAAAATTTGAATCAATCTGAAATATAGAATTCACCGGAATATTCAATTGGGTAAATAATCGTGTACGGTAGAACCCGAGCTTGAAATCAAATTCGAAGATATCCCGTAAATATTATATCATATAAAAAAATTGGTCGGGATTACTTCTTTTGAAGAGATATTCGATATGGAATGAGATAAAGGCATGGGGTATATGTCTTGTGGAATATATTTGTATTCAAACTAAAAAACACCCAAAATAGAACCCGTTATTGAAAAACTGATGAAAAACCTATCCGGGCTGAATTGTATAGCGGGGATCAACGAGTGCCATCGTCACTAAAATTTAGATACCCATTCTCTAGATAATTGATCCGAAAATAAAGTGACGGGGGTCACTAGAGATATAAATAGTCCCTATTCAGAGTTACCCAAGATTTAAGGCAAAAGTATGTTTTTTCTGCCAGATATTGCAAATGTTGTATCAATTTTGATATCATGATGGAAAAAACATATGCGGGAATTGTATGCCGGTCAATCTCCGATTATTTATCGAAATAGAACCAAGAACACTATTATGTTTTGTTAAATTACTATATCTTATAATACAATTTTTGTAATCTCAGAGAATGTTTATACAATTTTCCAATATATCATTTACTCTGGTTTTGAACCTGCCACCAGTAGTAATGAACATAAATGAGTTGATATCTGATATTGATGGCAACAAACAAAAACTTGTAGTAGGAATAAACCGGGAAATAACAGAATGGCGTGCCGTGATCACTACATTTGGTTCAATCATACTCATGGATACGATCTTTAAAATTGACCTTAATTATAGCGGTGACATGGATAACCGGGCATATTTCGATATGGCTGTTCATACTTCAAAACAGGTTCCGGATATGCTTATCAAACGGCTGATTCCTCCGGAGATAGATGCAAGACCTACCTAATTTTTAAACACGCATGATTCGTGAAATTTTTGAAAACGGGCCCGGGAAAAAGCGTTTGCATACGAAGAGAATAATATGAACATAGAAACCAGAACCCAGATCCTCATTCTGATCCTAGGAGTTCTCATAGGAGCTAGTGGATATCTGGTCAACTCACTTTACTTATGGAATACGTCTGTAAACAAGGATAAGGCTGACATCGCCGAAGGCCTCTATCTCGATATTACGTGGCTTGAGGAATACCTCAACACCACTAACCAAGAGTTCTTACAAAATCAGGATGGTAAATATATCTTTGTTCATGCAACCCCGTTATACCCAAATAACGGCCTTTACTTCACATATCAGCGGGATATATTCAAATTGGATCGTAATATTGCCAAAGATACATTCACTTTCTATAATCACTTATTGTCAGCAGAACGTGACAGGAGCCTGATATTCGATATCCAGCGAATAGGGGATGTTCGGGATATCACCACCTCGGAGAAAAGCCGTCAACAAACCTTAACGAGAAATGTAGCCCGAGAATTGAACGCAACAATACATCTTTTGCCTGCTTTGAAACAGGAATTGTATGCAGCTACTTGATTACTTCTTCATTTCTTCCATTATCTCAGTACCAAAGAGATCCAATAAAGAGGATGATCGATTACTTCAGTTGAATCTCAACTGTGTATTTGGGTAATAGTCAGGGTTTTCCTGAACAACCGGAATCAGGTCTCCCTGAAGTCCCATGGTTCTGCCCCGAAAAAAGTGTTAGTATAGGAAATATCAATGACATATCAGAGATGAGTATCAATCGTGCTTTGGACTCGGGGTAACCTATAAAATCCACATTATACATCTCTCCCTACTAGAAATACCTTAATGTATCATCTTAACTGGAAGTATTTGCCACCGTAATGTGGATCTGTATCATTCAGAACAACGAATCAATTTTCAAATATCGAAAAAGTGAGGCCGTTATTCAGTTCCTTTTTTGGTCATCTTTTTAGAGGGTTTAATTGGACTTGGAGGGTTTGTATGTTCAGGAAGATCATCTCCATGGAGATGTGAATGAGCATCATGCCTGGGAGGAAGGACTGTTTTGCCCTGTGGATGGTGAGGGGCATGGGGAAGCGGATGATCCATAGGGTGATGGCGATCTCCTTCATCATGTCGTTCCTTGTCCTGGCTCTCTAATGAGTCTGTGAGATGCGGGGCATCTGGTGGAAATGTTTTGTGTTTCTGCTCTGGTGTCATCATAACTCCTTTCTCTCCCTGGGGATGAGATACAAATTGAATAGCCCACTGTCGGGGAATAAGTATCTGATTATTTCAAATTTTGTTTCAAATATTGAGATTCAGGATACAGATTATGAGTGAGTACTGAGTACGTCAAAGTCAGAACGATATGCCATTCAGGTGTTTATCCAACTGCCTCATAAGAGCATAATCACATATTGGATTAAGGAATTTTCTAGTGGTTTGCTTGACCGGGAAGTCATTTCATGGTGATGGAGGGTATTTAGAAGACATCCGATCTGTTACATGGATATCTGTATGGTGGCCGTTTGTCATATCGTTAGCATCTGAACACATTTGCACTGATATCTGATGGAGGATGATTTGGTATGCCATATACCTGGAAAACTACGGTTGATGTTGATGAAACGATTGTTGTACTCATGAATGTTCTTGATAAGAATACTGAACTGCCAAACTGGCTTGTTTGCACAATAAATGGGTCTATCTCTGATTCTAAACCGGAAATCGTCAAGTATTTCTTCGAAGAAGTTAAGCAGCACATTCCTGTAGCCTTGAAATATTTTGAGACCACGATGTAGAAGGATGTACGGCATTGAGTCCCTTCTCTTTAGAAAGCAGATGGGAATGTTCTGGGAGAATCAGATTTTCAAAGTAAATATGACATGTAGATAACCAAGCCCGGTAATCAATGATGATAGATACTGGTTATTCTCGAGTTAGAATCGCATGAATTCACCCAGATCATTATTTAATGCTTTTCTTAGTTTATACCGATATTTTTCATCCTACCTGTTTTTTGATACATATTTCCACGTTTTGTTTCAATAATTGTATCATAGCCGAATCTATTTACCATCCTTTTCCCCTCTGGAAATCTCTGGAGAGAAATGATGGGATCAAGACAGATACAGCATCACCAAAGTTCGTGCGGAGTTGTTGCCTTACACAGAGGAAATGAATACAACGGGTTTGAAAGGAACCGGTTGGATCAGTCTTTGAAAGAGGCGGTAATCTACGGAAGTGCCATTCATTTAACTCGAAACTATCCCTGTTGTCCAGATGCAACTGTTCAGGGAGAACCGATCTATAATGGTAGGTATTGAGTCTTTACGGTAGTAATCTTTATAATGAGTAAATATACGATTACGCCGCAATTGGCGCAGATTATTTTTATGTCAAGACTTTGTCTGGAATAATATTCGACTTTTCCCGTTCGATGGATTCAGTCACTTATTCGAATCCTGGTGCTTTTTTTATCCTGATAGAAAAATTGGGTGGATATCTTATCAATCCAGGTTAATGGTCCTCGGATTTGGGATTTTCTCATAACTTTTCGCAGCCATTTCAAATGTATCAGTAATTCTTCCGATGCTCCCGATTCAGATACTGCGTAATAATCTCCTCTATGATATATCTGAGTCAGCAATTCCAACTGATAATGTAGATCTGTCATATATCGCCTCTCCGAAAAAATGGGATATTGAGTTTATCAAAAATTTACTATGTTTTTGGTCCGATTAGTTCTCTGTTTGATATTCTCACGTTTGGCATTCTTCTCTTTGTCTTTAACGCTGATCCTTCCCTTTTTCAAACAGCCTGGTTTATCGAGTCGGTATGTACCTAGACCCTGATTTTTTTGTGATACGAACGAGGATTGTTCCATTTTATATGAGTAAACCAAGTATACCCCTCATAATAAGCACATTGCTTATCGTGGCTGTTTCGTGTATATTGCCATTCACCGTCATTGGTAGTATCTTTGGTATCATGCAGCCTCCGTTTCATTCTTTGTAGTACTTGCTGGGCTGGTGATTGGATTTCTGGTCCTTGTCGAAGTAATAAAGAAGAGGTTTTACATCAAATATTCGCATTTTATTGAGAGAAAGAGAGTGATCCTTGATTAAGATTCTGACATTGGAGTTGTAACCCTTTTGGAATATCTATCCTAATTTCCGATTTACTCTCACCTTCCTGAAATCTCGAGACGAAATAGTCCAAAAAGCCATAAATTGAAGATTGGCATGAAATAAATTATCGGCCTGAATCATCTACATGATAGCATACACATACACGCTATCCACTCAAACTGTCGAATATCAGAGCTTCTATCCCGTCTATCATCGGCATCTGATAATCAGAGATAATTGTATCAAGGGAGTTATTTCTATTCTTTCAATGCTTACTCTTCAGACTCTACGATATCTATGCTAAATCCATCGGTATGCTCAAGAAATATTTTACGATGTGGGGTAATCTCGGCTCACTATCGGCGTATAATACCCGCAGAGGATGGGAGGATTTAGGGTAAAAGAAATGAATGAAAGACTTGCATAGTGTGTTCCTGGGATATGACTGGTGGATATATTACCATCTTAACTCCACATTGCAACGAAAATCTTTCTCTCCTCAATAGAGTTATTTTCCCAGCAACCTTTTTTAGATTCATGGCGTTCTCTTTTCAGGTTATGAGAGTCGTTTTATTTGCTTTCGGAGTACTCCTGCTTTTAACAGGTGCCTGTACAGCAGACAATACCTCTGCAGATGAACTCTATGCTGCCGGAATTAATGCATATCTCAACGGTTCCTATGAGCATGCTGGTGATCTGTTTAATCAGTCGATGCTCGTCTATGATCTACGGGGAGATGCCGATAATGCACGAAAGGCTTTCGGGATGAGAAATCGTGCCTCATGGATACTGATTGAGATGATGCTAAACAGAACCCAGGCTGAAGAAGTTCTTGCACAGGGTCTTTCGGAACTTTCAGAGGCGGAGCGATCCAATATCCTGAAACCTGGTGAGTCTATCCAGACTGAGTCTGACGGTCAGACCCGGTATTTCTATGACGTCGCAAATAATGCTGCGTATCACAATACCACAATCATGCAGGAGATCTCCAGGAAAGCAAACCACTCTCCATTCTTCGATGAGGTATTCCCACTGATAACTAACAACACGTCCTTTGACGGCTGGTATGGCAATCCACATACATTCATTGCCAACAGTTCAATCTCACTTCCCAGAGAATTGTTGCCTGCAAACGGAACTTTGAAGGTCTGGGTACCACTTCCCATAAAGACCGACAGTCAGAAGGATATCAGGATCCTGAACCTGCAGCCTGAACAGTACATCGTTTCTGGTCCGGTAACTGACGGTGATCTTGGTCAGGTGTATTATGAGATCCCGCTGAGCGAGATGGATGGACCATTCATCAACATATCAGCAGATTATGAGTTTACCACTTCAGAGCGACGGTTTATCATCGACCAGAATTCTATTGCACCGTATGATACCTCAAGTGATCTCTATCGTGATTACACACAAACACAGCCAAATATCGAGGTTAATCCTGGAATAAAGAATATCAGCAGATCAATTATTGGCGATGAGCAGAATCCGTATCGTAAGGCAAGGCTGATCTATGATTACATTATCAGGACCTATCCATACAGCACTGTACCTCATACCTACCTGGTAGGGTCGCAGACTCCTGAATCAACGTATATGTTTGATACTGGGTTTGGTGACTGTGGTACCCAGAGTATGCTCTTTGCCGCACTCTGCCGGGCTGCAGGAATCCCGGCACGGTCAGCAGGCGGATATCAGTTAGCTCCCGGCCTCGCAGGACCTCATTTCTGGGCCGAGTTCTATCTCCCAGGTTATGGCTGGATTCCCGCCGATGTCACGATTGCAGAGAGTGCAGACTGGGCATTTGACAAGAGCGATGCAGATCGTGAAAAGTTTAAGGACTACTACTTTGGAAACATGGATCCCTACCGGTACACAATTCAGAACGATGTTGACATCTCCTTCACGCCAGATCCGGGGAATGATATCATCATGAACATGGTTCATCAGACACCGGCCTTGGTCTGTCACGAGAGCAGGGAAGATATTGAGATGCTTGGGATGCAGTACTGGAATATTACCTTATCAGAGGTCGGCCAGCCGGGCAGGGCTGATATGACAGAGTAAAAAAACGGGCAGAATATGTACTGTTATAAAAACAGGGAATATACCTGCTGGTTTTCATGCATCTATGAATTCAAATTGCCTCAACTCTCTTATTTATTGGAACATTTTTTATACTCAGCAATTAATAAAAATACTTGTCGGTGCTGGGTATGGATACACGAAGGTATGTTCTCGGATTTATTCTGATTGTAACTCTTTGTATGGCACAGGGAGTGATAGCTGAACTTCATGAAAGTAACATCTCGTTTAATTCTTCACAGGCTGCCATGGAGGTTGGACTCCCTGTAAAGCCGATGTTTCATGAAGCCATGACAATTCCACAACCCCTTGATCTGATGAGTCAGAAGGCATCATACATCAATGGGACCGGGAACCTGACTAAACTGGTAGAATTCAACAACTCTGCTGGTGAATATTCGTTTGCTCAATTGATCATCAAGGGAACAGATGCAACCAGCTGGAGTTACACGATTCAGGGTAGTAATGCCACGAATGACTGTTACGCCTCGGCTCTTGTGCAGGTACAAAATGCAGACCAGATACTTCTGCAGGGCCATTCAATCAGCAAAGACAGATTTATTGCGTATGCAGGAGCTGGTCTGCAAGATACTGACTGGAATGATGCAGGCAGGTATTCAGGTACTATCAGAATAAGTACGGAAACAGGGGAAGATGGAACACTAGCAATAATTACCGGAAGCAATGAAACCGGATCAATCGATCATCTCTGTCGGTCATACCATGAGATCTATCGAAATTGCTCTGAGTTATCTACCAACGAAGTTCCGGGTCTAGAGTGGAGCCCGGATACTAATTACGTACGTGAATTCCCTAGTATTTTCTGCTATGATCAGTATGCAGGTGATTTTGCCTCCGTATCTCATGGAGGGCTGAAAAAATATTCTGGATACGCGATCAGTTACAACAATGAATCATACAGTTATCACAATATGGCAGGTGGATCTGGAAAAGCAATTACTGTGAATACTTATGGAGAACAATGGCCTCCAGGAAACATGAATATGCCTGGAAATGGATCATATGAACAGGTAAGAGGAACTGATGTCACCTCTTTTGATCATCTTGGAGAGGCGATTTTTTTCAACAAACTCCATGGAGCGTATGGGGAAACAGAGGCAACAGCAGGCAATCTTGATTACCGGATATCACCCACAACAAACAAGCATGATCCAATGTCAGCAACCGGGTATGTGTGGGGATCAACTCAAGCCTCTACACCACAGTCTGGAACGAATAAATCTGCAATCCCTGCCACCATGAACGGATGGCTGCTTGGTGAATTTGTAGGCAATACTGGACTTATATATGAAGGTTATCAGTTATCAGGGGTAACAGTAAACAGGAATGTTCAGGGAGGAATTTTCTCCAGTAATTCAGACTTCCAGACCGGGGTAAGTGGCAACATCACCGCTGGAAGATCAGACAAATCAACATCTGTTTCCCGGATTGATGGGGCATCAAAATGGACAATCGACCTTTCTGATGATAACGCAACAACTCTCGATGGACGATGGATGGTCGATTCAATGCAGGGCTCCCCGGTTAGCAGGTCAGAACTTGCCATAAAGCCGGGTACATCGGCTTACATCTCGAGTAAGACGTACTCAGGCAGTAAATACATCAAAGACAGAGCATATTACAAATCTGGTACTGTAGATGTGCAATAACTCATGAATCTCCCGGCAATATGCCGGACTACTTATCTTTTTCCTGAACTGATATTCTGCCTCCCAGCCGGGAGAGATGATATTGGTGATAGCCCTCCCATCGGGGGAAGATGTATTCAAAATAAGCATGACGAAAAAAGGAATAACAAAAGTTGGTTACTTGATCTTCTTCTCGAGTTTTTTGAGTTTCTTCTTGGCGGCCTGACTGCCTTCAGCTACTAACTTCGCGAGTTCTTCTGCCTTTTCCTTCTTTGCTCTGTTCAGCTTACCCAGCTCTTTCTTACTTGTTGGCATACCGTCATCTCGCTCTTTGTCTGGGGAGTTTATTAGTTTTTTTCCCTCATAAAATGTCCCTGCAGTTTTGAGCTATTCAGGATTGTTCAATGATGTAATGCCGACAGCGGTTATCATTTTCCTGGTGATTTTCACCTGTTCACTGCTGTCAGGATACAGTTTTCTGTTGGCACTGCAAGGCCACCGTCTTCCAGCCAGGGCGCAAGTCTTTTTTCTATAGTACAGAACATCCGGGTCTGTTCCTCACCTGACATCGCTGATATCTGTGCAGCAACCGAAAAAATTGAGAAATATACAGGAAGGAGTTCGGCAAGTGATGGGTGACGGGCAACTTTCACATCAATTCTAATATCAATGCTGCGAAACCCCGCATTCTCCCACAAACTTCTTCAGCATACGGGAATTGGAAAGCGAACAGGCAACCTGGAAGATGGTGGTCGAGTCTTCACCCAGATACTCGGCAAATGTATCGCATATGGCAACCACGTGCGGGCTTTTTTCCGCTCGACCCCAGGACGTTGATTACAAGTGTTCCCTCAGGTGAAAGGACTCTTCTCATCTCCTTTAATGAAGACACCTTTTCAGGGAAGAATTGAAGTCCTTGCTGGCAGATAACTGTGTCAAAGTCTCCTGAAGAGAAAGGCATCCTTGATATGTCACCCTGGCACCACCTGATGTCAGTCACACCCTCTTCTGCTGCACACCTGGTTGCAACCCGGAGCATTCCCCTGTTGAGATCAACACAGACAAGCCTGCCATCCGGCCCGACAAGGTCTGTTCCTGTTCTGCCCACGATGCCAGTACCGCAGGCAACATCCAGCACCCGCTTATGCGGGCCGATACCTCCGGCGTTGATGAGGTCATGTGTCTGGTCGATCATCCACGTTGTCACGATATACCGTTCATAGGTTTCAGGTCCGTCGGTGCTCATCTGCCACTTGAAATCGGTCTGTGATGACATGTTATCCCTTACATCCCTCTGGCTCATACCTGTCATGGACCATGCAACCGGCTATCCGTGCATTTGTATCAGATCTCTCTCTTTATCCAGGCCTCTATCAGTGCCCGGGAAATACTCTCTTTTGAAGGGACCTGAACTGGTTATCTCTGGTAAACCATCCAGCATTGTCAATCTCCTGCTTGTCTACACTGATCTCCCCTTCGGCATAATCTGCAACAAAACCGATCATAAAGGAGTCTGGAAAGGGCCATGGCTCGCTCCCGAAGTACCTGATATTCTGGACCATAATGCCGACTTCTTCACTGACTTCTCGGCGGACTGTCTGTTCGAGGTTTTCACCAGGTTCATTGAATCCGACGATGACCGAGTAGAATCCTGATGGAAACCGAGGGGAGTGGGCCAGCAGGATCTCATCACCCATTTTGATAAGAATAATGATGGCAGGGGATATTCTCGGGTAGACGATTCGGCTGCAGGAAGGGCATATTCGAGCCCGTTCTGTCGCTACCGGGTTTGTTTTGGTTCCATATACCCCACAGAAGGCAGTCGAGCGATAAAAGTCAAGGATTTGGACAGCATATGAGGCAATGGCCATATCGCTCTCTGGAACCTTTCCTGAGAGTTCCCTGACCGGTGACAATTGCCAGCCAGCCGTCCGGGAGGGTAACTCCGTCGGAGATCCTGACTGCGTAGAAGATGAGGTCATCCCTGGTACCAAGGTACGCCTGTTCTTCTGTCATCAGGCTTGCTGGGAACGGCTCATGCATGAGAACGGTGCCTGATTCCTTGTTTTTAAGGAAATAATCTTCATTACCCTGGACAATGATCCAGCGTTTTTGTGCGGGTGATGGATTCTCAGGTACCGGGTATGCCGGGAAGAGAGGGGTAACAGCGAAGAACGGATAATGCTCCATTCAACTCAATATGTATTTGGAATAATCTCTGAAACAGCCACCTCTGGGTTGTTATGGACCGTATGTCGCTCTGGTGTCATTCCATGTAAAAAAGGTTGAAGGCGAAAACAAGATCAGATTCATTATTATCATACCCACAGTTTGAAACTGATTGAATGGTTGAATCGAAATTACAACGAAATTAAGAAAAAAAGTAAATCTGAAAGTAATCGATGGTCTTCTGGTTAGGATCAGAACGCTGGGTCAGGTTGTTTCAGAAGGCACCATCAAAAATGAAGGTAGTTATATCCCTTTGAGCTTTCTGATGAACTGGTAATCAGGTTTCGTAAAATCAGTACCCATTGTTATCTGCAACGGTCCCTGTCCACTATGAGAGCCAATCAGGTTAGGTCCTGTGTCCACCTCTGATGAAACCACAGAACTTCCAATGGTCTCTCTTGGAGTCCCGATATACCCAGCTAATACAAATAAGGTAATGATCATCAGGCCAACAGCGATCTGGGAGGCCTGACTAAACCCTGCTCCTGAAAAACTTTCCTGTGACTTAGCAACATGGTGGGGCATAGCAGGTAGATGGCAATACGAATAAATAAATATTTGCTGTGCAGTATTCGTCACCGCAATTACAAATTATTCGTAATGAATCATGTAAATTTAAATAATGTACATGCGCTTACATCGAATAATCAAATCATTTGAATAATATAAATTTTCAATTATTTTATCAAAAAGAAGATGTTATCTATCTTGAGTATGAATATAACCAAATATTTGGGGTTTTACTTCATGCCTAAAAAAGTATTTTTTTGTATCGGGACTCAGGACATGAACGATCTCAGGATCAATGTTGTTAGATCTCACAAGATGACTCATGAGGATCATGGTGGATACTTTTCTCCCTTCATCTGGGAAGCTGCTGCCAGAGGAGGGGATGATTCGATAAAGAAACTGATTGATACGCAGATTCAGGCCTCTTCAGCATCTGTTGTCCTGATCGGCACCAACACCTATGATCAGCGATGGGTCAAATACGAGATATTCAGGAGTATGAGGAAAGGGAATAAACTCCTCGGGATTCACATCAATGGCATAGAAGGACGGGATGGCAGGGGTAAACCACTTGGCCCGAACCCATTCAGTTACCTGGGCTTTGCCTATAGTGCAGACGGTACCGAGTTCATCCCCCAGGAATATCGTGACGAGGTCTGGGCACCATTTACTGATATTCCTCCATACAAGGTGAAGCAGGTCCCTGAACAGCACCGGAACAAGATAATTACTCTCACCAAGATAGCAAAAACCTATAACTGGGTATCAGATAAAGGGGCTCTGAACTTTCCTCAATGGGTGGAATGAAGCAATCGATGCTGTGATCCCTTCCGGGTTCAATCCTTACTAGGCATAAAACTTCTTAGCCCTTCGTGGCTCGTATAAGAGGCTGTCCAATGAAAAGATGTAGATTGGACAGATTGTCAATCAAATAATTCGCTTTTTGTCGAACTACCAATTTTTACAATAGAATGATAGATACACGCACTGCAAAGGATGGGAATCAACATCCAAACTACTCAAAATTACAGTTGATAGACGAAGAAGAACTAAAAACTCGATAGCATTCGCTACTTAATGGGACATCTGCATTTTATTTTTTCAGTAATATTTTGATAGACCCTGACCCTTTCCTTGGTTTTTTACTAAATTTGCAAGTAATACAAACTGATATGAAATGAGATTCAATGTCATGTAAAATTCTTCAGATCTTTTCTGAATCCATTTTACACTGAAATTAAACATTCGTTTCATGTGTGAATGAGTTCTTTCACAATCTGCCCTTGATTTGTATTCAACTCTGAAATTTGGATTAAGTAAGTTCTGATTGCGAAGATACATCCCGACCTGTTTCTCCCTTCCATTATTCGTGAGAAATAGCATTTTTTCCTCAATAGAATCTCGAATGTCTCCCCCTTTCTTCCACATTTTATTTACCCAATGATCAATTCTCTCAATTGTCCCCTCTATGTTCAAAATTGCGTTCTTGCTTGGATCGATTAGTGGTTGAATTCTGAAAATTCTCCAGTATCTCGCATAAATCATGAAGGAATCATAGCCACCATCAAGTTGAACTTTGATCATGCTTGGATTCATCGTACCAACAATTTCAGCTAATGGGATTGCATATGGGGAATCATGAGCATTACCTTCAGAAAATATTCCATAAAGTGGAAAGTTGTTTAAATGAAATATGTGATATTTGTGCATCCTGCAAGCGTAATGGGGATTATATTCTGCATATTTATCATACCTTGAGGCTTCAATAGGGGTTGAATCAACCATTCCGTGACCATTCTGAATAGATTGACATGCAATGGCTCCGTTTAGGTACATGATCTTCTTAAAGCCGTCTAATCGCAAACGATTGTAAGCAAAATCATGTAAATTACTTGCAGAGGGAATATGATATTTTCCGGGCTCTATTTCAGGAATTCCAAGAGCAATGCAATCTTCAAGTGTTAGTGATTTGATGAATTTTCGATAGGATTGTTTTCGAAAGGAATGGACAATCAAGAGTTTGAATAATAATATTGGTGAATATAACCATTTTCGAGTTTGGCTGTAATTGAGATGGTTGTGCAATTCAATTTCAATCTGGGTAAGATCCATTTTTCCAAGTAATGTACTGATTGAAACACTATTTGTTGGATTTACAGTCCCATGTAATGTCCTTTTTTCGTTTGAGCCAACGAGCATAGAGGCCAGTTTCAATAGTATATAATGGTGCCGAAATCGGTCCCACGGCAATTAACGAAATGAAAAAAGAGTGGAGAGTCGAGAAATTTTATGACCTATTTAAATAATAGGGCCTTCGTTGGACGGCCTCTATAAGATGAATACAAAGTAACGACCCGTTCGCACTCATCAGAAAAGTCGGAGATAAATTGAAAAAACCTCATGGATTTGCGGGACCAGCCGCTATTATTATTACTCTATATCACGATTAAAGAATATGGAACGCTTAATCAGGGTAGTACTAGTGATGTCTCTGTTCATGTTCGTGATCCCCATGGGTCTTGCAGAATCTGCTGCAAATTCAACGGGCTCCACTGTTTCAGATGTCACCAAGATGTCCCCTTCCTTTAAAACTATTCCCGCGGTCAATGTTTCATTTGCAACAATCACTCCTGTATCTGTATCAATTGCTCCAAAGGCAGCAAACGTAACCTTTGCAACGATTGGACAGGCAGCAGTCGCACCAACTGCAACTGTAAAGGCAAACACAACTGAAGCCAAGGCAACCGTTACACCTGTAGCAACTGTAAAGGCAAACACTACCGAGGCTAAGGAGACCGTTGCACCTGTGGCAACTGTAAAGGCAAACACCACCGAGACCAAGGCAAACACAACCCCTGTTGAGGCAAAAGTAACAATTACCCCAGCCCCTACAAAAGCAGTAAATGCAACTGCAACTCAGGCAGCAAATACAACCGCCGTCTCTAACGTAACTGCATCACTGAACTCAACTGCAAACAAGCAGTAAATTTTCTCCTTTTTTTGTAACCTGTCTTTGTCAGTTTCCTGTCTAAATATTAGTTGTATAATCTACAACAATCCGGTTGTATATTATTTATCTGATACAGGTTGTCAGATTTTACCATTTGATTCACGTTCTATGGTGAGATGACATGGTAGAAAAACAGGCCCGCATTGTTATTTTGGGTGCAATAACCGGATTAATTGCTCTTTTTATTATCTACTCCTGTGTATGGGCTCAGGAAACGCCTTCAGATCAGGGACAGATCTCCGTGACTCAAGAAACCACCGTTTCCGGGGCAGATCAGGTGGTAATAAATCTCCCGATGCCTGACCACTCTCAATTAATAACTCTTGATGATGCCCTTTCGGATCGCCGGTCGGTCAGAGAGTACCAGAATACCTCAATATCTGCACAGGAGATTTCCAACCTTCTCTGGGCTGCACAGGGGATCACTGACCCACAGACCGGGAAGCGTACGGCTCCATCTGGACAGAAGATATACCCAATAACCCTTCATGTGGCAATAAGCCGTGGCACTGACATCCCTCCCGGTGTCTATGCTTACCATGCCACAGAACACCAGCTTGTCAGGGAGTTGGATGCACCAGGAGAACAGAACCTGGTCGATGTACTCGGACAGAAGAGTGTGGCATCTGCCCCGGCCTGTATCGTCATGAGTGGGAACTATACTCCTTACCAGAAGTTCGGTAATGATATGGCGAACCAGAGTATGTACCTGGAAGCTGGACATATCGCACAAAATTTTCTGCTTGAACTTACATCTCTGCATCTCTCAGGTGTACCGTTCTCAGGGTTTGATTCTGAAAAGGTGGGAACCGCCCTGGGTCTTGATAGTGACCATCCGGTACTTTATGGCATCGCATTTGGAAGTTCCTCCTAATCAGGGTCCACATTCTATTTTTCGTGTGGCTTTTCTGTGCTTCTGTCCCTTGTTTTCTATATACGCCAACCCCCTGCGCAAGGACCTCCCGCGCTATTGAGAGTAAAGCGTTCATAAGAGAGAAAAAAATTTCAAGCACCATTCATGGTAAAGAATTGCAATCAGAAACAAAATCTGAACGTTTAGATCATCATCGTCTGATACATCGTTCAAAAAAAGATAAACCCCCTGAATCTACCTGAAAAAAACTACGGTGAACCAAGTGGTTCACTCATGTGTAGATATATCAGATAATTTTATATCCTTCTGTTGATTGAGTGTCCGATATAATAATAACAACATAAAATTTAGGATATAACAGGGGGTATGGATGGATCTGAATATGAGTTTACAGTTTTCAGAGAATGATCTGGAAATTTCAAGGATTTTAACCGATGTGGGGTTGAAAAATAATGAGGCACGAGTCCTTGTCGTACTGTTCAAGGGGTATGATCTCACCTCACGGGAGATCGAACGGATCGTGGATCTCAGGCAACCTGAAGTGAGCATTGCCATAAACCAGCTGATTGACCGGAAGTGGGCACAGGTCACCAGTCTTATAACTGAAAAGAAAGGCCGGCCTGTCAAGGTGTATACACTCTCCCGGACTGTTGACAGCATCCTCGATCAGATCGAAGAGCAGATCGAAGGAGAATACCGCGGCAGACTTGAGGTTATCGAACGGGTCAGATCAATGGTTAAGGAGTCCAGGGTTACAGAATAATCCTAATACCATTATCTCTTCAGGTCATGGATCCGGATGTCTGTCATGGTCTGTGACCTGAATCCAGAAGGTGAACCCAAAAGATATATGACCCCTCCTCCGATATTCTCACCAAGGTGGTAAAAACGGCAGGGATTATGATCGATGCACGGGTGGACCGGATTCAGCAGCCAGATACACTGAGGTTCAGTCAGTTGGTCGCAGGGCAGAAGCATGTCTGCCAGTCAGTCGCATGTTGTGAAGACTTTTTCTCTTTTGGGAGAGCAGAATCCCCATTCCCGGTTCCTGATGATATCAGGGTTGAGATATCAGGTAAATCATGTCCCGGAACACTTGCCGATCCTGCCGGACTTCCTGAACTCAGGGAGGCCGTTAGCGGATTTTATGCACGTAACTACAATATAACTGCGGATGCAGACCGGATCATCATAGGGCATGGTGTAAAAGGGCTGGTCCTCCCGATCTTTACCATTCTTGCCGGGTCAGTCATCGTGCCTTCACCCGGATGGCTGGGTTATCTGCCGCAACTTAGAATTCTCAACAAGCCGTATTACCGGTTGTATGGCCATTATGCCGCACAGTACAAGATACGCCCGACCCAGCTTGCTGCCATGCTAAAGGGTCTGGTCAAATCCCAGCATCTTCTGATCCTGAACAACCCGGGTTATCCGACCGGGAACCTTTACACTGAGAAAGATCTGAAGGAGATCGCAGCAATCTGTCGTGAGTCTAATACGCTGATCCTTGCAAATGAGGCGTACAGTCTTCTTACCTATGATCTCTCAAAGTTTGTAAGTATGGGTTCTATCTATCCGGAAGGGACATTTGTCCTGAACGGCCTCTCGATGGACAGGTCAGCAGGCGGTCTTCGCATCGGTACCTGTATCCTTCCTGAAGGTTCCGATCAGGCTCTCAAGGATGAGTTGATCAAGGTTCTTGCGACTGTGTATACTGCTGCAGTAACACCGGTTCAGCAGGCTGCGATACCCGCCTACCTTCCGAATCCTGCGATGGATGCGTACCTGCATGATACCCGTGAGATTCACCGGATCATGACCACCCGGCTAGCAGCCCGGTGTGCAGCGATAGAGGGAGTCAGGACGATCATTCCTGAAGGTGGGTTCTCCTTCATGGTGGATCTCAATGTCATGATTGCTGAAATCCGGGCTGCCGGGATCCAATATTCTAATGATCTTGCTCCTGCCATGATACAGCACCCGTACCACATCGCCACCGTCACCGGCGAAGCGATGATGGCAGGATACGATGACTTCTACATCAGGTTCTCTGCCACTGACTACGACGGTACAGCAGCACTTGAGTCGTACCGATCAGTTCCTCCCAAGACCCCTTCTGACGAAGAGGCATTTTTCATGAGACACGGAGCACGGATGGCAGCCGGTATAGAGATGTTCAGCCGCTGGGTCAGTGATGTGAGGTCAGGATCGTTCAAATTTGAGAAATCGGCTGAATAACCCAATTTTCTGTTACACCTTTTCCTTCCGAATTTCATATACTGAATCGTGACAGGTTGGTTAGTACACCGGCTGCTCCTGTATCTCCCACTTTTTGCATCCCAGCCTGATCAAAAACCACGCCGGTATTGCCAGTATCACTGATGAGAGTGAGGCCCAGGGGTTTGCAAACGCTATCGAGCTGAAGACCGCCGTGACCAGCCCAATGAGAAAGAAGTACCGCACCATAACCTTCACATCATACACGAGGACATTTGGTGAGAGCCCTGCAAGCCATACCGTTACTGCAAGAGTGAAGAACGAGGTGGAGAGAGCAAGCACGATCACCGGAACCAGGTAGACAGCCTGTCCTGAGATCATGCAGATGATCGCAAGGAATACAACTGGTATCACCTGTAACACCGTGAAACTTGCAATCTTGCTTATGATTACGGTCTTCACACTTACCGGAAGGCAGGCATAGGAGGCGAAGGAGTCAAATGCCGTAAGCCAGGTGTACATGGTCGAGGCGATGATACCGGTGGTCATCGCATAGAGGAAGAGTACATTTCTCTTAGGCAGGTAATCGCTCGTCAGTGATAGGAAGAACCAGATCACGAGGAGAGGAATGAGAAAGGAGAAGAGTGTCTGGCCGATGGCACTCCCGCTCCTGTACAGGTCTATCAGGTCTTTTGCAGAGAGGGCAGGTGTAGGGAACCTGGATAATAACCGGGAAAGGGGAAGGATCTGGTCCCTGTACTGCCGTGATGCAGCGATGTTTTCCGGTGTGAACAACAGGACTCCTACTGCTGAAAGGATGATAATCCCGATGAGACACTCCCCGAGGAGTAGCAGGGAGAAGTCTTCGAACAGAATAAGTGGTGGAAAAAGTCTGGCAGGATTGTCTCCGGTCATTATTCCGTATCCTGCAAGTATGAGGATTAGGATACACATGATCGCGAACAATCCTGCATGGGTTCTGCTGTATAATGATGAAAGGAAGAAGATCAGAGAGAGCCCTGAGAGGAATGATATTGTCAGAGTCAGGCTGAGAAGAAACGGATGGTACAGCGGTATCCCTAGGAACGGTGATGCGAGAAGGAAACCGAGTGCAAACGGGAAGACCCAGAGCACGAAGTAATACAGGAGATCCTTTAGCACGAAGGTCGCGAAGATCTCCCTGTCCGAGACCGGGAGCGTTCTGGCAGCATACGCGATAAGGCTTGCCTGCCCAAACCTTCTGTTCATTGCCTCGTTTCCCAGAAGTCCGAATGCACCGACCATGAACCCGAGGAGCAGGTAATTTGAATGTAGGATCAGCGATAGATTTCCTGGAGGAAGAGATCTCCTTATGAATGGAAGCAGGAATGATCCCATGAATGCCATGCCTCCTACCATGATCGGAAAGAGGGCAAAACTCAGGCTTCCGAACATGGTTGAGTGAAGCCGCCACTCCTCTTTCAGCATGTACCAGAAGAGTTTACGCATCTTTCTCCCTTCCCACCAGGTGCAAAAAGAACTCGTCCAGATTCATTTCCTCTCTTGAAAGCTCCTGCGGTGTGCCGGTATGAAGAAGGCGACCTTTATGGAGAATGGCAAAACCTGAACAGATCTCCTCGGCTATCGAGAGAATATGGGTTGAGATGAATATTGTTCTCCCTGACCTGACATACTCTGCTAGATAGTCCTTGATCTTTCTCTGCATGATAGGATCAAAGTTGATGAGCGGCTCATCGATCAGGGCAAGTTCAGGCTGATGGATAAACGCCTGTGTGAACATGAGTTTTTGCCGCGTTCCTCTTGAGAGATCCTTACAGAGTACATTCTTCTTGTCAGCAAAGTCGAGAAAGTCAAACCACCAGTCAGCCCTACTCCGGAGATCAGGGAGTTTCCTGAGCGATCCAACCAGATTGAGGTACTCCATTGCGGTCAAAAAACTCGGTGGTGTCTCCTGTTCTGGGATGATCCCAACCTGCTGTCTGACCCATATGGGATCAGAGGATACCTCCCGGCTGAGCACCAGGGCAGATCCACTGGTCTGCCGAATCTGCCCGGTCAGCATCTTGATCATGGTGGTCTTGCCTGAACCATTTGGACCGAGCAATCCGAAGAGAGCCCCCTTTTCAACGGAGAGGGTAATACCATCAACAGCGGTCACATCTCCATACAATTTCTTTAGGTCTGTGGTCTGGATGATCGGCGTCATATGGGTGAATCCTGATATTTTACTCCTGAACCGTAATATGAGATGGTTGTTTGTGATAATATCCATCTATGGTAGGGAAAAATCAAAACAGTATCTTGATGGTGTCTTGCGAAAGAGAGGATCAGGAAGTTCAGGCAGTGCCGGTCATGAAGAAGCAATATGTATATTATATCGGATTTGGAATCGTCGTCATCGCGGTGATCTTTGCAGGACTGATGGTCGCCACAACTCCCCGGACAACCCCGGCACTTGATAAGAAGCCGGTTGTCACGATCTCGGTTCATGAGTCACCACAGATGAAAAAGACCAACGAAGGAACGGTCATCTCGTATGCTGTCAACACGTCCCGATTTGCTGATGACGGTCTCGATCTGGTAAAGGCTGAAGTGCTGGACAAAAAAACTGATCTCGTTCTTCTGAAGTTGGAGGGGACCAGCCTCACAGAGCAGTATACTCCTGTAGATCCGGCAGCAGGAACTGGAGTAGCAGACTATCCTGTTATCAGGTTTGATGTTACCGTTCCTTCAGATAAGATCCCATCTGATGTCTTTAGCCGGCTTACCTTTGCATCTAAAACGAAAGCAGCTCTACCATTCATGGTGACTGGTGGAGATATTCATCTGATCGCTGCCGGTGCATAAGCAAGATCTGTCATGGATCAAGAAGGTATTTACTCATAATTTTTTTGAAAACTCACACTTATGCCCTTTACATCAATTATTTTACATTACCAAGGTAATTGCCGGGGGAGTGAGAACATATGAAGATCCAATATCCCGAAATCGGTATCTGCTGTCTTTCCTGCAGGCTCTGCCCCCAGCTTTATACCGATGGTCAAAGCAGGTGTGGCGGATGCAAAACCGAAACCCGGATCTCTGTCGGCTGTCCTTTCATCACATGTGCTCTCAAGAGAAAAGGAGTTGAGTTTTGCTGGGAATGTGATGAGAGTGAAACCTGCGAAAAATGGAAAAAACACCGGGAAGCAGGGAAAAAAGCAGATTCATTTACGTGTTATCAGAAACTTGAGGATAATATCTGTTTTATCCGGAAGAATGGGATCGATATATTCCAGACACTACAGAAAACCAGGGAAGACCTACTCAGAATAATGCTGAATGAGTTCAACGATGGTCGCTCAAAGAGTTTCTATTGTATTGCTGCCACCATCCTTGAGATTGCCGAGCTGGAAGATGTTCTGGCCCAGGCAAACAATGAATCCACCGGGATGGATATGAAAGGGAAAGCCCGGATACTACATGCTTTACTCGAAGAAACAGGAAAACAACAAGGATATTGTCTGAAATTGAGGAGAAAAGAGAGGTCAAAGGGATAGTTTCAACATGAATTATTAATCCTTCCCATCGGTCATTACAGGTTCGTCTGAAACAGTGCAACTACATCATGCAGGTTGATGTATCCGTTCTGGTCAAAATCAAAGACCCACCACGGCTGACCTGATACGACTGTATCAATCTGATCGAATAAGGTTACCACATCATTCAGATCAGATCTTCCATTCCCGTTGATGTCCTCGTACAAGCCGTCACCGGTCAGGTCGCGTGGCAGCGGATATGACTGGCCTGATGTTGTATTGAATGGATGAAGTTCCCTGACCTGCACCGGCAGGGCGGTGTACCCGCTTCCATATCGGGTCCCATCATCAGCAGTTGCCGAATTCAGGATGCATTGAAGGTACCCGGATCCGGTCGTCCCTCCGATGAAGGAGAGGTTCACCAGATCAACGTTTGTTGAACCGCTGGTTATCAGATTGCTTTCATCACCTCCGGTGATCTGGATCCGGTGCTCATCGAGTACCTTCACCTCAGGATCAGATACCCAGGTTGGGATCGAGAGGATGTAGAATGAGAATGGAGCAGAGTAATCAGAGTACAGTGTCAGGTTGAAGCTTGCAAGCCCTCCTGACAGGGTTCGGACCAGTATTGATCCTCTGCCTGTTCCGGCCTTGAGGAGATAGGTATTCAGGGGACTTGTGTACATGGGAAAAGACTGCCCGTTGTCGCGTATAGCAAAGATCCCGATGTTTGAATCGCCACCGCAGGCACCCGGATTCTGCACCCTCACATAATGCTGGCCCGGTGTTGCGATATCAGATGCGGTGATGAGGGCCGTCATCTGGTGCGATGAAAGGTATGATCCGGTCCTGTTCTGAACATCCCAGACCACCCTGCTTTCAGGGAGAAAATTATTGCCATCTACAGTAAGGGTAAATGCATTCCCTCCGGCAATCATTGAATCCGGGTACATTGAAAGGAGTACCGGGGCAGGCCAGGCTGCTGAGGCAGAAATATTTGTGCTACGTATTGAGGGATCACACTGATCGGCAGCCCATCCCGGTACAATGGTTACCATCAGAATAAGAGTGATTATGCACCAACGGCAGGGAACTGCGATCATCAGTAAAACCTCATTTTATCAGTGTGTGGTTATATATCTATGGCTTCTTATCTCTGTCTATGCTGATGTATACATGGATGCAATTTTCTGTGCGTGTAGTATGTATTCAGAGGATTACCATATCCCAAAACCCCAAAAATGAGATTTCGGTCAGAAGGATTATAGTCTTTTTTCTGCAACGGATATTAATTTCACATGTCTTTTGGACTTAACCCTTTTAGCCCTGAAAATTTTACAGTTGTAATCGTTGATGATAATGATAATAATCGGTATGCGATTGCGAAAATTCTTGAAAATGCCGGTTACCGGGTTATCGAATCTACAAGTGGATCTCATGCCATCCAGATTGCTGAAGAGAAAAAACCAGATGCAATCATTCTTGATGTCATGATGCCAGGTATGGATGGGTTTGAAGTATGCCGTCGTCTCAACGCAAACCCATCTTGCTCTGATATCCCGGTAATATTCCTGACTGCCAGAGATAATGACGAGAGTATAGAAAAGGGATTTGAAGCCGGTGGGGCAGATTACGTTGTCAAACCGGTACACGTACGGACCCTCCTGGCACGACTCAAATCGCATATTGAACGCAGTCTCTCTCTCAGGCAACTTGAGCAGATGAATCAGGAGCTAGAAAAGATAAATCAGTGCCTGGATAAACAGATTCAAAACAACCTGAGTGTCCAGGCAACCCTCAATGATCAGGTTCGAAACCCTCTCTCAATAGCCATCACCCTGGTTGAAATGGGGGGATGTGAACGAGGGGATGAGGTCATCAGGGAACTGATGCGGATAGATTCGGTTATTGACAGATTGGATACTGGTTTTTTACAGTCTGAAAAAATTCATTCTTATCTGAAGAAGCACCACGGTGTAACCTGACAATCAATTTCCATAAGAAAATCTGTGTGAAACAATCATAACTAAAATGTTGTACCAAATATCACCGCATCAGATACAATGCTTCCAACCGGTGATGAAAAAAGACTGACCATTATTATTTAGATCAATAATCCTAATTCACGCAAAGAAGTAATTATCATCCTCCTCCTTTTCCGACACCACCTTTTCTAAATGTCTGATAACCGTACCTCTCGCCCTGATTAGTTCTGCAATACTCCATGCCTGACAGATCGTTCCGGCAGGCTGATGTGGGGCATCCCCATCAAAGATCTCGGGAAGCATTCCTGCCCCGTCGGTCAGGAAATACTCCCAGAGCGGTGTAATCACTGACTTTATCTTCTCATGATCTGTCCCATACTGGATCAGGGCGTCAAGGTAAAACCCGGTCTGCCATGGCCAGACCATCCCGTTGTGGTATGAGATGTCTCCTCCATACCTGCCGTGGTATCTGGCAGAGGCTGGCGAGAGTGTTCTCAAACCATACGGTGTGAGCAGTTCTCTCTCAATAACTTCCAGAGCCCGGTGTCCGTCATCAAACGGGAGAAGTCCAAATGCAAGTGCGATGATCTGGTTTGATCTGACTGATGGATCGGAGGGATTGAGCACGTCATAGAGACATCCCGTCTCCGGGTTCCAGAACTCCTGAAACTCTGCCAGTGCGTCCCTGGAACTGACCGGGGTTGAGAACTTCAGGTACTCCATCAGTTCGAGGGCAAGTATCCATAGTGCGTTTATCTCGACAGGCATCCCGGTTCTGGGAGTTTCCTGAGTATCCATCCAGGTTGTTCCCTCCCTGACTGTAATCAGATTCCCATTGAATGACGCAATCTCACTTTTGGGGTACTGGCTGATGAGCTCTTCGATTTCATGCCTGATGGTGGCAACAAAAGGAGAACCTGGAAGTTTTTGTATATACTGAAAGAGCGCCCAGAAGAACCAGAGTGTTGCATCAGAGGAGTTATACGAATCAGGGAACCGGTTCAGCAGCAACCCATCCCTGCGATGGGCAAGATGCCAGCGAAATACATCCTCTGCCTCCCTGTACCTGCCGGTCTCAAGAAGCAGCCCGGGCAGACTGATGAAGGTGTCTCGCCCCCAGGTCTCGGTAAACCAGTGATAACCCGCAAGGATCTCACTTCCCCTGATGCAGAGCCGGGATGCATGGTCAAGGATATCCCAGCTCTCTTGTGACTCCTGGATCTGGTTGGATTCAGGTATGGCATCCTGGGGAGCAAACCTGATCTCAACGATTCCATTTGTGACAGCACCGGCAAAGTAGCCCGGGGAGATGAGATCCTCCCGTCCATTATAACCCCGCTCCTCATCGCGTGGATACCATACATTCAGGTACTGTTGCCTGTCGTCAGTGAAACCGAGATCAGATCTGACTGCACAGCCGTTCAGTATCAGCGATCCCTCACTTGTACTGGATTTTTCCTTCTGTTCGCCGGATAAATTCTGCACACTCCTATTGGTCATAAGTGGCCGTATCATCAGCGATACGGTTCCTGTAATCTCATACCTGATCGTGAGGCCTCTGTCAAGGACGAGTGACCTTCGAATCCTGGCACCAGGGATCGCAAATACCTGGATCACCGGGTACAGGGATGCACCAAGTGTCCAGGGAAGCCCGCCGTCCACGAAGGTATCACCCCAGTATCCTGGTGAGAGTCTGATCCCATTCGCTTCTTCATGGAGAGCACTCAGAAGTATCCTGTCCTTCTTCACGAGGAGGCCATGATATCGCCGTGTATTTCCTGCAAATGATGAGGAACAGTACATCTCCCCATCTGCCATCAGGAACTCACGAGCCCCTGCGATATTAGGATCCCTGAGTTCACGTCCATACCTGATCCTGTCAGGAATAACTTTCAGATCTTCAATATCTTGATCTGGTTTCAGATCTATCACCCTACTGCCTGCATAGCGCAGCCCGGATTCTTTATCTTTCTGTACACAGCAGAGGTCCGGGCAGCTGCTGTATCCCATGTGAACTGCCTGATCACGCGGCTTCGCCCGGCTCTTCCGAACCTTGCCATCATATCCTGATCACTGAGGAGTCGCACGAGATACGTTGCGATATCATCAGGGTCCCACGGATTTATATGATATCCGCACTGGTCTGGCCCATCTGAAACCACCTGCTCACGCATCCCGCTTGTTCCGGTTGCCCCGACCACAACAGGTCTTGCCATTGCCATGGCCTCGATGCAGACGATTCCGAACGGCTCGTACTTTGACGGGAAGACTGCGCAATCACAGGCTGCGTAGAAGAGCAGTCGCTCCTCTTCGGTTACAAGACGGGTGTGCATCAGCACATGCCGGTCAACTCCGAGTGACCTGATCAGGTCACGCAGTTCTCCCTCCATCTCACCAACGCCAAGTATGATCAGTTGTGCATCAGGCACATTTTTAAGAACCGCAGGCATCGCCCTGATCAGTTCGTCAGGTCCTTTCACCTGCGTCAGCCTGCCGATGAAGAGGATCAGATTATTCTCCCAGATTCCTGTCTCTCTCCTGAACTCCTGGATCATCTGCTGGCTGAATCGTTCAGGGTTGTACTTCACAGGATCAACGCCGTTGTAAATCACCTCGATCTTCTCCTGATCGTATCCGTTCCTGACCAGTTCATCTTTCATGGCATATGAGACGGTCACCATGAGATCTGCAGTTTCAGCAGCAAGTCTTTCGATCAGCTCAACAACTGCAGATCCTTCATCTCTCCTTCCTTGTTCGGTTGAGTGAACATGAAAGACAAAGGGGATCTCAAGGTTACGTTTTACCAAAACTCCGGCGATGGCCGAGAGCCAGTCATGGCAGGCGATGAGGTCAAACCTTGCACCGCTTCTGTGAACCCTTATCAGATGATCAGCTGCAAGCTGGTTGAAGAGTACAGTCTCAAGAAAAAAGTTCTGGTCAGCAGGTGCCCATCCCTGGACATCGAGAGGCGAAAGCACCGGAAGGATATCATGGATATTCATCAGTTCGGGGCGGAAGACCGGTATCCCGTTCCATGTTTCGTGAACCTGATCGCTGCCTGTATTACGGGAGCATACTGAAATATCGATCCCGTTCTTTCTGAGTCGTGGCATCATCTCCATGGCGTACGTGCCAAGGCCACCCCTGAAGAACGGAGGAAATTCGTCCACTACACAGGCGATCCGCATCATCAGGTCTCATGATACAGATTCAGAATCTGGTCAGCGATAGAGTCCCAGAAGAACCGCCTGTCAACCTGGTTGTATCCTCCTCTCCCGAGCCGTATCCTTTCATTCTGATTCTCGAGGTAATGGTTCACACCCCATGCTATTCCATCTGCATTCGGTTCCACAACAAGTCCGGTGACCCCGTGCTCAACGTTCTCGGCAAGCCCGCCGACCCTTGTCACAACCACCGGCCTGTTCGCACTCCATGCCTCAAGCAGAACAATTCCGAACGGTTCGTTCCTGCTTGGAATAACCACAATGTCGCTTGCATGAAGAAGCCTGACGTACTCTGAGTCAGTGATGAATCCCGGGAATTGTACCGGCATTCCCTGTGTCCTGCTGATCAGCCAGTCCCTCATTCCTCCGCTTCCCGCAAGAATGAACTGTGCATTCCAGAACCTGTTGAGGATCTGAGGCATTGCATCAACAAGAAGATCAGGCCCTTTCTGGTACACCATCCTTCCAACAAAGAGGACAAGCGGAGCTAGATAATGGACTCCGTAACTCTCCTTAATCGCTCCCTGATTAATGCTAACATCGAACTGCTCTTTCACAACCCCGTTGGGAATAACCCTGATCTTGTTGGGATCAACCTTGTACAGATCAAGTACCTCCTGGCGGAGTTGTCCGGAGACTGCAACACAGCGTTTTGCTATTAGCCCTGCATACCATTCCTTTCCACAGATTTCGTGGTATTCCCACCAGTCTCCGTGTATCCCTCCGTTTCTTCCAAATTCGGTTGAGTGATAGGTGAAGACAGTCCTGCGATGTTTGAGCAGATCCAGTGCCTCGACCACATGCCAGTCATGGAAATGGAGGATGTCAAATGGTTTCTCATCGTACTGATAAAACCGCTGAACCAGGCCATGTGAGAGATCGGAGCAGTACTCCACCACGTTTGAGCCATGGGGTCTCCAGACGTGATAGAAGACACCACTCATCTCAAAGTCCTGGTCACCCCTGGTGAAGTAGTGAACCTCATGCTTTTTTGCAAGCGACTGTGCGAGGTACGTTGCAGCGTTGGAGAGGCCTCCAACCCGCTCTGAGTAGAGACTCTCCCAGCAGAATATTGCGATCTTCAACCGTTTTGCACCCAATGCTCTACACCTCCGTTCTTCTTCCTTGTACACTGTGTAATGCCGGTCTCTTTACCAATCCGGCCTCAGCGGAGGTTGAACCGGGAGCTAAAAAAAAGGCAGCAGAAAGCATCTGAATCGTGATAATACCAGGGATCATATACAGAGGATGGATGATGATCCGTTAAATACCTCACCGCACGTTCACTGCTTCTGCGGAAAGAGAAACTTTTTTGCAGAGACATACGAGAATACTTCTCTGTTACCTGGTGAATGGGTCCATGATACCAAGATACCAATATCCAGTAATTGCTGGAATAATTCTTCTGCTTCTGATCTCATCAGCCCTGGCAGATTCCTCTGACCGACTGGTATCAGACAATTTTTCAAGTTCTAGTGCCGGATCTGGACCACCTGATCCCGGGACGCCTGCTCTCCGGCCTGCAGCGATCATGAGCTGGTCTGACGTGACGATGGTCTCCGGTAAGATCAGGAATTTTCAGAAAGAGTTCAGGTATGAGTCAGGATTCACCCATGAATAACTGGATTGCAACTGCATCACTCATGAGCACTCCAATCTTCATGAACTCCATAACTCGGTGCATCTGTTCTGTGCTGCCTGAATGAGATCCTGATGCGAGCGGGCCTGTTCAAGGGCAGATGCCAGAGGTTCATCTCTCACAATATGCCGTGCCCATGCTGCAAAGTCACCCTTCCGGTGATGGAACTCGATCGAGTCTGCAGGAACGATAGAGAGCATCTCTGCAAACTGGTCGAGATCAAATGCCACATGCCCGGTATAACCTACCGGACTTGAGAAGTAGAATGCATTGTCGATGCTGATTGACCTGAGTGGGAACATCTTTGCCTTTTCTGGATCATTTACGATACACTGCTCTTCGTAATCAGCGACAACATCCATGTAGGTGATGAATGCCTGGTGTTCAGGCTGGTGACTGAAGTACGAGTGTACCTCACCGCATGACCCGTTCTTACATGACATGTAGTAGAAGTGATCGCTGATCTGAAGGCATCTCCAGAGCCTTTCGTCACATGCAAACCGTTGAGCCCGCTGGATGGCCCTGACCGCGTTTTTCTGCTTCCTGTTCTCTATCCAGGCTGTTGCATCCTTCTCTGCATCAGCCCATGAGACCGGAACAGGAACCGAAAACTGCTCCCTGACTGGGTACTTAAGGATCTCGGACGGGTTGACCATCTCAACTCCTGAACTCCTGAGTTCAGGACACAGATGCCTGAAAAAATCTAGTATCCCGGTATCAGACCAGTAGTGTTCACCAATAGTCTCGTAGTCGATGAACACCGGGATAAAATCACCTGGTGTCTGTGATACCCAGTGTGCGTATTTGTCTGCAGTCAGCGGCCATGCCTCCCAGTCCCTGCATGTGAACCTGAATGCGATGTCATCTGAGAGTTTGAAGTTTCTCATAATGAGTGGCAGGCCTTCGCATTGGTACAGGAAGTTCGGGCTCCTCCACTTGAGGATGTGGTCTACGCCTTCTGTAAAACAGGCTGAAAATCCCATCTCCCGAACATTCCGGGCAATCCGGTTGTCAAGAATGAACTCCGTGTTCTCAAAGATCTTCGGTGTCACCCCGAAGACATCTTTGAGCATCTGCCTATGCTGTAAAACCTGCTCCCTGAACTCGTCCATCTCCCAGAACAGACTTGATATGCTGTGATAATAGGTCTGGCAGATCATCTCTACTCTTGGGTGATGTGCAGCCTGAACAAAGAGATCAAGCACATCCGGAGCCCATTTCTCCAGTTGTTCGACCAGGACACCGGATATCGAGAATGCACAGGCAAAGCCGTCATCCAGTTCATCGAGGATGAGAGATGTCGCCGGTCCATAACATTTCTCGCAGACCCGTAGAAGGATTTCCTTGTTGGCCGGATCAAAGTACCGCCTGCTGTGATCCTCTTTGTCATCCTCCTGTCCGTACGCGAATCGTTTGTTCAGACGGTATGGCTGATGTACCTCAAAGCCGAGACAGAACTGTTTCATCCGGTTCCTCTCTGATCAAACACGAAAACAGTGTCATCGTTCAACACAAAAAATTGACATTTCGCTGCTATCAGAGAATGGAGCATATAGATGATAATTTTTCATCTGTATATTTATATGTGCCGCAACCCTCCTCTCCGATCTGATTGAACCGCCCGCGGATGCTGAAAAAAGCAGAAATCTTTTACTATGAAAAGAGAGCATGGTATCTGATGGAGTTTGAGGTGTTTCAGTTCCTGGCAGATCCGGTCCTGATCGCCTTTCTTATTCTGACGGCTCTCTCTGTTATCTGGAGGTTTTTTAAGGTATGGATCGCTTCTATCATCACCTGCTCATTGGCTGGAGCCCTGATTGTGGTGATCCTGGTTACGCTCGGTCAGATAGCAGGTGCAGATGACCTGATCAGGTACTTCATAACATCCCATTACCGGTTTGTCGGGTCGTTGACACTCAGTTTTCGTGATATTCTTCTGATGCTCCTTCTCATCATCTCGTTCCAGCTTGCTCTTGCGGGCCACACTCTTGAGATCGAGAAGAAACTGCATGAGCATTTGTACTGGATTCCATGTCGCGGGTGCCATCATTATGAGATGGAGCACACACTTGAAGGTGACAAAGAGCGGTGAATCTCCTGTCAGAGCGTACCAATATCCTCGCTCCAGAGCTCTGGATTCTCCCTGATGAACCGCTTCATCATTGTGATGCATCCCAGATGATTCAGATCAATGACCCTGACTCCATGAGATCGCATGAACACATCGGCACCTTCGAATGTCTCTGATTCTCCTACGATGACTTCTGGTATCTGAAACTGAACCACGGCCCCGGCACAGAGGTGACACGGCATCAGAGTGGAGTAGAGTGTACAGTCTTTATACGATCCGATCCGTCCTGCACTCCTAAGGCAGTCAATCTCTGCATGTCTCATCGGATCATCCTCCTGTACCCGCCTGTTATGTCCCCTCCCGACAATCTCTCCGTTCCGCACCAGAACCGAGCCGATTGGAATCCCTCCTTCAGACAACCCGAGTTCAGCCTCTCTGATCGCCTCTGCCATGAAGGGATCCTGAACTCCGGCGGTGGAAACAGGCGGCTGTCCGAGGATCTCGTCATCAGCCCTCCAGGCCGGATCCACGATTGCAAGAAAGATGAGTTCACCGTCCCCGATGTTCTCGATGAACTGGACCTCTCCGGGAGGTATGTACACGAGTTGTCCTGTTGATATTCGATTCAACTTCGACTCCGATATGCATGAGGCCGGTTCCTTGCAGAATATAGTAGACCTCAGAGGATCTGAGCAGGGTATGGGGAAGGGTCGTCTTCCCCGCAGCAACCCTGGCATGTGCAATACTGTACCTCGTTGAGACCTGGTCAGCAAACTGTTTCGGATGAAAGAGTTCTCCAAGCAGTGACTTGTCCATAACCTCCTGATACGGGAGAGTACTGATATCGGCGATGAGCATACTCTCCGGTACGATCTTCAGGTTTATCAAACGAATGAAAAGTTCGGGCAATATGAGATCCAGTACCCGGCATACCGGCATCCTCATCTATCATACGGGCAGACTCTGAATTACCATGATTGACACTATCGTCCTGATAGTTCTGGGGCTCATTATCCTTGTTGCACTCTGGCATCTTGTTAAGAATGTGATGAATCTTGTCATAAATTCTATAATGGGTCTCATCCTTTTGATTGCAGTTAATTATCTTCATCTCCTGGTTTTTCTGGGAAAGACTGATGTCCCGGTTAACATCATAACGGTGATCGTCTGTGCCCTTGCCGGAATACCTGGAGCAATACTGTTGATTCTTCTTCACATCGCCGGGCTCTACTAGCCCGTTTTTTTTAAATTAATATTTCTCACATATCATTCACGTATTCGTGCCAGAGCATTGCAGAAGATAGCCTTTCACACTGCTCAACAACGTCCGTAAACCAAGAATAGAGGTTATTAATCAATCATATAATTACTATCAGACACATAATCAAACTGAAAGGGAATAAATATGCGAACCCTTAAGGATTACTCCCGAACGAAAGATAGTATGCTGTTAGTCAGCAGAAAAGGTTTCAGAATTTTCTGATGAATTCTGTCATACAATCATGCGCATTATGTATGATTGGATCCCCATGACCGAAGAATAGGCTATTTACATCACATTGTGTCAATTTTCTTATCGATTCAATAGCAATCTCCCATGTCCCCATAGTTTTCATCCTTTCCTGTATTCCCTGTGGAATTGAAATTTTGCCATCAACTCCGAACATAGTATCTCCACAAAAGAGAGCCTTGCGGTTTGGATCCAGAACTGCAATGTTACCGGGAGTATGACCTGGCACGTGGATACATTGGAGCCCGGCAATCATATCACCATCATTGAGGAGGGTATCCGGAGTGAAGGTTATGGTTTCTCCGTGTTTTTGTTTATCTACCTTTGATGGTAATGCCCCCTGTATTTCCTCGGATAGATGTTTCGCGTCCGCAGTGTGAATTGCAACCTTTGCCCCGGTTGCTTGCTGTAATTCAATTACATTTCCAATATGGTCAAGGTGGTAGTGGGTCAGGATAATGGTGTGGATATCATGTGGATCCTGGCCAGCAGTTTTTGTGATATATGACAGGATTTTTTCTTTGTTACCTGGCAGACCAGTATCGATGAGAATAAGTCCGTCTTGTTCGATTAAAAAACAATTAGCGTAGAAGCCGAAATCAATAGTTTTTCCTGCCTCAATCTGTTGAATTCCCTGAATTACTTTCATTGATCCATCCTTTTTCTGTGATTTGTGTGTATTTTTTATCAGATGCTCATACTACTGGTAAAAATAAATATTGAGACTTTTATGGTTAGATAGCCGTTTACATGGCTCTTCCTTATGTATCAACATTTTTGAATGGATATTGGTCCTGAACAAAACTGGCACCAAATACTTGGTTATCGATAATAAATAACGGGGTTAACCCGTCTGTTCGCCTTATGTCTTATTCAAACCCGGGGTTTCATCACTCCCGGTTTCTGACGGGGTGATAATAAGAGCGAGGATCCCTGAATCGGCAGGACCGAAGAAGTCTGAACCGCTGTACACTCCCCGGTAATAGTGGAAACCCGGTGTCTTTGGTACATCCACCATGGCAACGGTTCCGTCACTGCGGGTTGTGAGATTTTCGTTCCCGTTCATGAACCAGGTGAATCCGTCCTCGGAGAAGTACATCTTCACCGGTTCTTCTGCGAGGGGATTTCCATCTGGATCTGAAAGAGTGAAGGTTATCTGGGCCTTCTCATTGACCTGAACTTCCGGTGGGTCGCTCTTTGCAGTGAGTTGTGCAGGAAGAATGGCTGCACTGGTCTCTGCCTGACCTTTTACTACCAGTGGGAGAATGTGTGAGAATAATGGTTTGCCTGTCTGTTCCTTCTTTGATACAACTGCGAGGTATGAAATGCCTGTCAGGTTCGGACCGCTCACATTAAAGGCATAATATCCGTCATCATTGGTTATCGCCTCTGAGCAGTTCCTGTATCTGTCCCATATCCGGTCTGCAAAGTTATACCAGTACAGGTTGAGACGGCCGGCGTCAACTCCATCCCCATTGCCGTCAGAGAACCATCCTGATATCGTGATATTCTCATCTGGTCTGATAATGGCAGCATTCAGATCTACATCAATATGCCTTGTGCCCGTCCGGTCACGTGACATCGGTGCGAAATCATCAGTCTCCTCAAACGGTACAGTTACTGTGCTGCTCACCAGATCCTCTCCCTGGTTGTCTGAAGAAACAGCCCTGAACGAGACCGGTTTTGGTCCGGTCAGGTAATACGATGCGGTGAATGTTCCATCAGCATCGGTTATGACCGTGTCACCAATCTTTGTATATTCACCATCACTGCCTGACTTCTGGATGGTAACAGCAGCATAGGGGAGTGGATTCCTGCCATTTCCTGTGGCAGATCCAGCGAGTGTGATGTTTTCTCCGGAAAAAAATGAGTCAGGGCCATGAAGAGTCAATTCAGATGCATCTGATACCTGACTCTCACTGATATTTCCTGACTCTACTAGTTCAGCTAGATCTTCCCCGTTCTCCCCGGGAGTTTCTGCTTCTTTAAGTTCTGTAGGATCTACAACATTCTGTCTGGTAGCATTGGGCACAGCAGTGATCTCTACTTCGTAACTCTTTGTCAGGTTCTCCCCTTTCAGATCTGAACCTTCAAACCAGGCCTGGTACCTGACGACTCCTGAACCATTCATCAGGTCGGTGAAGGAAAAATCACCAGACTCATCACTGGTCAGGTTGACAACAGGGGTGGGGTTGGTTGCATTTCCACGTGCCAGAATGACTGGTGCGTTTTTTATTGGTCCGAAGATCGAGGATATCGCACCTGTAATGTTCACTTCACTTCCCTGCGGGAGATAATATTGGTCAGGGCTGATTGCGAGGGTTATCTGGAGCCCGGTCAGCATGGTGCTGTTATCGGGAACTGCAAGAATCGATCGCCATTCTTCAGTCGTGTGTTCTGTCAGTGAGACTCCTGATACTATACCTGATGTTAGAACCAGTGTAACAAAAATAAGGAGATGAAGGGGTTTGATCTGCATAATTTACCGTCTCTCTCTTATGGGCCAAGTGGTTTCTCGCCCGGCTGCAGGTATCTGAACTCACGGTACCGGTCTTCAAGCTCCTGAATCGTCCGAGCTACATACTCGTCTGATCGCTTTTCTATCTTCGTTTTTATACCATCGCCTCTGCCCGGATCGAGTCTGACTGCCTGTTCATATCCCTTGATCCCGGGTGTGTAGAGATCAGTATGCTTAAGCGAGACTGATGCGTTTGCACCAGCGGTGGGAATCGTGAGGAGAGCAAAGATCACGTCAGATCTCTTCTCCCAGTTCCTGGCGTCAGTTGGTGTAAGATTTACTAGGATTGAGTACCGGTCATATGCATCAAGATAGCGTGCCTTTTCAAGGGCAATGTCTGCAACCACCGAAAGATACTGTGGCTTGTCGGTCTGGATCTGTAGGATCTGTGAGAATACTGCCTCAGCCTCACTACTCTTCCCGATCTTTATCAGAAGCCGTGCCTTCTTTGTGAGAAGGAGTGGATTGGAGGGATCGAGTGAGATCGCCTGATCGAGTACCTGCAGGGCACCAACGTCATCACCCGCCGAAATCAGTGCCTCGCTTTTGAGCCGGTAGAAATCTGCCTTGTCAGGATGTTTGTTGATGAAAAAGTCATACACAGAGACCGCGGTCATGGGTCGTGCGGTCATAACCGAGAACTCTGCAAGTGCTGTTCCCATGTTCTGGATGAGATCTTCGGGAATCATATTCTGGTACTGGGCAGGTATTACCGTGACCGTTGCCTGAAGAAAGGTTGCCGGCATCAGGACGATCAACACCAGCACTACCAGGAGAATGCCGATTGTCAATCTTCCCAGTCGCATCAGTTCCACCCTGAACGGATCGATCGATATTTAATATATATCAGATTCCTGGTCATAAGTATCTCGTTTTTATGATCGGTGCTGCCTGATCTCGCCGGCAAGCCGGTAAAACGGAGACGGGTCTCCGGAACGTACCGGTCTGCCTTCAAACCAGGTGTCAATGACCCCGGGTGAGAGGAGATGGGCAAGCATACGCATCTCTCTCAGGCTGTACTGGCCGGGAGATGTCGGGCTGTCAATGTAACAATAGGTGTAGAGTGAACCGAACAGGGGCAATAGCGATCGTGCATACCTGCACACCGTCCCGGTGACACTCACGATCAGTGGTTTCGGTGCAGCATTGGTAAACTGCAGAAGAGTCAGCAGGTCATCAGTATCCTGTGGTTGTACTGCGATCTTAGGAATATCACCAAATGACCTGAGTTCATGGTACAGGGACATCAGCTCGTCAGGCGTCAGCATCTCATTGCGATGACATGAGGCGATGGTTGTGATTCCCATCTCCTTGAATCGTTGTGCATGCTCCCTGAATCTGATCTCAATATCAACAATCGTGACAAGAGAGAGAAAAGGCATCAGCCGGTCCATCCAGAGTGCAGGATCTCCGGCAAACGCTCCACCCTCGTCACTTGATCTCAAAGTGAGAATGATCGGCCCCTTGAAGGAGGCAGCCAGCCGGTGAATCTGGTCTTCTATCGGTTCTGTGATCAGATCAAGCCTGATCTCTATCGCATCTGCTTCTTTTATCTGATCTGATTCAAACTGGCGAGGACTTGAGAGTGAGACAGCGGTCTGAATGATGGTATTGTTCTTCTCAACTTCATCCATTCCTGCCATTACGCTCTCCCGACGATACTCACACCTGAAAAGCGTGTGGACGGGAGGATGAGGGGCTCAAGCGTCCGTGTCTCTTCAGAACAGCCCTCAATGTTTTTGAGCATCTCAAACACGTTTCCTGATAGCATTCCGGTCTTGATAGGAGTGCCAAGAGAGCCACCTGAAGCATGGTACGGGCCTGAGAGTTCAACCGAGAAGTCTCCTGACATCGGGTTGGCCGTGTGTGCCCCGATGAGATCGTGGATGTACACTCCGTCATCATCCATAACGTTCATAGTCGGTCCTGATAGGATCAGGTTGTGGTTGCCAATTCCCGGTGCACCATTCATGCCGGTTCTGACTGCATGGCCGGTAGGTTTCACGCCATATCTGTACGCGGTCTTGAGATCATAGGCAAACGATGACAGAATTCCCTGGTTGATGAATGCTGTCTTGTGAACAGGCATCCCTTCGCCGTCCCAGTAGCAGTTGGCGGTACCCCGGGGATCGAAGGGATCATCGATAAGTGAGAACCGTTTGTCCATCACCTCTTCCCCCATCTTATCAGCAAAGAATGACCTGCCGGTATGGACATTTCTTCCTGACAGAGCAGGTATGAATGTTGCCTCAAGCAGGTGTGAGAGAGCGGTCGGCGAGAGGATGATGTCATAGGTACCGGTCTCGATCTCTTTCCCGTCCTTTCCTGTCGCTGCAAAGAAGGCCGCCTGCTCACCGACAAATTCTGGCTTTGCGGCTTTTAGGTTCCAGGCTGAATCGTACTCAAACCCTGTTGACTGCTCGGCGATCATCTCGAGTGAGAGGCTCACATGTGTCTCCTCGGTCTCGTACCATAGGCCGGTGCTGTTGGCAATGATATGGGAAGATCGTGAGAGTGAAACACCTCCACCGGTCACGTCTGCTTCGAAGGATTCGGCTCCCTGAAGCATCCTTGTGATGAGGTCTCTAGCGATTGAAGGATCTGCCTTTACAGCAGGATCGCATGCGAGAGGCTCTTTCGGAAGAGTGGCAGGTCCAGGCAGTCCTTTCCAGTCAACAGGATCAGAGAACTTTCCACTGGCAATCGCAGCATCAAGGCACTGCTGCCATGCATCCTTGTTATCAGTAGAGGATATCCCGATCTTCCCGTCTTTTATTGTTCTGATAACAAGTCCTGACCCTTCAGAGATCGTGCCGATCTCGATCTGTCTCCGCTTCAGATCTGCTGACAGGGCATGGCCGCTGCCCATGCAGATCTCAACCTCGTCAACCAGCTTCTCTGCCGCTTTCAGAATTTTATCAACTGACATCGCACCCTCCAACGATAGCGTCTCTGAGCAGCAGATGCGGTGCTCCGTCTGTTACCGGAACTGTCTGTCCACCTTTACCGCAATACCCCGGGTGTAGTGCCCGATCATTTCCAACAAGGGCTACCGCATGAAGGGTAGAGAGGATCTCACCTGACAGCGAGACGTCCCGCACCATTGATGTGCATTCTCCTCCTTCTACGAGGTACCCGTACTCTGCATTGAACTGGAACATACCCCTTCCCGGGTCAACCTGCCCGCCGCGTGAACCCTTGAGTAGAATGCCGTCTTTGCAGGACTCCAGGATCTCTTCAAATGACGCTTCACCATTCTCGACAAAGGTATTGCTCATCCTGACGATCGGAATATCTCCTGCCATTCCCCGGCAGTGTCCTGATATTCCGTCACCCACTCTGGCAAGTGTCTCCTTTGAATGGAGATATGACCTCATAACCCCGTCTTTGATGATCTCAGTCCGGCTTGTCGCTGAACCTTCATCATCCACCGGGCAGAAACCAAACTCAACGAGTGAGGGATCATCGACGATTGTTATGATTGGAGAGCCTATGGGCTCGCCGATCTTTCCTTTTAGCACGGAGTTTCCTTCCCGCACGAGGTCTCCCTCTACTGCATGGCCGATCGCCTCATGGGCAAATACTCCGCCGAGTTCCGGGTCTAGGATGGCATGCATCTTTCCGCCTTTTGCAGGTTTTGCATCGAGAAGAGCAGCGGCACGGTGAGCGGATTCACGGGCAAGGTCCTGACGGTGCCTGATGTTCAGCCCCTTGATGGTATGATCCCTCTCGTATCCCATCTGGACAACGCCGGCACGGCTTGCAACAGCGAGCACAGAGAAACCACATCTGCAGAGTTCATATCGGTATTCGTTGCCTGATGAATCGGTGAAGTGAATCTCCTCGGCCTTCTCGATGTATGTGACCCTCCGACTTACGATATTCTCGCCTTGAGCAGCTTTTTCAAGGTCCTGAAGGATAGCAACTTTCTCTTCGATTGCGACATTTCTTGGATCTTCGCCGGTCTTGGGGATATGATGAATTTTTGATGGAACCTTTGCGATATCAACCCGTTCGTTGGTGATAAGCGATGCAGTCATCGCCTCTGCAAGAAGTGACCTGTTGCAGTCATCTGATCCGATCTTATCTCCTGAAACCGAGAGAACACCCCATCCAAGATCACCGAGTGCCCTGATGGTGGCCTTGTCATAAAAAGAGGTACCTGCCTGTTCAACCCTGCCGTTGTCGATATCAATCTGGGTTACTTCCCCTCGAACCCTTCTGATATCGTAATATCGTGGCTCTGATGGCATCAGATAACCGTCCGTGGGACTGTGATGTCAGAGCCTAGGATTGACTTGGTGGTTGCATGGGTTATTGATTTAATCCGGTCCAGGAATCCTGCCCGATCCTCGGGAACGAGGGCAATATCGAGAACCTCTTCGATAGAGGTGACAGGAATGATCTCTACCAGTGATTTGTACTCCTCTTCGATGAGTACATCCTCAAGATTTGCCCTCGGAATGATGATCTTCTTGATTCCTGCCTTTGCAGCAGCCTCAATCTTATAGGTTACGCCACCGATTGGCAGAACATCTCCCCGAACTGAAAGTGATCCGGTCATTGCGATATCCTGTCGTACCGGGATCTGTTCAAGAGCACTGATTGCTGCGGTTGCAACCGTCACCGAGGCTGAATCTCCCTCAACACCCTGGTAGGTTCCGATGAACTGAATGTGGATATCTATGTTCCTGATGTCTTTTCCGGTAAACCGCTTCAAAAGTGCCCCGACGTTCTTGATAGATTCCTGGGCAATCTCTTTTAGAAGACCGGTTGCGATGATCTCGCCCCCGTCACCCTGGGCAGGGGTGATTGCAGCCATTATTGGTAGGACCGATCCTGCATCGCTTCCCATAACTGCAAGCCCGTTTACTCTCCCAATCTGCGTTCCTTCAACGACAGCAAGATCGTACTCCCTGGTTCTCCTGATAACCTGGGCAGAGATCTGATCCTCTATAGAGCGGGCAGTCTTTTTGGCCTCAATGACATGAGCACGAGTTGTGAGATCCGCAGATTCCTGTCGCGCCAGGTCACCTGCAACCCTGATAAGTCCTCCCATATCACGAAGACGGAGGGTAAGATGTCCTTTCCTGTTCGACCTTCTTCTGGCCTCATGGAGGACTTCTTCGATACCACTCCGGTCAAAGTGTGGAATCATCCCGTCGTTCTTGATCTCCTGAGCAATGAACCTGATAAACTTCTCCTGATTTTCAGGGTTGTCAGGCATCGTGTCTTCCATGTAGACCTCGTACCCGTTGCCCCTGATGCGTGACCTGAGAGCGGGATGCATCCCCTCAATTGCATCAAGGTTCCCTGCTGCCACCATCACAAAGTCGCAGGGGACCGGCTCGGTTCTGACCATAGCTCCTGATGAGCGTTCGCTCTGACCTGTGATTGAAAACTCACCCTCCTGCATGGCGGTCAGCAGGCTCTGCTGCGCAGCAAGTCCTAGGGTGTTGATCTCGTCGATGAAGAGAACTCCCTTGTGTGCCCGGTGAATGGCTCCTGCTTCCACCCGGTCATGGGCCGGGGTTTCAAGGCCACCTGACTGAAAGGGATCGTGCCTTACATCGCCGAGCAGGGCACCTGCATGTGAACCAGTTGCATCCACAAACGGTGCTGTGGTTGTCTTATCCTGTGAGACGAGGAGTTTTGGCACCATCTGCTCTTCACGCGGAGTGGCATACCTGAGGGCCATGAAGACGAATGCGGCTGCGATGATTCCCATCAGCCACTGGTAGGTGATGAACGAGTACCCGATGATACCGAGCATCAGGATCATGATCAGGGTGTTGCGTAGTTGTGCCTTCTTTCTGGCTTCTGCCTTGTGGGCGGCAACGATCTCCTTTCCCCTGCCTGATTTCACCGTCCTGATGATAGGCTCGTTCGAGTCTTCCGAGTTCGGATATACGAGGATGTCCTGCATCTCTTCTTTGGGCAGGAGTTCGGCCATCGCTTTTGCAAGCATCGATTTGCCGGTACCGGGTGTCCCGATCATCATCACGTGGCGACGCTGGATGGCAGCTTTCCTGACGACCTCCACGGCATGCTCCTGACCTATGACCTGATCGATAAGACTCTCAGGAACCTGAATTATCCGTGATGTACCGTCATCAACTACATCAGTGGATTCTTCTGAAATATTCTGCTGACCTGCCTCACCCTGTTCAGATATTTGGGACTGGACATCTGCAGACTCCGGGTTCTGCTGACCTGCATCCTCTACCTGGGGCCCTGACAAATCTCTCTGGTCTTCCGGAATATTGGTATTTAGCGGCTTATCTTCCTCGGGATCCATTATCGCGTGTACACCTGTAATGCGGTTAATCAGTATTCATTCGGGGACAATTGTTTAAGTACTTTCAGCAAAAGTATAAGCCAGCATGAAGATCATCAGCACCCGGCGGTCTCAGGTTCTTGCCGGCAGAATAGCAGAGATCCTGCAAAAACCGCTGGTAGATGTCAGATGGACCCGGTTTCCTGATGGTGAGATCTACCTGCGTTCTGGTGAGGTCTCGGATCGTATGGTAATTGTGGGGAGTCTGGTTGAGAGCGATGATCTGATAGAACTGCTGCTGCTCACCGATCTCTGCAGCGGTTCAGAGATCACCCTTGTCCTTCCGTATATGGGCTATGCCAGACAGGATAAACAGTTCAATCCCGGTGAGCCGCTTTCGGCCCGGATCATAGCCAGAACACTTGGCTCCGGGGTGAGCAGGGTGATTACCGTCAACCTTCATGAGAAGACGATAATCCCCTTCTTTGGAGTGCCAACTATTGATACCTCACTCGCCGGGGAGATGGCACGTGACATCCGAGAATTATCACTCATATCTCCACTGATTCTCGGGCCTGATATTGGTGCATCAGATCTTGCACGTGACATTGCGACTACAGGAGGTTGGGAGTCTGATCACCTACATAAGGTCAGGCTGTCAGGTACAGAGGTCAGGATAGAACCCAAAGAGATCCCGGTGAAAGGAAGGGATGTTGTGATTGTTGATGATATCATCTCAACCGGCGGCACCCAGGCCACCGCAGCAGCCATGCTTCTTGAACAGGGGGCTGCTTCGATATGCACCGTCTGTGTGCATGGTGTTCTGGCAACCGGTGCTTACACTCATCTGAAGAGTGCAGGAATCAGCCAGGTTATAAGCAGCGATACGATCGAAAGTGCCTGCAGTGGTTACTCTGCAGCCAGGACTATTACCGATGCCCTCACCAAATAATCCTGATATTGTAGATCCCGCCTGTTCAGCAGGCCCGGTTTCAGAGACAGGGTGCAAAGTTCTGGTTTTAGATACCTCAGCGTTCTTCCTCTCGATCCCGCTTGAAGGCAAATTGTATACTGTCCCCCGGGTGGAATCAGAACTGAAGGACCTGCGTGGAAAAGCCAGGTTTTCGGTCCTGCTTGATGGAGGTATGGAGATCAAACCCCCGCTCCAGAAGTCTCTGAAATCTGCAAAGGAAGCAGCAGGAAAAAGTGGCGATCTCCGTGTCCTGTCTGATACAGATACTGATCTGATTGCTCTTGCACTGGAGGTTAAAGGGACCCTCGTCTCTGATGATTTTGCTGTACAGAACACCGCCCTTGCTCTTGGGATTCCTGTACAGTCGATCATCCAGCGTGAAGCGGGTCCCCGGGTCTGGCAGCTCCGGTGCACCGGATGCGGCAAGTACTTTGATCAGATTCCGACAAAAGCCGGTGACTGCCCGATCTGTGGATCGGCATTAAAACGAAAGAATAAATAGATCCCTGCAGATCTCTTTCCAGATGTCTACGATCGAAGATCTCATTCAGAAGGCACGTCTCCTGAGAAGTGAGGGTCACAGCCCCGGTCAGATCGCGGACGAACTCTCTCTCTCCATGGAGACTGTAACCTGGCTCCTCACCCAGGAGAAGGGTGCCTCAACTCCGAAAGATGTCCATATCGATTGGACTACTGTCAGCGGTGATGCTGTCCTGCTTCATGAGAGCAGCATGATGCTGATGTCCCGGTACCGCATGATGCAACCGGAGGGATCCAGCCCGACCGCGTTTGTTGGTATTTCTATATCCGGTATTCCTCTTGCAACCCTTATGGCAGCATCAGAAGGGAGTCGTCTGGCCATTTACCATCCGTCAAAGCACAGTGCTTCCGAGACACCGATGGGTTCAATGAGTGGGAATTTTGGAATAAACCCCGGTGATCAGTGCGTGGTTGTCGATGATGTCATCACATCCGGAGAGACACTTCGTGAGGTTGTGGCATACCTGAAGAGTCATGGTGCAACTCCGCTTGCATGCTGTGTCCTCTTTGATAAGCGCGGAATCAGGGAGATTGAAGGCGTCCCTGTATATAGCCTCTTCAGAATTTCCCGAATAGATTAATCTCCTCTTCTTTTCAGGGTGAATGCGCAACTCATATATAGAACTCTAAATCCACCTGTATCCATACGGAGGATACTCTATGCTTGCGCAACAGCCTGTTATCATCTTACGAGAAAATGTAGAGCGGACGCACGGATATGAGGCGCAGCGCTCAAATATAGCAGCCGCAAAGGCACTTGCCGAGGCTGTCAGATCCACCCTCGGCCCACGGGGTATGGACAAGATGCTTATTGATGGGACCGGGGACATCACCATCACTAACGACGGAATTACAATTCTTGATGAGATCTCGGTACAGCACCCAGGTGCCAAGATGGTCATCGAGGTCTCCCGGACCCAGGACGAAGAGGTCGGGGATGGAACAACCACCGCTGTAGTCCTTGTCGGTTCCCTGATGGAACAGGCAGAGATTCTTCTGAACAAGAAGATTCACCCGACTGTCATCTGTCGTGGATACCGGATGGGAATGACCAAGGCTCTTGAGATCCTTGATAGCATGGCAACCACCGTCGATCCCTACAACAAGGAGATCCTTGCATCAATCGTGCAGACTGCCATCACCGGCAAGTCTATCGAGAACGTCAAGGAGAAGATCAGCGAGATTGCAGTGGATGCAGTCACAGCCGTTGCAGAGAAGAGCGGTAAGAAGGTCATCGTTGACGAGGACGATGTCCAGATAAAGTCCCACAAGGGTTCTTCAATGGATGATGCTGAACTGGTTCGCGGAGTAGTTCTCGAAAAGACCCGTGTCAACCAGGCAATGCCACGTATCATCAAGAATGCAAAGGTTGCACTGATTACAAGTCCTCTTGAGATCAGAAAGACCGAGGTCAAGGCCAAGATCAAGATCAACAGCACCGAACAGGTAGAGGCATTCGGTCAGCAGGAGCGCGAAGCACTCAAGGCAATGGCAGATGCAGTCATCGCAACTGGTGCAAATGTTCTCCTCTGCCAGAAAGGCATCGCCGATGCAGCCCAGTACTTCCTTGCCAAGGCAGGAGTCATGGCTCTTGAGGATGTTCCTGAAAAGGACATGAAGTTTGCTGCCCGGGCCTTGAATGCAACCATTGCAAACAAGGCAGACGATCTGACAAAGTCAATGCTTGGAACCGCTGCTGGTGCAGAGGAGATTGAGGACACCGAGATGACCAAGATCTTCGGAGCCAAGAATCCGAAGACCGTCACTATCCTGCTACGTGGAACCACCACCTACCTGGTCGATGAACTGGAGCGGGCAATGGTGGATGCGACCCGTGTTGTCATGGACACCATGGAAGACGGGAAATATGTGCCAGGTGGTGCAGCAATCGAGACCGAACTGGTTGTCAAACTCCGTGAGTTCGCAGCAACCGTTGGTGGGAGAGAGCAGATCGCAATCGAGTCCTATGCCGATGCCTTTGCAATCATCCCGATCACCCTTGCAGAGAACTCAGGCATGAACCCGATTGACAAACTCGTGGAACTCAAGTCTGCCCATGCTAAAGGGAAGAAGAACTTAGGTCTGAATGTCTTCACCGGTAAGGGTGTTGACATGCTGAGCGAGGGAGTTATCGAACCGCTCCGGTGCAAACGTCAGGCTATCCAGTCCTCAGCAGAAGCTGTCGAGATGCTGCTTCGTGTTGATGACATGATGGTTTCACGCAACGATGCTCCTGGTGGTATGTAATACCCTCTTTTTTTATTCCTTGTCTGGAATCTTCGATATCCTTAAACCTGAATTTGTTCAATTAATGTTGCTATCTGGGCCGAGGTAGTCTAGCCCGGGAAGGCGGTGGTCTCGAAAACCACTGGTGTTTCACCTCGGGAGTTCAAATCTCCCCCTCGGCGTTCGGTGGGTCTGCCCGACTCTGCTTTTTTACAACACTGATTCAATATTCATCAGATATTTAAATAAGTAAGTCGCTATAAAATTCTGATATTGTTACCCGATCAGGATTATCCTTTGCATCATTCTGATCCAGATATTCAGGTTCTGCATGGATTTGTCTTTAATACTGGTCTGGTTCTGTCTCGCCTCAGCGTGCATAACTTATGGGCTTGGCCTTTTTGTTCTCTCTAAGAATACGTCCTCTCCGGTAAACCGTCTCTTCTTTGCTGTTATGGTTGGAGCGGCTTACTGGGCAGTAGGTGAATTTCTCATATGGCATGTGAACAGTTACGAAGGCTCCCTGTTCTGGCTGAAAGCAAGTTCATTCTGGACTGTGGTCATCGCCATGACTGTACACTTCGTCCTTGTGTTCACCAGCCACCCGCTCTCAAGACGTGAACATATCCTCAAGATTCTCATTCTTCTATATCTTCCATCGCTGGCGTTTGCCTGTCTTGAGATCTTTACTGAATCTATCTACGTGGTTTTACCACAGGAAGGGTCTGGATTCTACTATACTCCTGTTTATGACAGTGTGTTGTTTCAGATCGAATCCCTTTATTTCCTGCTGATAATGCTGGGAGTAGCATATCTCAGTATTCAGTCCTGGTACAGATCACAAAAGGCGAGGATTCGCAGGCAATGCGTTCTTCTTAGTATAGGTTTCCTGCTTGTAATCGGCTTTGGTTCCCAATCGGCGTTCTACTTCCCCAGGTATGGGATTTATATCCCCAACCTTGTCTTCATTGGTATAGTTCTCTTCTCGATCATAATCGCATACACCATCCTGAAGTACGGTCTTTTTACCCTTGGACCTGAAACGGTGGCGACCAACATCATCCGGACGATGCCGGATGGACTTGTTCTGACTGATATGAGTGGCACTGTCCTCTCCGGAAACTCCGCAGCTGCAGATCTCTTACAGATAAATCAGGATCAGATGCCAGGAAAGCAGGTGACCTCCCTGATCTCTGGTGAAACATTTTCGCTGATCACAGGGATCGTATCTGAATCTGGAACACTCTCTGATTATGAGTCTGTTCTTTCAGGGTCAGGAAAACCGGTCAGTATTGCAAGTTCCCTGGTGAGAGATCCGGAAGGTGATCCTGCAGGCATCATCCTGATCATACGGGATATTACTGCCCGGAAATCAGCCGAACGGGCGTTACAAATCGCAAATGAGAAGATCACCCTGCTGAGCAGACTGACTCGTCATGATATCAGTAACCTGGTCACTCCTCTGCAAATGTATCTCTCATTGATCAGGGACGATGATAGTGTATCACCTGATAATCCTCACTTTACAGCCTGTATCACCCTCGTGGAGAAGATCGCTCATCATCTTCAGTTTTCACGCCAGTATCAGGAAGTCGGCTCTCATGATCCCGTGTGGCTGAACTTAAGAGAGGTGATTCAGTCAGCAGATTGTGATCTTGCCAATGATACGGTTCAGATCACGGTGAATGTCCCTCCCGGGATGATCTATGCGGATCCACTGTTTCAGAAGGTCATCTACAATCTGCTGGAAAATGCGATCCGCCATGGCGGCAACATCACCAGAATTTTGATTCATGCCATTCAGAATCTTGATCGGGAACTCATACTTACAATTGAGGACGATGGACAGGGTATCAGGGAAGAAGAGAAAGACCTGATTTTTCTCCATGGGTATGGGAAGAACTCTGGTCTTGGGTTGACCATGTCCCGCGAGATATTATCTATTTCTGGTATCACTATCACAGAAACCGGAATCTATGGGAGTGGAGCCCGGTTTGATCTCGTTATTCCGGCAGACACCTGGATACCGGAAACCTCTGATCCCTCTGCCAGTGTGACCGGAGATGACAGATACTGATTGTTTTTTCTCCTGATACTTGCAAAAGGAAGCAGGTATGTAATTCGTGGGCGAATAGATTTTATTTATAAACCCCCTATATTCAACACAACCGGGTTTTACTGGGGGGGATGTACATGGGAGCATCAGTCAGGATCATTCTTCTGGTATGCATTATCGGAATAATCTCCGGAGTTTCTCTTGCAGAGACTCCTTCTATTGTCATAGAGAACGGACATCAGTCAGTGGTCGCTGATTTCAGGGCTGATCTCCAGTCAGGTGCTGTACCAGTTGCTGTACAGTTCACTGATACCAGTACCGGCTCACCTGGTGAATGGTACTGGGATTTTGGCGATGGAACACATGACACCGCAGAAAACCCCCTTCACATCTATACATCTTCTGGGATCTACTCAATCTCGCTGAGTGTCACAGGCCCTGCCGGCTCGGACATGAAGACAAGACTTGGATACATAAAGGTTTCAGAAGCATCAGTATCTACCCGTGCACAAGAGCCGGTACAGACGATTAGCCCCCAAATATTATCCCTCTCCTCTCCAACCCCTACCGATTATTCTACTCCGGTACCCGTAGAGTCCCCACTGCCCACCCCGACCTTTACTCCTACTCCGGATATTGGAAAGTCTGAAACCGATCTTCTGAACCTTTTGACACCTGCCATTCATGCTGACTTCATGCCTTCGGTAACTGGTGGCCTTGCTCCTCTGGCGGTCAGTTTCACCGACAACTCTTCAGGCAGCCCGACAGGCTGGTCTTGGGACTTCGGTGATGGGACATCATCCGACCTCCCCTCTCCTGAGCACGTATACACGACTCCTGGAAAGTACACAATCAGACTGACTGTTCAGGGGAGCCAGGGTTCAAACACCACGATGAGTACTGAGCCCATCGAGGTAGCTCTTCCACCTGAAGCATCAGTTCGGGCGCAGCCCCGGACAGGTTCGGCCCCGCTGATGGTTGCGTTTACCGATAATTCGACCGGAAGAGTAAACTCCTGGCTTTGGACTTTTGGTGATGGTACGAGTTCTGAAGAACAGAATCCAGTACACACATATAGCCGTGCAGGAGTGTATGACGTCTCACTCACCATTTCAGGTCCCGATGGTGGTGCAAATGCCGCTGTGCCTGCAATGGTAACAGTCACGGATCTCATTGAGCAGCCGGTAGCAATGATCTCTACAGATACAACAGCCGGTGATGCCCCTCTTGCCGTAACGTTTACTGATGTTTCAACCGGTGATGTGACTACGAGGACCTGGGACTTTGGTGACGGTGGCAGTGGGGCAGAGTCTGAAATACCCCATACATTCTCCAAGTCAGGCACGTACACCGCCCGGCTCACCATTAAGGGACCTGCCGGAGAGAGTCAGGCAGAAACAAATATTATCGTAAGTGATCCGGTTTCAACCCCGAAAGCAGGATTCTCTACTGATACTGTGTCAGGAGTTGCCCCTCTCGCTGTATCTTTCATGGATATGTCAACTGGCAGCATCTCATCCTGGAACTGGGAGTTTGGTGATGGTACCAGTTCCGCTGAAACCAACCCGATGCACACATATTCTTCAGCCGGCTCCTATCAGGCAGGTTTGACCGTGAGCGGCCCTGGTGGTTCGAGTCATTCAGAGAAGGGTATCATCGTAAGTGAACCAACAACCCTGCCCACTCCCGAAATAACTCCTGCTCCGGTAGTCACCAGTACTCCTACTGTGGCTTCTGAACCCCAGGAACTTGTGACGACCCCGGTTCCGACGCCTGATATTACCCCGGTTATTGTAGTCACCAGTACTCCTACTGTGGTTTCCGAACCCATAAAACCCGTGACGACCCTGGTTCCGACCCCTGAAATTACTCCGGTCATTGTAGTCACCAGTATTCCATCTGTGGTTTCCGAACCCATGGAACTTGTGACGACCCCGGTTCCAACCCCTGAAATTACTCCGGTCATTGTAGTCACCAGTATTCCATCTGTGGTTTCTGAATCCCAGGAACCAGTGGCTACCCTGGTTCCTGCTAAAAAGAAAGCGATGGTTGCAAAGTTCACCACGTTCAACAATGAAGGCTCTGCCCCTCTGGCAGTTCGTTTCAAAGATGCCTCTACCGGGGAGATTACCTCGTGGGCCTGGGACTTTGGCGATGGTAGCAGTTCCTCTGATCAGAACCCTTCACACACCTACACCAAGGCGGGCAATTATGCAGTCTCCTTAACCGTTACCGGTCCGGAAGGTTCACAGAATTCAGATCTTTCGATGATTCTGGTTACTTCATCGGTTTCAATGCCCAAAGCAGTCATCACTGCTGATCAAAAGAACGGAACCGCACCACTCACCGTGACATTCACAGATGTTTCTATCGGAAGCGTCACCACAAGGAACTGGAATTTCGGTGATGAAACAACCTCCTCTGATCCAAATCCGGTCCACACCTATAGCGAGCCAGGTGTTTATACTGCCTCATTGATCGTGACAGGGCCTGCCGGAGAGAGCAGGACTGATGAGCAGATTGTGGTCAGAGGTTTTGAAGATAGCCCATTATTGGAATCTGCCGAATCACCGGAGCCAGTTGTTCCCATCCTTCACAGTGAAGATGTAACATCTGAAATACAGCCGGTCCAGTTGGCAACCGTCGCTCCTCAAAACGCAGAAGGACCTGTCATTCCTCAGAGCACACGGACTGAAACCCCGAAAAGTTCTCAAGCAGTTTCAGAATTACCCGGTATTCTCGTAACTACAGACAGAACCACCGGTCCTGCTCCCCTGACTGTTTCGTTTTCAAGCAATTCAGCATTGAAAGTGGATCGGTACGAGTGGCTCTTTGGTGATGGGTCCAGTTCAGGAGAAGAACGCCCGGTTCATACCTATGATAAACCCGGCTCCTATGATCTCACGCTCCTCCTCTATGGTCCTGATGGCCAGGGAAGGAAAGTGATCCCTGCATACATCACGGTATCAGAGCCGAAGATACTCACCTCAGAAAATAAAACCGAATCAGTACCCCTTTCTGAACCGACGGTGCAGCAGAATCACACAGGCCCTACGGCGAGTATCGCTGCAGACATAGTCAATGGAACAGCCCCACTTAAGGTCTCATTCGAGGCTGAGCCTGAAGGAAATATCGACGGGTATGCCTGGGACTTCGGTGACGGGGGAAGTTCGTATGAACAGAACCCGACCCATAGCTATGCAACAGAAGGGAATTATTATGTAAAACTGGTTATTGCCGGAGAGGGCGGTTCTGATGAGATACGACTCAACAGTACTATCACGATCCTTGAAGGTCTGAAGACTCCTGTTAGTGGCTTCACCGCTTCGCCGATCTCCGGGTATGCACCGCTGAATGTCTCTTTCACAGATACGTCATCGGGATCCATCAGCCAATACGAGTGGAGCATGGGTGATGGAAGCAGTTCATATGAGAAGAACCCTATTCACCAGTACACAGTGCCTGGGGTTTACACAGTAGGATTGAAGGTATCAGGTAAGGCAGGAAATTCAGCCGAGATAAAGAAGGATCTGATCACGGTTGAGAATCTCCCGGCAGCTCCTGTCGCCAGGTTCAAAGCAGATAAGCGGAGCGGAACTGCCCCGCTTGAGATTCACTTCCAGGATCTCTCATCCGGGGTTGTTACCTCCTGGAACTGGGATCTCGGTGATGGTACCATCATTGATGAGAAAGATCCGGTCATAACATATACCAAGGCAGGAGTTTATGCGGTAACACAAACCGTTACCGGGCCGGGAGGAAAGGATGTGGCAATAAGGAGAGGGTATATCACAGTATCCGAACCAGAGATCCCGCCCACTGCAGTCATCTATGCAGAACCAGTGGAAGGTCCCGCACCCATGACCGTAAAGTTCCTTGATATGTCCACAGGTCTGGTGACCGGTTGGACCTGGGATCTCGGCGATGGATCAGTCTCCACAAACAAGAATCCTACTCATATCTACCAGTCAGAGGGTACTTACTCGGTGAATCTTCATGTCTCCGGACCAGATGGAGAGAACAGCACCACGACTCTGATTCGGGTATCTCCACATGAAAAGAGCGCTGAAAAAACTGAACGTCAGAGTCCTGTTTCAGATTCAGAGCCGATTGAGCCTGTCGCTTCAGGTATGATTACGAATGAATCAGGTCTCCAGAATTCGAGTATAGGCGAACTGGGAACTCAGGCTCCTGAGAATGAAAAGCCTGTAGCCGCGTTCTCCCTGTCAGGGCGAAGCGGAAAAAGTCCTCTCACCATAACCTTCCATGATCGTTCAACCGGGCAAATCACCAACTGGCAATGGGTCTTCGGAGATGGAGAGACCTCTGATCTCAGGGATCCAACCCACACCTATCAACAGCCTGGCATCTACACTGTCGCCCTTGCAGTGACAGGTCCTGACGGGACTTCACAGAAACGGATTCGCGAGGCTGTTCAGGTTTTCTGAACTGCTGAAAAAGAGTAGGTATCTATACAGCCTTAAGGATTGCAACTAAATCCATCCTTTCCTTCTGAAATAAACAAGCATGGTGGCACTGACCGTGGCCATAACGAGAAGAATGGCCGGGTACCCGTACGGACTTGAGAGTTCTGGCATGTACTCAAAGTTCATACCGTATATACCGGCAATGAATGTGAGCGGGATGAAGATGTTGGCGATAATGGTGAGAACTTTCATGATCTCGTTCGTGTTGTTTGAGATCTTTGAGAGGTAGATCTCCATCAGCCCTTCTGCCATCTCCCGGTACACATCTACATCTTCTGCAATCTTGATGGTATGATCATAGACATCGCGAAGATAGAGATGAGTGGTATTCCTGATCAGGAGCGAGTCAGTCCGTTCAAGTCTTGTTATCAGTTCCCGTAGCGACCATATCTTTCTCCTGAACCAGATCAGATCACGTCTGAACTCCTGAACATGACTGATGGTCTCCTTGCCCGGTGAATTCACAACCTCATCTTCAAGGTCCTCCACCCGCTCTTCCAGTTTCTCAAGGACAAAAAAGTACCCGTCGACGATGGTATCAATAATCGTATACGCCAGGTAATCTATCCCGTTCAACCTGAAGCGGCCGGTTGATCGCTTTATCCTGTTCTCGATGTGGCCGAACAATCCCTTTGAGTTGCTGCAGGTGATCAGGATATTATTGGTCAGAATCAGACTGACCTGCTCCTCGTGAACCCCTTCTTCTGTCTGATGAAAATGTGTCATCACTATGAAGAGATACTGATCAAACTCCTCAATCTTTGACCGTGTCCTGGTATTGAGAATATCTTCTGTTACCAGCGGATGTACGGAGAAGGAACTTAACACCTGTTCTATCAGGGTCGCATCACGAAGTCCGGTGATAGAGATCCAGGCATTACTGCCTTCAGGAATCCGTGCAGGTAGATCTTGGGGTGGTACCTGTTCAAATCCTGAAGCCTCTTGTTCGGAATATACGAGCAGGTGAATTGTTGTCTCTACCGGGGTATCATCGCCGATATAGATCGGTGTCCCGGGTGGAAGACCAGTTTTACGGGAGATGTTCTGCTCAAACTGCATAATTTCAGGAATCCCTGCGGGAGGTTGTTTTCCTGACTAAAAAAGGGTTGTTATTCTTACTGACTGTTTCGCTTGTCAGGGAAGAGTTCATCAAAGGAAAGTTCATCGGGCTCGACAACCTTGATGCCCTTGAACTTTCCTATTTTCATCCCGATATAGTAGACGATCATCGGGAGGAGCACAGCTGGTATTGAGAGATACAGGGAACCCCTGAGATCTTCGTTAAAGACCAGGATCACCAGGGCAAACACCTCAAGGATGATCCCGATGAAGAGAGGCAACCATGGTGAGAGGGGTGCAGGACTTTCGATATCTGCCTTGGTGTACCCACGTTGATATACCCTCCTTCTGAAGGATATCTGTGCCCAGCAGATCGATATCCAGCATATTGCCCCGGTGAATGCAGAGACCGAGAGGAGCCAGACATAGAGTTCGCTCTCCCCGTTTGAGAACCACCATAGTCCGAGCACTGCCCAGCAGATGAGCAGGGTGAAGAGTGTGGCATACATCGGGGTGCACTGCCTGTTGAGTTTTGAGAACGTCTTGGGTGCCATGCCTTCGAGTGAGAGGCCGTAGAGTGCACGAACAGCCCCGTAAAATCCTGAATTCGCACAGGAGAAGGCAGCGGTGAGTACGATGAACGAGAGGATTCCGGCAACTTCTGTGAACCCATACTTGGCAAGAGCCATTGAGAATACACTGTCCTGAAGGTTTGCTTCAGAGTATGGGAGGATCATGACCAGCAGCAGAATCGGGATGATGTCAACACGCAGGATCCGGTATACCACATTCCTGCATGCACGGGGAACAACAGTCTTCGGATTCTGAGTCTCCGCTGCAGCAAGTCCTACGATCTCTGATCCCTGGAAGTTAACAAAAATGAGGGCCATGTTTGCAAGAAGGATCACAAACCCTACCGGGAATATAGCATCAGTCCAGGTAAAACCGGGAGGGAAGAGGACACTTAGCCCAATAGCCGGGCCTGTACCGGCAAGTCCGATCACAATGAGGGCTGCTACAATACAGAATGCCACATTGTGGATGATCTTAATAAGTGCCAGGGTACTCTCGACAAATCCGAACCCGCCAACATGAATGATGTTCAGGATTGTGATCAAAATCAGGAATATGACAGCCCATATTACAACCGGGACATTGTCGAAGAATACATGCATAATAATCCCACCGGCTACTGCCTCTGACGGGATGTATGCACACCAGTTGAACCAATAACTCCAGCCGGTTCCTACAGCCCAGGTTGGCGAGATGAATTCAGCTGAGTAACTGATGAAGTTCCCATGGCGGGGAATGTTGACCAGCAGTTCGGCAAATGACTGCATGACGGTGTAGATGACCAGGCCACCGATGAAGTAGAGAAAAATGACACTCGGTCCCATCTGGCTGATGAGATACCCTGATCCCAGGTAGTAACAAGAGCCGATGATTCCTCCGATGGCGATGAGACTCGCCATCCATGGTCTTATTCCGCGGTTCAGTCCGACTCTCCGGCCTGCCGGAGGTATCGGGTTTTCAATGGTAGTATGTGCACAGTCACATGGACCTTCACATGAACATGTTTTTTCTTCACTACGCGAAGGCACTACCATCTCTCCATTGATATTTTCCCGCATTTTGCCGGAGATTTGTCCAAATTCCTACCATAATCATCCTCGTATCGTATCTTTGAGTATTATTACGCCCCAAAATGTCAATCTCCTAATAAAAAACAGTTTCTATCGAAATACGATGGGATATTCCTTTTAAATCGAACAACTGCGGATTAATTTCGCCCAAAAATTATTTTTGGGCGATCTTGAAAATTATTTCCTTATGATTATAATGCAATTTGCAGATACCTGAAGACGAGTTTTTCCTGATCATCTTCTCCGCGCAATCAGGTTAGTATTGATGAAGTTCATTGAAGAATATAAAAATGAGTTGTCAGGGGTGCAGGGCAGGATTTTTAAATACGGTGATCCCTGATTTTGAATAGATCATGTTCCATGATGCAAGGGAATTAGCCGAGTTATGGAAGATATCTATGAATTTTGTCTGATTATCTGCGATGATGTAATCGGCTTTTTCATTAAAACCCTGGTACAGGTTTGTTCTTCTGGAAATATGGGGGAGGATATCTTCCTGTGATCCAATTGCAGCATCTTGAGGGATTGATGCGAGAATCTCATCCATTGCGAGATTATGTTCTGTAATCGTGGGATCGTATGACTTTGAGAAAGATCCTGATCGCAGTGGACTCGGAGAGAAGAGGAACATGCAGATAAACCCGGATATTAAAAGGCAACAGAGTATTGGTTTATAGAGACATGAGATCTGATGCCGATCAAAATTTTTTATTGTTGAGAGAGTTTTTACTGTTGCAATAAAAAGGCAGGGAATGATGAGCGCCGAGTACTGGTATTCTATGCTGTAATAGTATGGACTTGGTGAGAGAAATATCTCCAAAAATCCGGGAAGCCCGATAAAGAGGATGTCAGGAGAGAAGAGGGGTAGTATGAGGATGGGTGCGAGTAGAAGGGCTGCATGAGTCAACCGGTTTATCTGGTAATGACCAAAGCCTTCCATCATCTTTTGGTACTGAAAGATATGTCCACCAGCGGAAGATCCGTCTGGTATTAATGCCGGCATTATGGCTCCAATTACAATCAAGAACCAGGCTGCCAGAATTCCTGCGATGATCAGAAATGACTTATAATCTTTGCTGCTTCGTTTTACCTGCCATGCACCATAGATACAGATCATTACGCTTATTGGTATGAGATCTTCACGAGTACAGGCCAGCAGAAGAACAAAGAGAAAAAACAATCTGAAGTTCTCTGTTTTTAAAAAATAAAACGCTGAAAAAAAGAAGAGTGAAGCGAAGCATACCACATGAAAGTCTGTCAGGTTCACCCCGTGCAAAGCAGGGTACATCAGGTATGCACTTGCGACTATGATGCCTGCTTTATCATCGATACAATGGCGTGCGATGGAAAAAAGTGGCAAGGCTGCTCCTCCAAGAAGCAGTGTCTGAAGCACCAGCAGTGTTTCAGTGGCAGGGTGCAGGATATACACTGGAATGAGGGCGAACAGAATTGGAGAAAAATGGACTCCAAATGTATTTACTCCCTCCAGGGTGCTGGTGAAAAATGATCCCTGGTTTATTGTACTCCAGAATAAATGCTCATATACTGCCAGATCGATCCCGCTATGGTATGCCTGGTGTTTCTCTATTGCAAAAATGGAGAAGATGATCGTATAAATTGCTATAAAAAATAAACAAATCCAGAGATATGTATCAGATAATATTTTTTTTACATGACCTTGGTAATGATTCAAAGTTCTCCTCCCTTTGTTGATGAGCAGATGATCGATGTGAGTATCTTCTTTGACGACATACTCATATATACGATAGAGTCCTGTTTTTCATAGGAATATCGGAAGGAGAGTTGTGAAGAGTGATTTCACTCCGTTTTTACCGCATATACGATATTGGAAGAGAGATTAATCTCGATCAACTCGAACGTGAACTTGCACGGAGCTATTTTACTGCCAGGGCAAGTTTTCTTCGGGTTAACCCGAAGTCTATCATGATGGAGGATCCGCCACTCATGCTCAAGATGCATGAGGTGAGCGTTGAGCGCCAGGGAATTTCTTACAATATGAGCGTCATCGCCCGTCTGTATGATATCGGAGCGATCAGTCTCTGTTTTCTATACGAGGATCATGAGGCGCCTTCATCAGTTCTCGAAGATACGGTACTGCTCTTTTCAGGGCATGAAGGATTATCAGAACTCTTTGGAATTTACCTGAAGAACCTGGGTGAGATCCTCGGCCCTCATATCCAGAATCTCTCAATCGAACCTGATTTTTTTGAAGATTACTCTATTTACGTCACCGATAGGATCGATCAGAGCATTGACCCTGCTGTACTGCTAAGTGGTGAAAGAACACAGTTTTCATCCCAAATGCGGGAAGAGATCGTCAGGAACACACTCAGTTATACAACTGAAGATATTGCGATCCTCTCGTATGATTCAGCCCTGCTATGCAACCCTGAGAACCCCACCGATCTTATTGATCTGATCGAGTTTGCCAGTGTCCAGGTTCTTGAACTCAGGTATTATGACCGGATGCTCAACCGTCAGATGGAGAAGATGTACGATGACATCGAGCAGGCGGACCGTATGTGGCGTATTCGCAGGATGCGCCAATATCATGTGATCATGGCCCAGTTGATGGAGACCTATGCCGAGATATCGGAGATCACTGAAAAGGTCAACAACCTGATCAAAGTCACCGAGGATGTGTATTACGCCAGGGTGTACGCGACAGCCCTGAAGGTGATGCGGAGCAGTCAATGGAGTGGGAGTGTGGACAGGAAGATTGAGGTGATTCATGAGAACTACTCTATGCTTTCGGAAGAAGTCAGGATACAACACTCAAATTTTCTAGAATGGGTTGTGATCATCCTTATCGCAATTGAGTGTATCCTCGGTCTATTGAGGGCTGGTCATTAAAATCTGAAGCAGAAAAACCAATTTCATAGCAACCTGATAACCAGTATACTGGTAGTATGCAGGAAAAAAATGTCCGGAATAATTGAAGCAGTAGATCTTAAGAAGGAGTATGGCTCCCTGACTGCAGTTGACGGAATTAGTTTTTCAGTAAAAAAAGGGGAGCTTTTTGGGTTTCTTGGCCCAAACGGGGCAGGAAGGGAGATTCGCGGCAGGCTCGGTGTGGTTCCCCAGGAGACCAACCTTGACAGCGAACTGACCGTTGCAGAAAACCTGTTAATCTACGCAACATTTTTTGACATTGCACCTGATGATGCCCGCACCAGGACTGAAGAACTACTGGACTTCTTTGAACTGACTGCTAAACGTGATACTCTTATCGAGCAGTTATCCGGTGGAATGAAGAGGAGACTGCTCCTGGCACGGGCGATGATCAACCATCCCGAGATCCTGATCCTTGATGAACCAACGATCGGGCTGGATCCCCAGGCACGTCATCACATCTGGGAACGGCTTCAGCATATCCGTGCCCAGGGGAACACCATCGTCCTGACCACCCATTATCTTGACGAGGCTGCACGGCTCTGTGACCGGCTGGTTATCATGGATCAGGGGAAGATCCTGGTGGAAGGATCTCCAAGGCAACTGATCGAGACCCATATCGGCATGGACATCGTGGAGGTTGATCATATACCTGAAGTTGTTGACTGCCTTACATCTCTAGGGATTTCATTTGAGTCGGTCAGTGAAACGATTCAGATCAAGACCAGAACACCACGTCAGATTGCAGATCAGATCCTCTCAGTTTGTCCGGGTATCCGGGTCGTGACCAGGCCAGCGAGTCTTGAAGATGTGTTTCTGATGCTTACAGGCAGGAGGCTTCGGGAATGAGTGCTTCATACTGGGATACCACAAGACAATTGCTTCGCAGTTCATACCATGTGTGGTACCGGAACCTGCTGGTCTTTCGCAAAAATATCAAAGTAAACTCCCTTCCTCCCTTTGTCGAGCCTCTGCTCTACCTTGGAGCTATTGGGTTTGGCATCGGGACATATGTCGGAGAAGTGGATGGTATTTCGTTTGTCCGTTTCATAGCCCCTGCAATTCTGGCTGCCTCGGTTATGAACGCCTCATTTTTCGAGTGTGCGTATGGCACATATGTCAGAATGTACTACGGGAAGTCGTTCGAGGCAATGATGGCCACCCCGATAAGTCTGCGGGAGATCATACTTGGTGAGATCCTCTGGGGAGCAACCCGTGGGCTGATCTCTGCCGGGGCAATCCTGTTGGTTCTCTCCCTGCTAGGACTTGCAGATCTACCCCAGAGTCTGATCATTCTGCCTCTCGCATTCCTTGCAGGGTTCCTCTTCTCTGCGATTGCGGCATGTTTTTCAGCGGTCACACCATCCATTGATGCCTTAAGTTACCCCTCGCTCCTCTATATCGCCCCGATGTTTCTCTTTAGTGGAACCTTCTTCCCGCTCAGCCTGCTTCCCGAATCTCTGCAGATCTTTGCACTCGTAGCCCTTCCACTCACCCACGTGGTTGCCCTGACCAGGGGGATCATGGTTGGCGGGGCCATGCCATTGTGGCCGTTAAATCTGGCCTGGATTATCATTGGTATGATCGTTGCTGCCTATATTGCGATTAGGCTCTTTGAACGCAGGCTGATCGTATAAAATGGAATTAATTGTCAGCGTCAGATCTTAAGTCCTGACTGGTACGAGAATGCCTTCTGGAAGTTCTTAATGTCTCCTGCCACACCAGTCAGATCTTTCCACTGGTTTGTGGCAGAAACATTGGTCTGATTGTCCCTGGCTTCCATGATAGATCCCCTGAATGTAGTTCTGACAATTCCATCGGCTACCGATACGCCTGAACTCGAATCCGGGGTGATTGCAACCTGGTAGTTGAGCCCGGCAGGAATCAGATCTTCGCCAACCATCCTGATACTGCCTGTCTCTGATATCTGTGCATGGTTGATATTCATGAGTGAGACTTTTGCCTGGACCGTGTTGCAGAATGCAGGCAGCCAGGTGAGATCGCTTGCAGCATACACACAGCGGAGATGTTCGTCATCCGCGGGTTTGTATGATCCTGCAATGTTCAGGAGATAACTCTCCTCGCCGAGCAGGTGCGATCCGTTGGTGGTGTCATATGTGAGTATCTTCTGGGCCTGGATATTGTATGTGTTCACGGCTTGGTTCTGTGAATCAAAATCAAAATTCTTGTTTACAGCCAGCTTCCCGCCATTGGTCATGAGATTGTCTGACCATGCGGTCTCACCGATGACATCGCCGGGGTTTACGATGTGTTTTGTGATCGAGTACCCCTGGTTCTCAGCAGATACTGTTGTGATAGTGATCAGAGTAAGAAGAAGGAAGAAGGTTACTGTTTTCATTGATAATCTCAGGTTGATTCCGTATTTCATGTGGCTATTACGATACCTAACTGTCATTCTGAAGGCGATATCATCTACATGTCGGGCCTGCACATAGAAGGCTTTTCTCTACAACGTATCAAAAAAAGGATTGAAATTATTTCCCTACTTCACATGGAAAGCAGGCTTCTTCACTGCTGATTCTTTCCGGTTACCATATAACCGGACGCTGCTCAAGAGTCCGGTAGAGAGCATTGTCTGGTCCGACCGACGGGAATGCCTGATAAAACTCAGGGATATTGAACGGTGGACCGTTAGACCTGAATTTTACCCATGGATGCGGATCGGTATACGAATCACTTCTGAGAAACTCATCCCTTGCTACTCCACTCCAGATTCGTACAAAGGATAAGAATACTTTTTGAGCCGGAGTGATATTATCTGAGCCAGCCATTTCACCTGCATCCTTTCCGTTCTCTTCCCAGGCATGGTATGCCAGGGTCAGACCTCCAAAATCAGCAATATTTTCACCAAGAGTAAGATTGCCGTTCACAAAAACACCTGGAATAATCTCAAAATGATTATACTGATCAACGATACGATCAGCCTGCTCCTTGAATCTGGCTGAATCATTTGCATTCCACCAGTCACGAATGTTGCCGTCTTTATCGAACTGCCGCCCCTGATCGTCAAAGCCATGGGTCATCTCGTGACCAATTACTGTGCCTATTCCTCCGTAATTGGCAGAATCACTGGCGTTTGGATCAAAAAATGGTGGCTGTAATATGGCTGCTGGAAATACGATCTCGTTGAGGGTTGGGTTATAATATGCATTCACGGTCTGCGGAGACATGAGCCATGTTGTCCGATCAACCGGTTTTCCGATCTTTTCAAGGCCGTTAGGACCGTAAATCATAGAAAATCGTCCTGCTTCAAGGACATTGCTGGTATAACTGTTTGTGAGATTTAACCCTGAATAATCAATCCAGACGTCGGGATACCCGATCTTCTCCACTATCGCATCCATTTTCTCTATTGCAGCCTGCTTTGTCGTGTCACTCATCCAGGTCAGGTTTGCAATTCTCTCCCTCAGTGTTGCTCTGATGGCATGGGAGATCGATCTGGCCTTTTCACGTTCATCTGCGTTGAAATATGCCTGTACATATTTTTTTCCGACTTCATCGGGTATTGCAAAGTTCACAACGGTAAGAACACGTTTCCACCGTGGTTCTGGTGATTCAACCCCGTTGAGAATGTGCTTGTAAAAGTCAAAATTTTCCGATTCGAATGGATCTGAGAGGCAGGGGGAGAGTGAATCCACGAGTTTGTAGATTAAAAATACCTTCCAATCATCGAGTGGAACCGACCCGAACATCTGATCCAGTTTTTGTATTGCGGTCAGATGATGCAGGTTTATCCTGTCAGCATGGCCTGAACCGTTGATGGCAATAAGTGTCTCCCATTCAATATTCGGGTACTGCGATGAAAGGTCAGACCATTGAGTAATATGGGTGGTATTGACAGGGTCACGGTTCTCAACAGTTGTGTATTGTGATGATGCCATCTCTTTTTCAAGATTGTATACTATTCCGGCATACTCATCAGCGTCCGCTTCTGTATAATTGAGGAGTGTAAAGACATTCTTTATGTGCTGTCTGTATGCTTTCTGGATATCAGTCGTCTCAGTATCGTTTCTGAAGTAGTAATCCCGTTCTGGAAGCCCTAATCCGCCTTGTTCCACCTGTGGAATTACCCATGTCGAGTTGGTGGGATCCTGGTCAGCATAATACAAAAAGAACGGTGCGACACCATTCTCGATCAGATGTGACGAGACATTGAACAGGTCCTGTCGTGTGGAGATGGAATTAATTCTGGCTATTTCGTCAGACAGAGGAGAGACTGAGAGGTTGTCAATAGTTTCATTGTCCATCCCGCTTGCATAGAATTTACCGATGAGGCTCTCTTTTCCAGAAGCATAATCTGCTGCTTCCTTATCAAAGAGAGTGTGGAGTTGATCTTCTGTCTTTTCATTAATTGTGGTAAATGTAGTGTACGAACTTTTGTTTGCCGGGAGTGGATGTTCGGCAACCCATCCATCATTCACATAACTGAAGAGATCATCACCAGGATCTATACTTGTATTAAACGTGAATTTGCCTGATGATGATATCGGATTCGCACTTCCTGTCTGGAATAAACATAATAACAGAATAATAACCTGAAGCACCCGGATTTTTCTCATAACAACCTTCCATAATCTAATACTCTGATGATACAGATACAATGATTGTTTTATCGCTTTCAATGAAAGATTATGAAATAGATATAATACTGCTAATTGAGAACTAGGACAAATGTGCTACATAGGATTTTATAAAAACAAAATATGCGGATCAGAGATTATGACTACACAATCAATCTATAGGTACCTTATTCCTGGATCTGCCGTCGTCGCGGTGCTTCTCATTCTTGCAAACCAGCCGGTATCAGCCTCGGTGTTTCTCACAAACGGTACCGATGTTCCACAGGATCTGATCCCGGGCATTATCAACACAACCGTTGCGGGGTTGATTAAGAATCCTGTTCCGCTGGTCTTTTTCTATGATCGTGAGTGCCAGTCCTGTGAGCAGGCTCTGAATTCTGTCAGGTTCTTTGAGAAACGTAACCCCAATGTCAAAATCACATACTACAATCTTGGAGATTCACAAGAGAACCGCAGTCTGTTCACCGAATATAAAGGCCGTTTCAACACGACAAAGATCAGATATCCTGCAATATTTGCTGATGATCTTGCGATATCAGGAAGCAGTGACATCATTCATAATATCGAGTCATTTGCCAGAGGGTACGTGAAGTAGTGTAAATTTTTTTTATCATTCGTGAAGATTGTTCAGAACAGAACCTTGTTCAGCCCTGTTATATGGGTGTGGATGGCTAGTACTGTTGCAGATTCCGGGATGAATGGCGGGACTGGTTTAAAAAATACCCAACCTGATCGAGATAGTATAATCTGATACTACCTATTCATATCCTCTGACTGGTATCAATACAATATAAGATTTACATGTGCCTGATCCTGGGATCATTCAGGTCTCTATGATCCGGTAATGGTCGGGAGGCACCATGATCTCAAATCTCGCACCCTTACCTTCAACTCCGTTCTCGCGAATTGCTATATCATCTGATTCAAGGACCTCTCTGATGAAAGCCATACCGATACCAGTTCCTCTCCCATACCCCCTGGAGAATATCCGCTCCTTATCAGAATCGACAATTCCGTATCCGTCATCCTGATAGATCAGGTATCCGGAATCTCTCTCTTCAAATGATACCGTGATGGTTGATGCTGCACCATGCCTGATGGTATTGTCAATGAGGTTATAGAATACTTTTTTTATCAGCCGGTCTGCCAGGATCTCTACGGTACTACACGAATGTTTGATCTGAATCTGATCTGATAACTCATCCTGAAGATCATCGAGAATGTTGCCGATGTTCTGCCAGGCTGGTCCGTCCTGCCCGATCTGTTCATAGTCGTACGTGAAAGAGAGGAGCGTGGTAATGCTGGACAACACCTTTTGTGCTTTTCCTGTATACTCGTCAGCGCTCTGTTTATCGGTGGTTCCGGGAATTATCTCCAGAAATATCTGAAGGGCAGTAATCTGGTTCAGGATATCGTGCCTGGTGATCTGTGATAGCTGCGTCAGTCGTTTGTTTGCCTTTTCAAGAGCGTTCTCAACCTTAACCCTGAGTAGCAGTTCAGTTCTGAGTTCCTGTTGCTGGTTCTCTATCTCTGCGATGTAATCCTTTATACTCGCTACAAGCGAGTTAATGCTTCTTCTCAGTTTTTCAGTCTCATGAACACCGGTCTCGCGAACCTGGTGGGAGAGCGATGAAGAAGCAATAATTCCCACATCTTCAGTCATCATCTCGATCGGCCGGGAGATATAGACAGATAAATGCCTGGCAGCTATAAGAGCCAGCAATAGAGCAATAATTGTAATGAGTATGAATCGGGCTCTGTATAACAGGACTAATTGTTCAATTGGATCTGTAGAGAAGACCAGAACTCCGACATAACTCCGTTCTGCTCCAGATGTGGATCTGGTTGTTGAGAGATTGATATACTGCACCGAGATGATCTGCTTCTGGTCTGATCTGTCGATAACAGATGACTTTTTAGACTCCAGTGTCCTGTTCAGTACCTCTTCCAGTTCGGCTCCGTTCAGCGAACCAGAACTCATTGACCGGTTCTTCTGCCCGTCATCAGACCAGATGCTGCTTTTTCGATGAGCCTTGTCATACACATCTGCATGAATGAGCCCGGGAATATCCAGGGCATCGGTTGCAACTCTTCGGAGCTGGGTGATCATCTCGGTGTGCAACCGCGAGTAGTTCTCATTTCTCAGCCCAATCTCAAGGATGTACTCGTGATCATCTGTCGGAAGATATCCATACTTCCAGTAAACCTGTGAATCATCAAAATCTCTGATCCAGGGATCTGATCTGAACTCGTCTCCGAGTCTTATGCTGGTGAGTGATGAAAAAAAGTCCGGATATTTACTGAAGTCTACATTCTTGTCCTTTTCATAGGTCGTATACTCCACAACCCCGTTCTTGTTGATCAGATAGAGTTCCAGATCACCTGGTGCATCGAGCAAGAACTTCTTCCTTAATGCCTCCAAATCGACGGCTGCAGGATCTGTTCTCTTCTCCTGGTAGGCATGGAAAAACTGGAGTATTCTGTCTTGAAGAAGAAAGTCGTACTGGGAGTCAAACGATTCAACCCCATACTCTGTCAAAAGTGCGGATGAGATAAAGGTCTTTTCTGCCTGCAGCCGTGTGCTGTTAAAATCGTTCATCACCTGGGAGACAGCGGACAGGTAGATGATGCCGGCCATGAGCACGATGAAGAAGAAGAAGATCGAGGTGATGACAATCAGAAGTCTTCTTCTGAACGATGGTATAACTCTGTTATCATGCTGCCTTGCCGGCATTTTTATTCCCATCGGTATACGAGATCCTATAATACCTGATGACCTGCTGCTTTAAATTTCTCACTGACTGATTTGAGAGAAAAGCCGTGTGCTCTGCACACCTGAGGGTATGAGAACAAGTACTGACAGAATACGTTCAAAAGTCTGGCAGAATTAATTGAGGGAAAGGGGAGGACCTTTCCCCCATTCGGATCTGCAGTTCTCTTAGGAGGTGGGTATACAGGATCATGGTACCCCCGTCGCCAGCTTTATGACAAGCTTGGTTTTCGGTGTCTCCTGTGGTAGGGTTGTGATACCATTCATACTGAATTCAGGGTATGTTTGCCGGAATGCAGGGCTAACATCTTTGTGCTGGTAAAGATGCTAACCTAATACACGAAAGGTGGCGAAGCATACCAGGATCCTGTATTTCAACTCAATCATGGGTATTCCCATTGAAAGAGCAATCTCTATTTGATCTCAAGGTATATAAAATGGAAAACTTTAGCTGGTTGATAAAGACAACACCTCGGTTGGGTATTATCCTCTTGTCATTCCCGCTGAAAACTCCGGGGCTGAAATTTTTGGTAACGATGAACATCTGGTGATGATTTTACCTGCCGGACAAGGCCTGTCAGGTGTAGACGAAACCAGAGATTCATAATTCCCTTGCTCATGGAGAAAATGTCTGATGTCCTGACCGTTGTCCCCTGGCCCTGTGTCCACCTGACAGGTAGTTCTGCCAGAGCATACCCACTCTTCTGGCAGAGAACCAGGAGTTCAGTATCCCAGAACCAATGTGTGTCATGGACAAAAGGAAGAAGTGATGCCATGATTTCCCTGCGGAATACTTTGAATCCGCACTGATGATCATGGATTGTACTTCCGAGGATCATTCGTACAAGGTTGTTATACGCCCGGCTCTTCATCTCCCGATTCTGGTCACGCACCACGTGGCTTTCAGCCAGCAGACGCGAGCCGGTGGCGCCGTCATACCCATCCTCGATTGCCTGGAGCAGCTTTGGAAGTTCTTGGATGTCAGTTGCCAGGTCTACATCAAAGTAGCAGAATATATCTCCCGCTGACTCTCTCCAGGCCCTGGTCAGGGCCGAACCCCTTCCAGATCTCTTATCCCGGTGGATAATCTTAACTCTACTGTCATGGACCGCCCATCTTCTGGCAAGTTCATATGATCCGTCCGTGCTCGCATCTTCGGCAATAATAAGTTCAAACCACTGGGTGTTCTTCTCAAGGATATCTATTGTTGCGGGAATTGCTATACTCAACGCAGCCTGATCATTGGAAACCGGTATTACTGCTGATACTGATGAGGTTATCATATCACTCGCATCATTTTACTCGCAGCAGAGCATTCTGGAGAGATATGGATTAAAAAACCAGATCTCAGCAGTTGAGTGATTCAACCTGGAGGTTGGATATTGAGGAGAGGAACCCGGAGAGCCAACAGAGTTGTTGTTATCTTCTTGTTATCTTTGTCTTCTCAAGGCAGGCGATAAACTCCTCAACAGAAGTAAACCGCTCTGCCGGATCGGCCTTGAGAGCCTTTTTTATCAAAGAATTAAAACGGGTTAACAACTCGTTGCACTCAGAGGGGAGTCGGTACTGGTTCTTCTGGATTGCCATAAAGATCTCACCGATACCAGGTTTTACATAGGGAGGTTCTCCGCAGAGCAGTTCATAGAGGAGAACCCCGAGCTGATAGATATCGGTTCGCTGGTCACCACTTCCATACATATCTGGGGCAAGCTGCTCGGGAGTTGCATAAAAGAGTGAGAAACTTGTGTTTTTTGTATCCTCTGCACGGTGGAGCGATCGTGAAAGCCCCCAGTCTGCAAGTTTAGCCCTGCCGTCACTGGTAAGCAGCACGTTGCCCGGTTTAATATCCCGGTGAATTACCCCTTTCCCATGAGCGTACAAGAGAGCAGAGGCGATATCCCCGATGATTGAGACCGCCCGCTCTGGTGCTACCGGGTACGTGACATCCCGGAGTGATCTACTCATGTATTCCATCTCTACATATGGTATTGGGAAGATGTTCTGGTCGTAGATGGCCACGATGCAGGGATGATGCAGTTCACGCCAGACTGCCATCTCGTTCAGGAACGTCTTCCCGCTGGTCTCATCAGGAGAGAATGGTATCTTCAGTGCCACTTGCTTTGCGTCCCTCACCCGAACTGCCCGGTATACAACAGCAACCCCGCCGCTACCGATGATGCTAACGTCCTCATACCTCATCCGCAGTGCTTCAGGAAAAGACGATGTAATCTCGGTATGAATGACCGACTGATTTCTCGTCAGGGTCAGGCTTGGATCAAAAACACCGATATCGGAATTTCTCCTGATAATCTGGCTTGTCATGAGGGAGAGGACAGCACCAGGGAGGAAGAAGATCGAGATGGCAAGAATGGTTGTTGGAAGGGGAGGGAAGAATGGAACCCTTGACATCAGGACGAGACTGATCGCGATGAAGACGAAGAGGATGTGGATATGGTAAACCGGGGGAACAGGCCGGTTCTTAAATATTGATATTGCCTGGATCAGAGAAGAGATTGCCAGATATACCTGGACTCCCAGAAATGCGTACAGGGTAGAGAGAAAGTATGGATCAGCCCTGGAACTGTATTGCGCCGTGAAGATCATCAAGACTGCCGTTGCGATGAGAAGGGAACAGAGTATCTGACCTACTCCGATCCACTTCCGTGTCTTTATACAGGATTCATACTGGTAAGAGGCACCGATCCGAAGACCTGCAGCGGTCACAAGTACCAGTATCACCAGTGAGATCCCCACAGAAAGGAGCATCTGCATCAGCGGTGAGATCATGATGAATGCCTGATGTGATGAGATATCAGGGTTTTTTTCGTCGTCCCAGGAAGTGATGAAGAACCTTGGGCCTTCAGATCCGTTTTTGTTAGGAGGAGCAATAATAATCTCTGCAGGTATGCCCTCACTCTGGTTTGACCCGGACGGGTCAGATGGCCGGAGGATAACAAGTGGCGGGATCTTATCTCCATGTATTCCTGCCTGATAATCCAGTATCGGCTGCGAGTTACCCATATCTCCCGCAGGATATTCGGATGCTAGTGTAACCCCGGCAAAAAGGAGAAGCAGGAACAGATACAGTATTATTTTTCTTATCATGCAGGTCGAAATATCGTGGATCTACTGTGTTGTATCGTTTAGGAAGAGAAACCGTGCCGAAAAGTTTCCGGTTCCAAGAATAATGATATCCCCATCACGGATCTCATGCCGTGTCCTTGGGGCGATAGGTTCAGTGTTCACAAATGTCCCTGAAGTACTGCCATAATCTTCGATCTCCCATTTGTCTGTATGCCAGATGATACAGTGCGGTCTGCTCACCCGTGAAACCGAGCGGTATTCTGCTGAAAGGACGATGCGGGAAGAACTCTGCTGTGACGAAGCCGGATCAACCGGATCTATCCTGCCGATTGCAGTCTTTTCTCCTTCAAGCGGATAGATATTCTTCTCTTCAGGGCCGGTGGTGAGGTAGAGGCCTGGTGACTTCTGTCCGAACTGGCCGGCAAGTTCACTCCTGACTGTCTTGAGTTGATCGGCAAGTTCGGTATGAGTGATCGTGAGCGGAACCTTTGAGAACATGGAGAGGTTGGTGATGATCGCTTCCATACCTCCCGGTGCAAGGGAGTATTTCCATACCGGATGGACACCGGTCATCGTTTCAGAGCTCATTCCTGCATCTTTTCTGACAAGCCCTGCCAGTACCAGTTTATCCAGATGTTTTCTGATATTCTCATAACTGGTCTTGGTGATGGTGGTGATCTCCTTGAGTTCAAGAGGCTTTACCTCAAGTGCAGCAAGGATCTGGAGGCGGGTAGGGTTGGCAAGCGCATTGAGGTACTCAGACATCTCGATTAAATACTCGGGATCCCGTTTTGCCTGAATAGTATTGTTAGTCATCACCAGGTCTGCTACTCAGTATGCCTCGTATAGATATGGCTTTTCTCTTTCTGTATGCCTGACTGAACGATACAGGGGATATGGAAAAAAGGATAGGACCTCTGGATCTGTCTGCCCGTGTTTCAGGCCTTATCCAGCAGTGCTGCATGAGCCGCTGCCAGCCTGGCAATCGGGACCCTGGGTCCTGAACAGGATACGTACGAGAGCCCTATTTTGTGGCAGAAGATGATCGATGCGGGGTGGCCTCCGTGCTCACCACAGATACCGACTTTCATGTCTGTCCTGACCTGGCGTCCCCACTTTACTGCCTGTTCCATCAGTCTGCCGACACCCTTGACGTCAAGGACCTCGAACGGGTTATCCTGGAGGATGTTGCTCATGTTGTACATCGGCAGAAACTTGTTCTCGGCATCTTCGCGTGAGAATGAGAAGGTTGCCTGGGTGAGATCGTTGGTTCCGAACGAGAAGAATTCTGCCTCTTCTGCAAGGTTGTCAGCCCGCATGCATGCCCGTACCACCTCGAGCATCGAACCGAATTTGAACTTCAGGGTAAGGCCGTATGCCTCTTCAACGCTCTTCTGGATAGTGACCACCCACTCTTTGACCCGCTTGAGTTCCTGAGCAGTGCAGACCTGGGGCACCATGATCTCGGGGTGAACCTCGATACCAGCCTTCTGGCACTCGGCTGCAGCCTCAAGCACAGCTCGTATCTGCATCTCGTATATCTCAGGGAAGGTAAGACCGAGCCGGACTCCCCGGTGTCCGAGCATGGGGTTCACCTCATGCAGGGCCCTGACCTTCTTCAGCATCGTCTCTTTCTTGGCGACAACCGCATCGACAAGTTCCGGGTCGACAAAGCCCTGAACCTTTGACTTTAATTCTGGGAAGTTCATGAACCTGGCAGCATCTGAAAGGACCTGCATGCCCTTGATGGTCTCGCGAAGGTTACGGAGCTCCTTTATTTCATCGACGAGTTGCCGTTCGGTTGGCAGGAATTCATGGATCGGCGGATCGAGCAGTCTGATGGTGACGGGCCTGGGTGCCATCACCTCGAAGATCTGTCTGAAATCCTCCCGTTGGATTGGGAGAAGTTTTCCAAGTGCAGCAGTGCGGTCTTCCTTGGTCTCTGCAATGATCATCTCTACCATGATCGGAAGCCGCTCAACACCATTGAACATCCGCTCTGTCCTGCAAAGCCCGATACCCATTGCCCCATATTTCAGGGCACGCTGGGAATCCTCAGGGGTGTCAGCGTTGGCCATGACCTGAAGCCGTGCAGCCTCGTCTGCCCATGAGAGTACGGTCTCAAGTTCGGGCGAGAACTCAGCCTCTATCATCGGGACTTCACCAAGGTACACAAGACCGGTGGTCCCGTCGATGGTGATGAGGTCACCTTCGCAGAACTCGGTATCCCCGACCCGTGCAACCTTCAGGTGGATATCAACGGTGATTCCTTCAGCACCCGACACACAGGGTTTTCCCATACCCCGGGCTACCACTGCAGCATGTGATGTCTTTCCTCCTCTGCTGGTCAGGATGCCCTGGGATGCAAAGAAACCATGGATGTCTTCAGGCTTGGTCTCTTCCCTGACAAGGATGATTCGCTCCCCGGTTCTGCCAAGTTTTTCTGCCCGGTCTGCATCAAAGACGGCGATACCGATTGCAGCACCGGGTGATGCAGGCAGGCCTTTTGCCACCGGTTTGCTCGTGTTCTTCGGATCCAGGCGGGGGAAGAGGAGCTGGTTCAGCATCTCGGGGTTGATCCTGAGCAGAGCCTGGCGCTTGTCGATAAGACCTGCCTTCTCCATCTCAACAGACGTGCGGACGAGTGCGGTTGCATTCATCTTTCCGTTTCTGGTCTGCAGACAATAGAGGGTACCTTTCTCGATGGTGTACTCAAAGTCCTGCACTTCCTTATAGTGGGCCTCGAGTTTACGGCGGAGTTCCATCAACTCATTAAAGAGTTTTGGCAGTTCTTCTGCCATGGCTGCAACAGGCTTTGGCGTTCTGATACCTGCGACCACATCCTCTCCCTGGGCATTTACCAGGTACTCGCCGAACATCACGTTCTCGCCGGTCCCTGGATCACGGGTAAACCCGACACCTGTTGCCGAGTCATTGCCCATGTTTCCGAAGACCATCGCGACCACGTTCACGGCGGTCCCGTTTGCCTGCTCGGGTGTGATCCTGAACTCCCGCCGGTAGTCTACCGCACGCTTTCCCATCCAGGAGTTGAAGACCGCCTTGATGGCGATTTCCAACTGTTCATAGGGGTCTGTCGGGAAAGGTTTGTGGGTGCAGAGCTGGACAACCTTAAGAAAGCGTTCACAGATCTCGCTTAAATCGCTCGCAGCGAGATCCACGTCATGCCTGACACCCGCCTTCTGCTTGACAGCCTCGAACTCGGCATCAAACTTCTCTTCAGGAACATTGAGTGCAACCTTACCAAAGAGCTGAATAAATCTGCGGTATGCATCATACCCGAACCGATCATTGCCGGTCCCGTTGATCAACCCGAGCAGGGTCTGGTTGTTGAGACCAAGGTTGAGGATCGTGTCCATCATACCAGGCATGGAGATCGCAGAACCTGACCTAACCGAGACCAGAAGAGGTTTTTCTCTCCCGCCAAATGTTCGCCCGGTCTTCTTCTCAACTGCTGCCAGGTTTGCATGCACCTGATCCATAACACCCTCTGGCAACTTGCGTTCCGGGTCAGCGAGAAAGGCCAGGCACGCCTCGGTTGTGATAACAAAACCCGGAGGTACATTCAGGTCTATCTGCGTCATCTCACAGAGGTTGGCACCTTTGCCTCCGAGGAGTTTCTTGTTCTTACCATCGCCTTCGGTAAAGTCGTACACCCATTTCCTGCTCATATTACTCCCTTGTCATCTGTAAGATCGTGTAATTATATCGGTACGGAAAACCTGTCACTGGCAAGAAGGAAGGCAGAAGATAACGATCTCCAGCCGGAGAGATCTTCAGCCATGATATCAGATACCTGAAGCAGCACTGCAGAAAATTGAGTACCCCTGTCTGCTGCAGATAATAATGCAGGGATGACGCCAGGTGAAATACCGGTGTAATCCTGGTGTCCGGCCGGGTTAATCCCTGCATGGGTAGATATGTGATCGATCTGGATCTCACGTCTGCTATAGGCTCATCATAGAACCATATAACCCTTTCAATTTATGGCCCGGTTATCAGAGTGGGATGTGACTGTTCTGCCCGAAAGACTGAACAGAGGAAAAAGAGGTAATCAAAAGATATTTCACAGATATTCAATAGAAGTTCTGGGTTGCATAGAAGAACTCGCCGTCATATGCAACTCCTACACCGATTCGATCGATACCGGTGTTGACCAGGTTCTGATTATGTTCTGGGCTATTTATCCATTCAATCATCATCACGTCAGCGACCTGTTGCGGATCGCTCGGGTCCACAAATCCTGAGTATCCTTTGCCTATGATATTACCCTTCGCGATCTTTACGATATTCTCTGCAATACCGGTTCTCACGCTTCCATCCGAGAGCCTCTTGGTGGTCTCGTACTTTGCCTCCTGTGCCCGTCCGGTCGGGTTCACTCCCTCCGGTGTTTCATGTGCAAAGTAGTTGCGGGCTGCCATGTCGGTGCTGTGGGACTGTGCAATTGATGCGAGTTTTGGGTCATAGTTCAGGGCGGACAGGTCCCTGTACTCCCTGTATTTATTGGTCTTTTCTGTGATGTACCCGGCTACCTGATCGAGAAATGCCTGGGTAACCGGAGGATTCTGCGGTGTGATCGTGATCGGTGTTCCAAGAACTGCGGTATTCCCCTCTTCATCTGCCTCTAAGACCATGTGGGTGAAGTCGATGACCGCACCGAGATAGTACTCGCCCGGTGTGATATCGTGAGGGATCAGATTTGTACTTGATCCAGGTTCTGACATTCCCGGGTATGCCTGGTAGAAGATGACATCCCAGAGTTTCTGATCAGACGGGTCCACTTCAGGATCTTTGGAGAGGTAAAAACCAAGACGGAAGGTTCCTGCACTCCCTTTTCCGATGTTGGAGACTGTGTAGTTGATAGTGAGCGGGTAGTCCGGTGTTATCTCAGTGGCTGATACACTGTCAAGTGAGACGTGGAGATCGGGCAGATCTGACTGTGACGGTTCTACCGCACGTTTCACCTCGACAGGAGCAGCCGAGATGTACTCGTTATTGCTCAGGTTCCGATCAACTGTGACAGTCGAGATGGTTGCCATGAGATTGTACTCTCCAGGCGTGATTCCACCAGGAAGATCCACGGTGAATGGGACCCTGTCGTTGTAAAAGGCAGGAATCTCTTCGGCGGTCTTCTGATGTATCCATATTGGAATGGCACCAGTGGCATTCGGTACCAGGTAATAGTCAATCCTGACCTGGTCGGCTGCAGCGGGCCCCGGGTTCACCACACCGATTGCGGCTGAGAACGGAGATCCCATCTCTGCCTCCCGTGGGGTGATGCTGGCTATGATGGCAAGGTCTGCAGTGTTCAGCAGATCTGCATGGACAGCACCTGCTGAACTGTTCAGGATCGTCGAGTTATTAATTATCGGGGATTCTGCCATGCTGAACCCGACAAGGAACAGGAGCAGAAGGAAAGAACTTATGAGATGGAGAGATTTCATCGTGATCATCGGCTTCCAGTCCGGTACTGGTACGATATGAAGACCAGTAAGCCTTCTGGTCACGTGCAGCATGATCGCTGGAGACCTGCCTGAGGTCCTCACCTGATGAAATCGTTGAGTGATGAGTTTGTGGTGCCTGGGAGTTCTGATCCGGTCAGGTGATTGATTGCGGCCGGTGTGGTCTCCCTCCCCTGGGGTGTACGCTTGAGAAATCCGATCCTGATCAGAAACGGCTCATACACATCCTCTATTGTTCTGGTCTCTTCGCCAACCGAGATGGCAATCGTCTTCAGTCCCACCGGTCCGCCCTGGAAGTCCCGTGCAATAACCTGGAGGATCCTGCGATCGAGTTCGTCAAGCCCGAGCCGATCGATACCAAGTGAGGTGAGTGCCAGATCTGCGATCTGATCATCGACCGACCCGTCTCCCCTCACGATGGCATAGTCATAGACCCTTCTGAGAAGGCGGTTTGCTATCCTTGGGGTTCCGCGGCTTCGCCTTGCTATCTCGTCAGCTCCTTCCGGTGTTATCGGGATCTTCAGGATAGAGGCACTCCGGGTCACGATCGTTGCGAGATCTACAGGATCATAGAGATCCAGCCTGAAGATGAGACCAAACCGATCTCTAAATGGCGAACTGAGCAGGCCGATCCTGGTGGTTGCTCCGACAAGTGTGAATCGTTCAAGCGGCAGCCGTATTGAGCGGGCAGATGGCCCTTCCCCGATCATGACATCGATCGCATAATCCTCCATCGCGGGATAGAGGATCTCTTCGACGATCGGGCTGAGCCGATGGATCTCGTCGATGAAGAGGAGATCCCTCTGTTTCAGGGGCGTAAGCATTGCAGCCAGGTCGCCCGGTCGCTCTATCACCGGGCCGGTCGTGGCCTCAATGGCAGAACCCATCTCCCGTGCAATGATATGGGCAAGGGTGGTCTTGCCAAGCCCCGGAGGACCTGAAAAGAGAACATGATCGAGTGGCTGCCCACGAAGCTTTGCAGACTCGATGGCGATTGCCAGATTTTCCTTTACCTGTTTCTGCCCGATGAACTCTTCGAGAAGCGACGGGCGGACCGTCTTCTCCTCCTTGTCCTCGTCCAGAATAGCTGGCTTAAGAACCTGCTCACTCATTCTTCTCTCCCTTCTCCTTCAGGATCCTGAGGGCTTCTCTGACGATCCCTGCAGCGGATCCGTCGTGTGCTGATGACTCGACCTTTCCGACGGTGGCAGCTGCCTCCCCCTGTCCGTATCCGAGTGCCATCAGCCCAAGAACAGCATCAGCAGAGGCGGTGCCTCCTCCTTCAGATCCCGGAGTTCCGATATCTGCTGCAAGGGCGGCTGCCTTCTTTTTGAGCTCAAGCACGATCCGCTCTGCTCCTGTCTTCCCGACACCGGGCACTGTGGCAAGCAGGCGTGAGTCACCTGCAAGTACAGCACCTGCAACCTGGTCCGGTCTCAATCGTGAAAGGATCGCGGTTGCAAGCTGGGGTCCGACCCGTGAGACTGATGTCAGCATCCTGAAGACCTTCAGTTCTGCTGCGGTCTGAAATCCATACAGCAGGATTGCATCCTGTCTGACCACCATCTCAGTATGAATCACCGCCTCTTTTGATCCCTTGAGTGCTGCAGCCGATGGTTCGGGAACCCTGACCCGGTAACCCACCCCTGCAGCCTCGATGATCACATAATCATCACCGGCATCGACGACCTGACCCCTGAGCCGTGCTATCATCGTCGTCCCCGCGAGCAGTTGATATGGCAGAGTGCAAGTGAGAGGCCATCGGCAGCATCATCGGGTCTTGGGATCTCGGGAAGTCTGAGCAACCGTGTGATCATCTCCTGCATCTGTCTCTTGTCAGCAGACCCTGACCCGGTTATCGCGACCTTCACCTGGTTTGGTGTATACTCGGTCACCGGGATGTCATGATGCACTGCAGCTAGGATGATAACTCCCCGTGCCTCACTCACCTGGAGAGCACTGGTTGTATTCCTGGCAAAAAAGAGACGCTCTATTGCCATGCTCTCCGGGCTGAACCGTTCGATCAGATCAACAACACCCTTGTAGATGAGTCCAAGCCGTATCGGCGAATCGCCGTCTGATTTACTCGTCTTCACACAGCCCCATTCATCAGCACCAGGAGTCTGCCGATCATCAGAGATGATCCCGTATCCCATGGTTGCATATCCTGGATCTATTCCAAGTACGGTTACCATGAATCTCTCATCCTGGTATTCTGAACCTGACTGTGATTCTTCCCCGTACTTTCGGTCCGGATTATATGATCAGATGCCATTACGTCCGATACTCATATCTTCAGGCTCATCAGCAATCTGCTGGTTCCAGAATCCGCGATGCTTGAGGAACCACTCCTGTGCATTGACCGGCTCGTCACCGTTTGCCGGTTTCCTTGGATGGTATATTCCGTCCGAACCAAGAATACGTGCCTTGGCTGTGTCACGCATGTGGATCGGGAGGATCTCTGTTATGATCTCCTGCTTGATACCCGGGTCAAGGATTGGATACAGCACCTCGACCCTGCGGTTCAGGTTCCTGGGCATCAGGTCAGAGCTGCCCATCAGCAGAATCTCGTCTCCGCCATTGTGGAAGTAATAGATTCGCGAGTGCTCAAGGAACCGTCCTACGATGGTGCTTACTGAAATATTTTCAGATAACCCTTTTATTCCAGGCCTCAGGCAGCAGATCCCCCTGACCTGTAGTTCTACCTTAACCCCTGCAATGGATGCACGGTAGAGGGCCTGAATCATCTCTTCATCCTGAATGGCATTGAGTTTCAGGATGATATGGCCATCCTTGTACTCACGCTGCCGTTTGATCTCCCGTTCGATGAGCGAGATGATGCCCCGCCTGATGTATTTTGGCGATACCAGCAGGTGGTTGTATGCCATGTATCTCGAGTATCCGGTCAGGGAGTTGAAGAGGTTCGACACATCAGATGCGATCTCCGGGTTTGCCGTGAAGAGCCCGATATCGGTGTAAATCCTGGCAGTGGATGCGTTGTAGTTGCCAGAACTCATATGGACGTACCTGACGATCCCGTCACGCTCCCTCCGCACAACCAGACAGAGTTTGGAGTGGACTTTAAGCCCCATGATCCCGAATACGACATGGACTCCGGCGTGCTCAAGTGCTTTGGCCCAACCGATGTTGTTCTCCTCGTCAAATCGTGCCTTAAGTTCTACAACCACCGATACAGCCTTCCCCATCTCTCTTGCATCGAGAAGTGCTCTGACGATCGGAGAACGGGTTCCTGTTCTGTACAGGGTCATCTTGATAGCAAGTACATCAGGATCCTTTGCAGCCTGGTTGAGGAAGTTTATCACGGGCTGAAAACTCTCGTAGGGATGGAAGAGCATCACATCACGGGATTTGATCGTGCTGAAGATGGCCTTCTCATTCTCCAGGATCTTCGGGATACTCGGAACAAACGGGGGATCCTTGAGATCAGGCCGGTCAAGATCAAGCATACACATGAGGTCAGCCATCCCGATGGGACCTGCAATCCGGTAGAACATATGTGGGTGTTTGACCAGTTTCTCACCCATCATCCCACAGACCGCCTGGTCCATCCAGGATGAGACCTCGATCCGTGAAGGGATGCCGACCCACCGTCTCCCGACTGACTCCTCAACAGCGGTCAGGAGATCGTCAGCTTCATCCTCTTCTATCTCGATGTCAGCATCGCGGGTAACCCTGAACGGGTATGCAGCCCTGACCTCAAGACCGGGGAAGAGGAGGTCAAGGTTTGCAGATATCACATCCTCAAGGAATACGAGTTCAATGCCTCCCGGCGTTTTTGGTCCGCTCTCATCGTCAGGGATCTTCAGCAGGCGGGGGAAGAGTTTGTTTGGGATCTTGATCCTGGCAAAGAGGTCCTCTTCACCCCCACGCTCTCTGACAATGATAGCAAGATTGAGTGCCAGGTTTGAGATAAACGGGAAGGGGTGCGATTTGTCAAAAGCCAGGGGGGTGAGAACCGGGAATATCTCCTTTATGAAGTATGTCCTGAGTGATCTCTTCTGCCTCTCATCAAGTGTCTCGTAGGTGTGGATGATGACCCCCTGATCCCGGAGAGCAGGAATGATCTCGTCATGCCAGATGGCTACCTGCTCTTCAAGCAGCGGGAAGAGGTCCTCGTAGATCTTGTCAAGGAGCCGTGCAGGAGTGAGCCCGTCTGGAGGGGATTTGAGCACACCTTCATCAAGCTGACGGTGCAGACCTGAAACCCTGATCATAAAGAACTCGTCCAGGTTGTTTGAGAATATGGCAAGGAACTTGACTCGTTCAAGCAGGGGATGAGCCGGATCCTTTGCCTCGTCAAGCACATGCCGGTTGAACTGGAGCCAGGATAACTCCCGGTTGATGTAGCAGGAAGGGTCCATCAGGATACTATCACTGTCAAGGCTCTTTCCTTCGGCTAAAAGAGACTCATCCCGATTCATTATCAGGATATAAGAGGGCTATTGGTGATAATTCTTGTGATAATAAAATATTGAGATCAGAGATCTTGGGGAGTATCGACCTTGCTCTCGTAATGGAAATCTTTCTGAATAGTCCTGATGTATCCGTTCGCACTGGTATGGTCCTTGAGTGTTATCTCTGATGATACGTTTGAGTCATTGCCCCGTGCCTCCATCAGGTGTGCCCCGATGTCGATGCTGACACCACCAAGAGCATACTCATTGAGCAATGGATCACCCGAGGGTGTCGAACTCTGGACATCTGTATCCTCATTCGGGTGTCCGGTTCCGCTGTACATTCCCTGGTTATCAACTGCTGCACTTTCTTCGTCTGCAGATTCTGCACCTGCTGTTTCATCTGTCTGATTGAACCCCCCGGTCTGGTTCAGGAGTTCGTCAGAGAAAGGGGAACTCAGATTCACAATTCTATCTGCTGTTGTATTGGTCGTATTCAAAGAGAGATTCAGGGAAACATTCTGGCCCTGGGTCGAGGTATTTCCGTCAGCAGATGAACCACCAATCACTACAGCACCAGCGATGCCGAGGATCAGGAGGGAGATGAGTATTGAACGGGTATCCATGATATCACACAAGACCTTGAGACACAGGTCGCTGATCACACGTTGGCAGGCACCGTATGAAGATTTTGTGGTGATAGCCAAGTCAGGCGCCTCAATCAGAGAGACCTGATCATGGTTCAGGGAAGAAGGTCATAGGCGGGGTCAAGGTCACGGAGCACTACCAACGAGTAATATCTAAAGAAGGTTATCAACGGGACAAGAAGGAAGAGTGAGATGAGGATCATTGCCCCGGTTCCGGCTCCGAGTGTGATTATTCCTATAGGATTCTGCATGGGTGTAAGGCCGGACCCAACTGATGCTACTGCACCCAGAAGTCCGAGCGGGATGCTGATCAAAAAGATAATGACTCCAAGAATCATCCCTGAGATAAAAATGAGCAGGATCTTCAGACCTGTGTATATTCCTGCATCCATCCATCTCCCTGAGAATAGTCCGATCATCCTCTTCCAACCTGCAAAAATCCCGCAGTCATCAACGATCATCACCGGAACAACGAAGTCAGCGGTCAGGATCGCCATGATCCAGACCGGGATGAGCACTATAAGCAACGCGAGCAGGGTCTCGATGATCAGGATCATGAACCTGGTAAGATCAAAACGCCCGGTCTGCATCCCGGGAACAAGGATCATGAGAGTTAGGATAATCATGGAGATGAGAATTATCAGAAGGAGGAAGATGTAAAACCCGACAAGCCTGATCCCCTTTCCCCATCTGATATTGAGTGTCCTCGTGAGCAGGATGGTGTTCGTGGAGAGGCAGTCCACAAAGATGAACTGGAGGAGAGAACTGATCACCACATAGATAACTCCTGCCACAAACAGTCCGGCAGCGAGTGTCATCATCAGATTTGCGTATTCAGTGATCGCCTCCGGCCCGGGCATGCCGACTGGAACGCCGGCAAGTGTCGTGTCTGTTCTGAGTGGGTTGACAACAACCCCACCGAGAAAGAGGGCTATGATTACAAGGCGTATCCAGACTCCTGTCCTGGGAGGCCAGAGCAGGGTTCTTGTCCGGTTCAGTGCCTCATCGATAGCAGAGGTGACATCATGCCCCATGACTACTCCTGCATATGTTTCTGCTTTGAATGTTCCCAGTCTTCCTGGTTTTAGGATTGTCTGGTGCGTTGTATCTACACCGGAGCCGATCATCTATCTTCATCAGCGGGCAGGAACTGCACAATGGCCTGGTCTTGCAGACTACGTTTCCCAGGTACACGATCTGGGCGTGAAAATCGTTGAAGAGAGCAGTGTCGGGCTTCAGCCTTGTAGTGAAGAACTCCTGCATCTGCTGGTATGAAGCATCTGCAGCAAACCATCCGATCCTGGAACCGATCCTTTTCGTGTATGCATCAACAACGAAGATTGGCTTTTCACATGCATACAGAAGGATGGAGTCGACAGTCTCAGGTCCGAACCCTTTGAGATCAAGCAAGAGACTGCGTATAGTTCCGGTATCATGCCTGTCCATCAGGGTCCTGTCGCTGTTATACTGGACAACGAAGAATCTGGCAAATACCTGCAGACGTTCTGCTTTCTGATTGTAATATCGTGAGGATCTGATCAGCGGTGCGATAATTTCCTTGGAGGTTGTCAGGATCTGGTTTGGGTCAAGAAGTCCTGCGTCTTTCAGGGCCTGTACCGCCTGCGAAGCCCCGGTCCACGAGACGTTCTGGGTAAGAATGGCACCGACGATCGTCTCAAACCACCCGTCAGCAGGCCACCAGCCCCGGTTACCAAACGAGGTGAGCAGGGCATTGTAGTATGTAAGGAGATCCTCTCCTGTTATCTCCGGCTCTTCAGCTCTGCTCTCCATATTCACACGCTGTAGCAGGTCTATGACCAGCCTGACTGCCTCTCCCATGCTGCAAACCGCTGGCGCAGCATCAGAAGTTCCTCTTCGTTGAGATCCTTTCCATGCCGTCTTGCAAATATCTGTGCCAGTTGTTCAGCGATATTCTCTGCTACCGCCCGTTCGCGGCATGTAACATAAACCCTGGTATCGGCAATGGTGGTTGTCACACCACACACCGGACAGAGCATATGGTGCCGGTAATCTGGCGCTGTCATCATGTGTGAGCATCCTCCGCACCGGATAACCAGATACATGGTCTGAACCTTAGATCTGCGACTCCAGATGAATCTTCCGGATACCCCCTGATGGCGTTTCGGGAATACCTTGTTTGTTGTGAAGGGTGGGAACCAAATTGATATATGAGATCACTGCTGCACCCCTTATGAACAGGCGTAATCTATGGAATCTTCAATTTCGGTAACCGGCCTTCGCGGGCTCCCCCTAATACAAAAAGGGGACGATATTGCAGCACTTATCTGCAACGCTGTCACACTGCAAGATGGCGATATACTCTGCATTGCCACCACGATCGTCTCGAAGGCAAACGGGTACTCACGACTTTTGGACGAGGTCACTCCTGGTGAACAGGCATGCTCCATCGCATCGGTAACCGGCGAGGATCCCAGGTTTCTGCAGGTTGTACTTGACCAGGCCGCAGATGTTGTGATCGAGACACCGTTTACCCTGACCGCTCTTCCCTGCGGGCATGTGGGTGTCAGATCGGGTGTTGATGCAAGCAATGTTGACCATGGCTATGCAGTCTACCTCCCTCCTGATCCGATGGCAGAAGCTTCACAACTTGCAGACCGGATTCAAGAAATATCAGGAGCATCGTGCAGGGTTATCTTGACCGATACATGCGGGCGTGCATTCAGGCGTGGCCAAACGGGTCATGCTATCGGATGGAGTGGGATGCCTGCAATCAGAGACTTCAGGGGTGACACCGATCTCTTCGGAAAGGTCCTTGAGATAACAGAAGAAGCGGTGATCGACGAGATAGCCGGTTTCTCCAACTTCGTGATGGGCGAGAGTAACAATGGAGTTCCGGTAGTACTGTTCAGGGGCTGCCCTACATGGACAGGCCATGATGATATCTACTTCACAAAACAAGAGGACATCATCAGACGATCGCTCCAAAAAGAAGGATGTTAGAATTTGATCAGGTTAGCAGCGAAGATGATAACCGCAATACCAACTGCTGCACCGAGGACTATGTAGGGGCTGATGTGGACTGCCCGCCGGTCTTCACTGTCGTAATAATTGACGAGACCGGCAGAAGATATAAGTCTTCCACCCGATTTCTTTGCCATATGTATCATTCAACTGCTGATTATTTAAAAGCAGGTTCAGGAGTCTGCATTCATGGATGAGAGATCTTACAGCGGGATGGCATTTCTTGGTGACCCGCTTATTCCCTCTCCGGTAACCATCGTGGTCAGAGATGGTATTATCGCGAAGATAGAGGATGAGTCGAATGTACCTAGCCGGTGGATCTGTCCGGCATTCTTTAATGCACATACACATCTTGCCGACACGGTCGCCATGGACATCACCTGCACCGGGGATCTTGAGTCCCTTGTCACCCCACCCCATGGGCTTAAGCACCGGATCCTTGCAGAGAGTTCACCAGAGCTCCTGACCATCGCGATGAGAAGTTCGGTCACGTCAATGATCCAGGGCGGTACTGCAGGATTTGCAGACTTCAGGGAGGGTGGGGCTGCGGGGGTGTCTATCCTGCAGAATGCATGCAGAGACCTTCCATGCCGGCCTGTCATCCTGGGACGGGAAGGTGGCGAGGCAGTAAGCGACGGTGCCGGCATAAGTAGTGCCCGTGACATCAGTTCATATGCTGAAGTTGTCAGCAGGATGAAACGGGATGGAAGACTGGTTGCCTTCCATGCCGGTGAGAAGGACAGCAGCGATATTGATGCTGCCCTGGCATGTGAACCCGATCTCCTCATTCATGGAACCCATGCGGCACCTCACCAGATCAGGGCGATTGCCGATGCAGGAATACCTGTAGTAATCTGTCCGCGGTCCAACTTTCTCCTTGGTGTTACATGTTCGGCAGATCACCCGCCGGTCCGCGAGATGCTAGAGCAGGGAGTTCGTGTCCTTATCGGGACGGATAATGCCATGTTTGTCCAACCAGACATTATGCAGGAGATTTCGTTTGCTCATACGGTCTACAGGATCCCCCCTGCAGAGCTCCTTGGCTCTGCCACAGCCGGTCTTGAAGCAGCGGGAGTAAATCACTCAATCCGGGAAGGAAATCCTGCAAATTTCAATATTTTGGATATTTCAGATTCCAATCTGCAATTCTCCCATGATCCTGTTGCCAGTGTGGTAAAACGGTCTCCTGTTGACCGGATCTGCGCAAGGGTTTTTTATATAGAATCGAAATTAATTGAACAGCCTTTAGGAGGGGGACCACATGTATAAGACGATTCTCGTTGCAATTGACGGATCTGCGGTTAGTGAACAGGCGTTCGAAGCTGCCGTAGAGCAGGCACACGCCTGGAAAGGAAACCTGCATGCGGTTTACGTCGTGGAGACCGGCCTGTTCACCGATATCCCGGTGGACAGCAAGCTTGAAGTGATGTACAGCCTGCTTGAGCAGGAGGGATCCGGAGCCCTTGACCGGGTCAAAGAGATTGCGAAGAAGAAGAATATCGAGGTGGAGACCCACTTTGAACAGGGTCACGCAGGCGACACGATCATTTCCACAGCCCAGAAGCTGAATGCAGATCTGATCGTGATGGGTTCACATGGGAAGAGTAATGTTGACCGTCTTCTGCTTGGCAGTGTGAGTTCATTTGTGGTAGAGCACAGTGTTGTCTCTGTCCTGGTGGTGAGATCATAGCCACGGCTCAACTGGTATCTGACTACATGACGACCGACGTCGTCACTGTGGAAATTCCAGGAAACCGTGACGATGTTCTCAAAATTTTAAAACGTACAGGCATCAGCGGAGTCCCGGTTCTCAAGGAAGGAAGACTGGTCGGGATCATAACCAGAAAAGATCTCCTCCATAAACCTGAAGAGAACCAGCTCGCCCTGCTGATGACCCCAAGTCCACTCACCATCCAGGCCGAGGCAACCATCTTTGTGGCTGCAAGGATGATGACCGAACACAACATCCGCCGTCTTCCTGTCGTGGATTCGGCTGGAGAACTGATCGGTCTTATCAGTGTTGCCGATCTGGTGCTTGCAATCGCCAGGATGAAGATCGAAGAAGAGATCAAGGATCGCCTGACAAGCCATACCTTTGCACTCTGGGAAGAGACTCCTCTGCCGCTGGTTGGCAGAATCATGGAGATATCCGGGTTTGAAGCCATCCCTATCCTGAATAAGGAGAGCAAACTGCAGGGGATCATATCAGAGCGTGACCTTATCAGGTGTGCAATGATCGAGGACTCTGTTGAGACCTCTGATCTCTCCACTACCGGGACTGATGATGATGAATGGACATGGGAGAGCATCAGAGATGTTCACCATGTCAGTTATGGTATCTCCCGTGTTCAGCTCCCAAGCCGTCCGGTCAAGTCAGCGATGGTTACAAGTGTGGTAATGGTCCCGCCAAATGCTGAGGTCAGCGAGTGTGCCCTCAAGATGAAACGGGCCCGTGTTGACCAGCTCCCTGTCGTGAACGGGGACAACCGGCTCAAGAGCGTTCTCTTTGATCGGGATCTCATTAAGGTCCTTCTTGATGAGAAATACCAATAACAATCTTTAAATTATTGCAGGATGCTCTTAGCATAGGCATTTTTGCACCCTGCAATCCTTCTGCACTGCGTTTATATTATTCCTGGTGTTTGCTATGGCAGAACAGAATGAAACAATGAAAGGAACAACCACCGTCGGCATTGTATTTGAAGACGGGATAGTGCTCGCCAGCGAAAGGCGGGCAACGATGGGTTTTTTGATCTCAAATAAAACAGCTAAAAAGATCTACCAGATTGGCTCTCGGATCGGTCTTACCACTGCCGGTGGTGTCGGTGATGCCCAGCAACTTGCCAAACTGATGACGGTAGAGGCAAACCTTTACGAGATTCGCCGTGGCAAAGCCATGTCTGTCAGTGCTGTATCAACGCTCCTCTCAAACATCCTGCATGGCAACCGGTATTATCCATACTATGTGCAACTTCTGATTGGTGGCGTTGATGAAACCGGTCCGGTCCTCTTCTCTGTTGATGCCGTTGGTGGCTCTTCACGCGAAGACAAGATCGTTGCCACTGGTTCGGGATCTCCAATGGCATACGGAGTACTAGAAGATAGATTCAAACCTGCCATGACCGAGAAGGAAGCATCCGAACTGGCGGTCCGTGCACTGCGGTCTGCAATCAAGCGTGATGCAGGTTCAGGAGAGAGTATGGCTGTTGTGGTCATCACGAAAGAAGCGTATCGTGAATTATCTGATACTGAAGTTACCCAGTTAATACCAAATTAAATATCCATTTTCAATTTTTTACTGCTTTTTTAGGACGGTTGTAATGTTAATCGAGGAACGACTCAAGGAACTGCACGAGAAGATCAAGCGAAAGGTACCAAAAGGTATCACAGTTGCATCGGTAGAGTTTGAAGGGCCTGAACTGGTCATCTATACAGATGATCCCAAGAGTTTTGCTGACCAGGACGATCTGATCAAGATCCTGGCTAGGGAACTTCGCAAACGCATCGTGGTTCGTCCGACGATCCTGGAGGATCCTGAGCGGGCAGTCACCGCGATCAAAGAGGTCGTCGGGGAGAACGCAGGTATCACTGACATATTTTTTGAACAGGATTCCGGCGAGGTACTCATCGAGGCCGAAAAGCCTGGTGTTGTCATCGGCAAGAACGGGGCAACGCTCAGGGATATCACCAAGGAGATCGGGTGGACTCCCAAGGTTGTGCGGACACCGCCGATCGAGTCATCTACCGTCAAGCAGGTCAGGCAGTACCTCCGTGCAGCCCACCAGGAGCGTAAAGAACTGCTCCGCAGAATCGGGCGGCGTATCCACCGTGATGTCACCGCCAAGGACCAGTGGATCAGGGTCACGACCCTCGGCTGCTGCCGTGAGGTTGGCCGTGCTGCTTTTCTTCTCACAACTCCTGAAAGCCGTATCCTCATCGATTGTGGTGAGAATCCCGGGAATTCGACCTCAACGCCATATCTCTATGTCCCAGAGATCCACCCGCTCACCCAGCTGGACGCGGTCGTGCTTACCCATGCCCACCTTGATCACTGTGCATACATCCCTCTGCTCTACAAGTACGGATATACCGGGCCTGTCTACTCGACTCCGCCGACCCGTGATCTCGCGGCAATGCTCCAGCTCGATTACCTTGAGGTGATGAACAAGGAAGGTAACACCATCCCTTACTCCTCAAACGAGGTCAAGGAGTACATCAAGCACTCGATCGTCATCAACTACGGCTGTGTGACTGACATTGCCCCTGATATCAAACTCACTTTCCACAATGCAGGACATATTCTCGGCTCTGCAATAGCTCACTTCCATATTGGAGATGGTCTCTACAATGTCGCATTCACCGGCGATCTCCACTATGGTAAGAGCAGGCTCTTCAACGCTGCAACCAACCACTTCCCGAGGCTTGAGGCCCTGCTTATGGAGTCAACTTACGGTGGTGCAGGCGACATGCAGCCTCCCCGTGCAGAGGCTGAGGAAAAACTCTACAACATTCTCCGCGACGTGATCGGGCGTGGCGGTAAGGTCATCATCCCTGCCTTCTCGGTCGGTCGTTCTCAGGAGGTCATGCTTGCTATTGAGGAGGGACTCAGACTTGAGAAACTCCCGAAGATGAAGGTCTATCTGGACGGTATGATCAAGGAAGCGACCGCCATCCACACAACCTATCCCGAGTATCTGAACTCAGACCTTCGGAATTTGATCTTCAAAGAAGGACTCAACCCGTTCCTTTCAGAGTGCTTTGAACAGGTTGATTCACCTGATAAGAGGGAGAAGGTCATCACCGGCGATCCCTGTGTGATCATCACCACTAGCGGTATGCTCAACGGCGGTCCGGTCATGGAGTACCTGCGCAACCTTGGTGCTGACGAACGGAGTGCCCTCGTCTTTGTCGGATACCAGGCAGACGGGACACTTGGACGGCGTATCCAGAAAGGCTGGCGTGAGATCCCTGTTGGCAATCGTGAAACTCTGGTCATCAACCTCGAATGCTTCACCGTCGACGGGTTCTCAGGTCATTCTGACCGCAGGCAGCTGATGAACTTTGTCTCCCATATGCAACCGAAACCAGAGAAGATCTTCACCATTCACGGGGAAGAGAGCAAGACCCTCGACCTTGCAAGCTCGATCTACAAGAAGTACCATATACAGACCATGGCACCGATGAACCTGGAAACCTATCGCCTGGTCTGATCAGAGTGATCAGATGAGCCGATCAAATCTCTTTTTATTCAGCATCTTTTTTGGCATTGCCTCCCTGATGGCACTGTCAAACGCGATCATACCGATCCTGCCTAGTCTTGATGGAGCCCTGCAGATCCAGGCGTTCATCTATTCTGCCTACTTCTTTGGTGCGATGATCACCACCCTTCCCGGTGGTATCCTCAGCGACCGTATCGGCCAGTTCAGGGTCATCTCTGCAGGTATGATCCTGACCGTTATATCCGGAACCTTCCTTGCATTCGTCACCGACCCGGAACTGATCCTGCTCATCAGGCTCATTGAAGGGATCGGGGCCGGGTTGTTTGTCTCTGCATCCCTCTCCTGGATAAACTACCAGCAGGGACATGCCCGACTTTCAGGCATCTTCATGGCTCTGCTCAATCTAGGTCTCCTGCTCGGGCTGGTCGGAGGGGGCTGGATCACCGGGATGCTTGGTGATCTCACCGCAGGAATCAGGTTCTTTACGATCCTATCGGTGCTGCCGATCATAACCCTGTTGCTCTGCCTCGGCCTTGGCAGGGCGGATCCGGCAGGATCTCTTTCTCAATCACAGCAGGGTGCACAGTCCGAGTCACAGAAGGGATGGAGACCGCTCCTCAGTGAAGTCTCTGCGATGATCCGCAGGCAGGCCCCGTTATGGTTCTCGGTCATTGTGCTGCTCGGAATAACCGGGTTTGTCCAGGCCCTCTATCCAAATCTGTCAGGCCTTGCGGCAGCAGAAGTTGGAACTGCCCTAGCGGTGATGAACCTGGCGACGATCATCTCGTCGTTCGCTGCTCCATGGTTCAAAATTGAACCGGTGCTGCTGATCAGGGTATCTGCGATCCTCATGGCAATTCTGGTGCTCATCTTCATCCAATACCCGTCATCGATCTTTATCATGGGATTTGTGGCCGGCCTGGTGATGATCTCGCAGATCAGGTACCTTGCAATAGCAGAGGAGAAGCAGGGGGTTGCGATGGGACTGTACACCACCGCGAGCTACGCAGGCATGACATTCATTCCTGCCATCGGTGGGTATCTTGCCGGTCTCTTTTCGGTATCCGTTGCAGCGGCTTTGGTCGCCCTCCTCGCAGGTATTTGCGTACTCACCATCGGCTCCTGCAGTTGCAGGGGCTTTACCGGTTCTGACGAGTCATAATCATGAAAGACCGGGTCTCTCCTGAACCCCTTCCTCCTGCCTCTCCCTCCCTGGTAACTCCATCCTTGTCCTCTTCATTTTCACCACCTAATTCACCCTCCTCTTCTCCTGGCCTCTCGCAATTCTCACAAAGATCTGCATGGGATCGGCGGTACAGTGAGAAAGGCAGGCAATGGGGAAACGCCCCGACAGAGTTCTCCCATACCTCATCCTGTGGTACAATCCTCGAACTCGGTGTCGGTGATGGCAAGAACCTTCGTGTCCGCGGGAACAGAGATGCCTTCTTCATCGGACTTGACTTCTCACCTGCTGCTCTTTGTATCTGTAGAAGCGATCCACAGCTCGCCGGTGTTCATCTGCTGCTCGGAGATGCGTGCTATATTCCGCTTCGAAGTTCATCGGTTGATCTTGTGTATGCCCACCACATTCTCGGTCATCTCTCCTCCTTGCTTCAGCCCCTGCTGATTGAGGAAGTCTTCAGGGTTCTCAAACCCTGTGGGATGCTGGCACTCACCGTCTTTGCATCAGGTGATATGCGGGAAGGAAAGGGGGAGGAGGTTGAGGCATCGACTTATATCAGGGGTGACGGGATCATTACCAGGTACTTTACCCCGGAGGAGATCAGTCACCTTGGGCGATTCATCGTCCACACAATAAACCGGGAAGAATGGCCGTTTCCAGTCAGGGGAAAGAAGTATGTACGTGCCGTGCTCACGGCTCTTCTGGAAAAACCCGAATGAAGATCCTTCGTAACACGCTGAATGCGGCCTGATAACCATCGGTACCACCATGGAGTGTTCTGCTGCATGGCGGGATCAGGTGGTCCGGGTACTTTCGTCGCTGCTGCGGCTTCTCTGAACCATTTTTTTTCAACAGGTATGGATCTCCTGCATCACCCAGGTCATGAATCTGCATACTGAATAAGAAAAAATTATACGAAATGACTCAAATAGTACTCTTATGCCTGACTTACTATCTGATCATGAAGTCGAAGAACTCCAGGAGAACGATCTCTCACGTATCGGAGTTTCTCTTCCATCAAATCTTCTCAACAGCTTTGATCAGATCCTGAAAACCAGGGGCTATTCATCCAGATCAGAAGGGATCAGGGATGCTATCAGATCCTATATCAGGTATTACAAGTGGATGGCTGACATCACCGGTCCACGCCAGGGAGTTATTACCATCGTATATGATCATCATCAGCGTGGACTTATCGCCTCGATAACCGATATTCAGCATGATTACATGGGTCTGATACAGGCATCGCTTCACTCTCATGTCTCGCACAGCCGTTGTGTCGAGGTCCTGCTTGTGAGGGGAGATGCGAAAGAGGTCAAAGAGGTGGCAGAACGCCTGATGGCACAAAAAGGTGTCGAGACCGTCAAGCTCACGACAATTCCACTGGAAGGGTAGGCACCCTGTCTTCCCCTCACTTCCGGGATATCTGGATATCAGATCCTGATCAACTATTCTCTATGTTCAGATTCTCATCTCTTATCCTGTTCATTCTTCTCACAGCCCTTGCCGTGAGTGCCTGCTCTCCAGTAACTGCTGTAGGGATTCGCCATGACAATATCGGAGCTGTCCAGCTCTACAATTTGGCTGTTGATGAGGCAACGGCGGGAAACTACACCCAGGCAGAGAACCTCACCGCACAGGCACTCTCGATTCAGCCAAATTTTACGCTGGCACTTGTCACCCGTGCAAGTGTACTCATGAATCTCGGGAATATGACTGGAGCACGTGAAGCCCTTGATAAGGCAATGCTACTCGAACCACAGGATGCAAGTGTCCTGGCAACCATGGCTTCATTCAAACAGCAGACCGGAGCAGGACGCGAGGCCCTCTCGTATGCGACAAAAGCCCTTGAAGCAGATCCGAAGCTTACAGAGGCATGGATCATCAAGGGGACAGCCCATGGTTCTCTTGGAGAATTCGAAGAGGAACTGAACGCATCAGAGCAGGCACTTGCTCTGGCCCCTGATAATACGCTGGCACGTACAAACAAAGAGTATGCAACAAGGATGCTGAACCAGTCAAAGAAGTCACCGGTAAGCCCGGTGATTCCTGTTATTGCTCTCCTGGCAGGAGTCGTTCTGGCTGTTGGGCGGCGCAGGTAAACTAGGCCAGAACCAATACGTTTCACATATTTCTATTATAACTGAACGAATCAGATCAGGATTCAGATAAGACTTGACTGAATCCCGCTTCTCTTCTCTTTTGCCACCCGCTCCCGGGCGGTTATACAGTACTCCTCTGATACGTCGATGCCGATGTACCTCCTGCCAAGCCGGGTTGCAACCGTAGCGGTGGTACCTGCTCCGCTGAACGGGTCAAGCACGATATCGTTTTTAAACGAAAAGAGTTTCATGCACCGTTCAACCAGATCCTCAGGAAACATAGCAGGGTGATCGTACTGTTTCATCCTGCGTTCAGGACCTATCGACCACTTCGCCACAACCCATGACTTGAACTCCTCGTCGGTGATATCAATATCCTCTTTTCGACCAGTTTTTTTGAGATCGCCTTTGCAGAATACCTCGATAAATTCCCAGGTATACTTCAGGTACGGACTTGACGGACTCTTCCAACTACCCCACGAGGTGTACTTACAGTTGTAGTTGTTCTTCTCCCAGAGGATCTCTCCTTTCCAGATCATCTTCTGCTCCATGAAGAACGAGGATATGAGATGATGAAGAGGGATATAATCAGAGAAGAGCGGCTGGACATTGACAATGAACCTCCCTCCGTACGCGAGTACACGGATACCTTCTGCAAACACTCTGAAGAGCTTGTCAAGATATGCAGTCCAGTCGACCCCGTCATCTGTCTTGTCGTACTCCATCCCGAAGTTGTACGGTGGCGAGGTGATGATCAGATCTATACAGTTGTCAGGAAGTGACCGCAGAATCTCTTCACTGTCTCCACAGATGATCGTGTTTTCAATGCCTTCCGGAACAAGGTTTCGTGCCTGCGAGAACTGATGATCCCGGGCGTAATAGTGGACTCCCCGCGTAGATTCCTTCTCTTTCCTGTCTGAAACCTTCCGCTCATCTGCATATCCGATATAGATCCGCTTTCCGTACCTGATTCCATAACTCCCGATTGAAAGGATCTGTTTCAGGAGTAAGCCCACCGGATCGGAGTGACCTTCCTGTGCATACCATTCTTCAATACCGGTCTTCTCCCTGGTTTCCTCGAGAATCGTGTTAAAGGAGTCGGGATCAAACGATGCCAGATATGCACAGACGAGATCACTTTCTATCGAAAACTTCAGGTCCTGTGGTGGGAGAGAGTGGTTCAGTGCCCTGATGAATGCCAACTCTTCAACTGATATCTGGCGATCTACCTTTACGGTCAGTTTGAGATACCCGTCAATCTCTTCGATCTTCCTCCGACGACCCATACTTCTCCTGATATACCTGTTTGAGGTCTTTCCAGATATGCACATGAGTCATGTTCCTCTCTGCGCTGAGTCTATATGGGGGCATGGCAGAGTATTGAACAAAGACCCTTAAGCAGGGATGTAATGAGCGGATATGGAACGATGGAGATGACCCCCCCCCCTCTGCATGAATGGCTCACCGCTCTGCTCCCTTTTCTCTCAGATCCATTCTGTATCCTAGATACCAGCCTGCGTGTGAAGTATGCAAATCCTTCGTTTCTCTCACTCTTCCCTGACCGGTTGGCAGATGTGACTGATCAGCCTGTTGACCGGGCGTTCAGGTGGGACGGCCCGTTCAAAGACGTTCCTAAAGTTCTTCAAAGGATATCAGTCTCGTCTGAATCACCTGTTGAATACCCTTTTTTCAGATCAGACTCTGGTAGTCCCGGGGAGAAGGCATTTCTCACGGTTACCCCGGTCAGGACCGCAAATGCAGGTCAGTCATCCCGGGTAACCGGTATCCTGCTGACTGTGTCAGGCACTGCACACCAGTGTGCACTGTGGGATCAGCAGTCCCACGCAACTCCGCTCCTGAATATTATCCACGAGGTCGCAGCATCGGATCAGGTATCGTATCCTGGCAGGCTGGTCCAGCAGGTAGTGAGCAGGGCAGGTACACTCCTCCAGGTCCCGTTCATCTCGTTTCTAGAGTTCAGCCCTGATGATGATCTGATTCCTCCCCGTGAAGATCCGCTCTGGTCGCGACGGTACGGGTTTCTCATCGGAGAAGGATGGGATGATCTCCCGCAAAAGGATCTTCCCGGGTTCAGGCAGATCAGAGAGGCACTCACTGTTCATCCGTACCTGACTTATACCCTTGAGACTGTTCCAAGTGCCCTTCAGCCCATCATGATCGGGAGAGAGGTTTCAGTGCTTCTCATAATCCCAGTTCTACATGGAAGGGATGTGTATGGTTGTTTTCTCCTCTGGGGCACGGAGGAGACTCTTACCGAGTCTGAAATAACAGCTCTCAAGTCCATAGGCAGGATCGTTGGTGCCGGTATGATGAAGGCAAGGGTTGAGACCGATCTTGCACAGAGCAGAGAAAAGTTCAGGAGCGTCATCGAGCATATCGGTGACATGTATTACCGCACCGACAAGGCCGGTATCCTCCTTGAAATCAGCCCTTCTATGGCGACAGCACTCGGGTACCGTTCGCCTGATCTCCTCACCGGCATGAGCATGGAGAACCTGCTCAAGAATCCTGACACCTGGCCGGTATTTCTCTCTGAAGTCCTGAATGGAAACGGGGTCAAGGATTATGAACTGATCCTGAAAGGTCAGAACAGGGTGATAAGCGGCTCGGTCAGTTGTCGCCTGGTCTATACCGAGGAGGGAGATCTCCAGGGGATCGAGGGTGTCATCCGTGATATCTCGAGGCGAAAGCAGTATGAGCAGCTGGTCCACGAGTCTGAGTGGAAACTAGAACAGGCAGGCAGGATTGCAAAACTCGGTCTCTGGTCCTACGATGCCGGACTGAAGACGTTCAGGGTATCGCCTGAGGTTTTCACAATCCTGGTTCTTCCATCTGATATGAACATAATCACCCTTGATGACCTGGTTCAGATCGCATCAGACCCTGATAAGCCACAACTTGTGAAGCATTTTGAAAGTGAGGCTGCCAGCAGTGTCGAGTTCGGGTTTGACATCAGGATCGATCTCCCTGCTGAGAAGTTTAAGTACATCAGGATACACGGTCAACCCAGGATCAGGGGAGGTGTGGTAACCGGATCATTCGGCATTCTTCAGGATATTACTGAGCGGAAAGAGGTCGAACAGCACCTCCTCAAGTACGCAAACCAGCTCGAGCAGAAGACGCTTGAACTTGATGCGATGCGGAGCCAGCTCCTTGACATGAACAGGGAACTTGACCAGCGGGTTCGCATCCGCACAACCCAGATTGAAGAACTCCTTCGCCAGAAAGACGAGTTCATCATGCAGATCGGGCACGATCTCAAGACTCCGCTGACACCGCTGGTTGCCATCCTTCCCTTTGTAAGGAAGAAGATCACAGATCCCGAACTTGTGGAACTCTTGGATGTCTCGATCGAGGATGTGAAGACGATCAGGAGGATGATCACAAAGATCCTCGAACTCGCACAGATGAATGCCCTGTACTCGCTCTCTGACATGCAGCAGATCAATCTTCACGAGGTACTGGATCAGATCATCTCTGACAACGCCTATTTGATCCACCAGAAGAGTCTGAACGTGAGAAATGGCATCCCGGACTCGTTCTCTATCATGATGTCGCCGATGCATCTTGAGACGCTGATGGGCAACCTCATCGGGAACGCTGTCAAGTACTCGTATATCGAAGGCTCCATCGAAATCGCGGCAGAAGAGAAGCCTGAATCGATCTGTATCAGGATCACTGATACCGGAATAGGTATTGCATCAGATGTTCTGCCCAGGATCTTTGACGAGTTCTACAAGGCAGACTCCTCACGCCATGATCTGAGTTCACACGGGCTTGGTCTGGCCATCGCCCAGCGAATTGTTGATATTTATGGAGGTATCATCAAGGCAAGAAGCGAAGGGCCGGGAAAAGGTTCAACGTTTTTAGTGAACCTGAAAAAAGTCCCTCAGTTCAAGAACAGTACCTAGGTGAGCAAGGGCATTATTAGGAGAGAGGCGAATTATTCAGAAGAACCATAATGGGATGTGTGTCTGATGGGAGATGACAATTCAGGAATAAAGGTGATGATTGTTGATGATGACACCCATGTCAGGATTGCAGTCCATACCATCCTGGATGATGCCGGTTTTGATGTTGTAAGTGCAGAGAGCGGAGCAGCATGTCTTGACCTGCTTCGGTCCGGGTTTTCAGGGGTCATCCTTCTTGATATCATGATGCCTGAGATGGATGGGTGGGACACCATCTCCAGGATCCTTGAACACGATCTCTTTCACAACATCATCATCCTCATGCTGACCGCAAAGAGTGTTCCTGATAATAAGATGATTGGGCTTCAGGAGTGGGTGCAGGATTACGTGACCAAGCCCTTTGACTCTGATGACCTGGTGGGCAGGGTGCGGTATTACGCAGGATTTCTACCTGGAGATGAGGGTCAGGACTCCGTTTCATGAAGATAGCGATTATCGGCTCTTCTACCGGTGGACCTCACATCCTTGAAGAGATCCTGACCGGGTTTCCCGTTGCCCAGGCTGCCATCATTATCGTACAGCATCTTCCCGGTGCATTTACCCAGACATTCAGAAGCCACGTCGCGGGTATGACCCGGATGGACGTTGTTCTTGCAGACGCCGGAGTAAAGCTTGAAGAGGGGAAGATCTATATTGCACCTGCAGGCAGACACCTGGTCCTGGAACAGAACCGGATGATCCAGCTTGACGACGGCGAGAAACTGCACGGAGTGAAACCATCGATCGATCGAACGATGCTATCTCTTCAGAAAATTGACGGGGACCGGTTGCTCGGGGTTGTACTCACCGGTATGGGCCAGGATGGCGCAGCAGGTATTACCCATATCAGATCGCTCGGTGGGTATACCATTGTGCAGGATCCTATTACAGCCCCTATCAGAAGTATGCCCCAGGCAGCCCTTGATACCGGGAAGGTCAGGGAGATCCTCTCCCCTAAGGAGATCACAAAGGCCCTGAAAAAATTTGGATCAGGCTATCTGGTCTGATCCCTGGCTCTCTTCTTTTTTGAATCACGTTCTTATCCATGCATAAGGTATGAGGCTGCTGCAATTGCAGGCATTGCGATCCCTAGCGTTGAGAACACAACCAGATCTATCTGGCTCAGAGGTTTTTTCTGCAGGTGGTCAAGAGCGTGACTTCCATATCCACGGCAGAGCATTGCAGAGTAGGTCCGTTCACCCTGTTCGTAAGCCCTGAGAAAGAGTACTCCCATCGCGTATCCGAGTGTCTTGAGCCTGTATTGGTACGGGAGGTTTTTGGCCCAGGGATCAAAGTTCCTTCCCTGGAGAGCATGGTGGATCTGGGTGAACATGGTTGCAAACAGGAAGAGGTACCTGATCATCATTCCAAGTGAGAGGGCCATCACTGATGGAAGGCCGAGCCTTCGTCCTGCTTTGAGCAGTTCCTGCACCGGTGTGGTGGAGGAGAGGAGCAAGATGGCACTGATGCAGAGAAGGAACTTGATGAGCAGCAGGGTTGCGAACTCGACCGACTCGTAATACACCGGGAAGAACGGGAACGGAAGTGGCACCTCTGTTGCTGTCTGGTAATGGCTGTTTTTGAAGAATATCTGGAAGAATATGATGAAGAATCCGAACGGCAGGGTCATGACAAACCTGGTGAGATAGGTCTTCACCGGCAGGGTTGAGAGGGTCCAGAGTCCGGCAATTATCAGGCCGAATGGGACTGCGATATAGATAACCCCCCAGGAGAGCGGGTATGAGACGACCAGAACGATCATCAGCAGGACAAGGAGAAGCTTAACCCGTGCATCAATATTATGGGTGAATGAACTGCGGGAAGCATCCCATTCTATCGCAGTCAGTTCGTCTATCATCGTGTTCCCGGTCTGTCAGCGATGAGTGAGAAGAGTGCCTGTTCGACATCCTCGAACCGGTACCCTGCCTTAATTGGGACACCTTTACTCTGTAGTGAGGTGACAAGCCTGGTGAGGATGGGAACATCAAGTCGAGCTCTTGAGAGGAGGGAGATGTCAGCAAATATCTCTTCTACCGTTCCCTGTCCGATCACCTCTCCGGCATGCATGACGTAAACATACCGTGCAAGGTCAGGTACAAGGTCCACGTGATGGGTTGAGAACATCAGCGAGATCCGTCTGGTCTGAACAAGTCTTCGCAGCAGGTCGATAAGTTCCCTGATACCAACAGGGTCAAGGCCTGACGTTGGCTCATCAAGGACAAGGATCTCAGGGTTCATGGCAAGAATTCCCGCAATGGCAACCCGCTTCTTCTCCCCTCCTGAAAGATGATGAGGCGGCCGGTCGGCAAGATGCTCGATCTCAAGGAGCTGGAGCGACTGTTGCACCCTCTCCTGGATCACTTCAAGAGGTAGACTCAGGTTGGTAGGGCCAAAGGCGATATCTTCCCTGACAGTCGGAGCAAAGATCTGGTCGTCAGGGTTCTGGAATACCATACCGATCTTCTGCCTGACAAGACGCAGATTCTCTTTTGAGACTCGTTCTCCGTCTACCAGTACTTCACCGCTTTTGGGTGTGATGATCCCGTTGAAATGCTTCATCAGCGTGCTTTTGCCTGCTCCGTTAGATCCCAGCAGGGCAACACATCCGTTGCGAGGCACGGAGACTGACACGTTATGAAGGGCAGTTATGCCACCATGATATTCGTACGTGATCGACCGTGTCTCTAGAATATTCATACGCTGTATCCTGAGAGTAGGTTGTCAGGATATTACTGTTTTACGGAATGTATGAATGACATAACTGTTTTCATCCGGTTCTGCATAATCTCTCTTCTTTTAATGTGGGGGTATGAGATGGTTTGTCGCAATAAAGAAGGTGGGATCAGGTATTCTTCGTAAAATTGATCTTCTTTATTATCCTGTATCACCAGTGATCTCTCTTCATGATGCCTGGTGATGATATCAGTGGTACCCTGCTCTTGATATCTGACACATCTTGTGATCAAGTTGTAATACGAAATTGAGAATTCGCATACTCATTTTTAGTTCATAGTGTGTTGGTCAGGATCATTGCGGAGCTGCGGAATTTTCCGCAACGAAAAGGAGCAATTTAACCAGCCTTTAGGGTATAATAATAAAAATAATAATTATTTATGATCATATTGCGGAAAAAGTGAAAACACACAGTAAGGATTTCATCTTGCACCTATACACTCTCTCATGTGTGTGTTCTGGAACTTTCCGCAACTGATGATCCAACTCTGCGATTGGGGGCTAAATTAATCTTAATTTTTGAAATTGGGCACAAATATCCCGACGGCAGTATCCGCAATATCTCCGCAACATTCCGCAATAAGGAGATCATTCCGTAGTCAATTGATATTATCATGTACCGGGATCTCAACCCGGGTTACACGTTGAAAATATACAGCCAAGTCTTGTCAAATCGAGTTCTTTTTATTTGTCCGCTTTTATATGAACGATTCAATCAAGTACTGTACTCTGTTTCATGTACAATCGTGAGAATGGTTGTTCCATTCTGGTAATGCTCATGAAAAAGAGTACATCTACAACGTTGTCTTCAGATCCTCATAATAAAACCAGATCAGGTAGATGACACACAGAGATCATTGTAGTATATAGGATCCCCTCGGGATGATCATCTCAAAGCAGGCACCTGCCCCTTCAGATCCGATCTCCCTGATTGATATCCCGGTGAGAGCAAGGATCTCTCTGATCAGAAACATCCCAAACCCGGTGTTGTTCCCAAACCCTTTCTCAAAGATCTTCTCTTTCTCATCAGGAGAGATCCCGACTCCGTTATCGGACCACCGCAGCCTCATGGCACCATCGTCTCTCTGATCAGCCGTCACCCTGATCTTCGTAATCTCTCCCCCATGTCTGATTGCATTATCAAGGAGATTCTCGAACACCTTTGGCAGGAGTGGATCTGCAAAAATGGTGAGCCCGCTGACCTCGTTCTGTACCGGTATCCCGTGGGAGGTTAGGAAGTCTATCGTCTTTTTAACATTCTGCCATTCAGGTTTGTTCACCCCGAGATCCTGGTAACTCCTGGTAAACTGGATCTGCCGATGAATGATCGATGTCGCCTCCTCGATCCGCTGAAGCATTTTTCTCTGACCGTCAGGCATCTTCTCTGATGCGACAATATCGAGGTAACTGAGAATGATATGAACCTGATTGAGGATGTCATGGCGGGTGACATCAGAGAGGAGGTTGAGTTTTTTGTTTGCAGTTGCTAGGGCGTTTACGGTAACCTGCAGGGTCTGTGCGTACCGCTCAAGTGCCTCTTCTCCTTCCTTGCGCGAGGTGATATCTGTCAGGACGCCCAGTATGACATCAGAACCCCGGTACGGAATCACCGTTGCCTGGACCATGACGTCAAGAACAGTGTTGTCTGACTTTACAATTCTGACCTCGTAGGGCGGGACATCTTCCTGCATAAACCTGCGTTCAACCTTCTCCCTGACAATTCTGTGATGTTCCGGGAGCAGATACTGATAGATCAGGTTTCCAACCGGGTTCTTCTCTTCAGCCCTGAGCCCTGCAATGCCTGAACTGTTGATGTAGAGAATCTTCCCTGTCCTCTCATAGATCATGACATAATCCGGGAGGTTGTCAACAAGCCCCCTGTTAAATGCTTCACTCTCCCGTAGTGCATCCTCAGCCCTGACCCGTTCGGTCAGATCATGATAACTCCAGACCCGGCCCATAACATTGCCATCACAGATCTGGGGCCTGGCATGTGACTCGATCACCCTTCCATCCCTGAATGAAAGAAGGACTGGTTGACTTGTGCCAGACGTTTTTCCCTGCACCATGGGGTCCGATCCCGGCTTGATCTGATCTGAAACCAATGCCCAGATCTCTGCCCCCGTCTTCCCTTCAACCTGACTCTTTTCAAGGTTGAACATTTTGAGGAATCGCTCGTTATGCCCCACGATCTCCCTGTCCATCGTCTCGACGAGGATACCGTCCTCGGTTGCCTCAAGTGTTGCCTTGAGCAGCGAGAGCATCTTTCTGTTCTCTGCCTCGCTGATTCGCAGGGCCTCATCTGCCTGCTGCTTTGCAATAATCTTGCTGAGATTCATCCTGAGAGCCAGGAACTGCGGGGCCGGATCTTCTCCTTTCACCAGGTAAAAATCAGCACCCGCATTCAATGCATCAATTGCAACCTCTTCGCAACCTTGCCCGGTGAAGATAATGAACGGAATTGAATTGCCCTGGCTTCTGATGATCCTGAGCAGGTCAAGCCCGTCCATTTCAGGCATCTGATAATCTGCGATGATGGCAGAGAATGACTGCTCCCTGAGCATATCGAGGGCCTGCTGACCTGAATCAACTGACACTACTGAGTACTCCGGGTCTTCGGTCAGATAATGAGAGATGATATTCTGAAACTCCCGATCATCATCGACCACCAAAACTCTGAGTTCAGTAGGTTTCCGATACATTGACAGTCTCTATGATTATGAACCGTATAAAGGATTCTTCAGGCCTGTGTAAGATCCCACCTTCTCCCGGTTATACCGAGAAATGAGAGATCTGATCAGAGATTCCATCAACTGCCCGGTTGAGTGCTTCCATGTGGGATGCAATCTCTTCTGTAGCTGAGTTGGCTCTTGAGGTTGCTCCGGCGGAGTCGTGACATGCCTCGGCTGCCTTGCGAATGTACCCATCAACCTCGTGAATCCTGCCTTTTACCTCTTGTGCGGTACTAGCCTGTGCCTCGGCTGATGATGCAATTTGTGATATCCCGCCTGATATCTTCTGAATTGAACTTATTACCCTGTTAAAACCATCAACCGCTTCTCCGAAAGCCGCACCCTGTTCTCCTGACTGGCGGACAAGTGTCTTTTCTATTGACAATGCCCTCTTGATCTCTGTCTCCAGCTTTGAGGTTATATTCTGAATCTCGGCTGCTGCCTGTTCAGCATTCATGGCAAGGCCCTTGACCTCACCTGCGACTACAGCAAATCCTGCTCCCGCCTGACCTGCACGTGCCGCCTCTATTGCAGCATTCAGAGAGAGAAGATTCGTCTGTTCGGTGAGGTCCTGGATCTTTCTGCTGATATCTGTGATCTGGGCCATCTGATCTGCGATGCCCCCGATGATCATCGAGGTGTCATGCACAGACGACTGAACGGCTTTCATCGCCTCACGTGCCTCAATAGCGAGTTGTTGTCCTGATTCGGCAACAACAGATCCTTCTGACGAAATTTCAGCGACCTTTGCACTCTTTTCTGCGATCTCGGATGTTACAAGAGCAATCTGATCCATGGAGACGATAACCTCTCCCATCGCCTCTGCTATCTGTTCTGTCCTGGTGCTGATCATATCGCTCCGGTCAGCAAGAAGATGAGTATCCTCGGTCATGGACTGGGTCTTCCCGAGTACTGATCCCGCCATTGATGAGAGGGTTCTCATCTCGTCCTGGATCACCTCGATCGCCTCGCCCACCTGCTCACCTATGCCGGCAATTGAGTTCCTGAATGTGGCAAACTCTCCTTCGACCCTGATAGAGGAGTTGAACCGTGCCGAGAAGTCTCCTGATGAATACCGCTCAGATACCCTCATCGCCTCTCAGATAGGTGTGCGGATCCAGGCGATGAGTTCGTTGATTCCGGCGGCTAGTTTCTTGAATTCTTCATCAAACCGCTCTTCATCAAGAGCAGACTCCAGGTTTCCCATCTTCACAGATTCTGCTGTCATGATGATGGCCTCGTTGAGATCCTGTTGCGCCTGAGCATGTTCTGCGAGTTTCTGCTCCCTGTTAACCAGAATCCGGATAAGGCTGTTGAACTCGGTGTTCACCTTTCCGATCTCGTCCTGACTGATGACAGGTATCTGAACGCTCTTATCCCCATCAGCAAGGCGTTTCATGCCCGTGATAAGATATTTGAGTGGGGCCGTAATCCTGCGGGAGGCTGTGAAGAGAAGAATGAGTCCGACCGCTATCATCAGGCTCGCAACCGCGATAAGCTGAAGAATCAGGGCATTTGCATCTCTGGTGATCTCCTCTTCAGGAGTCAGCACTGCGATAGTCCATGGTTTTTCTCCTGACCCTATCCGGACCGGTACCTGGGTGATACTCGTCCCACCCTGGGAAGTCTTGTAAACACGGGCTCCTCCACTCTGTTCAATGGCCTGGCTTATGGTTTCATCAGGAATGAGCCCGGTGAAATGAGTTCCTACCAGGTCAGGTCGCCGAGTTGCCGCTGCGATCTCTCCTTCCGGTGTCACCATGACCATCATGCTTTCACTGCTTTCCGGGAGGGCATCCACTTTGGCTTGAAGAAAGTCCATAGCGATGTCTGCACCGACGACGCCAAGAAATTCTTCCCCTACGTTCACCGGTGCGATAACCGAGGTCATCAGGACCTGCTCGCCCTCGATCTCATCCAGGTATGGCTCAAGGAGCACTGCAGACCCTGCATCTTTGGCTGACAGGTACCAGTCTGCAGAATAATCTACCGATTCGTCTTCTTTATACTCATATTCGGTGATCGTGCCGGTATCATCACGGAACCAGTCGGTCTCGTACCTTCCGTTGCTGTCATATGGGGCAATCCCTTCAAACTCCCTGTCCTTCCCGTCAAATGCATTCGGCTCCCAGGTTGAGTATATCTGGATAAAATGTGGATTTGCCTGGAAGACCGACTTAAGCATCTGCGTTGGAGTATCCTGTGTGATAACGGTTCCACTGCTTTTTATCCCCGCCAGTGCATCTGCCAGTGACTACACGGTCGAGAGCGACCTGATTGTATCTGATGAGAAGCCTGCTGCAGCTGATTCGGCTGTTGTCACCTGTTTAGCCTGGGTATTCTCTAATGCCACCGAATGAACCGATACCGCTCCATATCCGATGATGAATGCTGAGGTTGCAAGCAGTGCCACTGCTCCGAGAACCGTGATCTTCCATCTGATGAAACCAGAGACCGTATTTCGAAGTGAACGTATGACTCCCATACCAGCACAGACCCCCGAGAGAGGATGAGAACTTGTGAACACTTCTAGATATAATCTCTGCCTGAATGACTGGTTGAAAATGACGTGGAGGTTTCAGTGATTTTATGCATTCAAAGAATGCCTGCTTTCCACTCCGGTGCATCCGTTTTTCCGTTTGAGAAGCAAATGACGTATTCTTTATTCGCCTGCCCGAACAGTTCTGCCTGCTTCATATCCACTCATCCCTTCAGGTGGATGGCGGAATTTTCCTCCCCATATAAGCATCTCATCAATGATCGGAAGTATACCACGTCCCTGTTCGGTGAGGGCATACTCCACCCGTGGTGGAACCTCGGGGTAAACAGTTCTGGTGATGATCGACTCCTTTTCAAGATCCCGGAGATGTTTGGTGATGGTCTTTGAGTTGATTCCACACATCCTGCCCTGAAGTTCAGAAAATCTGAGTACGGAATCACGGAGATGCCAGATGATCATAAGATTCCATTTACTCCCGATGACATCCACCACTGCGTCAAGTCTGCACTTGGTAACTTTTTCGCATTTCACTAAATATTCCTCAATAGTTACTATTTGGTTATAGTATTACTAAACCTCTTCTGATATCTATAATAGAGTATAAGAAAGATTCTTTGAGCAGAGCTTCTATGACGATAACTGTTGAGAATAAAACCTGCACCAGATGCGGAGTCTGCGCTGATATATGCCCCATGGGCATCATTCACCCTCCGGCAGATGGTGAGAGCCCTTTTGTTGCAGATTCGCAGTCCGGGTGGTGTATTTCCTGTGGGCAGTGTACTGCATTCTGCCCCTCCGGAGCCCTTACCCTGCAGAAGGATTCTGGTCTTGCACCTGAGCCTGCATGGGATGGGGACGGTGTTGCTCCGGATATCCTGATGTCATACCTGAAGAGTCGTCGCTCAATCAGGAATTTCAAGAGTGAGCCGGTTCCGAAGAAGACTATCGAGTCACTTCTTGATGTTGCACGATATGCAGCCTCGGGTGGGAACGGGCAACCGGTCCAGTGGCTGGTCATCCATGATCCGGAAAAGGTGCAGAAGGTTGCCGAAGCAGTCGTCGAATGGATGCGTACACTTGTCGGGAGTGATCACCCGATGGGCAGGTATGTCCCATCCCTCATCGCTGGATGGGATAAAGGTTCAGATCCCATCTGCCGGGGTGCTCCTCATATCTTGATACCCCATATTCCAGAGGATAATCCGATGGCACAGACCGACGGGATCATCGCCCTCACCCATGTAGACATTGCAGCTCCAGCGTTCGGTGTCGGGACATGCTGGGGGGGATTCGTGGCGATGGCATCCCAGGCATCACCAGATGTTCGCGATCTCTTTGCCCTTCCAGCCGGAAGAAAACCGCTGTATGCATTAATGTTCGGGTACCCGAGGTACAAGCCTGCATACATCCCTACAAGGAATGAGGCCGTGATCACCTGGCAGTGAAGAGGCGAATATTATGAAGATTATTGCAATAAATGGAAGTCCCAGAAAAACCTGGAATACAGCAACACTGCTACAGCATGCCCTGGACGGAGCTGCTGCACAGGGAGCAGAGACTGAACTGATTCATATTTATGATCTTGACTATAAGGGCTGTACCAGCTGCTTTGCCTGTAAACTCAAGGGTGGCAAGAGTTATGGGAGATGCATCCTCCGTGATGATCTGACTCCTGTGTTGGATCGGATTGCACATGCAGATGCCCTGATCCTTGGTTCACCCCTTTACTTCGGAACAGTCACCGGTGAGATGCGATGTTTCATGGAACGGCTCATGTTCCCGTATCTGGTCTACGCCAGGCCTCCGCAGTCTCTCTTTGAGAGAAAGATTCCAACCGCATTTGTGTATACCATGAACGTCAGTGAAGGAATGACTCATGAGGCCGGGTATGACGTGCATTTCAAGACCAATGAGTCAGTGCTTGAACGATTGTATGGCTCCTGTGAATCCTTCTTTTCCTACGAAACGCTGCAGTTTGAAGACTATTCAAAGGTCGTCTTCAGCTACTGCGATCCAGCAGAAAGAGTTGAGAGGAGAAAGACTGTGTTTCCAAAGGACTGCGAGCGGGCGTATGATCTTGGAAAACGACTCATGCAAAAGACATAATCACCCAGATTCTCCCTTTTATGTCATGAAGCCCGGTCAATCAGTATCGGGTTTTCATGATAGATCCCTGTTTTAACTCCGCGACAACGGGTGAGTATAAGTAGAAGGTACATACATTATCCAGTAACCAATCTGTATCGCTCTGAAGGGTGGGTCCTCATCATGAAACGAAAGATAATCACGATCGACGAGGAGAAATGCACCGGATGTGGCCAGTGCATACCTGACTGTCCTGAAGGAGCCCTCCAGCTCCTTGATGGAAAGGCACGGCTGATCAGCGATCTCTTCTGCGACGGTCTTGGTGCCTGTATCGGAACCTGTCCAGAAGAAGCAATATCTGTTATTGAACGCGAGGCAGGAGCATATGACGAAAAAGAGGACATGAAGAACATTGCCCGTCAGGGTGAGGCGGTTATCAGGGCTCACCTCGAACACCTTGCCGGGCATGGGGAGATGGATCTCTATCACCAGGCGCTGGCATCCCTGCAGGATATGCATATCGATGTGCCAGTTCACCGGGGAAGTCCTGATCATGCAGGACAACAGCATCACCACAACCCGTTTGCTGCCTGTCCGGGATCAGCGGCAAGGACCATAGAGCATACGAGGCAGTCGTCACAAGCTCCTGTCCATGCAGAGTCTGAACTACGGCAGTGGCCTGTTCAGCTTAAGCTTCTCAATCCAGCGAATCCGTATTTTGAGAATGCAGATCTGCTCGTGGCAGCAGACTGTGTCCCGTTTGCGTATGCAGACTTTCACCAGACGTTACTCAAAGACAGGATTTTGATCATCTTCTGCCCTAAACTGGATTCAGATATCGAGGGTTACATCACCAAACTGGCAGAGATACTAAAGATCCATACGATCAGATCCATCACGACTGTGCATATGATCGTCCCCTGTTGCAGTGGTGTTACGTATGTGGTCAATGAGGCACTGAAACTATCAGGAAAAGAGATACCTGTTCATGATATCACCATCACCCTTCAAGGGACCATCGCAGAGTGAGCCTGGGATCTGACCTACCCACGTATTTATACAACCCGGGTTCTAATTTATCGGTATGGCACACCATACGATCAAATCCCCTGTGGTCCTTGTTAACCTCAAATGTTACCAGGAGTCAGTGGGTCACGGTGCCCACCGGATAGCACAGGCAGCACAGGAAGTTGCAGAAGAGAGCGGCGTCTCTATTGGCCTTGCACCAATGTACATGGATATTCACCCGATCAAGCATCATTTTGATCTTCCTGTTTTTGCCCAGCACATCGATCCAATAGCCCCTGGTGCTCACACCGGACGCATTCCTCTCACTGCAGTAAAAACTGCAGGCGCAGTCGGATCACTGGTAAACCACTCTGAATATCGCCTCTCGATCGCAGATATCGAAACAAATGTACTGGCTCTTCGTAAAGAAGGGATGATATCGTGCGTCTGTTCAAACACGGTTGCCACAACCTCTGCCGTTGCTGCACTCGGCCCTGACTATGTTGCCATCGAACCGCCTGAGCTTATCGGGGGAAAAGTATCAGTTGCCGAAGCAAATCCTGATATTATCACCGGATCGGTTCAGGCAGCCTTGAAGGCAAATCCTGAGGTAAAGGTTCTCACCGGGGCAGGGATCCACTCAGGAAAATGTGTGAAGACCGCTGTCGATCTCGGAACCGTAGGTGTGCTTCTTGCATCAAGCGTGGTAAAAGCAGAAGACCCCGGTGCAGTACTGCGTGATCTGGTCTCACTCCTGTAACGACCAGACAAAATAGGGTTAATCCTGATAATGTTCGTCTATGGTGAGGAGCACTTCGGTGATCCGTAGTTCCTCGTCATAGTACGGCTGAATACTATAATAGAGAGTCTTTTTTGCACTGGCTTTGGTGCTGTACTCACACCGCCCGTGAATGGGCTGTCTGAGTGCCTGGGCTTTTGAGAAGTCGGTGAGCAGACCGATCTCTCCGAGTCCTGGTATCGAGTGCAGATTCATTCCCCGCAGCGAGCCGCTCATTTTTCCCAGCAGTTCTGAAGCCCGGTCATTTGACTCATGGATCTCCCCGCCGGGTCCGCAGGTCAACAGGCCGATATGGATATGATGAAAGATACCTGCGTATCGTCTCCGCTCTACGATGAGGGCCTTTGTTGCCTCCCTCTCTGCAGTGACATCGTGTCCGATCCCGACAGACCCGATGAGTTCACCGGCCTGATCATAGAAGGGGACCTTCCTGATCTCAAGATCAACCTGCTTGCCATCCACGAGTACTGATTCATCCCTTGCTTTGCTCTCTTGTTGGGATGTGACATCCGGCTGGGTCAGGATACCGGTTGAACAGGGGAGTTTCTGTGATGCTTCCTTGTTTTTGAACATGTACCTGCCATGCAAATCCCGTGCCCAAAGCATGTCAGGTACGGTATCGCAGAGCTGACGCATCATGGAGTACATGGACTCGTACTTCTCTTTCCCTGACAGGAGTTCTGAGTGCATCTCCTCCTGGTGAAGTGCAGATCCAACGATGGAAGCTGCTGCCTGCAGGGCATCAACCTCAACCACTGCCCACTTGCGTTCGGTAAGACAGTCACAGAACCAGATCATCCCCCTGACCTTTCTGTCAGCAATGATTGGGAACGCTGCTATCGACCTGATATTCTCCTCGTTGATGAACCTGTCTGCAACATCAGAGAAGTTACCTGCAGATCCTACAACCGGAGATCCCTGCAGGATCTTCTCTTCCCAGCACGAGTCGCTTCCCGGGCATAAGATCAGCCCCTCTGCCGGCTCCGGATCTCCAAGCCTGCTCCATCCACAGAGACGGTGATACCGCTGATCAAAAGGGTTGTGTGGATCTTCCCTGAATACCAGCACCATGTCCACCTCGGTTGCAAGCCCGAAGAGGGTCAATGATTCCTTCAGGGCTTTCTTGAATGCCTCGCCTCCGAGGAAAAGAGTGGCAACCAGGCTTACTGCTTCAAGGATGGCATCCCTACGCTTCAGGGCGAGCCTTGCATTATGCTTGGTTATTGCGTAGTCAACCTTATGATTAAGTTCGGCAAAGAGGGTCTTTGTATCCCCTCCTTTCTGGATAAAAAAGTCTGCACCTGTATTGATAGCCTCGATAACCACGGTCTCCTTACCACGACCGCTGAAGAGGATGAAGGGTATTTCAGGATCAAATGAACGGATCTCTTTCAGGAGTTCGATCCCGTTCATTGTGGGCATCTCATAATCTGAAATTACACACGAATAAGAGCCTGATCTCAGGAGAGCAAGAGCTTCTTCTGCGTTGTAGACCACATCAACCCTGAATCGTCCCCCCCGTTCAAGGCACAGTCTGGTCACGTCGCAGATCATCGGCTCATCATCCACATGAAGTACCCGTTCATGTGCAATAGCGGGAACGTCTGCCTGATTATTCATGTATTGGGTTTGTTACTCGGTTTTTCATCAATTGAGTAGAAGATTTATGAGGAAAATCAGATGGAATACTTGATATTGTTTGTGGAATGCCTTACATATCAAGATGCGTTGCAAATATTAATAATCAATGAGTAAACATATTTATCCGCTTCTTCTAATACAATATCGACCCTGGGTGTGGATCTAAAAATTTCGGAAACGAAATATTATCATACCTGACATCAACATAGAATTGATGAGAATATTACCTGCTATTTTCATAATACTCATATTACTTGTTTCATCCACCTCGTTTGTATCTGCTGCTCCTGCCCCTCTGCAGAATCAGTCAGCCAAGGCTCTTATTCCTGCTGTAAATACATCTCCAACGCAAACTTCTCCGACAGTACATGCAAATGCAACCGCGGCTCCGGCTGTCCCGGCCCCAGCCAATGCCTCTAACAAGACTCCGCCTGCCCAGGTAAACTCTTCGCGTGTCCAGGCTGCTTCAGGTGATCAACAGTTTCTCTTTCTGATGAACCAATACTGGATTCCTGATCTTTTTGATATCAAGGGCCGTATGGACAGTTCTGCAACATTCGGGGCCGATCTTCCGCAGATGCTGAACCTGACAGCAGATTATGCCAGGATACGGCTGAACAAGAACATCAACGAGACGAATGGATACTCACTCTCTCCCCCGGTCAGCAACCTGCGGACTGAGTACCAGAATGGGGCTGTCCGATGCACGAAGGTTATTGACAGTATCATGGCATTGAACCGGAGTTCAGAAAAGTTCGGACAGGATGTACCTACTCGTACAGCTGCCCTCTCGTTGTATGGAACCTGGCTTGAGTACCAGACTATGAAATGCTACATTCTCCCGAACATTTCCTATCCCGACATTGCCACAGTACCCCCTGACCAGTTCATGCAGGTCATGGGAGCAATCACCTCATGAGGGAGATATCTTTGTTTCCTGAAAAAATGGGAACTGGTAGGAGGCTGTCCAATGAGAAGATGTAGATTGGACAGATTGTCAATCAAATGATTCGCTTTTTGTCGAACTACCAATTTTTACAATAGAATGAAAGATACACGCACTGCAAAGGATGGGAATCAACATCCAAACTACCCAAAATTACAGTTGAAAGACGAAAAATAACTAAAAACTCGATAGCATTCGCTACTTAATGGGATATCTGTATTTTATTTTTTCAGTAATATTTTGATAGATCCTGACCCTTTCCTTGGTTTTTTACTAAATTTGCAAGTAATACAAACTGATATGAAATGAGATTCAATGTCATGTAAAATTCTTTAGATCTTTTCTGAATCCATTTTACACTGAAATTAAACATTCGTTTCATGTGTGAATGAGTTCTTTCACAATCTGCCCTTGATTTGTATTCAACTCTGAAATTTGGATTAAGTAAGTTCTGATTGCGAAGATACATCCCAACCTGTTTCTCCCTTCCGTTATTCGTGAGAAATAGTAGTTTTTTCTCAATAGAATCTCGAATGTCTCCCCCTTTCTTCCACATTTTATTTACCCAATGATCAATTCTCTCAATTGTCCCCTCTATGTTCAAAATTGCGTTCTTGCTTGGATCGATTAGTGGCTGAATTCTGAAAATTTTCCAGTATCTCGCATAAATCATGAAGGAATCATAGCCACCATCAAGTTGAACTTTGATCATGCTTGGATTCATTGTACCAACAATTTCAGCTAATGGGATTGCATATGGGGAATCATGAGCATTACCTTCAGAAAATATTCCATACAGTGGAAAGTTGTTTAAATGAAATATGTGATATTTGTGCATCCTGCAAGCGTAATGGGGATTATATTCAGCATATTTATCATATCTTGAGGCTTCAATAGGGGTTGAATCAACCATTCCGTGACCATTCTGAATAGATTGACATGCAATGGCTCCGTTTAGGTACATGATCTTCTTAAAGCCGTCTAATCGCAAACGATTGTAAGCAAAATCATGTAAATTACTTGCAGAGGGAATATGATATCTTCCGGGCTCTATTTCAGGAATTCCAAGAGCAATGCAATCTTCAAGTGTTAGTGATTTGATGAATTTTCGATAGGATTGTTTTCGAAAGGAATGGACAATCAAGAGTTTGAATAATAATATTGGTGAATATAACCATTTTCGAGTTTGGCTGTAATTGAGATGGTTGTGCAATTCAATTTCAATCTGGGTAAGATCCATTTTTCCAAGTAATGTACTGATTGAAACACTATTTGTTGGATTTACAGTCCCATGTAATGTCCTTTTTTCGTTTGAGCCAACGAGCATAGAGGCCAGTTTCAATAGTATATAATGTTGCCGAAATCGGTCCCACGGCAATTAACGAAATGAAAAAAGAGTGGAGAGTCGAGAAATTTTATGAACTATTTATATAATAGGACCTTCGTTGGACGGCCTCGGTAGGAAGAAGTTCCAGATTGCAGTCATTGGTGCTGTAGAAGCAGATCAGCATGTTCAGGATCTTGCGTTCAGGGTGGGCAGCCTGATCGCAGATCAGGGCTGTATCCTTTTGACCGGTGGCAGAGGCGGGGTTATGGAGGCTGCGAGCAGGGGCGCTCACGAAGCCGGGGGGCTTGTTGTGGGTATTCTTCCTGGTTCAGAAGGAAACCTGTACCTTAATGTTGCTATCAAAACGCAGATGGGCCAGGCTAGAAATGTTATCCTCGTCGAGTCTGCAGATGCAGTCATCGCGGTGGCTGGAAGTTATGGCACGCTCTCTGAGATTGGGGTTGCACTCAGGATTGGAAAGCCTGTTTTCGGAATTGATACCTGGGATATTCCGGGCCTGACTCCCTGCCGTACCCCTGAGGAGGCAGTGCAGAATGCTGTCAGTTTTTGCCAGCTCCTCTGATTTCCGGTCCTGATTTTTTCATTCTTTTTTTTATTTGGTAGCCGATAATGTCCGGTTGGTTTGCAATCGTTACCAGGGTCCGGCACTGGTCTCTATCATCTGACAAACAGAACGGAGCATATTTAGCATATCAGAAGACATTTATTGCGATACCGTGGGGATCAAAGAGTGGCTCATACCTCAAGATAAGGTGTTTTTTGACCTCTTCGAGCGTTTAGCCCGTATTGTCGTCATATCCGCCGAAGAACTCGAGTCGATGGTGAACAACCAGCAGGATCGGGATATCGCCTTTAAGAAGATTAAAGAACTCGAGCATCAGGGTGACCAGATCACACACGAGATATATGAGAACCTGAACCGGACATTCATCACGCCGCTCGATCCTCTGGAGATCTCGCGTCTTGCCTCAGCACTGGACGACATTCTGGACTATATAGACGATTCTGCAGAGAAGATGATCAATTACGGCGTCCTTGAGTTCGACAATTACATGCAGGACTTCGCACAACTGATACGCCTCTCGGTTATTCAACTTGAGAACGGAGTCAAATTGATCAGATCGACCAAGGATCTGCCAAAACTGGACTCATGCGGAATCGAGGTCAACCGACTTGAGAACCTTGCCGATGATCTCCTCTCCAAATCAATCAAACATCTCTTCATGGGCAATGACCCGGTGATGATGATCAAACTCAAAGATATCTACGAATGCCTGGAGACAGCGACAGATAAATGCGAAGATGTCACAAACGTCCTCTCTGATATCAGCATCCGTCACTCGTGATTCAGATGGAGCCAATCCTCATCATCGGCATCGCCGTGGCACTCCTCTTTAACTTTTTGAACGGGCTGCACGACGCTGCAAACTCAATATCTACAATTGTTGCAACCAGGGTTCTCACGCCAGTTCAGGCAGTGGCTCTTGCAGCCTTCTTCAACCTTATAGGTCCGCTCTTCTTCACAACCGCCATTGCAAAGACGATCGGAAAAGGGATCATTGTCCCTGGATGGCTGACTCTTGAGGTGATTATTATTGGGATTCTGGTTGCCTCGTTCTGGATCTACTTTACTGCGTACATCGGTATTCCCATATCATCCACCCATGCCATGATCGGCGGGCTCATCGGGGCAGCCGTGGCCTATGGTGGGTATTCGGTTGTGATTCTCCCTACTCTTCAGATCCTTGAAGGACTAGTCTGGTACGGAATCGCCGGAATCATCGCAGGTGCAGTTATTCTGACACTTCTTGCACGGTTGAACCAGGAGGAGAACCTGAAGATGTATGCAGGACTTGGTGGATACTTTGGGTTTGTGTTTATGATCCCACTCTGCATCGCCCTTCACCTCCTCCCGATTTCCGGAATTATCAGTATCGTCCTTTTCATCGTGATATCCCCGTCTCTCGGGCTGGCACTGGCATTTTTGCTCGGCTGTCTTGTGATCAGGATCTGCAGAAACAAAGATCACAGAATGATGAATCATATCTTCAACAAGTTGCAGATCATATCATCAGCATTCTATAGTATCGGTCATGGCAGCAACGATGCACAGCATGCCATGGGTATCATCACCGCCATGCTGGTGACAGCCGGGGTGCTGACCGACTTTTCTGTGCCCCTCTGGGTGATTCTCCTCTCAAGCGCAGCAATATCACTGGGCACTCTCACCGGCGGTTGGAAGATCGTTCAGACTATGGCAAAACGCATCACTCATCTCCGCCCATATCAGGGATTCTGCGCAGAAACCGGCGGTGGAATCGTCCTCCTCCTGGTCACCCTTTTCGGAGTTCCAGTCTCAAGCACCCACGCCATTAGCGGGTGTATCATGGGAGTCGGTGCAACTCAGGGGAGTTCGTCTGTCAACTGGGGTGTTGTCAGGCGGATTGTAACCGCATGGGTTATCACTATCCCGCTGACTGCTGCATTCTCCTGGATTGTTTTTTCAGCATACCTTGCAATCTGGGGCTGATTCTCCTTTTCTTCTCATGTACCCGCAATTCCTGCTTAACCTTATATGCCTGCAGGCATAACTGGTCAACTGACAGCGGGTACCTGCACCGTCCGGGTCCGGGCCTGCAGGCGAATGAATTTTGATTCATTGCTATACGGCCAGCCCGACATAAGGGGCTATGTTCTCCTGTGGTCCAGTCTGGGAGAGAGCCTTTATCAGGGGTACTCCTGCGGAGTGATCCAGCATGAAGGAATTATATGAGAAGATGATCCGGGAAGCGATGGCAGCACAGCGGGCTGACGTCTCTACAGTACAAAAGAAACGCGGAACTAAATTCTCGATGGCTGACGCAAAGCCGTACCTCGATGCAGTTTCCGGGATGAAGGCAGGTGAAGGGCAGAGCAAGGCCGTTATCGATCTCCACAAAGAGTCGGTAAATTCACACTATACTATCCTCTCCAAACTTACCAAGACGGTCCGCCCGGAAGACGACCCCTTTGTTGAGCATTACCAGACCCCGGTGATCCTTGAGATCCTCTGTGACAAAGACCCGGCATTCAAGAAGAGCATGGCCGAGTTTGTCAAGCAGATTAATAAGAGCGAGGCGATCATCGGCCTTGAGTCAGCAAGACGGTATGCAGGATTTTATGGTCCTACTTGTGTAGTTGACTTTGCTCTGATACCTGGAAGTACCAGCAATGTTGTAAATCAGATCCTCAAAGCAACTAAGATTCCCGATGACCACAAGAAGGCCATCCTTGCTGCAAAATCATGGGGGATGAACACCAGTTACGGAATTGGTGACGTGTTTGCACATGCTGTTGAGTCAGGTGAAACCCTTACCGCAGCAACAAAGAAGGAGATCGAGATGCTCGCCTCGATCTACACAAATCCTGTGTCTGCACAGGCAGAACTCATGGACTCCCTGGGCCAGAACTCGTTTGACTGCAGGAAGTACATGCAGGAGTACAGGGTCAAGATGGAGCCCTTTGTCCTGGCCGCAATCGCCGACAAGGTTCACTACGCTAACATCGTGACGATTCCGGCGTACTGCGTCGGCGATGTTGCCCACCATATCTCCCAGTCCACCTTCAACATGTGCAAGGATGACATGGTGATGGGGATCATCGAGGCTGTCACTGATGTTATTGAGAACAGCCTGATGGCGTCGGTTGGCAAGTTCAAGACCCCTGAGCAGCTGGTCTCGGTAGCGACCGGTGCGAGTGCAGCTGCTGTTGAGTATATTCTTGAGATGGACGGGTTCAACGCACTTATGATCGTAGACCTGCTCACAAAACGTTACCACAACTATGTCCAGCTCAACCCGACGAGAGGAGCTGCAGCAGAACTGCACAATTGCGACTTCATGGACATGATCTACCGGGGATGGGGAATACTTGACCGTGCACGTAAGATCAGAAACGGTTCAGGAAAGGATCTGAAACCGACTGTCTCCGGTCTTCCGATAGATCTCACACCGTTGTATACACACGAGATCCTCAACAACCCACAGTGGTATGCCTATCCAGCCTGTGCCATCACGGTCCGTCTCTCTGCCCTGATGAGACTTGCTGATTACCCCTGTCTGCTTACGAGCGAACCTATCACTGCCACCTTAATGACCAATGTCATTGCTTTGAAGAAAGAGATCCCCGCTGCCCCTGCACGGATCTGTAAGAACTGTGCTTCTGCATCCTGTGCAGACTTCAGACACGAATACTGCCAGTACCGCGAAGCGGTATAGGTTGATGAACATGAAATGTTATGTCTGCGCAAAACAGGGGAAGACAACCGAGGCGGTTGGTATCTGCATCATCTGTGGAATGGGGCTCTGCATGGATCATGTAATCCGTGAGGAGCGTGCTGTCTGGGAAGGTGGATATCCATTCCCTGCACAGAAGATGAAGAAAACCCTGCCCAGGATTCTCTGTAGGGACTGTGCTGAAGCAGTCAGAGAGGAGTGACACCGATGGTATCACTCCTCAAGAGATCGGTTGCCGAAGGAATAGGAACAGCCCTGCTGGTGTATTTCGGTGCAGGAGCAGCAGCGATCACCCTGATGATCAGCCAGGGAACGAAGCCAACCTCCTCGTTTAACATCGGGATAGGTGCTCTCGGGGGTCTTGGCGACTGGCTTGCCATCGGGCTTGCATTTGCATTCGTTATTGCTGCAGTTATCTACGCTACTGGACGGATATCCGGTGCACACATTAACCCGGCTGTGACCATCGCTCTCTGGGCAACCAAGCGGTTCCCATCACAAGACTGTGGTGCGTACATCGTTGCCCAGTTAATTGGTGCTGCAATCGGAAGTTTTCTCTTTGCAGCTTCTGCCGGAATGGACGCAGTCACCATCGGTGGTCTTGGTGCAACTGCTCCGTTCCCAGGTATCAGTATGGGACAGGCAGTCCTCGCGGAATTCATCGGGACATTCATCCTGATGCTGGTCATCATGGGTGTCGCCGTGGACAGGCAGGCACCGGCAGGATTTGCCGGACTCGCCATTGGTCTGACTGTTGGTGGTGTTATCACCACTACGGGCAATATTGCCGGTTCTTCACTCAACCCAGCACGAACCTTCGGGCCGTATCTTGGTGATCTTATTCTGGGTGGAACCAATCATTTTGGTACCTTTCCTATCTACCTGGTCGGTCCTATCCTGGGTGCGGTAGCAGCAGCGTTTCTCTATGACTGGTTGCAGGCTGAGTAATCCCATTCAAAACCCATTTTTTCTGATATCTGGTTGCCCATTATAGGTGTTGTCTTTCGTGCAAACCTCTAAGTTTTTTTAATCTGATATCGCATCATTACCTACGGCAGAGAAAACCTGACGTTCTAAATTTTCATTTATTTCGCAATATGAATACTACAGTCCCGGCAGGGGGTAAAACCATACCAATCAGTAAAGAAGTACTCAGGAATATTCTCCGGGAACGTAGGTGGGCATTGTCAGAACCGGAACGGGTGGAGAAGAGCCTGAAGATCTGTGAATGCCTCAAAGAGGTCATCATCCCCGGCGAAGAGGTACTTGTCTACTGTGCCAAGGATCCTGAAGTTGAGACCTCCCGAATCATCTCGTATCTTCTGGATCAGGATATTCCGGTCATTGTTCCGATTATTCAGAAAGAGGATGTAAGTCTTCGCCTTTCGTACCTGCAGGATCCCTCCTGCCTTGTCTCAAGTACGTTTCATGTGCCAGAGCCTATCGGTTCAGAGATCCCTGCAAATCCCGCTGATGTGACGTCAGCCATTATCCCGATGCTCGGGTTTGACCGGTCAGGTGCACGGCTTGGATATGGAGCAGGGTATTATGACCGATTTCTCTCAGAAAACAGGCATATTCGGACCATCGGGCTTGCCTACTCATGCCAGGAAGAGCCTCTGCTCCCTACTGATGCAAACGATATCAGCATGGAGGTCATCGTGACCGAGGACGAGATTATTCACAGGGGGCAGGGTATGTCATGAACCAGAGTGGAGGAATCAGGCTTGAAGTCAAGCGTGCTGCCGAGGAAGATGCTGGAAAAGGGATAGCACGGCTCCACCAGGCAGTGATGCGTGCACTCGGGATCGTGAATGGTGAGTTTGTCGAACTCCTGGGAGGAAAACGTGCGGTGGCCGCTGCCTGGAGCACGCAGAATACCGGTCATGGCAGGAGCGAGATCGCGATAGATGGGGAGATACGCAGCAATGCCGGGTGCGGTATCGATGACAAGGTACTGGTAAAACGGGTTCTGGCCCATGATCTTCATAAGGTTGTGCTCCAGCCGGTGACCGGCGTCACCCTCAACAACCCGGAGATCCTGCTCGCTAAAAAACTCCGGGGTCGGCCTGTTCTTGAGGGACAGACCGTCAGGATAGACCTTATCGGCAACACAGTAAACTTCATTGTCTCCAGGCTTGAGCCGAAAGGTGTCGGGGTAGTGACCTTCTCTACCGAAGTCATCCTTCACGATGTTCCATACCAGACCGAAGAGGTCAGGCACGAAGAGTCGGTCATTCACTACGAGGATATCGGCGGACTGTCTCGTGAGATCAGTCTGATAAGGGAGATGATCGAGATCCCGCTCCGGTACCCGAAGGTCTTTGAACGGCTCGGGATCGATCCACCCAAGGGTGTGCTTCTTTACGGCCCGCCCGGGACTGGTAAGACTCTCCTTGCAAAAGCTGTCGCAAGTGAGGTCGACGCCCATTTTGTCCCGTTATCCGGCCCGGAAGTGATGAGCAAATACTACGGTGACTCTGAGAAGAAGATCCGTGAGATATTTGACTCTGCACGGGAAAAAGCGCCATCTATCATATTTATCGACGAGATAGACTCGATTGCGCCCAAGCGGCAGGAAACATCCGGTGAGGTTGAACGCCGGGTGACGGCCCAGTTGCTTACCATGATGGACGGGCTTGCATCCAGGGGCCAGGTGGTTGTTATTGCAGCCACGAACATCCCGGATGCCATAGATCCTGCTCTCCGGCGGGGAGGAAGGTTTGACAGGGAGATCGAGATCGGTATCCCTGATCGGGCAGGGAGGCTTGAGATCTACCACGTCCATACCAGGAATATGCCACTCGCACCAGATGTTGATCTCGAGTCATATGCCGAACTGAGTTATGGATTTGTCGGTGCCGATATCGCCCTTCACTGTAAGGAGGCTGCGATGCATGCTCTTCGTGGAATCATGGTCCAGATGAAGGAAGGGCAGGAGGTTCCTCCCGAGGTGATCGACAACCTCGTCATCTCTGACCGTGATTTCATCGAGGCACGTAAATCGGTTGAGCCCTCTGCGATGAGGGAACTGTATATCGAGGTCCCGGAAGTCCCCTGGGAGATGGTGGCAGGCCTTGACAGGGTAAAATACGAGATCGAGAAGGTGATCGAATGGCCGATCAAACGAAAGGAAGCGTTTGAAAAACTGAAGATAAAACCTCCGAAAGGAATCCTGCTCTTCGGTCCTCCAGGGACCGGAAAAACCCTGCTTGCAAAAGCGATTGCAGCAAAGTCCAGGATGAACTTCATCGCGATCAAAGGGCCCGAACTCCTCTCCAAATGGGTTGGAGACTCTGAAAAACAAGTCCGTGAGGCGTTCAGAAAGGCTCGGCAGTCTGCCCCGGCCATCATCTTTTTCGACGAGATCGACGCCCTTGTTCAGAAGCGTGGGCAGCAGTCCGGGACCTCTAGGGTGGGAGAGAGTGTGCTTTCACAGATTCTCACCGAGATGGATGGGATTGAGGAACTGAAGGACGTCATTGTGGTTGCAGCAACGAACCGACCTGACATGCTGGATCCGGCCATCCTCAGGCCTGGCAGGATAGAGAAGCACATCTACATCCCTGCACCCGATGTTCTGGCCCGTGAGTCAATCCTCTCGCTCTATCTTGGTGATATCAGAGAACTGCTCGATCCTTCAATCAGCCTTCAGGATCTGGCTGGTCGTATGCAGTACTTTGTTGGTGCAGATATCCAGGCCTTTGTCAGGGAACTCAAACTGATCGTCCTTGAAGAGATCTTCTCACTCGATGCAGAATCAGCAGAACAGTATCAGATCAGGATTCAGGAGGATCAGATCACTCGTGCCCTTGAGGCGGTGAAAGGAACTCTTGGGAGCAAGACCCTTGAAGGATTTGAGATCGGAGCATGGGAGCTCCTCTACCCGAGATCACAACGTGATATCCTGATGAGGGCAGCAGTTGCTGTGAATCATGCTGATAAGATAAACCTCCTTGCACCGTTACCTGAAGGTATCGGGTCCATGGTCTCTGAACTCCGGGATATCACCTTCTGGCAGGAGAAAAATTTTGTCAGGATTGCTGATCTGACCCGGGATCTGGATCTCTTTCTCAAACAGGTCCGGGCAGAGCAGTAACTCAGCCCAGATTTTTTTTCATGTGGCTGATGTGAATCTTTTTGAGTTCACCCGAATTGAAATTTCTATTAATATATCTTCCGATATTAATCAAATATCAATTTGTTAGCATTATGCATCTTTTATTGGCTTATTCTGAATATTGTGTACCAAAATAATTTCAGCGTCTCAATTATTTTTATATACTATTGAGGAGTAACTTAAGGTGAATCTTACAAAGAGGATTATCACATGTCTACAACTCGTGACATTACACTAATTGTTCAGGAAGCACCGGTGCAGGACAAGGGAAAAGACATTGCCCGGATATCCTGGGATACAATGGAGAAACTGGGACTCTCCCGTGGTGATGTGATTGAGATTGAGGGGGCTTACAAGACGTATGCCCTCGTCTCCCCGGCAAGTTCCCCATGGGCTGACGTGATCTATATCGATGGGAACATCAGGCGGAGAGCAGGTGTTGGCATTCGCGAGCAGGCTGTCATCAGAAAGGCAGAACCCAGGGAGGCAAAAAAGGCCGAGTTTCAGATCATTCAGGATGTCCAGGGCCTAGACATACGAGAACTGGAACAGTTCCTTGCCGAAAAACTCAAGGAAAATCTGCTCTTCACAGGGAAAGATATAGCGATTCCGGTGGAAAGTGCTGAACGTGATCCATTTGATGATCTCTTCAGGTCACGTTCCTTTGGTGGTTCGATCTGGAGTTCTCCGACCACCTATGCGGTAGTCAGGATCACCTCTACCGATCCTGAAGGTGCCACCATCTCTACACCAAATACCCGATTTTCTGTGATACGGGGAGGGAAACAGGCATCTCCCTCATCCGGCAGGGCAGGATCAACGGCAGCACAGTCCGGTGAAGGAGGAGAGAAAGAGAAGTATATTCCAGATATCCATTACGAGGACATCGGTGGACTCGGGCGTGAACTCTCGCTTGTGCGTGAGATGATCGAGCTTCCCCTGCGAAATCCCGATCTCTTCAACCATCTCGGTATCGAACCGCCTAAAGGAGTTCTCCTCTACGGGCCGCCAGGTACCGGGAAAACCCTGATCGCCAAAGCCGTAGCAAACGAGGTGAATGCCCACTTCATCACTCTCTCAGGCCCCGAGATCATGAACAAATATTACGGGGAGAGTGAAGGAAAACTTCGTGAGGTCTTTGAAGAAGCAGAGAAGCATGCTCCTTCGATCATCTTCATTGATGAGATAGACTCGATAGCACCCAAGCGAGAGGATACGAAAGGGGAGGTTGAACGTCGTATCGTTGCCCAACTCCTGGCCCTGATGGATGGGCTCAAGAGCCGGGGCAGGGTCATTGTGATAGCAGCAACTAACCTGCCTGACAACCTGGACCCTGCATTGCGGCGGGGAGGCCGGTTCGATCGTGAGATCGAGATCGGAATTCCTGATGTGTCAGGAAGGATGGCGATCTTCCAGATCCATTCCCAACGTGTGCCCCTTGACCTCGCCGGTGTAACTATCAGCGAAGATCAACTGACCCGCGATGAAAAATTGCAGATCTCCCGGCTTGACGAAGATATTACAAGCCTTGAAGCAAGACGATCTTCAGATGAAGAGAGTCAAAATGAGAAGGGAGCCGAAGGGGAAGAGATTGAACGAAGGCTCAGTGACGTAAAGGCACAGAAAGAGGAGGTTGAGAACCAGATCAAGAGACGGCTCTTCCTTCAGCCGTTTGCAAATCAGACCCATGGGTTTGTCGGTGCTGACATCAGCCTGACTGTGAAAGAGGCTGCAATGCATGCCCTTCGTAAAGGTCTCGAGAAGGTTCCTCCGAAAGATCTGAAAGAGGGAAAGATCGACAAGAGCCTCATTGCGTCCATCCGGGTAACCCTGGGAGATTTCCAGGCTGCCCTCTCCCACGTGGAACCGTCAGCCATGCGTGAGGTGCTCATAGAGATACCTGATGTATCATGGAGTCAGGTCGGTGGTCTTGAAGAGGTCAAGAAAGATCTGAAAGAGGCGGTCGAGTGGCCGCTCAGGTACCCGCAGATCTTCAGTCACCTGCAGACCAAGACACCCAAAGGAATTCTGCTCTTCGGTCCGCCCGGTACCGGGAAGACCCAGATGGTGAAAGCAGTTGCACATGAAAGTGAATGTAACTTCATCTCTGTGAAAGGGCCTGAACTGATCTCCAAGTGGGTTGGTGAGTCAGAGAAGGGGATCAGAGAGGTCTTCCGCAAAGCGAGACAGGCTGCACCGTCTATCATCTTCTTTGATGAGATCGACTCGCTCGTGCCGAAGCGGGGAAGTTACTCTGATGCTACTCATGTGACCGAGAGTGTGGTATCGCAGATCCTGACCGAGATGGATGGGATGGAAGAACTCAAGAACGTGACCATCATTGCGGCAACCAACAGACCTGACATGTTGGACGATGCACTGATGAGACCGGGCAGGCTTGAGCGCCACATCTTTGTTCCCCCACCGGACAAAGAAGGGAGAAGACAGATCTTCGAGGTGTACCTGAAGGATGCAGGGACACTTCTCACCGCTGATGTCACCATCGATCAGTTGGTTGAGAAGACCGAGGGGTATGTTGGTGCCGACATCGAAGCCCTGATCCGTGAGGCCAAGCTTGCAGCCATGCGCGAGTTCATAGCACTGATGGCAGGAAGAACTGATCGTGAACTCGAAGAAGCGGTAGCAAATGTCAGGATCACCAGCCGACACTTCGATGAGGCATTCGGTCGGGTGAAAGGTTCACTAGATGACACTGCCCGTGAACGATATACCCGCGAATCCTGGCAGATCCTCTATAACCAGGATCAGAAAAAGATCCTGGTGAAGGCGGCATTCATCATTGCCTCTTCAGAAAACCGTGGAATCCCGGAGGATGAGATCAAGGATCTCAAGGCGAAGGTCTATGGAGGAACAATAAAAGACTTTACCAGCATAGAAAAGCAGACACAGGAACTTGATAAGAGATACAACCCCACCTAAGTAGGAGAGCGCCACAATCATGAGTGATACCCCACCGGAAGAGTTTAAGAATATCGAGGAACTACTGAAGAAGGTCCTTGGCCAGACACTGGGCACAGGGCAGATCCGCCCTGGTGTTATCGGTGTCAACATCATCCTTGCAGGTGGAATGCCCCCCGGCTTTCCCGGAGGATTTGGCGGAGGGGGTCCGGGACGGGATGTTGAGCATCCCGAGATCGAGGTTACCGAGTGGGACGGCAGAGTGATGGCAACATGCGAGATGAAAGGTCTTGCAAATGAACACGTCAGCATAGCGTTTCAGGACAATACCCTCCACATAATTGGGTATGACGGAACCACCCGGTATCGCAGTTCGGCCGTTCTTCCTCCCGTGATTGAGTCCTCTTGCAACCGGACATTTTACAACGGTGTTCTCGAGCTGACCTGGCTGGTCAGGGATATCGAGACACCTGTCCAGACGACTGCAGAGGATGAGACCGAGATATCTGTTACAATATCAGGTGATCAGGAGAATGAAACTCCTGATCACCCATAACCACTAATTTCGTATTCTATTTCGGTAGACCGCAGACGGCACTCGTCACCGTTTTGCACCATCTCCTCAACCATTTTTTTCAGCATTGTAGGGAAGACTGCACCAACTCTTGTCTGGATTGGCTTACCACCGCAGAAGTAGATAAATGTCGGGGTTGCCATGACGCCATACCGCTCGGCGATCCAGCCGGACGTAAGGATATTCAGCCTGAAGAACCTGACTGATGATGAAAACTCTCGTGCCAGTTCCTCAACATGCGGCTCCATCTGGGTGCAGTGCCTGCAGGTCGGGCTGAAGAACATCACAAGAACCGGTTCGCTGTTTCTCTCTACTGCATGCTCCCACTCACGATCATCGATCTCTGAGACTTTTGTTTCTGTCATATGATGGTGATAGAACAGGAGAACTCATAAACCTGTGTTTACCATGGTGAACAATGATGGCTGATGATCATTCACCTGGCAGGGGAGTAGAGCACGAACCTGAAAAAAGCATTCCGGTGAATGTACCGGTTCCATTCCCGCTTCTTGAAACCCTTGATGCAGCAGCCGGGTTGATGGAGATAAGCAGGGAAGAGATGATTCTGATGATTCTTACACGATGGGGCCGTGAGCAGACTCTTCCCCTGTATGGTGAGGACAAACTCTGCAGCCTGAAACCCGGGTCAGATATCTCCTGATTTCCCCTTGTATCTCTTTGGAAAACCGAATAGTTCTGAGTTTCCTGGATGCCGCATCATAAATAGCTGAACGTCAGACGTAAGAGATACGTATGCCTGATGAATCATACCGGGAAGCAGAGGTTGACGGCACCATCGTAAAATGGGATCCTGACCAGATGCGGAAGATTCAGGAGCACCCCTGCTATAGTGAGAAGGCCAGTCACACCTTTGGGAGAGCACATCTCCCGGTCGCTCCCAAATGCAATATCCAGTGTAACTATTGTGTCCGGAAGTTTGACTGTGTGAACGAGAGCAGGCCCGGGGTTACCAGCGAGATACTCAATCCTGAACAGGCACTTCAGAAGATCACTGATATCATCGCCGAACATCCGTACATCAAGGTAGTCGGAATTGCAGGACCTGGAGATCCCCTCTTCAATGATGCAACCTTTGAGACATTCAGGCTGATCCATGAGAAATTTCCTGATCTGATCCTCTGTGTCAGTACAAACGGACTTTTGCTCCCTGACAAGATCGATCTTCTCGAAAAGTATGGGGTTACCAATGTCACCGTTACTATGAACGCCCTGGATCCTGATGTTGCAGCAGAGATCTATCAGTTCATAAACTACCAAGGGAAGCGGTATGACTCAGGCAGGGAGATGGGTGAACTTCTCATCAGCAAACAGATCGAGGGTATCCGCCTAGCTGTAGAGCGCAAGATGCTCGTCAAGGTAAATACGGTGTACATTCCCGGGATCAATGATTCACAGATCCTTGAGATTGCAAAGAAGATCAGTTCCATGGGTGTATACATCCACAATATCATCCCGCTCATTTCACAGGCTAAATTTGCACACATCAATCCTCCGACCCTGGAAGAAAAACTTGCGATGCAGGAACAGTGCAAACCGTACGTGAAACAGATGTCGCACTGCCAGCGGTGCCGTGCTGATGCAGTCGGCTGTCTAGGCAAGGACATCAACCCCTGCACCGGGCACAAGAGCCAGTAACCAGGGATACATTCCCATATCTTTTTTGGATAATACGCCGAACAGATGCATACCATCCCCCCGGCTGGTTGACTCGGAGGTCTTTGAATGCGGTCGCTCCTGCCTGTACTCTTGCTAATCATACTCCTGTTTATGCCACACTGGTCTGCAGCAGATGTAAATTCATCTGTCATGCAGAATAATACAGTCAGTACTGATGACCTGGTGAAGGAGAATGATCTGGTTTTAGCCCAGGATCCAAAGAACCAGACCGCTCTTATGTACAGGGCACTAATTTTTTACAACGCAGAAAAGTATTCCGAAGCGATAAACGCATCTGAGATCCTTCTTTCAGTTAATTCTAGTTGTTCTTTTGCCTGGCATATCATCGGAACGTCGTGGGGGAATCTTGGAGATCAGGCAAAAGCGGTAGAGGCGTTTGGCAAAGCTGTAGCACTAGCGCCCGGCGATCCTAACGAGTACAATGTGCAAGGTGTCGCCTACTCCAGGAGCGGGAAGTATCCTGATGCTGTAAATGCATTTCTGAAGGCAACCACAATGAAACCGGATTATGCCACAGCATGGAATAATCTGGGGGTTACCTACCGCTATATGAATGAGACTGAAAAGGGGATTGAAGCAATTAATAAAGCGGTTGCTGTTGATCCTGAACAGGCTTCATTCTTTGCCAACAAGGGATACCTGCTCCTGGATAAGAAAGATTACAACGGGGCGATCATTGCTGCATCTGCGGCAAAAAAGATCCAGATGACCAATGTTCCCCAGTGGTTTGTTGCCGGTGATGCGTATTTTGCACAACAGGATTACAAAGACGCTTTCTACTCCTATGATGGCGGCTTTACCACGATGCAGAAGAACGATCTCTGGTACTATCAGGGAATAAAAAATACCAGGATCACCCAGAACATGGAGCCGGTTGAGGCGTATTACCAGTCGGTAGCCTCAAATGTCAGGTTCACCGGTGAATGGGACCGGGTGACAGTCATCGAGTATAAACTTAAGAGGTACAAGGACACCCTCGATGTCTACGATCAGGTGATGACGATAAATTCTGACCCCGGTGAGGCATGGCGGAGGAAAGGCTACACAGCCCTGAAGATTGAAGAGTACAAGAGTGCCCAGGATGCATACACCCGGGCAAGAGAACTTCTGCCAGATGATTCGGATGTCATCGCTTCGCTCGGGTATGCAGACGGAAAACTTGGTGATTACCTGACCGCAATGAACCTGATCGATGAGGGCCTGAAAATAAATCCGAATAATGGACGGGCATATATGCAGAAAGGGGAGATCCATTCAATGTACGGAGAGAAGAAAGAAGCTGCAGATGCATTTAGCAAAGCACTCGAGAAGGATCCTCACAATTCTGATATCTTCAATGCCCTGCAGGGTATCCAGATGTCCCAGGGTGATTACCTGGGGGCAGCAATTAATTTCTTCAGGGGAGTTATCGGATTTTAATTTTGTTACAATAATCGTTTTTTACAGAATTACTCGTGATATCTTCCGACATCTGGATCCGGTATTCCCATCTTTCGATCCAGTGCAATGAGCAGGCGGTTTAACGTCCTTTTCACCTCAGCATGCTGTTCCTTATCCATCGGGCTGCCGGCCTGATGCCACATAATCTGCTGTCTGAGTATGCCAACGAGCTCTTCGATCTCGGTTCCTTTAAATTGCGCAGGGATTATGAGATCTGAAAAGTAATCCTGTGCTCCCATCCATGCCCGGTCTGGAGGAAGGGAGAATTTTGTCACGATGTGGGAGATGTTGATGAAAAAACCACGTCCAAATCTGCTTTGAGATGCAGCCATGATCACTTCTCCTTCCGGCTGCCCAATAAACCTGTTTACCTGATAATTGATCTGATAGCTGACCTGAGAAAAATTCCTCCAGCTCTGTACATTGAGGGATGCAGGAGAAGGGACTGGAGCAGTCTTCCTGGCCTGTCCATATCTCCTTTCTGAACAATCAGATCCCTGATGTCAGGGCTGCTCATCACCGAGATGATCTGCTCCATCTCAGTCTGGGTTATCTGTTGTCTGTATTTGAACGCTGCATATCCAATCTTCAATTCTTTTCCGATGTCACCCCGCCATCTACTCTCATAAGCAGAGAGGAATGCAGGATCTGTTCGTTCTACATCACAGGCGAGTGTAGCCACAGCCGCAGCATGACGGGCAGCCCTGATCCCTGTGTATACCCCACCACCAGAGGTCGGTTTTGCCATCGCTGCAGCGTCACCGGCTACCATGATACCTTCTGCAACGGTGTTTTTCAGGGTTCCAAGTGGTATTGTTCCGCTTACGAACTGAACGTGTTGTGATCCGAACCCTGATAAGAACCGTTCAAACTTCTCCCTGACATTGGTTATACCGCACATTCCTACCCTGGCACGCCCGTCTCCTATAGGAATCACCCAACCAAAAAATTCCGGTGATGCGTTTGGATAAATTGCAACTTTATTCTGATCAGTTTCATAGGCAAGGTCGCACTGCAGCCCCGAGAGGTACACCAGAGCACGGGGTAATCCAGCCATCCTGCCTATTGTCGCTCTTGGTCCGTCTGCTGCTATCAGTACCCGGTATCTGATCTCTTCCAGTCCCCGTTGCCCTCTTACCTGGAGCCGGTGCCGATGATGATCCAAAGCATATGCCAGTGTCTTGAGCTGGATCTCTGCACCGGCATCAGCTGCTGCATATCCCATCTCCTGGTCGAGAAGGGCCCTGTCAACCACGTATGCTTTCGTCTTCCCGGCATCAAAGGAGAGCGTCGCATTCTCGGTAGTAACCATTGCTCCTGATACGGTGTTCAGGACCGAACGGGTGCTGACCCTGCATTCATCAAATGCTGAGCATGAGAGCAGACCTGCACACTGAACCGGAACACCGATGTGTGCCTGCTCTTCTATGAGCAGGACACTGAGACCGGCCTTTGCACACGACTCTGCCGCAGCTGAGCCTGCCGGTCCTGCGCCAACCACCACGACATCATAATTCCGGTCCATACTGCCTCAGTATCTGATGCTCTGACCTATGAATCCTCTGAACTTCCTGCATCATTATGGTCAGGAAGACCTAATGGGTTAGGATATGGTCCGGGAACCCGAGTTCAGGTGGAAGCAGTGTATTATCATCAGAAATGATGTGAAGATGAGTTGTGGGAAGAAGTGTGCCCAGGCCGGTCATGCTGCAATCGTAGCTTATGAGAAAGCGGATGCCTCCTCAAAGAAAGCATGGATGAACGAAGGTCAGAAGAAGGTAGTGCTGAAGGCCAACGATGAGCGTACCCTCTTCGAGATGAAAAGCATCGCTGAGGCTGCAGGTATTTCGGCAGCTCTGATCCAGGATGCAGGAATGACCGAGATTCCTCCCGGCACGATCACTGCCCTCGGGCTTGGCCCGGCAAAGAGCGAAGAACTTGATAAAATAACGGGAAATCTTACTCTTTTATGAGAAAAAGTCCGTTTCCCATTGACCATACGTTAGGCCTTTCCTGGTACATATCAGATCAGGATGGTATTGGAGGGCGCCTCAAGGCAGAACCTGAAGATTTTTTGGTCGAGGAGATTGCAGAAACCCCTGTACCATCCGGGACTGGTCCGTACCTGATCTGCAGGCTGACCAAGAAGAACTGGGATCAGCAGCGTGCGATCAAGGAGATCGCAGGGCGGCTCGGGATGAGCCACCAGAGGATCGGGTTTGCCGGAACCAAGGACAAACGAGCGGTTACCACCCAGTATATCTCTATCTATAAGGCTGACCCTGCTGTCATCCAGGCTCTTGTGATCCCTGACATGACCATTGAACCGGTCGGTGCGTCTGAACATCAGATCTCGCTCGGCGATCTCAAAGGGAACCAGTTTCAGATATCACTTGCTGATTTTGAACTGCTGAAACCTGATTCAGATCCGCAGGATATTCTAACAGGACTATCAGGAGGAGTCCCAAATTACTTTGGGTACCAGCGGTTTGGTGTTCAGCGGCCGGTCACCCACCTTACCGGGCTTGACATCCTTCGTGGTTCATACGAGGATGCTGTCAAAACTTTTGTGAGCACTCCTTCCACAGGAGAGAGCGGAGAGTATGCCGAGGGACGGAGATACTATGCCGAGACTGGTGATGCCAAAGAATCTCTTCACAGAATCCCGGTCCGTCTCTCACTTGAACGGTCGTTGCTTCACCATCTGGTGAGCAGGCCCGGGGATTTTGCAGGTGCTTTTCATGCCTTCCCAAGAACTCTCAGATCCATGTTTGTAAGTGCAGTTCAGTCCTGGCTCTTCAACCGTGCCCTGAGCATGAGGATCGAGGAGGGAAGGGGTCTTGACGATCCGAGAGAAGGGGATCGGATTGTGTATCCGGATGGCCGCTCTGACATTGTCACTGCAGGGACGGCCAGGATGGCAGCCATGCAGGTGAAGCGGGATAGGTGCCGGCTCGCAATCTTCATGCATGGTTCTGAACCTGTTGAAGCTGCCGGGCCCGATGATCGGAACATGGCCTGGCTGATGGAGGAGGAAGGAATCACCAGTGAAATGTTCGGGACTGCATCAACATTTCTGGAGACCAGATTCTCTGGTGCACCAAGGTCAATCCTGATCAATTCGGATATTGATATTAAAAAGGATGAAAACAGGATGATATTCTCGTTCTCACTTCAGCCAGGTCAGTATGCAACCACCCTGCTCCGTGAGATCATGAAGACAGATCCAATCAGAATGATCTGATCAGATCTCCACAACACACAATTCAGGTCCGGCGAACTGAATATTCAGTGATCAGGTTCTCGCCGGCCAGATAATTTTTCTTCAGTTCAAGCCTGATAAGGTCGTCCACAGATCGTGTTGGAAGCCCGCCGACTAGTGAGGGTGTATCAGTACCTCCTGCAATGAACGGAAGGTGGATGAGAACTATCTCATCAATAAGACCAAGAGAGAACATCTGCCCGTTCAATGTTGAACCCCCCTCGATCATCAGTTGCCTGACCCCATAGACTGATGAGAGACGGGTCAGTAATAGAGCGAGATCGACCTTTTCTTCTCCTGTAATCTCGATGATTGCCCCTTTCTCTCTGAGTACTGCAATCTTTTCCTCATCAGCCTGCTTGCTGACCGCTATGATGGTTGGTGAGTCTGGTGAAAGCACGTTGGCATCGGGTGATATATCTGCACGTGAGGAGGGGATTACCCGAATCGGGTTCTTTCCCTGGACATGCCTCACGGTCAGGAATGAGTTGTCGATCCGTATGGTATTTGACCCGACCATGATTGCATCAGAATCAGCCCTGATTCGGTGGAGCAGGACCTCAGCCTCATGTGACATAAACTGCATAAGAAGCTTGGATGAGGCACCACGGGTCACGGTTAATTTTCCGTCAACAGTCACCTCAGAGACGAGTACAACATGAGGACGGTTCTGCTCTCCAGACATTCGTACCATCACTATTGGTAGTGAGCCCAATTTAAACTGGTCCTTGGCACCAGGTTCTCTCAGCCTCCTGATCGGAGAGGTAAAATAGTTTCGCTGTCTGATCTCTCGGTATGGGAGAAGAACCACAGGACATGAAGGGGAGGATACTCAAACCGACAGAACTGGTCAGTTACCAGGATGGAAGCGTCGTGAGCCGGATGATAACATATACCCCCCAGGGAACAACCACCATGTTCGCGTTTGCAGCAGGATCGGGTCTTTCAGAGCACACAGCTCCCTTCGATGCTGTGCTTCAGGTTCTTGAAGGCAGTGCCGAAGTAACCCTCGCCGGTGAGAACTTCCAGGTTGTATCTGGTGATATGATCATTCTTCCTGCTAATATTCCTCATGCAGTCCATGCCACTGTCCCCTTTAAGATGATGCTTACTATGATCCATGCATGACTGCCCACTATCCCCTCCATTTTTTGTGGAAAAATTCATGACACAAAGCATAACCGATCTGACTTCTTCTGAGTACTACCAATCCTGTCTCAACTGTTCAGTTCTTCTGAACCGGAAGACGGGGTGAGGGACAATATAGGATGAATATAACCGCTTTTCGCTACCGTTTCATCGGGTATGTTGAGCCGCTCTCCGGGATTTTTCTTAAACTTGGCATCTCTCCGAATATGGTAACGGTTCTCTCGCTTCTTGCAGGAGTTGCCTGTGCTGCCTGTTATGCCATGAGTGCCTTTCTTCCCGGTAGTATTTTCCTGTTCATTTCCGCAGTCCTGGATCTCATTGACGGGACTGTTGCACGAAGATCTGGTCGGGAGACCCGGTTTGGTGCGGTATTTGACTGGATTGCCGATAAATATACCGATGCCATTGTGATCATCGGAGTGGGAATCTCTGCAACCCCCATCATCACACGGATCATCCCTGGTCCTTCAACATGGGATTTTGCCATTGTGGCACTTGCAGTAACCGGTTCTCTGATGAACACGTTCATCAAGCCGGTAACGTATGCGGAGATCGGGTTTAGTGAGCGTCGGGCTGGAAAGATAGAAGATCCCCTTGAGGGAGTGGGTTTCTTTGGCAGACCTGAGACGCTTCTGATACTTGGACTCGGGGGTCTCGTCGGGTATATCTGGGTTTCAGTTATTATTATCGCAATATGTACGAACCTCTCGGCTCTTGAGCGGATTATCTACCTTTACCGACGATATTCATAACTTCAACCCGGTATGCGTCTATCAGGTCTGCTGCAAAGTCTGCCAGGGTAGGTATCAGCCTGAAGAGTTCATAGGCGAGGATGATCAGAAATACAAGTGCAAGCCCTTCTGCAATGATATTGTGGGCCCAGAAGAAACTTGCATATCCTGGTTCAGGGTTTCCGGTAATATCTGGAAGCCAGGTGAACCACTGTTCTGTGTATGCAATCACAACCCCGGTGTTTCTGAACAGATTGAGGATGTATACTGTGGGAACAATGAGTAGAAATGCTATGCCTTTTTGCTTCCATGTGGTCGGGACTGCTGCCGCAACGCCGAGCATGATCGCAATAGCCTGTATGCCTGTGCATGCAAGGATGATCTCAACCCTGAAGTGTCCGTGCTGTAATGTGTTCCAGAGTACCTGATCAAAAGGGAATCTGAAGAAACTCAGGAACAGTCCTGTCTGTTTTACCACGATACTGATGAGTGCATTTCCGAGTGGCTCATAAAATGCAAACGGGGCATAGATAAGAAACGAGACACCTGCTGCCCGTGTCAACTGGTACACGACAACCTGATCCTGAAGGAGCATTCTGATCGTTGCCCAAAGAAACGGGAGTGAAAGTGCCGCCATTACCGGATATAGCAGGTTTGTCTCCTCAATCCAGGCAGGAACACCACTGATCAGCACACAGACGATGGAGATCCAGGCGATGATAGCGGTATACTTCTGATGCCTCCCGGGAATCAGCGAGAGAAGAAAGAATAAGCAGGAGAGGGGGACGAACAATTCAAGCATCTGACTCTTGTATATGTCCTGTCTCCAGATAATCATTCAGTACTTTTTGTTCGTACCTGAAAAAAAGTCGGCAATTTGCTCGTAGAATTGAATGAAGCGCTATTGATAAGATAAAAGCCTGAAATACTTTCTGGTCTGATACCTATATGATGTTCTGTTTAAAGTGCGGAAGAATGCTCAAAAATCAGAGTGGTTCTTTTGTCTGTCCGGGCTGTGGATGGACAAAGGATGATGCGCCCGGAAATCTGATGACCAAGGTTGACAAAAGAAAAGAGAAAGAGATCGTCATCGTAGATGACACCGAGAAAATTCATACCCTCCCGACCATTGCCATCAGATGTCCGGAATGTGGTAACAATGAAGCCGAATGGTGGCTCCGTCAGCTTAGGTCTGCTGATGAGAGTGAAGTCAGATTCTTCCGCTGCACAAAATGTTCCAAGACCTGGAGAGAGTACGATTAATCACCCTTTCAACCAAATTTCACCATTCTGATTACGGTTTGAAATAGTTATTTATCATCCAATTTTCTTTTTTTCGTACCTGAATCATTTCCTGCTTCGATTCTGCTCATTATTAATAATAATAAATGAAATGACCGTTTGTGAAGTATTTTTCATTAGTGTTGATCCTTTTTATTCTGGCCTCTTCGGGTCTTGGTATATATGCTGACAAGGCTGCGATCAACCTGGATACAGATGGGAACAACCTTGTATCAGCAGGGAAGTATCAGGAGGCACTTGATGCCTATACAAAGTCTGCAGAACTGGATCCTACATATGCACAGGCGTGGAACGGAAAAGGTATTTCCCTGTTTTATCTCCGGAGATATGAGGAGGCACTTGAGGCTTATGATAAAGCACTGGCTCTTGATACACAGTTTATCAGTGTGTACAACAACAAAGGCCGTTCATTGTCTGAACTCGGGAGAAACGAGGATGCATTGAAAGCCTTTGACAAAGCAGTGGAACTGAATCCAAAATTTTCAGAAGCCTGGTTCAACAAAGGAAGCCTTCTTGAGAAGATGGGGCAGAATGAGTCGGCACAGGAGGCCTTTAACAGGGCATCTGAGAATGACTCTCTGACGAGTAAGCAGTGGTCTGTGAAGGGACTCACCTATTATGAGAACGGGATGTACCAGGCAGCAATCGACGCCCTAGATCGGGCTATTCTGAAGGATCCCTCTGATGCAAGTGCATGGCATGCGAAAGGGGATGCGTTAAAAGCTCTTGGAGAGACAGGAGAGGCTGGGCAGATGTATGAAAAGGCCATCTCCCTCAATCCTCAATTGTCAAATCCGCTTATCAAGCATACACCCTTCCCGATCTTCGGACTTATCATGGGTCTTCTGTTGGTCTTTTCAGTCAGTGCCACAAGGATGAAGTTCAGATAATTTCCGGCTCATTCACTTTTTTTATGCAGATTTTTTAGTGCGTGTTGGTCAGTGCACTCAGTACTTTGGGATATATCAGTCGGAAAAAAGATGGGTTAGTAGAGACCCTGGGCCTTGACACGGTACATCTGCCAGAGAAGCCTGCCGACAACCCGGTAGGTGAAGTCAAGTTCTTCAAAGCTTGGGATGTTGTGGGCATGCAGAATTTTGCGGCCCCTGTTCATCGACTCACCACCAAGTAATGTTGGAATAAGTCTCTTGTCGGTTGAACTTGAGAATTTCAGGATCTGATTTGCCATCTGCTCTGAACTCAAGATGTTATTCGGGAATCCGACAATGAAACACATATCCCAGAGTGCATCATTCTTTGCCAGAACTTCGAAGGTCTTTCTGAATCGCTCCTCGCTGGCATCACCAAGCAGATCGATCGGATTGCCCTTGTTCCAGAACTCAGGGAGGAACTCGTTCATCTCTTTGATCAGGTACTCAGGCAGATCGATGAGTTTGATACCGTACCGCTCAGCATAGTCTGATGAGAGCACTGCAAACCCTCCGGCATTGGTGACCACGATTGCTCTGCGGCCTTTCGGGTACCGTTTCGGATGGGAAAGCATCTCTGCTGCATGGAATGCACCGGTAAGGGTGTGGACAACCAGAACTCCGGATTTTCTGAATGCTTCCATGTACACATCATAGGATCCCGAGAGTGAACCGGTGTGAGAAGCAGCTGCTGCCTGGCCACGTGCTGAAGATCCTGCCTTCAGGGCAACGACCGGCTTATGCCTTGTGACCTCACTGACGACCTCCATGAATGCCTTGCCGTTCTTGATCTGCTCGATGTACGTGATGATGACATCTGTACTTGGATCTGCTGCTGCAGCACGAAGATAATCAAAGAAGTTGAGGTCAGCCTGGTTTCCAACCGATACCACCATCGAGAATCCGATATCCTTGGTGAGAGAGAAGTCAACCACTGTGTTGACGATAGCACCACTTTGGGAGATGAATGCGATGTTACCCGGGTTTGGTGACTGGGCCACGTAAGTTGTATCAAGACCGATTGGTGGAATGATCAGGCCTAAACAGTTTGGACCAACAATTCTGGTTCCATACTTGTGGGCGATCTGGACAATCCGGTCCTCAAGCATATGGCCTTCCTCGCTCATCTCCTTGAAACCGGCGGTGATTATGACCGCTATCTTAACGCCTTTCTTTCCACACTCTTCCATGACACCAGGAACGTGCCTGGCAGGGACGGTGATGACCGCGAGATCTACCGACTCTTCCGGGACATCAAGGATGGTTGGATATGCCTGAAGACCCTGGATCGAATCGCGTTTGTTGTTGATAGGGTAGACCTTTCCCGGGAAGTGCAGAAGGTTGTGCATAACTGCGTATCCCATCTTACTCTTCTCGTCTGATGCCCCGATCACAGCCACAGATTTTGGTTTGAAGTAATCGATCGGGACTTCCATCCTGGTGTCGCTCTCGAGCATCTGGATGTTGTCATCCATGATGACCCGTGCATCGACTGCACAGGCACCTGAATCATAAAGTCTGATCGGGTTGACATCAAACTCCCTGAGTTCGGTCTGGTCAAGGAACATCTTGCAGATGTTCTTGATGATCTGGATAAGAACCTCTTCGTCCTTAGGCTTGGAGCCACGGTACCCGGTGATAAGCGGATACGAGTTGATCTCCTTGACCATTGCCCTGATCTCTTCTTCGTCAATCGGAAGGATTCTGAGTGTTACATCCTTCATCAGCTCGACGAGGGTTCCACCGACACCAAAGGTGATCACTTTGCCAAACGTCGGATCAGTCTTTCCTCCGATGATCAGTTCAAGACCAGGGGAAGCCTGGTTCTCGACAATAACACCGGCGATCTCAGCCTGGGGATTGTAAGCCCTGGCACCTGAGACGATCAGGTTAAAGGCCGACTGGGCTGCTTCCTTGGTACCTACTCCGACGATGACTCCACCTGCATCACTCTTGTGAATGATCTGGGGTGAGATGATCTTCATTACTACCGGGAAACCGATGGCTTCTGCAGCCTCTCCGGCATCCTCGGCACGGGTAACAATCCTGTACTTGGGGGTCGGAATTCCATACCTGTTGAGGAGATCATACCCCTCAGCCTCACTAAGCATCCATTCTGCCATGAATCAACCTCATATCACCAGAACTCTGCCGTCTCTGTAGGTCAGCAAAGTTCTACAAATGACGATGTCAAGTTCGTCACTTTCGTACCTATTTTGTGAACCACCATTCCATATAAACAATTGTAATTATTGTTCATGATGAATGAAAAGAGTCAGGAAAGACTTTTAGGAATTGTCCATGATAAATGATGATAGATTGGATGTGCAGTTCTGCATCCAGGAGATGGCAATATGTCAGGAACTATCTACTACCCGGATCCGTCATACAAGGAGACGGCAAAGATTCACAATTACTCTCATGAGTACCAGGAGTTCACAAAGGATCCTGATGCATTTTGGCGACGCATTGCTTCAGACCTTCTCTGGTTTGAATCCTGGGATAAGGTACGGATATGGGAGCACCCGTTTGCCCGGTGGTTCACCAATGCAAAACTCAATATCACGTACAACTGTCTTGAACGCCACCTGAACAACGACCGACGCAATAAAGTAGCCATTTGCTGGGTTGGGGAAAACAACCGTGAACGCATCCTGACGTACTATCAACTCCACAAGGATGTGATGAGATTTGCGAACGGGCTCAAATCCCTCGGTGTTACGAAAGGAGATCGCGTATGCATTTACATGCCTGCGGTGCCAGAGATGGTTGTCGCCATGCTTGCCTGTGCCAGGATCGGGGCAGTGCATACAGTGGTGTTTGCCGGGTACGGGGCAAAAGCACTCAACGAACGCATCACCGGTTCACAGTCAAAGGTGGTCATTACCGCAGATGCAACGGTGCGACGCGGAGGAAGCCTCCCCCTCAAGCCTATCGTTGAAGAGGCGATCATCAATGCTCCAATGGTTGAGAAAGTCGTTGTCCTGAGGACGCAGGAGCCGAAGGTCGGACTTCTGGATGATCTTGAGATAGATTATGAAGAACTGATGAGTGCTTCACCACGCCATTGTCCAGCCGAGCCGGTAGGGTCGGAAGATCCACTCTTCATCCTGTACACGTCAGGGACTACTGGTGCACCGAAAGGAATCGTGCATGCTGCAGGCGGATACATGGTCGGGGCATACTACACAACCAAGTATGTCCTTACCCTGCAGGAGAACGATCTCTATTGGTGCACTGCCGATCCCGGCTGGATTACAGGGCATACCTACGGTACCTACGGTCCTCTGCTTGTCGGAGGAACGATCTTCATGACCGAATACACACCTGATTACCCGGACCCCGGGATCTGGTGGAGGCTCATCGAGGAGTATGGTGTCTCTATCTTCTACACTGCACCGACTGCTATCAGGATGTTCATGAAGGTCGGAGCCGAGTATCCAGACAAAGCTGATCTCTCTTCACTGCGGATACTTGGATCGGTTGGAGAACCCCTGAATCCTGAAGCGTTCGAGTGGTTTTACCACAACATCGGCAAAGATCACTGTCCGATCCTTGATACCTGGTGGCAGACCGAGACCGGCATGCATATGATCACCACCATGGTAGGTGAACCGATGAAACCCGGGTTTGCGGGAAAACCAATTCCCGGGGTGGTGGCAGATGTGGTCAATGACGAGGGTGAGCCGGTGCCACCCGGAACAACAGGGTTCCTTGCTATCAAAGAGCCGTGGCCGTCGATGATGCAGATGGTACACCAGAACGAGGAGCGGTACAGGGGATACTGGAACTTTGGCAAGGATCACTTTTACAGCACCAACGATCTTGCTGTAAAAGATGAAGATGGGTACATCATGCTTCTTGGCAGGTCTGATGATATCATCATCGTGGCCGGGCATAATGTTGGAACAGCCGAGATTGAAAGTGCCCTGGTCTCGCACAGTTCGGTTGCTGAGGCTGCTGCGATCGGAAAGCCTGATGACCTGAAAGGCAACCTCATCAAGGCGTTTGTGATACTGCGCAACGGGATTACACCAACCCCGAAGCTCATCCACGATCTCAAGTACCATGTCAGGATGATGCTCGGCCCGATCTCTGTGCCTGCAGAACTTGAGTTTGTCGAAACCCTTCCAAAGACACGAAGTGGAAAGATCATGCGGAGAGTTCTCAAGGCACGGGAGATGGGCATGGATCCGGGTGATGTCTCAACCCTGGAAGAATAATCTATCCAACTCTTTATATACTGATTTATTACATTTATAAATATGACTGGCAGTCCAGAGAACTCTTTGCGGATTGAAAATATAGTTGCATCCGCAAAGATTACCGATTCCCTCAACCTGCCTCAGATCGCCTCCAGCATCAAGGACGCCGAGTATAATAAGAAACGATTCCCGGGGGTGGTAATCAGGATGCAGGATCCAAAGATAGCGGCTTTGGTCTTTGGATCAGGCAAGGTTGTCCTGACCGGTGCAAAAAGCATGGAGAGCCTGACACGCGGTCTGGATATCCTTGGTGATCTTCTTCGCAACCTCGGGATTGAGATCCCGACCGGGCTGACGTACAAGGTTCAGAACATCGTAACGTCAGCAGATCTTGGTGCTGGGATCAACCTCAACAAGATCGCGGTCGGCTTCAATCTTGAGAAGATCGAGTATGAGCCAGAACAGTTCCCGGGTCTTGTATACCGGCTTGATGACCCAAAGGTAGTTGTGCTCTTGTTTGGATCAGGAAAACTGATCATCACCGGGGGCAAGGTTGCAGAAGATGCCAGACGTGCGGTTCTCAAGATCGTAGATGACCTTAAAGGACTTGGTTTACTCTAATAACCAATAATCAGTTCTCTTTTTTTAATATTTTTATTTGTATATTTTTAAATACAATAAAAGAGACTTCAGTATCTGCATATGCATTCTTCTGCTGAAAGTCAAATCGTGGATGCTGATCAGGAAGGTCTTTTTTCGACCCGGGAAGAAGAGATCACACTGATGCTCACCAGGGCGGGAGTCAGGCAGAACCATGCACGCGTTCTGGTCTTCCTGTTTGGTCGGTCGGATCAGACCTCACGTGATATCGAGCGTGGAACTCTGCTGAGGCAGCCTGAAGTGAGTATCGCCATCAATTATCTGATCGGTCAGGGATGGGCGAAAGTTGCGAGCCTTATCACAGAGAATAAAGGCAGACCGGTAAAACTCTACCAACTCGCAGCCTCAATCGATACCATCCTTGATGATATCAAAAAAGAGAAGGAAGAGGAGTATACTTCCAGGATTGATCTGATCGAGAACGTCAGAAAACTCGTTCACGAGTCAGGGTATTAACTTACACCTCTTTGATGCCCAGAATCTGACAGTCATCACATTCTCCGACGATGACCGTCATAATTCCTGAAAACTCGGCCATAATGCCGCATCCGACCACACCTGGGATGTTGTTAATCTCTGTTTCAAGTACCTGCGGATTATCTATAAGACCAGAGTGGTAGTCCAGAATGATATTTCCGTTGTCTGAAAGGACAGGTCCATCCTTTTTTACCCCGTCTCTGACAACAACACTGCCACCCATTCCCTCAAGGCGGCGAATCACATGCCCGAGAGCAAATGGTATTACCTCTACCGGAACCGGACCTGAAAGTTGATCACAAAGTTTGGATGAGTCGGCAACGATGATGAGTCGTTTGGATGCATCTGCCACGCATCGCTCACGGACCTGCGCTGCACCCCTGCCTTTTATCAAACGGAGTGAAGGATCGATCTGGTCTGCCCCGTCGATGGTGATGTCGATCTCTGATACATCATCGAGTGAGGCCAATGGAATTCCTCTTTCCCTGGCTTTCATTGCTGTCTGAATAGAGGTGGGAACTCCTGTAATCTGAAGACCGCCCTTTATCCGCTCTGCTAAGCGATCCATCGTGTATGCAACCGTTGAACCGGTCCCGAGACCGACGATCATGCCATCGCTTACATATTCGGCAGCCTTGTATCCGGCATTCTCTTTCGGATTTCCATTCCCGGATTTCGTCATTACCGGTCAGGTTTGAAACAGAATGTCTTAAGTCTGCTGGCCCGGGCTGCCTGAGAAAAGTTCACCAAAACAAGAAGTTGCCTTGTAAGAAGTGCAGTCAAGTGTTATCGGTGTTACTGAAATATTGCCCATCCTGACCGCATGAACATCAGTTCCATCTGGTGCATCCTCAATCAGAGGTCCGTTGATCCAGTAATACGGTTTTCCCCTTGGGTCAAGTCGTTTTTCCACTCCAGTCTCAAAGAGCCGTTCTCCAAGAGTGGTCACTTCGTACCCTCCTTTGATAACTGATGGAATGTTTACATTGACTACATCGGTGTGCTTTGGGAAACCCTGCGTAAATATCCGTGAAATGACGTCCCTGACAACCATTTTAGATCCATCAAAACGTGAACCTGGAAACTTCGGATTGTCAAACTTCTCTGCCTGATCCTCTACCTGTAGTGAAAATGCAACTGCCTGTATCCCCTGGTTTGCTGCTTCCAGAGCAGCGCCCACAGTTCCGGATGTAGTTATTGCCTCTGCTGAAACATTTTCACCGATGTTTATCCCGGAAACGACCATGTCCGGTTTTAGATTTAAAGCAAAAAGACCGAGGATTACCGAATCAGTAGGTTTTCCTCCGACTGAGTATGCCTTCACTCCATTGTAGGATATTTCGTTAACCCTGAGGGGTTCAAAGATGGAGACTGACCTCCCAACTGCACTCTGCTGTGTTGCCGGGGCGCAGACGATAACTTCTGCAATATCTTTCAATGCGTCGTATGCTGCCCAGAGACCTTCTGAATTAACACCATCATCGTTGGTCAGCAGGATGCGGGGTACCATTACCCAATACATTACCCGGAGAGAGTAAGAGGATGACTGATCAGGGGAATTATGCGTGATGAACTCTAACCTGTTCTACAATGAGAGTTCTCCTCGCAGAATATGCAAGTCATCATGATCCTGCCCTGGCACCAGAAGGTGAAGCGATGTTACGCACTCTACGTGACAGTTTTACCCGGTCAGGATACGAGGTTGAAATGCCAACGCCAGGTGCCGATTTTGCGGATGAGCTTCGCCGACTGGCACCCTCATGCGAGGAAGCACTGGTTATTGCACCTGATCATCTGCTTGCACGGTATACGAAGATCGTTGAGGATCTGTCACGAAATATCGGGTGTAACTCTCTTGCGATTGCAGTCTGTGCAAATAAACGCCGGACAGCAGATACCCTCAAGGCCCATGGAATCGATGTCCCTGCAGAGGTCACAACAGGGAAACGGGTGATCAAGGAGATCTCCGGTTGCGGTGCGGTTCATATGAGACTTCGCGATGAGGAGCCCGGGACCGGAGAGTTTGGCCAGGAGTTCATCGAAGGCGAGCACTTCTCTGTGAGCATGGTTGGCAGCAGGGTTGTTGGTGAGGTCTGTCTGTACTATACCGGTGAAGGGCCGATGGTACTCTCACTAAACAGGCAGAATATCAGTATCGATTCAGATGGCAATTTTCACTATAACGGAGGAGAAACCCCGGTCGATCATCCACGGGCTCAGGAGATCATCAGCACTGCGAGAAAGGCAGCAACTGTCCTTGGATGTCAGGGATACATCGGGGTAGATCTTGTAGTTTCTGCTGACCGGATTGTTGTTGTTGACGTAAACCCACGTCCGACTGATAGTATTGTGGGTATCGCTGTAATCATGGAAGAAGAGATTGCCGATATCATTGTGAAAGCATCGTATGGAAGATCTCCTGAGAAGGTGACACTTAAAGGAAAGGCAACATTTGGAAAGGATGGTTTGGTGACTGTCAGTGATCGGAATTGATGTTGGCGGGGCGAACCTGAAAGTCGTCGATAACGATGGTGTTCATATTCATTACTGTCCGCTCTGGCAGGAAGCACCAATTCAGGAATTACTATCACCATATGCCGGGTCAGAGAATGCAGCCGTAGTGATGAGCGGGGAACTTGCAGACTGTTTTTCATCAAAGCAGGAAGGGATCGGGTTCATCGTTTCAGAAGTGCAGGCCGTCTTCCCTGATGCCATCTTTTATGGTATGGATGGAAAATTTCACACATCAGCAGTTCCGGAGCTTGCAGCTGCCAACTGGCTGGCCATGGCTGATATGCTCAAAAGCCGGTATCCTGATGCAGTGCTCGTTGATATGGGGAGCACAACAACTGACATCATCCCGCTCAATGCATTTGATTCAATGATTGGGCAGACTGACCTTACCCGTCTTCAGCAGGGATACCTGGTGTACTGTGGTCTGCTCAGAACCAATGTTGCCACTCTGATTCATAGTGCAAATGTCAACGGGATCAATACTCCCGTCAGTACCGAATATTTTGCCTCAACCGGAGATGTGTATGTTGCACTGAATCGGATTGAGGAAACTCTCTTTTCTGCTGATACTGCCGACCGGAAAGGAACAGACCGAACTTCCTGTTTAAGACGGCTCGCTCGTGTTGTCTGTGCAGATCTGGAAGAGATCGGAGAGAGCGGAGCACTTGATGTGGCCCGGTCTGTCTATAATGTCCAGATGAACTTAATTACCAACGCTGTCCAGAAGGTTGTCCAGTCCCATAATGCAGAAAAGGTTATCTCAGTAGGGATTGGTTCAGGGCTTGTTGCTGAATGGACTGGAGGGAGAGATCTATCAGCGGAACTCGGTGAATATACAGATGCTATGCCAGCGTATGCAGTTAAGGAAAAAGCAACATCTTTGAGTGATGTAGATTTTTTGTGATGAATGAGATGAGATGAAATGGTCAAGGTTGAGAGTACGTTTGGTTTTTGCTTAAGAGTATGGCGTCAGGAACTAATCCTGTCAGTTGTCTTGATTACCATCTTCATGTTGTTTCTTTTGCCGTGTGCTGATGCAGCACCGGCTGATGTCACCTCGGTTCATACCTATCAGACTCGTGCTCCTGTTGATTATGATCAGGAGGTTGAGACCGGAATCAGGGATTATAATACATGGGTTACTGCTGGAGAAGAACAACTCAGATCATCCAAGTACCAAGAGGCTCTTGAGTCTTTCAACAAAGCTCTAGTTGCCTGTAATAAAGGCCGTATTTTTGGATCTGATAAGGCCCGGGTGCTCACCGGAAAAGGTGCAGCATTTCTTGGTCTTGGGAGATCAAAAGAGGCTTTGACTGCATATTCTGAAGCTCATGATCTGGATCCCCTCAATACTGCTGCCATCATGGGGCAGGGTAATGCCAACACCGGACTTGGTCAATACGATGATGCTCTTTCAGCTTACAATTCAATTCTCTCACAGGATCAAACCAATCTCTCGATCCTCATTCAAAAAGGGAATGCTCTCAGCCTCCAGGGGCGTGCACAGGCAGCCATCAATGTGTACAAGAGTGTTATAAAGATTGATCCTGCAAATGCAGATGCCTGGGCTGGTGAAGGAAAGATGCTTGCATCCTTAAACCGTCACAAGGAGGCTGTTGAGGCGTACAATCTGTCTGTGACGTATGATCCACATAATTCAGATACATGGACCAATTATGGAAAGAGTCTCTGGATTCTTGGTCAATATCAGCAGTCACTTGATGCGTACAACAAGGCACTGGCGATTCTGCCTAATGATCCGTTGGCCCTTGAAGGAAAAACTACTGTAAGCGGACTCATGTCCCGGTACCAGAAGGCAATGTCACAGGCATCAAAATGAAAACTTCTGATTTTTCTGAAGTATCTGGAGATTTCATTCGGGATGCAGGGGTAGAGGAAGTCCGGTCTTTTGTTTTGGATCGTCTTCATGCCCACGGAGCACATGGGCTTGATCACACAATGCGGGTCACTGCTCTTTGTGATCGTATTGGGAGAAAAGAATCGGCAGATATGATAATTCTCATCTCTGCAGCCCTTCTTCACGATATTGCCCGGCCACTGGAAGAATCAGATGGCATTCCTCATGAGGAAGAAGGTGCCAGGATAGCAGAAAAATATCTTCCATCTCTTCATTATTCAAATGTTCAGGTTCAGGGGGTAGTTCATGCAATCCTGACTCACCGGTACAGATCAACAAGACTGCCGGAGACTCTGGAAGCAAAGATTCTGTCTGATGCAGATAAACTTGATGCCATGGGAGCAGTGGGTATAGCCCGGGCTTTTATGACCGCCGGTGAGAGAGGCGGAGAGATGCAGGATGCCATGGATCATATCGATGATAAATTGATACATCTGAAGGATTTGATGTATACAAAAACCGGGAAGGAGATCGCTTGTGAGCGACACCGGGTTCTTGAGAGATTTCGTGAGATCTATAATACAGAAACCAGGCCTATGTTACAAAAATAAAACTGGTGTGTTAAGGTAATACTAAACGCTAAAGACATGTATACTCAACTTTGTGAAAGAGGAGTAGTTGTTATCCCTACCTGTATAGAGTTTGAATCAATTATTATCGATTTTCCTAATTAACTATCGCCCGATCACTTTCGCCCTGTTTACTAAACCTTTAGATACAGGTTGCCAAGATCCTGGTATGCCATGCCTCCAGTTTTACACCCGGTCATATCGGGATCATCAGGCTCCTTCTCGATAATTGTTGCACCATCCGGGATCTTATTGGAAGCGCTCAGTACCGTACTCAGTTCGTATCTAACTCGGTCCCTCTACATATGCGGGAATTACCCGGTTTATCTCACAAAAATCATTGTAGATCACAACAAGATCAGGGTCAGGCGGGCTCTCACTGCATATCAGATTCTTACCATTCTTGAGGAAGCCAATGAATCCCTAATTCTTTTTGAGCATGATCGGACCTGGTATCAGGATGCTCCACAGCTCATACCGATTATTGGAGAGGTCTGTAAAAGAAAGGCAAATACACCACAGTTGATCATTCTGTTTTCAGATCGATTAGATCAATGGCTCTCTCAAATTGATCCGTATAGTAGCCGGGTTGTGTATTATTTGGATACCCTAGCAAAACCGAAGAAAAAACAGTCACCAGGAGTAACTCACCAGAATGCTCTCGAAGGACTCTGGTGATCAGGATTGACTCCTTATCTCCGGTCAGGGTTGAAGGGGTCAATCGTGGATCCATCATTCGATCCAATGAGATCGATATCAATTACTACCAGCAGGTTAGGTCAGGTATGGAGAGAAATGGAATTTGTGTATCTAATCTGCGAGATATAATCTGTAAACACTTTCGCGGTGTTTGAATCATGTTCATATACTGCTGATGATACCATATAGCGATGAGGGATCATACCAATCCGCTCAAAAATATTCCTCCCGAGGCTTTTTCCATCTATCAGGCAGCACACAAGGATTTTCTTACATGCCTGGCCGACATTCCAAGACGATATCCAACCGGTCGAATCACGTATATTAATAATCACGATTATGTTCCTTTACTTCAGTTTAAAGAAGAGGAGCAGGATAGACTCGATCACCTGAAAATTGGCAAACTCTCAGATTTACTTGAATATATTTCAACTGATACTTCAGCGATTCTTTTTATAGAGTATCATCTCTCCTGGTTCAAACCTGACAAGGAGGAGGAGATGAATCAATTCAGTGAGGTCTGTAAAAACCGGGCACGAAAGGGAGGACCTGTTGTGGTGGTTACTGCAATAATGGACAGGAACCTGCTAGGCCTGGAAGGGAAAGCAGATCATTTTTTTCAGGTCCGTACGTGGGAGTTGAAAAAAGGCCGAGCCATCAAGGAGCAGACGTATCTGGACTCATTACCGGCTAGTCAGATGGGTACGATGGAGAAGAGGAGAGTATACGGACAGACGAAGTTAGAATGGTGAGGAGAGAGAGTACACCAAGATCTTATTTTCGAATACTTGGAGGTAAAACTTGAAACTGGACACTATAACAATAACCGACTTTTGGTTCGTTTATCCGCCATTTAAAGCAAGTAGAATCAAAAATTGGATCTTCAATAAGCGCTAATTCATTGAAATCCCAAATTCCAACAGATCTATTCGTAATTTTCTTAGTGATACCTAATTCTTCTATTTTTTTTATCCGGTGATTTTCAGGAGCATTAACTTCAAGAGTAGCACACCTAGTTGGCGAAGTCGTAATACATCCTGCCCATTCACCTTTTTTAGTTAACATTTTTTGAAACAGATGCTTTTGACGAAATTCAATATTGATATCAGCGGACCAATTATGTTTCAGATTGATAGGAACAACAGCCCAGACTTTAGCTTCTGATATTGGACTATCTCTATAATTTAAGATATAATGTGGTTTAATTATTTGATCTCCATCAAATTCATTAGGTTTGTAGATTTTATCATATTTTGGATTTTTCAACTCGTCATAATATTTTACACTCAACTTAGTGACTTCAGGAATGTAATCTTGTTCTAGAGATTTATCATAAACATCATAAAACCAAGGAATATAAAAAGTGGTGAAAGTTGAAGAACCTAGATAAGTTAAATTATAAGCTCGAATTATTTCAGCACCAAAAGACTCATTTAAATTTATAATCACAGATTGACTATTTACAATATGCTCGTGCTTTAAAAAGGAATGAATTATAAATTTTCCATGATTTCTGTAATTTAAGTAATCATCAATATGGATTTTAAAATCTTTAAAAATAACATAGAGAATAGTTGAAAAAATAACAGCAATTACAAAAAATAATAAAAAAATAAACCTATTGAATTCAGCAATTGGTGATGCCGCAATAATAGCCATGAACAGGGGGAAAAAAAATACAAGATAAGGATTTTTTGTAAGAATATTTATTGGCTCTTCCATATATCAATAATTGATTATAAATTCATAACTTTTTCTAAATGATTTTAATATAAAAATTTCTTACACAGAACGGTAATCCACGATTAGGAGTGAGAATAAAAGTCGAAGTGAGAAGAACCTACACAGGTACGATAAGCATGTGGGCTAAGATATAGACACAAAATATTTTTTCAAAAGGGGGAAAAGAGAGATGTTGAGGTGATTTGGGATAATCTCTCAGGCGTGCGAGTGTCAACCACAGTTTGCAGAACATCAGAGATCTATACATGGCGTTCTGAGTTTCACAAGGAATTGCCGAGACTCAATTACTCAGTCATAAAAGAAACAGGTATCCCTATTTCTTTCCAATCTCCCCAGAAAGGCCAGATTACTCCGGCACATAGATATTCACACTGATCGTTTTTAACAGCAATGAATCAGAACCGGATCCATTTCAGGAGCCCGGATAACTGGCTGACGTGATCCATCGATGAGGCCGCAAGAGACAGAGGATCGATAGATACAGATCCGTCTTCTGCTTCCTCAATACTGGTAATCACAAGCTCCGCAAACTCAACGGATTCATACGCGAGTTTCACATATTGGCGATAGAGAAGGATCGCCGCAATTGTGTTTATCACGCTCAGAGATCCAAGAAACCCGGTCAATATTTCCCAAATCATAACCTCCCTCCATACTTCACAAAGTCCCTCACGCTCATATTTCCAGATACGAACCCTCTGGTTTTCAGAGTGTCATTCCCTTCAGACTGTGATCCGAACCCGAGCATACCGGAACCGTTCACAACGGTTCCCCCGGTCAGTCCGGATCCAACAACCCGCGAGATCTCATAACTTCCGTTCTGCAGCATCCCTGTAGTATACAGATCAGATACCTGGGCGGCTTGCACCCGGGATTCAGTCAGAAATGTACACGCGACTTCGTCCACGACATTCGGACGAATTCGGGAAATTAGTGACGGTGTCGATCGGAGTAATTATTTTCCTCTCCGCTGACTTTATGACGCCTTTGGTTGTAAAGTCTGCCAACTTTTTTCTCCACCCGGATTATTTCGGTATAAATAGATTTGCCGTTGGTTTATATGCAGAAAAAAAGATGATGAGAACGCGTAAAGAATTATGAGTGAAATTTCATTTCATGCCCGTCTATGTGTGGGCAAGAAAAAATAATCCGACTGATTAGATCATGAACTGATGTATCGTCTGATTTGATATATCCGACCCTGGTTTTCCAAATAGGTCAAATATGAGTATCTCTGACTGGATTATCAGTCCAATAATTATGCTTGAACAGGATTTACCTGAACACGACTAATAATGAGATCATTTTCAATAGGTACGGGTTCATTCTCCTCTTTCAAACATTCTATATGAAGATCTATCGCTTCTTTGACATTTCTCATTGCCTCCTCGATTGATTCGCCTTGTGAAAAACAACCTGGAAGCGTGGGAACTTCAACCCAAAATCCCCCTTCTTCAGCGGGATGAATTATTATCGTATATTCCTGCATCATTACTCCTCAAGAAATCTCACATATTCTTCTTCAGAAAGTCCGGCTTTTCGGATTGCAGATTTTAACAACCCAATTTTTACCTCTCCAGAAATTGGAATGGTAATGAGTTGACCATTGGGCATTTTAATATTTATTTATATGATCACCTTTCCCTTTTCTCGGCACTCCTCCGGCCTTATAAAAACCCTTTAGTGCCTCCTGCCCTTTTATTCCTTTTAAAAGACTCATATCATTCAGATTAGATATTGAATATACCAAATTCCCGCAGTATTGTATCTGTTTTTTGATAGTTCATTCTTTGAAATTACTTGACTGTCCAATTGACTGTAATATTACCCTATAATTGATAATCTTTGTTGCGTTAATGGATACATTAAAGATTATTTTTAGGATAATCGAAGGTGTTTTTCTACTTTCAATCCACCAAAGTCCATAAATCCGACTTTTTCCGGACTTGCAATATATTTAAAATCTGATGAACAATAAGGAGAGTTATTCGAAAAATTATTCTTTGCCAACTCAAGTTACAGGGTATTAAACAAATATTTCATTCTATACGTCATCAATGCAATAACCAATCCAAAAACCCCTGCAGTGACAAAAACAGCGGCAATACCTGAATATGCCAGAATTATACCTAAGATTATAGGAGAAAAACTTTGACCAATGTATCTCATACAACTATAAATTGAGATAACACCGCCTCTTGACTCAAGTGGAGATATCTGTATAATCTGGGCGTCAATGCATGTCTGTGAAATTACGAGTCCTAATCCAAAAAGAAGTAATAAAAGAACTACTCCGATTATTGAAGGCACAACAGACATTAGTAGCAGTGATAACCCTACAACTATGAATCCCGCAATTATCACCCTGATTAATGAATACTTGCCTGCAAAATACCGCACCTTTGGTGCCATCACGACACAAGCCATGCCCGGGACAGCGAGCATGATTCCTGATAATCCTGAAGTAAAGTTGAACTCACCCTTGAGCATAAAGGGCACATATATCATCATGGCAAATAATAGATAATATATCGAGAAACCCATAAAAATGGTATAAAGTATTGGCAAATTTTTGAGATATTTGAGAGCTTCAATGAGACCTTGGTAACTGCCCAGCTCCTTCTGCTTTCTTGTTTCAGGAAGAATCATCATAACAACCAAAGCAAATGGCAGGGAAAGGGCATAAAAGAGAAATGCGTAATTCCATCCAAAGGTTGCCAGTCCTCCTCCGATAATTGGCGCAAACACTGAGCCCAAGGCAAATGATATACTGATTTTACTCATTGCCCCGACACAATCAATACCAGTGTAAACGTCACCGATAATCAACATGGCGAGTGAGGTTATCGCGGCTACTCCAATACCCTGGATGAATCTCATTACTAATAACGAGTTCACATCAGAGACAAAAAAACTGACAAGACCTGTACATCCATAGATTACAAGACCGGTCACGAGTATTTTTTTCCGGTTGATGCAATCGATGAATTGTCCGATAATCAACGTGAATATTGCAGTAGAGATAGTGAAAACTGACATGAGCATCCCTACCCCCTGGGTAGTTGTATGCAGTGGTCCTACCATTTCAGGTAATACCGGTGTAATAAGGGCTCCTCCGGCCATTGCAAAAAAGGCAGTTATACAGAGCAGGACAAGGTGATGAGTTTTAAATTCCATGATAATTCTGTTTATTTAACATAATTCTCGATATATTCTAAACCATATCAACTAAAGAATTCACGATTAAATTCCCATGGTATGAATCAAATTCCGATAAGAGTATATCCTCCCATTTAAGGGCAATCTCTTTTATATGAGGCGCTATCTGTCTTCCCGTTTATATATATGAATGATTGTCTTATCCACTTTTTTGAAATACCTGGTGTTCGTCTGGAGAAACAAACGATTCCGTCATTATGATAAAAAAAAGAGTTAGAATATATCAAATAACTTTAACTAACAACTGAAAACTATACAGAAGAGATAATTCGAATAGATTATCCGTGTTCAATATTTTTATTAGAAAGGTATTTTTTCTATTCTATATATCTACCCTGAAAAATGAGGTGTTACCGTTTTATTCAAACCGATACAACCACCGGGACAGCATCCATCATAACAATTATTTCATGACCTTTTTCAGTGGATGATGCCCAAATTCCCCAGGAATCATCTACCATCTCCGCATATCCCAGCGTGAGTATGCTGTTGTCTGATCCATCAAACATAGGAACCCAGGCATAGCCACCACCGTCAACTGCAGCAGCAGTAAGAAGACCTGAAGTGCTTACCCCGTTCTGATCGATATCAGCAGTGCTGTTTGGATCAAATGAATGAAGCAGCATATTTGATGTTGAAGAGTATGAACCAGTCTCGATATCAGCCTCTGCCACTTCCCTGTTGAGATCCTTTGCATGGACAACCGCAGCATGAACACTCTCTTTCATCTGTGCTGGATCACCGGTAAAGACCGGGAGTGTCATTCCATCAACAGGGGTTACTGCTGATAGAATAATTCCGCTGATCGCTGGCCTGACATACAGAAGAGAGACCGGTTTTTCTCCTGTTGTCAGGTTTGTAATATACAAACTCCCGCCTCCCATTTTGGCTAGAGAGGAGATTAAAAGACCGGAAGATACCGGATCTGAATTCTGCTTTGATAGATTTACTCCAACCAGTTCAGGGTTTGCTACATCCGCAAGAACCGTGCCATTGAGATCCAGAGCCAGAATATATTTCGTGTCACTGGAAAATCCACTAGAAGGATTATTGAAGTCAGCAAGTGCCTGTGTTCTTCCGTGAATAGAGAGATACGATGCTGCATCATCTGACAGGGTTATTAAACCCGGGGTCAGGTTCTGCGTTGTGTACTGAGTGAGTGTTACTGAAATCTGACTTGTTGTTCCGTCTTGCACTGTTGTTGTTGTTGAAACAGGTTCATATCCCGGATACGTGAGGATGAGAGAGTGCGTACCGCTGGGGATATTCTGAAGAGTCATTGGAGTTTTACCCTGTGGGCGTGAATCCAGAATCACTGAGGCACCTGATGGTGTAGAGGTAACAGCAATTGATCCGGTGTGGATTACTGTCCCTTTAGGCGTGAGTGTTCCATAAATAGATGTTTCTCTTCCTGCAACAACATCAACGATACCTATCCAGTCAAGATATCCGGGAATTGAAACTCTGACATTGTAACTATCAGGATTCAATCCATAAATCCGGGCCGGGGTGACTCCACGGGTTATACCATCAAGAGTAACTACCCCGCCACTTGGGAAGGATCGTATAGACAGTGTCCCGGTTGGCGGGAAGTACCTTGGAAGGGCGACTTCGACCTTGTTCTCTTTTCCTGAACTGATCTCAATGCTTTGTGTTACCGGCTGATATCCAAACTTCGCCAGTTTCATTGTGTAGGTCCCGGTTGGTATGGCATCAAAGTGTGCGGGAGTGATACCATAAACCACATCATTCAAAATGATAACAGCTCCCCACGGATATGTATTGACTGTGAGTGATCCCGTCGTAGATACCTGGTTTAATACGGCTGATACCACGGATTCTGCTCCAGATGCTACAGTTACTGTTGTTGTGTAAGGTGTGTATCCATCTTTACTGATGGTAACAGTATGGGATCCTGGAATTATTTCCGGGTACGTGTGAGGGGTTGTCTGAATATCAGATCCATCAATTGCTACTGTTGCCCCTGATGGGGTTGACGTGACTGATATTGATCCATTTAGAGGGCTCGCCTGCAAAGTTGCTGTTATTATCTCAGTTGTCCCCGCAGCCGGGTTATGATCAATGGTTGAAGTCCAGTCCTGGTATCCACTCTTTTCCATTTTCACCGTATGCGGTGTGCTGCTGCTTTCATCAACAGCCACAGTCACGGGTGTTGTTCCTGAAGAAGAGCCATCAAATGTTACTGTCGCTCCTGAAGGAGATGAAATAAAACTAAAGTTTCCTGAAAGAGCCAGGTTTGTTATTGGGGAATCGGCCTGGATATTCAGATTACTTATACCTGGTTTTAATGATATTACTGGTTTAATAGTCGGTTGTAATGATGGAAGAAGAGTAGGTGTAGCAGTCGGTGTGGGAGTGACAGTAATATTAGATACTATAACTGGTTCTTTTGGTGTTGTAATCGGCACGGTTATAGGCTTAAGAGAGGGGACGAGCGTTACCTCTTTTGTTGGTGTTACCGTTGGTTCTGTTGTTGTCGGTACCTGAGTAACTTCTATAGTAGGGCTGCTGGTTGGAACTGTGGTCGTTGGCAGAATGACGACAGGCACCTGGGTAATAACCGGAGTTATATTAGTTGTCAGGTTAAACAGCAGGTTACTGGTATTCGTATCCGCTGCAGAAGGCGAGTTGACAACGAGACATATGAGAAGTACTAGTATCCACAACCTCATAGATCCATACTACTCATGCTTTGTTGAAATGGTTATGGGTTCTTTCTATTATCTTATATCATACCTTCTCTCTGATTGCCATGATGATCCATAACAAAAGCATGTTATCCTCCAGGTACCCACGTTATGCAGATGTCATCTGATATTCTCATAGTCAGCACTCCATATGTTCCGGGCTATAAGATCGTCCGGCAGGTCGGATTTACCTGGGGTCTGATTGTACGTAGCAGGGGTCTTGGTGGAAATGTTGTTGCCGGTCTCCGAACTATTCTCGGCGGAGAGATTCATGAGTATACACAACTCCTGAATGAATCACGCTCTCATGCTCTGGATAGAATGAAGGATCATGCCATGGAAATGGGAGCAAACGCGGTCATTGGCGTTGCATTTGATTCATCAGAGATTGGACAGTCGATGACCGAGGTGCTCGCTTATGGGACTGCAGTTGTTGTGGAACCGGAACAAGAGGAAAGTAAACCTGTTCGGTTGAGTTGAGGATACCGTACACAGGTGTGTGGTTCCTGTGAGGTTAAGCATCCATTATTGAACCTTTTTTCTTTTGTGGTTGTCATTGTTGGTTTCTTACTGGGTAATTCTGGGAGAACACTAATAGTTCCAAAGATGAGATACTGTATGATGTCCAGAGTACTCGCGTCACCTTCAAAATATATTCAGGGAGCAGGAGAGCTTTCGCGAATAAAAGATCATATTTCCAGGCTGCATGGGCCGTATCTCTTTGTCATGGGAGGTTTTGCATACACTCATTTGAAAGGTATTATCGAGGAAAGTTTCAAAGGTTCCGGGGCAACGCTCGTCTTTGAAAAATTTAATGGAGAATGTACTCATAATGAAATTGAAAGGCTCCGAACGGTATACTCATTAAATCATTGTGGAGTAGTTATTGGCGTTGGGGGAGGCAAAGCTCTGGATACTGCCAAAGGAGTATCTTATTATGAAGAATGTCCGGTCATATCCATTCCAACGATTGCATCCACTGATTCACCCACAAGTGCAATATCTGTAGTCTATACTGAAGATCATGAATTTGATGGCAACCTGATTCTTGCAAAAAATCCAGAAATAATTCTTGTAGATACTGAAATTATTGCTGAGGCACCGGTTCGGTTGCTTGTTGCAGGGATGGGTGATGCTCTCTCGACATATTTTGAAGCGATGGCAAACGTTGCTTCACATCATGAAAATTTTGTTGGGGGAACATGTACGAACTCATCAGTTGCATTAGCAAAACTCTGTTATGAGATTTTGATTCGGGATGGAGTTCAGGCAAAAAAATCTGCAGAAAATAAGAAATGTACACAGGAACTTGAAAACATTGTTGAAGCAAATATTTATCTGAGTGGGGTAGGGTTTGAGAGTAACGGGCTTGCCTGTGCCCATTCGATCTACAACAGTCTCACTATTCTCCCTCAATGCCATCATATGTACCATGGTGAACTGGTAGCATTTGGTACTGTTGTTCAACTGGTTCTTGAAAAGCGTCCGGATAAAGAGATACAGGAAGTATTGCAGTTCTGTACCAGTGTTGGGTTGCCAGTTACCTTTTCTGGTATCTGTTCCGGTGAAATGAGTTCTGATGATATCATGAAGGTTGCTGAGACTGCATGCAAGCCCGGGTCATTCATGGAATGTGAACCATTTGCTGTAACACCACATATGGTCTATGATGCCATGATGAAAGCAGATGCCCTTGGTCGTGAATTTATTTAAACAAGAAATGAGTCGGTGACCCCGGTAAAATTTTTTTGGTTATGAGGTCTTTCTGATTTTCTGAATCCAGAGAGAGTAATCAGGGGAGAATCAGATTTTGATCTGAATAAATTGGGCATGAGGAATAAAAGTTTCAATAGTTCCGGTCTAAATATCCTGACAGAGGATTTCATCATTGGAGTACACTTGAAAAGTGTATCAGCATGTTTAAGTTGTGTAGTCTGGAAAAGGCGATAAAATTATGGCTTATTTCAGGATCCCCTGGATAATATCCTTTATTGGTCAATTTATCAATGATTTAACCAGTTTTTGTATCTGAAACCTCCCCTCTGGTTGGATATCGCGGATCTAATTTTCAACCAGACTCTGCTGGTGATTATAAAATGCCTTTTCTACCGGGAACAATTTAAAATTTCCAACCTCAAATTGGCATAATATACGCGGAGATATTTGTTTGCATTGACACATCGAGAATGACAGATCTCAATGGCAGGCAGGGTATTCATCACCCCACTTGTATCTATTAATAAAAACACCTTGAGAAAACGATTTAGTTGACTTAATTTAAAAATAAAGCCTAAAACTTGACTTTAAATAATGTGAGACAATACCCGATCTAAATAATGGTTAAATCGTAAAAATACCTGATTTATAGCCGAATTTTTTCCACCCTGTGAAATGTTGGGTTAATGAAATCTTATCCTGGGATTTGAGTAATTGCTCATGGAGAGAATATTGACCTTATTTATACAAACCAGATGACGGACCTCCTCATATCCATATATCGTTATTGAGATGATGCGGATTTTTAATTCTTATTTATCAGAATTCATCGAACCATTACATAAAAACCAATAACTTGTGAAATATTGCTCATATGGTACAATTTCTATCAATTCAATTGTGCCGCAATGATGGCAATAATAAAACCAGGTATATCTTTGATCATTGAAATCCAGCAAGAGAGTACTAATCAAAGGAATTATTCAAATGATCTATCGTCACAATTCCGTGACCTGATCATATACCTCTTAGAAATTTTGCCGGCAGGTTGTATCACACCAATTGAGATGAGAGATTCATGACCCTTTCAAATAAAAATCAGGCAATAACGGTAGAAAAGATATCCTGGAAGTGTACAGTTTGTGGCTTTGTGATGAACGGTGAAAAACCTCCGAAAGGATGTCCTAATTGCCATAGCCCCTCTGGAGAATTTATCCCTGCAGATCATGAGATAACCTCCTACAATGGAGAACCATTTGATGTTCTGCTCATTAACGGCAGTTCACACAGGGCAGGAAACACCGGGATAATGGCTGATGTTGCGGAATCCATGCTTAATGAGTTGACTATTTCGTATCGGCGGTTTAACCTGAATGAATTCTCAATAGATCATTGCTGGTGCTGTTATGCAGTGCGGGCACAGTCCTGTGATTTTCCATGTCGGAATAAATCTGATGATATGCACATATTTCATCTGATGTTTACAGTTGCGAAAGCCGTCATCGTCGCTTCATCTATCAACTGGAATAGCATGTCAGCAAAGCTCAAGATCTTTCTTGATCGGACGACCTGTTTACAAAATCTCTATCACCTGAAAAAACCCGGGCTGACTACGGGAAAAATAGTTGGAATCCTTGTGAACGGGCATGAAGACGGGGGAATAAAGACTGCTATGGATATTTTCCTGAATTTTCAGCAGATGGGTTTTATTCTCGCTCCCTTTGGTTTGTATTACCGGACCCATGGTGCTGAGTTTACCAGCAACGAAGATCGGGAATTTTTTACTGCCGATCAGTTGCTCAATACCTATACCCGGGGAGTTGTATCAAACGTGGTTGAGATGATGAAGTTAGGTCTTGAGAGGCAAATGAAAGAGAGGATCATACCGGTTTCAGAATGATAATCGGATTACCCAATATTTTCAGATAATCAGAGATATTATTACAGAATTCATTTGTTCAATTCAGGATAATTTTAACACGTATATACATTAACTGCAATCTGTGCCTTGGCATTTGCGGGAACCAATTGTTAATTTCCATTTTTCCGATATACTGTCTATCGAGGCCCTTGTTCTACCAGTTGAACAATTAATCTGTTATTTTGGATAACCAGAATCATCAGGTAGTCATCAACATGCAGATAAAGAACGGCGATTTTTGCGAACCCTTGAGTTTCTTAACCTGGGTAAGGTGATCAGTTTTCAGTACACATATTGAGATGATTATCTCCCGAGCGATCTCAATAGAGTGTCTCTTCAGGTCTCGTGCCCTGTTGGTATAAATGACTAGGTTTTCCGTCATTCAACAATCGAATTTTCTCTTAATCTCATCCTCTGAGAAGATACGACCTGTTTTTATATCTGCTCATGATTCTTCTATCCCTTCGATTTCTTCCGGTGTGCGTGGAATCGGATGGAAAAAAGTTCATTCACTCCAATTTTGATGCCATCAACACGATGATTTTGCACCATAATTGGGGGATGACATGAAATTTTGAGGAGAAGATCTCCAAATTCAGAAAAATTTGATCACTATGTGGATGATCTCATTTGGTCTCGGAAGTTAAAGTGGCAAAGTTAGGCCATAACGGTCAATCCATGCGACGCGAATAAATGGGTCCGTAAAGTAAAAGCACAGGCTGCTTTAGGCAGAAATGGTGATATTTTATCCTCATACAATTATGTATTGACAATTGATCCAAATAATTAAGAATCTCAAGCGGGTGTATCTGTGATGAAAAGTTTACTCAGCATCAAATAATTTGTTGTATGCCTGTTCAATTCTTTTTCTGTATAGAAATCTATCCTAATTAGTCCATAATCAGGTTGGATTTTTTATGAATCGACATATATATCATAAAGTAGATCAACATTCAATTCTATGCTTCGTTATGGATGGATTTTTTTAGTCCTCATCTATTTCTCAACTGCCGTATCAGGACAACTAACCGTCTCATATATTGATGTTGGCCAGGGCGACTCCCAGTTACTACAGTCGGGTGGACACAATATGTTGATTGATGCTGGTCCTGTAGATGCAGGTCCTACGGTTGTAAATTACCTTAAAACTCATGGGATAATGAATCTCGATGTTGTTGTTGCGACGAATCCTGAAGAGGACCATATTGGTGGAATGGTTGATGTGTTGAACGCTTTCCCGGTCGGTCTCTTTGTTGACAACGGAGAATCAACCGCCTCTCAAACCTATGTGGATGTCATGAGTCTTGTCCAGAAAAAGCAGATTCCTTATGAAGAAGTCAAAACCGGAAAGACAATTCCTTTTGCAGATGGGATATCTGTTGAGGTACTCAATCCTACATCAGACAAAAATGATCTAAATGAGGATTCTGTTGTTCTTAAAGTTACAGATGGGTCAGAAAAGTTCCTGTTTATGGGAGATTCCTCGACGTATACTGGTGATCCCTCTGCACAGATTCTTAAGGTCACGAATCATGGATCTAAATCAGGGAGTTCTCCGTCTTTCCTCTCATTAGTCAACCCGAAGGTTGCTGTGATCGATGTTGGCCATAATAATGCATTGGGGTATCCTGCTCAAAAGACACTAGAAAACCTGAAAGATGCGGGAGCGGAAGTATACCGGACTGATCGAAATGGAAATATTGTGGTCACCTCTACTGGATCATCATATACTGTGACATCAGATAAGGGAACTAATTCATCAACATCTTCAGTTAAGACCATACCAGTCACTCCTCTTCCGACAGTAGCCGTTTCATAATCCGGGCTGCTGTGTTGATACAATTGAAGGGGACTGTGTGATCCTGGTTCCAGTCCCTCTTTTTCAAGGGTTGAAGAAGATGAAATGGTAACTCATCACAAAATGGGTATATTTGGGATGGGGAGGCGAAGCTGTTTTTGTCTCAGTCGAAGACGTCACTTTAAGCTTTTTTCTGATCTGTTGTAGGTGGTCGCGGTCAATGAATCTACGACTAAAAGTCTTGATTACCATGCCGGAGAGTCAGTTCCATACTCCGGGGATACGGTGTAAAGAGAACTGACAGATGTAACCTCAATCCTTGGCGCTGGGAAAAATCAGATTACCTTTAACGCAGAAGACATGATTGGGGCGAAAATAAGGTTTGCGCCGCTGGTTTATATTATGAGGTGGCTATTGCGAGTCAATGTTGATAGATGGATTGTTTATCGAACATCATTTATCTTAATATCTAATAAAAAACCAGAGAAAAATGAGAAGAGCGTTAGCGTAACTCGCAGAACGCCCCGGCTGGGACTTGAACCCAGGTCAAAAGCTCCGGAGGCTTCTAGGATATCCTCTACCCTACCGGGGCAGCCTTACCTTATTAGATCTTCGAACAAATAAAGGGAATGGGTAATCCATTACTTGTGGGTCGGGTACGAATGCCAGATCTTGCATGCTCCTTCGTGAGAGACCATGCATGGTCCAACCGGTGTCCGTGGAGTACACACTTTTCCAAATAATTTACAATCAGATGGATCTGCGATTCCTCTCAGCACCTTATCACAGATACATGCTGAATTTTTGCTGACCTTTTTATATATAATATTAAACTTCTTTTGTGCATCGTATTGTGAGAATTCATCCCTGAGCTTAAGTCCTGATTTTGGAATGACGGGAAATCCTCTCCATTCCACATCACATGGTTCAAAGACCTGATCCATGATCGCTTTTGCCTTCGGGTTTCCTTCTTCTTTTACAGCTCGCGGGTATGCATTCTCTACAAGGCCGGTCCCATCCCTGACCTGCTGGGCAAGCATACAGAGTCCAAGTAAAATATCATCAGCTTCAAACCCGGCAACGACCTGAGGAACCTGAAACTGCCTGTATTCATCAATACCTGCAACTGTCAGAACATGACCCGGAAGCATAAATCCGTCAAGACGTGCTTCGCCCTGTGACAGAAGCCATTGCATTGCCGGTGGCACAATCCGGTGAAAAGAGAGTATTGAAAAGTTGGCAGGGGGATTTGTTAAAAGCATGGCTGCCACTGTGGGTGCAGTTGTTTCAAACCCTACTGAAACAAATACAACCTCTTTGTCTGTCTTTTGTGCTATCTCAATGGCTTTGTGAACTCCCTGAACAATTCTCACATCTCCGCCACAACTCTCAAGAGTCCCTTCTGAGCCGGGAACCCTGAGAAGATCACCATATGTTGCGATGATACATCCTTTTGCGGCGAGTTCGAGAGCTGCATCGATCTCACCCTGGGGTGTGATGCAGACCGGACAGCCGGGGCCCATCACGATCTTCAGATTGCCTGGGAGCATGCTCCGGATCCCGTTTTTTGCAATGGCAGCTTCATGCGTTCCGCAGACATGCATGAATGTCATCGGACGATCGGTCAGCTCCGCAAGTTTCTGTGCAATCGGGTTATCGTGAGCCATAATCCTGTACATATAAGTCCGTTGAGCATAAACCTGATCGTATGCCCTTTGGAAACATCCCAGCTGCCCTGGTAATTGTAGCAGGTTGTGTTCTCGCTGTGATTCTTTATTTCGCAGGTTCGAAAATACGTGCACATCTGGAAGGATCAGAGAAGGGTATCAGTCGGGTTATCATATCAGCGCTCGGAATTCCGGCTGTAATTGCCATTTTGACAATAACCATCTTTCTGGCTCTCAGGTATGTTGCCGATCTTCCTGATCTTGCCCATCAGGTTATGGAGAGCACCTATGCCCAGGTTTTATACATCATTCTGGGCAGTTTAATTATTGCGTTCTTTATCCGGAATTTCCTGGACCTGTATGGGAAAAAGATTGCAAGTCTGACAGATTCCGGTTTCGATGATAAACTTGTTCATTTTCTCCAGAGTGTGTATGGATATGTCATCGGTATCGGGGCATTTTTTATGATCCTTTCTGTTCTCAAAATAGACATCACTCCATTGCTTGCTACCGGAGGTCTTGTGGGCATTGTCGTGGGTCTCGCTGCCCAGGATACGTTTGGTAACTTTTTTTCAGGAGCGATGATCGCTGCTGATCAACCGTTCCGGGAGGGTGACCGGATTGAAATACAAGGGGTCATTGGTGATGTCATTTCTGTGGGCCCACGAAGCACCAGAATTAAAACCCTGGACAGTCAGCTCGTAACTGTCCCGAATAAGATTCTGACTGAGAATATGCTGACAAATTTTGCACTTCCGGATATTACTATGAAAGTCAGAATCACAGTCGGTACTGGATATAATTCTGATATCGATCAGGTGAAAAAAATTCTGAAAACTGTTGCAGAAGAGGGAGTTGAGTCCGGGTTTGTTCTTTCTACTCCTACTCCTGAAGTATATTTTCTGGAGTTTGGTGAATCTGCGCTGATGTTTCAACTCCTAGTCTGGACCGGGATGTATGACAAAACGTTTGAGGTCAGGGATCACCTGAACACGGAGATCTATACTGCGTTCAAGGCTGCAGGAATTGAGATCCCATATCCGCAGATGGACCTTCATCTCAAATCCTCATCAGTTCATATTTAAATAGCCATTCGAAGGTCAGCCTGGGCGGCGTTAAATTTATATGTGGACCCGGAGTATATGTAAAGGCACAAGCCTCAGTGGCTCAGCCGGTAGAGCGCGTCCTTGGTAAGGACGAGGTCGCGAGTTCAAATCTCGCCTGAGGCTTTGGAACAATTGTTCACTTCTTCTCCAAAAATTTTTCCGCATAGTGACGCTACATCTTTCTCATGCACCTGATATAACCACCCTCGGAGTTTGCCTTTCATGATATCAAAGAGGACTATCCTGATCGGTCGATCGAAAAAGCTCTCGCTTCAGTTCAGATAACAAAACAGGATGCAGATCTGATCAGAGGGTATGTTGCCGATTCTAAGACTACTCGGAATATCGGTGGAAAACGATCACAGAAGATCGACTTTATCCTGGTTAATCTCAGAAGATTCATAGTTCCCTTCACTGAGAATTCCATCGCTGACCTCTATAGTGGAGTCTCAAGGATTAAAGTTGGAGAATCATTGAGAGGTAAACCGTTTGCGCCACACACCATTGCTGATTATGTTGGGATGATGAAGCCCTTCTATCGGTGCTTGATTGATGAAGAGTATGTCATACTTCACGAAAAGAAACTGGGTAAAGTTCAAACCCAGAAGCGGTCTAATAAGCGAACAGCGAATGACCTGCTCAGTGTAGATGATATTACTGCGATCTTGGGTGCATGTCATGCAAGTCGAGAGCGTGCATTCATCTCCACATTATATGAGGGTGGTTTCCGAATCGGTGAGATCGGTCAGATGGTATGGAATGATATCAAGTTTGATGCCCCCGGGGCTGTTGTCAATCTCAACTTCAAGACCGGGATCAATCGGTATATCCGCTTAGTGATGGCTAGAGAATACTTGATCAAATGGAAGAGCGATTATCCGGGCAGCCCTTCTGGTGAGAATCTGGTCTTCATTAGCGACCATGGGATTTCTCCTACCCGAGCTGCACTCAATAAAACCACATTGTTCTTGCCAAGCGTGCAGGAATGGAGAAACATTTCACTCCGCATATACTCAGACATTCCCACATTGCCCACCTCATTCAGCAAGGCGTCAACGAATCGGTTATCAAACTCATGATGTGGGGGACTATAGACTCGAAGATGTTTGCTACCGATGCTCATCTGACTGGGAGCGACATCGTTCCTGAAATCAATAAGCTCTATGGTATCTCTTAAGATGAACTTGAAGCGACCACAAACCGGCTAGGACCAAGAATCTGCCCTCTTTGCAATAAAGTGAATAGTCAGATTTCCAGGCATTGTCATCTTTGTGGAGAATCTCTTGATGGTGAGGCTCTTCATGATGACTACGAACTCCAGCGATTCATGTTGAAACATGTCGATGAGTTCAAAGCCTTTTTTTCCGGATGACTGATAAATCGGCTCTAGTTCACTCCTAATTTCCTCCCCGAGTATCTGGTGATTCTCCCATTTGGTTGATGTATTTCCTCAGATCTACTTAAGATGAGAAACAATTAATTACAAGATTAATACTTATCATAGCATCTGTTCATCGGATTTCTACCGGATTATGGTTTGATAATGAGGCAGAAGAGGCGGCTCGTTTCTACACGTCAATTTTTAAAAATTCTTCAATTGGAAGAGTGACTAGATACGGAAAAGAAGGGTTTGAGTTTCATCATAAACCTGAAGGGAGTGTCATGACCGTAGAATTTACTCTGGATGGTTCTTCTTTCGTTGCATTAAATAGCGGCCCGGTATTCCATTTTTCTGAAGCAATCTCCTTCATTATCAATTGTGCCAATCAGGAGGAGGTTGACTATTTCTGGGAGAAACTCACCGATGGTGGGGATCCTGCATCACAACAATATGGATGGTTAAAAGATAAATTTGGAATATCGTGGCAGGTAGTTCCCGGAGAGATGATAGATCTACTCACCGATCCTGATACCAAGAAGGCACAGAAGGTTATGGCTGCCATGCTTCAGATGAAGAAGATAGATCTGGCAACCCTCAAACTAACTTCTATCCAAGGATAAATATCATCAAACTCTGAAATGCATGTTGATAGTAATGATATAAAATAATTCAATCCTCTTTCTTCATTATTTCTCTATTTGACGAGAAACCCCCATCTTATGGCAAGGTAGGTCTTCGGCAGGAGCATATGTTCGGCGAGTTGTACATCGAAAAACATGCGGGCGATCCTGCGGCTTGAGAGAAGTTGAGTTGCCTTGAGTGGACCGTCATGCTGCGCTCATCTGGTGTCGTTGAGATCTTCGCTTCAGCCAATAACTGTCCAAATGATTCTATTCTCCAAAAAAATGATTTATACGAGATTTCATCATGTTTGTCCGGAGTTGAATGCGACATCAGATCGCATACATTTCGCGAATGAAATCAGTGCGCATGAGTAACGCTTATATGCGCCGGAGTGTAAGTAGTAAATCCCACTCGCGTTAAAGTGAGTGTGAAACGGCTCAAACGTTGTTGTTTGGGGGTTAATACCTGCAAAGGTATATAAGCCTTCGAACACAACGTTAGAGGCCGTTTAGATGGGAGCCCGAACTGTGAACAGCGATGTTGCAACGGGTTCGACATAGGAATACTGATGGTGTGGACATCTGTCCGCACCCGCCAATAGTCCGAGCAAGTGTGCGTTGCGAAAAGTAACCAAACAAATTCTGGTTGATCCTGCCAGAGGCCACTGCTATCGGGGTTTGACTAAGCCATGCGAGTCGAGAGGTGCAAGACCTCGGCGAACTGCTCAGTAACACGTGGACAATCTGCCCTGAAGAAGAGAATAATCCCGGGAAACTGGGGGTAATGCTCTATAGTCCGGGCGAACTGGAATGTTCTCCGGATGAAAGATCCGTCGCTTCAGGATGAGTCTGCGGCCGATTAGGTAGTTGTTGGGGTAAAAGCCCAACAAGCCTGTAATCGGTACGGGTTGTGGGAGCAAGAGCCCGGAGATGGATTCTGAGACACGAATCCAGGCCCTACGGGGCGCAGCAGGCGCGAAAACTTTACAATGCGGGCAACCGTGATAAGGAAACCCCGAGTGCCACCACAGGGTGGCTGTCCACCAGTGTAAACAACTGGTGAAGAAAGGGCCGGGCAAGACCGGTGCCAGCCGCCGCGGTAATACCGGCGGCTCGAGTGGTGGCCGCTTTTACTGGGCTTAAAGGGTCCGTAGCTGGATCTGTGTGTCCCTTGAGAAATCCATCGGCTTAACTGATGGGCGTTCAGGGGAAACTGCAGTTCTAGGGACCGGGAGAGGTGAGAGGTACTGCCGGGGTAGGAGTGAAATCCTGTAATCCCGGTGGGACGACCTATGGCGAAGGCATCTCACCAGAACGGCTCCGACAGTGAGGGACGAAAGCTGGGGGAGCAAACCGGATTAGATACCCGGGTAGTCCCAGCTGTAAACGATGCGCATTAGGTGTGTCAGTGACCACGTGTCACTGAGGTGCCGAAGGGAAACCGTGAAATGCGCCGCCTGGGGAGTACGGTCGCAAGGCTGAAACTTAAAGGAATTGGCGGGGGAGCACCACAACGGGTGGAGCCTGCGGTTTAATCGGACTCAACGCCGGAAATCTCACCGGATAAGACAGCTGAATGATAGTCGGGATGAAGACTCTACTTGACTAGCTGAGAGGAGGTGCATGGCCGTCGTCAGTTCGTACTGTGAAGCATCCTGTTTAGTCAGGCAACGAGCGAGACCCACGCCAACAATTGCCAGCTTGACCTTCGGGTCGATGGGGACATCGTTGGGACCGCCTCTGCTAAAGGGGAGGAAGGAATGGGCAACGGTAGGTCAGCATGCCCCGAATTATCCGGGCTACACGCGGGCTACAATGGTTGGGACAATGGGTTCCGACACCGAAAGGTGAAGGCAATCTCCTAAACCCAGTCTAAGTTCGGATTGCGGGTTGTAACTCACCCGCATGAAGCTGGAATCCGTAGTAATCGCGTTTCACCATAGCGCGGTGAATATGTCCCTGCTCCTTGCACACACCGCCCGTCAAACCACCCGAGTGAGGTCTTGATGAGGCGACGCCAAATGGCGCTGTCGAATCTGGGTTTCGCAAGGGGGGTTAAGTCGTAACAAGGTAGCCGTAGGGGAATCTGCGGCTGGATCACCTCCTAACGATTTATAAGCGGTATTATTGCAACGGGTGCCGGACAGACCATAAAACCATCAGTATTCCAAATAAAATGGTGGGCTCGTAGCTCAGTTGGAAGAGCGCGGCGTTTGCAACGCCGAGGCCTGGGGTTCAAATCCCCACGGGTCCACTGCCAGTGCACCAGGTGATGCAAATCGCCGGGGAAGGGCTTGAGACCCCGTGAAATCGGGGCGATGATAGGCCGTGTATAGGAATTGCTGCGTTTAGGACGTTAAATGGGTTTGACGGAACTGGACGAGCTTTATACCTGTCAGTGGATGGCTCGGTTTGGGAGCCGACGAAGGGCGTGCCAAGCTGCGATAAGCCCCGGGTAGGCGCATGGAGCCTATGAACCGGGGATTCCCTAATGGGCCATCCTGATACGTTACGTATCAATCCTGTATAGGATGGGGAACGCCCCGAATTGAAACATCTTAGTAGGGGCAGGAGAAGAAACCAAACGGGATGTCGTTATTAGAGGCGATCGAAAGCGACAGAGTTCAAACTGAATCCTTCGGGAGATGTGGTGTTGATAGGCCCGCCGTATGGGACATATTTCCAGAACAGAAGTTGTCTGGAACGGCATACTACAGAGGGTGACAGTCCCGTATGTGTATGGAAATGTGCTCTGGCGGAGTCCTGAGTAACGTGGGTCGGAATTCCCGCGTGAATCTGGGGGTCACTAACCTCCAAAACTAAATACTCCCCAAAACCGATAGCGTAATAGTAGCGTGAGCGAAAGCTGAAAAGCAACCCTAGAAAGGTGTTGAAAAGTGCCTGAAACTGACAGGTGATAGCGTGTTATGGCGCGAAAGGATCTTTCAAGCGAAGGAATCCGCAGTGATGCGGTAGTACGGGTTTGAATGCCGGTGTCATAACGTACGTTTTGAAGAACGGGCCAAAGAGTTTATTCTGCTGGCGAAGGTTAATTCTTAAAAGGAAGGAACCGAAGGGAAACCAACAAGTCCGTAGCCGTAAGGTGTGGGACGGCGTATTAATAATGCGCGGAGTCAACAGGATAAGACCCGAAGCCTGGCGATCTATGCGTGGGCAGATTGAAGCGTGCCGAAAGGTGCGTGGAGGATCGCAAGCGGTTTTGATATGCAAATCATTCGCGTGACCTGCGTATAGGAGTGAAAGATTAATCGAGCCAGGCATCCGCTGGTTCCTCTCGAAACATGCCGTAGCATGACCTGACCGGAGATCGACAGTGAGGTAGAGCACTGATTGGGGAAGTGGGTGACGAAAGTCGTCCCTCTCCTGTCAAACTCCAAATTCCCTGTCATCTAAGATGGTCGGAAGTCCGCATTACGGGGTAAGCTTGTAATGCGTAAGGGAGACAACCCAGACCGTGGTTAATGTCCCTCAGTGCAGGCTCAGTGTAAACACTGAAAGTGGTCCTGGGTCAAAGACAACTGGAAGGTGAGCTTAGAAGCAGCTACCCTTTAAAAAGTGCGTAACAGCTTACCAGTCAAGATTCAGGGCGCTGAAAATGGACGGGGCTTAAGCCTGCCACAGATACCACGGACCATACGTAAGTATGATGGCGTAGAGAGGCGTTCTGCATGGGCGGAAGCAGGGTCGTAAGGTCCTGTGGACCGTGTAGAAATGAAAATTTTGGCAGTAGTAGAAGCTTAAGTATGGTGAGAATCCATACCGCCGCAGGGGCCAGGTTTCCTCGACAATGTTCGTCAGTCGAGGGTTAGTCGGTCCTAAGTTGCACCGTAACTCGAGTGTAGCGAAAGGGAAACAGGTTAATATTCCTGTACCTGCTCCAGACAATCCTGACGCTTCCGGATATGCTCAGCGGGACTGTCGTCCCGTCTAAGCGGTATATGCGACTCGGAGTACCGTAATGGTGAGAAGGTTGCTAACCCGTTATGGGGTAACAGAGCAAATTCCAGGAGCCCGTGAAAAGGGTGGATGCAGTCCGTACCAAGAACTGACACAGGTGCCCCTCGCTGAGAAGGCGAAGGCGTGTCGGAATTAATCGTGTTAAGGGAACTCGGCAAATTAGCCCTGTAACTTCGGGATAAGGGGTGCCTGCCCAGAGATTGGGCAGGTCGCAGTGACAAGGGCGCTCCGACTGTCTAATAACAACATAGCAGACTGCAACTCCGAAAGGACTAGTATAGTCTGTGATTCCTGCCCAGTGCGAGTATCTGAACACCGGGTTCAACCGGACGAAGGACTCGTAAACGGCGGGGGTAACTATGACCCTCTTAAGGTAGCGTAGTACCTTGTCGCTTAATTGGCGACTTGCATGAATGGAATAACGAGAGCGCTACTGTCCCTAACACGAATCCGTTGAACCTTTTGTACTAGTGCAGAGACTAGTGACTCCTTATGGGAAGTGAAGACCCCGTGGAGCTTTACTGCAGCCTGTCGTTGGATTACGGTATTACCTGCGCAGGGTAGATGGGAGGCGTCGATCCAACTCTTGTGGGAGTTGGTTAGCCAACGATGAGACACCATCCTGGTTTTATTGTAATTCTAACTGAATTGTTTCAGGACATCGATAGGTAGGCAGTTTGGGTGGGGCGCCACACCCTCGAAAAAATATCAAGGGTGCCCTAAGGTCAACTCAAGCGGGTCAGAAACCCGCTGGAGAGTGTCAAGAGCATAAGTTGGCCTGACGCGATTGCGCATAGCAAGCAATCGCGAGAGGAAACTCGGGTCTAACGAACCAATACGCCCTTTTGGTGAGGGCTATTGACTACAGAAAAGCTACCCCGGGGATAACAGAGTCGTCGCCGGCAAGAGCACATATCGACCCGGCGGCTTGCTACCTCGATGTCGGTTCTTTCCATCCTGGCTGTGCAGCAGCAGCCAAGGGTGAGGTTGTTCGCCTATTAAAGGGGATCGTGAGCTGGGTTTAGACCGTCGTGAGACAGGTCGGTTACTATCTATAAGGAGTGTCAGAAGTCTGAAGGGAAGAATGAAATAGTACGAGAGGAACTTTCATTCGGCGCCTCTGGTCGATCGGTTGTCTGACAAGGCACTGCCGAGCAGCTACGCGCCAAGAGATAAAAGCTGAAAGCATCTAAGCTTGAAACTTACCCCAAAAAGAGACTTCAACAAGACCCGGATAGAAGATCCGGTTGATAGGATCGGGATGTACGCACGAAGGCAACGACGTGTTCAGTCCGCGATTACTAACAGTCTTATTCTTCCAGTTCTTCAAACCCAGACGAAATTCTAAACGCAGCACATTCCAATACATAGTCTTGACTAACTCAAGCTAAGCCAAGGTGGCGGAGCGGCCACGCGGTTGACTGCAGATCAACTATACTCCGGTTCAAATCCGGACCTTGGCTCTCAATAGCGGCCAAAGCAGGTGTGATACACCCGGTCTCTTTCCGAACCCGGAAGTTAAGACACCTCACGTAGAAGCCAGTACTGAGGTACGCGAGTCCTCGGGAGAACTTTTACGCTGCTATTGTTCTACAAATCGTAAATTCTATTGTACAGTCTTTGTAACATTCGGTTACAGATGTTGGTTCAGTCCAACAGGGGCTTTCAATAGCGGCCAAAGCAGGTGTGCTACACCCGGTCTCTTTCCGAACCCGGAAGTTAAGACACCTCACGTAAGAGCCAGTACTGAGGTACGCGAGTCCTCGGGAGAACCCTTACGCTGCTATTGTTCTAAAATTCGTAAACTCTATTGTACAGTCTTTGTAACATTCGGTTACAGATGTTGGTTCAGTCCAACAGGGGCTTTCAATAGCGGCCAAAGCAGGTGTGCTACACCCGGTCTCTTTCCGAACCCGGAAGTTAAGACACCTCACGTAAGAGCCAGTACTGAGGTACGCGAGTCCTCGGGAGAACCCTTACGCTGCTATTGTTCTACGATGAAATGACTCTTTTGTATGATGATGTTTGAACTGGATATTTAAAATCAGTATATTAATCTGAATGCTACTGCTATAGTATGGATTAGAATGGTAGAGCAGATCCGATCCGTTGAGCAGTACGAATGGCTGGTGTATTTGTTTAATGGATTTACGCTTGTTTTTGTCGGGTTGTATCTGATTGGCTCTTTGGTTGGCGCGACAAATAACGAAAGAACTCTGCCAACACTTATTGCTTCATTAGCCTGTATCGTTATGTCAATATATTTCTTTGCTGAATCTGTATTTACAAAAAACAGAAAAGAGTTTTCTCTTGATTTAACAGTCTTAAAGAAACTACGTTAAATTCTAATTCTTTCCGATGATTATTAGGCAAGGTGATGACTATGCTGGTCATCACTGCATGGCATACCTATATGTCATGGTTTTGATATGTTTTACTCCGGGGCAGGGAAGAATCCTGGACCTGATGCTTTGTTACTGGAGGATGAAGCACAATGGATTCAGAAGAGCGGGTAATTGAGATACGCAAACAGATATTTGAACATGCAATTCATCACCACGAAGAGATCATTAAATTTCTCAGACAGGAGATGAATCAAGTAGGTGAAAGCTCTTGCGCTTGATCTACTTTTTGTGTTTTATTTTTTCTGGTTAATGTATGTTACTTTTATCCAATTTGATACAAAAAGAGAAATGAGTTAGACGATAATCCAGATGCTGATATGGGGATTCGAACCCCAGTCCTCGGCGTGAAAGGCCGAAATGATTGGCCGGTCTACACTATATCAGCCTGTGCCTCTAATCATTAGAGTTAGTGGTATAAAAATGTGATGTGATCCCTTCTGTTCAATATATTGGGGTACCTTCATTCTGAACAACAATCTTGAATTTTTCCATCATCTGTCTTGTAATTGCTCCAGGTTTTCCATTCCCGATTACTCTGCCATCGATTAATGTGATCGGAGCAACTTCCGCTGCTGTTCCTGTTACAAACACCTCATCCGCGGAGTAGAGGTCATAATATCCCATGTTCCTTTCAGAAACACTGATACCGAGCTCATTGGCGATCTCAATACCTACAAGCCTGGTGATACCACGCAGGTTGTTAATCGTTGGTGGGGTAGTGATAGAACCGTTTTTCACCACAAAGATATTGTCACCCGATCCCTCAGAAAGGTACCCGTTTGTGTCAAAGAAGATCGCTTCATCCCCACCTTTGTAATTTGCCTCAATCTTGGCGAGAATATTATTCAGATAGTTCAGGCTTTTTACATTGGGTGGGAGTGACTCTGCCGGATTTCTCCTGATAGATACTGATATCGCTTTCAGTCCTTTCTCATACAGATCACCATACATTGCACCCCATTCCACAGCAAAGATAACCACGGTTGGCTTTATGCATTTTCTGGGATCAAGGCCAAGGTCTCCTACTCCCCTGGACACAAGTGGGCGGATGTATGCATCTTTTAGATTGTTCTTTTTACAGGTCTCAATGATTGCATCTGTCATCTCTTCCTTTGTGATTGGAATATTCAGATCAATGGTCTTGGCAGAGTCATAGAGCCGGTCGAGGTGTTCAGATAATCTGAATATTCTTCCAGAATATGCTCTGATTCCCTCGAAAACTCCGTCACCGTAAAGAAAGCCGTGGTCAAAAGGTGATATTTTTGCATCTTCACGGGAGTAAAATGCTCCGTCTATATAGATTAGCATAACATAGGTTTCTGGAAGTATTCAGCCAAAAATATATCTTTATGGATCCTTGGGAGTATTCTAAAGAGTCATCCCCTGGTGGTTTTCCATTTGCGACAGAGTTCACAAAAGTCAGCAAACATCTTCCTGGCAGCAACCGGGTGAAGGTGAGTGTATGATCCTAGTGTATTTCTGGAGATCGCCGCGTCCTTGGACCCTTCAATACCTACTCCTCTCTCAAGATGATACCCGTATTTTGCTCCGGCGTCTAACTGAACATCTGAATAATGAAATTCATGCCCCCTGAACTGATGAACGCCGAACGGGGTGTCTGCAGAACTTGTACCGATCACGTATCGCACTATACGTCTGGATGGGATTGAAGATGTACCGGAAAAAACCCCACACATCTGAAACTCGTCACCAGAAGAGAGTCCGTTCCAGTCACTGGTGAATCTGATCGAATCACAGAGGTACATGAGCCCTCCGCATTCTCCGTAGATCGGCATCCCCTGCAATGATACATTCTTGATCGCTTCTCTCATTCGCGCATTTTGTTCCAAATCTCTCCCAAAGTATTCAGGATATCCTCCTCCGATTATGATCCCGTCAACATCCGGGAGAGAGTCGCGGATCGGTGAGAATGGCACAACTTCAGCCCCGTAACTCTCAAGGATCGCGAAGAGGTCCGCATAATAAAAGTTGAAAGCCCCGTCAACGGCTACCCCTATCCTGATATCTTTCTGTTCCGGAGATCTGAAGATTGAACCTGCATAGGGGGGAATTTCCCGATCATCAGCAAGGTTCAGCAGGGTGTCGAGATCGATCTGTTTTCCGACTGATTCGATCATACTGTTAATCTGGTTTAGAAATTCCCTATCTGGAGATCCCTCAAGAAATGGAACCAGACCGAGATGCCTCATCTTCAGGGGAGGGTTTTCAAGTCGTGGAATTGCTCCTACAACCGGGATTCCACAGTAATGTTCGATCGCCTCGGTTGCTTTTCTGATATGGCTCTCGCCCCTCACATTGTTCAGGATCACTCCTGAAATAGTGATCTCGGGATCAAATGCAGTGAAACCTTTGAGGAGTGCCGCTGCACTCCGAGTGATACTCCTGGCATCAATGACTAATAATACTGGAACTTTCAGGAGTTTGGCGATGGATGCAGTGGAGCCGATGTCTGAAAGAGATTCTGCACCTTCATATAACCCCCTGACCCCTTCGATCAGTGCTATCTCAGCACCCATGCACGAACAGGCGTGGGAAAATATTTCCTGGTTCTCTTCGGGAGTAAGAACAAATGAGTCAAGGTTCAGGCAATGCCTACCTGTTACTGCAGAAAGATACGATGGATCAATATAATCCATTCCGACCTTGAAGCATTGGACTTTGTAATGCCGGGAAAGAAGAGCCGCGAGTGCCACAGTGATACTGGTTTTTCCTGCCCCTGATCGATCACCAGATATCAGGATGGTCTTCATGCAAGGCTCCGGAGCACTGCCCCGAACTCACTCTCCACGATAGAAGTGACTCCCAGGGTTCTGGGATGCAGGTCAACCTCAACCATCACATGGGCATGGCCCTGTTCCTTCAGAGGGCCAACCTGTCGGGGTCCATTGGTTATTGAGAAGCATTCGATACCCTCAAGATAATGAGAAGGTATTGCGTGTGGTACTCCCACGATGAGAGCGAAGTCCGGTTTCATATCCCTAATCCAGGAGCCAAGATAATCTCCGGAAGCACCATATTCATCAAGTGCTCCCTGCGAAATAAACTGAAGTCCTCTGGTTTTCAGTTCATCAGATATTCGCTGTGCATCCCGTCGCACTTTTGGCAGTCCCCTGAGTTCGAGATTTGCAGAGTAGATAATATCAGCATCAGGCACTGCATCATGGAGTCCGAGTAGTTCATCGGCAAACATGTACGCGGTCTCCTTCTTGGCGTTCATGACAGCAACCCCCTTTTTCCCTTCATGAATAAGATTCAGGATTCTGGTTGCTGCAACATGTTTCAGGTCTCCCCGTGATGGCTCGATGTAACTCTTCATTGCAGCTCCACGCAGCCTCTCCACCTCGTTTGCTTTCTTTAGCAGTTCTTTCTGCCTGATAAGTTCCTCATCACTGATCCAGCCGACACGGTTTGCAGGCTCAAGTGTTGCGATCACACCATCAATATTTTCTGGAAATCCTGCGTGAATGTCGACTGCTATCGTCTCTGTATGAAGATCAGCCATCTCTATTGCTGCTTCAAGATCTTCACCGATGATAAGGGAGACACAGGTCCCGACTACTGCCATACGCGACGGGTTGAACTCTTTTTCAGCATATTTGATGACTTCAATGAGACGTTCCTGGCCGCCAAACACGAACTCATTCTCTGAAAGCGAGGTTGTAAGAACCCGCATCCCATCCTCTTCAAGAAGTCGTGCGTGTTTAAATGAACAACCTGAAGGCCCATGAAGCACGGAGACGGTAACCCCTAAATCCCGGGCTGTATACAAAGCGGCAACAATTGAACTTGGTCGTGGCTGCATATATTTCATAAATTACCTCCAGGTCTTTACCGAGACAACTATCGGACTGGCAGGTTTCTCCCTGGCAACCTGCATACCTTCTGTTATAGAATTCACTGTGGTTATCGGAACTGCCTGTTCCTGGCATGCTCCTGATATGGCATCGACATTCATCCTGTCATCACCTGCAACAAGGATTGCTGTTGCAGGTCTTCCCTTTCTGATGGCAGCGATGATCTCATTATCGGAAAAATTTTCACATACTGCTCTGTTCTCCTGTCCGATGATCAGGGTAAATGGAGTAATCTGATCCTCTGTACCCCGGAGCAGGGCGATAGCATCAAGGGTGGTCTTCAGACATGCCCCAGTGCTGGCATTATCTATGATCATCCGGCCCTCTTCTGATGTTATCTTCATTCTGCCAGGAAGCGAGGCGAAATTACTCAACTTGTCTGGCCTGTATCCAAGAATAAGTGCTGCTGCTGTAGCCAGTTGAAGGGGAGTCCGGTATCCTTCGAGTGTCAGGAGCGGGTTTTCAAATGAACCTTCCATGTCCTTGTAGGAGTATGTGCAGATCCCTCCTGTTACCTGTGTGAGGTCTTTTGCATTGATCACCGAATCGTGCTCACTGGTCATACCCGGGGCTATCAGAACTTTTCTGCACGAAAGTGCACTCAAATGTTTAAGCGTTCTGGCGCTGAGTCGCCCGGATGCAATCCGATAGTCCTCATCAGAGGTAAGGATTGCAAGATCAGACAGACCAGTAAATCCAAGTGAGATCTCTGTAATACACCAGTCTGTATCTGACAGGAGAGCATGAACTGATATAAGTGATGCGGGAGTGATGCTCATCCGGGTAATTTTTTCTTCTTCCGGGTACCTGAAAATTCCCCTCGATGTATGAAGGATTCCATACCCATCCATGAGTGATGCAAGGGCTGTTGCGGTGGTTGTTTTCCCCCTTGCCCCTGTTATCTCAATGGAGATTCCGGTTTTTTCATGGCCGGTTGGCCTGGTCTCCCTTCCTGAGCCCAGGATCCACCTCACCGCTTCATGATGAGTAATAGCAGGGCAGGAGAGTCCCCTCAGCACCGGATATGAAGGATCAAGATGTACCGGGTGAATGAGCAGATCATACCTTCGGGACATGGCAGTCTCGCAGGTGATGCTTCCCGGGTGTGAGAGATCTCCCCGGTATACATCAACGAGATCCACGGTATGGCCCATGCCCTTCAGGGCATCACCTAGAATAATCCCGCCATGAATGATATCGAGGATCAGAATCTGCATAAAAAAAGATTAGATAAGAGAAAGTGCCTTTTCGGCATTCTCTGCCATCAGATCGGCAAGAAGTGGGTTCGGCCCGATCGGATCTGCATACACGAGGGGAATTTCCCGTGACTGAAGTTTAAATGTTCCTTTCTTCTGTCCGCTTTGAAGTTTTAGAATTCCCGGAATATCTTCATCGATGTGAACTCCACGTGCAAGGAAGAGAGGAACAACTGCAAGGGAATCTATATCTTCGGTTTTGAACTGTTCAAGTGCTTCTGGAATAGTGGGCTCGCTGAACTCCATGAACCCGCATTTTACCTTGTAATCTGGATGGCGTTCGGCGATCAGGGCAGCAGTTTTAGTGATAAGGTCCTTATTATATTCCTTTTTGCTTCCGTGACCTACTAGAAGAATACCTACGTTTCCCATTACGCTAAGGTAACACTGCCAGCGATAAAATAGTTATCAAATGTGTATGGTGAGCATGATGGTAAGTACATACTGTTTTAGTATCAGGGCCTGGATCCGGAGTCTGATATCTACTCCTGATATCAGGCCAACTTTAATTGATTCAAAGGTTGATTGGTAAAGGCAAAGATTCGAGGATTTGAATGGACAATATCTATGATCTCCGGATTGGTGATCGGCAGGTCTCCATTCCTGTCGCGATCTCATCCATGGCAGGGGTGACCGATGGTGCATATATTAGGGACCGGGCCGAATACGTCGGGATCGGATTTATCGGTGGATATGCAATAGATGAACCAACCATATCTGCAGCACGCGAACTCTCCCACCAGGGCAGGGAAGAGTTCCTGCCCCGGGATCCCATAGCAGAGATTGCAGCGCAGGTTGCTCTTGTTGAGTCAGCTGGAGTGATTCCCGGGATAAATATCCGTGCATCTGAAGTCAACTGCATGGTTGCTCTGGCCAAGGAGATTGGTGACCGGGCAATCTATGAGATTGATGCACATTGCAGACAGCAGGCCATGATTGAGGCAGGATGTGGAGAATATCTTCTTACCAATCCTCAAAAACTCCTCTCGTACGTACAGGCACTCAAGATTACCGGTGTTACAGTATCTGTAAAGATCCGTGCTGGTGTAGCACCAAATGATGGCGAACTTGCAAGACTCCTGTGGAAAGCCGGGGCAGACATCATCCATGTGGATCTGATGGATTTTGGGCCGATAAAACTTCGTGATATCAGAAATGCCTGCCCGGTCTTCTTAATAGCAAATAATGGTATCACCGACTTTGAGAAGGCAAAAGAGTACTTTGCCCACGGAGCAGACATGGTCTCGCTTGCCCGCAGTTCAGATGTGAAGACTCTCTCTGCCATCAGTCAGGCACTTGCCCAGTTTACCCGTGAGCATGGCTGGTATAATTCACCCAAGCAACTCTGCCGTGGTGGGGATATCAGATCCCTTGCGTTCTGCTGCTTACCGGTTAAACCCTGTCCACTTCTACCAGCACTTGAAAAACTGAAGATATCTCCACAGGATTTCGTTGCCATGAAGATGGAAGGGGTAAAGGATACGATTCTGGAAGGAGGAACCAGTACCTGTTTTGGTAGTCTTGCATATTGCTGCAAGGATACGACACCCTGTATGTTCCGTGATGGGACGCTTAAGCAGGCAGGAATAAAACGGTCGGTCTATATGCAGCAGAAACGCGAACTTGCCAGAAAGATTATGCAGAAGATCTTCTCCTGATATTGTATGGCCATACCACCTCTCACCCTGACAGAGCATGCACAGATGGCAATGATGCTCGAAGTCTGTGCCATGACCAAGCCGGGAAATGTTGATCGTGGCCATGATTATCCTGATACCTGGCTTGAACACTTTCTCGCATCATCTCTCTTCTGCCGGCCTGCGTTTGAGAAAGCTGAGCAGGAGGTGGGAACCATCGGTGAACTGATCCGGGAGGCCACGCTTCTGACCGGGCGGCATCGGGGGGGTAACACTCATTTTGGTGCATTTATCCTACTTGTCCCCCTGATCATGGGCAAAGGGATTGAGGGGGCATGCCGGTGCATCAGGGAGACTACCGTCGAAGATGCCATTCTCTTCTTTGATGCATTTGCCCATACTGCAGTCCGCGTTCGTGATTCTGATGAACTTGATATCAACGATCCGGCTGTCGCAGATAAACTTCGGGCACGGGGGATGACACTCTTTGATGTCATGGCCCATTCAGCACCGCAGGACATGGTGGCTCGTGAATGGACGAACAACTTTCCTCTCACCCGCAAAACAGCTGACCTTCTGAAAGAGGATGGAAGGGGAAGAGAAGCCGTCTCATCGGTATTTCTCTGGCTCCTGGCTGAAGAGCCTGACACCTTTATTGCAAAAAAGTTTGGAACTGACCGTGCATGCCGGGTCAGGGATCAGGCGATTCAGGTTCTTGCCGGACAGATCTCACATAACGAATTTGACGAGTACTGTATCAGGGAGAGTATCAACCCCGGCTCTCTTGCCGACATCATGATCGCAGGTCTCTTCGTGGCATTGACTGAAGGCTGGGAGTGGGATCTGTGAACCAGTCCCGCTTCTGGCCGATGCAGGAGGGGATAAACGAGATCATTGCGACGGTAAGGTTGCATGCCGCTCCAATGGGGGTGATCTGTCGTGGTGATCGTATCATGATGGCCGTGTTCAGGAGCAGTCACACAGCTTCATTGATTGAAGAAACCGGGCTGGTGGTTGCCAACATCATGCATGATCCTGTGATCTTTGTCAGGGCTGCATTCTCAGATCTCGATCCTGATGATTTTATAGAATTTGAAGAAGCAGGGCATCAGGTCTGCAGGCTCTCTTCAGCAGAGAGCTGGGTTGTGTATCGTTCAAGGATCGATCAGAAGACCGAACAGAAACTCCTCGTCAGTCTTGAACCGATCAGAATTGAACTTGCAGAGTCCACAATTGTTCCGATAAACAGGGGATTCAACAGTGTCATCGAGGCTGCTGTGCACGGCACACGATATGTTCTGACACGTGATTCTGCACTGAAAGACAAGATAGATCATCATGTTGACCTCGTGAAGCGATGCGGAGGGGAACGGGAACTTGAAGCTCTCCGGCTGTTGCAGGGTTATCTCTCCTAATTACTATTCGGTCCTGATTCCCGCAATATCATTCATCAGATTGCACGATATCGGCATCACGGTTCAGAATTCCTGTCGGACAGGTACCTGTGATGGGCTGGATATCTGCACGTATCCTTATTGTAGTTGAGAGGTTTCAAAAAAGAGTGTGGTTATACCGGCCAGAGTGGGAGAATTGTTCTCTCATGGGCCTCATTGATTACCTGTGCAAGTCCTGCGTAAATTGCTGAGAATCCACAGATTATTCCCTCATATCCGGCAAGCCGTGTGATCGCCTCGATACCTGTGATGTCTCCCAGTGCAAGCAGGAAGAAGAGAATTGTAAGTGAAGCGAAGACAAACTGTATTGCACGGTTTGCACGGAGTGTTCCGACAAACATGAATGCGGTGAAGAGGCCCCACATGGCGAGGTATGCTGCCATGGCTGTGTTCCCTCCGGTCCCGTCAGCGAGTCCTAGTTTAGGCAGGATCAATAAAATAACCAGTGAGATCCAGAAGAGTCCGTATGACGTGAATGCGGTTGTTCCAAAGGTGTTGTTCTTTTTCCATTCCATGATCCCGGCAATGATCTGTGCGGTTCCTCCATATGCCAGTCCCATCGCCAGGATCATCGATCCCAATGTGAAGTAACCGGCGTTGTGCAGGTTTAGCAGGACTGTCGTCATTCCAAATCCGAGCAGTCCGAGCGGGGCAGGGTTTGCAGTAATCTCTGCAACGAGCATTTTGTTGTTTGAAGGTTCTGTCTGTCCCATATAACACCTCACACCCGGGATATCTCTGCTATCAGGTTATCATCACCGGGAATCAGATACATGATGGTCCACGCAATATGGTATATATATTTCCGTAATTCTCGTGAGAACTTTGATGTATGCCGGTGGTTTTATACCTGAAAGATGAGCATTGGCAGACTTGAGACAAGGCATCCAAATATTCAATGAGTATTAAACAAAAAGTAACAGGACAATCCATGGATAATACCGAGTGGGAACGTATATTCAATGCAATTCCTGATATGATCGCTCTGATCGGTCCTGATCATACTATTCAGAAGATGAATCGTGCCATGGCTGAAAACCTTGGTATACCACTCAAAAAGGCTATCGGTACACACTGTGATGAACTTGTCCACGGGACCAGCGGCCCTGTTCTCGCCTGTCCGCACACAGCATTAATCCGGGACAACATGGACCATACCGCTGATATTTACAATGAACTCAGCGGTATTACAGGGTGAGTTGTACTCCTTTATACACTGCAGAAGATAGTCCGGTTGTCAGTATTCATATCATAAGGGATATCGCCGAGCAGCACAAACGCGAAGAACAAATTAAAGCCGACTCGGTATTTATCCAGCTTCTTGTTGACACGATTCCGAGCCCGATTTTTTACAAGGATAAGAACGGGTTATACCTTGGATCCAATGAAGCATGGGCTCTCTTTCTCGGTCTGAAAAAGGGTGAAGTGATCGGGAAGACAGTATATGATATTCTCCCGGAAGAGATGGCACGCGAACATGATCGGCAGGATAAGGACCTCCTGGCTACAGGCGGCAGTGTACAGTACGAGAGTAGATCTCAGGGGGTTGATGGTAAAGTTCACGACATTATTATGAGCAAAGCTGTTTTTCCTGATGAGACTGGAGAAAGGGCAGGAATTGTGGGTTTTATTATCGATATCACCGATCGCAAGCTTATGGAGAATGCCATCATGGAGACGAATCGGAAACTCTCCATCCTCTCATCGGTAACAAGGCATGATATCCTCAACTCAATCACCGCTCTTGCCGGATATCTTGAGTTCAGTAAAGAGAAATGTTCAGGATCTGATCAGGAGTCTCTCCTCTCTAAAGCAACACAACTTACTGCAATCATCCAGAGGCAGATAGAGTTCACACGTATATACCAGGACATCGGGATCAGGCCGCCAGAATGGCAACTGCTGTCAAATCTCGTCATCAAGGCGACGCAGACGCTGGATATGACTGGTATTTCGGTTGAGAATGAGACCGGCAGAATTGAGATCTACGCAGAGCCTCTCATCGAGAAGGTCTTCTTCAATCTTATGGAGAACAGTATCAGGCATGGAGGAAAGATCTCCAGGATCTCTATAACAACCGAAGAGGATGGTGGTTATCTTCGGATCATCTATACAGATGACGGATCCGGTATATGTGAAACAGACAAAAAGCGGTTGTTCACCAAAGGATTTGGAAAGAATACCGGTCTTGGTCTGTTTCTCTCCCGGGAGATTCTGGCGATCACAAGAATGAGTATTACAGAAAATGGTGGACCGGGAAAAGGAGTCAGATTTGAGATCAGTGTCCCGTCCGGATCATACCGTGTTGCATTGTCATAAAAACGGAGAGTTGATCAGTTTTCTGTTTCTGTACACCCTGTTTTAAAAAGGAAATATTATTAATCGGTACGGGTGAGTATACAACGGCGTGATATATGAGTAGAGAGCCGGGATTTTCAGGGCTTGAAGCAGCAGTAGTGCTGATCGCGTTTGTTGTTGTTGCAGCGGTCTTTGCTTATGTGACGATGAGCACCGGCTTTTTTGCTACCCAGCGTTTTCAGGAGGTAACGTATGCCGGAATCAAGCAGAGTACGTCAACCGCTATCACTGATGGCCTTGTCAGGGGAAAATATACTGATGCAAACGGTCTTGAGTCCCTGAGTTTCAGCCTGAGTGTACCTGAGACCGGAGAAGCCATTGATCTGTCAGAGATGGTCTACTATTATGCACAGGGTAGCGGAGCCGGTGGTGAAGTTCCATTAGCAAACGTGCAGCCAGGTAGTGGTCTTCTCTATCCTGGAGGGAGTACCCGGGTGACTCTTAATCTTCTGACTGCAGGAATGAGCGGTCCGAAGGCAGGAGGATCCTTCTCACTTGAGATCAAACCTCCGGTCGGGGCATCAACACTCATTCAGCGGACTATGCCGGATGCGTTTGCAGGCGGTTACATTCCGTAACCGGAAAAAAGGATTAAGATGTCTGGATCTTTCTCAGGTTAAATGATCCCATTATTGCAGATATCCCGCCAATCAGTGCAAAGATTCCTGCTACGAATGGAAGTGAAAGAGCTGCCTGAAGAGGATAAACCAGGAGCAGGATACCAAAGATAACACTCAGGAGACCGAGTGCAACTGATCCCCAGTCTTTTACCAGATATCCGTGATAGAGTTGCGCCCCTCCGATAATAATGCCCCATACTCCAATCAACATCACAAAGAACGGGAGAATGATCAGCGTGCTGAAGAGCGGGTACCCGAGGATCGCGAGACCGGCTATGAGGCTTAATATAGCGGAAATTACTTTCAAAGCCAGGTGTGACCGGTCAACAGTCAGACTCAGAAGTGAGAAGATTCCTCCGACAAACCACCAGGCCCCTATCATGGTTATGAGGGCAATGGTTGTGATCACCGGGCTTACCAGGAGCAGTATCCCGATGATCATTGCACAGATTCCCCAGAGCAGGACACTCCACCATGGGAATGATCCGGCACAGACGAGAGCCTGAACATCTTCAGATGCGTCTATGGTTTCAGCCATATCTCAAGGTGCGTCTGCCTTATTATTAAGTTATTTATTAAGGGTCATCGGCAGGAGAAACCTTCCCAGATCTCCCTCTCCAACCTGGGACTCTATCCAATCATATCGGCACAGGTATTTGTCCGGATGATACACAAATAAGATTATGTCTCTTGATGAGGCACTTCGGCAGATTGCAGAGCAGGCCGGAGTGAATCACTATGGAGTTGCCGACCTCAGGTCTGCACACGAGGCGGTCCGGAATCAGGGTGGAGATGAGATCGCCATGTATCCTCTTGCCGTCACCGTGGGGGTGGATCTCCTTCATCCGCTTGTCGACCTCCTGCCTGAGGGATCAGAAACTGGCTCGATCATGTACAAGCACTATGTTTATAATGTGGTCAATTCAAGGCTTGATAGTCTCATCTCCCAACTAGCCGGACGAATACAGCAGGAAGGGTTTGCAGCATTTCCTGTTCCCGCATCAACTCGTACAGACAATGAGAAGATAGCAGCATTTTTTTCGCACAAACTCGCAGCGCACTGTGCTGGTCTTGGATGGATCGGGAAGAGTTGCCTTCTCATCACCAGATCTGCAGGTCCAAGGGTCAGATGGGGGAGCATTCTTACGAACGCACCATTGGTTCCGACCGGATCTCCTATGAAAGAGCGGTGTGGTTCATGCCAGGAATGTGTTGATGCCTGCCCTGTTCATGCCTTTACAGGCGAGTCTTTCAGAGAAGAAGATCCACGGGAGACCCGGTTTGATGCAGGCAAGTGTGACAGGTATTTTGCCTCACTTCGAGAGCAGGGAAAAGAAGCTGTCTGTGGCATGTGCGTATACGCTTGTCCGTACGGAAAACGTGCAGCAGAAAAGATAGAACTGCCCTGAATATCAGGGAAGTTCTGCCTCTCCGATAACAGGAATCTGAATCTCGGTCAGTAACTCTTCCGGTGGAAGGTTGCAGGGATCATTCAGGTATAGTTCTCTCCCGGGAATCCCAAGCGAGATGCCCTTTTCTGTGGCATACGAATAAGCCCGGGACCATCCTTCATGAATCCCCATGTAAGGACCTTTATAGATCAGTGTGAGGAATCGTCCTCCGGTCAGAGTTGATATCCGAATTCGATCTGAATCTTTGCTGAGTCTCCCAAGAATTGGAAATGCAACCTCCACATCTGCATCTGTCTCCCTGTACTCTCCATCATGGTAGATACTCATGGGGGGACCGGCCATGCGAAGACCGGTCTGTCCTGCATCTTCAGACTCTACTATCCCACAGAGCTCACCGATGAGGCGGGAACAGATCTCCTCATATTGTCCTTTGTCGCGTATACTCATCACCCTGATCGGGGTGATCTCTTTAATTGCGGGTTCTGAACAACTCATAGGCATCAATTCCAGTGAGATCTCCTGATGCCGGAGAATCTCTTCTATCTTGTGTAACCGGTCGATCTCGATTCCTACCTGTGTCCTCCTTTCAGCAATAAGTGCCCGGATCGTTTTATCATCGCCTGATTCTTTTGCATGTAGAATTGTGGCTATCTCATCGAGACTGAAACCCAGGAGAGAGAGGGTTCTGATCACCACCCCGGTTCCGATCTGTGATGCAGTATAATTCCGGTATCCGGTGATCCGATCTTTTGCAGCCGGGACAAGCAGACCTTTCCTGTCATATATCCTAAGTGCTTTCAGAGAGAGATGACTGATAAGTGAGAACCTGCCGATAGGAATCTGATCGATTGCCATGTGTTACCCTCTATTGTGGCCCGTGAGCAGGTAAAGATCACCGCAGTCTCACCCGGGGAAGAGTCTGACTGCCACTCCGGTAGCACTCTATTCCTTCTCATATGATCCCCTTTTTTCCCGGTTATCAGCTAACCTGAATGTATGGTCAGGGTTATCGGCTCACCCAGGCTGATTCCGGCAGCCGGCTCTCCACCGAAAACAATTGCTGAGTATATCGGGAGAGCGGTATCCGGAACAGAGCAGGTAAGTATTGCCATGATGAAAAGTCCACCCGGATGGGCTGAACCAGGCCAGACTCCTGAGTTTGATGAATATTCAGTAGTTCTGCAGGGTGCACTTGTCATCTCAACCAGAACCGGTTCAGTACAGGTTCAGAGTGGACAGACCGCCATTGCGCCGGCAGGTGAGTGGGTCAGGTATAGTTCACCAGAAGGGGCCGAGTACCTGGCAGTCTGTGTTCCTGCCTTCAATCCGGAACTGGTACATCGTGATGGAGAAGAGAAACGATCGGAACCAGATATCGTAGATTCAGCAGATATCACATACGAAGAGTTCGGGAAAGATGGTCTGCCTTATATTGAAGATCTCTGGAACCAGCTCCGGACTCATCATGTATGTAATGCCCGATACTTCAGAGATCTGCTACAGGAACGGCCGTTCTCTGAACGATGTGACGATATCAGGAAAACTAATGCAGATCGGGAGATTCTTGTTCACCTGGCTCAGGTTCAGGGGCATGGGCCATATATCGGATTCTGTGTAAGTTCTGCAGCACCCGGTTCGTATGGCGAGATCGAGTCCATTTATGTAATGTCTGAGTACCGGTCACTGGGTATCGGAACGTCTTTTATGAACCGGGCCCTCGCATGGATCAGACAGAGGAATGTAACCGAATACAGGGTCAGGGTCTGTGAAGGTAATGAACAGTCCTTCAGATTTTATGAACGGTTCGGGTTTTACCTCAGACGGCATCTCCTCCTAAAAAAGACAGAGCAACAACCATGAAGTCAGCATTACTTCTCATTGATATTCAGAACGACTACTTCCCTGGTGGGAAGATGGAATTGGTTCGTGCAGAGCAGGCAGGTCATCAGGCCAAAGGACTTCTTGACGCTGCCCGGAAAAAAGGTATTCCTGTTATTCATGTTCAGCATCTCTCAACACGGCCGGATGCTCCTTTTTTTATTCCTGACACCCCGGGAGTTATGATTCACGATCTGGTAAAGCCAATGCCGGGAGAGGTTGTAGTTCAGAAGAATTTCCCAAATAGTTTCAGGGCAACCAATCTTCAGGATGTTCTGACCCGTGCCGGAATTGACCACCTGTTCATTGGAGGAATGATGACCCACATGTGTGTTGATGCAACCGTCAGGGCTGCGGCTGATCTTGGTTACCAGTGCACTCTGGCATCAGATGCATGTGCAACCCGTGATCTGGTCTGGGAAGGAAGAACTATTGTGGCAGATCATGTGCATGGATCCTTTCTCGCAGCACTGTCCGGGTTGTATGCACAGGTGCTCCCGGCATCTGTAGTAACCAGGCAGATCAGTGAATAACCGTTGATCTCCTAATTGGAGATCGCATTTTTATATTACCGAATATGTTCCGGGATGAACTTCATGCCCGGGCAGTATCGTATCAAGAAAAGTATAGAGGGTTCTGATAAGTTCGGGATCAAAAGCGGGCAGCCCATAACTGGATGAGAGTGTCATCTCATCCCCGAATGTGGAGATTGCAAAGCTGAATCCGGGAGGCAGGTTATGTGTCGGAAGCAGGAATGCATGTGATACCGGAACTCCCGAATCCAACTGTTCCGGGTATATTATCCCGGTATTCGTAAAGAGCGGCGATCTCTTTCCCTCAGCCAGTACCCCGTTCCACTGTCTCTGCATCTCACAGCGTGCTGCAGTACATCCGGCATCATACAGGCATTCAGCCTCAATGGCCGCATCAATCCCGGGAGTTCCCTTTTTTATCTGGTTCATCACCTGGTGAGTCCTGATTGCAGTATCCCTGAGTGTATCATCAGGATCTACCTCGATGGCAACCTCGAATGCAGTGGCGAAGTTAAAGACCGATCTCTGTGGCACTTCAGTCAGGTACCTGCGAAGGTCGATCGTGTTGAGCAGATGGATATCATTTATTTTACTGCCTGTTATCCGGGAACATGCTGTCGCAACCACGGCAAGCATCAGATCGTTAAGGGTGACTCCCCATTCCTTTCGCGTTGCATGGATACGTCCGACCCGTTCCTTGTTCAGTGACAGGAGTGAGAAGACCTGCCGCTCACAGATGAGTGATCTGGATGGAACTGAAAATTTATCTGACCAGCGAACCTGCACATCAGCTCTGTTCAGCAGGTCGGGTGCAAGAGATGAGAGCCTTGGCAGAACTCTGGCGCTCATATCGGTTGGCTCAACCTGGATCGATGCTCCACTCTGGTCTGCCCTGTATTGTGAAAGGAGCAGCCCGGCAAAGTCCTTCATCCCTTTCCCGTCCATGGAAGCATGGTGGGCATTGATGACAAGTACGTCTCCGTTCTTCTCAGTGCTCCTGATATAGACGATCTTCACCATCGGACCTCTGAATGGATCGATACAATATGAAAGGGCATTTTGAAGGTGTGATGCAGGATCAGGGACCGAAAATTCTGTAATCAGGTCTGCGGTGGTGACCAATGGGATCGTCTCCCACCAGAGCATATCGTTCTCTTGTATAAGCCGGCACCGGGTGACCGGTTCGGCATCAGTAGCCCGGAGTGCAGCCCGGACAAGAGCATCATAATTCATCTGCCCGTCAAGCATGATGACGAGATGAATCATCTGATCTGAAAAAGCGCAGAGGAGATCTGAAAAAAAGTCGAATGAATTGACCTGGTACCGGAGAGGGATGCTGTCCGGACAGGTTATATCAGGCTTCTCTCTCATTCTTATGCTGCATGCAGTTCAGGCGTCTCTTTCAGGTACTCCCTGAGCACCTGCCCGAGACGGCTGATTCCCTCTTCGATTCGTTCAGGCGTTGAGTTGGAGAAGTTCAGCCTGACTGTATCAGATCCCCCTCCGTCAGTATAGAATGGAAGACCTGGGAGGATTGCCACGTCTTTCTTGATCGCCCGATCAAAGAGTTCCATCGACGAGTAGCCCTTCGGAAGGGTTGCCCAGATGAACATCCCTCCGTCTGGTCTGGTGTAGGAGACTCCTTCAGGAAATTCAGACTGTATTGCTGATAACATGCAGTCGCACTGGCTTTCGTATGCTGCAGATATCCGGGCAATATGGGCATCCACCGGGTAGTTAGCCAGGAATCGTGAGATGATCCGCTGGCTCAGGATGTTTGAATGCAGGTCTGTGCCCTGCTTTACGGTGACGGCCTGCTCAAGGATCGGTGTTGGTGCACATATCCATCCCATCCGCATCCCCGGAGCGATGATTTTGGAGAACGATCCTGTCATCACTGTCAGTTCAGGGATCAGTTCCTTCATGGAAGGCATCTGTTCTCCCCTGAACTTGAGTTCTCCGTACGCATCATCCTCCACGAAGACAGTTTCTGCCCGTTCAAGCCGTTCTGCAACGGCTTTCCTGTTCTCCCGTGACCATGTAATTCCTGATGGGTTCTGGGAGTTGGGGACACCATAGAAGAAGCATGGTTTATCCTTGTCCAGAACCTGCCCGAGTTCATGAATATCGGGGCCTTCGGAAGTCAGGGAGATCGTGGAGAACTTGGGCTCATACATGGAGAATGCCTGGATTGCTCCAAGGTACCCCGGTCGCTCAAGGGCCACAACACTGTCCTTGTTGATGAAGATCTTTCCTATCAGATCCAGACACTGCTGGGACCCGTTGGTGATGAGGATTTCATCAGGTGATATCTCTAACCCGAGACGTTTTTTGTATCGTTCCGCGATCCACTCACGAAGCGGAGGATGTCCTTCAGTGGTCGCATACTGGAGTGCCGCAGTACCTTCCTCAACAATGACCTTCTCTGCCGTCTCTGCCAGTTCCTTCACCGGGAAGAGTGCCGGGTTTGGCAGACCTCCGGCAAAAGAGATGATCTCTGGTCGTTGGGTTACTTTGAGGATCTCCCTGATGAATGACCTGGGAGTCTTCTCCATCCGGGACGCAAACGTGTACTGCATACTATCCTATACACGTGAGCTGTACGGGCATTTGAGAGGGATCTTTAGAAGATGGTTTCAGATTTTTTCAGGAGATGATACAATATTGTTGAGATCTGGAATCTCAGTTCAGAGGAGATGCGTTGCCAGCTATAAAGGAATACCTAATCATTGTTCAGCCAAATATCGTGTATGCGCAACCTCTCTTTTTCAAAGAGTGATTCAAATCTTTCGATCCGGAGAAAAGCGATTCTTGAGGATATGGAACGATACGGGGAGTTGCTTGAGGAGTATACCAGAACCAGTAAAGATGAACCTGATAACCCGGACATCTGGACTGATATAGGACAGGTCCTGTTTCTACTTGAGCGGTATGATGAGGCTCTTGAGGCATGTGATCGGGCTATTCAGATACATCCGGAGAATGCGGTTGCATGGAATGCTAAGGGAATTACGTTGCACAGCCTTGAGCGGTACAGCGAGGCCCTCGAGGCATGTGAAAGATCGATCCAGATAAATTCGGAATACAGTGATGCATGGAATAGTAAAGGAAATGCCCTCAACTGTCTGGAGCGGCATGAAGAGGCACTTGAATCCTGCAATAGGGCTCTTCTGATAGATCCCGAATACAGCGATGCCTGGAATAACAAGGGGAATGCCCTCAATTGTCTGGAAAGATATGATGAGGCACTTGAAGCTTTTGACAAAGCAATTCTCCTCGATGAGATGAGCGCTGGTAAAGAGACGTAATGAAGGATGACATCAGATTGGTGAATCTCCAGTCTGAACATTCATCCCGGATATAAAATTTTTAAACCTTCACAAAATTTTGGCTGGCTTTTTCAGTCATCTGAACTCTGTGCTATTGATGATAGCAAGCATGGTGCTTGTGTATTTTGTAACCGCGTCTGCATTAGAATACTCACAGATCCAGCGTTTGATATGATCATCACTAAGCTCTTCTCTGGCTGTGATGATTGTCCCATCAAGTGTGGTGCCCGATGCAGACACATTATTTGCTTCAAGCTCAACGATCTCAGCCTTAGGCACTTTCAGATCTGACATCTTTTTTTGTATATGGGTGGTTACATTTACCCCGGAACCCTTTGATTCTGTCGAGTTTAAGGGCTCTTATGATATCATAAGGACCGCGTCGCTCTTATCTGTCCGGATTACTTCTGTTATCTTGTCTATAGGATCACTGGCCCAGTACGGTGGCATTTGAAACGTAAATCCAGCATCTGATGTACCATTCACCCAGTTTGATGTGTCAACAGCCATAGAGGGGATGATCAGAATGCCGAATAAGATGAGGTATAATAAAAATTTCATACAGTCATGTTATCAGGTTACGATAAAAAAAGAACTGTCTAATCCCGGTCGATCCAGGTTTTTTCAATTATCTGGTAATCCGTAAACTCTACGAAAAAACAGATCAAAAAATTGAATTTGTTACAACGTTGAACAAATTCATAAAACGCCGAGGAAGAGATTTGAACTCTTGAGGTGAAACACCAGTGGTTTTCAAGACCACCGCCTTCCCGGACTAGACTACCTCGGCTCCTCTAGTAGGTTGCACTGTGCTCTTAAAAAGGTATTCTCTTTACAACAAAAAAATGATAGACATTTCAACTGGAAATTGATGACTTTTAAAAAATTACTACGCACACGCTGACAGATAATTGAAAAAAGGAATATTTTTACTTTCGTCGCAGAAGCCATGCAGCTCCTGCAAGTCCGAGAACAACTCCCGCAAGAGGAGCGGGAGATTTCTTCTCTCCTGATGCGTTGCTATTTCCATATCTTGGAGGCGCACCGAATGCCTGGGCTGCCGTATCTGAAAGACCCACCGATGCTGCATTGCTTGCAGTAATGGTCACTTCATCAGATGACTTGTAACTGTACGGATATACTTTCAGATAGACTTCCTTGGTTGAGTCAGTGATCGTGGCCTGTTCGGGAGATCCCTTTCCTTTATCATTTACTTTAACTCCGGCAGATCCCGGGGCTGTTTTGTACTCCATGACCCAGTCCTCATCTGAAGAGGTAGAGATCGTTACCGGTGCCTGTTTTACAGACACAAGGAAATATGCCGGGGAATCGCGTGATGCCGGTGCAGTTGAACTTACCCCTTCAACCTGGACTGGTTTATCTCCAGTATTATTTCCTGGAGCCTTTGTCTCTGATGGTGTGAGTGAAGGTACACTTTTTGTCGGCTCGGAGGTTATGGCGGGACTTACACTGGTCTTTGCCGGGGTAGTGGTGTCTGTCTCATGAACTATCGGAGCAGCAGTTTCTACTGGTGTGGGAGTTGCAGTCGATGATCCTTTTTCTTCCCCGACCTGCACCGTGTATGTTCCGATAAATCCTTTTGAGTCGGTGAAGGTTATCGTGTATGCTCCAGGCTCCTTGATTGGAAGTTCATATTTCATCAGGCCACGGCTGACCGGCACAGACTCAGGACCAAAGACTGACGTGTTTCCTTTCTTCACTTCGATCTGGATTGCATTGTCTTCGTACCCCTGAATCCGGGTCTCGATCTCCAGAGTCCCGTCAAAGTCCTGGTAGAGTGGGGAAGAGAACCTGATGATATCAGACCGGTCAGTCAGCTTCACAACTCTAAGGTTTCGCGAACCGGCTGAGAAATCACGCAGGGTCTGTGAGAGCGCTTCTACTTTGTAATTCCCTTTTTCATAACCTGTAGTCTGGAATGTGACATTAAAACTGGTATCGCCCTTATCAGTGATCGCAACTGACTGACGGTCTTTCTCAATTGGAATATTGGATGACAGAGAGAGCACGACATCGATCTTGTCCGGTGGGGGGACATTCGTGGTTCCGGTCACCGTGAACGGCTGGCTTACTCTCACTTCTGCAGGAGCATCAAGTGTGAGATAATATGCTGATACAGTGCCAGGTCCGAGAAGGACCAATATCAGAAATATTGCAGATATAATGTTGAAAGAACGCGGATTCAAGTCCTAATCGCCTCCGAAATGATTGACTGAATATATTTCACCGGCCCGACCTAATATATTGTTGGTCTTTCCATAGACTGAGTAATACCTGTTGCCATTGTCCGGCAGCAAGGAGATTAATCGGATATTTCTATGAAAAAAGAACAGAAGAACACGCCAATAGCCTTGTGGACCGGTTCAGACCGCGTTCTTGATGAAATACTGAATAGTGTGACTGTGATTCTGCGTTCAGGGGGGTGCTCGTGGAACCGGTGCCTGATGTGCCAGTACAGGCATGAGCGGTATCATGATCTCTCAACAGATGAACTGATCCTCGCCATGAACGAGCAGCTCGAGGTTCTCGCTGCAAGTATATCTGAGCATGATCCCTCACTTGTAAAGATTTACACCTCTGGTACTTTTTTTGATGATCTGGAGGTACCTCCTGTAGTCAGGGAGAAGATTGCCACCCTCTGCAAAGGCCGCATCCTGACTGTGGAATGCAGGGGAGACTATGTGGATTATGAGAAGGTTGCTGCCTATCGAAATCTTCTGCAGGATGAATCGGGAAAAGGAGGCCTTATTATTGCTATCGGGCTGGAGACCTCATCTGATCTCATCAGGGAGAAGTGTATAGACAAAGGCCTGTCTTTTGCCCAGTACATCTCTGCTTCTGCAGATATCAGGCGGGCAGGGGGGCTGGTGAAGACCTATCTGCTCTACAAACCTGCGTATGTCACCGAACGCGAAGCCTATGAAGACATGAGCTCTTCGGTGCAGGATATTCTACCCCATACTGATCTGATATCCATGAACCCCTGTTCTGTTCAGCGCCACACTGTCGTGGAGCGGCTCTGGCGCCAGGGGTCATACCGGCCACCATACCTCTGGAGCGTTGCAAAAGTTCTTGCTGAAGCGCCGGTCCATATCACCTGTGATCCCCTTGGAGGAGGACAGAAACGAGGGGCACACAACTGCGGAACCTGTGATCAGATGATCCTTGATGCAATCCGTGAGTATAATCTGAACGGAGATCAGGAACTTATCAGATCTGTCCTTGACATCTCCTGCACCTGCAAAAAAGAATGGGAGTTTGTTATGAAGCATGAGCAGCCCTATGCCATGCCACTAACCAGTTAATTCTACTCTTCTGTTTTTCCGGTAATCAGCCTGATCTGCCTGAGTAGCATCGGAATGAAAGCCCCTGCATCACTCACAACTCCGATAGCCTGCATTGTACCCCTGTCCATCAGTTTGGTAACCGTTGACGGGTTGATATCAACGCAGATGGTTCTCACATATGCTGGGAGACAGTTTCCAACCGCGATAGAGTGAAGCATTGTCGCAATCATCAGGACCATACCTATATCGGGAACATATTTGCGCATCGCATCCTGCGCCACCCGTGCATCAGATATGACATCAGGAAGAGGGCCATCATCACGGATAGAACCTGCCAGGACGAATGGTATCCCGTTTTTTACACACTCATACATGATCCCTGATCGCACGACGCCTGTCTCAACCGCTGCACTGATCGAACCGGCCCTCATCACCTCACTTATCGCGTACAGGTGATTTTTATGACCTGCAGCAACCAGTTCTCCGGTTCTGATGTCCATACCGAGCGATGTCCCGTATAAACTGTACTCAATGTCATGAGTTGCGAGTGCATTCCCTGCAAAGAGAACATTAATGTACCCTTCTCGGACCAGTGCAGCACACGCGTCAGCAGCTCCTGTATGAATGATGGCAGGCCCTCCTACCAGCGCAACCTTTCCACCACGCTGATGAAGTTCGACCATCTCTTTTGCAATCTTTGCGATGGTCGTCTCGGTTGGACGCTCTGACGATACGCCTCCACCCATGAACTCAAATTCATTATGATCCCGGGAACGCTCTGGAGGGTGAACTGTTACTCCGAACTCTCCCATGACCACGAGATCATTCTTCCTGAGCTTATCCATGGGGGTGCAGATAGCCCGCCTCTCATCTGTTTTCACCACGATGAGGCAGTCCATCTCGATCTTTTCTACCGGGATCCACTTTTCTGCATACCTGATCTCGGTTGGATAATTTGTCGTGGAATAAAAGCCCTTTGGAACAATCCGCTCGCCTTCGGCTGGAACAAGAGTGACCTCTGCTACCTCTACGAGCCGGGCACCATGCCGGTGAAGACGGCTGATAATTCCATTAAGACGTTCGCTGGTGTCAGAACATATCCTGATCTTTGCGTAGCTCTTGTCGGTCTTCTTCTTGCCGACTTCAAACACCAGGAACTCAAAATCACCACCCATGTCGAGGATGGTATCAAGGACATTCTCAACGATTCCTGAATCGATTATGTGCCCGTCGAGTTCAATCTCACGGGAGAAACTCATGAGAGATCTTTGCTCTGCGGGCATATCATGATTCGGTCATCAGAGAAAGATGAAAGAACTTCAGGTTTTGTCCCGCCGTGATTTGAAAAATTCTTCTGCTGCTGTCAGTTCTTCTCTGGTATTGACATTGAAAACAAGTGCCGGATCATCTATCAGGAGACAGAGTTCGTCCTGCTCATCTTCAATCGAAGATCCTAAAAGAATGTTCAGACCTGCAGGAGATGCATGAGTGCCTGCTATCTCTTTGGTATAGTTTACTCTGCATCCCTGCTCTTCAAAACGGTATGCCGGGATCCAGACTGAACAGGCCGGTTTGCCCCCGGCATCATACGAGGAGAGGATCTGATCAAGATGATCCTTGCACAATCCGGGTATATCGGCACAGACGATAAGAACCGGACCCTCTTCACCGAGGATCTCAACGGCTTCAGCAATATCCTCAACATACCCTGCACCTTCTGTGCAGATTTGGTCAACTTCCCGTGTCCGGCAGTAGTTGGCAGTATACGGGGTTCGTGGTGTGGTTACAACCACCGGTTCAAATCCTGATTCTTCGAGAATGGAGATGACGTACTCAATCAGTGGTCTGTCACAGAGTCTGACAAGACCTTTCTCTCCCATCTGCAGACGTGTACCCCTGCCGCCTGCCATTATCAGCGCAAGCAAAAAGTTAGAGCCTCCAAAAGTCTGTCATTTTCTTCACGCTCTCTGACAGCCACTCTGATGCAGGTGGGAAGCCCAAATGAAGTGCAGTCCCGAACCAGTATTCCGTGGTTGAACATCGCTGCAGTGAGCCCGGCCACATCTTCCCCGGTCTCCAAAAGGACGTAGTTGGCTGATGCCTCTGATGGGGTAAGGCCGAGTCTGATCGCTTCCCTGCAGATTCGGCTCCGCTCATCTGTAATGTATCTGCGTGAACGTTCAAGATCCGGGAACTTCTCAAATGCCTGCATAGCCATCGTTTCAGCAAATACATTTACGGTCCAGGGTGGCCTCATAACCTCCATTGCGGCAATGAGTCCGGGATCCCCTATTCCATACCCGAATCTGACACCTGCCATGGAGAATGATTTCGTGAGAGAACAAAGAACAAACAGGTCAGGATCACGTATGTCAGATACGCTCTGTGCGGGGTCGGCAAGATCGATGAATGCCTCGTCAACGCAGAGAATGCCCCCTCTTGTTTTCACATCAGTGAGGTATTCAATCACCTGTTCCCGTCTGGTCAGGATGCCTGAAGGATTGTCTGGATTACACATGAATGACAGGTCAATCTGCGCACCGGTTTTTTCTGATATTTCAGCTCCTGCAAGACGGGCAGAGAGCGCATATTCTGAAAAGGTGTGTGGTGGGATCTCTGCTACACTTCCATGCTTCAAAACGGTATGACAAAGGGTCCGGATAACCTCGACTGAACCGTTTCCTACAGAGATCTCATCAGGGCTCCGGCCATGATGACGGGCGATGACCTCTTTGAGTGATATATATTGATCATCGGGATATTCCCTTATTGAATCCAGGGACACACCCCGGGTTAATTGCGGGGGCAACGGGTTAAGGCTGGCACTGAAATCGAGTGCCTCTCTATTCCTGTATTCTTCTCGTGCTGCTCCTCTGCCGCCGTGCACTGCTTTGTTCAAACCCGGGAATCTGACCGTCACTCTTCTGATCTCTGGATGTCTCCGGATAAACAGGTATTGGATTTTTAACCAGACTCAGAAAGGAAAATTTAAATAATCGCAAGTGCTAGTAAGTGTATCTCGTTGTGTCTGACTGGTGTCGCCCATATGTCTGACGTAGAGCTGACATGTGACTGACAAATGTCAGATCACTGAGGGTCACAACCATGCAACGTATCACCATCAGACTACCAGAGCAGCAGATCAGCGTGCTTGAGAAGATGGTGGATGCCGGTGAGTTCCCCACCGTCTCTGAAGCGATCAGGGATGCTGTTCGTGAGCTCATCGAGAAGCGGGCTAACCGCATTCTCTCAGACAGTGATCAACTGTCATTTTAGATTGAGGGGGATTTAAGTATGCAGAGTATCATTAATGCCGCGGTAATAAACTCCGAGCGCGAGAAAGAACTGAAATGTTCCATGCAGAACTATGAAGACGACTTTGACGGGCAGCCAAGGATCGTTATCATCGGTTGTGGTGGGGCTGGGAACAACACGATCAACCGGCTTCACAACATGGGGGTTTCGGGAGCCGAGACGATCGCGATCAACACCGATAAACAGCACCTGGACATGATCCAGTCTGACAAGCGGATTCTGATCGGAAAGAGCCTCACAAAAGGGCTCGGAGCAGGCGGGTACCCGGATGTCGGCCGCAAAGCCGCAGAAATGGCACGTCCGACACTCGAGACTCTTCTTGAATCTGTTGATCTCTGTTTTATTACCGCAGGCATGGGTGGGGGTACCGGAACCGGATCTGCACCAGTAGTCGCCCAGATTGCAAAGGATCAGGGTGCCATCTGTGTGGGAATGGTCAGTTATCCGTTTGATGTTGAGAAAGCACGACTGATCAGAGCCGAGGACGGCCTTGAAGCAATGGCAAAATCCTGTGACTCTGTTATCCTGCTTGACAACAACAGGCTCAAGAGTTTTGTTCCAAACCTCCCGTTGGCACAGTCATTCTCAGTAATGGATCAGCTGATCGGAGAGACCGTCAAGGGCATCACCGAGACAATCACCGAACCGTCCCTGATCAACATCGATTACGCTGATGTCAGAGCAATCATGAGCAAAGGTGGCGTTGCAACAATGCTCGTCGGTGAGTCCAAACAGCAGAACAAGGCTGAAAGCGTTGTTCGTGAGTGTCTCTCCAACCCGATGCTCGATATCGACTATCGTGGTGCAACCGGTGCACTGATTCATATCACCGGAGGCAGTGACCTGACGCTCATCGAGTCTGAAGAGATTGCATCATCCCTGACCTACGAACTCGATCCTCACGCTGATGTCATCTGGGGAGCCAGAATCCGCAATGATATGGAAGGCAAGGTTCGTGTGCTCGCTATCATGACCGGTGTCAAGAATGGAGATGCGATTGCTCAACCAAAGCACCCGTACCGGGTCAGGCTCGAAGAGATGGACCAGAAGATCCGCGCCCCGAAAACACCCGATGTCGGCAGAATAAAGCCCCGTATGCCCGCAGCAGCATGTGATCTTGCAAGCGGTCCCGACATCTTCTACTTTAAATAAGGGAAGAGTATTCGCAGTCTGCCAAGAACCTCACAATACTTTTCCATCTTCTTCCTAACTCTTCTCCTTGCGGTGTTTACGAAACTCTTAATTCATATCGAACCCTCTTAATGATAGAAGGTCACTAAGGTTCCCTTCACGAAGAACGATACGAAGGTCTCACCTCCCGGGGCCTTCTGGAATTGGGAGTCGAATATACGTGGATCGTGTTGCGAACAAGAACCGTTGTCGAACAGAAGATACGCTTTTTACCCGTCTGTGCGGATCTGCCAGCGTGGTTGCATCCCTGATGCAGACAGTAATTCTGATTCTGATCACTATCGCATCTACTCCATCTTGTACTCCGTATTGTTCTCGCGTAGTGTCACACCTTTCTCATGGTACCGGGATACCAGGCGTGCCTTTTTTCAGCGAGGATTGGTAAAAGATGTTGAACGAACTGATTGACAAAAGAAAAGGAACCATTGATGGTTCTGAAGATCACAAAATCAAGCGTAATGAGTTTAACGCGCAGGCAAGCCAGTTTGCCAGAGAGCGTAACACACTGAACAACCAGACCCGCGAGTGTGTTGAGGAAGCCCAGAAGCACAAAGAGCTCCGTGATCAGTTTAACAAGGAAGTTCAGGATCTCAAGGATCAGCGGAACGAGCTGAATGAGAAGGCGAATGTTCTGTTTGCTGATATTGACTCCTTCAAGAAGGATCACGGTGGCATCAAGAGCCGTGGCATCAAGGAACTTCATAAGCAGATCGAGCACATGGAGTTCAGACAGCAGACTGAAGTCTTCACGACCGAGAAGGAACGTGAACTGATCGAGAAGATCAAGCTGCTGAAAGAACAACTTCGTGAACAGGAAGCTGAGATTGAACAGAATAAAGAGGTCAAGGAAAAGATCACGACGGCGAAGGAGTACCGCCGCCAGGCCTCTGAGATTCATGAGAGGGTCACCGTGCTTGCTGAGGACGCTCAGAAGCACCATGATCTGATGGTTGAGTGCTACCGTAAGGCCGATGCATCCCGTGAGCAGGCTGACGCAGCACACAAGCAGTTTGTTGAAGCCCAGGAAGCAGCAGACAACGAACACAAGCTCTTCATCTCCTGTCAGAAGGAACTGCGGGACTACGATAAGGTGATCGGTGGTCTGCGCAAGAAGACCAAGAAGACCAAGAACACCAAGGAACAGAAGGAAGTTCGCAAGGAAGCAGAACAGGTCTTCTCCATGTTCAAGGCCGGAGAAAAACTTACCACCGAAGATCTGCTCCTCCTTCAGCGTTCTAAACTGGTCTGAATAAGACTCCCTTTCGTCTCTTTTTTGTTTTTATCATCATTCTGAAGATCTACCTATCTTCATATGACCCTGCTTATTATGTAGTATCATACTCTCTATATTCATTCAGAGTATATTGGTCATCTTTTGAAGAAAGGAACTCATTAATACCATTACTGCGAAAAACTCTTCATGGGATCTTCTCGGACTCTGGTACTCAATATCGATCGTGATGACGATATCGGGTTTAAGGCATCGATAGAGAGCCCCGTGGTCGGCAGAGAAGCCTGCCTTGATGCTGCAGTCAGGCTGGCTCTTGCAGATCCTGAAGACTCTGATGTCAACGCAATTTTCCAGACGATCTCCACGTATGACAGACTCCTGGCCGAGGGGGAAGACCCGGAGATTGCAGTTATCGGGGGAAATCATTTCAGGTTCATTGAGGGTGACCGGAAGATTGCAAAACTCGTTGATGAGGTTGTGACAGCATGCGGGGCAGATCAGTGTATCCTGGTGACCGATGGAGGAGAAGATGAGTACGTACTCCCAATCATCCAGGGTAAGGTTCGGATATCTTCGATACAGCGGGTGGTAGTCAGCCAGATGCCAAATCTGGAAGGGACTTTTTACATCCTCAAGAAACTTCTGAGCGACCCGAAGATCTCCAAACTAGTCCTGGTGCTTCCCGGCCTAACCCTTCTCCTGTATGCCATCTCCTATGCCCTGAGCAAACCTGAGGTTGCCACAATCATTATAGCGGCCGGAATCGGAGGCTATCTCCTGTACAAGGGGTTCTCGCTTGATGAGTTCATGAGGACACAAGTCACTGACATGCGGTCAACACTGTACCGGGGGCGGTTCTCATTTGTCACATATATCAGTGCATTGCTCTTTGCTGTCATCGGAGTGATGGAAGGGAGCTCTGCCCTGGCTGTCTACTGGGACGGATCAGGAATCTTTCCCATGGTGATGGTCTTTGTCTGGAGTGCTGTACTCTGGTTTACCCTTGCAGCAATCACCACATCGCTCGGAACAATCATTGACAGTTTCATGTATGAGAAGGATTCACTCAACCGGGCAGTGATTTTTTCATTCTTTCTGAGTTCTATCGGGGTCCTGGTTTTTGGAGGAGCAAGTTATATCCTCTCCACGCTGAATCTCCCGAACTTTACGGTCACTCCTGACCTTGGTGTTGCGTATATTATCCAGGGAGCAGCAGGCGGACTGATTTGTGCACTGGTTGGGATCCTCCTTCAGCATATGGTGTATCGCTGGGTAGAGGATCTTGATAATGAGAAGAGAAGTCTGGCAGTATAATTCGACAATTATATTTTTCTATAAATACGGTTTTGAGGATTTTTTTCTTTTTTCGATCTGAATATACATCACGGATATCAGGATTGTAATATATTAAAAACGGGCCATCCCCTATGAATGTATTCTATATTATCCGGGTGATATCAGATATCCACTGGCACGCATGACATCAGGCAGACAATTGTCTGACAAAAATTTTTCTTTATATGTGATCGTGATGTCTGTGTTTTGACACATGTAGGCTTTAAATTAAATATTACTCCCAAATTTATCTTTATTTTTGTTATGGATTTCATCTCATCCTCTGATAAAAAAGTCTGAAAAAAAACTCTGTGATTGTATAAATTGGCAAATCGGATTCAAAAAAATCTTTTGTCTATAAATACTTTCTATGGGTTTTTTATTTTATGATCTGAGTGAGCATCCCGGATATCAGGTTCGTAATATATTAAAAACGGGTCATCCCCTATGAATTTATTCTATATTTCAACAGTGATATCCCATCTCCATGGTGATGTACGACATCAGGCAGACAAATGTCTGACAAAAAATTTTCTTTATATATGATCGCAGGTTTTCAAAGCCCTGATATCCGCGCTTAAAATCAAAAAAAGTTGAGAAATATCAACCTATTATAAAAATACACCCGGTTTACATCAGATGTACCGGGGTTGCATCGAGAGGCGTTTCTGGGTATACATCGGTCTGTATGGTTTATCAGCGATCTCGTCCTGCACAGTTTTAATGAGTTCATCCATAGTGCATGTGATCTTGAATGGCTTGTTGGGTTCAGACTTCATCCGCACGGTTACGGTGAGATTTCCTGACTCTGCCTCGCTGTCACCGATGACAACAACATATGGTACCCAGTCCATTCCTGCTTCCCTGACCTTTTTGCCGACTGACTCCTCGCGGTCATCGTAATCAGCACGTATCCGGGCTGCCGTGAGTGTGGCTGCGATCTTTTCCGTAACAGCACCATGTCTCTCAGCAACCGGGATGACCCTGACCTGGGTTGGTGCGAGCCATGTTGGAAGATGGGCAACCTTCTGGTTTGCGGTGTTCTCAAGAATGGCACAGAAGACACGCTCAACAGATCCGGTTGGTGAACAGTGGAGAATCGGGGGGAAGACCTCGGTTCCGTCGTTGAGGTGGTATTTGATCCCAAACCGCTTTGAACTCTCAACATCGATCTGAACGGTCGGGTTCTCGATCGGGCGCTGCTGGCCATCGATTGCGGCGAGATCAATCTTTGCAATCCAGTAATGAACACGGTCTGAAAGGGTCTCAATCAGGATCGGAACCTTTGACTGAGCAACGATCTTTTTGATCCATGCCTCGTTGTTCTTGTAGAACTCTTCGGTGCATCTGAACACGGCAACAAGTTTGGTGCCGAAGTCCTCTCCGGTCTTCCATCCCATGGCAAGTTGCTCTTCAAAGCACTGCAGAGCATCGGTCATGTCCTTGCAGAGTGAGTGCATGTCAGGCATCGTGAAGGCACGAAGGCGCTTCAGACCGATAACCTCTCCCTTCTGCTCATGGCGGAACGAGTAGGTGGAGAGTTCGTACATCTTCATCGGGAGGTTATTGGGTGAGATGTGCATGTTCCGCATGATGGTGAACATTCCAAAGCATGCTGCAAACCTGAGCATCATATTGCGGTTCCCGCTCTTGAATCTGTACTGCCTCTCACCGAACTTGTCTGCATGCTCGTAGATGGCCTTGTCAGCAAGGTCGTACATCACCGGTGTCTCAACCGGACTGGCCCCATGCTCAAGTACCATAGCAAGGGCGTAGTCTGCAAGAAGGTCGCGGACAAGTTTTCCCCTAGGCATCCACCTGAGATGTCCTACATCTGATACCGGTTCGTAGTCCACGAACTCCTTTGATCTCATCAGGTCAACATGGATCGGCTCACCACCGGCCGGGACCGGGATACCTGTCTCTTTCTTGACAAGACAACCGAATGGTGAGTCATCCACGTACTCTTTGCAATCACGGATTGATCCGTCAGGAGTCATCACAAAGAACTTGTGGGTTACCGGAGACTTCTCCACCTTGACAACATCTTCTGACGGAGTGAGCGTACGTGAGAGTTCAGAGAGTGGGTGACCTTTGCATGAGACGGTGAAAGATTTGTACCAGCCGAACGGTGCACGCTTAACCTCAAATCCTGCTCCACCAAGAGCAGTCTCCATTGCCTTGAGTGCTTCGACTGCGAGATCTGGTGATGCCAGGTCACTGCTCAAATGGGCATATGGATACACCATGACCCGTCTGCACTTGGTCTGCCCTGACATCTCTTCGATAGATGCAACTGCCTGGGCAACAACATCCTCGATTCCGTCTTCATCTGGAGCCTCGACTGCGCAGAACGCAACAAGTGATTCATCAAACGAGTCTGAGGGACTGCAGGGTTCTTCAGCGAATTTTGTCTTCTTCTTCGCTTCGTATTCGATATGATCTGAATGTATCAAAAGAAGGCGCATGAATTATTCTCCGGAATCAATACCCGAATCTATTGGCGCTCATCGGCAATAAAACACCGCCTATTGTTTGTTTTCGTAATATCGTGAGAGGGTGGCCTGGCGTTGGTTCATGTATTTTGCATCATGCTTGGAGTTATACGGGCATGCAGCCCGCTCTGTGCTGTAAAAGACGAGCTGACCGATCGACATACCGGCATGAATCCTGACCGGGCGGTGGTTCACATTGCACATCTCAAGAGTGATGCTTCCCCGAAATCCTGCATCGATCCATCCCCCGGTCTGGTGGAGCTCAATTCCAAGCCGTGCGATGCTGCTCTTTCCTTCGATGCTTGCCACGATGTTATCAGGAAGTTCGATAAGTTCCATCGTCTCGGCAAGAATGAACTGGCCCGGGTGAAGAACAATGCTCTCTGCTGTCATCTCCTGCGTTTTACTGGTGACCGACTCACGGTCAAATGGATCGATGACATCATCGCTGGTCTCATACCAGGCAAAGTGATTTCCAAGTCTTATATCAAGAGAATTTGGCTGAACAAGTTCAGGATCATACGGGTCAACAGTGATAAAACCCCGTCTGATACGATCGACGATCTGCCAGTCAACAAGGATCATTACTATCGATATCGTCTGGATCGTATTTACTGTCTGTCTTTGGAATGCCGCCCTGATGTTTAATGGCATTGTCCCGGGGCATAAATCGCCACTCGGATCTGCGGAGCAGACCGTGGATGGTGGTTGCTTCCCGCCAGGTCAGGTTACATCGTCCGATGATACGCCGGATCAGGGTCATCGTAGATACACGCTTGAACATGGGATGATCCACCAGGTCCAGGTACTCGTCGATATGGGCATACAGATGGGTCATCTCTTCAGGTGACGCAAGGGCAACCTCCCCTTTCGGCATATTGGCGAGTTCGTAGCAGAGGATACCAACAGCATGGGAGAGGTTAACAATCGGGTATATCTCCGAGGATGGAATCGTACAGATGATATCAGCCCTTCTGACCTCATCGTTATTGAGCCCCCAGTTCTCCCTGCCAAAGAGGATCGATATGGTCCCGTCGATATCAGCGATCATCTCTCTCAGTTCTTTTGGTGAGTAGAATGGCATCCTGATCGGATGGCATGCCGACTGGGAGAGGGCACCGGTTGTTGCAATAACGATGTTGCTTGTGGTAAAGATCTCTTCAAGGTCTGTAATTACAGCCTGCTCAAGCACATCCTTTGCATGTGAAGCCCTTGCATACGCTTCGATTGTAAGCGGGCAGGGATTGATCATGGCAAGTTCTGTGAAACCGAAGTTCTTCATCACACGTGCTGAAAAACCAACATTTCCCTCGTATAGGGGTTCTACCAGAACAATACGGATACGTGGCATTATAAAATCCCGGAGCCCGTTCGTGGCTCCTGGAGAAAAAAATGAGGAAAGGTATTCATGCAGATTACTGAATCGCCTGAACTGTCTCGATCAGGGTCTGGACACCCTTGTCGTAGACTGCATTGCCAACGACGATGGTATCAGCATACTGGGCCATCTCGGCTGCCTTCTCTCCTGAATCAATTCCCCCGCCATAATAGAGAATCGCATTATCAACGGCACCAGCTGCTGCTTTCACGATCTCCGGGTTTCCATACGTTCCGCTGTATTCGATATAGACAACAGGAAACTGGAAGTAGTGATCAGCAACCTCAGCGTATGCTGCAACCTCAGCAGGCCCGAGGGAACAGTCAGATCCCGTAACCCGTGCAACCGAAGAGTCCGGGTTGAGGACGATGTAAGCCTCCTGGATGACCCGGTCCCACTGAACTTTATTGTGGAGTGCCCACTCTTTGTGTTTGCCTACGATCCACTGTGACTGGTTGGTGTTCATCACACTGGCGATGAAGAGGAGATCAATCCCGTCGGCTACGACAGCTTCAGGACCTGCAGGTTCAACCACCAGGGGAAGCCCGTACTCTTTGACCTGATCGCGGAGCTCCTGCATGTTCTCTTTTGTAATATTCAGGGTACCGGAGAGCATCAGGGCGTCAGTACCGCTGGTTGCTATCTCTGCCAGCTGATCCTCGGTCAGATTTTTATCGGGATCGAGTTTGGTAACATGAGCCCAGGTCTTCCATTTTGTATACATAATGATCCAGCCTTGGATTCTTCTTAAGACTCACCCTAGAAATAGAAATAGATTGCAGTTCAGACAGGGGCTGCAGCCTGGAACTGTTTTATCCTGTCTTTAGATATGCCTGATATCTTTGCAGCCTTCTCAGGAGTTGCAGCCTTGAGGGATTTGAGGTCAAAGATCCCTGCACAGTACAGCTGCTCCAGCATTGCTTCACTGACACCTTTTAGTTTCAGGAGTTCCTCACGCCCTTTCTCAAGATGCTTCTTGGTGATCTTCGCAGGAGGTTGCTGCCTGTGTGATTCAGCAATCAGGGTGATGTGCTTACCAACGGTCTCAATAGAGACCCCTGACTTCAGGCTGATGTACGTCTGATGTGTTCCAAGGAGATCTTCAGGCCCGATGAATCCGGCCTCCTGGTACTTGCGAAGTGATGCAGAAGGAATTCCGACCTCTCTGAGCTGATTCTTGCTTGTCAGCAGCACGGCCTCAGCCTTGAGAGTGTTTGCCTCTTCTTCAGTCAACCCGGCTTTCGTCAGATTCTCGACGCAGACCGTTGAGAGATCCTCAATGCTGTTGATCCCGCTGGCCGTGAATGCAGACATCACCTTGGTATGGCTGCGTCCCCGCTTTGGAGGGACGTACTGCTTCATGAACTTCTTGCATTCAGAACGCTTCTTCAGCAGCGCCAATACATCGGCCGTCTCTCTGATAAGCTGTTCAGCAATCTTCTTCGAAACTCCGATGGCCTTCACCAGGGCTTCTGGCTCCATCTTTCCGAGTTCAAACGCAGAGTAGATCTTTGCCCTGATGAGATCCTCCCTGATGACATCGGTCATGGACGGGATCATCGCGAAGATATCTTTCTGCTGGGTGATGAGCTGACAGAGCGGGCATCCCATCTCCCAGGGGCGTGTTCCCTTGGCGATGAGACTGACATGATTGAGGTGATGGATCTCACAGACCGCTTTGGTTCTGACAGCGCCTCCCCACATGGAACTCGGGAGGCTGATGTTGAAGGTGCAGTCAGGGTATCCGGTGCACCCGATGAACTGGGAGACGCCCTTGCGTCTGATGCGAAGATCTTTACCGCATATCGGGCAGGGTCCGATGGTCAGTTCCTCATCGGTCTGGTCCATGATCTCTCTCCCGATGAGTTCGCTGTTCGGCTCCAGTGCGTCGAAAACCCTGTGCAGCATGCTCCGTGAGTCTGAGACAACAAGATCGCGGGACTGCTTTTTGACCTTGATCTCCTCCATTGCTGCCTCTAGTGTACTGGTCATCTTGGGGCTGGTGATCTCTGAAGCATGCCCTTCGAGCGACTCAGTAACGGCTCTACCGACAAGTGTCGGTCTGAGTGGATTCCCCTCAATGTACTTCCTGCCAACAAGTTTCTGGATGACCTCGTGCCTGGTTGATTTTGTCCCTAGCCCGAGTTCCTCCATCACCTGGATGAGTTTACTCTGGGAGTACCGCGGTGGAGGCTGGGTCTGCTTCTCCTCAAGGTTGACAGCCTTGATAGGCAGTTCCTCACCCGGTTTTACCACCGGCAGGATCGTATCCTTGGCGTCGGAGTATGTGTACACCGTTCTCCATCCCGCCTCTTTCAGCCTGCTTCCGGTTGAAGTGTACCCCTCGGTGGATGCGGTGAGGTTGATCTTCATCGTCATCCACTCTGCATCCGGGGAGAGGGTTGCAAGGAACCGGCGCACTACCAGTTCATACACCTTCCAGTTCTCTCCTAACTGCTCAGGAGTTGCATCTCCGGCAGGGTGGATAGGCGGGTGATCGGTTGAGGACTTCTTTCCCTGAGTCGGGGTCTTGCGCCTGTTCTTCCGGACCCATGCAACCTCCTTGCTGAACTGCGTCTTTGAGAGGGTATCGAGGATCGACTCAAGGTTCAGGGAAGGCGGATAGATCGTGTTGTCTGTCCTCGGATACGAGATGTACCCGTTCATGTAGAGGTCTTCGGCGATCCGCATCGCGTTTGCCGCTGAGAGTCCAAGCCTGGCTGCTGCAACGATGAACCCTGTTGTATCAAACGGAGTTGGTGCCTTGTCAGTCCTTGTTCCCTCTTTGACATCAGTCACCTTGAGCGGCTTTTTCGTTGCAGCGTATGCGGTATCTGCCTGGTTTTTATCGGTGAACTTACCGTTGATGTGCCTGGCACTGAACTCCTCGCTGCCTTTCTCAGTGTCAAGTGATAGTTCCCAGTATGGTTCAGGTATGAATGCCTCTATCTCGCGTTCACGGTCCACGATCATCGCAAGCGTCGGGCTCTGGACCCTGCCAACCGAGAGGATGTTGTTTCCTCCACGACGTGCAGCAAGACTGATGAACCTGGTAAGTGATGCACCCCAGAGCAGATCTACAATCTGGCGGGCCTCACCTGCTGCAGCAAGATCAAAGTCGAGCTCAGAGGCATTGGAGAAGGCCTGGTTGATCTCTTCCGGCGTAATGGCAGAGAACCTTGCCCGGTCCACCTTGACCTTCTGGTTGACTGCCCGGACGAGTTCAAACGCCTCTTTACCGATGAGCTCCCCTTCTGTATCAAAATCGGTGGCTATCGTGACACGGTCAGCCTTCTTTGAAAGCTTTTGAACCAGCTTCACAATTGCCGGCTCGGTCGGGCGTTTGAGCACTCCGGCATCGATAAGTGAGCGGGGAGGATGAGTCTCGGATCGCCAGTTGGTGTATCCTTCAACAAAATCGATCTCAACCACGTGACCGCGAAGTCCGATTGTGGCAGTGTCGTTGAACTGGTAGAGGTTGACGCCACCCTCTTTCTTCTGGGATATCTTCTCCTTCCCGGCAAGTATCTGTGCGATACGATTCGCAACGATATTCTTTTCCGCAATGATCAGATGCATGATGATATCCCAGCCCTCTGCTTATGCTCCGCCCTGCATCTTGTCGAGTTCTTCCCTGAAGAGGGCGTTCAGGTGACCGGGGTCTGCCCGGCCACGACATTTTTTCATCACCTGTCCGACGAGGAAGTTCAGCGCAGGTCCCTTTCCTGCATGGTAATCTGCAACCGGCTGTGGGTTTTCTGCAATTACTTCCCTGACCATCCCTGTTATCTCGTCACCACCGGTCTTGGCAAGGCCAAGCCGCTTGACAATGGATCCAGGCATCTCCGGTTTCTCACCGTTCTTTACCTTGTCGAGAATGGTCCGCAGGATCTCAACACCGCTCTTGTCGGTGATGGTGTCAGCTTTCAGCAGTGTAATGAGTTCTTTAAAGTGTTCTGCCGGCATCGCATCGATAGAGAAGTCGCGGTAGTTGAGTTCTCCAAGCAGGTAGTCTGCTGTCCATGTTGCTGCAAGGCTGGCATCGGTCTTTGCGACCTCTTCGTAGAACTCTGCAAGTTTAAGACCACCGGTCAGGGTCCGTGCATGCTCAAGAGAGCATCCGTACTGCTGCATGAACCGTTCACGTCGTGCATCAGGCAGTTCGGGGAGAACGATGCCTTCTACCCAGTCCGAAACCTGCATCGGCATAAGATCAGGTTCAGGGAAATAGCGGTAGTCGTTCTCTTCCTCTTTGCTACGTGATGAGGTGGTGATACCCCGTGCCTCCACAAAGTGACGGGTCTCCCTGGCGACAACCTGTCCACGCCTGATAACATTCCGTTGTCTCGTGATCTCAAAGGTTAGTGCTTTCTCCACACCCTTATACGAGGAGATATTCTTGACCTCAACACGCCCTGATCCCCTGAGTGAGATGTTGGCGTCAACTCTGAGCGATCCTTCCTTCTCACTATCAAATACGTTCAGATACTCAAGGGTTGCACGGAGTTTGTTCAGGAACCGGCGTGCCTCTTTCGGTGACCTGAGATCAGGTTCGGTGACGATCTCGATCAGTGGTATTCCTGCACGGTTGTAATCGACGAGGGTGTATTTGCCACGGTCGGTGGTCCCCATGTGAACAGACCGCCCCGGGTCTTCTTCCACATGGATCCTGGTGATCCTGATGTCACGCTCCCCGTCCTCCCCTTCGATCATGAGTTTTCCCCACTCGGCGAGCGGGCGATCGTACTGGGTGATCTGGTATGCCTTGTTGAGGTCAGGGTAGAAGTAGTTCTTTCGTGAGAAGTCGCATTCCTTGAGAACAGCACAGTTCAGCGCCTTGGCAACTCTCATCGCGAATTCGATGACCTTTTTGTTGACAACCGGCATACTTCCCGGCAGACCGAGACAGACCGGACAGGTATGGGTGTTGGGCTCGTCATCCCTGAAGTCGGTTGAGCAGCCACAGAAGAGCTTGGACCTGGTATTGAGCTGACAGTGGATCTCAAGACCGATGATGACGTCGTCGTGCTCCATCAGACTGCCTCCTGTTCGTATGCAAATGCTGCATCAATAACCTTCTCGTCCTCAAAATGCCGCCCTATGAGTTGGAGTCCCACCGGCATGCCATCGACCTTACCACATGGCACCGATATTGCGGGAACACCGGCAAGGTTTGCAGGCACGGTCAGGATATCTGCCAGGTACATCTGCAGAGGATCAGACTTCTCCTTCAGCCTGAATGCAATCGAGGGCATCGTAGGTCCTGCGACAAGGTCAACATCCTTGAAGAGTCTGTTAAAGTCATCGCGTACCATCTGGCGTGCAGTCTGGGCTTTCTGATAATACCTGCCACAGTATCCTGCTGCGAGTGAGAAGGTCCCGAGAATGATCCTGCGCCTTACTTCTTTGCCGAACCGCTCCTGTCTCCGGTCAGAGAACTCTTCGTGCCAGCTCTTTCTGAGATCGCCACCTGGTCCATATCTGATTCCGTCGAACCGTGCAAGGTTGGACGAAGCTTCGCTTGTACAGATAACGTAGTACGCAGCAAGTGCATGGCTCATGGATGGCATGGAGCAGGGCACTGCCTCTGCTCCGGCTTTCTCAAGGGTGTTTACTGCGTCTCTGACCGACTCTGCAACTTTTGGATCGACACCCTCACCAAAAAATTCGGATGGAAGACCTATCCGGAGTCCTTTGATAGAAGAATCCGGTATGTGGGTGTATGGCCTGTCCAATGAGGTTGAATCACGCTTGTCGTGACCGGCTATCACCGAGAAGAGACGGGAGACACCGGTGACTTCTTTTGCCATCGGACCGATCTGTTCAAGGGAGTTTGCGTACGCGACAAGGCCATACCGGGATACTCTGCCGTAGGTGGGTTTCAGTCCGACGATCCCACAGAAGGCCGCCGGGCATCGGATAGAGCCACCGGTATCTGACCCGATTGCCATATCACAATATCTGGCTGCAACTGCTGCCGCTGATCCACCTGATGATCCTCCCGGTACCCTGCCGGGATCGCATGGGTTGAGCGTCGGGCCGAATGCACTATTCTCGGTCGTCGTCCCCATACCGAACTCGTCCATGTTTGTCTTTCCGACAATGGCTGCACCGGCTGCCTTGAGGAGGGTTACGACATGGGCATCATACGGAGGGATGTATCCTTTGAGGATCTTTGATCCACAGGTTGTTTCTACTCCGCGGGATGAGATATTGTCTTTTATTGCAACGGTTGTTCCGCTCAGCGGCCCGTCTTCGTATGATACTTCCGGGATGGTGGTGATGAAGGCATTGATTGTATCTGAAACCGAAAAGTTGAGAGTTCTGGCCACTCACATCACCCTCGGTGCTTTGAAGTATCCATCCTCTGTCTCTGCAGCGTTGCTGAGTGCTTCGTTCTGACTCAGAGATTCAGTGACCTCATCCTCTCTGAATATATTGACAAGGCCACGGTCGATGCCTGCTCCCTGGGGGAGTGCATCGAGCATCTCGAAATAGGTGAGGATATCTGAGCACTGTGATGTAAACTCTTCAAGTTCGCCGTCATCAACTCCGACATCGGCTAGTTTTGCGATCTTTCTGACGTCTTCTGATAGTACCATGGATTCTTATGCCTTCCTGATATGGTGCATGTAATCTGAAACTGAGTTCTGATAACCGTTCTGCCTTGCAAGACGTTTTATCTCTTTCCAGATCCCGGTCCCGTACTGCATAGCCTTCTTCTCATAGTAAGCCGTCTCTTGTGAGAGATATCTCGCTGCAATCTCCCGGAGCGGCTTTTTTCTGATGCCTTCACTGACCCGCTCTGTGACTGGAATTGCTGACGCAGCGCACACCACTCGTATGTCAAGGTATGGCATAGAGAGCCAGGTATTGTGGTACCCGGCAATGGTCTGATCCCGGAGCCCCTGTCTGGAGAGTGATGCGAAGTCTGTTGAGAAGGTTGACGCAAGTTCCTCCTCTGTCCTTCCCAGATACCGGGAGTATCCGCCAAAGACCTCGTCTGCCCCCTGTCCGGTGAGGATGCGTTCGTACCCTGCGCTGCGTGCCGTCTCTGCAACGAAGAAGAGGGTGGTTGCGATGGCAAGGTCCACCGGTGTCGGGTCAGGGAGAAGCCTCAGTACAACCGGCAGCGTCGCCTCGATCTCATCAGGAGTAACTGTCCTGATCTCAAGGGGGAGATCAAGTTCCCTGGCCACCAGGGCAGCCCGTTTCAGGTCATGAGAGTCATGAACCCCTACCGATATACAGGGTCTCTGTGCAACTGCTGCGACAAGGGCTGAGTCAACTCCTCCGGAGAGTGCAGTCACTCCTTCGGCAGATCTCATACGGATCGATTCCACGATTGCGGTGTTGAGGTCTGGTGATCGAAACGGTGGTTCGATCATACTGACTTTCTTTCCATTACACCAGACTGATCCGGCCGGGCTGTCTCCTGGCATGATCCCGAAGTGATCTCGTGCACTACAGGTATTCCACTTTAGAAAGAATTCTCCTCCAAACTGTGAGAGTTTCTCCTGGTCTCCGGTAAGGAAGTGGGATATTTCCTCATCAGTTAGCACGGTCCCGTTGAGTTCGACCCAGCCTCGTCGTTCCATCTGTCTTCTGAAAGGTGGAGGATCACCCTATATAGCATGTTCGTGAACTCTGTGAATCTGCATGCTACCGTATCCATGAGCCTGTAAGGAGAGAAAACCGGAATGAGAAGGGGAAACGACTGTGCAGAAGGCATATTATATAGTTTCAGGGAGAATTGAATGAGACATATCAGATAGGCACTGCTCGAATGGCGCTGTTTCTTTCTGCCTTTAGATATATGATCTGATGACACGGGCGAGGGTACCAAAGCCAGGCCAAATGGGCCGGACTTAAGATCCGGTTTCGCAGGAATTCAAGGGTTCGAATCCCTTCCCTCGCATATTATTATCCCTGTTGGGATGTCGATCTTCTGCAACACATGATTCTTCTGATACGAATGTTGTTCTGACAGAAAGAAGCTGACCGGAACTATCATCTCCTGAAATCTCCTGGCTTGTCAGGAAACTTTTCAGGCCTCAATACCATTTTGATGTAATAGAGAGAAAAAAGTAAGGAATATGAAATTTACTGAGGCATTTATCGGTATTGCAATCCTCCTGCTTCTTGCGATAGTCTGTGTAAACGCAGAGATTGGACTGAACACTTCTGAGTTTGACAAACGGTTGATCGCTGACAGCACCATCAACACATCCGACTTTGATTCCAACCTTGTGGAACACAGCAAGATCAATACGTCAGTGATCGATGATCATCTGATCAACGCTTCCGTGAACACATCTGACTTTGATTCCAACCTTGTGGAACACAGCAAGATCAATACGTCAGTGATCGATGATCATCTGATCAACGCTTCCGTGAACACATCTGACTTTGACTCGAGCCTTGTGGAACACAGCAAGATCAATACGTCAGTGATCGATGATCATCTGATCAACGCTTCCGTGAACACATCTGACTTTGACTCGAGCCTTGTGGAACACAGCAAGATCAATACATCAGTGATCGATGATCACCTGATCAACGCCTCTGTGAACACATCTGACTTTGACTCGAGCCTTGTGGAACACAGCAAGATCAATACGTCAGTGATCGATGATCATCTGATCAACGCTTCTATCAACACATCTGCAATCACCAATTCATCCTCAGTCTGATCAGCATCCGTTCAACTTTTTTTGGTGTTGTAAACTTCTCACCTTCCTAAGATCGTATCTGATTGGCATGATCAGTTCAGAATACATACATAGCTGCAGAGCAAGAATCTCATGTATTAATTCATGACCCGGGTTTTGTACATTGATGATGAGCCGTCACTGCTCACACTCACCCAGCTCTATCTTAAGGAGGAGGCTGATCTGGATGTGGAGATCGCCACTTCTGCTGAAGATGGGTTAGATCTTCTCAAAAAATCAGTGTATGATGCCATAATCTCTGACTATGATATGCCTGACCTTGATGGTATCGATTTTCTAAAAATGGTCAGGGCATACGACCTTACCATTCCGTTCATCATCTTCACAGGTAAAGGGAGGGAAGAGGTCGCGATCGAGGCACTTAACAACGGTGCAGACTTTTACATCCAGAAAGGTGGTGATCCCAGGACAATCTTCACCGAACTGGCGAATGCCATAAGTCACCTGGTCAGGCGGAGGCAGGCCGAACGCCATGCCCTACAGATAGAAGAACACCTGGTAGCTTTCCTGAATGCACTTCCAGACATTGCTTACATTAAGGGTCCTGACCTCAGGTACCTGCTCATCAATACAGCGTATCAGAAGTATCTCGGTCTCTCATCAGCTCAGGATGCGGTGGGCAGGACCGATGAAGAACTACTCCCCCCTTCTTTCGCTCTTCAGTCCCGGAGTTCTGATGAAACTATCCTGACTCGGAAAGAGCCGATATTTGTTCAGGATAATTTCAATGGAAAAACGTACCAGATCCAGAAATTCCCGCTCTCGTTCCCGTCGGGGACGATCGGCATAGGGGGAATTATCAGGGAGATCTCTGATCATAATCCCGGGTAACCCGACTCTTCTGATTGAGGACAATTCTCAAACCTGCTGTCACGATCATACCCCCGCTATTTTTTAAAAAAACTGATTCTTCCATGTGGATGCTGACTTGCGGTAGCGGCCGGTATCCTGAACCATCTTCGAATCTATTACAAGCTCCCGGAAGAGACATGTAACCAATGGCAATACACCCGATTGAATTCAGGTACGGGACACCGGAAATGAAGGCGGTCTGGACTGAAGAACACCGGTTCCGCCGTATCATCGATGCAGAGGTTGCGCTGGCACGGGCAGAGGCAAAGGCAGGGATGATCCCACAGGATGCCGCTGATGCGATCGCTGCATCAGCATCAGGCGCGAGTCTTGAGCGGGCAAAGGAGATCGAGGATGAGATCCATCACGACATGATGGCCATCGTCAGGGCAGTCTCCGAGGTCTGTGGAGAGCCGGGCAGGTGGGTGCATTATGGAGCCACATCCAACGATATCCTTGATACAGCCACCGGTCTGCAGCTGAAAGATGCAATAACCATCCTCAATACCAAACTTCGTCACCTCCTCAAAGCCCTTCTCTCCCGTGCAGAAGAGACAAAAACACTCGTCTGCATCGGCAGGACACACGGACAGCACGGCGTTCCGACCACCTATGGGCTCAGGTTTGCAATCTGGGCAAGTGAGATCGCACGGCATATCGAGCGGCTGGAACAGATGGTCCCCCGGGTCTGTGTCGGGCAGATGACCGGTGCGGTGGGAACCCAGGCTGCCATGGGTGATCATGGGATAGAAGTTCAGGGATCCATGATGGAGTTCCTCGGGATTGGCAGTGTTGATGTCTCGAACCAGGTGATCCAGCGTGACCGGTATGCAGAGTACTTCTGCTTCCTTGCGGGCGTTGCAACGACCCTTGACAAGATCGGTGTCGAGATCCGCTCCATGCAGCGGACCGAGATCGGTGAGGTCGAAGAGGCGTTTGGTGCAAAACAGGTTGGTTCATCCACAATGCCGCACAAGAGAAATCCAATACGGTCAGAGCAGGTCTGCGGACTTGCACGGATTGTCCGCTCTTCGGTTGAACCTGCGTTCCAGAACAACACCCTCTGGGACGAGCGTGACCTGACCAACTCATCTCCTGAACGAATTTTATTTCCTGAAGCAACCATCCTCTGTGATCATATCCTCAAACTGATGGCCACCGTTATCGAAGGACTTGTTTTAAAACCAGATCGGATCCGAAAGAACCTGATGTTCCTGCATGGGATCAACATGGCAGAGTCGGTCATGATCGAGCTCACAAAGAAGGGTATGGCCAGACAGGAGGCGCACGAGGTTATCAGGGTGAAGAGTATGGAAGCACTTGCAGCAGAGCAGTCCCTCGCCAGCCTGCTTGCGCAGACAGCCGAAGTGACCCGGTTCATCCCGGCACCAGAGATTGAGAAACTTCTCAACCCTGATAATTATCTCGGAACTTCAATACAACAGGTTGAGCGGGTAGTTACAAAACTGAAGCCCCTCTTCTCCTAATACTCCCAATTTTTTTCAGGTATCACCAGGAAAAAGTAAGTGGTATCGCTTACCCGAATACTCCCACATATATCGAGCCGTACTGCTCGAACTGGAAATCAGATCTCTCAATGGGATCGGTCACAAACTTCCAGGTTGCTTTTGGTGCCAGATAATCTACTGAGGCGTAGGCATTTCCGATCTGATCGCCGTCTGCGTTATAGAGGTTGAAGGTGATAACAATCAGGTCGATCGTCTTGTCATCAAGGTTCCTGAGTTCTCCCTTGATCACCGATTTTGATTTGGAGTATCGTTCTATTTCAGTCTTGACGATCGAGAGGTTTGCCAGGTTTGACTGTGTACTCTTGATGTAGCCGTACGGCCGTTGGACATACATGGTCATGCCAGGCGTGACATCCTCTTTTTCTACCGAGGTCTGTGTCTGATACTGGGCTGCATCATAGACCGGTACCGTATCCTGTGGTGGTACACCGAATGACGGGATCGGAATCAGATCGGCAGTGACCGCTGAAAAAAGCATGATACTAATACAGCATATCGCAGTTATTGAGAGAATACCCGGCATCGTATGGCCGCTCATAGCATTGAATCAGCATATGATGAGAAAAAAATTGCGAAACCGGTTCCCTGTACCGGCCCGGAAAAAAGTATCAGAGTTTTGGTTTCTTCTTAAGTGCCTCGACCAGAAGTTCGATGGCATTGTTTACATCTGCGAGATCCACCATCTCGACGGGTGAGTGAATATATCGGGCTGGCACAGAGAACGGGATGCTCGGAATACCATCTCGTACCAGATGAATAATGGTTGCATCGGTGTTACCGCCTTCTCCTACCTCGAGCTGGTACGGGATCTTTGCCTTGTCACCGGCACTCCGGAGCCATGCGGTGAGACGCCGGTCTGCCAGCAGGCCACGTCCTGCTGCACTCGCGAGGACCAGAACCGGACCTTTTCCCATCTCAGGGGAAGCATCCTTGCGGCTGACTCCCGGATGATCTCCCGGGATTGTGACATCGGTTGCGATGGCGATGTCAGGGTTGAGGGCGAATGCACTCACCTTCGCACCTTTGAGGCCGACCTCTTCCTGCACCGTGAAGACACCATAGACAGTCATCGGGGTCTTCATCTGCTTGATAGTCTCGATCAGAACTGCAACACCGACCCGGTTGTCAAGTGCCTTGCCTGAAACCCGGTCTCCGGCAAGTCTCGTGAACTCCTGCTCTATCGTGACCGGTGTTCCGATCTCGATTCCGAGCGCAGCCACCTCCTCAGCTGAAGATGCGCCGATATCGATGAAGAGATCGTCTATCTTGATCTCCTTCTTGCGATCCTCAGGGGTCATGATGTGTGGGGGTTTTCCACCGAGAACCCCGGTTACCGTGCCGCGTGTACCGTGAAGGATCACCCTGCGTGTATACATACTCGGGTTGAACCAGCCACCGATACCCACGAACTTGATGAATCCCTTCTCGTCGATGTACTGGACCATCATCCCGATCTCATCCATGTGAGAGGCGATCATCACCGAGAAGTCTGAACCCTTCCTGACCGCTATCAGGTTGCCGAGCGAGTCTTCCCTGAACTCATCCACATGTCCTGCAAGTTCTTTTCTGATGATATCCTTGATGTTGTCTTCAAACCCGGAGACCCCGTGGGCATCTGAGAGTTTCTTGAGTAATTCATAAACCATGATGAGTTCACCTGACTACCGTGCTGATTCGTTCAAGTGCTGCTGTAATATTCTCCCGTGAGGTTGCGTAACTGAACCTTGTATATCCGGATCCCTTCTTCCCGAATGCATCGCCGGGGACCACTATCACTCCTGCGTCCAGGATCTTCGTTGTAGTCTCGCTGTCCATCGGGACAAAGGCATAAAAAGCCCCTCCCGGGGACGGGAAATCAAACCCGAGATCATGAAGACCGGTCCAGAGCATATCGCGCCGCACCTTGTACTCATCACGCATGAGAGAGACACAGGCCTGATCGCCGGTGTATGCAGCATACGCGGCATACTGGGATATGGAGGTTGCACACGTCTGGCAGTACTGGTGGATCTTCAGACACTGTTGAATATAATCCGGGTGACCGGCAAGGTACCCGATCCTCCAGCCGGTCATGGCGTAGGTTTTGCTGGTCGCATTGACGGTGAGGACATCTTCACCGAACCGGGCTGCGCTCGTATGCTTCGCATCGTAGATGAAGTGCTCATACACCTCGTCTGACAGTACTGTCACCCCGGCGTCGTTTGCAGCCTCAACCAGCGCACGAATCGTCTCTTCTGACTCAACGGTACCGGTAGGGTTGCAGGGTGAATTGAGGATCAGGAGCCGTGCCCCGTTCATCTTCTCTATTGCAGCATCAACATCGATGTGAAGATTCCCGTCCAGTGAGAGCGGATCCATCACGCCGCCGGCAAGAGTAGTGCAGGCTTCGTATGAGACAAAGCCCGGATCTGTGATGAGCACCCGGTCCCCCGGGTTTACAAGTGCCTGGATTGCGATGAAGAGGGCTTCTCCGGCTCCTGCAGTCACAATGACCTGGTCTGGATGATACCTGAGCCCGTTCTCTGACTTGAACTTCTTCGAGATCGCCTCCCGTAACTCGGGAAGGCCTGAATTGAAGGTGTATCCGGTCTTTCCCTCGTTGATCGCCCTGATCGCTGCCTGTTTGATGTGTTCAGGTGTGTCAAAGTCGGGCTGGCCGAGTGCCATGCTGATCGAGTCAGGCTTTGCAGCCTGGAAGAACTTCCTGATGCCGGACATCTCAATGTCGAGTGCTCGTTGTGCGATACGTTTCATCTGATCACTCGATGTTGGCATGACGTCCTTTCAGCTCTGCCTCGTCCGTACTGGTGATCTCCATCAACCGGGAGATGACCGCATCACAGAACGTCATGGCTGCAGTCTCGAAGAGTGTCCCAAGCGGAGCAAAGGAGCGGTGTTCTCCGAGCATCTGCCTGATCTCAAACTCGACACTCTCGTCTGGAACTTTGTCGCGGTAGTTCTCGATAACAACACACGAGTCTGCCATCTTGCCGATGACAGAGTCAGGGTTTGAGGTGATAAGGCAGATCCGCCCTTCAATCTCCTTTGCAGTCTGCACAATCTCGGCGATCGTCCTGGTCTTCCCCGAACCAGAGAGCACAACGATCACATCCCCTTTCTGCAGTGCCGGTGTGATCGTCTCGCCAACCACATAACTGATCATACCGAGGTGCATGAGCCGCATGGCAAATGCCTTCGCCACCAGGCCGGATCTTCCTGCACCCATCACATAGATACGTTTAGCCTCAAGGAGTTCTTTGATGAACCGTGAGACCTCTTCATCTGATAAATGAGAGGCGATGGCGTCGATCCGCGATGCCATGAGACGCATCATCTCCTGCACACGATGCTGATTCATTGCTGATAACAGATTACCTTCGAAGATACATCAGGATACCGCGTGATCAGGCCTGAAGGGAATCAAAAAAAGTGGTTTAAATGTACTCAATTGTGACGGTATGTCTCGATTGTTCCGCACGGGATCAGATCGCCGTTATCGAGGATGGAGACCGGGCCGTGTCCACAACAGATGATAAGGTGCCTGCCGTCTTTCTGCATCTCTGCATCAAGATTCATGGCTATCTTCATCAATTCCCTGCGTTCACTCTTCACCAGGTCAGGATTTACATTCACGCTTCTGACAAGGTATACGGCAAAACCGTTGTATTCGCTCCGGTCAGGCGTGAGATGTTTCAGATTGAGGATGGTGTCTGATGTGAACAGGAGCCCGAGTTCACGGCAGAGAAGGTACACCATTCCATGCTGATGGCCTCCATACCCCTCGATAATCTCCCCTGATACTCCGTTCTCTTCAAACCGGCAGAGCAACGGGAATTCCCCTAGTTTTTCTCCTGAAGATGATGGGAAGAGGTTGACCTTTTCGGGGGGATGCATCCTGGCAAAGAGATTGATCATCACGGTGTAGACCTGTTCATACACCAGGTCCTCAGAACAGGCACCATATGCACGGTTGTTGGTCTTGATCACGTTCCAGGTCCCTTCATGTGTCCAGATCGGAACATCAAAGTATCCTGCCGCGCCGCAGTGATCGGTATCCCCGTGTGTCATGATGATCCGGGAGAAGCCGGGAGCCCCGTCCAGGCCATAATGCCTGAACATCTTCATCACATCATCATGGTAGATTCCATATCCGGTATCGACCATGATGCGTCCGGTAGGAGTATCAATGACAAAGATGCTTCCCCCTCCCGGGAGCTGGAAACAGTACAGCCAGATCGAGGAATTTACCTGGATCTTCTGCACATCTGCAAAGAATCCCTCCCCGGTCGTTTCGGCAAGGCGTCTTCCATTCTGAAGAATCTGCTCCAATGTTGCTTCGTACTCCTGACCGTACTCAGTCAGCTGCTGAGCGATGTGACTGAACTGATTGAGCAGGTCCAGAAGGTATGGATCAGCAGTCTCACCCAGAATCTCTCTGACCCGCCCGGCATAGCGCAGGTAAAAGAGGCAGCCGTCTGATTCATCGTCACCGCAGTCGTATCCCTCGACTTCGAGTCCGTAGTGCGTACGAATTGCATTGAGAAGATCTTCGGTCAGTGAAACATCATGAACCCGTACTGCGATCTGAAGACTATCCGGGTTCTTGCCCTTGTTGTCAAAGGAGAGCGAGGTGATCTCAGCCTTATATTCATCAAGTATCATCAGGATCCGGTGCAGAGTACCCGGAATATCGGGGACTATCACGGTAAACCTGACACTCTTCGGGTATCTGATCTCTGACTGCAGGTATCCCTTGAGCGACAGAGCCCGGGCGGCATTCTGGCATCCGTCAGATGAACCGCGAACAGAAAGAAAGGCGGTTTTGGGATCTATCGATCTGTTGAAGTGGCACCGGGTTACTGTTATTCCGGTATCTGCAATGATCCCAACCGCTTCATGGATTGAACCAGTGTCGGGGATCCTGATGATGAAAAATTCATTCCTGCAGTTCATCAGATCACCAGTTATTCAGGTACGAAATTTTCACGTTCGATAAACAGCCCGCCAAAGATTGCACGCTCAATCATCTCTGAAACGTATCGCATCTTCTGTGACTCTTCCATGTCCATATTCCTGTGGATCTCGGAGTAGATCTGCACTCTGAGGAGCCCGAACCTGAACTTATCGATGAGCTGCTCGTTGAGCGTCCCTGCTTCACGAAAGATAGGTTCTATCATATCAGGCAGGAGTGTGATATCCTCGAGACATAAAACGATCTGATCATAGAGAGGGATCTTTTCTTCCCTCCCGCAAAGGATTCTGATATAGTCCATTCTCACCGTTCTACAATGCTTACGAGTTTCTCCATGATGTCGTTGATGGCCTTCCAACTGGGAGTCTCATCCTTGCGTTTGATGATAAACGGACGTCCTTCATCTCCGGCCTTGCGCATCTCCGGGTCGAGTGGAATACTACCGAGGTATGGGACATGATGCTCCTCTGCGATCCGCTTACCTCCACCTGTTCCGAAGAGATCAATGACCTCACCGCAGTGAGGGCACGAAAAGCCGCTCATGTTCTCAACAACTCCGAGCACATCCATCTTCAGCATCTCAACGAAGGTGATCGCCTTGGTTGAGTCGAGGGTTGAGACATCCTGGGGGGTGGTGACAATGACTGCTCCACGCAGGTTTGGTGCGATCTGTGCGATGGTCAGGGCTTCGTCACCGGTACCTGGCGGAAGATCGACAACAAGGTAATCGAGCGATCCCCATTTTGTATCCTCAAGGAACTGCCTGATTGCACCGGCTTTCATAGCGCCACGCCATACAACGGGTGCTGATTTTTCAGGAAGCAGAAATGCCATCGAGATGACCTGAAGTGACCCGGTCACCCGCACCGGTATGATCTTATTATTCTCTGAACTCAACTGATGGTCTTCGAGCCCGAGCATCTTTGGTACATTTGGTCCGTGAATATCCAGATCGAGCAGTCCTACCTGGCGTCCATGGTTGGAGAGGGCGTAGGCGAGGTTCACAGCCACGGTGGACTTGCCAACTCCACCCTTTCCAGACAGGACAAGGATGACGTGCTTGACATCAACATCTGCCTTTGGCGGAAGTTTATTAGCCTGACCACAGTCTGAACTCTGCTGACAGGAAGAACAGTTATTATCGCATGATTCCGGTGATTTATTATCGTTCTCAACCATAATGGGACCTTATCTCTGCTGGGATTCGTATATTATTTGGTAGAATCAGAACATAAATCCGTGGTATCCTCATCTGCCCTTTGTGTCCAGGACAATTCTGACCGGGGCATTTCTTTACGATATAAATATCATGCTCACCCAAGTAGATAACAGAGGGGGATTTACGTAATGGAACGTCGGGATATCCTGGCCATAGTGGCAGCATTGGCCGTGGTTCTCATACTTGCTCTAGTGGTAAAGCCAATGCTTACCCACCAGGCACCAAATCTGGGATTACCAGAGACACCTGCGCCATCTGTACCGGTTGAACAGGGAACAACAGAGTCCGGGATTGTTGTCACAGGACCAACCGAAATTGTACTCACGCCAGAACCAACTCCGGTTCCGGCTTCGGCAGCACCGACAGCAGATGTATCGCTTCAAGCAGGATCAGATATAGGAAAACCGCTTCCGTCCATGACTCAGGTCACCTGGCAACCGGATGCAGATAATCCGATGCCTGCCGTGCAGATGATAACATATGCTGATATTGTCGGTAAGTACACCGGGAGTACTGCTCCATTCAGGATTCCTACCCCGTACTGGGAGGTAGCGTATAATGTTACCCCATCCGGTTCAATGCCCGTCTTCATGATGGATGTAATCGAGAAAGGAGTCTCTGGTGAAGCTGACAAAACAATACGCAGCATGGTGTACAAACAGGGAAAAGCGCCAGATCCAAAAGAAGGCAGATTCTTTGAAGGTGGGCATGAATATTACCTGAATATCACAGCAGATCAGCTGGAGAAGTACAGAATCACGATCTCGATACCCCTGAAATATCTCCCTGATGCATAATCAGGGAGTTCAACTCTCGTTGTTGAGGCATTGATGGAAAAACGTGATATGCTTATTATTATTGTGGCCATTTTCATCGTGCTCTTCATGGCGATGTACGTCAAGCCACTCGTTACCGGAAAGCCCGTCCAACTTATTCCCGATGAACTCACCAAAATGCTGAAGGGTGAGAATCAGACCGAAGTGAACAATACCAGTCTGGGTAATAGCACTGTCAGACGTGTGACTAATATTCCTAAGGTGATCTCAGTAAGCCCACAAAATTTTACTGCCGATGGGAATACATCAACGGTTGTTATCGAGGGGAAAAACTTTACCGAATCGATGGATAATGTCACCTTTGTCAATGATGGAGTAAACAAAACATTTTCAACCGTCCTTAAAAATGGGACTCTGGTCACAAATAATGTTACACTTTCAGAAGGCAGTTGGACTGTGAAGATAGTTGATAATGATACTAAAGTTACGTACAACACTTCACGTTCAGTGGTGGTTAAAGCACCGATAACTCCGGTTCCAACCTGGGATGGAAAGCCGATTCCGATTCAGGCGACAGAGAAACCTACTGGGACTATATTCAAGAGCAGACCATACCCGGAGGAAGTCGTTCCAATTAAATCAAAAATGAAGGTTCTTTCCAACTTCGGTGGTGTCCGGAGTGTATCTACTGAACCAATTAGTATTCAGTATCCATACTGGGATCTAACGTATAATGTGAATTACAGGACTGAGATCGCTAACCCGAAAGATACCACAAATAATGTTTTTGAGTTTAATAAGGAATACAAGGAACCTCTCATAACATACGAGGGGGATCCTATCATTTATTATGTGGGCAACAGTTCGATTCCAACAATGATCTCTGTAAAAGATGAAGTTGAGAGCGATACAATTTTTGTCAGAAGCAGTGACAAGGCAATTATTAAAGTACCTGACGATGAACCAGATGCCAGTCCCCCATATGAGATAACTACTGAAGATGCTCCACCATCCTTAGTTGAATCAGTCGGGTACATGAAGCCTGATATCAAAATTACTGTAAAAAATGTTGACGATCCATCGTTTACTCCCATCACAATAACTCCTGACGGTGGGATTGATCCCCTCCAGTGGAATGAAGCAAAGCATAAGACTGAAGCCGAAAATTTTCTAAAACAACAAGGGAAACAGGATTACTTTGATTCTGAAGAGTATCAGGATGCTTGGGATAAAAAGTGGAAGACTATAAAAGATCCAAGACCCTGGACACAACGGATCTATGGTCCTGGCAATTATTCATTCACCATTGATACCCAGAGTATCGATTCATACAATATCCAGATCAAGGTCCCGGAACAAACGAATACCTCATATATTCCAAAACTCGACGAGAAATATACCCTTGAGCAAACCGCTATCAAGAAACAACTGAGTGGATTCTTTACTGGTTTCAATGAGAACCTGAGTGCAACCTACTTTACAAATGTCACGGATTACTTAGCCAGTGACCTTACTAGCCCCGATAAAGTTCAACCGATTTATCAGAATTATGTGCAGACCCGGGCTACTGGCATCAGGGTTACTGATGTCGTGGTTGATGATATCCTTGTACGGGGCAACATAGGAAAGGATAACACCCTGATTCAGGCCGAATCTGCTACTGCAAGAGGGAATCTGAAAGTACTTCTGAATGGTGTTGAAAAGACTATTCCATTCGATCTTGTTTTTGTCAAAGAACCATCAGGCTGGAAGTTCAAAACTCTGCCTGATATCAGGTACTAATTTTTCTGTGAGCAAAGATCAGCAGTAGTTCTCTTGATAAAACTAACAAAAAAGTGAAACACCTGAAGTGTTTCATGAGACTATTTTATTTAATCGAACTTACGCTTATCCATGGACTGAATGTAGGTAATCTCTTTTCCAACCTCGATCTTGCTGGATATCTCATCAGGAATTGCAAGTTCAAAGTTTTCAAAGTCTGCCAGATCCATAAGCTGTGCAATGGTTCCGGCAATTGATATTATCTGTGCATTTTTTCGTTCCACAATCGGTGCATACACCTTTGCTGAAACCGGCTGGACAATGGATCGTTTGACCCCATCAAAGATACCCATCACGTCAAGACGTGCCTTTGCTGCACCGTGCTTTCCCGGTTTTGATATACTGATCGAGAGGATCTTACAAGGCTCATCCTCAACCAGCAAGTATTTTCCCTCTTTCAGTTTACCTACTTCAGTCTGTTCCTTCATAAAACACCTAATTAAAAGCTGATTATATGTATCGAGCCACCCACACATAAATACACCGTAATAGGACGCCTGGTAGCGATATCCATGGACTTCTTTTCAGCATGCAATTTAATGGCGGTAACAGTCAGAAATGCGATCACTCCACTCTGCGGGACAGAGGAAGGAGGACGTGTTATCGGGATGGGGGCTGATGGGACTCCCACTAAACATATCGATAAAGTAGCCGAAGATCTTATCATCGCCTTTCTTAAAGAGCATGGATTATGCAAAACCCTCATCAGCGAGGAGATCGGCAGGATATCAATAGGAGGAGAGAAAGGGACAATTTTTCTGGATCCGGTAGATGGGACCTATAATGCAGTCATGAACATTCCTTTCTATGCTCTATCCATTGCGTATGCTGAGGAAGGAAAGATTCTACGTGCCTTTGTCCGAAACCTTGCCACCGGTGAGACTTTTACCGCTGAGAAAGGCAGCGGTGCATTTCTGAATGGATCCCAGATCCATATATCTCCAACCTCAGACCTGCAGACCAGTGCCATGAGTATCTATGGCAAACACTTCCAGCAGGACCGGATATTTAACCTGATGCAGAAGATACGGCGATTCAGACAGTTCGGAGCATCTGCCCTTGAGATCTCATATGTGGCAGCAGGGAGAATTGACGGATTTGTGGATCTACGTAAAACCCTTCGTGTCACCGATGCAGCTGCAGGAGTTTTGATCTGTGAAGAAGCCGGAGGGCTTGTTACCGATCTTGACGGGCGGGCAATAGTCTTTGCTGATGAAGTCACCATCGGCACGTGCCTTATTGCAACGAACGGGCATCTGCACAGGAAAGTGATCGAGTACCTGAGGTGATCTTATGGATATACTGATGGTTGTCCGGTTTGAGGACTTACGCACCCGGGATTATGCTGATCAACTTGGGAATCACCTCACAAAGATAGGGCATACGGTTCGGTTCGGGCCTGAAAACCTTCATGAGGAGCAGAGAGATCTCTTTGATCCTGCCTCTTCTCCTGACCTCGTGGTGGTGGTCGGAGGAGACGGAACCATTCTCCTGACAGCACAACTGATGCCGGTTCAGGTTCCATTAATCGGTGTAAACAGGGGAGAAGTAGGGTTTCTTGCCGACCTGGAGCCTGAAGATGCGTTCAGGTTTTTCGATCACCTCTCCCTCCCGGTCAGAACCGAACCCCGGATGAGGATCTCTCTCTCAATTGATGGCAATTATATCGGAGATGCCCTGAATGAGGCGCTGATCGTCACAGATCGGCCTGCAAAAATGCTCAAGTTCCTGATCCACATAAACGGAGTGGTTGCTGAGCGGTTCAGAGCTGACGGACTCCTCATCAGCACACCTACCGGATCAACAGCGTATGCCATGAGTGCAGGGGGTCCGATCGTTGATCCAAGAGTAGAAGGATTCCTCATGGTCCCTCTTGCCCCGTTTATGCTCTCCAACCGTCCTCATCTCATCGACTCATCACGGACGGTGAGGGTAACCCTTGAGGCAGAAAAACCTGCCAAACTTGTAATAGACGGCCAGGTCATCCGTCATATCGGTGAGATGAGCACAATCGATGTCATCCGCTCATCCGAACCTGCTCTCTTTGTGGATGCAGGGCAGAACTTCTTTGAAAAGATCAACCGAAAACTGAGACACCTCTGACCTCATACACATGGCGAATATTAACTATGATTACTGACGTACATCTACGGGTATCAGGATGCAGATGAGATATCAGGCTATTCTTCTGATTATACTCTGCTTCGCTCTGGTGGGATCGGCCTATGCAGAGACCGGAGAAGAGTGGTTTGAGATAGGAAGTGCACAATTCGACAACTCCTCGTTTGTTGAGGCAATCAGTGCGTGGCAGAAAGCGGCAGAGATAGATTCTACCCTATCAGCAAATGCATGGTATAATATCGGTCTTGCTTATGCCGGTATGGAGCAGTATGAACTGGCGATCCAGGCCTGGGACAAGACGATCGCCCTTACTCCTGAATCACCTATAGCCTACGATAATAAAGGGACAGCTCTGGCCCTTCTTGGCAGAAATGATGAGGCCCTTGCTGCGTATGATATTGCAATCAAACTTGATCCCGACCAGGCCAAGTTTAAGTCAGACCGCGATATGCTCGTGAATGGTCTGAATAAGGCCAAGTCACCACTCTCACCTGCAGCCGTGGTTGTTGCAGTTCTGGTTGCCAGCCTGTTTCTGGTATATCATCGCCGTTTGTAACCACATTCCCTTTTTTGCCTTCAGGTTCCCGGGTTTATCCCGTAATCCTGACGCTCTCGGCAGGACCCGGCGGAACAGAAGATTTTTGTGCCATTCCAAAGATAGGGAAGCTATGCGAAGCAGTTCTCTGCGGACAGGTTGTGTGTCCGTACTCGCTCTTCTTATCGGATTTTGTCTTTGTATCAGTACGGCCAGTGCTGTATCCGGAGCTGATATATCAGGAACCCGTATCATCGCCCCGACATCGCTCTCAGCCGGTACTTCTGACGAACTTCAGGATTTTATCCGGAATGGTGGATCAGAATCAGCAGGTCCGTTTGATGTACAATACTTCCTCTCTGTTGATCAGAAGATGGATGACAAGATTCTGATCGGTACCTGGCATGTGGACGGCCTGAAGGCCGGAGCACAGAAGTACGGCAATACTACATTTACAATTCCTTCAGAGACAAAAGCGGGGACGTACTACCTGATCAGATGGATCGATCCCACCAGAGCAGTGCCTGGGGAGGACTCATCCAATAATATCCAGTGGTCTAAATCCCCGGTTTTTGTGACTACGAGTGGAAATGCGGGAGTTGAGGGGATCGGGACTCTCGTTGCTTCCACTGTAAGTGCTGGAAGTGAAATACCGGTCACAGTGATTGTGAATCATACCACAAACGATGCAGGCAGCCCCGGGAGTGTGAGTCTTTTTCTATCAACACAGAGCAGGCCTGATTCATCATTGATTCCGGCAGGGACGATCGCCCTTCCGGAATTTTCAGGGGAAGGAGAACAGGAGATCCCTGGAACCCTCGATATTCCTGCAGATATCGGAATCGGAGCATACTATCTCTTCACCTCCTTTGTTCCTGTTAATCAGATGATCGGGGAAGGATCTCCCTCTACGTTCTGGTTTAATGAGGATCCCATCAGGATCACCCCGTCGTCCGGATCAAGTACCAATTCAGATACAACACCGGTGGTGCGGGAGTCAGGACCTGATGTTCTCACATTGGATACCGAGCAGCCTAGTGAGGCATTCATCGGCGACTCCTTAACAGTCACTGACTCAGTGAAGAATATCGGAGGTGCTGAAGCGAATATCGTGAGGATTGAATACCTGCTCTCTCCGAATACTGACGGAACCAATGGCAGACATCTGGGGTGGCGGACCGTCATGAGTCTGCAGCCAGACCAGACCAGCACCGAACAGAAGCTGCTTGGTGTTTCGTCAGATATGAAAGCAGGCCTCTATTACCTGGCCAAGAAGATCACAGTTACCTCCGCGGTTCAGGAGAAGAATACCCTAAATAACGCCTGGGTCAGTAATCAGCCGATCAACATCAGGTACAACCCGGCATCCCCGATTCCGGATCTGACACATATCAGAACTGTGTGGCCGAAGGCTCAACCTGGTCAGACTGTACCGATAACTGATACGATAACCAATGTAGGAAAAGGGTGTGCAAAAGATGTTGCTGTTGCGTACTACCTCTCTCCGTACCAGAAGTTTGATGTCGCAACTGCCAGTTATCTGGGTGTGTGGAGGCTGGATTCAATATGTCCGCTTGAACAGAAGACCAACACAACACAGGTTACCATACCGTCGGATCTTACAAATGGTGAGTACTTCATCTACTCGGTCATCGATCCCTGTTCGTTCATGACCGACTGTGACGAAAGTATGCCTGAACTGGATAAATCAAATAATATCAACGTAGGGACTTTGTATATCGGCCCGTGTATCTTCTGTGGCTGATCATTCACCCTCCTCTTTTTAGACTCATATTCCTCCATACCATGGTAACAGGCTCGGATGCATTTTTATCCTTCCCGGGTAATTTGTTCATATGGCTGGCAATACCCTGAGCTCTGCATCACCAGACCAGACAGGTACATTCACCCCCAGACCGGGATCTTCACGTCCTCATGGTGCCGGGCATGGTGAAACAACAGAAGAGTTCTTTCAGGTCGTAGAGTTTCTTCTCGGAGAGGATCACTTCGCTATAGATCTCTTTGATGTCAAGGAAGTCGTAGAATACTCACGAATAACCCGTCTTCCAAACAGTCCGTCGTATATCAAAGGGATTATTGATCTCAGAGGTGAGATCACCACCATCATCGATCTCAAGCAGCAGCTTGCAATCACAACGAAATCATCCACCAGTGAGGAAGAGTCACGAATTATTGTGCTTGATGACCGGTTGACAAACTCCAAGATCGGGATCATGGTTGATGATGTGCTCACGGTTTCAACGTACACTGCAGGACAGGTTGACGAGACAGCAACTTCAGGGGATGAAGGAACCCATATCATGGGTATCATCAAGAAAAAGAGCAGGGATAAAGAGAAGGAACTGATCCAGTTGATCATCTGGATCGATGTGAAGAGTCTGCTCAGGGATATGGATCAGATCTAACTGAATTAACTGAAACCCTTTTTGATGAACCTGTATTGATTCAGGTATCTTCTATCATCATCTCATAGTTGATGACATTCTCAGCGATATCTGCTGAGTATTCCCCGGTTCTGCGGATACTATCGGTGATATTGCGGATCGGAACCGCAACAGTTGTGGGAAGGGAGAGGATCTCTGAATTGATGAGGGTATAATTTTCTTCGAGATGATGAATGGATTCGATCATTCGGTTGGCTTTTTTGAGATCATGGGTGAAGAATGCCTCAACGCTCTTCTCAAACACCTGTATCGCTGCATCTGATGCTTTTTGTATATGTGCTGAAATTTCAGGGCCAACGTCGCTTGATGATAATTTTCTGGTATTGTGGGCGATACGAACCCCGTGATCTCCCACCCGCTCCATGATCCGCCCTACCTGGAAATGGGGCAGCATCCGAACGATGGTGGTGTTCATCTTTCGGGAGAGATGAATATTCTGCATGATCATGTTGGTCTGACGTGCAATCAGCCAGAAGAGCCGGTCAACATCGTTGTCCCTGTCCATTACATCATCTGCAAGATCGGGATCATCCTTCAGCATCGCCTCGATGGCATCGTGATGCATCCCTTTCACGATAACGAACATCCTCTTTAATGAGTTTTCAAACGGCATCTCAAGAGGATTGAGGAGATCCTTGAGAAGGATGGACTGATCGGTCTCTTCGACACACTCTGGTCCTATCACCATGCTTGAGAACTCACGGAGTTTAACCCGGATCTGTCCGGGAATTCTGTCCTTGGTTGTTATCCTGATGGTGCTGTAACCAGCGATGTATGTTCCGATGAGCAGGCGAAGAAAAAAATCAGGTTCGGTCTGCTGATCAACGGTGATCTCCTTGATACGCTGGATCTGGTCACCATTTATATTCTTGGTGATCATCAGGGTTCCGTCCGGCTGAATCAGAACGCCAAGGGGATCATTCTTCTTGATATGCAGCGATTCTACCCAGTTCTTAGGAAGGGTGATGACGTAGGAGGAGCCTCCCGTCATCTGCACACGTCGGATTTCCATATATCTGATCCTGTCTGTATAGTTTTCTCTGAACCCATATAGAGAATCCGAAATTCTTGGTTCCTCTATTCCGGGTGGTTGCATGAAATCAAAAGAACCTTCACGATCAGAGAAGAAACGAAGGGTACGAACGAAGGGTTCATGACTACAGCGCCAGTGACTTATCAGGTTGTGAAGGGATGGAATGATGATGATATCATTGCTCTCTACCGATCTGCCGGATGGTGGAGGGACTATTATGATCCTTCAGGTATTGCCCCCCTGATCAAGGGAAGTTTCATCTTTGTAGTGGGGATCGATTCCGGGACAGGCAGGGCTGTCGCGATGGGGCGAATCATTTCAGACGGTGTCGGAGCCGGGTACATCCATGATCTCTGTGTTCTCACAGAAGTGAGAGGGATGCATATCGGAGCCGGGATTCTGGAATTTTTAGTACGAGAAGCACACGCTGCCGGGCTCTCTTCACTTTACCTTGTTGCTGAACCTGACACTCAGTCGTTCTATGAAAAATCAGGTTTTATCAGTGATAACGGCCTCATCTTCTTAACATATAATCCGGACGGTCAGAATGAGACTTGACGATGATGACTTCCACCCACTCACGCTTGAAGACAAGAAGATCTTCGATGATATCTACTCACGGTATCCGATTGAACACTCAGAGAATACCTTTGGAACGTGTTACTGCTGGCGGGACTACGGTCATTACGAGATAGCAGTTGTGGAAGGATGCCTGATAATCAGAGGCAGCACTGACTCATACACATCGCTCCGTTGCCCTATCGGACCGAAAAACCCGGACGTCCTGAATGCGGTCATCGACCTCGCGCTCTCTTCAGGTCAGCAGGCACCATTTCTCGTACTTGAGCCATGGCAGTACCAGTGGGTTCAGGAGGTAAGGCCTGATCTGCGGTTAAAGGAAGACCGGGACTTCTTCGATTATGTCTATGAGACATCAGATCTTGCAAACCTTGAGGGAAAGCAGTACCTGATGATCAGAAAACAACTCAATAAGTTCAGGAAGAAGTGTCCGTCAACAGTGGAACCGATCACGGAAGAGAACTTTGATGAGGTGAAAGAGTTCTTAAAGCGCTGGTGCCAGTGGAAAGAGTGTGATAAGTACACAATTCTGAAGCATGAGAAAGAGGCGCTCTGGGAGTCACTTGAGGTGTTTGATCAGCTCGGGTATGAAGGAATTGCAGTAAAACCCCATGGTGAGATCGGTGGGATTGCCATATTTGAAGAGCTCAATCCCAAAACCGCGGTCGTACACTATGAGAAGGGGATGCCTGAGTGTGAGGGAATCTACAAGGAGATAAACTACCAGACCGCAGCCATGCTCAAAGATCGGTACCAGTTTATCAACCGGGAGAGTGACATGGGCCTTCCCGGACTCAAAGAAGCAAAAGAGCGGTATCATCCCCATCACATGGCAGAGCTTCATTACCTTGATGTCAGTTCGTAACATCCGGCGTGGATTTTTCCATCCATCGTCGATAATTCTCATAATTCCGGATTATTGCTTTAACGCAATTTATCACATTTATTTTATACTTTTATATCAATACTAAAAATGCGATAATGCTCCGCCCTTCGTTATTTCGGGCAATACAAATATCATTTCTTGTACTGGCAGGTGGTTTGTTTCTGTTCGTATCTCCTGTTGCATCTGAAGTATCAGTCGGTACCCTCATTGATACAGTGGGGATGGTTCATGACAGTTCTACGTTTACACAGGGATATGGAAATCCGTACGTGAATGGATCTGCCCAACTCTTTCGTGACTCGACAATGACCAATGGCGGAGCCCTTGCCCTCTCAAAGACTGTCTCAACCGGAGGAAAGACGGCAGAGAGCGGGTCTGTTGACTCCCAGAAGGTTCTCAGTTATGATGCCGGATCTTCAGGCAGTCATCTCGCAGCCAGCGAGAATATCATCACCACGACAACGAAGGGTTCTAATGATAGTTCATCAATTCTCTGTGCCCTGGCATCAGGTGACTCCGGCTCAGATTCAAACAGATCGTTCACTGCATCTGCATCCATGGATGTTATCACTGCAAATACCCTGCAGCTCACATCAAGAACCCGGATCTCATCTGAAGAAATCCAATACTCGGTGAGTGCAAACTCATCAAACCCTGCAGGAAATGCCTCAAGCCCGGCCATCATCGGAAGTTCATTCACCTACGGCTCCGGAACTCCCGGCGATATGAACATGGCCTCTGACCGGTCTAAGGTTGCAGGACTCTTTGACCTCTTCAGCAGGGTATATCGTGGTGATACGAGTGCCACTATTCAGGCACAGACCCAGGGGACCGGGATGGTAAACTCACGGACGGTTGCTGAACATGTGTATGACAGCAGAAACTCTACCGGCCAGACCGAGTGGGCAGGAACAGCAGTGTATGCGGCCACACTTCTCACTAATGGAGGAACCCTTGCAGAGACCCGGTCACTTTCAGCAGATAAGACAACCTCATCGCAGCGGCTCGTGAGTTATCATGCGAACGGCTCAAACGCGATGCAGACCGAGGAGAGGGTCGTTGCAGTCAAGCAGGTGAGCGGTAATGCGAACACATCCACTGATCCAAGTTGTGTCTTTGGTGGTGGATCAACTACTGCAAACGGTTCGGCTGCCTCATATCAGTCAGTGAGTGCATCATCCCAGGCAATGGGTGTAGATTCGGCACAGATCGAGTCTGTTGCAGAGATGGATATCGGAAGTGAAAAGAACGGAACTGCACCGGTGGTAGTGCATTACAGGGCAGACATCGCGTCACCGGTTGAGTTTGACTCATCCATTCTTCAGAAGATGACAGATCCCAACAACGATGGTAAATTCGAGGATCTGAACGGGAATGGACGCCTTGACATGCAGGACCTTGTTCTGCTGTTCAGGAATTTCGACTGGCTCTCAAAAAGTGATATATCCTCAAGGTTTGATTTCAATCGCAATGGCAGGGTTGATTTTGCAGACCTCACCCGGGCATTTCGGGATATTCAGCAGAGATGATTCATTTCTGTATGCCTGTGCAACAGTACTCCCTGCATCTTTATCAGGAAACTGAAACATAGTATCATCATACCGGGGATCGCCGTGCAGGAAATATCCATCATTCGTGTTCTCTTCGTCGATGACAACGAGGATCTCTGCAGAATTTTCCGGTTATTTCTTGAATCCAGCAGGGAATTTTCTGTGTTTACATGCCTTTCGGCAGAGGATGGGCTTGAGTATCTGAAAGCACATCAGGTCGATGCGGTCGTCTCTGATTATGCAATGCCATATATGAATGGCATCGAGTTTTTAAAGATCATCAAACAGCAGTATCCCGATCTCCCGTTTATCATGCTGACCGGTGAGGACAGCAAAGAGATAGCCATTGAGGCGTTAAATGCAGGTGCAGACTTTTACCAGAATAAGGGTGATGAACTCGATATCCAGACCCTTGATATCGCAAAGAAGGTACGGGTCCTGGTCAGCCAGCGGGAAGCAGTCAGTGCAGTCAGACGAAAGGATGCAATCCTTGAAGCCATCAGTTATGCAGCCGAACAGTTCCTGAAAGGAACGATCCTTCATATAGATTCCCGCGACATTCTCGGAAGGCTTGGTGTTGCGACCGGAGCAGACCTTGTCTACCTTGTCAATGTCAGGGATTGTGAGACCGAGCCAACAGGCTGCGAAGTCTCTGTGGTCTGGTCACGAACAGAGAACGGACAGCCGGGATCACCTTCACACTGGCCTGAACACTGGCATTCGACTCTTACCACAAGCCGGTCATTTTCAGGTGGCCTCTCAACAGTGTCCCCTGTTGAGAGAGAGTTTTTTCAGAAAGAGGGCATCGCTTCTCTCCTTGTTCTTCCGATATATGCTAACTCCCAGATGTGCGGGTATCTTGTCTTTGAAGATCATGAACAGGAGCAGAGACGCTCTTCGATTGAGATTCAGACCCTTATCATGGCTGCGGAGATTATCGGATCTGCCCGGTACAGGCGGCACATTGAAGAGTTTTACAAGAGTCCGGTGGAGGAGGCAAATCTTGGGATCTTTCTCTTCTGCGATACGGTGTTCAGGTACGTAAATCCCAGGATCTGTTCCATCTTCGGGTACCGGCGTGAAGAGTTGCTTAAACTCAAAGATCCCCTGGTGCTTATTCACCCCTCTGATCATGAGTTGTTTACAGAGAGTATCACCAAGGCGATGGAGGGGGTAGATCAACCGCACAACTTTGAATGTACCGGAATCAGGAAGGACGGTCGTGAAATATTTCTTGAGATATACCTGACCACCATCAAACTCCTGAACTCCCGGTGCATTGCAGGCAATATCATCGATATTACTGACCGGAGGATCATTCAGCAGTCTCTTCAGGAGAGTGAGCAGCGGTACCGCAGGCTTGCCGAGCAACTTGATGATCTGATCCTGGTCATCGATCCCTCCTGGATTATAACGTACGTTAATCCTGCTGGAATGACGGCTTTTCCCGGGCTTGGCAACGGTCCCCTTTCTGATATCAGGAGTGTTTTTACAGACGAGATCTATGCAGGCTTTCTTGGACTGGTCGGAGAGTCAATCGGTGACGGGAGTATACGGTCCTGGAGTATGGAGATCCCCCTGCCAGACCAGGAGAGTAGGTGGTTTGACATCTCAATCACTCCCCTCAAGATCGATGACGGACAGATATCATCACTCGTTGTTTACTTTCATGATGTCTCATTCAGAGTCCAGCGGGAAGAGGAGATCCGTCGTGCAGGTCTCGCCCAGCTTGAACTGAACATGGAGCAGTTCCAGATCCTCAATGACGAGATTCGCAACCCGATACAGGTGATCAAAGGGCTTAATCTCCTGCAGGGCGGTGAGTATTCAGGCAAAATTGAGGTGCAACTGGGTATTATCAACGATCTCATTGATAAACTGGATCGTGCCTGGGTGCAGTCTGAGAAGGTACACAAGTTCCTGCTCCGGCATTATCAGCATGGGATGTATATGGAGCGGGATACCGATTCCGGAACCTAGTATTTGTCATCCCTTATTTTTCATTATCATTTGTCATTGGAATTACTCCCCATATTCAAATGACGAGGAACACCAGTAATTTATTTAAGAATTTGGAGTAGAAGATAATATTCTGAATGAGTAACGCTTCTAATAAATGAAAACCTGAATGATTGTCCCCAACGGTTTAATTATGGGTAAAAAAATTATAGCAATAATAACTGGATTATTAATATTGTTCCTATTATCAATTCCTGGAGGAGCAGATCTAAATAAAATCTCATCTGGAGATTCAATTTACTTAGGTGAAGATGGGTTGGATATTACTGAAGCCATACAAGATTCTACTGAAATCGGTTTTGATTTTGATAAAGATTGGACAAAACCATTGTATACGTATTCAATAACTAATCCGAAGTCCTTTTATGTTTCTCCGGATTTTTTCATAGGAAAAACAGGTGAATGGTATATTTGGGATGGTGAAAAAAAGGGAGATCTTTTGTTTATTGTGAAAGAACCGTCCATAAATCTTAAGATAATTAGTGGTCAATCAGGTCAGGAAATTACTGGAAATGAAGTAAAACCTGGTACTTATGTTAATTTCCTAATTTCTACTAACCTGATGAATGTATCAAAACGAACTGGTTTTAGCCCTAAAGATGGATATGTCTCCATTTCTATGAAACAAGGAAAAGATGGAGAAATTATATCAAGTTTACCAGTGAAAGAAAAATCCGTACTATCTCTATCTCATTTACCTTTGGATACAGAAGAGTGGTACTGGATTGGATCAGGGGATGATCATAGTCTTCCCGCAATTGGTGATGGCTGGGATACAAATAATAGTTCCATACCGCCTGAAGAATATTGGATCTGGGTATCAATAGACCTTAATGGTATGAATAAAAACTATCTCGCACCTGATGGCTCACAATATACCGGGAAAACACAAACATCAGTAAAAAGAATAAAAATAGCACAAAATTTACCATATCCTGAAAGAACTTCAAAGCAACCATTTATTGATGGCGAAGGTATTTCTGGTGGAACAACAAATTAATTTTACTTTTAGAGGCCGTTATTCTCCTTGATACTAATCTCATATCATATACTTCTAGTGCCTTTCGTCTCTTTTTTGCATCTGTTATCTGGGGAATGAACATTTAATTTAAGTGACGAGAATCATTAGTCTCCTGTTCTTTTCCCCGTAATTACTGTCTGCTGATTATCTGATCGTTCTCTGGTATATATGCGTTTTTCAAATCTACCCTGTCGTTTTATCGTTCCAAATCGGATACAAAGGTCAAATCTTGATTTCACTCAATTCATCGAGTTGAAAAACAGTAATGAGCACGATCAGAGTGTCACCGAATGAAGTAATCCCAATACGTAGGATCTCTCTTGCCTTTCAGCATGGGGGATTGTGTATGTGGGACACCGTTCGATAATATGTGAATAGAATACCTTGGGATGTACAATACAGATAGTGATAACCGGTGCCGGTGAGAGAGGTACCTGTTTCATGTCTGGGAATTTTTCGCTGGGTATCATCGGGGGTGGGCCTGCCGGGCTCTTCTGTGCATTGCAAGCGGCAGGTGAAGGCCTGAATGTTGTCGTGTTTGAGAAGAAGAGGTCCTGTGGCAATAAACTGCTGATCAGCGGGTCAGGTCAGTGCAATGTTACCCATGACGGTGATGTGAGATCGTTTCTGACTCATTACGGGGAGAACGCCTCATTTCTAAAACCTGCTTTGATGAACTTCTCTAATAAGGATCTGATACGGTTTTTCAATGATAACCAGGTTCCTCTTGAGACCGAGATCGGGGGAAAAGTGTTCCCGGTCTCACGAAAGGCATCAGATATTCTTGATCTTCTTGTTGGTGAGTGCCGTACGCGTGGCGTTGAGATTCGGAGCCAGCAGCCGGTCGTTTCGGTGTCTGTCGCGGATGGCAGATTCTTGATACAGAGTGACACAGACAAGGTCAGTGCCGATGCGTTGGTTGTAGCAACTGGTGGTGATACCTATCCTGCCACCGGTTCAACCGGTGACGGATTCAGATTCGCCCGTGACCTTGGTCACCAGGTTGCAGAGACTGGTCCGGCACTTACCGGTGTATACGTGCGAGACTATCTGTTCACGGATTTATCAGGGATCTCATTTGCTGATCGGCCGGTCTCTCTCTTCAGGAACGGGAAGAAGATCAAAACGCACACCGGAGACATTCTCTTCACTCACACCGGACTTTCCGGGCCTGGAATTCTTGATTTTTCCAGGTATATCAGGCCTGCTGATACTCTTCGTATCTCGTTTATGCCCGGGACTGATGCACATAAGGTGAATGAGGATCTGGTCAGTCTGATTGCAGCGGCTGGCAATCGACAGGTAAAGACTGTGCTTGGGGCATTTGATCTCCCTGACCGATTTGTCAGGAAAATTATGGAACTTGCCGGTGTTAATCTGGAGCTCACCGCTGCCCATCTCTCCAAGAAAGACCGGACTGCACTGGTAGATCTTCTGACCGCCTGTCCTTTTGTTGTTGCACGACTTGGAGGACCTGATGAAGCGATGGTTACCCGTGGTGGTGTTGAGTTGTCAGAGGTAAACCCGAAGACGATGGAGTCACGAATTGTTCCCGGTTTATTCTTTGCAGGTGAGGTTCTTGATATTGACGGGGATACGGGGGGATATAATCTTCAGGCTGCGTTCTCGACTGCAGTGCTGGCAGCGAAACGGGTGAGGGTTATAGCGAGTACTAAGCCGGAGTCGTAAATACCCGGGTTCATCAGGTGAAACCGGGGCATGCCGATTGGTACGACTGTTGAAAAATCCTTCAGCTTCTGATCTGATGGTAACCGGGGCCCGGGGTTGGTGTGAATGTCGTACAGGAGTCATTGCGGAACCTGATCCTGATCGCTGTCCAATCCTTTGTTTCGCGGACATCTCGCGGGAATGGGCGCGAGTACCAAAATTTCCTGATTGCATATCCGACCTCTTTGCTTCTTCAGATTTGGTTTCTGGATCTCATCTCGCGGAAAACTAAAACTCACTTGTATACGCACATACTATTGATGATGTGTCTGATCATACACTGTATATTCTCATTTTCCGCGATATGTACATAAAAGCTAATAATTTTTTATATATATTATATACAGGGTCTATACGTGCCTGGATTTGTCGCGGAAAGTGTCCGCGATCTTCCGGGATGTTCCGCGATTCCGCGATAACCCTGTTCACCAGTAATATGTGGATAAAATTTAATGGCTGCGAACTGAAAACCGGTAGATCTTCAGGAATAGGAACCTAGATTAGGGTGACTCGGTAAAAAAAGATTGTATTTTTGTAACTATTCAGCCATCCTGAGCGCCCCCAACTCACGTACCCAATATTTTCCTCAAATATCGCTTATTTTTCTGAACAATTAAAGAATTACCGAAAGATCTTAGTATAATGAGGGTAAATGTTCTTTTACCGCAATGGAAATACCTGAAGAGATAAAATCAAAATTTCCAGAATGCCCTCCTGAAATCGTTGCATATATTTACTATTTGCATGAAAAAATCGATAAGTTAGAAACCAGAGTGACAGAACTCGAATCACGGCTAAATCTCAACAGTACCAATAGCGGCAAACCTCCTTCGTCGGATGGTTACACCCGAAAAAACCGTGCAACCTCCCTTCGTAAGAAAACCCAAAAGCAACCTGGCGGTCAGCCTGGTCACAAAGGAAAAACTCTGGAGCAGAGTCCTAATCCGGATCATATTGAAACTCATTCTCCGGACATCTGTTCTTGTTGTGGAAGGAGTCTTCAGGGTGGGACAATAATTTCCCTTGAAAAACGCCAGGTATTTGACCTTCCTCCTCCTCCGGCAATTGAAATTACAGAACATCGATCTCAAACCTTGGTTTGTAACCATTGTGGATGCAAAACATCTGGAATTTTCCCTCCGAATGTAACTCAACCGGTTCAATATGGATCAAGAATCAAGGCGTATATGAGTTATCTTGTTCATTATCAATTCATTCCGTATGAACGGGCAGTTGAAGCATGTTATGGCCTATTTGGCGTTTCCATCAGTCCTGGAACGATTGTAAACCTGACTCATAACCTTTCAGAAAAACTTACCCCATTTGAGGATACTGTCACGAATGCTCTAAAATTCGAACCGATTATTCATAATGATGAAACCGGAGTCAGAGTTGAAGGAAAACTACATTGGCTTCATGTAACCTGCACATCACAGTGGACCCATTACTCAATCCAGAATAAGAGGGGGATGGAAGGAATAAACGAAATAGGAATTCTTCCGGATTTCAAGGGTATTAGCGTTCATGATTTTTGGAAACCCTATCTCTCCTATCCCTGTACACATAGTTTCTGTGGTGCCCATATTCTTCGGGAACTCAAACGAGTAGAAGAAGAAACGAAGCAACAGTGGCCAGGAAACCTGATTGAATTACTGATACAGGCAAAGGAAATCAAGGAGGAATATCATTCGAATGGGGTTCCTATACCTCCAGTCATGATGAACAGTCTCAATACTTCATATGATGAACTGATTCAAATAGGATTAGATGAGAATCCACCGCCGATACAAATTCTAGGAAAAAAGGGAAGGACGAAAAAGACTTTTACTCGTAACTTACTGGAAAGGTTGGAGTTGTATAAAGACGGAGTTTTACTGTTTATTCAAAATCTGATTGTTCCATTCGACAACAATCTGGCAGAAAGGGATATCCGCATGATGAAGGTTAAGATGAAAATTTCTGGAGGATTCAGGGACAAATCTACTGCGGAAGCCGTCACTCTGATCAGAAGTTATATCTCAACAATAAGAAAAAATGGAATCAGAGTTATTGAGGCTATTTACTCCGCTTTTAAGAACAATCCATGGATTCCAGGGCAGGATAAAATGAGAACATATGCACAAGAGAGTATGGTAGTGTCAACCTGTTCTCAGCATGCCTGAATAGTTACGTATTTTTAAAAACAAAGGAATAATAAAATTATATTTAATCAAATGTGCAATAGACCTCTCCATTTGGTAATGTTTCACATCCATTTTGTACCTTACGAAGAGGAGATTCTAGGTACACATGAGTCATAGGATAAGATCCAGGTTTAAATTCAGTGATGTTTTTAGCATATTCCGTTAAAATAACTCCATCGTAGAATTTTTGCGGAGTAACATTCCAGGACAGCGTTTCGTTATCTGATGAGTATTCGGGATTTGAAACCTGTACCAGGAACACTGTTTCATTCTCATTAATACCAGAAAAAATTAATGCTGCAATACAGGGATCAGCAGGGATTACTTTCTTTAAAAGGCCAGTAACGGTCTGGTTTGTTTGTGTTATCGTTACATTAGGATTAACATTTTCGACACGAATCTGAAAATTTCCATTATCACCAGAAGAAATGAGTGAAGTATTTCCAGACACTGTTAAAAGTGAAGTTGTTGTCTCCTCATTCGCATAACAGATGCTGATGGAAAGAACCATCAGAATACAAAGGGTACAAAATGCAGAAAACGAGTGCATGATAGTAATACAGTACTCCTTAATTTATTCTTGTTGATATGAGGCCGTCCAACGAAGGCCCTATTATTTAAATAGGTCATAAAATTTCTCGACTCTCCACTCTTTTTTCATTTCGTTAATTGCCGTGGGACCGATTTCGGCACCATTATATACTATTGAAACTGGCCTCTATGCTCGTTGGCTCAAACGAAAAAAGGACATTACATGGGACTGTAAATCCAACAAATAGTGTTTCAATCAGTACATTACTTGGAAAAATGGATCTTACCCAGATTGAAATTGAATTGCACAACCATCTCAATTACAGCCAAACTCGAAAATGGTTATATTCACCAATATTATTATTCAAACTCTTGATTGTCCATTCCTTTCGAAAACAATCCTATCGAAAATTCATCAAATCACTAACACTTGAAGATTGCATTGCTCTTGGAATTCCTGAAATAGAGCCCGGAAAATATCATATTCCCTCTGCAAGTAATTTACATGATTTTGCTTACAATCGTTTGCGATTAGACGGCTTTAAGAAGATCATGTACCTAAACGGAGCCATTGCATGTCAATCTATTCAGAATGGTCACGGAATGGTTGATTCAACCCCTATTGAAGCCTCAAGGTATGATAAATATGCAGAATATAATCCCCATTACGCTTGCAGGATGCACAAATATCACATATTTCATTTAAACAACTTTCCACTTTATGGAATATTTTCTGAAGGTAATGCTCATGATTCCCCATATGCAATCCCATTAGCTGAAATTGTTGGTACGATGAATCCAAGCATGATCAAAGTTCAACTTGATGGTGGCTATGATTCCTTCATGATTTATGCGAGATACTGGAGAATTTTCAGAATTCAACCACTAATCGATCCAAGCAAGAACGCAATTTTGAACATAGAGGGGACAATTGAGAGAATTGATCATTGGGTAAATAAAATGTGGAAGAAAGGGGGAGACATTCGAGATTCTATTGAGGAAAAAATGCTATTTCTCACGAATAATGGAAGGGAGAAACAGGTCGGGATGTATCTTCGCAATCAGAACTTACTTAATCCAAATTTCAGAGTTGAATACAAATCAAGGGCAGATTGTGAAAGAACTCATTCACACATGAAACGAATGTTTAATTTCAGTGTAAAATGGATTCAGAAAAGATCTGAAGAATTTTACATGACATTGAATCTCATTTCATATCAGTTTGTATTACTTGCAAATTTAGTAAAAAACCAAGGAAAGGGTCAGGGTCTATCAAAATATTACTGAAAAAATAAAATGCAGATGTCCCATTAAGTAGCGAATGCTATCGAGTTTTTAGTTCTTCTTCGTCTATCAACTGTAATTTTGAGTAGTTTGGATGTTGATTCCCATCCTTTGCAGTGCGTGTATCTATCATTCTATTGTAAAAATTGGTAGTTCGACAAAAAGCGAATTATTTGATTGACAATCTGTCCAATCTACATCTTTTCATTGGACAGCCTCGATATGATGTATTTCAATGAAGAGTGACCTTATATCCTGACTCATTTTGTTGTATATTAGGATAGTGTAGCAAAAGTGCTGTAAATTTGTGCGGCCCTGTATCTACTGACCAAAGGAGAACAGGGCCATGGATTTATTGGACTTTGTACAAGAATATCTTGCTGACCAGGATGAGGCAATGAAGAAACTCATCACCTTCTTTTTAAATCTGGTCATGGAATTTGAACTTGAACAGCAAACAGGGACATCAAGATATGAGCGTTCAGAAAGTCGTACTGCCCATCGAAATGGGAAACGCAGTCGTACCCTAAAAACAAGACATGGTGACATAATTCTTGATAAACCGGACCTTCGGGAAAAACCATTCCAGACTGTTGTTTTTGACCGGTATAGCAGAATAGAACGTGCGTTAGAGAACACTATTGTTGAATCCTATATTCAGGGAGTTTCAACCAGAAAAGTTAAATCAATCGTTGAAGCTCTGGGAGTTGAAGGAATATCTGCAGATACTGTACATCTAGAATGGCTCATGATCTGGATCAGGCTGTGAGGGAGTTCCTCGAACGTCCAATTGAGATACCGATTATTTATCTCAATGTTGATGCGGTTTACCTTAAAGTTCGTACTCATGGAAGGTATGTTTCCTAAGCTGTCCTTCTCATAGCTGGTGTTCGAGAGGATGGTTATCGGGAACTGATCGGACTAAAAGTAGCTGATAGAGAAGATGAGGCTTTTTGGCGATCCCTGTTTGACGAATTAAAAGAACGAGGGCTTCGGGGAGTAAAAATGGTTACATCGGATGGGCATAAAGGCATTCAGGCAGCAGTACTTGAATCATTTCCTGGCGCAAGTTGGCAAATGTGTCTTGTTCATTTTCTCAGAGCAATCATGAGAAACATCACTATAAAAAGCCAGGATACCTTCCGGCCATTCCTTAAAGCAACTTTATTTGAGAATAATGGAGATTTAAACGAAATTGCGGAAGATCTCCAATATCATGGATACACCAAAGCTGTTGGGACAATTGAACGCTTTTATCCAGATATCCACAATTACCAAACCTTTCCAAAAGAACACTGGAAGAAGATCAGAACTACTAATTTGATGGAACGAGTTAATAAGGAGATTAAGAGGCGTGCACGAGTAGTCGGAGCATTTCCATCAGAGGACTCTCTTATTCGCCTGATTGGTTCGATACTGATGGATATTAAAGAGGAATGGGTAACCGGCAAACGATACCTATCCATTGATCCTTATGCCATCGAAAGTGTCCAGGTAGAGAGAACTAATGAGAATCTTCAACTTGCCTGATTGCTGAGTAGAATCTAAATATCACCATAGGAAATTCAAATGATAGGGAGGTCGGGGCACAAAGCCCCTCTCCTTTACACCGTTTTAAGTAGCGATAGCGAGATAATTATTTCTATAGATCAGTTTAATCGGAATATGTAGATAATAGGATCGATCTATTTTACATCATAATCCTGACACTACCAAATATAATCTTGTAGAAAAATACAAAACAGACCGGGAAGTATATACCCTGGCAAAAGGAGATTTCGTCAGAAAGGTGATGCATATCGAGAAATAATCGTTTAGAGAGTAATATCCGCAATTTTTGGTGGCGAGGGTTTGTAGAATAATCCACTCCAAGTGCTGTCCCATATACTAAGTATTTATCCAGAATTCCGACGTTTATTGTTTGATTGGAAAAATAAAGTAAATTTATGTTTCTTCACGAGATATTAGGTATGCTAATCTGCCAACAAATAATAAGCCATAGGTAGTTGTAATGCATTGAATCAGCAACCCTATAATTGGAAGAATCAAAATCAAAATTAATGACATGCCCATAAAAAATATGAGAATCAATTCAAGAGTTATCATAGAGCAGAAATATTTTATCAAACCAATTCTCCGTATCAGATCAAATGTTAACCAGAATCGGAGAGCATCACCCCATTTTTGGGTCTTTGCATATCTTACAAAACCAGGTATTGCAAGTAATCCAAATAATAAGGAAATGATGATAAATGTAATTACGGGTATTGAGAAATCTATAGTCTGTCCATATGTTCTTTGCCAGGGTGGGATTGTCTTAAGAGCAATAATAAGCGGAATGATTGAGTATGCTAATCCAATTTGAAAGATCTGCATGCCATAATATATTTCTTTTAGTGTTCCATCAAAATCTGGAGCCGAATCCTCGCCTCTCATAATTTTAAGCATATGGCCTAATATTGGTACAATAAATAGCGAATATAAAAACAGGATAAAAAGATTTGATAAATCTCCAAAAAAAGTTTTATTCGTATACTTGAATGCATCATTGAATATGTCAATTATTTTCATACGATATAACCTCCTTATCTCAAAGATCTCCTACAACATGAATTAATTCATTGTTATTTTTTGAATCAGTTATATTATTGTTATTACAAATTGTTAAATTCACGGAGAAATTTCCCTTATGGTAAATGTGAGTTGGATTTTGTTCAGTTGAAGTATAATTATCACCAAAATCCCAATACCAATGTGAAGGATATCCTTCAGAAGTATCTGTAAAATTCACAGTCAAAGGAGTAATTCCAGACGTTGGAACAACAGAATAATTAGCAACTAAGGTATTCCTATAAACAGAAATAGCATTAAATTTATATCTGCAATTACTACCCGTGGTGATATTTGTAACTGTCAAATTAACTGAATAATTTCCTGAATTGTTATATATATGAATTGGATTTTGTTCAGTTGAAGTATAATTATCACCAAAATCCCAATACCAATAATTAGGGAATCTCAAAGATGTATCATTAAATTGTACTAATAATGGTACATATCCTCGGTATACAGAGGAAGTAAAATTAGCATAAGGGGGAGTATTGTTATCACCTAACTCGGTTACTACTTGATCGATTAAATTAGAATTTAGTATATTTGAGATTTCCAATAAATCTATTAGAGATTGATTATAATTAACAACATAAGAGTCTGGAATATTAAGCATTATTTCTTTTGTTGAATTTATTTCAGAATCCTGATAACCTGCATTTTTTAACAGGTTTGTTAAATTTTGAGGTAATCCTGAAATTGAAATATTATTTTTTATAGTCTCAACAGTTTCTTTAGTAGGATTAAAACCTAGTTCATTAAGATCCTGAAAAGCATTAGGCGCTCTTATTAAAACTTCATCATTTTTGTCTTTAATTAGGTTTAAATAATAATAACATTGGATTAATAAATTCTTTTCCCAAATTGTATCATTAACTTCCGTTGCTCCAAGATACTTCACGTAAGATTGATTATATGCATCCTCATAGACTACCAAATCTAAAGATGCCTTCGAGTAATCTTTTAGATTTGAGTTAGGAATATCCGTAAAATTGACATTTCCAAAACCTAACGTTGAATAATTTTTTAAAATGACGGGATCCCAATAATTTGGATCAGGATCGATAGCTCGATTCATAGCGTATCCTGAAAGGTGTGAAAAAAATTGAATATGGGCATTAATAATTATAACTGCGTACCAAGTTAGTGGATAGGATAAAGCATATGCCAGGATATCTGCCATGACAATATATATCATGGATAAACATAATTGAACTGGTTTTTCAGGAGATATTGATATTAAAACAGATGTATCTTGTAAATTATCAACATTTGATGATTTTGGCTTATAGTAATATTGCACTTGGTATTTTCCATCAATAGCTGATATTACTCCTAGAATAGCATCTATATTACTATAGAAGAATTTTAAAATGCCAAAGGCTTTATGGACGGCATCATATGTTGAGTCGTTGTTAATATTTGAAGTGTTTAAAAATGCACCAAAAACTCCACTCGCCATACCTATTTCGTTGAGATATGTTGTACTATTGTTTATTAATTTGTTTTTATCTTCAATAAGATATAACCATTTCCAATTATGACTATAACTTGAGGTTAAATAACTTGTACTACTCACGGGTATATTTGCAGACCATGAATAGACTTTTGGAGGAATTTCTTCGTATGGCATACTTTCAGAAGCATTTTCATATAATATAATTTGAGCGGGGTTTGTTGCCTCATTAGGATTTGATACAGGTATTTTTACTGTATACGGTTTACCCATTTGAACTGATCCTTTAATAATTCCACCATTCACTGCATTGCTAAAATTATACGTAATAGATGGTTTATCAGCAACAAAATTCCCATACGGTGGACAAGCACAAGCAATATTTGGTAGCAAAATTACTACGTTTAATATAGAAATACAAAAAAATAAATTAATAAATTTTAACAATTTTTTATAATTCATTTGTCCTCTCCAATAAATAATTAATTTAATAAAATTTTTTATACAATTTAAAATTATTAAGCCTTAATCATGGTAAATTTTAATTAAAAAATTAGATTGATACACCACACTAAATCATATCTGAATGATGGGACATTGTTTTATCGTATAGTATATTATTTATATCTGAATCTGTAAGATTTACATTGTAAAAACTAGCATAAAACTCTTTTATTTCATTTGTTAGATTATATGTAACTCTATTTGGATACATTATATTTTGCAACCACAGGGCCCCAAGAATAGATTCCGGGACTGGTAATTCCCAAGACATAATAAATTTAGGCATTCGAAAAATGTTTCTACTCCTTAAGGCAGGCAGTGATTGCCAAGCAGAATCTACAAAAAGATCATCAACATTAATTGAGGAATAGGAAAAAAGTACAATTAAATCAGGATTCCATTTATATACATTATCAACGGTAACTTTATTATCTCCTCCTGAATACCCAACTGCTACATTATCTCCTCCAGCAATTTTAGCAATTTTTGCTTCATAATAATCATTACCAAGAGTTTGAAGTGGATCTGTTTGGCCAAAATAAATCTTTTTCCTATCTTTGTCCGTTAAAGATACAACCCCCTCTTTTATTAAATCCATTTTGCTATTATAATACGCTAAAAATTTAGATGTTTCATTATCTTTTCCAAGAATATTTCCAATTATTTCATAACTCTTTAACAAATTATCTGGATTTTCAACATCAATTTGAAGCACTGGAATATTTAATTCTTCTAGTTTAGAAATTGTTTTATTATAGGATTTATCTGCAATAACGATATCTGGATTTAAACTTTTTATTACTGTTAAATTAACACTGTTTTTACTTCCAAATGTCGGTGAATTCGCGATGTATGGCTCATATGTTTTTACTAAACTTACATTTGAGGGGCCTATTGGAGTTCCAACTAGTTTATTATCAGCACCAATGATGTGAATAAATTGACTCGAAAAAGGATCCACTGAAATAACCCGTGAAATATTTTCAGGAACTGTTATGATATTTCCTTCAATATCAGTAACATTTATGGTATCTGCAATTACTATTTCAGAAAATAGAACTAAAGAGATTAATATAATCAATTGATAATGATTTAAATTCATTTAATTATTTCCACTAATAAATACGTATTAGTTGGTATATTAAATAAATATTTTGATTTTATTATTAAATAGAAGATCAAACCGATACTGATCCTGGAGTGTGGTGTGAGTGGTACTCTGAGTTTATATAAGAATCCCGTTTTCATGAAGTCTCATATGCATGGACTTAAATGCAGTAATGAGATCTTCATGGTATGTAAATGAGCAATTGATTGTGTCATGCACAAAATTGCGTCAAACTGCTCCTCCCATGCATTCTCAAGATAGCGAAAATCTGCTTCTTTAGTTAAAACATGAAGACCTGCCCTGGCAAGTTTATCATTACATATTTTCAGCATTGCTGGTGAAAAATCGCTTCCACAGACATGAATGCCCATCTGTGTAAATGCATGAAGATGCGGACCAGTACCGCATGCACAATCAAGAACCGTGTGAACATGATATGTTTTGAAGACGGTTTTGAGGAAATCGCTCTCTTTTTACTTACTTCACTAAATATGCCAAACTTGTCATAATCATCTGCGAAATCAGCATATTCATCTGTAATATGGTAATTATGCATCATTGTACCGATATATTACCCAGTTTTATTTTAATAATATGTTTAACTCTACAATGTCAAGTTTGAAGAGGTTGTTTATCTGAGCACTTGCTTTTTTGCGATCAATATCACAAAATTGGATATAAGCTTCACCGAAAGTGACTGTTAAAAACCCCCCCCGAAAAAATTTGAACTCCAGAGACTGGCAAATTCCATAAAAACTAAAAATACTATGAAGCCGGGAGCTATCCCTACAGGTTGGCACATACACCCTGGCTTCAACCCTTTAAATAGATGAAGTTCGTCCTTTTCGTTTCATCTTCGCTCTCCGTGAATTTTTTCGATTCGCATGATTCAGAGCAATCAACTCAGCAACCACCAATGAAGTCTTCTCTTTCAGAGGCATCCATATTTTAAAACATTTAATGACATCCTGTGGAATAAAGTCCTTAAACTCTTCAAGGAAGTGCTTTTGCTCTTTAATAATCCAAAGCATTGCAAGGAGAACTAATGCAACATGATGATGCCATGCCTGCCAATTTCGAACCTGATAATCTGCCATTCCGGCCAGTTCTATTGCATCCTGGAAGGATCGTTCAACCCAATATCTCTCACTTTGCATCTTGACCAGACGATCCCAGGAATTTATGTGATCTGCGTTACAGAGAGAGTACTTCACTTTAGAATCATCGAGTTCTTTTCGGATCAACAGCCAAACGGGCAGAGGTTCTTGGACATCTTTATCGATCCTCCAGACCTTCAGAGCGTAAAACTTAACCTCAAGGAAACCACTCATTGACTCCCTAACTCGCAGAACTCTCCAACGCTCTACTCTTTTCATTATTTCGTCAACCCTGATCGGTTGGGTATTCAGAACCTTTACCCGACTGGGGGGCCTTCCTTTTATACTATACTTTGCTGGTATTCCGTACTCAGGACTCTTAAGAAAAACTCGATCATCAGAACCAATATCTGCAACATAAGTCAAACCCAGTGATTCTAGCCGGGTTAGCAGCCAGGGTTGACTGCCATAAAATCCATCCATATTTATGTTACTGAATGGTATTTTCGAACGAACTGCTTCAACTATCAACTCATAAGATAACTTAGCTTTTGTTAGAAATTTCCGGTTTTCAAGGGGGATTCTCGCAGAATCACATCGATTAGGATCTGACGTCCAGCATTCTGGGAGGTATAACCGATAATCAAGCAGTAAGCGAGATCCATTTTTAACATAAGCCATAAATACGCCTACCTGACAGTTTTCAACTTTCCCCGGATTCCCACAATATTGACGTTTGACTCCAATTGAATGTTCGCCAGCTTTAGGATTTGCACACTCATCGATGACTAATACGCCATTCTTTCCGATGAGTCGCCAACCGGTATTTCGAATCCAATCAACAAGAGAACGGTGATCCCAGGTAGATTGGGAAATATAATGGCTAAAAACCTGGTTGTTGGCATTGCTACAATTTTGTGAGATCGCAGTCATATGACGACGGCCGGGACTTGTTAAAAGTCCTTTCACGTAATCGAGCGCATCTAAATACCTATTGTGGGTTTTAGTAGAAAAGCAATTTTGAAGCGGCGCCTGATGAAAGAAATTATTTACGTGAGAGATGCGGGAATCTATTGCTATTCTAAGTCATGCGACCTTATTCTTGAATGCCCAGTTAGCACAGCAAATATATTGTAATTACTTATATAAAGATCAAACGATATATGGCACGTGATTCTATTTTTGAACTTGACATTGTAGAGATAAACATTTTAGTAGTTTCTGCTCTCTATTCTCATCACTGAGATTTTTCTTTCAAAATCAGAAGATGGGTGTTTTCTTAACTTTCAAAAAATAGTTTAGCACTGTGTGATAGAACTCTACCCACATCCATATGTTGTGGGCTCTGATTCATGATAGTCTGGCAAAATCCTGGAATATCTCATCTCTCATGCTGATACGAATCTCCTCAAGAACCATATGCGGGAACAGCCAAAAAAATACAGCAGAATTCCGGAGCAACCTTGCCCATGACACCCACACTAATCCAAGCCGTACAGAAAGGAACAATTCCATCCGCAGTTTATTCCATTGCTGCCAGTGAGGGGGTCCCTCCTGAATATGTTCAGGAATGTATAGCATCCGGCAGTATCGTCATCATGCAGAGAGACGGGCACTGCGCCGGTATCGGAAAAGGGCTGCGTACAAAAATCAATGTAAACCTGGGAACCTCATCCTCGAAAGTCTGTCTTGATGATGAGATCAAAAAAGCACAAATCGCTGAAAAGTTCGGGGCTGACACGATCAGCGATTTATCAATGGGCGGGGATATTGAAAGAATCCGGAAGACAATCTTCTCTTCGACCAGCCTTCCTATCACCACTGTTCCCGTTTACCAGACCGTTTCGGAGATTGGTCTGAAGAAGATGACCGCTGATGATATTATTGAAACGGTCAGGTCTCATGCAGAAGAGGGTATGAGTTCACTGGTCATACATACTGTCACTTCAGCAATGCTCGCACAGATCCGGAAAAGAAAGCGTATTCTGGGAGTAGTTTCCAAAGGAGGATCTATCACCAGTGCGTTCATGGCGATCAACGAATGTGAAAACCCATTCATTGAACATTTCGATACCATCCTCCAAATCTGCCAGGACCATGATATTGTCCTCTCGCTGGGCAATACGGCACGGAGTGGCTGTATCAATGACCAGCGTGATATGCTCCAGCGGATGGAGGAGAAGAACAACGTAATTCTTGCAGAAAAGGCCCATGCTGCCGGGGTTCAGGTTATTATCGAGGGTGCGGGTGGTCATATCCGTCTGGATCGGATTGCTCCGATGATCCGCCGTTACAAAAAAATGGCAGACTTCCCTCTCTTTGTTGCCGGCCCGCTCCCGACTGATATTGGAGTCGGGTATGATCACATCGCTGGCTGTGCCGGAGCAAGTACGGCAAGTGCTGCCGGTGCTGATTATCTCTGCTATATCACGCCGGCTGAACATCTCGGTCTTCCGACAGTGGATGCTGTAAAAGAGGGGCTCATTGCGTTCAGGATCGCTGCTCACATTGGTGATACTGTTAAGTCAGGAGTTATGGCTGAGGACCGGTCCGTGGCCATGCTCCGGTCTGTTCTTGACAGAGAGGGACAGGTAAGGTGTGCCATCGATCCTGAACGGGCCTCCTCACTATCTGATAGTGAGCCGGAATGCACAATGTGTGGGGAATTCTGTGCGATTAAGATCATTCAGGAACTCCGGTGACAGTGCTGCTTGTTGTTGATAGATAGTATCTGAGCCGGAGTTTGGAGAATCGATCTGGATCCTGAGCAGGTTCCCTCAATCTATCAGAGACCGTGTGATGGAGATCGGTACGTAGTCCCTATTTTTCATCGTGTTGGTTTTTCAACACAGGGACTGGTATGAATGAAACTCATGGAATCATAGCGGAACGTGATCCAGATTGTGGCACAATCCTTTGTTCTCCGAATCAATCGCGGAAACCCGGGTTATAACTAGGCTCTTCGTCGTTTCAAGTGGGTAAGTTAAGTTTTAATCCTCCTGACGAAGGTAGATCATAGTCCTGAAATTTACATCGTTGCGATAACCTCTGGCATTAGCCTTAAGAGCCTGACTCATGCTATTTAATCCTTCAAGCAATCCGTTAGAATATCGATTATCAAAGTATGACATAATTCCATCCCAGTGATTTTTGAGAGTTTTCGCAACTTTCACAATGGCAGGAAGTCTACAGTGAGTTGCCTAGTACTACCATATTTAAAAAAGGCTCTGCAGTTTCTCGATCTTCGAATTTCTAAAATTCTTAAATAACAAGTTTGATATTATAGGCTCTAACGGTTCTTAATACAAAATTTCAATCTGCCTAATTCGTTCAATTGCTTTTTGGTTATTGAAGATGGGTTTTTTCAAATGTAGCGAGTATTTTTGAATATTCGGCTCATTAACCAAATTTATAATATAAAATTATCGAATATTACAGAGGATAAGGGTAATTCATTGGCTATCCCTTTGATAAAAGCAATAGACATATCACAATAAATATCTTTGATCTGTTCAGGCGCCCCGTTATTTGCCTTTAAATCTTTTGAATATGCAGAAAAGTTGATGAATCTTTTCCTTTCCATATGAAAATTACTCGCCCTGAGTTGATGTCAGCAAAATCAGTGATATATTCATGACCTTTCTGACGGGAAGTTTCATCTAACCCAAAATAAGTAATATCAAAGAGATCTGGCTTTGTTAATGCTTCTTTAACATAATGAGATACTACTCACCAGATTCTTTTATCTTTTATATGTAATTTTCGGAGATTTGAGATATTTACATAAGTTCCCGTGATTCAGGACCTTTTCTCAATCTAAAAAGAAACCTTTTTGGTCTTATTAAGAACTGTAGTATTATGAGACGTAATCATATACTGCTATTACAGGTGGTCCTTCTGATATTCGCAGTAGGATTTGTTTTTCCGGTGACGGCATCAGATAGCGGGCTATTATTTCCTCTAAAACCCTCTTCTCCTACAGGGCCGTATGATGATCAAAAATTTATGGATATGGCTACTATCCAGATTAATGGGTTTTCAGGAAAAATGCTTCCAACTGAAGGCACTGATCTTTTAAATCTCAAATCAACTCAATTGCAGATTTCACGCATGAACATCAGTCCGGATTTCTACCCCCGGGCCTCTCTTATCAACGCATATTTGTATAAACTAAACCAGGCAGGGGAGACGTATGGTACTACCAAACGGTTGACTGATCATCCAAGCACTCTAGGAAGTCCGGTATATGATCAGTATTCCAAAGCCCGGAGTTACTATAACGACGCTATGGAAACATGGAATCAAATAAAAGATCTTTTCCCAAAAGTCGTGCCTCCGGCATTGCCTGATCCCACACTTCCAATACAGGGATCGAAGGACGTACCGGCTCCTTCTGGATCCATTTTTTAGGTTTTTAAAAAAACATTTGTCATGAAAAACCCGGTACTACATTGACCGGGTTTTTCATGGGAAAATAAGTGGTGGAGTAAGCCAAAACACTCCCTGGAATGAGGGTCATTATTATTTGTCACATACCGGGATTTTAAGGTTCGTTTGGTATTAGACAGTTGCACCGTCCCTGTAATCACCGGTTCAATCTTTCAGGGATCTGACCTGGATAAAGTTCAGCAGGTTCCCCTGATCATATGTGTGAAATTAAAGAATGGTTACTTTTTCCGGCTGTACAATGGCACATAGATCACCACCGAATGACCAGTTAATTGTATTTTTATGAATGTGAGACCTTTTCTGAAGCGGCCTGATGTAACGTAGGGTCTGATGAACTTGTTCGCAGGCTGTCGAATTTCGGATGTGTAGTATACCAGCCTTCGTAGTTCAGATATACCTGAAACTCATATGTAGGGTTTTCTTACTTTCTCTTATCATACTTGATTTTGGAAAGATTTGGAAGTTTATCACTATATACCGAGTAATAGCCTGAAATATGGAATGGTAACTATCAACTATAAACCGATAATTATTAAACTCATAGCGAACTATTCCCATTAAAATGTTTTTTACACGATTCGTTATTTAATATATCTGTAAACAATCGGAGATTCTGCAACAGATGCGAAATTTCTCCGGTATGAAGGGATTAGGAACAAATAACCGGATAATTATGAGATTTATGTATTATACATCATGGATATCCCATGGAGTAAATGCTATCCTGCTTTTAGCCCTAATAGTTGCAGGATTTGGCGTCGCATCTGCCAGTGAACCGACCATCGTCATCTCATCCTGGCAAAGCCAGCCGGAGGTTCTTATGCCTGGTGGTTCAGCGATGATCACTGTCATCCTCACCAACACGGCACAGAAAGCCTCGATCACGACAACGGCCGCAGATCAGGAATCTGGCCAGTCAGTCACTACTACGAGTGAGGTCAATGCCTACATTTCAGATGTGGACCTGTTTGGAAATGGCCTTCTGGTTGATTCAGGAGATTATCGCAGGATTGGAGAGATCGGACCAGGTCAGTCCATACCACTCACCTTTCTGGTTCGTGCCCCAGATCACACCGGTATATTCTTCCCAGAACTTCATATCGCAACTGAAGGGGGTCGGAGCCTGAAGTATCCGATTCCAGTGAATGTGAATGATAACCGTTTTATCCAGAAAAATCCGGCATTACAGATCGAAAAGAGACTCCCTTCAAATGTTACGCCCGGTGATGATGCTTCAGGGAGCCTGATCCTGAAAAATATCGGTGAGACCGCAGCCAGCGAGATCATAGGGAATATCAGCCCTAAAGATTCTGGTTTATCTCTTCGCAGTCCTCAAACCTTTCACATCAGAACCCTGGGACCGGGTGACAAAGAAACGGTTGATCTTGATATCATGACCAGCAAAAATGCAGAAGAAGGCATAAAATCGCTGGTCTGTCATATAACCTATCGTTCAGCCGCAGGTACCCTGCATGAACAGAATGAGATGATTCCGATCCGGTTAACCGGTAGCCCTGAACTTGCTATCGCGACGGTCACTTCTGATCCGGTCAGAATCGTGGAAGGAAATCCATTCTCCCTGATTGTCAGGATAGAAAACACGGGAACCGGGGATGCTGATGGCGTACGGGCAAAAATAGAAACACCTATAAATGGTACAAAAGAAGCGTTTGTCGGAAAAATTGAACCCGATAATGATGCCCCTGCTATTTTTTATCTTCAAAACCCTCCTTCCGGTGATATGAGAATAGCGGTCACCTTCTGGGAACAGGATTCGCCAGAGGATGCCATATCTGATACAATCAGTATAAATGTAGGAAGCAAAGGAGCATTGCCGGTAATCCCCGTCATTATCATTCTAATTCTCCTTGGTGCCGGGGGGTATCTGATTCAGTATCGCCGAGCAGGGAAGAGATGACCCAGGTCATACTCCCATTCTATCTGGCTTCACGTGCCATCAGGAGAGGTAATAAGGGGACACTCATCATGACCATCCTGATCATCGCCATGTCCTTCGTGCTGATGGTATTCATGCCTTCCCTCTTATCAGGGCTTATCACGGTGTATAATCAGAATGTGGAGGATTACCTGTACGGAGACCTGGTTATCGAACCGTCTGGAGATGATAAGTATATCACAAACACCGAAGAACTGCTCAGAAAGGTAGAACGAGTCCCTGGAATGACAGCGGTCTCCTCGCACATGATCCTCAGTACTTCGATAGTTTCTGACAAGAAATCCCAGTCAGTTCCTGTAATTGCCATCACACCGTCTGATGAGCGACTAGTGACAACAACCTCCAGGATAATCAGGGAAGGTCGGTACTTGTCTGATGGCGATACAGATCGCATCTTTGTCGGTGCAGCCGTTGCTGGTCATGACGACGAGGTGAAAGATCAGATTCCATCTCTTGGTGGAATACATGCCGGAGACTCGGTGATGGTTACATTTCAGAATGGTGAGATTCGGAAGATGATAGTTTCAGGAATATTTGAGAGTGGGTTTCTTGCAGCAGACCAGCAGGTGTTTATAACCCGTAAGGAGATGGAGTCAGTCCTTGGGAAAAATGATCGGTCATCAAGTATTCTTGTCAGAACGGTCGAAGGGATAGATCCATCTGGTGTAAAAAACAGACTCCTGGAGTTTGGGGTCAGAGGGAAGGTCTGGCTTATGTCAGAAAAAGCCAGCGCAGTGACTGGTGATGTCATAAAAAGTTTCTCCCTCATAACCGCGATTATGACAATCTTCTCCCTGATCATCGCCAGTATCGTCATCTTCGTCATCGTGTATATCAACACTATCCATCAACGACGGCAGATCGGGATTCTGAAGGCAGTTGGTATTCCTGAACTGAATATCATCAGAAGTTATCTCCTTCAGGTGGTTTTTGTATTCGTCGCCGGAATAGTGGTTGGGTTAGTACTTTTCTGGGGAATCTGTGAGATTTTTCTGGCATTTCCTCTCCGATTTCCGCCAGGACTTGTGCACCTGATTCCTGATATGACCCAGCTCTACTCGTCCATCATTGTACTTGGCATAGTGGCAATAATATCTGGGTATATTCCTGCAAAGCGTGCAGCAAAAGAAGAGATATTAGTGCTGGTGAATAACTGATGATAGAAACAGGTGATCTGACCAAGACTTATATCATGGGAGATGTTCAGGTTCATGCTCTCAAAGAAGTATCTGTCAAGATTGAACCTGGTGAGTTTGTCGGAGTTGTCGGGCCAAGTGGAAGTGGGAAATCCACGTTTCTTCATCTTGTCGGCCTGTTGGACAGCCAAACCTCAGGAAAAATTGTCATCGGAGGGACAGATGTCTCAAAGATGTCTGTTGCAACCAGATCCCGGTTTAGGCTTGAAAAGATGGGTTATGTCTTTCAGGATTATGCCATCATTGAGGATCTGACCGTCATAGAAAATATCGCGATCCCTGCATTCGGGCTTGGCGAGGAGCACGATGAGGTGATGGATCGGGCATCCCGGCTGGTGGAAGAGGTTGGGCTTTCAGGAAGGGCTGATCATCTCAGGCGTGAGCTTTCGGGGGGACAACAACAGCGTGTTGCAATCGCCCGATCCCTGATGAATGATCCGGCCATTGTCTTTGCTGATGAACCCTGCGCCAATCTTGACACCGATTCATCAAAGACGGTTCTGGATCTGTTCCAGCGATTAAATGAGGAGAAAGGACAGACCGTGGTGATGGTATCACATGAACCGTGGCACGAGAAGTATTTTCATCGGATGATACAGTTCATGGATGGGCGGATAATTACTGAGTAGTATCTCTATAAACATCCACTGGGCTTATCTAAAAACCCTGGTTTATCGACCACGAACCGGACCCTGCTTGAACGCTTGCCTGTTTCCGGTAATTCTATAAATAAGATGATACTCTCCGGATCGGGGCAGGCCGCTCTTTGATGATCAAATCAAGGTTTTAACATCCTTTGAGAAATAAATATTTTTTGTTACAATTGGCCGGTCATTTGTAAATAAAAGTCTGGTATAGGTCTTGTCTCCGGTTAAGGAAGACTTAATCCAACTGAACCTGTCTCATGATATAGAGGTTAAGATCCTATCAAAGGGCATCAGGCCAGTCAGGGCAAGAAAAATGATTCCTGCACAGATAAGAATCTTCAGCATCTTCATCAGCCTCGAATGATGAAGATCTTCAAGCCAGAATCATTAGGGTGTCAGCCCAGGATTATTGGTCATCAGGATGACATCAGTCTCGTAACTGGAAACGAAAGTACTGTCATGCTTGAAGGTGAGATAGAGTTGTTTTCTCCATGTGATGTGTGATACTTCAGGGTGCAACTGCAAGAATCTCCTGAACTGTCTATACCCAGGAGTCCCGTCCATCGCGGTGTTTGTAATGATGGTATTCATATCAGATCTGATATCGGAGCCATCAGAGATCTTACCGACGGTCTTGGATTCTACGTTTTTATGGATAAACATGCCTGAATAGGATCCAGGTCCACTGATGTCAATCCAATTTTTTTTGTTCATACAGGAGTTTATCCTGTGTTAAGTTATCTAGTGCTTCTATTTTATGTTGGGTAATCCCTTGATTTTCAGACATATCCAATTTTAATAAAAACCTTCTTTTTAATATAATGTCTATTAAAATGCTAATATTTGAAATCAGGGTGATATTTGGGAGTTTTTTGTTCTGACATTCTTTCAAAAAAAACGTTCCCATATCCTTTTCATATTGGCTTATTCGTCGATGAGTTGATAGAAAGTACGTTGTAAATAGAGAGAGGAATTATAGGTCCTTTATGTGTGAATAGTGATCCGCGATTCATGGCTATTTTTATGAACTACTGGATTTGTGAGGGTTTTTATGTAGGGTATTGAAAAAAGCCACGATATGGAGGTATTTATTGATCTCTATGTAGATTAACTGAGGAAAGAAGGCATATTTGAGCGAATTGTAGCCTGATCAAGCAATATGACAGTACCTGGTTATACCTGGGGGGCAATAATTAACCAGGGGTTACAGGTTGAGTAACTGTATTTTACGATAGAGATCTTATGGCATGTATCAGCAAGAATTCCCATATTTGTTCCTACTTATCTTGATGAAAGGCCGGTATCCCTAGGGCACCTGCTGGTTATTCTAATCCAGCATGTACTGATGGATCCTTCATACTATCTGGAAAACTCTTTGACATAAGTATTTTAAAACCACACCGGATATCTCTATTCAGATTATGACTCTTAATCCCGAAGTCATATTTGAAAAATTATATATTCTCCGTCCAGAATTTCTGGAAAAATATGGAGTTGTCCGTATTGGATTATTTGGCTCATACATTCGTGGAGAGGCTAGTCCTCACAGTGACATAGACATTATTGTCACCTTCCAGGAGAACCGGGAGACCTTTGATAATTATATGGACCTGAAGTTTTTCCTTGAAGATATGTTAGAAAAGTCGGTGGATCTTGTCATCGAAGATACCATCAAATCCCGGATAAAAGATCGGATTCTTCACGAAGCGGTATATGTATGAGAGACTGGTCTCTTTATGCTGATGATATTCTTAATGCATGTGATACCATTGAAAAATACATCGCTGGTCTCTCGTATGAATCATTTATTGAAGACTCCCGGACCCGTGATGCAACAATTCACAATCTTATGATTATTGGAAAGGCGGTAAAGAAAATCCTCCCTCGATTTTAGATGAATACCCTGATGTTGATTGGAGAAAGATTGCTGGTCTTTGGGATGTTATCGCTCACTCGCACTTTCAGATAAAACCAAATATTCTCTGGAATATTGTGATCTCTAAAATTCAATCCCATAAAGATGCGATTACGATTATGCTTGAAAAAATCGACTCTGAATAATTATGATTAAATCTGATAAACTGTTACCCCTCAACCGGGCATGAAACTTCTGGAGTTGTCTGATACTTTCTCACATCAATAAGTGTTCCCTGATGCTGTATCTCATCAGCCAAATGATATAGCCGCTTGGCAACACCTCCATCGATATAATCCTCGCTACAGATCTCACAGATCTCAGCCGGCACATCACGCATAACCAGAGTAAAATCATCGCGGGTAAGAAGTACTGACGTAACCCCGGGCTTTGTCTCTCCCCGCTTACACATAACACATTTCATTATTGCCTTCTGGTTTTTCCTGAAACATAAGTGTTCGTCATCAGGTTCGTATGCGGTAATAACTATGATATTACCAGTATCCCTGTTAAGGGTAGCGACAACATGAAACATCCTACTTCGGACATACCCGCAGATCAGAAAACTGGCAAAGGATAATAATCCGGATACTCCTCAATTACCTTTCCGATACGGGGTGCCTCGCCACTCCCCGGATTCTTTATGGAGTTCGCGGCCTTGGAGCGGAGGAGAGAACCAGAGCGGTGGGTAAGCCTCGATAGATTCCCTCTCAAGAATGGGGGCAAGGGGGAGTGACTGAGTACAGGAATCTATCTTTCAACCGGACACCGGAATTTATCGCATCGCTATCAATCAGGAGGATGCACCGGTTTTTGTGAGTGGATAAATTTAGAGAGAGGGCCCGAAACCCTGATTTACCTTTCAGCGGGGCGGTTAGCGGAAGAGTAAAGCGACTGGGTGCGTGCCGAGCCAGAGGCGTCCCCGGTTGAAACGGTTTCCTCCTCTCTCCTGGGGTTTTGCCTGGAGAGAGGGGGTCAGGGGTAAGAGGCAGGGTCGCAGGGGCGAATAGTGCGACGAGCAAAGTTATATCGTGAATTTCGGTTCAATCTGCCATTCTATCCATTCAGGATGTCTCTACTCTGATGTGCATTTCTGGTAACGGATTTGTGCAAAGCTCAGAGGACAACGCGGTGCAAGACTGAACCTGACAGACCCAAACCGCTAGGGAAAAGGGTACATGGAGAACCGAAAGGTGAAGTTTCCGTTCAGGGGTCGTGACCTGCAACATGCGAAACCAGGTTGAATTCACACATGAGCCAAAATGGCAAAGAAGCTTGGTTATGACAATCAGTTTCGGTATCATAACGGATGGACACAACAGCTTCCGGCCTAAAGGAGCCTCTTAAATATCCTACAATTATTCACGATATAAAACTCGGTAAACCATTTGTGGTCCTGACAAAGGTAGGAACTTCGCGAGAAGAACTAGATCCGCAGATGGTAGAGGAACTGGCAAAAAGCGAAAGGTCGCCTGTAATGGGAGATATAGAGGTTCAAAGTTTGCCTTGATACGAAACATGCAGACTTGCCATTGGTCATGAAAGCAACGGAGATTGTTTATTATGAATGTAAGAGAACCAGAGATAACTTCAGTTATGGACCTTACAGACAAAGAACATACCCTTGAATGGAAATCCATAGGCTGGATCAAGGCAGAAGAAGTTGTCAATAACCTGCAGTTTCGAATTGCAAGTGCAGCAAAGAACAGAAATTGGAAGAAAGTTAGCAAACTCTCAAGACTCTTAACTCGGTCTTTTTATGCGAAACTCCTTGCTGTCCGAAGGGTAACCAGCGATAAAGGAATTAAACTCCTGGTGTTGATGGAATCCTTTGGAGAACGCCTGCAGATAAAATGCGGGCTGCTCTGCAACTGACAAATAAAGGATACCACGCAAAGCCACTCTCAAGGAAATACATCCTTAAGAAAAATGGTAAATTAAGACCACTGAGCATACCGACTCTTTATGATAGGGCGATGCAGACTCTGCATGCTCTGGCTTTAGGGCCCATTGAGTCAGCAACTGGAGACAAAACCTCATTTGGATTTAAACCGTTCAGGTCGAGCAAAGATGCACATGCATACCTTCACTCAACTCTCAGCAATCCCAAATCCGCTGACTGGATTGTTGAAGGTGACATCAAAGCGTGTTTCGATGAAATCAGTCATGACTGGATACGCGAAAACATTCCAATGAATAAACGAGTGCTAGATGAGTTCCTGAATGCAGGATATATCGAAAATTACCATTTATTTCCAACCAATAAAGGGACGCTGCAAGGAGGGACTATCTCTCCAATTATTGCGAATATTGCTCTAAACGGAATGGAATATGCTTTGGCTAGTAAATACTACGCTTGGCACAATGGGACTATCGATAAACACCATCGAAACAGGTTCAAGGTGAACTTCGTTCGTTATGCAGATGATTTCGTGATTACTACCAATTCCCAAGAGATAGCGTATGAAATCATTGAAGTTGTTAAAGCGTTCTTAGAACCCCGCGGACTTAAACTTTCCGAAGAGAAAACCCTTGTAACAAACATATCCGAAGGATTTGATTTCCTGGGCTGGAACTTCAGAAAATATAATGGGAAACTCCTGATAAAGCCATCAAAGGATTCACAGAAGAGTGTTATCGACAAAATTAGTGAAGTAATTCACAAGGCTAAAGCATGGGAACAGGGTCGATTGATCCAAACGCTCAACCCAATTATCAGAGGGTGGGCTCAGTATCACGACACCGCGGTTTCCTCTGCTGTATTCAGTAAATTGGATGATGTCATCTACAACATGCTTGTATCATGGGCCAAACGGCGACATTCAAATAAAGGAGTGTTCTGGGCATTTACGAAATACTGGCACAAAGTCGGCGACAGGAACTATGTATTCTGTACTGACTCACAGACTCTTGAGCGATTCTCTAACACCAAAATCGTCAGGCATAGACATGCCAAACTTGACAAAAATCCTTACACTGATAAGGAATACATTGAGCGATGGAAGGTAATAGAGTATCATCGGAAAAACCGCATCCGTATTCCTACCTCTGTTCTGAACTGACACCCCAAAGGGTAGTAGTGGCTTGAGCCGGATGATGTGAAAGTATCAAGTCCGGTTCTTAGAAGACGGGGCGGGAGAAATCCCGCCTTGTTATTCGACTTTAAAATTAAAAAGGAGGTGGACATTACGGTTATTATATCATTCTTATTCTCGTGAATAGGGTTCTATTATGGGTATTAAATCATCTACCATTTTTAGATATTCCTTAGTGTTATCAATAATTTTGTTCATCAATTCTTCTATATCTTCCAATTTATAATTTCCACACCCTCTTAACTGATTAGACATTCTTACGTAGGATGCGAAACCATTCAAACACGAATAAAAAGTGTATAATATCGAGGGCAAGTTGGGGGAAGTGGATGAAAATAAATAGAAATATTGATTCGTATTCTTAAAAATAATAAACCTATCAATGTCATAGTCATTCGATATGCTTGTTAAGATAATATTCAAACTGTGAATTATTGAAGATTCAATCAAACGTAATCCTTCATTATCTACTCCGGCTATGATTTTAGGGTCAAGTGTGGATTCTATTACGATTTTAAAATCGACCAACATATTATTATTAGCAATAAGATTTTTTTTAATTGCATTCAATTCGCAAAGAAGATCATTTGAAGTTCTTTTCAACGAAATGGCATCTTGAACTTTTATCTGTCGTTTAATATTTATCTCAAATACAGCATATAACAATATAAATGAGATTATTGCACCAAATGCACTACTTGAGATAAATGAATAAACAATTTTGGCTAAATCGGGGAAGGCACAATAAATCAACATACCCAAATCTATGATTGACAAAATTAAAGTAAATGCAATTATTAGATTTAGAAATAGATTGGAATTTATTACAGTTTTATTCCAATTCATAAATTAATATAAATATTTAAATTGATAATAATTTCTATTACTATTCAAACAGGACTCATGCATTTTTTTAATTAAAATTTTCAATTTTTTTGGATTCAAAGAAGGTGAAGTAATACCTATTTCTCTCACTAGGGATGAACAGGGAGAGAAGGAAGCAAAGGAGCGGATTGAAGAGATTAAAAATGAATTGAATCGGGTAGAATTATATAATTTTTAATTGTCATTGATAATCAGAAATGAACTATATCACAGAAAAATAAAATCAATTTCTACCTCTCATATTTTTTTGATCATCTCTTTATGGATCTTCAACGAAGAAATATTAATTATGGATAATGATATTTGGCTTCCTCGATTTGATGTATCTGCTGAAAATGATGATGAATTATTGGATTATTTTTTTCAAACTAATTTTATTGATGACTTACTAAAATCTAAAAAATGGATGGTTTTGGGTCGTAAAGGTACTGGGAAAACTGCTATATATCAATATTTAAAAAGTTTGGATAATCCAAAAGATAAATTTAATATAATCCCTTTAAATTTTAAAGAATACCCATGGCCTATTCATTCATTATACAAGGAAAATATGGAAGGTTTCACAAGTACTTATAGTAAAAGTTGGAAATATCTTTTTATTATAAATTCGGTTAGTAAATTAATCAATATTCAAGAAAAAGAAGGAAACCTAAATAAAGAATTAAAAGATGCTAAAAAAGTCCTTGAAACAATTTATGGAAATCCTACTCCCTCAATTACAGAAGTTATCAAATCGAAAATTGGTCGAATAAAAGAATTGAAATTACCGTCCGTAGATTTAGGAGACTATTCGGCAACATTAGGTGAGCTCTCATTTGACGAAATATCAATCAGTGAAACGTTAAAGAGTCAATTGAGAATTAATGCTTTTCAATTATTATCATATTTTGAAAAAATTTTTTTAAATAATTCTAAAGAACGCATTTTTATTATTTTAGATCAACTTGATGAGAATTGGATATCTCATAATATTAATGAATACTCCAACATTTTAATAAATTTGATAAATATTTCTAACAATATAAATTCCTCCAATGAATTTAAAAATAGATTGAAAATAATAGTTTTCTTACGTAGTGATATCTATTCAACTTTAATATTCAATGATAAGAATAAAATCCTTGAGGATGGCGCTATAACTATTCAGTGGGATTTTGACGCATTAAATGATATGTTCTTTGAACGGATAAAAAAATTCAAACCTATTGATTTAATAATTGAACCTTCTGAAAAATCTAATTGTGTATTTGTAAATAAAAATGTTCGTCGTAGGAGTAAGCCAATTAATCATATTATTAACCGTACTTTTTACCGACCTCGCGATTTAATTAGTTATTTTAATAAAATTAGGGAATGCCATCATAATAAGCAAGAGTCTAATAATCCAAATCGAGACACAAATTATAATCGAAAGATAAGTCGACGATTATATACCAATGAGGATATTTATGAAGCAGATCATAAATATTCCGTTAGTCTTTATGAAGAATTGCTCGATGAATGGGTAAATCAAAAACCTGATATTAAAAATTATCTCTCAATTTTACAAAATATTGGATTATTATCTTTTGATTATACCGATTATTCCAATACATATTTAAAAATTTATGGGGAATCATCCAAAGCCGATATTGAAAACAGTTTAGATTTTCTTTTCCAAAATTCGATAATAGGACAAAAATATAGTAATAAATATATCTATTCCTGTATGAAACCTAATATTTTAATCGACATAAATAAACCATTTCATGTAAACGAAGGATTAAAGAGTAAACTTAAACTTACCGAAAATAGAACTTCAAGAGATCTTGGATCTTTCCCTTAATAATCGTTCATAAATATATGGATAGAGGACGTTTTTTTTTAAATCTATCAAAAGAACAAAAATAGGGGAAAAGAGAGAGGTGAAATCTTGTATCTTATGAGGGATGTGTACGAGTGTCAACCACAGAACTGAACCCAATGGAACCACAAGATAAGAAGACCGATGACTGCCTGAAGGAATTGCCGAGACTCAACTCCTTTGAATAAAGAAAGGTGGATGTGATCCTCCCATTCTTTTACGATCTCCCCAGAAAGGCCAGAGGTTAATCGGTACTACAATATCCGGTCTTCTCCGGCATAAGTGCTCACCGGGAAATCCCGGACAACCCATCAAGCAGATCAACAATCTCCACCCCTCCGGCTTTGGTTGCCTTCACTGTCATGATAGCGCCCCGGATAACCTGAGCATATCGCCAATACATCAGTATCATCCCGAAACCATTCCCGATTGCGAGAACCAGGGACACAACGGTAATGATACTCATGAGATTCATGATTCACCCCCGTATTCTCCGTACTCACTCACATTCATCCTGCCTGCTGCAACAGACCGCTCTTCCTGTGTCCTGTTCACGGTCCCGGTCTTCTTACTCAGTGAAACCAGCCCGGACCCGGTGATATCAACACCTCCGGATGTCAGATCCTCTGACATACCCCGGACTGCAGTATAATTCCCTGATGCCAGGATTCCCCGGGTCTCGATCTCCTCATAAGGCGTCTCATCATCTGACCTGGCAAACATACACCGCCAGACCTCAGACTCCGGAATACTGGCCTGTGCAGAATACTCCTGGATCCCTACCGGACCGGTTGACGAGATCCGGGTATGGGTATCAAGATCCTTTGAGAAGTCAATCGTCCTGTTGACCGTTGACTGGTCATTCGTGAACAGGAGCCCGGAATAGGTCTTGTCCCCGGTAAGAGAGGACTTGATCCAACTCGACCCGTCTACCGAAATTGAGGACGAGATCAGGTCTGCCGACATGCCACCGGCGAGAACAAAACAGGCGATACCTAAAGTTACGAATATCTTCTGCATCTTCATCAGCCTCGAATAATGAAAAAATGAAAGATGATTAGGCCAGGAGTGCTACGGTGTCAGCCCATGCCTCGATACTGGTAAGCGTTGCATCGAGTTCATAGTATGACCACCAGTGAATCATGCATACGTGACGATAACGGCCGTTGCCTCCGTGGCATTTCAGCACACAGCTGAATGAGTCCTCTGAACTGTCGTACCCCGGAGTTTTCCCTATTGTGGCATTAATCTCTGTGGCAGTATAATGGCGTTCACATTAATACTGAACGCTGAAGAGGTCGGTGACATCTGAAATTTGCCCAACTGTCTTTGCCTCGGCGTTCTCGTACACGACCTTGCCGGTGTAGTATTCTGTCCCCCTGACAACAGCGGCAATGGTCTTCCCACCTGACTCATAGGACGTGCAACCCCACGGGTTGTTGTCAAGGATATTCTGGACAAGAGCCAGGAAGTGGGCTACAGTGTCGATCGGAGTGGTAAGTTTCCGCTCCGCAGACTTGGTGATGCTCTTTGATACAAAATCTGCCATGTTCGATATTCCCCCGCCGCTTTGGTCGCGGCTGATAAGAACATCGTCGTTTATATAAATGAGGGTTTAATCGACTAATTAATAAACCTAGTATGTTGCTTAAAATTGATAAATATTCACTCATATTTATTTTTTTGATTAATTTGTATAGCAATTCTATATAGAAATCTCCATAGATGGTCTCTGCGATTATTTAAAAAAATAACAAAAATGTTATATTATGACTAATAAGAAGAAATCTACAGATATGGAAAAAAATGAGGATATGCTAATTACATATGAAAATGAATTGAGGATAAATCAAAATAATATAATTCTATGGATAAAAAAAGGAAATTTACTATCTGAAATTAGAAGATATAATGAAGCGCTTAATGCCTATGATAAAGCCTTGGATTATAATCAAAATGATATTTACGCTTTGACTGGTAGAGGTAATGCTCTAAAAAATTTAAAAAAATATGATGAAGCGCTTATTGCCTATGATAAAGCTTTAGAAATAAATCCAAAATATGAAAATGCATGGATTGGAAGAGGTAATGCTCTAAAAAATTTAAAAAAATATGATGAAGCGCTTATTGCCTATGAAAAAACTTTAGAAATAAACCCAAAATATAAATATGCATGGATTGGAAAAGGTAATGCTCTGATAAATTTAAACAAATATGACGAAGCGCTTAATGCCTATGATAAAGCCTTGGATTATAGTCAAAATGATATTTACGCTTTGACTGGTAGAGGTAATGCTCTAAAAAATTTAAAAAAATATGATGAAGCGCTTATTGCCTATGATAAAGCCTTAGAAATAAATCCAAAATATGAAAATGCATGGATTGGAAAAGGTAACGCTCTTATTTACTTAAATAAGTATGATGAAGCGCTTAATGCCTATGATAAAGCCTTGGATTATAGTCAAAATGATATTTACGCTTTGACTGGTAGAGGTAATGCTCTAAAAAATTTAAAAAAATATGATGAAGCGCTTATTGCCTATGATAAAGCCTTAGAAATAAATCCAAAATATGAAAATGCATGGATTGGAAAAGGTAACGCTCTTATTTACTTAAATAAGTATGATGAAGCGCTTAATGCCTATGATAAAGCCTTGGATTATAGTCAAAATGATATTTACGCTTTGACTGGTAGAGGTAATGCTCTAAAAAAGTTAAAAAAATATGATGAAGCGCTTATTGCCTATGATAAAGCCTTAGAAATAAATCCAAAATATGAAAATGCATGGATTGGAAGAGGTAATGCTCTAATAAATTTAAATAAATATGACGAAGCGCTTAATACCTATGATAAAGCCTTGGATTATAGTCAAAATGATATTTACGCTTTGACTGGTAGAGGTAATGTTCTAATAAATTTAAAAAGATATGATGAAGCGCTTATTACCTATGATAAAGCCTTAGAAATAAATCCAAAATATGAAAATGCATGGATTGGAAAAGGTAACGCTCTTATTTACTTAAATAAGTATGATGAAGCGCTTAATGCCTATGATAAAGCCTTGGATTATAGTCAAAATGATATTTACGCTTTGACTGGTAGAGGTAATGCTCTAAAAAATTTAAAAAAATATGATGAAGCGCTTATTGCCTATGATAAAACTTTAGAAATAAATCCAAAATATGAAAATGCATGGATTGGAAAAGGTAACGCTCTTATTTACTTAAAAAAATATGATGAAGCACTTAATGCCTATGATAAAGCCTTGGATTATAGTCAAAATGATATTTACGCTTTGACTGGTAGAGGTAATACTCTAAAAAATTTAAAAAAATATGATGAAGCGCTTATTGCCTATGATAAAGCCTTAGAAATAAATCCAAAATATGAAAATGCATGGATTGGAAGAGGTAATGCTCTAATAAATTTAAATAAATATGACGAAGGGCTTAATGCCTATGATAAAGCCTTGGATTATAGTCAAAATGATATTTACGCTTTGACTGGTAGAGGTAATGTTCTAATAAATTTAAAAAGATATGATGAAGCGCTTATTGCCTATGATAAAGCCTTAGAAATAAATCCAAAATATGAAAATGCATGGATTGGAAAAGGTAACGCTCTTATTTACTTAAATAAGTATGATGAAGCGCTTAATGCCTATGATAAAGCCTTAGAAATAAATCCAAAATATGAAAATGCATGGATTGGAAGAGGTAATGTTCTAATAAATTTAAAAAGATATGATGAAGCGCTTATTGCCTATGATAAAGCCTTAGAAATAAATCCAAAATATGAAAATGCATGGATTGGAAAAGGTAACGCTCTTATTTACTTAAATAAGTATGATGAAGCGCTTAATGCCTATGATAAAGCATTGAATGTAAATTATTCGTCTGAATGTGCATTAAATAACAAAGGGATACTATTTTTAAATTTGAATAAATATGATGATGCAATTTCATTTTTCAATAAAACATTAACTTTAAATTGTAATAACAAATCGGCTATTAAATATAAATTATTAGCCCTTTACAAATCCGGAAGATATTTGGAGGCATTAGAGGTCTATAAAAAGATGACAAATAGTAGTAAAAAATACATTGAATATACTGAAGATTTCGCTAAAGACATCCTTAAAGATATAGTTATTGCGATTATTGCAGATTTGGTAGTTGAATCAATAAAGAATGTTAGTTCTGGTAACAATTGAAAAATTATCTTATTAAATAGGGGATAAGGAGTAATACCTTTCCCTATTTGAGATTATCTACAATTATTGTGTTATTAATAAGATTTGGCTACATGTTTTGAAAATGGTCGCCGTCATCAGTTTTCTTCTCGTGTCCCTCGTCATCTAAAATTTATATCAAAATCCCAAGAGAATCAATTCGAAAATTAAGTGATGAGAGGCACTAGGTTGTTTGATCACCCACTTTATCTATTGGTCTGCAAATGGCTGGCTCCTAAAATATGAAATTAATCAGGAAGAGGAAAAAAACCGCCGCCTTTTTCCTCGGCCATTTCTCCAGCATATTCCTCACCTGCTCCGCTACCACCACATACGCCTGACTATCTACCGGAATCGTCACCTTCACTCCCCGGATGGCAACACCAACTGAGGCTCTACCCCGGACAACAACTCAGTAAGATCCTCCATGGTGATCGTCCCGATATCCCCCTGATCGTCAACAATCACCCGGATCAGATCATTCACTGAATCAGGCTTCAGCCTCCCGACCTTCTCATACATCACTGCTCCTTGTGGCAGGACTCCATCGCCCGGGGACGCCTCCCGCTCACAGAACAGACCCAGACCTGCTTCCCGTACTGAACATCCCGGACCAAGCACTTACACCGGGTCGTCTTGCACCACTCAATCAGCGGCTTTCGCATCGGCAGCCTCCTGGTGCCTTGGAAGATTCTGGTAACAGATCTCACAGACTGCAGTCTTCGTCTCCGGATCTTGCCAGACCGCCTTCTGATTATCACAGACCTGACATCTCCCAAGATCCTTACTAACCCGGGTCATCATACCAGGATTCAGAACACCGGGAAGAACCCTGAACTGTGATGACTCAGCCCGCTTTGCAATCTCATAACACTTCTTACAGATCTTCCGGTTCATCCTGGGCGGTTCCTTCATCCGATCATATGTCATCCGTTCCTGGAAGTTCACCCACTTGTAACCACAACAGTCACACGGACCCGGACCGAACCCCTTCTCTATCTCAATATAGTCCCCGGGCTTGATCTCACTCACCGGAAACGTGCTAGCGGAATGATCGCCTTGTAGCGGAAAATCCTGACCTTCAGCAGAAATATTGCGAAATTTTCCCCCGGCGAAAGGTGATCCGGTTGCTTGTGATCATTTGAGTCCTTCTTATACTGATATTATTGGTGATCTTTCGCTCAGCAATAAAGGCAGAGATGAGGAATGCATCGTCCTGGATAATGTGATCTTCTTGAAGTCTATTGACGAGAACCCGGTCAGAATAATCGATTCTGATATCGTGAAACCTGTCGTTATCAGACAGTAAGACGGCGGGGTGCATAATCAGACCTCTGACCGGGAAAAAATGGTTGTTATCGCGATACACGCGAATTTATGCGACAAATAGGGATTTGAACATCACCACTAAAATATTATTAACTATTTTAAAATGTTATGCAAATAACAATAAATCATTTCAAATGCCAGACATAATAGAAGAAATGCATGGAAACGACCGATGATACTGCCATAATTCGATCAACGGACGATATTTACACAATGCTCGATGAGATTGTGAAAAAGTGGGATGCTAACTGGTGGGATCGGTTTTATGCCGACAGAGAAAAACCAATACCATTCTTCCGATGTATACCTGATGAAAGTCTCCACACCTGGATCCAGGACAATCAATTTAGGCCCGGTCGAGTTATTGACATTGGCTGCGGAATGGGCAGGAATGCGATATACCTTGCAAAATGTGGATTTTCTGTCGATGCTATAGATTTCTCCGCCGCTTCGATTGCCTGGGCAATTGAGAATGCGAAAAAAGAAAATGTCTTAGTTAATTTCATCTGCGATTCTATCTTTGACCATAGCATTGATCCAGAAACCTACAATTGTATTTACGATTCAGGCTGTCTTCATCATCTCAAACCTCACCAGAGATTCCAATATCTGAAACTGGTTTATAATCTCTTAAAACCCGGGGGGCATTTCGGTCTTTCCTGTTTTAATCCAAAAGGGGCAGTACCAATGTCGGATTATGCAGTCTATCGCGAAGGAACGATGAACGGTGGGATGGGGTATACTGAACAGAAACTCAAAGCAGTTCTTGAAGATTTTTTTGAAGTTATTGAGTTCCGGCAGATGAAGCAGATCACCGATGGTACCCTGTTTGGGGAAGACTTCCTCTGGACAGTCCTGATGGAAAAGAAACGAATCTCTTAAGATTAGGACACAAAAGAGAGAAGAGAATGATGAAGTTTTTTCTCAAATGGGCAATATTTCCTCTAAATGATAAAATTAGCCGAATTAATGTTATAACCCACTCTCTTTGTATCAGTGTTTTGCCGTTTTGTAATAACCTATCTAGATATATCATTATCAGGGAGTTATGTCGAGGTACACAACCCCTAAAGTGGTGACCGGATTTATCTATTTCATCCGCTGAAAACAGTCCCCGCCGCTTTCACGGCACTACAATATCCGCTCTTCTCCGGCATAAGTGCTCACCGGGAAATCCCGGACAGGACATCAAGCAGATCAACAATTTCCACCTCTCCGGTTTTGGTTGCCTTCACCGTCATGATAGCGCCCCGGATAACCTGAGCATATCGCCAGTACATCAGTATCATCCCGATACCATTCCCGATTGCAAGAACCAGGGACACAACGGTAACGATACTCATGAGATTCATGATTCACCCCCGTATTCTCCGTACTCACTCACATTCATCCTGCCTGCTGCAACAGACCGCTCTTCTTGTGACCAGTTCACGGTCCCGGTCTTCTTACTCAGTGAAACCAGCCCGGACCCGGTGATATCAACACCTCCGGATGTCAGATCCTCTGACATACCCCGGACTTTAGTATAATTCCCTGAAGCCAGGATTCCCCGGGTCTCGATCTCAGCACAAGTGTCTCATCATCTGACCTGGCAACCATGCATCGCCAGTCCTCAGACTCCGGAGTACTGGTCTGTGCAGAATACTCCTGGATCCCTAACGGACCGGTTGACGATATCCGGGTATGAGTATCAAGATCCTTTGAGAAGTCGATCGTCCTGGTGACCGTTGACTGGTCATTCGTGAACAGAAGCCCGGCATAGGTCTTATCCCCGGTAGGTGAGGACTTGATCCAATTTGATCAATAGGTAGGATCTAAAAAAATGGGAAAAAAAGTAATAATCAAATATTCTGTATAATTATTTGGATTCAACGTTCTGGGCTTCCTGGCGCTTTTGAATATTTGAAATGATCTCATCTGGATCAGATGGCAGCCAGGTGTGCCTGTCTCTTGTATAATCCCCGGAACCGATCTCAAAACTGGATAGAAACCGTGCCATGTCAACAGGACCAAGTGCCTTAGATAGCGCTTCGATTCCTTCCCGTCTGATCTCACTGATTGTCTTCATATTTCACCCTCATTAGCCAGGATGCCGGGTTGTGTGCAATAAGCCCGAATGTTGGGTTTTTTCGGATCGCCGATATGATTTGATCATCGGTTGTTAAAAATATAGAATTTCCTACTGTTGCACAAGCACAATGAAGAGCATCGAAAAGATGTAACCCGTACGATTCATACGATTTAGTTAGGTTCAGCACATCTGAAGTGATAGGCAGGTATTCATGAATAATCGAAACCGCACGAAGAGCTTTCACCTTCTTCTCATAATCGACTATGTATGAGATCTCCTCATCGATTGCCACACTTCCAAGCAATGTCAACTCAGAAGACCGACATCGGTCAAGTATCGACAATACTGCATCTGATTCGAGTCTGACTCTCTCACTTGTTTTGTCATCAAATGGACGACAATATTAACAGACATCAGGATAAATCCTCAACACAGTAACTGAATGTAGTATCTGTGGATATGCCCCATTAATCTACCGCTCTCATCACCACCGCCTTTTCTCATTGTTATTATGGCCGCATATTCCTGATCTGCACCATTCATTGAATTATTCTTTAGCCATTCTACCTGCTTGCCGTACTGAATATTCGGACCAGACACGTACACCGGATTGTCTTACACCACTCAATCAGGGGGTTCGCATCGGCAGCCTCACATTGCCTGGAAAATGTTCTGGAAACAGATCTTACAGATAAATCTCTTGTTTTTCCGGTGAAGTATTCGACCACCTGAAGGTATAGCATGAATAAACAATAGAACGGTATTGGATTAAGATGAAAAAAGATAATTATCGGCCAAAGGCCGCCTGTTCAATGCGATAACCGGGGATTGAACCCGGGCTAAAGGCTTGGGAAGCCTCTGTCATGCCACTAGACTATTATCGCAGATGCGATATATCCGTTGGACCTTTATTCATTTAAAGATTTATTACCGGATCCCACTTCTTCCCGCAGGTTCTGGATCTCATGGAGCATCTCCCGCTGGTATGCAAGCAGCATGTCAGACTGAATCCCGAACATGAATATCTGAAGCCCGGCGATGACAAGCATCATGGAGAGGATCGTAAGTGGAATATGATCTATCTTCCTGAACCACTCACTGATAATATACGCTCCCATCACTACACCGGCAAGGGTGATCAGTGCTCCGATCATCCCGAAATAAAAGACCGGGTTATTGAGCTTGGCAAGCCGGTATATTGTCCGTCCGATCTTGATACCGTCATGAATCGGATCAAGTTTCGTGACCGACCCGACCCTGACCCCGTACTTCACCGGGATTACGGCAATCCGATCCTTGTTCTTGACCGCCTCTGATGATATCTCGGTCTCGATACCAAACCCTTCCTCGTACAGGTGCATACGCCTGAGCGACGAGAGCGTGAAGGCCCGGTATCCGGAGAGGATATCATACAGGTATCTCCCATGGGCAACCTTGAAGAGCCAGTTTAAAATCCTGTTACCGGTCAGGTTCAGGCGGTGAAATGATGTAATGTTCTCCTGGCCGAGGCGGTTTCCGATCGACTGATCATATCCCATCAGGAGGGGTTTTAAAAGGTGAATAGCATCCTCCGGATCGTAGGTACCGTCACCGTCAAGGAGCAGGACATAGGGTTTTTCAAGAAACGCAAGTGCCTGAATAAACGCATTACCCTTCCCTTTGCCGGTCTGGATAACAACCTTAGCACCAGAAGATGCTGCGATCTCCCGTGTCCGGTCAGAACTTTTCCCGTCGATAACAAGGATGTCAGTGTATCCCAGATCTAAAAATCGTTGAATCAGGTCACCTATTGTTGGCTCCTCATTCAGGGTAGGAATGAGCACGCAGACCTGATCCTTCTCGATATCCATTAATAATACTTTAAACCCGCGTGTATAAGTTACTTTCAGACATGCGAATGGAAACCATCACCATACCTATGAAGAAGAGTCTGTTCCAAAAGAGAGATACCTGACGTTCATTAAAATTATGCCATTACTTTGATGGCTACCATGGTTATATCATCAAAAGGATCAGTCCCATTGCAATACTGGGCCAGTTCATCCTGAACAATTCTGATAATATCGGAAACCGGGTCATTCTGATGGGCCTGAATCAGCCTGATCAGCCTATCAAGGCCGTATTGCTCATCTGCGATATTAATCGCCTCGGTGATACCATCAGTGTACAGAACAAGGAGATCTCCTTCACGAAGAGTTACGGTATCCTGTTTGTATGGTCTATCAAAGACTCCAAGGGCCATACCGGTTCTATTCAGATACACAATGCTACCATCCTGGTGAAACAGCAGGGGGGGAGGATGCCCGGCATTCACATAGATCAACTCCCTGGATTGAATATCGAAAATCCCGCACCAGAGCGTGACAAACATCCCGGGAGTAGCATTCACCCTGATCATATTGTTCGCACCTTCTATTGCGGAGATGAGCGACTCTTCCCTGACAAGATTTGCCCAGGTGAGTGTCTTGGATATACCCATGAACAGGGCAGCAGGAACTCCTTTGCCAGATACATCAGCGATAACAAGACCCAGGAGATCTTCACGGAGGGGGTATATAAAATCATAAAAATCTCCACCAACATCCTGGGCAGGGACACTCACTGCTGAAAGAGAAATACCATCTACCTCCGGCACCCTGGCAGGAAGAAATTGCTTCTGGATTTGGTGGGCAGCACGGAGATCAACATCTCTCCGGTAGATCTCCTCACCCAGTTTATCCCGCTCCAGACGGATTGTCTCTTCAGAAATCCTATTGTGAATGATGATGGCGAATATTGCAATTCCTATTGTATTGGCCAGGGTTATGGGGAATGTCAATTGCAATACAATATTTTTAGCAAGATCATACGGGGTTATCAGGATGAGAGCCAGTATATCATGAAGTATCTCGATACCGATTGCAAACACCACAACAACACCGATAGATGGAAAATTTCTCTTGTTCAGGTACCAGACAACTCCGCCGAGTAGACCGGCGAGGATAGCAGCAAGTGAGCAGGGTTCGGCAGCAACTCCTCCTAGATTATATCGGAATAGGGCTCCGATTATTCCGGAGCCGAGCCCAACAACCGGTCCGCCAATGAGACCACCTACCATCGGCCCGAGATCGAGAACATTGACTTCAGCTCCGAGAATCCGTGTTCGGGTTATTGACCCGTATATTGAAAGTGCACCAAAAAAGAGGAGACAGATGAGGGTATCCTGCGTAGTTGACCGGTGATGGATAATCCTCTCAAACATCGATCCTCTGGTGAAGAGGTATGCAAGTACCGCAATCACACAGACCAGCTGGATCAGGGTTAGAAAAAACTCAATATAATTCGTGATGAGTTCTGACATGGTTACGATGAGTAACTCTCAATTAAAGCAATGTCATCCGGATATATTGAAAAGACTTCATCAAACCCACACATAGATATTATCTCCTTGATCTCCGGTTTCAAATTTGATAGTCTTACATCGCCGTCCAATTCACGAATCTGCATAAAAGATCCAAGGATAACACGGAGTCCGGCACTGCTCATATAACTCAGTTCTCCACAATGGATACCGATCTTACGAGCCCCGGTTTCAATGAGATTCTGAATAAACTCCTCTGCCTGGACTGCTGACGTTACATCAAGTCTTCCAATAAAGAAGACAATGTCAACATCATCGTTTTTTTTCGCTGCCACCCTGAACCGCTCACTCATACAGAGTGGTATACATTCCTATTCAGATGTTGATTTCGATATTGATGTTCATGATAAACAGGTTATCGTATACTCCTGAAAGACTGAAACAGTCTGACACTTCTCCTGCGAACGATCGTCGGTGTAAATAGCAAAGCACTCAAGAAGAAGTAAATTCAATGAAAAGTATCTATGTCAAGATCGCCTCCTGATATCATCTATGGGGTCAATGACAAACCCCCGACTCTGTCCCTGCTTATGATGGGGTTTCAGCATGTCGTTGTCATCACTCTGACCCTGATCATCCCCGTACTGATCGCAAAAGAAGTTGGGCTTTCAGACCAGCAGGCTAACTTTTTCATCAGCATGTCTTTACTGGCAACCGGAATAGGAACCTGCCTGCAGGCATGGAAATGGCGGGGAATTATTGGATCCGGCTACCTTTGTCCCTGTATCTGTGGTCCGTCTTATCTCTCGGCCTCTATCATGGCAGTCCACACCGGGGGATTATCACTACTTTTTGGCATGACTGCTATAACCGGAGTGTTTCAGATCGCAATCTCGCGTATCATCAGTAAATTACGAATTCTTTTTCCGGTTGAGGTTACCGGTGTTGTAGTAACAATGGTGGGGATAACCATCATCCCCTTTGCAATACCGTCATTTTTTGGAACAACAAATACGAATCTCATAAATCCGGTTGTAGTTCTGGTATCACTGATCACCTTCGTAATTATCTGCGGTTTTACGATCTGGGGAAAGGGCTGGACAAGATTGTTTCCTGCCCTTATCGGTTGTATCATCGGGTACCTGTTATCTCTTGCATTGGGAGTTGCCGGGGATGATACCGTCGCAAAGATATCAACAACTCCTCTCTTTGGATTCCCTGATCTCTCGTACTTTGGTTTTTCATTTAACCCCTATCTGCTTCTCCCGTTCTTCATTGCAACTATCAGTTCAACGTTCAAAAATGTCGGAGATATAACAATCTGTCAGAAAACGTCAGATATGGACTGGAAACGTCCTGATTTTTCCAATATCAGTGCAGGTATCCTCTCTGATGGAATTTCAACCCTGATTGGAGGATTAATCGGTGGACTTGGACAGTCAAGTTCTTCATCTAACATCGGACTGGCTCTTGGAACCAGAACAATTAGCAGGTACATATCGTTTTCTGCCGGAGGGATTCTTATTCTCCTCGCGTTTTTTCCGAAACTTGCTGCTCTCTTTCTCTATCTCCCTGATCCGGTTATGGGTGCCATGTCGATATACATGGGCAGTTTTATGATCGTCGCCGGTCTTGGCATTGTAACATCCCGGATGATGGATGCCCGCAAAACGTTTGTTGTGGGATCTTCATTGATGTTCGGATTGGGAGTTCACATGCTTCCTGATATTTTTTCACAGGTACCCACTGTGATACAGCCACTTTTTGAATCTGGTCTTTCAGTAGCAACATTGGTGGCAATAACTCTCAATCTCCTGATGAGAATCGGGATAAAAAAACAGGAGACTCTCACTATTCAGCCTGATGATGAGATATCAGACAAAGTCTTTGCTTTTATGGAAAAACAGGGAGAACGATGGGGAGCCAGACCTGATGTCATCAGACGGGCTACATCTGCCTTGTCAGAGACGTGTGAATCGTTGTTTTCAACCGGGAGAACAACAGAGCCTGTCAGTGTAACGGCAATATACGATGAGCTGAAGATCGATATTCCAGTCTCATACACCGGAAAGGAGCTGATCCTTACCGATAAAAGACCGACTCCTCAGGAGATTATGAAAGATCCCGATGGTTTTTCCCGCTTGTCCGGATATATGGTTCAGCGGTACGCAGATCGGGTTACCAACCAGAACCTCGGTGATAAATGGGTAATCACCCTCCATTTTGATCATTAACGGCAATACCTACCAGCATCTCATGCCTTCCTTTTTTGATCCTGGTTCTGAGTGAACAATAGTTTTTTTATCATTCAATCTGGAATTCACTCATATGCAACTCCAGAAGCCGGGTATCAGGATCCTGGGCATTGCAGAGAGTTACTCCGGGAGAACCTGTTCAAATCTAGCGGGAGTCGTCATGCGTTCTGATCTGCATGTAGATGGATTTGCATTTGGAAAAATTACCGTAGGTGGTACCGACGCAACAAACGAGATCCTCAATATGATCTCCGGACTCGATAGAAAAGACATCAACCTTATCATGCTGAGTGGATGTGTTATTGCCTGGTACAATGTCGTTGAGCTCCAGATCATCAACCATACAACCAGGATACCCGTTATCTGTGTATCGTATGAAGAATCAGAAGGTCTCCATGAAAAAATCGAGCACAATTTTCCTGGAGATAGTGACCGGATCAACCGGTATGAAGCACTGGGAGAGAGAATTCAGGTCCCCCTGTCTACCGGTTACTCCTTATTTGCAAGGGGATGGGGTCTGACTGAAAAGGAAACCATACGAGCCTGCAGACTCCTCACTCATCATGGAAAGATCCCTGAACCACTCAGGGTTGCCCGCATCGCTGCCAGGAGTATGATGCAGTATACTCAGGCACGGAACTGATGCTGCGAGATGATACGATAGCCTTTGTGGTCTGAATAATAGTTCTCCTTCAGCCAGTCCTGCATATACTCATCATCCCCGACATTCCCGGTCAGAGGGGTACATGAGGTGTCTGATGATCTCTGATAAATTCTGAGATCAACGAGATCTCCGGGAGCGTAATAGCCATCCTTGAGATTGATCTCTATCATCTCACCTGGTGAGAAGTATTCATTACTACACCCGGGTCCACCCATCGTGGAGACACCAAAATGGTGACTCGGTATGAAATCTGCTCCATGCAGGGTAAAAATCCTGGCATATAGTTTCTCATGACCTTTGTAAAACTCTGCCATCAGGTCCCGGTTCTTGTACTCGACCGAATCCTTATTCTGGATAAACACTCTGCTTGCATCTTTCATGGTTCCGGACGCTGTTGTATGGAGCACCGACGTGACCTGAATGAGTGGGGGAGCCAGTCGATTGGCAAGAGTGAATGCATTAAGATAGCCGAGAAGATATGGAAGAATAAGGCTGACAAGAAGAATTACAATACAAACCGTCAGAATAACGCCGACAACGGGTGACACCGCCGGCTCCCGGTGCATAAGAAAAAGACAGTTCCGGATACCATCAATCTTTCGAAATTAACCTGAAAAAAAGTTAGAAGTTGTTGATGTACCGCTGGATCTCCCAGTCGTGGACTGTGAGGCGGTAGTCATCAGTCTCGGCGATTGCGATTTTGGTCAGGTTCTCGACAACATGTGGTCCAAGTGCATCACAGATGACCTTGTCCTTGAGGAGTTCGTCGTTTGCCTCTTTCAGTGAGCCGGGGAGCATCTCGATGCCGAGCTTCTGGCGTTCTTCCTCGCTGAGGTGATAGATATTGACATCGGTTGCTGCCGGTGGCTTGATCTTGTTCTTAACACCATCAATACCTGCTGCAATCATTGCTGCGAAGAGGAGGTACGGATTACTGGTTGGGTCCGGACTGCGAAGCTCTGCTCGGGTACTGTTGCCACGGGCTGCAGGAACACGGATCATGGCTGACCTGTTTGCTGCACTCCAGGTGATATACACCGGTGCTTCGTATCCTGGGACCAGACGCTTGTAAGAGTTGATGGTCGGATTTCCAAGACGGGTGATTGCCTTAGCGTGCTTCATCAGACCGCCGATATAGTATAATGCAGTCTCTGAGAGCTGCTTCTCCCCATTTGCATCAAAGAAGGTATTCTTCCCGTCTTTGCTGAGGGAACCATGGCAGTGCATACCAGTACCGTTAATTCTGGCAATTGGTTTTGCCATAAAGGTGATATGCATATCATAGAGCAGAGCAAGCGTCTTTGCTGCAAACTTGAAGGTGATAACCTTATCTGCAACAGAGAGTGCATCACCGTACTTGAAATCTATCTCATGCTGGGAGTCAGCGACTTCGTGGTGTGATGCTTCTATTTCAAAGCCCATGTCGGTGAGTGCAAGGACGATATCACGGCGAAGGTCTTCTGCTTTGTCATTGGGGGCCAGATCGAAGTAGCCACCGTGGTCAGCGAACTTGGTCGTCGGGTTATCTTCCTCATCACGCTGGAAGACAAAGAACTCGAGTTCCGGACCGGTATTGAATGTATATCCGAGCTTTGCTGCTTCTTCCAGGTTCTTCCTGAGCACATACCGTGGGTCACCCTCAAACGGCTTGTTGCCGTAGGTGTATACATCACAGATGAACCGTGCGACCTTCTTCTCTGATGGTCTCCATGGGAGTATTGCGTAGGTGCTGATATCCGGCTTGAGGATCATATCTGACTCATCAATCCGGGTGAATCCCTCGATAGATGAACCATCAATCCAGATACCCTCAGTCAGGGCTTTCTCAAGCTGGAAGGTTGGAATTGCAACATTCTTTGGGATACCAAGGATATCCGTGAACTGGAGCCTGATGAATCCAACATCATCGGCTTTTACCCGAGCGATCATCTCGCTGACCTTTGCATCAGACATTGAAACAAGCTTCTACCTTGCAATATAAAAAAATACCTTGCTTAACAGGAATAACTAAATGTCAGTAGGCAAAAGAGGGGATCAATTGCTCAGTGATATCAGGCACACGGTTTTTCCTCTGCCTATCACATGATCGAAAATTTTCATGAAGTATTGGTATCCGGTCCCATTGCGAGTTCAGGAAAACTGTGTCCGTTATCGCTTTTCCTTTCCCTGGCTGGTGGATCTTTGTCTCTGCTCATGTTAATATGATCGAAGAACGTATAAAAGAGGTTACAACAAAAAAGCTTCCATCTCGGGATTTTGATCCGGATGCGTTAATGGCAGGAATAATGCCGACTTTTTGGTGTATGTGGTGATATGTGCGGAATAATAGGCGTGATTGATAAGACTCGCGAAAATATGGACGGGTCTGCAATCAGAGAAGCCCTCGCGATCATGGATGAACGAGGCAACGGTGAGGGCGCGGGATATGCTGCGTACGGAGTGTACCCGGATTACGCAGATCTGTATGCGATACATGTTTTTTACGACAACATAGTCGAGCCCAAGGAAAAAGTCGAAGAACTGCTTGAGACCTGGGGGATGATAGAGCATGACGAAGAGATCCCCACGTATGAATCAGGCCGGATGAAGAAGGTCCACATCCCATGGAGATACTTCTTCAGACCGAACCGCAAGCTGATGCCCCAGAGTGATACTCCTGATGATGATATCGTCACCCACCTGGTGATGACAGTAAATACCACAATAAACGGAGCACTCATCTTCTCTTCAGGCAAGAACATCGGAGTCTTCAAGGCATCAGGATGGCCTGAAGAGGTTGCAGACTTCTACCGTGTTGAGGATTATGAAGGGTACCTCTGGATAGCTCACAACCGGTATCCGACCAATACGGCAGGCTGGTGGGGAGGAGCTCATCCGTTCAACCTCCTGAACTGGAGTGTTGTCCACAACGGTGAGATCACATCCTACGGGACTAACCGGAGATATATCGAGAGTTTCGGATACCTCTGCCGGATGTACACCGACACCGAGGTCGTCGCGTACCTGATGGATCTGCTTTCCAGAAAGCACAGGTTAAGTCCTGAACATGCTGTCCGTGCAATGGCTCCTCCATTCTGGGAGGAGATTGAGAGGATGGAACCTGCAGAGCAGGAACTCAATACTGCCATACGCCTCACATACGGCCAGGCGATGATGAACGGCCCGTTCGCAATAGCGGTCGCATCTCACGACTCACTTGTCGGATTCTCGGATCGTATCAAACTCCGGCCTCTCGTTATCGGTGAGCATGATCAACGGCTGTATATCTCAAGCGAAGAGGCCTCAATCAGGACCCTGGATCCTGCGGTAAAGAAGATCTCCATGCCCCGTGCAGGTCAGCCTATTGTCGGGAGGGTCGTGGCATGATCATCGGATCACGCCCGCTGAAGTTTCAGGTAACTGTTGATCACGATCAGTGCATGCTCTGTGGCCGCTGCGTAGACAACTGTTCTTATAATGTCTACCGGATGGAAGACGGAAGAATAAAGATCAACTCCCGAAACTGTGTTGCCTGTCACCGCTGTCTCTCCCAGTGTCCCCGCGATGCCATCATGATCGCAGAACGACCATGCGATTACCGAAGTCATCCGGTCTGGACAGATCGCGTTCGGGAAAATATTTTTAAGCAGGCTGAATCAGGCAAGATTCTTTCAGGTGGAATGGGAAATACCGGGGATTATCCGATCATCTTTGACAGGATCGTCCTTGATGCCTGCCAGGTCACCAACCCAAGTATCGATCCGCTCCGTGAACCGATGGAACTGCGGACCTATATCGGCAAAAAACCCCGCCAACTTGATATCACCTATGGTCCGGGCAACGATGTTGAGTTGAATACAAAACTTGGGCCTAACCTCAAACTCGAAACCCCGATCATGATCGGGCATATGAGTTATGGTGCAATCTCCCTCAATGCCCAGATGGCAATGGCAAAAGCGGTCTCACGGATCGGATCATTCATGGGGACCGGTGAAGGAGGGCTTCATGAAGGGCTCTACCCGTACCAGAACCACATGATCGTGCAGATTGCGTCTGGCAGGTTCGGCGTTGATGTCAATTACCTGAACCGGGGAGCAGCAATTGAGATCAAGATCGGTCAGGGAGCAAAGCCCGGTATCGGTGGACACCTTCCTGGTGAGAAGGTCTGTGCTGATGTCTCATGCACCAGGATGATTCCGGAAGGCAGTGACGCCATCAGTCCGGCCCCGCATCATGATATCTACTCTATAGAGGATCTCAAGCAGCTTGTTCTCAGTCTCAAGGAGGCTACTGAACACCAGAAGCCGGTCTTTGTAAAGATTGCAGCGGTGCACAACGTTGCAGCAATTGCAGCCGGTATCGCACGGTCAGGTGCCGACGCTGTTGTGATCGACGGGTTCAGGGGAGGAACCGGTGCTGCACCGGCAGTCTTCAGGGACCATGTCGGTATCCCGATCGAGGCAGCGGTTGCAGCAGTAGATGCTAAGCTCCGTCAGCAGGGGATCAGGAATGAGGTCTCCATCATCGCATCAGGTGGTATCAGGCACAGTGCTGATGTCACGAAAGCGATCTGTCTCGGTGCGGATGCAGTGTACATCGGAACCGCTGCACTCGTTGCCATGGGATGCAGGGTCTGTGGAACCTGTTATCGTAATCTGTGTGCCTGGGGTATTGCAACCCAGCAGCCTGACCTTGTAGCACGTCTTAACACCGACGAAGCCTCGGTCAACGTCGAGAACCTGATTCATGCCTGGACACTCGAACTTGCAGAACTGATGGGAGCTGCAGGAATTAACAGTATCGAATCGCTGCGTGGAAACCGTGACCGGCTCAGAGGATACATGCTTGACGAGTCAATGCTGGATGTCCTTGACATTAAGCCGGTGGGGGCCTGACATGTCAGTAGTCGAGATCGATGCAAAGGGTATGCATTACACGCCTCTGAATAAACTGATCCGGAAGACGGCAGCAGCCGGTGCAGACGAGATTGTACTGAAAAACGTGATGGGCCAGCGGTTTATCGGTGACGGGCTGACCGGACATGTCAGGATCACCGTGGAAGGTGTTCCTGGCGGTGACCTGGGTATGTTCATGAAGGGACCCACGATCATCGTGAAAGGGAATGCAGACCACGCTCCCGGAAACACGATGGACGAAGGTCTGATTGTTATCCACGGAAGCGGCGGTGATGCCACAGCCCACAGCATGCGGGGCGGCCGTGTCTATGTACGGGACGACATAGGGTACCGCGGTGGGATCCATATGAAACAGTATATGGATAAAAGGCCGGTCCTTGTCATCGGGGGAAATGCCCGGGCATTTCTGGGTGAATTTATGGCAGGAGGCCTTATCATCCTGCTCAGACTTGGCGAGGAGGATCTTAAGCCGTTTGCCGAGATGAGTCTTGCAAGCGGTATCCACGGTGGTGCGATCTACATCAGGGGACCGGTTGAAAAATGGACGCTGGGTATCGGAGCTTCTGCACGAGAAGCAACCGCAGAGGATGTTTCTGTAATCATGCCGTATTTGCAGGAGTTTGCTGAGCACTTCGGGTATAACCCGGCTGAATTAGTATCCACACCCTTTACAAGGATTGCACCGGTCAGTGCCAGACCTTTCGCAAGTAAATATATCTGGGAGTGAGCAGATGGCTGATACAAAGAGTTACAAGGATCTGAGCAAGGAAGTCTGGGATGCAGGAACCTGCAGCGGGTGCGGAGCATGTGTTGCTGTATGTCCTGCAGATGCATTGTTTTTCATCGACGAGCCTGGGATTAACCATCCGACATCATCAGGGTACTGCAAGATGGCCATCGATTGTGTCCCCTGCGGTGCATGTTATGATGCCTGTCCCCGGACACGTGAACAGAAGAGGGAGACTCTCGGGTCCTACCACCGTCTGCTCAGGGCTCAGGCAACAGGAATGGTTCCCCACCAGCAGAATGGTGGTGCGGTCACCGCAATCCTGACTGCAGCAATGCAGCAGGGACTTATCGATGGTGTAGTCACGCTCACCGAGGACCGGTGGACCCATCGCCCGAGTTCGATCCTGATCACCAGTGAAGGTGAACTGATTGAACATGCCGGTTCACGATACAACTGGTCTGTACCGGTCCTTCGCTCTCTCAAGACTGCAGTTGTTGACCGGAAACTGAAACATATCGCCATCGTCGGAACTCCCTGCGTTGTGCAGGCAGCCCGGGCTATGAAGAACTCTGCGAATGATCTTCTGGTCCCGTTCGGAAGATCCATCCGTCTGATCATCGGGCTCTTCTGCACCGAGAGTTTTGATTATCACACCCTGATGGAAGATATCCTGAAGAGTTCTGGTCTTGAACCCCATCAGATCGCGAAGATGGATGTTAAGGGAAAACTGGATCTCACCCTGACCGATGGTTCATCAAGCTCCCTCTCGCTTGAAGAGGTTGCACGGGCAGTACGGCAGGGGTGTCACACCTGCGGCGACTTTTCAGCCCTTGATGCCGACATCTCGGCAGGATCAGTCGGGACTCCGACCGGTTATACAACCCTGGTTGTCAGAACTGTTGACGGGGAAGGGTTTGTTGACAACGCTGTTCAGGCAGGCGCTCTCACTACCAGTAGCGAGGTCGAGACCGGAATTATAGAAAAACTTGCTTCTGCAAAACAGAAGCGGCTCAACTAATTCACCCTTTTTATTGTGCTCTGATCTGATTCGTGAACGATCATGAATATATAGAACTATTGAGAGATAGATTAAAGGATACAAATATCTGATTGCCAATGGACGATAGCAGTTCTGAAGATATTCCTCCTCACAGTCGGCTCAGTGCTGGCTGCACACTCTGTTTTGAGGGGGCTAAACTGGTTCTTTTTGTTACCGGCCTCTGCCAGAGATCATGCTGGTACTGCCCGTTATCAGGGCAGCGAAAAAACAAGGATGTCATTTTTGCAAATGAGCATGCCATCACATCTCCGGATGAGATGATCGCTGTTGCACACAAGATGTCAGCACTTGGCACCGGGATCACCGGCGGTGAACCGTTTGCGGTTATTGACCGGCTGGTCACGTATGTAACAGCACTCAAGGATGAGTTCGGACCTTCTCACCAGATTCATTTGTACTCGGGGATAGCCCCGTCACGGGATCACCTGATGCAGATCAGGGGACTTGTTGACGAAGTAAGGCTTCATCCGCCCCATGAAGACTGGCCTTCAATCAGAGGCAGTGCCTTTCATGAGTCTGTCCTGAATGCAAGGGAACTCGGGTTTGATATCGGGGTAGAGGTTCCGTCCCTTCCTGGTATTGAGGCCTTCCTTGAGATCATCGATGACCTGGACTTTCTGAACATCAACGAGCTCGAGTGGGGAGAGTCGAACGCATCAGAGATGCGGGGTCGGGGATTTGAACTCAGGGGCGATGTTTCAAACGCTGTCCAGGGCGGAAGGGAAGCCGTTGCACCCATCCTCTTTCATCCGAAGGTCCACTGGTGCTCGTCTGACTTCAAGGATCGTGTACAACTTCGGATGAGGCTGAAGCGGATCGCTGCAAACACTGCCAGAGAGTTTGATGAGATAACACCTGATGGAACCGTCGTGTATGGTGTCTGTGAGTGTGACGGTGATCAGTCACCGGTGCCAGGCGATCTTGATCAGGATCTATACGCCCGGTTTGATGACCGTATCGAGATGGCTTGGTGGGCACTCGAATCACTCGTTGAAGTCATGCCTGGCAAGAAGTATGTGATCGAACGATATCCTGATAACGGACTGATTGTCGAGGTGACTCCGCTATGATCCGATCGCTCATGGAGCCTCTCTATGAATACTTCATCACCCGCCAGTGTCAGTATATTCCAACGCACATCGCAATTATCCAGGATGGTAATCGCCGGTTTGCCAAAAAGAAAGGTCTTGCCACATCGTATGGTCATCGGGTCGGTGCAGACCGGACCGAAGAGGTCCTGGACTGGGCACAACAACTTGGAATTCGGTATATCACGCTGTATATCTTCTCTACAGAGAATTTCAACAGGACAGATACCGAGGTCTCTGATCTCTTTGCCCTGTTCAAGGAGAAACTGGCAAGTATCATTGATGATGAGCGGGTTCATCGGTACGGAATCAGGATCCAGATGATCGGAGATCGTGATCTCCTTCCTGATGATCTCAGGGATGCAGTAGAGCGGGCAGAAGCAGCTACTGCCCATTATGATAACTTTTACCTGAATATGGCCCTTGCATATGGTGGCAGGAATGAGATCCTGCAGGCAACGAAGAATATTCTGAGCGATGTCAGGGATCACAAACTGAAGGGCAGCGAGATATCAGAAGATCTCCTGGAAGAGTACCTGTACGGGAAGAATATCACCATACCTCCGGTCGATCTGATAGTCAGAACCGGTAATGAGTGCAGGACATCAAACTTCCTTCCCTGGCTTGCTAACGGGCATGAGTCAGCAGTTTACTTCTGTGCTCCGTACTGGCCGATGTTCAGGAAACTCGATATGCTCAGAGCAATCAGGGTCTACTCACAAAGAAAAGCACAACAACAGGCTGGAGCCTGTACCTGAACTCCACCCTTTTTTGATCTTACTGTTGTTTGTATGCGACACTATTTGGTCGCTATCGGTTGTCAGGCTCCAAATCGTCTGACACGTGACTGGTAGTCACGAAATGCCCTGAGGAGATCAACTTTTCTGAGTTCTCTCCAGTTCAGGTCAAGGAAGAAGAGTTCTGAGTATACAGATTGCCAGATCAGGAAATCGACCAGGTGCGAGCCACCGGTCTTTATAACAAAATCCGGTTGATGCTGGAAGGTGAGATATTGTTCGAGTTTATGCTCATCTACATCTTCTGGATTCGTCTGTTCATCAGCCATCTGTCTGATGGCATCGATGATCTCTTCCCTTCCTGATTTCCCAACTGCAACAGCGACAGGAATTCCTGTACCTGCATCCTCTGTCTCATTCCCGTGATGGATTATAAGGTGTGCACGATCTGCGATGATCCTGATAAGATCAAGATACTGAGGATCGGGATCAGGGTCACGGGTGCTGATGTGGATAGTGATGCTGATAATGCCTGCATCTCTTCCGTAATGCCTGGTTACATCTGATGATATCTCAAGACACCAGTCAACCACCTGACTTATCTTTCCGGGATCATCCCTCATCTCCTCGTCAGAGATCATAAAACAGAGGTAATGGGGAATATGCTCCAGGCTTCGCGCGATCCACCATTCATAAAACCTGTAAAGCATGGACATATTCTCCAAATATACGTATCCGATTCTCAATTGAGTGCTGATTCACTGAAGACAAATTAATGTATTCAGATGATCAACTCATTGACCAGCCTTATTACTTTTTTTCATGAAGTATAAAAGAATTCGATCCATATTTTTCCGCTATCTCTCAAACGACCTGACAGAGTTAATATAATTGCAGGTCAACTGTTATCCAGAGCGATGTACAAATACCTGACCGGTATCGATAGTATTGACCAGCGGACCGGCGGTCTGAACCCGGGAACCAATATCCTCATCCTCGCTCCTGCATTTTCTAACGGTGAGCAAGTCGCCACCTATCTTGCAAAGCCCAGGAAGGGTGAGTACATGATAGTCCTGACTACCGAGAACCAGGCCACCGATCTGCTTGATTTTTTTAAAGGCAATAATTTTGACACCAACTATATCGGCATCATTGATGCAATCACCAGAAGTTCGTCAGGAGCACCCCAGGATAGTCACAAGGTAAAATATGTTGGAAGTCCGAACGACCTGACCGGGATGGATATAAGGTTCTCCCAGCTCACCGAGGATATCATGAAAGGAGAGTTCACCGAGGACCTGGACCAGCTCTTTCCAACCCCGATTAGGTACTGTATCCTCTCACTCACCTCGATGCTGATGTTTAGAAAGGTGGATGTCATCTACCAGTTCCTCCATATTATCACCTCGAAGCTGAAGAAGATGGGCTCCATAGGTGTATTTCTCATCAACAGCGAGTCTTTTGATCAGAAGACGATAGCCATTGTCAAGCAACTGATGAACATGGTCGTTGAGATCAGAAGTGATGATACCGGGACATCCATGAGGATTCAGGGTATGATGGGAGTATCTATGAACTGGCAAAAGTTCCAGGTGGAGAACGGATCAGTCATCTTCACCTCCTGATTTTGGTTATCCTGATCTTCTTGTCTGTTTACAATAACTGGAGATACTATGCTGACATTTGTAGGTCTTGGGCTTTACGATCTTGATGACATCTCGGTGAAAGGCATGCATGCCATCGAGAAGGCCGATCATGTCTTTCTGGAAGCCTACACATCCCGGCTTATGGGAACTGACCCGGCTGCCATGGAAGAGCGGTATAAAAAACCGGTTCAAATACTGAAACGTGAGGATGTCGAGCAGCATCCTGAACCTATTCTTGCAGCTGCAAAGGTAGGTGACGTGGTTTTCCTGACCGGTGGTGATCCGATGGTCTCAACCACCCATTCGGATATCAGGATCAGGGCTGCAGAACAGGGAATTTCGACCAGGATCATCCACGGGGCATCGATTGCAAGTGCAGTGAGCGGACTGTCAGGGCTGCAGAACTACCGGTTCGGCAAGTCCTGTTCTGTCCCGTATCCTGCAAAGAACTGGTTCCCGAGGACACCGTTTGAGACGATACAAGCGAATCTTGCAGCAGACCTGCACACCATCGTCTTCCTGGATATCCAGGAGAACAGGTACATGAGTGTCAGGGAAGCCGTTGAGATCCTTGAGAAACTCTCATCCGAAGAGGGAGTATCGATCTCTCTTTATGTCGGAATGGCACGGGCCGGCTCACCTGAACCGGTGGTGATAGCCGGTGATGCGGCAAAGATGCTGAACGCCGAATTCGGCCCGCCGCTTCATATCCTGGTTGTTCCTGCTACATTACACCCGGTCGAAGAAGAGTATCTTCGGATCTTTGCGGATCTGAAATGACATGAATGCCGGAGAACTTGAACAGTACCGGACAGATTTAGCCCTTGCATATGCAGGTACCGGATCGTTTCATCCTGCAGAGACCCCGCTTGGTGAGGTTACTGCCGGAATCAGGGAGATGATATCCTCGTATCTCACCGATGCAGAGGTATTCTACCAGCGTGAGGATCTGGTCAACGAGTATGCTGCCCTTCTCTATGTACACGGGTGGTTTGATGCTGCGTTGTATCTTGGGTACATCGAAGGGAAGTCTCCTGATCCTCTGCTCCCTGGTGACCTAATAATCCCCTGCGATCTCCATGACCGGCTCGTGGAGAAGCACGACCGGTATGACCAGATGCTCCGCGATGCCCTTGGTTCGATAGAGGTTGCACCGGAGACAGGTTCGCCTCTTTATGCTGCAGCGACGTTCATCCGAAAAAAAGGAGAAGATGCAGTAAGAAACGAGAGTTCCGTGGCCGCATATGTGAGTGAACTGGGTTCTCTCAGTTACGGATACGGATGGATCGATGCCGGGCTCCGTGCCGGACTCTTCAGGATCACGGCAAATCCCCATCTCTTCACCACTGAGACAGATCGGTGATCAGGGTTTTCTACGCGATTCCAGTTCGGCATAAACCGCGGATGGGCTGACGCCTGAACCCTTGAGTGCGAGAAGCGTATGATACAGGAGATCTGCAGCCTCACCTGCGATTGCTTTAGGCTCCTTGTTCTTCACTGCTATGATAAACTCAACAGCCTCTTCGCCCACTTTTTCAAGTGCCTTGTCAACACCCTTTCTGTGCGTCAGGATATGTGTTGTATACGATCCTTCAACCGGGTTTGCGGCCCGGTCTTCTATGATCTCCCAGAGTTCTTCAAGGATGGCTGAACTGGTCATGCAGCCTCTCCTTCCGGAAAGACCTCACCGACCTCCATGCCAAAGAACCTTCTGACCAGGGCTCGTGCCTTTTCGATGGTGCATCCATTCTTTCCGATAGCGATGCCAACCTCGCTCCGGGTAGCCACGAAGGTATTGATCTTGCTTGTCTCGTTATCAACTTCTATTCGGAGGATCTTTGCTGGTTTGAAGATATTTGCGAGGAATTCTTCAAGTTTCTCGGCATGCTCGACCATCTCGACCTTTCTGCCCAGAACATTCTGAAGTCGCCTGATATTATCTCCTTTTTTACCAATCGCGTATCCCATATCGCCGGTTTTTATTACATAGATGATACGATCGAACTTTTCATCGATGACACAATCGAGTGCGGTGGATTTGGTGAGGATGCGGATCTCCTCGATATATCTACGCTCTTTAAATCCAAGTGTACGTTCCATGAGTGAAACAATCTCCATATTCGCTTAGAGAAGTATCCGAAGATGGCTTTCCGAAATAACAAAAGATCCATACCATCCCCTGCCTTATGATGAAAATACCGGGGATGGAATATATTGAACATTTCTTTTGACTGGAAGACCGTTTTAATATTGCTAATATAATACTTTAATAATTGCTTTTCGATCAGTTGTTCTGAAGGAAAAACACTGCAGAAACGAAATTTACTGATATGAGATCAGAAGTGAGGCAGTGCCCGTTGGCTGCTGCCTACCTGGGGGTGAGATCCAAGGGTTGTGCTGATCGGGAGTCGTGCAACCGGGGCATACTGGGAATGCCGTGAGAGCAGTGAGCGGAGCGAGTCGATAGAGGTGGTGAACTTGCTTCCGTCTATGAACTCAAAGTTCAGTGCACGTCCTGAGTTTGAAAGGTATGCAATCCCGGCAAGAGCACCGACATACTGTTTCCAGTTTGTACGCAGTTTAAAGGTCCGTGCCGAGAGTGATCCCCGTAGTGCCTGGACAAGTTCATCAACCTGAATTCCGTATCGTCTGCCTTCGATGACCACCTCAACTATCTCGGTTGGATTGCCGGTCTCGTCGATGGTGATCATGCGGCTCTTCTGAATGAATCCTGCTTTTTCGAGCATTATTTTCACGTTCCTGTCTACTGATACCGTGAGAGAACGAGGTATATAAATGCTAAAATAACAGGGCGAAAGTATTCTGAAATTTTATTTTTTTAAAAAAATATTTGATGTGGTGTTGCATTCTTGTGATCAGGGAGCATTCAGGCGAACTAAATTTTTTAATTCACTTTCGCAAAAGTTGTAATTGCCCTCACTGGGAGGGTGTCCGGGGGGTCAGGAAGGATCGTCCCATCTGTTCGAGTTCCTCCATCTCCAGAAATGATGGGATGATAAACGAGGTGTTGGTCATGACTGCCTCAGCCAGTTCCCGGTATCGTGCTGCCTGCTCTGATTCAGGGGCATACTCAACAACCGTCATGGTATGGAGTTCTGCATGCTGAACGATCTCATCACGGGGAATGTACGCAAGAACCCGGGACCCGACCGCTGCAGCAAACGCCTCAACCAGTTCCTTTTCTCCCGGTGTGTTGCGGGCGTTACATATGACTCCTCCGAGACGGCAGATCTGCCGGGAGTTCTGGGAGATTCGTGCAATTGCTTTACAGATATTGTTGGCTGCATACAGGGCCATCAGTTCGCCTGATGTGACGAGGTAGATCTCCTGGGCGTAGCCTTTTCTCATCGGCATCGCAAATCCTCCGCAGACCACGTCGCCGAGGACATCGTAGAGGATCACGTCCCCTTTGAATGCTTCCAGCCGTTCGAGTAACTGGAATGTTGCTATGATCCCCCTGCCAGCACATCCGACTCCGGGTTCAGGCCCCCCTGCCTCAACACAGCGAATCCCTCTGAACCCCTGAAAGACAACGTCATCGATGCCGAGGTTCGCCTCTCCCTGATCACGGATCAGATCAAGGACAGTTGGAATAAGCCTCCCCTGCATCAGCATCCTTGTACTGTCCCGCTTGGGATCACATCCGATCTGCATCACGGCAAGGTTCCTATCTGCAAGGGCTGCAGAGAGGTTAGAAGAGGTGGTTGATTTCCCGATGCCCCCTTTGCCATAGATGGCGATCTGTTTCATTACTCATACGTGGGAGGAGCAGCGGTATAAGGATTAATTATTATTCCCGGTAGGGTGTGGCAAAAAGGATTATTGTGCAGAAATTCAGCAGTCAGGCCTTCTGCATCTGTCTGAGATCGATGAGGATCCGGTGATTGATGATCTGCCAGGAGATGATGAGCCTGACAAGGTCTGACCCTGCGATCACCTCCTTTCCGGTGAAGATATCGATCGGATGAACACCGGTCTGTTCCTCGATGTTGCGTTCTATCCGGTGTATTGTCTCATGGGAGAGTTCCCCGTCTATTGTCAGGGTTCTCATCTTTCGGTCATCCTGGTCGAGGGTGCTGCATTCGAGCAGGAAGTCATGGGATGATCTGGTGAAGAGTCCGCAGAGATCGATATTAAGTTCGATATCTTCCAGACAGGTCTCCGGCGGTTTCATGCCGAGTGTGATCCGGTAGATGTTGCGGGCAGTTCCAAGTGACTTCCCATATCCTGAGTATGCTATCCTGATGACCGTGCCTGCAGAGCCACGTTGCGGGAAGACATACTGCCGGTAATCAGGTTCACGCCGCTGGATCTCTTCAAGGGCAGCCTCCGGGGTGTAGTTTCTTTTGCCTACATCCCTTCTTAGCTTCCAGTCGTACTTCACCTCGTTGTCCGGGTCAACAAAGATGGTATAGTCCAAGTGCCTCAAAAGTTCAGGGGTTGCAAATGGGTGAAGCCCTTCAAGGATGACGAACTTAGTCGGATGAAAGGGAACCGGATCTCCGAATGTGCCGGTGGCATGCGAGTACACCGGCTTTTGAATTGGCCGGCCCTGTTTCAGGGTTGCAACATCCCTAGCAAGGCGGTCAAGGTCATTGGCTTTCGGATCGAGCGGTGTGATTCCACGGCGAGCCCTCTCTTCCCTGTCGTATAGATGGTAATCGTCTAGTGTGATGGTGGATACAAGATCAGTTCCGAAGATGGAGACAATTGCATCTGAGAATGTGGTCTTTCCTGATCCTGAATCACCTGCAACCCCGATGATATAGATATATGGCGATGCACGAATGCTGTCGTGAAATGTAAAACTGCTCATTAATACTCAAAAATGAAAAGTTCTGGCAGATTCAGCCAGGATTATTTTGCGCTTGTCCACAGGCCATGGACTGTGCAGTATTCACGTGCTACGACATCGGTTGTTGAACAGGGGAACTCGGCTTCGGGTTTTGCACCGGGTGAGAGTCTCTTGATGAAGTAGTAGTCTCCGCCGTGAACCTCTATCCACTCGATGTAGTGCTTCTCCTCCATCGGGTGAGGGATCTCACCGCACTTGACCAGGATGCCTGTCGCAGTCTTTTCGATGACCGGGACATGCTTCTCTTTTCCCTGGTCAGCGGTCTTTTCTATCTGCTTAACCATATCAGCACCGCAGCAGACCAGTGTTCCTGCAGACGGATGAAAGACCACCGTGATGTTTCCGCACTTCTCACATTTGTATACTTCATAAAGCGCTGTCATGTTTCTCCTCTCAATGGCAGATCCTGAGTATGGTTCTGCTCGTACTTCTGATTCGGCAGTCTAGTCTGATAATGGTTTTTATATCCGAACGTTCGTGGTATGAGTGAAAACATCCGGGTGGCAGAGCGGGTGAGCGGGGGAGGTGGGGGTTCATGCGGGAGGCTCCGCTTTTAAGATACTCGGATATCCGGCTCTCCTAGTAAAAATAATAAATATTTATTTATATTCTCTATGTAATGCGGAAGAATATGCACACACAACTATCTTCTTCCCTGTGATGCTGGTAGTATGTGCATGCAGGAGTTCCGTCTTCCCGCCCTGAATCCCGACCCTGAATGATTTATACTTGAATGCTGAATCAGGCCTATAATTGCTGAGCGATTACACCCGCTTTATTCCCGAATCTTCCGCTCTTTGCCAATGTCTGATCATTGTGGAAGAATGATGCATGGATGTTGCGAATTTGTGTAAATAAAGAGGATCAAAAGAGTCTGGATCTCACCGGTGTCAGCCGATGACCAGAGAATCCTCACGGTGTTTTACTGCGATCAGATCAGCAAGTGCCTGTAGGTCTGCTCTGGTCTTCTCACCCGGAGCACCCTGAATGTATACCGGACTGAGAAGTTCTGCCTTGATGTGAGGAATCATAGACTTCAGAGTCTCAACCGTCTTTCCTCCCCATCCGTAGGAACCGATAATAGAGGCATATCTGGTCTTGGGCTTGATGAGGTTGGCAAGGTACGCCACCGAGACCATATCCGGATGAGGGCCGAAGAGGACTGTTGGTGTTGCAAAGATCACAGTTGCGGCATCCACCAGTTCCATTGCAAGTGCCCCGCTGTCAGGACTCGTTACTTTGAACGGTTTTACCCCAACACCACGTTCAAGTAATAGTTCGGTAAGGGTGTTGACCATCTGGCTGGTGCTGCCATGCATGGAGACATACGGGATGAGGACAAAGTTCTTGACCTGGTCACTTGTCCACTGCTCATAGAGATCCAGGATCAGTGATGCCGGTCTGATCAGCGGTCCATGGCTCGGTGCGATCACCGCGATCTTCTTCTCCTTCAGATCTGCCATGTACTTGACGATACTTGATCGAAATGGCATCATGATCTCGCCATAGTACCTCTTTGCCAGGATCTCCTCACGTGCCATATCCTGAACAAAGAGATCTGATGTTGCATAGTGGGAGCCGAAGAGATCGCAGGAGAAGAGCATCTCCTCTTCAGGGCAGTAGGTCATCATCGTCTCAGGCCAGTGTACCCATGGTGCAGAGATGAATGCAAGTGTCCGGTTACCAAGATTTACAGAATCACCTGATGTTACAATCTGACACCGCTGGGCAGGAACATCAAGAAGGAGTGAGAGAAGCTCCTGGCATTTCTGTGTGCAACAGACCTTTGCTCCCGGAAATAACTCAAGCAGCATCGGCAGGCATCCTGCGTGATCCTGCTCGGCATGGTTGACAACGATGTAATCGAGCCTGTTGATTCCGAGCTTGATCAGGTTTCCAATAAATTCTTCTTCCCTGGAGGGATCAGCGGTATCGATGAGTGCTGTCTTTTCGCTTCCCTTAATGAAATATGAATTATATGATGTTCCTTCTGGAAGGGGAACCAGTTCATCAAATATCCGCCGGTCCCAGTCAATGATCCCGACTGCAAAAATGTGCTCACTAATCTGACGGACAGCCATGGTATTCCTCGGGCCAGCATCGCTGACCAATACCGGTCAGGTAGGACGGATAACAGGATAAAGGGATCAGATTATCTGAAACAACTCCAGTATGGGGCGAGCATCTGTTTCAGCTCCCCGGTGGTCTTGATCACCCGGGAGAGTGCGGTATCTGATACAGACCGGTGGAGCAGGTCAAGCAGGGTGTCAGGTTCTCTAATGGCAGAGATATCAAGCCCTGCCATGGCCGCGATGATGCCGAGGTTTGTGTACGGGAGCCCGCCCTCCACGCTGTATCCGCCTTCCAGGATCACAACAAGCCTTCCAAGACAGATACTGTCAGCGAGGATGCAGATCTCCTGCATCATGGAAGCGTACCCCCTTGCAGTAAGTGCCAGGCCAGTGAGGGGATCGGTGAAATGGTTGTCCTGGCCTGCTGAAATGACGATGCAGTCTGGCTGGAACTCTTCAGCAAGAGGCATGATGATCTCCTGAAGCAGGTACGTGTACACCTGGTCAGAGCTTCCGCCCGGGACCGGCATGTTCACCGTATACCCTGTCCCCTCTCCGGTTCCTATCTCATCTATCTGGCCCGATCCCGGGTAGAATGGGAACTGGTGCACCGAACAGAAGAGCACGGAGGGATCATCCTCGAAGATCTCCTGTGTTCCATTTCCGTGATGTGCATCCCAGTCCAGGATCATGACCCGTTTCATTCCTCTTCGCTGGAACTGCCTGACCGCTATGGCCACGTTGTTGAGATAGCAGAATCCTCCGCCGTGGGCACACCCGGCATGGTGGCCGGGGGGACGACAGAGGACGAATGCATTTCTCACATCCTGATCAAGCACAGCGTCCACTGCGGTGACTGCCCCTCCTGCGGCAAGCAGAGCGTCGCCGATCAGGCCGTGGGGGATCATGGTATCGTAATCGATCATTCCGCCGGTGACACTCGCCTCTTCGAGAAATCCCACATATGCAGCATCATGAACTGCAAGAATCTCTGACCTGGTCGCTTTCCGGGGTTCGATCAGACTGATTTCGGGGATATCAAAGATCCCTTCCTCGGTCAGCTGGTCCATGGTGTACGCAAGGCGTTCGCTCCGTTCCGGATGGGTGGGGCTCTGTTCGTGGCGGAGGTAAGCCTGGGCAAAAACGATCCCTGTCGTCATGGTGCCTCCGCAGTGATACCTGGTGCAATCCCAATCACGAAGTCTGTGATCCTGGCCTGCACCCTGCCTCCCCTGACCACATTATAAGCCGAATACTGACTGGTCACAAGTTCATGCAGATCTTCCTGTGGTGCTCCTTCGTTTCTGGCCATTGTCCTGACCAGTTCGCCGGTATGCAGGAGGAGATCGTCATCACTCATTCCGAGAGGAAGCGGATGATCGATCCCGTTTAATGTGAGCACTCCCCGCTGCGAGTCTGCATGGGCATGGACACTGATGCTGATCCGTGAGACCGCTGCACCGACGGCGTTTGCAGAACCGGCATGGTCGGGAACATAGAACCTCACTCTCGCCTCGTCTGCAAGATCCGGAATAAGATAAGGGGCCAGGAACCCTGCCCCAACGATAAGGACAGGGTCCATATGATGAATGATGCCCCCAAGTGTCTCGATGTACTCCCTGTATGCATCTTCTGCCTTCTTCAGGTCGAGACAACACGAGCGGGAGGTGTCGCCGATGTCAGCACCGAGTACGTTGAGTGCATCGGTCAGGGTCGGTTCAGCACCACCAAACGCCCGGGCATTGCCTGATCTGAACTGCATCAGTTCATCCCTGATGCACGAGTCTCCTCCTAAAGGAATTGTCTCTGCTGAAACAGCCTGGATAAGGGTTCTCTTTCCCTGTACGAACAGGGTCTCCAGGATCGGCTTTCCGTCTTTTATTGGGACGAGATCGGTGGTTGTGCCACCGATGTCAACAACCAGGCAGTCCTTCTTCTTCGAGAGATATTTAGCCCCGAGGGCAACTGTTGCAGGGCTTGAGTGATAGAGCAGGGACGGGTTCTCGATAGCCCGGTCATGTCCACAGAGTCCTCCGTCAGATGTCACGAATAGGGAGTCCTGATGGGTTTTTCTTATCCTGTCTGAAAGTGTAGCAACTTTTACTTTGATCCCTGCGTTGATCCTGGTCGTTGCTATTCTGGCAGGAAAGTTGAGTCCTCCGAGGGGAGAACTGATCGCTATCTGTTCATCGTCAAAGAACAGCCTCGCGATATCCCTGACGATCTCCTCCTGTACCGGGTTCCTGACAGAGAACTTTCCTGCAATTGCGATCCCGTCTGCACGGCATCCCCTGAGGAGGTTCTCGATCTCTTCTGTATCAACAGGTTCAAGGATGTCACCGCGGGGACCTACCGCACCTTTTACTGCGCCCCCATACACGAGGCCTGGACCGGGGATGGTAATTGTCCTGATCCTCCCGGCTGTGCCGGTAACCATCGCGTTTAGAGGCTGAGAGGTACTTACCGCAAGCCTTCCGCCCGCTCCTGCCATCTGCAGGGCATGCTCAAGACCCTTTGAGTTTGGGACTTTGATGGTCCGGATATCGTCATCAATCAGCGCAATGTCTGTATTGGTTCCGCCGATGTCAATTCCGGTAAACATCTCCCTGCCTCTTCTCCTCTCTGATTAAATTCCCTGACTGCGAATTATTTGAACGTTACCGGGACCTGATCTGATTCTGAATATATATGTCAGGAACCTGAAATACTTTGATCAATTCGTGCTGGTCTGCTAACATCATGACGCTTCAGTGTGAGGATGGGGAGAGTGTCCTGAAGAAGACCATCGCAGCGGTATTCTACACTCTGAAAGTACGCCACATCTCAAAGGTGTATGTGACTGATCGACGTATAGTCATCAAAAACCGCAAAAATGAATATATTAAGATCTCCTTTGACCATATCCATGAGATAACGGTTGAAGACCAGTACCGGCTCTGTATCAGGTGTAATACACCCCAGCGTTTTTTTACCGAACGTGAGGAGTACACCCGGCTCTACCTCCACGGTCTGAAGAAGAAGGAAGGTGGAGTGATCGCCCCGCTTGAAGATTCCAAGTGGCCTGATGCGTGGAGGCGATACCTGAACTCACTGGTAAAGAAGTACCAGACCGCGGTTGCCCGGAAGAAGCGGGAGATGCAGAATCAGGAGGACGAACTGCTCTTCATCGAAGGGATACAGCGAAGGCCGAACGGCCTTGATCCCTTCGCTATCGTCAAGACCAAGGAGAAACTTCTGGTCTGGTTCGATGAGACTGAACTTAACACCTGCACGGTGTATGCCACAAGTGAGCACCTCCTTGTCAAGATAAAGTCATCAGACTACCTTGTGGTTCCGTACTCGGTGATCTATACATCGAAGCCAGATGGCACGGATCGGTTCTGCATCACCTTCTCGTTCTCACAGGAGATTGAAGGATTCTCAGCACCTCTCTCAAAGATGTTTATAAAGAGAATCCCCGAACCTGACGAGCAGTACCCGGCAAAACTTCAGGAACGGTGGATGGAGGGATGGCAGGAGTTCTTCAACCAGGTGACTTCGGCATTTAAGGCACACAAAGGTGCTATCAGCCACGATGAGATGCTTGATATGCTCGTTGAGATGAAACACAGTCCTACCAAGTACTCGCTCAGCTCGTATGCCAAGCAGGGCTGGGATCGTGCCTGTGGCCTTGCAGTGGATCGGTTTGGCGGGATGGAGGATCTCTACCTGTTTCAGACATTTCTCCTCAAGGAGTATGAGGACATGAAGAACCGCGGGGTTGCAGAGCCTGACTCTGCCCGGCAGGAAGCTTACATGGGTTCAGAGATGGCATATAACGCGATCCTTGCCTATATCAACCAGCACACCCGTACACGTTGAAAGTTCAGGATTTAGCATACTTTTTCTCCCTGATGCAAATGACAGGATATTTACCTCATGCCCTGCACCTGAAAGTATGGATCCTGAAGAGGAAGCAGTCCGGACCATCGCTAACCTGATGGCTGTAAGCGTCCGCACTGCACCGAAAGGGAAGGGTACTGACACCATCGAGACGAAGGTTCTGTACGGGCCAGAACTTTCTGAGCTTGCACGGGAGATGGAGGTAGTTGGAACCAGGATCGGGTTTCAGTTTTTCATGCGTGATGCGAAGAATATAGCAGCCGCATCAGCATGCGTTCTGATCGGATGCCACGGGGAGCAGCACGTTGGCCTGAACTGTGGCGGGTGCGGACATAACACCTGTAAAGAGATGGCCGAGGCATTTGCAAACCGGAAAGAGAAAACCCTCTATAAAGGTCCGGTCTGTGCTATCCGGATGGCAGATCTCGGGATTGCTGTCGGTTCAGCAGCAAAGACCGCCCAGATTCACAACGCAGATAATCGTGTCTTCTTCTCTGCCGGAGTAGCAGCACTCTCGCTCGGTCACCTTCCCGGGTGCACCACTGCGTATGCGATCCCGCTCTCAGTGACCGGGAAGAACATCTTCTTTGATCGGTAACAGCAATGACAATACTGAAGATACGCGGAGGAGACCTTGACCTTGTTGAGTATGAGTTCAACTCATTCAAGCCGGGCGAGGACCTCAAGACTGCCGGACTAGAAGGTACGTATAACCTGAAGATAAGTTCAGAACCGGTAACAGTCAGGGCACCGGGACGGATTCACCTGACTGTGCTGGATATGAACAGGTTTGCACCCGGTCATCCTGGCGGGGGAGGCATCGGGTTTGCTATTCAGGTCTATGCGTATGCAACTGCCAGGGCGATCCCATCAGGATATGAGATCACATACAGCAGGCCTGCCATCATCGAGCATTTCCTCACTCTGTTCTCAAAGACTATCGGGTATACTGGTGGGTTTGCAATAGAAGCCCGGGATCATGAGTACAAGCATGTCGGGCTCGGGTCTACCAGCACCATCCTGACAGCAGTGGCATCTGCTGTGAACAAGGCAGTGGGAGAACCTCTCACGCAGGACCAGCTCAGGACCCTTATCGGTCACAACTACGTTGAAGAGACCGAGGGAGGGCTTGTTGCGTACGGGTTTGAGACCGGTGTAGGTCCGGCAGTCAGCACCTACGGGGGTATGGCAGTCATGGGCGATGACCTTGCTCTGGTCTACAGGCATGAGTTTGCCGCCGACAAGCACGTGCATATCGTCATACCGCCGAGTTCGATCTCTTCTGCCGGTGAGGAGGAGTTCTCCCTGCTCATGAACAAGGCACGGACCCTTGATTACCGTGACCGGGAGCAGAAGGCGTACTGTATCCTGATGGACTTCATCCCTGCCCTCGGATGCGGAGATCTACAGCGGATGGGTGATGTGATGTGGGAGATCGAGTTCAGGGGATCAAAGCGGGCAGAGGTTGAGCACCACTCGTTTGAACTGTATCACTACATGAACAGGCTCAGGAAAGCAGGGCTTGAGTTTGTGGGGATGAGTTCGGTAGGTCCGTCAATAGCCATCATCACGTCAATGCCTGCAGAAAAGATCCGGGATATCCTGAGACCTATGGATCTCACCATCGCCATCAGTACCAGTGTTGATAACCGTGGGCTGGTCTTTGAGTAAGGATCGATCTGCAGATCGATCCAACCCCCTGGTTCAAAAGGCATAATCCGTGTGAAGGGCAACATGGTGTGAATGAATATCTGGGCAGGGGCATGAGACCACTGGGATGTACCCTCTCCGGAGGACTTGTCTTCTTTTCGCCGGTGATCAACCGGGTACTTCGTCTGTCGATCCCGTTTCTCCTTGGAATCGGGATGCTCTTGGTCTACTATTCAATGTACGATTATAACACGTATCTTGAATTAGCCAGCCTGTCATTTCTGTATTTCATACCTCCGGCCGGGAAAGAGAGTCTCATCCCCGCCGCAATAGCGATGGGAATCCCCTGGGTCACCATATGCGCCACGCTGACCTTTATCGATATTATCTCCTGTCTCTTTATGCTCTGGAATTTTGAGATCCTGGTGCTTATCCCGTTCATCGGCCCAAGGCTTATCAGGCTCATGCGCAGAGGAAGAGATGTTCTGTCAAAACATGCATGGCTTGAGCGGCTCTATCTTGTCGGTCTGGCAGTGTTTGTCTTTCTTCCGCTCCAGGGCACCGGGGCGGTATCAGGAACGGTGCTCGGGAAGATGGCAGGAATGCCGCCGATAGAGATCTTCTGTGCCATCAGCATCGGGTCGGCACTGCACAGTTTTGTCATCGGGCTCTCGGCCTATGCACTGAATAAGTATCTGGGCCTCAACCTCTGGTACCTGGTTGCCTTCATACTCGGCATCATTATTGTGATCTCCATTGTATCCTTCCTCTGGTACCGCTATGTCGGGATCGACTGCCAGACAGATCAGTCCTAAGAAAGTATTCATAAGGCAGCATTCCTTCCTTGCATCTCTCATCTCCAATTATTTACTGGTCTTCTGTTACCCGTGATCGTGCCCAGGAATACAAAACAAGGGCACCTGATCCTACGATGCTCAGGATAAAGAGCAGGGAGACTACAGCGAAGATGAGATCCCGGTATTCAGCAAGCCAGGGGAGTACCCCGCAGAGATATCCGAACCCGCATACAGTAATTGGCCAGAGAAATGCCCCGAGAATATTGTAGGCAGTGAACTGGTTTATCCTCATCCGGCTGATTCCTGCAAGAAACGGAATGATTGTTCTGATGATCGGAACGAACCGTCCGATGGTGATTGCGGTATTCCCCCATCTGCAGTAGAACTCCCCGCTCCGTTTCAGATCCTTCTCAGTGACGATCCGGGAGAAGTGCCTGGTGATGAGGGGCAGGCCAAGGCGGTATCCGAGCATGTAACTGAGTTCGTATCCGAAAAATCCTGCCAGGATATATGCTATGAGGAGGTACCATATGTCGAGGAATCCTCCTGCTGAGAGCATACCGGTGAGGAAGAGCAGGGAATCGCCAGGAAGCCATATCATCGGGGGCACACCGTTCTCAAGCAGGATGATCAGAAAGAGGATACCGTATACGAGAAGGCCGAAGGTGCCTGCAGCACTGGTAATATCTCCTGTCAGGAGCTGGGGCACTGCTTCAGTCAGCATCAGGAGAAGATATACCGTGTTCCCCCATTTCTACTCTGCTGCGGAACAGATCCAACGCTTTAACCCTTTCCGGGTAGACCTTCCTCTACCAGAGCCGGAATTTCCGGACGGAGTCTCCCCCCATGCATGAATACGGGATAGCCTATGATATTGTTGAGACTGCACGACGTGCGGCTGTAGATCATCATGCCAGATCGATCAGTAAAGTCTGTGTAGATGTTGGTGAGATCTCGATGATCAATCCTGAACAGGTTGAGTTCCTCTTCAAGACGATCGTCGAGGATGAGCCACTCTTCGCAGGAGTCGAGTTGGTCTGCACGGTCATACATCCGGAGACGCGGTGTGAATGCGGGTACGTGGGCAATGAGATCTATGTCTGCCCGAAGTGTGGTGCTCTTCCGGCTATTGAGAAGGGGAAGGAGATTGTGGTTACAAATATTGAGATTGAGGCTGGTGAGGAATGAAAGTTACACTGATGCATGGTGCGGGTGGCGAAGTTATGGGAGAGGTGATCGATATCGTCTCAAAGATCACCAACAAGAACGCCGGTGGAATCGGTCTCGAATCACTTGATGACGGGGCAGTGATCCCTATCGGTAACTCCCAGGTTGTATTCACCACCGATTCGCATATTGTCAGGCCTCTCTTCTTCCCGGGAGGAGACATCGGGAGGATTTCTGTCTGCGGGACTATCAACGACATCGCTATGATGGGTGGAAAGCCTATCGCAATATCATGCGGACTTGTTCTTGAGGAAGGGTTTGAGTTCGAGGATATCAACCGGATTGTTGACTCGATGAACGAGGCCCTGAACGAGACCGGGGTTGCCCTTGTGACCGGGGATACCAAGGTCATGGAGAAGGGTAACCTTGACAAGATCATGATCAATACCACCGGAATCGGGGTTGCAGAGACGGTTGTCCGGGACTGTGGGCTTGAGGTCGGTGATGTGATCATCGTGTCGGGAACCCTCGGGGATCACGGTTTTGCCGTTCTTGCAAGCCGTGAAGGATTTGAGTTCGGTGATCAGATCGTCTCTGATGTAGCACCACTTGCCGGAATGGTACAGGAAGTCATGAAGGCAGGATCGATTCATGCCATGAAGGATCCGACCCGTGGCGGGTTTGCAAGTGCGATAAATGAGATGGCTAGAAAGTCCGGTGTTCAGGTCAGAATAACAGAAGAGGCCTTGCCGATCAGGCCTGCTGTGAAGAGTGCCTCGATGCTGCTCGGTATCGACCCCCTTGAGGTAGCCAACGAGGGGAAGGTTGTGATGGGCGTTAAGGCTGAAGATGCCGGGAAGATCCTTGCAGCTCTCCGTGGCCATAAATACGGGAAGGATGCCGCCATCGTTGGCAGGGTTGTCTCCGGGTCCGGGGTTATCATGGAGACCGCAGCCGGTGGAGAGAGGTTTATTGAGACTCCGCTTGGGGATCCGGTACCGAGGGTATGCTAAACCAAATTGGATAAAAACAAAAACCTTACTTCTTTCATTAATTATAATAAGATATTTTCAGAGTTAATAAAAATGACTAGAAGCATTTTCGATAATCTAAATCGTCTTTTCTCATCAAAAGAAAAAAAACTTCAATTGTTCTTAATATTAGCAATAGTTATCGGTTTTTTTTTCAAATTAATTTCATATTCTAATATAATATTAGACAGCGATTCTGCCCAATTTGGACTTTATAGTTACTCTATTATTCAAGGAAATTTTTTATTTCATGAAATATATTTATCAAGTTCGGGAAAATATTTCCTTGAACTGGTAATTTTCCATCTTCTTCCGCAATTTATTTCAAATTATGATCCATTAGTACTAAAATTATCTTTATTTTCAATCTTTATTTGTTCGATGCTGATTTTTTCCTATTTTGTATATTATTTAACCAAAGAGGTTACTAATGCCTTAATCTTCGCAGCATTACTTCTAACATTAAATTCTTCTGCATTTAGTGAATTTGCAGACATTGCTCATATGTTTTCAGTTTTTTTCTGTGGTATTGCTCTTATTGTAACATCTTATTTTTTATCAAGTAAGGAAACCCATGATTATAAAATTAAAACTCTGCTTTTGATGATTTTCCTAAGTATTTGTATTTCAATTGCATCCTACTCTGATCCCTACGTAATACTCTGCTATACGATACCGATAATTGGAGCCTATGTTTTTTTCTTCAATACCAAAACAAAGATCACAAATTTGTTTTTTATTTTTATAACAACATTTTCACTACTTACATATTTGTTTGGAGATTGGATTATTGAAACAATAATCGTAGATCCACCCAGAATCGTTTCCTATATGCCATTGGAAATCCGGCCATATACACAGATTGGACCCTATATTTTTTTCTTTTTTAAAGGAATATCAAATTTATTAAATATTAATCTTTATTATCTCTGGGATGCGTTCACCCTAGAAAATTTTTGCATTAGTATCGTTTTTATGATAATTGCTATTTATCTGTTGTACCTGTATTTGTTTCAACAGAATCCGGGATATCGTAAAAATATGTTTATTAACTCCTATTTTGCTCTAACATTCATATGTTTCTTTATTTTTTATATATTTACTAGTATGAGTGCAGAGGGTATTTCTCATCTTAAATACCTGCTATATCCGATGTTAGTGTTTCTTTTATTGATTTCACTTTCAATCTCATCAAAAAATAAATTATTTACAACTCTGGTCTGCTTATTAATTTGTATTGGATTAATTGGTAATCTTTATTTAAATCAGAAATTTGAGACTGATTCAAATCAGAAGCAAACTGAACTCATAAAATTCCTTAACGATAATAGTTTACATTATGGATACAGTGATTATTGGGATTCGAACCTCATTACGTATTTATCAAAATTCTTAGTTACAGTTAGAGCAATTACAATTGATAATAATGAGAGTGTAAAGACCTATCCCTATAACAGTAATGATAACTGGTACAATTACCCTGATGGTGCTGATGTTTTTATTCTGACTAGTAATGAGAATACTTTATTAACTGATGAAAAACTTTCGTATGTATTGTCAATAGACCCTCCAAAAAAGAAGTTACTGTGTAACGAATATTCAATTTATGTCTGGTAAATTGATTTCAATATAAGATGATTGAATTCCTCATGTTCACCGGTGAACCCTAAAAATGACTCAATCTGATGATTCATCAAATCTCCATAGAACTGAATGGCGGGAACTATCCAAAGACCTTACCGGTCGTGAGATATTATACTACATATCCGGTTCTCCAGACGGAGTCAGAGAGACGAAGATCAAGTCATTCATGCATGATGTCTTCAAGTACTCTTTTAGCGTATCAATCGAGACCCACCTGGAGAAGCTCGAGAAAGAGAATCTGATCTCAAGAGAGACAACCCGAAGTGGTGCCAGGATCTGGCATGCTAATCAGGATAAGGTTCTTGAACTGGTCCAAAGAGAACTTGAAGAGATGAAGTATCGTGAAGAAGAACTTCGTGAACTTCATGCGTACCTGGTTAGTATGTATGGTGACTGACCTGGCCGGTCCCTAATTGAAGATAACACATATCCACATTTTTCATTTCTTTGAATCAAATCCGGTGATATATTCAAGGCAATGGCATTGAGAATTTCTCAAAAAACTTTTTTTTCGAGATTGAATCATAAAAACATCAGGATCTGTTTGCCAGGGGAGCCAGATGACTACAATATGCCTTTAATCATGTGATCTCTGGAAAAATCCATCTTGTTCGTGATTACCCGACATTCCGCAGAGATCTCATAACGAATAATATTTTTCACAATGCAACCCCAAGAACCTAATAATTTTTATGAGGATGTCATTAAGATTCAAAACTTTCGTTACTATCATTCCCTCGATTCGAAGTGATATTTCTTTTACCCTTCTGAAAAGGAAAAATATCCATCTCATCGTTGGTTTTTGTGTTGGCTTTCCCGTCTGATCAGGTATGCTTTCGTTTGCTTCTCTCAGCCCTTTCCTCAGTCTGTATTCAGCAACAGCGTAGACATAAAGGCAGAGAACCATTACCATTGCCAACGCCTGAATTCTTCCAATATTCTTCAAAAACACGTCTGAAACCCTGAATGTTTTATCTTTCAGGAACCTGAATCCCTTCTCCACCTGTGATTGTCCCTTATAATAACTCAAAGTTGTATCAGGATCCAAATCCAGATCATTCGTCGCAAGAATAAACCTTCCAAGGATTGATCGTTCTTGTTCGATAAGTACCTGGTTGAGAGATATTTCTGCGTTAACAATGAACTTTGTCACAAGCTGTTCATCTTTCTTAGGTCTTCCCCGTTTTTTCTCTAATCGCTCTCTGACCTGGTCAATCGTGAATGAACTGAAAATTACTTTAGGATGGTTCTGTATCCATTCTTCTGCAACCATTTTTGCATCTGGTTCACAAGCAAATCTTTGAGAACATAAGTGTTTGAGCGATTTTTTTGTCTTCTCAAATTCAATCAGGATTCTCTTCTCGAAATCAGGTTCTTTCTTCTTTTGTTGTTCATTTGAATGAAATACGGTCCAGTTCTGGGGTATTCCTGCATATTCAGATTTTGCAGTAAACCATGAGTATCGCTCATCCTTACATGGGATGAAGAGTTCCGACGTATTCCTCAGAACTATCGCTTCAGATATCGTCATTGGAACTCTGCTTACCCAGAATGTGTGAAGACCTAATGTCTGGATATTGTCTTCAGTATAAAATGCAGCATCCGCCACGTGAATCACTTTGTCACCGGTATTTAGATTCATACGGACCTTATTGATTATCTCAAGTAATGCTTTCTTGTCAGATTCGTTCCCTGAAAAGGTTTGAAGCATGAGGGGGATGCCATATTGATTTGTTGCCATTCCCAGAGAAAACCGTTTCAGATCCCAACGGCCATCCTTGGGATGACCATGAGTTATTGAGATCTCCTGACTTTGGCTTTCTCCATCATACTCGCCATACACACTGAAATTTGTTGTATCGGCATTAACAAGATGGATTGAGAACTCTTCATTTTCCAGCGAAGGGAGAATGATCTGATTGAAGAGTTCTGTTTCACCGTATGCATGTATTGCGTCAAGAGTTCGACCAATTACATCATCATTGAAGTTGGTTTCACACACATCTTGGTGAAACAATCGTTCAACGGCAATGTCTGTAAAAAAACCTGGAAAAAGATAAAGACGGCGTTCAATATATCCGAGGCCATTGATTACCATTCCTTTAAGGGCATCACCATGAGTGAGTTTATGTTGTCCATTTTTAGGGATGAGATTGTCTACGATCTCACTGATTTTTAAAGAATCATAACATCCAGCAACCAATCCTAAATGACCGATTGTTCTATCTGAACCTGAAACGAAGATATCATCAAAATTCATTGAATATACAGTGATCGACGTACTTAGATAAATAATTTACCTTTTTATATAATTAAAGAAGTTGCGAAGATCTGCGGAATGTCGGATTACCAAACTCATAATGGTTGATCAATCCCAGGACCCATCATCACAAAGTTAATATCACTGAAGGGATCTCCTCATATCTAGGGAAGCATATGGCACAGGACTCCCATCTTGAAAATGGGACATCTGGAAAAAGATCTCACGACCATGACACTCTGATTTCTGCCCTTTTATCAGTAAACAGATCAAAGAGCCTGGAGATCATCAAGAGATCCGCTCTTCTGACATCACCGTTTGACTGTATTGAAGATCTGATAATTCCTGTTCTTGAAGAGATCGGAGACAGATGGGAGAGAGGAGAGGTTTCACTCTCACAGATCTATATGAGCGGACGTTTCTGTGAAGAGATCATTGAGACCATGCTTCCATCAGGTAGTGCTGACCGGAAAAAAGTGCCGAGAATTGCAGTAGGAGTCCTGGAGGATCAGCATACCCTTGGAAAGAGGATCTTGAAGTCTGTAATTTTAAGCGGAGGATACGAAGTCACAGATTATGGTGCCGGAATAGCAGCAGATACTCTCGTGAACGATGTGATCAGAGACAATATTGACATCCTCCTGATCTCCACCCTCATGCTACCTGCTGCATTGACGAGCAGGAATGTAATACAGAAGATAAAACAATTAAATTCAAAGACAATAGTGATCGTTGGCGGGGCACCATTTCGTTTTGATAAAAATCTCTGGAAAGAAGTCGGTGCAGATGCAATGGGAAATTCGGCCTTTGACACACTCGGGATCATTCAGAACCTGGTAGCGGAGAAAAATTATGAAACCTGAACAGAATTCTATGCAACGGGTTCTGACAACAATAGGATTTGTCGAACCTGACCGGGTTCCTTTTTTTCTTCTCTGTACCATGCACGGGGCAAAGGAGCTTGGCTTATCAATAAAAGATTATTACTCATCAGGAAAAAATGTCATAGAAGGACAGATACGACTCAGAGAAAAGTATCATTCAGACTGTTTTTATCCGTTTTTTTACGCTGCTGTTGAGATCGAAGCCTTTGGAGGTGACGTGATATCCGGACCGATGGACCTCCAAATGCCGGACGACCAATAATCCGGAATGCTGCAGACATTCATGAGTTACAGGTCCCAACCATAGACAACTCTCCAAGTCTCGGAAAGGTCATTGACGCTATTAAAGGGCTCAGTGCGTATGCAAAAGGGACGATCCCAATAATCGGGGTGATTATGTCACCATTTTCTCTTCCTGTTATGCAGATGGGATTTGAAGCGTATCTGGATCTGCTCTATGATCAACCTGAACTCTTCTGGCTTTTGATGGAGAAAAATGAGGAGTTCAGTGTTGCATGGGCAAATGCACAACTGGAGGCCGGAGCAACAGCAATCTGTTACTTTGATCCGGTCTCATCCCCTACCTGCATACCGCCTGATCTCTATCGAAAGACCGGCTGCATCGTTGCAAAGAGAACGATCTCCCAGATCCATGGGCCTACGGCAACTCATTTAGCATCCGGCCTGACTCTACCGATTATTCAGGATCTTATATCAACCGGAACGCTGATCGTGGGAGTCAGCTCTGACGAAGATATTGGTGAGATAAAACGGGTGGCACATAATGGACTTCGGGTACTTGGAAATTTGAATGGGATAGAGATGCGGAACTGGACACCAGAAGATGCTGAGTCTGCAGTAAAACAAGCTATACGTAAGGCAGGGCCTGGTGGAGGGTTTATTCTGTCAGATAATCATGGCGAGATTCCATGGCAGGTCCCTGACTCAGTACTTACAGCAATATCCAATTCCGTGAGGAAATGGGGAGAATATCCTCTCACCTGGATCAATTCATAATGCTATCGTGTGGTCTTCTGTACTGTAATACTCTGAAAGCAGAAGTTACATCAGTACTAGCCACCGGAGATTTTCCTGATCTCATTGCGATCCCTTTTACACCTCACTGCAGCGAGGAAAGAGTTTGTGATCCCATCAATGAACCCCTCCGGAGTATGCTCACTTCATGCAGAAGGATTGTCATCCTGAGGTGTGGGTGCTCGTGTAGTACACCAATTCAGACAGAAACCCCGGACACTGAGATCATTATCCCGGATCTGTTCAGAGACATCTTACTTCCTGAATCATTTGTTGACTCCTACCGGAGGGATGGGGCTTATTTTATGGTCCCTGATAACTTTTCAGATATTGAGGACTTTTTCAGATGCCAGGGATTCAGTACTGAAGATATCCCCGGATTTCTATCTGATTCCATCTCCTCAATCCTCATCACCGATACGCAGATCCAGGATCATGACCTGAATCCGGGCTTTGAATTCGCGAAACGAAACAACATCCCGGTAACAGTAGTACCTGTCGGAACCGGGCCATTGTATAAATATATCAAAACCCAGTATCTCGAATGTCTACTTCTTGAGGAGAGAGAGAAAAACTCACGAGAGATCTCTGAATCTCACAAAAAATTAGCTGATTATGCCATGATGGTAGATCTCCTTGGTGAGATCAGTATGGTTCAGCATGAGAACCAGACTATACAGAAGATTATTGATCTCTTCCTGACTCTTTTTTCACCTCAAAAGATAGGATTTTTGCCAGTTGTAAACAATACTCCTGAAAACCTGGTCACTTCCCAGGAGTTACAACCTGACCCGGCTGTAATTTCAGAGTTTTTGAATACAGACGATGATTACATCGTGAATGATTCTGGGACCGGTTTTTTTCTTCGAATCAGATATATTGAGACAACCCTTGGCGTTCTCATTATCGAAGGGTTTTCCGTATCTGAGCACATCCAGGATTACCTGGATATTGGAACATTTATCGCAAAAGTATGTGGACTTTCCCTCATGAATGCCAGGATCTATCAGCAACTTGATAGTACCATAACAGATCTCCATGCTGAAATTGCAGAACGAAAACGGGCTCAGGCACTGTTGTATGAGAGTGAATCACGGTTCAGGTCACTTGTAGAATCGACGAGTGATATGATCTGGGAGATCACACTTGATGGCCGATGCACCTATGTGAGTCCTAAAATCTTCGATATTCTCGGGTACACCCAGGAAGAAGTAATAGATAGAAAGATCTTTGAGTTTATGTCTCCAGGAGAATTAGATCGTATATCCAACTTGTTTACTTTTTATATCAGAGATAAGACTCCGATACGGAATCTTGAGATCCTCTCGGTTCATAAAGACGGTCATGAGATAATTATCGAGAGTAACGGGGAACCTATCATCGATCAATCCGGTATCCTCATCGGATTTCGAGGGATAAACAGAGATATAACTGCCCGTAAACAGATCGAAGATGCCCTTAAGCAAAGTGAAGAACGCTATCGGCTTCTCTTCCAAAATATGCTTGAAGGATTTGCATATTGCCAGATAATCTCTGATGATAATGGGAATGTCATCGACTGGGTATATCTGGATGTGAATGATGCTTTTGAAAGGCATACTGGTGTCCATCAGATTCTGGGAAAACGAGGGACTGATGTTTTCCCTGATATGGGTCCCCAATTACCTGAATTCATTGAACGATATAACAGAATATCCCAAACCGGGGTTCCGGAAAAATACGAAACCTACTATCCCGGGACTGATTCCTGGTTTCTGGTTTCTCTGTATCAACAGAAGAAAGATCATTTTGTGTTAGTGTTTGAAAACATTACTCCACAGAAGAGAGCTGAAGAACAGCTTCGTAATATTATCAGAGAATACCAGACAATTCTTGAAAATGTTCCGGTATGGATAATATTTAAAGACATCAACAACAGGTATGTCAGGGTAAACCCTGCTGCGGCCAGGATAATCGGTAAAAGTATCGCTGATATTGAGGGAAATACCATGTCCGAGCTGTTTCCCCGTGTAGCAAGTGAGTTTTATAATCAGGACCTTGAGGTTATCCAGACAAAAAAACCTAAAATCGGGGTATTAGAAGAGATAATAACCGCGAACGGGGAGCATATCTGGGTTCAGACCGATACAGTCCCGTTGTTTAATGACCTTGATGATGTCATTGGATTATTAGTTGTCTGTACTGATATTACTGAAAGAAAGCGTTCACGGGATGCATTAAACCAAATCAATCATAAGTTAAACCTGTTATCCGGAATAACGAGGCATGATATTGGAAATGAACTTCAGGTTATTTTTGGGTATCTGGGATTATTGGAAGGAACAATATCTGATCCTGAAATGAAAAAATTTATGGATTTAATTCTGAACGCTGCACACCATATCGAACGACAGATAGCATTTACCCGTGACTATCAGGACATCGGGGTTCATTCTCCGACGTGGCAGAACCTTAATCTGGTTATCTCCCAAATAGTCAAATCTTTGAATATTGCCCCGATTCAGGTAATCAACGAGATATCAGGGATTGAAATATACGCTGATCCACTTATTGGAAAAGTCTTCTTCAATCTCATTGATAATGCAACACGATATGGAGAGAAGATCACACAAATACGCCTCTTTGGATCTGTTGAAAATGACCAGTATATGATAATCTGTGAAGATGATGGTGTGGGTGTTCCGGAAGAGTTCAAATTAAAGATATTCAAACGTGAATATTACAAACACACAGGATTCGGACTGAATCTTTCAAGAGAAATATTAGATATTACCGGAATTACAATCAGTGAAAGAGGAGTGTATGGTGTTGGTGCACGTTTTGAGATCGTTGTTTCCAAAGATGGATGGCGATATGGTAAATAAACTCAGGATTTTTCGCGAGGATAATACATGAAACATGTCTGTGCTTTCTGCTCCCGCCTCCTCTCACCAGATCATGAAAAGGATGGTCTGGTATCACATGGGATCTGTAACCCATGTTACAATCATGCGAAAGCAAGTCTTGGGGTTGATCTCAAGGAATATCTGGATATGCTTGAAGAACCGGTCGTCCTCGTTGATTCAGATATGCACGTTTTAAGTGCAAATACCAGATCAAAAGAGATAACTGGCAAAGATGTTACGGAAATAATTGGCCTCATAGGTGGAGAGGTCTTCGAATGTGAAAATGCAAATCTCCCTGAAGGATGCGGGCGAACGGTTCATTGTTCAGGGTGTGTTATCAGAAATTCTGTTAGTGACACGTACAAAACGGGAGATCCAGTCAATGACCAGCCGGCAACTCTTCACCAACTCATGAATGGGGTATCTATACCAATTGAGATGCTGATCTCGACGAGGAAAACCGGCTCTGTGGTTCTTTTGCAGATAGAGTTGGTAAATCCAAATATTTCTTGATTACACTTTTTCCATCAATTACGCAATCCATCCTGTTTGAAGGATCCGAATATAGATCGGATGATCAGATGTGGTATGATGATGGGAATTAAGTAAATCAAAGAGTTTTTATGCTGATTGTCCGCTGAAACATGAACTGATTATGTATCATCCCGGTAAAAACTGGCACTTTTCCATTTCCTGGATAATTCCTTTCACTCATACTTGGAAGGTAAGATTACACCTCTGGATTCCGGGGGATCTGATGGCAGGTATGACCCTGAATCATGAATTTAGGAAGAAACATCAGGCGAAAAGATACCTGTCTCGATAATCTGGATTTTATCCTCAAGAGTACCTATTTCGGCTTCGATTTTCGAGATGAAATCGTTTACATACTGGAGGTTATCAGCATTCTGGATCTGTCCGAACTGGGACCGAAAGAGAGAATCCAAATATTTTATTGAGCGCTCCTGCCTTTTCAAGGTAATATAAGTAGAGATATCCTCTTTATCATGCCCCATCTGTAATGATCGGCTGCATCTGGTTAGCAGATCCTCATACCAGATGAAAAACTCTTCAAGGGTACTGATTAAAAAGGTATTTACAAACGGTTTTTTTATAAATCCATCAATGAGTGTTCCATACTTTATTATGTCTTCAAACATGAGCACTTTGCCGGAGAACATGTAAACCGGTATTGTTGAAGATACTGGATTTGAGCGGATATTTTTTAGAATTCCCCAACCATCGACCGGGGTCATCATGATATCAAGCAGGATTAGATCAGGGATATCCTGATTAAGTTCTGACATACATGTCTCTAAATCGCCTGCATCATGAACCCGATACCCGGCATTCTCTAATACTCTTACGAATACATGCCGTATCTGTTCATTGTCATCAACAAGCAGGACAACTCTTGACATGAGTAAGGGGATATCCGCAGTATAAGTAAAAAAAGATTACCTTACATAATGGTGTCGGGTTTCCTCGATCAGAGGAGTCTGTCATCTTATCGCTCGAGTATCACCTAACACTCTCGCCGATCTGTTCACAGAAAATTCATACATTTGCATATACAACAAGGTTGTCTGGAAACGCTCTGCAATGAGCGATAAATAATTTTTTATATCAGCCTGACGGTATAGATGATATGTCAGAATATGCTTGGATAAATAAAGCATGGTCTGATGTGAAATCACTGGTCCTGAAACCGGTATCTCTCCTCTCTATCCTGATAATTCTCATCTCAACAATAACTCTGGCAGCATATTTCCTGGGTACCTGGAGGCTGATAAGTTTTGGTCAGGATTATATTCCAATGGCACCACTCACAGCCATTCTTTTTATCATTCTTTCAATAATTCTCATAATCCAATCGAACTCGCAACACTCCGGAGGCAGATGGTGGATTGTCTTTATCGGATCTTTACTAATTTTTATCATCAGCATTCTTTCTCTCATCCAGGGTTTCTTTTCGCAACTCCCGGATCTTAATACGCTGGTTTTTCATGTCACCGATGTTATTGCAGGAATACCAGTTGGAAGAATTTCACCTGTAACTGCTGGTTTTTTTCTCCTCTTTAGTCTCTCGATCTGGATGGGATTAAGTGCAGATACTCGTATTCTGGAGTCATCTGCGTTAATAGCTGTATTGATCTCGATATTTGGTCTCATAGTGGTTGTCGGCTATTGGTATCAGACACCATTCCTTTATGGAGGAACAGGTGTCCCGGTTGCTCTGACAAGCGGTATTGGATTTCTTATCGGGGGGTATGCACTTGTTCTCCTGAGAAAGGAGGATACCATCCTTGGAGTTTCATTTTTTGGAGAGTCTATCCAGGCAAACCTTCTTCGAACCTTTCTCCCTGCCGTACTGCTTTCTGTGCTGATTGAGGGATGGATATTTTCGGTTCTTGCCAGCCATTCATCAACGATAAATCCGGTGTTCTGGTCAGGTATCATCGGCCTTGGTGCTATGGCACTCATCGCACTAATTATTTTTATTCTATCAAGGCAGATCTCGGGTATCATAGATACAGCCGAGATTGAACGCGATGAATCACTTTTAGCCCTTAAAAAAACTCATGAAGAACTCTCATCTGCTTATGAAAAACTCAAGATTAACGAGGAAAAGCTGCAGATTTTAGCAGATTATACATATGACTGGGAGATCTGGGAAAACCCGGATGGTGAGTACATATACATATCTCCATCATGTGAACGAATTACCGGGTATTCAACAGGAGAGTTCTGGTCAAATAATAATCTGTTTTCTGATATTATTCATCCACACGATAAACAGATGTGGGAAGAACACATCAGGACCCGATGCCATACCCATTCTCTTCTCTCTATTAATTTCAGGATTATCCATCGCGATGGTAGTATACGATGGATTCACCATATCTGCCAGCCAATCATTCTCCCGACTGGCGAAAACCTGGGACGACGATCAAGTAATCGTGATGTTACTCATGAAATAGAAGGTGATGTAGCACTCAAGGAGAGAGATACACAGTATCGATTAATTGCAGAAAACTCAGCAGATGTTATCTGGATCTACAATCTCTCTTCCGAAAGACTCCGATATATCAGTCCCTCGGTCTATAAACTGCGGGGTTTTACTCCCGAAGAAGTCATACATCAGTCATTTGAGGAGATGCTGACACCGGAATCCTATGATCTCGTAAAAACCGGATTGCCAATACGAATATCCCGGTTTCTTTCTGGTGAAGAGTCAGAGCGGGTTCAGATCAATGAGATCTATCAAACCCGCAAAGATGGATCTGTAGTCCCTACTGAGGTGGTAACAACCCTGGTTCGGGATCAGAACGGAGATGTTATTGAAATTATTGGTGTAAGCCGTGACATTACAGAACGAAAAGAAGCTGATGAAAGGATATCGATAGCCCTTCACCAAATAGATCAAAATCTTGAAACACTTGCTGTACTAAATGATCAGATCCGAAATCCTCTGACAATAATGGAATTCATCTCCGAAGAACTCGAGGGAGAAAAGAGAAAAACCCTTCATGAACAGATCCTCCTCATTGATGATCTCATCGATCAGCTTGACAAAGGATATCTTTACTCTGAAAAAGTCCGGAGTTTTCTTGCAAAGCATGTCGCGAAACCGTCTGCACGTGTGGAGAAATAATTACCAGCAATTACCCCCCGGTTTTTATCGAATCCTGTGATTCTCAAATTCTTGTTCTTACGAACACCACCTTCAGATATTTTCCCTGATTCTTCTTCTGCTCAACCAGAAACCCGATGCACTGAGGAAAAACCCCAGAGTACTGAGGAATGAGATGGGTTTCATACTTGTTTCATAAAAGAACGGATGTCCGAGGATATATCCTGTAATGAAAACCATTGAGCACATCATGATCCCCAAAAAAATGAGGCTTCCATGCCGGGAGAGATATTGACTGATAAACACACCTATAGACAGAGTCGGGAAAAGAACTGCACTCATCAGGGACATCTGGCTTTCAGGTGCTATCAGAAATATCTGGTACGCAGAGTATGAACTCCATGAGTAGGTAACCGGGAATTCTGAATGAGAAGTATATAATACCCATAATCCTATGAGAACCGGGGGAATCAAAAGGATATCAAAGATAATTGCATAATCCTGTTCTGATTCTGATAATCTGCTGATACAGATACAGATGCCCAGAATAATAAAAAGAAATGCTGAAACCGGTGCCATGGTGATACTTTTTGGGACAATGGTAACCAGAAACCGTGATCCCATAATCCACCCGCAGAGACCTATGATCCCAATGAGAATAGTACAGCCTCCCCACAAAACTGGATTAATAACGGATGACTGTTTCAGACAATCCAGAGCTGCACCAGGGCTTATTCTCATCAGTCTCCTCCCTTCCTGGATACCTCATTCAATATGACGAAAATCATAGAGTCTCGCCAATGTTCTCCTGACTTTTTCTGATTCCAATGTGCCTTTATCCAGGTGCTGAATACACATGTCTATGCTGTGTATTGCGTTCATTATCTCCTCATGTCTATTGGAAGTACAGTCTTCACAAGCGGTCATGATCACTGAAAGGGGGTTGCGGATCTGATCACCTGCTATCGCAATCTGGTGAATCGTCTCCTCTATCTGCTTCATTGCCTCTTCGCGAAATCTCCGATCCCTGATTACCACGAGGCAGAATCTCGATCCATTCTCTTCATAGAGGTGTGCACTGATCTCAACGGGAATGATTGTCCTGTCTTTTGAGATATATTCGGCGTCGAAGGTGAGATGCTTGAATTTCAGGAGGTTTGTCATAAACTCCTGGTAATGCTCTGACTGCTTGGCATTGTCTATCTCTGCCATATTCATGTTCAGCAGTTCTTCATGGGTGTATCCAAGTAATGAAGATGAAACCCCATTCGCCTCTAGTATCCTGCCGAACTCATCCGTTGGAGTGATCACATGCAGGATTATGGCATCGTTTGCATTCTCGAAGAGATTTCGGTACCGCTTCTCTGATTTTCGCAGTGCATTGTTTATCAGTTCAAGTTCAGCGAGTTTCTTCTCAAGCTGATGGATCAGGCGTTTGTTATGCTCGGATAGGTACTCATTTTCTCCAAGTGTGATAATCTTGGGCTCATAACCATGCTCCTCTGAGTATCCGGCCAGGAGTTCTCTGATGATAGATATAAATTCAGCAGGATCTGTGGGTTTTATAATGAATCTGTCTGCACCAAGGTTTAATCCGAATTCCTGATCCTTTTGTTCGGTATATGCCGCACTATAGAAGATGAATGGAATTTTTTTGAGATCAGGATTACTTTTCACTTCCCTGCAGAGTTGAAATCCATCCATCCGGGGGAGCAGAATATCTGATATTATCAGGTCAAACGGACCTTCTGATAGTTTATCCAGTGCTTCCACTCCATCTACGACAGATGTCACCGTGTACCCGTATCCTTCGAGCAGTTTCTCGAGGAGGTACCGGTTGACATACTGGTCATCTACCACCAGGATCTTCATGTTTTCACCATGCCAGGTAATAATACCACAAATTCGCTTCCTTCTCCGATCTCACTCGTCACCGAGATGGACCCACCATGCAGTTCAATCAGCTTCTTGGAGATAGAAAGTCCAAGGCCGGTCCCCTCGTGCTTTCTTGTCGTACCGGTATCGATCTGGTGAAACGGCTTGAACAGGATGTCCATCTTCTCTTTCTCAATTCCGATCCCGGTATCTTTGATAGAAATCCGGATCATGTTCTGCTTCATAGAACTGGTTACCGTGATAGATCCAGTATCCGTAAATTTAATCGCATTACTGAGTAGGTTGAGCATAACCTGCTCTATCCTCCGTTTATCTCCGATCACTGATCCGGTGTCAGGTGCAAGATCACTCATGAGCTCCAGTCCTTTCTCTTCTGCTGTCTTTTTCATGAGATTTATGGCTGACTGGATAGAGGAGAGGATATCAACGGGTTCTTTAACAATATTCAGTTCACCGGCTTCAATTTTAGAGATATCAAGAACATCATTGATGAGTGCAAGCAGATGTCTGGCACTCTGCTGGACCATGGTGAGTTGCTTCTCCTGTTCAGAATTAAGGGGACCTGCCAGTTTTTGCAACAGGATGCCGGTGAATCCGATGATGGAGTTGAGAGGTGTACGCAGTTCATGGGACATGGTTGCAAGAAAGGCTGATTTTAACTGATCTGCCTGTTCTGCACGATCTCTCTGCACAAGAAGTTCAGCATTTATCTCTTCGAGCTGGACGGTCCTATCGTGCACGAGTTCCTCAAGGTGATCACGGTATGATGAGACCTGAAGGAACGCCTGGTTCTTCTCTTCTTTCTCGGTTTTTATCTTCTCTATCATCAGGGAGAAGGATGATGCAAGATCTCCGATCTCCCCTTTGGTTGAAGTATCGATCTTCTGGTCCAGATTTCCGGTTTCTGAAATAGTACTTGCTACCTCTTTCAATGATGAGATCGGACGGATGATGGTCCGGTCCAAAATGAAGATTGTGATGACACTCAGGAGGATGAGAGCGAACAAAATAAAGAGCAGCATCTGCATGATAGAACCAAGGATCTCGCTCTCAATCTGGGAATATGGAATAAGAATGAGTAATTTCCATCCCAGCATCGGGGAGGTATAAAAGATAAGATATGACGATGGGAGAGTGATTATCCCTTCTTTATTCTTAAGGAGATAATCGGTCTGGTTCCTGGTGATATTCTGTATCTGAGTGAAAATGAGTGACTGATCCCTGGATGCAAGAATCGTGCCGGTCTCGTTGATCAACATGATCTCTCCTGATCGTCTGATCTCAATCGAGGAGATATAATCGGTCAGGTTGATGAGGGTGATATCTGCACCAAGTACTCCATAGACCGTCCCATTCGGATATGCAATGGCTTTCACAATTCCGATGTTGATATCCGGAGATGTGACAGATCGGTACGGGTCGGTCCGCATTACCGTTGTCGGATTTGCTTTGGCAAGGACGTACCAGGGCCGTTCCCTGGGATCATATGCTGTAGGGAGAGGCCGGGGATGGGACCTGACAAACGTTCCACTCTCCCTGCCCATGTACACCGAATTTACGTAGGGGTGAGTGAGACGGAATGCATTGAAGTCATCGACGATCTCCTGTTCGCGGGTATCGATATGGTACTGGAATGTTTCTTCAGAGGCATTGAGAAAACTGGTAAATCCGGTATCATCAGGATCAGTATTTCTCTTGTGCATGAGAAGTTCTGCAACATCATCTCCGGCTCCTTTGAAAAAATTGGAGAGGGCAAAGTCGATATGTTTCAGTTGTTGTATTGAATCTTCCCTGATTGAGACAAGATTCTGCTCATGGAGAGAGGATGGTATGATGATTCCGATGCAGAATAACACGAGTATGAGGATACAAAAATATAAAAGAAGGACTCGTGTCCGAAGTCTCATGGGATGATTATATCACGTCAACGTATAAATAGTGCATCATGGTTGGAGAAGAAGGACTCATATATTTCATAAGACTATTGGGATAGTATCGGTACTGAAAGAGTATAGGAATTATGAAGTGTGAGGACGTTCCAGAAAGAAAAATCATAAACCTCTTCATACTTCGCCTGGTCATGATTGAACATCTGGTGCTGGTTTCTATCATTGATGGAGGGGCTGATGCAACTAATTCCATCATATATTAATCGTTCGTCAGGTCTCCTTATCCTCGCAGTTCTCTTTATTTTTATTACCCTGTTATTATTCGGTTTTTTTTCTATACACAACCAACAGAAGATTGCCGAGGAAGAGGTTCATTCAGAACTGACTACGATCTCTGAGATGAAGGCGAAGGGAATATCTGACTGGTTTGGGGAGAGGAGATCTGATGCTGAAGTTGCCATGTATAATCATGATCTGGGTGCGTATCTTTCTCCTTCAATTGGAACCTCTTCAGTCACGAACGATGATCTCCTCACCTGGATGAGGATATTTCAGACCAGTTACAAGTACCATGCTCTCTTTCTCCTCTCAAGAAGCGGGGAGACTATCATTTCAATGCCTGAATCTGCAGGAATTAGTTCACACAGCAAGAATGCTACCCTCGATACCGCACTCCATGCAACCAGGCCGCTATTTGTCGATCTCTTTCTGGATCCTGATTCCGGAGAGAAAGTGTTGGAGTTCTGGGTTCCTATCAGAAAGCAAGCAGGGGATCAGGCTGTTGGTCTCCTGGTATTGCAGATAGATCCACAGGACTACCTCTATCCTCTCATTCAGTCATGGCCAACATCTTCAGATACTGCTGAGGCTCTTATCGCCAGGCAGGAAAATGATTCAGTTGCTCTCCTCAGTGATCTCAAATATGCCATGAATGCAGACCTTTCCCTGAAGATTCCGACATCAGAAGATACTATCCCGGCAGTTATGGCTGTGAAGGGTTATCGGGGTATTTTTGAAGGCAATGATTACCGGGGGGTGCCGGTGGTGGCGTCCCTTACCAATATATCAGGGACTCCCTGGTACCTCGTTGCAAAGATGGACAAAGAAGAGGCTTATGCTTCGTTTTGGAATTTTACCTACCTGGTGATCGGAACAATCATTCTCCTTGTAGTAGTAGGAGCCCTCATTATTCTGGTCATCTGGCGTTCCCGAAAAAATGAATATCTCCAACAGGAGATCACGCAGAAGGATCACGAACTCTTCCTTTCAGATAGGATACGGCTACTCATGCAGGAGGCCAACGATGCTATCCTTATCCTCGATGAAGGCTGGCGCATTCTGGAGGTAAATGACCGGGCAGTCGATTGGTATGGGTATACCAGGGAAGAGTTCGGAAAGATGGTCCTTTTTGATCTCCTGACAGATGATGCAAAGAAGCATGTGGCAGAGGATCTTGCACAGATCGGTGATAATGATGGCATCCTCTTTGTCACAAAGAATAAGAAGAAAGATAGCACCGTCTTCCCGGTTGAAGACAGCGTCCGGATGATAACCTTCCAGGGAACCTTATACCGGCAGGCAATCATCCATGATATGAGTGACCGCATTGCATACGAAACTGAGCTTCAGGAGAAAAATGCAACTCTTTCCTCTATGAATGAGGAGATTGGGACAAGTTATGAGGAACTCGCATCCCAGCAGGAAGAACTTCGTTTCCAGATGGAGACAATCCGGCGAAGTGAACAGGAACTTCACGAGGTCCATAGCAGGCTTACTGAAGCACAGAAAGCTGGGCATGTAGGAGTGTGGGAGTACGATTTACAAACTGACACGATCTGGGGAACAGATGAGTGTTTCACCATCTATGGATTGGATCATACGCCGGATGGGACAAAGGAAATATATGAGATCCTTCCGTACATCCAGGATCCGGATCTCGTCACATCAGCTATCGGTGAAGTGATTGAGAAGAATATCCCGTTTGATGTAGAACTTACCATCCATCCTGCAGACGGTTCATCAGACCGGATCGTTCTCTCCATTGGAGAATTATACCGTGATGAGAAAGGGAACGCATTAAAAATATCCGGAATTGTCCAGGATGTCACTGAGAAGAGGCGCCTGGAGTCTGATATCAGAAGATACCTGGAGAAATTATCTGCATTATTTAATGCACCAGTTATTGGAACCCTGAATGGTGACATATACGGTTCTATCTTTCAGGTGAACGATGAGTTTCTCAGGATCATCGGGTATTGCCGGGAGGATTTCGAGACCGGAGGAATCAGATGGACTGATATTACTCCTCCTGAATTTCTTCCCTTAGATGAGAAGGGAGTTTCTGAAGCACGGGAAAAGGGGAGTTGTACTCCGTACGAGAAGCAGTACCTCAGAAAAGACGGGACCCGAATCTGGGTACTGGTTGGTTTTATTCTGCTTGAGCCGGACCGGACCGAGTCTGTTGCCTTTATCCTTGACATCTCTCTTCAGAAAGAGAATGAAAAGAAGATTCGTTCTATCAACCAGACGCTGGAGGAGCGGGTTACTGAACGGACAAACCAACTCTCTCTCATCAATGAAGAACTGCAGACTGAGGTTGAGGAGCGGATGGCAGCTGAACAGAATCTTCAGAAAATCCTATCCGTCCTTTCTGCAACGATCGAATCAACACCTGAAGGCATCTTCGTTGTTGGTGACAAGGGATCAATATCGGTGTATAACAAAAGGTTTGTTGAGATGTGGCAGATTCCTGATTCGGTCATCAGGGCTGGTGATGAGAGAGCCGTGCTTGAGATCATGGCCAGGCAGGTTTCAGATCCTGAATTATTCCAGGTACGAATGGATGCACTCTCTTCAGACCCTGATAAAGATACTGTAGACACTCTTCTCTTATCAGATGGCAGGATCATTGAGCAGTATTCAAAACCTCAGCGAATCGGGTATGGAATTGTTGGAAGGGTGTTCAGTTTCCAGGATATCACCCAGAAGAAGGAGATGGAACAGAGGATAGAGAGATCTCTCCGGGAAAAAGAGATCCTGCTCAAAGAGATCCATCACCGGGTCAAGAACAACATGCAGGTCGTATCAAGTCTGTTGTTCATGCAGTCACGGCTTTCATCTGACCCACAGCTCAAGGAGATCCTTCTTGAAAGCCAGAACCGGGTGAAATCTATTGCCCTGGTCCATGAAGAACTGTATCAGTCCATGGATCTTGATAGGATCGATTATTCCAGGTACCTGAAAAAGATTAGCAGGATCATTTTTGATACCTACAAGGTCGATCCTTACCGGATCTCACTCAGGTTATCTGAGAAGAGTGAGTTCATCACCATCTCGAAAGCCGTCCCATGCAGTCTCATCATAAATGAACTCATCTCAAACTCCCTCAAACATGCGTTTCCCGATAACCGAAAAGGAACCATCTTCATTGATTTTACCCTTCAGGACGGTATGTATCATCTACTATACGGAGATGATGGAGTTGGTATGGCTGAATCAACTCTCTCACAAACACCCAAAACTCTGGGTCTTGAACTGATCAGAGGGTTAGTCAGACAATTGTCCGGCTCTGTACAGATTGACAGAAACCGGGGGATAACGTATGAGATCATATTTCCTGAATAGAAAAAGTGAGATCGTCCGCTTCATTCTTGTTACGATAATCTATTTTATTTTCGCGAAGATCAGTCTCACGTTCGGCATCACCCATGGAAACGTCTCACCACTCTGGATTCCGGCAGGTATTGCAGTCGCCGTGATGGTCAGGTGGGGGTATCCGGTCACTCCCGGGATCTGGCTTGGAACTTTTCTTGTAGTACTGACAACAGGATTATCCCCGGTGGCTGCTGCTCTTCTGGGTATTGGAAACTGTGCTGAAGCCGTTATTTTTTTAGTCCTGTTCAGACAGTACCAGACCGAATCCTTCTCTTTGTCCAATCCTCTTCATACCTTTCGGTTGTGTGCAATCATCACCATCTCATGCCTTTTTGCAAGTCTATTCGGGGCTTTGTCCCTTTATTTCCTGGGATATCTGCCGATCGAGGCACTTGTCCTGAACATCTTTACCTGGTGGCTCGGGGATTTTTCAGGGATCATCCTCATAGCCCCATTATTGATTACTCCTCATCTTTTCATTCACCCATTCATTCCGAAAGGGAAATGGATTGAGTTGGTGGGATATTTTATCATCCTTATTCCAGCTTCATATCTGATGTTTCAGATGGGTGTATCCTATCTTTTTCTCATCTTCATCATGTATGCGGTCTTCAGGTTCTCCTTCTTCTTTGTATTTCTGACTCTGATAATTGGAGATGTATTTGCGTTCATTCCCGCGATTACCACCTCAAGTGGAAGTTCATTTTCTCCTTTAGACCTGCTCTCAATTCAATTGTTCATATCGATAACCGCCCTCGTTGCACTCTTTCTCAATGCTGTTGTTGAGGGACGACTCCAGGCACTTCTGGATCTTCAGACATTCATCTCAACACAGGACGAGACGATTCGGGAACGTACCCGGGATCTTAAGGAGAGCGAAAAACGGTTCCACGAACTTTTCTCCAATATGCATGCCGGTATGGCAATTTACCAGGCAGTTAATGATGGCGAGGACTTCCTGATATCAGACATCAATCACGCCGTGGAACGGATTGAAGGAGTTGTTAAAGAGGATATTATAGGTCACTCAATCCTTGAGGTATTTCCCGGAGTGAAGGATCTCGGTCTGTTTGATGTCCTGAAAGAGGTATGGAAGACCGGGGTTGCAAAGCAGTTTCCTGTTTCATTTTATGTTGATGAAAAACGATCAGGGTGGCGTGACAATTTCGTCTATAAATTGCAGAATGGGGATGTTGTCGCCATGTATGATGATGTCACCAGGCAGAAAGAGGCTGAAGAGAGCCTGAACGATACTCAGGAGTGGCTGCAGTTAACTCAACGGGCTGCAAAAGCCGGGTCTTGGGACTGGGATATGCGATCATCAGTTCAGACATGGAACCCTGAGTTTTACTCCCTCTTTGCTCTTCCTGATACCGCTGAACCCACATTTGAAACCCTGATTACCATTATTCACCCTGATGATCGGAAACCTGCTCTTGACCGGAGCAATAAGGCGATCAAGGAGAAGATTGATCTCTGGAATGAGTTCCGAATCAGACTCCCTGATGGACGGTACCGCTGGATCGGAGCTGCGGGAAAGACCATGTATGATGATGAGGGAGTTGCAGTACGAATGTCTGGCATCTGTCTTGATATCACGAAGATCAAGGAGGCTGAAGAAGCACTGCAAAAGAGCGAGGAACGGCTGAAGTATACAATGGAAGCGATTGATGACGGGTACTGGGACTGGGATATTCCATCAGGACAGACCCACTTTAATCCCCGCTTGTACACCATGCTCGGCTATGAGCCATATGAGTTGCCTCAGTCATATGATACGTTTATCTCGCTGCTCCATCCCGATGACCATGAACGGCTCAATACCGCAATATCTGATCATTTTCACCGTACACAGATCCCCTATTCAATCGAGTTCAGGCTTCGGAAAAAGTCTGGTGAGTATCTCTGGATTCTCAGCCGTGGAAAGGTGGTAGTCTGGAATGATGACCAGAAACCAGTCCGGATGGTGGGAACTCATACTGATATCTCTCATCGCAAAGAGGTCGAGGATGAACTGCGGGAGAGTGAGCAGCGGTACCGGTTACTCATTGATAATGTCCCTGACATTATCCTTGTTCACCAGGCTGGCATTATTCAGTACGTGAATCCTGCGGCGATTCAGAGAATGGGATATACACAGGAAGAATTGATTAAAACATCCATTACCCAGTATATTGCCCCTGAATATCGGGAGACGATCACAATGGCCCTCCTGAAACGGATGGAAGGATTGGAGATTGATCCCTACGAGATCGAGATCCTCATGAAGTCAGGTGAAAGGAGAAATGTAGTCGTAAGAGGGATCTCAATCACCTACCTCGGTACTCTTTCCTCGCTCAATGTCCTTACTGACATTACAGAACAGAAGAAGATAGAAAAAAGCCTTAGAAATTTTAATGAAAAACTTGAAGCAGAAGTGCAGAGACGAACTGAAGAACTAAATAAATCGCTCAGGGAGAAAGAGGTCCTCCTCAAGGAGATCCATCACAGGGTAAAGAACAACATGCAGGTGGTCTCGAGTCTCCTGTTTATGCAGGCACGCAACGTTAAGGAGCCGGAGATCCGAAATATTCTGCTCGAATCACAAAACCGGATCAGATCGATAGCACTTGTACATGAGGAACTCTACCAGTCCAGGGATTTTGAACAGATAGAATATTCAGACTATCTGAAGAAGATTTCAGGACACATCTTTGAGACCTTTCAGGTGAATCAGAATCAGATTACCCTGGAAATCAGTTCAGATCAGGTATATATGCCGATTGATAAGGCGGTTCCATGCAGTCTGGTCGTAAATGAACTCTTCTCCAACTCACTGAAGTACTCATTCCCGAATGGAAGAGCGGGTTGGATCCGGGTATCTCTCTCACGCGATGAGAATTATACCCTGGTATTCGAGGATAATGGCATAGGAATCCCTGAAGAGATAACCTTTGACACAGCAAAGACACTCGGATTTCACCTCATAAAAGGGCTTGTTGCTCAACTGAATGGAACAATTCACCTTCACCGGGATAACGGAACACAATATGTCATTACTTTTCCTTCATAAATCCTGTCCGGAGATCACAACCTCTATCTGTTCAGATGATAATACTCATGATTACCTGGTGAATGTCCCGGAGAAATTCTTTGTAATGAAGGCAATAAAACCTGGGAACCTTGCACGAAACCCCCCTCTAGATATGGTTGGCACATAATGATAGATCCCGTCCGTATTGTTATTGTTGAAGATGAATTTGTAACGGGTCTTGAGATACAGGCCCGGCTTGAGGATCTGGGATACGAGGTACTCGCCATTATTGATACCGGAGAGGAGGCAGTAACAAGAGCCGGGGGACTTTTACCTGATATCATGATCATGGATATCACGTTAAAAGGGGAGATGAACGGCATCGAAGCAGCCAGGATTATCAAAAACATGTATGGTATCCCGGTCATCTATCTGACTGCTCATTCAGACGAAGCCACGGTGCAACAGGCAGTCCAGTCTGAGCCGTTCGGATACCTCATCAAACCGCTTGAAGAACGGGCATTGAATACTACGATCCGGATGGCTCTCTACAAGCATTCGATGGATAAAGCTCTCATTGAGAGTGAGAAGAGATATCGTACAATCGCAGAACTATCTGAAGACGCTATCTGCATCATCAACCCTGATCTCATAGTCCCGTACCTGAATACGAAATCAAAGCAGGTCTTTCATCTCTCTGACACATCAGAGTCTGTTCAAGATGTGCATGCTGTCTTTCCCACATCACTCCTCATCACCCTGGAAGACCAGATAAAGAGCGTCTTTACAGAGGGCAGATCATCCAGGGTGACTCACCATTACCTGATAGATGAAGAGGATATGTGGATGGACTGCACGTTTGTTCCCGTCCTGGCCGGAGAAGAGATTATACAGGCCATCGGGCTCCTCCATGATATATCAGCGATGGTCAGAATTGAGAAAGAGATCGAAAAGAAAGGAATCATACAGATCGAACACAATATGGCGCAGTTTCAGATCTTAAATGACAGAATCAGAAATCCCCTGGCCATCATCATGTCAATTGCATCTATGATTGAATCAAAGGAATCAGAGGATATTATCGATCAGGTGAAAAAAATTGATGACCTTGTAACCAAACTGGACCAGGGATGGGTCCAATCCGATGTGGTTCGAACCTTTTTAATAAAACATTACGGCCTTGGGCAAGAGATATAGAGAATTTTTCGTGACTGATATGTGATATGGCTACTCTTTCCATTTTTTCTATTACATGGCAAAAAATTAATGTCACTCTGGCATTCCCGGGAATAACCCCGGATTTCGTATTACTGGTTACAAGGTAGTCTTCAGATGGAGACAGAAGAATATCGGTATTCTGTAAATCAGGCTCTACCATCCATAACCCAACATATATATCCTTCCATAATCTATAGCCAGTATATCTGAGATCCCTTACTATGTCTACAGCAGTCTTAAGGGGTTTTCATGCCCTGAATCAATGATGCTCTCGATAATGACAGCAGCACTCATCAGATCTGGAAGAAATTATGAAAATTCTGGTAATTGAAGATAATGTGCAGAATATGTACCTGATTCACTTTCTCTTAGAAAGTAATGGGCTTACAGTATTGGAAGCGCTAAATGGGCAGGATGGTATTCGCCTGGCTCATGAGGAGAAACCAGAGATCATCCTTCTTGATATTCAACTACCAGGCATGGATGGATATGAGATAGCCAAAATTATCCGAAGTTCTCCAGACATTCAGGATATCCCGATCATTGCAGTGACCTCATATGCCATGGCAGGTGACCGCGAAAGGATTCTTGCTGCAGGAGCTACGGATTATATCGAGAAACCGATCAATCCTGAAACATTTGTCGATCAGATTCGTGTTCATTTTCCACAAAATCAGGTAAATAGTGAGATTCCCGAATAATTGTCACTCCTGATCTGCCCCATTATCCCTGTTTTTTTCCGGGATAGTTATTGTGAATGTGCTCCCTTTTCCTGGTATACTTGACACCGTGATAGTACCTCTATGGAGTTCTATCAGTTTTTTACATATCGATAGACCGAGTCCTGTGCCTTCATGCTTCCGGGTTGTACCCGTGTCTACCTGATGAAATGGCTGGAATAATGTATCAATATCCGCTTGTTCTATACCAATGCCGGAATCATGAATTGCCACATTGACAGTTGCATGATCAGTCCAGAGGCTGATCTTCACAAAACCTGACTCGGTGAATTTCACTGCATTGCTCATCAGGTTAAGAATTATCTGTTCAATCCTCCGTTGATCTCCAATTACGACAGCTTCGGTTTCCCTGATATCTGTCTCGATGCTCAAACCTTTCTGTGCTGCTAATGGCTGAATTGTCGTTATCACCGACAAGATTGATGGGATGATATCAACCGACTCTTCGGAGATCTTTAATTCACCAGCCTCAATCTTTGAGATGTCAAGGACGTCATTAATGAGGGCCAGAAGATGGCGGGCACTATGCTTGACGAGTTCTAACTGCTTGTGCTGCTCGATTGTGAGTGGTCCTGCCAGACCCTGGAGGATGATCCCGGTAAATCCAATGATAGAGTTCAATGGTGTCCTCAACTCATGAGACATCGTTGCAAGAAAGGCAGACTTCAACCGATCCATATCCTCTGCATGTTGCTTTGCCATTTGCAACTCGGAATTTATCATCTCTAACTCGTCTCTCTGATCTTGAAGCAACTGATTGGCTGTCTCAAGCTGGGATGTCCGCTCTTTCACAATCTCACTGAGATGATCCCGGTACTGTGACAGTTCGCTATTTGCCTTGAGGTTTGCTTCATCCTTTAATTTTATTGTTGTAATCATTGAGTTGAAGGATCGTGAGAGCTCGCCGATCTCACCTTCTATCTCTGTTTGAACAGAGTGGTTTAACTGGCCGGTTTTGGAAATATCAGTCGCAACAGAGGTCAGGGTTAAGATAGGCTCAATTACAGTATGGTTGAGAACCAGGAGCGTGATAATACTCAGAAGAATGAGAGCTATGAATACAAAGATCAGAATTGTGACGATAGAATCTGAAAGCTCCTTCTCGATCTGATAAAATGGGATAATAACTGCATATTTCCATCCAAGATATGGGGAGGTATAATAGATCAGGTATGAATTTTGCAGAGTAAGCATCCCCTCTGAAGAGTTGAGAAGGGTTGATGTCTGATTTCCGGTAACCTGGGATATATTGTTGAAGAGAAGAGAGGGGTCCTTAGCAGCCAGAACGGTTCCGGTTTCATTAACCATGGCTATCTGGACATCCCTGCCAAAACCAAATTCAGTAACGTATTTTGTAAGATCAACGAGGGTAATATCAGCTCCAAGAACTCCGTATATGGTCCCGTTAGGAAGAACCATCGCCTTCTCTATTCCGATATTCAGATCAGGAGATGTCACCGACTGATAGGGATCTGTCCGAACGACTTGTCCGGGGTGCTCTTTTGCAAGAATATACCATGGGCGGGTTCTGGGATCATACGCAGTAGGACTTGGCCTTTTATGGGATCTGACAAAAACTCCATCTTCTCTCCCCATGTACACAGAACTTACAGATGGATGATTCAGCCTGAATGAGTTTAATTCATCTATAATTACCTGTTCACGTTCACCTATAGAGTAACGAAACGTTTCGGGTGTTGCATTGATGAATGATGTAAAGCCAGTGTCATCTGGATTTCTGACATCGTTATCTTCTGAAAGCTGGCGAATGTCGTTACCAAGTTCGGCGATATAATTTGAGAGAGCAAAATCGATATGTTTCAACTGATTTGTCGTGTCTGTCTGAATTTTTACAAGGTTCTTTTCATGAAGAGATGATGGAAGTAAAACTCCAACACAAATTAGAACGAGAAGCATAATGAAAAAATACAGAATCAAAACTTTGGTTCTGAGCTTCATCTGTTTCCGGTGCTTCACAATTGCATTTATATCTGTCGCTTAGTTGATCAATACTACCAGATCTGGAAAAAGAAAACTGAAAGATTATGCCGGTGAATAACTGGGATAATGGACGTTATACATCTTTACAAAGAAAGAATCGATTAAATCAGATAAGTTGATGTCGGTAAAGAGTTCAGGATGTACATCCTTTGCAATGGCCATTAACGCCAGTGGTTGTTGTGGCGAAAAGGAATCATACACAAATGGATCTGCTACTTCGTACACCCTACCGGACTTAACTGCCTTGAGATCCCTCCATTGAGAAAATTCCCCCTCTCCCCGAAGAATATCTGAAGGGTTTACATCCTCATTATACCAGAGATATATAATATCAGGGTTGAGTTTCCTGAGTGTATCAAGATCTATAACCGGATGTTCATCACTTTTCCCGATGATATCGGCAGTTTCAATAACATTCTTTCCTCCTGCAAGGCGAATTAACTCGTTCGAAGCACTATTAATTCCGGCAGTCCCGTAAATATCCCCCCACATCCAATAGACGGTCGGCTTTTCACTATCCTGAAGACCTGCAGTCTTATCTGTTACCTTTTTTGTGTACTCTGTCATTATTGAGGCAACTTCAGACTCACGGCTCTCATCACCAATCATCTTTGCATACACGCTGATTGCTCTCGAAACATCTGATAATTTTGTGAAATAAACGCCATACACCGGAACCTTAACCTGTTCTTTAATTGCAGTAGTCGCCTGATCATTCCAGTCTGCAGACCAGAGAACTACAAGGTCAGGGTTTATCTGTGAGAGGGCCTGAAGGTCTACCTCTCCGTTTGTATCCGTAATTTTTGGTTTGGAATCAAAATCCGGGTCAATGGCTCGAAAAAATGGCTCTTTCTTTTCAAACATCCAGATATTTCCAATACCTGCAATTCTATCTGCCCCGCCAACAGCATACATGCTGTTCATCGCATTTTCTACAAGAAAGACCACGTTATGAACAGGATATGGAATTGTGATATATTGCCCCCGATCATCAAGGATGGTTATGGTTTGGCCACCCTGTGCGACCTGATCTGTATTTTTATCTTCAGCTATAACAGCCGGGCAGATGACTGCTATGAAAAGTGATGTTAGAATCACGACAATTATCAATTCATTCTTTCTTTCCATCTGAACTCCCTCACAAGTTTTCAGGACAGGCCTTCTTTATCCGGGTAAATCAGAGCCCTCCAGAAGAGAGAACTCCGGTATGATCGTGCCGTTCTCATACAATGACGTACCAATCCATCATTTAAATGTTGCTTGTTTAGGCTTATGAGCTAATAAAAGTGGAGTACAGATGAATGATTCAGGAAATTGAATAGATGGTAGTGCCTGTTCTCTCTCTCCATGAAATTTCAGATAAGAAGTGAATCATTTTTCCAGAAATTCATCGCCCTAATTTATATACCAAACATATATCTTCCCTTACAATCACTCTCATTTATCAGTCCGGATTATTATGATCAAGGTGCTTGCAGTAGATGATGAACCTGCATTTGCTGATATTTTAGGGATATATCTGAAAGATATCGGAGGATTTGACGTGGAGGTCTTCTCATCCCCTGAGAAAGCCCTTGAATACCTTACATCATTCGAAGTCGATGCCATCATTTCAGATTACATGATGGTTGAGATGGATGGAATTGCCTTTTTCAACCAGGTAAAAACTAAGACCCCTGATATCCCGTTTATTCTTTTAACCGGGCAAGATGACTCATCAATCTTTCTTCAGGCAATTGACGCCGGAATCGATTTCATTCAATTAAAGTCTGACGATATTTCGATCTTATTCAACGAGATAGGTCAGAAAATTAGAATTTCGGTAGGAAAATATCGCGCTAATAAGGAACTTCAATCCGGAATCAAGCAACGCGAGATGTTTATTGCAGTTCAGCGTAATTTGATGTCTAATCTCTCAACATCTTCAACGCAGAGTCAGGCATCTGATGCCTGTTTAACATCGGTACGGTTGCTTGCAGGATGTACACAGGGAAGTATTCATATTCTAAATCCTGTCAAAAAAAAGGTAGAACTCCTAATCTCTCATAATTTATCCAATTCCCTTCTTAAAAAGTTCACATTCGGCGATATTCATAAAGTTATCTTCCAGGGAGAATCGGTGTATTATCCGGTTACAGGAAGAGAGTCAGAAGACCTGATATCAGGAGGTCAGATCCCAATCCACGGGGGCGATACGGTTATTGGGGCCCTCTCTTTCATTCTTGAAGTCCCACATCCCATTAATCCTCCTGTTCGCGATACCATTGAAATACTCGTCTCCCAACTCGGAAATGCCATAATCAGGATACAATCAGAAGAACAGGTTCGAAATCGCCAGGAAGAGTTGAATGAACTCTACGTTGCAATGCAGGAACTTGTTTTTGTCATCGATATGGATGGAACAATCCTCAGTGTGAATCCTGCAGTTACAAGAACTCTTGGATATCAGGAAGATGAACTAGTGGGATCTCCCATTTATGTACTCTATTCTAATGACATCCGTGATGCGATAATCTATCAGTTTCTTGATCTGACCGGGACTGGGTCAAGCATCAAAAACGAATTTCCATTTATTACAAGAGATGGTACGCTGATTCCTGTTGAAACGCGGGGAACTGTGGGGGTTTGGGGAGGAAGAAACGTTCTCTTCAGCATAAGCAGGGATATCAGTGAGCGAGTCAAGGCGGAGCGGAGTGAGCACGAATACTATGAACGTATTCAGGCAATTCTCTCCTCTTCTACTGCCCAGATTTACATGAAGGACAAAAACCTTCAGTACCTTACTGCTAATAATCCATTCATATTTTTTGCAGGACGGGAAATCGCAGATATTGAAGGGAAAACCGACATGGATCTCTTCTCTGATTCTATTGCGACAAACCGTCAGCAGGTGGACAGGGAGGTTATTGAAACCGACAGACCTGTATACAATATAGAAGAGCATGTGTTATCCAAGGAGGGAGTGCCAGTATGGCTGGTAACATCCAAGGTGCCGGTTCACGACCTGAAAGGAGATGTTACCGGGATTGTAGGAACGTCTCTGGATATAACCGATCTTGTTATAACACGCCAGGAACTGATTTATCGGGATACTATTCTGAGTGCTGTCAGCAGTATTGCAAAAATTCTGGTGAAGAGTGAAGATTGGGAGAAACATATACCGATCTGTCTCAACCTCCTTGGATTATCAGTAAAAAATGACTATCTCCTGTTCTCCAGATTTAACCCGAATGATGAAACCTTCTCATGCCAGATTATTCACGACTGGTTGAGTGAAGGAACATCACCTTCTGATCAGGTGTTTTACAGAGATATCTCTACCCGGATACTCCTTGAAAAAGTTTCAGTCCTTTCGAAATCACCTTCAATCCAGGGGAATAGTGAGGATATTTCAGATGAGTTGAAAATCAGGTACAGAGATCGAGTACCAGCATCATTCCTGTATCTCCCGATATTTGTTTCCGACTCCCTCTGGGGTGCGATTGGAATTCTCAACTTTCACTCAGATCAGCAGTTTTCTCATGCAATTATTGACTCCCTGATTACAGCTACCGGAATTATTGCATCAGTTATAGCCCGCTCGCAGACTGAAGAACTGTTTCACCGGCCTGTGGAACGTTCACTTGTTGGCATATATCTGGTCCAGGATGACCGTCTCATGTATGTGAATCCACGGATGTGTGAAATTCTTGGATATCCTCGTGAAACCCTTGAGATGTTGCCGTTTACACTCTGTTTCCATCCGGATGACACGTCTGTTGCTGTAGATCGTCACCACAGGGTGATAGATACCCCGGAAACGACTGATGATTATGAAATAAGGGCGATCACCGCAGATGGCAGGGTAATCTTTCTTGAAAACCTCATCAGCCAGTTTGTCTACCAGGGCAGACCTGCAGTTATTGGTAGTATCATGGACATCACTGCCCGGAAGGAATCAGAATCCGGGCTGCGTCAATCGCTCCATGAAAAAGATATTTTGTTGAGAGAAGTCCATCACCGGGTAAAAAATAATATGCAGATCATTGTGAGTCTTCTCAGGATGCAGAGCAGCATGATTGATAACCCGGAGGTTGGTGCAGTTCTCAAAGAGAGTAAGAACCGGATACTTTCAATGGCTATGGTTCATGAAAAACTGTACCGCACTGATAACCTGGTGAGTATCAATCTACTTGAATACATCAGTTCACTTGCAAATTCAATAATAACAGATTTTTCTTTGGATGACTCCCGTATCACCCTTGATATTGTCTGCGATCCCACACTTGAAATGACGATCGATGCCGGTATTCCTCTGGGGTTGATCTTCAATGAACTCCTGACAAATACGTTTAAACATGGAATTATTGCAGATGAGAGAGGGAAAATCTCGATAAAAATTCTGCATACAAATCAGGGATGGCTTGATATTTCCTATCGGGATACCGGAAAAGGGCTTCCTGATGGATTTATGCTTGAAAACTGTGATTCTCTTGGGATGCAACTTATTCAGAACCTGGTATTTCAGGCAAGCGGAGAGGTTATTATGAGTTCAGAACATGGCATCCTGGTAAAAATGAGAATTCCGATGAAAGAGGGCTTTATTATAGGGGATAATTAAAATGCCACAAGGAAGTAAGATTCTGGTTGTTGAAGATGAGATGATCATCTCGATGGAGATCAAGCAGAAGTTGATAGCGATGGGGTATGTGGTCACAGGCCAGGCGATAACCGGTGAGTCTGCTATTCAGAAAGCAGGTGAGACAGAGCCCGATCTAGTTCTGATGGATATCAGGCTCAAAGGTGAGATGGATGGAATTGCTGCCGCCAAACGGATTATTGAGTTATATGATCTGCCAATAATTTTCCTTACCGCACATTCAGACAAGGCGACACTTGAAAGTGCGATTTCAGTCTCTCCATCAGGATATCTTCTCAAACCATTCAAAGAACGCGAACTCATGACAAATATCGAGATGAGTCTTCACAAACATCGCGTCAGACAAAAATTAAAAGAAGATACCCCTCTCACCTCCTCATCTGGGATATTGAATGGAATCTCTTCACTATCTCCTGCAATAATCGTGACCTCAAAATCCGGAACTATTGAATACACGAATACAACTGCATTGAAGATGCTGCAGTATTCAGAGAATGAGTTGGTCAAAAAACCAATAACTTCAATTATTGGAGAACAGGAGCATGTCCATGATGCTGATGCTGACACAAGGAAGAGTTCCGGCACTCACATTGTGATGCCTGATCAGCTAGCCCTGCATCAAAAAACAGGTGAAAACCTGCCTGTCACCGTTTCATTAGGTCTGATAACAGGGGGGTCAGAGGAAGAGATGAGAACCTTCTACGTACTTTCAGGAAATGAGAGTGAGGACACATCTGTCTCTCATCTGGGTCCCGGGATGATTCAGCATCTGATGCGAATAACTGCTGCCCTTAAATTTCCGGCCTTTGTTTTGGATAAAAGAATGGTTTTATCCGGTTATAACAGTCTTTTTACGGAACTGGCACGAAAGGTTGGTATCAGTCAGTATATGCTCACTCGCCCCATGTTTGAGACTCCAAACTTTTCTCTGTTTGGAGATATGCAGGATCTCCAGGAGATATTCAGATCCGGCGATATGGATAGTAAAATTAAAAAGTTTAAAAAAGGAGGTGACATTGTATTTATCCAGTTCACACGCATTCCCCTCAAAAGAGATGATGTAACAACTCATATTGCAACTGTTATGATTGATGTGACAAATGAGAAAAGGGCATTATATGAGGTTGAACGAATCAAACAGGTCTTCTCTGAACTGTTTTTTTCACTTGAGAATTTACGCTCAATCTCACAGGAGATGAAGCTTCCACTCCAGACTATGATCAAAAAGGTGTATGAAGATCAGAATAACCAGGGAGAAATGAATGATGATTGGGGGGCTCGTCTCCTTGCTTTACTCAGGGAATTGGACCTTGCCTGGGTCAGGTATTCAGAGGTCAGAGATAATATTAAAGAGACATAAATCCCTGTCTCCCATTATCAGGGACAGGTTGCCTCTTCCTGCGCCATATTATTGAATCCATCGGTAATTATCATCCTGAGTTCTTCAATAGTCTCTGTAAATTTTATATTCTCATCTGGACGTAAATTTAATATTTTTTCCTGTCTGATAAGGAGATCTCTCAGGTATGAAAGCATTTTTCGCTTTCTATAAACATTTCTACATGATTGTGCCTTTTCTTCACTTAACCCTGCGGCAATAGATCGTTCGTATCGCTCATTACACTCTGATATGATATCCCATATCTCTTCAACTGCGGTTACAAGCATGGAGCGTTCAAGTGGCTTCATCACAAATCCATCTATTTTAAGTCCATACTGAACCGCTTCATCGATTGTCAGTACTTTTCCGGTGAGTATAATGACCGGAATATCAGATATTTCGGAATCATCTCGTATGGCGGTTAAGATCTCCCATCCTGATACCGGCTCCATCATGAGATCGAGGAGAATGATATCAGGATTACTGGTCTTGATCGTTTCTATCGCTTTCGTTCCATCAGTGAGGATATCGGCCAGGTGACCCTGGGCACGAAGTATCTTCTGATAAATCTGAATCAAGGTTTCGTTATCATCAATCAATAAAACCTTCATATGAGGTACCCAAATATAGAAACAGAAAATTATATTATGAAACTCTTGTAATCTCTTTCTATCGTTAGCAACTTATTAATAATTTCCCATCACACGTTCCGACGGTAAACAGGAGAGAGAGATGATTTCTGTTTTGTACGTAGATGATGAACCTGCTTTACTTGATATTGGAAGACTTTTTCTAGAAAAATCAGGTAAATTGAAGGTTGATACATTTCTCTCTGCAGAAATTGCAGTAAAAATTTTAAATCCATATCTTTACGATGTAATTATTTCTGACTATAAGATGCCAGGCATGGATGGGCTTGATTTTCTCTCTGTTGTCAGAACCATCCAGCCAGATCTCCCCTTTATTGTCTTTACAGGACAGGGAGATGAAGATATCGCGATTCAGGCATTAAACCGGGGGGCTGATTTTTATCTCCAGAAAGGAGGAAATCCCAGAATTCAGTATGAGGAGATTGAAAATTTCATCATAAATATCGTGGGAAGAGAAAACCGGAAAGGAGAGATACTGGCTGAAAAAAAAGCAGCAGAACAGGCACTCTCACTTCTGCAGACATTGTATGCGTATGCTCCGTTTGGATTTGCATATGTTGACAGAAATTTTGTTTTTATCCATGTCAACGATGCTCTTGCTGAAATACGAAATCTTACCCGGACTGATCTGCTTGGAAGAACTATAGAGGATGTAACACCATCAATCTGGAAATTAACTGAACCCTTCTTTGAAGATTTGTGTAAAACAGGAAAGCCTGCCTTGAATGTAGAGATGACTGATGAATTTCCGGAAGGATCGGGAAATATTACGAACTGGCTCGTCAGTCTGTATCCAGTCTTTTCAAAAGAGAGCGAAATTATCGGATTTGGCATCCTGATCGTTGATATAACAACCAGAAAGCAGATGGAAGAGGCCCTTGTCAGGAGCGAGGACCGGTATCGGACTCTGGCAGAATCGGCTGAAGACGCAATCTTTATTATCGGTAGGGATGGTCTGCTGACATACATCAATTCATATGGTGCCAGTCTTATAGAGCAGTCACCTGAAGAACTGATGGGGACCCGGATTTCAGGTACGCTGACTCTTTTATCAAGATTTATCCCTGATGATTCGGTCCAGAGTGTTTTTGAAAGTAAACGTGGGTGTTCATACGATACTGAATTGAGAAACAACCATTCGCGGTGGATGGAGGTCAGACTTATCCCGCTTTCAGAATCTGATGGTACTATTCACCAGGTATTAGGTATTGCCCGGGATGTCAGTGCTCGTAAAAATGCGGAAGATGCCTTGCTCAACGCAAATAAAAAACTCAATCTATTGTCGAGCATTACCCGGCATGATATCATAAACCAGTTAAGTTACCTGTTTATAGATCTCGACGATCTCAAGGATCATGTGTATGACCAGCCGGAAGGGAGAGATGTGTTTGATCGGGTTAATCAGGCCATCAGGACTATTCACCATCAGATTGAGTTTACCCGGGAATATCAGGAGATTGGTATTGCAGCTCCTATCTGGCAGAATTTACATGACATTATTGAACAGTCGTTTCATTCAGTGCGGATAGGGGATATACGATTAGAGGAATCTGGAACCAATGTAGAGATCCTTGCAGATGCATTGTTTGAAAAAGTGATCTACAATCTCATGGATAATGCTGTCCGGTATGGAGAGTCAATCACATTCATTACGTGTTCAATTATTCAAACACCTGAACCCTGTCTGATTTTTGAAGATAATGGTGTTGGAATCGAGGATTCTGATAAAGAAAAGATTTTTTCACTTGGGTACGGAAAACATACAGGGTTTGGATTGTTTATTGCCAGGGAAATATTATCTATTACTAATATTTTAATCCGGGAGACCGGAAAGGCAGGATCGGGAGCCCGATTTGAGATAAAAATCCCACAATCATGTATCCGCCAGTCGCTGCAATAAGATGCCCTTTTTTTAATCAAAAACTCAAGTGGATAAATTTTTAGCAATAAGGGACAGGTTTCCTCACTATCTCTTCCTAGTCAGGTCCGGTTTTGGTTTATTCCGTAACCATTCACCCTTATAGTGGATTCAACTGGTCCGGTGAACCGGAGATCCCGGGAAATGATAACAAGGTTATTGGTGAGGAGATGCTGGCTGTACGATCTTTCCCCCGATAAATGATCATGAGAGCAGAGTTACTCCATCACAACTGATGGAGGTTGAGATCATGTCAGCCAGAGCGAACTGCAGCCCGATGAGGATGCAGATGGCCCCGGCTCCAATGTAATTCCAATTCATTCCCATAACCTCGGAAAGGGGGAAAAAAGGGGGTATTGCGAGATGTTTACACGAACAGTGCAACGGTGTCAGTCCAGGCTTCAATCCCGGTTCTGATGGCATCAGCCTCATAGGGTGAGAGGGTTACTGAATTACGGGCAAAACGGATTGATTAGAGTTCTCCGTTGGAGTGATGATACATGGGTACAGCTGAACCGGTCCTTTGAGCTATCATGGGATGGAGTGCCTCCCATTGCGGTATTCAGGGCGGTGGTGGCGACGATGGTGCTGACATCAGTGTTGAAAGCCGATGGCGTCGGAGCCTTGATGCTGATGGTCCCGACGGTCCTGGCCTCGGTGTTTTCTTAGATGACCCGGCCGGAGTAGGACTCAGAAGATTTTGAGACCGTAGGGAGGGTTACTCCGGCTTTTTCATAGGACGTACAGCCCCATGGGTTGTTATCCAGGATATCCTGGACAAGAGCAGTGAAGGCGGTGAGACTGCCGATCGGAGCTGCAAGCTTCCGGACAGCTGTCTTCACTGTAGTAGTTGGTGTGAAATCTGCCATGTTCGAATCCCCTGCCGCGATTGCATGCGGCTGATTAGAAATTGGCGTGAGTATATAAATGGTTGAACAGGGTTCTGAAACGGGGGGAGTAGGGGTGAGGGATAGGGGAATGGAGCGACAGAAGCGACAATGAGAAAAATAGTGGATCAAATTAGTAATAAAAAAATATCTTGGATTGAATCATAATTGTCATTCATACCTTTTCCAAAAAAACAATATTATTTAGAGTTGGGAAAAAACCATCAGAATTATTGAAAGTGAAAGCCTATATTCATTTATCATGGTTCTTTTCGAAGGGAATACCACTGACAATAAAGAAGGAAAATTAGAGGATTTAGATCCGCAAGTAACCCATGAGACTCCCCGAATATTCTTTTTGAATTTTGATGGTTCTATAATTCAATCTTTTAAAAAGATGAATTTCAATTGCTCTGGAGGTTCATTAGGAACTCCTGTAAAAATTAATCGTAAATATTCAGAAGATGTTATTTGTTATTTAAACTACGAAATCTCAAAAGATATTCATGAATATGATATTGTAATTATCAACGTTGAAGATAAAAAATCCATAGAATATGATTCAAAATTTTTAGAAAAATTTAAGATCCATGGAAATAAAGCCCAATTTTTAATAAGTAAAAGTCCAGAAACTGATTTTAATCCTCAACCATTTGTCGGTTCAATTATTATGAACATTATTCAACAAATTTTAAAAAGAGGTGGAATTGTCATAATTTTTGCCGGTGATTATTCTATTATCGAATATAATTTTGTTGAAGTTCCTAATCCATACGGAAAGATAAAAAATCCAAAGTGTGATTCGTATTCATTTTTGCCAATAAGTCCTAAATATGATAATAAATTTGGGAAAGAAACATCTATCATATCTAAATCTCTTTTTAATGAAATTCTCTCCAAATATTCCAATGATTTCGAATACCATGTAATTATTAGTCCCATGATGAAATGGGCTGATAACAAATGGATTCTTGATGAGTGTTTCCATCCACTAATGGTCAACAAAGATAATGAAATCGTGTCATTTGCATATCAATGTGAAAATGGACTGATACTATATTTTCCAAAAATATCACAAATCTTTCCATTTTTAAAGGATTTACTTGAAAATGATCTACCTTATATATCCCCTGATTTATTTCCGTATAATAGTCAACACAGATGGCTAGAAGACAGTCAATATTTATTACCTCATGAACATGAATATCGCGAAAGTATTGATCAACTTACTATTGAATTTAATTCTCATAAAGAACGAATTTTTAAAGATATTATTGAAAATAAAACGAAGTATGAATGTCTTCACAAATTATTAATCGAAAATTCTAATGATCTTGTAATTTCCGTTATCCATTTTCTAGTATGGATGGGATTCTCAAATGTAAGAAACATGGATGAAGAAACTGAAAATCTAGATGAAGACATTCAAGTTGATATAGGAAATGGTCTTTTAGTTATTGAAATTAAAGGGATATTTGGGACATCAAAAGATGAAGAATGTTCCCAAATAAGCAAAATTAGATATCGAAGAATAAAGGAAAGAGGGAAGCCTGATGTTAAAGCATTATATATTGTCAATCATCAACGAAACATCCCTCCTCATTTAAGAAATAATCCACCTTTCAATATTAACCAGATACATGATGCGGAAAATGATGATAGAGGGTTATTAACTACATATCAATTGTACAAATTGTTCTATTGGATTAAAAATGGAATCATTACTAAAGAACAAGCAAGAGAACAAATACTACAAATTGGACTTGTAAACTTTAAACCAATAGATATTATTGAGATTGAATCTCCCGAAAAAATTCTAAAAGAAGGAACGGTGATAATTATTAAGTCTCCTCCAGTATTATCTCAAATAGATCAAATAATAATATTTAGACATGACAATTATTTCTTTGCAAATATTCAAAATATTCGAGATCATGATAAAAATGTGGATAAGGTAGATGAAGGAGCGATCGTAGGAGTTCAAGTTGATTTTAAAATACAGAAAAGCGATAAACTTTATCTGAAACGCTAATTATTTACATTACTATAAAACACCGCCCCTTTCCCTTCCTTACCCTCCAATACTCTCTTTATCCTCTGCACCGGACCCACATACTACTCTCCAAGGATCCCCATTCTCAATCCTCGTCCACTATCAGATAGACTCATCACTCCAACTTCTCCTCCTGTTCTATCCCGGATAACCTCATCACCAAGCCCAAGAACAACAGAAACCACCTGAGCCTTCCCAACCTGAAATGATCCAATCCCATCCAGATGGTCACAACAAACACAACCTCAATCCTGAATCTGCCAACCTTCTCTAATGGGCGAGACGACCGTTCACTGGTAACTACAAATCCTCCCATCAGATCACTCCTACTGTTCTTCGGTTCCACATCACTGAAACCAGACTCTTCATAAAACGGCAAAGATGTTTATTGCCTTTAAAGTAAGATACTACAAAATAATTCATAATCATCCTGACTATCATGAAACTAACAATCCTCTGTGAAAAAGATGAAGAAGGGCATTTCGTCATGGAATGCCCTGAACTTCCAGGCTGCCTTTCTGAAGGTGATATCCTCGAAGAAGCTCTTGAGTCGATCAACGAGGCTATTGCTGGATGTATCACCAGCCGCATAAAGACCGCCACATGCACCCTCCTGAATAATACTCCAGATACATTCTCCTTCTCACTTGGGATCCCTGAAACCTCTCATCCCTAAATTACCCCGGGCATCAGGAGATCTCCACGTCGCTGCATTCTAACGGGCCGGATGGATGGTAAACCATATCGAAGGTAGCCATTACATCCTGATCAAAGAAGGCAGTCCTGTTCATCTTTCGATAACCGTTCACTCAGGCAAAGAACTCGGACCTGGATTACTTCGTAAGTTAATCCGGACAGCCGGATTAACCCCTGAAGAATACCTTGAGTTCTTTACCCGTTGATACCTCTTCACTCTCCTCTTCTGGAGGATCCGGGTCCGGTTCCTCCGATAATACGCCCGGGAGTTTTTCCGGTGCCGGGTGATCTGGTGTTCTCTCCGAATCAACCGGAGAGCATCAATAAGGTGCATGCTCCTCCTCGAGTGGACAGATCCGTAGATACCCGATCCCTTTCCCTGCCAGATCACAGATCCTGTTTCTCCTGACCTCACACTGCACAGACTTCAGATGAGGACACCCTTTTGTGAAACAGACCTCAATAGTCGGCCTACGAGATAGCCTCATGCAGACCCTCCGTACACAATCTGTCTGACCAGGAGGTACCGATCACATGACAAACATCTGCCACCGGTGGAGTGGGCACTGTCCAAGTGTACGGGGACAATAAATTCCTCGAAACATAGGCGTCCGGTCAACAGCCATCTGGGTGATCATGCCTTCACCCCGACAGAATCACAAAGATGGGAATAACAGGTCTCACATACCCCGAAGTGATCACCCGGATCCTGCCAGGCGATCGCATCATCAACTCCAGTAAAAAACTCAATACAGGCGATTTAGGTAAAAAAGGTCGGATATTTCTATATCTATAATATAAAATAAAGGTAAATCTCCGATTTCAACCCCTCATCATATCCTGCCGCTATCCCTGTTTTTCCATGCAGGACATACCAAAGGTCATCTCATTTGATCTGATAAATAACGGCCCGGTATATCTCGATAAATAATCTGATTTATCTAAAATTAGGGCCGTATCTGGGGTGTTTTGATCCCGATTTATCTTCACAAACCAACCCGATCAAATAACCCTCAAAACCCGAAAACAAGCGCATTATGCTGACTTTAATACCGAGACTATTATCAAAAGAAAATCGGATCGCGATTTGTGAGATTTTATGCTGATATGGGGCTCTAAGACATCAGGTTCGTAGCCGTACCTTTATCCCCTGGATTCAAATAAAGTCTCTTTTATGTTCCCCGGAACACTTTCTCGCAACGACAGATTTCACGGTATTGACCCTCATGGGTTGTCTCGATCTATCAACCAGGCAGTGATGGAAGGCCGACTCACCCAGGCCGATGCCGGTTTGATATCTGCGTTCATTGCTGAGAGAAAAATAACTCACGGCATAGGCATCAAGCGAGGGATGAAAATTTCAGCTGCACTCACCACTGTCAGAAGATTCGTTCCACAGTACACTGAGCTCACCGCTCCCACATTGTACTATGGCATAGAACAGATCTACCATGCTGACTCAGACCGAGGAAAGCCATTCAGCGTACACTCTCAATCTGACCTGATTAGCATATTAAAGCAGTTCTGCTTCTGGCTGACTGAAAACAATGAAATTGAGATCTCAGAAAACAAGATCCGCGCGATCAAGGTACCCAAAGGAACACCAACCCGGACAGCCGCCGACATCCTCACCTGTGACGAAATTCAGGCCATGCTTGAAACGTGCATGAACTCACGAGACCGTGCCATGTTCCTGATCATGTATGAAGGAGGACTTCGGGTCGGTGAAATCGGACAGATGAAATGGGGGGATATCAAGATCGACGGAACCGGACTTGTAATAAATGTCACATTTAAGACAGGCAAGCCTCGGTACATCAGGCTGGTGATGTCTCATACATTACTGCGACGATTGAGGACTTCAGGCAGGCCTGTAGGTTGTATACCGCTCTGAACGGGAAGAGTGGCGGGTAACAGACGAAATTGACAAAGAGTGAGTATGAGTTGATGGAAGCGATCCAGGAATACGGCAGAGCAGAGGTCACGATCTCTGAACTTCAGCATATTACTACGAAGTCCAGATCCGTAGTCTACAAGATGTTTCATGGAACCAACAGCAAGGGATACCACTATTCAGGTCTTCTTGAAAAGTGCCCTGCAATCTCGGTCTGTTATCGGACACTGGTTACTGATGAGAACGGGACCACTCTGGCTCATATGCGTGAGAAGGCATATGCCTGGGATGAGTTTGTGTATCAGTCCTGGGCTTCAGATGGTGGCTGCTGGCTTGTAAGTGAGGGTTCTGACCAGAACAACACCCCTCCATCACCACCATCAGATGATGTGGCGGAAAAAGAAGCAATTGGCGGACGTGGCGGAAAAGTGGCGGAATTTTCCGCCACGAAAATACCACCGGAAACAGGATCTAAAGAAGAAAATCTTAGTAATAATAATTCTTTGTGTACTCATGGCGGAAAAAGTGAACATATGCAGTACGGGATTTCTGATCAGGTTCCTGCTTGTGATCATGTGTGTGATCCTGAATTTTCCGCCACGAGTGATCAGTGTGTCTCATCTAATGAAGATCTGGAGTCAGTTAGAGAATCCGGACAATTAAATACATGCGGAAAATTCCGTAATCATTCCGCGAGAAGCCCAGATTTTCCGCCAGGAGGTGATCTTTCTGCTACACATCCGGGTGCCAGTCGGGGCCTCGCTTCGCCAGGTCCCTCCCCTCTATCCATCCATGAGATCAGGGCTGGTGATTATACCGAGATAGACAAGGGGTTTGGTCCGGGTCCGTGTGATTGTTGCGGGTCCAAGTGGGTGAACTATCAGGAACGGATGACCTTTGCACGGCTTTCCCGGCCGCCTCGTGTGAATCGGAAGATCTGCAAGAAGTGTTATGAGATAGCGAAGCGTGCAGAATCATCACCTTTTCGGGTACTACCTGGAATCCTCAACCCGGCTTTGATGACCGGGTTGTCTGTTGATCTTGGAAAGTGCCAGGTCTGTGACAAACAGAAGGCTGTCTGGCAGGAACCGGAGACGAAGACCGTTATATGTGAGATCTGTTACCAGAACCTTCCCCGGAGTAAGGGGGCAAGCCGTGAATTCGGGAGCAATGGAGAAACTGTATGACATATGAGAAGGTTGGGCGGATGAAACCAGATGGTGATTGTATCAGGATCTTTGTCGATGAGATCGGGGAGGTTGGAACAATCACCCGGCAGGATTTAGAAGAGTTACTCGCCGGGGGTGAACCAGAGCCGGTTATCCCTTCTGGTGAGGCTGATCTATCTGATTCACAGAAAGGTGTGAAGATAACGATTCCGGTGAATGGGCGGGTGTATATTGTGGTTGCCCGCCAGGTCCGGAATATGCTGGATAAATGGCCGCGGAAAAAAGCGGCGGTGTTTCGGGTGGAGGAGTGAATGAGGAATGATATCCAGAAATAATAAACCCTGTAAAGGAAAATAATGAATATTAAGATGAATAGATCGTTCATCTTGGTTGGGATTAGTATCTGGAGAACATATGGATAGTCATTCGAAGAGACCCAGGACTTTATCAGTAATCATTCCTGATTTAGGTCTTCCCAGGATAACTGTCCGCAGGCATGCATTCGAACAGATGTATACTCGGCGGATCTCTGAAGATGATATTGAAGAGATAATCCGCACCGGAGAGGTAATTGAGGAGTATCCCGATGATTATCCTTTGCCAAGTTATCTGATCTGTGGGTTTGCCCGTGTTCGGATGCTTCATGTTGTCGCTGCCTTTAACAAGGATACCGATGAGATCATAGTTATTACCGCATACGAACCTGATGACGATCACTTTGTTTCAGGAAAAACCAGGAGGCAACAATGAAATGTGTTATGTGTAAGCGGGGAGAGACCAAGCCCGGAGTTACATCAGTACTTCTTACCCGCGATGATTTTACTCTGGTTATGCGTGATGTACCGGCAGAGATCTGTGAGATCTGCGGCGAGGATTATATTGATGGAGATGTTGCCAAGCGGCTGTATCATATGGCTGAAGAGATACAGCATCAGGGAACACTCATTGATGTGAGAAAGTATCAGACAACTCCAGAAGTTTCATGCCCGGTTGAAGGATAAAGATTCTTTTATTTATTGATTCTTTTTTTAAATCATTATAAAAAATAATGATCAGTTTCTCGACCCGGTATCTTGGCTAATGAAGGTAGAATATGAAGACGATCGGTGAGATCAGACGTGAAGGAATCGAAGCGCTATCCAAAGCACTTGGTCCTGTTGACATGGCACGGTTTCTCTCCAGCTTTGAAGACCAGTGGATGATGCCTACAAAAACAATAATAGTTACCTATGATGGCCTGACTTTTCATCCAAAAGACACTCTGGATCTCAAACCAAATAATGAATATCGTATCACTATCGAAGAGATTCCAAGGCCTGTTCGGAAAGGTCCAATACAGTTTCTCTTTAATCATGCGGGAGAGGCAGATGGTCCTTCAGATTGGTCATCTGAACATGACCACTATCTGTACGGCACTCCCAAGCAGGGTAAGAATAATGAATAGTCGTGCTTTCATCGACACCTCTTTTATTGTCGCAGCATAAAACGCATCAGATTCTTTTCATGACCTTGCTCTGGTACAATGAGAAGAACTGTTAGAGAAGTATGAGATCTGGATCACGGATGCTGTTCTATTTGAAGTGGGAAACGCGTTTTCGAAGATCAATAAGAGTTTAGGAGCCGATTTTATTCAGAGTTATTTTGACGAGTCTGATATGCATATTGTTCATACCAGTGCCGAGATGTTTGAGCAGGCAGTCTTCATGTACACAGAATTCACAGATAAAAAATGGAGTCTTACTGATTGTCTGTCATTTATTGTCATGAAAGATAATAGAATTCATGTAGCATACTCGTCCGACCACCACTTTGAGCAGGCAGGATTTCAATATACTCTGCGTTGATTGTTCTAGCCATCTAGGAAAAAATTCCCGGGGATATTGGTTAAAAATTACGAGAACCCTTTATCAAGGGTTGTCTGACTCTCTTCATTCAGGCCGGTCACATATACTGATCTCCCGTGATCCTGGAACCGGTCGATCACCCTGGCAATTCCCATCACCGCAGATTGATCCCAGATGTGAGATTGAGAAAAGTTTATCTCAATTTTCTTTGGGCCTTGCTCGTATTCAAAAAGATCTATGAAATGATTCATCGTTCCGAAGAATAACTGACCTTTGATGGTATAAACAAGAACTCCGTCTTCACGAATCCGATTTGATTCTGATATTGAAGAAATTCTCCAACCAAAGATCAGAGCACTAATTATCACTCCGGTGATCACCCCTTTTGCCAGGTCATGAGTGTACACGACAACAGCCATAGTAAGAAGCATCACAACTGCATCACTCATCGGAACTTTATGAATCTCCTTGATAGAATGCCACTCAAATGTACTGATCGATACCATGATCATGACTCCGACCAGGGCAGCCTTTGGGATCTGTATCACAATATCACTATGGCAGATGATCAGAACTAAGATAAAACACCGGCAACCAGGGTAGGGAGACGCTCAATCACGCCTGATTAGATGTCCATACATTGCTTGAAGAAAATGAGAAAGTCGCGTTAAGGTGCGCCATTGATCCCTCTCGCATGCCGGACTCTCATTTGATCTAAAGGTCACTATCGGGGAACCCTCTGTTGTGATCGTTGAAATTGCATGGAAAGGGATGGCAGACCTGATTTTCATCGGCAGTCGAGGGTTGGAGGCAAAAAAGAGTTCCGCTCGGGAATGTAAGTCATAAGATCGCCCAGGCCGCTCCCTGTCCGGTCATGATTGTTCGATAATCTATCAATTCTGCTTGAGTGAAATACGGAGTATCCTATTTTTTCCTTGCATTGGTTCAGAACACTCAATAATGGTGCTTCTTCCTTCCCATCCTCACTTCATGTATTACCGCATGTCCGTTCTCGACGAGATTTTCAACCTGATCAACGATTGAGAGAACCAGTTCTTTGTATCCCTTGAATACTTACTGTGTCCAGCTGATTCTGATGGTTCTTGTTATGGGCTTCGGACCAGATTGCCAGATCTACATCACATCTTCAATTCTTCCAAATTCAAAAATCAGTTATATCTGGTAGAACTATTACAGGTATGACCCCGGGGAAATGCAGTAACCAGGATGGAATTTACTGGCACAATTTACCAGAATCTGACGTTCTCGAAAAATTACAGGTCACCTCAACGGGTCTTACAAATCAGGAGGCAACAACAAGAACAGCAGAATTTGGAAAGAATGTTCTCCCAGAGGGGAGATCCATCTCGATCATCTCGATCTTTATTGCTCAGTTTAAAAACCCACTTATTTATGTCCTTTTGGTTGCAGCACTCGTCTCATGGTTCTTACATCACATCACTGATACAACTTTCATCGGTCTTGTAGTTCTCATCAATGCAATTATTGGCACAGTACAGGAATGGAAGGCAGAGCAGAGTGCCAAGGCATTACAAAAACTCTTTCAGATCACAGCAACAGTCTACCGGGATGGCAGAGAAGTCCGGATACCTGCTGAAGAGATCGTTCCAGGAGACCGGGTAACCCTTGATTCAGGCTCTCGTGTTCCTGCAGATATCAGACTTACAAAGGTTATTGACTGTACCATTGATGAGTCAATTCTCACCGGCGAATCGGTTCCGGTGTCCAAAACCACGAAAATTCTGCCAGAAGAGACTCCGGTTAGCGATCAGGTTAACATGGCCTTTGCCGGAACTACGGTAGTCAGAGGCATTGCATACGGTTATGTTACATCAACCGGGTTATGCACTGAAGTTGGAAAGATTGCAACAGCAGTCGCTGGATCAGAGACAAACAAACCTCCACTGATTGTACGAATGGAAAAGTTCTCACGACATATTGCACTGATGGTTCTTGTCTTTTCTTTTATCCTGGGATTCATCGCCATCATGCAGGGTATGCAGATCTTTGATGTCTTCTTTTTTGTAGTTGCGTTGGCAGTATCAGCGATTCCAGAAGGTCTTCCTGTTGCATTAACAGTGGTGTTATCGATTGCAACCCACCGGATGTCACAACGGAATGTGATCATCAGGAAAATGACCGCTGTTGAGAGTCTTGGATCCTGTACACTTATTGCTAGTGATAAGACCGGGACACTGACCATGAATGAACAGACTGCCCATGTACTCACTCTACCAGGTGGAGAAGACCTTGCGATAACAGGAACCGGATATACCGGAGAGGGGAGAATAACAACATCTGATGGGAATGATCTCTCAGAGAAGGTAAGAGATCAGGTTCAACAGATCTGTCTTGTTGCAACCCTCTGTAGTGAAGCCAGGCTCAGTCAGATCAATGGAACATGGGAGTATACAGGCGATCCGATCGACGTGGCCTTTCTTGCATTAGCCAGAAAAGCAGGACTTGATACCACCGATATCATTCAATCGGTCGATCGTCCTCTCTTTGTTCCTTTTGAAGCAGAACGGAGATACTCAGCTGCAGGGTTCTTTTATGCCGATGGGTATCGATTTGGAGTAAAAGGAGCTGCTGAAGCGGTTCTTCCTTCATGCATCACGATGAGAACAAAGGATGAGGATCTCCCCGTTGATCATATATCTCTAAAAAATTCCATCGAAGATCTGGCAGAAGAGGGATACCGGGTACTTGCCGTTGCTGAAGCACAGAATAGAGAGATACCGTATGAATTGATGCCAAACGTTCTTCCTCCATTAGTGCTCCTTGGCCTTGTTGGTTTTATCGATCCCATTCGTATTGATGCTCAGGAAGCAGTGAAAGAATGTCAGAAAGCAGGGGTTGTTGTGGTGATGGTAACAGGAGATCACCCGATAACAGCCCTCAGTATATCAAAGAGATTAAACATCGCAACTGACTCATCACAGGTTCTGACCGGTGCAGATATTGACGATATTGGATCATTTGAAGTTCCCGAATTTTATGAACGGGTAAAAGGATCCAGAGTTTTTGCTAGAGTTACCCCTCTTCAGAAACATGCAATCGTTGATGCATTGATCAAAGTCGGAAATTATGTTGCAGTAACTGGTGACGGTGTCAATGACGCTCCTGCTCTTCGGCGAGCTCATATCGGTGTTGCCATGGGATCAGGATCCGACATTGCTAAGGATAATGCAGCCATGATCATCACAGATGATCGATTCTCTTCAATAGTAGCAGGAATTGAAGAAGGCAGATATGCATATGATAATATTCGAAAAGTAACGTATCTTCTCGTATCAACCGGGGCTGCCGAAGTCATCCTCTTTACCCTGGCACTCATTTCGCATCTGCCGATTCCATTTCTGGCAGTTCAACTTCTATGGTTAAACCTTGTAACAAACGGCATTCAGCATATCGGCCTGGCTTTTGAACCGGGTGAACCTGGTGCAATGACCAGACCTCCCAGGCCGCCTGATCAGGGTATTTTCAACAGACTCATGATCGGAGAAGTTCTCGTCTCATCGATAATCATGGGATTAATTGGATTTTTCTCATGGAGATATCTGATTGATCAGGGATATGACGAATCAACTGCCCGGAATTTAGCACTGCTCCTGTTTGTGTTACTTGAAAATGTTCATGTTTTTAATTGCCGTTCAGAGTTTGTTTCAGTTTTTAAAATGCCACTTAAACGGAATCTGTTCTTAGTCTTCTCAGTGATCGGTGCTCAGTTCATTCACCAGATAGCCATGCACACACCGATTCTACAACAAGTACTTGGTCTTCAGCCAGTAGGGTTATCTGATTGGATCATGTTGTTGGCATTTGCCTGTCTGGTAATTCTCGGGATGGAACTGTTCAAAGTGATATGGCCCATTATATTAGAAAAACCAGAACCAGACAAATTAAACAATGAGTAACTTTTTTTCAAAAAACGTTCGGATTTTTGAATGTTGTCAAATATCCTGATAATCAGGGATATCTGAAAAAAGAGGTAATGTTTGGTTTTAGTTCCGGCGCAGTGCAAGGAATGCGACTGCTCTAAGACCGGCCAGTGCAACAAGAGCACCAAATCCTGGGGACTACTGAAAGGATATTAGGTATCCGGTGATGATGAAGTGGAACAGGAACCTCATCCCGGTTAAGCAATAGCTGCTCTCCAAACACCACCTTTGAACTCCAGTGATCAAACGAATCAGGCTCAGAAAAAAGCCAGGGGTTCAGCCAGATCCAGATCAAAGCGAGAACATCCGGAATAAGAACCCACCACTCGAACTTTACCCGACTCCAGAACGCGAGGATCAGGAGAGGATGAGCAATATTGCGGGTAATTGCACTCAAAGGGTTAGCATGGCGTTACCAGGTTCTGTCATCCAGCCTGAAGAATGAAACGATAGTTCTCTTATATATACTCCCATTAGGGCTAATACGAAATTCTTTATTTCACAAAAGACCTGCCTAGTGTCAGATGTAAAAACAGACCTCCACTCTACTTAATATCCTTAAAGAACGTTCCTATGCACAAGGGGATAAAAATATGAGTGACGTCCTTTTATCACCAGATTTCTTTACATTCATCATTATCCCCCTCATGATATTTTGTGCCAGGATCTGTGATGTCTCAATCGGAACGGTAAAATACATCTTTATTTCTCGCGGTTTTAAAAATATAGCCCCATTTTTTGGCTTTTTTGAGGTGATAATCTGGCTCCTGGCAATTGGTCAGGTCATGAATAATATTACTAATCCAATCTGTTATATCGCATATGGAGGGGGATTTGCGACTGGCACATATATTGGGATGGTACTTGAAGAAAGAATGAAACTTGGACTTTGTATCATTCGGTTGATTACAGCCAAACCTGCCGAAGAATTTATACTCAAAATTCGTAAGCATGGATATGGGGTTACCAATATTGCTGCTCATGGAGCTCGTGGTGAGGTGACCCTCATATTTATGGTGGTTAAACGAACAAAAATATCACATCTAATCGGCTTAATCCGTGAATTTAATCCAAACGCATTCTTCACCATCGAGGATGTCAGGAGTGCATCAGAAGGAATCTTTCCTCGTGAACCGATTAATTACCCCTTCTCTTATTTTAAACGCCCATTTTCTCTTTTTGCCAAGAGAAAATAAAAGTCCCTCATGGAAATCACATTCATCGATCTTTGAATATTCACAACTCATAGGTTGATCCAAAGTCTTTATGATCCAAATATTACCTGATAACCTGTCAAATCTGACTATCAAATAATGAAACAATTTTATACTATTACTAGAAAAGAAGGTATGGCCACTTGCATTATGCTGATTCAATGTGGCATAAAACACCTGAACACACGATGGAGGGTTACATGCTGACACTCAACCGATCCATACTCCATCGATGAACATAAGGACCAAGGTAGAGTCAGAAGAAGACCGATCTCTCTGAATGCTCTACCCTTTATTCAATTCAATCTGCCTTCTCCTGTTTATTTCAGGTGTTGGTGTCATGTAATAGATATGGTGATCTCAATTTCTTTCCACAAGAGGATATTTTGATGGCCGGTTATCTCATGTTTGATCTGGTTTTTGCTCTCTTTTTCGTTGGGGCGGCAGGGTTTTGTATCTATTCGTACTTGTTGATCGTACAACAGAGAGAACAACAAAAAATGCTCTGTTCAATACAGTCCCTCCCCGCCATAGTATTAAAAAGTGTCCAGACTCCTGATCTGCCAGTTCCCGTGAAACGATATTTTCATTTGACTTGTATTGATCAGATAGAGCGTCTGCCATGTCTGGAAATTCAGATCTCCGGGGTATGGCGGCCGAAAAAAGGTTTGCCATCAATTCCAATTCATGGGAATATTTTCTATGCAATAAACAGGCCTTGTTTTTTGGAACTCCTCAGTTTTTCAACCTGGCCTCATATACTAAAAACTATTTTATTTAAACAATCTGTGAATGAAGGACAGATTGAAGAGAGATTCCTGTCAGTATTTTCGATTCGGAAAGAATCTGGATTCTATATCCAAAAGATGGGACTCTTGAAGTATTTCTTTGAAGCAGTCTGGTTTCCATGGATTTTTCGACCTTCATTGTACCTGAACTGGGAACCTATTGATGATTTGTGTGCTCGTTTTACGGTTTCTGACTCTTTAATTCCACTTAATTTTATTGTAAAATTTGATGAGTCCGGGCTAATTAAAGAGATGATCTCTGAATCGAGTATAGGTTTTTTTGATGACCTTACTCCTAATACTACATTTATAGCAATATATGGGGGGTATTGTGAGGTACGTGGTATGCTCATTCCTCGTGAGATAAAGATATTTAGAGATGATCGATGTGATGAAAACCTGTATCAACACCTTATCCTCGTCTCTTACCAAAATACTATGGTGTATGAAATAGCACTTTCAGATGAAAATTATAAGCCGATATGAGTATAAGGCCGATTATTTGAAGATGCTTCATAGAGGTAATTCCTCTTTTTAAGATTGTGTGTGATCATTCTCAATCTTATCCTGCATCTGGTCCTACATCGGTGATGTTACCTGTAGATTGATTCAAATGGTGTTGTATTCTGATCCTTCAATATAATTGTAATATTGGTTATTAAACCAGCAAACTATTAAATAATAAATATAATATTACATGAAAAGTCGTAGATCCAGTCTGTAGAATTTCCCTTTTAATTAGGGATCCGGATTTATGACCTGATGAACTGTGAAGAGACCAGAATGGATTTTTTTATACGACAATGTTATCAGAGAAGGCACGTACATTCAAAAAACCGGTTTCAGATTCAGAACATAAATCTCATTGGAAAGACTGGCAATGGCAGGTACAACATAGTATTGTAGATGTGAAAACCCTTGAACGGATGCTTGAGATCTCATTATCAGAAAAAGAGAGGGAAGAGATTCAGAAGACCATCCATATATTCCCAATGTCGATAACTCCATACTATCTTGCATTGATTGACAATGCTGATCCGTTTCATGATCCCATCTTCAAACAGGCTGTCCCCTCTGCCGGAGAGTTGATCATAGAAAATTATGATCTCCATGATCCTCTGAGTGAAGAGCTCGACAGCCCCTGTTCTCTGATCACTCATCGATATCCGGATCGGATTCTATTCCTCATCAGTAACTCCTGTGCCATGTACTGCCGTCATTGCACACGGAAAAGGAAGGTTGGAAAAATTTCATCAATGCCTTCAAAAGATGACTTTGAGAAGGCTTTTGAATACATCGAAAATCATCCTGAGATCCGTGATGTTCTTCTCTCTGGTGGAGATCCATTGATGCTACCAGATTCTCAATTGGATATGATCTTAAGCAGATTACGCAGGATTCCACATATTGAGATCATCAGAATCGGAACCCGGGTCCCCGTAGTCCTTCCATACCGGATAACAGATGAACTGGTAACTGTTCTTAAAAAACATCATCCACTCTGGCTCAACACACATTTTAATCATCCGCATGAATTTACCGATGCATCATGTGAGGCTCTTTCAAAACTAGCCAATGGAGGAATCCCTCTTGGAAATCAGTCAGTATTATTAGCAGGTGTAAATGACTGTCCAAACATCATGCGAAAACTCGTTCACGAACTGGTGAAAAACCGGGTCAGGCCATATTACCTCTTCCAATGTGATCTTGCTGAAGGACTCGCTCATTTTAGAACACCGGTAGGAAAAGGTACCGAAATTATTGAGAGCCTTATCGGACATACATCCGGTCTCGCTGTTCCGACATACGTGATCGATGCACCGGGAGGAGGAGGAAAAATTCCGGTTATGCCGCATTATCTCGTATCCTGGTCATCAAATAAAGTAGTTCTTCGCAATTACGAGGGGATGTTTTCAACGTATCAGGAACCTGATCAATACGAGCGACCAGCCTGCGATCTCCAGTGTGGGCAATGCAATCTTCAGCATTCAGGAGACAGTGGATATCTTATGAGAAGAGCACACGGAATTGAGGCGTTACTTTCAGATTATGAGAGTGAGATAACTATTCTCCCTGCAGATTCAGAGCGGGTAGCGAGGAGGCAGGATGGAGAATGATGCAATTTACCCAATCGGGAAAAGTTGTCTCCACCATGGATATCTGAATTACCGGATATATCTCATGAAATATCATCCTGATGATACTGAACTATTGATCAAACACATCATCGGGCTGCGAACAACATATGGATACACAAAATTAGTCCTTAAAATCCCTAAATCGTGTGAAAAACTATTCGCATGTTGCCATGGAACTCAGGAGGCTTGCATTCCCAATTTCTATCCCGATGACGATGCTCTATTCATTTCACGCTTTTATGATCCAGGCCGAAGTCTGGATGCAGCTTCTGATACCATACACACAATCCTTCAAGTTTGTAAAGAGAAAATTCATAGAACGACCTGTGTCTCTGAACAGATGCTCGTAAGACCGGCAAACCCTTCTGATGTTCATCTGATGGCTGCTCTCTATCACCACAATTTTTCAACATATCCGTTTCCGATCCATGATCCCGGTTACTTACTCGAAAGTATGAATCACGGGATTTCATTCTATGTCGGGGAACTCGACGAGCATATTGTTGCTCTTGGGTCATGTGAAGTTGATTCGTATGCATCAGCCGTTGAAATGAGTGATCTCGTGGTTGATCCCAGGAACCGTGGCTATGGACTATCAAAAGCAATCCTCCTTTACATGGAGAAACAGATGAAAGAGAATCAGATAAAAACATCATATACTATCTGCAGAGCCGAATCTGCACCGGTGAATCTGCTATTTGCAGGAGCGGAGTATACATATGGTGGAACCCTGGTGCAGAATACAAATATCTGTGGTAAGATTGAGAGTATGAATATCTGGTACAAACCACTATCTACATAATCCTATAATTTTTCCATTTTTGATGGATTCAATCTGAATCAGATCTCATGTATGTATCATAGATATTGGAATGGGATATCCTGTATGAGCAATATCTGGTGGATGAATCCCGGCTTTCTGGAATGCATCCCATGCATGCCTGGTAATATCTGATTTGAATTTAAATTCATGCCTGAGATCATTCACGTATGCTTTTACCAGAATTTTTCGATATATGGGATGATTCTCAACAAGAATAACATATGGGCGTGTTTCTGATATGTACACATACCTGGAGGTTATTACTGCTTCAGTGAGTAACCTTATTGCATCATCGACATTGGCATCATAAGATAAAAAGAGGTCCGTGATCACCATCATCTCGGCAGAGCCCGCATTTGCACTAGAGACTGCCTTACTCATGATTGCATAATTTGGAATTGCAACACGGCTATCTCCGGGAGTAACGATTATCGTTTGAATGATCCCGATATCAATAACTTCTCCGTAATAATCATCAATGGTAATTTTATCGCCGATTTGGTATGGTTTTTCAAGAATGATGATAAATCCTGCCACCAAATCTGCTACAAGATCCTTCAGTCCAAACCCGAGACCTGCACCGATAAGTCCTGAAAATACTGTCAACTCGGCGATTCCAAGAGTGATAAGTGGGGATACAATGAGATATACAGCGAAGAGATAGACAAAAATTTTCAGAATCGGTATGACCATTGAGAGGATATGCCGTTTTGTTCCGAGTTGCTCTGATAGAATTCGAAGTAGGAAGTCCATCCCCATAACGACTAAATATGCAAAAATTAGCACCAGAATACTTGAGATGATCCAGAATGGATCTGTTAAAATCTGGGCGAGATGAACCGGATTTGCTACTTCCGGGGTAATCCTAGTCAAATTTGTCAGATTCGTAAGAAGTGATGAAGTATTTGCCATAATTACCACACCATCCTGATACGTTTCATCTCTCTGGTTATGCCTGCAAGTGCAAGTGGTTCTATGGAGATCCGTTCACCTTCGAACGATATCAACCTCATATCACGCAATTTTAAGAGAATAAGATCCAGATTGAGATCATCAGGTATAACTGAAATCAGATCATGTATCTGCACATCTTCAAGTGCGATAATAAGCGAGAGTGTATACGCAGTTTCTGGATCAGATATGCCTGAAAGGGAAGGTGGAGTCAGTCTGCTCAATCTGATCTCCCAGGCATCAAGTGTATTTTCCCAGACTTTCCTAGCTATCCCCGGGTTCCCATTTGAAATTTGAGCGAGTCTCTCAAAGATGAGTTCGGCTGGTTCAATTTCATGCCCTTTTTTCCGAAGTAGTGCTGCAATGAGCCGTATACGCAATGAATAATACCAAAAACTAAATGGTATGTTAAGAAGAGGAATGGTGAATTTCTTTAACTTCTTAATAACCAGCAAACGTCTGGGAACCGGAGTATCTATTATATAAAAAACTGAACTTACCTGTTGGGAGAGAATAAACTCCTGAAGCTCCTGATTGGTCTTTTCCTTAAGTACGATTTGTGTCGGGAAGATGGATCCGATATCTTTGACCGCATGAAGATATCGCCAGGCATGAATATTCCATGTGGTTATCCAGATCTTTTCTTTTTGACAAAGAAGTTTGATGAATGAGTCAAGTACCTGAAACCCTCCGATTATACGGCGATAGAGAAACTGGCAATTTTCTACAATGACGATATCTGCATCCCCGGTATTCGTAAGGATAGAAATATCCTCAAGATAGGAGGTGAGGGTGATCTTCACCGTTCTACCTGGATGAATACATGAAACTTTCGAGACTATATCGTCTCTTCCTGCCATAAATTCAGATATTAAAGCGATATTGTGAATCTTTCCTGATACCCCCTCATCGATAGCATAGAGTAGCCGATCTGTTTCATGAGACCAGACCGTACTGATTGGCAGATTGCATCCCGATGAGTGTTCTTGTTCCATCGATACCATAGTAAGCATCCAATCTTTAAGATTGTACCTTCGCCTTCGTCGTGAATGGAAAACCTATACGTAATTGTTTGTATGGATAGATACTGGATGTGAATTACATTCAGGTTTCACATAATAATCCTCGTGATTACGCCATGGATCTTTTCCGGGGGAAGAGAATAAAACTGGACAAAGGGAGGGGCAGCCTTCTTCATAATTCCAAAGATCTTCCAGACCATCCGATCACTGATGATATTCTCCATACCATAGAAGATGGTCTTCTCTTCAATTCCACGCTCCCTGATAAGTGCCTCAATATCCAAAATTTCCATGTATCCTGTTTCTATTAGCAATCCTGAAAGACCTGGTGCACAATCCTCCAGGTAGGTTACCTTAACCCCAAAAGGATAATCCTTCATCCTGATGGACACAAGGATGTTATGTTTATATATTATCTCATTTTTGAAAAAAATCTGGCCGATATATGGTGAGATCTGGTGAATATCAGAGGTAAAATACAGGGCTGTTCCCGATATCTTGCACCTGCTCATATAGAGTTCCTTATATGCCGGAATAAACTCCTTCATGGGGATTGGTTTGAGTTTTACCCGTAACTTCTCCTGACCGCTGATAAATATAATAATTATCGTAAACGGGACTAATGCGAGAAGAAACGACCAGTATCCTCCATGAGGGAGTTTGGTCAGCGATGCAAGGAAAAAACTGAGATCGACACAGATCAATACACATGATATAAGTGATTTCAGAGGATCTCTCATAATCAGGAATATTAGAAGCAACATCATTGCTGATATCGTCATATCTCCGGCAACTGCAAGTCCATATGCCGCAGCCAGGTGCTCGGATGATCCGAACATACCCATCACTATCAGCACCGCTGCCATAAGGGCCCAATTCACGGCATCGATATAGATCTGGGAGTGAAGTTCTGATGACGTAAAATCGATCTTCAGCTTTGGAAGTATCCGGGTTGTCATTGCCTGGTATACAATCGAGAACATACCGCTGATCATGGCTTGTGATGCAATAATCGTGGCAACAACACTCAGCAAAAGAAATGGAATATACAAAGTACCAAGTTGATCAGAGACCATGTTGAAGAGGACCGTACTCATCGACCCATGCTGGATGACATACGCTCCCTGCCCCAGATAACTGAGCATCAATGCAGGAAAGACAAAATACCATCCTTTTACGATAGGTTCACGACCCAGGTGGCCCATGTCTGCATAGAGGGCTTCGCCACCAGTGATGCAGAGGATTACTGCAGAAAGGATAAAAAAAGCAGTCAATCCGTTATTAAGAAGAAATGAAAGTGCATAGTGTGGACTTAACGAGAAGAGCACCTGAGGTGTTCCAACGATTGAGATGATGCCGGTTATTGCAAGCATCGAAAACCAGATGAACATTACCGGACCAAAAGCCCAGGCGACCCGCTCTGTTCCCTTCTGCTGAATAAAGAAAAGTGAAATCGCAATAATTGCAGCAATACAGAGAAGAACAAATTCACTTATTCCTTCCAGACCTGGGACAAGTCTGATCCCTTCAACCGCAGAAAGGATGCTGATAGCGGGGGTGATCACACCATCACCCATGAAAAGACAGACTCCAATTATTGCAAGAAATGATACTACCGGGACGAGTGGTCCTTTTTTTAAGAGAGAGATAAGGATGCCTTTCAGAACGATGGTTCCTCCTTCACCCTTAAACCCGAGATTCATAGCCAGCCAGACATATTGGATGGATATAACAAGAATGAGACTCCAGAAAATGAGTGAGAGGACACCGAGAATATTATCTTCGGTAGGGAGAATCATCAAAAGAATTACTCCCATCGTATAGATCGGGCTGGTTCCGATATCTCCGAATACAAGGCCCAGGGATTTCAAAACTCTTGATGAATCCAGGGCATTCATACTTATCGTTTTTTAACAACTGTTAAATTACTTCTGGTTTAATGGTTATTTGTAACTAGTATATGTGGGCACTATCCTCTACAGTGTGTGTTAATACGCATATATCCAGGAAGGCATGTGAGATTACTCAGGAGTGAATATGTTCTCAATCCCGTCATTTGTCGCACCAACAAAACGGATCTTACTCATTGCAGTCGTTGTGGGAATCATTGCAGGAATTGGTTCACTTCTCTTTTTTGAGGGTCTGAAATGGGGGACTGCATTTTTTATGGGATATCTGCAGCACTATGCATACCCCCAGGAAGGTCAGACTGTAGCTGAGATTAGTCAGTGGTCTGGTCCACAATCTCTCACCCTGTTGATCCCGATTCTCTGTTTTGGAAGTCTTCTGACCGGAATCCTGGTAACCAGGTTTGCACCTGAAGCAGAAGGGCATGGAACCGATGCTGCAATCAAGGCTTTCCATGGCGAAGGAAAAATCCGCAGGAGGATTCCACTTTTAAAAGCACTCACAGCAATTCTCACCATCTCTACGGGAGGAAGTGCAGGAAGAGAAGGGCCATCAGCACAGATATCAGCAGGATTTGGATCAATGGTAGCTGAACTCCTCAATCTCACCCCGAGTGAGCGACGAATTGCACTCACAACCGGCATAGGGGCTGGCATCGGGACAATATTCAAGGCTCCCCTGGGAGGAGCCATACTTGCAGCCGAAGTACTCTATACCCGGGATTTTGAATCTGAAGCGATTGTTCCTGCATTTCTGGCTTCTATCATTGGGTACTCCATTTTCGGGTTATTCGAAGGATACTCACCAATATTTATTCTGACATCCCAGTGGTGGACCGTCTCACAGATTCCCATGTTTATCCTGCTCGGAATTCTGTGTGCAGGGTTTGGGCACCTGTACATCTTCACGTTCTATGGAGCTCGTGATACATTCTCTGATTTTTTTAAACGCCATAATCTCCCTGCGTTTTTAAAACCAGTATCCGGTGCTATCCTTCTGGGATTGATCGTAATAATTCTTGCAAAAATCTCTCCTGATGGGGAGATGCTTGGGCTTGCAAGCATGGGGTCGAGTTATGGATATACGCAACTCATGTTTTACTCCATGGTTCCACTTAGTGTCCTGATTCTTCTTCCTTTTATGAAGATTATCGCCACATCACTGACGCTTGGATCCGGGGGAAGTGGAGGAGTATTTGCCCCGGGACTGACAATCGGAGCAGCAATTGGGGGAGCACTTGGCACAATCCTGCATCTTGTAAATCCGGTTTATGTGCCGATTGAATCAGTTCCGGTGTTTGTAGTCGTTGGGATGATCTCTCTCTTCGGAGCAGTTGCAAATGCCCCGATTGCTGTGCTGATCATGGTTGTTGAGATGGTAGGGAGCATCACGATACTCGTCCCGGCCATGGCTGCTGTCGCAGTCTCAAATCTCCTGACCGGAGAAAACACCATCTTCAGGCAACAGGTTCAGACAAAAGCACAATCCGGAGCTCATCGTGGAGAATTTGATCGTGAAACTCTCGAAGGGATTGCAGTGAAAGATGCTATGTCTCCTGCATCAAAAGTGATAACTCTCTCTCCTGATGACTCTGTCTGTCTGGTCAGGAAATATATGGCTGAGACTGATCATACCGGGTATCCGGTGTTGGAAGATTCGCGACTCGTTGGAATAATTACGAATCATGATTTGAGAAATTCACTGATTAGTGAGGAGTTATCACAGATGATCAGGGATGTAATGACCACTCATCTTCACGTGGTTACTCCGGAGAGTACACTTGAGGATGCTCTTGTTGCCATGGTAACCTACTCAATCAACCATCTCCCTGTGGTGGAGTCTAAATCATCAGATCATCTTGTAGGTTTTCTTACCAGGACCGATATTCTAAAAACCTACTCACGATCCAGCCACAGTTGTAATATCCTGACAGTGGTGGACCAGAATGTATCATCCTGAATGTGAACAATCGATTATGAGGTTTTTGATGACCTCACACTTTCAATAATAATTATCAAAGAGGGAAATATATATATTGAAAAAGCCACAACTTTCATTGTCACTATCATTTGTGAAGAGCAACTGATGTGACTCCATCATTGGTACTGCTGATAGCGAACATGTTGATACTCTGACCCCCTCATATATTATTTTTTGAATGAAATTCAAATACGCACGGTATGTGAGAATCAAAGAAAAACGATATAATTTACGACCCCTCAAACGGGTTATAGCTGGATATCGTTGTACCGGTTTACAAGAATGGCACGATGGGCTCTAATAAAGTTCTCTGGGAAATGTGGAAATAGGGAAGAGTCATGGATGGTTTTCTGCTTGACCTGATCTTTCTCTGGATTGTCATTGCAGCAGGCTTTCTATTTTTTCTTCTCATCAGAGCAACCCAATATCCTCAGGAATTTCTTGCATTGTGTAATGAGATAGAAAAATCTCATGCTCCCCACAATAATGCGATTAAATTCCCTGTTCTTCCTTCATCTGTTGAACGTTATTTAAAGACATCTCAAATACATCCAGGTAACAAACCTGCTTTTGTTCACATTAAGTATACCGGGTATCACCGATTATACCCCCCGGCTGATCTGCTTCCCATTCATGGAGATATCTATTATTGCCTCTCCATGCCGGGATTCTATTCACAATCCCGTACCTGGATGAACCGGTTAATCTGGGCTGATATCAGTCACCGGTATTCGGTCAATGATGGGTATCTGATTGGAAAACTATTATCAGTATTCCCATTTTTATCGGCACGTGGTGTCAGGCTCAGCAAATTATGCCTCATCAGTTATTTCTGCGAAGCCGCCTGGTTTCCATGGATTTTTCGTTCTTCAAAGAACATCACATGGGAAGAGGTTGATGAGAGAACAGCAAGACTGCGTGTATCATATCATCCATTGATTGTTACACTAGATGTGCAGTTTAATTCTGACGGGTTTATCCAATCGATCTCATATCCAAGTAAACCCCGAAATCCGGGATGTATGGTTCATTCATGCACCCGTATCGTCTCTTATGAAGAATACAGTGTGATCCAAGGGGTTGGTATTCCCCGGAAGATAGTGGTAAAGCAGAAAAGCGCTCATCATGAACAGCCGGAGAAAGTCCTGAACCTGAAGAAGATCACGTTCCATTCAAAACTCCCGAATCAGTATACCTGAACAGATTAGTATTGATAAAAATGGTTTGTAAGGAAATGGGCTGTCTTACTGATACCAGTTACAGGAAATTCCCATACAGTGCAATCAGTATTATCGCAATAAAGGGAACTTGAATTATTGAATTCTTTGTAATCTGGGGAATGATCCGTGAGACCTGCCTTCCTATCTCCTGAAGTGTGATCTCATCATCCCAGAGGGTTGTTTCCTTACCTTTTAATCTGGTTATATCTCTGAAATCAAGGAGTATCTGCATCTCACCTGAAGACTCCCTGAAGAATGGAATCAGATAGCAATCAAGCCAGATATCACGAGACTGATATGAAAAGGATAACTCTACACGGTTACCAAGGCGGGTTCTCATAACTGAATCAAGGGTCACTCTCCAGAACTCCTGATCTCCCGGCAGAGGATTTTCTGATATATGGTTCCCTTTGAGTTCTTTACCGTCACAGCTGAAGAACATCTCGTATGCTTTGTTTACAAAGATATACTGCCTTTCAGCACTGAGGACAACAATCAGGTCTTTTGAAGCATTCAGAATATTTCTGACCAGTTCTTCACTTTTGATTAATGCATTTTCAAGGGTACGGATAGAGGTGATATCACGCATCGACTGAATTGCCCCGATGGTATTACCTTCAACATCCATTAAGGGTGAAGCCTTGACCCAAAAGACTACCTCTTTTCCGTCTTTACCTATTCCTTTTGTCTCAGCGGTCAGAACTCCGTCTTCCTTTGTCATATTTTGAAAATAACTTTTTATCTCGATATTATCGGGATCAAAGACAAAATCTGCAAGGATTGGTCGGCTGTAACCAAAGATTGAGGGTGTGAAGAGTGATCGTTCTTTTCCGATAACATGCTCTGATCTGACTCCTGTCATCTCTTCCATCGCTTTATTCCATAAGATGACCCGACGATCAGTGTCGATCACAAAGGTGGGATCAGGAAGGTGATTGATCACTTCAGAAAGGCCATGTTCTGACTCTTTCAGCTTTCGCTCTGACTGGACCCTATCGGTAGTATCAGTACCGATGCATAGTATCTCTGGAGATGAGCGTTCATGAGGTGCAATCACCTTAAATGTCCAGGATATCCAGATGGGCTGGCTCTCAACAGAGTACTCGATCTCTCTCTTCTTTATCAGGTTCGGCGTTGTGAGAAGCGAATCAATCAGAGAATCTGCAAAATCCTGCATGTCAGGGGTATCTGGTATGCATACACCTTTCAGAAAATATTTTTTCTCCGGAGAATCTATTCCAAGGACTTTTGCAGCGAGGGAGTTACTGAAGATCAATTCACCTACAGATGAAAATTTGAGGATTAGATCGGTTGAGTTTTCCACCAGTTGTTCATACTGATGCTTACTTAGTTCAAGTTCTTCTCTGACCCTTTTGTATCTGGTATTCTCTTCACCAAGTTTTTTATTGACTTTCTCAAGTTCGGTTGTACGCTCCTTGACAAGTTCCTCCATGTTTGTCAGGGTATTCTTGAGTTCAGTAATATCTTCGAGAATGATAATTATTCCTCTCGATCCCTGCTCAAAGAGGGTGGGGATTATTCTGATGTAGAAATGGGTAACTGCATCAGGACGGGTAATGTCTTCTTCTAAAAATTGAGGCTCACCGTTCATCGCCTGATTGAGGAGATCAAGCCGGGCTTCACTCACATATTCACCGAGAGGACTATACCTGATATCTCTACCGATTAGATCCTCTGCAGACAACTGGAAGAACTCCAGGAATGATTCATTTACCAGCTTGACCACAAAAGAATCATCAAGCATCAGGATCGGATGGGGAAGCAGGGAGAGAAGGTTGTTGATCGGGACACGTTCTGCCAGGGTATATACTTTAGCTGGACCGTATGGCCGAGACTCTATCTGTCCAGTCTGCTCCATAGCATTCAGATATTTTGCAGTAGTTGTTCTGCTAATGGAGAGATTGGTAGAGATCTCTTCTATACTTAATCCCTTTGAGTAGGTCCGAAGCAGATCCCGAATATCGTTTTGAATTCCCTCTACAGGGGTTCGTGCCATTCTACTCACTGGTTCAGCGTATGATAAGATAAACCATCTGAAGTTCAGATCTACAATTGGTCACTACTAATGATAATCACACATAAGCAACTCATTATATTATAATTGCAAACTAGTAGTTTGTCTCATCACTTCCTTGGTGATATGACACATTAGCTGCAAACGAGGACCTCATCATTTTTCCAACCCATGAGGTCAATCCTCCACATATTTTTTGGAGTCTTCCATGTCAACCAGGTACTTTAATTCAATACATGAGTCTCCCCTGAGTGAGATTCTTGATCCTGACCAGGTATCAAAATTAGAATCTGTTGAACGAGTGTATCCGTTCAGGTCCAATGAGTATTATCTCTCTTTGATCGACCACAAAAATCCGTGTGATCCGATCAAACGAATCATCCTTCCGGATCCGCAGGAACTCACAAAAACGGGGACACTTGATCCATCAGGCGAGGAGGGGTATACCCCGATTCCCGGCGTTCAGCATAAATATCCCCAGACAGCCCTGCTTCTGGTAAGTAATACCTGTGCAGGTATCTGCAGGTTTTGTTTCCGGAAGCGGTTATTCACCGGGGAAAATCCTCCTCCAACCTGCGATATAAATAAGACCATCGATTACCTGCAGGCGCAACCTGATCTGACTGATGTTCTCCTCTCTGGAGGGGATCCCCTGATGCTTGATGCATCAAAACTTGATACTATTCTGAGCAGAGTCCGGGAGTTACCCTCAAAACCCATCATCAGAATCGGCACCAAGGTCCCTGCGTATGATCCACACCGGATAACTGATACTTCAGATATCTGTGATGTACTTGCTAAACATGCAACACCGGAAGAGAAGATCTATCTTATCAGCCATTTTAATCATCCACATGAGGTGACAGATAGTTCGAAATCTGCTATCTCTGCCCTGAAAAAAACCGGTGCAGAACTTACTAATCAGACTCCAATTCTTGAGGGGGTTAATAATAATCCTGAAGTTATGGCATTGCTCTTCAAAAATCTTTCCAAACTCGGAGTCCCCCCATATTACGTCTTTCAATGTCGGCCCACTTCCGGAAACCATCATCTTACTGTCCCAATTGAGCAGGCCATGCATGTTATTCATGAAGCACAGGCGTGTTGTTCCGGTCTTGCAAAACGTGCACGGTACATTATGTCTCACAAATCAGGAAAAATTGAGATCGTTGGAAAAACCAGCAAACATATTTTCATGAAGTATCACCAAGCTGCCTCCCTGTCAGATCTGAACAGTATGCTTGTATTCAAACCTAACCCACGAGCCAGATGGCTTGAAGATTATCAGCATAGACTTACTGATATGGTTCCAAAGATGACCTGGCTCTTTTAATCAGGCATTATTTTTTAGTTTTTAATATCGAGATATACTATAACGAAACTAAACCACAATTGATCTATTTTGATAAAACAATGGAAGAGTTATTTATTTCACCCGAATTTCAGATGAGCCTGCTCCTGTTTGTTGCCCTGGCCGGATATCTTATTGCATCACGAATTAATCAGTCTGCAGTTATTGGACTGATATTTGTCGGGATTCTGGTTGGTCCGAGTGCACTTGGATGGATTCAGTATACCGATTTTGTGAGCAGTCTTGCTCATTTGGGAGCAGTGATCCTGCTCTTTGTGATAGGATTGGAATTTAAACTGCACGAGATTATGCAGATCCGAAATGGGATAATTGCCCTTGTTGGTGTTATTATTCCCTGGATCGGAGGATATGGTATTTCAGTTCTCTTCGGATACTCCGGAACCAGTGCAATCTTTATCGGAACAGCACTCACCGCGACGAGTATTGCTATTACTGCAAATGTGCTTCAGGAACTTGACCAACTCCAGACAAATGCAGCAAAAGCGATCATTGGGGCAGCAGTTATCGATGATATTCTGAGCCTGCTTGCACTTGCGATAAGTAACGAAGCTGCAAGTGGATCTGTATCCGGAACATCAATCGCACTTATGGCCATCAAAGCGGTGGCATTTGTTATTATTGGAGCTGTAGCAGGGGTTCTGATCATCTCCCGGTTTATTGAATATGTGGATGAAACCTCCTTTGCCGGAAAATACCCCGAGTTCACCTTCATATTTGCTATGATGATGGCATTTGTGTATGGAATACTCGCTGAATTGGTAGGGCTATCAGCAATTGTCGGTGCGTTTATCGCCGGTGTTTCATTTAATGAGATAAAACTGAAACAGGGTCATGATCTAAAAGAAGGAGCAGGGTACCTGCAGATCATTTTTGCCTCAATCTTCTTTGTGTCTCTCGGAATTATGGTTGACCTAAAGGCGGTGACTTCTGAGATTATCATATTCCTTGTTGTATTGACCATAATTGCAGTGGTGACCAAAGTTATTGGGTGTGGAATTCCAGCCTACTTATGTGGAATGAATCTGAAAGACTCACTTGTGGTCGGATTTGGCATGGCTCCACGGGGGGAGGTGGCTATGATTGTTGCATTAATCGGCCTGCAGGAAGGGGTCATTGATCAGGGGGTGTATGTCACTATCATCATCATGAGCCTGCTTACCACCATACTGACTCCGTTAATCTACCGGAACTGTTTCTTTAGAGAGTGTAAGGGGGAGGCAGATATCTCATAACTTTTTGCGTGAAAAATCAATTTAGACTCAGATCGTCTACATCAACGTATGATATCGGAGGTTCGAAAAAGAGATTAACCGAGATGAATCCGACATTAGGTACTAAAAATTCACACGAAATATTTTTCAACATTCTGACCCAATAATTGCCATATTTCCCGCATTTTATCTGTATAAATTACTATTCTACAAACCACATTCCTTCCGTATTGTTCTTTGAGCTTCCGAACCCTACGATATAACTGGAATATCCCTTTAGCAGACGGTTTTGCCGTTGGCTTTCCTGTTTTTTTCCATACTGCTTATTGTTTTTATCGAATACCTCTCGTACCATCCACTCAGCAAAGATGTATCTATAAACGACAGATCACCATGATCATTGACAATGTCGCAATAGGGTTTTCATTTTCCAAAAATGTATCAACCATGTGGACTGAGTCATCCTTGAGAAATCTGAAACCTTCCTCCACTTTACTCTGTTCCTTGAAATATTGTAAGAATTCATCAGGTGAAAGTGAGAGGTCATTCGATGCCAAAATTAACCTTCCCATCCGGCTTCTTTCCTGATCGAAAATCTGCTTGTTATATACGAGCGTACAGGTAGGATAGACCCTCCATACAGGTTCCTCTCCTTTTTTCGGTCTTCCACGTGCTCCATTTTTTTCTTTGATTTTCTACCTTGAACCCGATTTCAGTTGCCTCGTATCGTGGGTGTTTTCCGATCCATCTCTCAATAGATAATCTGGAATATTCTTCGCACGAGAAATCTTGGCTCTTCTGCATTTCAGGTGGGTAAATTAAACCTAACCTGCCATATTGCAGAAAAATCATGGCAATAAAGTTATCGATATTTGGGTATCCTCTACCACTTCTCTTCAGCATCTGAATTTTCCCATTTATTGCCTCAACAATTCCATTACTGAAGCCGTTCGGTTACACTATCTTCGAAGTAGTCAGGCATTATATATTACCGACACTCAACGAATCCAAGGCAGTTTAACAGAAGGGTTTTGATTGCTATACTGTGGCTTATTTTATGCCCTAGTTTTTTGGGAATGTTTTTTTGTCAATTGTTTTGACAATCTTCAGATCATCGATCAGTCCGGTAATAAGTCCTAGATGAAAAACAGTTACTATTGAACCGTCTATTATGACCATTATTCAATTAAAGGTCAATATCCTGATATTTAAGATTTCGGTACAAATCTCTATCGAATTATCATTGTAACTGCCGAGTCACGGATCGATCTCTTCTTCTGACATATCTTCCCAGAGTCAGATCATCCGGTCCAGAAACCAGAGTATTCCCAGATAGATAAATACTGCTACCTGTCCGGTTATGATTGTAAAATAATAGATACTAATTCTGACATCAATTGAGATCAAAACTGGTGCTTAAGATCAATCTGATAATCAATTCTCCATTTTCACCATTACTGGTCAACTCGATTATCATTCTCGCATTCAGAAACCACCGCACATGTCACTCTCTTCAAAGCCTGCATACTCTTCTCCCAGAGCTCCGGATGTATCCCTCTTAACGAAGAAACAAGTTCTTCCAGATGAATAATCCCGGCTTTCTCCTTATCGCACGTCTTCCCAAACCGGGGAGCCCGGCAGTTATGACAGATGGAGAGGGCAAACCGGTTCATTGCCTCCTGGTCAAATACCTGCCCGTTCAGTTCACGGGCTGCAGCATCTGTTGATCCACATGGCGATCTGCGGATCGGCTGGCACCATACAATCCGCTCCCCATCCAGGAGTACATGAAAGACAGGCCTGCCAAACACCTTCGCATAGTCGTTGATCTGCCAGAACTTCGTGTTCGGAAGGAGAGAACACATCGTCTCCGGACCGATTACTGCCTGATTACATTCCCGAGCCTGGGCGATAAATCCCGGACCTAAGTTCACACCGAGGAGAACCGGGACACCGGTTTTCACCAGTTCCATTGCGATGTCGGGATGCCGAAGATACGAGAGGTAGAGATCGCAGGAAGGGATCGAAAGATCAATATCATCCACAACCAGTGAGGAGGGAAATGGGAGAGGAATCCAAACGGTTGAAAACCGTGTTCTGATCTGCTCATACGCCCGTTCCCCATACTGGCCATCACTCACAATCCCGATCTTCACTCTATCAGATTGTACATAAAGAGGCTATTTTAATAAATATTGATCTCTTTCCCGAACTTCATTCCGCCTCAAAAAATATCTACCAACTCTTGAAATGCCGCAATATTTAAGGAATGGATAGAAATTCCTTTACTGGTTTTTATGACCCGGTTCGTTCGCATAATCATATTCTTCCTGACATTGTTCATTCTTTCAGGAATTGCTACCAGTGCTACCCTGAATGAACCCTTGATTAATCAGTCGATTCCACGGAATCTCTCTGAAGTGGTCGAGGTTCCTGATGTTCAGTCCATACTCACCAATCCGACACAATATTACGGAAAGACGATATCGCTCAAAGCAGTGGTTTCAATGACCTATCCAGAAAAAAAGCAGTTCAACATGGCTGACCGGGTCGGCTGTTCTCTCTGTACCGCAAAGAATGCGAAAAATTCTGTCATAATCTCGTATGCCGGAGAGATCCCAAAATACCTTGATATCATCCAGATAACAGGAGAAGTAATCCCTGAGAAGAACAAAGGGTATCATATCAATGCTACCACCGTAAAAAAGTAGAACGATGGTTTTTTCATGTACACTTTTTCTAATCTCGTGATATCTCACGCTTCAGCGCAATTTATCGCTACATCCCCGGGTTTCAGTATCTTCAAACCATAAGTATTTACATGATTTCAATTAATACTGAGTTAGTTCACTATTGTGACGCATACGGATGAATCAATATGTCTGCATTAAAACGACTGTCCTTCCTTGACACATATCTGACGCTCTGGATATTTCTGGCAATGATTATCGGAATTGCGATTGGGTACTTTGCACCAGCAGCTCCAGCCTTCATTACCAGCCTCTCGGTTGGGACTACCTCGATCCCTATCGCAATCGGTCTGATACTCATGATGTATCCTCCTCTGGCAAAGGTCAGGTACGAAGAACTCCATCTGGTATTCAAGGACAGAAAAGTCCTTGGACTCTCGCTTGTTCAGAACTGGATCATCGGCCCGATTCTAATGTTTCTTCTGGCAATACTTTTCCTCCGTGATCAGCCGCTCCTCATGTACGGTCTCATCCTTGTCGGGATAGCCCGGTGCATCGCGATGGTTATTGTATGGAACGACCTTGCCGGAGGAGACTGCGAATATTGTGCCGCCATCGTAGGATTGAACTCAATCTTCCAGGTCCTGTTCTTCTCCCTGTATGCATGGGTTTTCATCACCGTGCTTCCCCCGATCTTTGGGATCACAGGCACATCTGTATCGATCACAATGGTTGAGATAGCCATCAGTGTGTTTATCTATCTCGGCATTCCGTTTCTTGCCGGACTATTCAGCAGGATTATCCTCATAAAAAAGAAAGGAAAAACCTGGTATGAGACGGTCTTCATCCCAAGAATATCCCCAATCACCCTCATCGCTCTGCTCTTTACGATCATTGTTATGTTCTCCCTGAAAGGAGAATACATCATAACCGTCCCGTTCGATGTCATCAGGGTTGCTGTCCCTCTGGTCTGCTACTTCCTGATCATGTTCATGGCTACCTTCTGGATGAGCTGGAAAGCAGGCGTTGATTACCAGAAAACTGCAACCCTTTCATTTACTGCAGCTTCGAACAACTTCGAACTTGCAATCGCGGTTGCCATTGCCGTATTCGGGATTGCTTCACCGGTAGCCTTTGCTACCGTCATCGGCCCCCTGGTAGAAGTTCCGGTGCTTATCAGCCTGGTCAACGTTGCTCTCTATCTGAAGGGAAAATGGTATGGGAAGGAGTCAGGAGGAGAATGCCATAATCCACTCACATGATGTTGTGAATCGCGAACACCCAAGAATTCGGGGAGTAATTTCCCACTCTCTTGAGAATTTGTAAAAAAATCTCAAAACAGGAACCCCCCTCTTTTCTGTGGTAATAAAAAGAGAAAGCAGAAGATTTCAATTACTGTCGAAGTTTCAAATCTTGAATCTGCCCATCTGATGATTTCATCTCTGGTTGATCTGAAGGCCTGGCGAATTTCATCGGGTGTACCCGTTGCACTGGATGGATCGGTAAATCCTTGATGAATTGTTCTATTTGCTCCTGGAATGACCGGACAGGCAGCACGTGCTCCATCACATACGGTAAATACAATATCCATATCCATGTCGAAAAATTCTATTAGAGCTTTTGATCTCTGATTCGATATATCGATCCCGATCTCTTGCATGACAGCAATAGCCTCCGGGTGAACCCGGGTTACTTCGGTTCCGGCACTATATGCCTCGTATCGATCACCATATTTTTCCCGGAGATACCCTTCAGCCATTTGAGATCGGGCGGAATTGTGTGTACAGATGAAGAGAACCTTCAGTTTTTCCATGAAGTCTTCTTCACTTCAACCTATTTTGAATAATTCTCTTGACTGTCAGGGTCTCTCTGACACCTCTATAGGTTCAGCAGTATTTTTAGATGGTACGAGATTATCAAAACGAGTGGATGATATGCTACAGACGATTTTAATTCTTCTCATTGAATGAGAAAAGCTGCGTAATAGTGAGACATTGGCATGATAGATTGGAGGAATAAACCTCATTTAGCATTTACAGATAACCGAGATCTGAACTCATTGCACCAAATTTTTCATCCACCCATTCGATGATTTCATCCCGTGCTTTCCTAAATGATTGCCGTATTTCTTCTGGTGTACCAACGGTGGATGCAGGATCAACAAACCCCCTATGTTTCCTCTCTTTCGCTCCGGGAAAGACAGGACAAACCGCATGAGCCCCTTCACAAACGGTAAATACAATATCAAAACTATTAAAATAAAAGTCCATAATGTCCTTTGATTTATGATTTGATATGTCAATTTCGATCTCCTGCATAACCATTACTGCCTCAGGATGAATGGAAGTAATTTCAGTGCCGGCACTACACGCTTCATATTGGTCACCATATTTAGCACGGAGATATCCTTCTGCCATCTGGGATCGGGCGGAATTATGGGTACAGATGAAGAGGACTTTTAATTTTTCCATGTGATGACTACTACTTCAAACTATTTTGCAATACTCTCATGAATATATAGACTTATCCGGTTTTGCTATAGCTCTAAATAATATTGAGATTTTAAAAAAAGTTTCTGCCAATTTAGTGATTATCCTTAGCCATTGTATGTATTTGTATTATACTTCATATCTCTTATGAAAGAAAAATAATGTGTTATTTCGGGATTATACCCACATACTCTTTTTCTGCAAGTTCGGGGCATAGGCATAGAATGTCTCTCTGATACCTCATCGATTCGAATGGTAGCGACTTTTCATACATGGTATCGGCAAGGATAACCTCCGGATTCAAATCATGAACTAACTTTACCATTATCCGGGTGTTACATAGAAAAAAACAGATCATAATTGCTTAATATGATAACCTCGAATGCTCACAGATGGGAAGAGAGAAGCTGGGTATTTTTGGTAAAATAATTTTCCTGATATGGTTGGTTTTTTGTATACTCCCGTTGGTAAGCACTGCCGTAGAACAGGGGTCAGTGGATCAGGACAATGTTGTATTGTATGGAATATTCTCTACAAGTGGTGATCAGCAGAGCGGAGGCCTCGAAGCAAAGGCAGCGCTTATACAATCAGCAGAAGATCTGAACTCTTTTTATCGTGAAACTGGATCAAATAGAGTTATCACTCTAAACATAACCGAAATCGATTCAAATTCGGAATCCGTATTACCCGCAGTTAAGCAGCTCCATGAAAGCGGTGTAAATATGATTCTCGGACGATTTACAAGTGTTCAACTTGAAGCAATCAAACCGTATGTTGATGCCAATAATGTCCTTATTCTGACATCTGGCAGTACTGCAACATCTCTCTCGATTCCTGGAGACAATATCTTCAGGTTTGTTCCTGATGATTCGAGTCAGGTACAGGCTCTCAATTCCCTCCTTAAGATAGAAAATATCAGTGTTATTGTTCCTTTGGTCCACGATGATCGCTGGATAAATTTTGTAAACTTAACCATTCTTGACAATCCCATGAGTTCAATCGGACCCGATGATGTTGTGCGATATGATCATAACACCCAGGGATATGATGAGATCGTTGCTCGTCTGGACCGGCTTGTAGGTTCAGTTCTTACACATGAGGATAAGGATTCTGTGGGTATCGTAGCATATACCTTCGAAGATATTGTTCCTATTATGGAAGAAGCATCAAGTGAAAATTACTCAAATCTTTCCCAGGTAAGGTGGATTGGGACAAGTGCAAATATGCTCGTCTCTGAGCACTTGAAATCTCCGAAAGCAGCAACCTATGGAGCAGAGCGTAATTATACCGGGTATGTTATTGACCATCGTCCGGTTGAAGTTGATGCATTTGCTGACCGGATCGTCAAGGAACTGGGAGAAGTGAACGGAAATGCATACGCAGTCTATGATCTCGGGATTATCGCTGCTCGGGCGAAATTTCTCCATGGATCTGATGACATCGAAGATTTGAAAAAGGCAGTAACCCAGAAAGCAGCAAGTTATCATGGAACATTAGGAAAAGCAGAGTTAAACGCTGCAGGAGACCGGGTTCAGGCGATATTTGGATTTTGGACTTTGGAGAACAATTCAACAAGAGGTTTTGTCTGGAAGAAAATTGGGACTTCAGATCAATTCATTACCGGGGCAGAGCCGAGGATCACCATGATAGATGATAATGCTACCAAACCATCAGTGAAGTAATTAGAATCAGTTTCTTTTTTTTATCTTTCTGATTACTATTGCCTGTTAATATTTTCTCCATTCGTATCTTTCTCTCCGGTTTCTACGATTTGGTCCATGAAAATCAAATTTCTTACCTCACGAGGACGAACATAGGAACCTCTTATTGGTCACCCACATCATATCAGAATTGCTTAATAGGATAACCTCGTATGCTCACAGATGGGATCGGAGAGTCCGAGTATATCTGGATGGATTATAATTCTTCTGTGTGTGATTATCTGTTTACTTCCGATGGTATGCACTGCCGCACAGGAAGGGCCAGCGGATAAAGATGAGATTGTACTCTATGCAGTTTTCCCTACCCAGGGGGACATGTCAGCATCAGGTCTTGCATCAGAGATTGTTCTTAAGCAGTCCGCTGAAGATATGAATTCGTTTTATCAGGATATCGGATCTGACCGGGTCGTCAAACTAAATATTACTGAAATTTCTTTAGATCCGCAATCAGCCCTCACCGCAGTGAAACAACTCCATGAATGTGGTGTTCATATGATTCTCGGACTATTCTCCAGTGCACAACTTGAAGAGATCAAGCCATATGCAGATGAAAACGGGGTTCTTATTCTTGCATCAGGAAGTTCAGCTACCTCACTCTCGATCCCTGATGACAATATTTTCAGGTTTCATGCAGATGATTCAAGTCAGGTTATTGCACTCAATACCCTTCTGAAGATGGAAAATATCAGCGTTGTCGTCCCTTTGGTCCTTGAGGATCGCTGGATTAATTTCCAGAACTTAACAATCCTCGGCAAACCGATGAATACTACCGGACCAGATGATGTTGTACGGTATGGCCCTCAATCGCAGGGATATGAAGAAATCGTTGCCCGTCTGGATCAACTTACGGGATCAGTACTGACGCATGAGGATAAGGATTCTGTTTGTATTCTTGCATATACCTTCGATGATATCATTCCAATTATGGAAGAGGCATCAAACGAAAAGTATCAGAATCTTTCGCAGGTCAGATGGATAGGGACAAATGCGAATATGTTAAATCCGGATCTCATAAAATCACCGAAAGCAGCCACCTTTGGAGCCGAGAGAAAATATTCCGGGTTTGTAATCTCTCACCGACCGGTTGGCATGGAATCAGTTATTGATACCATTATTCAAAAGGTTGGATATGAACCAAATGGGTATGTATACGCAGTCTATGATATGGGAAAGATAGGATCCGAGATAGAGTTTCTCCATGGTTCTGATTCCATTGAATCTTTGAAAACCGCAATTGTAGGATTTACTGAGAATGATGCGGGAATATTAGGACAGGGAACACTGAATGAGGCTGGAGATCGGATAGTAAGCATCTATGACTTCTGGGGATTGGAGAAGAATACGACCAATGATGTGGCCTGGAAAAAGATCGGAAGTGCATTAAAGTACGGTTCGCAGGATAAGGTTGATGTCGCTCTGGGCAATGCGTCATCTTCATGGAAACCGGCCAACTAATCTCTTTTTGTGAACGGTAATCAGATCTCTTCAAAACGATACGCTAGTGTACGTGGATTCCATTGAATCTGTTCTCCGGCTGAAAAAGAAGACATGTGAAATCCCAGGTTTTTTCCGATTACTTTTTGATATACGTCCCAACCACTTTTTCTGCGACCTGCCTGGCATATGTACTGAACGTCTCGTCTGATACCTCATCGATCCCGAACGGGAGCGACTCTTCATAGAGCGTATCGGCAAGGACAACCTCCGGATTCAGATCAGGAAGCACTCCCTGCATCATCCGGGTTGCACATGAGACAAAGCACCCTTCGATAGCAAGACATTTCTCTGCCCGTCTGACCAGATTTCGCTGGCCGATATTCTTTGTAAATGCACCGCCCAGGCAGATCCTGACCGTTTCATCTTTCGCCATTTCGTGAGCGATCAGGTTTGCTGCCCGCCTGGAAACTTCTCCCCGGGCACAGGCTCCTTCGCAGGAGAGGATGGCGATCTTCGGGGGAGTGGTAATGTTCTTTTCTGAGTACTCTTCACAAAGCCCGCAGGCACCCTCTATCTTTCTTATCTGAATCGTTTCATACTCCATTGGTTTCACCACTATGATATCATCCAGAAAACGGGAAAAGGGATGATCTTCAATTCAGTTTTTTATGAAATGAAAGGAAATGAATACATATGCCATCTCACGGGAACATTCAGGTTCCCTTTCAGGATGTGATAGTATGGTAACCGCCCGGTGTTGTCCTGCTGATTGTGCACTCCGGGAAGACTGGGAGGATGAACTGAACCAGGTGAAATCTGCTCTGGAAGATGAATCCGTTCTCCGAATGGAGCGGATGCTCAAGGTAATCAGCCATCCGCTCAGGCTGAAGATCCTCCTCATGCTGAGTAATCGTGATCAGTGTGTCTGTGAATTTATCTGGATCTTTAAAGAACCATCCACCCTGATCTCCAATCACCTGAAGATCCTCAAAGATGCCGGAATCATCGAGACCTACTACCGGTCAAATCATAAGATTTACCGGTTCAAAGAAGATGCGGACCGGACGATTGTCACGTTCCTCCATCAACAGTGGAAGAAGAATACAAAACAACCATAAGCGGTGTCCCTATGAAACAAAACGTGCTCTTTATCTGTACCCATAATTCTGCCCGGTCCCAGATGGCAGAAGGGTATCTCAACGCAACGTATGGTGATCAATATCAAGGCCTGAGTGCCGGAACCGAGGTAACCCGGGTTCATCCCCTCGCTATCCGGGCGATGGAAGAGATCGGGATCGATATCAGCCATCACCGGTCAAAGGCACTGATCGAGTTCTTTGACCAGGACATTGATCTCGTGGTGACAGTCTGTGATAGTGCAAACGCTGCCTGTCCGATGTTCCCAGGAGCAAAAAAGATGATTCATGTCAGTTTCCCGGATCCATCTGCAGCAACCGGGAGCGAAGAAGACCAGATGAAGCTCTTCAGACAGGTCCGGGATGAGATCATCACCTGGATTGATGCAAACCTCAAAAAATAATCTTTTGTTATCCGGTAAACAGCATCGCGGTGAAGTATAATCCTATTATGATGAATATCACCGCTACAACTCTTCTGAACCAGACCTCGGCAGCCTGAACCTTGCCGAGAAAATTACTACACCGTTTTACCCCGGTTACGAGGAGCACCGAGAAGAGGATCACCGGGAGACCTGTTGCAAACCCAAACGCCAGGGGAACTCCGATAGGATCCTGGGTACTCAGAGCCAAGGGAACGAGCATCCCGAAGAAAAGAACCGCACTGAACGGACAGAAGCTCAGGGCAAAGAGGATACCTAGGAGAAAACTCCCGAGCAGCCCCTGATCTGACAACTTCTGGCTCATCCGTTCCTTGAGCTCCTGTAGCCCGGCATGTTCGAACCCGAAGGAGAGCGGGATGATCTCAAGCATGAGGATACCGCAGACGAGGAGGATCGGACCGAGGAGCAGATCGCCATACTCCTGCAGGAACAAGGCGATTGACTGAACATTCAATCCGCACAGAACAATGAGAGCGGCGATGGCAACATACACAAACATCCTGCCCAGACTGTAGAGCAGCCCGACGAGGATTGTGTACCTGCTGTCCCCGATCTTGCGGGAGACATACGCAATAGCGGTCACATTGGTTGCCATCGGGCAGGGGCTGATCGCCATCATCAGACCGATAAAGAACGCAGCGACGAGAGGAATATCACTGGTTCCCATCGCCTCCATGAAACTCATCAGGTCGGTCACGAGAGATCACCCGCCAGACGCAGATCGATTACCCCTTTCAGGTAATTCATGTACTGAGTCTTGTTCCCGGTCATATACCAGACCTTGTGATTACTCTCCCGGTTGAAAGCAGTCTTGTTATACACTCCGATCATCAGGGAGGAGCCGGTTACTCCATACCGTTCTACCAGATCGGCACTCTTGGGTTCCTGGTAATTGATGTGGTCAAAGACGATCTTCTTGTTTTTTAGTTCGTTTGGGAAGAAGGTATTCACCGTCTCTTCTGCGTAGTCACCAACTGTCGTGCAACTCCGGCACCCGTTTGTCGGGTGGAAATGGTATACCTCTACCTTCTCTACCGGTGACATCACACCCACACCGGCAGTTTTTCCGGCAGGCGACGTACAGCCGGCAGAGAGCATGACACCGATGAAAACTGCGATGATCAACAGCATAAGAGAGAATCTGATTTGATTGTGTTCCATTGTTTTCAAGCCTCCCATAATGCCGGTTATAGCAGAACCTCACGTAAGATCATAATCGCAAAGACCAGCATAATCAGACCAATAATCAGACGAAGAGATCTTCTCTGATCAATCCGCCACTCGTTCACCCGCTCGGGAGGGATACCCCAGTAGATGAGACCGATGATAACCAGAAGCGGAAATACAAAGGCAATGTTATAGATGAACAGATACCACAGCCCTCCGACAAGGTTTGTTTTCAGTGATATCATCGAGATGATCGAGAGATAAATTCCTCCTGTGCAGGGGAGTTCAAACATCCCTACCAGGATTCCGAGAATGAATGCAGCGGGTATCGATGATTTCTCAACGAAGTGGTTGATCGTCTCTTTCCGTGATTCAGGTATTGCAAGACTCAACCCTCTCCCGGGAAGAATCGCATCCTTGATCATGATGATCGCAAATATCAGGGCGATGATCCCGGCTACCAGAGAGAATCCACTCACCAGGCCGGTGGTCTGGACCACCGTGAAGATGCCGACCCCGGAGAGGAAATAAAAGATGAAGACTGCTGCCGTATAAACCAATCCGGTCAGAAGAACCCGTCGCCGGTTATTGAGGGAGAGCAGATAAGTCAGGAGAAAGACCAGAACCGCAAAGGCACAGGGATTGATACCGTCCAGCAGCCCTGCCCCGAGAATGAGCGGAAGACCGATCTCAAATGAACCACCATATGTAACTCCGGAGATACCGGAGAGGAAGGTATCAATGGGACTTTTTTTGTTCTTCTGCACTGCAAGGGCCAGTGGCTCGTAATAGGTGGAGATAGCATCATATCCTTCGAGCACCACCGGCCCAATGAAGATGACCGGATAGGAGATATGCTTCTGATTGTACGCCAGTTTCGCCTCATCAAACAGCTTGCCGTTTGTTGTGTTATTGAAGAGATCGTAACTGGCCGGGTAGATCTCCGGATGAATCTCAGCGAGTCCTTTCAGATACTCAAGGGCTTCATGGCAGATACCACAATGGGTATTATAGAAGAATGCCGTGGAGACTGGTTCATCAGATGCCAGGATATCCTGGATGAGCAGGTCAGCAGGTGTTCCATCCGGAATGGAAGATCCATTCTTTACAAAGACCTCTGCACTGGCAGATGATATGAGCACCGCAAGGCTGCAGATGAGAAGAATGGGTATGAATCGTGATACAGCCGATGACATGTCTCACCAAAATGAAATAGAAGAGAGATTATTCCTCAAAGGATCCGGCAAGTCTCTTGTCGAGGAGATCCTTCAGATAGGTATCGAATTTCCCTTTGTCCCCGACAATATACCATACCTTGACGTTCTCTTCCTTGTGGAACCCGGATACATCGGTCACCCCTATCATCAGTGAAGAGCCTGTTGCTCCGAACTTCTTGACCAGATCGGCATTCTTGGGATCCTGGTAATTGATGTGGTCAAAGACGATCTTCTTGTTTTCAAGTTCAGAAGGATAGGATTTTTTTATCAACTCTTCTGCATAGTTCCCGATGGTAGTACAGGTTATGCATCCGTTTGTCGGGTGAAAGTGATACACTTCAACCTGCTGAACGCCAGGGGTAGTGCTATTTGTTTCTGCAGCAGTGGCTCCGGAGATGAGAAGTCCGAAACAGACGATGCACATGAGCATAGATACGGCAATACCCCTTCCTGCTATTTTTTTTATTGATTGCTGATTCATGAATTCACCTGATTGAAAAAAATACTGATGGGTTTTGATTGCCAGGTTGAGATGATAGGAAATTTCTGGACTGGTGTGACTCCAAGCACGCTCAAATCTGACTGCCCCCTCATTCAATTAATTTTGAACTAATAAAAAGTTGCCGTATAACCAACCCTAATTTTCAGGATTTTTCTTATCGCAGATGTTTAGAATGCGATAATAGGGAACCAAAGGATATCAGGGAAGAAAAAAAGTTGGTTACAGCCAGATCTGAATACACCGCTTTCCGGTCTGGGTTATTGAGTATATCAGATAAATGCCGTCAGATTCTTTGTCTATCAATCCGGCTGTGGTGAGCGTCTTGAGGTGATAGGATAATTTTGAATCTGCGATATCGATCACCTCTTTGATCACACAGACACAGAGTGGCTGAACATTGAGAAGATAGAGTATCTGGAGCCTGATGGGATCTGAAAGTGCAGAAAAAACATTCTTCTTTCGAATAAGTTCTTCATCAGGAGGAAGATATTGCTTAAGACCCTCTACTCCCCCGATCTGACATAAGGTGTCCTCAATCGGTTCAGGTAATCCCATATCCGGTCAATCCTCGTATTGATGTAGATTTTATACACATAGTAACTCCCTATATTGAACGCTCTCAGTATTATTCAATAACAGTTGAAATTGTTGTTGATATCAAATAATCTCTTATTACGATGTTGATCTTCTGGTAAAGAGTTTTTTTATTTTCTTCTATCCACAACACCCGTTTGATGATCCTGTTCGCTCGTCCATCTGATCTGCTGCGATCATCAGTACCCGCCGGATCAGATCTGCGGGAAGTGATTCATAGAGTTCATCCGGAGTCTGGATTGCGCGACATTCAGCAGACTCCTGCTCGACGATACAGGCACAGGACTCACAGCATGTCTGAACCACCCTGGCATTTGTCAGGTACTCTTCCAATGGTTTTCCATTGATCAGCACTTTGTTAGACTCAGGGAGTTGTTCGGACGGGAGCACCGTTTCAGTATATACAATCTGAATCCCTCTCCCAGTCAGTTCAGGTTCCACATCCTTGATCACCGCTGCTACGGTTGTACCGGTTGCAGAGCATCGCACACAGGTATGGGTTACGTCTGCACCGACATGCAGCCATTCAACATACAATTCTTTTGTCATCAATACTCCCTGGGTTTTCTTTCGTTCTCATGATCTTTTGAATAGTTCACTCTTTCGCTGGTGATTCGATCCTCATGAAATTATGGGTCAGGAGAGATTTAATAAACTTCAACGACTACTTCAATTATTGTTGAAATATTTGAAGCCAGTTCAGATCAAACACATTGAGATGAGAATTACATGCCCTTTATGATGCCGTTTTTTGGAATGCCAATAATCTTCTTTGCCGGAGCGGTGATCTTCTGCCTCCTGGTGATGATCGGAGTCATGCTTCTGATGCGCCGGATGATGCAGGGAGGCTGCTGCTCAGGGTGTTGCTGTCAGAATTATTCCCGGGAACAGCGTGAACAGGAAAAGATCGGAGATCAGTGAGGATATCATGAACACAGATGTTCCCTGTTGTCAGGCAGATGCACTCCGGCGAGTCAGGCAGGTTCCTGTGAATGGGATTCCTACCGGTATCACCATGCTCGATGAGATTATTGCCGAGGTCAAAGCGATGAACCTCTCATCTGATCAGCTGGTCAAAGATGCCGTTCTAAAGAAGGTGAAAGTGTACAATTACGTCCCGAAGGCTGCCGAAGACGCGTATCTCAAGGCTATCCTGGCAGAATATCACAAGAGTGGTTCCTCGTAACTAATCCATATCTCTTCAAATAAAAAAATCGGAATTATCATGGTCTTTGAAATTGTTCAAACCGCTGCAGACTGGATCGTCTATACGCTTCTCGGTCTTAGTCCGGAGAGTCAGATAGGGAGTGCTCTGAACTTCTTCCTCTATGATACGGTGAAGATATTCATCCTCCTGCTTGTGATCGTCTTTGTGGTCACCTTTCTCAGGTCGTTCTTCTCGCCTGAGAAGACAAAAGCCTGGCTTGCGGAGCGGAAAGGATCCACCTTTATCGGTCATATCCTGGCTGCACTGCTCGGGATCATCACCCCGTTCTGTTCCTGCTCTGCAGTCCCGCTCTTCATCGGTTTTGTAGAAGCCGGCATTCCGCTCGGGGTTACGTTCACCTACCTGATCGCCGCACCGATGGTGAACGAGGTCGCCCTGGTAATGCTCTATGGCCTCTTTGGCTGGCAGATCGCTCTCACCTACATTGTATCTGGTGAAGTGATCGCGATCGTTGCCGGGCTGGTCATTGGCAGACTGAAACTTGAACGGTTTGTTGAAGAATACGTCTACCAGGTCAAAGTCAAATCCAACCGGATGGCGATGCATACACCGACATACACAGAACGAATCCAGGAATCCTGGATTGAAACGCTTGAGATCATCAAGAAGATCTGGCTCTATGTTGTGATCGGTATCGGAATTGGTGCCCTGATGCATGGCTGGGTTCCTGCCGGAGCACTTGCTGCGTATGCAGGGAAGGATAACCCGTTCGCAGTGATTGTTGCAGTCATCATCGGTATTCCCCTGTACAGCAATGCAGCCGGAGTCATTCCGCTGGTGTCAGAACTGACCCGTGCCGGGGTCGCGATGGGAACCGCTCTCGCTTTCATGATGGCCGTGACCGCTCTCTCCATCCCTGAAATGATTCTGCTCAGAAAAGTTCTCAAACCCCGGCTTCTTGCCATTTTTATCGGAGTGGTTGGTTCGGGAATTATCCTTACCGGGTATCTCTTCAACTGGCTGATGGGATAGAGGAAGAGAAAATTATTGGTCGAAAGATGAATATTTGAGAAGTGACAATTAGTTCAAAATACGGTGAAATGATGAAACTCGAAATTTTAGGCTCCGGATGTACGAAATGCAAACGAATGTATGACAACGTGAATGAGGCAGTGAAGAAGGCAGATCTTCAGGCCGAGGTCATCAAAGTGGAAGATCTGAGTGAGATCGTCAGTCGTGGAATTCTGATGACCCCTTCCCTGTTTAAAGACGGAGAAGAGGTTGTGGCTGGCCGGGTTCCAACCGTGAATGAGATCATCGAGATCCTCAAGGGGGCATAATGGCAGAGCAGGCACCCTGTTCCTGTGGTGGCGGGGACAAATCACGGATCATTTTCCCTTGCTGTGGTCAGGCGAACACCGGACAGATCTCGAACGCCGCTGCGATCCAGCTTGATGAGGAATCGTACGGGGGATATGCCTGCACCGCTCTGCTTGCATCATCTGAAGCCCTTGCAAAACGTGCCAACGAGGTCGATGAGGTTGTTGCGATCGATGGGTGCGGGATGCATTGTGCAAAGAAGATCGCCGAGGCGGCAGGAGTCCCGGTTCACCAGCACCTGGTGATCACCGATCTCGGTGTTGAAAAGAAGAGTGGTGACCGGTCATTCACCCCTGACCAGGTCGAGGTGATTGCCTCAGCTGCCTGGAAAGGTGAAGGAAAACTCCAGGAGTCAGGGAAAGGAAAGAAACCTTCAGACGGATCAAGCGGGTGCGGTTGCGGCGGGAAGTGCTGCTAATCTCATTTTTTTATGCATGATGATGACGGGATAACCCTGATCACCTGCTCCGGGATATCTAATACGGGTAAACTCACCGCGAAGACCGGAGAGCATCTGATGAGGAAGTGTCCGGGTATGATTGAGCATTGTATCTCCTGCCGGGTGGATCCGGACCGGCTCTGTGATGCTCTTTCTCAGGCAGAAAGGATCGTTGTTCTTGATGGATGTTCTGACTGGTGCGGGAGAAAAAAGGTGAAGGAGCATGGGTTTGATCCTGATATTCATCTGATCGCAACCGAGTGCGGTATCGTTAAAAACGGGATGGAAGATCCCCGGTTTGACGAGATTGAGCATCTGACCGCGATTGTCCGGGAACAGCTCCGGTGATGGGGCAACCGGATCTCTTTCGTTCTTCTTTTGATTTGCATGAACGATAAAAAACGATATAACGGAATGGCTCTCCCGCTCCTCATTCTTGCAATCACCACCGTGCTTCTCATTCTGTCGGGCGGTTGTGGGTGCAATAAAAGTTGTATCCTGGGAAACCAGTCATTCCCTGAACCGGGACAATCGGCTCCGGTTTTCGTTTCGTCAGATGCAATCGAGGTGTATCATTTCCATCCTGCCCAGCAGTGTTACTCATGCCAGGTCCTTGGCCAGCTTGCAGAAGAGACCGTGAACTCCTCATTCGCCCGTGAGCTGGCAGATGGGAGACTAATCTTTGCACATATCAACGCAGAACTGCCTGAGAATGCAGAACTGGTATCCCGGTACGGAGTGACTTCGTCGTCACTGATGATCGGGTACACTAATGAGACCGGTTTTCACGCAGAGAATCAGATCGGACTCTGGTATACGCTGGGAGATAAAGAGGGGTTTATGAATGATCTCCGGAGTGCAGTGTATGAACGACTGGGCAGAAACCAGAGATAGTGTACCACTACATCTCCGGTTTCAGGCATATTATCAGGTACACGTGGATGATGGTGAGATGAATGAATAATGACACCAATTTGAAAGACGAGATCCAGACACTCTGTGCCGGATTTAACACACATTTCATCGAGCGTGACGAGGAGATTCTCGGTGCCGTTCTAGCGATTCTCTCTAATGAGAATATCCTCTATCTCGGTCCGCCAGGAACCGCAAAAACATATCTTGCCCAGAGTATCTGCAGATCCATCAGAGGAGCGGACTTTTTCTATTACCTCCTGACCCGGTTCACCACTCCGGAAGAGATCTTCGGGCCATTGTCGATTAAATCCCTTGAGAATGATGAGTTTCGAAGAAAGACTGATGGGTGTCTTCCCGCCTCTCACATTGGATTCCTTGATGAAATATTCAAGGCGAACAGTTCCATCCTCAACAGCCTGCTCACCATCTTAAACGAGCGACGGTTTCACAACGGAACCGAGGTGATTGATACCCCGCTTCTGACGGTGTTCGGGGCATCGAACGAACTTCCTGAAGAAGATGAGAGCCTGGAAGCACTCTACGACCGTTTTCTCTTCCGGTATGATGTCCGGTACATTCAGAATGAAGAGAATGTGAAAACACTGCTCTTCAGGTCTGATCCTACTTTTTCTCCCCTGACAACTCTCACCACAGAAAAGATCGCCTGGATCAGGGAGCAGTCCCGGTCTGTCCAGATTCCCGGGGAGGTGCAGGATATTATCCTCTCCCTGAAACGACATCTGGAAAAGCGGGATTCAGAAGAAGGAGATGGATTCTGGGTATCTGACCGGCGGTGGAAGAAGATCACCGGGGTACTCAGGGTTGCCGCTGCCGCAAACGGGAATGGATCTGTTGACCGGACTATGCTCCTTCTGCTCCAGCACCTGCTCTGGGATCTGCCAGAGCAGAAAGAAGAGATTCGAAACCTGATCATCGATCACCTGGTAACCGGGGGGACAGACACTGAACAGCTGGAGGCAGGAATCCTGCATCTGCAACAGATGCTTACCAAAGGAGATGCGTTTGTTGAAGATGTCAGCCTGCCTGTCCCTGTTTTCGCTCATGATAGCGACGGAAACAATCAGAAGATTGTCTCATATGCTGATCTCGTAGCGGCATCAAAGGATGAAAAATGGTTCTATTTTACTGTTGAACTCTCTTTTTCAACCGGATATCCCTTCGCTCAAGTCATGGATATATTACAGAAGGAGTATCAGTTTTCTCCCAAAAAATCTCCGAATCCCGATAGGAAGGCTGTCTGCGAGGCGGAGTACGTGTATCTCATGGGACAGTTCCAGAGGTATCTCACTATAGTCAGAGAGGGAGCCGTTCTCCTGAAACAGAACCTTGAGGCAAATATCTGGCTGACACGTTCAGACATCGATGAGGTGATCAGTGTCCAGCAGAATCGGCTTGCCCGGGTTCATCTGTTTGAAGAAAAGATGGACACCCTGACCCATGCCATCCGATCCTGACCACTGATGAGAAACACATGAGCCCATCTGTTTACGGTCCCGGTCTCCGGTATCCCCGCTCAGCCACAGGCAGAACTCTTGTCCGGGAACTTACCGCAGTCCCCCGGAGGATTCCCCGTGATGTACGGGAAGATCTTGTATCCATCATGGTTCTGGAGCTCATCGAAGGGGTACATCTGCAGATTCGTGATTCTCAGAAGTTCAGAGAGCGGTATGGGATCTTCTACCCGATTCTGATCCATCTTCGCCATTCTCCATTATGGCACGCAGTACAGGACCTGGCAAGAGACTCACCGGAGACAGCGGCAGGTGTTGCCCGTGTTTTTATCACCACGATCCTCGAACTCATCGATCGTGCTCCGGTTCCCGGCAGGGAGATGTATGCCGATCTTGACGAGGAGATACGGGCGTTTCTCGCATTATGTGAGCTATCATGTCAAGAGGTTCTGGTTCCCGATGATCTGTCCTCCCTTATTGCCGAGTTTTCTTATCTCCTCTCCCGGGTGATATCCGGAGAACTGCAGAGTTCACAATCCATGGAACCATTCTGTGAAGCCTGTCTGGCAGCCATCCAGCATTATAAGGATGCGATAGCCGCAGAGGATGAGAGTCAATCAGTGCCGGATTCTGAACCGATGCAGGATCTGATCGCTGATTTTCGGCAGGTGATAGACGATCTACTAGATGAATCCGGGTCATATCATGATGATTCATCTAGAACAGGGACCAGTTCACCACAGAACGGGCCGGGAGGAAAGGGAGAAGGGAGCGGTCAGGAACCGGATACTGCACGGGTTCTGTCTCTGATCCGGCAGATCAGAGAACTTCTTCTGGAACAGAAGAGGCAGCCTTCCGGAATGCCGGAGATGCAATCAGATTTTTTTCAACCAAAGGATGAAGCATCCCGGTTCCAGTCCATTCTCCAGAAGACCGTCATGGACCCTGCCAGTTCTCTCTTTCAGTCCCTCGATCCTCACCGGAGATCGATCCGGTTTCTTTCAGAGGTCCATCCAGGAACAGACTGGGGACTGGATATCACCTCCCTGAAATCCGCAGAGATTGAGAACCTGGAGTCGTATGCCGCGTATGCAGAGAAGGATCAGGAACTGAAGCAGATTATCAGACGTATCGGGAGAGTGAGTTACGATGCCGGTATCCTCTCCCATGGAATCTCTCCGATGAGCCGGTATGAGATGTACTCCATCACACGGTCCCGTGATATTGCCCGCCTCCTGCCGGTTGAAGCGGTGAAGATTTCACATTCGGTTTTAAAAACCAAGTTCTATGCAGATTTTACCGAAGGAAAACTACTGACCTATGATCTTCGGGGTTCCAGCCTGGCAGGAGGCAGACCGAGAAAGAAGAAACACGGGCCGGTGGTTGCCCTTGTTGATACATCCGGGTCGATGAACGGGTTTCCAGAAACGGTTGCGAAATCGATCATTCTTGCTCTTGCAACCCGGATGATGAGAGAGGAGCGGGACGTGAAGGTGATCCTCTTTTCCGGTCCGGGAGATACCCGGGAGATTGAGTTATCACCAAAGAGAAAGATGGGTGACGAGTTCCTTTCGTTTCTTCAGAAAACATTTGGTGGCGGAACCGATTTCACGACTGCCCTGTATTCAGGGCTTGAATCCCTTCGCCAGCCGGCATTCAGAGGGGCGGACCTGTTGTTTCTGACCGACGGGGTTTCAGAGATATCGAACCGGGCAGTGATCTCTGAGTGGATACGGGTCAAGGAGAAACAGGATGCTCGTGTTTTCTCGTGTATTATCGGCGGGACCGATCCGGGAGGTCTCGCACTGATATCAGATTACACCTATTTCATCCAGGATGATCCGGAGATGAAGATCCGGATTATCCCGTCACCGGATAATCCGAAAGAAAGGACATATTCGCGATGAGAAATACCATCAGGCAAAAAAATTAAAGTTAATTCGTGTGTAAAATTGAAGGGATATATATGACAAAAATTCCAAAGTCTGTTGATACAGAACGTATCAGAAAAACTGCTGAAGCATATTATCGTAATCTTGATTATTATTGTTCTGAAGCCATTGTGAAAACAATTAATGAAGAGTTCGACCTTGGATACCCTGAGGAAGTGATAAAACTGGCATCCGGGTTTCCTATTGGTATGGGTGGGTCCGGTTGTTCATGTGGAGCGGTTGTGGGTGGTATCATGGCACTGGGAATGGTATTCGGGCGGACCGCACCCAAAGATGAACAAGTAAAAAAGTGTATGGCGTTAGCACATGAATTACATGAAAAGTTTCGAACCCGTCATACCGTGCTTTGTTGTAGAATTCTGACGAAGGATATGGAACTGGGTTCTTCTATCCATATGCAACAATGTGTTGAATTTACCGGAGAGGTTGCTGAGGAAACAGCAAAGATCATCATTAGGGAACTGGCTGGTTCCTTCGAATAATCGGCAGATTTACTGCAATATATAACACATCTCGATGTTTTCTCTTTTTTCTCATTTCGCGGAACTGATAGAGGTTCTTGAGTAACCGCAGGCTGTACTTAATTATTGGGTACGAAATCTGGTTGGTAATAGTGAACCGGGTCTTCAGCTACGTAAACAGGCTTTTGTTCTCCTTCAGGGACGCGAGATTGTAGTGGGTAATTATTATCTCCGAATTTTTCGTTTCAAACACACAGAGATACTTGAACCCAGGACTGTTTTTTTATCGGTAGAAATGATTTTCAAATAATTGATATTATCATCTTGATGAATCCCTTACCCTAAATCTGTCTGCGAGAGTGAATATTTTTTTAAAAGTTAGAGGATTTCGCTGATACAAAATAAATTGAAACAGCAAGGTTTATCCATTTTCCCATCT